>CAWAHX010000001.1:0-187649 GCA_963781935.1 uncultured Solirubrobacteraceae bacterium
GGTCAGGTGAAGATGATCTGGCCGCCGGCGGCCTTCTCGTAGAACTCGCCGACGGTGATGATGTCGTCGACCTGGTCGATGAAGTCATCGCGCGTCAGGTCGAACATATCCACGGAGGCCTTGCACGCATAGAGGCCGTGCGGGGGAGTCGGCGATCAGCTCGACGAACTCCGGGATCGGGGGAATGTCGAACGCCTTCATCTTCTTGGCCATCTGGTGGGTGATGATCGAGCTGATCCCGGTACGCCCCCCACCCAGGTCGCGAGGTGCAGACCGGGGTTGCCGACCGCGGACACCTTCACGCGTTCGTGGCGCTGCCGGTGGATCGCATCCATTCCGAAGAACGTGAAGCACACGTTCGCATCGATGCCCTCCATGCGGGCGCCGTTCGCCAGGATCAGCCCGGGGTAGATCCCTTCGAGCGATCCCTTGCTGATGATGATCGAGACCTTCTCGATGGTGTCTTTGCCCGCCATATCGTCTCCTCCTGCCTAGATGCAGCCGCGTGGCTTGGGGATGCCGCCGATCTTTGCGGCGAGCTTCGCCGGGCCCTTGGGGAACAGCTGATAGAGCTCCTTCACGGGGACGCCCGAGGCCTTTCCGAGCGTGCGGATCGACGGGGCGCTCCCGCTCTCCAGGTAGCGGGCGCGCATGAAGTCGACGACCTGCCAGTGACGATCGGTGAGCTCGGGGATCCCGTTCTCGCGGGCGATCTGCGTCCCGATCGCCCTGGTCCACTGGCTCTCGTCCTCGAGGAAGCCCTCGTCGTCCACGACCACATCAGCGCCGTCGATCGTCATCGTCGCCATTGCCTGTCCCTTCGCTCAGTCATCCGGGAGCCATTTTCCGGCCGTCTGCATCTCGCCGCTGATCCGGGCATCTCGTGCCCGGGGAGCAGCACGTTCCAGTACGCCGTCTCGAACATGCGCTTGCCGAGGTGGTTCAGCCGCGACTCCTTGAGCAGCGGGAGCGGGCCGACGTGCGGCTCGGGGTAGCGGCCCGGCAGCGGCTCGGTCTCGTAGTTGAAGTCGATCAGCAGAGCCTTGCCAAAGCCCGTTTCGATGAAGCAGTTGGAATGCCCGTCGAACGTCGGTTCGAGCGCCTCGCCCCGGAGCACCCGCCCGATGTTCTCCACGAGCGTCCGGCCTTCGAAATGCGTGACGGAGCCGGCCTTCGACGTGGGCACATTCGCGGCGTCGCCGATCACGAAGACGTTCGGCGCCACCTTCGCCTGCAACGTGTGGGCGTCGGTCGGCACGAAGTTCAGCTCGTCGCCGAGGCCCGGCGACCGCTCGACGTACGGCGCGCCGCCGTGGAGCGGAATGGTGACGAGCAGATCGAAGGCGACTTCACGGTCGTCCCAGCTCTTGAGCAGTCCGGCGTGTGCATCGACCTCTCCGGTGGCGAACTCCGTCTCGACCCGCACCTGCTTCTCGTCGAGCAGCCCGCCGAGGATGTGCGATGCAATAGGTTTCGTGAACGCCCCCTCGAGCGGCGTCACGTAGGTGAGCTGCACGGCGTCGCGGATTCCGCGCTCGGTGAAATGCCAATCGGCAAGGAAGGCGAACTCCAGCGGCGCGACCGGGCACTTGATCGGCATGTCGACGAGGCTCACGACGATCTTGCCGCCGTTGAAGCCGTCGAGAGCCTCGCGCAGCGCCGTGGCCCCCTCGAGCGTGTAGAACGTGAACACCGTCTCGTTCCACCCGGGCCCCGTGAGCCCTTCTGTCTCCTGCGGAAGGAGCGTCGCGCCCGTCGCGACGATGAGGACGTCGTAGGCGAGCATCGTCCCGCTGGTGAGGTGCACGGTGTTCGCAGCGACGTCGACGTGATCGATGTCGGCGAGGATGAAGTGGATCCCCTCCTGCAGCTGGGCGCTGCGCGACCGCACGAGCGCGTCGGGGTCGGCCAGGCCGAACGGCACGAACAGGAGTCCCGGCTGGTAGACGTGACGGTCGTCATGATCGACGACGGTGATCTCGGCATTCCCCCTGTATTCGCTCAGCAGGCGGTTCGCGGCGAGCGTGCCGCCCGTGCCACCGCCGAGGATGACGATCCTGTGGGGCGTGTCAGCCATCGACACCGACGGTACGACGGGTTGGTGATTCACACGTCCGTAGTAACCCCGCGTCAGCGCGTGACGACGACCGTCATCTTCATGCCGGGTGCGTGCAGCGAGCACTCGATCCGGTACGTCCCGGCCTTCAGGAAGCGATGCGTGAAGGTGCCGCGGTTGCGCGTGCGGGTGGCGAAGCGCTCCGGGCCCGAGCGGACGCTGACGCTGTGCGACTGGCGGGAGCGCCAGTGCCAGGTGACGCTGTGACCGGCGTGGAGCGTCACCCGCGGCCGCTGGACGTCGCGCACGAAGGCGTTGTCGACGATGAAGACGTTCGCCCCGGCGGGCGCCGACGCACCGGCGGGCGCGGATGTCGCCGCGGGCGCCACGAGCAGCACCGCAGCGGTCACGGCCAGCAACGGTGCGGCGCGCGTCATGGCGCCACCGCGTACGCGCGCGCCGGGTCGCTGACACGGCTCGTGGCGTTCGACGCGAGGTCGCGCACGTAGATCGCGCGCGGGCCCGATGCGCCCGCCCCCGCGAGGTTCGTCGCCGTCGACGTGAACGCGACGCGCGTGCCGTCCGCGGAGATCGACGCGTCGTCCGAGCGCCCGTCACCGAGCGCGCCGTTCAGGCCGCTCGCGCGGCTCACGACCTCGACGCGACCGGTGGCCGCGTGCCAGACGTGGATCCGCGAGCGCCCCGCGCCGTCGACGGTGAAGGCGA
Source organism: uncultured Solirubrobacteraceae bacterium (assembly GCA_963781935.1). Taxonomy (GTDB): domain Bacteria; phylum Actinomycetota; class Thermoleophilia; order Solirubrobacterales; family Solirubrobacteraceae; genus F1-60-MAGs163. Next base: position 2,783 of record CAWAHX010000001.1, read on the forward strand.
CGACCGCGCCGCCGCGCGAGACGACCGGGTCCAGCGGGCGCCCACCCGGGGTGGGGATGCGGATCGTGCGGCCCACGGCGAGGTCGCGCAGGAAGAGGCCCAGCCGGCCCGCCGGCCCGCCGAGGTTCGACGACTGCGAGGTGAAGGCCACGAACCCGCCGTCGGGCGAGATCGCGCCGTCACCGGAGGGCCCGTCCGCGGCGGCCCCGGCGCGGCCGTCGGCACGGCTGGCGAGCAGCGTCGCCGCGGCCCGCAGGTCGCGGACGACGACCGCCGTCGTGCCGGAGGCCGGGTCGCTGACGCGGCCGCGCGTCATGGTGGCGACCACACGCGTCCCGTCGCCCGAGAGCCCGGGCTCGAACGGGTCCGCGTACGACGCCCCGCCGACTCGCGCCCGGCCAGCGCGACGCGCGGGGTGCCCTGTCCCTGGACCATGACGCTCGTGCGCCCGTCGCGCACCAGCTCGTAGGCGACGGCCGAGCCGTCCGCGGAGACGACCGGGTTGTAGGCCGACTGCGAGTCGGCCAGCGCGGGGCCGCCGGGGCCGTCGTGGACGACGCTCGTCGCCGGCTGCGCAGCGTGCAGGTCGCACAGCAGCACGCCGATGCGGCCGTAGCGCTTGGCGAAGTTCTGGTTCCCCGCCGACGTCTCGTACGTCACGCGCCCGCCGTCCGCGGAGATCGACGGGTTGTACGACGAGGCGGGCTGGAACCCGGTGGCGCCCTTGGCCTCCACGCGGCTGACGAGATCGGTCGCGCCCGTCTGCAGGTCGGCCCGCAGAACCGCGATCTCGCCGAGCCGGATCGCGAGCTTCAGCTTCTGGCGGTAGGCCTCGTAGATGACGAACCGCCCGTCAGCCGAGATCGACGCGTTCGACGCGTAGTCCTGCGGCTTGCTCAGCAACGCGCCGCGGGTGGTCGTCGGCGGCCCGTTGTAGCGCTGTTGCTCCAGCCAGCGCGGGAGCTGGCTCAGCTGACGGCGGAAGAGCACGCGGCCCTGGGCCGCCGGCATCGACCCGCTCTGCACGCCCGCGCGGATCCGGTCGCGCAGCACGTCGATCGCCATCGCCTGCACCTGCCCCGGATAGCGGCTGTGCAGCCGGCCGATCGCCAGCGGGCTCAGCTCCGAGCGGCGCAGCTCGCGAAAGCGCGCGTCGGTCACGCCGAAGATGTCGGGCGCGGCGCTCGGGATCGCGAACTGATGCAGCGAGTGGAAGAACAGGTGCTGGGCGAGATGCCCCTGCGTGATCGTCCGCTGCGCCCGCTCCTGGAGCACCCGCAGCATCGCCGGGCTGACGTCGCCGGCACGCGGCGCCACGAGCTTCGCGGCGAGCCGGGCCGGGCTGGGGAAGCCGTGCCGCGCGGCCAGCTGCGCGAGCGTCCGGTGGTCGTCGCGCAGCTGCTGCCAGAGCTGGTCGCGGCCGATGTGCAGGACGCGGTAGAGACGGCCCTCGTCGTAGGGGAGCCAGTGGTTGTAGACCCAGGCCTCCGGCGGGAGCCAGTGCGCCGGGGCGTGCTTCGGCGCGAGCGAGTCGGGCGAGTGGGTGACGATCGCCTTGGCGCTCGCGCCGGACGGAAGCGCGAGCGCCGTAAGGGCGACGAGTGACAGGGCCAGCTTCGCGATCCTCCCGTCCGGCATGGTCACGAGGCTACTACCGCCTCCATCAGGCCTTCTTCTGGATCGTCACCACGCTCGCGGGCGTGGCCGTGAGCGTCCAGTCGTGGAACAGGATGCGCTTCGCGTACTTGGTGGTCGCCGTGCAGCGGAACGTCACGGTCACGGGGACCGGCAGCGGGGCGACCGGCCCGGTGATGGGATCCGGCGCCACCACCGTCGTGATCGCCGTCTCGTCGAGCACCCCGGTGTTGAACAGGTCGTCCTTGAGCACCTTCGTCGTCAGCGTGTCGAGGGTCGTGGCCGGCTGGCTGCGCGAGATCGAGCAGTTGATCGGGACGTCGGTGCCGATCGTGCCCTGGTTCCACGCGGTGTGGGCGTCGATCAGGTAGGTGCCCGGCCCCGGGAGCTGCAGCGAGACGGAGAACGTCCGCGGCCTGCGCAGCGTGGGCTTCGGGGGCAGCGCGACGACGGTCTTGTCGGTGGTCGGCGGCGCGTCCTTCCCGGCCGGCCCGACGGGACCCTGAACGCCCTGCGAGCCCTGCGGGCCGCTCTGGTTCCAGGAGAGCGCCGTCTGGCCGCCGGCGCAGCTTCCGGTCGTGATGTCTGGGTGGGCGTTCCGTTGGCCGCGTCGACAGCACGCGGTGATCACCTGATCGCCGCCCGCACCGAGCGCGTATCCGCCGCCCCCGGCGGCGAGCACGAGCGCGGTCAGCGCGAGCGCGGTGTCCGGAGTGGGCGCGCCAGCGCAGGCGGCGGCGCCCTGAGGGCAGCGACATGAGTCCTTCTCCTTGTCGGCGGTGGAGGGACGACCCTCCCACACCGGCGGCCCGACTTCAGCGCCGTGAGGCGAAGAACGCCTGCAGCAGCCCGGCGCACTCTGCGGCGAGCACCCCGCCGGTGACGAGCGGGCGATGGTTCAGGCGCTCGTCCGCGAGCACGTCGAGGACGCTGCCGGCCGCGCCGGCCTTGGGATCCGCCGTCCCGTAGACGACACGCGGGATCCGCGAGAGCACGATCGCGCCCGCGCACATCGCGCACGGCTCGAGGGTCACGTAGAGCGTGCTGTCGAGCACCCGCCAGGATCCGAGCGCCGCGGCGGCGGCGCGCAGAGCGGTCACCTCGGCGTGCGCCGTCGGGTCCTCGAGGCGCTCGCGCTCGTTGTGGCCCGCGTCCGATCACGTGCCCGTCATGCACGACGACGGCACCGATCGGGACGTCGTCGTGGGCCAGGGCCGCCCGCGCCTCGTCGAGCGCCGCGGTCATCCAGCGTTCGTCCGCGAGTCGGATTGGACAGGTCCATGGTGCTGCCATCATGGCGTCAGCACGGAACTTCCGCCATCGGGCGGTGTTCTCATCAGGTGGTCATGTCGCATGCGCGGCGTGCCGATGGTCCCCTTTCATGCCCCGCCGCCCCAGCCGACTCCTTCTCGCCTTCTGCGCCGTGGCCGCGCTGGGCGCCGCATCACCCGCGGCCGCGCTCGCACTGGACAGCGAGCCGGGGCAGGTCGTCGTGAAGTTCGATGCCGGCTCGACGGCCACCGCCGCGCGCGCGGCCGGCGACCGTCCGACCGTGCTGAAGGTCAAGAGCGTCAAGGACGCTCTGCGCGGCCTGCGCTCGCGGCCGGACGTCGCGTACGCCGTGCCGAACGTCAAGGCGCGGATCGCCCAGGCCACCACGACCCCCGGCTTCATCCCCAACGATGACGGCCGCCGCGGCGTGGCGGGCGGCTGGCAGGCCGTCCAGTGGAACTTCGCCGGCCCCTTCGGCGTCAACGCGCCGCAGGCCTGGCAGCACGCGATCGACGCCGGGAAGCCCGGCGGCGCCGGAGTCGTCATCGCCGTGCTCGACACCGGTGTGGCCTACGCCAACCGCTCGCCCTACGTGATCTCGCCGGACTTCCAGGCCAGGCAGTTCGTGCGCGGGTACGACTTCGTCGACCGCGACCAGTTCCCGTTCGACCGCAACGGCCACGGAACGCACGTCGCCGGCACGCTCGCCGAGGCGACGAACAACTCCGTCGGGCTGACCGGCCTCGCGTACGGGGCACGGCTGATGCCGGTGCGGGTGCTGAACAGCGCGGGCGAGGGCAATGCGACAGACATCGCGGCGGGTGTCCGCTACGCCACGCGCCGCGGAGCCAAGATCATCAACCTGAGCCTCGAGTTCGACGCCGACGTGCGCGCCGGCGACATCCCGCAGCTGCTGGACGCGCTGCGCTTCGCGCGATCGCGCGGGGTGCTCGTCGTCGCCGCATCCGGCAACGAGGGCCGTGCCAGCGTCGCCTACCCGGCACGGGCCACCAGCGTGCTCTCCGTCGGCGCGACCACCGAGCACGGATGCCTGGCCGAGTTCTCGAACAACGGCAGCGGACTCGACATCGTCGCCCCGGGCGGCGGCGCCGACGCGCAGCTGACGGGCGACGTCAACTGCACCGATCAGCCCGCCGGGCGCAACATCTACCAGACGACCCTGCTCGGCCGGGCGGTGAGCGTCTTCGGCATCCCCGGCAGCTACGAGGGGACGTCGATGGCCGTGCCGCACGTCGCCGCGACCGCCGCGCTCGTCGTGGCCACCGGGGTGCTGGGGCCCGACCCGTCTCCGGCGGCGCTCGAGCGCCGGCTCGAGACGACGGCGCGCGACCTGGGGAAGAAGGGCTACGACAAGAGCTACGGCTGGGGCCTGATCGACGCCGCGGCGGCGACCGCACCGCCCGCCGCCGCACCGGCGCCCGCAACGCCCGCGCCCGCAGCCGGCTAACTCGTCCGGATGATCAGCACCGAGCACGGTGCGTGGTGGCTGACCTTGTTCGGCACCGAGCCCAGCAGGAACCGCTTCGCGCCGGTCATCCCCTTGTTGCCGACCACGACGAGGTCGGCGCTCGTCTCCTCGGCGACGTCGAGGATCGCGTCGGCGGGGTCGCCCTGGCGGGCGTGCACGTCGGCGGCGACGCCCTGCTGCGATGCCAGCTCGGCGGCTGCGCCGAGCGTCGGCCTCGACGTCCTCGCGCGGGTTGATCGACCACTGGACGTCCGGGGGCGCCTGGGTCGCCTCGCTGCGCAGGCGCGTTCCCGAGACCGGCTCGTAGGCACAGACGATCTGGAGCTTGGCGTCGAGCTGGGCGGCCGAGCGCGATCGCCTGGCGCACCGCCTGGCTCGCCGTCTCCGAACCGTCGGTCCCCACCACGATCGATCTGAACATCGTCCCCGTCTCCGTCTCCGCTTTCAGGCGACTCTATCGCGCCCCGAGCGGGCTCCGGCGCCGCTCACACGAGCTTCACGACGGCGATCACCATGCCGATCACCACGAACACGACGACGAACACCTGCGTCCAGATCCAGAACGGCGACATGCCCGTGATCGTACGCTCGCGGGCCCGGCGCGACCCTTCTGGGGTCCGGCACGCGGACTAGCATCGCCCGTCGATGGCTCCCGAGAGCGCGACGCCCCCTGGGCCGCCACCCCGCGATCCCACCGCTCCGGCGCGCCTGCTCGACGCAGCGGCGGAGGTGGGGCAGCGCACCGAACGCGCCCAGCGTCGCCTCGACGACCTCGAGCGCGCCGTCGAACGGCTGCTCGCGGCTATTCGCGGAGCTTCCGGTTGATCGCATCGATCGTGCGGGTGAAGTCCGCACTGGTCTGCGAGGTGGCCTGGGAGAGCTTGGCGGCCGCCGTCGCTCGCGCCGCCACGTTGGTCTTCGTCAGCCCGCCCTCGGCGGCGTCGACGGCGTCGCCGTAGCTCGCGATCGTGTCGGCGAGCTGCTGGTGGAGATCCTTGACCTTGTCCGGAGGGCTGATCTTCTTGAGCTCCACGACGGTCGCCGTGATCGCGGTCTTGAAGCCCTCGAGCGTCTTGCGGTCCTGTGCGGGGCTGCTCGTCGAGGTGATTCCCCCGGCGAGCCGCTCGAACGTCGCGGCGAACTCGCTCTGCACCTTGTTGACCTGATCGACGTACGCGTTGTTCTTCTTCGTGTCGCCGTTGCCGCACCCGGCGATCAGCACGCCGAGCAGCAGGACCAGGAGCAGCGCGCCGGCGGATCGGGCGCGCGGGCGGAGACTAGCCAAAGAACACCTCGGCGGTCGCGTAGAGGTCGGGGTCCAGCAGCTTGGGCTCGGCGAGCGCCTCGTCGAGCGGGACGGTCACCACGTCGGTCCCGTGCAGCGCGACCATCATGCCGCGTCTCGCCGCGCGTGATCGCGTCGACCGCCTCGACGCCGTAGCGCGTCGCCAGGACGCGGTCGAAGGCGGTCGGGGTGCCGCCGCGCTGGACGTGGCCGAGGACGACCATCCGCGTCTCGTACCCGGTCCGGTCCTCGATCTCGTGCTCCAGCCACGCGGCGATCCCTCCGAGCCGCGCGTGGCCGAACGCGTCGACCTCCGCGTTGCGCGTCGAGATCGAGCCCTCCTTCGGCAGCGCGCCCTCGCTGGCGACGACGATCGAGAACGAGCGTCCGTGCTCGTGCCGCGCGCGCAGGTGGTCGCAGACGTCGTCGACGTCGAACGGGCGCTCGGGGACGAGGATCACGTCGGCGCCGCCGGCCATTCCCGAGTGGCAGGCGATCCAGCCCGCGTGACGCCCCATGACCTCGACCACCAGGACGCGGTTGTGCGACTCGGCGGTCGTGTGGAGGCGGTCGATCGCGTCGGTCGCGATCTGCACGGCGGTGTCGAAGCCGAAGGTGTAGTCGGTGCCGGCGAGATCGTTGTCGATCGTCTTGGGGACGCCCACGACCGCGATGCCGTCGGCGGCGAGTCGTCCGGCGACGCCGAGCGTGTCCTCCCCGCCGATGGGGATCAGCGCGTCGATCGCGAGCTCCTCCATCTGGGCGCGGACGAGCGCCGTGCCGTCGCCGCCGTCCTTGTAGGGGTTCGTTCGCGACGTTCCGAGGATCGTGCCGCCGCGCGGCAGCAGGCCCGCCGTGGCGCTCATCGTCAGCTCCGTGGCGTTGCCGTCGAGCACGCCGGCCCAGCCGTAGCGGAAGCCGACGAAGGTGTGCCCGTGGACCTTGATGCCCTTGCGCACGACGGCGCGGATCACCGCGTTCAGGCCGGGGCAGTCGCCGCCGCCGGTGAGGATGCCGATGCGTGCCATTGACCGGGATGCTCTCATGACGCGCCGCCGGGCGCCCGGCGGCTGCGGTAGCGTCGCCGCGATGCGTCGGCTCGCCCGGTCCCTGGCTCTCGCGCTGCTCCTCGTGCCGGCTCTCGCCGCGCCCGCCGAGGCCGCCACCCACACGGTCTACGCGGGGCCGCCACCGGAGCTGGCCAAGCGCCTGGGCCCGAGCAGCGCGATCGAGATCACCGGCTACTTCCCCAACCGGATCGAGATCCATCAGGACGATTCGATCCGCTGGGTCTTCACGGGCCGCTACCACATGGTCACGCTGCCGACGACCACCGGCGAGCGGCCGCTCTTCGGATGGGTGGACTTCAACACGCCGTTCAAGGACTTCCGCGACGCCGCGGGCAAGCCGTTCTGGTTCAACGGGAGCGCCGAGCAGTACGTCCCGCTCGAGGCGGCGCTGCGCGACCGGGCGGCGCCGTTCGACGGGACGCAGGTCCGCAACTCCGGCCTGCCCGCGGCCGACGGCCGCACCAGGCCGTACACGGTGAAGTTCACGAAGCCCGGCACGTACATGGTGCTCTGCATCGTCCACCCGACGATGCACATGACGGTCAACGTCATCGCGAAGGGGGCGCCGCTGGAGGCGCCGCCGTCGAAGGCCGACCGCACGGCCTATGCCGATCGCACGTTCAAGAGCGTGCGCCGGATGCTCCGGATCACGCCGCCGGCAAGCACGGTCTTCGCGGGCTGGGAGGAGGGCGACATCTCGCTCCTGCGCTTCTTCCCCGCCGTGACGACCGTGAAGCGCGGCGGCTCGGTCGACTTCGTGCTGCGCGCCGTCAAGGAGAGCCACAACGTCGCCTTCGGGCCGGACGCCTACCGGCGGCGGATCGCGCGCGACATCATCCGCCGGCGCGTCGAGCCCGGCGGCCGCCAGGTCTTCGTGCTGAACCCGCTGCTGTTCGTCCCCTCGGACCCGGAGAACGCGTTCCCGGCCTACGACGGCCGCAATCACGGGAACGGCTTCCTGAACACCGGGGCGCTCGACAACGACCCGCTGACGCCGTACGACGATCATCAGGTCGTGCGCTTCACCAGGCGCGGGGAATACCTCTACGAGTGCCTCATCCACCCGGGGATGACGGCGAAGGTGAAGGTCGTCTAGTACGGGCGGCCGGAAGTTCTGCGGTTTTCGGCGGAGCGCGCTCGCGCCCGCCCGGAATTCCACACAGAACTTCCGGCCACGAGTACTAGGACCCGGGGTCGGCGCCGGCCGGCGTCGTGTCCGGCCGGTCCTCGTGGCCGCCCTGGTGCACGACGACGAGCTGCTCGGCGTTGTGGAAGCGCCACCACTCCTGCACGGCGATCTGGATCGACGCGGCGAACGGGATCGCCAGGATCGCACCCACCACGCCGAACAGCGTGGCCCCGAACAGCACGGAGATCAGCACGATGAACGGCTCGAGCTCGACGGCCCGCTTCTGGATCTGCGGCTGGATCACGTAGTTCTCGAACTGCTGGTAGGCGATCGCGAAGATCGCCCAGATGATCGTGTCGGCGGGGAAGTCGTTGAACAGCGTGACGAGGCCGACGAACACCGCCGCGATCGTCGCCCCGACCAGCGGCAGCAGATCGAACACGCCGACGAGCACGGCGAGCGCCCCGGCGAACGGCACCCCGAGCGCGGTCAGCACGATGAACGCGCTCACGGCGGCGACCGTCGCCTGGACGACCGCGCCGCCGATGTAGTTGCCGACGGCGCGCCCGATGCGATCGAGCGCCACGCCGACCGCGTCGGCGTGGCGCCCTCCGCGCATGCGCAGGCCCCACTCGATCCAGGCACGCCCGCGGCCGACCATGAAGATGCTCAGGACGAAGATCGTGAAGCCGGCGAAGACGGAGCTGATGATCGTGCTGCCCAGGTCGCGCACGACGGTCGCCGCCTCGCCGATCTTGTTCGGCGCGTCGGCGGCCGACTGCTGCAGCGAGTCGGTGATCCCGAACTTCGTGTTGAGCTTCGCGAGCTTCGGGTTCTTCTCGACCTGCTTCTGCAGGTCGTCGACGTACTTGGGCAGCTTGTTGACGAACTCGACGCCCTGGTCCACCAGCGGCGGCAGGATCAGCGACAGCACCCCGATCGGGATCAGCAGCAGCGACAGGTAGACGACGGCGATCGCCATGCCGCGGCGCATGCGGCGGCTCAGCAGGTTGACCGGGCCGGACAGCGCGACGGCGAGGAACGTGGCGATCACGATCCAGCTCAGCGGCTGCCAGAGGATCTTCACCACCCACACGACCGCGATCACCAGCAGCACGACGGTCACGACGCGCAGGATCGACCGCACGCTCGGGAACTCGTCGGCAGGCGTCCGCGGCCGCGGCGCGAGGGGACCCGCGGGAGGCTGGGCGGGGGTGGTCGTCATCCGTCATCCGGCGTTCGACGTGCGCCGGGGCTTCCCTGCCGGGCGCTCAGCCGGGAGGTGGCGTGCGCACCAGCCGGCCGAACAGCGGGAAGTACTGCAGCAGGTGGCGTGATCCCAGGAACTGGGAGCGGACGCGCTCGTGTGCCGCGTCGCCGATCAGCCGGGCGCGCTGGGGATCGTCGAGCAGGCTCGAGACCGCGGCGCCGAAGGCGGCCAGGTCGCTCGGGTCGTCGAGCAGCAGGCCGTTGACCCCATCCTGGATCTGATCCTGGACGCCGCCGATGCGGCCGGCGACGACCGGGCGGCGCTTCCACATCGCCTCGGCGACGGTCAGCCCGAAGCCCTCCGCCAGGCTCTTCTGCACGACGACCGCCGAGTGGCGCTGGAGTGCGTTGACGATCGCGGCGTTCTCCGTGCGGTCCTGCATCGGGAGGCTGGCGAGGTGCACGCGGCGGCGGAGGTCGTCCGGCAGCGCGAGGCGCGCGCTGCGGACCTCCTCGAGCACGGTCGCACCCTCTGGGTCATCGGTCACGCCCTCCGGCGAGGGGCCGGCGAGCACGAGGCGCGCCTCGGGGTGGCTGGGGAGGACGTACTGCGTGAACCCGTGCATCACGCCGACCGGATCCTTCAGCGGATCCCAGCGCGAGACCTGCGTGACGAGCGGATCGTCGAGGGTCAGCCGCTCGTCCTCGTCCATCTCGGCGCGCCGGCGAACGCGGTCGATGCGGCCATCGTGGTGGATGTACGACGGGTCGCCGGACGCCTCGCCGTCGATGATCCCGGCGGTCGTCAGGATCGCCTGCACCTGCGGCCTGGTCATCTCCTGGTTCTTCTGGGCGAAGACGTCGATCGACGGCGCGATGATCGACACGTCGGCGTCCTTCAGCTGGGCCGGGACGTACGCGCGACGGGTGAAGATGAACGCCTCGGCGCTGCGCAGGTAGGGCAACAGGAAGTCCCAGGCGGCGTTCACCGCGTCGTTGGGCGTATCGACGCCGATGTGTGAGCGGTACAGCACGTGCGCCCCGCGCGCGCTCAGGATGTCGGCCATGCCGGCGGTCTGCGGATCGTGGAGCAGCACCAGATCCCCGCGCTTGACCATCGGCGCCATCGCCGTCGCGTTGGCGTGGGTCACCCGCTCGTACATCGCGTGCTCGGCCGGCCCGAGCGGCCCGCCGTCGCCGGTGCTTCCGTGCAGATGGTGGTGCAGTCGCTTCGTCAGGACGAAGAACTCCGGGTCGCCTTCGATCACGAGCCAGCGCGTGTCGACGCCCGCTCCGCGGGCGTAGGCCAGCAGCGACTGAAGCATCTCCGCGACGCCGCCGCCGACGGCGGTCGAGTTCACGTTCCAGATCGTGTGGCCGGCGAACAGGTCGCGCGCCGCTCGGTTGGCCTCGTCGACCATCTGCCACTGCGGCGCCTCGAGCACCTCCTCGAACCGCTCGGGCGGGAGCACGTCGACATGAACGGTCTGCAGCGTGGTCATCTGGGCACGTCCGGTCGACGAGGGTCGATGTCGACGGTACCCGCCGACCCCGCTCAGGCCAATGTGGAGATCTACGGACGGGGCGCCCGGCATCGCGTTAGCCTGCGCGCCCATGGCCGCACTGAACGCCCGCCAGCGCCTCGCGCTGCTCGCCGTCGCCGTGCTCGTGATCGTCGCCGGCGCGGCCCACTACGCCGGCGCCGGCGACGTCCTGGTCTTCGGCCTCTCCGCGCTGGCGCTCGGCGGGGTGGCATGGGTCGTCTCCTTCGGCACCGAGGAGCTGGGCACGCGGCTCTCGCCCGGGATCACGGGCCTGCTGCAGTCCACGCTCGGCAACCTGCCGGAGCTGTTCGTCGTGATCTTCGCGCTGCAGAAGGGCGAGGTCGTGGTCGCGCAGACGTCGATCCTGGGCTCGATCTTCGCCAACGCGCTGCTCGTCCTGGGCCTGACGATCGTCATCGGCGCGCGACGCGGCGAGGGCAATCTGATGCGGTTCTCACGGCGCCTGCCGAAGGACACGTCGACGCTGATGCTGATGACGAGCTTCATCATCGTGCTCGTCGGGATCTCGTTCGCCACCCAGGACAAGGCGAGCACGCACGTCGAGTCGATCTCCGTGATCGCCGCGATCGTGATGCTGTTCGTCTACGGCGCCTGGGTGATCCCGTTCGCGCGTGAGGGCGCGAGGTCCGGGCACATGCCGGAGGGCGCGCCGGCGACGCCGCTGGCGCTTCACGCTCGTCCTGCTCGACGGTGGCCGGCGTCTGCGCCGCGCTCGTCTCGGAATGGTTCGTCGATGCGCTCGGCCCGGCGATCGACACGCTCGGCGTGAGCGAGGCGTTCGCCGGGCTCGTGATCGTCGCGATCGCCGGCAACGCGGTCGAGAACGTCACGGCGTTCGTGCTCGCCCACAAGGACAAGAGCGACCTCGCGATCTCGGTGGTGAAGAACTCGGTCGCGCAGATCGCGGCGTTCCTGTTCCCGGTGCTCGTGCTCGTCTCGCAGCTCTTCGAGCACCACCTGACGTTCGCGATCCAGCCGGTCTACATCGGCGCGCTGCTGCTGACGGCGCTCGCGCTGTGGCAGATCACCGAGGACGGGGAGGCGGCCGCCTTCGAGGGCTGGGCGCTGGCCGGCGCGTACGTGATCCTGGCGGCGCTCACGCTGTACGAGTAGGGATGAGAGACGGATGAGACTCACCTGACACTGAATTGGTCCTATCCAACCCGTAGCCTGCGCGGCGCCCCGGCACTGACGCCGGGCAGACCACCCCGGGAGCAGGCACATGTTCAGCAGGTCCGTGAGGTTCGCGCGCCGCGGCGCGCTCGTGATGATGGCGGCTGCCGTCGCTGCGACGGCGTTGGCGTCACCCGCCTCCGCGACGCAGTTCTTCGGGGTCGGGTCAACGCCCGCGAACATCCCGATCCCGACCGGAGCCCCCGTCACGACGAGCGGACCCGCCGCCTCGTCGACGGTGACCGTCAGCGGTCAGGGGAACCTGACGACCCTCAGCGTGCAGGTGGTCCTCTCACACACGGCCCCTGACGATCTGGACCTCCTGCTCGTCGGGCCCGCAGGCCAGCAGGTGGTGCTGATGTCTGATGCCTGCGGCGGATCGGCGCACCCGCTCGTGACCGCCCAGTTCATCTTCAGCGACTCGGCCACCGCGGGCCTCGCGGATGCCGGCCCCTGCGCCGCCGGGACGTTCAAGCCGACGAACGTCGGTGCCGGGGACACCTGGACGGGCGCTCCCGCGCTGTCGCTCTCGCCGGACCTCACGACGGCCTTCCCCGCCGGCAGCGATCCCAACGGGATCTGGACCTTGTACGTCCAGGACGACGCGGCCGTCGACGCCGGGACGCTCGTCACCTGGGCGGTGATCGGGACGACGGACGACGCGACGATCTCCGCCGCGGCGCCGGCGCCCGCGAAGCCGTACCCGGCGAGCGTGAACGCCACCCCGCTTCCGACGGGTGTCATCTCCGACGTGAACGTGGCCCTGGGCGGCCTCTCGCACACGTTCCCCGCCGACCTCGACGTGCTCGTGGTCTCACCCGAAGGCACCGCTGTGCTGCTCGCCTCCGACACCTGCGGCAGCACCGACGTCGTCAACAGGACCTGGACGTTCGACGACGAGGCCTCGGCCGATCTGCCGGCCGCGTCGAGCCCGACCTGTGACGGGAACCTGACGGTCCGCCCGACGAACGTCGGCGCGGGCGACACGTTCGCGGCCCCCGCTCCCCCTCCGCCCTACGCGACGTCACTGTCGGCGTTCGACGGCCAGACCGGAAACGGCCCCTGGCAGGCCTACGTCGTGGATGACAGCGCCGGCGACGGAGGGAGCATCAAGAACATCACCATCACCGTGGCCTCGGCAGCCTCGGATCTCGTCATCCCGTCCTCCGGAGATGCGACGCCGAATCCGTCGGTGCGCACGATCAACCTCGGGCGCCCGGTCTCCGACGTGAACGTCAAGCTGAACGGGCTGTCGCACACCTGGCCGGACGACCTCGACATGCTGCTCGTCGGGCCGACGGGTGCCAGCACGGTGCTCGTCATCCGACGCATGCGGCAGCACCGATCTGCAGCGCGTCACCTGGACGATCGACGACGAGGCGCCCGGCGGGCTCCCCGACGCGTCCCCGTGCCCGACCGGCTCCTACCAGCCGGCGAACTTCGCCGCCAGCGGTGACGCCGACACGTTCGGCAGTGGGGCGCCCGCCGGCCCGTACGGGGCGACGCTCGCCGCGTTCGACGGCACGAACCCCGACGGCGACTGGAAGCTCTACGTCAACGACGACAGCGGCGGCGACGCCGGATACATCCAGACGGGCTGGACGCCGGAGATCCAGACGCGCGACGGAGGCCCCGTCACGCTCGGCGCGGCGACCGTCAGCGCGCCGGCCGGCAGCCCGCTGACGCTGACGCTGACGCGCGGCGTGCTGCCCCCGGGCCTGCTCGCCGGCTCGGTGAAGGTCGACACGGTTCCGGGCACGGCGACGGCCGGGGCGGACTTCACGGCGCTGTCGCAGGTCGTGAGCTTCGCGGCCGGCGAGACGACGAAGACCATCGCGGTGCCGATCGCGGCCAACGCGGCCGGTGAGGCCGCGGAGTCGTTCGCCGTGCGCCTCTCCGACCCGCAGCGGGACGCTGCGCTCGGGGCGACGCCGCAGACGACCGTGACGATCCCGGCGGCGACCCCGTCGAAGCCCGCGGGGGGCGTCGCGTTCACCGCGGCCAACGCGATCACCCTGCCCTCGAACAAGGCCTGCCTGAAGCCGAGGACGACATTCCGCATCAAGCCCAAGAAGATCAAGGGGACGACGATCTCCAAGATCACCGTCACCTACGGCAAGAAGACGCTGGCGACGCGCACGGGCAAGAACGTCGGAAAGTCGTTCACGCTGAAGGGCCTGCCGAAGAAGTCGTTCACGATCACGGTGAAGATCCGCGCCAAGAGCGGCAGGACGGTGACGCTGAAGCGCAGGTACACAGCCGTGCAAGCGCTGACGCTGAGCGGGTAGCGTCGGGCCCATGTGGCCACCGCACCTTCTCGCAGACCGCCCTCGAGCACTCCAGATCGCGATCCCGATCCTCGGGCCCGTGCTGACGGGAGTGATCGGGGGCGTGCTGCTGGGGGAGACCGAGGGCGGCTACCTGATCTACACGACGGTCATGATCCTCGGCGGCATCGGCTCGGGCATGGAGCACGACACGACGCGCGGCGGTGCGCTGCGCGGGCTCTTCGGCGGCGTGCTGTTCGCCTCGTCGATCCTCGCCACCTACGAGCTGATCGGCAATGACGCGCAGGCGAGCCTCCCGCACCCCGCGGCGCTGCTGATCGTCGCTGTTCGCCGCGATCTCCACGCTGCTCGGGATCGCCGGCGCGCGGCTGCGCCGGCGCTTCGTCCCGACCGCGGCCTGAACGATCGCGGGCGGCCCTCAGGCCGCCCGCGGGACGTCACGTCGAGAGCCTGCGGCTCACGGTGCGAACGACATCACCTGGTGGATGCCGCTCGGCTTGTTCGTGTACTGCATCTTGTAGAGCGGCACCGGGTCGAAGCCGACCATCGTCGTCTTCTCGCTCCACGTCGTGGGGTCCGAGCCCTGCTTGGACGACAGCGTCTTGCCTGCCGAGGCGATCGCGGCCCACAGCTCCTTCGAGCACGTCTTGACGTCGCCCTTGGCGCAGTAGCGCGTCGAGTACTTGCCCGACACCTTCTGGCCGAGCATCGTGCGCAGGTCCTTCCACATGTACTGGTGCCAGCCGCCGTACTGGCCGCTGGGCGGCGTGTCGTAGCGGCTGATGAGGTTCGACCCGAGCGTGTTGCAGAGCGTCTTGCCCAGACGGTCGCAGAGCCCGGCGTTCGCGATCGCGTCCCAGGCCTGGTCGATGATCGGCGCGCCCGGGTTGTCGATCTTCCCGTCGAGGTTGGCGTCGACACGGCTGCCGCCGGCGTCATGCCACTGCTGCAGCACGACCACCATCTTGGCGGCGAGCGTGTTCGGCGCCTTGCCCTTGTCGAGCATCGCCTTCAGCGTCGGCCAGAAGCTGACCATGCGCACGTCCTCGGTGGCTGCGGCGTTCGCCGAGGCGAGCACGTTGGCCAGCGTCGGCTTGGCGTAGCGCGCAAGCTCGCTGGTCAGCAGCGTCTGCGCGCTGGATGCCGCCCTCGACGCCGAAGCGATCGTCACCGGCCGGGAAGTTCTTGCCCGGCTTGTTGTTCCAGTTGACGATCATGCCGCTGGAGGGGTTGATCACCTGCGGGTGCTTGGAGGTGGCCAGCTCGCCCTTCCACTCGTACTTGCCGGTGCCGCTGACGGGCAGGTCGTCGTTGACCCCGCTCGGGCGGACCGGGAGTGCGCCGGACGTGTAGAACGCCGACTCGGTCGCGCTCGGCGTAGAACGAGTTGAACGTCTGCGGCGTCTTCTTCGCAGCGTTGACGAAGTCCTTGGCGCTGTGCACGCGGCCGAACGTCATCTGCTGGTTGAAGAGCTGGTCGACGGTCTCACGGCCGTAGCTCGAGCGCTTCTGGGTCAGCGCGACGGTCTTCTTCGTGCTCGAGTCGGTCGCGTATCCGACGACCGGTCCGTGGATCGTCGTGTAGAACGTCGCCTTGACGCTCTTGCCGGCCTTCGAGATCTTGCCGGCGTCGACCTTCTGCATCTTCAGGCACTTGCCCTTGAAGGAGTACTTGACCTTCGACCCGCCGCACAGCGTCTCGGCGTACGTGTCGATGATGTCGGCACCCGCGGAGGTCAGCGTCCACGCGTAGTCGGCGCCGCGGCCGATCAGCATGTAGCCGGGGAACGGCGCCGACGTCGCGCCGCGCACGTTGATGCTCGGGCTCTTGATCTGCATCTCGAGCGTCAGGCCGGGGTAGTTGTAGCCGATCTGCGGACCGCCGACGAACTCCGGCGCGCCGGTCGCCGACTTCTTGCCGGAGACGATCAGGATGTTGCTCGCGAGCTGACGCGGGCCCTGCGGGCGAGCCGCGCTGACGCGGACGCCGGCGGCCTTCGCCGACGAGGCCTTCGCGCCGGGGAGCTTCACGAACGAGTTCTTGAACGACCCGTTCTTCAGCCGCACCATGCCGGACGGCTTGGAGACGCTCGGCGTGGGCAGCGCGAAGCTCTTGGCGGTCGTCGTGGCCGCGGCCTCGACGTCGTTGCGCGCGCGCAGGTCGTTGAACACGCCGTCGCCGGCCTTCGCGCCCAGCTTGGAGCGCAGGCCGTCGAGGAACTGCGCGTTGCCGATCTCGCCGCCGCCGCCCTGGCCGAGGAACTGTGCCTTGACCGCGTTGAGCGCGTAGATGTCGGTGCGCGTGAACTTCGGCGTGCTCGGGGATGCCTCGGCGTAGCGCGCGTTGATGCCCGAGAGGTAGGTGTCGATGTCGCTCAGGAGCTGCTTGCCCTGGGCGCCCTGGGCGAGGATGTTCTTCGTCTGCAGCGCGGTCGCCTGGTTGAGGACCTTCTGGCTCGGCTTGTAGTCGTAGAGGCCGAGGATCAGGTTGATCGCGGGGACGCCGGGCATGTCGATCAGCCCCGCGACGCCGTTGTAGCGCGCCTGGTTGAGCAGCAGGCTCTGGTCGGTCGCCACGACGTAGCCGGCGCCGAACGTCGCGCCCGCGTCGGTCGAGCTGAAGATGTGGGGCACGCCGTACGGGTCGCGCTTGATGGTCGCCGAGACCGTGCTGCCGTCGGCGGCCTTGCCGCTGACGGTCTGGCTGAGCACGTAGGACGGGTCGTCCTCGGTCAGCAGGGCGGCGGACTTGTAGTAGCCGGTGCCGTCGGCGCTCGGGACGAGCTGCGCGTCGGTGATGTTGCGGAACAGCGGCGTGATGCGGTCGTACATCTTCGCCTGCGTGTCCGCGGGCAGGATGCCCGGGGCGGTGGCCCAGGGCACGCCGGGGGCGACCTGGCCATGGGGGATGACGTTCAGTGTCGTGACGGCGGATGCGTTCGGGGCGAACGCAGCGAGCGCGAGCACGGCGACGGGCAGGGCACGTCGAAGCACAAGGACCTCCAGATGGTGATGCGGGGACAGCCGCGGCCTCCGTGCCACAGCAGGACAAACGTACCAGCGTTCGCGCGGGTCGGCGCCGGTGGGGATCAGGCCGGCGGCAGTTCCCAGCGCACCCCGAACGGCTCCAGGTGCTCCAGGAACGCGAGCGGCTCGAACGCCGTCGCGGGTGCATGGGCGCCGCTCTTCGCGCCGGCGGCCAGCAGCATCGCGCCGTGGACCGCGATCACCGCCGTGATCCCGTAGACGTCCGGCCCGGCCACCAGCCCGCGTGCCTGACGCCCGTCCTGCGCGTGGGCGAGGCAGACGATCGTCCAGCGCACCGCGCGGCGGCGATCCTCGGGCGGTCCCTCGGGCAGCTCGCCGATCTTGTCGAGCAGCAGCGTGCGCAGCGGGTCGACGCGCAGCGCCGCGCTGATCGCCGGCGTCAGGATCGGGAGGGCGGATGCGAGCGCCTCGGGCGCCACGGCTCGCGTCGACAGCAGTGAGACGACGCGCTGCGTCTGCACGTGGCGCGGCACGGTGATCTGCTCGCCGGACGGGTACTTGGAGACGACGCGCCGCCCGATCGGGTCAGGGAACACGACGCTCGTGCGGCCGACCCCCGACGGCGCGGGCGTCCACCTGCCGTCGTCCCAGACGACGTCGCCGCCCTTCATCATCTCCAGCGACGAGCGCATCGTTCCGCGCGTGGGCTCGAACCCCGTGATGTCGTAGGCGACGATCAGCTCGCGCAGCGGCTGCGACCGACGTGCCGACGAGATGGCACAGCAGGTCGCCGGGGAGGTAGTCGAACCCCATCCCGGCGACGGCGGCGACTCCGGCGCCCTGCAGGTCGTCCTCGAAGATCGCGAAGGTGTCGCGGATCCACGGCTGCTCACCCGTCGTGTCGACGTAGTGGACGCGGGCCGCGATCGCCGCGCGCAGCACGGGCGCACCGGTGACGATGAACGGGCCGGCGGCGTTGATGACGGCCGAGCAGCCCTCCAGCGCGCCGGTCAGGGCGGCGTCGTCCTCGAGCGCGGCGGGCGCCACGCGAACGACGTCGCCTCCGGCCGCGCGCGCGGCGTCGGCGGCCTCGGCGAGGCGCTCGGGGCTGCGCCCGCTCAGCACCATCGCGACGCCGCGCCGCGCCAGCTCGAGCGCGATGAGCTTGCCGGTGTACCCCGTGGCGCCGTAGATCGCGATCGGCCGGCCGGTCATCCGTCGTCCTGGCTGAACGCCCAGCGGACCTCGTCGATCGACAGGCCCGAGGCCAGGCAGGCGAGCAGCTTCATCCGCGCGGCCTGGGGCGAGAGGAAGCCGGCGGGGATCAGGTTCGTCAGGCGCAGGTCCATCTCCGAGCCCGCGTATCCGTACGTGGAGTTGAGGATCACGCCGCGCTCGGGCCGGCAGTAGGCGATCACCGGGATGCGGGTCGCGGCGTCGGCCCACAGCTCGAGCAGCCCGGGCGTCATGTGCCCGGCGCCGAGCGTGCCGATCACGACGCCGTCGGGCTCGGTGCGCGAGTGCCGCGCGGGCGAGCGTCCCGTCGTCGCCGGCCGCCGTCGGGATGATGAAGACGAGCTTGTCGAGCGTCGGGGGATCCAGCGTCGGGTTGCGCGGGATCCTCGACCAGATCGTGGGGTGGCCCTCGGTGACGCGGCCGAGCGGGCCGATCTGCGGTGAGGAGAAGGCGGTCAGCGACGTCGTGTCGGTCTTGCGCGCGACCCGCGAGTGATGGATCTCGCCGCCGAACACGACGAGCACGCCGAGGCCGGCGGCGTCGTCGCTCGCCGCGACGGCGACCGCGTCGACGAGGTTCGCCGGGCCGTCGGCGCCGGGGGCCGACGCCGGCCGGATCGCGCCGGTGAAGACCACGGGCGCCTCGGCGTCGCTGATGATGTCGCAGAGGACCGCCGTCTCCTCCAGCGTGTCGGTGCCGTGGGTGACCACGACGCCGATCCCGCGGCGGGCGGCGTCGCGGGCGCGCCGGCAGATCTCCAGCTGCTGCTCGAGGCTCAGGTGCGCGCTGGGCAGGTTGGCCACGGTCTCGGCGGTGATGCCCTCGTAGGCGCTGAGCCCGGGAACGGCAGCGACGAGCGATTGAGCGTCGAGTTCGGGCTTGGCGCCACCGCCGGCGCCGTTCATCCCGATCGTGCCGCCGGCGCCGATCACGCGGACACGGCGCACCGGCTTGTATCTCCTGCGGTTCGGCATCGCCGTCGAAGATACCGGCGCGGCCTCTCCCGCCAACTGGTCCAATCAGTTACTCTGTCGCGATGCCGTTCGAGCCCGCCACCCGGCGCCCGGTCTCCGAGCTCGTCTTCGACCAGCTGCGCACCGCCATCCTCGCGGGCCGGTTCACCCCCGGCGAGGCCCTGCCGCCGGAGCGGTCGCTGAGCGAATCGTTCGAGGTCAACCGTCACGCCGTCCGCGAGGCGCTCAAGCGCCTGCAGCAGGCGGGCCTCGTCGAGGTCAACCACGGCGGCGCGACGCGCGTGCTCGACTGGCGGCGCACCGGCGGCCTGGACCTGCTCGCGCACCTGCCGCTCGCCACGGGCGAGGAGGGGAGCCCGGAGGTGCTGCGCTCGATCGTGGAGGCGCGGCGCTGCATCGGCGTCGACGTCGTGCGGCTCGCCGCCCAGCGGGCCTCGGCGGCGGTCATCGCCGAGCTGCGCCTGCGCGCCGCCGCGGGCGCCGAGCTCGGCGACGACCTCGACGCGCTGACGCTCCGCTACGAGGAGCTGTGGCGCACGCTGGTCGCGGCGGCGGACAACGTCGCCTACGCGCTCGCATACAACGGGCTGCTGGCGGCGACGGCGGCGGCCCACGACGCCTCGCGCGACGTGTTCGCCTCCGAGGCACGCGACCTCGCCGCGCACGCCGAGCTCGTCGAGGCGGTCTGCGCCGCCGACGACGAGCAGGCGGCGAGCCTGGCCGACGCGCTGCTCTCGCGCTCGCTCACCCCGGCCGCGGTGCCCGGCGATGCATGACCTGATCCTTCCGGCGATCCCGTTCTTCGTGCTGTTCCTCGTGCTCGAGATGCTGTCGTTCCGCCATGCGCAGGACCACGACGACGGCCTGGTCGGCTACGAGCGGCGCGACACGGCGACGAGCCTGACGATGGGCCTGGGCAGCGTCTTCATCGGCGCTGCGTGGGGCCTGGTGGTCCTGCTGCTGTACGCGGGGCTCTACGAGCTGACGCCGCTGCGGATGCCGGCCGACCGCTGGTGGACCTACGTCCTGCTGTTCCTCGCCGACGACCTCGCCTTCTACTGGTACCACCGCGTCAGCCACGAGGTGCGCGTGTTCTGGGCCAGCCACGTCGTGCACCACTCCTCGCAGCACTTCAACCTCTCGACCGCGCTGCGCCAGCCGTGGGTGCCGATGACGGCGCTGCCGTTCTGGGCGCCGCTCGCGCTCCTGGGGTTCGCGCCGTGGATGATCTTCGGCATGCAGTCGGTCAGCCTGATCTACCAGTTCGGGCTGCACACCGAGCGCATCCGAACGCTGCCGCGCGCCGTCGAGTTCCTCTTCAACACGCCGTCCCATCACCGCGTCCACCACGGCGCGAACGACAAGTACCTCGACCGCAACTACGGCGGGATCCTGATCATCTGGGACCGGCTGTTCGGCACGTTCCAGGGCGAGGAGGAGCCGGTCGTCTACGGGCTCACGACGAACATCGAGACGTACAACCCGGTGAAGGTCGCGACCCACGAGTACGCCGCCATCGTCCGCGACGTCCGCGGGACCCGCCGCTGGCGCGATCGCGCCGGCTACCTGCTCGGCGGTCCGGGGTGGAGCTCCGGACGCGCGAGGGTCGCGGGCTGGCCCACGAGGCGGGCCGGCCGGCGAGCGCAGGAATCTGCGGCAGCCCGGCGTAACCTGGTCAGGAATCGGTGTAGGTTCCAGACCAACGGTCCAATGGCCCGGTCCGACGGCGCAGCGTCCCTGCGCGCGACCGGTCATCTCTACGAGGAGTACACATGCGCTTCACACGTTCGGCGGCACGCCGCTTCGCCCGCACGATCACGGCATCGGTCGCCGTCTTCGCGATCATGCCCATTGCGGCCGCCGCCGCGGACGCGATCGGACCGATCGACTTCGAAGGTCCCGGATACAGCGCCGGCGCCATCAACGGGCAGAACGGCTGGCTGAAGACAGGGGCGTATGACGTCGCGGTGGACTCCGTCGGTGCGTTTCCGGACGCCGCGGGCTACGGCTTCGGCGCCCAGGCGCTGCGCGCGTCGAACGCGACGGCCAGCGGGTCCTTCGGCGACCAGACGTTCTCGCCCGGTCTCGCCGACGAGGTCGGGGAGCCGTCCGCCGACAACGCCGGGCCGTCGAGCGGCACGCGCCGCAGGCACTTCGATGCCTCGTTCAAGATCGGCACGACCAGCGCGAGCGAGCAGTCCGGTCTGAAGCTGTCCGTCAGCCCGGACCGAGGCGACGGCGGACGCATGAGCTACCTGCGGTTCGAGGACCAGGCCGATGGGGTGCACGTCCACTTCGTCGACGTGACCGACCCGGGGCCGCTGCACACCGTCGCCGCCTTCAACGACGCCGACATCAAGACGCTCAGCCGTTCGAGCGCCCACACGATCCGCTTTCAGCTCGACGTCGTCGATGGCCCCGGGAACGACGTGGTCCGGATCTCCATCGACGGCGCGCTCGAGCACACCGGGACGACCTGGGAGGACTACTACCGCTACGACGATGAGCAGGCCGGCGCAGGCAACCTGGTGCCGACGATTCGCAAGCTGCTGTTCGCCGAGCGGGGAGCCGCGGCCCCGCTCCTGAACGGGCAGGGGTTCCTCGTCGACGGCGTCTCGCTCAGCTCGACGGCGGGGTGCACCGTCCAGTGCTACGTGAACGGGACGACCGGGAATGACGCCTTCGGTGGCGACACGCCCGGCAACCCCAAGAAGACCATCCAGGCGGCTCTCGACCAGGTGAACCCCGGGGGCACCGTCACCGTGGCGGCCGGCACCTACAACGAGTCCGCCGTCGTCGGCAAGCCGAACGTGCTGCTGCAGGGCGCGGGCGCCGGCGTGTCGACGATCGCCGGGCCCCTGTCGGGCGCCGGAACGACACTCGAAGTCAACGCCGTCGCAACAGGCGCGACCATCGACGGCTTCACCGTCACACGTGCAGGCAACAACACGACCGACTGGGCCACGACGGTCAAGAACCAGGGCGTCGCGCTGTACGGCACCGGTGACACGCTGCGCAATTCGCAGATCACCGGCAACCGCAACGGCGTGCTCGTCTACGGCGCGGCCAACACGACGATCCGCAACAACGTGATCGACTTCAACCGCACCGGCCTGCACTTCGTCAACAACGTCACCGGGGCGGTCGTGCAGAACAACTTCATCACGCACAACTGGACGATGGGCGTCCTGCTGCGTGACGAGGGCCCGCCGAACACGACCGGGCTCGATCACGATCACCGACAACGACATCAGCGGCAACTGGTACAGCCAGGTCGAGGCGCGCTCGGCGTTCAGCGCGCCGGCGCTGAACGTCACCAGCAACTGGCTCGGGAGCCAGACGCCGTCGATCACGAACGCGGCGTCATCCGGCGAGCCGTCGTACCTCTCGCAGATCCCGCTGGTGTACGGCGGCACGGCCGTCGACCCGGGCGGCGCTCCGGCGATCGTCTGGAACGGCACGGCCGGGGCCAACCTGTCGAATCCCGTGGACTACCTGCCCTACCGCTGCTCGGGAACGGACACCTCGGCGGCCTACGGGTTCCAGCCCGGCAACGGCCCGCAGTGCCCGACCGGCTCGGCGGGTCCTGCCGGTCCCGCGGGTCCTGCGGGTCCGAACGGCGCCACCGGCGCCGGCGGGACGAACGGGACCAACGGAACCAACGGAACCAACGGCGCGAAGGGCGACACCGGCGCCAAGGGTGACACCGGCGCGGCCGGCGGCTCCTCGACGTCGGCGTCGTCCACCGGCGAGAACCCGGTCCGGATCCTCGGGGCGACGCTCAGGAAGGGCGTCCTGCGGATCAGGATCGCCTGCCCGAAGGGCGGCGGCCTGTGCGACGGTCACGTGCGCGCGTCGCGCGACGGCGTCGTGCTCGCCACGACGACCTTCGACGCGAAGGGCGGCACGACGATCACCGCGAAGGTCCGCCTGTCCAAGTTCGTCCTGAAGAGCCTCAAGTCGACCAAGGGGCTCAAGATCGTCGCGATCTCGCGCAACCGCGCGGGCGTCGGCTCGCGGACGGTCCGCACCGTCTAGATCACCGCGGGGCCTGTCTCCTGGGCGGGAGGCAGGCCCAGCGCCTCGGCGACCTGGGCGAGCATCTTCTCCTCGCCCTCGCTGACGCGCACCGCGTGGAAGCCGAGGAAGCCACCTTCCTTGGCGGCGTTCGCGGCCGCCTGCGCGGCGTCCGCGATCCACGCGCGGAAGCCGGCACCCTCCTCCGGGGTCGCCTTCGCGGTCAGGATCGTGTTGACCGAGCCGAGCTCCGCGAGCACCTGCTGCGGTGCGTCGGCGCCCTTGGGCTTGAAGTCGCCGAGCGGGTTCTCCTTCTTGGCGGCGAGGGCCGCGATGTCGGCGGCGACCAGCGCGGCGAGGTCACCGTGGCCGGCCGGGTCCTGTGCGACCCGCAGTGCCGCGAGCGTCTCCTTCGTCAGCTCGATCGCGCCGCCCGGGTCGGCCAGCGACAGCGCCAATCCGGCGACCATCGGTGCGCGGCGCAGCGTCGCCCACTCTTCAGGGGTGTAGTCGGTCTGTGTGCTCATGCGGGGATCCTATGAGAACGATCACGCTGCGTCGGCGGCGTGCTCGGCCTCGAGCATCCCGGCGACGGGCCCCGAGCTCATCAGGGATGCCGCGCCCGCGACGGTCACCGCGAGCGAGACGAGCAGCAGCGCGAGCCGGCCGGGGTCGGTCGGCCATGCCTCCCCGCCGATGATCGGGCCCAGCACGACCGGGACGACGAGCTCCACGGCGAAGATGATCGGTGCGACGCGGGCGACCGCGCGCTGCTGAAGGGCGCTCATCTCGCTGTTGACGCCCAGGACGGCGAGCACCGCGACGCCCGCGCCCCAGCCCGCCGCCTGCAGCCAGTCCCCGGCGCTGATGCTGTCCGCGATCAGCTTCAGGCCGAACGCGCCCAGCGCGAACGTCAGCCCCGCCCCGAGCACCATCGCCCAGGACGGCGTGCGACCTCGCAGCATGTACGGCGAGAGTGCGAGCACGGTCAGCGGCCCGAGCACCAGCGCGAGCTTCGCGGCGGAGGCGTGGGTGTCCGTGTGCTCGACGCCGGCGAGCACGACCCCGACGACGCCGACCCCGATCGCCGCGACGGCGAGGATCTCGCGCCGGCCGACCGGCTCACCGAGCATCCGCGTGCCGGCGATCAGCAGCACGACGAGCCCGATGGCGTCGGCGGGCTGCACGAGCGCGATCGGGGCGAGCAGCAGCGCCGCCGTCTGGAGCGGCACGGCCACGGCGCTCAGGCACAGGCCGGCGAGCCATCGCGGGCGGCGCAGGAGCTGGCCGATCAGCGACAGCTTCATGCTGTGCGCGGTGGACACAGCGCGCGCCTCGGACGCCTGGACGACGATCGCCAGGTTGAAGCAGGAGGAGGCGATGGCGGCGAGTGCCAGGCCGATCAGGGAGTCGCGCACGGCCGGGCGAGTCTACGATCTGGGGCGATGCCGACCCGAGTGCTCATCCTCAGTGCGTCGATCGGGGAGGGGCACGACCTTCCGGCGAGGATGCTCGCCGCCGGCCTGCAGCAGGCGCAGCCCGGGATCGAGGCTCCGGTGCTCGACGCCCTGCCGGCCATGGGCCGGATCTCGATGCTCGTCGCCGACGATGCCTCGGAGCTGATGTTCGATCGCATGAACTGGCTCTTCGATCTCTCCTACGTCCTGCTGTCGCGCTTCCCGCCGAGCCGCGCGCTGGCCAAGTTCCTCACGCACCGGATCGCGGGACCTGGCCTGGCGCGGCTGATCGATGCGCAGCGGCCAGACGTCGTCGTGTCGACCTATCCCGGCGCGACGGAGGCGCTGGGGTACCTGCGAGGCCGTGGCCGCATTCGCGTCCCGGTCGTCTCTGTGATCACCGATCTCGCCGCCCTGCAGTTCTGGGCCCACCCGGACATCGACCTGCACCTGATCACGGAGGAGGAGTCGACCGCCGAGGTCCGCGCGATCGCCCCGCGCACCGAGGTCACGTGCGTGCGGGGCCTGACCTCTCCGGCCTTTGAACAGGCCCTCGACCCGGCCGACGCGCGCCGGTCACTCGACCTTCCACCCGAAGGACCGGTGATCGTGGTCTCCGGAGGCGGCTGGGCGGTCGGCGACCTGGGCGGTGCTGCGCAGGAGGCGCTCGCCGCCGATCCGCGGGCGACGGTGCTGGCGCTGTGCGGACGCAGCGAGCCGGTGCGCAGCGCGCTGGCCGCCAGGTTCCCGGACGAGCCGCGCCTGCGCGTGATGGGCTTCACCGACCGCATGGGCGACGTGCTCGGCGCCGCCGACGTCCTGATCCACTCCACCGCGGGGCTGACCGTCTTCGAGGCACGGGTACGGGGGTGCCGCGTCATCTCCTACGGCTGGGGGGTCGCCCACATCCGGCTGAACAACGAGGCCTACCGGCGCTTCGGGCTGGTCCGCGTGGTCAGCGGCCGCCCGCAGCTCGGGGCCGCGCTGCGGGCCGCGCTCGCCGAGCCGCGTCGCCCCGACGCGACGTATGCCGCGCGCCCGTCGGCCGCCGACGCCGTCCTGGGGCTGCTGGAGACGCGCGAGGGCGCGGCGTCCGCCGGGATCGCCGCGTGAGGCGAGCCGCCGGCGCCGCTGGCCTGTTCGCCGCGGCGTGGTCGCTCCCGGCGCTCGCACCGGTCCTTCCCGGGGTGGCGGCCGCACTCCGCGTTCCGCGCCGCCACGCGCACGACGCCGCGGTGCGCCTGACCTTCGACGACGGGCCCCACCCGCAGGGGACTCCGGCGATCCTCGATGCGCTGGCGCGCGACGGCGCACGCGCGACGTTCTTCCTCGTCGGTGAGCAGGTCGCCGCGCGGCCGTCGCTGGCGCGCGAGATCGCCGCCGCCGGCCACGAGATCGCGATCCATGGCTATCGCCACCGCAACCTGTTGCGCCTGACGCCGCGCGCGGTGGCGGACGATCTCGACCGCGCGGCCGTCGCGATCGCCGACGCCACGGGCGCTGAGGCATCGCTGCACCGCCCGCCGTACGGCGTCTACTCGTACCCGGCGCTCGCCCAGGTGCGCGCTCGCGGCTGGAGCCCGCTGCTCTGGTCGCGCTGGGGCCGCGACTGGAACGGCTGGGCGACCGAGCGCACGATCACCTGGTTCGCCACCCGCCGGCTCGCCGCCGGCGACGTCGTGCTGCTGCACGACTCCGACGCCTACAGCGCCGCCGGATCGTGGGAGGCGACCGCGGCGGCCGTGCCACGAATCATCGAGGCGATCAGCGGGCGGGGCCTGGCCGTGGCGTAGACGTTCTAGTGGTGCACTTCGAGCGCTGCGGCCGCCGCCTGCTCCTCGGGACGCCGTGTCAGGGCGAGCCCGGCGGCGACGAGTGCGATGCCCAGCCCGGCGCCGGTCACGCTCAGCGCGATCACCGCAGCGGTCGGCTCGGCGAGGTCGAGCAGCTCCTGGCTCCACGGGAGCATCACGGCGAAGGCGGCGAAGGCCACGAGCACGAGCCCGAGCGCCACGGCGATCTTGCCGTTCTCACGCCTGCCCGCCTGGAGCTGGAACACGAGGTACAACCCGATGCCGATGAACGTCGTCACCCCGACGGTGCGCGACTCCGCACCGGACAGGCCGATCGAGTGGACCGCGGCCAGGTAGGCGAACAGCATCCCCGCCGAGGCGAGGCCGAAGATCGCCGGAAGGCATGCGCGCACGATGTCTTCGAGCCGCCCGCCGGCGACCGGCCTGGCCAGCTCGCGCGCGGGGACGGCGGCCGCGGCCGCCGCGGCGGCCACCGGGGCCTCGACCGGGACTGCGGACGGGTCGTCCTGCGCGCGGCGCCAGGCGACGTAGTGCCCGACGCCCTCGCAGAAGGGGGTGCTCGCGGTCCAGTCGAGCTCGCGCTCGGCGCGCGTGCCGCTGACCTCGACGCCGACGTAGTCGGCCGTGCGCGCGCCGACGTCCTCGATCTCGACCGGTGCGACGATCTCCTGCACGAGCTCGGCGATCTGCATGATCGTCGTCGACTCGTCGCTCACGAGGTTGTAGATGCGGTTCGCGGCCACCGGTGCGAGGCCCTTGACGCAGCCGTCGGCGAGATCCTCGACGTAGACGAAGCGCCGCGACTGCTGCCCGCCGCCGGCGACCGTCAGCGGCTCACCGGCCAGCGCCTTGTTGACGAACGCGGGGATGACGGCCGCCGGCCGGGCACGCGGGCCGTACGGGATCCCGAAGCGCAGGATCGTCGTCTCCAGGTCGTAGAGCTCGTGGTAGCTGCGGCAGTACATCTCGCCGGCGAGCTTCGACGCCGTGTAGAGGTGGTTGGGCATCCCCAGCGGGCTGTCCTCGTCGACCCTCTGGCCCGACTCGCCCGTGTAGACCCAGATCGTGCTCGCATAGACGACGCGCTCGACGCCGGACTGGCGCGCGGCCTCCAGGACCGTCACGGTCCCGCGGGCGTTCGCCGACTCGGAGGCGAGCGGCTCCTTGGCGACGATGTTCACGTCGGCGGCGGCGGCGAGGTGCATGACGGCCTGGCAGCCGTCCATCGCGCGCTCGAGCGTCGCCAGGTCGTCGAGCTCGCCGATCACGGTCTCGACCTCGCGGCGCGAGTGGAACGGCGAGGCCAGGCGGTCGTAGATCACCGGTGTGTGGCCCGCGTCGCGCAGCTTGTCGACGACGTGCGATCCGATGAAGCCGGAACCACCGGTGACCAGAACTCTCATGACGCTCCCGCTTCGCTGTTCGTCTCCGCCACGGCGTGGAGTGCCATGTCGGGTTGGTAGTAGAGCGGGACGCACCAGTGGTTGGCCGCGACCCAGTCGCTGTTGGGCAGGTCCACGTCGTGACCGAGGATCCGGTGGCACGGTTGGTCGTAGACCTTCCCCGTGGAACGCTCGATCTCGTCGAAGACGATGTACTTGTAGTAGCCGGACTCCATGCCCTCGGGCAGCAGCACGCGATTGGGGTGCTCCGGGTCGAGCACCTCACGGGCGACGCGCTGCTTGAAGGCGACGATCTCGTCGAGGCGCTCGGTCTGCACGAGGCCGATCGCGGCGGTGAACTCGCTCATGCGGAAGTTCAGCCCGTGCACGGTGTGCTCGGGCTTGCCGTAGTTGCGAAACGCGCGCGCGAAGTCGAGCAGTTCGTCATTCCCACTGACCAGCATGCCGCCTTCACCGGTCGAAATGGTCTTCGTCGCGTAGAACGACCAGATTCCGGCGTCTCCCCACGTTCCCGGGCGCCTGCCGTTCCAGCCGGCGCCGTGGGCGTGTGCGCAGTCCTCGATCAGGAAGATCCCCTGCTCGCGGCAGAGCTGCGCGATCCGCTCGACGTCGAAGGCGATGTGGCCGCCGATGTGGACGAGGAAGACGGCTCGCGGCCGGTGCTCGCGGACCTTGCGCTCGAGGTCCTCGAACGACATGCACAGGTCTTCGCGGTTGCAGTCGACGAACGCGACGTCGGCGCCGGCATGCATCGCGGCGAGCGGCGTCGCCATGAAGGTGTTCGACGGGCACAGCACCGTCTCGCCGCGGACGCCGGCGAACTCCAGCGCGGCCAGCGCGGCGCCCGTCCAGCCCGAGAACGCGACGGAACCGGCCTGGTTCCAGTCCGTCCAGGCGTCCTCGAACGCCTTCGTGAGGTCGCCCTCGGACCAGCGGCCGGCATCGATGATGCCGTCCCACAGCTCGTGGAGGCGGGCGCGGTCGCGATCGTCGAAACCGATCGCGAATTGAGCGTGGTCAGACATGGTCAAAGGGTGGTGGGGAGGCGGCGAGGACTGCTGGACCAGCGAAGCGGTGAGCGGCGGTGAAGCACAGCGAGGGTACTGGAATCGCTCGCATTTCGGCGGTCGTGGCGGCAGGATGGAGCGATGGACTTCGGACTGGCGATCTTCCCCACCGACGAGACGCCGGGCCCGGCGGAGCTCGGCCGGCTTGCCGAGGAGCGTGGCTTCGAGTCGCTGTTCTTCCCCGAGCACACCCACATTCCGGCGTCTCGCGCGACGCCGTATCCGATCGGCGGCGAGCTCCCCAGGGAGTACTCGCGGCTGCTCGACCCGTTCATCGCGCTGACGGCCGCGGCCGGGGCGACGGAGCGCCTGAAGGTCGGCACGGGAATCTGCCTGATCGCCCAGCGCGATCCGATCGTCACGGCGAAGGAGGTCGCCAGCATCGATCTGATCTCCGGCGGGCGCTTCCTGTTCGGGGTCGGCGCGGGCTGGAATCGCGAGGAGATGCTCGACCACGGCACGCAGCCGTCCGAGCGCTTCGACGTGATGCGCGAGCGTGTCGAGGCGATGAAGGAGATCTGGACCCGGGACGAGGCGTCGTACGCCGGCGATCACGTGCGCTTCGAGCGCATCTGGAGCTGGCCGAAGCCCGTGCAGCGCCCGCATCCGCCGGTGCTGATCGGCGGCAACGGGGCGACCGTCCTGGACCGTGTCCTGGCCTACGGCGACCACTGGATGCCGAACCCCGAGCGCGACGACGACGGCCTCATGAGACGGATCGCCGAGCTCCGCGCCCGCGCGTCGGACGCGGGGCGCGAGATCGGCGTGACCGTCAACGCGGCGAGCACGAAGCCCGAGCGGCTTGCGCGGATGGAGCAGGCGGGCGTCGACCGCGCGGTCTTCTACCTGCCGTCGGCGGGGCTGGACGGCATCGAGGCGCGGCTGGCGGCGATCGAATCGGGGATCGGCTCGCTGACGGGTGGCTGAGCCGGATCGCGGTCGCCGGCGGGCGGCGCGACGATGTACGGCGGGTCGCTGCCGTCACGCGGCGCGTTGCGAAACACGAAGTGCCAGATCGCCCACAGGGCCACCCAGCCGAGCACCAGGACGACGCCCAGCGTGACGGTGTAGAGGGTCCCGGCGGTTGAGGCGAGGATCACGGCACCAAGGCTACGCTCATCGCGATGGCGCCCTCGCTGCCCCGGATCGCCGCCGACGTCCTGAACGGCGGCGAGCCGCATCGCTACGCCGGCCACCCGTGGGCGCGCGCCGAGCTTCACCTGCCCCCGGGCCCTGGTCCGCATCCCGTCGTCATCGTCCTGCACGGCGGCTCGTGGCGCACCACGTACGGCAAGCGCGTGATGCGACCCGTCTGCCGCGACCTCGTGCGCCGCGGGTGGGCCGCCTGGAACCTCGAATACCGCCGTGTCGGAGGGGACGAGGGCGGCGGGTGGCCGGCGACATTCGACGACGTCGCCGCCGGCGTCGACCATCTCGCCGGCGTCGACGCGCCGCTGGACCTCGACCGCGTCGTGCTGCTCGGCCACAGCGCGGGCGGCCACCTTGCGCTCTGGGCCGCCGGTCGCGAGGCGCTGCCCGCGGATGCCCCCGGAGCCGGCCGTCCGGCCGTCCGCCCGGCGCTGGTCATCGCGCAGGCGCCGGTCGCCAACCTCGAGCGCGGACGCGCGCTGACCGGGCCCGGCGGGGTCGTCAACACCCTGCTCGGAGGCACACCGGACCAGGTGCCCGACCGCTACGCGCTGGCGAACCCCCAGCGCAGGATCCCGCTCGACACGCCGGCGGTGCTCCTGCACGGGCGTGACGACCGCACCGTCAGCCCGAGCCACAGCGTCGAGTACGCCGCTGCGGCGAGCGCCGCCGGCGCGCAGGTCGAGCTCGTCCTGCTCGAGACCGCGGTCCATCGCGCCCACCTCGACCCGCGGACCACGGCGTGGCAGGTCGCCGCTCGTCACCTCGCGGCCGTCGCCCCCGCGTCCGGAATAGGCTTGCGCGCGTGAGCGTCCAGAAGATCGACGTCGAGCACGAATTCCGCATCCCCGTGGACCGCGTGTTCGCCTACCTCTCCGAGCACGAGAACCTCGGCGTCCTGTTCGGTCTGAAGGTCGAGCGCGTTCGCAGCGGCGACAGCGACCGCAACGGCGTCGGCTCGGTGCGCAGGCTCAGCCTCGCCGGGATCGCCCCGTTCGAGGAGACGGTGACCGCCTATGTGCCGGACGATCTGATCGTCTACCGCGTCACAAAGGGCAGCCCGATCAAGAACCACGAGGGGCGCATGGAGTTCCGCTCACGGGAGAGCGGCGCCGCGAGCCATCTGCGCTACCGGATCGAGTTCGAGAGCAAGGTCCCCGGCCTCGGGCCGGTGGTCGAGAAGGGCCTGACCAGGAATATCACGCGTGGCCTGCGCAAGGTGGAGCGGCAGGCCTGACGGGCGATCACGATGGCCACCCTCGACCCTGCGGGCTTCGATGCCCTGACCTTCGACTGCTACGGCACCCTGATCGACTGGGAGTCGGGGATCCTCACCGCACTGCGGGCGCAGCTCGACGTCGACCTCGATGACGAGGCCCTGCTCGCCGCCTACGGCGAGCTCGAGCATGCCGCGCAGACGCCCTACCAGCCCTACCGCGACGTCCTGGCCCAATGCCTCGGCGAGCTGGGCGCCCGGTTCGGGGTCGCCGTCAGCGACTCCCAGCGCGCCGAGTTCGCGGCGTCGGTCGGCGATTGGCCCGCCTTCCCCGACTCGCACGATGCGCTCACCGCGCTGCAGTCGCGCTACCGGCTCGCGCCGATCACGAACTGCGACGACGACCTGTTCGCGCTCTCGGCCGCGCGGCTGGGGATCACGTTCGACGAGGTGATCACCGCCCAGCAGGTCGGCGCGTACAAGCCCGACGAGCGCGGGTTCGGCGTCGCGCTGGAGCGCCTGGGGCTGCCGCGCGAGCGCGTGCTGCACGTCGCCCAGAGCCTGTTCCACGACCACGTGCCCGCCAAGCGGCTGGGGTTCACGACCGTCTGGATCAACCGTCGCGCCGGCCGCGAGGGGCCGGGAGCGACCCCGCCGGCCCAGGCCGTCCCGGACGTCGAGCTGCCCGACATGAAGTCGCTCGCCGAGCTGCTCGCGGATTAGACTCGGCGGGTATGGAGCTCCCGGGCCTCGGTGGCGGGGACGACGACGCGGAGACCGAGCGGGTCCGCACCCGTGTGCGACTGCTCGTCGACATCACGGCACGCCAGGGGAAGTACCGCTCGGGGCTCGGGCTGGCGTCCAAGCGCCTGACGGCGCCGGAGGCGGCGATCATGGCCGACCTCGAGCAGCACGGCCTCGACGTGCAGCAGCTGCGCGAGGTGCTGTGCGGCGCCCATGTCCTCGTCGACGCGCCCGACCTGTACGAGCGCTGGAACGTCCCCAAGAGCCGCAAGCGGATCTCCAGCCATCACAAGCACATCGACAAGCAGCGCTATCCGGACCTCGGGCTGAAGGGCCCGCTCGTGCGCGAGAAGCTGCACGGCCGGACCGACGCGGGCACGTGGATGCAGCTGGAGAAGACGCCCGCCTCGATGGGCGGCGGAATCCATCTTCCCTCGCTCAACGACGTGCAGCACCTGATCGACTACGTCGTCTACCGGATCACGAAGCGCAACGTCGGCCCCTGGGGGCTCTCCGGCATGACGGAGAAGCGCCCGATGTACCTGTCGCCGGATCTCGGCGCGCGCGTGCCGCTTCCCAGCGTCGCCGCCGACGAGGTGACCGGCGCGATCTCGCGCCTGGAGGAGGGGGACGACACCACGTCGGCCTCGCCCGACCTCGCCGCCCGCTTCCCGCCGCCGGATCGGGTGAACGACCTGCTCGAGATCTCGTTCTCGCCCGGGCAGCGCGAAGGCCGTGGCCTGTTCGGCGCCTCGAACGTCTGGATCACCGAGCACGCGTCGCCGGTCGCGCGCCAGCAGCTCGGGGTGCAGCATCGCGCTCCGCGCTGGGAGCTGCCGGCCGTCGATCAGTCGTCCGCCGCCACGCTCCACGCCGGCGACCGCAAGCTCACCTGCGCCGTTCGGCACACGCCGCCCGCCAGGCCCGAAGGAGCGACCGCATGAGCCCGGAGAGCGGCGGGGCGAACAAGGAGCTGATCGAGGCCGTCGCCGCGCTCGTCGGCACCGGTCCCGTGCCGCTGGGCGGCTACACGCTGGCGGAGATCGCGGCCGTGAACGGGATCGTCGACTTCCTCGAGGCGGAGCCCGAGCCGGCGCTCGTCGCCGAGGCCGTGCGCTCGCTCGCCGCACGCCACCTGATCACCACCGCACCGAACGACGATCAGGTCGAGGTCCGCGGCGACCTCGGGATCGCGATCGCCTTCCAGGAGCGCTCACGCCTCGTGCTCGACGCCCGCGTGACGGGCACCGAGCCGGACACTCCGTGGCGCTTCCTGCTGCTGCCCCAGCCCGAGGGGATCACGCTCGAGGTGCTGATCGACGCGCTCGGGATCCACGTCTATGCGCTGCGCACGACCGATGACGCGTTCCAGCGCCTGTGGGCGCGGCTGCCCTCCGGCGACCGCGCGTCCGGCGGGGCCGACGCCGACACGGTCCTCGCGCGCAGCAAGGCCACGGCACTCGTGACCGTCACGCGCTGGGCCGACGACGGCGCCCGCCTGAACACCGACGTCGTGCTCGCACGCGACGGCGACGATCTGCACGTGTTCCTGCGCGACGCCGACACGCCCGCAAAGCTCGTCGCCCACGCGTTCGACACGGACGAGATGCACGCGCTGGTGCGCGGGATGACGGCGGACTGACGGCCAGCCCGTCCTCGTCCTCGCGAGTTGTGCACGCCCACCGTGCACAACGCGCGCCGGACGCGCGCCGGCCTGATCCTCCGCGAGTCATGCATGTCCACCGTGCACGACACGCGCTGGATGGCCGCGCGCCCAGCTCGCCGACGGCTCTCCCTCTCCTTGGCCAGCCGCGGTTCATGCCGTAGCGGGCGGTGGCGGATGACGGATGGCTCCGGGAGACGCGGCTACCTGACGTCCCGCGCCACCCGGAACCCCAGATTCCCCGTGGAGCTGTCCGGGGTGTTCGCGCTGCGGGCGTCGACGCGGTAGCGGTTGCAGTAGGAGGCGTGGCAGAGGTAGGAGCCGCCCGCGCATCACGCGGGCCGCGCCGCCGGCGGGCCCGCGAGGGTTCTCGCGCGGGCTGTGCCGGTAGTAGCGCGGGTCGAACCAGTCCGCCGTCCACTCCCAGACGTTGCCGGTCATGTCGTAGAGCCCGTGGCCGTTCGGCCGGGAACGAGCCGACCGGCGCGGTGCCGGCGAACCCGTCCGCGACGCTGTTCGCGCAGCGGGAAGCGTGCCCTGGAAGACGTTCATGCGGTGCTCGCCGCCGGGCTCGAGGTCGTCGCCCCACGGGAAGCGCCGCTGCACGAGCCCGCCGCGCGCGGCGAACTCCCACTCGGCCTCGGTCGGCAGACGCGTCGCGCTCCAGGCGCAGAAGGCCTGCGCGTCGTTCCAGCTGATGTGGATCGCCGGATGGTCCGCGCGGCCGGAGACGTCCGAGTGCGGGCCTTCGGGATGAGCCCAGTCCGCGCCTTCGACCTGGCGCCACCACGGCGTCTGCGCCACCGCACGCGTCGGAGGGAAGTCGTCGGGCAGGAACGGCGCCGAAGACGAACGACCAGCCGAAGCGCTCCGCCTCGGTGCGGTGGCCGGTCGCCGCGACGAACGCGCGCGAACTGTCCGTTGGTGACCGCGTAGCGCGACGATCGAGAACGGCGACAGGACGACCTCGTGCGCCGGCCCCTCGCCGTCGGCCGCGTAGCCGTAGCTCCCGTCGGTGCCCATCGTGAACGGGACGCCGGGCAGCGTGACGAGGTCCGCCGTTGACCGCGTCGGCGTCGCTCACGCCGGACGGCGCGCCTGCGCCCCGCCGGCCGCGGGTGTTCTTCCGGCGCCGGGCGCGCAGCAGTTCTCGGCCATGGCGGGATCGTTTCAGCCCGCGGCCGGAAGGGTCATGCGGGCTGCTCGGCGACGGCCTCGCGCCGGGCGACCTCCGCGCGCACGACCGGCGCCACCTGCGTGCCGAACAGCTCCATCGAGCGCAGCACGTCGCGGTGGGCGACGGCGCCGACGCTCATCTGCGCGATGTAGCGCTGATGGCCGAACAGCTCGTGCTCGAACAGGATCTTCTCGGCGACCTGCTCGGGCGAGCCGACCGCCAGCGCGCCCTGCGGCGAGCGCAGCGACTCGTACTCGCGCACGCCCGAGGGCGGCCAGCCGCGCTCGCGTCCGATCCGGTTCATCATCGCGAGGTAGGAGGGCGCGAACGCCGAGTCGGCCTGCGCGGACGTCTCGCCGACGAAGGCGTGGGTGTTGATCGCGACCTTCGCGTCGCTGCGGATCGTGGCCGGCGCGCTCCCACGCCTCGCGGTACAGCTCGACGAACGGGACGAAGCGCTCCAGCTGCGCCGCCGATGATCGCGATCGTCAGCGGCAGGCCGAGCGTCGCCGCGCGCACCACCGACTGCGGCGAGCCTCCGACGGCGACCCAGATCGGCAGTCGCTCCTGCACGGGCCGCGGCCACACGCCGGCGTCGGTCAGCGGCGCACGGTGGCGCGCCGGACCACGTGACGTGCTCGCCGTCGCGGATCGCGAGCAGCAGCTCGAGCTTCTCGGCGTAGAGGCTCGTCGTAGTCGTCGAGGTCGTAGCCGAACAGCGGGAACGACTCGGTGAACGAGCCGCGACCGGCCATGATCTCCGCACGCCCGCCCGAGAGGAGGTCCACCTCGGCGAAATCCTGGAAGACGCGGACGGGGTCGTCGGAGCTCAGCACCGTGACCGCGCTCGACAGGCGGATGCGCTGCGGTCCTCATCGCCGCGGCGGCGAGCGCGACGGCCGGCGAGGAGATCAGGAAGTCCGGCCGGTGGTGCTCACCGATCGCGAACACGTCGAGGCCCAGCTGGTCGGCCAGCTCGGCCTCCTCCATGAGGTCGCTCATCCGCTGCTGAGGGCTGACGGCGGCGCTGACGTCGGCGAAGGTCGCGAGTCCGAGTTCCATGGACGACAGGATAGCGAATGGTTGCACGCGCAACCACATGCCCCTCAGGAGGCGATCAGCGGCTCCTCGCGTGTGGCGTCGCCGTGCTGCAGCGCCGCGCCCTGCAGGACGTCGCTCAGCTCGCGCGTCGCCGCGCGCCACGTGTAGCGGGCGAGCACGTCGCGGCGGGCGAGCGCGCCGCGCCGGCGTCGCTCGGCCTCATCGGTCGCCGCGTCCACGATCGCCTGCTCGAGCCCGGCGACGTCATCCGGCCCGACGAGCCACCCGGTCTCGCCGTCCTCGACGATCTCCGACGGCCCGCCGCGGTCGACGGCGATCGCCGGCAGCTCGCACGCCATCCCTTCGACGAGGACCTGGCCGAAGCTCTCGTTGACCGACGCCAGCGCCACGACGTCACTGGCACGCAGCAGCTCCGGGAGCGCGGTCTGGGCATGCCATCCGGCGAGCAGCACGGACTCGGCGCCCAGCCGGTCGATCGCGTCCGCGGGATGCTCGCCCTCCCACTCGCCGGGGTGGCCGCCGACGATGACGAGCGAGACCCCGCCGCCCAGGCGCGCGCGTGCCCGCGTGAAGGCCTCGATCAGCAGCGGGACGCGCTTGACCTCGGTGAAGCGCCCGACGTAGAGGAACGTGACGTCACGGGCGAGCGCGTCGACCGCGGCGCGCGGCGCGCGCCAGCTGCCCGGGAAGCCCTCCCGGCCGCCAGCCCAGCGGACGCTCGAGCAGCACGCGCCGCCAGATCTCGCCGCGGTCCACGGGTGCCGGGGAGAAGCGCGTCGCGTCGACGCCGTTGGGCACCACGTCGATCCGATCGGCGGGCACGCCGAGCACGTCATGGGCGCGCTCGCACCCGCGCGGCGTGGCGATGACGAGCCGCGTCGCGCGGGCGGCCCACTCCCGCAGACGCTCGGCCCACGCCTCGGCATAGGGCCAGGAGGCGCCGAGCCCCGCGTCGATCGCCTCGAGCATCATGAGCTCGGTCCCGTGCAGCTGCGAGACCACCGGCGTGTCGGGGGCGACGCGTGCGGCGGCGGCGTCGATCGGCGTCAGGTGGTGCAGGTGCAGCACGTCGGCGTCTGCTGCGCCGGCCGCGAGCAGCGCCGCGCTCCACGTGCGAACCTGGCGCTCGAAGTCCGTGTCGTCGAGCGCCGCGAACACGCGGTCGGGCGCGCCGGCGCGATCCTCGAACGACGGGTGCATCGGTGCGATCCCAGGCCCCGGGGCCATCGGGTCGGGAGCCGTCAGCGCCGGCGGTGAAGTCGACCACGCTGAGGTCGTGCAGCCCCGCGTAGAACACGCGCGCGTCCTGCTCGGAGCCGGGGTCGCGGCGCGAGCCGGCCACCAGCGACGACGTCCAGCCCTCCTCCGCGAGGCCGCGGCTGAGAGCGCGGGCGGCGTGCGAGGACCCGCCTCGCGGGGAGAACAGGATGGCACTGACGACACGACGATGGCCGGGCATGGACTGCTCTCGGGTTGACCGCGCCCGGGCGGAGCGCAAACGCGACGGATCAGACTGTGTCGAACGCGATCACCGTGGTGACCGCACGTCCGCCGACGAGCTCGATTCCGTGCTCCTCGCGCGGCCGGTTGCGCAGATGACCGTCGCACACGAGGCTAGCGGAGCCGCCGCCGTCGAGGTTCATGGCCGACCGTGCCCCGATGGCGGCCATCGCCTCCGCGAGCTCGCCCGAGGGTCAGGCCCGCATCCTGCGGCGATCGCCCGTCGGCGACCAGCGCGATCAGCTCGTGGCGCCCGACACCCAGAGCCGCGCGCGGGTGGCGCCCCGCGGTGATGTCCGAGTCGAACTGCTCGGCGGCGGCTGAGAAGCCCTCGGCGTCGACGCCGTCCCGGCAGGCGACGCGCCCGCCGCGGACGAGCAGCGGCCCCGCCTGCAGCAGGTCGCCGGCCGGCGCGGCGGGCAGGGCGTCGCGGCGGTCGATGCGCACGGCGCCGGGGCGGGTCCCGACCAGCAGGCTCGCGCGCGTCGCGTCCCACGGCACGGTGAACGGGACGTGCGGGACGCGCCGGCCGCTCAGCCGCAGCTCCCCGAGCGGGAGCCCGGCGGGGCGCGTGTAGAAGCCGCCCACGAGCGCGTCGGCGCAGCCGCTCTGCGCGCACCAGTCGACGACGCGCTGCTGGGTGGCGAGCCGCTCGATGCGCAGGCGTGTGCGTGCGCGATCCCAGCGCGCGATGTGGACCGTCGTCCGCCGGCCGTCCGGCAGCTCGAGCTGCAGACGCTCGTCGACGCGCGCGGGCGCCGGTGCAGGGGAGCTGGAAGCGAAGGGGCCCATGGTCCGCTGCGCCGACCGCAGCACTGGGAACGAATACTGC
The DNA here is from genome assembly GCA_963781935.1 of uncultured Solirubrobacteraceae bacterium. GTDB lineage: Bacteria > Actinomycetota > Thermoleophilia > Solirubrobacterales > Solirubrobacteraceae > F1-60-MAGs163. The sequence goes on from CAWAHX010000001.1 coordinate 41,198, forward strand.
ATCAGAGCCCGGGCGTCACGCGCCGTCACAGCCTGATCACCGCGAGTTCGACGGCGCCCGCACAGGTCCTGCGCGGGTGGACGGTCGGTTGATGCGGCGATTGCAGTTCGAGGGCCCGATCGCTCGACGGCGCATCTTTCGCGCCCAGCGGAGGGCCTTTCTCGGACAGGTGTCCAGTGGGCGCCGTTGTCCGTCACGCGCACTCACCATCCCGGTCTCCGGCCGCAGACACGCAGCCAACCCGATTCCGGAGGGACCGCCCACCTCATGGCCCGCAGGAGAACCACACGCACGAAGATCGCCGCCGCCGGCACGATCGCGGCTCTTGGCGCGCTCGCCGGGGTGGCAGCGAGCTCGAACTCGGGACCGCCGCACAAGAGCGCCGCAGTGCCGGCTGTGCGTCCGGCGCCGGTGCGGACGGTCGTCGTCCATCGGACGGTGCGTGTGAAGGCGCGCGCGGCGGCACAGGTCGCGTACGCGCCGGTCGCCGCCGGACGACCGGCGGCGGCGCGTGCCTGGGCGCCCGCGGCCTACGCGCAGCCCGCGGCCGCCGCCGTCGCCCCGCGCGCGGCCGCGCCGCCAGCCGCCCAGGCCCCGGCGAAGCCGAGCCGCACGTCGCACGCGATCCCCGAGGATCCCAAGACGCCTGAGCCGGCGTGCGCCGACGCAGCAGACGTCCGCGCCGGCGGCCGAGCCGGCCGCCTGCCCCGAGGGCGGCGGCTCCACGACCGCGACCGACGCGGGCGGCGCGAAGAAGCACGGCCCGACACCCCCGCGGACCTCACACGCGCTGCCGGAGGACCAGCCGGCAGGGGACGCCTCGGCGGCATGCAAGAGCGGGGAGGAGGGGTCATGACCACGACATCGAGCGTCGTATCGAGCGAAGCGCGCGTGCGGAGCATCTCCTGGCGCCCCAGCTCGGTCCCCGTCTACGTCGCGGCACTCGCGATGTTCGCCGGCGTCGGCGTGCTGCTCACCGGGCAGATGGCGGACGGCAGGGACCCGGCGCTCGGCGCCGGCTTCCAGCAGCCGCTGCCGCCCGCCTCAGGTGACCGTCCGCAAGGTCATCGTCACGCGCCGGATCATCATCCCGGCGCCGGCGCCGGTGCGCGTCACCGCCGGCGGCGCAACCGTGGCCGCGGGCGGCGCGGTCGCCGGCCCCGCCGCGGTCTACGGCGGCTCGGGCGCAGCACCTGCGTCGGCTCCCGCCGGGGGCGGAGGCACGTCCGCACCGGGTGCGGCCCCGATGACAGGTGGCGGCGGCACCGCGCCGTCGGCACCCGCCCCGGCCGCCGCCGCGCCCCCTCCCGCCGCCGCACCGGCACCGGCGGCCGCCCCGGCTCCCGCCCCCGTCGCCACCGCGACCTCATGACCGTCGCGCCCGCCCCGATCGATCACGGCTGGTGGATCGCCTCGCGTTCGGCCGGGGTCGTGGCGCTCATCTGCCTGTCGATGTCCGTGCTGATCGGGCTGCTGATGGCCAACGGCCTGCCGCGAGCACGCGGTATCGGCCGGATCCTCCTGCCGCTGCACGAGTCGACCGCCCTCGCCGGGCTGGTGGCGATCGCCGTCCACGGCGTCACGCTGCTCGGCGATCCGTGGATGCATCCCACCGCCGTGCAGATCGCCGTCCCGTTCACGATCCGGTACGAGCCGCTCTGGACCGGGCTGGGCATCATCGGCGGCTGGATCGCCGCGGCGCTCGGCCTCAGCTTCTACCTGCGCAAGCGCATCGGCCCGCAGCTCTGGCGCCGGATGCACCGCTGGACGGTGCTCGCCTGGGCGCTCGGGCTCGCCCACACGATCGGCGCCGGCACGGACAGCTCCCAGCGCTGGCTGCAGGTCCCGATGGTCGCGTTCGCGATCCCCATCGTCTTCCTCTTCCTGCGCCGGGTCGTCCCCGGTGACCCCAAGCGCGAGGCCGCCAGGAGGGCGGCGACGTCAGATGCCTCGATCTGAGGCCCCGCGGCGTTCGTGCTCACACCTCTTCTCCCCGTTCATCGATTCGCACAAGGAGCCGGCATGACGCCCACCCCGATGTTCCACTCGTTCCTGCAGCGCATCACCGCCTACCTGCTGGTGGTCGTGATCCTCTGCTGGACCCTCACGCCCGTGGCGTTCGCCGCGGCGACGACCAGCAAGGCCCGTAAGCCGATCTGCCGTCCCGGCTCGACCGCGAAGCTGAAGAAGCAGCGGGTCAGGATCAGCGTGAAGGTGCGCAAGCACGGCAAGGTCAAGCGCCGCCGCGTCTGGGTCACCAAGAAGAAGTGGGTCTGCGTCAAGAACCTGCCGGTGGTCACGGCCGACCAGCAGGCGCCGAGCGTCCCGGGCGGCCTGCAGGCCGCCGCCGGGAACACGCAGGTCACGCTCGTCTGGAACGTGGCGTCCGACAACGTCGGCGTCACGGGCTACCGCGTGTTCCGCAACGGCGCACTGGTCGCCTCGCCGGCGACCGCGTCCTTCAAGGACACGGGGCTGGCGAACGGGCAGTCCTACGCGTACGGCGTCGCCGCGGTGGACGCCGCCGGCAACGTCTCGCCGACCGCGACGATCTCCGCCACCCCGAAGTCGAGCGCGGATGTGGCCGCGCCGAGCGCGCCCCCGAGCTTCAGCGCCGTCGCGGGCGACCGCCAGGTGTCGCTGTCGTGGGGCGCGGCGAGCGACGACGTCGGCGTCGTCTTCTACGAGCTGCGCCGCGACGGCGTCTCGATCGCCTTCCAGGAGGCGCGGACGTTCACCGACCTCGCACTCACCAACGGCACGTCGTACGCGTACACCGTGATCGCCTACGACGCGGCGGGCAACGCCTCGGCCGCGGCCACCGCGTCCGCGACCCCGGCCGACATCGCCGCGCCGTCGACGCCCACGGGCCTCGCCGCGACGCCGGGAGACACGCAGGTGTCGCTGACGTGGAACGCCGCGACCGACAACGTCGCGGTGACGGGCTATCGCGTCTACCGCGACGGCGCGCTGATCGCCTCGCCGCTGACGGCGTACTACGCGGACACGGGGCTCGCGAACGGCGTGTCCCACGCGTACACGGTCCTCGCCGTCGACGGCTCCGGCAACGCGTCGCCCCAGTCGGCACCGGTCAACGCGACGCCGTCGGCCCCGACCGGTGGTGACGTGCAGGCACCGTCGGTCCCCGGTGGTCTCGCCGGCGCCCCCGCGTGGAACAAGGTGAGCCTGACCTGGAACCCGTCGACCGACAACGTCGGCGTCACCGGCTACAAGGTCTACCGCGGCGGCGTGCTGATCGGCTCGCCGGCCGGCCCGTCGTTCGTCGACACCGTGGGGCTGACGAACGGCGTGGCGTACTCGTACACCGTCGCCGCGGTCGATGCCTCGGGCAACACGTCGGCGCCGTCGGCGGCGATCCAGGTGACGCCGCACGACACGCTGGCACCGACGGTTCCGGGCGGCATCACGCTGACGAAGAACGCGGCGAACCACTCGATCACGGTCGCGTGGCTGGCCTCGACGGACGACGTCGGCGTGGCGAAGTACCGCGTGTACCGCAACGGCACGCTCGTCGGTCAGCCGACGGGCCTCTCGTACGCGGACATCGACCTGTCCAACGGCAAGACGTACAGCTACACGGTCGCGGCGGTCGATGCCGCGGGCAACGCGTCGGCCCAGGCACCTGTCGTCTCGACCTATGTCAGCTGACCGACGCACCACGATGACGCGCCGTCCCCGAATCGCCGCGATCCTGTTGCTCGGAGTGTTCGCGCTGGCGCTGATGAGCCCGGTCGCCGCCGTTGCGGCCGGGCTCGTCCCGGGCCCTCGCGGCCTGGCGACCTGCAAGGCCGGTTTCGAGATGAGCCGTCAGACGTACTACAAGCGCGTCGTCGTGCACGACGCGCGCGGGCATCGCCACCGCGCGTGGCGGCGCCACCACCGGTGGACCTGCATCGAGGACGTGCGGCCCCCGACGCGGGTCAAGAACCTGACCGCGGTCCCCGGCGACGGCAGGGTCGTCGTCACGTGGACGCCGGCCGAGGACGCCGGCGGCGTCGCGGGCTACGAGGTCTATCGCGACGGCACCTACCTGGCGACGATCAACGACCGCATCTTCACCGATACGGCGGCGGTCAACGGCATCGCGCACCAGTACCGCGTGTACACCGTGGACATGGCGCGCAACATGTCCCGTGCCTCGGGCGTCGTGTGGGCGCTGCCCAAGGCGCTGCCCGACGTGCAGGCGCCGGGGGTGCCGATCGGCCTCAGCGCGGCGGCCGATCCTGTCGCGCTGACCGTCACCCTGCGCTGGACCGCTCCGACCGACGACAAGGGCGTGACGGGCTACCGCATCTACCGGGCGGGCGCACTGCTCGGGACGAGCGTGGCGCCGACGTACACGGACGCCGACCTCAGCCACAAGTCGGAGTACAAGTACAGCGTCGTGGCCCTCGATGCCGCGGGCAACATCTCGGCCGAGACTCCGGCGGTGTCGACCTATGTCAGCTAGCGCACATCCCAAGGTCTCGCCTGCGGCGCGCGCGTGGCACTCGTGGCAGGTGCGGGCGCTCGGCAGCACGATCGCCATCCACCTGCTCGCGTCGCACGCCGAGGGCGAGGCGGCGATCGCCGTGGCGTCCCGCTGGCTCGAGCGCTTCGAGGCCGAGGTCTCGCGCTTTCGCCCCGACAGCGACACGAGCGCGCTGAATCGCGACGGCCGGGTGCAGGCCCGGCCGCGCCTGCAGGCGTGCGTGCGTGCGTCGCTGTGGGCCGCGGAGCTCACCGGTGGTCTCGTGGATCCGCTCGTGACGCGGCATCTGGAGGCGGCCGGATACGACCACTCGCGAGCCGACGGCCCGGAGCTGGACTGGGACGTGGGCCTGCGTGAGCTGCCGGCGCACGTCGCCGAGCCGGATCCGCTCGGCCGCTGGCGTCTGCTGTCGGTGCAGGACGGCGTGATCCGGTTGCCCGACGCAGCCGCGTACGACCCCGGCGCCGTCGGCAAGGGCCTGGCGGCCGACACGATGCTCGCCATCTGCCGCGAGGAGGCCCCGGGCGCCGAGATGGTCTGCGTGGACTGCGGCGGCGATGTCGCGCTGTGGTCTGACGGGGAGCCCTGGAGCGTCGAGCTCCACGACCCGCGCAGCCGTCAGCCGTGGACGACGGTCGAGATCGCGTGCGGCGGGCTTGCGACGTCGGCGGTCACTCGCCGGATGTGGCGTGCGGACGGGCAGGTGCGTCATCACCTGCTCTCACCGGCGGACGGCCGTCCGATCAACTGCGGGCTCGCCGGCGTCGCCGCGCTGGCGGGGAGCGCGCTCGAGGCCGAGGTCCGGGCGAAGTGGGCGCTGCTCAGCGGTGACGACGCAGTGCTGCGCGAGGGCGGCTGGCTGTACCCCGCCGACCCGGCGGCCCCGCCGCGGAGCGCCGGGCTGGTCGACTGAGCCTGCGGATCAGGCGCCGGGCGGCTCGTGCAGGAGCTCCGAGTAGCTCTCGGCCTCGGCGGCGCGGCGCGCCTTGAGGTCGTAGCGCGGGTCGCCATCGAGCTGGAGGCGCACGTCGGTGCCGTCGGGGTCGACCAGCACGCGAATCACCTCGCCGGCCTTGGGCTTGAACCCGCCGAGCAGCATCTGCTCGTGCGTCTCGACGCGGAACGCCGCGCGGCCCGGAGCCACGACGTCGAGGATCAGGTCGTAGCGGCGCCAGTCATTCGTGGCGACCTTGTCGTGCTGGCGGATCGCGACGACCGTCGCGGTCGCCTCGACCCCGTTGCGCGCCAGGCGCCGGTTCTTCAGAAAGCCCATACCGGCATTGTGGGGCGCGGCGAGCGCCGCGTCAGTCTCGGATCCGTCTCACATCTGCGTGTTCTATGTGACGCGGATCGGTGTACCATCAGGTAATGATTGATCTGGAGACCATCGAGCTCCACGGGCATCCCATGTCCTACCGCCGAGCCGGGAGCGGGCCGGCGCTGCTGCTGCTGCACGGCATCACCTCCAGCTCCGAGACCTGGCGCGACGTCCTGCCCGCGCTCGCCGAGCACCACACCGTCATCGCGCCGGACCTGCTCGGCCACGGGGCCTCCGCCAAGCCGCGCGGCGACTACTCGCTCGGCGGGTTCGCCGGCGGCCTGCGCGACCTGATGGTCGTCCTGGGCATCGACAGTGCGACCGTCGTCGGGCACTCGCTCGGCGGCGGCGTCGCCATGCAGCTCTCCTACCAGCATCCCGAGCGCGTCGAGCGCCTCGTGCTCGTCGACAGCGGCGGCCTGGGGAGCGAGGTCAGCCCGCTCCTGCGTGCCGCCACGCTGCCGGGCTCGGACTGGGTGCTGCCGCTGCTGTGCCGCCCGGAACTCGTCGACGCGGCGGCGTTCGTCGGGCGGGCGCTGAGCCGCGCCGGCCTGCGGCCCAGCTCCGACATCGCCGGCGTCGCGTCCGGCCTCGCCTCGCTCGCCGACGCCCAGACACGGCGCGCGTTCCTGCACACCGCGCGCTCGATCATGGATGCGTCCGGGCAGCGCGTCAGCGCGACCGAGCGGCTCTACCTCGCGGACGAGCTCCCGACGCTGATCATCTGGGGCGCGCGCGACCCGATGATCCCGGTCGCCCACGCACACGCCGCGCACGAGCTCATGCCCGCGAGCCGGCTGGAGATCTTCGATGGCGCGGGGCACTTCCCGTTCCACGACGACCCGGCGCGGTTCGTCTCGGCCGTCAGCCGGTTCGTCGCACAGACCGATCCGGCCGTCGTCGACGCCCAGCGGATGCGCCGGCTCATCGAGCGCCGGAAGGCGGCGTAAGGGCGCTGAGCTCCTCGAACGCCTCCTGCACCGCGTCGGCGAGGAACCACACGTCCGGGATCTCCTCGCGGTCCCCGATGATCCCGAAGTCGATCCTGTCGCGGTAGCTGATGATCGTCAGGTTCACGCCCATCCCGTCGGTGATCACCGACAGCGGGTAGTTCGCCTCGAGCAGCGCGCCGGCGCAGTACAGGGGAACCGGCGAGCCCGGGATGTTGGAGATCACGACGTTCAGCGGCGGGTTGAGCTGCCCCGAGCCGGCGATGCGCAGCAGCGTCCTGGCCGTGCGACTGAGCAGCATCGGCGGAATGCCCTCGTTCGCCTCCTCCATCAGCATCCGCGGCGTCATGCGGTGGCGCGCCTTGGCGATGTCGAGATCCGCGTGGGCGCGCTGGAGGCGTGCTTCCGGGTCCGGCTCGTTCGTCGGGATCGGGACGATCATCATGGACACCCGGTTCCCGTAGGTGCCGAACTCCTCCGGCAGCCGCACCGACACCGGGACCATCGCCAGCAGCGGCTCGTCCGGGAGCTCGTCGTGCTCGAGCAGCCAGCTGCGCAGCGCGGCGGCGGTGATCGCGACGATCGTGTCGTTCACCGTCACCGCGAAGTGGTTCTTGATGCGCTTGACCTCGGAGAGCGACAGGGTCGTCAGCGCGATCCGCCGATGGGCCGAGATGTGGCGGTTGAGGCTCGTCTTCGGCGCCAGCAGGCGATCGACGGCAGGCTCGTCGTCGCGCCCGGGGATCGCGCCGGACACGCGCCGTGCCGTGCCGGCGATCGTGTTCACGCCGGGGACGCTGCGCAGCGTCGGGACGAGGTCGAGGTTCGGGAGCGTGCTGGGCATCGTCCGCAGCGCGCGCAGCGAGCGGCGCGGCGCCGCCACCAGGCCGCGTGCCAGCAGCTCGGCACGGCCGGGGACGGGGTCGGGGGCACGGCCGGGCTCGGGCGGCGGGATCTCGCGCCCGGTCGGCTCGAGGTCCAGGAGCGTGACGAGGATCTCCGCGCCCGAGAGCCCGTCGAGCGCCGAATGGTGCACCTTTGTGAGCATGCCGATGCGCCCGTCCTGCAGGCCCTGGATCAGGTAGATCTCCCACAGCGGGTGTTCGCGGTCCAGGCCGCGCTCGAAGATCCGCGCGGTCTGCTCGGTGAGCTGGCGCATGTCACCCGGCGCGGGCAGCGCGAGCTCGCGGATGTGGTAGTCGAGGTCGACCTCGTCCTCCTCGGCCCAGAACGGATGGTCGAGGCTGAAGGGCACCGTCACGAGCCGCCAGCGAAACGGTGTGAGCAGATGCATCCGCGCGCCGATCATCCGCTTCAGATCGTCGAGCGTGACCGAGCCGCCGGGCGCCGTCGATGGGTCGTAGATCGCGATGCTGCCGACGTGGCCGTGTGTGCGCTCGTTCTCCAGCGCCAGGAACTGCGCGTCGAGGCTCGTGAGCTGACGCATGGCCCCGAGCCTAATGCGCAGCGGTCGCCGCGTGTTGCGGCGGACTACTGACACGCGCTGCGGACTGGGACGGATGCCGGGGTGCCGGCGGCCACATAGCGTTGCCGCCATGGGAGAAGACCAGGTGGAGCAGCCGCAGGAGCCGAAGGCGCCCGTCAAGAACGAGCAGCAGATCTTCGACGAGCAGGTGGCGCGGGCATCGGCCAAGGTGGTGCTGTGGTTCGGCGGCCTGGCCATCCTCGCCGCGCTGGCGATGTCCACGATCGCCCTGGTCAACAGCAGCGGCAAGAGCACGACGACGACGGTCACCGCGTCGCCCGACCAGACCGCGGGCGACACCGGCGCCGCCACCGGCGGCAGCGCCTCGACGCTCACGGGCGCCGCGCTGGGCAAGCAGCTGTTCGTCTCCGGTGACCCGAGCGTCGGGGTGATCGCGTGCGGCTCGTGCCACACCCTGAGCGCCGCGGGAACGAGCTCGACGATCGGCCCGAACCTCGACAAGGAGCTGAAGGCCGATCCGGCCTCCGCCGCCCTCGAGTCGATCGTCGCGCCCAACAAGGAGATCATCAAGGGCTTCCCCGCGAACCTGATGCCCAAGAACTACGGGACGTCGCTGACCAAGCCGCAGCTCGACGCGCTCGTCAAGTACGTCTACGACAACACGAACACGAAGGCCAAGGCGGCCGCAGCGACATCCCCGTGACGGCGGTGAAGACGGCGCACGCCCGCACGCGCCCACGTGCGAGGCTTACGGGCGTCCGACCGCCCGAGAAGGAGATGCGATGCCCGTTCGCGTTGGAGTTCAGGTCCAGCCGCAGCACACGACGTTCGACCAGATGCGCGAGGCGTGGCTCGAAGCCGAGGAGCTGGGCGTCGACACGATCTTCACCTGGGACCACTTCTATCCGCTCTACGGGACCCCGGACGGCGAGCACTTCGAGTGCCTGACGACGCTCGCGTCGCTCGCGCAGGTGACGCGGCGCGCGCAGATCGGCGCGCTCGTGACGTGCAACTCGTACCGCAACCCTGAGCTGCTCGCCGACGCGCACCGCACGATCGACCACATCTCCGGCGGGCGCACGATCCTCGGGATCGGCGCCGGATGGTTCGAGCGTGACTACGACGAGTACGGGTACGAGTTCGGCACCGCCCCCGACCGTCTGCGCGCGCTCTCGCGCGATCTGCCGAGGATCCGTGAGCGCCTCGGCAAGCTCAATCCGGGGCCCGTCGGGCCGATGCCGATCCTGATCGGCGGCAGCGGCCCGAAGGTCACGCTGCGACTGGTCGCCGAGCACGCGTCGATGTGGCACGGCTTCGGCGGCGTCGCCGACTACCGCGAGAAGTCCGAGATCCTGGCGGGCCACTGCGCGAAGGTCGGCCGCGACCCGTCCGAGATCGAGCACACGCGCGGCGTGATGGACAGGCTGCTCGACCACGTCGACGAGCTGCACGCCGCGGGCGTCAGCCAGTTCATCCTGGGGATCGGCGGCAGGCCGGGCGGCTATGACCTCGAGCCGCTGGGCGAGCTCGTGGCCTGGAGGGACCGGACGAACGCCGCGGCCGCGTGAGTCGTAACGTTCGCGTCATGACCTCCGAGACGACATTCAGCGCTGACGCGGCCCGGGCCGCGGGTGAGCGGATCGGCATCGACTGGGCCACGTCGCGGTTCGACGTCGAGCAGTTCCGGATGGGGATGGACGTGGAGCTCGAGCACGGCGCCCGCGATCCCGAGACGAACGTCACCGACGACGACGTGACCGTGACCGCGAAGATCGCGCGCGCCCACCTGAACGAGTTCCCCGACTACTACACGCGCCTGGCCGTGATGGAGGCCGAGGCGGAGGAGTACTGGGCCGCCCGCGGCGAGTGATCGCGCCGCGCGCTGCGGTCAGCGCAGGACGAGTTTCGCCGCGGCCTTGGTCGTTCCGCCGGGCTTCGGGGCTCCGTGAGCCGGAGTCAGCTTCAGGCTGACGCGCAGCGCCAGCCTGTGGTGGGCGCGCCGGAGCATTCGCAGGCGCTTGGCGCCGTTCCTGCTCAACGGGATCTTCACGGTCGCGATCACCGGGCGCTTGAGGATGCGGGTGACGGCCCGCAGCCCGCGGCCCCTGGCGGTCAGGCGGCCGGCGACCGGAATCTGCACCCTGAGGGTCACGACGCGGCCCTTGATCCTGCGGCTGAGGATCTTCAGGCCGCAGTCGGGCACGGACACGGGCGTCCTGCCGGTGACCTTCCTCGCGTTGTGCGCGACGATCGTCGTCGGCATCGTGAGCGGCTTGGCACAGAGGTTGCCGGTCACCGAGAGCGCGGAGTGCGGGCCGGTCGGAAGCGCGAGCCGGAAGCGCGAGATGGGCACGTCGGGGACGGCGCCGAACGTCGAGGTCAGCGCCGGGACGAACGTGATCGCCCCGCTGAGGCCGACGGTGATCCCGCTGCCCCGGAGCAGCGCCTCGATCGTCGGCAGCGCGCCCTGGTGGCTGACGAGGTACACCGGGCCCCCAAGGGTCCCGCCGGTGACCGGGGTGGTCGCCGAGTCCGACCCGACCAGCGAGCCGGCCGGGCATGTTCTCGGGTCGGCCTTGAACGTCGCCTCCGCGCAGGCCAGCCGCAGCGTCGTGCCGCGCGCCGCAAGCTGCCTGGGGAGCGTGACGGACACGGACTTCACGTTCGACTGGCCGGGCTTCTGCGTCAGGGTCACCGTCAGCCCGCCGCCCTTCTTGGACGACGGGCTGCCGGTCGCCGACACCGCGAGCTGCGGCGAGAACGCCAGCTTGTCGCAGCCGGTCGCCTGGAACGGCGACGAGACCTGCTGCACGGCGCCGGTGGTCGACGTCAGCGTCCCGCTGATCGCGGCCGGAGCGCAGGACGACGGGTTGAAGATGAAGCCGGGCCGGTCGATCGCGACCGTCACGCCGCGCAGGCGCAGCGGGATCCCGGCGAGGATCGCCGGGAGCGGATCGGAGTCGATCGTGAGGTGGGCGTCACCGGGGTCGACCCTGATGGCGGCGCGCACGACGACCGTCCCCAGGTCGAACGGCCCGGCCAGTGCGCGGATCGCGATCGAGAGCCCGAACGGCGCCCCGTTGTACGGGCCGGTCAGCGAGACGGGTCCGGACAGCGAGAACGGCTTCGATCCGGCGCCGGCGACGACGGTCGAGGTTCCGACGCGGCTGGCCTGCGCACACGTGCCCGAGGCGGCCTGCGCCTCGCCGCACAGCGGTACCGCCGACAGCAGTCCGAGCAGGCCCGCGGGCTGACGGACCGAGAGCCGCGCGAGGTACTGCTGGCGGTCGGCGCGCGTGACGTCGACGGTGAACGGCGTCGACGCGCCGGCCTGCGAGCTCTTCGTCCCGGCAGCGAAGCCGAGGGCGAACGGCGTTGCTCCGCAGGCGGCGCCCGCGCCGTCGCCGTCGACGGTGTAGGCGCTGGCCGGGGTCGCCGCCGGCTGCCCGGAGTAGGGGGTCAGCGAGCTCGTCGTCGTGGCGGCGCCGCAGGCGAGCGGGTTGGCCAGCGTCGCCGCCGGCCCGCCGGAGAAGTGCAGCACGAAGTCGCTGAACGGCACCTGCGGGTTGCCGGCGAACACGGCGGTCAGCCGGCCGGTCACCGGATCCGGCGTCGCCCGGCCCGCGAGCCGCACGCTGATCCCGGGCCGGCTGACGGCAAGGAAGATGCGGTAGGGGTCACCGGGCTGCGGCCTGCCGAGGTAGACCGATCCGGTGAGCGGAGCGGGCAGCAGCGGGGTGGCGATCGATGCGGTGCCGATCTTCGAGGCCTCGGGGCAGGCGACCGCGCCGGCGGAGCCGATCGCGAGCTGCTCGTCGGTGCAGGCCTCGAGCCCGTTGGCCGCCGACGGGTTGATCGTCAGGCCCGGCGGGAGGGTGAGGGCGACGTCCCTCACGTGCGAGCTCCCGAGGACGCCCGGGCTGTCGGTCTGCGGGACGTGCAGATCGACGCTCACGCCCGTCGGCGCGTCGGCCTGCGTCGTGTCGGGCGTCACGGCGACCGACGGATCGAACGGCACCTGGTCGCAGCCCGTGGCGGGCGTCGGCGTCGTGTCGGTGCGCGTGAGGGTCTGGCCCGGGTTCTGGTAGGAGTCGACCGAGAGCGTCGTCGTCAGCCGTTCACCGCAGAGCGTCGGATTCGTCAGGAAGGTCCGCTTCGGCGCCGGGCTCGCCTGACCGCCGCCGACGCAGGGGAGGGGGGAGAGGCAGCTCTCACCGCGTTCGGCGTCGTGCGCGGCGTCGGCCGGGACGCCCCAGAAGGTCAGCTTCGAGCTGACCAGCCCGACCGCGTTGGAGATGTTGCTGATCTTGAAGTAGAGCCCGTAGTCGCCGGTGTCGCGGACGCCGCCGACGATGTCGGTGCGCGGGGCGAGCGCCGGGATCGAGAAGGCGAAGTCGGAGACCTGGCCGGCCGCGGGGACCATGTTGTAGATCGGGACCTTGAGCGTCGCCGGAACGGGGAGCAGCGGGTTGAGGACCGCGGTGATCTCCTCCGTCCCGAGCTGCGCCGAGGCCGGGCAGGCCGAAGCGGCGAGCTGGGTGTCCGTGCACTGCGGCGTCGCCTGCGGATTGGAGATGAGCCCGGCGGGCAGGTCGACGCGCACGTCCTTCACGTTTCCGTCGGGGTTGCCGCCCGTCGTGTTGAAGGTGAACGCCGTGACGCCGACGAACGGATGCGCGCCGGCCTGCGTCTCGAGGCTCGTGTCGGCCTTCTGCACCTGTGCCGTGAAGCCGGCGACGCCGAAGGACGCATGCGCCGCGGGGGTCACGGCCGCCAGTCCCAGCACGGCGAGCAGCGCGCTGCGCGTCATGCTCGTCGTCCATCCGTGCCGCCTGGGTGCCCGCATCGTCCGTGATCTCCTCGCTTGTGCCTCCCGTCGCCTGACCGACCGACGATTGGGCACCGGTACCCGCCCGGGAACGCGTCGAAACCTCCGCTCGTCGCGGTCAGCCCTTCTTCACGAAGACGGTCACGCTCTGGAACGCGGCGATCGAGAACGTCTTGCCCTCGAACTCCTCGAAGCCGGCGCGGCTGATGCCCTTCTTCGGGATCGTGATCTTGATCTTCTCGCGCCCGTCGGCCGCGGTGGTGCCGGACTTCGCGCCGGATGTGTAGGACGCCTCACCGAGGAGGTCGCTTCCGGGCACCTGCGGGCTGGTCATCTGGACGGCCGCCTCGGCGCCGCAGATCCGGTAGCCCGCCTTCGCCTTCCACGTGAACTTCGGGTAGGCCCGCGTGTTGACCGTGAACGTCACGTAGCGATGGCTGCTGGGCGTGGTCGTCGGCTGATCGGTCACGAGCGAGAACGGCCACAGCTGGGTGTCGGACTTCGTGCAGCCGTGCCAGGAGTAGGTCGGCGTCGGCGAGCCGAGGAAGTGGCCGGGCCCGGCGGCGGGACCCAGGCTCTTGTCCCGTTCGGGGTTCGACGCGCGCGTGGCGGCGAGCGCGGGCGCGGGGCGGCGGCGAGCAGCATGACGAGCAGTACGAGAACGCGGCGGGCGGTCGATGCGAGTGCATTCATGCGCGCGAGCCTAATTGACCGTGGGTGTGACACGAGAGCGCCGCGGTGACATGATGGCCGCGAGGCGTGCTGACCGCAGCGCGCAATCCTCGGGGGAGGACCGGTCATGAGGCCCAGGTCGTGCGTGCTGCGAGTACTGGCGTGTGCAGTTGTCGTCCTTGGCGTCTGCACGGGGACGGCGAGTGCGACGACGGTCGACTTCAGCGGCGATGGCACCACCCTGATCGTCACCGGCGGGGACAACGCCAACCACGACATCCAGTTCCGCCTGTCGGCGGACCAGATGCACGACGAGATCCTCGACAGTTCGGTGATCGCGCCGATCCCGGTGGAGGTGCACGCTACAACGACGTCAACCAGACGTGGGTCAGCTGTCCCGGCGCACGTCAACGTCCAGGTCGACCTCGGCGCCGGCAACGACGGCGTCACGTTCGTCAGCCAGGGCTTCGACTGCTTCAACGGCTACGTCCTGAACCTCGGCGACGGCGCCAACACGCTGAACCTCAGCGGCAGCTGCACCCCGGCGCAGGGGGACACCGCGGCCGTCACCTCCGGGTCCGGGCCCGACACGCTGACCGGCGGCTCACAGGGCGCGACGTTCAGCGCGGGCGGCGGCGACGACAACGTCTACGGCGGCTCGGGCGACGACGTCCTGCACGGCGGCGACGGCAACGACCGCATCTTCGGCGGGCCGGGCAACGACCAGGTCCTCGGGGAGGGCGGCAACGACGACGTGGACGGCGGGGCCGGGAACGACACCGTCGACGGTGGCACCGGCGACGACCGGCTGGAGTACTCCACCGGCGTCAGCAACGACACCGGCGCCGGCGCCGACACCTACGTCGGCGGCTCCGGCACCGACAAGCTCACGTTCGACGCCCATCCCGGCGGCATGAGCATCTCGATCGACGGCGTGGCCAACGACGGAGTTCCGGGTGAGGGCGACAACGTCGGCTCGGACATCGAGTCCATCGACGGGACGGCCGGGAACGACGTCTTCACCGGTTCCGCGGGACCGGACGGCTTCTCCGGCGGATTCGGCAACGACGAGATCCACGGTGGCGGCGGGCCCGATCAGCTCTACGGCGGCGGTGGCGACGACAAGATCTACGGCGACGCGGGCAGACGACAAGGTCGAGGGCGCGAACGGCTCGGACACCGTCGACGGCGGCCCCGGGGTCGACCAGATCTACGGCGACATCGGCTCCTGCTCGTTCTCGTGCAGCTCGGACGCCGACACGCTGTACGCCGCCGACGGCGAGAAGGACGCCGTCGACTGTGGCGGCGGCGCCGACACCGCACACGTCGACCAGCTCGACGTCGTCGCGTTCTGCGCGTCGGTCGATCGCCAGAGCGTCGGCGGCCCGCCGGGGTCGAAGCCGGCGCCCGGTCCGTCGAGTCCCGCGTTCACCGTGACGATCAGCGGCGGCGCCGGCGTCGCCAAGGGCGTCGGCGCCACGGTGGCGTGCCCGGCGGCCTGCAGCTTCAGCGTCTCGGTCGTCCTCAGCGCGAAGACGGCGCGCAAGTATGGGCTCGGCAAGAAGGTCGTGACCATCGGCACGGCGCGCGGAACCCTTCTGAGTGCGGGGAGGAAGACCGTCAAGGTGCACCTGTCGGCCAAGGCCAGGCGCAAGCTCAGGCGGGTGAAGAAGCTCGCCGCGACGCTGAAGGTCAGCGTCAAGGACGCTTCCGGCAAGACCACGACGCAGACGAAGGCCGTGACGCTCAAGCGGTAGACGAGGCGAGGTGATCGGCTGAGGTTTCGCGGTGTGAGCGCGCTTTGCGCTCGCGGTGCGCTCGGTGGCGCCGCGTGTGGCGCGCAGCGAGACGGCTCCGCTGAGCGTCCCGGACGCGCTCGCACGTTACGGGTCGCTCACCGAGCCCGAGCTCGAACTGCTCACCGACGGCAGCGGACTGGACGCGCTCGGCCCCCCGCTGCGGCTGGGAAACGGCAGGATCTGGCTGGACGGCGACGCGGCGGCGACGCGCCGGACCCTGCTCGTGGCCTAGGCCAGGCCGGCCGACCGGTTGCGGTTCCACTCGACCCACGCGACGCCGCTGCGGCCGTCGGGGGCACTGAGGCGGCACATCGCCCGCGGGAAGCTGCGAGACGCGCCCGTCGGGGGCGACCAGGCGCAGCGGGCCGAAGGCGAGCGGCGTGACGTCGATCGACAGATCCGCGGGCCCGTAGTCGATCTCGCGCGCCGGTGATCAGGCCGTCCGCGCCGACCTCCTCGGACGCGCGCACGCCGTCGAGCTCGATCACGCCGCCCTCGGGCGGCTGCAGCGTAGCCGACGCCGATCCGCGGCGCGTCGGGGAGCCGGAACTCGACGCCGTGCACGCGCGTGCCGTCGTCGAGGTGCCCCGCGGACCACATCCACTCCGCCGACCACCAGTCGCGCGTGCCCCAGGAGTGGTCGCGCTGGCCGACGGCCGCGCAGCTCGAGCTCCTCGCCGCCGACCCGGACCGTCCCGCTCACGCGGCACGGGATCTCGTAGCGGGTGGCGACGCGGTAGGCGTAGGGGTCGCCGAGCGTCTCCCACACGAGGTCGAAGCGCGACCGGGATCGGGCGCGCCGGCCTCGCCGCGCAGCAGCGCCGCCGCGTCGTCGTGCGCCTCGCCGGTCGCCTCGAGCCGCACGCGAAAGCGCTCGAGCGCCGCCTCGCAGATGTGCTCGGCGCGCAGGTCGCCGCGCGCGACCGCCAGCTCGTCGCCCTCGGGCAGCGGCGCCGCGAAGTCGATGACGGCGACGGTCGGGCGGCCCGGCCCGCAGACGAAGGCCGTGACCCACGAGACGCCGAGGTTCGGGTACAGGCCCAGGCGCGCGTAGACGCCGAGGCTGCCGTCGGCGGAGACGGCGTCGAAGTACCAGCTCTCGTTCCACAGCTCCTCGGGCCCGGGGGCGTGGCGGCCCTCGTCGGCGGGCTGCCGGGCGCAGCGGCGCCGGCCGCCCGCTGCCCGGCTCGGGCAGCAGCTCGAGCGCGTCGAGGTCGAGGACCTGCTGGGCGTAGCGGGCGAGCGCTCGTCATGAACATCTCGTCGCCGCGCTCGGTGCGCTCGACGAGCATCGCGGGCGCGACCGTCATCAGGATCCCGAGGAAGCACTGGCGGCGGTAGTCCGTCCCAGCACTCCTCCCAGGCGAAGCCGCGCACGCCGTGGGCGTGCAGCGCCTCGTAGTACTCGCGCACGAGCGTCTCCTCGTGAGCGCGGCGATCCTCGACCCGGAGCGACGCCGCCGAGGAAGTAGGAGGCGTCGGTCATCACCGGGCCCCAGCCGACGGTCTGCCAGTCGACGGCGACGAAGCGCCGCGGGCTCTCGGCTGCGCCGAACAGCATGTTGTCCAGGCGGTAGTCGCCGTGCACCAGGCCGAGCGGCGGCCGGCGGTCGGCGACCCAGCCGTCGAGGCTGGCGACGAAGCGCTCGCAGACCTCGCGGTGCTCGGGCGCGACGCGCTCGCCGTAGCGCTCGAGGAAGCCGGGCAGCAGCTGGGTCAGCAGCGCCTGGTTGAGCGGGCATCTCCTGGTTCAGCCAGCGGCGTCGCGCCGAGCTGCGGGTCGGCGAACACCGGCGCGTGCAGCTTGGCCAGCTCGTGGATCGCCAGGCGCGCCTGCTCGACGTCGCAGCCCGGCGATCTGGTCGCCCTGCTGCGGCCGGGGCGACGTCCTCGAGCACGAGCGTGAACCAGCCCTCGGCCGGATCGATCGATCGCGGCATGGCAGATCGGCAGCGGGCCGCCGATCCGCGGCGCGAGCTCGCGGTAGAAGCGGACCTCGCGCTCGTAGACGCCGAGGCCGACGCCGGTCGCGCGGCTGTTCTCGTCGCTCGGACGCGGTCTTGACCACGACGCTCGGCGGGCCGGCGTCGGGCGCCGGCGGCGTAGTCGATGCACGACGCGGTGGCTCTCGCTCATCTGGCCCGTGCCGATCGGCTCAGAGCGAAAGCCGGCGATCGGCCCGGTTGCGAGGGCCGCCGCGAGCCATTCGGCACTGAGGTCATCGGGGTTGCGCAGGACCGGAGCGTCGACGTTCATCCGCGCAGTTCATCACGCCTCGCCCTCCAGCTCGCGCTTGAGGTCGACGAGCGCGGAGACGTTGCGCTCGGTGTACTTGTCGATCCAGCGGTCGTGGATCAGGCGGATCGGCACCGGGTTCAGGAAGTGCAGCTTCTCCCGGCCCGACCGGCGGGTGACGACGAGGCCGGCGTCCTCCAGCACCCGCAGGTGCTTCATCACCCCGAAGCGGGTCATCTCGAGCTCGGACTCGAGCTCGGTCAGCGTGCGGCCGTCGCGCTCGAAGAGCAGGTCGAGCAGGAAGCGACGTGTCGGGTCCGCAAGCGCCTTGAACGCACGGTCGTCGTCGCTCACAGCCTCAATATACGTGACTGTTTTGTCACATGTCAAGGAGCTTGCAGGGATTTCGTCACGTTCCGACCCTTCTATCGTCTACACATCAGGGCAGTCGCCTCATCCACGTGCACGAATGTGCCGATGATTCAACTGATACCCCGGCGGACTCCAGCCCCGTTCCGGTCCCCGAGCGACGTATGTTTCCCACGCTCTCTCAGCCAATCCGTTCTCTGCTCCTCGTCGCCCTTGCGGCGCTCGCACTCGTCGCCTTCGCATTCGCCGCAAACGCCGTAGCGAACACGAGCCACGCCGGCTGGCCGCAGATCGACGGCATGCTCCTGATGAACAAGCTCGACCAGAACCGGCCGCTCGACGGGCGGCCAGGCCACGATCCGTTCGCCGGCACGGACGCGCGCTATCGCTGCGACGGGCTGCACAAGGACTCGACGTGCGTCGGACTGCCGCGACACTGCCACAGGGGCGACCCGTACTGGCGCAGCAACTGCAAGCACCCCGTCGTGGTCACCGCCGCCGTGCGTCACAACGAGCTGCTCGGCGGCCACGGCAACGACCGCATCCACGCTGGGCCCGCGGGCGATGTGATCTGGGGCGACTACAAGCCCTCCGGCCAGCCGACCAGCCAGGTCGACCGGCTGTACGGAGGCCTCGGACGGGACTTCATCTACACGAGCCACGGGTGGAACCGCGTCGTGGCCGGGCGTGGCGCCGACGTGATCCACGCCCACTTCGGCCACGGCATCATCGACTGCGGCGCCGGCAAGGACATCCTCTTCGTGAGCCACCGCAGCCGGCATCGCTTCCGCGTCCGGCACTGCGACAGGATCTCGTACAGGACGCTCGGCTACTGATCTGAGACGCCGGCGGTTCCCGCGCGGACCAGCAGCATGTCGAAGCGCTCGAGCGGCGCTTCGGCAAGCGCGGCGTGGAGTGCGGGCTCGTCGCTGAACCGGGTGGTCAGCCGGCGTCCGAAGAGGTGCATCGGAAGGCGGTCCACCGCGAGCGGCCACGGATCCAGTGTCGCCGCGCCCGGGCCCGCCGGACGGTAGGTGATGGCGATCCCGTCGACCGGCGGCAGCTCCCGCTCGGGCCAGTCGTGGCACAGGCACAGCGAGATCGCGTCGAGGCAGAACACGAGCTCGCCGGCGCGCGTGGCGTGCTCGCGATCCACTCCCAGCGCGGCGAGCAGCTGCTCCTGCAGCGCGTGCTGCCCGTCGAGGTAGTCGCGCACGAGCGCGGCCTCGGAGGGCGGCAGGTTCGCGGCGTCGATGTAGATGGTGTGGATGTTCGTCCCGTGCAGCGACACGATCAGCGCGGCGTACGGGCTCTGCGCCAGCACGCGCCGCGGAGCGTCGACCCAGATCGCCAGGCGCTCGCGGAACGGCGCCTCGTAGAAGCTCGCGGCGCGGCCGGCCGCGGCGTTCAGCGGCGGTCGCAGGTCCCAGTCGGCCCAGGCGACGTCGTGCTGCTCGGCCCCGAGGCACAGGTCCTGTGGTCGCTCGGGCGCGGCGATCTGCGCAGTGCCCCAGACCCGCGCGATCTCGCCGGACAGGAGCGCGTGGGCCGGCTGGGGGATCGCCGCCCAGGAGTCACCGTCGTCGCGGATCAGCATGGGCGGATCATCGCAAGGCCGGGGCCCTCGGACGAGCGCCCCGGCCGAGCTTCGGTCGGCGTCAGTCGCCGGTCTCGTACTTGAACGAGATCGCGAGCCGCACGCGGTAGCCGCTGATGGCGCCGTTCTCGATCGTGACGTCCTCGCGGACGACCTCGGCGACGCGCAAGTCACGGATCGACGTGCCCGCCACCGCGACGGCGTTGCGGGCCG
Organism: uncultured Solirubrobacteraceae bacterium; assembly: GCA_963781935.1. GTDB lineage: Bacteria > Actinomycetota > Thermoleophilia > Solirubrobacterales > Solirubrobacteraceae > F1-60-MAGs163. The sequence continues at coordinate 61,118 of CAWAHX010000001.1, forward strand.
CGGCCTCCCAGGACTCGCTGCTGACGCCGATGACCTCGGTGACCCTGTAGACGCTGTCGGCCATTCCAGCTCCCTTCGTCGTTGGTGAGGGGACTCTCCCACGGCTGGATCCGCGCGCCAACCCTGCGAGTGCGGAGTAGGGTCGGCCGATGCCCTGGCGCGTTGTCGCTCTCGTCGGCTCGCTGATGTTGTCGTGTGCGGCGCAGGCCGGCGCGACGACGTACTGCGTCGCACCGGCGACCGGTTGCGGTGGCGGGGACCTGCCGACGCTCGCGCGCCGCGCTCACCGCGGCCCACGGCAACGTCGGCGCCGATGACGTGCGGCTCGGGGCGGGCGCCCTCACGGACGGCCCGTGGAGCTACGTCGACGCCACCGGGGACGAACCCGGTCACGATCCGCGGGGCAGGGCAGTTCGAATCGCAGCTCGCTCTCTGCGGGCGGCGGGCCGACGCTCACGCTCGTCAACGGGAACGCGGACAACGTCGTCGTCTACGGCCCGGTGCCGGCGCCCGCGGTCGCCGTGAGCCTCACGGCCGGGACGCTGTCGAACTCCGAGGTGATCGTGCGCACGGGCGGCCGCGGCGTCGACGCGACCGCCGCCACGGTCGACCATGTGGCGATCGTGCCGGCCGGCAGCACGAGCGGGCACACGGCGGTCCGCGCGGACAACACGACGATCCAGGACAGCTCGATCTCCACCACGAACGGCGTCGAGGTCGTCAACCCGCCGGTGGCGGTCCGGCGCTCGACGATCGTGACCCAGGGCTACGGGCTGCAGAGCGGGCTCAGCGGCACGACGATCACCGACTCGCAGATCGTGCTCAACGACTCGACGGCGGTCGGGGTCGAGGGCATCTGCGACCTGACGACCGGCACGATCACGATCGACGCGACGAACCTGACGGTGACCGGGCCGGGCAGCGGCGGGATCGCGTTCCGCAGCATCGGCGGCCAGCTGTGCGGTGGCGCACGTCGCCGTGTCGAGCTCGCTCGTGCAGGGCGTCGGCACGACGGCCGACTGCGTGCCGGGCGCGCAGATCGGTGCGACGGCCTCGGTGTCGGTCAGCTACTCCGACGCCGACCTCGCGGGCTTGGGGAAGGTGACGGGCATCGTGCACCGGCCGCGTCGACGCGGGCAACAATTTCTTCGCCGACCCCCTGCTCGCGAGCCTGGCCACGCTGCAGCCGGTGCCGCGCTTCGACTCGCCGCTCGTCGACGCCGGCGATCCCGCGGCCCCCGGAGCCGGCCAGCCCACGGACTTCGCCGGCCTTCCGCGGGCGGTCAACGGGCGCCGCGACGTGGGCGCATTCGAGTACGGGCGACGAGCCCCGTCGCTGAGCGTCGCTGCCGGCCCGGCGACGGTCCTGCCCGCCGAGCCGGTCACCTTCACCGCGACGACCTCCGACCCCGACCTCGGCGACGTGGTGACGGTCGGGTGGATCTTCGACGACGGCGCGAGCGCGACCGGCAATGAGGCCACCCACGCCTTCGCGACCGGCCGGAACGCACACGGCGACCGCGACCGCCACCGACTCGGCGGGCGTGACGACCGTTCGCGCCGCGACCGTCACGGTGACGAGCCCCGCCCAGAGCGGGCCTCAGCCGCCGCCGACGTCACCGCCGGGGAAGGCCGTTCCCGCGGCGATCACGGCATCGCAGCTCATCCGGTTGCCGTCCACCAAGGCGTGCGTCAGCCGGCGCAACTTCAAGGTCCGCCTGCGCGCGCCCGGCGGTGTGACGATCGCCTCCGCCGCGGTGTTCGTGAACGGCAAGCGCGTGGACGTCATCAAGGGCAAGCGGCTGCGCGCGCCGGTCAGCCTCATCGGCCTCCCGAAGGGGCGCTTCACCGTGAAGATCACGGTGACGACGGCGACGGGTCGCAAGGTCACCGGCACCCGGCGCTACCGGACCTGCACGCCCAAGCACCGCTGACGGCGAGGAGGCGTGCTGTAGCGTCGTCGCATGCGCGCACCCCTGGCTCTGGTTGGGGCACTCGTCGCCCTGGCCGTCGCTCCGGCGTTCGCGCAGGCGTCGACGTACTGCGTGGGCGTGTCGGGGGGAAATTGCGTCGGAGGCCCATATGCGGCGACCGGTGCCGGCCTTCAGCTTGCGCTGGACGCCGCGGACCTCGGCGTCGACCTGGGCGGAGCACCCGACACCGTCCGGATCGGGCCTGGGACCTACGGCGCACCCGGCGGGTTTCGCACGATCGGCGGAGACCTCTCGATCGTCGGCGCCGGTGAGACCACGATCCTCACGTCGACGGCTCCGCCGACCCCGGAGACGCCCGTCGTGCTGGCGCTGAAGGCCGGGGGGACCCCCGCGGCATCGGTGCGCTCGCTGCAGGTGCGGCTCACCAGCACGGTGCAGGCCGGCGGGATCTTCGGGTTTCGCGAGGTCGCCGACGTCCACGTCGGCGGCACGGGGACGCTGGTCGATGACGGGATCCAGCTTCCCGATGGCGGGCGGGTGACGCGCACGCTCATCGACCCAGCCGCGTTCAAGAACGGGATCGCGATCGACGCGACCAGCGGTGTCATCGAGGACACGCTGGTCCAGATCCGGGTCGGTGCCCCGGCCGACCGCGCCATCGGCGTGATCGGGTACGGCCTGCTTCCGGCCGGGCCGAGCACTCTGACGCTGCGCCACGTCACGATCCTCGGCGACGGCTCGCAGAACTCCGTCGGCGTGCGCGCGCAGGTCCAGCAGTCGAGCACGGCCGTCGTGTCGGAGATCATTCACGTCCGCGACTCGCTCCTGCACGGCCTGCACGTCGCGCTGAACCGGCAGGGGACGGCGCGCAACCCGGCGACGGTTTGCAAGGGGCAGTGCTTCGATGCCGTCGCCGCCATCGATACGCGCTACTCATCGCGTGCAGCGGGGGCGGTGGAGGAGTCCGGCCCGGGCGCGATCACGCCGGGGCCCGGCGATCTGAACGATCCCGAGCCGCTCGTCGGCCCGGACGGGAGCATCCAGGACGGCTCACCGCTGATCAACGCGGGTGATCCGGCCGGTCCCGAGGCCGGGGATTCGGCGACCGACCTGGCGGGCCGCGAGCGGATCCAGGTGGGGCGGCGTGACATCGGTGCGCTCGAGTCCGCCTTCGCGCCGGCTTCGGTGCCCGGCGACGCCGACCGGCCCGGTCCCGGTCACGGCGCATCGAGCGCCGGTGATCTCAGGCCTGACGCTCAGCCATCGCCGCTTCCGGGTGGGCGCACCGCCGCGTCTGGGCACCACGGTTCGCTTCACATTGTCCGCGCCCGCCGCCTACTCGCTGCGCATCGATCGGGTCCTCGCCGGCCGCAAGCTCGTGCGCCGCGGCAAGCCGACCGTGTGTCGCACGACGAAGGCTCGCGCCAAGGCGGCGCGGGGCAAGCCCTGCCACTCGTACAAGAAGGCCGGAACGCTGACCCGCGCACAGGTGAGCGGCACGGTGAGCGTCGCCTTCTCGGGCCGGCTCGGGCGCAAGGCGCTGCGGCCGGGCGCCTACCGCCTGACGGTCGAGGCCCGCGACGGCGCCGGCGCGGTCGCCCAGCCCCGGCGCATCACCTTCACCGTCCTGCGGTAGACCGCTCAGCCCAGCGCGCGCTGCAGCGCCTCGATGCGCGCCGCGATCGCGCGCTGCGAGACGGCCGCGTCGGGGACGAACACCTCCCAGCCGTGGAACGCGCCGGGATAGACGCGCAGGTCGGTCGGTACGCCGGCCTGCATCAGGCGCAGCGCGTAGAGGACGTCCTCGTCACGCAGCGAGTCGAGCTCTCCGACGTCGATCCACGCCGGCGGCAGGCCGGCGAGGTCGGCGGCGCGGGCGGGCGCGGCAGAGGCGTCGACGGCGTCGGTGCCCCAGCGCTCGCCGAGCAGGGCCTGCCAGCCCTCGGCGTTCGCCCAGCCGTCCCACACCCCGATGTCGTCGATCTCGGCGCACGACGGTGTCTCGCTGCGATCGTCGACCATCGGGTAGAGCAGCATCTGGTAGGCGATCGCAGGGCCGCCGCGGTCGCGTGCCAGCAGCGCCGTCGCCGCGGCCAGCGCGCCGCCCGCGCTGCCGCCGTAGACCGCGATGCGGGCGGGATCGATGCCCAGCTGCGCCGCGTTGGCGGCGGTCCAGACGAGCGCGGCGTAGCAGTCCTCCACCGGCGCGGGATGCGGGTGCTCCGGGGCCAGGCGGTAGTCCACGGAGACGGCCGCGCAGCCGACGGCCTTGCACAGCATGCGCGTCACCGCATCCTCGGTGTCGATGCTGCCGATCACCATGCCGCCGCCGTGGATGTACAGGAGCGCGCCCACCGCAGCCTCGACGCCGGCCGGGCGGTAGATCCGGACCGGAACCTCGGGTGCACCCTGCGGGCCGGGAATCAGGCGGTCCTCGATGATCAGCGCGGGATCGGGCTCGGGCTCGCCCGCGGCGGCCATCAGCTCGGAGAACGCCGCGCGGCGCTCGTCCGGATCGGCGATCCCGGCGAGCCCGCGGGGGCCGGTCGCGGCGATGAAGGCGTCGAGGCCCACCGCGAGCTCCGGATCCATCCGGTCGCGCAGGCTCCGTGGGGCGCCTGGCTGAGTCGTCTGCTGCGTGGTCATTCGCGGTCCTTTCGGTTGAGAGGTCAGGCCGCCGCCAGGCGGTCGAAGGTGACGGGGAGCGCGCGCAGCGAGCGCGTCAGCAGCACGGGATCCCATTGCAGCTCCTCGCCGGTGAGCCGCAGCCCCTCGAGGCGGCGCAGCGCCATGGGGATGGCGATGCGTCCCTCCAGACGGGCGAGCGGGGCGCCGAGGCAGTAGTGCGGGCCCAGGCCGAACCCGACGTGCGGGTTGGGATCACGGGTGAGGTCGAGCTCGTCGGGCCGCTCGAAGCGCTGCGGGTCGCGGTTGGCCGCGGCGAGCACGAGGTAGACGCGCTGCCCGGCCCGGATCTCGTGCCCGCGCAGCGTGAAGTCCTCGCCGGCGACGCGGGCGTTGATCCGCGCCGGCCCGTCGAACCGCAGCAGCTCCTCCACGGCGACGGTCGCCGGCGCCCGCTCGGCCATCAGGCGCGCCGCCTGCTCGGGGTGGCGCAGGAGGCTGAGGATCCCGACGCTCAGGAGGTTCGCCGTCGTCTCGTGGCCCGCGAACAGGAGCAGCGTGCACATGGCGATCAGCTCGTCGCGCGTCAGGGCGTCGCCGTCCGAGGTGCGCACGCGCACGAGCAGCGCCAGCAGGTCGTCGCGTTCGCCGTCGCGGGCGGCGTCGATCAGGTCGCCGAGGTACGCCACGAGCTCACCCATGCCGCCGGCTCCGCGCTCGTGGCGCTCGTCGTCGTCGGCCGCGCCGAAGACGAGCAGCGCGATGTCGGTCGACCAGGCCTTGAAGCGCTCACGATCCTGCGGCGGCACGCCGAGCATCTGGGCGATCACGATCGCCGGGAGCGGGAAGGCCAGCGTGGCGACGAGGTCCGCGTGCGTGCGTCCCTCGAGGTCGTCGAGCAGCGCGCCCGCCACCTCGGCGATGTCGGTCTCCAGGCGGGCGACCGTCCGCGGCGTGAACGCGCGGATCACGAGGTCGCGCAGGCGGCGGTGCTCGCGTCCGGACTTGAACGTCATCCATCCCGACAGCACGCGGAACGTCGCCAGCAGCGCCTCCGGCGCACCGTCCGCCTCGAGCTTGCGCAGCATCGGCGTCATCCGGTCGGACGAGAAGCGCGGGTCGGTGTGCGCCGCCGAGCAATCCTCGTAGCTCGTCAGCAGCCACGCGCGGTAGCGCTCGCTCCAGTGCACCGGCGCCCGCTCGCGCAGCTCCGCGAGGGCCGGGTAGGGGTCGCGCAGGACGGCGCCGGAGAGCAGGTCGTCGGCGACGGCGCTCATCCGCCGAGCACCGCGACGACCGCGGCGTTCCCGTCGATGCCCGAGACGCCGCCGCCCATCGTCTCGACCACCCCGACGCGGGCGCCCTCGACCTGGCGGCCCTGTGCCTCGCCGCGCAGCTGCCAGACGACCTCGGCGAGCTGGGCGACGCCGGTCGCTCCCAGCGGGTGCCCGCGTGAGAGCAGGCCGCCGGACGGGTTCACCGGCTGGGCGCCGCCGAGGGTCGTGTGGCCACTCTCGACGAGCGCGCCGCCGCCGCCCTCGGGTGCCATCCCGAGCGCCTCGGTGGTGACGATCTCGCCGATCGTGAAGGCGTCGTGGACCTCGAACAGGTCGACGTCCTGCGGGCCGATGCCCGCCTCCTCGTAGGCCTCGCGCGGCCACACGCGCGACGAGCTCGAACCCCCAGACGTGCGTCGTGCGCTGGTCCCACAGGCCCCCGGAGCGCAGGACGCTCGAGCGGACCGGGACGTCGCGCGCCACGCCGCGCGGGGCACCGAGCACGGCGGCCGCCGCCGCGTCGGAGATCGGGCAGCACTGCAGCAGCGTCAGCGGGTCGGCGACCATCCGCGAGCCCAGGACCTCCTCGATGCTGTGGCGCCCGCTGTACTGCGCGCGAGGGTTGCCCTCGGCGTGGAGGTGGTTCTTGACCGACACCTGCGCGAGCTGTCGCTCGGTGACCCAGCCCTCGTGCAGATAGCGCCCGGCGGTCATCGCGTAGAGGCTCGGCATCGCCATCCCGCTGCGACCTTCCGGCGTCGCCCGGCTCGGGGTGGATCGCGCCGTCGAACGCGGCCGTCATCTGCTCGATGCCGAGCGCGAGCACGCAGTCGTGACGGCCGGCGGTGATCGCCTCGCGGGCCTCGTGGATCGCGGTCGTGCCGCTCGCGCAGGCGTTCTCGACGGTGATGATCGGCACGTCGACGATCCCGAGCGTGTGCAGCGCACGCTGCGCGACGCCGGGCGCGCCGAACACCGTGCCGACGTAGACGGCGTCGATCACCGCCTCGACCGGCGTCCGCCAGCGCCTCGAGCACGGCCTGCCAGACGAGGTCGTCCGTGCTGAGCTGCGGCTGCTTGGCGAACATCGAGGTCCCGACGCCGTAGACGACGACGCCGCTCACGACGCAGTCCCCGGCAGGGCGACGAGGTCGCCGTCGGCGTTCTTGGCGCTCAGCAGCACGCGCCCGCCGATCGTCGCGGGCGCATCGCCCGGCGTGTGCGCGAGGACGCGCGGGCCGCCGTCGTCGAGGTCGACGTAGGCCAGCGCGTACGGCGGGGTGCGCCCCGGCACGGGAACGCGCACCACGGTCGATGACCAGACGGTCCCGCCGGGCCCGAACGACTCCGGCGCGACCGGTCCGTGGCAGACCGGGCAGCGGGGCCGGGTGGTGGCGACCGCGTAGCCGCAGGCCCCGCAGCGCACGCCCGCGACCTGCGCGCCGGCGGCGCTCTCCACGACGACGGGTCGGGGGTCGCTCGCCGCGGTGCTCACCTCCCGGGTTCGCGCCGGTCGACGACGCGGCGCGCCTTCATCGTCGTGCGCTCGAAGGTCTCGGGCGGCACGAGCTCCAGCGCGATCCGCACCTGGCAGTGGTAGCGAAGGGCCTGGGCAGCCGTGCGCTGCAGCTCGGCGTCGAGCGGGTCCCCGCCGTCCTGCACCTCGGCCTGCACGCTCAGCTCGTCCATCGCCGACTCGCGGTCGACGAAGACGCGGAACTCGAGCCCGAGGCCGTCGACGCCGCGCAGCGCGTGCTCGATCGCCGACGGGTAGACGTTGACGCCGCGCACGACGAGCATGTCGTCGAGCCGGCCGAGGATGCCGCCCTCCAGGCGCGGGTAGGTGCGCCCGCACGGGCACGGCTCGGAGGTCAGCACCGCCGCGTCGCCCGGGGCGAACCGGATCATCGGCTGGGACGTGCGCCACAGGTGCGTGTAGACGACGCCGCCGCGCTCGCCCTCGGGCACCGCGAGCGACGTGTCGGCTGGGTCGACGAGCTCGGTCCAGACCTCGTCGTTCCACAGGTGCGGCCCGGTCATCTCGGTGCACTCGGTGTTCGTGCAGAACGGGAACATCTCGGACGTCGAGCCGGAGTCGCAGACGCTCTGCAGGCCCCAGGTCTCCATGATCCGCGCGCGGGTCGACGGGATCGCCCCGCCGGCTTCGCCGCCGACGATCGCCCGGCGCAGCGGCGACTGTGCCGGATCGAGCCCGAGCTCCCGCGCGACCTCCGCCATGTGCAGGAGGTAGGACGGCGTCCCCTCGATCACGGTGCTGCCGAGGTGGAACAGCATCTCGACATGACGGCGCGTGTCGTTCGCGCCGATCGGGAAGGCGGTGGCGCCGACGATCTCCGCGCCGTAGAGGACGCCCCAGCCGCCGAAGAACAGGCTGAACGGGAACGCGAACTGGACGAGGTCGTCCGGGCGCACGCCCATCGCCCACTGCGTCATCGCGAAGACGTGGCCGGCACGGTCCCAGTCCTCGCGCCCGACGCCGTAGATCGTCGGCGTGCCCGAGGTGCCGGATGAGGACTGGATCCGGCAGACCTCGGAGGGGTCGATGCCCAGGTAGCTGCCGTACGGGGGATGCTCGGCCTGGTCGGCGATCAGCAGCTTCTTGTCGATCGTCGGGCAGCGCTGCGTGAAGTCCTCCCACGTGCGGACCTGGTCGGGATGGAAGCCGTGCGCGTCCCAGTGGCGGCGGTAGAACGGGATCTGCGCGTGGCAGCGCTGGAGCTGCGTCTGCAGCTGCGCGAGCGACCGGGCCGAGCGCTCCGTGCGCCGGGACGGTCTCGCGCGCCTCGTCGAAGAACCGCTGCCCGGCCGCCGGCACCACCGTCACAGCGATGCGCCCCCGTCGATGGCGATCGTCTGGCCCTGGACCATCTGGCACTCCGGCTGGGCGAGCATCCACACGAGGTCGGCCGCCTCGGAGATCTCGATGCTGCGTCCGGAGGGGTTCGCCTTCGCCGCCGCCGCGAGGCGCTCGGCATGGGTGTCGGGGAACATCGACCGGAACGCCTTCGTGTCGACGGCGCCCGGGGAGACGTTGTTCACGCGGATCCCGCGCGGGGCGCAGCTCGACGGCCAGGTAGCGCACGATGTGCTCGGCGAGCGCCTTGGAGATGCCCAGCGAGCCGTAGTTGGGGATCACGAGCCGTGCGCCGCGGCTCGTGAGGAAGAAGATCGTGCTTCCCCTCCCGAGCAGCGGCAGCGCCTCGCGCGTCAGGTGGATCAGCGCGAGGCCGTTCACGGCGACCGCGCCGTTGAGCGCCTCCGGGTCGGCCTCGAGCAGCGGCCCGCTCGCCGTCAGCGCGGCCGCGTGGACGATCTGATCGAGGTGATCGGTCTGCTCGCCGACGGCCGCGATCAGCTCGCGGCAGCCGTCGATCGTCCCGACGTCGACCTTGACGACGTGCGGCCGCCGCCGGCGGCCTCGACGGCCGCCGCGGCCTCACCGGCGGCCTCGTCGTCGGCGTGGTAGTTGATGAAGACGTCGACGCCATCGCGGGCGAAGCGCTCGGCGACCCCGCGGCCCAGGCCGCTGGAGCCGCCGGTCACGAGGATCGCCATCAGGCGTTCCCGGGCGTGTCCGTGACCTCTTCGCCCATCTCGACCGTGAGCGAGACGCCGAAGCGCTCGATGATGTCGCCCGAGCACTGGCGCATCTCGGCCCACTCGGGGGACTCCGCGCTCTTCGCCATCGCCTCGGGGTCCGCGAAGACCATCTCGGCGACGCGGTAGTGCGGCGTCTCGCCGCCCTCGAAGCCGTCAGCGGTCCGGGTCGTCACGATCCGCTCGAGCAGGGGCACGGCGGAGGCCCGCGGGACGTGCGTTCCCAGGTAGTACTCCTCGAATGCGTCGACATCCTCGGGCTTGGGCGCAGACCAGTAGGCGAACAGCTTGTACATGCGTCGCTCCTCGGGTGATGGGGTGGAGGGTGTCGACGCTACCCGCGCCCCCGAGGCCCGATGCGCGGGTGGGGCCGCGCGCTTGTGCAACCTCCAACCAGGACGCGCGCGCATACGAACACTAGATTGCGCTCATGCGGACGAGCGTCTCAGCCCAGCTTTCGGTGCGACGCGGACGGGAGGCCGTCGCGTTCTATGTCGAGGCATTCGGAGCCGTCGAGGTGTACCGGGTGGCCGGGACGGACGAGCATCCGGAGGTCGTTTCCCAGCTCGCGGTCGGGGACGCGACGTTCTGGGTCGCCGACGAGTCGCCGGCCAACGCGAACTTCAGCCCCGAGTCGCTGGGCGGAGGGAGTGTGCGGATGCTGCTGGTCGTCGACGACCCGGCCGCCGTCCTCGCACGCGCCGTGAGCCTCGGCGCCGCGGAGGTCCGTCCGGTCGCCGAGGAGCACGGGTGGCTGCTGGGACGGATCGAGGACCCGTTCGGGCATCACTGGGAGATCGGCAGGCCGCTCGTGGACTGGCCCCCGCCGGCGTGATCTACCAGACGGCCGTCGTCCCGCCGTCGATGACGATCACCGCGCCATTCGCGTAGCTGGCCTCGTCGGAAGCCAGGAAGAGCGCACCGTAGGCGATCTCCTCGGGCGTTCCGGTCCGGCCCATCGGGTTCCACGTCGGCGCGTAGTCGGGATCGTTCAGCGCATCGACGACCGGGGCGATCATCGGCGTGTCGATGAACCCGGGGCACAGCGCGTTGCAGCGGATGCCCTCCTGGCCGTGCGCGACCGCAAGCGAGCGTGAGAGGTTCACGATCGCGCCCTTCGCCGTCGTGTAGGCGTGCGCGTCGACGGCGCCGGTGAGGCCCCAGATGCTCGCGACGTTCACGATCGAACCGCCGCCGCGCTCGCGCATCACCGGGATCACGCGGCGCGCCATGTAGGCCACGGAGTTCAGGTTGATGGCGAGGACGTGGTCCCACTCCTCCAGCGGCGTGTCGACGAGCGGCTCCATCGAGAGCGGGCGGATCTCCTTGTACGAGTAGCCGACGCCCGCGTTGTTGACGAGGATGTCGATCCCGCCGTACTCGGCGACCGCGGCGTCGATGACCCGTCCGCAGTCCTCGTCCTTGGAGAGATCGCCGGCGACGACGATGCCCGTGCCGCCCGCGCCATGGACGGAGGCCAGCGCCTCGTCGAGCTTGGACTGGGTGCGCGATGCACCGACGACCTTCGCGCCGGCCTGGCCGAACATCTCAAAGATCGCCCTGCCGATACCGGTGCTCGCGCCGGTCACCACGGCGACCTTGCCCTCGAGCCTGCCTGCAACGCTGCTCACATCGCCCTCCACGTTCGGGTTCGGACCCTGCTCGGACGAGTCAACAGCTCGCGGCGGGCGGGCGTCGGCGCCGGAGCCGATCGCGTTGTGGGATCGACAGGAGGCGCGGACGGCGTCGCCGTGCAGGCCGGGGGCGTCAGCCGCTGGGCTCAGGCGAGGGCGGCGGCGAGCGCGGCCGGGATCTCATCCGGGCCGGCGTTGACGTACAGCGTCCGCTGCACGGCGCGCGGCTCGGGGAGCACCGCGGCGACGACGGCTGCCACGTCATCACGCGTCACCTCGCCGCGGAACGGCTCGGCCTGCAGCCGGACGTGCCCGCTTCCCGGCTCGTCGGTCAGGCGACCGGGCCGGATGATCGTCCAGGGCAGGTCGCCGTCGATCAGAGCACGGTCGGCCGCGGCCTTCGCCTGCAGGTAGACGCTGAACACGTCGTCACCCTCGGGCGGGCTCTCCGCACCGACGGCGCTGACCATCACGTAGCGCCGGACGCCGGCGGCGCTCGCCGCCTCGAGCAGCTTCACGGCGCCGTCACGGTCCATGGAGAGCTTGCGCGCGGCGCCGCTGCCCGGCCCGGCGCCCGCGGCGAACACCACCGCGTCGGCACCTTCGAGCGCCGCGGTCACCTCAGCGGCCAGGGCGTGCTCGAGGTCGCACACGACGGGCTCGGCGCCGTCCGCGCGCAGGTCGTCCGCCTGGCCGGGGTCGCGGATCAGGCCGCGAACGCGGTCGCCGCGGGCGGCGAGCAGGCGTGCCAGCCGGCGACCGATCTGACCATGTGCTCCTGCGATGACGACGTCCACGGGGTTGACCGTAGCGGGCCGCCCGGTGTCGCTCACCCGCGCAGCAGCGGGGCGAGCTCGTCGAGCACGGCGGGATCCTCGATCGTCGAGGGCACCTGCGGCTCCTTGCCCTCGGCGAGCTCGCGCAGCGTCTTGCGCAGGATCTTGCCCGAGCGCGTCTTCGGCAGGCGCGCGACGATCTTCGCGCTGCGGAAGCATGCGACCGCGCCGATCTCCTGCCGCACGAGCGCGATGAGCTCCCCCTCGAGCTGCCTCGGGATTGCGGATCGTGCCGTCCTGCAGCACGACGAGCCCGAACGGAAGCTGCCCTCGGAGCTGGTCGGGGACGCCGATCACGACGCACTCGGCGACGTCGGGGTGCGTCGCGACGATCTCCTCCATCTCGCCGGTGGAGAGCCGGTGGCCGGCGACGTTGATCACGTCGTCGATGCGTCCCATGACGTAGAGGTAGCCGTCCTCGTCGAAGCGCCCGCCGTCGCCCGTGAGGTAGTGACCGTCGAGGTGGCTGAGGTACGAGCGAGACGAAGCGCTCGTCGTCGTTCCAGAGGGTCGGCAGCGTCCCCGGCGGCAGCGGGAGGCGCATGACGATCGTGCCCTCGGTGCCCGGCCGGCTGATCCTCGCCGTCGACGTCGACCACGCGCACGTCGTAGCCCGGCACGGGCTTCGTCGGCGAGCCCGGCTTCTCGGGCAGCCGCTCGAGCCCGAGGCAGTTCGCGGCGACCGGCCAGCCCGTCTCGGTCTGCCACCAGTGGTCCACGACGGGGCGCTCGCCGAGCAGGCGCTTGGCCCAGTGGTAGGTGTCGGGGTCGAGCCGCTCGCCGGCGAGGAACAGGCTGGAGAGCGAGGAGATGTCGTGGCGCTCGCAGGTGCTCGGCCTCCGGATCCTCCTTGCGGATCGCGCGGAACGCCGTCGGCGCGGTGAAGAGGGTCTTCACGCGGTGCTGCGCGATGACGCGCCAGAACGCGCCGGGATCGGGCGTGCCGACCGGCTTGCCCTCGTAGAGCACGGTCGTCGCGCCGGCCAGGAGCGGGGCGTAGACGATGTAGGAGTGGCCGACGACCCAGCCGACGTCGGAGGCGGCCCAGAACACCTCGCCGGGGCCGGTGTCGTAGATCGCGTCCATCGACCAGCGCAGCGCGACCGCATGGCCGCCGTTGTCGCGCACGACGCCCTTCGGCCGCCCGGTCGTGCCCGACGTGTAGAGGACGTAGAGCGGATCGGTGGCGGCGACCGGTGACGCACGATGCGTCGCGGCGCACCGGCGACGAGCGTCTCCCAGTCGTGGTCGCGCCCCGCGAGCATCGCGGCCTCGACCTGGGGGCGCTGGAGGATCACCGTGTGCGTCGGCTGGTACTCGGCGAGCTCGAGCGCGCGGTCGAGCAGCGGCTTGTAGGGCAGGACCTTCGCGCCCTCGATCCCGCACGAGGCGGACAGCACGACCCGCGGCCGCGCGTCGTCGATCCGCAGCGCGAGCTCGTGCGGCGCGAAGCCGCCGAAGACGACCGAGTGGATCGCGCCGAGCCGCGCGCAGGCGAGCATCGCCATCACGGCCTCGGGAACCATCGGCATGTAGATGACGACGCGGTCGCCGTGGTGCACGCCGAGGTTGCGCAGCGCGCCCGGCCAGGCGGGCGACCTGGTCGCGCAGCTCGCCGTAGGTGAAGACCTTCACGGTGTCCGTGACCGGGCTGTCGTAGATCAGCGCCGGCTGGTCGGCGCGCCCGCCGTCGGCGTGACGGTCGAGCGCGTTGTGGCACGTGTTGAGCTCACCGCCGGTGAACCAGCGGTAGAGCGGCGCCGCGTCGCCGTCGAGGACGCGCGCGGGCGGCGTGATCCAGTCGATCGCGGCGGCCGCCTCGCCCCAGAAGCCGTCCGGGTCGTCGAGGCTGCGGCGGTGGGCGGCGGCGTGGGTGGACATCCGCTCACGGTAACGCCCCCTGGTCTCCGGGAACGCCCCGTGGTCTCCGGGAACGCCCCCTGGCAGGACAGAACGCGCCTTCGGCGCGTTCTGATCGTCTCACGTCCCGCGGGGCGCCTACGAGGTCCCGCTCGCCATCGGTGCCACCTGAGCCGTCTGGCCCGAGTCCGCCGTGCCGGTCCCCTGTGAGCCCTGTGCCGGCGGGGCACCGCCCTGCGCCGGGCCGCCGCTGGGGCGCAGCGCCTGGAAGGCGGAGCGGACCTTCGCCGCGGAGATCCCGAGCGCCTTGGCGAGCGCCGCATCCGGATCGCCGCTCGGGCGGCTGCCCGGCCGTCGGCCTGTTCGCCTGCATCGCCGCCTGGAGCTTCGCGGTCGTGACGCCGAGCTTCGCGGCGAGCGCCGTCAGGTCGGTCGCCGACGGGCCACCGGGTCCGGCCTGGCCACCGTTCTGCGGGGCAGGCGCACCTTGTGCGGGCGTGGCCGCCTGGGCGGGGCCGGCGACCTGCTTGGAGGTTGAGCTGGTCGCGGCGCCGCATCCGGCGACGCCGAGGGCGGCGATCCCGGAGACGGCGATGAGTGAGATGCGCTTTCGTGAATACATGTCCGTGAGGGTGCGGACCGGACGCTGAGAGCACGCTGGGAGGGCACTGGGGAATCGCCCAGAGCCGCCGCTGGAGTTCTGACAGGCGCGCACGGGCTGCTCACGCACCGCGTCAGCGCCGACAGCCGAGCATGTCCGCGTGACCTCCCTCTCTCCCTCCCGGCTCGCCGCCCTCGAGGCCGCCTGCGACACGCTGCTCCCCGCGCTCGACGCCGCCGACGACGGTGCGGTCGGGGATCTGATGCGCCGCGGAGCCGTGCAGCGCGGCATCCCGGCGGACATCGCACCGCTCGTCCCCGAGCTCGCGCCCCACACGCGCGCGGCGGTGCTCGCGCTGCTCGACGAGGTCGCTGCGACAGGGTTCGCCGAGCAGTCGCTGGAGCAGCGCACCGCGCGGCTGCACGAGCTCGCGCGGGAACTGCCGGAGGGCCGGCTGGCGGTCAAGCAGCTCAAGGTCATGGTCTTCGGCACGCTCGTCGCCGCCGTCGACGAGCACGACCGCAACCCGGTCTGGGAGGCGATCGGCTTTCCGGGGCCGCTGTCGGCGCCCCCCTCTGCGGAGCAGGCGCCGAAGACCATCCCGCTCGAGCACGTGGCCGGCGCGCATGCCGTGCTCGAGGCGGACGTCTGCGTCGTCGGGTCGGGCGCCGGGGGCTCCGTGATCGCCGCGCGCCTCGCCCAGGCCGGGCGCTCCGTGCTGGTGCTCGAGCGCGGCGGCTACCGCAACGAGGCGGACTTCCGCCAGACCGAGGCCTCGGCCGCCGACCTCTACCTGCGCGGCGGGATCATGTGGTCCGAGCACGGCGAGATGGGCCTGCTCGCCGGTTCGACGCTCGGTGGCGGGACGGTCGTCAACTCGATGGTCTGCCTGCGCACTCCGCCCGAGGTGCGCGACGCCTGGGCCGCCATGGGGGTCGAGGGCGTCGCCGGCGCGGCATTCGACGAGGCGACCGACCGGGTGTGGGAGCGCCTGAACGTCAACACCGAGGCGACGCACTACAACCGCAACACCGAGCGGATGGTCGGCGCACTGTCGGATCTCGGCTACGCCCACGAGCGGATTGCGCGCAATGCCTCGCTCGACGACGACCCGCGCTTCTGCGGCTACTGCAACAACGCGTGCCAGCAGGGCTGCAAGCAGTCGACGCTCAAGACCTACCTCGAGGACGCGGCCGCTGCGGGCGCGCGATTCCTCGTGAACTGCCGCGTCGACCGCGTCGTCACCGGTGACGGGCGCGTGGCCGGCGTCGATGCGATCGTCGAGCGGGCGGACGGCGAGCCGACGCGCGTCGAGGTCCGGGCACAGGCCGTGGTCCTGGCCGCCGGCGCGATGGAGTCGCCCGCGATCCTGCTGCGCTCGGGCCTCGGCGGCCCGGCGGTCGGCAGGCATCTGCAGCTGCACCCGGCGTGGATCGTCAACGGCGTCTACGACGAGCCGGTCGAGTCATGGAGCGGGCAGATCCAGTCCGCCGTGTCGTTCGACCTGAACCACTGCGAGGACGACGCCGGGTTCCTGATCGAGAGCCTGACGCTGAGTCCGGCGCTGTGGAGCGGCGCGATGCCGTTCACCGACGGCCGCAGCCACCGCGCCGAGCTGCTGAAGCTGCCGTACATGGCGACCTGGCACGGCGTCTCACACGACCATGGCACCGGCCGCGTCGTCCTCGGCGACGACGGCGAGGCGGTCGTTCAGTGGTCGCTCAGTGACGCGGTCGACCGGCGGGTCGCCGCCCGCGCGCACGTCGAGGTGGCACGCATGCACCACGCCGCCGGCGCGCAGGAGATCTCGACCTTCCACTTCACGCCGCGTCGCTGGCGGGCGGGGGAGGACTTCGACGCCTACCTCGATGAGCTGCGCGGCGTGCCGCCGGAGGAGTACACGGCGTACACCGCCCACCAGATGAGCTCATGCCGGATGGGCGCCGATCCGCAGACGTCGGTCGCCGACGGCCGCGGGCAGCTCCATCGACGTCCCCGGCGTCTGGGTCGGTGACGCATCGGCGCTTCCGACCGCTCCCGGAGTCAACCCGATGATCACGCTCATGGCACTGGCCGAGCTCACGGCGCAGCACATGCTCGAGCCCTGACCTTCGCCTCGCCGGCGGTCCGCGCTAGGTTCGACGACCGTCAACCACAGAAGGCTGGATCGGTGAGCAGGGGAGGCCCGTCAGTCATGACCGGCGTCCCGCAACGCTCGTGCCTGGACGGCGTCCATCCAGATCTCCCAGCGCCCGGAGGCCGAATCGCGCTCGCCGAGGAAGTGGTACGGCCGGCGTCCGCCGAACTCGGCGTGGCGCATATGGGAGACGCCGCCGAGGACGGACGCGATGCGCCGCCGAGGCCAGCCGAGCGCGTCCTCGACCTGCGGGAAGGTTCGCGGCACCTCGGGAGCGCGCGCCAGCTCGTCGAGCAGCGCGCCCATCAGCTCGCTGCAGCGGTCACGGAAGCGGGCGATCTCGCCCGCTTCCGTCATCGCGTTGCCGGCGGCATGCTCGGTCACGTCAGCCGCTTCTCGAACCAGTGGTGGGCGAACGGCTCGCTGTTGAACGCGGGCACCTCCTCGTACCCGGCCGAGCGGTACAGCGCGATCGCCTCGGTCAGTGCGCCGTTGGTCTCGAGCCGCGCCGCCGGTGCCCCGCCGGCCGCGGCTCGCGCCTCGAGCTCTTCGAGGATGCGCCGGCCGATGCCGTGGCCGCGGGCGGCTTCGGAGACCCACATGCGCTTGATCTCCGATGGCTCGCCCGCGTGATGCTTGACGGCGCCGCACGCGACCGCGTCGCCGCTCAGGTACGCCACGAGGAAGCAGCCGGCCGGCGGCGTCAGCTCGTGCGGCTCGGCGGAGATGCCCGTCTCGGGGTCGAATCCCGTGTCCGACCGCCGGTCGAGCTCCGCGAAGTACGCGTGAAGGCAGCGCCGGGCATCCGCGTGGAGGGGATCGATCTCACGGATGTCGACCATTGCGAGGAGCAGAGCGTGCTCGGCCGATCTTAGCCGGGGTCAGATCGATCTCGCTTGCCCCGTCCCGCGCGGCCGAAGTAGCCTGCCGCATCACCTCCGACGACCTCCGCGCCGAGCTCCTGCCCTACCACCTGGCCACGCGCCGCGCGGCTCCGGGCCTCGCGCAGCGCAACATGCGCCGCGCCATGCGTGTGCTGCTCGCGCCGTTCCGCCCACGCGTCGAAGGCGCCGAGAACATCCCCGATGGGCCGGTCATCCTGGCCGCGAACCACGGGTCCTACTGGGACCACTTCTTCCTCGGGATCTTCGTGCGCCGCGAGATCAACTACATGACCGCCGCCGAGTTCTTCCCGAACCGCATCGTCGGGAACCTCATGCAGCGTCTCGGTTCGTTCCCGGTGCGGCGCGGGGCGGCGGACGCTGACGCGCTGGAGACGTCGGCCGTCATCCTCGCCCGAGGCGGCCTCGTCGTCATCTACCCGGAGGGCGGCGTCTGCAAGGACGGCGAGATCTCCGAGCGCCCGCGTCCAGGGGTCGGGGGCCTGGCGCTGCACAACGGCGCGGCGGTCGTGCCCGTGGCGATCCATCCCGCCACGAGCCTGCACAAGCTCGGATTCCTGAAGCTGCCGCGTGTCACCGTGCGCTTCGGCCCCGCGCTGGCGCACGCCGCCGAGCCGGGCGCCGCGCGAGAGCGCCAGCAGCAGGCCGCGGAGCGCATCTGGGTCCAGGTCGTCGAGCTCTACGGCGCGAGCGAGCCGGTGACGGCGCTCACGAGGTGAACAGGGACGGCGGCGCGTCCACAAGCGCGCGCCGTGCCGCCCGGCTCCCGGCCGCGCGCATCGCGTCGAGCATGTGGAACTCGAGCAGGCCGACGCCGTCGTCCTCGGGCAGCACGACGAGGTCGGCGTGGCGCCGCGCGGCGTCCGCGGTGTCGATGCTCCCCAGCAGCACCAGCCGCGTGATGGTCTCGCCGATCGTCGGCATCGGAGCGTCGTCGTCCCACGGCCAGTCCTCGCGCGGGCGTCTGCTGGACGCGACGGTCCCGTTGTGGCCGGCGGGCTCCGCGCGCGCCGTCACGTCGACGGCGATCACCGGTCCCTCGGCGCTCAGCGCCATCTGGTCGACGGGCAGGTTGTTGAGGGCGCCGCCGTCGATGAGGTAGCGCGCGCCGTCGGCGACGGGCGGGGCGAGTCCGGGGAGGCACATGCTCGCGCTCACCGCATAGGCCAGCGACCCATGCCGGTGCACGACCTGCTCGCCGCCGATCAGGTCCGCCGAGACGCAGAAGAAGTCGCGCGGAAGCAGCTCGATCGACCCCGGGAGGTTGCGCGCGAACATGCGCTTGGCCTTGTCGCCGCGGATGACGGAGACGCGCGGGACGCGATAGTCGCTGAGCGGGTTTCGCCGGACCCATTCGTCGTAGCAGCGGGCGTCGATCTCCTCGAGGTCGAGCTCCTGGGCGAACAGCGCGCCGATGAACGCGCCCATGCTCGTGCCACCGACGCGGTCGATCTCGATCCCGGCGGCAAGCAGCTCCTCGAGGACGCCGATGTGCGCGAACGCGCGCGCACCGCCTCCGGACAGCACGACGCCGACCGAGCGCCCGGTCAGCCGCCGCGCCACGCGGCGCACGTCCGCCTCCACACGCGCTTCGCGCACCAGGTGCGTGGCCGCAGGCCGAAGCTCCGCGAGCCACTCCGGCGCGTTGGCGGCGTCTCCGGTGAGGATCAGGTCGCAGCCCAGCAGCGCGGGGTGGTGGCGCAGCCATTCGGGAGGCGGGACGTCACCGGCGACGCCGACGATGCGGTCGGCCTGGCGCAGGCAGAACTCCGCCCAGGCGTCGGGCGTGCGCGGGCCGCTGAGGGCGTGCGAGACGAGCAGCACGCGATCGTGGCGGCGTTCGACGTCATCAAGCTGCGCGAGCGTCAACGGCGGGGCGTCGGCGGACGGGGCGTCCAGGCGCGCCAGGTGCTCCCAGCCGCCGATCGCGTCGGCCAGCCCTCCGGCGATCGCATCGAGCCGGACGTCGGGACCCAGCGGGACGAGCGCGATGGACGTGTCGCCCCCGCGGGCGGGGACGGTCCGCGGGCGGCTGGCCTGGAGCTGTGCCCCGAGCTCGCGCGTGAGCCCGACCGCGAAGGCGGGCTGCTCGCGCAGCAGCCGCTCGAACTCCTCGCGCCCGAGCTTCAGCAGCTCGCTGTCGCGGCGGGCGCGGATCGACGCCGAGCGCGTCCCGCCCGTCAGCAGCCCGAGCTCGCCCAGCACTGCGCCGCGGCTCAGCGTGCGGATGTGCTCGTCATCGGCGTCGACGACCTCGCAGCGTCCTCCCAGCACGACGTAGAGGGCGTCGGCGGGTTCACCGGCACGGAACAGATGCGTGCCGCCCGGGACGTGGACGACCTGGGCGCGGTCGGCGATCTCGCCGAGCAGCCCCGGATCCAGCTCGCTGAAGATCGAAACCTCGGCGAGCGTCTCGGCCGGCGTCAGCGGCACGGGTGCGGCGGGCCGCGCCAGGGCATCCGGCCGCGCGGGCGCGGGGACATCCGGCAGGGCCGGCAGCGCCGCCAGGCGCTCGGCCTCAGCACGAGCCGCGGCGGCGCTCGCCTCGGACGGCGTCTGGATGTGTCCCATCGTCCAGCCGAGGATGGCCGCTGCGCCCAGGCAGCACGCGGCAAAGGTCCAGCCGTTGTCGAACGCGTCGAGCACGGCCTGCGGGTTCTGCGGGTTGGGCGTCCCGACGACTGCGACGAGCAGCGCGACGCCGAGCACCGCGCCGACCTGGCGCGCGACGGAGTTCAGTGCGGTCGCGGTCGCGAACCGCTCTCCGGGGGCAGCGGCGACCGAGGCGGCGCCGAGCGTCGGGAGGGTTGCTCCCGCGCCGACGCCGAGCACCACCATGATCGGAAGCCACTGGCCGACGAAGTCGGGAGTCGGACCCACGACGGTCAGCAGGAGCACCACGCCCGACGTCCAGACGAACGCTCCGGGGATCGCCACCCCCGCATACCCGACACGGTCGATCAGCCGCCCGAGCGGACGTGCGACGGCTGCGGCGACGAACGGCGCCGGCGTCAGCGCGAGGCCGGCGTCGAGCTCGGAGTACCCCCAGACGGCCGTCAGGAAGAGGACGTTGCACAGCAGGTAGGCGAAGTAGCCGGCCCCGACGAGCAGGCTGAGAGTGTTCGCCGCGGTGAATGACCGGATGCGCACGAGGTCGAGGTCGAACACCGGCGATGGGTGCCACGTGCAGCGCCGCCAGAACAGCACGCCGACAAGCACGGACGCGGCCGCGGGCACGAGCACGATCGCGCTCGTCCATCCCTGGTCAGGACCCTCGACGATGGCGAAGGTGAGCAGCGCGATGGCGAGCGCGAAGAGGCCGGCGCCGGCGATGTCGGGCATCGTCCGGCGGCCGGGAGCGCGGCTCTCGACGAGCCGGCGGCCGGCGAGGTAGATGGCGAGCCAGTCCGATCGGCAGGTTGACGAGGAACGTCAGCCGCCAGCTCTGCAGCTCCACGAGCATGCCGCCGACTGCGGGGCCGAGGCCCGCGGCGATCGCGGCGATCGCGCCCCACAGCGCAACGGCGTGGGCGCGCCGTGCCGGCCCGAATGCCTGCAGGACGAGAGCGAGCGACGCCGGCACCATCGCCGCCGCACCGAGCGCCTGGAGAACGCGCGCGGCGATCAGGAAGTCCAGCGAGGGGGCGGCGGCGCACAGGACGGACGCGAAGGTGAAGGTCGCGACGCCGGTGGTGAAGACGCGGCGGCGCCCGAGCAGATCCGAGAAGCGTCCCGCCGGTACGAGGAACGCGGCGAACACCACGTTGTAGGCGTTCAGCACCCAGGAGAGTGAGCCGAGCGTCGCCGTCGGGAAGGACAGCCGGATGTCCGGGAACGCGACGTTGACGATCGTCGCGTCGATGAACGCCATGAAGACGCCCATCGAGGCGACCAACAGGACCGACGTCGGCGTGACGGCGCGGCGATGCCGCGCCTCCAGTCCGCTCTCGACCGTCGATGGCACTGCGGAAATCCCCACCGCCTCGTCCACCGCACTCCCCCGATGACAATCGCCGTTCCCCGCGCCGCAGCGCCCGGCTCGTAGATATACCTGACTCGAGGGTCAGGATGCGAGGACGCGACGGCTGACGCTGACCTTGGCCCCGCCGGCGGGGGTGAAGCCGGCGACCAGCGTCGCGCGCAGGTGGCCACGGCGCAGCGCGCGGATGCCCCGCTTCGTGAACACGAGGTCCACGCCGGCCTTCCCGGACCGGGTGACGCGCTTGCGCCCGGTGGCGAGCGTCGCGCCGTTCGTGAGCCGGACGGAGATCACGCCGGCGCCGGGGGCGGAGAACGTCAGCAGCAGGTGTCTGCGGCGCAGAAGGCCGCGGACCTTCAGCCGCTTGAGGCTCCCGGCCGAGGTCGTGAGGAACGAGGTCAGCCGGCTGCGGATCTGCGTCGGGGTGAGGCATGACGCTGCGCCGGCCGTGCCGCAGGGCGGGCACGCGGCGGCGCCTGCGGTCCCGCACGGCGGTTTCGGGCACGCGGCCGCTCCCGGATCGCCGCACTTCGGCTGGGTCTGCGGACATGCGGCCGGGTTCCCCGGGTTCCCGCAGGCGGGCCTGGCGCCGGGGTTGACGGCGGCAGGGCCGAAGTCCGGAGCCGATGCTCCCGGGATCTTCAGCACGGGGCTCGGGTTGCTCGCGCAGTTCGTGACGCTCGCGATGCCCGCGAACCAGACGCCGTCGGCCTCCGCCCAGGCGAGCGTCGACCCATCCCCCGACCACGTCGGGCCATGGAAGCGGCCACCGGTCGGCATTGCCGAAGCCGCATCCCATCGTCGGAATCGCCGGCGGGGGCCCGTTGGACGCGTACAGCCGGATCGTCTCCTCGCTGTCGCCCGCGCACGACGGCGATGCGATCGCCGGTGCGCGTCGCCTCGCTGTCGCCGAGGTTGACGATGCTCCCACCGCCGTTGTTGTCGGAGTCGGCCCACCATTGCTTGGCCTCGACGGTCCCGAGATCGTGGTACCACTGGGTGGCGTTCCCGTTGGAGAGCAGCACGGTGTCGTTGTCGATCCAGGACGGTTCGGTGCCGGTCTGCGGCCCGCGGATGTCGTCGTAGTTGGTGAACCGGTCGGAGTAGCTGTAGAGCGCCCGGCTCGCGATGTTCGTGCAGAAGGCGCAGAACGGGTCGTTGACGAGCGTGATGAACCAGTACGCCGCGATCTTCCCGTCGGGTGAGATCTGGGCGTCGATCGCACCGGTTCCCGGGGCGGGGGTCTTGGCGGGCGCATTGAGGAGCTCGCCGTTCTGACGCATGCGGAACAGCTCCCGGCGGCCGCCGGGCACTTCGCGGACGGCGAGGATCGTCCCGTCGTCGGCCTGCGACGGTGACTCGTACGGGGACGCCGTCGTGCCGTCGAGCGTCACCTGATACTGGCCGGTGGCGTCGGCGTTCGCCAGCCAGACGTTCGCGTCACGGATGAACACGATGCTCTCGGCCGACGCCGGCGCGACGCCCACCAGCGCCAGCGCTCCGGCGATCAGCGCGATGCGGATCGCGCGTGTCACCGCGGCACTCCCAAGGCCATGTGACACACCTCCTCGCTCGACGAGCCAAGGGTCAGGCGCACCGTACTCCCGCCGTAGGGCCCGACGCAAGGGTCGCGTCCGGGGTCGTGTTCAGGCTTGCGACCATGCCACGAGGACAGGCAGCCCGATGAGCAGGGCCGACGTCGCGCCGCTCGAGTCGCTGTCGGCGAGTGAGCGCTCGAATTCCTGGCGCATGCGCTTCGTGGTCGGGGAGTGGCTGTCGCGGAGCCTCGTCGTCGTCCCGAGTCTCTACATCTTGTTCGCCCTCGTGCTGGCCGAGGCGGTGCCCCAGCTGGAGGGATCACGTGACTCGCTCGGGCTGCGGATCGACGTCGACACGGCGCGCACGATCCTTTCGGCCGTCGCCGGGGGCATGATCGCCTTCACCGGCCTGGTCGTGTCGATCGCCGTGGTCGTCGTGCAGTTCGGGGCCAGCCAGTACACCCCGAGGCTCGTCTCGCGGTTCCGGCGAGATCCGGTCGTGAAGCACTCGCTCGGAATCTTCATCGCGCCGGCGATCTACGCGCTCGTGTCGTTGCGCGTCCTGGGCCGGGACGGCTCGAAGGTCGTGCCGAGCATCACCGTGGCCCTGAACCTCGCACTGCTGATCGCCGCGGTGCTGGTGTTCTTCCTGCTCGTCAGCAGGCTGCTCGATCTCCTGCGCCCGCGCCGCGTGATCGCGCAGATCGTCGAGCAGGGCCTGGAGGCGATCCGCGAGGTGTACCCGTTCGAGCGTGGGCGCACCCCGTCGCTCGACGTTCCCCAGACACCCATTGACGCCGTCGTGTGCCACGAGGGCCCTCCCGCCGTCCTTGCGGCGCTCGACCGGGGGCGGCTCGTGCGCGCCGCCGCCGCCGCGGACGTGGTCGTCGAGGTCGCGGTCAGCGTGGGCGGGTACCTGCCGCCCGGCGCGCCCGCCTTCCTCATCCGCGGCAACGCGTCGGCAGTCGATGCCCGCGAGCTTCGGCGCTCCGCGATCCTGGAGGACGAGCGCACCATCGCCCAGGACCCCGCGTTCGCGGTGCGCGCGATCGTCGACACGGCGCTCCGCGCGCTGTCCCCGGCCGTCAACGATCCGACCACCGCGGTGCAGGCGGTCGACGGTCTGGAGACGCTGCTCGCCGCGCTAGCCGACCGCGACCTCCAGCGGGGGCGCATCGCGGACGCCGGCGGCCGGCTGCGGCTCGTCTACCCGACACCGAGCTGGGTCGATCTGCTGGACCTCTCCCTCACCGAGATTCGCCACTACGGCGCCGACACCCCGCAGATCGCCCGTCGCCTGCGTTCTCTGCTCCTCACCCTCATCGAGACGTCCCCGGCCGTGTGCCGCCCCGCGCTGGACGATCAGCTCGCCCGCCTCGACAGCGCCGTGCGCGCCGCCTACCCCGACCCGGTCGAACGCGCGCACGCCGAGGTCGCCGACCACATGGGCCTCGGCGCGTCACGCGGCTGAGCCGGCTTCCGTCCTGGGCCGCCGTGGGCCTGCGCCTGCCGCGGATCCCGTAGGCCCGGGTAGGTCTTTCAAAGACCTCCTTAACCGCCTTTTTCCGGAGCGGGGGTCACGGTTGACGGATCTCCGTGAGCTCTCCCACCGGCTCTGGCGTACTGGTCGTTCCCGGCGCGCGGCGATTCGACGTGCCGGGCCGGCCGCTCGCCGCCGCGGCGCTGGTGCTCGGCGCTGGGTCGCTGCTCGTCGCCCGCCCGCTCGGCTACGACGCATGGTCGTGGATGGTGTGGGCGCGGGAACTCGTGCATGGGACCCTGAGCACGACGGGTGGCCCGGCGTTCAAGGCACTGCCGGTGATCGCTGCCGCACCGCTCACGCCTTTCGGTGATCTGGCGCCTATGGCCTGGCTTGGCGCGATGCGGGTCTGCGCACTGCTGTCCCTCCTGGTCGCATATCGCGCGGGCTCGCGGCTCGGCGGCACCCTCGCCGGGTTGGCCGTCGCCGTCCTGATCGCGGTCGGACCCGACGTGTTTCGCACCGCCGTCTACGGCTCCGCGGAGCCGCTGCTCGTGCTGCTCGTGCTGCTCGCCGCCGGTCGCTATCTGGCCGGTGCACCGCGTGCCGCGATCGTGCTGCTCGGCGTGGGCGGGCTGATCCGTCCCGAGCTCTGGCCGATCGTCCTCGCCCTCGCGATCGCGATCACGATCCGTGATCGCAGGCTCGACTGGACGCTGCTCGCCGCCGTCGTCCTGCCTCCCGTCGTCTGGCTCGGCATGAACTGGGCCGGCGGTGGAACGTCGGCCGGTCACCTGATCCACGTCGCTCGCACCGGCACGACGTGCGGAGGCTGTGCGCTCGTGGCGCCGACGGTCCACGCGTTCGTCACGCCGAGCCCGCCCACCGACGCTGCCGGGGTGCTGCGTCGCCTCACGGAGGCGCTCGTCCTGCCCGCGATCGCGCTCTCCGTCGTTGCCGTCGTCGTCTCCGTGAGGCGACGTCTGACCGAACCGCTCGTCATCGCGGCGGTGGCGTGCTCCTGGGTCGTGATCGTCGCGGTCATGGCCCAGCTCGGGTATCCGGGCTCGCGCCGCTACCTCGTCGGCCCGGCCGCGCTGCTCGCGCTCCTGGCCGGCGCCGGTCTGGCGATCGCGGTCGGCTCGGCCCACCGCCGCAGCGTGCAGGCTGCGATCACCGCCGCGATCGCGGCACTGGTGCTGCTCACCGCGTACCCGACCGTGCGCAGCAACGCATCGCTCGTGAGCACCGCGCGCGCCGAGCAGCGGACGCAGGCCGATCTGCGCGCCGCGGTTCGCGTCGCCGGCGGACGGCGAGCGGTACTCGCCGTGGGCCATCCCGCCGTCAACCCGTTGATGCAGACCGCGCTCGCATGGGACCTCCGGGTGCCACTCACGTCGGTGCAGGCGACCTGGGCCTCGTCCCGCCGCCGGCCACACTGGTCGCCGCCCGCGATCGTCTTCCGCGGACCCGGGCACTACACCGGCCCTGCCCCGGCATTGCCCCCCGGCCGACCCGTCACACGAGTCGGCCGAACCGGCCGCTGGACGGTCCTCCGCGGCTGAGCATCATCTTTCGTCGCGCCCGGAGGTTGATCGCCACCCCGGTCGGCGTGTGCCCGCGCGGACCGCGTTCGCACAGGAGTGAAGACCGTCCTTTTCTCCATCTTGGACCCGGAAGGGCATACGCGCGAGCGTCGTTGGTGCGTCGTGGTGGGACTTCATGCGGCTTCATGGTTGACCGTTCTTCTCGGCAGCCGCTCGGGCACGGTGATCTTGAGCCGGTCGTCATGATCGCGCAGGCGGTTTCTCGCCTCACCCTCGCCCTCGCGGCGACGATCGTCCTTTTCGCGGCCTTCCCCGCCGTCGGCACGGCCGCCTGCGCCAACCCAGTCGCGTGCGAGAACGAGAAGACGGGTTCGGCTCCGAGCGCCTGGCAGGTCACCGGAGCGGGCGACTCGACGATCCAGGGCTACGCCACGTCGATGAGCGTGAACGTGGGCGGGACGATCCGCTTCAAGGTCAAGACGACCGCCTCGAGCTATCACATCGACGTTTACCGGCTGGGCTACTACCAGGGCAACGGCGCGCGCCTGCAGCAGTCCAACGTCCGCCCAACGGCGACCCTGCCCCAGTCGCAGCCCAACTGCCTGACCGATGCGGCGACGGGCCTGATCGACTGCGGCAACTGGGGGGTGTCGGCGTCGTGGACGGTCCCGTCGACGTCGGTGTCCGGCGTCTACATCGCCAAGCTGATACGCGACGACAACGGGGGTGCGAGCCAGATCCCGTTCGTGGTCCGCGACGACGCGGCGCACTCGGAAATGCTGGTGCGGACCTCCGACGCAACCTGGCAGGCCTACAACAAGTACGGCGGCAACAGCCTGTACTCGTGCACGCTCGCCGTGCCCGCCGGGCAACCCGGGCGGCTACAAGGGCGCGTTCTCGGTCTCCTACAACCGGCCGTTCGATGGCACCATCACGCAGGACAACGGGCGTTCGTACCTGTTCTACGCCGAGTACCAGATGATCCGGTTCCTCGAGCGCAACGGCTACGACGCCAGCTACACGAGCCAGGCCGACGTCTCCGCCAACGCCGGGCTCCTGCTCAATCACAAGGTCATCATCTCCAGCGGCCACGACGAGTACTGGTCGGGCCAGGAGCGCGCGAACGTCGAGGCGGCGCGCGACGCGGGCGTCAGCCTGGCCTTCTTCAGCGGCAACGAGGTGTTCTGGAAGACCCGCTGGCAGTCCAGCAGCGCCGACGGCACCGCCACGCAGTACCGCACGCTCACGACGTACAAGGACACGCACTTCAACGCCCCGACCGATCCCACGGCCTGGACGGGCACCTGGCGCGATCCGCGCTTCGCCGCCGTGGGCGACGGCGGACTCCCCGAGAACTCGCTCACCGGCCAACTCTTCATCATCAACTCGGGCTCGTCGGACATCACGGTGCCCTCCGACCTACAAGAACCTGCGGCTGTGGCGCAACACCGCGGTCGCGAGCCTCGGCGCCGGCCAGTCCCGGACGCTCGGAGCCGGCAACCAGACGCTGGGCTACGAGTGGGATCTCGACGTCGACAACGGCTTCCGCCCGCGCGGCCTCTTCCAGCTCTCGTCCACGACGGTCAGCGGCGTCGAGTCGTTCGTCGACTACGGCACCATCACGAAGCAGGGCACGACGCAGACCCACCACCTGACCGAGTACAAGGCGCCCAGCGGCGCGCTCGTCTTCGGAGCCGGCACGGTGCAGTGGGCCTGGGGCCTGGACGACACCAACGCCTGGAACAACAACGGGCCGCCCAGCGGCGCCACGCCGGATCCGGTCATGCAGCAGGCGACGGTGAACCTCTTCGCCGACATGGGCGTCCCCGCCACGACGCTGATGAGCGGCCTCACGGCGGTCTCGCAGTCCACCGACACGATCGCGCCCAACTCGACGATCTCGAGCCCGCGGCCGGCGCCGCGATCGCCGACGGGTCGACGGTCACGATCTCGGGCACCGCGAGCGACTCCGGCGGCCAGGTGGCGGGCGTGGAGGTCTCCACCGACGGCGGCTCGACGTGGCACCCGGCCAACGGCACCAACTCGTGGTCCTACAGCTGGAACGCCCACGGCTCGCCGACCTCGACCATCACGACGCGCGCCGTCGACGACTCCGGCAACGTCGAGTCGTCGTCGCCGAGCGTCACCGTCAACATCGGCTGCCCGTGCACGATGGCGGGGCCGAACGTGACCCCGTGGGTCGCTCGACCAGGGGGACCCGAGCGCGGTCGAGGTGGGGGTCCGCTTCAAGTCCGACCTCGACGGGAAGGTCACCGGGGTCCGGTTCTACAAGGCGACCGCCAACACCGGCTCGCACGTCGGCAACCTCTGGACCGCAGGCGGGACGCTCCTCGCCACCGGGACCTTCAGCGGCGAGAGCGCCACGGGATGGCAGCAGCTGAACTTCACCACGCCGGTCGACATCACCGCCGGGACGACCTACGTGGCGTCGTACTACGCGCCTCGCGGACACTACTCGGTCTCGTCGCAGTACTACTACACACCCAGCCCCGTGGGCGGCAACTCGCTCGACAGCCCGCCGCTGCATGCCGTCAACGCCAACCGCGGTGGCGCCAACGGCGTCTACTCCTACGCGGGCTCCTCGACGTTCCCGTCCGCGACCTTCGACGGTGAGAATTACGCGGTCGACGTCGTCTTCTCCCCCAATCTCCCGCCGGGCGCGGTGGGCAACGTCACGGCGACGCCCGGTCCGGGCTCCGCCACGGTCAACTTCACGGCACCCGCCACCGGCGGCCCGCCCACGCGCTACGTCGTCACCCCGTTCATCGGTTCGACGGCGCAGCCCTCGGTCACCGTGACGGGCAGCCCGCCGGCGACCTCGGTCAAGGTCGGCGACCTCGACCCGGCGACCTCGTACACCTTCAAGGTCCAAGCCGGCAACGGCAGCGGCGCGAGCCCGCTCTCGGCCGCGTCCAATGCGGTCACGCCGAACGCCCCGACGGCTCCGGGTGCTCCGACGGCTCTGGTTGCGGGCGCGTCCAACCAGCAGGCGACGGTGCGCTGGACCGCCCCGACCGACGGCGGGCGCACGATCACCCGCTACACCGTCACCCCGTACCTCTTCGGCGTCGCGCAGGCTACGACCTCCGTGACCGGATCGCCGGCGCCGACCACCGCGGTGGTGACCGGTCTGAACAACGGCTCGGCGTACACCTTCACCGTGTCGGCGACGAACTCGATCGGCACCGGGCCCGAATCCGCGCCGTCGAGCGCCGTGACCCCGAGCGCCTCGCCGCAGTTCGTCCAGAAGGTGTCGGGCAACAGCTCGACGGGGTCGAGCATGCAGATCACCCCGGCGTCGGCGATCACGACCGGTAACCGCATCGTCGTCATGGCGGGCGTTTGGAGCTTCGGCGCCGCGACGATCGCGAGCGTCAACGACGCCGCCGGCAACACGTACACCAAGGTGGCGAGCGTCAAGGCGTCCGAGGACACCGAGCTCAGCGTCTGGACTGCCCCGATCACCGCGGGCGGCGGCACGAAGCCGGCCATCACCGTCACCGCGACCGGCAGTGCCGACATCGGCGCCGCCGCGACGGAGTATTCCGGGTTCTCGGCGGCGGCCGGGACGGCGGCGGTCGACCAGCTCAAGACGGCCACGGGCACCGCGACCGCGGCCGGGTTCGTCACGTCCGGGCCGACCCCGGCCCTGACCGGCGACAACGACTTGGCGATGGGCTTCTACGTCGACTCCGGCTTCAGTCGCACGCTGTCCTCCGACCCCACCTACACCGAGCGCGTCAACGTCTCCCCACGGCCCGACATGGAGTTCGTGGTCGAGGATTCGCTGCCGCTGCGCGGCGACACCCCGGCGGCGCGCGTCTCGACCGGCTCGAACACACCATGGACGATGGCCACCGTCGTCTTCAAGAGCGGGACGGTCTCGCCGCCCGCGCTCTCGGTGTCGCCCACAAGCCTGGCCTTCAGCGCGACGGCCGGCGGCTCGAGCCCGGCGGCCAAGACTCTGGCGGTGACCAACGTCGGCGGTGGAACGATGAACTGGACGGCCTCGGAAAGCGCGAGCTGGCTGAGTGTGTCTCCCGCGAGCGGGACCAACAACGGCACGATCACGGTGACGCCGTCGCTCACCGGCCTGGCCGCCGGCACCTACACGACCGACGTGACGGTGACGGCACCGGCGCCGGCGGCTCGCCGAAGACGATCCCCGTGACGTTGACGGTCGATCCCGCGATACCGCCGGCGCTCTCGGTGTACGCCCGCGAGCCTGTCGTTCGCCGCGACGGAGGGCGGCGCCGAGCCCGGCAGCCAAGACGCTCTCGGTCAGCAACACGGGCGGTGGGTCGATGGACTGGACGGCGTCGGACGGTGCGGCGTGGCTGAGCGTGTCTCCCGCGAGCGGGACGAACGCCGGCACGATCACGGTGACCCCGTCGACGTCGGGTCTGACCGCCGGCACCTACACGACCGACGTGACAGTGACCGCGGCGGGGGCGACCGGCTCGCCGACGACGATCCCCGTCACGCTTCACGGTCGATCCGCCGACGCCGCCCGCGCTGTCGGTCACCCCAGCGAACCTGTCGTTCAGCGCGACGGCCGGCGGGTCGAGCCCGGCGGCCAAGACGCTGTCGGTCAGCAACACCGGCGGCGGGTCGATGGACTGGACCGCGTCCGAGAGCGCGACGTGGCTGAGCGTGTCGCCTGCGAGCGGGACGAACACCGGCACGATCACCGTGACCCCCTCGATCACCGGCCTGGCGGCGGGGACGTACACCACGGACGTCACGGTGACGGCGACGGGGGCGACCGGATCGCCGAGAACCATCCCGGTGACGCTGACCGTCGACCCGCCCGCGCCTCCGTCGCTGTCGGTCTCACCGACGACACTCGCCTTCACCGCCACGCAGGGCGGGACCAGCCCCGCCGCCAAGACGGCGGCGGTCACGAACATCGGCGGCGGCACGCTCGACGTCACCGCGTCTGACGATGCCGCGTGGCTCGCGGTGACGCCCGCCAGCGGCACGGCGCCCGCGACGCTCACGGTGACGCCGACCATCACCGGTCTGGCGGCCGGGACGTATACCGCGACCGTGACGGTCACCGCGACGACGGCCGGCAGCGATCGGCTCGCCCAAGACGATCGCGGTGACCCTGACGGTGAGCCCGGCGGGCTCGGCCAACCTGGTCGGTGCATGGGGCTTCGACGAGACGACCGGTACGACCGCCGCTGACTCCTCGGGACAGAACAACACCGGCACGATCACCGGCGCCGCGCACAGCACCGCGGGCAAGTTCGGCGGTGCGCTGAGCTTCAACGGCACGAGCAACTGGGTCACGGTGGCTGACGCGAACAGCCTCGACTTCACCACAGGCATGACGCTCGAGGCCTGGGTGCGCCCGAGCGCGCTCGGCTCGCTCTGGCGCACGGTCATGCTCAAGGAGCAGCCCAGCAGCCTGATCTACGCCCTGTACGCCGGCGACGGTCGCGGCCGCCCCGCGATCGACGTCTTCACCACCGCCGACCTCGGCTTCAGCGGCCCGACAGCGCTGACCATCGACACTGGGTGCACCTCGCGGCCACCTACGACGGGACCACGCAGCGCCTGTACGTCAACGGTGTACAG
This sequence comes from uncultured Solirubrobacteraceae bacterium, assembly GCA_963781935.1. GTDB lineage: Bacteria > Actinomycetota > Thermoleophilia > Solirubrobacterales > Solirubrobacteraceae > F1-60-MAGs163. The sequence goes on from CAWAHX010000001.1 coordinate 92,690, forward strand.
GTGGCGACGCGGGCGATGACTGGCGCGATCAGGGCCTCGACCGGCGTCCTGCGCATCGGCGGCAACAGCTCGTGGAACAACGAGTGGTTCGCGGGGCTGATCGACGAGGTCCGGGTCTACAACAAGGCCTTGACCGCCGCTGAGATCCAGGCCGACATGGCCAAGCCCGTCAGCGGCTGACGTTCAGCACCCGGGTGAGGTGGCGGGCGCACGGACGCGGTCGGCTCGGCAGAAGTTCTCTGGGCCGAGCCGACCGTTGATGAGCATGCTCACCGTTCGTCGGGTCGTGCGCATCCGCGCTGCCACGCTGGCGCTCTGTCTCGGAGCGCTGAGCCTGACGGCGATTCCCGGGGCGGCCTCGGCCGCCCAACTGGTCGGCGACTCCACCATCAGTTCGGTTGCGGACACCGACGGGGCAGGTCTCGCGGAGGCCTTCCTGTCAACTGCTTCGACGGCGGGTTCCCTGGGTGAGCTGCACGTCTATCTCGATGGGACCTCCCGGGCCACGAAGGTGACGATCGGCGTCTATTCCGATAACGCGGGGCATCCCGGAACGCTGCTCGCGCAGGGAAGCACGTCGTCGCCCGCGACCGGATGGAACACGATCGCTGTCACCCCCGTCTCCATCAGCGCGGGCGTGAAGTACTGGCTCGCGCTCCTGGGAACCGGCGGCACCATCGCCTTCCGCGATCACTGCTGCGGCGCAGGCTCAGCCGCGGAGAACAACGCAGGCTCGGCGCTGACATCGCTGCCCTCCACATGGAGCTCCGGCGCCCGCTGGTCGGATGGCTCGGCGTCGCTATATGGCGCGACGACCGGAGAGACCCCGCCGCCGCCACCACCACCGCCGAGCGAGCTTGGGCAGTGGTCGCCGCTCATGAATTGGGGAATCGTCGCCGCGCACAGCATCCTGCTGCACACCGGAAAGCTCATCGAGATGGACGGGTGGATCGCGCCCAATCCCACCAAGCTCTTCGATCCGACGACGGGCACGCTCACCACGATCACCAACCCGTTCGGGCTGGACATCTTCTGCTCAGGAAACGCCAGTCTTTCCGACGGGCGCGTCGTGATCGCCGGCGGTCACGGATTCGCGGGCGAGATCGGGATCAACAACACGACGATCTTCGATCCCGTGAACAATGCGTGGACGGCCGGTCCCAGCATGAATTACGCGCGCTGGTATCCGACCGTGACTGAGCTCGGCGACGGCCGGCTCGTGGCGATCAGCGGCAACATCGGCACGAACACCGTGGGCAGATACGCCCGAGATCTACGATCCCTCGACGAACCGGTGGACCACGCTCAGCGGTATCTCCACGCCGCAGGTCCATGAGGAGGAGTACCCCCTCAGCTTCCTGCTCCCGGATGGCAAGATCTTCACGATGGCGACATCGGCCGGACGGTCCTACCTGCTCGATCCGATCGCGCCGAGCTGGACCTCGGTCGGCGGCGCGACGCCGTACAACGGCAGTGCGGTCATGTATCGCCCCGGCAAGATCCTGTACACGGGCGGTGGCACGCCGTTGAATTCCACGAGCCCCGCGCAGACCGGCGCCCAGACGATAGATCTCACCTCTGCCAGCCCGACGTGGCAGGCCACCAGCCCCATGCACGCGGCCCGCTACGCCCACACGCTGACGGTGCTGCCTGACGGCAAGGTCCTCGCCGTCGGCGGGGGCACGAACCTGGACCAGCAGAACGTGGCCGGCGGGGAACGCAGCACCGAGATCTGGGATCCGGCAACCGGTGCGTGGACGTCGATGGCTCCCGCCGACGCCCCGCGCGTCTATCACTCGACTGCCGTGCTGATGCCGGACGGCAGAGTACTCGTGGGTGGTGGTGGTGCCGCGGAAGGTCCGGTCTCACCCGGCGAACCGACCGCGCAGTACTACTCGCCGCCGTATCTCACCAAGGGCGCGCGGCCGACGATCTCATCGGCTCCGTCGAGCGCGTCGTACGGGTCGAGTATCACCGTCGACACGCCGGACGCATCCTCGATCGCCTCCGTTGCGCTCGTGTCGCTCGGCGCTGACACGCACACGCTCGACATGAACCAGCATTTCGTGCCGCTGTCGTTCAGCCGCAACGCGGGATCCCTGAGCATCGACATCCCGAGCAGCGCGAACCTCGCTCCGCCGGGCTACTACATGCTCTTCCTCGTGAATGGGGCGGGCGTTCCGGCGGTCGCCCCGTTCGTCCAGATCAAGACTGTGGTGACGACCCCGCCCTCGGTCGACGTGACCTCCCCGGCGGCGGGCTCGGTCTCCGGGAGCCTGACGCTGGCGGCCACTGCGTCCGGCTCCGGCGGCATCCGCGACGTGCAGTTCACGATCGACGGCTCGTCGGTCGGGCCGCGCATCACCTCATCGCCGTACACAACGACCTGGGACAGCACGACCGTCGCCAACGGGACCCACACCGTCCGGGCGATCGCCACGGACAACGGCGGCGCCAGCGCCACGTCCGCGCCCGTCACCGTCACGGTGAGCAACTCGACCCACCACCACCACCGCCGCCGGCTGGCATCGCCATTGACGCGCAAGCGTCGGTCGAGGGGCGGGGCGCCCAGACGACTCCGGCCTTCACCACTGTCCAGCCCGGTGACGTGCTCGTCGCCTTCGCGACATCGGACGGGCCGACCAGCCCGGCCCAGACCCTGACCGTCTCCGGCGCCGGCCTCACCTGGTCCCTCGTGAAGCGCGTGAACGCCCAGGGCGGAACGACCGAGATCTGGACAGCGACTGCGGCGGGGACACTCTCGAACGCCGCCGCGACGGCGACACCGGCCCGGACCGGGTACAACGAGTCGCTGACGGTCGTCGCATTCAGCGGCGCCAAGAGCATCGGTGCATCGGCAGCCGCGAACGCGAGAACCGGCGCTCCGTCCGTGAGCCTCACGGCCACCGCAACGGGTTCGCTCGTGTACGGCGCGGGCAACGACTACGACAACGCCCTCGCGCGAACAGTCGGGACCGGACAGGCGAAGGTCCACGAATGGCTCGACACGGCGATCGGCGACACCTACTGGGTGCAGCGACGTACTGCCTCGACCGCTCAGGGCGCCACGGTGACGATCAGCGACTCGAGTCCCACGGCGGACCGCTGGAACCTGGCGGCACTCGAGATACTGGCTCGCTGACGACGTTCCTGGTCAGCAGAAGCAGGTCAGGTGGCTTGGGTCCGTAGGGGGCGCTGCTCCGCGATCCGCTCTACAAGCCGGCGCTGCTCATTGCGTAGGCGCTCGCGGGGTGAGCGCCAGTCGAGACGCCGAGCAGCTAGGAACGCGCGGCACACGCGCGGTAGGTTCGCGCGCCGCTGATGCTGCGCCCGTCCGCGAGCTTCACGGTGATGCTGAGGTGGATCCGGCCCTTCGGGAGTTTCGTGAGGGTGACGGGTGCACGGAGCGTTCGGCCGGACAGGACCCTGCGAGGCCGGCCCCTGACCTTCAGCGTGATCGCGACGATGGTCACGCCCGCCGGATGACGCGCCGTGACGATCAGCCGGCGCCGGCGCAGACATCCCGACGTGGCCGGGAGCCGGACGAGGCCGCTGAGCCTCACCGCCGGCAGTGGAGTCGGCTTCGGCGGGCTCGTCCCGCCCGCCGGGGGCTGCACCGGCGGCGGCTCCGTGGCCGGTGGAGTCACCGGTCGCGTGCCGGCGGCGCGCAGCACCGTGACACCACCGGCGTCGGCGGTCCACGCCGCGAGCCCGTGGCCGTCGTGGTCACCCGCGATGTCGGCGCTCTGCGACTCCGCGGTCACGGTCTGGGGCGGCTCGACCGACTCGGTGCCCAGAAGGTTCGCGTAGCGCTGCGTCGCGGTCGTGCTCGGCGCGCTGCCCGAGACGAGCAGGAAGACCCCGGGCCCCGCGGCCACGACGCGTCCCGGCAGCGGCGCCGCGAGGCTCGCCTCCGCGACGCCGTCCCAGACGCCTGCGGCCGAGCGGCTTCGCACCCCGACCGGCGTCAGAACGTCGTCGCTGGGGTCGCCGGGCGTCCCCTGGAGATTGCGGTCCGCGACGGCGAGCATCAGCCTGCCCACCGGGTCGACCGCTGCGTCGGTCGTCTGCAGGATGTGCCCGAACGGAACCGGGGGCTGGGCTCCCATGTCCATCGACGACCAAGCGGGTGCGGCGTTGGCGCGCGTTGCGCCGGCGGGCAGGACGCCCGACCACACCGCGATCGCGCCGCCGGCGTGCGCGAAGATCTGGCCGCCGCTCAGGCCCGCCCCGCCGGACACGATGTCATTCGAACCCCAGGCGCCCGGGCCGGCCGCGTGCCGGCTCGACAGCAGTCCCGCGCCGCCCACCTCTCGCTGCCACAGCGCCCATGCGTCACCGCCGGGTCCGACGGCGACGTCGGCGGCCAGGCCGGTGTCAGAGCCGACGGTCAGCGCCGTCGCCGCCTCCCATGAGCCGCCGGCCGGACGGTAGGCGGCCACCGCGGCGGCGCCGGATGTCAGCCCGGCCGCCGCGCTCGCGCCGGTGGCGCCCATGGCGACGTGATAGTCCGTGAGCGCCGACGTCCCGGCGACGGTCTCGGTCGCACCCCAGCCGGTGGCGGGATCGTATGCGCGGGAGCGGAGCCCGCCCTCGAGCCAGGTGACCAGCGCTCGGCCGGATCCGCCGGCGACGACCTGTGGTGCCGAGAGCGTGGCCGGCCCGGCGATCGGGGTGGGCAACCCCCAGGCGCCGGCGCCGGCCGGGCGAACGGCCGCCTCGAGCTGCGCTGAGCCGCCGGTGCCGCGGCGCCAGACGGCGACGGCCAGTCCGTCATCGGTCAGCGTCGCGTCGAACGCGGTGACGCCATCGGCCGGGCTGGCCACGGTGAGTGGGGCAGACCACGGCGTCGCGGCGTGCGCCGTCCCGCCGAACGCGGCCATCGCGAGCATCAGAGTGAGAAACGCGCGCCTACCGATCACCCGATCATGCCAGAGGCGGTGCGCGGGAACCGCGGTGTCACGGCCATCACCGACGAGGTCCGGCGTGTCGTAGGCGGCCTCGATCCGCAGCGCGTCGGGGTCGAAGACGAACAGCTCCCGACGTTGCCCGTACGATTCGCCGATGACTCACCGTCTGCGCCCCGTGCTGGGCATCCTCGTCCTCGCCGTCCTCGCATGCGCGCCACCGGCCGTCGCCGCGAGCGCCCGGGCCGCCGCGAACCTCGACGGCGTCCGCGCCACGCTGAAGTTCAGCGGCACGATGGACACGAGCTGGTCGGCGGCCGACCAGCTCGACTACCAGGACGACTGCTTCATCCACAGCGTCGACGGCAGCGGGCGGCAGACGCTGTCGCTGAGCACGCGCGGGCACGCCGTCGTCACGATCCAGGACTCGGGCGGGACGATCGCCTTCCAGCTGCCGACCGAGGATCGGGCGACCGAGACCCGGCGGGCGACCGGCTGGCGCCTGGCGCACGTGACCCGCCGCGGCGAGTTCTCGCACATCCAGGCCAATCGCGGGGACCGGCGCGACGTGTGCGAACCCGCCCCGCCGGCGTCCGTCTCGGACGCCTCGGGCTTGCGGGACGTTCGACGTGCCCGGCATGGTCGAGCCGTACGAGGCCCGAGGGCGCCTGGTCATGGCGAGCGACGTCTTCCTGCCGGGCGGCATCGGGGCGGCGTGCCCGTTCTTCGAGGTCGACAAGATCGGCGGGCAGAGCACCGGGGCCTTCCCGGAGGTCATGTCGGCGAAGATCAGCGCGGCGAAGATCCGCCGGGTCCTCGGCCGCCGCGACGGCCGGCTCGTGGTTCGCGGCGCGCAGCGCTGGACCGACAGCCATCCGCTCGGGGACCTGGGCGGCGCGGTCAGCGTCAGGACGTCGGTCCGCTGGAGCGCGACGCTCGTCCGCAGCCGCGACTCGCCCGTGCGGCGCTGAGCCGCGCCGACGCGGAGCTCCGGCCCCGCGCTCAGCCCAGGCGCGCCAGCCGCCGGGCCGCCTCGTCGATCACGTCGTCGCGCTTGCAGAACGCGAAGCGCACGAGCGACGCGTCCCGCCGTCCGGGATCGGCGGAGAACACGCACGTCGGGATCGCCACGACGCCGCGCGCGCTCGGGCAGCTCGCGGCAGAACGTCGACCGCGTCGGCGCCCACGTCGACGTTGACGAAGTACGTGCCCTGCGGTGGGCAGCGACGTCGAAGCCCGCCGCCGCGAGCCCGCGCACAGCCGGTCGCGCTTGGCCCGCAGCGCGGCGGCCAGCGCCGCCGTGTGCTCGGGCCGCAGCGCCGAGCGCGGCGGCCGCCGCGTGCTGCAGCGGCGTGCCGCCGGCGAAGGTCAGGAACTGCTTGACGCCGCGCACCGCGCCGACGAGCTCGGCCGGCCCGCTCGCCCAGCCGATCTTCCAGCCGGTGAACGAGAACGTCTTGCCGATGCGCGAGATCGTGAGCGTGCGCTCGGCCATGCCCGGCAGCGTCGCCGAGCGGGATGTGCTCGCCGTCGAAGACGAGGTGCTCGTAGACCTCGTCGGTGATCGCGATCAGGTCGTGCTCGACGACAGGCCGCGGCGAGCAGCCTCCAGCTCGCCGCGGTCGAGCACGCGCCCGGTCGGGTTGTGCGGCGAGTTGAGCAGCAGCACGCGCGTGCGCGGCGTGATCGCGGCGCGCAGCGCGTCGACGTCCAGCGCGCCAGTCCGGCGGCTCGCAGCGCGACCGGCCGCCGCACGCCGCCGGCGAGCCGATGCACGGCGCCGTAGGAGTCGTAGACCGGGTCGAGCACGACCACCTCGTCGCCCGGCTCGACACAGCGCCGAGCAGCGCCGCCGCGAGCGCCTCGGTCGCGCCGAACGTGACCTGACAGCGTCCTCGAGCTCGAGCCCGTAGACGCGCGCTGATGGGCGGCGATCGCCTCCCGCAGCGCCGGGACGCCCGGCAGCGGCGCGTACTGGTTGTGGCCGCCGCGCAGCGCGGCGACCGCGGCCTCGACCACCGCCGCCGGGCCGTCCTCGTCGGGGAATCCCTGGCCGCGTCGGCCGGTCGATGAGAGGCCTGCTCTGGTCACTGCTGCATCCTCGGGTCGTGCGTGGGGTCGGCGTACATCCGCGGGCAGCCGTGCGCGGCCGCCCGGGACGTAGCTCGTAGTGCCAGGGTTCGTTGCCGTAGATCTGGCAGAGTCCGTAGCGGGCCCCGTGGGCTGACAACCAGGCGGTCGCCTCGGAGCGGCCGATGTCGACGGCGTCCCCGAGACGTGCGGCGACGTTGCCGCGGTGGCGACCCATCGGGCGGCCGCCTCCTCGGATCCGTACGTGGCGAACGGCCTCGCGGAGCAGCCGGTCCTGGTACGCGGGGGAACGCCATCCGCTGTTGACGTAGAAGGTGATGCCGTGTGGCGCGGCATCCGCCGCGGCGGCGCGCAGAGCCGCGGGAGCGCGGGGTCGAGGCGGGCAACGCCGGGGACCGCGTCGTCGAAGACCGTCGCGCCGTCGGGTACGACACCGTCGGCCCGGCCGATGGCGGGGCCGGCCGCGAGGCGGCCGCGCCGATGCGGGCGAGGAGGAGCGTTCGGGCGGCACCGTCGGGGACGGGTCCACGCGGCAGAGCGCGACGGGCGTACGCCCCGGCGGACCGGGGGAGGGGGAGTCGATCTCCCGGAGGGAGACCGACGGCCGCGGCGACCACGCGCACCGACGGCCACCATGCCGAGGACGACGAAGCGGCGCATCACGTGGGTCATGCCGCCAGTGAAGGCAGCGCGACGTTGCCGGCACGTATGCGGTTTCGGATACGCCGGCGATATGCGGCCGCTTCGTAGGTTCGGGGCATGCGCGTGCTGATCGTCGAGGACGAGCCGTTCTGGCGCGAGGCCATCCGCGATGGGCTGCGCCTCGAAGCGATCGCGGCCGACATCGCCGGCGACGGCGACGCCGCGCTGCGAGCTGCTGGGCGTCAACACCTACGACATCGCCGTGCTCGACCGCGACATCCCCGGCCCGTCTGGCGACGAGGTGGCCCGGCGCATCGTCGCGTCCGGCAGCGGCACGCCGATCCTCATGCTCACCGCGGCCGACCGGCTCGACGACAAGGCCACCGGGTTCGAGCTCGGCGCCGACGACTACCTGACCAAACCGTTCGAGCTCCGAGAACTCGTGCTCCGCCTCCGCGCGCTCGACCGCGGCGTGCGCACAACCGGCCGCCGGTCCGCGAGGTCGCCGGGCTCCGGCTCGATCCGTTCCGTCGCGAGGTCTACCGCGACGGCCGCTACGTCGCGCTCACGCGCAAGCAGTTCGCCGTGCTCGAGGTGCTCGTCGAGGCCGAGGGCGGCGTCGTCAGCGCCGAGGAGCTGCTGGAGCGGGCGTGGGACGAGCACGCCGACCCGTTCACCAACGCCGTGCGCATCACGGTGTCGGCGCTGCGCAAACGGCTCGGCGAACCTGGCTGATCGCCACGGTGCCGGGCGTCGGGTATCGCATCGACGCCGAACCGGAGGCCGGGCGCCAGGAGCGAGACCGTGGATAGAGCGCCCGGTCTGAGCGTTCGCCTCAAGCTCACACTGAGCTACGCCGGGTTCCTCATGGTCGCCGGCGCCCTGCTGCTCGCGGCGGTGTGGGTGTTCCTGCTGCGCTACGTGCCGGACCGCGGCTCGCGCCGCGCCGGCGTCTCCACTCCGGGGGTCTTCCCGGCCGCTCGAACCTCCTACACGGCTTCGCTCCGAGGGCGGCCGTCGTGCTGGTGTTCCTGCTCCTGTTCGGACTGCGTGGGCGGATGGTTCCTCGCCGGACGGATGCTCGCGCCGCTCGACCGCATCACCGAGGCCACGCGCATGGCCGGCGACCGGATCGCTGTCCCACCGGATCGGGCTGCGAAGGCCGCAACGACGAGTTCCGCGAACTCGCCGACGCGTTCGACAACATGCTCGCCCGCCTCGAAGCGCAGGTCGCCGAGCAGCAGCGGTTCGCCGCCAACGCCTCCCACGAGCTGCGCACCCCGTTGGCGATCACGCAGACGCTGCTCGACGTCGCCCGGAATGATCCGGCCGCGGCGACGACGAGCTCATCGACCGCCTCCACGCGGTCAACACCCGCGCGATCGACCTGACCGAGGCGCTGCTCCTGCTCAGCCGTGCCGACCAGCGGTCCTTCACGCGGGAGCCGGTCGACCTGTCGCTCCTCGCCGAGGAAGCCACCGAGACGCTCCTGCCCCTCGCCGAGCAGCGCGGCATCACCGTCGAGACCACCGGCGACACGGCGCCGACCGTCGGCTCACCGGCGCTGCTGCTGCAGCTCACGACGAACCTCGTGCACAACGCCATCGTGCACAACGCCCCGAGGCGGGCACCGTGTGGGTCACGACCGGGTCGGCCCCGCGGCGTGTCGCTCACGTCGAGAACACCGGGCGAGAGCTCACCTCGGAGGTGGTGCGCCACGCTCACCGAGCCCTTCCGGCGCGGGACGAGCGCGTCCGCACCGAGCACGCCGGCGTCGGTCTCGGGCTCGCCATCGTCGAGAGCATCGCCCGGGCGCACGACGGGACGCTCACCCTGACCCCGCGGGCCGCTGGCGGGCTCTGCGTCACGGTGCGACTCCCCCGTCGGACGCCACCGACAGCCTCGATCTAGCGTCGCCCACCGGATGGCGGCCACCTGCTGCCGTCCGTTGACGCCGCGCTCGCGGAAGGCCTGGGCGAGCTCTGGGCGACGGACGACGTCGTGACCGAGCTCCGCCCCGCGCAGGCGGAACAGCACTGAGGGACGGTGGAGAATCGCTCACCGTCGCTTCGCACGGAAAGCAGAACTGGGGATCTCTATGGCTCGCCTACGTGTAGGTTGCGCGCGTGGACTCGTCAGGGGGCGCCGACAGCACAGCTCGGGTAGGGATCATCGGTAGCGCGATCGGGATCTACGCGTGCGCGGACGCGATCGTTCTCGGCTCCGATCGTCATTTTCCTCGCGGCGCTGACCGTCCCACTGATCGTCTTCGTCGTCGCTGCGGTCTGTTCTTCTTGGTGAACCTGTGGATGTGCAACTGGATCGAGCGCCAGTGGGACGCTTGGATCATCGCCATGAGAACCGGTTCGAGAAGCGGCTCGCGAAGATGCGCAAGAGTCGCTTGATGCGCCATCCCGTGCGCTGGATCACCGACGGCTCGGGCGTCTTGTTCGCGCTCGCCGCTGCGCTGTTGAACGCCGTCATCGTCGTTGCGCTCGCTCGCCTGATCGGTGGCGAACCAGTCGGGGAGCGGCGCATCTTCATGGCCGCGCTCGGCTATGCAGTGTTCTTCGCCGGGATCATGTCGCTCATCGGGTTCGTCGGCGAGGAGGCGATCCGCGCGCTCTAGCCACGCAGTTCCGCTTCCGACGAAAAGCGACAGCGCGTCGGTCCCGCTTCACCGAAGGTCACGCCGCAGAAAACCCAGCGTTAGCAGGGCTTTCGTGAGCGCGCCCGAGAGGATTCGAACCTCTGACCTTCGGTTCCGTAGACCGACGCTCTATCCAGCTGAGCTACGGGCGCAGCGAACGGCGATTCTAGCCGTCGGGGTTGGGGGCGTGCGCGGCGCCCCGCCGGGTCAGATGATGCCGACGATCGCGGCGCAGTCCCAGTTGCGTGCGCCAGAGCCGCCGGCCCACAGCTGCGCAGCCAGGCGGTCCTGCTCGGCCTTGGGTGCCTGGTAGGCGTTGGGCGTGCTCCCGCCGAGCGCGCGCCAGGTGGCCGGCATGAACTGGTAGTAGCCCGAGGCGCCCGCGCTGTTGGGGGGCAGGTTCTGGCCGCCGGACTCGCACTGCACGATCGCCCACGGGATCGCCCACGGCCCGCCGGGCCCGGCCTTGTCGACCGCGGCGCGCTGCTGCGCGGCCTCCAGCTTCGCCAGTGCGTGCTCCGCGCTGCGGCGGCCGGCGCGCGTGTTGCGCAGGGCGGCGAGCCGCGCCGCGCGGGCCTGCTCCAGGGCGGCCCGGCGTGCCTCCAGCGCCTGGGTCACCTGCGCGAGCGCGTCGCGGTCGCGCTGCACGGCGGCGGTCGCGGCGACCTGTCGCGGGAGCAGCCGGGCGAGCGTGCGCTCCTCGGACAAGGTTGTGGCCCGCACGGACCGGACGTTGTCGAGGATCTGCCCGTTGCGACGGTCGACGCGCCGGAAGAACTCGGCACGGTCGAGCAGGTCGGCGAAGTCGTGGGCGCCGAGCACGACGGTGATCAGGTCGGGCTCGTCGGCCTGGTAGGCGCCGCGCAGCACGGAGGCCAGCACGCCGCGATCGTGTGCCAGGCGACGTCGCAGGGAGGCGAGGTGGGCGCGGCTGGCGCGCAGGTCGGTCTGGGTGCGGGCGAGCTTGGACTCCCACGACGCGGCCTCGGCCTGCACGTCCGCGAGCCGCCCCTGCAGCACCGCGACGCCGCGTGAGGCGCTGCGCTCGAGCCGGCCGAGGCGCTCAGCCGCCGATCCGAGAGCCTGCTCCTGCTGCTTGTCCTTCTGCACCTTCTGGCGCAGCGTCCCCGCGTCGTCGGCGCTGCGCGAGGCCATGGGAAGCAGGCCCCACACGGTCAGTGCGGCGAGCAGAACGGCGACGAACAGCGCCGGATGGCGTGGCGTGAGGCAGCGGGGCATGGCGGCAGCGCCCGGAAACTCCGCGGCGGCAACCCATCAAGGTAGAGGCCATGATGCTCCGACTCTGCACGGGATCGTGCGAAGGGCCGGCGCGGCGGGTGTCTTCCATCGCGCGCCAGGATCGGCGAGGCTGCCCGCCATGACGGAACTCCCGCTCACCGGTGGATGCAACTGCGGCGCGATCCGCTTCGAGGTCACGGCGCCGCTGCGGCTCGCGAGCTACTGCCATTGCCGGCGCTGTCAGCGTCGCACCGGCGCCGCGGCTTCGGCAAACGCGCATCCGGAACCCGGCAGCTTCCGCATCGTCGAGGGAGAAGACCGGTTGCGCTGCTGGAAGCCGGACGTGGGCGGCGAGAAGTGGTTCTGCGGCGACTGCGGCTCCGCGCTGTTCGCACGCAATCCCAGCCACCCGGATTCGGTCGGCATTCGCATGGGCGCCTTCGATGGCGATCCCGGGATCAGGCCGAGCGTCCGCCAGTTCGTCGCCTACGCCGCGCCGTGGGAGCCGATCCCGGACGACGGGCTGCCGCGCCACCCCGAAAGCCGGCACGCGCCCGTCAGCGGCGGCGGGCGATGACGGTCGTGGCGATGACAAGGGACGCCGCGACGAGCGCGCCGAGGGCGCCGAGCCAGTTGATGCCGGTGGTCTGGCGAACGTGGTCGGCGTAGGCGATGAACGCGATCGGGACGGCGATCGAAAGCGCGAGGAGGGCCCCGCGCAGGATGTCGCGCCGCGTGCGGCCGCTGTCTCCGTCCTCGCCGCCTGCCGCCTCGGCGATCGCGCCTTCGCCGCCGTAGAAGGTCATCGTGCGGTGGCCGAGGCCGCGGGCGTGGCTCTCGCAGCCCCACGCCATCGCGATCATGAAGCTGACCGGAAGGATCCAGGTGATCGCCCAGATGACGGCGCCGATCAGGAACCCGACGACGGCCTTCATCCGCCAGGGGCTTCCCTTGTCCTCCTCCTCGGTCGGCGCCGAGAGGAACCCGCCGAAGATCAGCATGGCGTAGATGCTGCGCACCCACGACGCGCAGCGGCCGGCGCTCGGCCGGCTTCTCCGGCAGCGGGGCGTCGCGAACCTCGATCAGGGCGGCGCGAGCGGCGTCGGTCGTCGGGTGCACGCCGCGCAGGACCAGGATGTTCGCCGAGGTGTCCAGGTCGCGCGGGTCGCTGCCGTAGAGGGCGGCGATGCGCCGCTCCATCACGCCTTCCTGCCAGAGGTACGCGAGGTAGCCCGGGACCAGTGCGATCAGGAACGGCGTGCCGGAGACCGCGCCGTCGATCCGCGCGACCTGCGCGGTCTGGATCCGCAACTCCTCGGCGATCACCGCCTTGGGGACGTCCGGTCGCTCCTGCTGCACGCGGCTCGCCCACTCCAGCGAGGACTCGCCGAGGCGGTCCGATCCGTACAGCGTCAGCCGCGCGGCGACGTGCTCAGGATCGCGGTACGCGATGCCCGCCAGGCGCCGCCACCCTGAGAGTGTGTGTCGGATCCGCCCGGACGTCTGCGGCGGTTCGGCGCCGTCCGGCGACGGGTCGGCGGTCGCATCGGTGGAGGACATTCGTCGAACTTAACCGGTGACGTGCCCGTGCGCCTGCTGGGGGGTTTCGTGCATCGGGCAGGAGCGGCGCCGCCCCACCCGAATGTCCACGGGTGCCCGACGAGCAATCAGAGCGCGGCAGCCGGCTGAGTCGCCGACGCGATCGCCGTGAGACACCGCTTCAGCTGGCTGAGCGGATCGGCGACGCCTACGGCCTGGTCCTGCTCCTGATCACGGTCACGTTCGTCGTGATGATGACCCTCCCTCCGGAAGGCTGGGGTGGCCGCGTCGTCGCGGTCGCCGTCGCGTGCGTGACCGCGATCGTCGCGCTCACGAGCTCCGACGTCCGACCCGCACGCGTGCGCCTGGCGGTCGTGATCGCGGGCGTCGCGGTCGTCGCGGCGTTCCTCGCGAAGCAGATCCCGTCCGATCCACTGCTCGGCACTGCGTTCGGCATCTCCGCCATCCTGCTCGCGATCGCGGCCGTCACGATCCTGCGGCGTGTGATCGTGGGTGCGAGCCTGGTCGACTTCCGCACGATCCTCGGAGCGATCAGCGTCTTCACGCTGCTCGGCCTCCTGTTCGCGTTCCTCTACGTCGCGTTCAGCCGCTGGCACAACGAGGCGTTCTTCACCGGGGTCGCCCACGCGCGCTCCAGCGACTACCTGTTCTTCAGCTACACGACTCTCACGACGACCGGCTATGGGAACCTCGTTCCGGCCGGAACCGTGGGCCAGTCCTTCGCGGTCCTCGAGATGCTCGTGGGCCAGATCTTCCTCGTCACGCTCGTCGCCGGGCTCGTGAGCCTCTGGCGCCCGGGCAGCAAGACCGCGGCCGACGCCACCGACGCCTGACCCGCCGGCGCGGGCCGGCTCCCGCGGAGCGGAGAGGGCGGGATTCGAACCCGCGAACGAGGTTCAACCCCGTTACTCGCTTAGCAGGCGAGTGCCTTCAGCCACTCGGCCACCTCTCCGTGAGGGGCGTCAGTGTACCCCGTGCCGGCGCTCAGCTCGCCTTGGCCAGCGTCGCGTTGATGCTCTCGCGCGGCTTCTTGACGTCGTTCGAATGCTCGACGAGCTGCACGGTCGCCGCCCCCGCCTTCTTCGGGTCGCCCGCCGTCGCCGCATCCGAGATCGTCTGCAGGTCCTTGGCGCCGACCTTCAGCGCCGCGACGAGCGCGGTCTGGTCGGCCTTGACGTCGTCCGGCGGGTCGAGCTTCTCCAGATCGGAGGCCGCGCCCGTCGTCTCGGTCGCGAGCGCGCCGAACGTGCCCGCGAGCTCGGCGTCGGTCTTGCCTTTGGCCGTCGTCACCGCTCCGCCGATCTGGGAGCCGATGTTCTTGATGTCCTGGTTGATCGGCGCCCAGGCCTTCTTGTAGTCGGCCGTGCTCATCTGGCCGTTGCCGCTGCTCCCGCCGCAGGCGGCGAGCGCAAGCGATCCGACCAGGGCGACCACGAGGGCCAGGGCGATGCGACGCATTCAGGGGTCCTCTGTTCGGACGGGGGTTGGCGGCACGGTACCGGTCGCGCCTGTCAGGATCAGTGCGACCCGGAGGGGTGGCAGAGTGGTCGAATGCACCGGTCTTGAAAACCGGAGACGGGGGAACTCGTCCGCGGGTTCGAATCCCGCCCCCTCCGCTCGCTGACGCAGTATCGAGGAGCTTGCCGGGCTGGCGCGGACGCGCGTGGTCGCCGCGATGGGCAAGCTGGCGTCTCGCGAGCGCGAGGCCGTGCCGGCTGAGGAGGCCTCAACCTTCTAGGCTCGCGGCCTGGCCTCGATCGCCGACCACATCAGCAGCCTCGACGGCTGGGCGGCGTACGCGCTCGTCTTCGCGCTCGTGTTCGCAGAGGACGCACTGTTCGTGGGCTTCGTGCTGCCGGGCGAGACGGCGGCGATCCTCGGCGGCGTGGTCGCCCATCGCGGCAATGCGTCGCTGCCCGTGATGATCACCGTCGTGGTCGTCGCCGCGATCGCCGGCGACTCGGTCGGCTACGAGGTCGGCAAGCACGCCGGGCCGCGGCTGCTGGAGAGCAGGCCGCTGCGCCGCCACGCCCACCGGCTGGACGACGCCCGCTCGCTGCTGAAGCGCCGCGGCGGCATGGCCGTCTTCATGGGTCGGTGGGTCGCGTTCTTCCGCGCGGTGATGCCCGCGCTCGCCGGCCTCTCACGGATGTACTACCCCAAGTTCCTCGCCTACAACGCCGCCGGCGGACTCGTCTGGGGCGTCGCGGTGGTGCTGCTCGGGTACTTCGCCAGCAACACGTACGAGCACATCGTGAAGACCTTCGGGCGTGGCGCCGCGGCACTGGCGCTGGCCGTCGTGCTCGGCCTGTTCGTGGTCCACAAGGTCCGCGAGTCACGCCGCGAGCGCGAGGAAGAGGCCGAGTACGAGCGCGAGCACCCGGTCGGCCCGGGCGTCTAGCTCGAGTTTGCGCGCAGCTCCGCGGGCGCGCCGAACGCCACGAGCGCCGGCGGCACTTCGACCGAGCCGTCGTCGCGCTGATGGTTCTCCAGCAGCGCGATCAGCGTGCGGCCGACGGCGACGGCCGTCCCGTTGAGCGTCGCGAGCGTCTCGGGCTTCCCGCCACCCGCCGGGCGCATGCGGATCTCCAGGCGCCGCGCCTGGTAGTCGGTCGTGTTCGAGGTCGACGTCAGCTCGCGGTAGCGGTCCTGCCCGGGCAGCCACGCCTCGCAGTCGAACTTGCGCGCCGCCGAGTTGCCCAGGTCGCCGAGCGCGATGTCGACGACGCGGTAGGGGATCGCCAGCTCGGCGAGGATCTCCTCCTCGATCGCGAGCAGTCGCAGATGCTCGTCCTTGGCGGTCGGCAGGGTCGACGAAGCTGAACATCTCGACCTTGTCGAACTGGTGCACGCGGAAGATGCCGCGCGTGTCGCGTCCGCCGGCCCCGGCCTCGCGCCGGAAGCAGGACGAGAACCCGGCGTAGCGCAGCGGGAGGTTCTCCTGCTCGATGATCTCCCCGGCGTGCAGCGAGGCGAGCGCGACCTCGCTCGTCCCGACGAGGTACAGGTCGTCTTCGGGCAGGCGGTAGATCTGGTCCTCGGTGTCGGGCAGGAAGCCCGTCCCGTAGAGCGCCTCCTCGCGGACCAGCACCGGCGGGATCACCGGCTCGAACCCGTGGCCGCGCAGCTTCTCCAGCGCCCAGCGCACGAGCGCGAACTCGAGGAACACGAGGTCGCCCTTGAGGTAGGCGAACCGAGACCCGGACAGCCGCGCTCCGGCCTCCATGTCGATCATCGCGCCGGCCAGCTCGAGGTGGTCGCGGCCGGACCGGCCGCGCCTCACCCTCCTCGCGCAGCACGGTGTCCTCGACCGGGGCGTCCGGCTCGGCGAAGTTCGGGAGCTGGCTCAGCGTCGTCTGCAGCTCGGCCTCGACGCCCTGCGAGCTCGTCGGCGAGGGTCTTGACCCGCCCGGCGACCTCGCGCATGCGGGCGATCGCCTGCTCGGCGTCGCCCCCGGACGCCTTCGCCTGCCCGATCGCCTGGTTGGCCTCGTTCTGCTCGGCGCGCAGACCCTCGATCTGCGGCAGGATCGCGCGGCGGCGCTCGTCGAGCTCGAGCACGCGCGCGAGCCGCTCACCGGCGCCGCGGCGCTCGAGCGCCGCGTGGGCGGCGTCCGGGTCGCTGCGCAGCAGCTTCAGGTCGAGCATGGCGCCCGCGGTGCGATCAGCCGACGCCGGCGGGGAGCGGCGGGCACTTCGAGGTGGACCCGGACGGGCCTGCGACCGTCTTGCCGTCCTTGCCCGAGAACTCCGCGAGGTAGGCGGCGACGTCCTTCGCCTCCGGGCCGACGACGATGTTGGCGGGCATGATCGCGCCGGAGTAGCCGCCGTTCTGGAGCGCGTACAGGGCGGCGTCGTAGCAGACCTTGCGCACGTTGAAGTTCGGGCCGTCGACGCGCTCGCGGTCGGACACCTTCGTCGCCGAGCCCTGCGCGCCGGAGGGCGCGAACGTGTGGCAGCCGGAGCAGCGTGCGGCGAACAGCTTGGCGCCGTTGGAGACCGATGCGCTGGCCCCCGGGGTCGAGACGCCCTGCGAGCCGCACGCGGTGAGCACGCCTGACGCGGCGACGACGAGGAGGGCGGGCAACAGGAGACGGCGCTTCATGACCGCGCGGATCATACGAGACAGCGCACACGTGTGGCGCGCCGAGTCGGCCCCGTCCCGCGGGAGGAAGCGCAACGGGCGCGCCGAAACCCACGCTGGAGCCCGGCGCCGGCAGACTGACGGCCGCAGGACAGAAAAGCGCGGCCGCTCAAGACACGGCGGCAACCGGTCGGCGCCGGGCACCTATAGCGTCCCCGCGATGGATCAGGACCGCTACCGCGAGGTCGTCGGGCGATTCGCCTCCGGCGTGGCGATCGTCACGTGCGAGGGCACGGCGGGGCCCGCGGGCCTGACGACGAACGCGGTGACGTCGCTGTCGCTCGATCCGCTGCTGCTGATCGTGTGCTTCGACAACGACTCGCGCACGCTCGAGGCGGTGCGCGAGCACGGGCCGGTTCGCCGTCAACGTGCTGCGCGAGGGTCAGGAGGACCTGGCCCGGGTGTTCGCCTCCAAGCGCGTCGCGCGGGAGAAGTTCGACGCGGTCACGCACACCGTGGCCCACGGCGTCCCCGTCCTGGACGGCGCGCTCGCCTGGCTCGCCTGCGACGTCCACGAGCTGCTGCCGGGGGGCGATCACACGATCGCGATCGGCCGCGTCACGCACGGGCGACTTCGACGTCGAAGGGCGCCCGATGCTGTGGTTCGCCGGCGCATTCGCCCAGCTGCACCACGCGGGGTGAACACGCTCCTACAGCCGGCGTGCCTCCAGCAGGCGCCGCAGGAAGCGCTGGGTCTCCTCGCGCTCCGGCGCGGTGAAGATCCGCTCCGGGTCGCCGCGCTCGACGATCTCCCCGTCGTGGCAGGAAGCAGACCTCGTCGGCCACCTCGCGCGCGAAGCCCATCTCGTGCGTGGCGATCAGCATCGTCATGCCCTCCTCCTTCAGGTCGCGCACGAGGCTCGAGGACCTCGCCGACGAGCTCGGGATCCAGCGCGCTCGTGATCTCGTCGAGCAGCAGCGCACGCGGCCGCGTCGCCAGGGCCCGCACGAGCGCGACGCGCTGCTGCTGGCCGCCGGAGAGCCGATCCGGGTAGTCGTCCTCGCGCCCGTCGAGACCGAAGCGCCCCAGCAGCTCGCGGGCGCGGTCCCTCGCCTCATCGCGCGCGACACCGTGGGCGCGCGACCGGGGCGAGCGCGACGTTGTCGAGCACCGACATGTGCGGGAACAGGTTGAAGGACTGGAACACCATGCCCAGGCGGCGGCGCACCTGGACCGGCTCGCAGGCCGGGTCGGTGATGACCTCGCCGTCGAGGAAGACGTCGCCGTCGTCGATCTCGTCGAGCAGGTCGATGCAGCGCAGCAGCGTCGACTTGCCCGAGCCCGAGGCTCCGATCAGCGCGACGGCCTCGTGCTCCTGCACCGAGAGGTCGATGCCGCGCAGGACCTGCACGTCGCCGTAGGCCTTCGTCACTCCGCGGACCTCGAGCACCGGCTGGGCCGCGGCGCTCACGGCGTGACCCCGCGAGGTGACGTCGCGGCTGCGCGCCTGCATGCGGTCGAGGATCCGCGCCAGCGGCACGGTGACCGCGAGGTACAGCAGCGCCGCGGCGATCAGCGGCGTGTAGTTGAAGTTCTCCGCAGCGTTGATCTGGGCGACGCGGAACGCCTCGAGCGGCCCGAGCACCGAGACCAGCGCGACGTCCTTCTGCAGCGAGATGAAGTCGTTCAGCAGCGGCGCCGCGACGCGCCGCACCGCCTGCGGGAGGATCACGTGGCGCATCGACTGGCGTCTGCGTCAGGCCGGCGGCCAGGGCCGCCGCGCGCTGGCTGGGATGGATCGAGTCGATGCCGGCGCGGTAGACCTCGGCGACATAGGCCGAGTAGCTCATCGCGAGCGCGATCCCGCCGAGCACCACCGGGTCCGTCGGCAGCCCGGAGAGCTGCAGCGCCGGAATGCCGAAGCCGACCAGGTAGACGACGAGGATCGTCGGCACACCGCGCAGCACGTCGACCCAGAGCGCGGACAGCAGGCGGATCGGGAACAGCGCCGGCGTGCGGGTCGTGCGCGCGCAGCGCGATCACGAGGCCCGGCGACGAGCACGACGATCTCGACGCTGATGAACAGCTTCACGTCGACCCAGAACCCGCGCAGCACGTCCGGGAACGAGGTCTTGAACGCGCTCCAGGAGAAGAACGTCTCGCGGACGCTCGGCCACCCGGAGCTGGTCAGGATGATCGCCGCCAGCGCGCCGAGCACCACGACCGTCGAGGCGACGGCGATCAGCGTCCCGCGGCGCGCCTTGCGCTGCGCCGCCTGCGCACGTTCCGCGCGGCGATCGACCGCTACCGCGCTCACACGGGACTCAGCGCACTGCAGCTACGAGAGCTGCGGCGCCTTCGTGTAGGGGCCCATCCACTTGTCCTCGATCTTCTGCAGCTCGACCCGAGGCGCGCAGCTTGGCGATCGCCTGGGTCACGCAGGCCGTCAGCGCCGAGCCCTTGTTCAGCACGACGCCCCACGGCGTCCCGGCGCCGGGGAGCTTGCCGACGACGACCGAGTTCTTGACCTCGAAGTCGCGCAGGTAGATCGCGGTCGGAGCGTCGACGACGATCGCGTCGACGCTCTTGTTCTTCAGCGCCCGGACGGTGTCGTTGGAGTCGTTGAACACCGACGGCTGCTGCGAGGGCTTGATCACGTCCTGGACCGTCGTGAGGCTCGTCGTCCCGACCTGCACGCCGATCTTCGCGTCCTTGAGGTCGGCGATGCTCGTCGCCGAGGCGGCCGGCGTGCCCTTCAGCGCGAGCACGGCCTGCGGCGCGGTGTAGTAGGGCGCCGAGAAGTCGACGGCCTTGGCGCGCGGCGGGGTGATCGAGATCTGGTTGATGTCGAAGTCGAACTTCTTGGGCCCCGGCGCGTAGGACGAGTTGAACGGGACGACCTTCCACTTCACCGCGCCGGGCGCGAACCCGAGCTGCTGGGCGATCGCGTAGCTGACGGCGCTCTCGAAGCCCTTCCCGTTGCTCGGCTTGTCGTCGATGATGTACGGCGGGTAGCCGGGCTTGTCGGTGCCGACGGTCAGCGTGCCGGCGCTGAGGGTCGCCAGCTTGTCGGGCGTGCAGTCGGCGGCGCTGACGGTCGTGGCCGCCGCGGACGACGTCGAGGATGACGTCGACGTCGAGCTGCCGCACGCTGCGACGGCGATCGAGACGGTGACGGCGATGGCAAGTGACGACAGCAGACGAGTCAGGCGCACGGCGAGGTCCCCCAGAAGGACGTGGTGATCATGACGGGAGGGCGACCCCTCCCGCAAGCAGAGCAAAATCCTACACGTTCAGTGGAGAAAGACCGCCGTCCGCTCGCTCACGCCGTCCTATGTCGTCCCCAGCACGCGCAGCGCAAGGAACGCGATCACCAGCGCGCCGAGCGCCATGACGCCGATCTCGCGGCGCACGATCGCCATCACGATGGCCTGCTGCTCGTCCTCCGGGAGCAGGCCGACGGCCTGCGCGTCCTCGAGGTCGTTGACGTCGAGCACGGTCTGCGCCGAGGCGATCCGGAGCTGCTCGGCGATGATCGACACGACGATCGGCAGCAGGAGGTACAGGTACAGGAGGCCGGTCGCGGCGTCGTAGCCGGCCAGCAGCAGCACGACCGCCAGCGCGGCCAATGCCGTCGCGCCGAACTGGCCCGCCCGGACCAGGATCCAGAAGACCCGGCTGGGCTCGTTGCGCCGCCAGGCCCACGCGCCGAGGAGCGCCGCGGCGAGGTTGATGGCCGCGACGATGGTCGCCGTGATGTCCGCTGCTGTCGTCAATTCGAGCCCTTTGTCACGAAGTAGGTCGCACCCCCTGTTGGTGATACAACCTCATCCGTGCTGCGCACGTACGCCCCAGCGATCGTCTTCGTCGTCCTGGGCACCGGTATCGGTGTCCTCTTCGGCTACCTCAATACGGTGCTGGGGCCCAAGCGGGCGATCGACCACAAGCTCGACCCGTACGAGAGCGGCATGCCCTCGGAGATCCGGCAGGGGTTTCGCTTCGGGATCAGCTTCTACCTGATCGCGATGCTGTTCCTGCTGTTCGACATCGAGGTCCTGTTCCTCTACCCGATCGCGGTCGAGCTGCGCGCGTTCGGCACCTTCGCGCTGATCGAGACGGTGGTCTTCGTCGCCCTTCTGCTCGTGGCGTTCGGATACGTGTGGAGACGAGGAGCACTGACATGGAAGTAGTCCGCCAGAAGGTCGAGAGCCCCGATGCCTTCCGTGCGCGCCAGCTGCGCGCACGCGACATGCTGCGCGGGGACCTCGAGGGCGAGGAGCTCCAGAAGTACGTCGAGGAGCGCGTCCTGACGACGACGCTCGACCGCGCGGCCGACTGGGCGCGCGGCAACTCGCTGTTCCCGCTGACCTTCGGGCTGGCCTGCTGCGCCATCGAGATGATGTCGATCGTCGGGGCCCGCCTGGACATCGCGCGCTTCGGGTTCGAGGCGTTCCGCGCCTCCCCGCGCCAGGCCGACCTGATGATCCTGTCCGGCCGCGTCTCGATCAAGATGGCGCCGGTCGTCCGGCGCGTCTACGACCAGATGCTCGAGCCGAAGTACGCGATCGCGATGGGCGCCTGCTCCAGCTCGATGGGCGTCTTCAACAACTACGCGATCGTGCCCGCCGACAAGTTCATGCCGGTCGACGTGCACGTCCCCGGCTGTCCGCCGCGCCCCGAGGCCCTGATGCACGGGATCATCAAGCTGCGCGCGATGGTGCAGGACGATCCGAGCATGGGCTGGCGCCGGCGCTATGGCGGCGTCGGGACCGAGGAGGTCGTGCCCGCCGTCGACGGCGCCGCGACCGGCGTCAACGTCTTCGGCTCAGGCGGCACGGAGTCCTCGGATGCCTGACGCCGGCGGCCTCGAGCTGCTCGCGCAGGACCTTCGTGCGCAGGCTCCGGACAGCGTGCTGGCCACGGAGCTCTTCCGCGGGCAGGCGTCTGTGGAGGTGGCTCCCGCCACGATCGTCGAGACGCTCGCCGCCCTGCGCGCAGCGGGCTTCACGGCGCTGATGAGCGTGCACGGCGTCGACTACTACCCCGACGAGCCGCGCCTGGGCGTCCACTACGAGCTGCTCGACATGTCGAAGCTCGACCGCGTCTGCGTGAAGCTGCGCGTCTCGATCGACGACCCGCACGTGCCGTCGGTGATGGGGGACTGGCCGACGGCCAACCACCAGGAGCGCGAGATCTACGACATGTTCGGCGTCGTCTTCGACGGGCACCCGGACCTGCGGCGGATCCTGATGCCCGAGGACTACGAGGGCCACCCGCAGCGCCGTGACTTCCCGATCGGCGGCGAGCCCGTGCTGTTCACCCACAACGAGGCCACCGGGCCGCGCTGGTTCGAGTGAGGCGCTGATGGCGACCGAACAGCACATCAGCGAGTACCGCGAGATGGAGTCGAGCTACACGCTCGCCGAGAAGACGATCGTCGAGGACGACCGCGAGCTCCTGACGCTGAACATCGGGCCCCACCACCCGGCGACGCACGGCGTGCTGCGGCTGCTGGTGACGCTCGACGGCGAGATCCTGCGCGACGTCAAGCCGATCATCGGCTACGTCCACACGGGCATCGAGAAGACGGCCGAGCAGAAGAGCTACTGGAAGGTCATCCCCGTCGTCGAGCGGATGGACTACCTCTCCTACTACTTCAACGCGTACGCGTTCTGCGGCGCGGTCGAGACGCTGCTGGAGATCGAGGTCCCCAAGCGCGCCCAGTACCTGCGCGTCATCCACCTCGAGCTCAACCGCATCATGAGCCACCTCGTCTGGCTCGGCACCAGCGCGCTGGATCTCGGGGCGATCTCGGTCTGGTGGTACTGCTTCCGCGAGCGTGAGCAGCTGCTCGACCTGTTCGAGATGTCCTCCGGCCAGCGGATGCACACGCGCTACTTCCAGATCGGCGGCGTGATGGAGGACATCCCCGACGGCTGGATCGAGATGGTCCGTCGCTTCACGTCGATCATGCCCGCGCGCGCCGAGGTCTACGGGGACCTGCTGAACAAGAACGAGATCGTGCTGCAGCGCCTGCGCGGGGTCTGCCCGCTGCCCGAGGAGGAGCTGCTGAAGCTCGGCGTGACCGGGCCGCTGCTGCGCGCCGCCGGCAACCCGTGGGACCTGCGCAAGGCGATGCCCTACTGCTCGTACGAGGACTTCGACTTCAAGATCCCGGTCGGTACGCAGGGCGACAACTACGACCGCTACGCCGTGCGCCTCGCCGAGATCAAGGAGAGCTGCGCGATCATCGATCAGGCGCTCGACAACCTCCCCGAGGGGCCGTTCATCACCGAGGACCGCAAGGTCGCGCTGCCGCCGCGGCACGAGCTGGCGACCTCGATGGAGGCGCTGATCCACCACTTCAAGCTCGTGACCGAGGGCTTCCGCGTCCCGGCCGGCGAGGTCTACTTCCCGATCGAGTCCCCGCGCGGCGAGCTCGGCTGTTTCGTGCGCTCGGATGGCTCGAGCAAGCCTGCGCGCGTGCACATGCGCGACCCGAGCTTCGTGAACCTGCAGGCCACCGCGCCGATGGTCGAGGGCACGCTGATCGCGGACATGATCGCCACGCTGGCGATGATCGACCCCGTGCTCGGAGGCGTGGACCGGTGAGCATCGATCCGACGCGGATCCCGCGCTACGAGGGCTCGCGCATCCCCGGCTGGGACGACGCCGTCGACCTCGAGAAGGATCCCGCCGTCGTCCCCGACCCGGCGACGACGCCGGTGCCCGAGGACCTGCGCGCCGAGATCGAGGCCGCCGTCGCCCCGTTCGGCCACGAGCGTCGCCAGTCCGCGTCGATCCCGGCGCTGTATGCCGTCCAGAAGCGCTATGGCTGGTGCTCACCCGAGGGCATCGAGCAGGCCGCCTGCGTCCTGCAGGTCACGCCCGGCGAGCTGATCGCGGTCGCGACGTTCTACGACATGCTCGAGACGCGGCCGGTCGGGCGCAACACGGTCTACGTCTGCACGAACATCAGCTGCTCGCTGTGCGGCGCGGACGAGCTGCTCGCCGCGTTCCAGGAGCACATCGGCGAGGATCCCGACTTCAACCTGCGCGGCTTCGAGTGCCTCGGTGCGTGCGACATCGCCCCGATGGCCTCGATCAACGGCGCCTTCGTCGGCCCGGTGGAGGTCTCCGAGGTCCCGACCGTCGTGCAGCAGATCCGTGCGGGGGAGGAGCCGCTCCCGGCCAAGCAGATGAAGCGCCGGCGCAGCGTCGACCCCAAGGTGCAGCAGTCATGACCGACATCCTCCTGTTCCAGGACATCGACGAGCCCGGCCTCAACACCCTCGAGGTGTACGAGCGCCGCGGCGGGTACCAGGCGCTGCGCAAGGCGCTCGGCACTCCGGCGCAGGAGCTCGTCGACTCGCTCAAGGGCTCGGGCCTTCGCGGTCGCGGCGGCGCCGGCTTCTCGATGGGCATGAAGGCGTCCTTCCTGCCGCAGGGGCAGATGCAGAAGTACGTCGTGGTCAATGCCGACGAGTCCGAGCCGGGCACGTTCAAGGACCGCGAGCTGATGCAGAAGAACCCGCATCAGCTGATCGAGGGCATCGTGATCGCCGCCTACGCCGTCGGCGCGACGAAGAGCTTCATCTACATCCGCGGCGAGTACGTCGAGCAGGCCGACGTCCTCGACGCCGCGATCGCGGAGGCCTACCGCGCCGGGTACCTCGGCGAGGACGTGCTCGGCTCCCGCGTCACCTGCGAGCTGCACCTGCAGCGCGGCGCCGGCGCCTACATCTGCGGTGAGGAGACCGGGCTGCTCGACTCGCTCGAGGGCAAGCGCGGCAACCCGCGCCTGAAGCCGCCGTTCCCCGCCAACCAGGGTCTCTTCCAGGGCCCGACGCTGATCAACAACGTCGAGACGCTGTCGACCGTGCCGCACATCCTTCAGATGGGCGCTGAGGCCTACGCGCAGATCGGCGTCGCGAACGCCTCCGGCACGAAGCTCGTCTCGGTCAGCGGGAACGTCCAGCGCCCGGGCAACTACGAGATCGAGCTCGGGATGAAGAGCCGCGACATCATCTACGGGCTGGCCGGCGGGCCGCCCGAGGGCCGTGACGTGAAGCTCTGGTTCCCCGGCGGCTCGAGCTCGCCGGTGCTGACGAAGGACGACCTCGACGTCACGTACGACTTCGACGCGCTCGCAAAGTCCGGCTCGATGCTCGGCTCCGGGGCGATCATCGTCGTCGACGACACGCAGTCGGTCGTCGACGTCTGCCAGAAGCTGGCGAAGTTCTACGCGCACGAGTCCTGCGGGAAGTGCACCCCGTGCCGCGAGGGCACGAGCTGGACCGTGAAGATGATCGGGCGCATCAAGGACGGCACGGCGACGCCGATGGACCTCGACATCATGGCCTCCGTCCAGGAGCGGATCATCGGCAACTGCCTCTGCGTGCTGGGCGACGCGATGGCGATGCCGGTCGGCTCGATGATCGCGAAGTTCCGCGGCGAGTTCGAGGAGTACATCGAGGCTGCGCGCGAGCGCCGCGAGCAGGCGTTCCTCGCCGAGGCCGTCCCCGCCTGATGCCCTGTCCCACGACCACGCGGCGCGCCGCGACCACCTCGCGGCGACGGATCGCCACCCGGCGACCGGGGCCGTACCACCCGGTACGCCTCCCGGCCACCGTGCGTCGCCCGTCATCCGCGATGCGGCCACGCCCCGTCCACGCGGCCGCAGGACAGGGCATCTAGTGCCTCGCCCGCCGCAGGACATGGTGACCTTCACGCTCGACGGGCGGGAGGTCACGGCTCCCCAGAACATGATGCTCGCCGACGCCGCGCTGGAGTACGGCGACGTCGAGATCCCGGTCTTCTGTTACGAGAAGAAGCTCGGCCCGCCGGTCGGCGCCTGCCGCATGTGCCTCGTCGAGCTCGAGGGCGTGCCCAAGCTGCAGGCCGGCTGCTCGGTGCCGGTGAAGGAGGGGATGGTCGTCCACACGAACACCCCGCGGGTGCACGAGGCCCAGCAGGCGGTGCTCGAGTTCATCCTCATCAACCATCCGCTCGACTGCCCGGTCTGCGACAAGGGCGGCGAGTGCCCGCTCCAGGACAAGTCCTTCGGCTGGGGCGGGGGCATCAGCCGCTTCGTCGACCCCAAGCGCCACTTCGAGAAGCCGCTCGCGCTCTCGCCGCTGATCGCGATCGACCGCGAGCGCTGCATCCTCTGCTACCGCTGCGTGCGGTTCAGCCAGGAGATCAGCGAGGACTACCAGCTGATCCTGCAGGAGCGCGGCGCCGGGACGTTCGTCGCGACGTTCGACGGGCATCCCTACGTCGCACCGTTCAGCGGCAACATCATCGAGCTGTGCCCGGTCGGCGCGCTGACCTCGCGGCCCTACCGGTTTCGCGCGCGCCCGTGGGACATCGAGCAGTCCGGCTCGGTCTGCACGCTCTGCCCGGCGCAGTGCAACGTCAGCTTCACCGTCCGCGACGAGCGCGTCCTGCGCGTGCTGCAGCGCGATCACGACGGCGTCGACGACGGCTGGCTGTGCGACAAGGGCCGCTTCGCCTACCAGGCGATCCACGTCGAGGAGCGCGTCACGCAGCCGCTGCTGCGCGACGGCGGCGAGCTGCGCCCCGTCAGCTGGGAGGCCGCCCTGGAGGCGGCGGCGTCCGGCCTGTCGAAGGCCAGGGGCCGCGTCGGCGCGCTCGCCGGCGGCGAGACGACGAACGAGGAGGGCTGGCTGCTCCAGCGCCTGATGCGCGACGTGCTCGGCTCCGGGGACATCGACTCGCGCCCCGGCGGCGCGCTCGACCTCGACGTGCAGCGCGCGCTGTCGGCGCCCGCGCTGCAGGCGGCCGTGCCCGACCTGCAGTTCGCGCACGCCGTGCTCGTGCTCGACACCGAGCCGGTCGACGACGCACCGATCCTCGACCTGCGGATTCGCAAGGGCGTGCGCCACCACGGCGTGAAGCTGTTCGTCGCCTCCAGCCGCCCGTCCTCGCTCGACGAGCGCGCCGCCGCGTCGGTGCGCTTCGCGCCGGGTGGGGGCGAGGCGCTGCTCGCCGCGCTCGACGCGGCGCTCGGCGAGGGCGACGTCGACGGCCTCGCGTCCGCGGCGGGCACCTCGGGTGACGCCGTCCGCGCACTGGCCGCCGGCCTGAAGGCCGCCGGCGAGGACGTCGTGATCCTGTGGGGCGAGCGGCTGACCGGCGGGCCGCGCGGAGCCCACGCCGGCCGCGCGCTGCTGAACGTCGCCGCGCGTCTCGGGCTCGCCGGCCGCCCCGAGGGCGGGCCTGATCGAGATCCCGTCGGGGACGAACAGCCGCGGCCTGCGCGAGGTCGGCGTGCTGCCGAACGGCGCCCCGGGCCTGGCCGGCGTCCCCGACGCGGGCCGCGATGCCCACGCGATCGCGGCCGCCGCGGCCGCCGGCGACCTCACGGCGCTCTACCTCCTGCACAGCGACCCGCTCGCCGACCGCCCGGATCACGGGGCCTGGGCGGCGGCGCTGGAGAAGGCGACGACCGTCGTCGCGCACGCGAGCTTCCTCACGGAGGGCATCCGCGACCACGCCACCGTCGTCTTCCCGGCCGAGTCCTACGCCGAGAAGGAGGGCACGGTCGTGCACCCCGACGGCCGCGTGCAGCGCCTGCGCCGTGCGATCGGCCGTCAGGGCGAGACGCGCGGCGAATGGTCGGTCCTGGTCGAGCTCGCGGGGCGCCTGGGCACCGACCTGAAGATGCTGACGGCGTCGATGGTGACGAAGCGGATGCTCGACGAGGTGCCGTTCTACGCCGGGCTGTCGCTCGACGAGATCGGCGCGCGCGGCGTGCGCTGGCCCGAGCGCCCGCAGGCGTCCGCGTTCCCCGCCGCCGACGCCGGACCGTTCACGCTCGAGACGCCGCCCGCCGCCGCCGTCGCCCAACGGGCAGCTGCGCCTGGGCACGTTCCGCTCGATCTGGGCCGCGCCCGAGGTGCAGGTCTCGCCCGCGCTGAAGTTCCTGCACCCACGCCAGCGCGTGGAGCTGTCGCCGGCCGACGCGCAGCGCCTCGGCATCGCGCACGGCCAGCACGTCGTGGTGGGCTCCAGCGGCCACAGCGTCAGCGGCATCGCGCACATCCGCGCGGCCTCGCCCGACGGCAGCGTCTTCCTCGAGACGGCGATCCCGCAGGACAGCGCCTCGCGCCTGGACGGACCGCTCGTGGAGGTGCGCAGAGCGTGAGCGCCAACACTCCGCTGGCCCTCGTGAACTACGTCGAGCCGTGGTGGGTCCTGATCCTGAAGAGCCTGTTCTTCGCGTTCGTCGGCCTCCAGCTCGTGCCGCTCGTGCTGATGATGGAGCGCAAGATCCTCGGGCGCTTCCAGAACCGCTACGGCCCCAACCGCGTCGGCCCCTACGGTGCGCTGACGCCGATCGCCGACATCCTGAAGCTGCTGACCAAGGAGCAGTTCCGCCCGCGAACCTCGGTCGGCTGGCTGTTCACGCTCGCGCCGATCCTGTCGATCACCGCCGCGTTCGGCGCGCTCGCGCTGATCCCGTACGGCAACGTCGTCGACATCTTCGGCCAGGAGGTCGGCCTCTACGGCGTCGACGTCAGCATCGGGCCGCTGTACGTCTTCGCGTTCGGCGCGATCGCCTTCTACGGGCTGATGCTCGGCGGCTGGTCGTCCGGGTCGAAGTACTCGTTCCTGGGCTCGATGCGCGCCGCGGCGCAGCTGATCTCCTACGAGGTCGCCCAGGGCATGGCGCTCGTCGGCGTGATCATCACCGCCGGCACGATGTCGCTGACCGGGATCGTCGAGGCGCAGGAGGGCATGTGGTACGTGATCCCGCAGTTCTTCGGCTTCCTGATCTTCATGGTCGCGAGCTTCGCGGAGACGAACCGCCCGCCGTTCGACCTCGTCGAGGCCGACGCGGAGCTCGTCGGCGGCTACAGCACGGAGTTCGGCGGCGGCAAGTTCGCGCTCTACTACTTCGCCGAGTACCTGAACGTGATCGTCATCTCGGGCCTGGCGACGACGCTGTTCCTCGGCGGCTGGCTGCTGCCGTTCGGCATCACCGCTCCGGCGTGGGTCGGCTTCTTCGTCGTGATCGGCAAGATGATGCTGTTCGTGATCTTCTTCATCTGGATCCGCGCGACCCTGCCGCGTCTGCGCTACGACCAGCTGATGGCCTTCGGCTGGAAGGTCCTGCTGCCCCTGTCCACCCTGAACGTGCTCGTCACGGCGATCGTCGTCGTGGTGGCGGACAACAACTGAGCCGGCGGAAGATCGAGATGACCTGGAACCCAGGAGCGGACGTCGTCGAAGTCACCCGAGGCCCGGCGCAGGCCGGCGGAGCCGGAGGCCTGTATCGCGCGTTCGGTGAGACGCTGCGCGGCCTCAAGACGACGTTCGGCCAGCTCACGACCGGCGTCACGACCGTGCAGTACCCGGAGGAGAAGATCCCCGTGTACCCGCGCTTCCGCGGCCGTCACCGCCTGCACACGTTCGAGGACTCGGGCCTGGAGAAGTGCGTCGGCTGCTCGCTGTGCGCGGCGGCCTGCCCGTCGGACTGCATCCGCGTGGTCGCCGCCGAGAACACTCCGGAGAACCGCGTCTCGGCCGGCGAGCGCTACGCCGCCGTCTACGAGATCAACCTGTCGCGCTGCATCTTCTGCGGCTACTGCGAGATCGCGTGCCCGTTCGATGCGATCACGATGGGCCACGACTTCGAGATGTCCGACTACAACCGCTCGGATCTCATCTTCACCAAGGAGATGCTGCTCGCCGAGCCGCTCGAGCGCACGCCGCTGAGGGCAGAGGGCGAGTAGTGGGCTTCCTCTTCTTCGTCTTCGCGATCGTCGCGCTCGCCGGCGCCGTCGGCGTCGTCGCCCTGCGCAACCCGTTCTACTGCGTGCTGTCGCTCGTGGTGCACCTGATCGCGCTCGCGCTGCTGTTCCTGCTGCTGGAGGCGCAGTTCGTCGCCGTCGCGCAGATCGTCGTGTACGCCGGTGCGGTGATGGTCCTCTACGTCTTCGTCGTCGCGTACGTCGGCGGCGGCGACCGCCCGCGGCCGCTGTGGCGCGCGAGCGCGAAGCAGCGTGCGCTGGCGATCGCGTTCGGCGTGGCCATCTTCGTCGAGCTGGCGATCGCGATCCTCGGCACCGGCCTGGAGGCGCTCAACACGCACGGGGCGCACGTCCCGGTGACCTACGGCGCGCCGGAGCAGATCGGCCGGCTGCTGCTGACGAAGTTCCTGCTGCCGTTCGAGCTCGCCTCGTTCCTGCTGCTGGCCGCCGCCGTCGGCGCCGTCGCGCTGGCCGGGCGCCGCGGCGGGCTCGAGGACGACGAGGCGTCGGTCTCTCCCGATCACGAGATCCTCGCGACCTTCCCGCGACCCGCGGCCACCGGCACGATGGCCGAGGGCGTCGCCGGCTACGGCATCACGACGCCGATGCCCGAGCCCCAGCAGGAGGGCCGTGAGCTGCGCGAGACCGAGCCGTTCGACCCGGACGCCGAGCCTGTGCCGAGCGGGGAGCCGGCCTCGTGAACATCAACTGGTTCCTGATCGTCTCGGCGCTGATGTTCTGCCTCGGCGCCGTCGGCGTGCTGATCCGCCGCAACCCGCTCGTCGTCCTGCTGTGCCTGGAGATCATGCTGAACGCCGGCAACCTGGCGCTGATCGGGTTCGCCCGCATGTGGGGCAACGGCGACGGCCAGATCTTCGCGATCATCGTCATGGTCGTCGCGGCCTGTGAGGTCACGATCGGCCTGGGCATCGTCGTCGCGCTGTTCCGCCGGCGCCTGCCGATCGACGTCGACGAGCTGCGGGAGCTGCAGGGCTGATGTCGATCTCCACCTCCGCCTGGCTCGTGCTCGCCATGCCGCTCGCCGGCATGCTCGTGATCGCCCTCGGCGCCCCGCTGTGGCGCGGCCGGATGGCCGGCTGGATCGGCACGCTCGCGATCACCCTGGCATTCGTCTTCTCGCTGCTGACCTTCTTCAAGCTGCAGGACCGCCCGGAGGATGCGAAGGTCGCGACGTCGGCGCTCTGGGATCTGGCGAACGTCGCCGGCGTCCACATCCGGCTCGGGATCTACATCGACCCGCTGTCGGTCTTCATGATCCTCGTCGTCTCCGGCGTCTCGGCGCTGATCCACCTGTACTCGGTCGGCTACATGGGCTCCGACCGCGGGTACACGCGGTTCTTCGCCTACCTGAACTTCTTCGTCTTCTCGATGCTGCTGCTCGTGCTCGCGGGCAACCTCGTGCTGCTGATCGTCGGCTGGGCGTTCGTCGGCGCGGCGAGCTACATGCTGATCTCGTACTGGTACCGGCGCAGCACGGCGACGAAGGCCGGCATCAAGGCGTTCGTCATCAACGTCGTCGGCGACGTCGGCCTCGTGCTCGGGACGTTCTTCATCTTCAAGCACGCGAACGTGCTCGACTACGGCCCGCTGTTCGACAGCGTCCACCACGTCTTCAGCAAGAACGAGAGCGACCTCGTGATCGGCATGCTGCTGATCCTCGTCGGCGCGTTCGCGAAGTCCGCGCAGATCCCGTTCCACACCTGGCTGCCGGACGCGATGGAGGGCCCGACGCCCGTCAGCTCGCTGATCCACGCCGCGACGATGGTCACCGCGGGCGTGTACCTGATCGGCCGCCTGTACCCGCTGTTCGAGTGGGCGCCGACCGCGGCCGACGTCGGGGCGATCGTCGGCGCGCTGACGCTGCTGATCGCCGGCACGATCGGGCTCGTCGTCACCGACCTCAAGCGCGTGATCGCCTACTCGACGATGTCCCAGATCGGCTACATGATCATGGGCGTCTCGTCGGCGGCCTACTTCGGCGGCTTCTTCCACCTGATGACGCACGCGTTCTTCAAGGCGCTGCTGTTCATGGCCGCCGGCTCGCTGATCGCCGCGATGGGCAACGAGCAGTCGCTCGATCGCATGCGCGGCTTCCGCAAGGCGATGCCGTTCACCTTCGCGTGCTTCATCGCCGGCGGCCTGGCGCTGTCGGCGTTCCCGCTGACGTCCGGCTTCTTCTCCAAGGACGCGCTGCTGTTCGAGGTCGGCCAGCGCGGCGGCTGGTACTACGGCCTGTACGCCGCCGGCTACATCGGCGCCGCGTTCACCGTCCTCTACACGTGGCGGATGATCTTCCGCGCGTTCTGGGGCGAGCCGGTCGAGCAGGCCGTCGAGCTCGAGCACGGCCACCTCTACCACGCGCCGCAGCCGGTGAACCCGGCGAACGGCGAGGTCGAGGACACCGAGGTCGGGTTCCCCGGCGAGGACCATCACATCGCCGAGCGCGCCTGGCAGATGAAGGGCGCGATGAGCGTGCTGGCCTTCCTGGCGATCACCGCCGGCGTCGTGTTCCTGCCGTTCGCGGCGTTCGAGCCGCTGAAGACCTTCCTCGAGCCGACGTTCGCGGACTCGATCGTCAAGCACCCCGAGAACCACGGCCTCGAGGTGTTCGGCCTCGTGCTGAGCACCGTGATCGTGCTGATCTTCCTGCCGATCGCCTACCGGATCTGGGCGCCGGGCGCCGGCCGTGCCACGGCGTGGCAGGAGCGCTTCGCCCCGCTCCACAAGCTGTTCGTGAACAAGTGGTACTTCGACGAGCTGATCGGGCTCGTGATCGTGCGGCCGGTCACCTGGTTCGGGCGCTGGTCGCGTGACACGTTCGAGCGGATCTTCATCGACGGTGCGCTCGTCGGCGGAACCTCGGGCATCGTCCGCGCCGGGTCGCACGCCGTCCGCTCGCTGCAGACCGGCCTGACGCGCAGCTACGCCGGCCTCGTCGTCGTCGGCCTCGCCGCCGTCCTCCTCTACTTCCTGATCAGGTCCGCATGACGATCGACCTCTCCATCATCCTCTGGATGCCGCTCGCGGCAGGGGTGCTCGCACTCGTCCTGCCCAAGGCGCTCGCGCGCTGGATCGGCGTGCTCGGGACGCTCGGCGTGCTGGCCTACGCGATCACGCTCGTCGTCGACTACGACACGGCCCGCGGCGGCCTGCAGTACGTCACGGACGAGATCTGGATCCGCTCGCTCGGGATCCACTACAAGCTCGGCATCGGCGGCCTGAACCTGTTCCTGCTGCTGACGACCTCGATCACGTTCTTCGCGGCGGCGCTGTGGTTCGCGCTGCGCGAGCAGGATCTCCCGCGCCCGGGGCTCTACGTGTTCCTGATGGGCCTGGCCGAGAGCGGCGTGCTCGGCGCGTTCATGGCGCAGGACCTCGCGCTGTTCGTCGTCTTCTTCGACCTGATGCTGGTCCCGTTCTACTTCCTGACGCTCGTCTGGGGCGGCCCCGAGCGCGGGCCGGCGGTGCTGAAGCTCTTCATCTACACCCTCGTCGGCTCGCTGCTGATGCTGGTCGGAGCGATCGCGACGGGCGTCCTGGCGGCGAAGGGCGGCACGCCCGACTTCGCGCTGAGCGACCTCGCGCTGCACCCGCTGACGCGCGGCTCGCAGGAGTGGATCTTCCTCGTCTTCGCGCTCGCCTTCCTGATCAAGATGCCGGCGTTCCCGTTCCACGGCTGGATGCCCGACGGCTATCAGCAGATGCCGATCCCGGTGCTCGCGGTGTTCACGGCGATCCTCAGCAAGGTCGCGGCCTACGGCTTCCTGCAGGTGGCGATCCCGCTGTTCCCCAAGGCGGCGGTGCAGTACCAGGAGCTGCTGATGCTGATCGCGCTCGCCTCGATCCTCTACGGGTCGGCGATGGCGTTCACGACGACGAAGGCGCGGCTGATCCTGGGCTACTCGTCCGTCGCCCAGCTCGGCTTCATCGTGCTCGGCATCTTCGCGCTGAACCAGCGCGGCGCCGACGGCGCGCTGCTGCAGTCCGTCAACCACGCGCTCGTGGCGGGCCCGATGATCTTCATCGTGGCGCTGCTCGCCGCGCGCGCCGGCGGCAGCGAGGACCTGCGCGACATGGGGGGCATGGCGTTCCGCGCGCCCGTGCTCGCCGCCGTCTTCCTCGTCCTGACGCTCGCGCTGCTCGCGATGCCGGGCTCCTCGAACTTCATCGGCGAGTTCTTCATCCTGCTCGGCGCGTTCCAGGCGAAGCTGGCGATCACCGTCGTCGCGTTCATCGGGGTGGCGCTGGCCGCCGTCTACGCGCTGCGCCTGTACATCCGCTCGATGCACAACCGCGTCGGGCCGGACGTCGACCCGCGCGAGATGAGCCTGCGTGACGGGCTCGTGCTGGTCCCGATGATGCTCGTCGTGATCGCGCTCTCGCTGTACCCGCAGATCGCGCTGAAGCACGGCGAGCGCGCCGTGACGCGCTCGATCGCCGCGGCGAAGGTCGTGCAGGCCCAGCAACGGCTCGCCGAGGTCCCGGCGAAGGAGGCTTCGCGATGAGCGTCCTCGCCGTCGTCTCCGGCCACCCGAAGGGCCCGTACGTCGACTGGGCCGCGCTCTCGCCGGTGCTCGCCCTGCTCGGCGGCGCCATCGTCGTGCTGCTCGCGGGCCTGCTGCGCCCGCGCCCGGTGCGCGAACAGGTCGTGCCGTTCCTCTCGGTCGTCGCGTTCGGCGCGACGATCGGGATGATCCTCTGGCAGTGGGACACGAACACCGCCGTCGTCGTCGGGCGCGCTGCGGATCGACAAGCTGACGCTGCTCGCCGGCCTGCTCGTCAGCGTCACCGGGATCATCGCCACGCTGCTGGCCTGGCGCGGGCAGGCGGCTCGCGAGATCGCCCACGGCGAGTTCTTCGCGCTGATGCTCACCTCGGCCGCCGGCATGATCGTGCTCGTCGCCGCGCAGAACCTCGTCTCGACGTTCACCGGGCTCGAGCTGCTGTCGCTGCCGCTCTACGTGCTGTGCGCGCGCGCTGATGCGCAGCGAGCGATCGCTCGAGTCCGGGCTGAAGTACCTGATCATCGGCTCGGTCGGCTCGGCGTCGCTGCTCTACGGCTTCGCGCTGATCTACGGCGCCGCCGGCGTCACCGACTACGCGGCGATCGCCCGCGCGATCGGGCGCCGGGACCTGATCGGGGACCCGCTGGTTCTCACGGGCGTCGCGCTGACGGTCGTCGGCCTGGCGTTCAAGGCGTCGCTCGCGCCGTTCCACCAGTGGACGCCGGACGTCTACGAGGGCGCACCGACGTCGGTCACGGCGTTCATGTCCGTGGCGACGAAGGTCGCGGCCTTCGGGGCGATCATCCGCCTGTTCGACACGGCGCTGCTGCCGGCCGTCGACGACTGGCGCCCCGCCTGGATCGCGATCGCCGTGATCTCGATCATCGTCGGCAACGTCGGCGCGCTCGGGCAGACGTCGCTCAAGCGGATGCTCGCCTACTCCTCGATCGCGCAGGCGGGCTACATCCTCGTCGGCTTCGTCGTCGGCGACGAACGCTCGGCGTCCAGGCGGTCCTGATGTACCTCGTCGTCTACCTGCTGGCGAACCTCGCCGCGTTCGCCGTCGTCATCGCCCGCGAGCGCACGACCGGGCACGGCGACGACATCGCGGGCCTGCGCGGCCTGGGCGCCTCCAGCCCGCTGCTGGCCGTGACCGATGACGCTCGCGATGCTCAGCCTCGCCGGCATCCCGGCGACCGCGGGCTTCATCGGCAAGTTCCGCCTGATCGAGTCGGCGGCCGACGGCGGCTACACGTGGCTGGGCATCATGATCGTCATCGGCTCGATGATCTCGCTGGCCTACTACCTGCCGGTCGTCGCGGCGATGTGGCGCGACGAGGCCGAGCCGGCGCCGGCACCCGGCGTCGATGCGCGGACCGGGCGCCCGGCGCTCGCCGGCGGCGCGGCGACCGCAGCCGCGCCGGCTGGCAGGTGCAGGTCGTCGCCTTCGTCCTCGGCGTGGCGGTGCTGTTCTTCGGGATCGTGCCGCAGCCGTTGCTGACTCTCGTACGCGAGGCGGCGCGCGGCCTGGGCCTCGGGCTCGGGTAGCGCGCTGCTGCGCGCTGACGTCCGGGTGATCCTGAGAGACTGCGCGCATGCGACTCTCCGCGAAAGCCGACTACGCCGTGCGCGCCGCCGTCGAGCTCGCCGCCGCTGACGAAGGGCCGGTCAAGGGCGAGGCGATCGCCGCGGCCCAGGGCATCTCGCTGAAGTTCCTGGAGAACATCCTCTCGGAGATGCGTCATGCCGGCCTCGTCGCGAGCCGGCGCGGCGCCGAGGGCGGCTACTGGCTCGCGCGCCCCGCGAGCGAGATCACGGTCGCCGACGTGATGCGCGCCGTCGAGGGCCCGCTCGCGACCGTCCGCGGCGAGCGCGCCCGAGCAGGTCGACCTACGACGGCGCGGCGACCGCGCTGCCGCGCGTCTGGATCGCGCTGCGCTCGAACCTGCGCGAGGTGCTCGAGACACGTCACGCTCGCCGACCTCGCCGCCGGCAAGCTCCCCGCAAGGATCGAGAAGCTCGCCTCAGAGCCGGAGTGCTGGCTCACGTCGGCTGATCCGCCGTCGCCGGCGGCCACCGGCCGGTCGGGGGCGACCCAGACGATGTCGCCGCTTGTGCACGTCGAGCGCCTCGGCCTCGCCGCGGGTGATCTGCACCGCGACGCCGGGCCCGTCGGCGAGCACCAGCTCGACCCGCACCTCGAAGCCGAGGTGCACGATGCGCGCGACCATCGCCTCGAGCGCCCCGTCGCGCGGCTCGGGCGTGATGCGCAGGTCGTGCGGGCGCACGAGCCGGCCGCCGAGCGTCGAGACCGGGCCGAGGAAGCCCATCACGAAGTCGTCGGCGGGGCGCTCGTAGAGCTCACGCGGCGGGCCGATCTGCTCGATGCTGGCCGTCGTGCATGACGACGATGCGATCGGTGATCTCCATCGCCTCCTCCTGGTCGTGCGTGACGATCAGCGTCGTCACGTGGATCTCGTCGTGCAGGCGGCGCAGCCAGGTGCGCAGGTCCGCGCGGACGTTCGCGTCGAGCGCGCCGAACGGCTCGTCGAGCAGCAGCACGCGCGGCTCGACGGCGAGCGCGCGCGCCAGTGCCATGCGCTGGCGCTGGCCGCCGGAGAGCTGGGACGGGTAGCGCTGCTGGTAGCCGGCGAGCCCGACGATGTCGAGCAGCTCGTCGACCCGCGCCGCGATCTCGTCCTTGGGGCGCTTGCGGATCGTCAGGCCGAAGGCGACGTTGTCGCGCACGGTCATGTGCTTGAACGCGGCGTAGTGCTGGAAGACGAACCCGATGCCGCGGCCCTGGGCCGGGATCGTCGTCTGGTCCTGGCCGTCGAGCACGACCGTGCCCTCGTCGGGCCGCTCGAGGCCGGCGATGATGCGCAGCAGCGTGGACTTGCCCGAGCCGCTGGGCCCGAGCAGCGCGGTCAGCGAGCCCTCGGGCACCTCGAGCGAGACGTCGTCGAGGGCCTGGAAGTCGCCGAAGCGCTTCGACACACCGGTCACCGAGATCATGCGTGGTCCTTCCGGGGCTTGATGAGGGTCATCGCGAGCAAGGTGACCAGGGCGATGACGGCGAGCAGCGCCGACGCGGCGTAGGCGCCGGCGAGGTCGAAGTTCTGGAAGCGCTTCTCGACGAGCAGCGTGAGCGTCTCGGTCTGGCCCGAGATGTGACCGCTGACGACGCTGACCGCGCCGAACTCGCCGATCGCGCGGGCGGTCGACAGCACGACGCCGTAGGCGATGCCCCAGCGGATCGCGGGGAGCGTGATGCGCCGGAACGTCTGCCAGCCGGAGGCGCCGAGCGTCGCAGCCGCCTGCTCCTGCTCGTCGCCGACCTCGCGCAGCACGGGCACGACCTCGCGCACGACGAACGGCAGCGAGACGAAGATCGTCGCCAGCACGATCCCCGGCATCGAGAAGATGATCTGGATGCCCGCGTCGGCGAGCGGCGCGCCGAGCCAGCCGGTGCGCCCGTAGACGAAGATCAGCGCGAGGCCGACGACGACGGGCGAGATCGCGAACGGCAGGTCGATCAGCGCGTCGAGCAGCGCCTTGCCGCGGAAGCGCCCGCGCACGATCACCACTGCGGCCAGCACGCCGAAGATCGTGTTCAGCGGCACCGCGATCAGCGTGACCATCATCGTCAGCTGGAAGGCGTGCTGGGCGGCCGGCGTCGTGAGCGAGGCCCAGACGTCGGCGAGCCCCGGCTCGAACGTGCGGTAGAGGACCAGGCCGACCGGGACGAAGAGCAGCGCCGCCAGGTAGCCCAGCGCGACGGTGCGCAGCCCGATGCGCGAGACGGTCTCAGAGCGCACCGCGCGCCCCCAGACGGCCGGTCGCCCGGATCGCGAGCAGCACGACGAGCGACAGCAGCAGCAGGACGACCGAGACGGCCGCCGCGGAGACCGGCGCGTCGCTCTCGAGCTGCTTGAAGACGTAGACCGAGGCGACCTGCGTCTTGAACGGGATGTTGCCCGAGATCAGGACGATCGAGCCGAACTCGCCGACCGCGCGCGCGAACGCGAGCGCGCAGCCGCCGAGGATCGCGGGACGCAGGTTCGGCAGCACGATCCGCCGGAAGATCGTCGCGCGGGAGGCGCCGAGCGACATCGCCGCCTCCTCCATCTCGAGGTCGAGCTCGATCAGCACCGGCTGCACCGAGCGCACGACGAACGGCAGCGTGACGAACAGCAGCGCCAGCCCGACGGCGAGCTGCGTGAAGGCGATGTCGATGCCGACCGGGCTCGTGGTCCCGTACAGCGCGAGCAGCGTGATGCCCGCGACGATCGTCGGCAGCGCGAACGGCAGGTCGATCAGCGCGTTGATCACGCGCTTGCCGCGAAACTCGTCGCGGACGAGCACCCAGGCGATCAGCGTTCCCGTGACGGCGTTGATCGCGGTGACGATCAGCGAGACGGTCAGCGTGAAGCGCAGCGCGGCGACGGCCTGGCGGTTGCTGACCGCGTCCCAGAACGCGGGCAGCCCGTCCTCCAGCGACTTGGCGACGACGGCGGCCAGCGGCAGCAGGACGATCAGGCTGAGCCACAGCGTGACGACGCCGAAGGCCAGCGGGCCGGGCCGCCCGACCGCCACCGAGCGCGCGCCGCCGCGCGCGATCGCAGCGGCTCGTCGCGCGCGCCGGCCGCTCGGGGGATCCGCGATCACGGCCTGCGTGCTCACTTGGACGTCGACACTCCCGCCTGCTCCTCGATCTTCGCGATCGAGCCCTTGTCGACGTCGAACAGCTCGTCGTTGAGCTTCGTCCAGCCGCCGAGCTCCTCGATCGTGAACAGCCCCGACGGGGTCGGGAACTTCGACGCGTTCGCCTTCAGGACCTCGTCGTTGACGGGGCGGTAGCCCCAGTCGGCGAAGACCTGCTGGGCCGGCGGCTGAGAGCACGTAGTCGACGAACGCCTGCGCCGTGGCGGCGTTCTTCGAGGTCTTCGCGACGGCGATCGGGATCTCGATCTTGATCGTGTCCGAGGGCGTGACGTAGTCGACGTCCTGGCCCTTCTTCTGCGCGGTCGTCGCCTCGTACTCGTAGGACAGCAGCACGTCGCCGTTGCCGGAGGTGAAGTTCTGCAGCGCCTCGCGGCCGGACTTGTCCTGGACCTTGACGTTGCCGGTCAGCAGCTTGCGCACGTAGTCGAGGCCGGCCTGGGGGTTCTTGCCCGCCTGCGACGCCTGGCCGTACGCGGCGAGCAGGTTCCACTTCGCGGCGCCGGAGGTGAACGGGTTCGGGGTCAGCACCTCGAGGCCCGGCTTCAGCAGGTCGGCCCAGGTGTGGATGTTCTTCGGGTTGCCCTTGCGCACGATGAACGAGACGACGGAGGTCGTGACGAGGCCCCGGTGGGGCTGGTCCGCCCACGTGTCGGCGACGATCCCGGCCTTCACGAGGCGCTGGACGTCGGGCTCGATCGAGAAGGAGACGACGTCGGCCGGCAGGCCGGCTTCGACGGCACGGCTCTGCTCGCCGGAGGCGCCGAACGACGTGGAGAAGGAGCTTCCCTTACCCGCCTGCGTCTTCTGGAACGCCGGGATCACCTGGTCGTAGACCACCTCGGGCGTCGAGTACGCGACGAGCGCGAGCTTCGCTCCGGAGCCGCCGCCGGAGGTCGCACCGCCGCCTCCGCCCGTCGAATCGCTTGCGCCGCCGCAGCCCGCGGCGAACGCGGCGAGCGTGCTCGCGGCGAGGAATGAGGTGATGAGGCGTGCTGCGTCCATGGTCCATCGAGGCAAATCTCCGAATCCAGATCAACAATCCTAGGTTTGAAATCGAAGGCTAGCAAGCCGGTTGGAAAAGGCGGCAACGCGACCGGTCGTCGCGCCGACGCGCCCGCTACGGTTCGCGACCCGTGCACGAGACACAGCCCGCCGTCTACCTCATCGCCCGCCCATCCGTCGACGCCGACGGGATGCGCGCCTACCTCGCCGACGTCGGCGGCGAGTCCTGGCTGCAACGCCGGCTCGACGAGTCGGGCGGCGCGCCCAACGGCGGGGAGCTGATCGTCGAGTTCGGCGGGCGCGCGTGCTACCGCAGCTGGGAGCCGGGGCTGAACCCCAACGTCACGCGCGTGCGCACGGACCAGAAGGAGTACTTCGGCAACATCCTCAGGAGCGCGCACGGCAGCGTCCTGGAGCACGCGAACTACTCCTTCGCACTGCGCAACGTCTCACGCGTCTTCACGCACGAGCTCGTGCGCCACCGCGCGGGGTCGGCGTTCAGCCAGGAGAGCCTGCGCTACGTGCGGCTCACGGACATCGGCTTCCGCGTGCCGCCGGCGCTGGAGCCGGTGCGCGACCAGGTCCTCAGCATCGTCGAGCAGCTCGAGGAGTTCCAGGTGACCGCGGCCAAGGAGCTCGGCATCGACGAGGACGGGATTCCGTTCCACGTCAAGAAGGAGGTCACGTCCGCGCTGCGCCGGCTCGCCCCCATCGGCCTCAGCACCGACATCATCTGGACGGCGAACGCGCGCACGCTGCGTCACGTGATCGAGATGCGCACCGCGGACGGCGCCGAGGAGGAGCTGCGGATCGTCTTCGACCAGGTCGCGCGCATGATGCAGGACGAGGCGCCCGGGTTGTTCCAGGACTTCGAGCGCCAGGACGACGGGTCCTGGGTTCCCGAGCATCGCAAGGTCTGATTCAGCGGGCAGGAAACCCGACCGTCGGAGCGAAACGCACGAGATGCGCGTCGCTCATGACGAGCCCTCGGCTTTGATGGCAGGTGAACTGCGCAGCGCCCTGGCGGGCGCGCAACGCTCCGTCGCCCACCGGCCGGCGCTGGCCGCATTGTTCGGGCAGGGGCAGGCTCACTCGTCGCAGATCGAGACGCTCGAGCTCCAGCTCGGCGCCGCCCGCCGCTCGCAGCGCGCGCTGGAGCAGGCGCTGCGGATCAGCGAGCAGGCATCCGCACGCAGGCGCGCCCGGATGTACCAGGGCCTGCGCCGCCGCGGCCTCTTGTAGCTGATCGTCAGCGCACGCTGAGGCGCCAGTGCGGTCGACTTCGACACGTTGCCGGCGGTGTCGCGCGCGACGATGCTGACGCTGTAGCGCCCGCGGCGCAGCTTCAGGGTCTTCGCGGACAGGGTGACCGTGTTGGTGCCGGCGCGTCCGGCGGCGCTGACCGTGCGCGGTGCCACGACGCGCGTGCAGCGCTTCCCGCGGCGCAGGCCCGTCCTGCATGCTCCATGACTCATCCGCCCGCGAACCTGGCGGCCGACGGTGATCGTCACCTTCGCGGCCTCCGAGAGCGTGAACTTCAGCGTCGCCGTGTGCCTGCGCGCGTTCAGCGCGCCGAGGCGGGCGGCGCTGAGGCGCGGGGCCTGGCGGTCCGCGGCCGCGGGCGCCGGTGGCGGACCGGCCGGCCGGGGCGGCCACGGTGAACGAGCGCGTCGCGCTGCCCGGGCAGTTGACGGCCCGATCGAGCACCGTCAGCGTCGCCGAGGCGGCGCCGGGAGTCGCGAAGGTCCGCGTCACGCTCGGATCCGCGGGACCTGCGCGAGCCGTCGCTGAAGGTCCACGAGTACACCGGGTCGACCGCGGTGCTCGTGCCCGAGAAGCGTCGCCGCGCCGCCGGCGGCGATGCTGTCCGGGCCGGCGATCGCGACCACCGGCGCCGGCGCGGTAGCGCTCGATGGCGCCCTTGTCGCGCACGCCTGGGCCCGCATCGCACACGTCGGCGCTCGCGCCCGCCCGCGGGCGCCCGAGCAGGTCGGTCGGCGACTCGCCCGCCGCGACTGCGGCCGGGTTGCCCGTGTCGATCGCCGGCGAACCGGGCGAGGGGATGAGGCCCGCGTCGAGCAGCAGCTCGGCCGTCAGCAGCTTCGTGTTCCTGCCCGGGTTCCCGGTCGTCCCGGTGGGGCATGCGGGGCTGCCCGAGCTCCCGGTCGCCGGGAGGTTCGTGTAGCTGCACGTGACCTTCCCGGTCAGGTTGGCCTGGCGGACGGATCGGTCGATCAGCAGTGAGCTGTCGATCGTGCCCGCCGCCTGGGACGCCGCGACGTTCGAGGACAGGTCCAGTCCGTATCCGGTCGAACCGGTCGCCGGTGCGATCGTGTCGCCGCGCAGCGCGACCTGCGAGGCGGCGATGCCCAGATCGAGCTTCACGCCGGTCGTTCCGCCGCGCAGGAGCGAGCTGTCGATGCTCACGGGCAGCGCATCCGTGGTGTTGACGACGCGGACCGGATACCCCGCGTTCGCGTTGCCGTGGGTGATCGTCGAGCGCTGGATCGTCACCGGGCCGCGCGCGTACACGGCGGCGGCGTTGCCGGTCGACGAGTGCGTGATCGTGCTGTCGCGGATCGTCAGATGCGCACCGGAATCGATCGCACCGATCGAGGCGTCGCCGGTCTGCGTGTCGGCCTCCACGCTGACGGCGTCGAGCACGAGGTCGGCGTAGGACGTGTCGGCGTCGATCGCCGGGGCCTGCTTGGCCGGCGGCCCGCTCTGGACGATGCGCACGCGTCGCAGCGTCAGCGATGCGAGGCGGCTCTTCAGCGCCGAGGCCTGGACGCCGGCCGTCGTCGCGTCGATCGTCAGGTCGCGGAGCGTCATCGTGCCGCCGTCGGCGCCGAGCTCGACCATCCCGCCGCTGTTGGCCGGCCCGATCAGCGTCGTCGCGCCGATCCCGGCGCCGGTGAGGGTCACGTCGGTGTCGGCGTCGCCCGTCGCGCTGACGACCTCGTCGAACGTGCCCGCGGCCAGGTGGATCTCGTCGGCGCCGGCGGAGGATCGCGCCGCCAGGAAGGCGGGGTGCAGCCCGCACGGCGCCGCCGCGCTGG
This sequence comes from uncultured Solirubrobacteraceae bacterium, assembly GCA_963781935.1. Taxonomy (GTDB): domain Bacteria; phylum Actinomycetota; class Thermoleophilia; order Solirubrobacterales; family Solirubrobacteraceae; genus F1-60-MAGs163. The sequence continues at coordinate 135,955 of CAWAHX010000001.1, forward strand.
TGCATCCGGGCCCGGCGCCGCCGGCCGGGGCGGCGTACAGGTCCGCGGCCTGCGCCGCCGGAGCGAGCGCCAGCAGGGTCCCCGCCGCGGCGATCGCGGCGATGGGACGGGTCAGCGGGAGATCCTTCCGGGTGCGCACGGGTCGCCACAGCATCGGTGCCGGGACCGGGTGTCGCACCGCCACGGGTGCGCAATTGCGCACCTTTCGGCCGTCAGGCGGCGCGGCGCCTATCCGTCGTCGTCTCCGCGCGCCTGGACGCTCGCGCTCAGAGCGTCCATGACGGCGGGATCGCGCAATGTGGTGACGTCGCCCAGCTCACGGCCTTCGGCGATGTCGCGCAGGAGACGGCGCATGATCTTCCCCGAGCGCGTCTTGGGGAGGTCGCCGGCCCAGATGATCCGGCGCGGGCGTGCGAGCTTGCCGATCCGCTGCGCGACGTGCTCGCGCAGCTCGCCGGTCAGCGCGTCGTCACCCTCGAGCTCACCGCGCAGCGTCACGAACGCGCAGATCGCCTGGCCGGTGTCCTCGTCGGCCTGGCCGATGACGGCCGCCTCGGCGACGAGGTGGTGGCTGACGAGCGCGGACTCGACCTCCGCGGTGCTCATGCGGTGCCCCGAGACGTTGATCACGTCGTCGACGCGGCCGATCACCCAGAAGTACCCGTCATGGTCCTCGCGGCTGGCGTCGCCGACGAAGTAGTTCGGCGGGCCGAAGCGCTCCCAGTACCCGTTCAGGTAGCGCTCGCGCTCGCGGTACAGGGTGCGCAGCATGCCCGGCCAGGGACGCGCGCAGCGTCAGCAGGCCCTGCGTGTCGCGCTGCACCTCGCGGCCGTCGTTGTCGACGACCGCGGCGCGCACCCCCGGCAGCGGCGTTCCGGCCGAGCCGGGCTTCATCCGCTGCGCCCCCGGGAGCGTCGTGATCATGATCTGGCCTGTCTCGGTCTGCCACCACGTGTCGACGACCGGGCAGCGCCCGCCGCCGACGACCTTCCAGTACCACGCCCACGCCTTCGGGTTGATCGGCTCGCCGACCGTCCCCAGCAGCCGCAGCTTGCCCAGGTCATGGCGCTGCACGTACTCGGCGCCCCACTTCATGCAGGTGCGGATCGCCGTCGGCGCGGTGTAGAAGATCGTGACGCCGTACTGCTCGCACAGCCGCCACCAGACGTCCTTGTCGGGGTAGTCCGGGGCGCCCTCGAACATCACGGACGTCGCGCCGTGCGCGAGCGGGCCGTAGACGATGTAGCTGTGGCCGGTGATCCAGCCGACGTCGGCCGTGCACCAGAAGACGTCGCTCTCGGGCTTGAGGTCGAAGACGTGCTTGAACGTCCACGCCGCGCCGGTCAGGTAGCCGCCGGTCGTGTGCTGGATGCCCTTCGGCTTCGCCGTCGAGCCCGGACGAGTACAGGATGAACAGCGGATGCTCGGCATCCAGCGGCTCGGCCGGGCAGACCGGGTCTGCGGCCTCCAGCGCCTCGTGCCACCAGATGTCGCGGCCCTCGCGCATCTCGCACGGCGCGCCGCTGTGGCGCACGACGAGGATCGTCTCCAGGTGCGTGACGTTCCCCATCACCGCGTCGACCTCGGTCTTCACCGGTGCCGTCTTGCCCTTGCGCCGCCCGCCGTCGACGGTGATCAGTGCGGTCGCGTTGCTGAACACCATGCGCTCGTGCACCGACTCGGCGCTGAACCCGCCGAACACGACGTTGTGCGGCGCGCCGATCCGCGTGCACGCGAGCATCGCCACGACGACCTCGGGAATCATCGGCAGGTAGATCCCGACGACGTCGCCCGCGCCGATCCCGCGCGCCTTCAGCGCGTTCGCGCAGCGCTGCACGTCGGCCAGCAGCTGCGCGTAGGTGATGTCGCGCCGCTCTCCCTCCTCGCCGTGCCAGTGGAACGCCACGCGCTCACCCAGCCCGGCCTCGACGTGACGGTCCAGGCAGTTGTGGCTGACGTTCAGCTTCCCGCCCGAGAACCAGCGGTAGAACGGCGCGTCATCGTCGTCCAGCCCGCGCGTCCACGGCTCGAACCAGTCCAGGGCCCGCGCCTGCTCCTCCCACCAGCCGACCGGATCGCGCTCGGCCGCCTCATGCACCGACATGTCCGTGATCAGCGCATCACGCACGAACGACTCGGGCGGCTCGAACCACTCCTGCTCCAGCAGCGTGGCGAGCTCGTCCTCCAACCGCGGATCATCAGCCATGGCCGGATCCTACGCGCGTCGCGCGTGCCCGAGTCGCCTACTTCTTCTTGCGCTTCTTGCGTCGCTGCCCGGAATCGAGCTGCGGGGGCGGCGTGGGGGCGGGCGTCTCGGGAACGGTCTGGGGCGGGCCGGCGGGCCCCCGGATCTTCGATGTGCTCACCCACGGGACCGCCTCTCCGGTCTCCCAGGCGGCGGGAACGCTGCCCGGCCAGCGACGGGCGATGAGGAAGCCGACCGCGACCAGCCAGAACGAGCGGATGATGCCCTGCTGGTCGACGGGCAGGACGAACGTGCCGCCGACGATGATGCCCAGGATGCCCATGAAGCGGCTCAGCAGCCCGACGCGCATCGCGTTCAGGCAGATCATCACGAAGGCGAAGCCGAGCGCGAAGGCACCGAGCTGCTGGAGGATCGTCCCGACGAGGACGGGGCTCGACGAGAGCGCCTTGACGGCGGCGGCGTTCGTCCCGTCCTGCGCAAAGCCCGATGCGCCGACGACGCGACCGACGCCGACGACACCGGAGCCGACGCCGTAGGTGACGGCGCCGATGGCGCCGAGGATCAGCGAGATCTGCGCAAAGCCCGGGTTGCGGGCCTTCGTCGCCTTGAAGAGGTAGGCGAGCACGCCGAAGATCAGGAACGCGGCCAGCGACGAGAGGATCGCGCCGACGAGCAGACCGGCGGGGTGATCGGCGATCCACAGGACCTGCGCCGCTGCGCGCCCGGCGGGGATCGGCCGGCCGGCGGCGAGGTCGCCCAGCGCGTCGTTGATCGTCACCACCCGGTCGTTGAAGTCCGGGAGGCTCGAGTACGAGATGCTCGTCAGGATCCCGCCGCCCAGCGCGAGGAGCCCCGCGGCCCACGCGGCGATCGCGGCCTTCTGGCGGTTCGCGGACTCCCAGGCGAGCGCCTGCTGCGGGGTCACGGTCGTCTGGGTGTTGTCGGCCACGGCGGCTGATTCTAGGGTTCGGGCCGCCCGCTCGGGCCCCGCCTGCGGAGAGTAGGGTTGCGGGGCATGCTGGTTCGCGACGTCATGACCGAGTCCGTCGTCACCGCACCCGCGACGACGCCGGTCCGCGAGGTCGCCGAGATCATGCGCGAGCGCAACGTCGGGGCCGTGCTGCTGACCGGCCAGGACGGCCGGCTCGCGGCGTTCATCACGGACCGCGACCTCGCCGTCGCGGTCGTCGCCGAAGGTCACGACACGGCGTCGGCCGCCTCCGACCATGCGTCGTCACCCGTCGTCACGGGCACTCCGGAGATGCCGCTCGAGGAGGCCGCGGAGACGATGGCCCGGTTCGGCATCAGGCGCCTGCCGGTCATCGACGGCGAGCGCCTGGCGGGGATCGTGACGCTTGATGACATCGCCGTGCGCACGAGCGACAGCGATCTGCGCGGCGCGCTCACGAAGACGATCACGCGCAGCGCGCTACCGGGCTTCTACTTCCATCAGCGCGGCGGCTGACGCACCGAGCGGACCGCGGCGGTGATGTCGCCGTCGAGATGCCGTTGCGCCTGCGGCACGAGCTGCGCGATCGCATCGGCGGCCGCGACGACGGGCGGGGATGACGCCGGGCCGGTGACCACCGCGACCGGCACGGCGATCGCTCGCAGCTCGCGCCGCGTGACGGGCAGGCTGGCCAGTCCCGCGTAGTCGGCGTAGAAGGCGCGGTGGGCATCCTGCGCGCGAGCGAGCGCGGCGCCGTCCGCGCGTCCGTCCAGCCAGACGGCCACACCCGCCCGCGGGCCCTCCGCGCGCACCGCCTCCTCGATCGCGGCGCGCTCCTCGCTCAGCGCGCGCGTCGCCTCGGGGACGAACGCGAACAGCGGCGGGTCGACGAGCACGGCCGCGCTGAGCAGCCCCGCGTGGCGCAGCAGCAGGTCGAGCACGATCAGGGCGCCGAACCCCTCACCGAGCCCGAGCGCGCCGGTCGCCTGCGTGGCGACCAGCACCGCGCGCGCATCCTCCGCCTGCTCGGCGACCGTCGTGCCGAAGTAGGGCTCGGGGACGCCGCTGCCGCCGTATCCGCGCCGCGAATAGGCGATCAGGCGACCGTCGGCGGCCAGCGCGCCGGCCCGCTCGAGCATCGCGTCGTGGTCGGCGGCCATTCCGTGCACGAGCACGATCGGCGATCCGCTCCCCCGCTCCTCGCAGCGCAGGTCCACTCCCGCTCCGGGCACGGTTCGCGACATGGCTACGATTCAAGCATGGAAGGCATGGGCGGTTTCGGAGATCTGTTCGGTGACCCGGACGAGCTGCAGAAGCGGATGGCGGAGTTCGCCGAGCAGCTTCAGGGCCAGCAGTCGCTCGCCTGGGCGGACAACGCGATCAAGCTCGCGGTCGACATGACCGTCGCGGCGATCAACCGCGTCAACGTGCAGGGGACGACGACCGAGCAGGCCGAGCAGATCCGCGCGGTCATGGCGACCGTCTTCCCCGAGGCCGTCGCGCTCGTGCGCGAGGCCCGCCAGGGCCTGCGCTAGCGCGCCGGCAGCTTGCCGGCGGCCTTCTCGGCGTCGCGATGCGCGCGCCCCGCGGTGCGCACGTCGCGGAACGAGCGGAAGCCGAAGACGAAGAACAGGGCGGCGAAGCCGACGCCGAGCGACACGGTGGCGATCGCGATCTGCTGGCCGACCGAGTAGGCCGCGACCGTCGCCGCGGAGGCGTTGCCCGCGAACACCGTCACCAGCAGCGCCTGCTGGACGCCCGCGCCCCCGGGGGTGAACGGGACGACTGCGGCGACGGCGTTCACGCCGAGCACCAGCAGCACGTTGCGAACCGAGCCGCCGACGCCGAACGCCTCGAGCAGGAACCAGAACGCCGTGCAGCGCAGGAGCCAGCCGCCGAACTGCACGAGCCACACGGTCGCGGAAGTACAGGCGGCGATCGCGCAGGACGCTGAACCCCTGGCGCACGTTGTGCCAGAACGCGACGACGCGCCGCGAGAGCCACGCGAACAGCGCGAGCGAGGCGACGGCCAGGCCCGTGATCAGGAACAGCAGCGAGCTGCGGGTTGCCGGCGAAGAACGACAGGTCGAACGCGTTGAGCTGCGAGAAGTCCGGAGGCTTGGGGAAGACGCCCTGCGTGAACGCGAACAGCAGGATGGGGATGCCCATCGTCAGGTCGAAGATGCCCTCGACGAAGAACGCCGCGGCGACCGCCGGGTAGGTCGACCCGGGGACCGACGTCTTGACGAGGAACAGCTTGATCACGTCGCCGCCGCGCGCGGGCACGACGTTGTTGAACCCGTACGCGGCGATGTACGCCCCCCAGATCCGCCGGAAGGCGATCGGCTCGCCCGGGTAGGCCGCGCGCAGCGTGTTGCACAGCGCCAGGGCGCGCATCGAGAGGTAGGCGATGAAGATCGCCATGCCGAGCAGCAACGACACGAAGTCGACCCGGGCCAGGCTGTCGAAGAAGCTCTGGACCGCGTCGAAGAAGTTGCTCGCGCCATTGAAGATGGAGGCGAGGGCCACGCGGCAAGGGTACGCGGCCCTGGCATATCGTCCGGCCCCGTCATGAGCTTCTCCGCCGGAACGCCGAACACGCCGAACGCCGTTCGCATCGTGCTGCTGGGCTCAGGCGAGCTCGGCCGCGAGGTGGCGATCGAGGCCAAGCGCCTGGGCTGCGAGGTGCGTGGCCGTCGATCGCTACGCCGGAGCGCCCGCGATGCAGGTCGCCGATCGCCACGCGGTGATCGACATGACCGACGCCGCGGCGCTGCGTTCGCTGCTCGAGGCGGAGCGGGCTCGCCCCTGCGCCGAGCTGCTCGTCGTGCCGGAGATCGAGGCGATCGCGACGCCCGAGCTCGAGCGCCTCGAGGCGGAGGGGCTGCGCGTGATCCCGACCGCGCGCGCCGCCCGCCTGACGATGGACCGCGAGGGGATTCGCCGGCTCGCGGCCGAGGAGCTCGGGCTGCCGACCTCGCCCTACCGCTTCTGCGACACCCTGGAGGAGACGCGCGTCGCCGTCGACGCGCTCGGGGTGCCGTGTGTCGTCAAGCCGGTGATGTCGTCGAGCGGCAAGGGCCAGTCGCTCGTTCGCGAGGCCGGGGGCGCGGACGCCGCGTGGGACTACGCGCAGGCGGGCGGGCGCGCCGGCGGGGGCCGCGTGATCGTCGAGGGATTCGTCGACTTCGACTATGAGATCACGCTGCTGACCGTCCGCCACGCCGGTGGAACGTCCTTCTGCGCGCCGATCGGCCACGTGCAGGTGGACGGCGACTATCGCGAGAGCTGGCAGCCCCAGCCGATGTCGGACGTCGCGCGCGAGAACGCCGTCGCCGTGGCGACGGCGATCACCGAAGCGCTGGGGGGCACGGGGATCTTCGGGGTCGAGCTGTTCGTCCGCGGCGACGACGTGCTGTTCAGCGAGGTCTCGCCGCGGCCCCATGACACCGGCATGGTGACGATGGCCACGCAGGCCCTGTCGGAGTTCGCGCTGCACGCCCGCGCGATTCTCGGCCTGCCGGTGCCGGCCGGTGAGATCGAGCTGCTGGCACCCGGTGCGAGCGCCGTGATCCTCGCATCGGGGAGCGGCGACGCGCCGCGCTACAAGGGCCTCGCGGACGCGCTCGCGGTCTCCGAGGACGTGCAGGTGCGGCTGTTCGGCAAGCCGGATGCCCGCCCGGGGCGGCGGATGGGCGTCGCACTCGCCAGTGGCGGCCACGTCGACGGCGCGCGTCAGCGCGCACGCGACGCGGCCGCCGCCGTGCGCGTCGTCACGGGCTGACCCGGCGCGCGGGTACGGTCCAGGGGTGTCGACTCCGCTGCCCGACGAGGCTCTGGCGCTGGAGGCGCTGTCGGAGGAGCAGCGCTTCGAGGAGCAGGAACGCCGCTCGGAGGGGAGGACCCGGCGTCAGGTCCTGCGCTGGGTGGCGCTGCTGGTCCTCGCGCTGCTGACGCTGTACGTCCTGGGCCCGGGGCTCGTCGAGGTGTTCTCGTCCGCGCCGCGCCTGCGCGAGCTCGAGTGGTGGTGGTTCCCGCTGATGCTCCTGCTCGAGGCCGGCAGCTACGCGTGCTTCTGGACGGTGCAGTGGATCTCGGTGCGCCAGGCCGCGTGGTGGCCGGTGATCGGCTCGCAGCTGGCGGGCAACGCGTTCGGGCGCGTCGTCCCCGGCGGGGGCGCGGCCGCCGGGGCGTTGCAGTACCGGATCCTGCTGGACAACGGGACTCCCGCCGGCGCCGCGGCCACCGGGCTGACCGCGGCGAACCTCCTGTGCTTCGGCGTGCTGCTCGGCCTTCCGGTGCTGGTGATCCCGGCGCTCCTCCAGGGCGCGGTCCCGGCCTCGCTGCGCAGCCTGGTCGCATGGGGGCTGATGATCCTCGTCGGGCTGCTCGTCGGCGCGGTCGTCCTGATCGTCACCGATCGCCCGCTGCGCTGGGTCGGCCGGCGGGCACAGCGCGCGCGCAACCGGCTGCGCCGCCACCGCCCGCCGATGACCGATCTGCCGGAGCGCCTCGTCAGCGAGCGCGATCTCGTCGTGAAGGTCGTCGGCGAGAAGTGGAAGCGCGCGCTGCTGGCCTCGGTCGGCCGCTGGCTGCTCGACTTCGCCGTGCTGATGGCCGCCCTGGAGGCGGTCGGATCGCATCCGCCGCTGTCGCTCGCGCTGCTCGCCTACTTCGGCGCGCAGCTGCTCGGCCAGATCCCGCTGACGCCGGGCGGGCTGGGATTCGTCGAGGCGGGACTGACCGGCACGCTCGCGCTGATCGGCGTGTCGGGCGGCGATGCGGTGCTCGCCACGCTCGCCTACCGGCTGTTCTCGTTCTGGATCCCGATCCCGTTCGGCGGCGTGACGTGGTGGCTGCTGCAGCGCGGGCGGCGGCCCGTCCGGGCGCTCAGCCCGGGGGAGTGACGCCGAGCGAGCGCCACAGCGCCGGTGCCTCGAGCGAGTCGTGGACCGCGTCGGTGACGTGGTCGAGCACGACCCCCGGGACCGACGGGACGCCGATCACGTGCATCCCGGCGGCGCGCGCGGCGGCGGCCCCCGTGGGCGAGTCCTCCAGCGCGATGCAGGCCGCCGGCGGGGCGCCGAGCGCGGAGGCGGCGGCGAGGTAGCCATCGGGCGCGGGCTTCTGGCTCGCCACCTCGTCGCCGGCGACCGTCACCGGGAAGACGCCGGTCAGGCCGCCGCCCGCGAGCATCAGGTCGACGAAGCGCCGCGGCGAGTTCGAGCACAGCGCGATCGGCGTCCCGTTCGCCTGCAGCGCCGTGATCAGGGCGACGGCGCCGGGCATCGGCTCGCAGCCCTTCTCCAGCTCGCCGACCAGCAGCTCGTGCAGCTCGTCCATGAGCTCCGTCGCCGCTGCCGGCGGGCGCGTCGAGCATCACCTCGAGCTTCGCGGCCGCGACGTGCCCGGCGCTTCCGACCAGGTCGAGCTTGTGCTCGTGCGTGAACACGCGGTCGCGTCGGGCGAACAGCGCCTCCTCGGCGCGCGTCCACACGACCTCGGTGTCGAGCGTCAACCCGTCGTTGTCGAAGATCACCGCGGCGGGAGTGCTCACCCCATCACCCTACGGCGGAACACCTCGTAGGAGGGGCGCGCACTGCCGTCCGGTGCGATCAGGCCGGAGTCCCAGTCTGGGCGACGGCTCGCCCACGGAACTGGTAGACGTCGAAGCGCGTGATCCGCGGGTCGAGCCGGGCGCGTCGTCCGCAGCAGGAAGCGCGAGGTCGGCGGCCGCGCGGCGCGGCGCTCTGCGACGCGCGACCGTCGTCGCCCGGCTGCAGCCGGCGCACGATGCCTCCCTGTTCGGTCAGCCAGATCTGCACGCCGGCCGGTAGCGCCGTCGCGAAGGCCCGCAGCCGCGGGAGCGACGGGTCGCGCACGCGGTCCCAGGCGTCCTCGTAGGCGTGCCACGCCCAGACATCGGGGACCGGTCGGCCGACCGCCGCAGGCGGTAGTTCGCGAGGTAGTGCCGCCTGTCAGCCGCGATCGGCGAAGTCGCCGGCGACCGGGGTGCATCGGCGTGCCTGGCAGAGCTCGCGCACGACGCGGTAGAGCCCGCCGGCGGCGGCCGGCGTGCCGCGCGCGTGGCCGACCGAGAGGTTCGGCTCGTTCCAGGGTGAGATCGCCTTCACGAGCGACCCCGCGCCGCGCCCGTCGATCCACGCGAGCAGGCGCTGCAGGCCGTCCGTGTAGAGGGCCGCGTCCGGCAGCTCGGCCGGGCACGTCACGCGAGGGCTTGATCGCGAGCAGGACATCGTCGGATGCCGGCGCTGCGCGCGCCGCGGCGAACCACCGGGCGAGGCGCTCGCGCTCGCATCGCGAGCCCGGGGTAACTGCGCCGCGTCGCGTGTCGATGAGCAGGTCCCACGAGACCTGCACGCGCGCCTGCCGCAGCCCGAGCACCGCGAACCGCGGGTCGGCGAACATCGCCGGTTCCTCGCCCGAGATGCCGTAGCTCAGGCGCGGGACGCGGCTCCGGCGCCGTCGCGTCCACGCGTGGCCAGCCAGAGTCCAGCGCACGCGAGGGCGACGGCGACGAGCGCGATCGAGTGCAGGCGGCCGGCGCATGGCCTCAGCGTCGCAGGCGCCGGCGCGCGAGCGACTCAGATGCGTCTGGCCGCCGGAGGCCGCGAGCGGCCCGGCGGCCGGCTCCGGGGTCGGCCGGCTCCTCGACCAGCCCCCAGAGCCGCACGGTCGTGCTGCGCCCGCGGATCGGAAGCTCGTCGTGGAACTCGAGGTCCGCGGGCCGTGACGAGAGCAGCTCGACGGTCGACTCGGCCATCAGCAGCGAGTACGGCGCTTGCTTCGTCATGCCCTCGATCCGCGACGCCGTGTTGACCGTGTCGCCGATCGTCGTGTACTCCAGCCGGCGCTCGGAGCCGACGTTGCCGGAGATCACGGGGCCGCGTGTTCAGGCCGACGCCCATCCGGAACGGCGTCTGGCCGTGGCGCGCCTCGCGCGCGTTGAACCGCTCGAGGCGGTCCAGCATGTCGCGCGCGGCGCGCAGCGCGCGGTCGGCGTGGTCGACCTGGTCCAGCGGCGCGCCGAAGACGGCCATGATCCCGTCGCCGAGGTAGGCGACGAGCGTGCCGCCGGCGTCGAGGATCGCGTCGGTCATCTCGGCCAGGTAGTCGTTGAGGACGTCGATGACCGCGTCGGGCGGACGCGACTCGGAGTACGTCGTGAACCCGCGCAGATCGCTGAACAGCACCGTCGCCTCACGCTGCTCGCCACCGAGGCGCAGGTCCTCGTCCGCGTTGGCGACGACCTGGTCGACGACCTTCTCGGGCACGAAGCGCGCGAACAGGTCGTGGATCCGGCGGCGGTCCGACGCTTCGAGCAGCACGAGCACCGCGAGCGTCGTGATCGCCGAGCAGGCGAGCCCGATCAGCGGCATCGCGACCGGGATGACGCGACCGTGATTGAACAGCACCTGCGCGAGCACGAGGTAGAGCCCGCCCACGAGGATGGCCACCCCGAAGCCGACGAGCGGCGGAACCCGGCGTCCCCCGAGCACCGGAATGCGCCGCGGCAGGCGTCGCGTGCCGAGCAGCGGCGAGATCAGGATGAGGCCCAGCATCAGGACCCACTTGAGCCACGGCGGGGAGTCGGTCAGCGGGAAGTCGCGCAGGATCGTCGAGATGGCCTCGCCCTGGACCTCGGGCCCCGGCATCTTGCCGTTGCCGGACGTCGACGTCGCCTGCAGATCCTGGAGCGTCGGGGCGACGGCGCCGACGACGACGATCTTGTCCTTGAACGTGCCCGGGGCGACCTTGCCGTACCAGGCCTCCGCGAACGAGATGTACGGGAGGGTCTTCGGCGGCCCGTGGAAGTCGATCAGCGGCGCATGCGGCGAGAACGCCGACAGCGGGACCTTGCGGCCGGTGACCTGCTCGGCCGTGACGACCGAGAAGGACTTCAGCCCGTCCCACTGGTACGGGACGCGGCGCACGATCGCGCCGTGCTCGGCCGGGATGACCCCGTTGCCGACGTGCGCGCGGACCGCCCGGACGCGGTCGTCGCCGCCGAAGACGTTCGTCGATCCGTCCGCGTTGACCTCGGTCGTCGCGAGCACGACCGGGACGCCCTTCCTGTCGGCCCGGTAGACCGCCTCCAGCAGCGCCTGGTCATCGGCCGCCTCCCCCGTGGGTGAGGGCTCGGTGAACTGGACGTCGTAGGCGATCGCCTTGGCGCCGCCCTTGACGAGGTTGTCGATCACCCGCGCGTGACGCCGGCGCGCGAACGGCCATTGCTCGCCGATGCCCTCCGGCGGGGGGCTGAACGTGCGCGCGTCGACGCCGACCACGACGATGTCCTTCGGGGCCGGCTGGGTTCCGCGAATCGAGAAGCGGGCGTCGATCGACTGCTCCTCGATCCGGTCGCCGGCTCCGACGCCGACGAGCGCGACCGCACAGACGACGCGCGATCGCCGAGGCGCCGGCGAGCATGAAGAGCCGCCGGCGGCGGCGCGCGCTGGTGGTCAGTCGTCCGCCTGCCACGAACGGAACCTAGCGCGCCTGCTCGACGAGCATCAGAGCGTCGGCGGCTTGGACGGCACGCGTGGGCTGCACGTCTTGTACTCGCGGACGCCGCTCAGGACCTCGCCGGTCGGGAGCCGCAGCGTGATGCGCACGCGCACCTTCTGCTTCGGCCGGCCCTTGAGGTTGATCCTCGCCGTCGGGCGCCCGCGATCGAGGCGGACCTTCACGCGCGTGCCGTTCACCAGCACGGTGGCGCCGGCGATCGGGGTTCCGATGGGCACGAGCAGACGGATCGAGAACGCACGGCGACTCGCGCAGGGGGCGCGTGCGAGGTAGCGCCCGCCGGCCTTCACGCGCCTGGTGGTGTGCTTGACGAAGTCCTCGACGTCGACGACGCCCTCCTTCGTCAGGAAGTACGTCCCGTCGCAGCGGTCCGACGTGTACCAGTAGGTGCCGCGCACGGAGGCGGCGCCGTTGTTGCCGGTGGTGCGGAACTTGCCCTTGCCCTTGCCCCAGACGAACCGGTTGCCGCGCTTCCCCGTGGCGCTGCTCGTCGCCTGGTTGCGCAGGCTGACGGGCGGGCCGTCCTCGCACTCGGGCTGGTCCCCGGTGAGGATCACGTCGACGAGCCCCGCGGTGGCATCCTGGAAGAAGCGGAACTCGCCGCCCCAGAACTCCGCGCTCTGCGTCGGGCCGTAGGTGGCGAGGTCCGCGGGCGCCGACTGGAAGGTCAGCCGGATGTGGCCGTCGGTGACGTCGACCGTCGTCCCGACCGGCAGCGTGCTGGCCTTCAGCAGCTTCGAGAAGGCGGCGTCGCCGGGCTTCTTCACGAGCACGATCCCGGAGACCGGGGTTCCGACGCCGTTCTTCCCGAGCGTCGGCTGGGGTGACTGTTCGACGATGCCGGCGACCTGGACCTGCGGCCTGGGCTTGGACGTGAACGTGCAGTACCAGTCCTGGTCTCGCTGGTAGGGGAAGTCGGCCGACGTCGCGCCGGCGGGGCTGAAGCTCACGTTCGCAATCGCGGGCCCGCCGTAGCCGCCCGTGTTGCAGCTTCCGGAGGCGAAGACGTAGCCGCTGCGCTGGTCGGCCGTCGGCGTCTCGGTGATCGTCAGCGGGCCGCTCGTCGCCGCGCCGCCGGGGATCGCGTCGAGCAGGTACCGGGCTTCACCGGCGGCGTCCGTCGTCCTGGTCGTGCCGTCGACCGTGATCGGGCTCGGCGGCGTGCTCAGCTCGAACCCCCAGCCGGCCGCCGGGGCAGGCGGCGCGCCGGAGCCGCTGTCGATCAGCTTGCGCACGTGGATCCGTGAACCGCAGAGCTGATTGGTGACGGACTTGAGCGTGTCGCGCAGGCCACCGGTGGTGGAGGTGTAGGAGTCGCCCAAGCCGACGACCGGATCCTTGGCCGGGCCCGAGACGACCTTCAGGTTGTTGTCGGTGACGCCGCTGCCGACACCGAGTGCCAGCAGCCTGCTGCCCTGGTCCTTGATCAGGTTCGCGGAGGCGATCCCGTGCGTCAGGTCGAGCATGTTGACCTCGGCGCCCGTGTCCGACGCGTTCGCACTGCTCGAGTCGCGGCTCGTCGGGTTGCCGTCGGTGACGAACACGACGAGGTCGGGACGGTCGGTGCCCGCGCCGGGGTCGAAGTCCGCGCCCGCGGCGGTCCGCAGGCCCTGGTCCCAGTTCGTTCCGCCGCCGCCGCCGTAGACGCTGGCGACCTTCGCCTTGGCGGTGCCGACGCCGATGCTGTTCTGCAACTCGTAGGTGGTGTCGCCGTTGGTCGTCGCGCTGCTCGCGAAGCTGTAGATCTTCAGGCGCGTCGGCGTGCCGGCCAGTGAGTCGACGAAGTCCTTGCCCGCCTGGGTGTACTCGGCCTGGAAGGGGATCGTCGAACCGGACGTGTCGAGCAGGAGGACGATGTCCATCCCGCACTGCGACGGCAGGGCGGGGTTGTTGCGGACGTTCGCGAAGCCGGTGGGGCCGGTGGCCGCGTGGCTCGTGTCGCCGGACGGGGTGGGGATCGGGCCGTCGGAGTTGTTGAACGTCGCGGCGGCGATCCCGCCGTCGGGCACCGATGCGGTCGCCCAGTAGTCGCGCAGGGGGTTGGGGGTCGTGTACCCGGCCGCGTTGCCGTTGAAGGCGTCGCCGCCCCAGTTCAGGCCCGGGACCTCGACGTCGCCCCAGCCCGCTGGCGCGCCGGCGGGACGCTGACGCACCGTGAACGTCTTCGACGGGCTACCGGTCCAGGTCACGGGCAGCGCGCAGTCGCCGCCCGCGTCGCTGACCCCTCCGGGCTGCGTGCAGGCCACGGCGGTCCACGAGAGGCCGCCGCTGTCGGAGACGTCGAAGCTCGCGCCCGCCAGGCCCTGCCCGTACGTCGAGTCGCTCGTGACGCCGCTCGCGCGCAGCCCGATCGCCTTCGCCGTCACCGTCCCGGATTCGGCGCCGGCCAGCGCGGGCGCGCACAACAGCACGACCAGCACGACGAATACGGCAACCATCAGCGGGCGCTTGTTGAGCCCCAAAACACGGCGTTCGGAAATACGCATCCTGCAGAAACCCCCGACGCCACCTGGACCGTGATGCATCACAACCCAAGGCGACTATGACGCGGCCTTGATCCCCCCTTGCGCCGCGGGCCACTGAGGCGCGACGCGGGATGCACCGGAACCTAGCAGCGACGAGCGGCATGTGCCAAGCGCCAAACGGTCAGGCCGGCGCTGGCGCATCCTCCTCGAGCACGCGCTTGAGCGTCGCGCAGTGCCGCGTGAACTGGCGTTTGAGGACCGGCTGAAGCAGCGGCTGGGCGAGGCCCATGACTCCCGGGAGCCGCCCATGTGGCCGGAGGGCCATCAGCGTGCCGGAGGCGATCGGCTCGAAGGCGATCCGCAGGTGGATCGGGGTGCCTTCGACGACCGTCAGCGCGAGCGCGCTGTCGGGCGTGAACTCGGAGACCTCGACGAGGGACTCGAGCTCCTTGCCGCCCGGTGCGCGGTGCACCTCGCGAATGCGGGTGCCGAGCCCGAGCGGGCCGTCGCCCTCCTGCACCGCCGAGACGGTGTTCGTCTGCCATTCGGCCAGCCGGCTCGGGTCACTGACGAAGGTGAACACGTCGGCGACCGGTCGCTTGATCTGGGTCTTGATCGTGAAGTCGATCATCGGTCCTGCCTCTCCTTGACGATGTCCCACCAGGTGGCGAAGGCCCGTTCGCGCCATCGCGGCCCGGTGTCGAGGCCGGCGAACACGCGCGCCAGGAACGGTCCCGCAAGCAGGTCGAGCGCGGCCTCGGAATGGATGTCGGTACGCACGTCCCGGCGCTCCTGCCCGCGCTCGATCAGCGCCCGGGCGATGGCGCGCCGCGGAAGCAGCACGCTGTCGCGAAAGGCCGCTATCAGCTCGGGATGGCGCTCCTGCTCGGCGATCAGGCCACCGATCAGGCCCACGTAGGCGGGGCCGTTCGCCGGGAACGCCTGCGTGACGGCCTCCCACAACTCGGCACGCGTGTCGCCCAGATCCGGCGGGTCCAGCGCCGGCAACTGGGCGGCGACGACCGCCGCGACGAGCTCGGCCTTGTCGCGAAAGCGTCGATAGATCGCCGGCTTCCCGACCCCTGCCGTCGCCGCGATCGCCTCCATGCTCATCCGAGCGAAGCCGCGCTCGGTCAGCAGCGTCAGCGCCGCAGTCTCGATGGCGACGTCGATATCCGGGTCGAGGGGCCGTGCCACGCATCGTAACGTAACGGTACCGATACGTTACGTCAAGGCTACGCCGCGCTGAGGTCCTTCAGCACCGCGAGCACCTGCTCGTCGTGGGTCTTCGGGCTGACCTTGGGAATGACGTGCCGCACGACGCCCTCGGCGTCGATCACGAATGTCGCCCGCAGCGCGCCCCAGTAGGTCTTGCCGTACATCGACTTCTCCGCCCAGACGCCGTACGCCTCGCAGACCGCGTGGTCCTCGTCGGCCAGCAGCGGGAAGTTCAGGTCGAACTTGTCGTGGAACTTCTTGACCTTCTTGACGGGGTCGGGCGAGACGCCGAGCACGACCGCTCCGGACCCTTCGTACTCGGGCAGGTGGTCGCGCACGCCGCAGGCCTGCGTCGTGCAGCCCGGGGTGTCGGCCTTGGGGTAGAAGTAGAGGACGACGGTCCTGCCGCGCAGCTCCGCGAGGCTGACGTGGTCGCCGTCCTGGTCGGGCAGCGTGAAGTCGGGGGCCTGCTCACCGGTCTCGATCATCGTGGCGTCCTTTCGAATGAGGTTTCGGACGACGATACGGGCCGGGCGGCGGTGGCGGCCAGAACGCGGTCAAGGTGCGCGGGGCCGTTGCGAAGCCGGCGGGATCTGCGCGTGGCGCGCATCACTTCAGCAGTCGCGACAGCCGCCGGTCCTTCAGCACGCGCCCGCCGGTCTGGTCCTGCGGGCAGTAACACAGGACGTAGCTCTCGTAGTGGATCGCCTCGATCGTCGTGCCGCAGCGCGGGCACGACTCGCCTTCATGGCGATGGACCTTCAGCGGGAGCGGGAGCTTGTCCGGGATCGGGAGCGCTGACGACCTCCTCGTAGTGCTCGATGGCCTCCCCGAGGCGCGCGGTCATCGCGGCGCGCAGGGCGAGCGCCTCGTCAGCGCTCAGGTCGTCGCCGCGCTTGAACGGCGACAGGCACGCACTCCACAGGATCTCGTCGACCCAGGAGCGCCCGATGCCGGTGATCACGCGCTGATCGCGCAGCACCGCGTAGAGCGGCCGTGCCCCCTGGGTCGCGAGCAGCTCGCGCAGATCCGGGGGGTCGGGCCACGCCTCCGGACCCAAGGTGGCGATCGCGTCGTCGCGCTCGACGTCACGGCGCGCGAGCAGCTTGCACCAGGCCGCCTGGCGCGTGCCGAACTCGCGCAGGCGCAGCTCGCGACCGTCGGTGATCCGCACCAGGATCCGAGAGGTCCGGTCGCGCGGCCCGGCGCGCGTCTCGAACAGCTGCAGGCGCCCCGCCGACATCAGGTGCAGGAGCAGCGAGAGCTCGTCGCCGACGTCGACGATCAGATGCTTCCCACGGCGGCGGATGCCCGCGATCGGCTTCCCGGCGAGCGTGTCGAGCGGCGGATCGAACGTCTTGAGTGTGTTGATCCCGGGCGCGGTCGCCGACTCGATCTGCGCGCCGCGCAGCGCCTCGCCCAGGCGCCGGGCCGTGATCTCGACTTCCGGGAGCTCCGGCATCGCCAGAGTGTCGCACTCAGGAGGCGGCGCTATGGTCATCGGCGGTTGCGCCGCCGCCGTGACCGCGAATGACGGCACGTCCCAGGGGGGAACACCGTCGTCATCGCGCCTAGGGGTACGGATACCCCGTCGTCGCTCGCGCATCTGCGTGAGCCGGAAAGGACACCGACTCATGCCGGTCCACACGCTGTTCCCGCCGCTTCGCGCGGTCCTGTTCATGACTGTGCTCGCGATGCTGATCGCGCCCGCGGCTGCGAGTGCCGGCAGCTACCAGGTCGTCACCTGTGACAGCGCCGGCGTGAACCATGCGTTCACCCCATTCGGGGACACCGCGATGATCGCGGCCGACGCGTCCTGCTCCGCGGACCTGTTCCTCGGGATGAAGGTGCGCAACAGCCTGCGCGGCACCGCCGGGCCTGTCAGCGCCGGCCCGTTCACGCTCGGCGGGTTGCAGGCCGTCGCGGCGGCCGGGACGACGATCACCGCCATCCACGCCGACGCGACCGCGTTCGACGAGGTCGGCACGTCCGGCATCCCCGGATGGCGCGCCGGGATCATGTCCAACGGCACCACGTACGCGTGGTGCGGGGTCGCGTGGGCCTGCGCGTGGGCCGGGCCGCCGGCGCTGCGGGTCGACGTTCCGCTCGCGGCATCGAGCGTCCAGCTCGGCGTGATCTGCGGCCTGGGCACCGGATGCCTGCGCGACCGCGTGCGTGCGGCGGCGACGCTGAAGAACGTCGTGCTCGACATCCGCGACGACGTCGCACCGACGCTCGACGTCCTGCGCGGCAACCTCTGGGGCGCGAGCCAGTGGCTCTCGGGGACGGCGACGCTCGGGTTCGACTCGGGCGACGGCGCCGGGGTGCGCAGGCTGGCGCTCGACGCCGGCGGGCTGAACGTCGCGACCCGCGACCAGGCGTGCGACCCGTACGCGATGGTGCCGTGCCCGAGCGGGAAGCTCGACGCCGGCCTCGACACCGCCCGCCTGCCGGACGGGGCCAACCTCGTCGTCGCACGGGCGATCGACGCCGGTGGCAACGTGACCGAGCGCCGATCGACCGTGATGATCGACAACACCGCGCCGACCGTGACCACCCCCGAGCTGAGGGGCGGCTCGGGCTGGCGCTCGGAGAACCGGTTCGAGCTGGGTGTCGCGGCGGCGGATGGGGCGGGGTCGGGGGTGCAGCGTGTTGCTTGGGAGGTGTGCCGCCTCGACGGAAGCGGATGCGTCACGGACAGGCGACGGCCGGTTCGCCACAGTTGATCTCGGTCCGAGTGCCTGGCGTTGGTCGAGTGGAAGGTCCGCGTGTGGGCGTCCGATCTCTTGAGGACCGGCGCGAAGAGCGGATGGTCGGAGACCTTGCGCTTCGACCCGTCGGTACCCGGGCGCGCGGCCGTCAAGACGTCCGGCCTCTGGACCAACGCCGACACGAGCAATCCTGTGGTCGCCCAGCTCCCGGACACCGAACCCCGCGGGCCCTCAGGCATCGCCGGCTTCGCCGTCACCATCGGCGGTGGCACGCCGGGGAGCACCATCTCGCACGCTGGCGAGCAGGCGGTGATCGACCTCGGCGATCTCCCCGAGGGCACGACGCCGGTGCGGGCGCGTGCGATCAGCGGAGCGGGCGTCGCGTCGATCGACGTCGGCGAGACGCTCGTGCGCATCGACCGCACCGCGCCGGAGGTGCAGCTCGCCGCCGGCGACGTCCCGCTGACGCCGCGCGAGGGGGAGTGGCTCAAGCGCGACGTGCGCCTCTCCGCGCGGGCGACCGATCAGATCGGGCTGTCCGGCATGGCTCCGGCCGCGGATGACGAGCCGCTCACGCATGGCGCGTACATCGAGTACCAGGTCGACGAGCGCACGCCCGTGCGCGTGCGCGGGTCGCTCGCGGCGGTCGACATCGCCGACGACGGGGCGCACACCGTGACGGTTCGCGCGGTCGACGTCGCGGGCAACGTCAGCCCGCCCCAGCGCGCGAGCTTCCGCGTCGACCGCACGCCGCCGCGCGGCGTGATCGAACCCGTGAACATCCTGCGCCTCCAGCACCTCCGCGCTCGCGTGGACGAGGAGTGCATCGACGGCGCGACGCTCGAGCTGCGGGCCCAGGGCCAGCAGCGCTGGACGAGCGTCGTCGCGCAGTCCGAGAACCGCGCGGTCGTCCGCCGACGTCCCCGACGACCGGCTGCCCGCCGGCGACTACGACGTGCGCTTCCGCGTCCGCGACTGCGCCAGCAACACGGGCGTGATCGATCGCTTCGCGGCCGCGCCGGCCAAGGTCCACCTGCCGCTGCGCGAGTCGCTCGTGCTGGACGCGGCGCTGAACGTCGCCGGCGCACAGCCGGCGAAGGCCAGTGCCACGGTCCGTCTCGGGCGCCGCGTCGGCGTGCGAGGCCGGCTCGCCACGCTCGAGGGCCGGCCGGTCGCCGGCCGGCGCGTCGAGTTCCAGGAGCGCGTCGGCCCCGGCGACTGGCGCGATCCGCGCCGCCGTCGTCACCGACGACGCCGGTCGTGTCGCCGCGACGCTGCGTCCCGGGCCGAGCCGCCGCATCAGGCTGGTGGTCGCGTCGAGCGACAGCACCATCGGGGCGACGAGCCGCACGCTGCGTGTCGCGGTGCCGGCCGAGGCGACGATCCACGTCAGCCGCACGGCGCTGCGCAACGGCGAGACGGTGCGCTTCTCGGGCCGGTTGCTCGGCGGTCATGTGCCGCGGGCGGGTCGCGAGCTCGAGCTGCAGGGGTTCAACCCGCTGAAGGGCCGCTGGCAGCCGGTCCGCACCGAAGGCCTGCGCAGCGACCGGCACGGGCGCTGGCACGCCGCGTACCGGTTCACGGCGACGGTCGGCGTGACGGTGACGTACCGCTTCCGGCTGCGCGTGCCGCCGCGCTCGGACCACCCGTTCGCCGAAGGGCCACTCGCGCATCGTCAGCGTGACGGTCCGCGGGTAGCGGCGAGGCGGAGGGCCCGCAACGACGGACGCCCGCCGGCCCTGGGGGCCGGCGGGCGTCCGTACAACGGTGCTTCGTCGATCTAGGCGGCTTCGCGCAGCGCGTTGACGCGCTCGAGCGTGGCCAGGCGGTCGAGCGCCCGCTGCTCGAGGCGCTGTGCCTCGGCGGTGCTGACGCCCAGCTTGCGACCGGCCTGTGCTGCGGTGTGCGGCTGCTCACCGCGACGGCCGAAGCGCAGCTCGATCACCTGACGCTCCTCGGCGGGCAGCTCCTGGAGCGCCATGTCGAGCTGGTCGGCGACGTCGTCGCGGCCGACCTCCTCCTCGGGGGAGAGGGCGTGGCTGTCGAGCAGTTCGCCGAGGCTGGCCGAGTCGTCGTCGCCCACACGGGCGTCGAGGCTGGCGGGCTTCGAGTCGAGCTTGCGCAGACGCTCCACCTCGGCCGGCTCGAAGCCGGTCTCGGCCGCGATCTCCTCCGGCGTCGGGTCACGCTCGAGCTTCGCCGCCAGGTCCGCCGCAACGCGGTCGACCTTGCGGGTCTGCTGAGCGACGTTCGCCGGCAGGCGGACGGTGCGGGCCGTGTTGTCCAGGCCGCGCTGAATCGCCTGGCGGATCCACAGCGTCGCGTACGTGGAGAAGCGGAAGCCCTTGCGGTAGTCGAACTTCTCCGCAGCGCGGATCAGGCCGATCATGCCCTCCTGCACGAGGTCGGACATGCCGAGCCCGAGGCCCTGGTAGCGGCGCGCGATCGAGACCACGAGACGCAGGTTGGAGTTGATGAGCAGCTCCTTGGCGCGCAGGTCGCCGCGCTCGATGCGCTTGGCGAGGCTGAGCTCCTCCTTCGGGCGGAGCAGGCGGTACTGGGCCGCACGGCGCAGCAGCTGATCGACGGGGTCGGCCACGGTGGTGGGCTCACGGACCTCGTCGGGAAGGTTCTTTGCGATGTTCAGTGTCATTTCCATATATATCCGATTCCTAGAGTCGGATTTTAGCGCAGAATCGTTGCGCGCGCAACTGGTGGGCCGGGCAATCCCGCTATCGTCGGTACGGCTGACGCAGCGGGTTGGACGAGGGCGGTGCATTCGCAGCGGGGCTGCGGGGGCCTCGGATGCTTTCGCACAGTCGTAAACCCCTCCTCAAGACCTTGAGGCTGGGCGTACTCCCGCGCACTTCACGTACACCGAAGGCCTGCAAAGGATACGGGTTTTGGGCCTTCAGCGCCAGGCGCCCGCCCGCCGGCGCCCGAAATGGACCGTCGAGCGACCTTTAGGGCTACCGCACGACGACGTCGCCGAGGGCGCCGTCGATGGCGGTGAGCACGTCGTCGCCGAGCGTGATCCCGGCCGCGGCGACGTTCGCCTGGACCTGTTCGGGGCGTGAGGCGCCGATGATCGCCGACGCGACGTTGGGCTCACGCAGGACCCAGGCGAGCGCGAGCTGCGGCATCGTCAGGCCGGCGTCACGCGCGATCGGGACCAGCCGCTGCACCGCCTCGAGCGACGGGGTTCGCGACGAGCTCGCCGATGAACCCGCCCATCTCCTCGCTCGCGGCGCGCGAGTCCTGCGGGAACGGCTCGCCCGGCAGGTACTTGCCGGTCAGCACGCCCTGCGCCAGCGGGGACCAGACGATCTGGGAGATCCCGTTGGCGGCGCAGAGCGGGATCACTTCGGCCTCGGGCCGGCGCCAGAGCATCGAGTACTGCGGCTGGCTGGAGACGAACTTCGTCGCGTCGGGGACGAGCGCGAGGGCGGCGTCGATCTGCTCCGCGGTCCACTCGCTGAATCCGATGCAGCGAGCCTTCCCGGCTGCCACGACCTCGGTCAGGGCCTGCATCGTCTCCTCGAGCGGCGTCGCCTCGTCGTAGCGGTGGCACTGGTAGAGGTCGACGAAGTCGGTGCGCAGGCGCGCCAGCGAGGCGTCGATCTGCTTGTGGATCTGGGTCGCCGAGAGGCCGCGGTCGGTGTCCGACATCGGGAAGAACACCTTCGTCGCGAGGACGTACGACGCTCGCGCGTGGCCGGACAGGATCTCGCCCCAGGCCTCCTCGGAGGCGCCGCGGCCGTAGACGTTCGCCGTATCGAAGAACGTGATTCCGGCGTCGAAGGCCGCCTTCGTGCAGGCGATCGTGCTGTCGCGCTCGACGCCGCCGGAGTACGTCAGCCACGACCCCAGCGAGATCTCCGAGACCTGGATGCCGCTGTCGCCGAGCTGTCGGAAGTTCATCCAGGCATCCTCGCACGCGTTCGCAGGCTCTCCGCTCTGCGATAGTAAATACTCTCTTGACATAGAGTAAGGACTATGCTATGCTGTCAGCAGAACAGAAAGGAGAGCATATGTCCAACGAAGAGACAGCTCCCAAGCAGGACCCTGCCAACGGGCAGGACACCGTCGAAGTGACCGTCACCGTGCCGGCGCATCGCGTCGCACAGTTCGAGCGCTTCCACCAGCGCTTCCTGGAGATGGCCCAGCACTGGGACAACCAGGTGGGCAACGAGGACCTGCGCGGTCCCCGGGGCCGGCGCGGACGGGGAGGCCCCGGCCGCCGCTGCGGCGGAGCACGGCCGCCATGGCGGGCGTCACGATCAGCCCGCGGACGCTCCGCAGGACGCGTGACCGACAAGAAGATCACCGTCGACGTGCCCGAGGAGCGGGTACCGGAGTTCTACCTCTGGTTCGCCCACTTCCTCGCGGCCGAGGCGGGGACCGGGCCACCGCGCGGACCGCGCGGTGGCTTCGGTCGTGGTCGTGGCCCCGGGCGTGGCCCGGGAGGCCGCGGCTTCGGCCATCACGAGCGCACGGCGTGGACCGACGAGGACCTCGATGACGCGCGCTGGCTCTACGGCCGGCTGTCCGACCCGGCCCGCGAGCTGTTCGATCTGCTGATCGACGACCCGGGCACGAGCCACTCCGGCAACGACGTCGCCACGCGCCTGCATCTCGACAAGGGCGCCCACGGCGTCGTCGGGATCCTCGCCTGGCCCGGCCGCTGGTGCAGCAAGCTCGGCAAGGAGTTCCCGATCATCACCGAGGCGCGGGAGGACGGCGGCACCGACTACAGCATGTCGCCGGAGCTCGCCGCCCTCTTCGCCAAGGCTCGCTGACCCGCGACTAGTACGCGCCCGACTGGGTGCCGTAGGGGTCGGTCGACTGCTGGTCGCCATACGGGTCGGTGGACTGCTGATTCCCGTAGGGGTCGGTGGACTGCTGGTCCCCGTACGGGTCGGGGTACTGCTGGCCTCCGGCTGACGGATCCGTCGGGTCGACCTGCTGCCCGCCGGTCTGCGGCACCTGCGTCTGCGGAACCTCGGTCTGCGGCACCTGCGTCTGGGGAGCCTCGGTCTGCGGCGTGGTCGTCTGCGGCGCGGAGAGCTTCCCGGACGTCGCCTCGGCGAGGAACGTCTTGACGGTGCTGGTGGGGATCGCGAAGCCGATGCCGACGTTGCCGCCCGGCTCCGAGCCGTTGCTCCCGCCCGAGACGATCTGCGAGTTGACGCCGATCACCTGGCCGCTGGTGTTCAGCAGCGGTCCGCCGGAGTTGCCCGGGTTGATGGCGGCGTCGGTCTGGATCACGTCCGGGATCGCGGTGCCGTCCGGCGCCTGGATCTCGCGGTGCAGCGCCGAGACGACGCCGGTCGTCAGCGTGTGGTCGAGGCCGTAGGGGTTGCCGATCGCAAAGGTCGAGTCGCCGACCCCGACGGAGGCGGAGTCACCGAGCTCGAGCGCCTTGAGCTTCGTGCCGCCGGTGTCGACCTTCAGCAGCGCGAGGTCGCGCGAGGCGTCGACACCGACGACCTGGGCCGGCTGCGTCGTCCCGCCGGTGCCGAGCTTGACGGAGACCTGGGTGGCGCCGTCGACGACGTGGGCGTTCGTGACGATCAGGCCGTCGGAGGAGACGGTGAAGCCGGTTCCGGTCGCCTGACCCTGCTGCATGTCGGCGGTGATGTAGGCGATGGAATCGGACGCGCCGTCATAGACCTGACGGGCGATGGACTTGTCGTCGGACACGGCCTTCGTGTGGCGCTGAGGCGCGGGCGTGAGGGCTGCGGACGTTGTCGTGGAGTTGGAGTGCGAGCCGTCCGCGATCACCGCGCCGCCGACGGCGGTGACGGCGATCGCGCCGACGGCGGCGAGAGTCTTCATTGAGTTCATGGCAATGAGCGTGCAAAGACGTGCTGCGCGCTTCGTAAGCGATTCGCATGCCGTAGATAAAGAGGCATGTTCCCCCTGAGGTACCGTTGGCGCGTGCCGAATCTCCGCGTCTCGGGCCGCCTCGGCGTCGCCACAGCGCTGATCGTCCTGGCGGTCGCAGCCCCGGCGTCGGCCCAGTCCGGTTCAGGGTCGGGGCTGAAGGTGACGGTCGCCGCGCGCCAGTGCGACAGGTACACGGACATCTTCGCCAACCGCGCGCGCAACGACATCATGGAGAGCCTCAAGGACCTGGGGCCCGACACGCCGTACGTCGCCGGCGAGGCGATCTCACCGACGAAGGAGGACCTGTCCCCGCAGAGCCGGTGCAGGCCGCTGCCGAACTGGACCTTCACGCTCGGGAGCGGCTACCGGACGCGCGCCGTCTCGGGCGTCTGGGGGAGCCTGTCGATCGTGACGAGCCCGTTCAGCAGCCCGGCGATCGTCACGCAGGCGACGACGCCGCTGCTCGACAACGCCGGCCGGCCGACGGGCGACACCATCGCGGGCGCCACGACCGTCGAGCTCACGCAGACCCAGGCGAACCTCGCCGCGCAGGCGAACCGGCTCTGGCTGCAGGGCGGGACGCCGACCGACCCGATCCTGTTCCAGCAGTACCCGAACGAGTACGGCTTCGGCGCGCTGCGCTGCGCGATCGACAACCTCAACGGCGACAACGTCGAATGGATCTCGTACCCGAGCGGTGCGAAGCACGTGTTCTGTTACGCGTACTACGTCAAGCCACCGCCGACGAGCGGGACGATCATCGTCCGCAAAGAGGTCGACGCTCCGTCGGGCACCGCGAGAACCGACTTCCGCTTCACGGGCAACATCTCGTTCAACGCCGACCAGTCGTTCTCGCTCGCGGCGGCGCCCGGCGCGCCGGCATCGACCACCTTCTACCGCGCCGAGGTCACCGGCCTGACGCCCGACTGGACGTTCGCCGAGACGGTGCCCACCGGCTGGACGCTCACGAGCATCTCGTGCGTCTCGGCGACCGGCGCGAGCACGTCGACGACCAACGTGGCGGCGGCGTCGACGTCGGTGCGGCTCGGGGCGGGGGACACCGTCACCTGCACCTATGCCGATCGCCTGACGCCTCCGCCCGCGGGGCTCGCGATCAGCAAGGTCACCAGCGGCGGCGTCGGCTCGTTCAGCTGGGACGTCACGCCGGCCGGGGGAGGGGCGGCCGATCACGTGAGCGCCACGACCACGAAGGAGGACGTCCCCACGCTCGGGGCTCCGCTGCTGACGCTCGATCCCGGCGCCTACGCCATCCGGGAATCGCTGCCCAGGAGCGCCGGCGGCAGCTGGCGGCTGGAGCGAGCCCAGTGCAACGGCGCGGCCGTCGAGCAGACCCAGCCGGTGAACGTCACGCTCACCGCGGGCCAGGGAGCGTTCTGCACGTTCTTCAACCACTTCACGCCGAACGGCACGATCCGCCTGCGCAAGCGGACGGTCGGGGCGCTCGGCACGGTCGGCTTCGTGATCACGCCGGTCGCCGAGAAGACGCGCAGCTACGAGCAGTCCGCGACGACGACGAGCGAGAACGAGCCGGTCCTGGCCAAGGGCGACGACACCTCGGCGCTCGCACTCGGCCGGTACGTCATCCAGGAGACCACGCCGAGCGAGCCCTCCAGCGGGTTCTGGGCGATCGACTCGGTCACCTGCAACGGCGTTCCCGTCGGCAGCGGGCAGGGGCTGATCGTCGTGACCCTCACCGCGGCGCGAGCCGGACGTGGACTGCACGTTCACGAACCGCTTCACGAAGGGCCCGGAGCCGCCGGCGCCGGCGCCCGAGCCGGCGCCCGAGCCCGGCGGGGGCGTCTCGCCCTCGTCGCGCCCCGTCGCGGACCTCGTGCTGACCAAGCGTGCGATCCCGGCCTCCGTCCGGCTCGGGAGGCCGGTGGGCTACGTCGTGACGCTCAGGAACCGCGGCCCGGACACGGCGCAGAACGTCACCGTCGTCGAGGTCGCGCCGCGATCCACGCGGCCGCTGGTGGTCCGGTCGAGCAAGGGCTCGTGCCGCACCGCGCGCCCGGTCGTCTGCCGCGTGGGATCCGTCAGGAAGGGTGAGGTCGTCGTCTTCACCGCCAAGGTGACGTTCGCCGGCGCCGGGAGCTACCGCAACACCGCGGCGGTGAACACGTCGACATTCGATCCGGTGACCGGCTCGAACACCGCGTCGGCGCTCGCCCGCGTGCGACCGGTTCCGCGATTCACGGGGTGAGGCCGTGCTGGGCCGCGTAGCCGCTGCGGCAGTGCGCTGAGCAGAAGTACATCGGTGTGGCCGTCGTGCTCGAGGCGCATCGCCTTCGCGCGGTCGACCTTCATCCCGCACATCGGGTCGGTGGCGCCGCGGCGCACGGTCAGCCCGAACAGCACGGCGAACACGACGGTGGCGAGGACGTTGAGCACGAACGTCCGGTCGAGCTCGACCGATCCGAACACGTCGTCGGTGCTCGGACGCGACGCTGGGGATCAGGCCGAGCAGGCTGAACACGCCGTCGATCAGCAGCGCCGCGATCACCATCGTCACGAACATCAGCGCGACGATCCGGCCGGCGAACGCGCCGCCGTAGTACTTGCGGTAGATCAGGATGATCGGGAGGACGATCAGGTCGGCGAAGATGAACGCCATCACGCCGGCGAAGCTGATGCCGCCCGACCACAGCACGGCGGCGAGCGGGATGTTCCCGACCGAGCAGACGAAGCTCAGCACCGCGATCAGCGGGCCGATGAGCGCGCCCCAGACGGTCTGCACGAGCGGGGGAGCGCCGGTCAGGAACAGGCTGTTGAAGACGCTCGTCCCGAGCTGCGCGACGAAGCCCGCGAGCACGAAGCCCAGGCGCGATCTCCTTGTAGAGCATCTGCCAGTCGCCGCGGAAGTTGTGCGCGACGTCCGACCAGGCGTCGACCGACGTCAGGCGCTCACGCCAGCTCAGCGGCGAGCCGGCCATGTGGTGCTCGTGCCCGCTGTCGGCCGCGAGCGCGTTCGCGCGCGCCTGCTCCTCCAGCCGCGGCGAGACGAACAGCCGCAGCATCAGCGCCATCAGGACGATCATCACGAGGCCGCCGAGGTACTCGGCGAGCGTGAACTGCCAGCCGAGCAGCACCCACAGCACCAGGCCGAGCTCCCAGACGAGGTTCGTCGAGGCGAACTGGAAGGCCAGTGCCGACGGCGGCGGAGGCACCCTTCTGGAAGAGGCTCTTGGCGATCGCCACCGCGGCGTACGAGCAGGAGGACGAGGCGGCGCCGAGCCCCGTCGCCCATGCGATCGGCCGCGGGCCCTCGCCGCTCATGGCCGCCTCGACGCGCTCGCGCGGGACCCAGGCCTGGACGATCGCGGAGATCGCGAAGCCCAGCACGAGCGCCCACCAGACCTCCCACGCCATCAGCGCGGCGTCGCGCAGACCGCTCCCGATGACGTCGAGGACCGAGCCCATGCCACGACGGTAGCGGCGAAGCACCGGTGG
Organism: uncultured Solirubrobacteraceae bacterium; assembly: GCA_963781935.1. Lineage (GTDB taxonomy): Bacteria > Actinomycetota > Thermoleophilia > Solirubrobacterales > Solirubrobacteraceae > F1-60-MAGs163. The sequence continues at coordinate 163,412 of CAWAHX010000001.1, forward strand.
CCGCGGTGCGCGACGATGCGCGCCTGATGCACGTTGACCGCCGCGAGCTCGCGGCCATCTTCGCCGGTGGTTTCGCCGGCGCGGTCGCCCGGGCGCAGCTCGGGGTCTGGCTGCCGTACTCGTCCTCGCAGTGGCCCTGGGCGACGTTCATCGCCAACATCGCCGGTGCGCTGATGCTCGGCTACTTCGTCACGCGCCTGCAGGAGCGCCTCCCGCTGTCCGCCTACCGCCGGCCGCTGCTCGGCACCGGGTTCTGCGGCGCGCTGACGACGTTCTCGACGATGCAGGTCGAGCTGCTGCGGATGCTCGACGACGACCGCTTCGGGCTCGCCGCGGCCTACGCCGGCGTCAGCATCCTCGCCGGCTTCCTCGGCGTCGCGCTCGCGACGAACCTCGTGCGCCGCGTGAGCGTGACCTCGTGAGCGCGCTGATGATCATGGGCGTCGGCGTGCTCGGGGGCGTGGGAGCGATCGCACGGTTCCTGCTCGACAGCGCCGTCGGCCGCCGCGTCGGTCGCGGCTTCCCGTTCGGCACGCTCGCCGTCAACATCAGCGGCGCGTTCGTGCTCGGCGTGCTCGTCGGCGCCACGCTCAGCGCCGACGCCTACCGCCTGGAGGGCACGGGGTTCATCGGCGCGTTCACGACGTTCAGCACGTGGGCGCTCGAGAGCCACCGGCTCGGCGAGGACGGGCAGCTGCGCCTCGGGATGCTGAACTTCGCCGTGAGCCTCGTCCTCGGCGTCGCGGCCGCCGCGATCGGCAGGCATCTGGGGGCGGGCCTGTGAACGAGGACTGCCTGAAGCTCACGACCTACTTCGGGGAGCGCGACCGCATCGACGGGCGCTTCCTGGCCGACGCGCTGATGGACGTCTACGCACGTCACGAGCTGGCGACGAGCCTCGTGCTGCGCGGCAGCATGGGCTTCGGCCTGAAGCACCACGTGCGCACCGATCGCCTGCTCAGCCTCTCGGAGGACCTGCCGATGGTCGCCGTCGCGGTCGACACGCGCGAGCGCATCGAGGCCGCGCTCGCCGACGTCCGGCCGCTGCCCTTCGACGGCCTCGTCACGCTCGAGCGCGCGCGGATGCTGACCGGACGGATCGACGCGGCGACGCTGCCGGAGGCTCCGGGCGAGGCGACGAAGCTGACGGTCTACCTCGGCCGCCAGGAGCGGATCGGAGCGCGGCGCGCCGACCAGGCCGTGACCGAGCTGCTGCATCGCGAAGGGCTTGACGGGGCCAGCGTGCTGCTGGGGGTCGACGGCACGGTCCGCGGCGTGCGCGAGCGCGCGCGCGTTCTTCGCAGCGAACCGGTCCGTCCCGCTGATGGTCATCGCGATCGGCGCCGCGGAGCGGATCGCGTCGGTCCTGCCGAAGCTCGGCGAGATCCTGCCCGACCCGCTCGCGACGCTCGAACGCGTCCGCGTGTGCAAGCGCGACGGCGTGAGGTTCGGCCGGCCGCCGGAGCTGCCGCAGACCGACGACTCGGGCCTCGAGGTCTGGCAGAAGCTCATGGTCTACGCGTCCGAGCAGTCCCGTCACGACGGGCGGCCGCTGAGTCCCGAGCTCGTCCGCGCACTGCGCGCCGCGGGCGCGGCCGGTGCCACGACGCTGCGCGGCGTCTGGGGCTACCACGGCGACCACCTGCCGCACGGCGACTCGTTCTGGCAGCTGCGCCGGCGCGTGCCGGCGGTGACCGTGATCGTCGACGCCCCCGCGCGCATTCGCGAGTGGTTCGCGATCGTCGACGAGCTCACCGACGAGGCAGGGCTCGTGACGAGCGAGATGGTGCCGGCGTTCCAGGCGACGAGCGCCCGGCTGCACCGCGGCGGGCTGCGGCTCGCCGACCTGCGCCACTAGGAGGGGCCGGCGAGGCCCGGGCGGCCGTCCTCGAGGTAGATGCAGTGCTCGACCCCGGCACAGGCCAGGACGCGTCGTCGCACCGGGCCGCTGAGCAGCTCCTTGGCCTCCCCGAGGTCGACCAGCCGATGCTCGGAGATCTCCTCCCGCTGAAGCACGATCGCCGCCAGCCGTTCGTCGCCGAGCGTGCCGCAGTGGAAGACGAACCGCATCCCGCCGGGACGGTCGGGCCGGGGGCGCAGGAAGTCGACGCAGACCAGGCGCCCGTGCTCAACATCGAGCCCGCACTCCTCGCGCGTCTCCCGCACGCACGTCTCCCACGGGGTCTCGCCGCCCACCTCCATCTGGCCGCCGGGGATCGTCCAGTGCTTCTTGTAGGTCGGGTTGAGGATCAGCAGGCGCCCGCGCCGGTCGAAGATCAGGGCGCCGGCCGACGCGGGAATGCGCGGGATGTCCCACGACTGCTCCGCGTCGCCGGGCACGGTCATGCGGTGATGATGCCGGAGCGGCGCCGGCTCAGCCCACGCCGGCGAGCAGCGGGTGACCGCAGCGCCAGCAGAACGCGGCGCCGCGGCTGTGATCGGCGCCGCACGAGCGGCACTGGCCCGCGACGCCCTCGGTCGACGCGGCAAGCAGGCGCTCGACCTCACCGAGCTCGGCGTCGGCCTGTTGCAGCTCGGCCGCGCGCCGGGACAGCACGTCGAGGCGGTAGTGGTCGCGGATGGCCATCTCGTACGTGAGGCCGCCCAGGTCGAAGGTCAGCGTCGCGACCTGCTTGGCCAGTTCGTGGCGGCGCGCCTGCAGTTCGGCCAGCGGGTCTTGGGCGAAGGCGTCGGTCATCCGATCGTCTGGAAGTCCGCGCCGCCGGCCGGCGCCTTGTTGTCGTTCGGCGGCGGCGCTCCGGTGCCCGTGGAGATCGGCTTGCCCTTCTTGGCGAGCTTGTCGACCGCCTTGTTGTAGTCCTGGCCCTTCAGCGACTTGAGCTTGTCGACGCTCGCCGCGCCCTTGGGGACCGCGGTCGACGACGAGGACTTCGAAGCACCGGAGCCCGACCCGCTCGAACTGCCCGATCCGCTCGAGCTGCCGGAGGACCCGGAGGTGCCGGTGGCCGCCGGCGTCGTGCTCGCCGCCGCTCCGGCGCCGGCGCCGGAGCCGACGAGCCGGATGACCTGCGTCGACGGCGCCTGCGCCGTCGTCCCGGAGCCCGACACCCAATGACCGATCAGCAGGCCGATCAGCAGCGCGCCGAGCAGGACCCCGGCCAGCCCGAGCAGCCCGCCGTTGTCGCGCAGCCAGCCGGAGATGCCGTGTGGCGTCGACGCGGGCGGGAGGGGCGGGCCCATCGTGTTCGCGGTGTAGATCGCCCCGCTCGCGGTGGGGACCGGCTGCCAGACCTCGGTGGTGGCCGGGACCGCAGCCGGGACCGGCGTGACGGCGGCGAGGAACGGGGGCTGCGCCTCGGGCCGGCGACTTCCGCAATAGAGGCAGTAGCGCTGGTCGCCGGCGAGCGGTGCGCGGCAGCTTGCGCACGGCTCCCCGTCGGCGCCGAACACCGGGGCGGCGGTTGGCTGGCTGAGGATGTCGGTCATCGCACGATGGTGGGGGCGGTCGTGAGAGCGATCCGTGCCCCCGACGGATCACCGATGAAGATCAGGCGGAAATGTACGGGCTTCGGAGAGGTCACGGGCAGTTTCGGCACGAGCGAGCGGCCCGCAGCGACGACTCGGTCACCGCGCAGCGCGACAGCGAAGACGGGCACGTTGCTCTGGAGGCGCCCCGTGGCGTTGACGACAGTCCCGGTGAGGTACCGGCCGGCGGCATCGGACGTGAAGTGGACGTTCTGCAGCGTGATGCGCGGCGCCCGCGCGACCGTCCTGGCGGCGCCGACCTTCGCGTGCACGGCGCGCGGCGCCGTGGCTCCGAGCAGCTGGTCGTTGACCCACCAGATCGAGCGGCCCGCAGGGACCAGCGCCACCTGCTGGAGCGAGGGTTGCAGGCCCACGGCGTCGTTGCGGTAGATCGACTTGTCCCGGCGGTCGCGTACGTCGATCACGAGCGGGACGAGCGCCTGAGCCCGTGAGCCCTTGTTCTGCAGCTCGACCGCGGCGGCGCTGAGCTCTCCGTCGCGCACGACGACCGCCCGCCGCACCCGGATGTCGGGGTTGGGCCTGGAGACGTCGATCGTCCCGGCGGGCGCGATCTGGCGCACGCCCTGTGCGCCGATCCGGGCGCTGCGCTCCGCCGTCGTCGCGCACGCGGCCAGCGTGAGCGCGGGCAGCGCGCAGGCCGGCAGCAGAGCGGCACGGCGCAGCGTCATCCGAAGGCCCCGGCCACGTAATCGCGCGTGCGCTGCGCGCGCGGCGCCTCGAACACCTGCTGCACGTCGCCGTACTCGACGAGGTCGCCGAGGTACATGAACGCGACCTTGTCGGCGATCCGGTGGGCCTGCGCGAGGTTGTGCGTGACGATCACGACCGCGAGGTCGCGCCGCAGCTCGCCGATCAGGTCTTCGATGACCGCGGTCGAGAGCGGGTCCAGCGCGGAGCAGGGCTCGTCCATGAGCAGCACCTCTGGGCGCGTCGCGATCGCGCGGGCGATGCACAGGCGTTGCTGCTGGCCGCCGGAGAGGCGCAGTGCAGGGCGGTCGAGATCGCCGGCGATCTCGTCGTAGAGGCCGGCGCGCCGCAGCGCGTCGATCACGTGGCCCTCGATCTCCCTGCGCCCCGGCCGCTTGCGGTTCTGGATGCGGATCGCGTACGCGATGTTGTCGAAGATCGACATCGGGAAGGGGTTGGGCTGCTGGAAGACCATCGCGATCCGCCGGCGCAGCGCGGTCAGCTCGAGCTGCTCGACCTCCTCGCCGTCGAGCAGGACGCGGCCGTCGCGGCCTGCGGTCGCCGTCGACTCGGTCAGCCGGTTGAGCGTGCGCAGCAGCGTCGTCTTGCCGCAGCCCGAGGGCCCGATCAGCGCCAGCACCTCGCCCTGGCTGATCGAGAGCGAGACGTCCTTGACGACGCGGTTCGCCGAGTAGCTCACCGACACGTTCTCCACGCGCATCCGCTCCGGCCCGCCGGCGCTGCGCGAGACGGGGGGCACGCGGTCGGTCGCCGGGTCGACGGGCACGGGAGTCCCGTCGACGCGCACGCGGCGAACCGGCGGAGGCAGCCGCGGCAGGTCGTCGTCGATGAAGGGGTCGGCCGGTCCCACCTGATCCTGGGTGCTCACGTCGTGGTCTCCATGTGTCCGCCGCCGCGGCGGCCCAGCAGGTCGGCGACCGCGTTCAGCGCCACCACGATCAGGAGCAGCACGAATGCGGCGGCATAGGCCTTCTGCGGGGCGTTGCCCTCGCCGGCGGGGGAGGCGGCATAGACGTAGCTCGTCAGGGTCGAGCCCGTCCCGCGCAGCACGTTCAGGCCTGGGACGCCGCCCTGGGGCTCGACCTTCAGCGTGGCCCCGAGCAGCACCACGACGATCGCGGTGTCCCCGACGATGCGCCCCATTCCCAGCGCGCTGCCGGTCACGACGTTGCGGCGCACCTGCGGCAGCAGGATCGTGCGGATCGTGCAGATCTTCGTCTTGCCCAGCGCCCACGATCCTTCGCGCAGATGTGTCGGCAGGGCCATCAGGCCCTCGCGCGTCGTACCGAAGACCGACGGCAGGGCGATCAGCGACATCATCGCCCCGGCGGCGATGAACGAGCGCCCGAAGACGCCGCCTCCGGACGCCGTGAACGAGATCGGAGCCATGATCTGCAGCTGGAAGAACGCGAGGCCGAAGATCGCGATGACGATGTCCGGGGTTCCCGCGACGACCTCGATGCCCGACTCGATCATGCGCGCCAGCCACGCAGGCCGCCCGTACTCGACGAGCCACACGGCGGTCGTCACGGCCAGCGGGAGCGCGATCGCGATCCCGATCACGGTCAGCAGGATCGTCCCGATCACCGGGTCCAGGATGCCGCCGGTCTCGCCCTGGGCCAGGCCCGGCACCGGGCGCGAGAACAGCAGGTCGAGGTTCAGGTACTGGACGCCCTTGTAGCCCATGTAGCCCACGATCGAGGCCGCGACGACGCAGACGGCGATGCCGCTGGCCCAGCAGGCCGCGAACGCGACGCGGTGGCGCCAGCGCCAGGTGGAGACCGGGTCGCGGCGCGGCGCGGGGCGCTGCAGGGTGCCGCGGGGGGCGAGCGTGTCGACCGTCGTGGCCATCAGATCCGCAGCCCCTGCCGGCGCATCGGCAGCTTGGCGAGGTAGCCCCCGACCGACAGGACGAGGCTGGAGAACAGCAGCAGCAGGGCGAACAGGTAGATGTTGGACCGCACCGCTGGGGCATTCAGGCCGTCGATGTTCTCGACCATCGTCGCCGCCAGCGTGCGCAGCGGCTCGAACAGGAAGGTCAGGCCGTCCTGGGGAAGCGGGGTGAAGCCGCGCGAGCCCGAGACCATCGAGATCATGATCGCCTCACCCAGCGCGCGGGCGCCGGCGAGCACGGCGGCCGCGACGATCGCCGGCCTGGCGGCGCGGACCGACACCGACCACATCGTCTCCCAGCGGTTGGCGCCGAGGGCGATCGAGCCCTCGGTCCAGCTCGACGGGATGCTGCGCAGCGCGTCGACGATGATCGCGATCATGATCGGCACGACCATGATCGTGAGGATCAGGCAGGCGACGAGCACGCCGCTGCCGTCGAGCTGGACCGCGTACTGCACCGACCGCTTGCGGTCGAGCGAGATCAGGTGCTCGTTGATGAACGGGACGAGCACGAGGATGCCGATCAGCCCGTAGACGACCGACGGCACCGCGGCGAGCAGCCGGACCGCCGGGATCACGATGCCGCGCAGCCGCGGGGGCGCGAACTCCACGATGAAGATCGACGCGAACAGGGAGAACAGCAGGCCGAAGCCGACGGCGACGACGCTCGTCAGGATCGTCGCCCAGATGAACGGCCAGATCGAGATCTCGTAGGCCGAGGGCGGGGGATGCTGGCCGGTCAGCAGCATTCCCGCGAGCTGCTTGTCGGGGTTGCCGCCGGACAGGAACCCGAGCCCGTTGGCGCTGAGGGCCGGCCACGCCTCGCTCCAGACGAACGCGATCATCGCCGCGATCACCAGCAGGACGAAGCAGGCCACCGCGCCGAGCCGGCGGGTGGCCTGCCTGTCAGTCCACGGATCTCGCAGAGTGCTGAGCCGTGCCCTCACGCGATCAACCGAGCGGGATCCAGTACGTCGAGATGATCTTCTTGGCGACCGGGCTCTTCTGGGCCCACTTGATGAACGCCGCGGCCGCACCCGTCGCCTTGCCGCGCGTGACCTCGTAGTAGTTGCGCACGCCCGGGAACTGCCCGGACTTGGCGTTCGCCAGCGTCGGGGCGACACCCTCGAACGCCACGGCGTGCACGTTCTTCTGACGCGCGTAGTACCCGGAATTGAAGCCGATCGCGTTCTTGTCGCTGGCGACCGCCTGCTGCACCAGTCCGTCCGACGGCTTCAAGGACGCGAGGTTCGAGATCGTCTTCCCTCCGAGGAAGATCGACTGCACCAGCGGCGGGAGCGACGAGGCGGAGGTGCGTCCGATGAGGTTGATCGGGCCGGTGACCGTGGCCCCGGGCACGTCCTCCCAGTTGCGGACCTGACCGGTCCAGATGGCCGTCGCCTGCGCCTTGGTGAGGTTCGGCAGCTGGTTCGCCGGGTTCGTGTCGAACGCGAAGTAGTCCTTCGCGAGCGGGTAGAAGACGAGACCGGAGGGGTCGCTCGGGCGCGGGTCGCGACCGGCGTTGCCGATCGTCACTCGACCGGCGGCGGCGTCCTGGACGCCGACTTCACCGCCGCCCTGGGCGAGCTTGAACTTCACCTTCCCGGGCTTCAGCTTCACGTACTTCTTGGCGAGCGCCGCGACGAGCGGCGCCGAGCCCGTCGCACCGCTGATGGTGATCGTGCTGACGGCGGAGGCGCTGGCCGGCACCGCGGCTGCGGTGACCGCTGCGACGACGAGCGCAGTCGCCGTCCGGCGAGAGCGAGTGTTCACGATGAGACTGCCTTTCCCTTGATGTCTATGAGGTCGGTAGAGATTTAGGCTAGCATAAGGCAGGTATTCCGATCGGGAATACAAGGTATTGCCGGTCCGAGCCCTGCCGTGGCCCACATCTCCGACACCATCGAGCCCTGCGGCTCCTGCCGCTCGCCCCTGGCGCCCGACCAGCGCTACTGCCTGCAGTGCGGGGAGCGTCGCGGGGCGCCGCGCGTGGACTTCGAGCACGAGCTGGGTCTGGCGCCTGATCCCGCGCCTGCGCTCGTGGCGGCCGCGGCGGCTGACGTGGCTCCCACACCCCAGCGCCCGGCGCGCCTGATCGCGGCCGGGCTCGCCGGCGTGACGATCGCGCTCGGCGCGGTGCTCGGCGCCGCCATCGGCCCGTCGTCCTCGCCGTCGCTCGCCGCTTCCGCAACGCCGGCGGTGATCCCGCTGGCGGCCACGCCGGCGCCGGCCGCCACGCCCGCGACATCCGACACCGCTCCGGCGACGACCACCGATTCGCCCGCACCGTCCTCCAGCGACAGCTCCACGTCCGCGCTCGACGCCGGCAGCCCCGTCGCCTCCGATCCCACGACCAGGACCACGACGCCCACGACGCACAAGAAGACGAGCTCGTCGGATCCGAAGCCCGCGGCGACGCCGAGCCCGACCGTCGACACCAGCCTCCCGGACGTCAAGCACGTGTGGGTCATCACGCTCACCGGCCAGGACGCGTCGACCGCGTTCCCCGCGAGCGCGTCCGCGAGCGCCGCCCAGGCCACGGGACCGCCGACCCCGTACCTCGCGGGCGAGCTCGCGAGCGACGGGACGGTCCTGACACACGTCGTCCCCGTCGCGCCGACCGCGGTGGCGAACGGCGTCGCGCTGCTGAGCGGCCAGGGCCCAACCGAGGCGACCACCGCGGGCTGCCCGAACTACGTCGACGTCACGCCGGCCGACGTCGACGCCTCGACCGGCTTCGCGCAGGGTGAGGGCTGCGTCTATCCCGCGGCCGTCACGACGCTGCCCGGACCAGCTCGTCAAGGCCAAGAAGACCTGGCGCGCGTACGTCGAGGACGCGGGAGCCGGCTGCCGGCACCCGGTGCTCGGCGAGCCCGACCCGTGGGCCCTGCCCCGCCCGGGTGACGCCCTGATCACCGGACGCGATCCGTCCGTCCACTTCCACTCGATCCTCGACGCGCCCGACTGCGCCGATCGCGACACGGGCCTCGACCGGCTCGCGCCGGACCTCGCCGACGCGGCCGCGACGCCGGCGTTCAGCCTGATCGTCCCCAACGCCTGCCACGACGCGAGCGCGACCCCGTGCGCCGAGGGTGCGCCGGCCGGCACGGTCGCCTCGGACGCGTTCCTGCGGACGGTCGTGCCCCAGATCACCGCATCGGCCGCCTACAAGGACGGCGGCCTCCTGCTGATCACGTTCGACGCTCCGCGCCCCCGCTCCGGCGCCCGACCCCGCGGCCACGACGACGCCCACGCCGGCGTCCGTGGGCGCGCTCGTGCTCGGCTCACGGGTGCGCGCCGGGAAGCGGATCACGACGCCGTCGAGCCACTACGCGCTCCTGCGCAGCATCGAAGACCTCTTCGCCCTCGCCCACCTGGGCCACGCGGGCGACCCCAACGTCGCGGCGTTCGCGGACAACGTGTACGCGCCCGCCGCACGAAGCAGCAGCACCACCTCGAAGCACTCAACGACATCATCGACTGGGAGGTCGACTTGACCCTTGTTCACCTGCCGCGAACCGGCCGTGCCACACGGCTCATCGCATTGCTGGGGGTCCTCCTCAGCGGCCTGCTCGCGACGGCGGTCCTGACTCCGTCCGCGTACGCCGGCGCCAATCCGAACAACTACGACTGCCGCGGGCACATCGGCGCCGGGGTCGCGAACCCGCTCGATGAGGACACGCAGGTGAAGTACGTCTTCGCCTGCAACGGCCCGATCCTCGGGTACCAGATCCAGCCCGACATCGGGAACACCGGGTTCGACACCGACACGACGGTGTTCGACCTGCAGGGCAACGCCGTCACGACCGACTCGTTCACCTGCAACGGGGACTTCCCCGGCTACGGGTTCAACTGCGTCGGCGTCTACACGAACCCGTGGAGCGTCGTGACCGGCCAGTTCACGATCGCGACGGCGCTTTGCGCCGAGCCACGCGTCGACGTGTTGCTGACCGTCGTGTACGCGACGGCCGACGCGACCCGCAAGGTCACCCAGGCGATCTCCGGGCCGTACGACCTCGGTCGCCCGCACGGCTGCCCGAAGTCCGCGCGCGGGGGCAAGACGCGGATCCCGTCGCCCGAGCAGCTGAAGAAGCAGGCGGCCGAGCAGCTCAAGGCCGAGCGCGTCGCGGCCCGCAAGAAGGCGGCGAAGAAGGCGGCGAAGAAGACGAAGAAGTCGGCGAAGCCGAAGGCCACGAAGCACGCCGCGGTCCAGCGGTAGCCGACAGGTCAGGAGACGTCCGGGCGCGAGGAGAATTCGCGCCCGGACGCAATCTCCACATTACCGATCGAGAATCTGTGGTTTACTACGCGCCATCATGAATCACACCTCTTTGAAACTCACTGTCCCTCGGCGCGCGGTCCGGCATGTCCTTCTCCCGGCCGTCGTGGCACTCGCCGCGGCTGCGGTCGTTCCAGCAGGGGCTTCGGCCCAGGCCGTCGTCATCACACCAGGTTCCAGTGATCCGGTCCTCAACTGGTACGACGCCACCAGCGCCGCGGTGAACACGGCGAAGTTCCCCGCTGCCGGCAACACGCAGATCGCCGCCTCCCGCACCTGGGCGATCGCCTGGGGTGCCGCCGACGAGGCGATCGCCGGCCTGCCCAAGACGCTCTCGCCCGCGGCCCGCCAGGTCGCGACGACCGCGGCGCTCGCGACCGCGGTGCACGACACGGTGCTGTACCTGATCCCCGGTGGCGCGGAGGGGCTCAACAGCGCACTGCAGACGACGCTGAAGCCGATCCCGCAGAGCGCCGCCAAGCGCGCCGGGAAGGCCGCCGGCCGCAAGGCCGCGCAGGCGATCCTCAAGGCGCGCAAGGGCGACGGGCTGGACCCGGCCGCGATCAACATCCCCTTCACCCCTCCGGCTCCGGCGCTCGGAGTCTGGCGCCCGACGCCGCCGGCCAACGCCCCGGCCGTCCAGGCCGGCCAGGCGGCGGCGAAGCCGTTCCTGCTCCCGGACGTCGTGAAGACGTTCGTGGCGCCCGCCCCGCCGGCGATCGACTCGCCGACGGACATTGCGGACCTGCAGGAGGTCGACCGCCTCGGCGGCGTGAACTCCACCGAGCGCACGGAGGAGCAGACGACGATCGCCAAGTTCTGGTCGCAGACGTCGGTCGCCGGGTACACCGCGATCCTGCGCGGCGTCATCCTCGGCGCCGGACGGCCGATCGCTCCGCGCGTTCACCTGATCCGCGTCTTCCACGAGGTCACCGCCGACACGCAGATCGCGATCTACGGGTCGAAGTACAAGTACCTGCGCTGGCGGCCCGTCACGGCGCTGCGAACCGATGACGGGAACCCGGCGACGCCGCTGGACAAGACGTTCACCCCGCTGATCGCGACCCCGGCGCACCCGGAGTACCCCAGCGGGCATGCCGGCTACGCCGGTGCCGCCGAGCAGGTGTTCCGCTGGTTCATCGGTCCCAAGCCGCGCACGCCGATCACGGCTCCGAGCACCGCGCTGCCGGGCATCTTCCGTACCTATGACGACTGGGCGACGCCCACACAGGAGAACGTCGACGCCCGCGTCTGGTCCGGCATCCACCTGCGCAGCACCGACGTCGCGAGCGTCGCGTTCGGCAAGAGCGTCGCGTCGGCCGCGCTGAAGGCGGCAGCCAAGGAGGCCGCCGGCTGATGCCGGGCTTCGACCTGCATCAGCATCTGTGGCCGGAGTCCTTCGCCGAGGCGCTCGCGGCTCGTTCCCGGCCACCGATGCTGCGCCCCGACGGCCGGGGCTGGCGGCTCATCCTCGCGGGTGAGCCGTCGTGCGAGTTCGTGCCCTCGGATCACGATCCGGACGTCCGAGCGCGCGCGCTGGAGCGTGCCGGGCTGCACCGCGCGGCGCTCGCACCGTCGAGCCCGCTCGGGATCGAGGGCCTGCACTACGAGGAGAGCGCCGAGCTGCTCGAGGCCTGGCTCGGCGGGGTCCTGGAGCTCGGCGAGCCGTTCGCGGTGTGGGGCGCTCTCCCGCTGGTCCACGCCAGTCGCGACGACGCCCAGGCGCTGCTCGACCGCGGCGCCATCGGCATCACGCTGCCCGCCGGGGCGTTCGACGGGCCCGTCCGGCGTCGAGCGGCTGGCACCGGTGCTCGCGGCGCTGGAGCACAGCGACGCGCCGCTGCTGATCCATCCTGGACCGGGCTTCGGCGGCACGCGCGCCCTGCCCGGCGGCCCGGCATCGTGGTGGCCCGCGCTGACCGACTACGTCGCGCAGCTGCACGCCGCCTGGCTCGCGTTCGCCGCCTGGGGTCGCCCGCGCACCCGCGCCTGCGCGTGGTCTTCGCGGTGCTCGCCGGCGGCGCCCCGTTGCAGGCCGAGCGGATCGCCGCGCGCGGCGGCCCGGCCGACGCGATGCACGACCCGCTGCTCTTCTACGACACGAGCTCCTACGGTCCGCGCGCGCTCGACGGCGCGATCCGCGCCGTCGGCATCGACGCGCTCGTGTACGGCTCGGACGCTCCGGTCGTCGACGCGCCCGTGCGAGCCCGCTCAGGGACTCGGCCGAGCGTCGCGGCGGTGCTCACGTCCAACCCCGCCCGGCTGCTCCACGGCTCGGCGGCGCCGCCGGCGCGGAGAGGCTGGACCGGGCGGCATGATCGCCCGGCCCGCAGGACGCGACCTGACGTCGGAGGAGCTCGAGCGTTCGTCCGCGAGATCGCCCGGCGCGCCGGATCTCTGGCCGGACAGGTGTCGCACGACCCCGACGAGCGCGTCTACGAAGAGCTGCTGCGCGACGACCACGTCGCCGTCTGGCTGATCTGCTGGATGCACGATCACGACACCGGCTTCCACGATCACGACATCTCCGCGGGCGCGATCGCGGTCGCGGCCGGGGCGGTCCGCGAGGATCGCCTCGTGCTCGGCGGCGAGCCGACGTCGCGGACGCTCGAGACCGGCGACGCGCTCCACTTCCGCCCGACCGACATCCATCGCGTGCTGCACGCGGGCGACGAGCCGGCCGTCACGATCCACGCCTACTCGCCGCCGCTGTGGCGCATGGGCGCCTACGAGGTGCGCGAGGGCGGCGAGCTCGCGCGCCACTCGGTCTCCTACGCCGAGGAGCTGCGGCCGCTCAACGAGCTTCCCGCAGCCGCGGCGTAGCCGGGATCACTCCCAGCGCTCCGCCGTCGCGCCGGCCCCCCAGGCACCGGGCCGGCGCGGATCCTCCAGCGCGGCCGGCCGCCGCAGGATCCGGGCCGTGTGTCGTGCCGCCAGCTCGTCGTGGAGCTCGCGCCACCCGGCGTGGTGCCCTGGGTCCAAGGGCGAGCCGAACTCCGTGCGCGCGCCCAGGCGCTGGAAACGGCGCTCGGCGGGAACGATCAGCGCGTCGGTCCCGGCGGCGAGCCGCGCTGTTCCCGAGGTCAGCCGGACCGGCTTGCCGAGGAACTCCGTCTGCGTCGATCCCGGCCAGTCGAACGTCATCGCGACGACCGCCCCGCGCCGCAGGAGGCCGGCGACGACGGGAAAGCATCCCGACGAGGGGATGAGTGGCACGCCGGCGGTGTCGAAGATCGACCGCCAGGCGTCGCGCCGCGGCGAGACGCCGACGGTGCCGACCAGCCACGCCCCGACGACCTGGTGGACGTCGCTTCCCGTGCTCGGCGACCGTCACGCCCATGCCGGCGAACGGGCCGAAGTGGCAGTAGCTGACGATCACGCCGCGTCCACGCGCGCCGGCCTGCACGGAGATGCCGTGCGCCGGTGACCGGGATGCCGGGGATCATCCACGTGCGACGGATGAACGCCTCGCGCGCCTCGGTCTGCGCCAGGTGCTCGCGCGCCCAGCGATCGCGTCGGGGGCCGGGGCCGGTGATCGCGTCGATCGCGTTCCTCGCCCGATCGCGGGCCGCGGGTCACGCCACTGCCGCCGTCCGCGGACCAGCGCGGCGGCGATCGCGAGGCGGTCCTGCGCGCGGCGGGGCTCGGCGGCGTCGGCGCTCACCGCGCAGACGGTCGCAGCTGCTGCGCCCGAGGGTCGGGATCAATGGCGGACGTTGATCGAGCGGCGCACCGTACGCGAGCGGTTGCCGGCGGCGTCGGTGGCGGCCGCGGACAGCGCGTAGCGCCCGGCCTTCAGCTTCCCGGCCGATGCGCAGCACGGTGCGGCCTGGCTTGAGCTTGAACGTGATGCGCACGCGCGTCGTGTCTTGTCCGTGCCTGGCCCGTGGTGCGCGCGAACGTCAGCGTGATCTTCGACCGTCTCGGAGCACTTCAGCGCGATCCTTCCCGGCATGGCCGGCGTGCAGCCGCGCAAGGAGCTTCCACCCGCTCAGCACCGGAGCGGTGTGATCGGCGGGGGTCGCGGCGGCGGCGGCGGCGTCACGGTCGCCGGGGGCGGGACGACGGACACCGTGGGCGGCAGGTACTCGAACGCACCCTGGTCGCGGATCGCGGAGCCGTCGCCGTTGCCGTCGACCGGTCGCGCGGCCCCGTCGAAGTCGGTGGTCAGGCCGCGCAGCCGACATCACCCGCGTCGATCGACGGGGACCCGGCGAGCAGGTGGTAATCACCGGCGCCCTCATCGGCGAACAGCGGGTTGGCGTTGATGTCGGTCGCGCCGAGGGTGAGCGCTCCGTCGCCGGTGCTCGTGCCGCCGGCGCTCAGGTTCGACGAGCGGATCGTCAGGTTCGCGTCGCCGCGCGCGACGTCGACCGGCGCCGTGCGCGTGTAGGTGGTCGGGACTCCGCGGATGATCGAGTTGGTGACGGTGATCGGTGGCGCCGCCCGTGCCGGCGGCGTTCACGACGGCGCCGGTCGCCGGGGCGGTCGTCGCCCGCTGCTCCGACGATCGTCACGTGGTCGGCGCTGATCACGGAGGAGTTCGCGCCGAAGATGTTGGCGAAGAGCGCGCCGCCGCCGTGATCGTGCTCGCGTCGAGGGTGATGACGGAGTTGTCGGACCGTCACGTTCCCGCCGCCCGTCGCGATCACGCCGTAGGCCCGCGGCGTGGCGATGCGTACGCCCTCCGCGACGATCGGAATCGTGGGTTGTCGGCGACGACGCCCCACGTCGGTGAGGTGATCGTCGTGCCCTGGAGCGTCGACGTGCCGGGGGCGCCGGCGGCCTCCACGGCGTAGCGATCAGTCCGCCGGCCGCGCCGAAGATGGTGCCCCCGGAAGACGCCGCCGCTGATGATGACGACGGCCGTTGCTGCCGCCGCCGCCGTTGCGACTCTCGATGTCGACGTTGTGTGGCGGTGCCCCGCAGCTGCAGCCCGGCGCCGCCGCCGTCCGGAGTCCGGGAAGCTCGCCGGGATCCGGATCGTGAGGTCGTGCAGCGTCTGCGTCGGGCGGCCGGTCAGGTTGCGACGAACACGTTGCCGGTGGCGCTGGAGGTCAGGATCGTGCGGCCGGCGCGCCGCGCCGACGATGTCGAGCGGGTCGGTTCCGGTGTCGTAGAAGGTCCCGGGGTCGTCTGCGTCCCGGCCCCGATCACGATCCGGTCGGCGATGCCGTCACTCGCGTTCGAGGTCATCGCGGTGCCGAGGTTCGCCTGCGCGACGTTCGTGCCGTCGTTCGGGCAGGCGGCGGTGAACGCCGGGACGCAGAACGTCGTCGCGGACGCCGGCGCGGCGAGCGCGAGCGTGAGGGCGACGACGAGAGCGGTGATCGGCGGGACGGTCAGGTTGCGCATGGCGGCCACCCACAACATCAGAGTCGCCCGCCGTCTGCGTGCCGGGCGCGCAGCGTGTGCGACGACGCCTGCGTCAGGACTGGCGGCGCAGCGTGACCTTCACGGTCAGCCTGTAGCGACAGGTCACGCGGGTCGAGCTGTCGGAGGTGACACCCGGGCACCTCCCGGAGGCGCTGTTCTGCTGCGATGAACTTCCCGCGCTTGGCGATCTGCTTGAGGTCGCTGCGATCGAACAGGTGCACGCTGAACGCGTCACCATCGGGCGGGGCGGCGCAGCGAGGAAGCGAGCCGAAGTCCGGGTTGACGCTGACGTTGGCGTTGACCTTGCGTTCACCCTTGAGCTGGATGGTCGACGTCGCGGCTCGAGCGGTGCAGCTCTGCGTGGAGTCGACGCGCTTGTCGGCCTCCAGGCAGTCGGCGGCATGGGCACTCATCGGAGTGGGTGCACGCCGGCGAGCAGCGGCGCAGACCGCGGGGCACCCGGGCTCCGTGCTGAACGCCGTGACGACATGCGATCGGCGCCTCGCGGAGGCCGTCGGACCGGCGCCGCCGAGCGTCGTCACGCCCGGGAAGTCGAGCACCTCGACGGCCGTCGAATTCATCGTGGCCGTCTGCGACCCGGTGGCCTTGAACCAGTCCTGGCAGCTCTGGCCGACCTTCCCGTTGGCGCTGCGACGGGTGAAGGTGATCGACAGGCTGCCGTGGATCGTGCCTCGGAAGGTCTCGCCGATGCGGAAGATCGTCGCCGGCGCACCCGCCGGCGACCCTGCGGCGCCTGCCGCGAGTGCGGTCAGGAGCGCGGCGACGAGCGCGGTGCGACGCATCGGCGCAGCGTACTCGGGACGGCCTTGTTGGCATAGACGGGCGGCGGTATGGTCGATCCGTGTTCCGAGGCCCGCGACCAGCCGGCTCGCCGGCCTGCCGGAGTGGGGCGCTCGGCGTGGCGGCGGCACTGGTGCTGGCAGTGCTGCCGGCGACTGCCCACGCGGCGTTCACCGTCTCGAGCACCCCGCTCGTCGATCCCGGTCCTCTGGCGCTTGTCGTCGGGGACTTCAACGGTGATGGGGTCCAGGACATCGCGACCGCCAACTTCAGCGCGTCCAACTCGGTGTCGGTCCTGATCGGCCACGGCAACGGCACGTTCGGCGCGGCCGACAACATCACCATCGGCCCGGACCCGTTCGCGCTGGCGGTCGGCGATCTCAACGGCGATGGCAACCAGGACCTCGTCGTCGCGAGGTTCAACACGCCCGGGACGCTGGCGCTGCTGAAGGGGAACGGGAACGGCACGTTCGCCAGCCCGCTGACGCTCTCCGTGGGCGACACGCCCGCGGGTGTGGCGGTCGGCGACTTCAACGGCGACGGGAACCAGGACATCGTGGCGAGCGCGCGCAACCCGTCCGGGACGGTGTCGCTGCTGAAGGGCAACGGGAACGGGACGTTCGCCCCGCTGGCCAACCTCACCGTCGGCGCGTTCCCCACCGCGGTCGCGGTCGGCGACTTCAACTCCGACGGCAACGACGACGTCGCGGCGGCGACCGGCGGCACGGCAGGGACGGTGTCGATCCTCCTCGGCGCCGGCAATGCCACCTTCGCGGCCGCGCCCACGCTCACGGCGGGGAACGGCCCGAGCTCACTCGCCGTCGGCGATTTCAACGGTGACGGCAACCAGGACATCGCCACCTCCAACGGCTCCAACAACGGGTCGCTGTCGATCTTCGTCGGGAAGGGCGACGGCACGTTCGCGACCGCCGGCACGCCGGCTGCGGGCAACTACCCCGAGTGGGTCGCCGCCGGTGACCTCAACGGTGACGGCAACCAGGACCTGGCGGTCGCGAGCAACAACATCCCCGGGACGATCCCGCTGTTCAACGGCAGCGGTGACGGCGTCTTCACGCTCGGCGACTCGCTTCCGGTGGGGGACCAGCCGTCTTCGGTCGCGGTCGGGGACTTCAACGGCGACGGCAATCAGGACCTGGCGTCGGCCGACAACAAGGCGCTGCCGGCGACGGTCACGGTGCTCGTCTCCACCGCTCCACCGGCCGCGGGCAACCTGCTGGCCGATGGCGGGGCGGAAAGCCCGGGAGCGACCGGGACGCTCGTCGCGTTCCCGCTGCCGACGGGCTGGACGCGCGAGGAGGGCAAGGCGACCGCCGTGCGCTACGGGGTCAGCGGGCTGCCGTCGCTGCTCACGGCGCCCCCGATCCGAGGTGGCAACGCGTTCCTCGCCGGCGGACCCGGATCGGGCGACGGCGCGCTGTCGCAGACCGTGGACGTCTCGGCGAGCGCCGCCTCGATCGACGCCGGCCTCGCCGGCATGCACCTCTCCGGGTTGCTCGGGGGGTACCGCACGCAGAACGACCGCGCGCAGGTGACGGCGACATTCCTGGACGCCGCGGGCGCCGCGATCGGCACGCCGCTGCAGATCGGGCCCGTCACGGCCGCCGATCGCAAGAACATCACGACGCTGCTGGCGCGCTCGGCGACGGCGAAGCTGCCCGCCGGCACCCGTCGGGTCCGCGTCCGCTTCCAGGCGACCGCCGACACGAGCGCGACGGGCACCTACGACGACGGCTACGCCGACAACCTCACGCTGACCCTCGATGCGCCCGCGCCGCCGCCGGTCGTCCCGGCCGCGGCGCCGAAGCTCACGGGCCTGAAGCTGAGCCCGGCGAGCTTCCGCGCTGCAAAGCGGGGTGGAGCCGTCAGCGCGGCGCGCAAGCGCAAGGCCGTCGCGGTGGGTACCCGGATCACCTACACGCTCGACCGCGCCGCCACCACGACGTTCACCGTCACGCGCAAGCGCCCCGGTGTCCGCAAGGGCACGCGCTGCGTGGCCGCCCCCAGGAAGCGCGTGGTCGCGAAGAAGCCGAAGCGCTGCACCCGGACCCAGACGCTCGGCGCATTCGCCAAGGCGTCGGCCGCCGGCGCGGGCAGCCTGCGCTTCACCGGTCGGATCAAGAGCCGCGCGCTCGCACCCGGAAAGTACGTCATCACCGCCGTGGCGAAGGCTTCGGACCTGAAGGTCGGCCGGGGCGTCGCCAAGGCGTTCACGATCGTGCGGTGACGCGAATCCGCTACGCCTTGCCGCCGTTGACGAGAGCGACGGCGCGCTCGAGCTCGCCGACCGACAGGGCGCCTTCGAAGCGCGCGCGGATGACCCCGCTGCTGTCGATCACGAACGTCCACGGCTCGGTCGGCAGCCGGTAGGCCGCCGGCTGCGAGCGCAGGCCCTTGTTGATCTGGTTGTCCTTGTAGATCTCGTTGTGGATGAAGGCGACCTTGTCGCCGACCTGTGAGGCGGTCTGCTCCTCGACGTCGACGACCGGTCCGCAGACGCGGCTCGCGCACAGCTGCGGGGTCGCGAACATCAGGACGACCGGCTTCCTCCCGAGCACGTCGTAGAGGTCGGTCTTCAGAAGGTCGGTCGCGGCAGGGACGCGCGTGTCGATCGCCTTCGCATCGCCACCGCTGCTCGCCAGCGTCGGCGTGTGCACGCGGATCGCCTTGTCGCCGACGGCCGGCGGCTCGTTCGCCGGATTCCCGCCGACGTTCACGCTGAACGGGCTCGTGCGGACCGTCTTCCCGCCGATCCGCGCCAGACCGGTGACGACGTGCGGGCCCTTGCCGGCGAACCGCACGTCGGCGACGTAGACCTGCCGCGCGGCGGCCGGGTCCTTCGCGGTCGTCTGGCTCTCGAACGCGGGCCGGACCTCGCAGCGACTCGGCCCGCGCGGGGAACGGGCCGCGCAGCCCGGTGCCGTCAGGCCGCGAGCTGTAGAGCGCGACGCCGGCCCCATCGACGAACTTGCGCGCGTTGTCGAACAGTGCGAAGCCGAAGCGGTTCGTTCCCGGCTGGAGCACGGAGACGCTCGGCGCGAGGATCGGGCCCTCCGCGTAGCTCGCCTTGAGCTGGTTGAGCGTGCGGCCGCTCGCGGCGGGAAAATCGGCAGCCGGGGCGGAGGGTCGTGGGGTGCTCGGCGGCGTCGACGCGCCCCCACTCGAGCCGCAGCCCCACGCGGCGAGCACCAGGCTCGCGCAGGCCACCGAGAGCAATGGACGTGCGGAACGCATGCGACGACGATAGGACGCCGTGCCCTGCTGGTGCGCCGGTCGCGCGAGCGGGCTGGGGACCGCTCTCCTTGTGGCCCCCAGCCCGTCCATCACGCGGCCGCGCCGGGGCGCCGGCGACTGCGGGCCAGCGCCACTCCGCCGAGCGCCAGGCCGAGCAGCCCGACGATCAGCGCGGTGATCGCCAGTCCCTTGCTCGCCCCGGTCGTCTTGTTCACGACCGTCGCCTTCGTCGCCTTGACGGTCGCGCTGCTCGTCGCCGGGAGCGCCGTAGGTGCCGGAGGGCCGGCTTCGCTGCCGGCGACGTCCTGGAGCACCCCGCCCTCCGCGGTGACGTCGAGCGTCGGTGCCGGCTCCTCGGAGCTCGGCGGGCCGATCCAGCGGGTGACCTTCCCGTTGCTGTAGGTCTGGACCGTCTTGAACGTCAGCACGTCCCCGGCCTTCCCCGGGACGAGCACGAGGATCGGGAAGTTCAGGAACGAGCCCGTCGGGATGCCGTCGCTCGCGGCGTTCGCCTTCCAGACGACCTCGCTGACCTGCTCGTTGACCGTCCCGTCGGCGGTCTTGACCGGCGTGGCGAGCTTCTCGGTCTTCACCTCGGCGGTCCAGCCGGGGAGAAACCCGGTGACGACGTCGAGGAAGCCCGCGGGGAACTGGACGGCAACCTGGTTCGTGGTGGCCTTGGCCTCCTCGTTGGGCACGCGGATGTCGATGGTGGCGTTCGCGCCGGTGGGCACGACGTTGGGGTGGAGGCTCACGTGAGCCTGGGCGCTCGCCGCGAAGGCGAGGAGTGATGCCGTCGCGGCGGCGACGGCGGTGCAGTGTCTTTCTCATGTCCTGCTCCTGTCGATTCGATCGGATGGCGGCGCCCGGGAGCCGGGCGCCGGTCAGCGGTCACGACGGGACAGGAGGCGGCGCCCGGCCGGCGAGCGAGGCGGCAAGCAGGGCACCGCCGCGAGGGCACCGCAGAGCGGCGCGGGGTCTTGGAACGAGGAGCGTGTCTGGCGCGCGCGCGGCGGCGTCCGCGCGCGGCGGCGCAGTGCGGCGACCAGCACGCGCTCGCCGGGGTACCACCCCGCCGCGATGGCGACGAACGCGAGTGCGACCGGCAGCAGTGACAGCACGACCGGGTGGGCGGCCAACGCCGTTCCCGACGCCGCCACGGCGGCCATCACGAACGCTCCGCACGCGCTGCGCACGCTCATCGGATCTTCACCGTCAGCGTCTTGAGGTACTCGTCGAACTCGCCGGCGCGGACCGTGACGCAGCATCCTCCAGGTACCCGGCGCGCCGAACTGGACGCCGGCGGCGGTGTAGTGGCCGGGCCCCGACTTCGTCGCGCGCTGCTTCAGCGGCCCGATCCCGAGCTTGGGCTGGCGGATGCTCAGGTCGACCTCGGAGGCCTTGTCCCACGGTGCGCCGGTCTTGGGGTCGAGCAGGTAGAGGTGGACCGCGTTCGCGCCGACCCGTCCCGGGTCGACGTCGCCCTCCAGCTGAGCCGGCCCGATCCGCGTCTGGAACGCGATCGGGCCGCCGGTCGCCTGCCCGGACGGTGACGAGCCGGCCAGCACGGCGGTGGCGACGAAGACGAGCACGAGCAGTCCGGCCTCGACGCGCAGCGTTCGGCGCAGCAGGCGCCCGGCGTCGCCCGGGGCACGCTCGTCGCGGGCCGCCGCGCGCAGGCCCGGGAGCGTGCGGCGCCGTTGCAGGGCGCCCAGGCCGGCGAGCACGAGCAGCAGCGCCGACTTGATCAGGATCAGCCGTCCGTACCCGGTGTCCGTGAGGTCCCCGAGGCCGCTGATGAGCTCGAGCGCCTGCACGACCCCCGAGGCCGCGAGCAGCACGACCGCCCCGAGCGCGAACGCCGAGAAGCGGCTCGTGACCTCCACGAGCAGCAGCGCGCGCGCCGGCCCTTCGACGCGGGCCGTCGCGGCGCGCACGGCGCTGAGCAGGCAGACGATCCCGCCGACCCAGACACTCGCCGCGATGACGTGCAGGGCGTTCGCGGGGATCAGGATCGCCGTCGGTGCGATGGCGCCCGCGTGTCCGCCGAGGCCCGGCACCAGGACGAGTGCGGCGGCGGGAACGGCGAGCGCGACGGCGCCGGCGTGTCCGGCTCGCGGCCCGATCGCCGCGGCGGCGCCGAGCGCCAGCCAGGCGAGCACGGCGATCCCCCAGACCGTCCCGAACCGCGCGTCGATTGCGGCCGACAGCGCACTGCCGCTGAGCGCGAACAGCCCCTCCCCGGATGCGTCGGCCGCCTCCAGCGCGACCGCGAGCGCGGCGCTCAGAGCGCCGGTCGCCGCCGACGCGAGCAGCAGCATGCGCGTGCGCGACCGGAACGCTCGCTCAGCGTCGTCCCACGCCGAGCCTCCACCGCCGGCACGCCTGAACGCCGGGGGCCAGATCAGCAGCAGGAAGACGATCGTCCCGACTCCGACGGCGATCGCCAGGTACTGCACACCGCGCGCGACCGTCAGAGCGTCGCGCGTGACAGGCCCGGCCTTCTGGCGCGCCAGGAGCTGGCCCACCGTCCCCGACGTCGCGCTCGGCGCGCCGATCGAGAACGTCGACCCTCCGCCGACGACGTGCCCGTCGGCGGAGATCACCTGGTAGGTCGAGGTGTACGTGCCCCGAGGCAGCCGGCTCTTGAGAGCGACACCGAAGGCGCGCTGGTCGCCGCGCGGATGGAATGCCGCGCCGTCATCGGCCCGCGCCCCCCGCGGCCCGTAGACGCGTACAGCCCCGGCGGGTCCGCTGACCGGCTCGTCGAAGACGAACACGACGGCCCGCGGAGCAGCAGCCAGGACGGCGCCGCGCTGCGGCGTCACGGTCTGCAGCTGCGCATGGGCGAGTACCGGCGCGGCGCAGACGCCGGCCCCCGCTGAGACGAGGCAGATCGCTGCGACGAGCAGCGCCGCGCGTCTCACCAGGCCTCCACCCGCGAGTCGTCACCGGTGTCGCTCGATCCTGCCTGACCGGCCCCGGATGACCGCCGGCGCCGCCGGACGACGAGCACGAGCACAATGCCGGCCCCGACCAGCACGACGAAGGCGACGATCGCCCCGATCGGGAGCCCCGAATCGGTCGGGCCGACCCAGAACAGCGTCCCGTGGATCGCTGCTGTGCGGCCACCGACGTCGAGCGGGATCGTGTAGTTGAAGATCTTCGTCTTCTGCTTCACGTTCTTGACCGCCGAAGGTCTCGCAGGGCTCATCCAGTGCATGCGATGGTCATGCCACGAGAAGCGCCCGGTGCGGTCGATCACGCGCCAGTCGGGCCTGGCCTTCGCAGTCGCGAACGACGGCACCGCCGTCGTGGCGAAGCGGTCCTCATTGAGGTAGGTCGCCGGCGAGTTGTGGTTCAGCTCGACGGTGCCGTCCGGTAGCAGCCGCGCGTACGGCTCGCCCTGATAGCCCTTCACGACGACGACCTTGCCGGTCTTGTTGATCAGCTGGTAGTACTGGTCGTACCCGAGCACGTTCAGCTGCAGACCCGGGACCGGGCGCGGGCTGACCCCGTTGAAGACGGATCTGAAGTTCGGGTTGCCGGTGTGGGCGGACGCGACGGGTGCGAGCGCTGCGAACAGCGCCGCCGACGCGACGACCACGCGCGTGAGGCGTGACATCGATGCTCCTGACATGGCATGGGCGAAGGCGGGGTACGCGCGTCGCCGATCGGAGCGGCGCGCGTCAGCCGATGGGCGGCGCCCGCCCGGCGGCGCAGCCCGCCAGATGCCGCGACGGGGACCGGGACGAACCGGCGCCTCGCCGGCAGTCTCAGGACGTCAACCCGCCGGCCACCTGGCGACCTGCGCGCGGCGACCCGCGCGACGATCGTCGCGCCGACCCACATGAGGAGTGCGACGACGGCCGCGACGAACAGCGCAGCCGGAACGGCGAGCCACCCGCCGTCGCCGAACACGCCCGCCGGCCCGGGTGGATGCCCGGCTGGCCAGAAGGCCCTCGAGGAGCTCCTGCGCCATGTAGATCGCGACCAGCGTGAGCGCCGTGGCCAACCACGTGCGCAGCAGGCCACGGCGGGCAGAACCGTCGCGGGACGGCTCGCGCCACGTGGTGACGAGCGCTCCCAGCCACGCGCCCGCGCCGAAGCCGACGGCGAGCAGGATCCACGGGACGAGCGAGCCGAGATACGCATGCCCCTGCTCCGCGAGCTGGTGGCGAGCGGCGGGCCCGAACGCCAGCTCGTAGCGCAGCTGGTGCACGGCGAGCGCGGCCACGGGAACGAGCGCGACTCCCCGCAATCCGGCCGGCACGCGGCTGCTCGCGTTCACGGGCGAAGCGTACCGGGCCGGACCCCGGCGGGTGTCGCGTCGTACGAAGACCGACCTGGTGAGTCCGGCCTCCGGCGCGTCAGGAGGTGAGCGGCTGGGATGCCAGGCGCATAGCCTGGAGTCGTGGAAAC
>CAWAHX010000002.1:0-94637 GCA_963781935.1 uncultured Solirubrobacteraceae bacterium
CGGTTCGAGATTCACGGTGATCCGTTCCAGGGCGCCATCCGCCTCGAGCCTGGGACCGAGCTCTTCAGCTTCGACGACGGGACCCAGCGACAGAGGCGACTGAAGCCCCAGTGAGCATGTTGGTCGCATCGTCATCGCCGTTCGGGACGAGACCGCCGAGGTTCGCGGGCGGGCTGAGATCGATGTTGCACCAACGAAGCTCGAGGAGGAACGCGAGTACCAGCAGATGCTGGGCGACATCGCTGACATCGCGAGTGACGCGCTGCTCCAAGGGTTCGCGCCTGCGGCCCTGGCGCTCCGCGCTGATGCCGCGAGAGCGCCTCAGCTTCTCTACCAGCAGTTCGCGTTCCTCTCGTCGGTGCTTCGAGCAAGGATCTTCGCGAGGCACTCGCCCTTGTGCTCGCGCAGCCCCATCGAGATTGGGTTCGCGAGACCATCCACCAGGCGCCCGGCCGTCCACTCCCAGGGTCGTCCCAACTCGGACGAGCACTCGCTCGCCCAGGACCTCGCGTGTCGACCGGCGGCCGGCTCCGGGTCTCCTCGCTACCGAGAGCCGTCGAGCGATCTCGAACCGAAGCGACCTTCGACTCCGCGCCTAACCGCTTTGTGAAGTACGCGCTCACGCGATGGCGGACCATCGGTCAGCAGTTGCTCGATGCGCTGGATCGCCCGCCGTGGCCCCAGGGCCGGTCCGGCGCGGCAGGGATGTCGCCGTGCAGGTGCTCGATCAGCTCGACCGCTGGCTCGCAGCACCGCTGTTCCGCGAAGTCGGCGAACTAGGTGTGTTCCCGTTCGCCAACCAGGTCCTACAGAAGCAAGAGGGCTACCGCCAGATTCTCCGCACGTTCGCACTGACCGAGGTTGGGTCGACTTGTCGCTCGACTGGGACATCGACGACTCCTTCGCGGCCAGCCAACGCAACATCGCGACGCTTTACGAGTACTGGACGTTTTTCCAGCTTGCTGACGCCGTCGGCGAGGCCTGCGGCGAATGGAAGACAGCGAACGCGCTCGTCGGTTCCGCCGACGGGCTCAGCATGCGCTTTCGCCAGGGGAAGCAGAGTGGGATTCATGGCCGCCGGTCGTCGCGGGCCGGGAGCTCGACGTCGAGCTGTTCTTCAATCGCACCTTTCTCGTGTCGGACGTTCCTTCCAGCGACTCGTCGTGGTCGCGTGCGATGCGGCCGGACTGTTCGCTCCGGATCGAGCCCCGCGGTGTGCGGCCGAGCACTCCCGGTGAGGCTGACCTCGACATCTGGTTCCACTTCGATGCGAAGTACCGAGTCGAGGGAGCAGGGAGCCAGTTGACCCCGCGGTCGGACTCAGGCGAACACGCCGCCGAGGCTGAGGAGACCGAACGCCTCTCGCGAAGTCGTCGCGAGATCTCCTCAAGATGCACGCCTATCGCGACGCAATTCGCCGGTCCGCCGGCGCGTACGTCCTATACCCAGGTACCGACCCGCCTCGCCATTTCGCGCAGTACGCCGAGGTACTGCCCGGCATAGGGGCGTTTGTCCTTCGCCCGGGCGGTGACGCGCCGGCCGGGCAGCCGGCTGTCAGATTCATTAAGGCTGCGATGCGGCACGCCGCGGATCGTGCGACGCAGCACGAGCGCGAGCGGTACTGGCGAGGCACGCGATTCGCGAGCACGCCCCGACGTACCGAACGGGAAGCCGTCACACTCCCCGGAGCTCGTCTCCCCACCACGCGACACACTTGTCTGTGCGGTTCGTCCGGAGCGCCGCGCACCTGTGTGGATCGCCGCAAACGGTCTTGTACAACCTTCGTGCTGACCAGCGAGTTGGGGCACTGAGCGCCAGACGCCCACGAACTGCGAGCAGCGAGTTACGCGTTGCTCTACGGGCCGGCGAATCGAGACTCCGTCGTTGCTGACGTCGTGGAGGCGCCTGGTTCATCCAGACGCCTGACCAACTGGTCGCACGTGGCTACCCAGAACCCGGAGGCAGTGCCTACTTGTGCGCCGTGTTTGGACCAGCGGACGAACCACTGGGCTGGCTAGCTGCCCTCGAGCTTGACCGGTTGCGCGCACAGGCCGAGCTTCCGTTGGGGCACCCGTTCAGCGCCACCTGGGCGGATCTGCTCGTCGTCTGAAGCTCGCTCTGGCTAAGCGAAGCGCCACCCGCCCGGGCTCATTATGGCTCCTCGCCGGCTCACTCGCGCGGTGATCCGATCCTGAGAACCGCTTGGCAACGCGCGGCCACAGGACCGGCTCACTCCACCTGAATGAAGCGATCTCCTCTGGCGCGCCGCGCCTGATCGTTCCATGCGCCGCCGACGACATGGGATGACCTGTGGTGCGGGACGACCCGGCGCCCTGGGCGGGCGCATGCGATGGTGCTGCTCGTGGCTATGCAGGTAGACCTGATTCTGCTCGGGTGCGTCTCGGGAAAGCGTGATCGACCGGCTCGCGCGAAGGACCTGTACATGTCCCCGCTCTGGGCTAAGCGCCGCGCGTACGCCGAGGCGAGCGGGAGACCCTGGCTCATCCTCAGCGCACTCCATGGTCTCGTCGATCCGGGGACACAAGGCTGGCGCCATACGACCTAGCGCTAGCACCCCAGCCGGCCGAAGATCGTCGTGCCTGGGGTCGGCGCGTGGTCCGCCAGCCGACCGAGTGCCTCGGCGATCTTCGGGGTGTTCGTTTGAGGTGCACGCCGGCTCCCCCTACCGGGCTGCGCTTGCGCAGCCACTGCGGGAGTCCGGCGCCTCGATGGTCGCTCCTCTTGCCCGTCTGCGCTTGGGCGAGCAGCTTGCTTGGTATGAGCGCACCGCCGAAGCGCAGGCGCTCACGCCGATGCTCCGCGGTCGCCGTTGAAGACGCGCTCGATGCGCTGCGGGCCGAGTAAGCGCGTAGTGCCGTGGCCCCTAGGCCCCGAGGTGGTGGCGCGCCGACAGCTCGAGCCGAGCTCCGAACGACTGTTGACTGACTGGACGACGAGGCACCTTGATGTCGTGGTCTTCGCGTATCCGGATCGCCAGACACTCGCCGACCTTGAGCGTCAAGGACTCGACTCGCTGGACCCATCGCTAGACCTTGAGGGGATGCGCCCTACCGCGGCTACGAGCGCGTGTCTCCGCCGCGCGGTCAAAGCTCCGCGCCGAATAGCGACGTTTCACCCTCGGCTGCGAGCACTTCGTCGATGAACCCGACGTCGCCGAGGCCCTTGTCGAGGAGGTGGACGTAGGTCGAGAGGGTGAAGCCGGGGTCGTGGTGGCCGAGCCACATCTGGACCTGCTTGGCGTTCTTGCCGGACTCGAACAGCAGCGAGGCGCAGGTGTGCCGCAGCGTGTGGAAGCCGACGCCGTCGAGTCCGGCCTCGCGCACGGCGGGACCGAGGACGCGGTGTCGCAGGTTGTGCGAGTCCAGGAACCCGCCGTCCGCGGTCGCGAAGACCGGCTCGCGCAGGCGACGGGTTCGTGGCGGCGCGACGCGCTCTGAGCGGCTCGGCGATGCGGGGGGCGAGCGGGATCGTGCGGATCCCGTAGCGGCTCTTCGGTGGCCGCACGTTCCCGCGGTAGACCTGCTGGCGGACGTGGATCTGCGGCTCGTCGCCGAGCTCGACGGCGTCCCAGGTCAGGCCGATCGCCTCGGAGATCCGCAGCCCGGTGAAGACGAGGAACTCGAGCAGGAACCGCCAGTCCTCGTCGACCGCGTCGAGCAGCCGCCGGAGCTCGGAGCGCTTCAGCGCCTTGCGCCGGGTGTGGTCGTCGAACTCGCCGGCGCGCCGCGAGGCGATCCGTACGACCGCAGCCGGGTTGCTCGGGATCAGGCCGTCCTCGACAGCGGTGAACAGGAGCGTCTTCAGCGCGCCGACGTTCTTCGCGACGCTCGACGGGCCGCATCCCGCGGTCCTCGAGCGAGCGGACGAGCGCGCGGATGTCGCGCGGCTCGATGTGGCTCAGCCGGACGGTCCCGAGCGTGGGGAGGACGTAGGTCTCGAGGCTGCGGCGGTAGTCCTGGCGCGTGGTCTCGGCGATGCCCTGGCCGGTGCGGCCGTTGTAGGTCTCAAGCCACTCGCGCGCGTAGGCGCCGAGCGTCAGCCGCGACGAGTTGGGCCGCGTGTCGCCGGCCATCCGCTCGCGCTTGGCCTCGCGCGCGGCGGCGAGCGTGGGGTAGGTCTGCTTGTGCTGGCGGCCGCGGTGTCGCCAGGTGACGACGTACTTCGAGCCGCGCCGGTAGATGCCGGGATAGCGCGTGCGCTCCATGCGCGCCGCGCGCGTACGATGCGATTGCATCAGGACTAACCTCCTGTTGCCGGCCCCGGGGGTGTTCGCGCACCTGCCGGGGCACTTATTGACTGGTACGCCGCAATTCTAGCCGGTCACCAGCCTCGTTTCGGTGAAGGCGAGGCGCCGCTGTTGCCAAGCGTTGCCACCCTCGCGGCGCGGTGCACGCTCGACCCCGCTTCCCGCATCGGGCGATCGGCCGCTGACCCCTTCAGTCCTTCGGAGGCCCGCGGTCTGTCTCCCGGTTGCGGACACGACGCGTGCCGGTCGACGAGCGACTCCACCGAGGCAACGTGGGTTGAGCCGCGGAGGGAAGAGATCGCTCTCGAAGGCGGAGAACAACTCGTCGGTCTCGGACATTCCTGGTGCCAGGTTCACGGCTGAGCGGTGGACGACGCCTGTTCTGAGCATGCCCCGGTGCCGTAGCTAGAGGCGGTCGCCCAGCGCGCTAACCGTCGTCGGGGTTCGGCGGTGTGTCGCGGGCGAGCGCCTGCGCGATCCGCGAGCGTAGAAGAGGCTTTCGGTGGTCCACGAAGCTCGCGAAGTCGGCGAGGGAATCCGAGACGCCGTGAAGCTCGTGCAGGGCGACCATCGTGTTGCGGCCGGTCTGGTCTGGGAACTGTGCTTTGAGCCACTCCACGGGCCAGCGGCCCCCCTTTGATGTGTTCTCGCCGGGCGTGAGGAGTTGGGAGTATTGGCGATCTCGTCGACCCGGTCGGCGAGCGCGGGGTCGACTCCGGCTCGCTTGAAGTCGGCGCGGTGGCTCTTGGTCCGCGGGTAGATGTGATCGACGTGGTGACGCTTGGCAGTCGCTCCAGCCGGGTAGACGAGGCTCAGCAGCGCAAACGTCTCGCGGTCTCCGTACCGCAGTTTGAGCAGTGTGTCGATGTCGGCTTCCGAGAACGCCACGTCCTTGCCGATGCTCCGCCATCGCGGTCGCGAGCGCGTCGGTGGGGAAACCGTCGGCACCTTGGCCGTCGATGACGTCTCGCAGGCGCGTGAGCAGGGTGTCTAGTCCGCTGCCCCAGATGCCGGGCTTGAGCATCGAGCGGATGACCCAGGCGCGTACGGCGAGCCGGTCCTGAAAGATGCGCCGGGCTGGCGAGGTAGCTCCCGTTCAGATCGCGGCGTTTGATGTAGTAAGCGAGCGGGTGCAGGACACTATCTCGCGTGCAGGTTGTCGGCCAGAATCCGAAGCCGGCGAGCAGCTGGAGGCGAGCGTGAGCCAGCTCTTGATGTCCTCCCATTCGTCGCGGATTGCGAGCATTCGCGTGCGGTCGAAGTTCTCGATTCGGAATCGCAAGCTTCCGGCCCCGGTGAGCATCAGGGTCGACTTCATGACCTGGTCCCGCTTGAAGCTGAACCGGTGGCCGACCTCGTTGAGGTGATCCACGAAGGCGCGGATCTCTTCTCGTGCGTCGACCGCGTCGTCGCCTTGGGACCATGCGGCGGTCGCCTGGCTGAGGAGCAGGTCCGCGAAGCTCAGCGGCTCGCCTTGCGCGTTGACGCGGATAAAGATGTTCATCACGCGGTCGATTTGTTGCTCGCCCTCGACGTAACCGGTGATGGTGGGCTGGGTGTTGATGACCTCTGTGAGCCGGCCGAACAGGTCGGCGGCGGTGCGTCCTGGCCGAAATTGCGGGCTGCGTAGGTCATCGCCGGGCCGACGCTCGTGATCCCCATGCCGCTCCCGACCTTCACCCAGTGGTGGCTGCCGGCGTCGTTGTCGCTGGTCGCCTGCTCAGGGGTGCGGAAGCGGAAGATGAACTGCTCGGTGTCGCCGCTCTCGTCTTCGCCGCTCTCGTCTTCGCCGACGGGCTGTTCCTTGACATCGATGAACAGGAAGCGCTTCTGGAATGCGTCGGGGTTGTCCCACCACTTCCTCGGCAGCTTGACCGTGTGGGTGCCCAGCATGCCGATGTTCAGGCAGGTCAGTCGCTGTTGCCCGTCCAGGACCGCGTACCGGTTGTCGGAGGGCGCCAGAGCATCGAGACGAGGGCAGAACTTCCCCGAGCCCCGCGGGTCATAGTCCTTGATGAAACCGTAGAAGGTGTGCTCTCGACCGTCTCGTCGGTGACGTGCCAGAAGAGGAACCCGCCGATCGGGTAGCCGCGCATCAGCGAGTCGAACAGCGCGACGATCTTGCGGTCGTTCCAGACGAACTCGCGCTGGATCGCTGGCAGCACGTACAAGCCCTGATCTACGCGCTTGAGGGTGTGGGCGATGGTGCGGGGTTCGAGGAACATGCTGCTGTATTCCTATCGTGCTCGCAGGCCGCGCGCCCAGCGGGGCAATCCTATTGTCCGCACCAGCGCACAAGCGCACCGGCCCGCCGGCGCGGTGGCGCAGGTCTCGCAGCGCGAACGGCCGAGGGCCGGTCCGCGGCACGCGCACGCCGCCGCGTTGCCGGCTCGTCGCTGCACTGGGTGCGATCCGCGTGGACGTCAGCGCAAGCGGGCGAGCACCGACCACGGCCTCCTTCATGGGGTGTCCTCCTTGGACTGGTGGCGTCAGACACCTCCAGCCTCCAAGGAAGCCCGGATGAATAGTGCTCAGGACCTACACACTCAGGTACGAAGTACGCCGTACTCATCGGGCGAGCTCGACGAGAGCGCCCGGGAACTTCGAGACGCTTATCCACGCCTGCGTGGGCTCGTCCGCGGGCGAACCGGCATCAGCCCGAGGTCGGTTGCCAAACCGTTGCCACCCCCGGCTCCAACGGATCGTACTCAGCGAAGCCCGGACGCGAGGGAGCTGTTGTCTAGATCTCGAGAGGAGGGGGCTTTGCTGCCATTAGACCGGAAAAAGGGTGAGAAGCGATCGAGCCATCAACACCCAGTTCCTGCCCAACCTTTGCCCAACCTTTGCCCAACCCTTGCGGGCGCCTCGCACTCCCCAAGCCGACGCCCGGATTCGAACCGGGGACCCCTTCATTACGAGTGAAGTGCTCTACCAACTGAGCTACGTCGGCGGGCCGCGGCCGGGCCCCGCGGAGGGCCACAGACGCGATCGCGGGTGCGAAGGATAGGGCCTCTCGCCGCGAGCGGGCGCGACACCCGCACGACACCCCCGCGACACCGCGCTTGTGGAATCACCAGCGCCCCGCGCGTCCACGAGCCGGCCGGCCGGCGCACCCCGTCTACCGTGGCCCATCCGCAGTCGAAAGGGGAGCACCTGTGTCACGTCTGCCTCTGACCGAGCCCGAAGAGCTGAGCGGCTACGTCCGCGAGCTGCATGACGGGGTGCCCGAGGAGGACTGGTCCTCCCGGCATGTCGCGCGTGCCTTCGCCCCGGCGCCCGAGCTGCTGGAGATGTATCTCACGCGCTTCTACTACCCGTGGCACACGAACACCGGCGACGCCGAGGAGTTCGCGCGCCTGTCGCCGCGGCTCAAGGAGCTCGTGCGCCTGCGCATCGCGACGCTCAACGGCTGCCAGACCTGCGCCGCCGCGCGGCTCGCCCCCGACAGCGTCGCCGAGACCGATGCGACGGGCATCGACGGCTACGCCTCCTCGAGCGACTACTCGCCCGCTGAGAAGGCCGCCGTGGGCTTCGCGGAGATGCTCGCGGTCGATCACCACAACATCGAGACCGCCGACATCGCGGCGCTGCGCGAGCACTTCGACGACGCGCAGATCCTCGAGCTGATGATGATGGCCGGCCAGTACATCGGCTTCGGCCGGATGCTCGCCGTGCTGCAGCTCGAGACGGTGGCGTGCCCGCTGCCGTAGCCCCGGAGCCGAAGCAACGACAAGGTCCGACGGTCGCCGAGGGCGTCGCCGCCGCGCTGGCGGCGGTCGTCCTGTTCGGAGCGACCGTCGTGCTGCAGGCCTCGCTGCACCGGCGCGGGCGTCACGCCGATGGCAGCGGTCGGCCTGCGCTACCTCGTGTCGGCGATGGTGTGCACGGGCGTGCTGGTGGCCACGCGCAAGCCGGTGCTCCCCGTCCCGGGGGAGCGCGGACGCGCGTTCCTGCTCGGCGCGCTCGTCTACGCGCTGCAGGCGGTGCTCTTCTACCTCGCGCTCGGGCACGGCACGGCGGGCGCCGTCTCGATGCTCTTCTACACCTACCCGGTGATGGTGGTGCTGATCCTGCTCGTGCGCACGCGCCGCCCGCCGACCCCGCGGATCACCACGGCCGCGGTCGCGTCGTTCGCGGGCGCCGCGCTGCTCGTGGGCGCCGGGAGCGCGGTGGTCCTGGACGGCGTCGGGGCGGTGCTCGCGCTCTCCTCGTCGGCATGCGCCGCGGGCTTCCTCGTCGCCCAGAACCTCCTGCTGCCGCGCAGCTCGTCACTGGCCGCGGCCGCGATGGTGTCGACGGGCGTCGCCGTCTCGACGCTGATCCTGGCGCCCGCGTTCGGGGGCGCCGGAACGCTGGAGGGCGTCGGCTGGGTGCTGCTGCTGGCGGCGGGCGTCGCGACCGGCCTGGGCACCGCGGCGATGTACACGGCGCTCGCGGCGCTCGGCGCGCCTCGCACGTCCGCGATCCTCGCCGGCCAGACCGCCGTCGCCGTGATCGGCTCGTGGTGGCTGCTGAACGATCCCGTCGTTCTCGGCCAGCTGATCGGCGGCGCGTTCATCGTCGCCGCGGTCGTGCTCTCAGCGCTCTCCGGTCCCGCGCCGGCGCCCTCGCACGACGACTGAGAGAACAGTTGTGCCGGGACACTGGCGAGAGTGCCCCGGCACGTCTCAGAGGATAGGGGTCCTCCCGTTGAGAAGGCCTTTCAAAAAGCCGCGGGCCGTGGATGCGCGACATCCGCGGAGCCGTGCGGCACGCGACCGCTTACCGATGCAACCAGCATCGGCCGCGCAATCGCGTACCACCCGCCATCCACGGCTGTCGCACCCCGCGACCCGCGTCTCATTTCGAAAGACCTTCTTAGGCCCCGGCGTCCGCCGCGAAGCGCAGCTCGTCCCCGACGCGCACGTCGCCCGGTCGCACGACCAGCGCCCCGACGGCCAGGCACGCATCACGCTCGCGGGCGACCGTCCGCAGCACGCTGAGGTCACGCTCGATCCCGCCCGCCTGGGCGCGCGTGATCATCACGCAGCGCTCGAGGCGCTTGACGACGTCGAGCACCGCCGAGCCGAGCGCCACGCTTGACCCGACGAGCGCGTCCTCGCCGGACCCGTCCTCCAGCAGGACGTTCGCACGGAACCGCCGCCGGTCCCACTCGCCGATCGTGTCCCGCGACACGAGCGACACCCGCGCCCGCTCGCTGTCGTGGAACGCCCCGGGCGCGCCCGTGAAGGGCGCCCATGGACTGCCCGTCTCATCCTCGAAGTCCTCGGGGTTCTCGAAGCGGCGCTCGTCGTCGGAGGTCGCCGCGCGCAGCGCCACCGGCCGCGCCAGCCACGCGGACAGCGCCGCGTCGTCGGCCGGCGACCGAGCCGTCGGGCAACGTGATCTCGGCGCGATCCGTCGGGCCGCAGCCGCGCGGAGGCGAACAGCAGCTCGGGCACGCGCCGCGCGGTCAGGCCGAAGCCGGTCTGCAGGTCGTAGATCGCGTAGCGCCGATCGCCCTCCAGGCCGTCGGCGCCGGCCGTCGCCTCGTCGAGCTGCTCACCCTGCAGCGACTTCACGGGGTACCGCCACAGCTCGGCCACGCGCATGGTCGCGACCCTACCCGGGCTCTACTGCGGAACGCGCACCGTCGCGCCCATCAGCCGGTACGTCGCCAGTGCGCGGCGGTCCAGCGTCAGCAGCTCGCACCCGTGCGCGCTCGCCGTGGCTGCTGCGAGCGCGTCATACAGCGCCCCGCCGGTGATCGACGCCGCCTGCGCAGCGCCGAGGAAGCGCCGCTGGGCGTGGGCATCCAGCGTCAGCCAGCGCTCGCGAAACCGTGCTCGCAGAAAGCCCAGCGCGACGTCGGCGGGAACGCGATGCGGAGGCTTCAGGCGAGTCAGCACGGAGTAGGACTCGAGCGCGCAGTGCGCCGGCAGGCGCACGCCGGGAACGAGTGCCCGGTCGGCGCGATCGTGGTCCGGGTGCCAGGTCGCGAGCGCCGCGACGACGACGCTCGAATCGGCGGCGATCAACGACGGACCTGCTCGAGCACGTCGCGCACATCCTCGGCGCTGAGCGGCGTGAGCACGGCGTCCGCGACCGCCACCGGCCCGTTCGGGCCCTCGATCAGGCGCATTGGCGTCGCCCCCGCCTCGATCTCCAGCCGGCCGTCGCGCACGCTGATCTGCAGCTGCGTTCCCGGCTCGAAGCCGAGCGCGTCGCGCATCGCCTTGGGCACCACGATCCGCCCCGCCGCGTCGATGCTGACCTGCATGGCAGAAAAATACCATTCGCGATCGGGCACGCCCTCCATAGGCTCAGGGCGCCCATGCCGCCCCCCACGTTCGACCTCCAGTCCCACTCGACATGCTCCGACGGCGCGCTCCCGCCCGCGCAGGTCGTCACCCGCGCGCACGAGGCCGGGGTCCGGCTGCTCGCCCTGACCGATCACGACACGGTCGACGGCGTCCAGGAGGCGCTCGACACCGCGGCGCGCCTCGACGGCATCAGCGTCGTCCCCGCCGCGGAGATCAGCGCGCTCGACGGCGACTACGAGGACCTGCACATCCTCGGCTACGGCATCGACCACGAGCACCCGGCGCTGCTCGCGGCGCTCGAGCGCTGGCGGATCGACCGCCACGACCGCGCCCAGCGGATGGCCGAGGCGCTGCGCGAGAACGGCCTGGCGCTGAACCTGCCGGCCACGCCGCCGTCGGGGCCGCCGATCGGGCGCCCGCACATCGCGCGCGCGGTGTTCGAGCATCCCGCCAACACGCAGCGCCTCGCGGAGGAGGGGCTGACCGACTCCACGCAGGTGCTCGTCGCCTACCTGATCCCCGGCACCCCGGGCTATCGCAGGCGCACGACGCCGTCGGTGATCGAGGCGATCGAGACGATCCACGCGGCGGGCGGCATCGCCGTGTGGGCACACCCCTACTGGGACATCGACACCGATCCGGCGGTCGAGGCGACGCTCACGCGGTTCGCCGCGCTGGGCCTCGACGGGGTCGAGGCCTTCTACATCACGCACACGTGCGAGCAGACGACGCGGCTCGCCACGCTCGCCGCCGGCCTGGGCCTGCTGACCACCGGGAGCGCCGACTTCCACGGCCCCGAGCACCCGAACTTCAGCGCGTTCCGCGCATTCGACCTCTGCGGCCTGACCCCGGATCTCGGTCCGCTGGCCGGGTAGGCCGCTAGCGTCCTGCGGCGTGTCTGCGCTCGAAGCCATCGTCCTGGGCATCGTCCAGGGCCTCACCGAGTTCCTGCCGATCTCCAGCACGGCGCACCTGCGGATCGTCCCGGCGCTCGCCGGCTGGCAGGATCCGGGCGCGGCGTTCACGGCCGTCGTGCAGCTCGGAACGATGGCCGCGGTGCTCCTCTACTTCCGCAAGGAGCTGCTGCTCGTCCTGCGCGGCTTCCTCGGCTCGCTGCGCGACCGCAGCCTGTGGCACAGCGACGACACCGAGGCGCGCCTGGGCTGGTACCTCATCATCGGCACGATCCCGGTCGCGATCCTCGGGCTCGCGTTCAGCCACTACATCGAGCATCAGCTGCGCTCGCTGGAGCTGATCGGCGCGGTGATGGTGATCGTCTCGGGCGTGCTGTTCGCCGCCGACCGCTACGGCACGCGCGAGCGCCAGGTGCCGGACATCAAGCTCAACGACGGCATCATCATCGGCATCGCCCAGGCCGCCGCGCTGATCCCGGGCGTCAGCCGCTCCGGCGCGACGATCTCGATGGGCCTGTTCCGCAACTTCTCGCGCCAGTCGGCGACGCGCTACTCGTTCCTGCTGTCCGTTCCCGCGGTCGTGCTGTCGGGCGTGTTCGAGCTGCGCAAGGTCGGCGAGGGCGGCGGCGCCGGGCCGGTGCCGACGATCCTGGCGACGATCTTCGCGTTCATCTTCGGCTACCTGACGATCGCCTGGCTGCTGCGCTACGTGCGCTCGCACAACTTCAACATCTTCGTGATCTACCGCGTCGTCGTCGGCCTGCTGATCATCGGCCTGGCATCGACCAACACGATCAGCTGAGGCCTGCGATGGCCCGGGCGATCGTCGCGCTGCTCACGGCGCTGGCGCTCGGCCTGACCCCCGCCGCGGCCCAGGCGCGGCTCCCGCGGATCGGGCACGTGGCCGTGATCGTCCTGGAGAACAAGGACGCGGGGACGACGTTCGCCGCGCATTCGCCGGCGACGTACCTGAGCACGGTGCTGCCGCGCCGCGGCGTGCTGCTGCGCAACTACTACGGCACGGCGCACCACAGCCTCGGCAACTACACGGCGATGATCTCCGGGCGCGGGCCGACGCCGGCCCAGCAGGGCGACTGCGGCATCTTCTCCGAGCTGCGCGCCGGCGACGGCTGCGTGGCGCCGGCGCGCGTGCCCACGCTCGCCGGGCAGCTCGACGCTCGCGGCCTGCGCTGGCGCGGCTACTTCGAGGACATGCGCACCGCGTGCCGGCATCCGGCGCTCGGCGCGGTGGACACCACGGAGGTCGCCCGTCGCGGCGACACCTACGCGACGAAGCACAACCCGTTCGTCTACTTCCACTCGATCATCGACCGCCCCGCGCGCTGCCGGCGCTCGGTCGTCGACCTGAAGTACCTGCCGGAGATCTCGTCAAGACGAGCACGACACCGGCCTTCAGCCTGATCGTCCCGGGCCTGTGCAACGACGGTCACGACGCACCCTGCCGCGATGGACGCCCGGGAGGGCTCGCGGCCGCCGACACGTTCCTGCGCAGCTGGGTGGGCGTGCTCGAGCGCTCGCCCGCGTTCCGCCGCGACGGGATGATCGTCGTGACCTTCGACGAGGCCGAGGGCACGGACGCGGCGAGCAGCCGAGCGTGCTGCGCGCGGCCTCGGTCGCCGGGCGCCCCACTGCCGGGCATCGGCGGGCCCGGAGGCGGGCGCGTCGGCGCGGTCGTCCTCTCCCCGTTCGCGCGACGCGGCGCCGTCAGCAGCGTCCCGTATGACCACTACGCGCTGCTGCGCACGGTCGAGTCGCTGTTCGGGCTGGCGAAGCTGGGCCACGCCGCCACGCCGACGACGAGGACGTTCGGACAGGACGTGTTCGGGCCCGCTCGCCGGTAGTCTCGCGCGCCATGAGCACGCCCGCAACGCCCAGCACGCCGATCCTGCACGACCAGACCTTCGGCCGGCGCTTCCCGTTCATGCGGGTGCTGATCGTCTGGCTGATCGACACCGGCGCGCTCTACCTGCTCGCCGCTGATCCTGCCCGGCTTCAACGTCAAGGGACCGCTCGCGGCGTTCGTCGCCGCCGCCGTCATCGGCGTGCTCAACGCCCTGCTGTGGCCGCTGATCATCCGCATCGCGCTGCCGTTCACGGTGCTGACGCTCGGCTTCGGCGTGCTGATCCTCAACGGACTGCTGGTCGCGCTCGTCGCGGCGATCTACCCGTCGATCGAGGTGCGCGACGTCGCCACCGGGATCGCGGTCGCGTTCGGCCTGACGATCGCCACGACGCTCGTCACGTCGCTGCTGGCGATCGACGACGACGACTTCTTCTTTCGCAACGTCGTGCGCCGGCGGATCAAGCCGGACGAGGGCGTCCAGACCGACGTACCCGGGCTGTTCTTCCTGGAGATCGACGGCCTCGCCCATGCCGTCGTGCAGCGCGCGATCCGCGACGGCAACGCGCCGACGATGGCGCGCTGGATCCGCGACGGCTCGCACACGCTGCTGCGCTGGGAGACCGACTGGAGCAGCCAGACCGGGGCCTGCCAGGCGGGCCTGCTGCACGGGAGCAACGACGACATGCCCGCCTTCCGCTGGTGGGAGAAGGAGACGCAGACGGCGATCGTCACGAACCACCCGCGCGACGCCGCGGAGATCGAGCGCCGCCACTCCAACGGCAAGGGCCTGCTGTATTCCGACGGCGCCAGCCGCGCGAACATCGTCTCCGGCGACGCGGTCCACTCGCTGCTGACGATGTCGACCGCGCTGGTGCGCGGCCGCGGGCGGATCGGCCAGGACTACTACGCGTACTTCGCCAACCCGTACTCGGTCGTGCGCACCGCGCTGTTCACGTTCCAGGAGATCTTCGTCGAGCTGTACTACGCCGCCCAGCAGCGCCGGCGCGACGTGCAGCCGCGCGTCCATCGCGGCTACGTCTACGCGCTGATGCGCGCGTGGGCGACGGTCATCCAGCGCGACCTGCAGGTCGCCTCGATCATCGGCGACCTCGCCGCCGGTCGCCCGGTCGCCTACACGACGTTCCTCGCCTACGACGAGGTCGCCCACCACTCCGGGGTCGAGCGCGCCGACACGCTCGCGGTGCTGCGCAAGGTCGACCGCGAGCTCGCGCGCATCGCCGCGGCCGCGCAGGAGGCTCCGCGGCCCTACCGCTTCATCGTGCTCTCCGACCACGGCCAGTCGCAGGGCGCGACGTTCCTGCAGCGCTACGGCGAGTCGCTCGAGCAGCTCATCGAGCGCACCTGCAAGACGAGCGCGCTGGCGCTGACCGAGAACGGCGACGGCGGCGCGCAGTACCTCGACGCGTCGGTCACCGAGGCGCGTCAGGCCGACAGCCGCACCGGCCACCTGCTCAAGCGGCTGACGCGCGGCCAGACGGTCGACGACGCGGTGACTGTCGGCGAGCACCGGCGCCAGGTTGCGCTGACGCCCAAGGGCGAGGAGCCGCCGGAGGTCGTCGTGATGGCCTCCGGGTGCCTGGGGGTCGTCTCGTTCCCGCGCGAGCCGGGCCGCGTGACGCTCGAGCGCCTGAACGAGCTCTACCCCGAGCTGATGCCGACGCTGCTCGCGCATGACGGGATCGGCTTCGTGCTCGTGCGCTCCGAGTCGGCGGGGGCGGTCGTGCTCGGCGCCCGCGGGCGCCACGAGCTCGACACCGGCCGGATCGAGGGGGAGGACCCGCTGAAGCCGTTCGGCCCCAACGCGGCCGACCACGTGAAGCGCAGCGACGGCTTCGCGCACTGCCCCGACCTCATGATCAACAGCACCTACTGGCCCGAGAGCGACGAGGTCGCCGCGTTCGAGGAGCTCGTCGGCTCACACGGCGGGATGGGCGGCGAGCAGATCCACCCGTTCGCGCTCGTGCCCAGCGACTTCGCGCTGCCCGGCGACGAGGTCATCGGCCCCGAGCAGCTGCACGTCCACATGCGCCGCTGGCTGGCGGACCTGGGGCAGACCGACTACGCGAGCTGACGCGCGAGGCGGTAGGCGAGCGCCTCGAGCTGCAGCTCCTCGTTGACGTTCACCGCCAGCGCCGCGCGCGTCTCGTCGACGAGCGCGACGCCGGTGCGCAGCCGGTGGACGTCGCGATCCTCGGCGTCCTCGCGCAGTGCGGGGAGCCGGTCGACGGCGTAGACGAGGTCCTCGGCGCCGTCGAGCACGCAGGCGACGTCGCGCAGCCACAGCCCGCTGAGGCGCAGCGCCTCGTCCAGTGCGGCGCGGGTCGCACGGCGGTGGGCGCGCTTGGCCGCCTCGGTGCCCTCGCGCTCGGCCTTGCGCCGCTCCTTCTGGGGCAGGAGGTCGGCGTCGGCGGCGACGCGCTCCTCGATCGCCTCCTGGGCGACCAGCCCGAGCGCCTTGGCACGCGTGACGAGCGCGGCCCACGGCCGCTCGGCGAAGTCGTCGCGCAGCGCCGCGCGGGCGAACGCTCTCGGCGGCCTGGCGCAGCGCCGGGCCCTCGCCCAGCGCCAGCGCGAGCGCCCGGTTCCCGTCGCCCAGCGCCAGCCGCGCGCACGCCGCCGCGGACTCGGGTGGGATTCCGTGGAGGTTCAGGCGCTGCTCGAGCTCCTGGGCGGTCGGCGCGTCGAAGCGCACCGGCTGGCAGCGCGAGGCGATCGTCGGCAGCACGTCCGCGGGGCGGTCGGTCAGCAGGACGAGGTGGGCGAACGACGCCGGCTCCTCGAGCGTCTTGAGCATGCGGTTGGCGGCCTGGTCGTTCATCGCGTCGGCGTGCTCGAGGACGAAGACGCGACGCGTGGCCTCGAACGGCGTGCGCGAAGCCGCCGCGACGACCGCCTCGTCGACGTCGCTGACGAGCATCTCCGCGGCCCCGCTGGGCGTCACCCAGGTCAGGTCCGGGTGCGCGCCACGCAGCACGCGGTCGCGCGTGCGCTGCGGATCCGGCGAGCCCTCGGCCAGCAGCTCCGCGGCGAACGCCCGCGCCGCGTCGGCCTTGCCCGCGCCCGCCGGGCCGTGGAACAGGTAGGCATGCGACGGCGAGCCCTGCGGGGGGATCGCGGCGCCCAGGACGGCGCGCGCGTGCGGGTGACGGTCGAGGGTGGACAGCACGGTCCACGATCGTAGGGGTATCGTCGGCGCCCGCATGCCCGGCCGCCTGATCACGATCGAAGGGCTCGACGGCGCGGGCAAGACGACGCTCGCCGGCGGGCTCCACGCGGTCCTGCGCGCACGCGGTGTTCCGGTCGAGCTGCTGCGCGAGCCGGGCGGCGTCGCCCTCTCCGAAGGCCTGCGCACGCTCGTGAAGGCTCCCGAGCTGACCGTCGGCCCGCGCGCCGAGGCGCTCGTCTACGCGGCCGCCCGCGCGCAGCTCGTCGAGGAGCGGCTGCGCCCGCTGCTGGCCGCCGGCACGTGGGTGCTGCTCGACCGCTTCGTCGATTCCTCGCTCGCCTACCAGGGCGGCGGGCGCGGCCTGGGCGTCGCCGAGGTCGCCGAGCTCAACCGCTTCGCCGTCGGCGACCTGAAGCCCGACCGCACGCTCTACCTGCGCCTCGATCCGAGCGTGGGCCGTGAGCGCCAGGGCGTGCGCGGGGAGGAGGCCGACCGCCTCGAGCGCGAGGGCGAGGAGTTCTTCGCCCGGATCGCGCTCACCTACGAGGAGCTCGCCACCGCCGACCCGGACCGGATCCGCCCGCTCGACGCCGGCCAGACGCCCGACCGCGTCCTCGTCGACGCGATCAGCGCGATCGCCGACCTGCTTCCTTAGTCTCTTGCGCGTGAACGTGGCCCGCCTGAACTCCATCCTCGCGTCGCTCGCCGTGCTCGCGGCGCTGGCGCCCGCGGCGGCGCTCGCGCAGGACACGAAGACGCAGACCACGCCGCAGGCCGTCGAGCCCGTTCCCGGCCAGGCGGCTCCGGCGCCGAGCGGAACGACCACGGACATCCCGCCCGCGAGCCAGACGACGGCTCCGGCGACGATCACGCCCCCGCCCGACGCGACGAGCACCACCACGAAGACGACGACCACGGCGATCACGCCCGAGCAGCAGCGCGCGATCGATCAGGCCAAGGCCCAGAAGGACGCCGCCGAGAGCCAGCAGAACGGCGACAACGCGCTGAAGATCGCCGCGGTCGTGCTGCTCGTGATCCTGCTGACGCTGCTCACGCTGTGGATCCTCAGCCGCTGGCGCGGCTGGGACCCGCGCTGGATGCGCCGCTGGCGCCACTCCGTCGCGGAGTCAGGCTGGCGGATCAGCCTCGGCTGGGCCGAGTTCCGCGACTTCCTGCACCTCGGGCGTTGAGCTACTCGAAGCTCGCGCGCAGGCGCTGCATCCCGCCGATCCAGCGGTCGTAGTCGGTCCCCTTGTAGCGGAAGTAGTCGAGCACCTCGGGGTGGGGGAGGATCAGGAAGCGCTCGTCGCGCAGACCGGCGACGACGATCGTCGCGACCTCCTCCGGCGTCAGCGTCGCGCCCGCCGCCTTCACGACCTGCGTCGCGATCGCGCCCTGCGGATCACCGCTCTCGAACCCGGCGTTCAGCAGCGGCGTGTCGACCGCCATCGGGCACAGGCAGCTGACGCCGATGCCGCGGTCCCCGTAGGTCACGCGCAGCCACTCGGCGAAGGCGACGGCGCCGTGCTTGGTGACGGCGTACGGGGCCGATCCGATCTGCGTCAGCAGCCCGGCGGCCGAGGCCGTCGAGAGGAAGTACCCGCGCCCGCGCTCGAGCCATGCCGGCACCAGCTCGCGCGCGGCGTAGACGTGGGCGTGCACGTTCACCGCGAACGCGCGGTCCCAGTCCTCGTCCGTCGTGTCGAGCCCGAGGCCGCCGCCGATCCCGGCGTTCGCGCAGTACAGGTCGACCGGGCCGAACGCCTGCTCGGCGCGGGCGATCGACGCCCGTACCTGCGCCACGTCGGCCACGTCGCACGCCAGTCCCAGCGCGCGCGGGCCGATCTCCGCGGCGACGTCCTGCGGCGCCCGCGCCGTCGAGATCGCACACGACGACGCCGGCCGCGCCGTCGTCGGCGAGCTGGTGGGCCAGCGCGCGCCCGATGCCCGAGGCGCCGCCGGTGACGATCGCCACTGCTCCTGAAGGGTCCATGGCGCAGGACCCTACCCGGGGTGCGCGGGACGCTGGCACCGGCCGCAAACACGGACCGATTTCGTGGTCGGTTCCGCTGGTCGAACCCCTATCCTCTTAGGTGCGCGATTCGACGCCGGGGGGACCGGGACGGAGGCGCGGAACGGTGTTCCGTCCGCCTCCGGTGAGAGGGTCCTCTGTTACCCCCAAAGGGCTCCGGCAGACGACGCAAACAGCGAGAAAATCGCGGCAGAGGAAAGAGGACAGGGACGATGGACACCACC
The DNA here is from genome assembly GCA_963781935.1 of uncultured Solirubrobacteraceae bacterium. Classification (GTDB taxonomy): domain Bacteria; phylum Actinomycetota; class Thermoleophilia; order Solirubrobacterales; family Solirubrobacteraceae; genus F1-60-MAGs163. Next base: position 18,791 of record CAWAHX010000002.1, read on the forward strand.
CCGCAGAGCACTCAGGCGACCCTTATCGAAGACGTTCGCCCCGGGCGTGCGATGTCCATCAGTCGCCGGTTCACCGAACCTGGAGTGCATCCGTTCGACACGGTCCAGTGGGAGCTGCGCGACGCGCGCATCGGTCATGGGGACAAGGTCGCGTTCGAGCAGCTCGGCGTCGAGTTCCCGACGACGTGGTCGCAGAACTCCACGAACATCGTCGCCCAGAAGTACTTCCGCGGACAGCTCGACTCGCCCGCGCGCGAGCGCTCGGTGAAGCAGATGATCGGCCGCGTCGCCGGCACGATCTCCGACTGGGGCCGCTCGCGCGGGTACTTCGCCACCGAGGCCGACGGCGACAGCTTCGAGGCCGAGCTGACCTACGTGCTCCTGCACCAGCTCGCCGCCTTCAACTCGCCCGTCTGGTTCAACGTCGGGTTCGAGGAGCAGCCGCAGTGCTCGCGCCTGCTTCATCCTCAGCGTCGAGGACACGATGGACTCGATCCTCGACTGGAACACCAAGGAGGGCCGGATCTTCCGCGGTGGCTCGGGCTCGGGCATCAACCTCTCGAACATCCGCGGCTCGATGGAGCCGCTGAGCAAGGGCGGCACCGCGTCCGGTCCCGTCTCGTTCATGCGCGGCGCCGACTCGTGGGCGGGCACGATCAAGTCCGGCGGCAAGACGCGCCGCGCGGCGAAGATGGTCGTCCTCGACGTCGACCACCCGGACATCCGCGAGTTCATCTGGTGCAAGGCCAAGGAGGAGGACAAGGCCGCCGCGCTGCGTGACGCGGGCTTCGACATGTCGATCGACGGCGACGGCTTCAAGTCGATCCAGTACCAGAACGCGAACAACTCGGTCCGCGTCAGCGACGCCTTCATGCAGGCCGTCGAGGACGACGCCGAGTGGCGCACGATCTCACGCGCGACCGGTGAGCCGATCGGCGACCCGATCCCCGCGCGCGAGCTGATGCGCGAGATCGCCGAGGCCGCGTGGCGCTGCGCCGATCCGGGCGTGCAGTACGACACGACGATCAACGAGTGGCACACGTCGCCCAACTCGGGCCGCATCAACGCGTCGAACCCGTGCAGCGAGTACATGCACGTCGACAACTCGGCCTGCAACCTCGCGTCGCTGAACCTCATGAAGTTCCGCCGGCCGGACGGGACGTTCGACGTCGGCGCGTTCGAGCACGCCACGGACATCGTCTTCCTCGCCCAGGAGATCGTCGTCGGCCCGTCGAGCTACCCGACCGAGGAGATCGGCGTCAACGCCCGCGCGTTCCGCCAGCTCGGCCTGGGGTACACGAACCTCGGCGCGTTCCTGATGTCCAACGGCGTGCCGTACGACTCGGACTCCGGGCGCATCACGGCAGCCGCCATCACGGCGCTGATGACCGGCCGCGCGTACGCGCAGTCGGCGAGGGTCGCCGCGGCGATCGGCCCGTACGAGCACTACGAGGTCAACCGCGAGCCGCACAACGCGGTCATGCGGATGCACCGCGACGCCTCCTACGCGATCCCCGAGGCGCAGATCAGCGACCCGCCGCTGCTCGAGGCCGCGCGGCGCTCGTGGGAGGACGCCGTCGAGCTCGGCGAGGCGTTCGGCTACCGCAACGCGCAGGCGACGGTGCTCGCGCCGACCGGGACGATCTCGTTCCTGATGGACTGCGACACGACCGGCATCGAGCCGGACTTCTCGCTCGTGAAGTTCAAGGAGCTCGTCGGCGGCGGCAACATGACGATCGTCAACCGCACCGTGCCGCTCGCCCTGCAGACGCTCGGGTACACCGACGAGCAGATCGAGCAGATCGAGCGCCACATCGCCGAGCAGGGCACGATCATCGACGCCCCCGCCCTGGCGGACGAGCACCTGCCGGTGTTCGACGTGGCCGTCGGCGAGCGCGCGATCCACGCGATGGGCCACATCAAGATGATGGGCGCCGTCCAGCCGTTCCTCTCCGGCGCGATCTCCAAGACCGTCAACATGCCGCAGAGCTCGACGGTGCAGGACATCAACGACGCCTACGTCGAGGCCTGGCGCCTGGGCATCAAGGCGCTCGCGATCTACCGCGACGGCTCCAAGACGGCGCAGGCCCTGCGCACCGACGCGCAGGAGGAGGCCGGCGAAGGCGTCGTCAGCGGCGGGTACACGCAGGAGCAGGTCGACGAGATGATCGCCGCGGCCACCGCCGAGGCGGAGCGCAACGCGGCGCCCAAGCGCAAGCGCATGCCCCGTGAGCGCAAGTCGATCACGCACAAGTTCTCGATCGGCGGGCATGAGGGGTACATCACCGCCGGCATGTACGACGACGGCACCCTCGGTGAGATCTTCCTGACCGACATCGGCAAGGAGGGCTCGACGCTGCGCGGGATGATGAACTCGTTCGCGACGTCGATCTCGATCGCGCTGCAGTACGGCGTGCCGCTCGAGACGCTCGTGCAGAAGTTCGCCTACATGCGCTTCGACCCGGAGGGGATCACCCAGAACCCGGAGATCCCGTTCGCGAAGTCGATGCCGGACTACATCATGCGGTTCCTCGCCTCGCGCTTCCTCAACGCGGACATCCAGGAGGAGCTCGGCATCATGACCGCCGAGGTCCGCGCCCGGAAGACCGCGCAGGACGCCGCGACGTCGCTGACGTCCGACACGGCGACGCCGACGAACGGCGGCAAGGCGGTAACGGCGGGAACGGCGGCGCATCGGCACCGAAGGCCTCCGCGACCACCACGCCGACGCCCGCCGCGGCATCGCTCACCGACACGCCACCGGTCGTCCCGGCCGCCTTCAACGGCCTCGACCTCGGCCCGGCCTGCGGGCAGTGCGGCGGCATGATGCAGCGCACCGGCGCCTGCTACACCTGCACCTCCTGCGGGAACAACACCGGCTGCGGTTGATGTAGCTCGTCACGGACTGGCGGTGGATTCGACACCGCCAGTCACCCGTGCTGTGAGAGGCTCGGTTCGGTTTGGAACTCGCCGTTCACTTGCCGCTGATGGAATTCGCCGACGAGGGGCAGTCGCTCGCGCGTCTCACGGGCGCCGTCGACGCCGCGCGGGAGTGTGGCTTTGCGGCGGTTTCCGCCAACGATCACTTCCTGTTTCACGTGCCGTGGCTCGACGGCCCGACGGCGCTGGCGACCGTGATCGAACGCTCCGGCACGATGGAGCTGGCGACAACGGTCGCGCTTGTCTCGCTGCGCGGTCCCATGCCGCTGGCCAAGACGCTCGCCGCGCTGGATCTCCTCTCCGATGGGAGGGTGGTTGCCGGAGTCGGTCCCGGCTCATCGGAGCGTGACTACGACGCACTCGGCGTGCCCTACGAGGAGCGCTGGGAGCGGTTCGACGACGCCGTCACCATCCTGCGCTCGCTGCTGCGAGACGACCCGCCGCCGCAGACCCGCCGCCACTACGCGCTTCCGGGCGCGCAGCTCGCGCCCGCTCCACGCCGACCGGGGGGAATCCCGATCTGGATCGGGAGCTGGGGCTCAAAGGCCGGTCTTCGGCGCGTCGCGCGCCTCGGCGACGGGTGGCTCGCATCCGCGTACAACACGACGCCGGATGGCTTCAGGGACGCGAAGCAGGCGCTCTCCGAGCAACTTGAGGCCCGCGGCAGGGATCCCGACCGATTTCCCAATGCACTCGCGACGATGTGGACCTGGGTCACCGAAGACGCGCGCGAGGCGGACCGGGTGCTGCGCGAGGTCGTGGCCCCGATGCTCAGGCGTGATCCGGATGAGCTGCGCGACCAGCTCTGCATCGGACCGGCGGCGCGCTGTGCGGAGCTGCTCTCGCGCTACGCGCAGGCAGGCTGTGAGCGCGTCTACCTCTGGCCGCTGGGCGACGAGCCGCAGCAGATCGAGCTCGCGGCGAGTGCGGTGCTTCCAGCCGTGAGGGCGTGAGCCTGGGCGACGTCCGACTGGGGCCCAGCCGGCGGCAAGGTGAGCTGAAGGGCGCTGCGCCGTCGCGCTGCTTATGTCCCTGACGAACGCGCGCCGGCGGTTGCCGCGTGATCGAGCTGATGTACGGTCGCTCACAATCAACTGGGACGGTGTTCGATGCGACGTGTGTTTCAGGGCCGCGCCGGGCTGGCGCTGGCGTTCACTCTCGGCCTGGTGATCGCGACCGCGGGCAGCGCGACCGCGGCGAGGCTGATCACCGGCAAGCAGATCAAGAACGGGACGATCACCAAGAGCGATCTGTCGAAGGCACTGCGCGCGCAGCTGGCGAAGGCCGGGACCCCCGGATCAGCGGGGCCGAAGGGCGACGCCGGAGCAAAGGGTGACCAAGGGCCCGTGGGCCCGTCAGAAGCCGTGGTGGCCGCGTCGGGCGGCTACCCGTTCCTCGTCGACCTGTCGGCGACGCCCGATCAACTCTGGGACGTGAACAGCAGCGCGCCCTTTGCGACAACTCGGTCAGGACGGCTCCTGCTCACGTTGACCACCTTCTCGCGCGTCGGCGTGGACTGCTCCGCCGGGCAGGGTTACATCGGCATCATCCTCGATGGCACGCCGGTGCCGCAGAGCGCCGCTCTGGCCCCGTCGTACACCGAGCGGCAGACCATCACACGCGAAGCGGTCACGGGCGTGGTCTCCGCGGGATCGCACACCGCCAACCTGGCCACGGACTGCCCGGGCGGCAATCTCGTGAACACCTCCTACGGCGGAGGCCTCCTCGTATCGGCGGTCGTGACCGGGGGCTGATGCCGCTGACGTCTCGGCCTCAGCCGCCGCCGTAGACCACGACGAGGTCGGTGAGGACCCCTGCCGCGAACCCGGCTGCCAGCAGGACGAGGCCGAGCTCGCGGTGCCCGTAGCGGCGCATGCCGTGCCAGATCTCGCCGATCACGTAGAGGATCGCGCCGCCGGCGACGGCGTAGAACAGCAGTTCCAGCGGCTGGCTCGTGACGTTGTAGCCGATCATCGCGCCGATGAACGTCGGCCCTCCGCCGATCAGGCCGGCGAGTGCGAGCCAGCGCCAGGACGGCCTGACGTTGCCGAGCGGCCCGACGATGCCGAACCCCTCGGTGGCGTTGTGGAGCGCGAATCCGATGATCAGCACCGTGGCCAGGCCGATCTCCCCGGCCTGCGAGGACACGCCGATGGCGAGTCCCTCGGCGAAGTTGTGCAGGCCGATCGCGCCGGCGATGATGAGCCCGGTCTGCAGCGCTCGAGCGCGCTCGGCGTCGGCGTGCGTGAGGAGCAGCAGCTCGTCTGCGGCGCTCACCACGTCCGTCGCGCCGCCGGCCAGCGGCGGCGGCTTCGGCCTGGCGGAGCGGATGCGACGCTCGAGGATGCCGAGTCCCGCGCTGCCGAGCGTGAAGCCGCCGACCAGCATCAGCGCGAGGCCGGCGGCGCGAGCGAAGCTGCCGTCGCCGTCCTTGAAGGCCGTGACCGCCTCCTCGCTGATGGCGAAGCCATGGCTGAGCACGTCGACGAGCAGGAACACGAGCACGCCGACCGAGAACATCGCCAGCGCGACGCGGGTGCGCGACCCCAGGCGCTCCAGCCGCCCAACCGGAAGACCGATGAAGATCGTCATGCCGGCCAGTGCGCCGAGCAGCGCGGTTTCCGAGAAGGACACGTTCAGGACTCCAGGACCTGGGGCGCGTTAGGGCACCCTAAGCACCATGGAGGCTAACAGGGAGGAGACTCTGGGAGTGGCCACGACTGCGTTGCGCCCGGCCGGTCTCCGAGACCCGATGTGATGCCTCCCTCTCGCCCGATCCCCACGGTCGGCGATGCGGTCACCGTGCAGTACCTCGGATCGATGGAGCCGGGGCGCCTTGTCGCCGTGGACGGCCGCAGGGTTCTCGTCGAGACCGAGACCCGCTCCGAGTGGTTCGAGCTGAGCAGGGTGACGGGGCGGTTCGTGCGGGCCGGTCAGGCCTACTTCCCACGGCTCATCTGGCGCGAGGACCTCGCTGACTGAGCCGTTCAGGTCGCGGTCAGGCGATCGGTGCCACGGTGGTGATCGGCAGTCCGCTCAGCGAAGGGAGTCGTCGTGTTCAGGAAGATCATCGTCGCGGTTGATGGCGAGGAGGGCGGGCTCGATGCGATCGCGCTTGCCCGCGCGCTTGCCGGCCAGGATGCTGAGCTCATCGTCGGCCGGGTGGTCGTCAGCGCCAAGGGCCCAGAGGGAGTCGCCGACGCCGTCGCGGACGACACGGTCCTCGCGGCGCGTCGCGGCATCAGCGATGCCGACCATGTGCGCACCGTCGGCGTGCTCGTTCATGCGCGCTCGGTTGCCGGCGGCCTGCATCGCCTGGCCGACGAGCAGTCGGCTGATCTGCTCGTCGTCGGCTCGCATCACCGCGGTCGGACCGGCCATCTGTGGTCCGCGGACCGGACGCGTGCCACGCTGCGCGACGCTCCGTGCCCGGTCGCCGTGGCACCGCGCGGCTATGCGGGCCGCCCGCGCGCGACGATCCGGTCGGTCGGCGTCGGCTACGACGAGGGCGTCGAAGCCCGTGCGGCACTCGAACTCGGGCGCTCGCTGGCCAGCGGGAGCGGCGCCGACCTGCAGGCGCTGGAGGTCGTGCCGGAGACCAACTGGCAGACGCCCGAGAGCGGCGCCGGGTGGAAGGCCGTCGAGGCCGGTCGGCGGCTCTCGCAGTTGGGGGGCGTGACGGGCGTCGTCGTCGAGGGCGACGTGCACGACCGTCTCGCGCAGTTCGCCCATGAGGTGGACGTCCTCATTCTCGGGCTCCCACCACCACGGGCGTGTTGCAGTCGACTGGTGCTCGGTCACACGGTCGAGGGCATGACGCGCCACCTCGCGTGCGCGCTGCTCGTGATGCCGCACGCCGCTCCCCGCACGAGGCGCGAAGGCCTGAGCGATGCGTTCAGGAATCACTCAGGTCCCCGCTGGCACCCTCGCCTCATGACCGCCACCTCGCTCCTCGGACCGGCCGACTCCCGCGGCCGCCGGATGCTCAACAAGGTCCCCGAGATCACCCTCTGGTTCTGGGTGATCAAGATCCTCTGCACGACGGTCGGGGAGACCGCCGCCGACTACCTCAACGACACGCTCGGGTTCGGGCTGTCGAAGACGAGCTACGTGATGAGTGCACTGCTGATCGTCGCGCTCGTCTTCCAGTTCCGCCTGCGCAGGTACGTCCCCGGCGTCTACTGGCTGGCGGTCGTGCTCATCAGCGTCGTCGGCACCCTCATCACCGACAACCTCACCGACAACTACGGGGTCGCGCTGACGACCACGACGATCGTCTTCGCCGTCGCGCTCGCCGCGACGTTCGCGCGTCTGGTACCGGGTCGAGCACACACTCTCGATCCACACGATCTTCACGACCCGTCGCGAGGCGTTCTACTGGCTGGCGATCCTGTTCACATTCGCCCTCGGGACCGCCGCCGGCGACCTCACCGCGGAGAAGCTGGCCCTCGGCTACCTGCCGTCGCTGCTGCTGTTCGCGAGCCTGATCGCCGGGGTCACGGTCGCGCACTACCGCTTTCACCTCAACGCCGTCCTGTCGTTCTGGATGGCGTACATCCTGACCCGCCCGCTCGGGGCGTCGATCGGGGATCTCTCTCCCAGGCCAAGGCCGACGGCGGCCTCGGCCTGGGCACCACGGCGACGAGCTTCATCTTCCTCGGCACGATCAGCGCCGTCGTCGTCTACCTGGCGATCACCAAGCGCGACGTCGCGCCGATCGAGCCGGCGAACGCCTGACCCGCCCCTTCACGCCCTCTTGAGACGCGGGGTCTACCGTTGACCTTCGTGGCCTGCACGCATCCTGGTCGTCGAGGACGACCCCGACCTCCGCGCGCTGCTCGCTCAGGGCCTGCGCGAGGAGGGCTACGACGTGCTGGAGGCACGCGACGGGGCCGGCGCCGTGCGCGCCGCGACGAAGCACCCGGACGCCGTCGTGCTCGATATCGGCCTCCCGGACGCCGACGGTCGCGACGTCTGTCAGGCGCTGCGGGCTCGCGGGGTTGATGCCCCGGTGATCTTCCTGACCGCGCGCGACGCGGTCCCCGATCGGCTCTCGGGTTTCTCCGCCGGCGGCGACGACTACCTCACCAAGCCCTTCGTCCTGGCGGAACTGCTCGCGCGCCTGCAGGCGCTCCTGCGCAGAGCCGGTGCGAACGGGAACCCGACCCTCGGAGGGCTCCAGCTCGACCCCGTGGCCCATGCCCTGCCTCGGGGAGGACGTGCGGATCGACCTCACGCCCACGGAGTTCCGGCTGCTGGCCGCCTTGGCGTCCGAGCCCGAGAGTGTCGTGCGCCGGCGCGCCCTGGTGCGCGCCGCATGGCCGGACGGCGCGATCGTCCATGACAACACGCTCGACGTCTACCTCGGGCGGCTGCAGGCGCAAACTCCGCGACGTGCAGGATGCACCGGTGATCGAGACCGTGCACGGCGTCGGCTACCGCCTCGCGTGAGACGACTGCGCCCGGCACGCTCCGGGGCCGCGTCGTGCTCGGCGCGGTCGCTGCGCTCGCCGCGGGGCTCGCGGTGCTCGTGCTCGCGTTCAACCTGCTGCTCGCGGGCAGCCTTCGTGCGGACGTCGACACGCGCCTGCGCTCGCGGGCCGCCGCGGCATTGACCACCGTGACCGTCAGGGGCGGGCGCGTCGTCACCGAGGAGGGGCCGGGCGACGCCGCGCTCGACACCGGCGTCTGGGTCTACCAGGGCACGCGGGCGATCGAGCGACCGCGCGCGACCGCGGGGCTCGAGCACGTCGTCTCCCGGCTGGTCGCTCGAGGACAGCGCTACGCGGACACTCCGGACGGCTCGTACCGGCTTCACGCGACGCCCGTCTCCCCGGCCGCACGACCACGAGGGGTCATCGTCGTCGCGAGTTCGCTCGGCGCCTACGACCGCACGACCGACCTCGCACTCATCGGGTCGCTGCTCTTCGCGCTGGCGGTGCTCGGAGCGGTGACGGCGGTGACGTGGGTGGCAGTCGGCCGGGCGCTTCACCCGGTCGAGGCGATGACCGACCAGGCGGCGGAGTGGGGCGACCACGATCTCGACCGGCGCTTCGGCGTCGCCACACGGCCGCAGGAGCTCCAGCGGCTGGCCGGGACGTTCGACGGGCTGCTCGACCGCATCGCCGCGAGCCTGCGCCATGAACAGCGATTGTCCGCCGAGCTCTCGCACGAGCTGCGTACCCCACTGGCCCGCATCGCCGCTCAGGCCGACCTGCTCTCGCGGCGCACGCACGACGCCGCCGAGCAGCGTGCCGCCGCCGAGCTCACGCTCCGCAGCACCAAGCGGATGGAGGCGATCCTCGACACCCTCATGGCCGCGGCGCGCGCCGAGGCCGCCGTCGCGCCGGGGGTCTGCGACGCGGGAGACGCGGCCCGCAACGCGGTTGATGGCATCGTGGACGAGGCTCAGAGTCGCGGCGTCCGCGTGACCGTCGAGGTTCCGCGGCTCGTTCGCGCCGGCGCGGACGCGGAGGTCGTCGAACGCGTCCTCGTGCCACTTCTCGAGAACGCCGAGCGGTTCGCCCGCACGGCGGTGACCGTCGGCGTCCACAGAGAGGACTCCCGAGTCATCATCGACGTACGCGACGACGGTGAGGGCATTCCGGCGGACCACCTGGACGCGGTGTTCGACCCGGGGCGACGTTCGCCGGAGGGAGCGGGAGTCACGGCGGAGCGGGTCTCGGGCTCCCGTTGGCGCGGCGTCTCGCGCGGACCGCGGGCGGCGACGTCCAGGCGGTGTCGTGTGCGGGCGGTGCGCATCTGCGCGTCAGCCTGCCCGCGGGTTGACCTCGCGGTTCGCTGCGGTCCGCGCCCGTAACGGAATGTTCACGAGGTGGCGACAGGAGCACCACATCGCGGGCGAGGGCCCGGCATAGCGTCGCGCTCTCGTTCCCTACCGAGAGGTGCAGACACATGAGACGTCTCGTTCTTGGCGTTGCCACGCTGGCGGCGCTGCTGGTGCCGGTTGCGGCGGCGTTCGCCCATGACGGCGGCGAGGATCACGGCGAGCATGGCCGTACCCCGGTCGACTACGCGATCATCGGCGACACCCCGTACGGGGCGACCGGCCAGACCGGCCTGTCGGCCTTCCCGAGCCACATCGCGCAGATCAACAGCGATCCGTCGGTGAGCTTCGTCGTCCATCTGGGTGACATCAAGAGCGGCTCGACGCGCTGCGACACGTCCTACTTCGACACGATCCGGGCGAGCTTCGACACCTTCCAGGATCCGCTGGTCTACACGCCCGGGGACAACGAATGGACCGACTGTCACCGCGCGAACAACGGCGGCTACCAGCCGGCCGGCGCGCAGGATGACGCGGACCTGGCGCCGACCGGCCCGATCCACAATGGCACCGCGCCGACGGCCGCAGGCACACCGGCCCCGTCACGCCTCGATGAGATCCGGCGGATCTTCTTCCCCCAGCCGGGTCGCACGCTCGGACAGGCCAAGCGCAAGGTCGACGCCCAGCGCGGCCCCTACGTCGAGAACGTCACGTGGAACGAAGCGCGCGTGCAGTTCGGCGTGGTCAACGTCCCGGGCTCCAACAACGACCTGCTCCCGTGGTTCTGCCCGACGACCACCCTCACCACATGCCTGCCGTCGACCTCGCTGCTCCCGGGCACGCAGTCCGACGAGTTCGCACAGCGCAACGCGGCCGACCTGAAATGGCTCGACCGGATCTTCGACGAGGCACGCGACGAGCATGCCAAGGGTGTCGCCATCGGCATCCAGGCGGACATGTGGGACCCGGCGATCACGAGCGACCCGGTGGGCTACTCCGGCTTCACGCAGTTCGTCAACGAGCTCGCGCGTCAGTCGGTGCGGTTCAAGAAGCCGGTCCTGCTCATGAACGGCGACTCGCACGTCTACAACGGCGACGCGGGCGACCAGCCGCTGGCGAACCCCGCGGCGCTCAACAGCACGATCTACGGCGTCACCTATCCGGTCCCGAACCTGCGGCGGGTGATCGTCGACGGCAGCACCACCACGGTTCCGCCGGCCGTTCCCGGCGGCGTGGCCGTGCAGGACTACCTGAAGCTCCACGTGGACGCGTCCTCGCCGGCCGTGTTCTCGTGGCAGCGGGTGTTCTACACGCCGGCTGCGTAGACCACGGCCGACGATCTGCGGGCGTCCGTGTCGGGGGGCGCGGACGCCCGCCGGGGGACGACTCAGCGCCGCGCGAACAGTTCCCTTAGCTCGCGCTCATACACGCGCGGGACCGTCGGACCTCGCTTGTCAATCGATCAGAGGAGCGGCCATGCCGGTCGGTATTCGCCTGAAGTTCAGCGGTGGCACGCAGGAGCAGTACGACACCGTCCACGCCCACATGAACGTCGACGGCAATCCGCCGTCGGGGCTGATCTTCCACTCCGCAGGGCCGATCGACGACGGTTGGGGCGTCATCGACTTCTGGGAGTCGCGCGATGCCTTCGACCAGTTCGTCTCGGGCACGCTGGTGCCCGGCCTGCAGGAGCTCGGCGACCGCGGCATGCCCAACCCGCCGGACGTGCACGAGTTCCCGGTGCACCACATCACCCAGCCCTGAGACGCCGGGAGCATGGGGCATCGCATCCTGCGAGCGGAGACGGCGCTCTGGCAGCCCTCCAGGCTGATGGGCGTCGAGAACTGCGACCTGTCGGGCCAACTCGACACACCCGGGCTCGGGGCGCGGCTCTGGCGTCTGCGCCCCGGGCAGGCCAACACCCGCCACCGGCACCGAACGCAGGCCGAGGTCTACGTGCTCCTCGAGGGCCGCGGCCGGCTGCACGTCGACGACGAGACACTGACACTGACGCCGATGTCGGCCGTCGCCGTCGACCCCGAGAGCGTCCGGCAGGTGTTCAACGACACCGCCGCCGACCAGCTCTGGCTCATCGTCGGCGCCCCCGCCGAACCGCCGCCGACCGCGGACGACATCCCCTACATGTATCCCGACGGCGCCACGACGCTGCCGCCGGAGTTGGCCGGCGACCCGCCGGCCGCAGACCCCGGGGCGTAGCCACTCGGCGACCGCGGCTGGACGTGGTTTCCGCGCGGCTCGGTGCGTAGCGTCGGCGGATGGCGTCAAGCGCGGGCGGGCGTAGCGTCGGTGGGCAACCGATGCGGAGGTCAGGTCGTGCGCATGGTGGTCCAGGTGGTGTCGACGGCGGTCCTTGCGACGATCACGGCTGGGATTCCGGTCTCGACGGGCTCGGCGGTTGCGCAGACGCCTGTGCCGGTGAGCGCGCCGACGCCGATCGCCGCCTATGGAGGGCGTGTGGTCTGGAGTCGCCCGGACGGCGCCGGGAGGTTCGAGCTGGTGCAGCGCGTCGGTGACGGTGCGGTCACGCGCCTGCCCGTCGCGCCGCGCAGCGTGCCGTTCGATGTGGACCTGGGGCCCACGAGCGGCGGTCGCGTGCTCGCCGTCTACACGCGCTGCGCGACCGAGCCGACGTTCACCTTGTGGGGGATCCCCGAGTACCAGACGGGGCAGGGCTGCTCGGTCTACAAGCTCGATGTGCAGCGTGGGGAGGAGACCCGCTACACCGCGATCCACACAGGCTCGTCGACCGAGTACTGGCCCACGTATTGGAAGGGCCGTCTCGGGTTCGCGCGTGCCTATGACCACGGGAAGGGCAGCTCGGCCCTGTACGTGAAGGACGTCGCGAGCCCACGCCCCTCCGAACGCCTGCCCGGCGGTCCGCCGACATGCGACAACCCCAACGGCTGCACGGCTCAGTCCCGTCCGCTGCAGCTGGAGCTCTACGGCTCACGGCTCGCGTTCGCCTGGCGCATCCCGGATCAACCCGGCGACCGCTACGAGCTGCGCGTCGACACCGTCGGCACGAACGATCGCGTGGTGCTGGACCGCAGCAGCGGCGGCGGCCTGACGGCGCTCCTCCTCGGCTGGCCCGCATTCGACGACGGCCGCGTGTTCTGGGCGCGCCAGTGCTTCGGCGACCCGGGCGGGTGCACGCCCGCACGGGTGCGCCTTGCGACGTCCACCTACACGGGCGACCTCGTCCAGCTCGGGGCACCGTCACCGCACTGGGTGTTCTCACATGAGCGCGCCGGCGGAATCACCTGGGTCGTGCGTGACTCCCCGAACCGCGACTGCCGGGATGACCCGCTGACGAGCCTCGCGGAGGCCTGCGTCCTCGAGCCGCTGCGGCCGTCCTACGCACCTCTCCGCTGAGGGCACTCACAGGCGGAACGTCGCGCTGAACGTCCGGGCGCCCTGGCGGCACCTCGGGAGGCCCGGCGTCCTGCGCAGTCCCGGCGCGCGGAAGCTGACCTTCGCCGACAAGCGCAGCACACCGGGGCTGACGGTCGAAAGCGCTCCCTTGACGCTGAGCGAGGCGTGCCCGCCGTAGCGCGGGGGGATCGGGACGTCGTAGTTCGACGAGTTGTCCGCGCGCGCAGGCCCGGATGCGCCGAAGGTCCAGTCCGCAGCGATCGGGATGCGGCGGGTGAGCGTGAACCGCTTCCGTTGACACGCGAAGGTGAAGCGCGTGAAGCCCGCCGCGTTCTTCGTCCACCCCGGGGAGAGCGCGTCGCCGTGGCCGTCGATGAGCGGGAGCGGCGTCCTCCCCAGGGGCAGCGTGAACGGCAGCGTGGACAGGCGCTCGGTCAGGAACGTCCGCACCGGAGCCGAGCCGTCGTCCGGGCGAAACAGCGTGTACGCGCACAGCCGGGTGAGGCGGGCACTCGGAACGAAGCTGCCACCGAAGTCCAGGAACACCGCGACGCGGCTGGGATCGACGACGCCGATCTGCCACGCGCTCTGGTCGCGCACGCACGGTCGCCCGAGGAGGTCCGCGTATGCGCTGTACTCGGCCGCCGCGTCGGCTCCGGTGAGCGACAGCGCGGCCGGCTGTCCGACGCGCAGCGTCGCCGGGCGCGTGACGATCTGTGCCGCATCCGCGCCCTCGGGCTTCAGCGCGAGCACCGGGGCGAGCGCCAGCACCACGACGAAACACAGCGCATCGCGACGGATGGAGGACATGCGGGCACGCTAGCCGAGGGCAGGAAGCCGCGCTCCCGCGGCGAACCGTTCGCTGAGGAGATCCCGGCTGAGAGCGGATGGATCCGCCGCACCTCGGGGCGTCCAAGTCCGTGCGCGCGCAGCCTCAGACATCCCGCCTCGCAGTCCGCGTCATGGTTGCGCTCGGGCTCGCCGCGGCGGCGGCCGCCGTCTTCCTGCCGCGCGTGGTCTCGTCGTCCGCGGAACCCGTCGCGCCGGCTGACACGCACCGCTCGCTGACGATCCTGTGGGTGGGTGACACGACGCCGGGCTCGTCGTGGGGGCTGCCGCCCGGCGACGGCGCGGGCCTCTTCGCCGCCGTCAAGGCGCGAATCCAAGGGGCGGACATCGCGATCGGCAACCTCGAGGGCACGTTGTCCGAAGGGGGCTCCTCGAAGTGCGGCGCGGGCCCGTCGAACGCGAGCGGCATCTGCTTCGCCTTCCAGGCACCCGCGCGGTACGCCGGCGGGCTTCGCCGCGCGGGGTTCGACGTCATGAACATGGCGAACAACCACGCCATGGACTTCGGGCGCGGCGTCTACTGGGGCACCGTCCGCGCCCTGCGCACGCATCACCTGCGGCGCACCGGGGCTCCGGGCCTGATCACGGTCGTGCAGCGCAACGGAACCAAGGTCGCGCTGATCGGGTTCTCGGCCTACCACTGGACGAACCCCATGACCGACCTGCAGCGCGTGCGCGTGCTGGTCCACCGCGCGAAGCGGCGCGCCGACGTGGTCGTGGTCCTGATGCACGCCGGCGGCGAAGGCGAGGGCCAGACCCATGTCCCGCACGGCTCGGAGATCGCGTTCGGTGAGAACCGGGGTGACACCCGTGCGTTCGCCCACACGGCCGTTGACGCGGGCGCGGACCTGGTCCTTGGATCCGGGCCCCACGTCGTCCGCGGTGTCGAGCGCTACCACCGGCGGCTGATCGCCTACTCGCTCGGGAACTTCGCCTCGGACGGCGTCTTCTCCTCGGGATCCGTCGCGTCGCTCAGCGGCATGCTCGAGGTCCGGGTCGACCACGTGGGTCACGTGCTCACGGGTCGCTGGAAATCGCTGCGGCTCGCCGGCCGGGGCACCCCGGTTCCGGACCCCGCGCGGACGAGCGCGGCGCTCGTGCGCGAGCTCTCGCGCGCGGACTTCGGCGCGGCGGCCTGGCCGATCGCCGCGAACGGGCGCCTGCGCGGGTTCGGCACGCGGCCGCGTGCCCGGTCCGTCACACTGGTCGCTCAGCCCGGTCTGCCCGCCGGGCGCCCGGCTCGAACCTCATGAGTGCAGCCGACCCCTCGACCCACGCCGGTGCGCCGCGCCGTCCCCGATGGCTCATCGCGCTGGGCGCGGCGGCGCTGGTCCTGATCGTCGTGGGGCTCGTGCTCGTCCTCAGCGACTCGGGCAAGAAGAGCAAGCCGGTGAAGCCGGGCGCCGCACCGGAGCAGGTCAGCGCCGCTCGGCTGCGCGCATTCGCGGCCGGTGCCGGGCATCCCGTGTACTGGGCGGGCGATCGCGCCGGGACGCGGCTCGAGCTGACCGACACCGC
The DNA here is from genome assembly GCA_963781935.1 of uncultured Solirubrobacteraceae bacterium. Lineage (GTDB taxonomy): Bacteria > Actinomycetota > Thermoleophilia > Solirubrobacterales > Solirubrobacteraceae > F1-60-MAGs163. The sequence goes on from CAWAHX010000002.1 coordinate 34,278, forward strand.
GCGCGGGAACGTCTACGTGCGCTACCTCACCGGCGCTGCTGTGGCCGGGAGCCCGAAAGCCGCGTTCCTGACCGTCGGGACCTACCCGAAGGCGGATGCGTACGCGACGGTGCGCTCCCAGTCGACGAAGAAGCAGGCCAGGCGTGTCAGCGTGCCGGGCGGCGGGCTCGCGGTGTGGAACCCCGCCAGCCGCAGCGTGTACGTCGCCTACCCTGACGCTGCCTACCTCGTCGAGGTCTACGGGCCGAAGCGCGGGCAGGCCTTGCGGCTCGTCACCGACGGGGCCGTCGTTCCCGTGCGCTGACGCAGCGTCAGTTCAGGAAGGCGAGATAGACCGAGTCGCCCGTCGACAGGTTGCTGGCGGAGCCGCTGTTGTTGAACACCCTGAACCACGCGGTGGTGCCCGCGGCGCAGCCGGTGCCGGTGCCGGCGCCCGTCGTGATGTACCGGGCAGTGGTCGTCGCGGGCGTGGCCTGGATGCCGATGAATCCCGTGAGGCTGGCGGAGGTCAGGCAGTAGACGCCGGTGGAGGGGTTGGTGATGTCCGACGCGTTTCCGGCGTTGCGGCTCTTGGTGATGTCGATGGTCGTGGCGCTGGAGCCGCGGGTCACCATCGCGAGTGCGACGACTGCCGTCGCGCCGGAAGCACCGGTTGCGCCGGTCGCACCGGTCGCGCCCTGGGCGCCGGTCGCGCCTGCTGCGCCCGCGGCACCCTGCGGCCCGGGCACGGTGGAGTCCGCGCCGGTGTCGCCCTTCGGGCCCTGCGACCCCGGTGTCGCCCTTGGGGCCCTGGGCGCCGGTGACGCCGGCCGTTCCCTGCGGGCCCGCGACGCCGACGGCGCCGTTCGTGCCGCTGGCGCCGGTCGCGCCGGTTGCGCCGGTGGATCCCTGCGGACCTGCAGCGCCCAGCAGACCCTGGATGCCCTGCGGCCCGGCCGGGCCCTGGGCGCCCTGGAGGCCCTGGAGACCCTGGGCTCCGGCCGCCCCGACGTCGCCCTGAACGCCCTGCGAACCCTGAAGTCCCTGCGTGCCCTGTGCGCCGGTCGCGCCCTGCGAGCCGGTCGCGCCCGTGGCACCGGTCGTGCCCGTCGCGCCCGCGTCGCCCTTGGCGCCGGCCGCGCCGGTGTCGCCCTTGACACCCTGCGTTCCCTGCGCGCCGTCCGAGCCGTTCGTGCCGGGTGTTCCCTGCGGGCCCTGCTGGCCCTGAAGTCCCTGCGCGCCCTGCGGGCCGGCCGGGCCTGTGCTCCCGGTGGAGCCGGTCGCGCCGGTGTCGCCGGTGGGGCCCTGGGCCCCCTGGATGCCCTGCGCGCCGACGGCGCCTGCTGCGCCGGTGGCACCGGTGGCTCCGGTCGCCCCATCGCTGCCTGCGGTGCCCTGCGGCCCGTCGATGCCCTGCGGCCCGGTGAACCCCGTGGGTCCGTCGGCACCCGTCGCGCCGGATGCGCCGGTGGCTCCGGTCGCGCCGGCCGCGCCGGTGGATCCCTGGTCGCCCTTCGGTCCTTGTGCACCCTGGAGGCCTTCGGGGCCCTAGCGGACCCACGGGCCCGGTGGCGCCCTGGAGACCCTGGGCCCCGGCGGCGCCCGTGGCGCCCGTATCGCCGGTGACTCCCTGCTCGCCCCGCAGACCCTGCGCGCCCTGCGAGCCTTCGAGACCTTGCAGGCCCTGTGCGCCTTCGGGGCCCTGCGCGCCGGCTGCGCCGGCCTGCGCCCGTGTCGCCCTGAGCGCCCTGCGGGCCTTGGATGTGTCCGACGTTCTCCCAGCCCGGGACGGTGCCGTCGTAGACGTACAGGTCACCCTGGATGAGGTATCCGTCGCCCGGCTGATCGCCGGTCGGGAAGGCGGCCTGAAGATCGGCGAGCGTTGCGAAGTCGCCCTCGATGCGCACGCTCGTTCCCTGTGCGCCGGTCTGACCGTCGATGCCCTGAACGCCTTGGACACCCTGTGTCCCCTGAAGTCCTTGATCGCCCTGCGGCCCTTGAGTGCCCTGCAGCCCCTGCGGGCCCGAGGGGCCCTGGGGACCGGTGCTGCCCGTCGCGCCGGCCGTGCCTTGAAGTCCTTGATCGCCCTGGGCACCCTGAGTGCCCTGGGAGCCCTGGGAGCCGGTGTCGCCCTTCGGCCCCTGTGGGCCTGTCGTCCCTTGAATGCCCTGGGGCCCGGTGGGGCCGGCGGGGCCGGCGTCGCCCCTGGCGCCCTGGATGCCTTGAACACCCTGATCACCCTGCGCACCCGATGAGCCCTGTGCCCCCGTGTCGCCGTGAACGCCCTGCAGGCCTTGGGCGCCGGTGGCGCCCTGGGCGCCGGTCAGGCCGGTCTGGCCCTCTGCTCCGGCGTTGCCCTGCGGGCCCGCGGCGCCGGTCGCGCCGGTCGCGCCGGTGGCGCCTGACGTTCCCTGTGAGCCCTGAGCACCTTGAAGCCCTTGTGCTCCGTTGTCGCCCTGGATGCCCTGATCGCCCTTGGTGCCCTGCGCGCCGCTGAGTCCTTGCGCCCCCTGAGGTCCCTGTGGGCCGATATCGCCCTGGACGCCCTGGATGCCCTGCACGCCTTGCGGACCCTGCATGGGCCCGACGTCCTGCCACGCATCCTGCGCAAAGTCGAACACCCACAACTCACCCTGAATCAGGTAGCCGTCACCCGGCTGGTCTCCGTGCGGGAACGCTGCGAAGAGCTCGGCGAACGAGCTGAAGCCGCCCTCGAGCGTCAGTCCGATCCCCTGTGCGCCGGTGGCACCGGTCTCACCCTGCGGCCCCTGCGGCCCGGACGTGCCCTGAAGACCCTGGACGCCCTGCTCGCCGACCTGCCCGACGTCGCCGTGTGCGCCCTGCGGCCCTTGGGGACCGGCGACGCCCTGCGGACCCACCGGTCCAGCCGGGCCCGCTGTCGCCCTGCAGGCCCTGGGTGCCCTGCGATCCGGCCGCGCCGGAGATGCCCTGCACGCCTTGAAGCCCTTGAAGTCCTTGCGGACCCTGCGGGCCCGCCTCGCCTGTCGCCCCCTGCACGCCTTGGAGACCCTGTGATCCGGTCGACCCCTGCACACCCTGAGCGCCCTGAGCGCCTTGGACGCCCTGGGTACCGGTGGTCCCGGTCGCGCCCGTGGAGCCTGTCGCTCCGGTCGCGCCCGTCGCTCCACCGGCTCCGGTGTCGCCCTGGGGACCCTGGATGCGTCCCGCGTCCTCCCAGATGTCAGCGGCGAAGTCGAAGATCCACAGGTCGCCCTGGATGAGGTAACCGTCGCCGGGCGCGTCTCCGTGCGGGAACGCTGCCTCCAGCGCGGCGAACGTCGCGAAGCCGCCCTCCACGTTCAGTCCGACTCCCTGCGCTCCGGTGACGCCGGTCTGCCCCTGCACGCCCTGAGTGCCCTGCGGCCCGGCCACTCCCTGCGGCCCGGCCACGCCCTGCGCGCCCTGAGGTCCGTCGGAGCCCTGCGCGCCGGTCTCGCCCATGGTCCCGACCTCACCCTGGACGCCTTGCGTGCCGTCCAGGCCCGGGATCCCCTGCGGGCCGGGCAGCCCCTGGGGGCCGGGCAGGCCATTGATCGCGTTCTGCCCGTCGGGCCCGCGAAGGCCGGTGGCGCCCTGCGCGCCGGTCGCACCGCGCTGACCGGCGAGGACGAGTTGCGTCTCACCGTGCCGGCATCTCCGCTTGCGGGAGAACGCGCGTGCGACCTGGGTCCGGTTGTTGACGCACAGGTACAGCGCTGTGCTCGTCTGCACCCGGACCGGCGCGGACGTCGGCTTGAGCGCTCCGGTCTGGGGGAAGGCCGAAGCGCCGGCGACGAGCAGCGCGAACAGGAATGCCGCCAGGATCAGTGGTAGGAACCCTCCGCCGCCGCGACGAAGGCGGGTCACGAGCGGCGAGATGAGGGGCGAGTGCGGGCGTGTCATGCACTCGGGGAATCGACTCGATGGGGCGGGGACCCGACCGTAGATCGCCCCCTCGGAAGCTGCGGGAATCATGCACCGCCGCGGCCTTGTGAGAATCCCAGCGCACGGAGGGCTTCCGTGCGATCGCGCGCACGGACCGAACGTACGGTCCCATGCATGGACGTCGGCCTGTTCCTGATGCCGTGCCACCCGCCGGAGCGCCCGCTGCGCGACGCGAACCGCTGGAACGTCGAGGTGCTCGAGCGCGCCGACGCGCTGGGGTATTCCGAGGCGTGGATCGGCGAGCACTTCACCGTGCCGTGGGAGCCGGTCCCGGCCCCGGATCTGCTGGTCGCACAGGCGCTGCGCAACACGGACAACATCCGGCTCGGGCCGGGCGCGCACATCGTCCCGTTCCACCACCCGGGCGTGCTCGCGATGCGCCTGGCCTACCTCGACCACGCCTCCGGCGGGCGCCTCAACGTCGCCTTCACCCAGGGCACGTCGGTCACCGACTGGCGCTCATTCCGTCCTGACGCCGAGGAGGGCGAGGACAAGGCGCGCCTCGCCGAGGGGATGGAGATCATCCTCAAGTACTGGACCGAGCCCGGCCCGTGGCGCTACGAGGGCCGCTTCTGGACGTGCGAGCACGTCGGGCCCCAACCCGCCGGAGAGCCCGCTGCTGGGCCATCACGCCAACCCGCTGCAGAGCCCGCACCCGCCGATCGCGCTCGCCGGCATCACCGGCGGGTCGCTCGGCATCTGCGGCCAGCGCGGCTGGTGGCCGATGTCACTGGACCTCAATCCGCGCGTCGTGGCGCCGCACTGGGCCGCCGTCGAGGCGGGTGCCGCCTCGGCCGGCCGCACCGCCGACCGGCGCGACTGGCGCGTCGTCAAGGAGGTCTTCGTCGCCGAGACTGACGAAGAGGCGCGGCGCCTGGCACTCGACGGGAACCTCGGCCGCTACTTCCGCGAGTTCAACCTGCCGTTGTTCGAGGACTGGGGCCTGCTGCACCTGCACAAGGACGACCCGTCCGAGCCGGACTCGGCGGTCGACATCAACTACCTCTGCGACCGCTGGCTCGTCGGCTCGGTCGAGACCGTCACGCGCAAGCTCGGTGAGCTGAACGAGCAGCTCGGCGGCTTCGGGACGCTGCTCGTCCTGGGGATGGACTACGCCGATCAGCCCGAGGCGTGGTTCCAGTCGATGGAGCTGCTCGCCAAAGAGGTCGTGCCGAACGTCGCCGGCGCCTCGGCGCTCGTGTGATGTTCACCGCGTTCTCCACCTGGTCGTTCCCGCGTCCCGGTGAGGAGGAGGCCTTCGAGGAGCACTACTGGACCACGCACGTGCCGCTCGCGCAGCGCATCCCGAACACGGCCGGCATGGTCCTCACGCGCACCTCCGACGCGCTGCCCGGCGAGCGCCCCGCGTTCTATCGCGCCGTCGTCATGTCGTTCCCGGACAAGGCGGCGTTCGAGGCCGCGACGCGGACGCCGCAGTGGGAGGCGCTGCGCGCCGACAGCGCGTCGATCATCGAGCGCTTCGGCGTGAGCCTGCTGACGGGGATGGGTGAGCCGCAGACGATCGAGGTCCTCGATCCCTGACCGGCGGCGCGATACGTTCGCGGGCGTGTCTCCTCGCGTCGTGGACCCGCAGATGCGCGCCTACTACGACCAGCGTGCAGCCGAGTACGACGACTGGTGGCTTGGGACGGGCCTGTTCGCGCAGCGCGACCGGCCGGGTTGGACTCAGGAGGTCGAGCAGCTCACGCGGCTGCTGGAGGGGCTGCCGCCGGCGCGGACGCTCGACGTCGCGTGCGGAACCGGGTTCCTCACGCGTCACCTTCGGGGCGACGTGGTCGGCCTCGACCAGAGTCCTCGGATGGTGCGCGTCGCCGCGGCGCGGGTGCCGGAGAGTCGCATCGTCGAGGGTGATGCGGTGCCGCTGCCGTTCTCGACCGGCGAGTTCGACCGAGTGGTGACAAGTCACTTCTACGGGCACCTGCTGCCGGACGAGTGCGAGCCGTTCCTGCGTGAGGCTCGGCGCGTGGGCGGCCGGATCGTCGTCGTCGACGCAGCTCGCCGCCCGGACGTCGGTGCGCAGGAGTGGCAGGAGCGAACGCTCAACGACGGCTCAGTGCACCGCGTGTTCAAGCGCTTCTTCACGGGCGCCGAGCTCGCCGCGGAGCTCGGAGGCGGCGATGTGCTGCACGAGGGCCGCTGGTTCGTGGTCGTCGCGTCCTGACCGGCGCGCGGCAGCGCCGTCGAGCGCGCGGCCGATGAGGGTTCACCGCGTCGCGGGAGTCGTTCATGACGTTGCCGATCCGGTGTGTCGCGGCCACCCAGCCGGTCCACCCCACCGCGACCAGCGCCGGAACGATCCACGCCGCCGGGCCGCCCGCGAGCAGTCCGATCCCCACCACGACCGCCGTGAGCGCGATCACACAAACCGGGCGCATCGTCAGCTCGCCCGCGGCAGCGGTTCGGTCGCCGGCGTCCGGGGCCTCGTCGTACAGGCTGGCGGCGGGCATCGTCGATGCGAACATGTCGACTGCGGCGTGGCTGCGCGCAAGACAGCGAGGACAGTGCCGCAGGGCCGGCCAACTGGCCTTCGGCCTGATCGTCAGCCCACAACGCGGGCAGATCAGGAACGGGGCGGAGCCATCGCCGGACGCTCGCGCGACCGTGTCGTGATCATCGACCTGGGGAAGATGCCTGCTGGACATGTGGCCTCCTTCAACCTGCACTCCGACGAGCCACCGGAATCCCCCGGTCCGGACTTTGCGGCCAACGTACCGCCGTGCTGCGGCGCTGTTCACCGTAATCGCCCGCATACTTCACGGTCGCTTCCGGCGGCGGTCTGGCGCGCCGCCGCCGGCCGTGCGCAAAGATCCGGCTGACGGCCCCCGGCGTCCACTCAACCCTCGATGTGGCAGACGGCACGAATGGACGAATAGCGCCGGTTGCGGCTTGACTTCCCGCGACGTGGCCGCCATCTTGGATAGGGCCGGGATCGTGGGAGGTGTCGGGACGAAGCGTCAGGGAACGACGTGAATCTACGGACCTACATCACCACTCTTGCCATTCTTGCGGCCGTCTCCGGCACCGCCGGCGTCGCCGCGCCCGCAGCGCGCGCGGCCGGCCCGCAGACCATCGTCTCGCTGACCTTCGACGATGGCTACTCGTCGCAGATGCTCGCCGCGCAGGCGCTCAAGGACAACGGCCTGCACGGGACGTTCTTCGTCATCAGCGGCGGGCTCGACCATCCGGACCGTTCATGACCTGGGACCAGGTCATGCAGATCCAGGCCGACGGGAACGAGATCGGCGGCCACACGGTCGACCATCCGGATCTCTCGGCGCCGACGATGACCGATGCGGAGGCGACGCATCAGATCTGCGACGACCGCCACGGCGCTCGCCGATCACGGGATCACGGCTCACAACTTCGCGTATCCCTACGGGGTGTACGGCGCCACCACGCCCGGCATCGTCAAGGATTGCGGGTACGACTCGGCGCGCACGACGGCGGGGCTCCAGGGACCGGGCTGCACCGGCACCTGCACTCCCACGGCGCCGGTGCCTCCGGTCGATCCCTACATCCTCCCGTCGGCGGGGTCCACGTTCGACACGACGACGCTCGCGGATCTGCAGGGCTTCGTGACCACGGCGGAGCAGTCCGGCGGCGGCTGGCTGCCGCTGGTCTTCCACCGCATCTGCACCCCCACTGCGGACACCTGCAACGACGGGTACTCGACCACTCCCGCGACGCTCAATGCGTTCCTCGCATGGCTTGCCGCGCGCTCCTCGCAGGGCACGGTCGTCCGCACGATCCGGCAGGTCATCGACCGGACTCCGCCCGAGACGACGATCGACAGCGGTCCCTCAGGCACCACGACCGCGACGTCCGCGTCGCTGCACTTCTCCACCAGCGAGCCGGACGTCGGTTCCTCGTTCGAGTGCCGGCTCGACGCGGGAGCCTGGACGGCGTGCGCGACTCCGCAGTCACCGAGCTCGCTGTCCGACGGCGATCACACCTTCGACGTGCGCGCCATCGACGTCGCCGGCAACACGGACCCGACGCCGGCGAGCAGGAGCTGGACCGTCGACACGACCCCGCCGCAGACGACGATCGACAGCGGCCCGCCGGAGCTGACGAACTCGTCGTCGGCGAGCCTGCACTTCGCGACGAGCGAACCCGGCGCCGGCTCGTCGTTCGAGTGCCGCCTGGACGGCGGCGCCTGGGCGAGCTGCGAGGCCCCGCGGGCGCTCAGCGGCCTGGGCGACGGATCGCACACGTTCGACGTGCGTGCGACAGACGCCGTGGGGAACACCGACGCGACACCGGCGAGCCGCACGTGGACGGTCGACTCGCAGGCGCCGCACCCGACGATCATCGCCTGGCCGCCCTCGATGACGCAGTCGACGTCGGCGACGTTCCGGTTCGCGACGAACAAGCCTGGAGCCGGCTCCTACGAATGCCGCGTCGACGGCGGCCCCTGGACCACCTGCCCGGATTCCTACCGCGTGGACGGGCTCCGCGACGGCCGGCACACACTCGAGCTCCGCACGACCGACGCGGCCGGGAACGTCAGCACGGTGCCCACGAGCGTCACCTGGACGATCGACACGCTCGCGCCCCAGACGACCGTCAAGCTGCGGCGCACGAGCATCCGCTCGCGGCTGGCGACGCTGACGTTCGCCTCGCGCAACGCGCCCGGGCGGGACGTTCGAATGTCGCCTGGACAGGTACCGCTGGGCCGCCTGCGCCACGGTGAAGCGCTACCACTGGCTCGCGCATGGCCGGCATCGCTTCCAGGTGCGGGCGATCGACGCCGCCGGCAACGTCGACCCGACGCCCGCGACGGTGAGCTGGACGCGCCGAAGCGCGCACTAAAATCGGCGTCAGGGTGATCGACCTCCACTGCCATGTGCTCCCCGGCATCGACGACGGACCGCGGACGCTCGAGGACTCACTCGCGTTGTGCCGTGCCGCCGCCGCCGCGGGGATCGTGACGATCGTCGCCACTCCGCACGTCGACCACGAGTACCCCGGCGTGACCGCCGAGGTGATCGCCGAAGGAGTCGCTGAGGTGCGCGAGGCGCTGAGCGACGCCGAGATCGAGGTCGAGGTGGTCGCCGGGGCCGAGATCGCGCTCACGCGGGCGCTCGACCTCAGCGACGACGAGCTCCGCGAACTGCGCCTCGGCGCCGGCGACTGGGCGCTGATCGAGGCGCCGCTGAGCGTCTCCGCGCGCCAGGTCAGCCCGATGCTGCGCCGCATCGCCGAGCGCGGCCATCGCATCGTCATCGCGCACCCCGAGCGCAGCCCGTTCTTTCAGCGCCAACCGGATGCCCTCGCCGATCTCGTCGCGGACGGCATGCTCTCCCAGATCACCGCGTCGTCGCTCACCGGGGCGTTCGGCCGCGCCCCGCGGGAGCTTGCGATGACCTTCCTGTCGCGAGGCCTCGTCCACGTCGTGGCGTCGGATGCCCACGACGCCGTCCACCGCCGGCCGTCGATCGCGGCCGAGCTGGAGCAGGCCGGGTTCGCGCAGCAGACTCCCGCGCTGGCCTCGTCGGCCCCGGGCGCGATCCTCGTCGGGCGGCGCCCCGCGCCGGTGGCCGCGCCTGCGCACGCCGGGCGGCGCGGATGGCCGGGGATGCTCGAGCGCGTCGGGCTCAGGCGGCACGGGCTGCGGCCTTCATGAGCGCACGTTCGACCGTCAGCGCCTGCATCATCGCCCGCAACGAAGCCGAGCGGCTCCCCGCCTGCCTGGCGAGCGTCGCGTTCTGCGACGAGATCCTGGTGATCGATTCCGGCTCGACGGACGGCACGCCGGAGCTGGCCGAAGCAGCCGGCGCGCGCGTCGTGCACCAGCCCTGGAAGGGCTTCGGCGGCCAGCGCAACGTCGCCATCGATCACGCGCGCGGCGACTGGGTGCTCGAGGTCGACGCCGACGAGCGCATCAGCCCGCGTCTGCGTGAGGAGATCGAGCTGTTCCTCGCCGCGCCGCCTGCCGGCGTGGAGCTCGCCGGCCTGCCGCTGCGCGACCACTTTCTCGGGCACCCGCTCGGCCCGTCGGCGAAGTACCCGAAGTACCGCCACCGGCTGCTGCGCCGCGGCGCCTACCGCCACCGCGAGGATCGCACCGTGCACGAGGGTCTCGTCCCCGTCGGGCCGGTGCACCCGTTCGAGGGCGACCTCGACCACCTGCTGGCGACGAGCTGGCGCGAGGCGGTCGGTGACGCGTGGACGTACGCGCGACTCGAGGCGGGGCAGATGACCGCGCCCGTCACCGCCTCCGGCGCCGTCAAGGGCGCGCTCCTGCGGCCTGCGGCGAAGCTCGTGTACCGCACGGTGGTCGACGGCGGCTGGCGCGACGGCTGGCCCGGCCTGGCGAAGATCCTGCTCGACGTCGGGACCGACAGCGTCGTCTGGATCCGCCACGCGAGCGGCCGGACGACCGAGCACGGGGACTCCGGCGTCGCGCCGGACGAGCACTTCGGCGCGTGGAAGTACCGCCTCGGAAGCCCGCGCGTGGTCGCGCTGGCGCTCGGGGCCCCGGCGACCGAGACGGCGGCCCGCTGGCTCGCGTCGGCTCCGGCCGCCGCCGACGTGACGCTCGTCACCGACGCGCCCGCGGCCGCCTGCGCCGCTCGCGTGCGCCGTCTGCCCACGGGCGGCCCGCTCAGCGTGGTGCGCGGGCTCGACGCCGAGGAGCAGCTGCGCCCAGCGGACGCCGTCGTCCCGTTCGGCCGCCGCGCGACGCGCATCCTGTCGCGCGTCCCGGAGGCGGGGCACGGCGAGGTCGGCGAGGTCCACCCGGAGCGCGAACCGCTCGCCGCACTGCTCGCGCGGATCGAGCTGACGCGGGGGACGGCCGCATGACGGACGAGCCGCTGGACATCGTCTGCGTCGGATTCTCCGACTGGAACAGCGAGCTGCTGACCAACGAGCAGCACCTCCTGACGCGGATGGCCCGGCGCCATCGCATCCTCTACGTCGAGTCGCTCGGGCTGCGCCGCCCGCAGCTGAGCTCGTCGAAGGACCTGCGCCGGATCGGCCGGCGGCTCGTGCGCGGCGTTGCGCCGCCGAAGCTCGAGGACGGCGTGCACGTGCTCTCGCCGCTCGTGCTGCCGGCGCATGACCGCCCGGCGGCCGTGCGGCTCAACCGCGCGATCCTTCCGCGGCTCGTCAGGGCGGGCGCGCGGCGCGCCGGCATGGGGAGGCAGATCGCGCTGTGGTCGTTCGTGCCGCAGGCCGAGGTGCTGATCGACACCCTCCGGCCGGCTCGGATCCTCTACTACATCGACGACGACCACGCCGCGAAGAAGGGCATCGACGCGGATGCCTTCAACGCGGCCGAAGGACGCTTCGCGCCGCGCGCCGACGTCATCATGGCCAGCGCCCCGGAGCTCGCCGACCGGATGCGCGGCCTCAACGACCACGTCGTGTTCGCGCCGAACGTCGCCGACACCGCGCTGTTCGCCACCGCGCTGCAGGACGGGCCGGTGGATCCTGCGATCGCCGCGCTCCCGCGCCCGCTGATCGCGTTCACCGGTGCGCTGATCGCCTCGAAGATCGATCTCAAGCTGACGCTCGCGCTCGCCGCCTCGACGGCCCGGCTGGTCGTTCGCGTTCGTCGGCCCGGTCGGGCCCGGTGACCCGGGAACCGACATCAGCGCGCTGCGCACGGCGCCGAACGTGCACCTGCTCGGGCCGCGCCGCTACGAGGAGTTGCCGGCCGTCCTGCGCGGCGCCGACGCGGCGATCCTGCCGTACAACACCGGACGGGGAGATGCGCAGCGTCTTCCCGATGAAGACCTACGAGTACCTGTCCGCCGGGCTGCCCGTCGTGACCACCCCGCTGCCGGCGCTGCGCGACGTGCCCGAGGTCGTCGTCGCGCGGGATGCGGGGGAGATGGCCGCACGTCTCGACGAGGTGATGGCGGCCGACACGCCCGCGCTGCGCGAGGCACGCTCACTGGCGGTGCGCGGCCACTCCTGGGAGGCGCGCGTCGAGGAGATCGAGGAGCTGCTCAGGCCGCCACGAGCCGGCGCAGCGTCGTGAGCGAGTACTCGCGCTCGGCGAGCTCACGGCCGTGGCGCGCCATCTCGGCCGCGCCCGAGCGCACGACGTCGACGAGCGCGGCCGCGAACGCGGGGGCGTCGGCACCCGCGCGGTAGTGCTCGCCGTCGACCACGGCCAGGCCCTGCGCGGAGCGCGGAGTCGCCACCACCGGCACGCCGTAGGCCAGCGCCTCGACGAACTTCAGCGGCGTCCCGACGCTCTCGAGCAGCGGGACGGCGATCGCGGCCGAGCCCGCGTAGGCGTCGCGGATGTGCTCGACGAAGCCGAGCTGCTCGACGCGCGGGTCCGCCGTGGGCGGGCGCTCGAGCCCGCGACCGACGACCCGCAGGCGCGCCTGCGGGAGCTGCTCCCAGACGCGCGGCATGATCTCCCCGGTCAGGTAGGCCAGGCCGCCGGCGTTCGGCGGGTAGGTGAAGTCGCCGATCATCGTGATCGTCTGCGAGCCCGGGTCCGCGGCGACCGGCGTGATCGCGTCGACGTCCACGACGTTCGGGACGTAGCGCAGCCGGGCTGAGGGGTTGAGCTCGCGGGCACGGCGAACGTCGATCTCGCTGACCATCCACGACTCGGCGACGCGGCCCAGGAGGCGCTTCTCCATCACCCGCATGGGGAGCCAGGTGATCCGGCCCTCGAACGGATTGTCCTCGTAGGAGGACTCGACGTTCTGCGCGCTGTAGGTGACCGGCGTCCGGCGTGCGAAGCCGAGCAGCGCCGCCGCGACGTTGAGGTCGCCGGCGATCACCCGCCCGCGCTGCGGCTCGGCGGCGAGTCGCCTCGCCGTGTCGATGATCTCCGGCGAGCAGGCGCGCGCGCAGCCGACCGGGACGCCGGCCGCGCGCCGGCGCGCGTAGAGCGCGAGCCGCCGGGCTCCGCGCGAGGGGTTGATCTCATGAAAGCGGACGTTGTCGAGCGCGAGGTACTCCGCGTCCGGCTCGCCGTCGAAGGGCACATAGGCGAGGTCCACCGGCCGCGTGGCCGAGAGCGCCGCCACGAGCGTGTAGGTGCGCAGGGCCCGCCCGTTCTCCAGGCGCGGGGCGAAGCTCGAGATGAAGAGGTCGCGCAGCAAGGAGCGGCCACGTTAGCGGCCTTCGGGGGAAATCGGGTCGCGTGCCGCACATGCGCCTGACGACCTGCCGTCGTCTCAAACCGGCCGCTGGCGGCATCGGCAGCGCCGCCTGGCCCGTGTCGGGGCGAATCGGCGATTTCGGACGCACTCGCACATGCGTCCGACCTCCGGTGCATTGGGGTCGCGGGGCTCAGGGAAGGCGCCGAGGACCTGTGTATGGGCCTTTGTTCCCGAGCAGCCACCGCAGTCGTCGGAGTCTCGCTCCTGATGGTGCCCGTGGCCGGCGCCCAAGCCGCCTCGATCCAGGCCCGCAGCGACGCCACGCGCATCACGACCGTCGCCTCATGCCGGCCCCAGCTACCACCGCCGCCCAGCGAGCCCACGCACGCAAGGCGCGCGCACGCCGCCTCCAGGCACGCCGCCGGCAGGCGATGACCGGTTGGTCGGTCCGCCTCGTCAGCACCGCGTCTCGCTCGCGCCGCGCATCGTGCCGCAGCCAGTCGATCGCGATCGCCGACTCCTTCAAGCGGGCGCCCGCACACAGGAAGGCCACCGCCGCCCCCTCCACCAAGACGACGACCACGCCGCCGGTGAGCAGCACGGCGCCGGCGACGACGTCCGTCGCGAGCGGGTCGTCCACGACGACCAGCGCAGGAGCGTTCAAGCTCGAGGTCGGGATCGACGGCGGCAAGGGCGGCTGGAGCGCCGCCGAGGTCACCCAGCGGGCCGCCTTCGGGGCATCGGTGACGCGCCATGAGTTCGACCCGGCGCAGCCCGTCAATGCACAGGACGCCGTCGTGCTCGACCGCCGCCCGCGACATCGGGACGCGGATCCACGCGCTCCTGGGCGGGAACACGATCGGCGACCCGATCGCCTACCGCGACTACGTCGTTGCGTTCATCCAGCGCTACGGCCAGGGCGGGACCTTCTGGGCCGAGCACCCGGCGCTCGACGCCGCGCGCTACGCGATCCGCACCTTCGAGCTCGGGAACGAGCCCTACTACGGCGCGATGACCCGCGAGCAGTACGCCGACGCGATCCGCCCGGCGCTCGAGGCGGTCGCCGCCAAGGGACTCCCCGCCAGGATGCTCCCGGCCTCCTACAACTATGGCGACCAGAAGACCGACGTCCCGTGGGTCGGCCTGATGTGGATGGAGACGCTCTACAGCCGGATCCCGAACCTCAACTCGCTGATCGGCGGGTTCGCGACACACCCCTACTGGTACGGGCACGCGCCGGACGAGACGTCGACCGACGCCGAGCGGCCGTTCACGCGGCTCGACCTCCTGCGCCAGGAGATGAACGATCACGGCGCCCAGGACAAGCCGATCTACATCACCGAGTACGGCCAGTCCACCGCGACCTCCTCGGACAGCGTGAGCGAGGCCCGGCAGGAGAGCGATCTGCACGCGCTGCTGAACGCGGCGGCCACCGGCTTCCACAACTGGAACATCGCGGGGCTGTACGTCTACCAGCTGATCGACCGCGGCACGAGCTCCGCGGACCGCGAGCTGCAGTTCGGCCTCCTGCGCCAGGACGGCACGCCGAAGCCGGCGTACGCGACGGTGAAGTCGTACCTCGCCCAGTCCTAGCGGCCGCCGGAAGCCCGCAATCAGGCGGCTACGCTCAGTCGATGGCGACCCTCGCACCACCGGCCGCCCGCGTGCTCGTACTCGTCACCGGAGGCTCGGCAGGCCCGGCGCGGGGGGCGACGATGTCGCGCCGGGAGTGGTCGCTGACGAGCAGTTCGGGGCGACCTCGCTGCAGGACGCCGACCTGGCAGACGTCCCGGGGCTCCGCGGTCGCCTGCTGCGAGGCCTTCCGGGGCCGCTCGCGCTCGCGCTCGCCGCCTGGTCTCGACGCCGCGAGTACGACGTCGTCCTCACGTGGGGTGAGCCGCTCGCGTTCTCGCTGGCCCTGCTGCTGGCGCTGACCCCGCGCCGGCGCCTGCGACACATCGCGATCCTGCTGTGGCCGCTCGACGTCAGCAGCGCCTCCGGGCCGAAGACCGTGGTCAAGCGTCTGCTCTTCCCCGTGCTGGCACGGCGCGGGATCGATCGCTTCTGGATCCCGGCGCCCGTGCAGCGGCGAGGCGTCGTCGAGCAGTGGCACATCCGCCGGAGCGACTGGTCCCGATCGAGTGGGCCGTCGACACGCGCTTCTGGCGGCCGATCGACACCGAGCAGGACATGATCTGCAGCGTCGGGCGCGAGATGCGCGACTACGACACGCTGATCGAGGCGCTCTCCGGGCTCGACATCCCGTGCCACATCGCTGCCGGGACCAGCACGCGCAACGCCGTCTTCGGCACCAGCGACGTGCGGGCGCGCAACGTCGGCGGCAGGGAGCTGCCGCCGGGCATCACCGCGGGACCCCGGTCCCCGGGCGACCTGCGCGAGCTCTACGCACGCTCGCGGTTCGTGGTCGTCCCGATCCTGCCGACCGACTCCGACAACGGCGTGACGACCGTGATCGAGGCGATGGCGATGGGGCGCGCCGTGATCGCCACCGACACCGCCGGGAAGGCGGACGTCCTGCGCGACGGCGTCACCTGCGTCCTCGTGCCGCCGCAGGATCCCGCGGCGCTGCGGGCGGCGATCCAGGACCTGTGGCAGCGACCCGGACCGCTGCGCGCGGCTCGGCGCCGCGGCTCGCGAGTGCGTCGTCGCCGAGCACGGCCTGGACCAGTGGCTGAGCGGCGTGCTCGACGCCGCCGCGGAGCTCGCCGCTCGCGCTCAGGCCGCCTGAGCCCGGGAGCTCGCGGCCTCGCGCAGGATGTTCTGCAGCTCGACGTTCGACTGACGGCGATCCCAGAAGCGCTCGGCCCGCGCCCGGGCGGCGTGGCCCAGCCGCTCGCGCAGCGCATCGTCCTCGACGAGCGTCCTGGACGGCCTCGCGCAGGCCGGCGATGTCACCGGGCTCGACGAGCACCCCGGCGCGGCCCTCGTCGAGGATCTCGGCGATCGCCCCGATCGGGGTGCTGACCACGGCGGCGCCGCACGCCATCGCCTCGCGCAGCGCGAACGGCGAGGCGTCCTCTTGGGTCGGCAGGCAGAAGATGTCCGCCTGCTGCTGGAGGTGCACGAGCTGCGGGTCGCCGGGACCGAGCCGGTGCACGCGGACGCCGGGCCGCTCGGCGACCTCGCCCGTCGTGACGATGTCCAGGTCGACCAGCTCGCCGAGCAGCGGGCCGAGCGCCGCGAGCAGATCGTCGCCGCCCTTCGCGGTGAACCGCGCCGCGACGCACAGCACCCGTGGCCGCGGGCGCGGCTCGCGCTCGTCCGCGGGCCGGAACAGCTCGAGGTCGAGGCCGGGGTCGTGGCGGATGATGCGGGCGTCCGGGCTCCTGCGCGCCACGCCCTCGCAGGCCCAGGCCGACCACGGAAGCGCCGCGAACGAGCGGTCGAACATCGCCCGCTCACGGGCCAGCACGGGACGCAGGCTCGCGCCGTGGCGCACGGTCCGCCCGCGCAGCTGGATGCGCTCTCCAGTCCTCGATCGTGGCGTCGACCGAGAGCAGCGTCGGGACCCTGCGCATGACGTCGCTGAGCGCGAGGCCGATGGTGTGGGTGTGCAGGTGCAGGACGTCGATCGGCCCGCGCGCGAGCTCCGCCTTGACGACCTGGCGGGCGCGCACCGCCTGGACGGTGAGCCAGCGGGCACGCTGAAGGTCGGGGTCGATCGCGGTGAGGATGTCGCGCGTGGCCAGCGCCCGCGACACGCGGCCCATCGTCGGGAGCGTGCGGAACAGCAGCTCGAAGTCCTCCTGCGAGGTCAGCGCCTCGTTCTGGCCGGCGGCCAGCGCTGCGTGACCGAGCATCCCCGGCCCGGCCGAGCCCTCGTTGACGAACAGGGCGCGCACGGTCAGCCGGACACGTTCGGGGCGCGGTGGGCGAGCAGCGCACGGATCTCCGCCGGGCGCAGCGCGCCCACGGCGAACAGGGCGGCCGCGTTCGCCGCCACGGCGACGAGCATCAGCCACAGGACGCCGAGCCCCAGCTCGCGCAGGCCGAGCAGCATGAGCCCGACGACGGCGCTCGCGAGCGCGGTCCGCGCCATCCGCCCGAGCCGCAGCCGCATCTGCAGCCGGTGCAGGACCGCGGGGCCGATGAGCCCGAGGACGAGTGCCTCGGTCGCGAGCGTGATCCACGCCGCCGCGAGGAACCCGTACTTCGGGACGAGCACGAGGTTCAGGCTGAGGTTCACGCAGAGGGCGATCGCACCGAACGCCACGAACCGCCGCTGCAGGTCAAGCACCAGGATGAACATACCGAAGGCGTATCCGCCGCAGATCAGGACGAACGCCCCGGTCAGGACGGTGAGCGCCGGCGCGGCGTCGGAGAATCGCGCGCCGTACAGCAGGTCGATCGCCTCCTTGGATGCGACCAGCGCGAACGCGAGCGCCGGGAACGAGAACATCGCAAGCAGGTCGACGGCGTTCTGCAGGATGCTGCGTGCCTGGTCCAGCCGGCCCGGGACGGCGCGCGCGACGATCGGCCCGAAGGTCAGGATCAGCGACATCGGCACGAACGCCGCCTGCTCCACGATCCGGTACGCCGCGCCGTACAGGCCCGCGGCCGCGGGCCCCGCGCTGGTGTAGACGATCAGGCCGTCGATGCGGGCGTAGGCGAGGGTCAGCAGGCCGGCGATGCTGAGCGGGATCGCCGTCCGCGCGAGCTCGCGCCACAGACGGCTGGTGCCGCGCAGCGGGATGCGGACGCCTCGCAGCGCCAGCACCATCTGCACGCCGCTGGTGACCGCGGCGATCGCGATGAACGCGATCGCGAAGGCGACGAGCCCCGCATGGTTGTGGGCGAGCACCACGACGGCGGCCGTCCAGAGCAGGCTGTTGATCGTCATCACCGCGACCGTGAGGTCGTTGCGTACGCGGACCTGGAAGACGCCGGCGAGCCCGGCCGGGGCGCTCAGCAGCGCCTGCAGGGCGAGGATCGTGCCGGCGATCCGGAAGATCGAGTCGTCGGAGAGCAGCAGGATGACGACGACGTTGATGAGGGTCGCCGGGATCGACAGGGCGAGCCGCGCGGTGAACATCGCGCCCAGCCACGTGGGGTCGTCCTCGGCGCTCGCGTGCCGCACCGCCACCTGCTGGAGCCCGAGGTCGCCGAGGTAGGCGAGCAGCGCGGGGACGAGCAGGATCGTGCTCCAGACGCCGTAGCGGGCCTCGCCGAGGTGGCGGGCAAGCACGGCGGTCGCGATGATCCCGAGCGCGATGTTCGCGGCTCGCACCGCGACCTGGATCGCGACGTCCGCTCCCGCGCGCGACGCGCCGACGTCGCGCGCGATGCGGGGCGCCGCCGGTGCTCCCGTGAGATCGCTGTCGGCCGGAGCGCCCATGATCAGCGCCCTGCGGCCTCGGCCAGGACGTCGCGCGTCGCGCGGGCCACGGCGGGCCAGCCGAACCGGGCGGCGCGCGCGAGCCCCGCCGGGGCCAGCCGCTCGCGCTCCGCGCGTGCCTGTGCGATCCCGGCCGCCCAGGCCTCGGGGGTCCGCTGCGCCACCTCGATCGCCGCGCCGCCGCAGACCTCCTCGAGCGCCCCGGCGTTCGTGGCGATCACGACGGGCGTCCCGCAGGCCATCGCCTCCAGCGGGACGATGCCGAAGCCCTCGTAGATCGAGGGGACGGCGACGACCTCGGCGGCGCGGTAGAGGTCGACGAGCGCGTCGTCGCCGACACCCTCGAGCAGCAGCGCCCCCGCGCGCCGAGCGTCCGCGGCGATGCCCTCGCCGAGATGGGCGGGCGTGCCCGCCAGCACGAGTCGCCACGGCGGCTGCTGCGCCGCTGCGGCGATCAGCACGTCGAGGCCCTTGCGCGGTTCGAGCGAGCCCACGTGCAGGACGAACGGCTCGTCCAGGCCGTGGCGCGCCGCGACGCCCGCACGCGCCTGAGCGCGGTCGCCGGGGGAGAAGCGCGCGTCGACGCCGTTGGGCACCACGCGCACGCGATCACCGCCGACGCCCCAGACGCGCAGCACGTCGGCGGCCGTCGTCTCGGAGACGCAGACGACGCGCGTGGCGGCGCGGACCGACCGCGGGATCACGGTCTCGAAGCTGTGCGTCTCCGCCGCCGTCTTGCTGCCGGGGAACAGGATGGGGGCCAGGTCGTGCACCGTGGCGACCGTCGGGACGCTCACGTGGCGTGGGAGCACCGTCGCAGGGGCCCACAGGACGTCCGGGCGGTGGGTCAGCACCCACAGCGGCAGGCCGGCCTCGCGCCACGGAGCGAGGCCCTTGACACGCAGCCCGACGGTGTGGGCGCCGGCGATCGGGCTGGTCCAGCGCCAGGTGTTCGCCAGCAGGTCGACGCGATCGCCGCCGGCGACGAGCTCCTCGACGATGCGGTGGATGTACTTCGGGATCCCGCCCCACGACGCACCCAGGACGTTCGCATCCACGGCGATCCGCAGGCGGCCGCGGTCATCCGGGGAGCGGGCTGAGGGGCGCGCCGGCTCGATCGGTGATCCCCTTACAGGGCTTCAGACTTCTTGGCCGATGCGTCGCCGTACGCGTAGTAGCTGGCGTCCGTCTCCCGCGTGCGGTTGACCACGATCCCGAACGGACGGCGGTGGCGCTCGAGGATGGCGCGGACCCGGCGGACCTGCTCGCGGGTCGCCGACCCCGCGCGGGCGACGACGATGCAGGCGTCGATCGGCGCCTCGAGCAGCGACTGCGCGTCGGCGATCGGCAGCAGCGGGGGCGCGTCGATGATCACGAGGTCGAAGTGGGCGCGCAGCTCGGCGACGACCGCGCGCATCTGGGGGCCGCTCAGGAGCTCGCCGACGTTGGGGGACAGCGGGCCCGCCGGCAGCACGAACATGCCGGACGCCGACTCGACCCTGTGCGCCAGCTCGTGGGCCGGCACGCCGCTGATCAGGGCGCTCGTCAGGCCCGGTGCGTCGTCCTCGAGGCCGAAGCGGTCGTGCACGACCGGACGGCGAAGATCGGCGTCGACCAGCACGACCTCCTGGCCGGCCATCGCGCTCGCCCGCGCAAGCCCGGCGGCGACGGTGCTCTTGCCGTCACCTGCCTCGGCACTGGTGACGACCAGCACCTGGACGTCGCCGTCGCTGAGGAAGCCGATGCCGCTGCGCAGGATCCGGAACGGCTCGATGGCCGCCTGACGCTCGCGGTCGCTCGACGGCCGGCCGCGGTGCTCGGGGATCGTGGCGAGGGCCCAGGCGCCATAGCGCTGCTCGAACTCCTCCGCGGTCTTGATCACGCGGTCGAACACGTCGACGAGGAACGCGGCGGCGACTCCCGCCATCAGGCCGAGCAGCAGGCCGAGCAGGATGTCCCGCTTGGTCTTCGGCGATGAGGGGGCGGACGGGACGCTTGCCGAGTCGACCACCTCGGCGTCGCCGGTCTGCAGCGCGTCGAGCTGGATGATGCTGCGCAGCGTCGTCTCGAGCTCGGCGCGCTGAGCGGTCGCGGACTGCGGCAGCTGATCGATCCGGGTCTGGACCAGCTGCTCGCCCTGGCGGATCGCGGCGCGGCTCGCACTCTGGCGGTACAGCACGAACTGCTTCGCGAAGGCGCTGGCGATCGCCGCCGCCTGCTTCGGATCGGTGTCGGACGCCGAGATGTCGATGATGTCCGCCTCGGGCTCGTTCTGCGCGTCGACGCGCGCGAGCAGGGACTCGCTGGTCTCCTGGAGGCCGAGCTGCTTGCGGACGGCGTCGGCGACCGGCCGCGAGAGGACGAGCTGGAGGTTCGTCGCGGCCTGGCGCTGCGGATCGGTGTCGGACTGCTGGACGGCGCCCGAGGCGACGAGTGCGCCGAGGTTCGAGCTGCGCAGCAGGAGCTTGGAGGAGGCCGTGTACTCCTTCGTCGTGGTCAGGACGATCGCGGCCGCCAGCACGACGCCGACGACGCCGCCGATCGCCACGATCCACCAGCGCTCGCGGAGCGTCTGGACCCCGCGCACAAGCGGCGACGCGCCATTGTCGGCGTTGCGCGGGCTCTCCGTCATGGCTCGATCCTAGTAGGCATTGTGTTCATCTTCGGCAGCTGAGAGGCCGCAACTGACAAGAAACCGACCACCGCCCCGAGCAGCACGTTCATCCGCTCGTTCGCGCCGGTGAACGTTCCGGTGGTCTCGGCCACCAGGTAGCCCGCGGTGGTCGCGGCGATCGCCCAGCCCGCCGCGCGCACGAACCCGTCTGCGTGCCGGCGCCCGATGCGCGCGCAGACCACCAGGATCGCCCCGAACAGCCACAGGTATCCGATCAGCCCCAGGATCCCGAGCTTGAGCCAGAACCACAGGAGGGCGATGTGCGTGTACTCGCGGCCGCCGGGGTGCTCGACGGAGAGGCCGTAGCGGGCGTGCCACGGCACGCCGAGGCCGACGCCCAGGACCGGCGAGCGCCCGATCTCGGCGAGCACGTTGCGGCGCTCGTCGAGCCGGTAGCGGTCCTGCTTGTTCGCCTCGAGGTGCTTGGCGTTGAGCGTCTGGACGCGCGTCGTCACCGAGCTCGTGACCGAGTTGTCGAGCCCGTTCGCCAGGCCCGTCGTGAGCATCAGGTAGCTCGCGGCGATGAACACGGCCATGATCGGGACGAGCATGCGCCTGCCGCCGCGCCCGGCGGCGACCACGGCGTCGACGGCGATCCCGACGACGAGCGCGATGTAGAAGCTGCGCCGCTGGGCGAGCGCGAGTGACGCGAGCGCGAACGGTGCCGCGGCGAGGAGCCACGCCGCGATCGGCTGGCGCCCGACGGCCAGCGCCAGCACGAACAGCACGAGCAGCATCGCGAGCCAGTTGCCGGGCGGCTCGTAGTACGTGAGCGAGCTGCTGCCCTCGACCTTGAAGCCGTAGCCGGTGAACAGCAGCAGCAGTCCCGCGACCGACTTCGCGAATGCGAGCCCGGCGACGAAGGTGATCGCCCAGCGCACGTCCTCGGCGCTGCGCACGACGGTCGTGACGATGAACGGGACGAGCAGCAGCGGCAGGAAGATGCGGGTCGTCGAGCTGATCGGCTGGAACGCCCCGCCGCCGTAGTGGCCGACGACGATCGCGGTCAGGAGCGCGGCCGCCAGCAGCCACAGCGGCGGCGCCAGCGTCCGCAGCCGCGCGAACCCGGTGGTCCGCATGCGCTCGAGGATCGAGGCGCCCAGCGCCAGCAGCAGCAGGATCTCGAACGGCTGGAGCTTGAGGCCGGGGAGCGTCGTGTACATCGCGTCCTGGCCGAACGGCGACTCGGTCCCGGACTCGAAGAACACCGCCGCGACGATCAGGACGACGGTCGCCGCGCGCGCGTGGTTGAGCAGGACGAGCGCCAGGGCACCCGCGATCAGCACCAGCAGGATCTTGACGCCGATCATCGCGGCGCCGATCACGAGCACGCCGGCGATCGCCGTCCCGATGGCAGCGGGCAGCGCCGCGGTTCCGAGACGGTCGGTGAGCCTCCCCGGGGAGGAGACCGGCTGAGCCCTCACGCGGCCTGCCGTTCCGCCGCGGCCAGGACCGCGTCCGTGAATCCGTCCGCGAAGGCCTCGGGCCCGAAGCCCCGTGCGTGATCACGCAACGCGGCGTCGTCGAGGCCGAGCTGCTCGAAGCGCTCGATCGCGGCGCACATCCCTTCGACGGTCTGCGGCTCGAAGAGCACCCCGGTGACGCCGTCGATGACGCTGTCGCGGGCGCCGCCCGATCCGTAGGCGATCACCGGGAGGCCGGCCGCCTGCGCTTCGACCGGGACGATGCCGAAGTCCTCCTCACCGGGGAACAGCAGCGCACGCGAGCGGGCCAGGAGCCCGGGCAGGTCGGCGTCCGGCACCCGGCCGAGGAACTCGGTGTTGGGGCCGGCGACGGCCCGCGCGCGGTCCAGGCCGCGCCCGTCCCCGGCGACCAGCAGGCGGCGCCCGAGCCGCTCGCAGGCGGCGACGGCGAGGTCGACGCGCTTGTAGGGCACGACGCGCCCGAGCACGAGGTAGGCGTCCTGCGGGTCGTGCGGGATGCCGAGGTAGCGGTCGACGTCGACCGGCGGATGCACGACCTGCGCATCGCGGTCGTAGCAGTCGCGGATCCGGCCGGCGACGAACGACGAGTTGGCGACGAACGCGTCGACGCCCTGTGCGCCGCGCAGATCCTGCCGGCGCAGCCGCCGCAGCAGCGGGGGGAGTGCGAGGCGGGTGAGCCGCCCGAGCTCCTCCCCCTCCATGAAGGCGGGGTCCCACGCATACCTCATCGGCGTGTGGCAGTAGCAGACGTGGAGTGCCCCAGGAGCGACGCGAACGTTCTTCGCGCACGCGTGGTTGCTCGAGATCACGAGGTCGAAGCCTGACATGTCCACGTGACGCCAGGCCGCGTCCATGAGTGGCAGCAGCTTCGGGTAGTGGGTGCGGGCGCCGGGGATTCGGTCGAGCGCGGTCACGTGCACCGGCCGGTCGACCAGGATCGGATCCCAGCCGGCGTCCGGATCGAAGACCGTGGTGAACAGCTCCGCCTGCGGGAACAGCTCCAGGATCGCGGCGACGACCTTCTCGGAGCCGCCGGGGACGGTGAGCCACTCGTGCGTGACGGCGACACGCGAGAACCTGCCGAGTCCGCGCTCGGCGACCGGGTCGCTCATGCCGAGCACGATAGGCCCGTCACTCAGCGCGATGCAGGACCGCGGGAACCGTCAGGGCGAGGATCTTGAGGTCGAGGCCCAGGGACCAGTGCTCGATGTAGTAGTTGTCCCATTCGACGCGATCGGCGAGCGAGGTCTGTCCGCGCAGGCCGTGGACCTGCGCCCAGCCGGTGATTCCCGACTTGACGCGATGGCGGTCGGTGTAGCGCTCGATGTCGTGGTCGAAGCGCTCGACGAACTCGGGGCGCTCAGGGCGCGGCCCGACGAGGCTCATGTCACCGCGCACGACGTTGATCAGCTGCGGGAGCTCGTCGAGCGAGGTGCGGCGCAGGACCTTTCCGAGCGGCGTGCGGCGGTCGGTTCCCTCGACGCCGCCGGGGGCGAAGCCGGCCTCCGGCGCGAAACCGTCGGCGTCCGGGTCGGGCTCGGCCATCGAGCGGAACTTGAGCAGGTCGAACGCGTGGCCGTCACGGCCGACGCGCGGCTGCTGGAAGAAGACGGCGCCGGGCGAGCTGAGCTTGACCGCGGCCGCCAGGGCCAGCAGCAGCGGCGACAGGACGACGAGCCCGATCGCGGCGACAGTGCGGTCGAACGCATGCTTGACGTTGAACTCCCAGCTGCGCGGATTGGTGACCTTCAGCGCCAGCATCGGCAGGCCGCCGAGCGGCTCGTAGCTCGTGCGGTCGTTCAGCGACTCGAACAGGCGCGGGACGAGCAGGACTTCGAGGCCGAGCTCGCGGCAGTGGCGCACGACCGAGACGAGCGAGTCGTCGCTCTCGGTCGAGAACGCGAGCACGACGCTCGTGGCGCCGCTGCGGCGCGCGATGCCCTCGAGGTCGTCGACGGTCCCGAGCACCGGCACGGCGCGATCGTGCTGCGTCTCCTTCGGCGGGTCCGCGTCGAGGAACCCGACCGGACGCAGCCCGTACTCGGGCCGCTCCTGCAGGCGCGCGGCGATCTTGGTGCCGACGATTCCGGCGCCGATGATCAGCGTCGACGCGCGCAGCATGTCGTGGCGGCGGGCCGAGCGCAGCCCGAGTGAGAGGACGAGGCGGCCGGCGAGCAGGAGGATCACGGCGAGGGTCCACAGGTGGACTCCGACACCGGGCTCCAGCGTGGTCTGCACGACGTACACGCTCGAGACGGTGACCACGAGCGTGCCGATCGCCGCGGTCGCGAAGATCGGTGCCACCTGGTCCATCAGGCTCGTGCGCATCGCGCCGCCGTACCCCCCGCGGCCGGCGAACAGGAGGAGCACGACGAACGGGAAGCACAGCAGCGGCCAGACGATCTCGCCGTGCACGCCGCCGTCACCGGGCCAGTTGACCGTCGCCCAGACGGCGACCGACAGCACGATCGCGTCGATCGCGGGGTAGGCGAAGCGCCAGCGCGAATCGACCGCCGCCCACTTGAGGACCTCGTGGCGCAGGCTTGTGTGCCGCCTGGCGGGAACCGACGTCGCCGGCGAGCCGACGGTGGTGCCCGTGTGGGCCGCGCCCTGGCGAACGGACTGCAGCGCGGTGAGCCGCGGCGACGTGTGCCCGCGGCGCCTCTGGCGGTTCATCTCACGTGGTGGTGTGGTCGGTTCGCGGGTCAGCATCGATGCCTCATGAAGTTTGCGGTGCCGTCTTGGCGTACGTCCCAAGTACGACTCAATCTCTTTATCGTCACGGGAGGTCCTGGATCGGACCCCGGGAAATGTTCAGCTTGCCGCGGAAGGCCCCCCGAGCGCGCTAAGCGGTGCAAGAGTATCGCCCAAAGGTCATACCGTCCACGAACGCGGTCCGCAACTGGACGGATGGTCAGGTCGGCGTCGCCGGCCCGGCCCGAAGACCCCTCGCCGAACGGCGAAAGCCCGGAATTCAGCTGGTGGAGGCGGCCCAGGTCAGGCTCGAGCGATCGGCCTGAACTGCGCGCAGCGTGACCGAGCCACGCCACGATCCGTGGCCGCGGAACACGCGTCCGCGGCCGGCGACGGCGCGTGCGACGGTGGTCCAGCCGCCGGCCGTGCGCCGCTGGATCTGGACCTCCCCGGCCTGCGGCGCGAGGCCCCAGAAGGAGCGCCGGTCGGCCGGGTCGGTGACGAACGGGAAGGCGAACGCCCCCGCGGACGGCTTCGCGCCGCCGTCCAGCAGGAACACCCCGGACTGATTCGTGGCTGCGTAGCTCGGGTTCGGCGGCTGGTCGATCACCCGGTACCACATGACGGTGTCGACGCCCGCGCGCCAGAGGACGAACAGGGAGAGCGAGAGATAGCGCGCCTGGGTCGTGGCCGGAAGGCCGCGCGGGTCCGGCGGGTTGCTGTCCCACGAGAGCTCGGTGACCCACAGCCGGTGGCGCCGCGTTCCGCTGACCCGGTGGAGCTTCTCGGCGCGGCGCAGCAGCGACGCCAGCCGGTGGACGCCGGCGACCGGGAGGTCGTCGGGGCTGTGCGAGTCATCCAGCGGGCCCGCCGCGGAGTAGGGGTGGGTCGAGAGGACGTCGAAGCGCGCCGGGTCAGCGCACCTGCGGGTGACGCACAGGACGTCGCGCCAGAACGCGAGCGGGCGCCGGCGCCCATCGCCGGCCGGGCCGCCGTAGGGCGACGTGCCGGCCGTGATGACGAGGTCGTCCGCATGGACGCTCTTGACGGCCTTCGAGAACGCGTTGAGCATCGAGCGGTAGTGGGTCGGCGCAACGGCCACCCAGCGCTTGCCGCGGCGTACCCACTGGGGTGCGAGCTGCCCGTTCAGGTTCGGCTCGTTCCAGGCCTGGAACCCGCGCACCCGCGGCAGCGGCGCGGCGGATCCGGCAGGTGTGAAGGTTCCGGAGTAGCGCTTCGCGAGCGCGAGGCCGAAGCGGCCGAAGGCTGCGGGGTCCGGCTTCCAGCTTCCGCTGAACGCGGAGGACGGGCGACCGGCGCCCTCGGCCCAGCGCGGGGCGGCGCTCGCATCGATGAACGGATCGAGCCCGCGGCCGATCGCGCTGCTCACGGCGCTGTCCAGCGCGGTGAAGTCGTAGGCGGGGTCGGCGGGGTCGGTCTCGTCCGCCGGGCGCGTCGGCGCGATCGTGCTCCAGGTGGCGTCCAGTCGCACGACGCTGCCGCCGACCTGGACGACCTTGTCCATCGACTGCGGGCCCGCGTCGAGCGTGAACGTCCCGTCCGAGAAGCCGAGCCGCATGCCGGCGGGGGCGGCGGTCGCGGTCGCGACACCGCCGCCCAGCGCGAGCGCGCACGCGGCCGCCGCGCCGAGCGAGACGGCGCGAGCACGGCGGAGATTGAGGATCGGGACGTGCATGGCTCACCATTGATCGTGACAGCCTGCCCGCGCGCTCGCGCCGGTGATCACTCAGCTCCGGCTGCGGCGCCGCAGCGCCAGTGCGCCGGCGCCGAGGGCCAGTGCGAGCAGCGCGAACGGGAGCCAGCGGCCGACCGCGGGGCCGTCCACGACGGCATGCCCGACGGCGTCGAGCGCCCCGGACGAGGCGACGACGGGAGTGGGGGCGGCGGCCGGCGCGCTGCCGGACGCCGGCGCCGGGCTGCGAGCCTTCTTCTTGCTCGTGGCGTGCTTCTTGGGCGTCGTCGCCGGCGCGGTCTGCGCGAGCGCCAGGACGCCCTGGCCATCGCTTCCCGCCCGCTGAAGCTGCAGGCGCGTCGCGGTGGGAAGCGACTTGCCGGTGTGCTTGGTGTGACCTCCCGCGTGGCCGCCAGAAGTGGGCACGACCTCGCAGTACTGGTCCACGGCGCCGAGGCCCGGGGGGCCGACACAGGACGTTGCGTGTGCCGCGCCCGGGAGCAGCGCGACGAGCGCCACGACGACGCTCAGAACGGTCAGCCGCCGGCGCATGGCGCTACCCGCCCTGGGCGGCAGCGGCTGCCGCCTTCGGATCGAGGAAGAACGCACCGCGCGGACGGAGGACACGCGCTTCACGATAGGCCCTGAGGGCTGCGCCGGCGTCACCTCGCGCCGCCTCGACACGGCTCAGGATGAACGGCACCCGCCAGTTCGTCGGTTCCCTGCGCCCGGCCGCCAGCAGCTGCGCACGCGCGGCGCCGAGGTCGCCGGCCTGCTCGTCGATGAGCGCGAGCTGCAGGTGCGGGCTCGCCGCCCACGGAGATGTCCGCTCGGCATCGCGCGCGGCGGCGGCCGCCGCCGTGAAGGTCGCCGCGCGCCACCGCGCGGCTGCTGCGCTGCAGCTCGCTGGCGGCGAGCATCCCGGGGAGCATGACGGCGGCGCAGACGAGCGCCGCCGCGGCGAGCGCCCACCGCGCGGGACGTCGAAGCGGCGCGGCGTCGCGCAGCGTCGCGGCGCCGGCGGCGCCCGCCAGCACGAGGAAGAGCGCGGTGACGGCCGTCACCTCCCACATCCAGTCCACACCGGCGGCGACGAGATAGGCGCCGCACGCGGCTCCCACTCCGGCGACCACGCCGGCGGCCCGCTGGTCCTCGGCGACGCGGCGGCGGGCGACCACGATCGTCGCGACCACGCCGCCGGTGAACAGCAGCACCAGCAGTCCGCCGAGCAGGCCGAGCTCGCTGAACGGCTCGAGATACAGCGAATGCGCGTCGCGCAGGAACTCGTCCGTGCGGCCCTGCCTGTTCCACGTGAACTCGAACGTCCCGGCGCCCGAGCCCTCGATCGGGTGCGCGCGGAATGTCGCGAGCGCGCTGCTGTAGATCTGGTAGCGGCCGCTGTTGAGGTTCGAGAAACGCGCCGCCGGGTCGGTCGAGGTCGTCGCGCCGTACGGCTGCTTGAAGTCGTGCCAGGCCGTCGGGATCACGGTGAACGCCGCGACGATGAGCCCCACTGCGGCGAGCGCGCCCGCAGCGGCGAACGCGGCGCGACCGGCTCGCGGCGAGAGCCGCACACGGTCGAGCCCGAGCCGGAGCGTGACGAGCGCGACGCCGGCGCCGGCGAGCGCGCAGGCCACCAGCGCCGCGGTGACCGGTCCGCGGCCCGCGGTGCCCGTGAAGTCCGCGAGCTGGGGATGGGAGCGCGTGACGAGGATCACCGCGCCGCCGAGCGCGAGAGCGCTGAGCGTGTGCACCGCCGTCGTCCAGCGGCGGCTCGCGAGCAGGACGATCAGCACCACCCCGACGGCCAGGTCGGCGACCGACGCACGCGAATAGGTGAGATACAGGACGAGGATCACCGCAGGGGCCGTCGCGAGCGCGAGCGCGCGGACGACCGCCGTGCGCGCGTGCGCCGACCAGGCGATCAGCAGCACGACGGTCATCGCCGACCATGCGCCGACGGCGTTCCAGTAGCCGAGTGGGCTCGACAGGCGGTTCGTCTCGAACGCGCGCGCCGTCTTGTCGACGCCGAACGTCCCCGGGCGCGAGCCGCGTTCCCAGAGCGAGGCCGCAGACGATCACGGCGGCGGTGGTCGCGCCGCCGACCACGGCGACCCACCGCTCGCGGCCCGCGATGACGAGCACCAGCAGGAACAGCCCGAGGTGATGCAGGACCCGTGCGAGCTCGGTCAGGGTGCGCTCGTCGCTCTGGCTCCAGGAGAAGCTCGCCGCGGTCCACAGCGCGAGCCCGGCCAGCGCGAGGATCGCGACGACGACCGGCGCCCCGGGCCGTCGCGCGGGCAGCAGTGCGGCGGCTGCGCCGAGGAACAGCACCCACCAGATGACGAGGCCGAACTCCTGGCGCGCGATGATGTCGTAGGAGCCGCCGTCGACGGCATAGGCGACGAGCAGCGCGGCGGTCCCGGCGAACGTCGCGACGGTGGCAAGAGTGGTCGAACGTGCGCCGCTCACGGCCGCTCACCCTCGCACATGGTTCGGCGAGCGCCGCCCGAGGCGGGCACTACCGCCGCGGCGCGCGCAGTGTGAAGTGCGTCGTGACGCGCTCCCCGGCGCCCGAGGCGGCGCGCAGCGTCACGATCGAGCTGACGCGCAACGACCCGCGGCGCGCGAGCAGCCGGCGCGCGGCGAGCGTCAGCGGCACGGCCAGGGTGCGCGTCGCCCCGTGCGTCAGCCGTGCGCTCAGCCTTCCGAGGCGTCCGGTGCCCTCGAGCGTGATGCTGACGGCGCACGGGCCGGTGAGCGCACAGCGCACGCGCACGGGCACCCGGCCGTCGGCGCGAGCGCGGACGGGGATGCGGGCGTTCACGGTGCGCAGGCGCAGCTTCGGGGTGGACGGCGAGGCCGGGGTGGTCGGCGTGGTCGGCGTCACCGGCGGCGTGAGAGCCGCCGGGCGGCGGCGGCGCGGCGATCGGCGTCGCGTCGAAGGACGCCGTCAGCGTCGTGTCGGCGGCGGCGATGACCTGATGCGTCCGCGCGCCGCCGTCCGACCAGTGCGAGAAGCCGTAGTCGTTGGCGGCGTCGTGCTGCGGCGTCGGGACCCCCACGGAGTTGTTCGACCCGCGGATCACGGTGGCCTTCAGCGGTGTCGGGCCGACGGTGCCGTTGATCGTCGCCGACCGCCCGTTTGGATCGCTGAGCAGGCAGAGGAGGACCGTGGATGGGTGCAGGTCGATGGTCTGCTTCGCCGTCTGCCCGCCGCTGTCGGTGACGGTGAGCGTCAGCGACAGGTACGACGGGTATTCGTGATCCGGCGCGGTGAACGTCCCGTGGTCGACGCCGAACTTCGACGTCATGTAGTGCACGTGGCAGTTCGACGGGCAGTGATGGATCACCAGCTGCCAGCTCATCTGCGCGGCGCCGAGCGGGCCGTCCTGGGCATCGGAGGCCGTGGCACTGAAATTGACCGTGTCGCCGACCGACCACGGCACGTCGGCACTCGGCGTCATGGAGTCGATGTGGGGCTTCGTGTTGCCCGCGCGTGATCAGGATCGACGTCCGAGACGGAGCTCGCGCCGGTCGAGTCCGTGACCTTGACGCGCACCGCGAAGTTGGTGGTCGAAGTAGTACGTGAAGTCGGCTCGCCTGTCGCACCGAGTCGTCGAGACGCCGTTCCCATCCAGGTCCCAGGCGTACGTCAGCGGCCCCGGATTCGGGCTCGTCGATGCCGTGGCGTCGAAGTGGACGGTCAGGAAGGGCGGCGCGTCGGGCTGTCGGTGACGTCAGCGGTCGCGACCGCCGTCGGCGCTGAGCCGTGGCGGATCGCCCAGATCGTGCCGTTCGCGATGTCGGCGTCGTAGAGCGCGCCGTCGGGGCCGACCTGCAGGTCGACCGGTGCGTTCTCGCCGGGATCGAAGCGGGCGAACGTCGTCACCGCCGCGGGATCCGGTGCGCCGCCGGACGGCGCCATGAACCAGATGCAGCCGCGCGCGTAGTCGGCGAAGAACAGCCCGCCCTGGTACTCGGCCGGGAAGTCCCCGGGCCGCGCGAACGCGACGCCGGACACCGCCGACCCGCCGGGGCCGCACTGGTCGAGCGGCTGGCCGTGGTCGTACGTGAAGAACGGCGCCGCGACCGCCCCGGGGCCGTCGGCGTAGAGCCCGTCGCACATGCTGAGGCCGGCCGCTTCGTACGCCGGCTGGTGCCCGGTCCCCTCGTAACACGGCCACCCGAAGTTCACGGGCCCGCCCGCGGCCGTCGGCGTGTGGACCGTGTTGATCTCCTCCCAGGTGTTCCACCCGACGTCGCCCGTGTAGATCTCGCTCGTTCCGGGCTTGAACGTGAAGCGGAACGGGTTGCGCAGGCCGTAGGCGACGATGCGGCGCGCGTTCTCGTCGGGCCCGGAGAGCGGATTCCCGCACTTCGCCAGACCGGTGTCCGGATCGATGCGGATGATCGTCCCGTCGAGCCCCGTGGGATCGCCGCTGGTGCGCAGATCCTGCGAGCGCAGCGCGCCGCCCTCGCTCTTGGTGGGGTCGACGTTGCTGGGGTCGCCGCACGGGTTGCCGTCCTGCCCGGAGTCAGCCCAGTCGAAGCTCGCCCCGTCGCCGCCACTGGCATACAGCGCACCGTCAGGCCCGAACTGCAGATCGCCGACCGAGTGCGTCGTGAACTGCTGGCACCAGTCGGTCACGAGCGTCTGTCGTGGCCGTGGCCAGCAGCGTGGTCGGGTTCACCGTGATCCGGACCAGCCGGCCCGTCCCGATGCAGTCGGTGGCGGACTGTGATCGTGCAGTCGTCCGCGTCCGTGTTCGCCTGGCCCCAGCGCGGCGCATTGCCGCCGGGAACCGCGTCGCGCGCATACATCGCGTAGATGTAAGGCCGCTGCGGGTACGCGGGGTCCACCGCCAGGCCCAGCAGCCCCCGGTCCCACCAGTTCATCGTCTCGGTCCGCAGGTCCTTGACGGTCGTCGGCGTGGGGTCGTCGAGGCTGTGGAACGCCTTGATGATCCCGCTCTTCTCCGCGACGAAGACGGTCGTGCTCGGGCTCGGGGCGAACCGCACCGCCGTCGG
This sequence comes from uncultured Solirubrobacteraceae bacterium, assembly GCA_963781935.1. Classification (GTDB taxonomy): domain Bacteria; phylum Actinomycetota; class Thermoleophilia; order Solirubrobacterales; family Solirubrobacteraceae; genus F1-60-MAGs163. The sequence goes on from CAWAHX010000002.1 coordinate 66,193, forward strand.
CTGGTTCAGCCCGGTCAGCACGGCGGTCTGATGGAACCCGGTGGGCAGCGTCACGGCGTTCGCGGGCGCGGCGGTGAAGCACGCGGCGAGCGCGACGGCACATCCGGCCAGCTTCCATGCGGCGCCCCCCACGACTGGAAGTCTAGCCAGCGAGCCGGGGTGAGCGGACGAAAATCCGGGGTGAGCGGCCGCCGGAAACCGTAAGGTCCGACGCGATGTCGACCCCGGACGCCGGACAGGAGCTCGCCGAGCGCCAGCATCACGCCGCCCGTCACGGTGATCACGCGAGCACGGGCCACGAGCGCTGGCTGTCGATCACGGAGGCGATCATGCTGTCGCTCGTCGCCCTCGTCGCGGCCTGGTCGGGCTACTGCGCGGCATCGTGGGACACCCGGTCCTCGGACCTCCTGGCTCAGTCCCTGGAGATCCAGGTCGCCGCCCAGGCCGCGACGCAGGAGGGGCTGCAGGTCCGCACGTTCGACTCGGTCGCGTTCGACGCGGCGTTCTCCGCCTACGTCATCAACGACCGCCAGGCGTTCCGGCTCGCCGTCCGGCGCCTGCGACCGGAGTACCGCAGGGCGTTCAACGCCTGGCTGGCGTTGCGCCCGCTGAAGAACCCCGACGCGCCGTCCGACCCGACGAAGCTCCCGGAATACCGCATCCCGCAGGAGGAGCACGGGCGCGCGCTGACCGCGCAGGCGCACGCCTCCTTCAAGGCGGCGAGCGACGCCGGCAACACGTCCGACAAGTACGTGCGGCTGACGGTGCTGCTGGCCACCGTCCTGTTCCTGCTGGGGATCAGCGGGCACTTCCCGGTCAAGTCGGCGCGCTACGGGCTGATCGGGGTCGGGTGCGTCCTGATCGTCTACTGCGTCGTCCAGATGTTCGGCCTGCCCGGCCCGCCGGGCTGACCTACTTCACGATCTGGAACGTCGCGGTGACGACGCGGGACGCGTTGCCGGCGGCGTCCGTCGCCGTCGCCGTCAGCGTGTAGCGGCCCGGCGCCAGCGCCTTTCCGCCGATCGTCCCGCTGAACGCCACGCGGTTGGCGCCGCTCGTCGCCACGCGCTTCAGCGAGCCGAGCTTGCGGGGCTTTGCCTTCTTGCGCTTCTTCTTCGTCTTCGCGCTCGCCGCGGATGCCGCGGGGCGCGTCAGCACGTCGAACCGCACCGTCGCCGCTTCGCTCGTCGTGAACCTGATCGTCGCGCCGCGGTGGGCCTTCTTCTTGCGGGTCCTGGCGGCCGTCGAGGCACCTTGGGCGCCGGAGACGGCGAAGACGGACGGGTCGAGCTTCAGGCCTCCGAGCGTCGGCGGCTTGACGTCCTTCGGTGCCGTCGCCGGAGCCGGACCCGGCGCGGGCGGCGTGTTCACCGGCGTGATCGGCGGCGCCGCGGTCGCCCCGGTGTCGGCGAGGTACACCTCGCGCGTCTTGGGCGTGTTGTCCAGCGGGCCGATGTTCGTCGCCCACGAGACGAACGCGACCTTCATCCCGTCGGCGCTCAGCGACGGGGCCTCCGAGTCGCCCTCGGCGCCCGTGGAGTTGTTGCAGAAGTTCGCGCGGTGCGAGGCCCTGCTGATCAGCCTCGTCGTGTTCGCCAGGCGGTCGCGCACGAAGACGTCGGCGTAGGGATGCGTGCAGTCCTCGCTCGTCAGGTTGGTCGCCGGCGAGGAGAACGCGACGTAGCGACCGTCCCCGCTGATCGAGGTCGACAGGAACTGGTCGATCGCCGAGCCCGTGGCGTTGGCGGGCGTCCCGTCAGCCCCGTCCTGGCGGCTGACGAGCGTCGTCGTCTGCGTGTCCAGGTCGCGGACGTACGTCTCCTGCAGGATCGCCTGGTTGGGGTCGTCGTAGAGCTTCGTGACCGCCGGCTCGATGTTCGTCGCCGCCGACTCGAAGCTCACAAAGCGCCCGTCGGCGCTGACCGCCGGGTTGATCGAGTTGCCGTCGCCGGGCGCCCCGGCGGCGCCGGACGCACGGCTCACGAGCTGGACCGTGTTCGTCCCGGCGCTCCAGGCATAGACGTTGTATGCCGCCACCGAGCCGGGGACGAGGTTGTCCGCGACCGACTGGAAGACGATGCGCCGGCCGTCAGCGCTGAGGGCCACGTGCCGGGGCGCGGAGCCGGCATCGTCCGTGATGTTGGCGTTGAGCCCGCCCGGGATGTGGTTGACGAGCTCGTTCGTCTGCGCGCCGAAGTGGCAGCAGATCGGCGTCCGGTAGATCCCGAACCCGCTCGGAAGGTTCAGGGGACCGAGCATCTCGTCCGGCGTGCCGCTCTGCACTGTGGCCCACGATCCGTCGCCACTGATGGCGGCGTTGAAGGTCCCACTCGGTGGCGGGTCGGGTGGGGTGGCGCCGCGTCCGACGAGCGATGTGTCGCCGCCTGCGTCGAAGAAGCTGCGGAAGGTGCCTCCGCCGGGCGTGGGGACGAGCGGCAGGATGTTGGTGGCGCCCGACGAGAAGGCGACCTGCCGGCCGTCGGCGGAGATCGAAGGACCGATCGTCGAGTCGTCCGGGGGAGCACCCGGGGTGTTCGTCCGCGCGCCGAGCAGCACGGAGCTCGTCGCGCCGTCCCACACGAACACGTTGTCAGCGGCGAACTGGCCGGTCGACGGTCCGAGGTTCTTGGCCTTCGACTGGAAGGCGACGCGCCCGCCGTCCGCCGAGATCGACGGGGCGATCGACTCGCCGTCGCCGTAGGCGCCGCCGGGCGCGCGTGAGATCAGCTGCACGTCGGCGCCGGCCGCCCCCGCGCCCAGCGCCAACGTGCATCCCGCTGTGAGCAACGCCGTCCTCAAGACCCTCGGCCCAATCAGCATCCTGCCCCCCGCCTTCGTCGTCGCTCGCGGGGGCGACGCTACCGCGGACGCGGCCGGCCCACAGTCTCGAATCAGTCTCACGTGCAGCGCCCACGGGTGTTGCAGGCGGCGGCGAGTCGCGGGTAGGTTCAACCGATGCGTCGTTCCCGGCTTGCGCGCGTGCTGCTGGTGCTCCTGCTGTTCGCCGGGCTCGGCGTCCCGGCAGCCGCCTCAGCGGTGACGAAGGTCATGGTCGTGGGCGATTCGATCTCGCAGGGTTCGGCGGGTGACTTCACCTGGCGCTACCGGCTGTGGAAGAACCTCCAGTCCACCGCGCCGGGCGCGGTCGACCTCGTCGGCGACCGGACCGCGCTGTTCGACAACGTCACCAACGTCCAGGGCTCGACCGCCTACGCCGACCCCGCCTTCGACACTGCTCATCACGCGCTCTGGGGCCGGGCCCTGAAGGACGAGAAGGCGACGATCGGCGCTGCCACGACCAGCGCCGCGCCGGACGTCATCCTGGTCCTGCTCGGCACCAACGACCTCACCTACCTCTCGTCGCCCACGCAGGCCGCCGCGGACATGCGCAGCTTCATCGCGGCAGCCCGAGCCGCCCGGCCGGGCGTGGACTTCGTGCTCGGTCACGTGCCCACGCGCTATGACCTGTTCGGGGGCACGTACCAGCTGGTGAACGAGTCCAAGGCATTCAACACCGAGCTCGACTCGATCGCGTCGACCTCGGCCACGAGCCAGTCGCGGATCCTCACCGCCGCCGTGGACAGCGGCTGGGACCCGAAGATCCACACGTGGGACGGAACGCATCCCAACACCGTGGGTGAGGCACGCATCGCCGCCGCGTTCGCCAACGCGCTCGCCAAGTGGGGCATCGGCACCGGCTACGGAGCCGTTCCCACGAGCATCGCCTGGCCGATCGCCGGCAAGAAGCCGTCGGTCACGCCCGTGGACAGCGGCGCCTCGCTCACCTGGGCGGGTGCTCCCGGTGCGACGGGCGCGTTCATCGAGCTGCGCAACGTCACGCTGAACGGGGCCTGGCAGCGGTTGCCGTACGCCGTGTCCGGGGGAGCGTTCACCGCCGGACTGCTGGTCCCGGGCATGGACTACCAGTTCCGCACCGTTCCCAGCAAGGGGACGATGACCGGGCAGCCCGGGCCCACCAGCGCCACGGTGCGAATCCTGGGGAAGACCCCGGCCAAGCCGGGAAGGATGCGCGCGTCGATCACCGATCAGCACAACGTCGCGCTGTTCTGGGACGCGGCGGCCGACGCCTCGGGATACGTGATCGAGTCGACCGACCTCGCGACGATGACGGTGACGCGGCTGCCATATCCGGTGGCCGGCACGACGTTCTCGCCCGGGCTGCTCGTCGCCGGGCACTGGTACCGCTGGCGGGTCATCCCCGTGAACGGCGCGATCGAAGGGGCGCCGTCGGACTACGTCGACACGAGGACGAAGGGCGTGAGCCCCTACTCCGCCTACTTCGCGCTCGGCGACTCCTACTCCGCCGGAACGGGTGACAACGTCGCCGGATACCTCTCGCCGGCCGTCTGCGAGCGCTCGCCGACGACGTGGGCCTTCCAGCTCGACGCCGGCCTCGGGTTCGTCCCGCGGCCGACGATGATCGCGTGCGGTGGCGCGATCACCAACAACATCTGGCCTCAAAGCGCGTTCCAGGGCGTCATCCAGCACCCGGAGGTCCAGTCCGGAACCCAGCAGGAACTGCTCGAGAACGGCCGGCCCTCGAACGCGCTCGTGACGATCAGCATCGGCGGGAACGACACCGGTTTCAGCGACCTCGTGAAGGCCTGCATCGGCGCCAGCGCCTGCGCGTCGCGCAAGCAGGAGATCGCTGACAAGATCGACTTCGAGGTCGAGCCGAAGCTCGTCAAGACCTATCGGCTGCTCGCTCTGGCGGCGCCCGGTGCCGACCTGATCGCGGTCGGCTATCCGCGGCCGGTCTCCGACCCCGCGAAGTACGGCTGCTACGCGACGCTGGCCGGTCTGAACGACACGGAGCGGCAGGTCATCCGCTACTGGGCGGACCATCTCAACACCGCGATCTACAACGCCGCGCTCGCCACCGGCTTCTACCCGGTCACGGGCGACATCGTCAGCGCCTTCTCCGGGCATGAGGTCTGCTCGACCGACGGTGAGTGGATCAATGGGCCCAGCCTCCCGCTGAACGCATCGTTCCATCCCAACCACTCCGGGAGCACCGCATACGCCATCGGCGTGAACAACGGCCGCAACCGGCTGTACTCGCTGGGCTTCGTCCGCTATCCCTGAGCGGCGCTCGCAGGAGGCAGCGGCCCGGCGGCGAACTGCCGACTGATGGGTGACGAATCGAAACCGGGGAAGACTCCCCGGTGGCTGGGGGGGAACGACAAGAAGGGAGGGCTGCGCCCGCGCAGCGCGGCCCGCGTGATCGTCGTCGTCTGGCTGATCGCCGTGATCACCTTCGGCGTCTTCGAGCACCTGGCGGACAAGCAGACCTTCCCGACGGTCTGGCTCGGGATGTGGTGGGCGCTCCAGACCGTCACCACCGTCGGCTACGGCGACGTCGTGCCCGTCAGCTCGCTCGGCCGCGCCGTGGCATCGTTCCTGCTGCTCGGCGGCCTCGCGCTGCTCTCCGTCGTCACCGCGACGATCACCAGCGGCTTCGTCGCGCGCAGCCAGCGCGAGATGCGCAACGCACCCGAGGATCCGATGATGCAGCGTCTCGACGCGCTGGGCACGCAGCTCGACTCGATCGAAGCCGAGCTGCGGCTCCTGCGCGGGCCGGCCGACGCCGGCGTATAAGGCCGCGCCTGCTAGTGGTGGAAGCTCGTCGAGTTGTCGCTCGTGTGAACCGGCTCGGGCTGCTTCTCGAGCAGCTTGATCTCGCGCTTGAGGTCGGCGATCAGCAGGTCGGCCATGTCGTGGGTGAAGCCGCGGCGCACCACGACCCGCAGCGCCGCGAGGTCCGTGCGATTCGCCGGGAACGTGTACGCCGGGAGCTGCCAGCCGCGTGAGCGGATCGCGTTCGAGACGTCGAACACCGTGTAGTTGTCGATCTCGTCCTTCATCTTGAAGGCGAAGACCGGAAGCTCGTCGCCGCGGGTGAGCAGCTCGAACGGCCCGAGCTTCTCGATCTCGTCCGCCAGGCGGGTCGCGACGTAGCGCGAGTAGCCCTGGACGCGCTTGAAGCCCTGGAAGCCGAGCCGCAGGAAGATGTAGTACTGCGCGGCGACCTGCGCCCCCGGGCGCGAGAAGTTCAGCGCGAACGTCGGCATGTTGTCGCCGAGGTAGTTGACCCAGAAGATCAGGTCCTCGGGCAGCGCCGCGGCGTCGCGCCAGACGATCCATCCGACGCCCGGGTAGACGAGGCCGTACTTGTGGCCCGAGGCGTTGATCGAGGCGACACGCGGCTGGCGGAAGTCCCAGATCAGGTCCTCGTCGAGGAACGGTGCGATGAACGCCCCGGAGGCGCCGTCGACGTGGACGGGGACGTCGATGCCGGTCTTCTCCTGGAACGCGTCGAGCGCCTCGCAGATCTCGACGATCGGCTCGTAGGAGCCGTCGAACGTCGAACCGAGGATCGCGACGACCCCGATCGTGTTCTCGTCGCAGAGCTTCACGGCCTCCTCAGGTGACAGCACGAAGCGGTCGCCCTCCATCGGCACGAGCCGCATCTCGACGTCCCAGTAGTTCGCGAACTTCTCCCAGCAGATCTGGACGTTGATCCCCATCACGATGTTCGGCTTGTCGGAGGGCTTGCCCTCCGCGTCGCGGCGGTGCTTCCAGCGGCGCTTCAGCGTCAGCCCGCCGAGCATCGCCGCCTCGCTCGAGCCGGTCGTCGAGCAGCCGGTCGCCTGCTTGGCGTCCGGGGCGTTCCACAGGTCGGCGAGGATGTTCACGCAGCGCATCTCGATCTCTGCGGTCTGCGGGTACTCGTCCTTGTCGATCATGTTCTTGTCGAAGCACTCGGCCATCAGCTCCTGGGCCTCGGGCTCCATCCACGTCGTCACGAACGTCGCGAGGTTCAGCCGCGCGTTGCCGTCGAGCATCAGCTCGTCGTGGATGATCTGACGCGCGGTGTCCGCGGGCGTCTCACCGTCCGGCAGCGTGTAGCGCGGGATCTCGGCGCCCTGGTCGGTGAAGACCGACGGGATCCCGAGGTGCGTGCGCTCGGATTGTGCGGCGGCCTTCGGGTGCTTCAGCGACATGGTCTAGACCTCGGTCGAAGTGGGTCGCCAATCTCTCACACGCATGCGGCGCTCGCAATCACCCGAAATGGGCGAATGGTGCTACGCCGGGGCGGCGGCCGCAGCGGGCTGCGGCTCCGCTGCCGGCGTCGGGCTTGGGCTGCGGAAGCGCCACGGTGACGACGAAGGCGACGACCACGCCGACGACGATCAGCGGCGTCGCGCCCAGGCCGCTGCTCGTGGTGAGGACCGTGGCGAGGACGAGCGCGGTGAGCGGCAGGCGCAGCACCGACACGACTCCGGCGCCCAGGCCGACGGCGACGGCCGGTGCGAGGTCGTAGCCGGGCAGCTTGGCCGCCATCAGGCCGGCCGCGGCGCCGAGGAACATCATCGGGAACGTCGGGCCGCCGCGGAAGCTGCCGATCGACAGGCCGTACGCGATGCCCTTGAAGAGGACGACGAGCGCCAGCGCCCCGAGGGACCACGTGCTCGCGTTGGAGACGAGCCCGCTGAGCTGGTCCTGGCCCGAGAAGAGCACCTCGCTGAAGCTCTTGTCCGTGGTCTCCTGGAAGGCGATCGCGAGCAGGGCGACGAGGACGCCGACGAGAGGCACGACGACGAGCGGGCGCGGAGTCGAGATGCGCTCGGTGCGCCGGCCGAGGTGGAAGATGCCCGCCGCCACGACCGCGATCGCGACCGCCAGCGCGATGGTCCAGAGGAAGTCCACGGCGGTCGGGCGCGGAAACTCCGGGAGCTGCAGCGGAGCCAGTGCGATCTGGCTCATGTTGAGGCCGGCCCACGAGCCCAGGCCGATGGCGATCAGCGATCCCAGGCCGGCGGCGAGCAGTCCCGGGACCAGCACGAGCGTCGCGGTGGGGCCGGCGATCCCGGCGGCCTCCAGCATCAGGACCGCGCCGATCATCGGCGAGCCGAAGAGGAACGACACGCCCGCGAACATCCCCGACGCGGCCAGCACGGTGCTGACCTGCGGCGGGCCGCCGCGCGCGAGCCGCTTCGCGATGAAGACGCCCATGCCCCCGCCGAGCGCGATCAGCGGCGCCTCGGGCCCGACGACCGCGCCGAGCCCGATGCCCGCGAGCGCAGCGAGGATCACCCCGGGCAGCGCTTCGGGGAGCGTTGCGCCGGCGTTGAGACCCATGGCCGGGATGTGGCCGCCGCGACCCGGCAGGTACTGGATCGCCACGGCAGTGATGACGCCGGCGATGATCAGGAGCGGCAGTGGCCACCACGTCGGCACGCTGTCGAAGCCCAGTGCGTCCGGCAGATCCTGGTAGGCACCGTGCTGGATCCAGTAGACCGCCTCCAGGAACGCCCACGACAGAACCGAGACGACCATCCCGACGATCGCGGCCAGCACGAGCAGCCCGATGAATCGGCGACTGCGGACGATCGCCAGCGGGTCGGCCGCGGTGGCGGCGGCATCAGCCATGGGGCACCTCGCGCTCGGTCATGAGGACGCATCCTTACCAGGCTCGCTGGACCGCCTGACCTACGGCCGGCCGCGAGCTCTCGTGAGGTCTGATCTACCGTATTTTAGTGTTACCGGAGACATTGATGTCCGGCGATAGGGTTAGCGTTGCCTCAACCAGTCCATCCCCAGGAGGAGTCTGCTGTGAACAAGAGTGAGCTGATCGACCACATCGCCGAGAAGGCGGGCCTGAGCAAGTCCGACGCCGCATCCGGTCTCGATGCCGCCGTCGAAGCGATCACGGGCGCGCTGGCGCGCGGAGGCGAGGTCAGCGTCGCGGGCTTCGGCAAGTTCAGCGTGACGCATCGCGCTGCACGCCAGGGGCGCAATCCCTCGACGGGCGCGACGATCCAGATCGCCGCGAGCAACGCCCCGAAGTTCTCGGCCGCCAAGGCCCTCAAGGACGCGGTCAACAAGTAGTTCCAGGGTCCTCGCGCGCGACGTCGCACGACGTCCGCGCGGGGGCTCTCGCCGTCGCCGGCGCGTAGGCTCCCTGCCGTGACGCGCGACGTGCCCATCCGCGGCGAGATGATTCGCCTCGGCCAGCTCCTGAAGCTCGCGGACCTCGTGGGCGGCGGTGGTGAGCTGAAGGCCTTCCTCGACGAGGAGAGGGTGCTCGTCAACGGCGAGCCCGAGAGCCGCCGCGGCCGCCAGCTGCACCCGGGCGACGTGGTGGTCGCCGGCGAGGCTCAGCTGCACGTGGTCGCAGCAGCCCTGAGGCCCCGTCGAATTGTGTGGGTAACCGCACTCAACGCGCGCTTTCGCGCGCGTAGCATCGGGCCGGTCATGGCCACCATCGCCCAGACACCCCCGCGTACGCTGTCGCTCGGCGAACAGCTCGAGCGCCTGCGCCTGCAGCACCGAGCGATGCGCCTGAGCGCCGCCCTGCGTCGCCTGCAGGCGCTCAGCGCCGGCGCAAGGGATCGCGGCGAGCCGGTCTCGCCGTCGCTGCGGGTCGCGGTCCAGAACTTCGGACGCGACCTCGAGCGCATCGAGGCGCGCCTGCGGGACCTGCGGACCGGGTCAGCGGCCTAGCGTCACTTCTTCGCCTTGCGGCGCGCCGCCTTCATCTGGCGCCTGCCGATCGACGGGTCGAGCTCGTAGCGGCGATGGCCGACGTGCTCGGCGAGGCCGGCGGCGGTCAGGCGCTTCAGCACGACCGGGCAGCGCTTGCAGCGCGGGCCGCTCTTGCAGCAGCGCTTCTTCGCGGTGACGACCTTGGACACTGCGCCGACGGTAGCGCGTCAGTGCGCGCCGCTGCGGACGGACGTCGCCGGCCGCTCGTGGAGCGGCCGGCTCAGTCCGAGTCCTAGCGGCTGCGCGAGCCGCTGCGCCCGCGCCCGCTCGGGCGCTGGGAGTGCACGTTGCCGCTGCCCTTGCGGCGCGGCGCGCCCGCCGCGGCTGGAGCCGCCGCCGTTGCCGCCACGTCCGCCGCCGGTGAAGGCCGGCGCGACGCGATGTCCCGACTCCTCGAACTCGCGCTCGAGCCGCAGCTCGGTGACGATCTTCGACATGTCGGGGGCGTGCTCGGCGCCGACGAACGTGATGCCGATGCCCGTCCGGCCCGCGCGGCCGGTGCGGCCGATGCGGTGGACGTAGCCCTCGCGATCCTCCGGCGGATCGAAGTTGATGACGTGCGAGATGCCGTCGACGTCGATGCCGCGAGCGGCGACGTCGGTCGCCACGAGCGTGTCGACGCGGCCGGCCTCGAAGCTCGCCAGCGCCTTCTCGCGCTGGCGCTGGCTCTTGTCGCCGTGCATCGCGACGGCCTCGTGGCCTTCGCTGTTCAGGCGCTTGACGAGGCGGTCGGCACCGCGCTTGGTGCGCACGAACACGAGCGCCAGCTCGCGCTCCTCGCGCAGCTCGCTGATCAGCCGGCGGATGCGGTCGTCGCGCTCGACGGCGACGAAGCGGTGCTCGATGTCGGCGACGTTCTGCACGGGCGGCGTGTGCTCGTGGCGCACGGCGTCCTTGGTGAAGGCCTGGGCGATGCGACCCGCCTCGCCGTCGAGGGTGGCGGAGAAGAACAGCGTCTGGCGGCCCTTGGGGCACTGGGCGACGATGCGGTCGACCGGGGGCTTGAAGCCCATGTCGAGCATGCGGTCGGCCTCGTCGAGGACGAGGACCTTGATGTTCTTCAGCGAGAACGCGCGACGCTGCAGCAGATCCTCGAGGCGGCCGGGGGTGGCGACGATGATGTGCGACTTGGCGGCCTCGCGGGCCTGCTTCTCGAGGCCGACGCCGCCGTAGACGGCCTTGACCTTGAGGGCGCGGGCGTGGGCGATCGGGTAGCTGGCCTCGACGATCTGCGTCGCCAGCTCACGCGTCGGCGCCAGGATCAGCGCGGACGGGCGCGGGTCGGTCGCCTCGAGGCGATCGATCAGCGGGACCATGAAGGCGAGCGTCTTGCCGGATCCGGTCGGGGACTTGGCCAGGACGTCGCGACCGGCGAGGACGTCGCCGATCACCTTGGACTGGATGGCGAACGGCTCGTCGAAGCCGCGTTTGGAGAGGGCAGCGCACACGGCGCTGGACACGCCGAGATCGGCGAAGGACTGCGAAGACATGGGAAACTCCTTGATGCGACGGAGGTCGCGTGATTCGGGAGACCGCTGACCCGAACCGCTCAAGGCGGGACCCAGGAAAACTGCCTCGCGTGCAGCGGGATGCCGCAGCGCTCCATACAGAGTAGCGGGGTGCTCAGTCCCCCAGGACCGCTGCAAGCACCGTCGCAGCGGGCGCGGCGAGGTCATCGAGCACTCCGGCCAACCGCCCCGGGGCCAGGGTGGAGATCTTCGCGGTGAGCTGCGCGGCGCTCATCGGCCGCTCGGGCGACCCGATAGAGGCGACCACGGCGGCGAGGACCACAGCGCTGCCCGCGTGCTCGAGGCGCACCTCGCTCTCGGCGAGCCGGTCGTCCTCGACGACGCGAACGCGCGTCGACGCGAACGCGCGCACGTCCGCGTCGACGCTCCGCAGATCGGCGACGCCGGGTGCGCCGCGCAGGAACGCGAACGCGGTGAGGTACGGGATCGAGAACTTCGCCTGCAGGCCGTCGGCGACGTCGTCATAGGCCGCCGCCTGGCGGGCACGCGGGTGGACGCGCACGACGAGGCCGGCCTCGCCGAGCGCTGCCGGACTCTCCGTGCGCAGCGCCAGCGCGGCCTCGATCGCCGAGTGCGCCATCAGGCAGCAGGGCCACGGCTTGATCCAGTTGCGGGCGACCGCGGGCTCGCCAACCGGGTCGGGCGTCGCCCAGGTCCCGCCGGTCACGGCCTCGAAGCCGGCCGGCCCGGAGATCGCGGCGACAGGCATGCGCGCTCCGGCCGCCGCGAGCCGGGCCGCCTGCACCCCGGCCGCCGCGGCGAGCCCGACCCCGAGCGCCTTGCCGTCCGAGCCGAAGCCCGCGCGCGAGCCGCTCGCACGCAGAGACGCGAGCGCCAGGGCGCTCTCGAGCGCCTCGCCGCGCAGCCCGAGCAGCGCCGCCGCGGCGCTCGCAGCACCGACCGTGCCGCAGACCGCGGTCGGATGCCAGCCCCGGTCATAGAGCACCGGGTGACTGGCACGAGCGAGCGCCGCCATCTGCTCGAAGCCGGCGGCGTAGGCGCCAAGCACGTCGCCGGCGGTCGCGCCGAGCGCCGCGCCGAGCACGAGCGCTGCGGGCGCGGTCGGAGCGCTCAGGTGCGCGATGCCCGGAAGATAGGTGTCGTCGAAGTCCAGGACGTGGCCCGTGGTGGCGAGCGACGCCACATCCTCGAGCACGCCGTTGCCGGCGGTGCGTGCCGCGATCGTCGCCGGCTCGTGCGCGCCCGCGTGCGCGCACGCCAGCCAGTCCAGCAGCGCCGTCCGGTGGCGCTCGTCGAACGATGCGCTTAGGGTTGTGGCGGCTTCGCCGCGGCTCGTCGCCATGGCAGCGTCCCGTCGATCTCGACGTCCAGCGAGAAGCTCAGCAGCGTGCGGATGACCACGAGGATTCCGAGCACCGTGACGCTCGTCATGGTCGGCTCTACGGCGATGGTGCGGATCAGGTCGGCGGCCACGAGCACCTCGAGGCCGAGCAGCAGGCCGCGGCCGAACGTCGTGCGCACGCGCGCGTAGATCTCCTCCGAGTCGGCGCGCCGCAGAAGGTCGCGGATCAGGAAGCCGAGCGTCAACAGGAACGCGAGCACGATCACCGCGACGCCGATCCACTCGAACGCGCGCGAGATGTTGTCCATGGTCTTCACCGGCCGGAGGCTATCCGCGCGGGCCTACGTCGGCGACGACGCGGGCTTGGGTTTGGCGCCGGGCTGGACCGTCGGGAGGCCGCGGGTGAAGAGCAGCGCGAGCAGTGCGACGATCGCCAGGATGAACAGCGCCGAGCGCAGCCCGTCGATCCGGGCCTGCGCGTTGGCCTCGACCGCTGCGTCGGCGGTCGCGGGAGGGACGTTCGCCTCGTCGAGCGCGGCCTTCAGGTCCTTGTCCGAGACGAACGGGACACCGCTGGCCAGCTCCGTCTGGGCCTTGCTGGCGAGGTTGGCGGGGACGTCCGGGCTGTTCGCGATGGCAGTGAAGAACGAGGCGGTGAGGGCGGAGATCATCACGGCGCCGGCCAGGGCGGTGCCGAGGGACGCGCCCAGCTGGGTGCCGGTGTTCTGCAGGCCACCGACCTCGCCGCTCTGCTCGTCGGGCACCGCGGACACCGTCGCGGCACCGAGCTGCGAGGCCATCGCGCCGAGCCCCGAGCCGGCGAGCAGCAGCGGCCACGTCACGATCTCCGGGCCCGCACCGGCGTCGAGCAGGGCGATCAGCAGCACGAGGCCGGCGAACAGCGACATGAAGCCGAAGTTGACGACCCGCCGCGGTGACGCGTCCGGTCGCAGCTTCGGGACGCCCACGGCGAACAGCAGCAGCGTCAGCGACAGCGGCAGCAGCCGGACGCCCGTCTCGATCGCCGAGAGGCCGAGGGCGACGGACAGGAACAGCGGGACCACGAAGAACAGGCCGGCCTGCACGAGGAACATGAACAGGAACGAGCTGACGCCGCTGCGCAGCTGGATGTTGCGCAGCAGCGTCGGGTTCATCAGCGACCCCTCGCCGCGCTCGATGCGCCGGTTCTCCCACCACAGGAACAGGGCCAGCACCACGCCGCCGCCCAGGACGAGCCAGACCACCGGGGAGAGCCCGAGCCACTGCGGCGCGTCGGGCTTGGGCTGCACGAACCCCCAGGACCCTGCGCGCAGGAGGCCGAACACGATCAGGCCCAGGCCGGCCGCGGACAGCGCCGTGCCGACCAGGTCGAGCTTCACGCCCTCCGCGGCCGGCGTGTCGTTCACCCGCCGCGCGAGCAGGAGGATCACGAAGATGATCAGGACCTCGCCGGCAAACACCCATCGCCACGAGGCGTACGTGGTGAAGGCGCCGCCGATCAGGGGCCCGAGCGCTGCCGCGATCGCGCCCGCCGCGGCGACGAGGCCATACGCGCGCGGGCGCTCGGGCTTGCCGAAGTTCGAGGCGACGAGCGCCACGATCGCCGGCATGATCAGCACCGCGCCGAGGCCCTCCAGGAAGGACCAGCCGACGATCAGCATCGTCAGGTTCTGCGACAGCGACGTCGTCAGCGATCCGCACGCGTAGATGACGCACCCGATCGTGAACGCCCGCTTCCGACCGAGGATCTCGCCGACCTTGCCACCGGTGATCATGAGCGAGGCCATCACCAGCGTGTAGAGCGTGATCGCCGTCTGGATCCCGGTCACGGTCGTCCCGAGATCCTTGGCGACGGTGGCGATCGCCGTGTTCATCACGGTCGTGTCGAGGGCCATGACGAACTGGCCCGCCGCGAGCGTCAGCAGGATGATCCCCGTCGCGCCGCCGCGCTTCCCGGTTGCCTCGGTCAACGCTCTCCTCCGCTCATCATCACCAGCGCGACCCTACCGGCGATCGGCGACGCTCACCCCGCCGGCGGAAGCTTCACCACCAGCGTCTCGGCGCGCGGGCCCTCGACGCTGTCGACGGTCAGCTCGACGCGCTCGAGCGTGACCGTGTCGCCGATCCGCGGCTGGCGCCCGAGCTCGCCGAACACGAGGCCGCCCAGCGTGCGGAAGTGCTCCTGGGGCAGCGAGGTGTGGAACTGCTCGTTGAAGTCGTCGACGGTGAAGCTGCCGAAGACGCGGATGCGCCCGTCGTCGAGCCGCGTCACGGACTCGTCGGGGAGGTCGAACTCGTCCTCGATCTCCCCGATGATCTCCTCGATCAGGTCCTCGAGCGTCGCGAGCCCGATCGTCGCGCCGTACTCGTTCATGACGATCGCCAGATGGTGGCTGGAGCGGCGCATCTCCTGCAGCAGCGCGCCAAGGTCCTTCGTCTCGGGAACGAAGTCGACGGGCCGCAGCAGGCTCTCCAGGCGCACGTGCTCCTCGCCGGCCTCGTGCAGCGCGACGAACAGGTCGCGCACGTGCAGGACGCCGACGATGTGATCGATGTCCTCGCGGTAGACGGGGTAGCGCGTGTGCGGCGCGTCGACGATCCGCTCCAGGGCCTCGGCCGCGGAGAGCTCGAGCGGCAGCGCCGTCACGTCCGACCACGGGACCATGACGTCGCCGACCTCGGCGTCGGCGAAGTCGAAGACGCGGTACAGCATCTCCTCCTCGGCCTCGTCCAGGACGCCCGAGTCCTCGGCGTCGGCGAGCATTGCGCGCAGCTCCTCGACAGTGTGGACGGACGCCGCTGGGACGGCGGGGAAGCCCAGCGGGCGCAGGACGAGCTGCGCCGAGCGCTGCAGCAGCCAGACCAGCGGCCACAGGACCCGCTGGAGCACGTCGATGACGGGTGCGACGAGCGCGGCGACGCGCGCCGCGCGGGCGACGCCGACCGTCTTGGGGATCAGCTCGCCGGCGACGACCCCGAAGTAGGTGATCAGCACGAGGCCCAGGACGATCGAGGCGCCGGCCGCCATCGCGGGCTCGAGCAGGTCGCGCAGGACGAGGATGCCGAGCGCGCCGATCGCGATCGTCAGCGCCGCGTTGGCGACCTGGATCGTCGCGACGAAGCGCCCCGGTTCCTCCATCAGCCGCAGTGCCGTGCGGGCGCCGCGACGCCCGGCGGCGGCGCGCTCGGCCAGCTCCCCGCGCGGCGCGGTGACGAGCGCGTACTCGGATGCGACGATGAAGGCGTTCGCGGCGATCAGCAGGACGACGGCGACGAGCTCGAGTGCGGTCACACGCGTTCGGGGGGAGATGGCCGTCGTGGCACGAGGGCGAATCTAGCGCCAGTCGCGGCGATCTGCGCGGCGCGCCGCGTCGTTAGAGTCGTGCCGGTGGCCGGCTGGACGTTCCTCACGAATCACGCGCACGTGCTCGTCTGCATCGCCCGTGACCCTGGCATCCGGCTGCGCGAGGTGGCCAGCCGAGGTCGGCATCACCGAACGCGCCGCGCAGCGGATCGTCGCTGAGCTGGTCGACGCCGGCTACATCACGCGCAGCCGCGACGGACGGCGCAACCGCTACGAGGTGCACGCCGAGCTGCCGCTGCGCCACCCGCTGGAGGAGCGCCACGAGATCGGCGACCTGCTCGCACTCCTGGGGTAGGCGAACGCTCAGTTGCCCGGGCTCGGCGGGCACGTCGCCGACGGTGCCGACCGCGGTCACCGGGTCGTTCGACAGCCGCTGCGCGAAGTACACGGGGATGATCGAGAGGATCACGACGACGACCGCGACGACGTTGACGACCGGCAGGTTGCGCGGCCGCGAGAGGTTGTTGAGGATCCAGATCGGCAGCGTCTCGACGTCGCCGGCGGTGAACGTCGTCACGATCACCTCGTCGAAGCTCAGCGCGAACGCCAGCAGCGCGCCGGCGATCAGGGCCGAGCGCATCTGCGGGAACGTGATGTCGCGGAAGCCGCGCAGGCTCGTCGCGCCGAGGTCGCCGGCGGCCTCCTCGAAGCTCTGCGAGGTGCGCCGCAGGCGGGCGACGACGTTGTTGAACACCATGACCACGCAGAACGTCGCGTGGGCGACGACGACGGTCCACAGCGACAGGTCGGTGTGCAGGACCTGCGTGAACGTGGCGTTCAGCGCCATGCCGGTGACGATGCCGGGGAGCGCGATCGGCAGGATCACGAGGAACGAGATCGACGCCTTCCCGAAGAAGTCGAAGCGGGCCAGCGCGTAGGAGGCCAGCGACCCCAGCACGACCGCGATCGCCGTCGCGCCGAGCCCGACCTTGACGCTCGTCCAGAGCGCGTCGCGCACGCCCGGGTTGTGGAAGGCCAGGTCGAACCAGTGCAGCGTGAAGCCCTTCGGCGGCCACGTCTGCACGCGCGTCTTGTTGAACGCATAGATCGCGATGACGATCAGCGGGAGGTACAGGAAGGCGAGCGTGATCGCCGACCCGATGCGCAGCACCCACTTCGTCCCGCCGGAGACGGGCATCAGAGCGCCTCGAAGGCGCCCAGGCGCCGGACGATGAACAGGTAGATCATCATGATCACGACCGGCACGGTGGCGAACGCGGCGGCCAGCGGCAGGTTGTTCGCGATGCCGACGTTCGCGTAGACGACGTTGCCGATGAACTGCGTGCTGGAGACGAGCTGGGGCGTGATGTAGTCGCCCAGCGTCAGCGAGAAGGTGAAGATCGAGCCGGCCACGATCGCCGGCATCGTCAGCGGCAGCACGACGCTGCGGAACGTGCGCCCGGGGCGTGCGCCGAGGTCACCCGAGGCGTCGAGCATCGAGTCCGGGATGCGCTCGAGGCCCGCGTAGATCGGCAGGATCATGTACGGCAGCCACAGGTAGGCCATGACGATCCACACCCGGATGTACCCGGAGGTCGGGACCGACAGGCCGAACGGGTCCAGGAACCAGTTGATGATCCCGTCGGTGGCGAACATCGTGCGCCACGAGTAGACCTTCACGAGGTAGCTCGCCCACAGCGGCATCAGCACCGCGACGACGAGCAGCGCCTTCGTCCGCGCCCCCGCCACGCGCGCCATGAAGAACGCGATCGGGAACGCGAGGATGATGTCGGTGATCGTCACCAGCGCCGCGATCGACACCGTGCGCACAGACGATCTTGCGGTAGACCGGCTCCTCGATGATCGTCTGGAAGTTGTCCAGCGAGAAGCCCTTGACGATCTGCCCGCTGAACTCGTCCAGCGTCCAGAACGACGCCGCCAGCAGGACGGCCAGCGACCCGAGGTAGACGATGCCCAGCCACCCGATCGGGGCGGCCAGCAGCGTCGCGATCCGCAGCCGGCGCCGGCGCCAGAACGCGCCGGCGAGCCGATGACGGCTCGCCGGCGTCGCGCCTGGGTCAGGTGTCGCCGGAGCGACGGACATCAGCCCCGGCTACCCCTTGATGTCGGTCCAGGCCTGGACCCATTGGCAGTAGTCGACGCACGCGTTCCCACGGCTGTCGCGGCAGTTCTTCGTCGGCGTCGCCCAGAACTTCACCGAGTCGTAGAACGCCTTGTCGCCCGCCTTGAACGTGTCGCAGTGCTTCGCGTCAGAGGTCTCCTGGCAGGCCTTGAGGTTCGCCGGCGCCTCGCCGAACCACTCGGCGACCTGCGCGTTGATCTTCGGCGAGGTGATCCAGTTCATCCACTTGACCATGCAGTTCGGGTGCTTGGCCTTGGACGACAGCATCCAGGTGTCCGACCAGCCGGTCGAGCCCTCCTTGGGGAGCGTCACGCGGATCGGCACCTTGTCGGCCTCGAGCAGGTTCGCGATCACCTGCCACGTCGTGCCGAGCACCGTGTCGCCCTGGGCGACGGCCGCCTGCATCTTCGTGTAGTCGCTCCAGTACTGCCCGATGATCGTGCGCTGCTTCTTCAGCAGTGCGACAGCCGCGTCGAACTGCTTCTGATCGAGCTCGTAGGGGTTCGTGATCTTCAGGTCGGGCTGCGTCTTGGACAGGTACAGCGCGGCGTCCGCGATGTAGATCGGGTCGTCGTACGCGGTGACCTTGCCCTTGTAGGGGCTGTTGGGGTCGAAGACGACGCCCCAGCTGTCCGGCGCCGGGTTCACCTTGTCGGTGCGCGAGAGCAGCAGGTTCGCGCCCCAGCCGTGCGGCGCCCCGTACATCTGGCCGTTGACCGAGTTGTAGGGCTGGTTCTTGAGGTTCGGATCGATGTCCGCGTAGTTCGTGAGGATCTTCGTGTCGATCGGGACGACGTCGCCGCCGGCGATCATGCGCACGGACGAGTTGCCCGACGCCGAGACGCCGTCGTAGCGGCCGGTGCGCATCAGCGTGACCATCTCGTCCGAGGTGTTCGCCGTCTTCGCGTTGACCTTGCACCCGGTGTCCTTCTCGAACGGGGTCACCCAGTCGACCTTCGGGTCGGTGGAGCCGTCCTCGGCATACCCGGCCCAGACGACCATGTTCAGCGCGCCCTCACCGGCGCCGACCGTCGACTTCACGGGGATGTCGGGAACCTTGAACTCGCCCGATGACGAACTCGAGCTGCTGCTGCTGCCGCCGCAGGCTGCGATGCCCAGCGAGACGACACAGGCCATGACGGCCAGTGCGACGTTGCGTTTCATGCTCCCTCCTCAGGGTGCTGTTCTGCCGTGTCGATGGCGAAGGTCTGATCCTCACGCCAGCCCACCCGTACCTGGCGCCCGCGCAAGCATGCGGGCCTCATCGTGGGACGTCTCGAGGTTCTGGCGCACGACGATGATCGCGCCGCCCTGCTCGAGGGTGACGTCGTAGCGCGTCGCCTGCCCCACGTAGCTTGCGTCCGAGACGGTCCCGCTCTCGACGCGCAGGCCGTCGGTCGCCGCGCCCTCTTCGAGGATGCGGACCTTCTCCGGCCGGATCGTGAAGCGCCGGCCATCACGCTCGATGACGTTCGAGACGCCCACGAAGCCCGCGACGAACTCGTTCACCGGATGCTCGTAGACCTCGGCCGGCGTGCCGACCTGCTCGATCCTGCCGCGGTTGAACACGGCCAGGCGGTCGCTCATCGAGAGCGCCTCGTCCTGGTCGTGCGTCACGTAGACGAAGGTGATGCCGACCTCCTGCTGGATGCGCTTGAGCTCGGTCTGCATCTCCTCGCGCAGCTTCAGGTCGAGCGCGCCGAGCGGCTCGTCGAGGAGCAGCACCCGCGGGCGGTTGACGATCGCCCGCGCCAGCGCGACGCGCTGGCGCTGGCCGCCGGAGAGCTGTGCGGGCTTGCGCGAGCCGACGTCCGGGAGGCGCACCATCTCCAGCGCCTCCTGCGGCGGTCGTGCGCCGCGCGGAGCGGCCGACCTTCTTGATCTTCAGCCCGTAGGCGACGTTGTCCAGCACCGTCATGTGCGGGAACAGCGCGTAGTCCTGGAAGACGGTGTTGACGTCGCGCTCGAACGGCGGCCGCTGGGCCACGTCGACGCCGCCCAGCTCGACGCGGCCGGAGTCGGGGATCTCGAACCCGGCGATCAGGCGCAGCGTCGTGGTCTTGCCCGAGCCCGACGGCCCGAGCATCGTGAAGAACTCACCGGCGCCGATGTCCAGATCGATGTGGTCGACCGCGGCGAACGCGCCGAAGCGCTTCTCGAGGTCGACGAGGCGGATGTCCGGGGTCCCGGGCACGGCCGCTGTCGCGGCGCCACCTGAGCGCTTGTCCCCAGCAGTGCCCTCCATCTTCCTCCCTTGCTGGACACGATGTACGACGGTTGCGCCAGCGTAGTGCAGACCGGCGGCGTCCGGTTCGGACGCCGCGTCGCATCTTCAGCTCCCCGGGATTGTCCACAACGGCGGGGGTGCGGGCGAGCGGCGTCAGCCGACGCCGACGAGGCGCCACGGCGTCTCGTCGGTGCCGTCGAGCGCCATCGTCCAGCGCTCGGTGAACGTCGTCTCGCGGTCCTTGGAGCCCGAGACGACCGCTGCGGTGTCGCGGTTCTCGACGTAGCGCCGGCCGCGCACCTGGAGCGACAGCGTCATGCGCGCCGGCTCGGGGCTGGGCTCCAGGTGCTCGATGCGCACCTGGGTGATCTGCGGGCCGCGAACGACCAGCCGTGTCGCGTGGCTCGCGTCGCCGCCGTAGAGCAGCGCGTCGACCGCTTCGCGCGTGGCGACGGCCTCGAGGGGCTGATCGGCGCCGTCGACCGCGTCGGCCCAGCCCTCGGTGGCGCGCCGCGCGGCGGCGGCCAGGACGTCGGGGGCGAAGCGGCCGTCGACGAGCGAGAGGTCCATCGCCTGCGTGCGGGCGTCGTCCGCCAGGCCGACGGCGACGAGCTCGGCCGTCGTCGTGCCCGGGAGTGCGGCGTCGGCGACGGCGCCCTCGACGAGCGAGGCGTCGGTCAGGCGCACGTCGTCCGCCCACGGCGAGGCGATCACCGGGGCGTCGAGGTTGTGGCGGCCTTCCGCGTCCTGCTCGATCGACATCAGGATCCAGCGCCCGTCGCGCTTGGCGAGCGTCCAGTACTCGCTCAGGCGCGTGACGGACGAGCCCTGCCCGTTGTGCTCGATCCGCATGCCGTTCGAGAGCTCGCAGTAGTCCTCGAGCTGTGCGTCCAGGTGCAGGACGACGCGGTCGTCGGCGTCGTCCTCGCGGTTGACCATGCCGACGTACTTCACCTCGGGTCCCGTGATCACGCGCACGCGGTTGTGCCAGCCCTTCTGCGCGAAGTCGGCGAGGCGCCGATGCCACTCGGCCAGCAGGTCGTCGCCGACGAGCGTGCCCAGCGCGCGTTCGTCGCGCGCGTCCCACGAACCCTGGATCGCGTGGAACATGACGGTCGTGTCGAGCGTGACGCGCTCGTGATCGAAGGCCGGGTCGTTCTGGGCCGCCTCGGCCGAGGCGGTGCGCACGTAGCGGTCGCGCTCCTCCATCCGCGCGCGCATCTTGCGCACCATCAGCCAGGTGGCGACGGTCGTGAACAGGAAGAACCCGATCACGGCGAGCACGAGGATCAGGACGACCGTGCCGCTGACCGCGCCACCGCCGACGTAGACGCCGCTGCCGCCGCCACCGCCGCCGGAGAATCCGCCGCCCCCACCGCCACCGCCACCGAAGCCGGAGGAGCCGCCGCCGGCGGCCGCGAGGTGAAGGAGCGATGAGGAGAGCACGGACACCAATGGTCGCAGGTACTGGCCTACAGTCCGGCACATGAGCGACGAGCCGCTTCCCGACTGGCCGGCGGGCACCGTCGCCATCCTCGCCACCTGCGACGAGGCGCCGCACGCGATCCCGGTGTCGACGGCGCTGCGGGTCGATGACCGGACGATCGTGCTGGCGCTCGGTGAGCGCCGCGGATCGCTGGCGCGCCTGCGCAGGCAGCCGCGCGTCGCGGTGACGGTGCTCGCCGGCGACGATGTGGCGTTCACCGCCCACGGAACCGCGCGCGTCGGCGCCGACCCGCTGGGGGCGCTCGAGGGCGTCGTCGGCGTCGTCGTGACCGTCGATGGGGTCCAGAGCCATCGCCGCCCGACGTTCGCGATCCAGGCCGGCGTGGCGTGGCGCTGGGCCGACGACGAGGCCCGCGAGCGCGACGCGGCGGTGCGCGCGGCGCTGGCCGCGCCTGTACGAACCACTGGATACCGGGCCCCTGTGCATTAGCCTGCCCAAGCGTGAAGCTCGCCACGTTCCTGCCGCCCGACGGCGGCGCCACGCTCCACGGCCAGGTGGATGGGGATCGCGTCATCGCCTTCGCCGACGGGTCGACGGTCGTGAGCCGGCTGACCTCGGGCGACCTGGCGCCCGCGACGGGTGACGCCTACGGGCTGAGCGAGGTGACGCTGCTGGCGCCGCACGTGCCGCGCGCGATCTTCGGGATCGGGCTGAACTACCGCAAGCACGCCGCCGAGACCGGCGCCGAGCTGCCGCAGGCGCCGATCGTCTTCATGAAGCTGTCGACCTCCGTGGCGCCCGCCCGGCGGCCCCGTCGTCTGCCCGGAGGTCGTGCGGCGCCTGGACTACGAGGGCGAGCTGGCGGTCGTGATGGGCGCGGACGCGCGGGTGGCCGGCTACGCGGTCGCCGACGACGTCAGCGCGCGCGACCTGCAGCGCCGCGAACCGCAGTGGACCCGCGCGAAGGGCTCGGACACGTTCTGCCCGTTCGGCCCGTGGGTCACGACCGCCGACGAGGTGCCCGACCCCGAGGACCTCGCGCTGCGCACCTGGGTCAACGGCGATCTGCGCCAGGACGCGCACACCTCCGACCTCGTGTTCTCGATTCCCGAGATCGTGGCGTTCCTGAGCGAGACGATCACCCTGCTCCCGGGCGACCTGATCCTGACCGGGACGCCGAGCGGCGTCGGCATGGCGATGGATCCGCCGCAGTACCTCCAGGACGGCGACGTCGTCCGCATCGCGATCGACACGCTGGGGGAGATCGAGCATGCCATCACGCGTCTGAGGAGCTGCGCGAGCGGCTGGCCGAGCTGTCGGACCTGGGCGCCGTCAGCGCGCTGCTCGGGTGGGATCGCGAGACGATGATGCCGCCGCGCGGCGCCGAGGCGCGCGGTGAGGTCGCGGCCACGATCCAGCGTCTCGCGCACGCCGGCCTCTCCGATCCGCAGCTCGGCGAGCTGATCGAGCAGGTCGCCGCCGGCGCCGGCGGCGAGCCCGACGGCGATGACGCCGCGATCGCGCGCGTCGCTCGCCGCGATCACGATCACGCGACGCGCATCCCGTCCGAGCTCGTCGTGGCGATCGCGCGCGAGACGGCCGACGCGATCCCGGCGTGGGCGCAGGCGCGCGAGACGTCCGACTTCGCGCTCTTCCGCCCGCACCTGGAGCGCCAGGTGGAGCTGCGCCGCGAGGTCGCCGCGTGCTTCCCCGAAGTCGCGCACCCGTACGACGCTCTGCTCGACACGTTCGAGCCCGGGGCGACGACCGCCGGCGTGCGCGAGGTGTTCGGGCGCCTCACCGACGGGCTGGTCCCGCTCGTCGAGGCGATCGCCGAGCGCCCGCGGCCGGCGCCGCTGCACGGCCCCTTCACCGTCGACGGGCAGCGCGTGCTGGCCCTGGAGATCGCGAAGTCGTTCGGGTACGAGGACGACGCGTGGCGCCTGGACGACGCGGTGCACCCGTTCGCGCAGTCGCTGAACCGCTCGGACGTGCGCGTCACCGCGCGCTGGGACGAGGCGGACCTGAGCGGGATCTTCGCCGTCATGCACGAGGTCGGCCACGGCCTCTACGAGGCGGGCGTCGACCCGGCGCTGGACCGCACGACGCTCGGGACCGGCGTGTCACTCGGGATCCACGAGTCCCAGAGCCGCACGTGGGAGAACCAGGTCGGCCGCTCGCCGGCGTTCTGGTCGCACTGGTACCCGCG
The DNA here is from genome assembly GCA_963781935.1 of uncultured Solirubrobacteraceae bacterium. Classification (GTDB taxonomy): domain Bacteria; phylum Actinomycetota; class Thermoleophilia; order Solirubrobacterales; family Solirubrobacteraceae; genus F1-60-MAGs163. The sequence continues at coordinate 89,925 of CAWAHX010000002.1, forward strand.
GGCCCAGGAGCTGTTCGGCGCGGCGCTGGGCGACACGTCGCTCGCCGACTTCGACCGGGCGATCAACGTCGTGCGCCCGACGTTCATCCGCGTCGAGGCGGACGAGGCCACCTACGCGCTCCACGTGATCCTGCGCTTCGAGCTGGAGGTCGCGCTGATCGAGGGCACGCTCGCCGTCGCCGACGTCCCGGCGGCGTGGAACGAGCGGATGCGCGATCTGCTCGGCATCGACGTGCCGGACGACGCGCACGGCTGCCTGCAGGACATCCACTGGAGCTACGGCGAGCTCGGCTACTTCCCGACGTACGCGCTCGGGAACATCGTCTCCGCGCAGCTCTGGGCGGCCGCGCGAGCGCGACACGCCCGGGCTCGACGATTCGATCGCCGCCGGCGACTGCTCGCCGCTGCTCGCCTGGCTGCGCGAGAACGTCCACCGCCACGGCCGCCGGCTGGAGCCCGCCGAGCTGCTGCGCCGCGCGACCGGGCAGGAGCTCGATCCCGAGCCGCTGCTGGAGTACCTGCGCGCGAAGTACGGCGCGCTGTACGACCTCTAGGGGTAGTTCTCGTCCTGCCGAGCACCGGGTGCAGTGCTCTAGTGGGCCACCGGCAGCCTCATGCGGAAGAGCGCGCCGCCGCCAGGCGCGTCCTCGACGACAACTGATCCACCGTGGCTTTCCGCGACTTGATGGACGATCGCGAGTCCGAGGCCGGAGCCTGGGCGTGCGCGCGCGTCGGCGCCACGCCAGAAGCGGTCGAAGGCATGCTCGCGTTCTGCGGCTGGGATTCCTGGACCGTGGTCCCGCACGGTGAGCACGCCGTCGGCGGTCACCCGGAGGTCGACCGGCCCTTCGGGAGGACCGTGTTTGACCGCGTTGTCGATCAAGTTGTTCACCGCGCGGCTCAGCCGCTCGCGATGCCCCTCGACCACGACTGGCGCGACGTCCAGCGTGAATGTCGCGGCCGGCGTGAGTCGATGTGCCCGTGCGACCGCCTCCGCGAGGAGCTCGTCGAGGCGAACGTCCTGACGTTCAGCGGTCGTCGGCGGCTCGCCATCGCGCGCCAGCTCGATCAGGTCAGCGATGAGCAGGCCGAGCTCGTCGGCCTGCGCGACGACATCGTCAAGGATCTCGTTGCGCTGGGCGACGGGAAGATCGGGTTGCTGTCTGAGAACCTCGGCGTTCGTGCGGACGCTCGTCACCGGAGTACGCAGTTCGTGTGAGGCGTCGGTGACAAGCCGCCGCTGTGCGTCCACCGAGGCGTCGAGTTCCGTGCGCGAGGTCTGCAGGCGGCCGAGCATTGAGTTGAACCTTCCTGCCAGGCGGCCGACCTCGTCCCGCTCGCCGCGCTCCTCCACGGGGATCCGCGGCGTGAGGTCGCCCGTCAGCTCGACGTGCTCGACCGCATCGGTCAGCTCCGCGACGGGCCGCAGCGCGCGGTTTGCGAACAGGCGTCCGAGGAGGCCACCGGCGATGACCGACAGCAGGAGTGCGGCCCCGAGGACAAGCCGCAGCCGCTGGAGGACGCGGTCGACACCGTCGAGCGATCGCGCCAGCTGAATCGCGATCCCGGAGCGAGGGCTGAACGTGTAGACCCGCAGGCTCGTGCCGTTCGCGTCCCGCTGGCTGAAGAACGCCGGCGACCCTGTCTGCACAGCCCGGTCGGCCGCCGTGACGGGCACGTTGACCTGGGAGCTCGGCAGCCGCACGACGCTCGCATCCGGGCCTAGGATCTGAATCGCCGTCGGCGAGCCGAACGACGGCGGCGGGAGCGGCACCGACGGCGTCGCCGTGATCGGTGAGGCGCCGGGGAACACCGGGTCCCTCTTCGCTGCTCGTCGTGCGAGGTCGGCCTGCGTGGTCAATGCCTCGTCCACCTGGTTGCGCAGCTCTGCACGCACGACGGCATAGGTGATGACACTCGCGGTGAGGACCGTGATCCCGACCGCGAGCGCCGTGAGAAGGCCGATGCGCCGCCGCAGCGGCACTACCCCTCCCGCAGCGCGTAGCCCACGCCGCGCACCGTGTGCAGGAGCCGCGGCTCGCCTCCCACTTCGGTCTTGCGCCGCAGGTACCCGACGTAGACGCCGAGCACGTTGGACGTGGGCCCGAAGTCATAGCCCCATACCTGCTCAAGGAGCTGCGAGTGCGAGAGCACCTGACGAGGATGCTCCATGAACAGGCTGAGCAGCTCAAACTCGGTGAACGTCAGCGTGATCGAACGCTCCCCCCGGTGCACTTCGCGCGTGTCCGGGTCGAGCCGCAGGTCAGCGAAGGACAGCACGCGGCTCCCGGGCCCATCCCCCTCCGTACGGCGCAGGAGCGCCCTCAGCCGGGCCTGCAGCTCGCGGAGCGCGAACGGCTTGACGAGGTAGTCATCGGCCCCAGCGTCCAGCCCTGCGACGCGGTCATCGACGGTTTCGCGCGCGGTGAGCATCAGCACCGGGGTCCGGTCGCCCGCCTCGCGCAGGCGCCTGCAGACTTCGAGGCCATCCATGCCCGGCATCGCAACGTCGAGGATGATCGCGTCAGCCGGTTCGTCAGCGAGCTGAGCCAGCGCGTCGTTGCCGTCCTGAGCCAGCCGAACGTCGTACCGGTCCATACGCAGTGCGCGATCAAGCGCGCTGCGCACGGCGGGCTCGTCATCGATCACGAGAACCTTCACGGCTTCGAGGCTTCCAGGTCGCGAGGTTGTTGGAGCGTTCATCGGGTTCGATGCCCTTCCGGTCACATCGGATGGGCCGACAGCTGTGCGCCTCGACATCAGACCGACTGAACCGAAGAGCAGCATGTGTGCTGCGATGAAGAAGATCGTAAGAGCGTCAGGGTCCGGCGGCGGGCGTCGACGCGTCGCCGGGCTGACTGCGCGATGCATGTCAGCACTCGGAGGCGCCAGTCCAACGCCGGGCTCTTCGACAATTCTTCGTCTGCGTTGACGAGACTCTTGGGTTGCGCGAGCACTGTGCTGGTCATGCCCTTCTCCTTCTCTCGCCGGGTGACCGCCCTGGCCCTCATGTCGGCGTTCATCGCCCTGGTTGCAACCGGATGCGGTTCCTCCTCGTCATCCTCATCGGCCACCGCGAGCACGACCTCGCAGGACGCCGCACGCGTGAAGTTCACGCAGTGCATGCGCGACAACGGCGTCGATATCCCGGACAACCCCGGACAGGGCGGCGGGGCCAGGCCGAACATCGATCGCACGAAGCTCCAGGCTGCTGCGAAGGCCTGCCAGAAGTACCAACAGGCGGCGGTCGGCACCATCAGCGACGCGCAGCGGCAGGAGTTCCAGGACGCGTTTGCGAAGTTCTCGGCGTGCATGCGCCAGAACGGCGTCGACATTCCGGACCCAGGGTCTGGGAACGGCCCGCCGGCCGGTGGTGGTGGCCAGATCGATCGGAGCGACCCGAAGGTCCAGGCCGCGACGAAGGCCTGCCAGGACAAGCTTCCGCAGCGCGGTCAGGGCGGCCCCGGCGGCCCCGGCGGCCCCGGCGTCCCCGGCGGCGGAAGCTGATCATGGCGATCCAGGATGAGCAGGAGGCCGCGGCTGACCGGGAGCACGCCGCGTCGAGGGCCGGCGCTGAGGACGTCTCCTCCCGGCGGCCACGACTCAGCCGTCGCGGCGTCGCGGCGGCCGTCGTCGTCGCGGTCGTGGCGTGCGTGGCGATCGTCGTCGCGACCTCGGGTGGGGGATCGAGCAGCGCGTCGGGCGACGCAGCGAGCACGTCCGTCGCGACCACGCAGATCAAGCGCCAGGACCTCGTCGAGACAGACACCGAGACCGGGACGCTCGGGTACGCGGATTCACAGGCCGTCACCAATCACCTCACCGGGACGGTCACCTGGGTCCCGGCCGAGGGCGCCGTCGTGCATCCGGACCACACGCTGTACAGGGTTGATGCAAAGCCGGTGATCCTGATGAACGGGACGCGCCCGGTGTGGCGGACGCTCAGCAGCTCCTCCAGTTCCTCGGGAACCGATGTCGCCCAGCTCGAGCACGACCTGCGCGCACTGGGCTACGACCCCGACAAGAACATGAAGGTCGACGGCGACTGGACGTCCGCGACCACTGCGGCGGTCGAGCGCTGGCAGAGCGCCCACGGCCTCACCGAGGACGGCGTCATCGAGCTCGGACGCATCGCCTTCCAGTCCGACACGCGTCGTGTCGCATCCGTCAACGTCGTCCTCGGAGGCTCCAGCAGCAGCTCGGGCGCGTCCGCCCAGACATCGGCCGGATCCACGGCAGCCAGCGCCTCGACCACGTCCCAGCCGGCAGCATCGACCGTGACCGCTGCCTATCACCGGGCTGCCGCCGGGAGCGCCACGCTGGTCTCAGCGGTCTACAGGGGCGAAGCGCAGGCGCACGCGGCGCAGGCCACGACGACCACGCCGACGACGAGTTCCGGGACGCCGACGACACGACGACGCCGACGACGACCACGCCGACGACGACCACGCCGACGACGACCACGCCGACGACGACCACGCCGAGCAACGGGTCCGGGACCGCAGGCGGCGGCACGAGCCAGCCGTCCAAGGGCGGCAAGACATCTGCGCCGCAGCCGACGACGAGCGGCCCGTCGGGAGCCGCAGCGCCGTCGGCCGGCGCGGCGAGCACCGGCGGGGCGGTGGCGGCGGCAGCGGCGCGAGCTCGACGGCCGCGTCGTCACCGGCGAACACCGTCCTCACCACGACCTCCACTCGGAAGGTCGTGACAGTC
>CAWAHX010000003.1:0-472439 GCA_963781935.1 uncultured Solirubrobacteraceae bacterium
GTCCGAGCAGATGGGTCGCCCTTCCTGGTCGATGATGACGCCGACGATCATCTGGTTCAGGTGCGGCCGGTAATCCTTGGAGTGGCCGCGCTCGCCGAGCGTGGCACCGCCCTCGCCCTCGAAATACAGCGAGGTGGTGTCCATGAACACCACCGAGAGATCGGTGAACAACGAGCGCCGACGGGCGAACAGCCGCGCCTCGACAAGATCCTTGATGCAGCGCGCAACCAGGGTTCGGCCGTTCTGCTCGGCCGCGGGCAGTTCCTCGCCAAGCCAGGCCATGGCGCGGTAGAGGTGATGGAGTTGCAGGCCATCGACACCGGCGATGCGGTAGTCGCTGCGCCATTGATCGCAGGCGCGGTCGGAGCCGGAGATCATCAGCCGGTGCAGGACGGTAAGGAAGACGGCTCGCTCGACGGGAAACTCGAAGCCGCGACCAGCAAGCAGTTCCTCCACGACCTCGCGGCACCTTGTGTCGCGCCACAGACGTTCGAACAGCAGTGGCGGGCCGATGCGCCTGCAGGCGAGCGCCGGCGCGCTGCCCTCATCGGTGAGGGACAGGATCATCGAACGCTGGGCGAGGCGTGCGGCGGATCGCGCCAGGCGGTCAAGATCACCGCGACGTTCGACGTCTTCCTTGCGCCCAAGATTGCGGATGATGCGCTGCCTGGTCCTGCCATCCTCACGGACGGTCTCTACCAGGTAGACGTAGGTGTAGCGGCCAATGCGCTTTTCACGGACGAACATGGCGCTAGCATTCGGTCAGGCGCGGATTCGTCAAGCTAAAAGCGGAGATCGCCGTTCGAATTTAGCACCACGCCTTTGTGCACGGATCATCGCAGCTCAAAAAACAAAGTCTAAATCAATACCTTAAGATTCCGCCACCGGACCGACCACGAGTTTAGTGTCAAACCCGGGCTTGGATAGGACGATCGACCTCGGAGAGCCCGGCTAGCCTCGTCAGGGGTTGGCCGTTCCCGGGGTCTGGCCCCTCTACCGAGTGTCGATCAGGATGCCGGCGAAGAAATCCGCCAATGCCTCGTGGCCGTGAAGTGGGAGCACGTGCGAGACGTACTGGTCCGGGCGGACGACGACCATGCAGCCCGTTTCACGATTCACCGCTCTCAACTCGAAAATGTCTCCGGCCTTCGGGTGGGCGCAGAACATCTTCTCGTAGTCGATCAGGCCGAACTTGCCCGTCCTCGGCAGCAGTACGCACGGCATCTTGTCCACGGCCAAGTCACGATGCGCCTGCTGGAAGATGGCACGGACATCGATAATGGAATCGGCGTCCATACCTTCCGGCGTGAAGCGCTTGAGAGGAGACGCATCGGATCCCAAGAACTCGCACAGCTCCCGGAAATGGGAGTGTCTGCTCGTCGGCTCGCTCCGGTCGGCAAAGATGTAGACGCGCCAGGCGCCGTCCGCCCGCGCCACATGGCCGAGGTGGACCGGTTTGGCGTCAGCCAGCCGGACGACCGGGGCAGAGTGGAAGCGCATCCCGACCGGAAAGCCCTCCGCGATGTGCTGGAACATCGGTTCGGCAGTGATCATTGACGGGCTGTATTTGGTCGCAATTCCGGCGGTGAAGCGGCCTTGCGTGATGAAGTACTGCCGGAACTCCTCCGGGTCGACACCCTGTCCACCAGCGCTGCCGGCCTCCGTCGGATGGGCGCTGAACATCTTGGCGAACTCACGATCGAAATCGATGAGCTGCTTGGCAATCTTCTGTCGTTCCTCCGAGTAGGTGTGCAGGAGTTCCGGCTTGGCCATCCCCCGCATGACGGCGCCCAGCTTCCAGCCCAAATTCCAAGTGTCGTTCATCGACACGTTCATGCCCTGACCGGCCTTGGCGCTGTGCGTGTGGCAGGCATCGCCTGCGATGAACACCCGCGGAAGACGCGTGGCCATCTCTGTCGCCGGCACGTCGTCGAACTTGTCGCAAAGCCGCTGGCCAATCTCGTACACCGCCCACCACCCGACGTCTTTCACTTCAATGGTGTACGGCGCCAGGATCCGATTGGCGACCGCGGCCAGCTTCTCGGGCGTGACACTCCGGTTCTCGAGCATCTCCTTATCGCGCACGTTGTCCAGCTCGATGTAGAACCGGACTAAGTATCCCCCCTCGCGCGGAATAATGAGGATGTTGCCTTGGTTCGCGGAGTGGATGGCGCACTTGAGCCGGATGTCCGGGAAATCGGTGACTGCCAAGGCGTCTAGGACGCCCCAGGACTGGTTCATCGGGTCCCCGCGCAATTCGCGGCCGATCGCCGTCCGCGTGCCGCTGCGTGAGCCGTCGCAGCCGACGACATACTTCGCCCGAATCGTCGAAATTTCGCCGGTCTCCTTGAAGTCTTTGAGGTGCTGCAAAGTGACCGTCACCGGGTACTCCGGCGCGCCTGTGGCGTCGATCTGGATGTCGCTGGCGTGGAGGCCGTAGAACGGCTGCAGCTTGCTGGCCGACCGCTTCATGTGATCCAGAAGGTAGGCGAGCATGCGTGCCTGGTTGACGATCACATGGGGCATTTCCGACAAGCCCTCTTCGACGTCCTTGATGCGGCCGGTACGCATGATCTTGGTCCGGTCTTGCGGGTCCGGCCGCCAGAAGGAGACCTCGTTGACCCAGTAGCCCTCGTTGATCAGACGATCCGCCAGACCGAACGCCTCCATCAGCTCTACCGTGCGGCAGGCGACACCGTCGGCTTGGCCGACCTCGAGCGGACCATCCTTGCGGTCGATGACGACCGTCCTGATGTCGGGGAAGTTGGCCATCTGCGCAGCCAGCACAAGACCGGCCGGACCGCAGCCGATGATCAGGACATCGGTGTCCTCAGGGAGACTTCCCGGCCGCTCTGTAACGGACGGATGCGGGTCCTCGATGAACGGGTCACCCGGCTTGTAGCCGTTCAGATAGAACTGCATCGTTCACTCCCCTCTCGACGCTTTGTGGTGGCCGCGCGACCATTATCGGCACATTGGCCCCTGGACGGGGATGATCTCAAGCTGCCCCGCGTGCGGAGCAGACCGCCGTGTAATCGACAAGCTGGTCAAGGAGCCTGACAAAGGTCATCCGTTCATGACCCGGAAGCGATTTCGACACCCCTGCTGAACCGCTGAACCACTGGACCGCCGAACTGATTCCAGGGCGGCTCAGCGCGCGTGCCTCGGCGCCACAAGGGGGCGGATCCAGCGCCAGAACGCAGTACCCTGACCAAACAAGACAAACTGGAGTGGTGCATGTACACCCGACTGGATATCGGATTGAGCGTCGGGGAGTTAATCTTAATAGTGGCTGGGATTGGCAGGCCCCGAAGTAGATCGTTTGGATGTGAGTATAATAATACCAACCCGCCTTGATGCTGACGCTCGAACGCCGCTCTCATCGTCATGCCGACGGAGGTCGGCATCCACGTCTTTCCTCGCTGGGATCAGCAAAGACGTGGATGGCGGGCCTTCGCCCGCCATGACGGGGTGCACCAGCCGGAGAATCAAGCTTATCGTCACTTGGTATAAGTCGGGTCAAACGAAGCCCGTCATCCGGTCCGGGCTCTATCTCGGGTCTTGTGAATGACAACGTCCTGTATCAGCCAGGCCCGGCGCCGAACCGAAAGTTCTGACTTTCGATGTGGTCCCATCCGCCGTCGGCTACGGTGCCCCGGGCGTGGAAGCCGATGGCGCATCCGAACACGTTATCAACCGGACCGGATATCGAGGGGTGTTCCGGTCTTCGGTGACAAAGCCGGCATCCTCCGTGATCGCCTGCGCGATGAGCAGGCGATCGAAGGAATCACGGTAATGCCTCGGCAAATCCACGAGTGTCAGGAGATGTGCCGTGCTGATGTCGAGCGGAGCAAATCCCTCGCGCTGGACAGCGTCCGTGATCTCCTTCAGGTCGGCTTCCAGCTTTCCGACGCGAACCTTCACGGCGATTTCCCAGAGCGATGCCACACTGACGAAGATGTCGTTGCAGGGATCTCCGAGGAGATCCCGTGCCCGCGGCGCAAGTCGGTCATCGTCACTCAGCCACCAAAGAAGCGCATGCGTGTCCAGGAGGAGCCTCATTCATCCTCGCGCTCCATGGCCGCGAGCACATCCGCCGGGAGTGTATCGAAGTCCGGCGCCATTCGAAATCTTCCCGCGCAAGGCGCCCGCCCGCCGGCGGGGCCGCTCCGCAACCGGCGGCGGACGGACCTCGGCAAGCACCGGGTCATGCGACATGACCAGGAACGACGCGCCCAGACGGGCCTGGCGTAGATACGCGGTCACGTTGCCCCGGAACTCACGCACACCGACCCGCTTAGGCTTGGTCGCGTTGTTGTCCCGTACCGGCTCAGTCATGGTGACCGCGAATGCGAACGCAATATGTGTACACATACTTCTGCTGGGCGTCAATGCGGGCCGAGCAGCCGGTAACCCGGCAAGCGCCCACGCGCCACGCTGTCAGGGCTATGCGGTCGGCCGCTGACGCAGGCCGTCTGACCATGCGACGAGCTCGCTCGCCACATCGGCCACCACCGCATCCCAAACGCCGCGCTGCTTCTGGCGGAACAGGTGCGCAGTCGGATACCAGGGGCTGTCGTCGCGGTTCAGCAGCCAGCGCCAGTCGGCGCTGTACGGCAGCATGATCCATACCGGCTTGCCCAGCGCCCCGGCCAGATGCGCCACCGACGTGTCGATCGTTACGACGAGATCCAACAGCGAGATCAGTGCCGCGGTATCGGCGTAGTCGCGCAGCTCATCGCCATGATCGATCACCAGCGGATGCGCCGCCAGCCAGTCCCGCTGTACTTGTGGCAATTCTATCTGTAGGCTGTGAAACTCGATGCCGGGCAGCGAGAGCACGGGCAGCAGCGCCTCGATCGTCAGCGAGCGTTTGGAAATGTGCTGCGAGCCCCACCATGCGAGCCCGATGCGCGGGCGCGTGCGCGGCCCCAGTCGCTGCTGCCAGATCTCCACCCTCGCCGGCAACGCATGCAGATACGGCACCTCGGCCGGAATGCTGTCCAGTTCGGTGCCGAACACCAGCGGCATGCTCAGCAGTGGCGTGACGATGTCAGCCGGCGGCTCGGGTTCCTCCCGCGCAACGACCGTCTCGACGCCGTCCAGCGTCTGCATCAGTTCCTTCTGCTCGACATAGACCTGAACCGCCACGCGCGCGCCGCGGCGTGACAGCAGCGGCGCATAGCGGGCGAACTGGAAGATGTCGCCGTGTCCCTGCTCGCAGGTCAGCAGGATTCTTGCCCCCGCAACCTCCTCAAGCCCAGGGACGCGCGCATCGGCACGCGGCCGGTCGTGGTCCGGAACCTGCCAGCGCCCCTCGTATTTCCGCCAGCCCTCAGCGTAACGGCCGAGCAGCAGCAAAGCCAGGCCCTCGTTCCATGCCGCCACCCCGGGTCGAGCGACCGCCATCGCGCGGCAGGCGGCCAGCGCCTCATCGTAGCGTCCGAGATCGACCAGCGCCTCGCCCAGGCTGGCATAGACGTCGGCGAGCCGTTCCGGATCGGCGGACCCGTCGCCCAGCGCGGCGTGAAAGTGCGCGACCGCCTCCTCCAGCGCGTCCTGCGCCGCCAGGGAGCGACCGAGATTGTAGTGCGCCGGCGCATGGTCGGGCTGAACTGCCAACACGTGGCGGAAGCACGCAATGGCCTCGTCGTGCCGTCCCAGATCGCCGAGCACATTGCCGAGATTGTTGAGCGTCGCGCCGTCCCCCGGCCGCAGCGCCAGTGCACGCCGCAGATGCGGCTCGGCCTGCTGGTACTGCTTCAGTCCCAGCAGCGCGGAACCCAGATTATACTGGACCCGCGGATCGTCCGGGCGTTCGGTTTCCGCGCTTGTCAGGTGGCCGACCGCATCCGCGTACCGCGCCTGATCGAGGCACACGACACCGAGCAGATGCAGTGCATCGAAATGCCGCGCGCCGTTTGCGATCAGCTCGCGGCAGCAGCGTTCGGCCTCAGCTGTAATCTCCCGCCCGATAGAACTGCACCGCCGCCGCCATGCCCGAGGCCGGGCGCGGGGTGATCCGATTGCCGGATGCGTCAAGCAGGAACCGGTGACTGTATCCGTAGCTCACGGGGCGAAAACCTTTCCCGTCACGGCAGGCGCAGCCGCATCGCGCTAGACCCGCTTCTTTCCGGGCTGCGCACTGCGCGCCGGCTTCGGATGCCTCGGCGCGGTCGCCCGCTTCGGCTTCGGCGCGGATTTCGCCTGCTTGCCGGCGCGCAGATCCGCGATGGTGGCACGTGTGGTGATCTGCTCCGGGTTCATGCGCAGCTCGATCACCGCCGGCCTGCCGCTTTCCACCGCACGACGGAATGCGGGAGCGAACGCCTCGGTGTCGCTGACCACCTCGCCATGGCCGCCGAACGCCTCGATGAATTTCGCGAAGTCGGGATTGGTCAGACGCCGTGCCGGAGACGCGGCCGGGATAGGCGCGCTCCTGATGCATGCGGATCGTGCCGTACATCTGGTTGTTGAACACCAGCACGATCGGCGCCACGCCATGATGGAAGGCCGTGGCGATTTCCTGCCCGGTCATCAGGAAGCCGCCGTCGCCGACCATGCTGACCACCATGCGATCGGGGAACACGATCTTCGCCCCGACCGCGGCGGGAACGCTGTAGCCCATCGCGCCGTTGGTCGGGCCGATATAGCGCTGACCGTCGCGGAAATTGATGAAGCGCGTCGCCCAGCCGGCGAAGTTCCCGGCGTCGGTGGTGACCACCGCATCCGGCGTCAGCAGCGTTTCCAGCTCGCGCATCACCGTGCCGAGATTCAGCCTGCCTTCGTAATTCGGCACCGCACGCTGCGCCTCCCGCAACGACGCGGAATTCCTCCGTCCACTCGATCCAGTTGGTTTGCACCGGCTCCAGTGCAGCGACGGCATGGGCGAACGCGTTGAGATCGGACACGATGCCGAGTGCCGGGCGGAACACGCGGCCGATCTCGCTGGCCTCGGGATGCACCTGGATGATCGGCACGCTGCCCGCCATGTCGAGCAGCGTATAGCCCTGCGTCACCGCGTCGCCGAGGCGCGAGCCGATCGCCAGGATCAGGTCCGCCTCCTTGACCTTGGCGATCAGTCCCGGATCGGAGCCGACGCCGAGGTCGCCGGCGAAATTGTCCGTCGTGCCGTCGTAGAGCGCCTGTCGCCGGAAACCGACCGTCACGGGCAGGTCGTTGCCGAGCAGGAAGTCGCGGATCGCCGTGCGCCCCGCGTCCGTCCAGCAGGAACCGCCAAGCACCGCCAGCGGCTTGCGTGCCCGGGACAGCATCGAGCGCAACTGCGTCAGCGCGGCCGGATCGGGATACGCCGGCACGACCGTTGCCCGCGGCAGATCGGGCACCTCGATCATGTCCTTCTGCATCTCTTCCGACAGAGCGATGACGACTGGACCCGGACGGCCCGATACCGCGACGTCCACCGCATGCGCGACGACTTCCGGGATGCGCTGCGCCTGGTCGATCTGCGTCACCCATTTGGCGAGCGGGGCGAACATCTGGCGGTAGTCGACTTCCTGGAAGGCGTCGCGGCCGGAATCCTCGAGCGGGATCTGGCCGACGAACAGCAGCAGCGGCGTGCTGTCCTGCATGGCGATGTGCACGCCGATCGCGCCATGGCAGGCGCCGGGTCCGCGCGTCACCATCGCCGCGGCCGGCCGGCCAGTCAGCTTGCCGTAGGCCTCGGCCATGTTCACCGCGCCGGCCTCGAACCGGCAGGTGACCAGCTTCAGCTTCTGGCGCACCTCGTAGAGACCATCGAGCACGTCGAGATAGCTTTCGCCCGGGACGGCGAAGACATGATCGATGCCCTGTGCGACGAGCGCGTCCGCCAGCGCGCGCCCTCCCGTGCGTGGGACGATGCGAGCCTTGCGCGCCTGAGCCAGTTCCATCCATGCCTCCCGTTATGCCCCGGCGGGGCCTTGCGCACAGGATAGGCAGGTCCGGCGGATTCCGTCACGCCCGCCGTCGCTGCTCCGCCAAGGTGCACCGGGTACGTAAAATCCCGATCCGCAATATCCCGAACTGGCCAGCGGTAACCGAACGGTGTTTGCTTGCCACAAATCCAACAAAACCTCCGCCAATTTCCGCCCTTGCATCTGCCGAGCCTTTGCGTGTTCGCTGACGCCACGAGAAAGAGGTCCCCCGATGCTACAGAGCATGACCTGGTTCGCAACCGATAATCTCGCCAGAAGCCAGTTCCAAATGTTCAGCCAGCTCGGCGAGCAGATGCAGCTGAGCGACGACGAGCAGCGGCGGGTTCTGCTGCTGTCGGAGCAGGAGTGGTCAAACTGGTCGGACTTCCTGCAGGACGGTCCCTTGCCGGCACAACCTCAGCTTCCGGTGATGCTGCGGCGCCTCGGCAGTGCCAGCCATCGCCTGGCCGTGATGGCCGACCGCCTCGGCATCGCGGCCTAGGTGTTGTCCGCCGATGGATTTGTTGAACTGCATGCACCGGCCGCGTCGATCGCGGTCGCTTGACCCAGAAGTCCGCACAAGGGCGATATTCGTGCAGATTTGATTCAGCCATCGATTTTGTTTGCGCCCCGGCCGGACTAAACGACTCCCGCGCCGGGTCGTCTCCAGCCGGATTCAGGCATCCTCCGGCATTCAGCACTCGCACGCTGTGCAGCTGTCGTCGACGGTGAGCATAATGTGCGTCACGTTGACTGCGACCGTCTCACGCCTCCTGCCGGAATAGCATTAGCAGGCTGTGGAAAAACGGCCGGTTGGCTGGTTCCTAAGGTAACGAACATGAGAGCAGGGGCTCTGCCCCTGAACCCCGCCAAGGACAAGTCCTTGGAACCTTGTACTTTTAGTAATGGGGGGACTGGGGGCCTCAGGCCCCAGCGGGTCCAGAGCCCGCCCCGGACTTGATCCGGCGGCGGAGCTCTGGGCTTCCTTCTACCACAGCCTGTTAGAGTGAGCGTCCAAACAGACTGCCTGAGTTTCGCACTCTGCCAACTCGTGCTTGGTTATGTCGGGCAATGGGCGCGCCGATATCGGCGGCACCTGGCGCCTGGTCCCCCGGGATTGCACCCTGCGCCAATACTCTCGTTGCAGTCACAGCATGGAGAGCCTCATGACTTCGACGACCTGCATCCGCAATGCCACGTGCATCATCGCCTGGGATTCGGCGAACCGTCGGCACGCCTACCTGATGGGCGGCGACGTTGCTTTTACCGGCGACACGCTCAGCTTCGTCGGCAAGCACTACGACGGCGCGGCGGACGTGACGATCGACGGCGCCGACCTGATGGTGATGCCCGGCCTGATCGATCTGCACTCGCACCCGAGCACCGAACCGTTCTATCGCGGCGTGCGCGAGGAGCACGGCGTTCCCGCCATGTACATGAGCGGCCTGTACGAGCGCTCGGTCGCGCTGCAGCCGGATGCGGTCGCGCGCAAGGCCGGCAAGCAGGTGGCGTTCTGCGAGATGCTGCTGTCCGGCATCACCAGCGTCGCCGATCTGTCCAGCATCGACGAGGGCTGGATCGACCTGGCGGCGCAGAGCGGGCTGCGCGTGTTCCTCGCACCCAGCTATGCCTCCGCGCGGTGGCATCTGGAGAATGGCTGGGCGCTGAAATACCACTGGGACGAGGCGGCCGGACGTCGCGGCCTCGATGCGGCTCTGGCGCTGATCGAGCGGGCCGCTTCGCATCCTTCCGGCCGCCTGTCGGGCATCGTTTCGCCGGCACAGATCGACACCTGCACCACCGATCTGCTGCGCGACAGTTTCGCCGCGGCCGAGGTGCGCAACGTGCCGCTGACTGTGCACTGCGCGCAGAGCGTCAACGAGTTTCACGTGATGGTGGATCGTCACGGCCAGTCGCCGATACAGTTCGCGCGCGACCTTGGCATCCTGTCGTCGCGCACCGTGCTGGGGCATGCGATGTTCATTGACGAGCATTCCTGGGTGCGCTGGCATACCCGCAGCGATCTTGGGATTTTGGTAGATACGGCCACCAACGTCGCGCATTGCCCGTCGCCGTTCGCGCGCTACGGGCACACGCTGGAGGATTTTGGCCGCTATCGCCGCGCCGGCGTCAATCTCGGCATCGGCACGGATGTCGCGCCACACAACGTGATCGAGGAGATGCGGCTGGCGGCGACCCTCACGCGTGTGGCGGCACGCGATATCAACGCCACGAGTGTTGGTGCGCTGTTCCATGCCGCGACCGTCGGCGGCGCGGAGGCTCTCGGGCGGACCGATCTCGGCCGGCTGACGCAAGGGGCGAAGGCCGACCTGGTGCTGGTCGATATGGACAATCCGTGGATGCGGCCGACGCGGGATCCGCTGCGCTCCCTGGTGTTCACTGCGGCGGATCGCGCGGTGCACACGGTGTTCGTGCACGGCGTGAAGGTGATGGAGCAGGGGCGGGTGCTGACGATGGACCATGAAGCCGCGCTGGCGGCAGTGGCGGAGGGGCAGCAGCGCATGCTCCGCGACGCGCCGTCGCGCGACTGGGCAGGGCGAACGGCGGACCAGATCGCGCCGCTGAGTTTGCCGGTGCTGGGTGCGGGGCGTAATCAGGCGTGACCCGCGGCCGGCGAGACTGCCGGCGAATTGGCTGCACCAACGCAGCGCTGCGCACAGCCTTCGCTCATCGGCTTCCGCAGCATCTGTAGCCGCCGCAACCTGTCGATCGGCAATGCCGGGCGCTGGCGTGACGCCCCGTGGCGTGGCACCCTCGGGGCCGCCTCCAACCGACGAGGCCGGCCATGAAGATCCGCGCCCACACCGGCGAAGTCCGGAAGCGAACCGAAGCTCGTCCCGGAGCGCCGGCCAGAGGCGATGAAGCCCGCACGACGCAGACGAAGACGCACGCGCACAGCAGCGAATAAATGGGAGGAGCGGCGAAATGACGACCAACAGAGACTGGAGGTACGGTATTGCGGCGGCCGCCTTGGCCGCGTTCGCGGCGGCCATGCCCGGCCGGCTTGATGCGCAACAGACCACCGCGCAGGCGGTCCAGATCGGCGATAGCGACCTTGGCGGCGTGGTTACCGGCGCAAACGGACCGGAAGCCGGTGTCTGGGTTATCGCCGAGACGACCGATCTTCCGACCAAATTCGCCAAGATCGTCGTCACCGACGACCGCGGGCGTTACCTGATACCCAATTTGCCCAAGGCGAAATACACTGTTTGGGTTCGCGGCTACGGTCTCGTCGATTCGGCGAAGGTGCAGGCCGAACCCGGCAAGAATGTCGACCTGAAGGCCACACCGGCCCCGAGCCCGGCCGCGGCCGCGGAATATTATCCGGCGGTCTATTGGTATTCGTTGCTCGAAATCCCGGACAAGAGCCTGTTTCCCGGCACCGGCGCCAACGGCATGCCGGTCGAGCTGAAGAGCCAGGGCCAATGGCTCGACATCGTCAAGACCGACGGCTGCTACACCTGCCACCAGCTCGGCGACAAGGCAACGCGCACATTGTCGCCAAACCTCGGCAAGTTCGAATCCTCGGCGGATGCGTGGGAACGGCGCATTCAGTCGGGCCAGGCCGGCACCAATATGGCCACGAACATCGGCAAGCTCGACACGCAGCGCGCGCTGAAGCTGTTCGGCGAGTGGACCGATCGCATCGCCGCCGGCGAACTGCCCACGGCCCAGCCGCCGCGGCCGCAAGGCGTCGAACGCAATGTCGTCGTCACCTTGTGGGACTGGGCGACGCCCAAGGCGTATCTGCATGACGAGATCTCGACCGATCGGCGCAATCCGACCGTCAACGCCCACGGCCTGATCTACGGGTCTCCCGAACTCAGCACCGATTTCGTGCCGATCGTCGATCCGGTGAAGAACGCGAAGAGCGAGGTCAAACTGCCGGTCCTCGACCCAAAGACGCCCAATACCGCCGATGATCCGATCCTGGCGCCCTCGCCCTATTGGGGCACGGAGGCCATCTGGAACGGCCAGGCCAATATTCACAACCCGATGTTCGACGCCAAAGGCCGGGTCTGGTTCACCGCCAGGATCCGTCCGGCGGACGATCCGGCGTTTTGCAAGGCCGGATCGGACCAGCCCTCCGCCGAAGCTGTTCCCGCTGCAAAGATCAGGGCGACAGGCGGCGATGTACGATCCCAAATCCGGAAAGTTCACGCTGATCGACCTGTGCTTCTCGACCCATCATCTGCAGTTCGCCCGCGATGCCAACGACACGCTGTGGTTCAGCAGCGGCGGCGCCAGCGACGTGCTCGGCTGGCTCAATACCAAAATGTTCGACGCCACCGGCGACGCACAGAAGTCGCAGGGCTGGACCGCCTTCGTCCTCGACACCAACGGCAACGGCAAGCGCGACGATTATGTCGAGCCCAACCAGCCGGTCGATCCGAACAAGGACAAGCGCATCGTGGCCGGCCTGTACGGCATCGCCCCCAGCCCGGTCGACGGGTCGATCTGGGGCTCGGTGCTGGGCTATCCCGGGTCGATCGTGCGGGTGAATCCGGGGTCAAATCCGCCGGCGACCGCATTGACCGAGATCTATGAACCGCCGGCCGGCGGGTATTCGCCGCGCGGCATGGATATCGACAGCAATGGCGTCGTCTGGGCTTCGCTGGCGAGCGGCCATCTCGCCAGCTTCGACCGGAGCAAATGCAAGGGGCCGCTCAACGGACCGACGGCGACCGGCAAGCATTGCCCCGAAGGCTGGACGCTCTACCCGTATCCGGGCCCGCAGTTCAAAGGCGTGACCGATTCGGGCAGCGCCGAGGCCAGCTACTACACCTGGGTCGATCAGTTCAACACGTTCGGCCTCGGCGCCAATGTCCCGATCTCCACCGGCAACGGCAACGATGCGCTGCTGGCGCTGGTCGACGGGAAGTTCATCGTTCTGCGCGTCCCCTACCCGATGGGCTTCTACGCCAAGGGCATGGACGGCCGCATCGACGATCCGAACGGCGGGTGGAAGGAGCGTGGTCTGTGGTCGACCTATCGGCACACGAACGCCGTTCCATGCCGAGGGCGGCAAGGGCACGACGAGCAAGGTGGTTTATTTTCAGCTACGTCCTGATCCGCTTGCGCGATGACCGCAACTCCTGACTGAGGTATCGAGATGGGACTGCCGCGAAATAGTGGCAGTCCCGTCAGTCGGGTATGCTGGCATGGTGAACTGGTTAATGTCCGGCAATGGGCAAGCTGGCGAGCAGCGACAATCTGTCCGATGGCCGGCGCTGTGACCGCGAAGTCGTCGTCCTGTGGATGCGCTCGCAACTTTGGTTCGAGTTCGAGCCTTCGAAACCTGGTAGAGATGATGGCGAAGCGCAGCTTAGGGCTCGCCGCGAATTAATTGAATCAGGTGTCGCGGGACACTGCCCCTTTTCGTCATCCCCGCGAAAGCGGGGACCTAGGCGGCAACTGGGTCCCCGCCTTCGCGGGGATGACGACAAGAGCGAAGGGCCGGCTGCAATTGACGCAGTTAATTCGCGGCGACCCATTATCGGTGGCGCATAAGGATTCACGCGAAAGCGGGGGCGCCATCCCATGCAAAGATCGTCGGTGCTCGAACCGGGCCATTGGACGCCGCGCCGGTACTCCGCACAGGGATTTTGACGCATCGAACCAACTATGCACAATGACGCCGCTACATTCCTCCCTGAGGTAGGCGTGGGGCTTGTTCCGTCACCTACCGTGCTGAGCGTCGACGAGATGGGTCGTATCGCTCCGCCGATCTTCACCTCGGTCGGCCGCGGCGGCGCGAACGTTGCGGGCGACGTGTTCGTCATCCAATCGTTGCTGAACGACAGGCTTCCCAAGCCGCACTCGCCGGTCGCGGTCACAGGAGTACCCGACATCGGCACCACCCTGGCGATCGAGGCATACCAGGCCGTGGTGATGCAGATGACCCCGCCATCCGGACGCGTCGATCCGGGAAGCCCCACCTACTATTCCCTGGCGGCCCGTCCACTGGTCGATAACCTGGCGCCACCCTCGGTCGGGCGGTTCGGCGAGATACCGCGCGACGTGATCGATGCCGCCATCGCATCGCGCCAGCGGTGGTCCGTGCCCGCGTCGGTCACGGTCGCTCAGTGGGCCGTCGAAAGTGCCTGGGGCGGGGCCATGCCGCCTGGCAGCAACAACCCGTTCGGCATAAAGGCGACCGGCACCCAGCCAGCCGTGGTCAGCCCGACTCGAGAGGTGATCAACGGCGAAAACATCACGCAGCCAGCGCGATTCCGGGTATTCGAATCTCTATCGCAAGCATTTGATGAACATGGTCGCCTGCTCGCCACCGCCGCCGTTTACAAGGATGCGATGAAGCAGGCGAACAACCCCGAGGCGTTCGCCGATGCGTTGACCGGGACATACGCGACGGACCCTAACTATGGCTTTACGCTGAAATGGGTGATGCAGAACTACGGCCTGAACAAATACGATCGATAGCGACCGGCTTGCATCACCGCAGAACCCCGCGCCGGTCATGGGGAGGGAAGGGGCAGTGAGCGACAACCCGTTCTCGGAGCCCGACGACGACCGGACGGTGATCCGTCCCACACCGGGCGGACGTCGCACACTGCCACCGTCGCCTGTAGCGGCCCCAACCCGCGCGCCGCCGGAGCCGGTTCCTCGCCCGGAGGCGAGCACGACGCCGGCGATCAGCGTTTCGCCGTTGAGTGCCGCGGCAGCGCCGCTGCTGCAGCTGCTCGTCCGCCTGCGCAGCACGCGTCAGCAGGTGGATCCGAAGGAACTCCACGCACGCGCCACACGCGAGCTGCGCGACTTCGAACGACGGGCACGCGATCTCGGCATCGCGATGGAGCTGTTGCGTCCGGCGCATTACGCACTGTGTGCCAGCATCGATGATATCGTGCTCAACACGCCGTGGGGTGCCACCGGCTTCTGGGCGTCGCAGTCGTTGGTGGCGACGTTCCACCATGGCGTTCGCGGCGCCGATGCGTTCTTCGATCAGCTCTGGCAGATGCAAAGGGATCCCGACAGGTTCCTGCCGGCAATCGAGCTGATGTATCTGTGCCTGTCGCTCGGCTTCATGGGGCGCTACCGGCAATCCCAGGGCGATGCCGGCGCGTTCGACAGGCTGCGTGCCGAGACGCACGCCATCATCGCGGTCCAGCGACAGCCCGCCCGGCGGGAGTTGTCGCGGCGCTGGCAGGGGATTTCCGCGCCCTATCGGTCTTCCCGGGGCAGGCTGCCGGTCTGGGTCGCCACCGCCGCCGCGGTGGCAACATGCGGCGCGCTGTTCTTCTGGGTTTCGACCGGCCTGAATGCCGAGTCCGACATCGTGCACGCGGAGGTGCTCGCTGCGCCACCCTCGCGCATGCCGCAGGTCACGCGTGCCGCGATTGTCCAGCCGCTGCCACCGCCGCCTGCTCCGGCCGGGGCCGACATTGTCGACAAGCTTCGCAGCATACTGAAACCGGAAATCGACAGGGGTCTTGTCAGCGTGCTGGGAACCGAGGCAACGCCGATCGTGCGCATCGCCAGTCGTGCGATGTTCGCATCCGGCAGCGCGGTCGTGCAGCCAGGCGCGGTGCCTCTGCTGGAGCGGATCGCTGCGGCGCTGAACGACGAGACGGGATCGCTGACGGTGCTCGCCTATACCGACAACCAGCCGATCCGCACGGTGCAGTTCCCGTCCAACTTCCAGCTTTCCGCCGCTCGCGCGCAGGCGGTGCGCGAAGTCATCGTGCGCAACGTCGGCGATGCGATGCGCGTGACAGCGGAAGGCCGCGCCGATGCCGACCCCATCGACGCCAATACGACAGCCGAAGGACGGGAACTGAACCGACGGATCGAGATCGTGTTGCACCGCCGGGGCTAGACGGCAGTGACGCCCGCGCTCGAGGTCCTGATGTCGCGCTGGTTCATCAGCTTCGTTGGAACGGCCTTGTTCGCCGGCCTGGTGTGGTTCTTCGCGCCGCTGCTGCCGCAGTTCGAAGACCGGGCCATGCGGCTCGTGGTCATTCTGCTGATGCTGCTGATCTGGGGCGGCGCCAATCTTCTGTTGGACGTGGTGCGCCGGCGACGCGATGCGGCATTGGCGAGCGGTGTCGCGGCAAGCGGCGTCACTGAAGCGAGCGAGGAAGCGGACGCACTGCGGGACCGGCTGAAGACGGCCCTGGACCTGCTGAAGAAGACGCTGCGCAGCCGCGGTTACCTCTATGAACAGCCATGGTATGCCATCATCGGGCCGCCTGGTGCAGGCAAAACGACGGCGCTGCTGAATTCCGGGTTGCGATTCCCGTTGGCAGAGCAGATGGGGCAGGGTGCGGTTGCGGGCGTGGGCGGCACGCGGCTCTGCGACTGGTGGTTTACCGAGGACGCCGTGCTGATCGACACGGCGGGACGCTACACCACGCAGGATTCAAATGCGGCGGTCGACCGCGCCGGATGGGATGCGTTCCTGGACCTGCTGAAGCAGACCAGGCCGCGTCAGCCGCTGAACGGCCTCATCATCGCGTTTCCGCTCAGCGACATCGCACAGGCGCCCGCGGCCGAACGCCAGGCGCATGCAGCGGCGATCCGCCGCCGCATCAAGGAACTGGAGACCCGTCTCGGTGTCCACATGCCGGTCTACGTCCTGTTCACCAAGGCGGATCTGATCGCCGGATTCAGCGAGTTCTTCGACGATCTCGATCGCGAACGTCGCGCGCAGGTTTGGGGCACGACGTTCGAGCCAGCAGCCGATGAGAACGGCCCTTTTGCGTCGTTCGCCGGAGAACTCCGCGCGTTGGTGGAACGGCTGAACACGCGGCTGTTCGACCGGATGCAGGCCGAGCTGAACCCGGACAGGCGTGCGCGCATTGCGATGTTTCCTGGCCAGATCGCGAGCCTCGAACAGCCGCTGATGGAATTCCTGCAGGCCGCGTTCGGTGGCACGCGATCCGACCCGGCGCCGCTGCTGCGCGGAATCTACATGGCATCGGGGACGCAGGAGGGAACGCCGATCGATCGGCTCACCGGAGCCATGGCACGCGCATTCGGGTTGGATCAGACCAGGGCACCGAGTTCTGCAGCCTCGGCAGGGACGCAGCTATTTTCTGGAACGGCTTTTGAAGGAGGTGATCTTCGGCGAGGCCATGCTGGTCTCGCACGGGCCGGCCGCCGCGCGACGTCGTTTCGCGGTACGTGCGGCCGGATTTGCTGCCGCGGTGCTGTTGGTGCTGGCAATGGCCGGTCTGCTCTGGCAGATCCGCGTGGCCGGTCAGCGAGAGATCGACAGCGTGAAGTTCGCGCTCGCGGGCTACGAACAGACCGCGCAGACGCTGCCGCTGGATCCGGTTGCCGATGACGATCTGCTGCGGCTGGCGCCGCTGCTGGACCAGGCACGTGCCCTGCCGCACGGCGCGGGTGCCGGCACGGAGGAGCGATGGCCGTGGCTGATGCTCGGGCTGTCGCAGCACGACAAGCTCGCCGCCTCCGTGCGTGCCCTGTACCGCCATGCGCTCGAATGGGCCCTCCTGCCTCGGCTGATATGGCGACTGGAAGCGCAGCTTCGTGGCAACCTGGGCCGACCTGATTTTCTCTACGAGGCAACGCGCATCTATCTCATGCTGGGCAATGCGGGCCCGCTCGACGCTTCGCTCGTGCATGAGTGGATGAAGCTGGACTGGCAGTCGGCGTATCCCGGAGTTGGATATGCAACATTGCGCGACTTGCTGCTGCAACATCTCGATGCACTGCTCGCGGAGCCATTGCCACAGGTGCAACTCGATGGGGAACTGGTGGCGCAGGCGCGCGGCAGATTTGCATCGGTGCCGATGGCGCAGCGCGTTTACTCGCGTATCCGGCCGTCCGCGGCGGCACAGCGCATCCCCCCCTGGCGGCCAGCCGACGCACTCGGGCCGGCGGGCGTGGGACTGTTTGTCCGTGCTTCGGGCAAGCGGCTCAGCGATGGCATCCCAGGCTTCTTCACGATCGACGGATTTCACAAAGTGCTGCTGCCTTCCTTCAGCGTCGCCGCGAAGAGCGTGATCGCGGAGAGCTGGGTTCTGGGTGAGCGCATCGAGTTCGATCCGAATGGTCCGCAGATGCGCGCACTGGAGCGGGACGTCATCGCGTTGTACGAGGCCGACTACGCTCCGGCCTGGGATCTGATGTTGGCCGACCTGAATGTCGTACAGCTCCGAAGTTTATCGCAGGCTGCGCAGGATCTCTACATTCTGGCATCGCCGCAATCGCCCATGCGTGGCTTGCTCGCTTCCATCGCCCATCAGTTGACCCTGTCCGTTCCGCCGACGCCGTCAGCCGGTACGCCGACGGCGGCAAATGCCGGTAGCGCGGATCCGCAGCTTCAGCAGATGCTTGGAACTCCCCAGCGCACCGCTTCGTCAGATCCGATGCTGCCTGGCCACGAGATCGACGAACGCTACAAGGCGCTGCGCGATCTGATCGGCGATGGTCCGGGAGCACCGATCGATCAGGTGCTGCGATCGGTCGGGGACATGCAGCAATATCTCGCGAAGCTGGCCGCGAACTCTTGTCACCAGTGGAACGTCGCCTGCGGCTCCCGGCGGCTTCGATCCTGCGCTTGCCTTGCGGGCGGAAGCGGTGCGACAACCGCAGCCGCTCGCGCGCTGGCTAAGTGAAATCGCGGCTAGCGGAAGTGCGCTGCGCAGCGGCAATCCGCGTCAGCAGCTGGCGACCATTTTCAATGCCAGCGGCGGCCCGGCGGAACTCTGCCCGATGGTGGTCAATGGACATTATCCATTCGTGCCAGGTGCCGCCGACGATGCCTCGATCGCGGACTTCACACGGCTGTTCGCGCCCGGAGGTTTGTTCGATGGCTTTGTGAACACGCTGCTGCGCCCCTATGTCGATATGTCCGGCAAGACATGGCGCGCGCAATCCGCTGACGCAGCATCGGCGCCGGTATCGGCCGCTGACCTTGCGCAGTTTCAACGCGCCGCGGTCATCCGCGACGTGTTCTTCGCCGATGGCGGCACAACGCCATCCGTTCGTCTCGATATCACGCCTTTGAGCGCGGATGCAGCGACCAGACAGGTGCTGCTCGACCTTGACGGCGTCGCCATCGTCTTTTCCCGCGGTGCCCCACGCTCCACCCAGGTGACGTGGCCGAGTCCCAACCCGCAGCAGACTGCGCGTTTGGTATTCGATCCGCCGCCCGCCGGCCGTGCGGGGGTCGTGCAGGACAGCGGACCTTGGTCGATGTTTCGCCTGTTCGGCCGGGGGCGAATGCAGCAGCAGGCTGCGGCACCCGAGCGATATAACCTTACATTCCAGTCAGGCGATCGTCAGGCCGGGTTCGAAATTCGGGTCCAGTCCCCGGCCAATCCATTTGCGCCTGCCTTGCTGCAGGATTTCCGTTGTCCAAACGTCCGGACCAACTGACCGGGTGCATGACAAGAGTTTAATCGACATGACGGTGGTTTAATCGCTCCAGCACGGGAACGGTCATCTGCACGCCTGCATTGTGTCGATGTCGGCGGCGCCATTCGGCCTGCCGCTTCGGATACGAAGATCCGTTTCCCTCAGGAGGAACCATGACCAATTCGACCCGGCCCCCCAACGCGCCCACTCCATGGCGGCGCGTGGCGCTTGCCGCCGTGCTGCTGGGCGGCACCGCGCTGGGCGGCTTCGCCGTCGTCCAGTCCGGCGTTGCCGCCACCGACCCGACCGGCGACGCGACGCCTGGCGCACCGGTCAACCCGCCCGGCAGCGGCATGAGCCACACGCTGCCGGACTTCACCGACCTCGTGACCCAGGTGAAGCCGGCGGTGGTCTCGATCACCAGCAAGATGCAGGCCGGTCCGGCCGCGGACGAGGACGAGGACCAGCAGCAGGTGCCGCGTCAGTTCCGGCAGTTCCCGTTCGGCGGCATGGGGCCGCAGATGGGACCACAGATGCACGCAGTCGAGGCGCGCGGCTCCGGCTTCATCGTCGATGCCAATGGGACGATCGTCACCAACAACCATGTGGTGAAGAACGCGAAGACCGTAGCGGTCACGCTGGACGATGGCACCGTGGTTCCGGCGAAGGTGATCGGTCACGATTCGCGCACCGACATCGCAGTGCTGAAGATCGATGCGCACCGCCAGCTCCCCTATATTCAGCTCGGCAACTCGGCGAGCGTGAAGCCTGGCCAGTGGGTCGTGGCGATGGGCAATCCGTTCGGCCTCGGCGGCACGGTCACTGCCGGCATCGTGTCGGCCAGCGGTCGAGACATCGGCGCCGGTCCCTACGACCATTTCATCCAGATCGACGCGCCGATCAACCAGGGCAACTCCGGTGGTCCGCTGTTTACCCAGGACGGCAAGGTCATCGGCATGAACACGGCGATCCTGTCGCCGTCAGGCGGCTCGATCGGCATCGGCTTCGCCATTCCGTCCGACATGATCAGGACGGTGGTGGCGCAGCTCGAAAAGACCGGGCATGTCACGCGCGGCTATATCGGCGTCGAGGCGCAGCAGGTCAGCGACGCGATGGCGAAGGCCATGCATCTGTCGCAGAATTCCGGCGCGTTGATCGCCGGCGTTCAGACCGACACGCCGGCCGCTCGCGCCGGGCTGGAGCCGGGCGATGTCATCACTGCGGTGAACGGCCAGGCAGTGACGAACCCGCGCGATCTCGCGCTGGATATCGCGGCAGTGCAGCCGGACGATGAAGCCAAGCTGCAGGTGCTGCACGAAGGCGAGAGCAAGACGGTAGACGTGAAGGTTGGCCAGCTGCCGAACGAGCAGGTGGCCGGCAACGAGCACGGGCAGCAGTCGAAGGGACGGATCGGCGTTGCCTTGGCGCCTCTGTCACCGGATCTCAGCAACCAGCTCAACGTGCCGGATGGCACGCGCGGCGTGGTCGTGCGCCAGGTCGAGCCGGGTTCGCCGGCCGATCAGGCCGGGCTGGAGGCGGGCGACGTGATCGTTGGCGTCGGCGGCAAGAAGGTGGCATCGCCGTCCGAGGCGGCAAGCGCGATCCGCAGCGCGGCCAAGGACCACGCGGTCGCACTGCGCATCATCCGCAACGGCGAGGCGGCATTTGTGGCGGTGAATCTCGATCAGAGCTCGGAGGGGTAACGGAGGGAGCACGAAGTGGGAGAGGGTGCGGCGTGCAGCAACCCTCTCCCGTCGCTTCGCTCCGACCTCTCCCGCAGAGCGGGAGAGGGGTACTTTGCATGTAATTCGGGTGAGTTCAGCCGCCGCGCTCTTCGCGCCACAGGCTGAGCTTCTCTTGCACCGGCCGATCGGAGAAGCTGAACAACACAGCCTCGCTGTTCGTGCGATGGCGATGCCAGTGCCAGGCGGGCACGACGAAGATGTCGCGCGGCTTCCAGCGGAACGTCGTGTCGCCGATCACAGTCTCGCCTTCGCCTTCCACCGCGACAAATACCGTGCCGTCGGTCGAGCGATACGGCGCACCGCCGAACCCTGAAGGCAGCAACTGCATGAACGCGCCGATCGTCGGCATTGCCGACTCGCCGGACGCCGGGTTCACGTAACGCAGCTTGTGCCCGTGGCAGGCATCCGGATCGCCGTTGCGTGCGAGCGTTGCCAGCGCCTCGCGCGAACGAACGTAAGGATAATTGAACACCGGCGAGCTCTTCACCGTCGGGTGCCAGTCCACCGGCAGCATGTTCGCGCCATACCGCGCGAGACTGTCGCCTACCGGGCGCGTCACCGACTGGCTGTCGGCATTTGCCGGTTCCGCGAAGCTTGCATCGAACAGGCGGACGATCGGGATGTCCAACCCGTCGAGCCACACCATCGGCTGATCCGTGTCATTGCCGTGGTCGTGCCAAGTCCAGCTCGGCGTGATGACGAAATCGCCCGGCTCCATCATCGTGCGCTCACCCTCGACGGCCGTGTAGGCGCCATGGCCTTCGATGATGAACCGCAGCGCGGACTGCGTGTGACGGTGCGCCGGCGCCACTTCGCCCGGCATGATCAGTTGCAACCCGGCGAACAGCGAATGCGTGATCGATGTCTGGCCGCGAAGTCCGGGGTTCTCCAGGATCAGCACGCGCCGTTCGGCCTCCTTCGCCGTGATCAGCCCGCCGGCCTGCATCAGGAACGGCCGCACGACCTCGTCGTAGTCCCACCTGGCCGGCAGCGCCGGCGTCACCGGCGCCCGCGTCACCATCGAATGCAGACGTTCCCACAACGGCGCAAGCGAGTGTTCGCCGATCTGATCGTAGAAGGCCTGGCGCTCGCCCGATTGGCTGACGACGGTGTCGTTCATTGGGATGTTCCTCCGATCGCTGCAGGCTGGCGCCAAACAGGCAATGATGTCGGTGACTTCCCTCTAGGCAGCGGTCGGGGCGGAGTCAATCACGGTGACGCTGTGCATGCCTTGGCACGGGCGGAGGACCGGAGATATGGGCCGAGGATGGTGGCCACCTGACAGGCGCTCATTTGTCGATGCCCGCGTGAAGGCTGTCGGTTCACATTGATGGCGATGGTTCCGCCGCCGGACAGCGCAAGGCGAAGCCTGCCCGGCCTTCCGGGCGATATGCCAAGACCGACGGCCGTAACGTGCTCGCGATACAGACGAGCAAGCTCCGGCGAGCGGGAATGATAATATCCGACCGCGGCGAACCAGTTGCCGCCGGTTACCTCATACAGGCTGAGCAGGAAGCGGGCGGCGTAGTCGGCATTGGCCACAGGATCCAACGCCTCCTCCAGCGAGCGGAAGGCCTTCGGATGGAACTGCAGGTCCACCTGCATGCAGCCGACGTCGGTATAGCTGCTGCCATGCGTCAGCGCCTTGAGCGTCCCGGCGACAGCCTGCTCCTTGGTTGCGAAGAACAACCCCTGTCCGTCAGCGTTGAGCGTCCACGGCCAGGGCTGCAATGTCGTCGCTCCTTGTATCCGTCGACCGCTCTCTGCCTTGGCTATCGAGTTCAGCAGACCCGGAGGCGTTCCGTACTGCTGTTCAGCCTTCTGCACGGCAGACGAGCACAGGTCGCTCTGCTGCGCCTCAGACAGCGGTGGTGCGCTGACCTGGGTCGCATTGCTCTGCGACGATACCAGAACAACAGTCAACCCGACGACGATCAGCAACGGGCATCGCATTACCGGTCCTTGGTCTGCGGAAGAATGTGAACACGCGCCGACGACACCGCGTCACCCACGCGGCGACTTCATACCATGAAAGCCTGTGGCCGCCAGCTCGAATGCGGCCAACACTCTGAGACTGGAATGCAGCATCGCCCAAGTACCAGTCCGACCGTAGCGCAACCGCAGATCACCATGGCGATCGTGGGACTCAATTCCAAAGTGGTGCTCAGCGAACCTCCAGCACCAGCTTGCCTCGCAGATGACGCCCCTCGAGGACCCGATGAGCGTCCGCTGCTTCGCTGAGTTTGTAGCGCGTGATGGCAGGCGGCGAGACTGCACCGAGTTCGAGCAGCGACAGCATCCGCTCCAGATGTGCGCGATCGCGTGCGACATTCGGGCGCAGGGTCTGCACATCGTTGCGCGTCGGCTGAAAACCCTGTGGTGCGGGTGCGATCCAGACCAGCCGTCCTCCCGGCTTCAGCACGTCGTAGGAACGGGCGCGAACGTCGCCGCCCACCGTATCGAACACGACATCGCAATTGCCAATCGCCTTGCTGAAATCCTCGACGTTGTAGTCGATCACCTGATCTGCACCGAGATAACGCACGTAGTCATGGTTTGTGGCGCTGGCTGTGGTGATCACTGTCGCGCCGAGGTGCTTGGCGAGCTGGATGGCGAAGCCGGCGACGCCGCCCGCGCCGCCCTGGATCAGAACGGTCTCGCCGGCTTTGACCTGCGCCGTATCCTCGATGGCCCACAGCGCGGTGAGACTGGTCAGCCCCATGGCGGCTGCCTCGGCGTGACCAAGGCGATCTGGTTTCCTGGCGATGATCGCAGCCTTGATCGCGATCTTTTCGGCGTAGGCGCCTTCGATCCCTTGATCGGTGACACCGAACACCGCATCGCCGACAACAAAGTCGGTCACACCCGCACCAACTGCGCCCACGACACCGGAAAAATCGCGGCCCAGGATATGCGGAAATTTGACGGCATAGCCGCTGCCCCCCAGCCGCACCTTGTAATCAGCGGCGTTGAGGCTCGCGGCATGGACGTCGACGAGGACCTCGCCCGGGCCAGCGATCGGATCCGGCGCCTCGCTGTAGTGCAGCATCTCCGGTCCGCCATGCTTCGTCAGCAACACCGCCTTCATCGTCTCGAATCCTTTGCAACTGCCTGTCGGTTAGGTCCCGTCGTGTTCGATGCTTGTTACGCCGTCTGTCGTGGCCAAGCGGGCGCCCCACATCACCATGATGAGCGCCAGCCAGCGTCGGGCGCCCAAGGCGGGTCGGCACGGCGTTGGCGGCGAGCCGAAACAGCACATAGCTCCAGAAGAACGCGCCGACACCGAGGCCGCAGGTCATGGCGGACAGGCCGGCCGCCTTGTTCAGGGTCAACGCAGCGATCGGGATATTGAACCGATCGGGCGCGTTGAAGAAATAGGCCAGCCCGCCGAGGAAAGGCGCCAGCCGCCGCGCAACCTTGCGCGTGATGGATTGCTCCTGGACGGTCGCCATGGCTTCCTCCCGCCACGCTGAAACGCGGTCTGCATCGGCGCAGACTATACGGATGGCGCCGGCGGCTGGCCAATCACGCGGGGTGCAGCGTATCGCCGATTGTGTGCAGGCGAGACCTGACGCCGAACCCAATTGGTCCAACAACGGCGCCACGGCCAAACGCGTCTCCCGCCATTTCAATCCGGATTAGAATATAACGGAGATCGATACGAGCAATCTTTGATCCGCTGTCGTAACCGACATCCAGACACACTCTTGTTGCGGTATGGCAATATGCTGCGATGGCAATATAGATTTGCGATTTCGCGAGAATGTCAGGCGTCCTTCCCGGCAACTCGTTGGCAATCCGCGGAGAAAAAAATCTGCCGTTTATGTAGAAGGATATAGAACTTCTGCGCTCCCCGAGACGCGCGGTCCGTTTTCCCCCGCGTAAAGGTTGCTTCCTGCATCTCCGCAGGGTTCGTGCCGCGTCTGCCCATTTCGTTATGTATTGATAACTACCATGCGCTTCGATATCGACCTAACAATGCTCAACAGGAGTGTATGATGACGAGTTGGAAAGACAATTTGGCGCTGACAGCGCAACGGAACCGGCAGGAAATCGTCAAGGTCAAGCTGGACCGGCGCGAGATGATCCGCCTGGGGCTGCTGACCGCGGGCGGTGCCCTCATCGCGAAGGCGGGTCTCAGTTCTCGCGCCTACGGGCAAGCCGTCCCCATTCTCACCGATTCCGATGCGACCCTCGCCAGGGTTCCGGCAAGCCCGCCGGCACGCCCCTGGGTGCAGCCCATGCCGCTGCTCACGGTGAAGAAGCCGGTGAAGCCCCAGGACATGTCGGGCGGGCGCCCGATGGCACCACCCCGATCGACGGAGCGACCAGGCGGATCCCGCATCAGTTCTTCAAGGCCAACGGCGACGGCAGCTACACCGACAAGTTCGGCGAAACGAAGTTCTACGAACTCGTCATGGCAGAGACCTATCTCAAGCTGCATCCCGACTGTAGAACAGGATCATGGACAGGCGAATGTTCTTTGTCGGAGCCGCGGCGGCCGCTCTTGCGCCGTTCGCCCTGGCGTCGTCAGGCAAGGCAGAGAGCCTCCCCCAGGACGGCGCGGAGTGGTTCACCAATGTCGAGGTGAAGACCCATATTGGCGGACGTTGCGGTTATATGATGACGTGATGAAGGGCAAGATCCTCCTCATCAATTTCTTTTACACCGACTGCGATGCGATCTGCCCGCTGATGACCGAGAACCTCGCCCGCGTGCAGGAACTGCTCGGCGCACGCGTCGGTGATGAAATCCGCATGGTTTCGATCTCGCTGCAGCCGGAGCACGATACGCCCGAGGTTATGGCCGCCTACGCCAAGACCTATGGCGCCGGGCCCGGCTGGATGTTCCTCACGGGCAAGAAGGATGATATCGAACTGGTTCGCCACCGCCTCGGTTTTGTCGATATCGATCCGGTCGTGGACGCAGACCCGGAGCAGCACATCGGCACCGTACGGATCGCCAATGAGCCGATGCACCGCTGGGCCATGAGCCCCGCGTTGCTGAGCCCGGCGGCACTTGTGCGCGCCGTGGATCGGGTGATCCCGCGCTTTAGCTGAGACGCGAATAGACCAGGCGGATTGAGTGAGCGCCGGGGCCCGGCATCCGGCCTCGCTCCTCCGTCCATGCCGCGGCCTTCCCGATTCGCTATTGCCAGTTTTCCGAATGTGCGGCCGCCGCGCGGCGGCTTATGCACTTGCCTGCCTGGTTTTGTCGTGCCTACCCTGCATGGCGATGGTCGCTCCGGCGGCTATCCGGGGAATGTCGGCTTAGGCTCTTCGTTGGCGGCTATACGCTTCCGGGAAGGGGGCACCATGAGCGCACTGAGCGGCATCTCACGCCGACACGCGTTGGGGATGGGTGTTGCAATAGGAGGCGTTGCCATGTCCGGGGGCAGTCACGCGCAATCGTCAAAGCGCATCGAGCAGTTGGCTCCGGAGCTGGAAAAGGTCATCTCACTGTCGGAACCGATCCAGGAACTGGCCAATGGATTCGGCGGTCCGTTGGGCCCGGCGGAAGGGCCGCTCTGGTGGAAGGAAGGCCGCTACCTGCTGTTCAGCGACATTCACAACAACAAGCGCATGAAATATGTGCCCGGCAGCGGCGTGTCGCTGTTCCAAGAACCGACGAACCGGGCCAATGGGCTGACCAGAGACCTGCAGGGCAGGTTGGTCGCCTGCGAGCATGACTCGCGCCGCGTCACCCGGCAGGAACTCGATGGCAGCATCACGGTGATCGCGAACAGCTTCCAGGGGCGCCAGCTCAACCGGCCCAACGACGTCGTGGTAAAATCCGACGGCTGTATCTACTTCACCGACCCGTGGACCAATCCGGCGCCGCCCGAGCAGTGGGACCAGACATTTTCCGGCGTGTTCCGCGTCACGCCGGATCTTGGCACGATGACCCTGCTGATCGGGGATTTTGTCATACCCAACGGCCTCGCATTCTCGCCGGACGAAAGCGTCCTCTACATCAACGATTCACGCCGCGGGCACATCCGGGCATTTGACATGATGCCCAACGGCACGCTCGCGCGGCAGACCGACCGCGTCTTTGCCGACCTGCGCGGCGACGAGTCCGGTGTGCCCGATGGCATGAAGGTGGACACCGAGGGCAATGTCTATTGCGGCGGAGCCGGCGGGATTTGGGTCATGGATCCGAAGGGAAAGAAGCTGGGCCGGATCGTGCACGGCGCACCTGCCACCACCAACATGGCTTTCGGTGGCGATGACTGGAAAGTCCTGTACTTCACCAGCCGGAACCAGTTGAGCGCCGTCAACGTGAAGGTGCCCGGCATCCCGGTGCCGACCCAGAAAAGATAGCCGTCGCGGGCAATGGCGCGGCAGTCAATAGCCGCGCTGCCAATCGATCACGTTCTGCAGCGGCGCGCCGTCGAGCCAGGCGCGCAGGTTGTCGCAGAACACATCGATGGCGCCGTGCCTGTTCTGATCGCTGGCGCCGGAGACATGCGGCGTGATCAGCACCCGGGGATCGCGCCAAAGCGCCTCAGGCGGCAGGCGTTCGAATTCGCCGTTATAGACATCCAGCACCACCCCCCGCAGATGGCCGCGCCGCAGCGCATCGGCCAGTGCCGCTTCGTCGACGATCTCGCCGCGGGCGACGTTGACCAGCACGGTCCCGGGCTTCATCGCGGCCAGCCGATCGGCGTTGACCAGATTGGTGGTCTCCGGCGTCCACTGGCAGCAGATCACCACGAAATCGCTCTCGGCCAGGAACCGGTCGAGATCATCGGCGCCGCCGAGCTGCGCGAAGCCCGGCGGCAGTGGCGCCGCCGGCTCCGGCCGGCGCCTGGTCCCGATCACGCGCATGCCCAGCGCGGCGGCAAGCCGGCCGACGTCGCGTCCGATCCCGCCGGCGCCGACCACGCACGTGGTCTTGCCTTCCAACAGCAGTGGCCGGTAGGCGCGATGGTCGAATGTCCCCGCCGCCCTATCGGCCGCCGCGCGGTCGAGGCCCTTGGCGAAATGCAGGATGCCTGCCACCGCGTATTCCGCCATGGCCAGCGTGTTGCCCGCCCCGCGGGATGTCGTCACCGTGACATCGCTGCCCCACAGATCGCCAAGGCGCAGGTTGCTGGCGCCCGCGGGGCGCTGATGAAACCATGTCAGCCGCGGTGAGCGGGCTCGCAGGTCGAGCGGGAACGGCCAGCCGCCGAGGATCACGTCCGCTTCGGCGAGCAGGCGGTCGCGTTCCTCGCGCGTGCCCGCGCCGTTGGCGCCGGGCCGGAGGTAGCGTGCAGCGGCGTAGGCAGACCAGGTGTCGCGGATCTCGCCGTCGAACCAGCCTCCGGCGTTGATCAATCGGACCGCCGGATCGACCGCCTCGATCCTGGAAAGGTCAGCGGCGCCGATGGGCTGGATATTGAGAACATTGACCGTTCGCATGGACGTCTCGCAGAGCTGCTGACATGTGCAGAATGAACGCAGTGCGCCATCCGGCGCGGAATCCTAGGTGTAAACAGCGGCCCGAACCATTGACCCTCGGTCGCCGCTCGGTCCTGCCGTCATGGCCATCCGCGGACCTGTTCCGGGGATCAGTCCCGGCCATCCGTCGCCGCACCGGTGGTGGCAGGGATGCCCAAAACAAGCCCGGCCATGACGGTTTACGAGCGAGGGAACAGGCAACCGCATGGGCCGCTGGCAGTACTCGCACAGCGTGGTGGCGGAGTCGATATACGCCCGAGAACTTTCCGAGCCGCGGCGGCTACAACCTGTCGTAGCGGATGGTGATCGAACTCCCGCAATGCCGCAACCGGGCGTGCCGCGACTTTTCCGCTCCAGGTTGCTGTTTCATCCAGGCTTGGTAAAGCCCCATGAGGACAGATGCCAGCCAGCTTCCGGCGACATGCCGGAATGAGACTTCTCTGCCCGACATCCCGCAACACGAATGATTACGAGCGGTCATCCAGCAGGTTCGAGGCGCGCTAAATTCGTGCACCATCCAGAAACACAGGTCTGAAAGCGCCGATATATGTGCTCGCGAACAAGCCTGCCTCGACGAGGGGATCCCTGGCCGCGAAGTCCTCCGCTGCGGCGCGATCCGCCACGTCAATGATCAGGATCGAACCGTTCTGCTGGCCGTTGTCATCCAGCAGCGCGCCGCCTGACATGATACAGCTCGTGACAGCTTCAAGGTATACAAGGTGCTTTGGTCGCGCGGATTGCCTTAATCCGAAGGAGTTCGGCTTGTCATGGCGGATAACGGCGAACAGCATGCGCGGAGGTCTTTCGATTGGTCAGGCTGCCATGGTGCGGAAACGGAGTGTTGCCTGAGCACCGTCAAAAAAGCGATAACGCATTTCCGAGCACGAACAAAGTCCTTTCGTGCGCATGCGGGTGGATTCAAGCTACACGACGGCATCCAGCATCAAGGTGCACCAGATCATCCGGTTCGGATCGATTGGCGTCATCATTGTCGCACCGCGAGGGTGACACCGGCTATGACCATGGCGAGCGATGCGACCTGTGGAAGCAGAAAAGGCTCGCCGAGCGCGATCGCCGAAGCGACCACCCCGACAATCGGCGTCAACAGCATGCCGATCGCCGCGGTTCCCGCTTCCACCCGTCGCAATGCAGCAAACCAGGTCAGGTAGCAGATCCCCAGCGAGACGATCGCGGTATAGGTCAAGGCTGCCCAGCCGAACCAGGGCATCTCGAAAAGACGGGGATGCTCCAGGATGGCGCTTGCGCCGAGCAACGGTATGCATCCGATTCCGACCTGCCATGCGGTCGCAGCGATCGGGGACATATCGATCCGCCAGCGCTTGGAAAGGACCGTGCCGAGTGCGAACAGCAGCGCCGCCGCCAGTACGATTACCACGCCCGGAAGCTTGGCCACGCTGATGCTCAGTCCATTTCCGCCGACCAGGACGACAATACCGCCGATGCCGAGCAAAAGGGCGGCGATTTTCCGCGGCACGAGCTGCTCGCCCAGTATGGGCCATGCGAGGAGGGCTGTCCAAACGGGCATCGTATAGGCCAGCGTTGCCGCTTCGCCGGCGTTGAGCCAGAGCAGCGACACTGTTGTAAGTCCCATCCAAGCGCTCACGTTGAGCAGCGCCGCCAAAATAAGCCGCCCCCAGAGGTGATGCGGCACCGTCAGCGATTCACCGCGCGATGCCGCAAGTCCGGCCAGGGCCAGGCTGGCCACGATGCCGGACATGCCCCGCGCGGTGAGCGGCGGACACTGTTCCAGCAGGAATTTCGTCGCGGGCCAATTGAGCCCCCAGCCAAGCGCGGTGACGAAAAGGCAGCCGATCCCGATCACCTTGGCTGGCCGATAGCCTGTCACCAACGCGGTCATCTTCCCGCAGCCTTGTTCCAAGCCGTCACATCGGCGTTCTCCGGAAGGAGACCCACCGTGCGAGCCCAACCGCACCGGATGGGACAGTTCCCATGTGCAAGGAGAAATAACATCGACGGACGGAATTAAATAGTCTAATGTTCGGCTTGCGGACGAATTCGCACGCCAAACGGGCGATGTCCCTGGACTGGCAGGCTTCGAAGGATCAAGTGGCGCAGTTTGACCGGATCATGACCCTCGTGGGCTGGCCCCGTTGGTTGGCCGCGGCAGGCGCGCTGGCGATGGTGGTCCTGATGTCAGGCTTCGTCGCCCGTGCCGATGAGCCGGTGCGGCTGAAGGTCGTTGGTGGCCTCGCGGGCGTCAGCCAGTATGAGCGCCTGGAGAAACCGTTCTGGGAACATCGCATCGAGGCGCTCTCGAACGGCAGCATCCAGGCGGAAATCCATGCATTCGATCGCAGCGGCCTGCCCGGTCAGGAAATGCTGCAGCTGATGCGGCTGGGCATCGTGCCGTTCGGAACCGCCCTGCTTGCCGTCGTCTCGGGGGACGAACCCGAGCTCAATGCCGTCGATCTTCCGGCGCTCAATCCCGACATGCAGGCCTTGCGGCGAACCGTCGGGCTATACCGGCCGCATCTGCAGAAGATACTCCGGACCAAGTTCGGCATCGAACTGCTCGCCGTCTACGCCTATCCAGCGCAGGTCATCTTTTGTGCCAAGCCCTTCACCGGCTTGAGCGATCTGGTCGGACGGCGCATCCGCACCTCATCCGTCGGGCAATCCGAGATGATGGCCGCATTGGGGGCAATCCCGGTGCTCACGCCGTTTGCCGAGATCGTCAGCTCGGTCCGGACCGGTGTGGTCGATTGCGCCATCACCGGGACATTGAGCGGCAATGAAATCGGCCTGCCCAAGGTCACGTCCTATATTTACCCAATGGCAATAAGCTGGGGCTTGTCGTTCTTCGGCGCGAACGCCGCGGTATGGGAGGCACTGCGACCAGACCTGCGCGCGACGCTGAGAAAGGCGATAGCTGGTCTGGAACGCGAGATCTGGGACGCGGCCGATCGTGAAACCGCGGTCGGTCTGGCATGTGACATCGGTGCTCCCGACTGCGGTGGTGAACATAGTCCCGGCCACATGGTGCTCGTGCCGGTCACGCCGCAGGACGAGGCGACGCGGAAGCGCTTGTTGGTCGAGTCGGTGCTGCCAGGCTGGATACAGCGCTGTGGCACCGAGTGCGTTGCCACGTGGAACCGCGAATTGGCGCCTGCGCTGGGCATCAAGGCCGCGCCGGATTGACCTGCGGGCGCGACAGAGCGGGCGCCACCCACGCCCGAGAACACGACATCGCCGGCAACTGTTCGTAACACCGGCTTGCGGCGTTTCAGGCCGCGGCGTACTTGAGCGCGCTGTCGAACAGACGATAATAAGTTCGGCTCAGCGATTGCGCTCCGCATGCCTCGTACATCGCGCGCGCTGCGGTATTCCCCGAGTCGGTTGTCCAATCGAGCGCCGAGAAACCCTCGCTGAGAGCGAGGCGTGCTGCCGCCTTCACGAGCGCCTGTCCAACGCCACGCCGCCGCATGGTCTTTGCCACGTAGAGGTCACGAATATAGAGCGAGCGGGTCAATTCGAACGCCGGGAATGTCACATTCATGATCAAAGAGGCAATGAGCTGTTCGCCCAACAGGGCAACAAGAACATGCGGGTCGAAGTGGTCTGCCGGCGGCTTGCAGGCCAGGGTCGCCGCTGCTGTAGCCGCCGTATCGGATACTGGACGGCCGTAGTGGCATTGCATCTCCGCGAGGATCAGTGCGAGTCCGGGGATGTCTGCTGCGGATGGACGGCGGACGACGATATCCTGCGGATATACGTCATCGAGGTGAGCGGTTCGCAAATACATCATGACGTGCCAAAGGCCTTTTTTGCTGATATGCTGGGATCGTTGCCGTTGGCCGCGACAGGGCCGCCAACCACTATATATAAAGATGCCAGCCGTTTCGATAACGGATGTGGAATCAATGATCGCCTACCGAACCACTGATGACAGGTCAGGCAGCTCGCGCACCGGCAAGCCAAATTATATGACCACAAATGGGCGGGTGCATCTTGGGTGAGGCGGCGCCAAAGGCGGTCATGCTCAGATTGACTGATCACGGGCGTGCTCTGCCCTGGCAACGTGTTTCGCTCATTCCGAGGCGGTAGCAGGTCAGGTTCCTGCTGCCGCACCTTGCCATACTTATCATGTATTAGCATCAAAATTGTTCTCGACAACCAGTCCCCGCACATGTCAAAAGGAAACTTATGTGCGGCCTGCTCCAAAGTGCCACGGCCATGTCTCAGCAGTTCATCGGTTTCAGCACAGCTTCAAGCTTACCAATTGCAGCGATGCGTCATTTTTTAGCCGACCGCACGTCCGGCTTTTTTCAACGGCAGCGCCCGAATAATCGCCGAACGCAAGCAATCATCGTTGCAGGTCGCGGCGCCATGGAATGCGATCCGCTGGTCCAGGTTCCTTCTGCCACCTTGATGCCCACTACCCTGAGCGACCATCGGGCTGCTGTAACGCCTTATCCGTATCAGACCGGCGTTATGAAACCGCCATAAGAATATGATCACAACGATATTCGGCAGTTATTTTTCTGTCTCGCCCGCCTTGGCGCACTTTACCATGTCCGCGCGGCGCATGCGGCTGACCGTCGCGCTAGGGGCGAGCCTCATACTCGGGACGTTGATCGGCGGCAGCGCGCTCTTGTTGGAACGGACACGGCAGACCGCGCTGCACGCTGTCGACACGACGCTGCAGAACGCCGCGCTGGTGGTGGAGAACACGATCAACCGTCAACTCCTGCAGGTGGATGGCGCTTTGGCCAGCCTGCCGGCACTTTTCGTGGTCGTCGCGGGCCAAAACGGCGAGATCGATCAGCAGTCAGCGACGCGATTGCTGCGCTCATTCAACTTCGAGACCTTCGCCTTTCGCGATCTGCTGCTGATCCGTCCCGATGGTACGCTCTGGGCCGCGGCGCGGCCGAGGCCAAGAAACCAGCCGCCGCCGCCAATTCCGCCACCGCAAGGAGCGCCACACCCTGGCACCGTTGCAGTCCAGGGTCCGCTACGCAACCCACTCACCGGAGACTGGACCTTGCTCCTCGCGCGGCCGATTGCTCTGCCTGGGGTTGGCGAACTGCAAGCGGTAGCCGAAATACCAATGGCGTTCATTACGACCCTGCTATCTCCCGTCGGCGAGATTCCCGGTCTGCGCATCTACATCGAACGGCCGGATGGCCTGCTGCTCGCCAGTCTGCCGCACGATGAGCTGAAGATCGGCAAGCAGCTCGTGCCGGCGGTCAACAATCTGAAGCCGGATAACGTCCCATTCCTCGTCCCGCCTAAGATCATGCGCACCGCCACCGTGGCGATCTCGCGGCACACGCTCTACCCCGACGTTCAGGTAACCCTGACCCTTGATTTGTCGACCGCCATGGCGGACTGGGCGCGAGATCGCGACCGCCTGCTCATCGTCGTCACGATGGCGGGGCTGCTCGTGCTGGCACTTGCAGTCGCGCTGTATGCGGCAATGCGCGAGCGCGAGCGGGTCGAGACGGAGCGCATGAAGTCGCGCGACACGCTGGACAGCGCCATTGAATCGATGTCCGACGGCTTTGTCATGTGGGACGAGCAGGATCGCCTGATTACCTGCAACCAGAGATACCTCGATTTATACTCCATCAGCGCTCCATTCATCAAACCCGGCGCTCTCTTCGAGGATATCATCCGGGAAGGAGCAGAGCTGGGTCAGTATCCACAGGCCGGCGACGATATCAGACAATTCGTTCGTGATACAGTCGAGCTGGCATCGTGGCAATCACGGCTCTCTTGAACGTCTGCTGCCGGACGGCAGATGGGTGCTGATAACCGAGCGGCACACGCCGAGCGGCGGCACGGTCGGTATTCGCACCGACATCACAGCACTCAAGGAGGCGCTGTCGGATCTGGCGGTCGCCAATGAACGAGCCAGGCAGGCCGTTGCGGAAGTGCAGCTGCAGAACGTGGCGCTCACCGAGCGTGATTTCGCATTGCGCATGCAGAACATGCTGTTCACCGCGGCCTTGAACAACATGTCCCAAGGGCTTCTGATGGTCGATTCCGAACGCAGACTGATCGTCTGCAACAATCGGTTTCTCGATATATTCCGGATTACCGCGGAGCATCCGTCCCCGGGCACAACCACGGCTGCGCTGTTCCACTCTATAGAGACTGGCGGCGGTCTCAGTCCTTCCGCGGTGCAGAAGATCTATCGACAGCAGGAGGAACTCGCGGCGTCGCAGCGGTCAGGCATGTTTGTCACCATCGACGACGACCGCATTGCTTTGGCTGTATCCCAATGTCCCTTGTCCGATGGCGGCTGGGTCGCAACCTACGAGGACGTCACGGAACAGCAGCGCACCGAGGGGCGCATTCGTTTCATGGCCCACCATGATACCCTCACTCAACTGCCGAACCGGGTACTGTTCCATAACAGCATAGACGACGTGCTGTGCCATTTGACGAAGGACGACCGGCGCCTGGCGCTGTTGTATCTCGATCTGGACAAATTCAAGTACGTGAACGACACACTTGGACACCCGGCGGGCGATGCGCTGCTTGAGGCTGCCGCGCGACGGCTCCAGGCGTGCGTTCGTGAATCCGACATCGTTGCCCGCCTCGGGGGTGACGAGTTCGCAATCCTCCACCTCTCAGCGGAGCTGCCGGTCGCTGCGGTCCAACTGGCCCAGCGCCTGATCGATGCGCTCAGTGCCCCGTACAAGATCGGTCAGCGCCAGGCGGAAGTAGGTGTCAGCATCGGCATCGCGATTGCGACCGGCTCCGATATGGATGGCGATACACTGCTGAAGAACGCCGATATGGCGCTGTACCAGGCCAAGGCAATGGGGCGGGGAACCTACTGCGTCTTTGAGGCAGAGTTGGAGGCCAGACTGCATGCCCGCCTCACGAGTGAGGTGGATCTGCGCGCCGCGGTTGAGCGCGAACAGTTCGAAATTCATTATCAACCAATCTTCGATCTGCATAGCAATCGGCTCTGTGGGTTCGAGGCCCTGTTGCGCTGGAAACACCCTACCCATGGGATTGTTTCGCCAGGTCAGTTCATCCCATTGGCCGAGGAACTGGGGCTAATAAAGTCAATCGGTGCATGGCTCTTTCATCAGGCCTGTTCGGACGCGGTGCGGTTTCTAGGCAACGTGAAAATCGCGGTCAATCTGTCGCCCATTCAACTTGAGGACGACGGCATTATCGAAATCATCAGCTCGGCACTCGCTGCGTCCGGATTGGATCCCGCCAGGCTGGAGATCGAGATCACAGAATCGGCACTCTTGAAGAACAGCGTGTTAACCATCGCGCTTCTGGTCCGGTTGCATTGCCTCGGCCTTAGCATTGCACTCGACGATTTCGGAACTGGTTACTCGTCGCTCAGCTACCTTAGAAGCTTCCCATTCGACAAGATCAAGATCGACCGTCTGTTCATCAGCGAAATGGCAACGCGGGACGATTGCGCAGCGATTGTCAGCTCGATCGTGAGCCTGGCCTCCCGGCTCGGCATGACGACGACAGCGGAAGGTGTGGAGACACAGGAGCAGCTCGATCTCGTCCGCAACGTGGGATGCTCCTCGGCGCAGGGCTACCTGTTCGGACGACCTCAGCCCATCAGCAAGATCGTCGCAGCAATGCCCGTCTGAGCGGCGGGTGTAGGGTCAGTAATGCGTAACCCACGGGCTGTTCAGGGCTTCCTCGATGCGACGGTGGCGGGCCTTGATGACATCGGCGGGCACGGCGCTGACAAAGGCGTAGAACGTCTTCGTGCGGATCGCGTCCACCACGCGCTCTCCCACCTTCTTCGGATCGAGACCCGTGGTGGCGAGGCGTTCGGCCAGCACCGCTTCGTCATTGGCGCGGATTTGCGGCCCGCCCATGTGGTCCGGGCGATTGCGCGCGCCGCGCGCGATATTCGTGTTGATCGGACCTGGGCATAGCACCGAGACGCCGACATTGGTGCCTTCCAGTTCGTGCTCCAAGGCTTCGGACAGTGAAAGGGCGGCGTATTTGCTCATCGAATACGGCCCCTGGTTGGTGCCGCGGCGGTTCTGGAAGCCGGCGACCGAGGCGGTGTTGACGACATGCCCTTCCTCGCCGTGCCTGAGGATGGCGGGAACGAAGTGGCGGATGCCGTGGATGATCCCCCAGATGTTCACGCCGATCACGAATTCCCAGTCGCCGGGCGGCACGTCGATCATCCTTGTGCCGTGCATCGGCACGCCGGCGTTGTTGCAGGCGATGTGGAGTTTGCCGAAGTTGCGTTCGGCTTCGGCCAGGGCATCGAGGACGGATTGCTCCTGCGTCACGTCGATCCGCACCGGCATGACGCGCTTGTTGGTGCCGGAGAGGCCATGGGCGGCCTGCTCGACCGCGTCTTTCTGGATGTCGGCCATGACCACGTTGGCGCCGGCCTCGGCGAGCGCGGTCGCAATGCCGAGGCCGATGCCGGACGCGGCGCCGGTGACGATGGCGGTCTTGCCGGAGATGTCCATGTGCGCGGGACCTTTCTATTTCGGCGGATCGATCTGTTCCATCAGCGCCAGGCCTTCCATCGCAAGCCCGTAGCCAAGCAGATCCTGCATGCGCTTCTTCAGGTATTCCGTGAACATCAACCGCGTATAGCGCAGCAGAAGGGTGGGCTTCGCCGCCAGGGCTTCGGCATGTTCCCAGGCGCGTGCCAGGACCTTGTCGGGCGGCAGGATCTCCGCCACCAGGCCGAGATCCTTCGCTTCCTGCGCCGACAACGTCTGACCGGTGAGCAGGAAGTAGCGGCCCCGGTTCAGGCCCAGCAGCAGCGGCATGACGATATGCATGCCGTCGCCCGGGCACCAGGCCGTTCGGGAAATGCGCGGAGTCCTGGAACGCCGCCGTATCCGCGGCGAGCACGATGTCCGACAGCAGCGGAATTTCGCCGTGCCGCCACGCCGGGCCGTTGATCGCCGAGATCACCGGCACCTCGATGTTCAGCAGGTTCATCAGCAAGGCGCGGCCTTCCCAGTGCACACGGTCGAACGCGTTGGACGGTCAGGCCCGGGCCGATCGCGCTCTGGCCCGGGGTCGCGCGGACGCCGGACCATTCGTCGCCGGTGCCGGTCAGGATCACCACCCGGTTGTCCCGGTCGCGCGCGACGTCGGCGAAGGCGTCGGGCAGTTCGCCGTGCGGACCGAGGCCCCAGCGCAGCGGGCCGTTGTCGGTGTGGAACCGCATCTCCAGGATGCCGTTCTCGCGGCGCATGTGGATGCACGCGTATTTCGTCGCGTAGTTGTCGAACCGGCTCATCGCGATGTCTCCCGGTTCAGGGCACGGTCAACCGATACACCTTCGCCGCGGTGCCGCTGTACAGCGCGGTCTTTTCGGCTGGCCGATGCGTTGGCGGTGATGCGCTTGAACGCGTTCCACAGCTCGGTGTAGCCGCACGACTGCTTGTCCGGCGGGAAAGTTGCTTTCGAACATGCAGCGGTCGACGCCGAACGCCTCGATGCAGGGCTCGACGTACTGCCGCCACGCGGCGGCGAGCTCCTCGGACGACGGCGGAACGTCACGCTCGTGGAAGTCGAAACCGAACGAGACCATGCCGATACCGCCGAGTTTGCAATTGACGTTCGGGCATTTGGCGAGTTCGAAAATGTCCTTGCGCCAGCCGGCAAGAACCTCCTGCCGGTGCCCGTTATAAGGCCCGACGCCGAGCACGCCGCCGACATGATTGAGGATGATGGTGGTGCCCGGAAAGGCACGCGCGAGGTCGATCGCATCCGGTAGTTGCGGATGATACTGCCACGACTCGAAACTCAGGCCGAGCGGCGCCAGCTGGGCGAAGCCCTCGCGGAATTTCGGGTCGAGCACCAGATGCGGGGGCACGACGCGGGAGGCGTATTTGCCGATCGCTTCGTTGCCGTCCCACGCCACGCCGTGGCGAAGGCCGCGCAGACGCCCGCCGGCGACGGCGATCTCGGCTTCCAGCAGCTCGCGCACGCGCGCGCCGACGGTGAGGTCGCCGCCGCCGACGATGGCCTCGGCGACGCGGCAGGGGCCGTAGCCGCCCGAGGCGCTCATCGCGGCGATGCCGTTGACGAACTCGACCTCGCCCAGGGCCGCCATCTCGCGCGGGCCGTCCTTGCGGTACATCGCGCGGCATTCGAGGAAGACGGTCGAGACGATGTTGTGCCCGCCGCCGATATCGGCCAGGAGTTCGGGCAGCAGATAGTGGCCGCGTTGCGGCGTGTCCCAGAAATGGTGGTGCGGATCGATGATCGGCAGGTCCGGCTCCAGCGCCGCTTCGGTGGGGCGCTTCGCCAGCCACGCCTTCAGTGCGGCGTCGTCGCGATACACGTCGTCCGCGGAATTCGCCTTTGGAGTCTCCGAACTGGGCATGCTTGTTTCCTCCGTGGTGTTATGGCGTATTTCGTCATCTGGCCGCGCCGGCGACCAGCTTACGCCCGGGCCCGGCGATCTCAAGCTGCGCCTTCGCGGACAGTGCCCGGATGCAGATCCCGCGAGTAGGTCGGGCCGTCAATCGACCTGCAGATGCAAACCAAGGTAAGCGTGATCGGCGGTGCCATTGAAAGACAGAAGAATTTCGACACGGGGTACGACGCGAGGACCACGGAGGGCCACGGAGGGCCACGGGCGGGGTCCACGGAGGTCATCTCTGCTGCACACACAGGGCATTTGATCCCTTCTCCGTGGCCCTTCGAAGCCCTCAATTCGTCCTCCGTGTTGAAACCCTTCTTGCGAACTGTCCAACCGCTCTGGCGGTGGATGTTCGCCCGATTGCTTTGCGAGGCAAACGCGCCTTGATCGGCGAGTTGTCGTCGTTGATCGGATAGTCGATCGGCCGCGCCCGCCGGTTCGGGCTGATGGCGAAATCACTGTACAGCTGCGCTTCCCAGTCCCGCCCATTGGTCGGGTAGTCCGTGTTCCAGACAAAGGATCTTCATGCGCGTGTCGGCCAGGCTCCACGCCACCGCCGCACCCGAAGCGCCGGCGCCAATGATCAGCATGTCCACCGTTTCGTTCATCGCTCACTCCCTGGACCGCACATGGCCTATCACACCGCGGCGGTTCGCGGCAGTATGGCGGTGCGTCCACAGAGCCCATCGCGGCAGCAATCAGCGCGCACAGGGAGTATCCGCAATGATCGACCTCTACTTCTGGCCCACCGGCAACGGCAAGAAGATCGTCATCCTGCTCGAGGAACTCGGGCTGCCCTATACGTTCAAGCCGATCAACATCGGCCGCGGCGACCAGCTCACCGCCGCGTTCCTGAAGATCTCGCCCAACGGCCGCATGCCGGCGATCGTCGATCGACGAACCGATGGGCGGCGGCGAGCCGATCTCGATCTTCGAGTCCGGCGCCATCATGACCTACCTGGCCGAGAAGACCGGAAAGTTCTGCCCGACCGACCCGCGCGGGAAATACGACGTGGCGCAGTGGGTGATCTGGCAGATGGCCAATCAGGGCCCGAAGCTGGGCGAGCAAGGCCATTTCCGGCGCGCGCTCGCCAGCGGCAAGAATGGCGACCTCACCTACGCTCTTCGCCGCTTCGACAACGAGGCGCATCGCATCTTCGGCGTGATGAACCTCGGTTTGTTCAACAAGCGCTATCTCGCCGCCGGCGAATACACCATCGCCGACATGATCTGCTATCCCTGGGCATCAAGCTGGGCCACCCGCGACATCGACCTCGAGGAATTTCCCAACGTGAAGCGCTGGCTGGAAGAGATTGGCGAGCGGCCGGCGGTCAAGAAGGCGATGGCCCTGGGACCGGAGTTCCGCGAGGACCCGGCCTCGATCAGCGC
Organism: uncultured Solirubrobacteraceae bacterium; assembly: GCA_963781935.1. GTDB lineage: Bacteria > Actinomycetota > Thermoleophilia > Solirubrobacterales > Solirubrobacteraceae > F1-60-MAGs163. The sequence goes on from CAWAHX010000003.1 coordinate 40,247, forward strand.
CGAGGAGCAGGCCCGCCGGCAGAAACTTGTCGCGGACCAGCGGGCGCAGAAAATCCCGGCGGAATGGATGAGCGCCGCGGCAGGATAGGCGACGCCGGCGCGCATACCGTGTCGACGCGTAACCGTGCATCCCTCCTGTCAATGCGAGGAGCCTTGCGACGAAGCAATCCCGGGCCGCGTGCGTTCCTGGTCCGGGATTGCTTCGCTGCACTCACAATGACAGGGGTCGTGCCGGCCCGTCGACTGCCTAACCGACGGGATCCAACACAACCACGGGGATTTCGCGCTCCGTCTTGAGTTGGTAGTCGGCATAGGGCGGCCAGAACTCCAGCGACTTCTTCCACAACCGCGCACGCTCGTCGCCGGACGCAGTCCTTGCCCGCGCCTTTACCTTCGCAGTCCCGGCCTGAACTTCGACGTCCGGATTAGCGAGGATGTTGCGATACCAGCCGGGGTGCTCAGGCGCTCCGCCTTTCGACGCCACCACGATATAGCTGTCACCCGTCTTCCCGTAGAACAACGGGAAATATGTACTTCTCGCCGGACTTCCGGCCAGTCGTCGTCAACAGCAACGATGGTACCGTCATCTCCGGCCGGCCCGGTTGGGTCATCTTGTACATGTGCCCTTCGGTGCCGCCGCTGGAAATGTAGCGGTTGGCATGCTCAACCATCCACTCCGGAAGATTTGGCGCGAGTTTGGCTTCGGTCATCTGTTCGATCTCCTTTTGAACCCATAAGGCATATCATTGATGGCCCACCGGCGCGTCCGGTCGCAACAGCCCCTCGTGTTTCAGCTCGGCCCAGAAGTCCGCCGGGATCGCATGTCGGAACGCCGCGACGTTGCGGGCGACGTGCTCCGACAGCAGGGCGCCCGGAATCACCGACGCCACCGAGGGATGACCGAGCGGAAACTGCAGCGCGGCGGCAGGAAGCGGCACTTTGTGGCGGGCGCAGACCGCCTCGATCCGTTTCACCTTGGCCATTATCTCCGGCGATGCGTCGGCATAGCGGTAGCGCGCGCCGGGCACCGCGCCGGTGGCAAGGATGCCGGAAGCGAACGGGGCGCCGATCACGAAACCCACATCGCGCGCGGTGCAGCGTGGGAATTCGCTGTCCAGCACATCCGTATCCAGCAGCGTGTAGGGCATCGCGACCAGGAAGAAGTCGATGTCCATCAGATCGAGGAAGCGCGGCATCATTCCGACTTCGTTGATGCCCGCGCCGACGCCGCTGATCAGCCCGGCCTGCTTGAGTTCCGTCAGCGCGCGAAAGCCGCCGTTGTGCAGTTCGGTCAGATAGGCCGTCACCTGCGCATCGGTGGCGTGATGGGAGATGTCGAGATCATGGATCAGCAGCAGATCGATGCGTGGCAGGCCGAGGCGCTGCAGGCTGTCCTCGAAGCTGCGCATGACGCCATCGTAGCTGTAGTCGAAGCGGTGCTGGAACTTCAGCCCGCCGCGCCAGAAGCCGTGCTCGAAGTTCTCCGCATCGTGGAATGCGCGAAACAGCCGACCGACCTTGGTGGATAGCACATAGTCGGCGCGCGGACGACGATAGAGCGCGCGGCCGAAACGATGCTCGCTCTGCCCACGACCGTACCACGGCGAGGTGTCGTAGTAGCGGATGCCGGCGTCCCACGCGGCCTGCAAAGTGGCACTGGCGTCCGCATCCTCGACCACATCGAACAGATCTCCCAACCCGGCGCCGCCGATGCCGAGTTGCGTGACCTCGATGTTGGTGCGGCCAAGTTTGCGGCGGGCCAGCGGGTCCATCGGCGGCTAGCCGGTGATTCCCGGCTCGGCGTGTCCAGTATTCCCAGGCACGGGCATGGCCGGCACTGGACTTCTGCATCTCAGCTATTTCCCCTTCGCTGAGGTAGACGATATCGTCGCCCATTCGCATCGCATCGGCTTGGATCTGCGCGTTGATTTTCAGGTAAACCGATGTGTGCACGGCATTCTGAATCGAGATTCCGGCGACGGTCGCGCCGTGGCCCCGCATCAGCACGACGTGGTTCGCACCAAGCCCATCTGCAAGGTCGTCGCCATGCGCGGTCGTTGTCACCAACAGATTTGTATCGCCGAACTTCTGGCGAATGTCCCAGACCGGAATCTCCGCCCCAATCCCCGCCGCCACGTGGAGGAGAGGTCTAAGCTTGACGCCCTGCGCGACGGTGAAGGGGATGACCTCGTAGGCATGGTTATGCACCACGGAGATCACATCGGGACGCTTGCGATAGATCGCACCGTGAATCGGGCGCTCGGTGTATTGAGCGCGCCCGCGTTGGTCGACTGGGTTGCAATCGAGATCATATTCAATGATGTCGTCGAGAGTTACCAGTTCCGGACTGCGCGATCCCGACAGGAAGAACCGGTCGGACCGCTCCGGATGACGCACGCTGATGTGGCCGTAGGCATCGACCACGCCTTCACGTGCAAGAATGCGGTTGGCGATGACGAGGTCTCGCAGGACGTCGGCAGGACTCATTGCGGCGCTCCTTGTTCGGTCTACCTGTCCATCTTCGGTTTACCTGTCATTGCGAGGAGCATAGCGACGAAGCAAACTTGACCCAGTAGTGCGCGCAGGTACTCGAACGGGCTTGCTTCGTCGCTATACTCCTCGCAATGACAGTCGTTCATGCATCAGAAGAAGATACTCAGGTTCTTGGCCGTCAGGACGTTCTGATCGAGAATCATCCGGCGGTTCGCGATCTTCCACGCGCCGTCGACGCGGCGCAGCCTGTCCTGGCGGGCGCCGACATAGAAATCCTGCTCGGTCTCGCCGCGGCTGCGGTAGACAATGAAATTGCAGTGGACCGTCAGCTCCGAATCCGACGCATCGGGCACGATCTCGATATTGGTGATCAGGTGCCGTGTCCGCGATGGCGGGTCTTCCGCCCAGGCCATGCCGGTATCGAGCCGTGCGACGCGCGCGGTGAGCGTCCTGATGTCCTCGTCGAACAGACCAAGCTCGTCCGTCCCCGACAGGTCCTCCTCGGTGTAACGATCCGCGTCGAGGATCGCGATCGCCTTGCTCGATCGTGGGATAGCGATTGGCTCCGCGCGGCCATCCAATAGTGGATGTCGTCGGTGAACAGACCGAGCCAGTCGTGAAACCGCCGCTCGTCAAGCAGGCGGGCCTCCCGATAGAGGAATTGCTCGACGCTCCGCATCATGTCCTCGTCAAGCATAGTTCGCTTCCCTCGCGGTCGGGCAGTCCAGCGCGCGCCAGTCGGCCGCCGTCCATCAACTCGGCCCACCGCCGATAGAACTGGCGGTGGTTGCTTTCGCTGAACCGATAGTCGCTGACCCAGGCGCCGAGTGCCGGATCGAAGCGGTCGTGACCGAGCCCCATGCGGTTGTTGAGCGGCATCCGCCGTGACACCACGCCGCGACAGGTCTGGGTGCATTCCTGCCAGTTGTCCATGTCGTCCTGCTCGAACGTGCCGGAGGGGCTGAAGCCGCGGATCCCCGCCTGCCGGATCGCCTCGCTTGACCTCCGGGGGCGCGGCCTTGTCCATGAAGACGAATGACCGGACCTCGGTCTTTTCCGGGCCGCGCGGCTGCCAGACGCGGAAGGTGCGCGACGTGCCGCGCAGCAATGAGAAATTCGGAAAGACCGTGCCGACGATCGGATTGATCAGCTCGGCGCGAGGCCCAAGACGCTGCCGGACCTCAGCGGCGATGTCCCGCTCATAGGCCTCGATTTCGGGCATCGGCGGATCGCCGACATCGTCGGGACCGACACAGATCAGGGCATGACCGTTGCCGGGCGAGGCCATCCTCTGCGTGCTGTGCGTGTTCGCCGTTACGCCGCGGCTGAATCCGATCTTGACGGCGGACAAATGGTTCCACTGGACATGGTATGCGTCGCCGCCGAAATTCTCGGCGGGGAACTTCCAGTTGCAGGGCATGATCCATTTGTGAGTCGCGACGATCTCGATGCCGCCTTCGCGCCGGTCGACGAAGGTATCGATGTACCAGGCCATCTCGCCGAGATACTCTCGCAGCGGCGGCGCGTCGGGATCGAAGGTGGCGAACCAGAGCCCCTTGTAGCTCTCCAGTTGCGCCACCTGTATCAGGCCCAGGCTGTCGCGATCCAGATCGCCGTGATAGGCTTCGCGCAGGTTCGGCACACCTGTCAGCCGCCCGTTATTGCCGAATGTCCAGCCATGATAGGCGCAGATGAAGCTTGCGGCATTGCCCTCGTCGGCACGACATAGCCGGTTGCCGCGATGGCGACAGACATTGAGGAATGCGCCGACGGTTCCCGCGCTGTCGCGCACCACCAGCACCGGGTCCTCGCCCATATAGGTGGTCAGGAAATCGCCCGGCCGCGGGATCTGGCTGTCGTGACATAGGAACAGCCAGCAACGGGCGAAGATCCGCCGCAGTTCCGTTTCGTAAATCTCCGGCTCGATGAAGATCCGGCGGCTGATCATTCCATGCTCGGTGTCGACGAGCCCCGCAATCTCCGTTGTCATGATACCTCCATGATGGCCATTGTCAGATCGGTGATGCCATGGTCCCCTGCAACCTCTCGACCGGTCAAAGCCTAAGCGCGCCGCAAGTCGGTGACCAGCCTCTCGAGAAACAACCGGTGGGTGAGACGAGGCCATGAGGATAACGAAGCTGGTGCCGTGGCTGGTGAAGGCGGCGGGTACCTATTGGGGCGAATACTTCTTCGTGGAGGTCCGCACCGACGAAGGCGTCACCGGCTGGGGCGAGATTACGACCACGACGAAGATCGCCAACCGCGCCGTTGCGGGCATCATTCGCGAACTCAACGAGCTTCTGGTCGGCGAGGATCCATCGCAGATCGAGCGGCTTTGGCACAAGACGTTCCGCTCGTTCACCTACACCGGGTCACGCGGCGCGACGACCAATGTGATCAGCGGCATCGACATCGCGTTGTGGGACATCCGCGGCAAGGTGCTGGGTCAGCCGATCTACGAGTTGCTCGGCGGCAAGGTCCGCGACGACATCCTGCTCTACACGCACCCGAACAGCCGCAATTTCGACACCGACGAAGGCGTGGTGAAGGAGATCCGCGCCATCGTCGATTTCAGGGCACACCGCGCTGAAGTTCGATCCGTTCCCGCATCTCAACCGGATCGGCGCCGCCGACGACATCTATCTCGACGGCGGCATGAGCAAGCAAGGCGAGAAGGTCGCCGCCAACCTGACTGCCCGCATTCGCGAGATCGCCGGACCGGACGTCGAAATCCTGATCGACGCGCACGGCCGCTTCAATGTGCCGACGGCGATCCGTCTGTGCCGAAGCCTCGAGGACGCCGGCCAGATCGATTGGTTCGAGGAGCCGGTGCCGGTCGAGAGCTATCACGCGCTGCATCAGGTGCGCGAGAAGGTCAGCGCCCATATCAGCGTCGGCGAGCGGCTGCACACACGCTGGGAAATTCTCCCGATCCTGGAAAACCACCTCACTGATTACCTGATGCCGGACGTGACGTGGACCGGCGGGATCACCGAACTGAAGAAGATCGCCACGCTGGCGGAGACGTTCTACATCCCGGTTTCACCGCACGACGCGAGCGGTCCGATCAATGTCGTTGCGGGCGCGCACGTCATGATGTCAACGCCGAACTTCTATCGGCTGGAGACGTCGCGCTGGGATCTGTCCAACTACAACGACTTCATCACGGCGCCACTCGACAATAGCGATGGCCGGCTGAAGGTGCCCCGAAGGCCGGGCTCGGCATCGAGATGAACATGGAGTTCCTTCGTGGCAACGTGGTGGACGGCTTCGGTGGAACCTAGATGCATCGATGGTGCGCTGCTTGCGTGGCAATTGTCCTATCTCTGGGCCCGCCTGCGTTCGCCGACGACACGCCGAAGCGTGGCGGCACGCTGACCTTCATGATCCCGGCGGACTCGCCGCCGAGTTTCGACGGCCATCGCGAAAACACCTTCGCGACCATTCACGCGGTGGCGCCGTTCTACAGCGTGCTGATCCGGGCAAACCCGGAGAACCCCGCCGACACGACCGAATTCGTCTGCGATGTCTGCACCGAGATTCCCAAGCCGACGGATGGTGGCCGGACCTACGCATTCCAGATTCGCGGCGACGTCCGGTTTCAGGATGGTTCCGTCATGACCGCCCATGACGTGGCCGCGAGCTGGAACAAGATCGTCGATCCGCCGGAAGGCGTGATCAGCGTGCGTCGCGGCTACTATTCGATGATCGAAAAGATCGACGCATCCGACACAAACACGGTTGTCTTCCACCTCAAATTCGCGACCGCCGCTTTTCTGCCGGCGCTCGCCGATCCGTACGCCTTCATCTATAAGAAGGCAATTCTCGACCGCGACCCCCATTGGTTCGAGAAGAACATCATGGGCTCTGGCCCGTTCCGCTTCAAGGAATATCAGCTGGGCCAGTCGATTTCCGGTGTGCGCAATCCCGATTATTACCGGCCGGGACTGCCATATCTGGATGGTTTCACCGGCATCTTCGCCGACAAGCAGGCGGTCCGGGTCGCCGCGATCAAGGCCGACCGGGCGGCGATCGAGTTCCGCGGTTTTCCGCCGGCCACGCGCGACGAGCTTGTTGGCGGCGCTGGGCGACAAGATCACCGTGCAGGAGAGCGACTGGAATTGCGGGGCGCTGGTCACCCCGAACCACGCGCGAAAGCCGTTCGACGATGCCCGGGTCCGGCGCGCTTTGACGCTGGCGATCGACCGCTGGCATGGCGCGGCGCCGATGTCGCGGATCACGGTGTCGCGCACGGTCGGCGGCATCGTCTTTCCCGGCTCGCCGCTGGCCGCCAGCAAGGAAGAACTGGAGCAACTGGCCGGCTACTGGCCGGATATCGAGAAGTCGCGTGCCGAGGCGAGGCGGTTGCTGAAGGAAGCCGGCGCCGAGGGGCTGACGTTCGAACTGCTCAATCGCAATGTCGACCAGCCTTACAAGTTCAATGGAACCTGGGTCATCGACGAATGGAGCAAGATCGGCGTGCGTGCGACGCAGCGCGTGTTGCCGACCGGGCCCTATGAAGAGGCGCTGCGCCACGGCGATTTCGCGGTGGCGATCGATGCCGAGTGCCAGAACATCGTCAATCCGCTGCTCGACGGCACCAAGTATCTGCCGCACTCGGTGTCCGACGCGAATTACGGCAACTACGACGACCCGACGGAAATCGACATCTACGACCGGATGCTGCGGGAGACCGATTTCACGCGGCAGCGCGACCTGATGCGACAGTTCGAGAAGCGGGTGCTCGACACCGAGGCGCATGAAAGCTTCCTGCTCTGGCGCTACCGCATCGTGCCGTACCGCAGCTATGTCAAAGGCTTCAAGATAAGCCCGAGCCATTACGTCAACCAGGATCTGGCGACGATCTGGCTCGACAGATAGACGTGCGCGCTCCACCGTACGTCACCCCGGCAACCGCAGCAACCGGTCCGCGTTGCCATGGGCGATCTTCGCGCGATCGGCCGGCGAGACCGGCAGCGCGTCCAGGAACGCCCGGGCGCGCGCGTTCGACGCGAACGGGTAGTCGACCGAGAACATGATGCGGTCCACGCCGAACGACATCAGCGCCGCCATGAACGGCACCATGGTGAAGAACCCGCTGGTCGTGATCCACACCTGATCGAGGATCGTCTGCCGCACCGACCGCCGGAGCCGCGCCTTCGCCTCGACGGTCGTGGTTTCGTCGATACGGTCCAGCATGAACGGCAGCGCCTCGCCCATGTGGCCGATGACGATCTTCAGCCCCGGATGGCGGTCGAGCGCGCCGCTGAGCACGAGGCGCAGCGTGTGGATCGCGGTGTCGGCGTGCCAGCCCCAGGCGGACAGCGCCATCGTGAAGCTGAAATTGCCCGGCAGCCCGTCGTAGTAGGCGTTCCGCACCGCCTCCGTCGGGATGCCGGGATGGAGGTAGATCGGCACATCGAGCGCTTCGGCGCGCGCCAGGATCGGCTCGAACGCCGGATCGTCGAGGAAGCGCCCGTCGGTGGCGCCGTTCACCAGCACACCGTGGAAGCCGAGGTCCTTGACCGTGCGTTCCAGTTCGTCCGCCGCCGCCTCGGGGGCGAGCATCGGCAGGTGCGCAAAGCCGCGGTAGCGGTCCGGATGACGGGCGCAGGCCTCGGCCAGTGCGTCGTTGTAGGCGCGCGCCAGGTCGATGCCCGGCTGGCCCGGCACGAGGTCGCGCCCCTGGGCCGGCGACCGAGAGCACCTGCACGGTGATCCCGCTGGCGTCCATGTCCGCGAGCCGCGCATCGCCGAGGTCGGCGAGTTCGTTGCGTTTGGTGGATCTGCGCCCAGACGAAGTCAGGGCCGGGAAAGCCGCGGCGGGCGATCGCGTCGGGGGAGATGCCGGCGACGATGCGGGGAACGGTGTAGTGTTCTTCCAGGGCGACGATGCGCATGTGGTTCTCTCCCCGTGTTATTCGGCGTGAGGGTGGCATGTCGGTGGCGTGGGCATTCTCCGAACAGCCCGCGGCGGTTGAGCTTGCAGTAAAGCCGGTCGAGGAGCCCGGCCACCGTCGACGCAGAGATCGCGGGCTCCGGGACCGATCCGTAGTGGATAGGCCAGACCTTCAGCGGAGGCGATCAAATATCCGCGTAGCAGTGTGTCTCCGCCTCGGCACCTGGATGCGTCACCGCACCGAGATGCGCGGGGCCAACCAGCTGCGCGTATTTCCAGATCGCGCCGCTGTTGTAGTCGGTCTTGCGCGGCTGCCATGCGGCGCGGCGGGCAGCAAGTTCGGCGTCGGACAGCACTACGTCGATGGTGCCCTTCGCGGCATCGATGACGATCCTGTCGCCGTTGCGCAGCAGCGCGATCGGTCCGCCAACCGCCGCCTCTGGCCCGACATGGCCGACGCAGAAGCCGCGCGTGGCGCCCGAGAAGCGGCCATCGGTGATCAGCGCCACGTCCTTGCCCTTGGTCTCGCTCTGGCCGTAGATCGCCGCGGTGGTGGACAGCATCTCGCGCATCCCAGGGCCGCCTTTCGGGCCCTCATAGCGGACGACAATGACATCGCCCGGCTTGTAGGCGCGCAATTGCACCGCGGCGAATGCCTCCTCCTCGGAGTCGAAGCAGAGCGCGGTGCCCTCGAAGCGCAACTGATCGCGTTCCATGCCGGCGACCTTCACGATTGCACCGTCGGGAGCCAGGTTGCCCTTCAACCCGACGACACCGCCGGTCTGCGACATCGCCTGCGACACCGGATAGACCACGTCCTGATCGGTCGGGAACACCACGTCCTTGAGGTTCTCCGCGATGGTCTTGCCGGTCACCGTGAGGCAGTCGCCGTGCAGCAGCCCGCCGTCCAGCAGCGCCTTGAGGATCACCGGGATCCCGCCGATCTTGTGCACGTCGAACGCTACGTATTTCCCGCCCGGCTTGAGGTCGGCGATGTACGGCGTGCGGCGCATGATCTCCACCACGTCGTCCATGGTGAAGCGGATGCCGGCCTCGTGCGCCATCGCCGGAAGATGCAGGCCCGCATTGGTGGAACCGCCGGTGGCGCCGACCACCACGGCGGCGTTCTCCAGCGCCTCGCGTGTGACGATGTCGCGCGGGCGCAGCCGACTGTCGAGCAGGGCCATCACCGCGCGGCCAGACTCCACGGCCCAGCGGTCGCGGTCCTCGTAGGGCGCCGGCGCACCGGCCGAACCGGGCAGCGCCAGGCCGATCGCCTCGCTGACCATCGCCATCGTGTTGGCGGTGAACTGCCCGCCGCAGGCGCCGGCCGACGGACACGCCACGCATTCCAGATCGTGCAGTTCGGCGTCCGACATCTTGCCGGCGGAGTGCTGGCCGACCGCCTCGAACACGTCGACCACGGTCACGTCGCGATCGTGGAACCGGCCGGGCAGGATCGAGCCGCCATACATGAACACGCTGGGGACGTTCAGCCGCAGCATCGCCATCATCATGCCCGGCAGCGACTTGTCGCAGCCCGCCAGGCCGACCAGCGCGTCGTAGCAATGCCCGCGCATCGTCAGTTCCACGGAGTCCGCGATCAGGTCGCGCGAGACCAGCGAGGACTTCATGCCCTGGTGGCCCATGGCGATGCCGTCGGTCACCGTGATCGTGGTGAATTCGCGCGGTGTGCCGCCGGCCTCGTTGACGCCCTTCTTCACCGACTGCGCCTGGCGCGAGAGCGCGATGTTGCACGGCGCAGCCTCGTTCCAGCAGGTGGCGACGCCGACGAAGGGCTGGTCGATCTCGTCCTCGGTCAGCCCCATCGCGTAGTAGTAGCTGCGATGCGGCGCGCGGCCGGGTCCCACCGTCACGTGGCGGGACGGCATGCGCGACTTGTCCCAGCGCCTGGTCAGCATCGGTGTGTCCTTTCGTGGCCATTGAGGCACGTTATAGCGTCGGTGGGGGCAAGGCCAAATCGCCGCCAACCTGCAGGCATCCCTGACAGTTAATCAGGGAGATGCATACGAAATCAAGAAATAGTTTGCAAGTTTTCGACAGAATGCTAAATAGATCGTCAGAGGCATGGGGGTCTGTCATGGCTATGAGCGGAATGGGCGGCAGGATCAAAGACAGGCGTCAGGAACTTCATATAAACAGATCAGAATTGGCCCGACGCCTAAGTGTAACACCACCGGCAGTATATAATTGGGAAGAACATGGTACAGTTCCCCGTGGAGACATGATTACAACACTTGCCAAGGCACTGAAAACGACCGAGGATTTTCTTCTCACAGGCAAGCCTCCCGTCCAGAGTGATACCCCTATACGATCAGTCATGCCCAGCCAACCGGGAACCTTTGATGACCTAACCAGGATGATCAAACAAGTTGGTGAGTTGGCCCGGTCACAGATTGCAGAAATTGCGAAAGCGCCCGAGAGCCAAGTTAAACTCATCATTCACATAGGCGCCTGGAAGTTTGAAATCCCCGGTGGGTGATGTCCTCAGACTTCACCCTCCGCGCTCGGATTCGTGCGGCTTATGACAGCCAAAAATATCTTTCGGGGTCTCCAGATAACTATTGACTTATTAAGCATGATTTGTTATCATATGCCGTTATCCACAAAATATGAAGAAAAACCATGAAAGTACGAATCAAAGAGTTCAACGTAGACATGGAGGTGCGAAATAATGGCATCGAGCTCGAAGTCAGATCACCTGATGGGGAAGAACACCTTGGCGACCTCGTTCTGACAAAGACGAAGCTCGAATGGTGTAAAGGCAGGAAGCGACCCGGGAACGGGATCCCGGTTACCTGGGACGAGTTTATTGAGCGGATGGAGGGGTAAATTAATCCTCAGGTCGCGACACCGACTAAGGGCTGGTCGATCTCGTCCTCGGTCAGCCCCATCTCGTAGTAGTAGCTGCGATGCGGTGCGCGCCCGTGTCCCACCGTCACGTGGCGGGATGGCAGACCGATCTTCTCCCAACGCTTGCTCGGCATCGGTGTGTCCTTTCGTGGCCCCGAGGAGTGATTGTAGCGAAGGCGGTTATAGCGCCGGCGGGGCGGAGGCCAAGACGCGGCGCGTTTCTTGATCGCGCCGTGTCGCATTAGGCTGCCTCCGTCCAGACAGGGGAGGCAGAATATGACGCTCGAAGTTCGGCGCATCGTTACCGGCCATGACGCGAACGGCAAGGCCATTGTCCACACCGACGAACGCCTGGCCGCCGTCACGCGGGCGGGACGCACGGGTATCGCCGGCTGCGAGATCTGGTCCACCGATCGGATGCCGGTGGACAATTCGGACGCCGCCGAGATCGCGCAGCGCCAGGGCTTCGTCAGGCGCTACAACTATGTCGGCTCGGGTCAGGGTACCGTCGTGCGCATCACCGAGTTCGCCCCCGGCGCGCCGAAGTTCATGCACCGTACCGAGACGGCCGACTACGCCATCCTGCTGTCAGGCGAATGCGACCTGGAACTCGATGACGGCGTCACGGTGCATATGACGCAAGGCGATGTCGTCGTGGAGCGGGGCACGATGCACGCCTGGGTCAACAACGGAACGCAGCCGTGCGTCTTTGCCTTCATCCTGATCGATGCCGACCCGGTCAGCGCAGGTGGGCAAAGCCTGGGGACGCACTACCCTGCGCGCTGACCGCGGACGAATTGTCGGTGCGGCGGTGGCCGGACCACGCCGCTCGCTTCTCGTCATCGCCGCGAAAGCGGGGATGACGAGAAAATGCGCGCTCCTACAAAACATGAGCCGATAAATTCGTGGCCCGGCCTACGCTCGCATCGCCAACACCCGCTTGCCGGCGGGACGGTCCCAGCAGCGGTGCAGCCACTCATGCACATGCGGCCACTTGGCGATGTCGAACGCCAGCGCGCGGACCATCGCCGCCGCCACGTTCAAATCCGCGACGGTGAACTCGCGGCCGGCGAGCCACTGCGACTTGCCCAACGCAATCTCCAGCACATCGAGCGCCGGCGCGATCTCGTCCCACGCGGCCTTGGCGGCGGCAGGATCGCGCTGCGCCTCCGGCAGCACGAACGCGTTGTTGGCATAGGTGGTCAACTGGCGGTCCAGCCGATCGGTCTCCCAGAAGCTCCACTGCAAGGCGCGGGCCTCGTTCTTCGCATCGGCCGGATAGAGTTTGCCATGTTTCTTCGCGAGGTAGAGGTTGATCGCCATCGATTCCGACAGCACGAATCCGTCATCGTCGATCGTCGGCACGCGCCCGTTGGGGTTCAGCGCCAGATACTCCGGCGTGCGGGTCGCAGGCGAGCGCGGGGCATAGTCGGAATGTTCGTATTCGAGGCCGAGTTCCTCGGCCATCCAGAGCGTGCGGGTCGCGCGCGAACGGGCCGAACCATAGATGCGGAGCATGGCATTGCCCCCTGGCGTTGGTGTGTCCCGCAGTGTGCTATGAAGCGGCTGGCTGCGGAAGACACCAGAGGAGAGCGCCGACATGACCGAGGCAAGACCGGTTCTGGCCGTGACGATGGGTGACCCCGCCGGCATCGGGCCGGAGATCGCGGTGCGCGCGCTGCTGTCGCCGGAAGTGCGCGAGGTATCCCGCAGCTTCCTGATCGGCGACGCGCGTGTGTTCGAGCGGGCGCTGACGGTGTGCGGCCTGTCGGCGTCGCTGAACCGCATCGCGGGGCCGGAGGACATCGCCGACCGCGCCGGCGTGATCGACGTGGTGCACCAGCAGACCGTCGATCCTGATGTGCTGCAGATGGGCAAGGTGCAGGCTCTGGGCGGCGAGGCGGCCTATGCCGCGATCCGCACCTCGATCGAGCTGGCGATGGCTGGGCGTGTCGCTGGCGTGGCGACCACGCCGATCAACAAGGAATCGCTGAAGGCGGCGAAGATCCCGTTCATCGGCCACACCGAGATGTTCGCCGACCAGACCGGTGCGCGCGAAGAGATGACGATGTTTACCATCAGCGGGCTGAAGATCTTCTTCCTGACCCGTCATCTGTCGCTGGTTGAGGCATGCCGGCAGATCACCCGTGATCGCACGCTGAAGGGCATCGAGGTGCAGACGACGAGCGCGTCGAAGCGCTCAGGGTCGCCACCTTCGGGCGTGATCTCCCACCCGCCCCCGGGCAGTCGCTCGGCCCGCGCGACGCGCGTGTTGAAGCGGATGTGCTCACGGATCCCGAAGTGGTCCGCGTAGCTGCGCAGATACTCGAGGACCTGCGCGTGATGCGGGAAGTCCGGGTAGGAGTCCGGCATCGGGAAGTCACTGAACGACAGCGCCTTCTTGGACGTGTCGATGTGCAGCGAGCGGTAGGCCGACGAGCGCTCGTTGGGGTTCTTGAAGTACCAGTTGCCGCCGACGTCGTCGCTCGCCTCGAACGTCGTGAACGGGACGCCCGCCTGCTTCAGCGCCTTCGCGGCGGTGATGCCGGAGAGCCCGGCGCCGATGATGGCGGTGTTGGGATGTGGGTTCATCCGTTCCAGCTTCGCGCTTTCGGCTGGACCGCGTCAACCGCTGCGCCGCTGCGCCTGCGTCAGCGCTTCAGCGTGAGCTTCAGCGTCCAGCTCGCCCCGCCCGCGCTGACGAGCGCGTCGACGGAGACGCGCCGCTTGCGCTTCAGCGCGCTGCGCCCGGCCTTCGACAGCGTCACGCGCAACGTGGCCGAGCGACCGGCCGCGATGCGGAATCGCGCGCTGCCGTAGGTCTTGGGCGCCGCGGCGGCGGCGCGCGCGCCGGCGGCGGTCCTCGGGCGCAGCAGCAGCGTCCCGGCGCAGGTCGTCGTCAGCAGGCAGCGCAGCCGCAGCGCGGCGACGTTCCTGCGCACCGCGGCGAGCGTCGCGAGCGCGCGCAGCGGTGACGGAGCGGCGGCCGCCGGTGTCGGCGTCGTCGGAGCGGTGCCGACCGGCGCCGTCCCGGGCCCCTGTCCGGCACACGCCGTCGTGGGGTCGGCGGGCGCCACCGGCCGCGGGTTCGAGCCGGTCATGGCACGCCGCACCAGTCGTACTGGAGCAGCACCTCGTAGCCGTCCATCAGCCCGACGTCCGTGTTCGAGGCGCCGAGCGCGAGCGCCGGGTGCAGGAAGCTCGCCTGCGCCTGGTTCGCCGGCGAGCCGAACAGGAACCCGTGCGCACCACGGTCGTTGACCGGAAGCGAGCCCGGGCCCGGCGGCGACGACGACGAGGATGTCGTTGAACTGCGAGCCGGGTGTGTCCCCGACGCCCGAGCCCGCCGGCAGGTTCACCGCGAACTCGCTGATCTGGCCGGCGACCGGCTGCACCGGCGCGGAGATCTGCTTCGTCGTGCAGCACAGGCCGCTGCCGGAGCCCAGGATCGCGAACTGCAGCGGGCGCGGGCGCGGCGCCGCTGCGCACGCGGACGCGCGTCACCGCCCCCGCGCCGCGCGGGACATAGGTGTTGGCGATGACCGAGCCGTCCGCGCCGTACTCCGACGACCACCACATGCAGGTCGACTGGCCCGTGTTCAGGAACGTGATGTTGCCCGGGTTCAGGCCGATGTACGGCCGCGCCGCGCACTGGTTGGCGCCGCCCGGGAGCACGAGGTTCGGCGCCGGCTGCAGCGTGCTGCCGTTCGTCGCCAGCACCGCCTGCTGCGCACCGGCGACCTGCGGCAGCGCGGCGAGCGCCGCGGTGCAGGTCAGCAGCGCGAGGAGCGGGCGGCGAAGGACGGTCGGCACGATGAGCGCGACCCTACCGGAGCCCCCGCGAGGCTCAGCGAGTGGCGGCGAGCGCCGGTGAGATCTCGAGCACGAGCTTCCCGCGCGTGTGGCGCCCCTCGCTGCGGACGTGGGCGTCGGCGACGCGCGCCAGCGGGAAGACCTCCTCGACGTCGACCTTCAGCAGCCCGGCATCCAGCAGCGCGCCGATGATGCGCAGCTGGCGGCCGTCGGGATGCACGAGGATCCGCTGCGCGCGGATGCCGCGCCGCTCGGCCTCGGCGGCGTCCGGCTGCCCGGCGATCGAGACGAGGCTGCCCCCGCGGCGGACCACCGCCGGCGAGCGCTCCAGCGTCTCCCCGCCGACCGCGTCGAGGACGACGTCCACCTCGCCGGCCGCGTCCTCGAACCGCGTGCTGGTGTAGTCGATCACCTCGTCGGCGCCGAGGCCGCGGACGAACTCGGCGTTGCGCGCGGAGGCCGTCCCCAGGACGCGAGCCCCCGCCCAGTGCGCGAGCTGGACGGCGAACTGCCCGACGCCGCCGGCCGCGGCGTGGACGAGGACGGTCTGCCCGGCGCGCAGGTCGCTGACGTCGAACAGCGCCTGCCACGCGGTCAGCGCCGCCAGCGGCACGGCCGCCGCCTCGACCATCGAGAGCGAGCGCGGCAGCGGAGCCACGTCGATCGCCGGGACGCTGATGTACTCCGCGTTCGCCCCGGCGATCTGGATCGCCGTCATCACGTACACCGGATCCCCGGGCGCCGGCCCACCGCCGGGCTCGCCTCCGCGCACGACGCCGGCCGCGTCCCAGCCGAGGATGACCGGCAGATCGCGTCCGCCGCGCGAGCGGACCTTCCAGTCGATCGGGTTGACACCGCCGGCCGCCACCTCGATCAGGACCTCTCCCGGCGCGGGCCGTGGCCGCGGGACGCGCTCCAGCCGCAGCACCTGCGGCCCGCCCGTCTCGTGCATCCGGACAGCCTGCATCGTCGTGGCGTGCGCGTCGCTCATGCAGACCAGGCTACGTCCCGCGGCGCGGCTTCCCGCCGCGGGGGTTGTGGATCGCACAGCCACCCCCGCGACCGGCTCCCCGACGACCCGCGGGCAGGTCTACGGTCGGCTCATGACCACCGGATTTCTCTGGGACGAGCTCTACGCCTGGCACGACACCGGCACGGGTGCGGGATTCCTGTCCGCCGGCGGCCTCGTCGAACCTGAGGCGCACGGCGAGAGCGCCGCGACCAAGCGCCGCCTGCGCAACCTGCTCGACGTCACCGGCCTGCTCGGCCAGATGGTCGCGCTCGCCCGGCGCGCCGGCGACCGACGACGAGATCCTGCGCGCTGCACACGCGCGAGTACGTCGACGGCGTCAAGGCGAAAGCGCCGCGGGCGGCGGCGACGCCGGCGAGCTCGCGCCGTTCGGCGCCGGCGGCTACGAGATCGCGGCGCTCGTCCGCCGGCGGCGCGATCGACAGCGGTCGACGCGGTCTGCGCGGCGACGTCGACAACGCCTACGCGCTCGTCCGCCCGCCCGGCCATCACGCCGAGCGCGACCACGGCCGCGGCTTCTGCATCTTCGGCAACACGGCGCTCGCCGCGATGCACGCGCGCGAGAGCCGGCGTGGAGCGCGTCGCGATCGTCGACTGGGACGTGCACCACGGCAACGGCACCGAGCATGCGTTCTACGACGACGGCAGCGTCCTGACGATCTCGCTGCACCAGGACAACCTGTACCCGGCGGGCTCCGGTGGCGTCGACGACACCGGCACCGGCGCCGGGCGCGGGCGCCAACATCAACGTCCCGCTTCCGCCCGGCTCGGGCAACGGCGCCTACGAGGCGGCGCTGGAGCGCGTCGTCGTCCCCGCGATCCGCACGTTCTCGCCCGACCTGATCATCATCGCGTGCGGGTTCGACGCGAGCATGCTCGATCCGTTCGCGATCATGATGGTGGACCAGCGATCGGCTACGCGCACATGACGCGCACGATGCTCGACCTCGCCGCGCGAGGTCTGCGACGGCCGCCTGGCGATCGATCCACGAGGGCGGGTACTCGTCGGCCTACGTGCCGTTCTGCGGCGCCGCGGTGATCGAGGAGCTGCTCGGGACGAGCACGCGCATCGAGGACCCCTTCATGGAGCCGTTCCGCGAGATGGCGTACATGGATCTGCAGCCCCACCAGGACGAGGCGCTGCGACGCGCGGAGGCGCATCTGTCGCAGGTTCCCGCCTGACGGACGCTGTACTTGCAGGACGCGGTGTGGGACGCTCGATGCATGTCCGGCGCGCGGGACTTACCTGCGGGTGTGATCACGTTCCTGTTCACGGACATCGAGGGGTCGACGCGACTCCTGCGGACGCTCGGCGACCGCTATCCGCCGGCGCTCGACCTCCATAGGGACATCCTGCGCGCGACGTGGGAGGCCCATGGCGGACGCGTCCTGGGCACCGAGGGCGACTCGTTCCTCGTCGTGTTCGAGCAGGCCTCACGCGCGCTCTCGGCGGCGATCGCGGCCCAGCGCGCGCTCACGAGCATCGAGTGGCCTCAGGGTGCGCACCTGCGCGTGCGGATCGGGCTGCACAGCGGCTACGCCCGGCCGCGCAACGGGAACTACGAGGCGCTCGCGCTGCACCAGGCCGCGCGCATCGTCTCGGCGGCCCACGGCGGGCAGGTGCTCCTCTCCGGAGAGGCCGCGGGCCGGCTGGGACCGATCCCGCCGGGGGTGAGCCTCGAGCACCTGGGCCGCTTCCGCGTGCGCGACTTCGACGGCCCGGCGGAGCTCGTCCGGGCGACCGCGGACGGGATGGACACCATCACGGCTCCGCCGCGGGTCCGCCCGGAGGACGGTCACAACCTCGTTCGCCCGTCGACGTCGCTCGTCGGTCGCGCAGCGGACCTCGAGCTCCTCGCCGGCCTGACCCGGCCGGGCCTCGTGACCACGCTCGTCGGGCCCGGCGGCGTGGGGAAGTCGCGGCTCGCCGTCGAGTCGGCGCTCGCGACCGTGGAGCGCTGGGACGACGGCGCCTGGCTCGTCGAGCTGGCGCCGGTCGCGGAGCCGCAGCTCGTGCCGGAGGCGATCGCGGAGGCGATCGGCGCGGCCGCCGTCTCCGGGGTCGATGCGTGGGCGGAGGTCTGCGCGCACCTGCGCGAGCGCCGGGCGCTGATCATCCTCGACAACTGCGACCGGCTGACCGAGGCCGTGGCACTGCGTGCCGCGAGGCTCGTGGAGCACTGCCCGGGTGTCGGCGTGCTGGCCACCGGACGGCTGGCGCTCGGGCTGCGAGGCGAGCAGGTCCAGCGCCTCGAGCCGCTGCGCAGCGGCGGCCCGGATGCCCCCGCCACGCGCCTGTTCCTCGAGCGCGCGACGGCCGGCGCCGCGGCCGAGCCCGACGCGGTCGGCGAGCTGTGCGCCGAGCTCGACGGCCTGCCGCTGGCGATCGAGCTGGCGGCGGCGCGCACGACGGCGCTGAGTGCGCGCGAGATCCTCGAGCGCCTGCGCCGGTCCCCCTCGGTCCTGCGCAGCCGCGATCCCTCGCTGCCCGAGCGCCAGCGCAGCCTCGAGCGGCTCCTGGACTGGAGCTACGACCTTCTGGGCGACGACGAGCGCACCGCCCTGCGGCGCCTGAGCGTGTTCGCGGACGGCTTCGACCTCGAGCTGGCCGAGGTCGTCGTGCGCGACCGGCGACCTCCACCGCGACGACGTGCCCGAGCTCGTCTGGTCGCTCGTGGACGCCTCGCTCGTGGTCGCCGACGCGGCCTCCGGCGCCACCCGGCACCGGCTTCCGGCGACCGTCCGTGCGCACGTCGAGCAGCGGGCCGACCCGGGCGAGCGTGCGATGGCGCTGACCTCGCTCACGCATGCCTACCTCGAGCGCCTCGGACCGCCGCGGGTCAACGCGCCCGAATGGGTCGGCGCGATGAGTCGCGAGCTGAACAACGTGCGCGAGGTGGTCCTCCACTGCGCCGACGAGGCCGCCGCCCAGGCGCTCGCGTGGTCGATCGCCGCGTACCACGACGTCACCGACGCGTTCCGGGCCGGCATCGACGAGACGGCCCGAGCCGCCACCCGCTTCCGTGCCCCGGGGCCCAACCGGGTCGGGCTGCTCACCCGCCTCGCCGACCTGCACCTGTGCGTCGGCGAGCTCGACGAGGCGCAGGAGCTCGTCGACGAGGCCGCCGTCCTTGCGGGTGAGGTCGGCCTCCCCGACTGGGACGACGCCGGCCTCGTCCACGCGCGCGGCGAGCTGGCCCAGCGGCGCGGCGACCCGGCGAGCGCCGCGGCCGCGGCCGAGCAGGCCCTCACGGAGCCGCACTCGCTGCGCGGCGAGACGCGGCTGCTCAACCTGCTCGGCATCGCGCTCGCCTCACAGGGCGATCTGAGCGGTGCCGCCGCCGTGTTCGAGCGCGAGCTGGCCGCAGCTCAGGAAGCCGGGCTCCCGACGTTCCTCGCGACGACGCACGGGAACCTCGCCGAGGCCTACCTGCGGGTCGGCGACGATGCCGCAGCCGCCGCCCACCAGGCCGTGAGCCTCGAGCTCGCCCGCGAACAGGGCCGCCCGGTGGCCGCCGCCTTCTCGATGATGATCGCGGCGCGCCTCGTCGCCGCGCGCGGGGAGATGGCGCAGGCCGTCGCGCTGCAGGCGGCCGCCGACACGGTGCTCCAGAGCGCCGCGTTCGTGCTCTACGAGCATGACGCCGAGGTGCGCGACGAGCTGATGGAGGCCGCGCGCCTCGAGCTCGGCGACGAGACGTTCAACCGGGCGCTGGCGGACGGCCACGCCCTCGACCCGGACGCCGCCCGCGACCGCGCCGCCGATGTGCTGCACGCGGTCCAGGCCGAGTCCGCTGACCAGGAGGCGGTCTGATGACGGATATCGAAAAGGGTCCCGGTGGCGAGTCACCTCGCCCCACATGGAACGAGCGCATCGCGCTCTCCGACGCGGGCGGCGGCTTCGCCTACGTCCCCCGGAGGATCCTCGTTCGCGGCGCCGCGGCGCGCAACCGCGCGCTGGAGCTCATCGGCCGGGCGTCCTCGGGCGACGAGAGCGACGACTGGGCGCCCATCGACGACATCGACGACCCGCTGGCGCTCGTCGAGCTGCTGCGGGCCGAAGGGCTCGACGGCCAGCCCGAGCATGTGTTCTTCGCCCACCCGTGCGACGGATGCGGTTGCGCCGCACACCCGTCGGCGCTCTACGGGGCGGACGCCGATCCGCTGCGCTCGCATGCCGTCCAGTCGACCCCGTTCCGCTCGCATCCGTTCCGCTCGCATCCGTTCCGCTCGCATGAGGCGCCGACGAGCAGCGCGTGCCCGGCGATCGGCCGCGTGTTCCCCGAGCGGACGCTCGAGGGCCCCGGGACCTTCCCGGAGGTCGTCGTGCTGGACACGGGCCTGGCGGGCGGCGAGGAGAACGGCCAGGTGAACGCCGACAACCAGCGGCCCGCGCTGCTCGCATCCGCGGGCTCGCCGGGACGGATCTCCGGCGTGGCCGAGCATCCGGACATCCCGATCCAGTCGGTGGCCGGGCCGATGATCCCCGCCGACGGCTACCTCGATCCCGTCGCCGGCCACGGGACCTTCATCGCCGGCATCATCGAGCAGCTCGCGCCGGGCTGCACGATCCGCGTCGAGCACGTGGTCGAGCCGCTGGGCGACGGGCAGGAGCTCGACATCGTCCGCCGGATCCTCGCCGAGGCTCGCCGCCCCTCGGGGCCCCCCGACATCATCTCGATGTCGTTCGGCGGGCCGGTGTGGGACCACGCCCCCGCCCTGCGCGCGGCGATCGCCGAAGCCCATCTGAAGGGGATCGTGCTCGTCGCATCGGCCGGCAACGACGGCGTCTGCGTGCCGCAGTACCCGGCGGCGTACGACAGCGTCGTCGCCGTCGGCGCGGTCGGGCCCGACGGGCCGCCGGAGTGGACGAACTACGGCGACTGGGTCGACGCGTGCGCCCCCGGGGTGGAGCTCGTCAGCTCGTTCTTCGCGTCGTTCGACGGCGCGTTCCCGATGATGAACGCGACCGACATCGACCGGTTCACGGAGTGGGCGACGTGGAGCGGCACGTCGTTCTCGACGCCGGTCGTGGTCGCGGCGCTCGCCCGTGAGATGGTGGCCGGCCCGTGCACGGCGCGGCAGGCGGTCGACCGCATCGTCCGCGCCCCGCAGCTGCTGCGCCTGCCGTGCCTGGGGACGGTGGTGAACGTGTGAAGGCGTCGCCGCGCCCGGCGCGCATTTCCTACTGACATAGTAGATTTTGGATTTCCGGGTAGGCACGGTCCGTTCCGACCCCGCCCGCCGTACACCTCACGATGAGCACCGACTCCACCGCGGCCGCCGCGCCATCGCCGCACCCGCAGGCTGCCGAGCTGGAGCTGCGCCACGTCTCCAAGACCTACCCCGGCTCAACCGAGCCGGCGATCCGCGACCTCTCGCTGACCGTCCCCGCCGGCGAGATCTGCGTGCTCGTCGGCCCGTCCGGCTGCGGCAAGACGACCGCGATGCGGATGGTCAACCGGATGATCGAGATGACGGGCGGCGACATCCTGCTCGACGGGCGCAGCGTGCGCGAGCTGCAGCCCGCCCACCTGCGGCGCGAGATCGGCTACGTGATCCAGCAGATCGGCCTCTTCCCGCACCGCACGATCGCCGAGAACATCGCGCACCGTCCCGAGCTGCTGGGCTGGGACAAGCAGCGGATCCGCGCGCGGGTCGACGAGCTGCTCGACGCTGATCGGGCTCGATCCCGAGCTCGCCGCGCGCTACCCGGCGCAGCTCTCCGGCGGCCAGCGCCAGCGCGTCGGCGTCGCCCGCGCGCTCGCCGTCGACCCGCCGCTGATGCTGATGGACGAGCCGTTCGGCGCGATCGACCCGATCAACCGCGAGCGCCTGCAGAACGAGTTCCTGCGCCTGCAGGCGGCAGCTGCGCAAGACGATCGTCTTCGTCACCCACGACATCGACGAGGCGATCAAGATGGGCGACCGCATCGCGATCCTGCGCAAGGGCGGGGAGCTCGCCCAGTACGCCACGCCCGCGGAGCTGCTGCTGGCCCCGGCGGACGCCTTCGTCGAGGACTTCGTCGGCGCCGACCGCGGCGCTGAAGCGCCTCGCGCTGCAGCGCGTGCGCGAGATCGACCTGTGGCGCGCGCCGCTCGTCCGGGCCGGCGAGCCGATGGCGCAGGCGCGCGCGCGCGATCGACGCCTCGGAGGTGCCCTTCGCGCTGCTCGTGGACGACGACGGGCCGCCCGCTCGGCTGGCTCGACGAGCGACGATCTGCGCGCGCGACGTCGTGCCCGCCCGGGCCGGCTCGCAGGTGGCGACCGTCGACACCGACGACGTCCTGCGCGACGCGCTGTCCAACCTGCTCCAGCAGCGGGTGCACTACGGCGCGGTGGTCGACCCCGCCGGGCGCGTGCTCGGGCATCCTCTCGATCGAGCTGATCCAGGAGCTCCTGCTGACCGAGGGCGAGCGCGCGCAGGCCGCCGTCGCCGCCCGGGAGAGCGACTGATGCTCCTCGCCGCTCGCCCAGCAGGGCTTCTTCCGCGACCGCAGCTCCGGGTCGGGAGGCTGCGTGCAGAACGACGGCTTCTGCCCGCGGTGGATCGCCGACAACATCGGGCGCTACGTCGGGCGCCCGCTCGTCGAGCACATCGAGCTCGTCGCTGGTCGCCGTCGGTGCCGGCTTCGTGATCGCCTTCACGCTCGCGCTGCTCGCGCACCGCCGCCACTGGCTCGTCGGCCCGATCACCCAGGTCACCGGCGATCCTCTACACGATCCCCTCGCTCGCGGCCTTCTTCCTGCTGCTGCCGATCACCGGCCGCGGCTTCCTGACGGCCGTCATCGCGCTGACCGCCTACACGCTGCTGATCATCTTCCGCAACATCATCACCGGGCCTGGACAACGTCCCGGCCGACGCGCGCGACGCCGGGCGCGGCATGGGCCTGACCGACCACCAGCTGCTGTGGCGCGTCGAGCTGCCGCTCGCGCTGCCGGAGATCATGGCCGGGCTGCGGATCGCCACGACCACGACGGTCGGCCTGGCGACGCTCGCGTTCTTCGCGGGCGCCGGCGGCCTCGGCGGCAGATCTACGCCGACCTCACGTTCAAGAGCAACGTGCGTCGTCGCCGGCGGGCTGTGCGTGCTGGTGGCCGTCGTGCTCGACGCGATCCTGCTGCTCGTCCAGCGCGCGGCGACCCCGTGGACGCGGGCGGCGGCGCGATGACGGCGCGCTCCACCCCGCGTTCCTGGGTCCAGTTCGGCGACGCGATCCAGCTCATCTTCCAGAGCCGCGAGTCCAAGAGCGGCGGCACGCCAGGTCGGCGGCTCGCAGCTCTGGGGCCTGCTCCTCGACCACCTCTGGCTGTCGCTCGTCGCGATGGTGATCGCCTGCGTGATCGCGATCCCGCTCGGGCTCGTGCTCGGGCACACCGGACGCGGAGGCTTCCTGGCGATCAACCTCTCGAACGTCGGCCGCGCCGTGCCGAGCCTCGCGCTGATCGCGCTCTTCGTCGCGTTCGTCGGCGTCGGCTTCATCAACGTGACGCTCGCGCTCGTGCTGCTCGCGATCCCGCCGATCCTCACCAACACGTACGTCGGCGTGCGCCAGGTCGACCCCGAGATCGTCGACGCCGCGCGCGGCCAGGGGCATGACCGGCTCCCAGATCGTCCGCAGCGTCGAGCTGCCGCTCGCGCTGCCGCTGATCTTCGGCGGCGTGCGCACGTCGGCCGTCAACGTCATCGCCACCGCGACGATCGCCCCGCTCGCCGGCGCCTCGTCGCTCGGCGATCCGATCATCAGCTTCGGCGTCTACGGCGACGCCGGCCGTCTCGGCGGCTCGATCCTCGTCGCCCTGCTCGCCATCAGCTGCGAGCTCGGCCTCGGAGCGGTCCAGCGCGCCGTCACACCGCGCGGCCTGCGCCTCGCCCAGTCCGACATGACACCCATCAGGAGGGACCCACGAATGACCACGAACCGCAAGCAGGCTCCGAACGCCGCTCGCGGCACTCGCCGCGCTCGCACTGGCCGCCGGGATCGCGGCCTGCGGCGAGCAGCGGCAGCGACAGCACGTCCAGCAGCGCCTCGAGCACGACGCCGTCGCGCCGCGATCCAGAAGAACGCGGCCAACGCCGGCACGACGATCACCGTCGGCTCGAAGAACTTCACCGAGCAGAAGGTGCTCGGCGAGGTCTACGCGCAGGCGCTCGCGGCCGCCGGCTACACCGTCAAGAAGGAGCTCAACCTCGGCGACGAGAAGACGGCGCTGAAGGCCGTCAAGTCGCGGCCCGATCTCCGGCTACCCCGAGTACACCGGAACCGCGCTGGGCTCGTTCTTCGACGTGAAGTCCGACCAGATCCCCAAGGATCCGCAGGCCGCCTACGACCAGGTCAAGGCCGACTTCGCCAAGGAGGGCATCACCGCGTTCCCGCCGACGCCGTTCACCTCGTCCAACGAGGTCGCCGTCACGAAGGCGACGGCCGACAAGCTCGGCCTGAAGAACATCACCGACCTCAAGGGCAAGGCGCAGAACCTGACGCTCTACGGCTCACCCGAGTGCCGCCAGCGGACCGACTGCCTGCTGGGCCTCGAGCAGGTCTACGGCCTGAAGTTCAAGAAGTTCACGCCGGTCGACATCTCCCTGCGCCACGAGGTGCTGACCAAGGGCCAGGCCGACGTGTCGATCGTCTTCACGACCGATCCGCAGAACAAGCGCGACAACGTCGTGCTGCTGAAGGACGACAAGGGCATGTTCCCGCCGTACAACTCGACGTTCCTCGTCAAGAACGCGACCGTCGAGAAGGCCGGAGCGGACCTGCAGAAGACCATCGACACGGTGAACAAGAACCTCAACGCCGCCGTCATGCAGGAGCTCAACGCGCGCGTCGACCTCGACAAGCAGACCCCGGCCGCGGCCGCCACGGCGTACCTGAAGCAGTTCGGCTACACGCAGTAGCAGCCGCTGTCGTGAGCCTGAGCGGCTCGCCGCCGTATCGCGGCGAGCCGCTCATGGCATCACGACTCAGCCGGCGGCGACCGCCTCGGCGTTGACGACGCCGCTCCCGTAGAAGCCGTTGAAGGCCCGCGTCCCGACGCAGGTCGCGTCGTACTCGGGCGCGTCGTCGAAGTAGTGCTGCGTGGCCGGCACCGGGCAGGCCGTCTTCGTCGCGGTGCGGCGCATGATCTGCTCGACGCGATCGGGGGCGAGTGTCAGCCCGCCGCGGAACCAGTCCGGCTGGCCGTACTGGGCCACGATCAGGGCCGCGACGCCGGCGGCGTGCGGCGAGGCCATCGACGTTCCCTGCAGGTACTGGTACAGCGCGCCGTGATCCTTCAGCACGAAGTCGGACGTCGGGTCGCCGTTCGCGTCGACGTCGCCCCAGGTGTGCGCGGCGTCGAGGCCCTCGGGGGCGAGCACGAGGTTCGCCGGGTCGCCGACGTCGCCCGTCCCGCCGGGCGTGTCGTAGTAGTCCCCGCCCGGAGCGGCGAAGTCGGTCTGCTCGGTCCCGTAGTTCGAGTAGTACGCCTTGCGGCCGGTCGGCCCGGTCGCGCTGACCGAGATCACGCCGTCGTTCTCGGCGGGAACATCGATGCACGAGTTGTTGATGTTGCGCGCGTGCGCGCTGTCCGGCGGGTAGTCCGGGCTCGTGTCGTCGAACGTCGGGTTGCCCATGTCGGTGCTCTCGTTGCCGAGCGCCGAGACGAGCGTCACGCCGCGCGCGCGGGCGTAGTTCAGCGCCCGCTGCGTCGCGCGGATGATGGTGCGCTGCTCGAGCTGCTCGGCCGGCGAGTCCGCCGGGTTGGCGGCGCAGTTGTAGAGCCACGGGTCGACGTAGAAGGACATGTTCACGACGTCGATGCCGTGGTCGCCCGCGAAGGTCAGCGCGTCGACCGTCGGCCCGAGGAAGAAGTACCCCGAGTCCTGGCCCGCGCGGAGGTTCACGAGGTCGACGCGCGGCGCGACGCCGCCGATGCCCTGCCCGTTGAGCGGCGAGCCGATCGTGCCGGCGACGTGGGTCCCGTGCCCGTCCTCGTCGACGTTGTTCGGGTCGTTGCAGGAACCGTCCGGGTCCTCCGCGCAGGGCCCGTCGATGATCGGATCGTCGACGGTGAAGTTGCGGCTCAGGGCGCTGTCGAAGTTCGGCGCGATGTCCGGATGGCTGCCGTCGATGCCCGGTGTCGATGATGCCGACGCGGACGGCGCGCGAGCCCTGCTGGCGCTTGTAGGAGCCCTTCGGCGTGGCGCCGATCGCCTGCATGTCCCACTGCAGCGGTGAGAGCGGGTCGCCCGAGACGGGGCGGCCCGGCCTGTGCGAACCGCGCCGCAGCGCACGGGCGCGGTCGACGCGCTCGAGGTCCTGCGGCTTGCGCACCTCGCGCGGCGCGACGCCGATCGCCTGGTTGACGGCGGCACCGTCGAGACTCTTCTGCGCAGCGACGCGGTCGCGGAAATCGGCCTTCGCCGACGTCACCGTCGCGACGCCGATGTCGGTGTTCTCGCTGACGATCGTGCCTCCGGCGTCGGCGACCGCCTGGCGGGCGGCGGCCTGGTCGGCCCCCGCGGCGTAGACGACGACGTAGCGGACGGCCTGGCCGGAGCCTGCGCCCGCGGTCGAGACGAGCCCGGCGGCGATGATCACTGCAAGTGCCGCGAGGGCTGCTGCGCTGCGCATGTGTCCTGCTCCCATTCGTGGGTCGTGGCGGTGGGTGCGCGACGCTACCAGGGTCGCGCCCGCGAAATCCAGTCGCCCGCGGTCAGGACGCCGGGACGATCACGAACTGGTTGCGACCGATCATGTGCCCGTAGCGACGCGCGCCGAGATGACCGAACCCGGGCCACACGTACCAGGTGTAATGGCCCGCGATCAGCCGCTCGCGCCGGCCGCGGTAGAGCCAGCTCGAGCGGACGCCCATGCGCGCCTTCCGCGGCCAGGCGCTGAGGATCTTGCGCTTGCCGCGGAAGATCTGGACGTTGTAGTACCGCGCACCGCGGACCGCGGACCAGCGCAGCTGCGGGGGTTTCGACAGCCGCCGGTTCGTCGTCTTCGACGCGAGCTTCACGACCGGCGGGGCCTGCGGGGTGACCACCGTGCTCACGTCAGAGGCGTTCCCGGCGTCGTCGAAGGCGGTGAGCGTGTAGCGGTAGTCGACCCCGTTGGTGAGCTTCGAGTCGCTGAAGCTGCGCTCGCTGCCGGTGTACATCGCGGTGGCGGGCGCGCCGTTCACCCCCGGCGAGCGGGTGAGCTGAACGCGCGTGGTGTCGGGCGACGGCGTCCAGGTGACCGTCGCATCGGCATCCCCCGGCTGCGACGTCAGCGCGGGGGGCGCGGGCGGCGTCGCGTCGTACCGGAACGAGAATGCGAGCGGTGTGCTGACGTTGCCCGCCACGTCGCGGCAGGTCCCGGAGACCGATGCGTTCTCGGCATCGGGCCCGGAGAAGGTCGCCGTCGTGCACGAGCTGACACCGGAGGTCAGGTCGGTTCCCGAGAAGGCGACGCTGAGCGGCTTCACGTACCAGTCGCTGCGGTCCGCCGGGCGGTCCGGGGCGGCGGTCAGCGACTGCGGAGGCGTCTTGTCGATCTTCACGACCGCCGTCGACTGGCTGTCGCCGTCGGAGTTGTGCGCGTGACAGGTGACCGGGGTGCCCTTCGACTCGGTGTCGATGGTGACCGCATCGCAGCCCGACGACGTGTACCCCGGCGGCAGGATCTCCCAGTTCACCGTGACGTCACTCGTGAACCAGCCACTCTGGCCGGCGGTGCCGAACAGCTTTGCCGTGATCACCGGCGGGTTGGCCGGTGCGGTCGCGGGAAGCAGCGCGAGCACGCCGCATGTGATCAGCAGGGAACGCAGAGCGCGCGGGGTGACGGTGCTCACGCGTGTCACCCCCGAGCCGTCCTGCCGCGCGTCTGCGTGATCCGGTGGAGCAGCGCGGCACTGGCCAGCGCGAGCGCCAGCAGCGCGAGCCCGCCTCGCGCGAGCTCCGCCGCGTCGCGCGAGGAGCCGGTGGCCGAAGCGTGGCCGGCTGTGCGGGGCGCGGTGATCGCGGGCGAGGTCGCCGGGGTGGCGATCACCGCCGGGCGCACAGGCGTGGTCGGCCGGCTCGCGTCGTGGTGCGTCCGTCGCCGCGCCCGCCGGGCCGGTGCGGCCGGGCGGGGAGTGTTCGCAGCGCTCGTGGCCGGCGGGACCGGCGTCGCATTCGCGACGGGCGCGCGAGGCGCCGGCGTGCTCCGCGCGGCGGGGCTGGGTCCGGCCGACGACGCGGAAACCGGTGCGGGGTCGGGCCGCGGGCTCGCGTGCGCCGGGGCGGGATCGGGGCTGACCGCGGACGACGAGGCCCACGACGGCGTAACCGGTGTGCCGCACAGGACGAGGGACGCCAGGCACGCGGTCAGCACCGCGCGCGATGCGGAACGGCGGGCTGATTGGGAGCTCGCCGAGAAGGTGACCCGATCAAGCACGAGCAGCTTCCCCCGATGCGCTTGCGTTCGTGAGGTCAACGTAGCCCCGTCTCGCGGGGGTGTCAACTCCAGCTCGGCGGTTGTCCGGCGCGCCGGCCGGCCCCTGGTCCAGGGGGCCGTCCGGCGTGCTCGGTCATCTCTGTGCCGGGATGCGCCGGGCAGCTACTCGCGCACCGGCTTGCCACCCTGGTTCTGCCAGATCGACTGGCACAGCAGGTTCGCGTTGAGCGCGAGCGCCCCGGCGAACGAGCTGTTGGACTGCGTGACCGACCCGCCGCCGCCGGGGCTCAGAACGCGCACCGGCACGTTCGTGTTGCTCGCGTACGACTGCGTGGACGTCGCCGCAGCGGTGGCGTCCTGATCGTTGGAGGCGTCCTGGCCCGCGGCCTGGACGAGCGGTGCGGGGTACAGTCCCCCGCCCGCCTGGTTCTGGTGGATCGCCTGACCGGTCTTGTTCAGGTTCGCCGCCAGGGAGAGCGCGGTCGAGTCGTTCGACTGCGTCACCGAGCCATCGTCGCCAGGGCTCAACACCCGAACCGGGATGTTGTAGTTGGCGGGATGGTCCTGCGTCGACGTCGCCGTCGACGTGGCGTCCTGCTTGCTGGCGGACTTCTGTCCTGCCGCCTGCACGTACGGCGCGGCGAAGCTCAAGCCGCCACCGGCCTGGTTCTGGCCGATCTTCTGGTCGGTGAGATTCGCGTTGACCCCGATCGCCGCCGCGGTCGAGCTGTTGCTCTGATCGACCGAGCCGTCGTTGCCCGGGCTCAGCACCCGGACCGGGATGTTGTAGTTCACCGCGTGGTCCTGCGTCGACGTCGCAGCCGCGTCAGCGGACTGCGTGCTGTCGTTCGCCTGACCGGCGGCCTGGACCGCGGGACCGCCGCCGCCGGCCTGGTTCTGGCCGATCTTCTGGTCGGTCGCGTTGAGGTTCGCCGCGAGCGAGCCCGCGGTCGAATCGTTGGACTGGCTCACCGAGCCGTCGTTCCCCGGGCTCAGAACGCGCACCGGGATGTTGACGTTGCTCGGCGAGGTCTGGGTCGAGGTCGCCGTCGAGTCGGCCGTCTGGTCGCTCGAGTTGTCCTGACCCGCGGCCTGCGTCGCCGGTCCGCTGCCGCCGCCGGCCTGGTTCTGGCCGATCTGCTGCTGCGTCGCGTTGAGGTTGACCGCTCCGGCGAGCGCCGTCGAACTGTTCGACTGATCGACGCTGCCGCCGTTGCCCGGGCTGAGGACCCGGACGGGGATGTTCACGTTGCTGGGTGAGCTCTGCGTCGACGTCGCGCCGGCTGTCGCCGACTGGTCGCTCGAGCTTGACTGGCCTGCCGCCTGGGTGGCCGGTGCGGCCACGGGCGGTGGGGTCGCCATCGCCGATGCCGTCCCCACCACGAGGACGAGCAGCAGGCTCACCAGCACCGCATGGAGTGCTGACTTCATGGTGATCTCCTGTTCGAATCGATTTCGATGACCCCGGGCGGCGCCCGGAGCCGCACTGCGCTGAAACCGCTCGTAGGAGCTACCCCGGCCGGTCCTTCCGTTCGGGAACGGCCTGGGCCGACCGGTGGACCAGCTGCGTCTGCGCTCGCGCGCCGAGCCTCGGCACGCTGAGGCAGAACGCCCCGATCAGGGCCACGAGGCCGATCGACAAGGGGCCGGGGCCGGATCCCCCGAATGTTCCGGCCGCGAAGACCGCCGGCGCGGGGCCGGGCGGAGCGCCGGGCGGCCGGGCGGGATCGCGCGGCGTGGGAGCCGGCCCGCCGGCGCGCGCGGGCGCCGAATGCATATGCGAAGCGGGCGATATCACGCTGAGCGTGGTGATATCGCCGGCGGTGAGGGCGAGATCGGCGGGGTCCGCAAGGCGAACCGGCGCGAGCATGCCTCCGGAGCCCAGGCCGGCGAACGGCTCCGGCGACGACGCGCGGTGCGTCCGCGCCTGCGAAGCCGGGCTCCGGGGCGTCGTGGTCGAGGCGCCGGTGGTCGGGGCGGATCCCTGGCCGGGGATGCTCGGGGACGCGGGGCTCGGCGACCCATCGCCCGTGGCCCCGGCGCCGCTGACCGATCCGGTCGCCCCTACGGAGGGCGTTGAGGGGTGACCCGGCGCCGGGGCACACGTCCAGGTCCAGTGCCACTGCCAGGCGCCGCCCGTGACCTGGGCGATGATCGGGCCCAGGGCGGAGATGGGAGGCAGCGCCGACGAGCTGCAGTCGAGCTGCCAGTCCCACGTCCAGATCCACGGCTGCGTGGCCGGATGGTCGCCGACCGGGACGTCGGCGATCGTCACGGGCGCCGAGAAGTTCGACGGCGCCTGCTGCACGGAGGTGGCGGCCGCTGCGGCGACCTGGGCCGCCGCGCCGGCTGCGCCCACCGCCGCCGGGATCGCCTGCTGAACCGCCTGCTCGGCGTTCGTCGCCACCGCCTGCGCTCCCGAGACGTTGATCTGCGTCACGGGCCCGCTGTTGCCGGGGCTGAGGATGTTCACCGGGATGTAGACGTTCGACGGCGAGACCTGCGTCGACTGGGCGACCGCCGTGGCGCTCTGCGGGGCGCTCGTGGTCTGCGCGGCGGCGTCCGCCGGTGCCGGCGTCGCCGTGGGCGCCTGCGAGGCGTTGACGGCGGTTGCGTCAGCCGTCGAGATGTTCTCCTGCGTGACGGGCCCGGCGTTCCCGGGGCTCAGCACCTGCACGGGGATCGCGACGTTCGATGGCGCCTGCTGCAGCGACGACGCGAGCGCGGCCGCGGCCTGACCCGCCGCGGACTCGAGCGCGGGCTGCGGGGCCTGCGGCTCTTGCGGCTGTGCCACCTGGGTCGCTCCCGGGGAGTCCGAAGCCGGCGGCTCCGGCGTGGGCGCGGGTACCGGAGCCGGTGTCGGTACCGGGGCCGGCTCACCGTCCTGCGCCCACGTCGGCGCGACCGCCGGTGACAGACCGAGCGCCAGCACGCAGAGCGGGGCCAGCAGCCACGTCAGTCCTGTGTTGCGGGCGGTCCGGACCATCGCCGAGCAGCTACCCCGCGAGGCCGCGAACCACCCATGCACGGAGATTTCCCATACATGCATGGCAGAGGTCTACGGTTAGGGCGTGGCACGGACCGCGCGCACCCAGCGGCGCCGAGGAGGAGCCGCAGCAGGAGCAGCGCCCAGCCCGCGGGGAGCCGCGGCGCCGGCGAGCGTCGCCCTGCGCTCGTATCTCTCGACGAGGGACCCCGCCGCGCGCGACCAGCTCGTCGAGCAGTACCTGCCGCTGGTGATCGCGATCGCTCGCCGCTACGAGCACTGCGGCGAGCCGCTCGAGGACCTCGTGCAGGTCGGCGCGATCGGCCTGATGCACGCGATCGACCGGTTCGACCCGGCACGCGGCGTGCAGCTCTCCTCGTTCGCGATCCCGACGATCGAGGGGGAGATCCGTCGCGAGCTGCGCGACCGCGGCGGAACGATCCGGCTGCCGCGCAGCGTTCAGCAGGCGCGCGCTCGGGTTCTGCACGAGCGCGACGAGCTCGAGGCGCAGCTCGGCCGGGCCCCCACGAGCGAGGAGCTGGGCGCCGCGACGGGCCTCGCCAAGGAGGACGTCGAGGACGCGCTGCAGGCGGGCTCGGCGATGGCACCGGCGCCGCTCGCGGATGACGGCGCGGCGGTCGACGGGAAGCTCGACACGAGCGAGGACCGCATGCTGCTCGCCGGCGGCTTCGCCGCGCTCGACGATCGCGAGCGCCGCGTGCTCCACCTGCGCTTCTACGCGGGCCTCAGCCAGACCGAGATCGCCACGCAGGTCGGGCTCTCGCAGGCCCACGTCTCACGGATCATCCGCGACGCCCTGGCGAAGCTCCGCGACCAGCTGACCGAGCCACCGGCCCAGAACGGCGAGCCGGTGGTATCACCGGACGACGCAGCGATATCGCCGCCACCGCCCGTGGTGAAATCGCCGGGTTTGGCCTCGCCACCCCCGGCGCCTACCATCGCAGCCATGACGACCCGGCCCGCTCGGTCGCTGGACGAGTACCTCGATCTGCCCTACCACCTCGCGATCGCCCGCGACGACGAGGCCTCAGGTGCAGAGGCGTGGGTCGCGCGCGTCGAGGAGCTCGACGGCTGCGTGGCGCGCGGCGCGACGCCTCAGGAGGCCGTCGCGAACGTCCGCGCGGCGCTGGAGGCCTGGATCGCCCCGGCGCTCGCGCGCGGCCAGGCCGTGCCCGTTCCGCGCGCGCCCGCCAAGCACAGCGGGCGGCTGCTCCTGCGCATGGAGCCGTCCCTGCACGCCGAGCTCGCACGCGCGGCCGAGCGTGAGGAGGTCAGCCTCAACCAGTTCGTCAGCAACGCGCTGGCCGGCGCGGTGGGCTGGCGCGGGGGCGCCGCAGCGCAGTCCGGCGACGAGCGGGCGCGTTCGGCCGCGCCGGAGCGCGCCTGGACGCCGGGGCTCGTCGCGAACGCCGCCGTCGTCGCGATCGCCGCGATCATCGCGATCGTTCTGCTCGTGATCGCGCTGCAGAACTGAGCCGCCCGGTCTTCCTAGCGTCGCTCGAGGATGACGACCGGGATCTCGCGGTCGGTCCGCGTCTGGTACGTCTCGTAGCTCGGCCACTCCTCGTTCATCAGCGCCCACAGCCGCTCGCGCTCCTCCCCCTCGGCGACCGACGCCCGCACCGGGATCTCCTCGGCGAACACCTCGATCGTCGCATTCGGGTCGGCCTCGAGATTCTTGAACCACCCGGGGTGATCGGGCGCGCCGCCCTTCGAGGCCACGAGCACCCAGCGGCCCGAGTCGACGCGATGCAGCAGCGCGGACGTGCGCGGCTCGCCGGAGGTGCGGCCGGTCGTCGTCAGCAGCAGGATCCGCCCGCCGCGCCAGTGATATCCGCGCTCGCCGTTCGTCTCGCGATAGACGCGGACGTGCTCGTCGCCGAAGAGTTCGTCGTCGGAATCGGTCATGTCCGGCAGCCTACCCACCGGCGCGCAGCGCACATCCGCCGCGGTGTTTGACCCGCCGGTGCGGGCCGGGATAGGGTCGGCTCAGAGGCGCGCGGGCCTCCAGTCCCGTGGCGCGGAGCGCGATGATCGGAGTGGTGATGTCCGAAACCGGTGGCCGGCGGCGCACGAGTCGTGACGAGCGCGAGCTTCGCGAGAAGCAGGACGGCATCTCGCGCCGTGACTTCCTCGACGGAGCGGCGATGACGGCCGCCGGCCTGGCCGCCGCCGCCGCATTCCCGGCACTGAGCGGAGCGGAGGCGATGGCGAAGGCCGGCGGTGGCCATCCCGCTGACGTCGGCCTCCCGCCCGGCTACTACCCGCCGAGCTTCGATGATCCCTTCACCGGGCAGCCCGACGATGTCATCCGGCGCACGATCCGGATCGACGGCCCACCCCCGAGCGACCCGTCGCAGATCCACTCGACGAAGGGCGGACCGGGCATCGAGGCGAACGTCGTCGACACGAAGGAGAAGTACGACTGCGTGATCGTCGGCGCCGGCGCGAGCGGCATCTCCGCCGCGAAGTCCTACCTGGACCGCTTCGGCCCCGACAAGAAGGTCCTCCTGATCGACGCGCTGCCCGACTTCGGCGGCCATTCACACCGCAACGAGTTCCACATCCCCAACGCCGCCAACGGCGGCGCTGACGTCCTCACGCTGCGCAACGGCGGAACCGTGAACCTCGACAGCATCGGCACATGGAACCAGCCGGGGCCTTCGGGCATCCCGGGCTCGTACGGGCAACCTGCGGTCGACTTTCTCGCGTGGGCGGGCGTTGACACGGACACCGCGACGAAGTGGCAGAGCGGTGGCGCGGCCGGCATCCCCGCCTCGTACGGCCTCTACCAGCGACTGCTGTTCCCGGCGGCCGAGTTCGGGACCGATTCCGTCATCCCCGCTCGCAACGCCGGGCCGTTCGCGGGCCTGGAGCCCGCGACCGCGGCCGGCTGGACGGCGTTTCTGGCCCGTACGCCGTACACCGACGCGGCGCGGGCCGCGATCCTGCGCGTCCAGACGGCCGCCGAGGACTTTCTTGCGAATGCTCCGGGCGCCCCGCTGACGCAGGAGCAGAAGCGCGCCTACCTGACGTCGATCACCTACAAGCAGTACCTCCAGGACCACGCCGGAGTGAACGACGAGGCGTTCTTCGGCGAGTACTGGCGAGGTTCGGGGAGCCTGCTCGGCGCCGGCGGCCAGGCGGTCTCCGCCGCCGACTGCTGGATCCTCGGGCGACCCGGCTTCCCGGACGCCGTGGGCCTCGGTGACACCGAGGACATCGACCTGCCGGGCATCGGGCGCACGCCGTTCCAGGATTCGCGCTCGACGAGCGGCTCCACCCGCGCGTGGCCGGACGGCAACACGTCGCTGCTGCGCCTGGCGCTGAGCAAGCTCATCCCGACCGCGTTCCCGGACGTCGACGTCGGCGACGGCCCTGCGCGTCCCGACCAGCTGAGCATCCTGAAGGCAGGCTGCCGCTACGACCTGCTCGACTCGCCTGCGAACAGGATCCGCGTCCGTCTGAACTCGACGGTCTTCAACGTCAAGCCTCGCGGCGATCGTGGGTACTCGCCGGTCGACTACGTCCTGAACACCGTGCCAGGGACGGCAACGGCGTCGGCCGCCCAGCGCCGCGGCCGGGACGCTCACCACGGCAATGACCGCCGGCCACAGGGCCGGCGTGTGTACGCCAAGCACGTGATCATGGCGTGCTGGAACCGCGTCACCGCGCACGTCGTCGACGGCCTGCCGCGCAAGCAGGTCGAGGGCCTCTGCTACGCCCGCAAGGTGCCGCTCATCTACGGGCGCGTGGGCCTGAACAACTGGCAGGCGTTCGCCGACTCGAAGGTCGCAAGTGTCAGCCCGCGCGGCACCAGCCTGTTCTGGGACAGCTTCAGCGTCAGCGCGGGCGCCGGCTTCGGCCCGTCCGCGACGCCGGGCAAGTACTACGGGCCGACGCCCAACCAGCCGCCGACCGCACCCGCGCAGCTCAGCTTCACCGTCGTTCCGAACCACCCGGATGCGGTGCCGCAGCTGTTCGCCTACTCGACCGGACAGCAGATGTTGCGGGAGCTCAGCTGGCAGGAGCTCGAGGACTCGGTGATCGACATCATCGACCGCACCGTCAACAAGCAGGGCGGGAGCTTCGATCCGGAGCGCGACATCCACGACTGGAAGATCAACCGCTGGAGCTACGGCTACGCGCACGAGCTGACCTCGACGTTCGATCCCTCGGCCTACGGGCCGGTGGCCGGGCAGCCGCAGGTGGCCGGCCGCCAGCCGTACAAGAACGTCGCGGTCGCGAACTCCGATTCGGAGGCGTTCGCCTATACGCACAGCGCGATCAACGAGGGCTACCGGGCGGTCCAGGACCTCCCGAACATCTGATCCGTGGCCGGGCTCGGCGACCTCCGCGCCCGTGTCGCAGCGGAGGTCGCCGAGCCGGGCGATCCGGCCTACGAGGATCGCCGCGCGGTCTTCGACGCCCGCGTCGACCGGCGGCCCGCGGCGATCGTGAGCTGCCGTTCGGCTGAGGACATCGCCGGTGCGCTGGCGTTCGCCGCCGAGCGTGGGCTCCGGGTCGCCGTGCGTGCCGGAGGGACCACGGCGGGCGCGGTCCTCGACGACGGCCTGGTCCTCGACCTCGCGGCGATGGACGCCGTCACGGTCGACGTGGAGTCCCGGACGGCACACGTCGCCGGCGGGGCGACGTGGCTCGCCTTCGACGCGGCCACGCAGCTGCACGGGCTCGCCGCGACCGGTGCGCGGGTCTCCAGGCTCGGGGTCGCCGGGGTCGTTCTCTCCGGGGGGAGCGGCTGGCTCGAGCGGACACTCGGGCCGCCGTCCGCCGGCCTCGCCGGAGCACAGGTGCTCCTCGCCGACGGCCGCACGGTGGAGGCCGCCGATCCAGGCCACGCCGACCTGCTGTGGGCGCTGCGCGGGGACGGTGCCGGCCTGGGCGTCGTCACGCGGATGGACCTGGCTCTGCATCCGGTCGGTCCGGTCCTGCTCTGCGGCTTCCTGACGTTTGCCCGGGTCCGCGCGGGCGAGGTCGCGCGGACCTACCGCGACCTCATGGCACAGGCACCGGATCAGGTGGGCGGGGGGATGAAGCTCTTCGCCGGACGGGGCGGCGCGTGCACCGTCGCCTTCTGCCATGCGGGCGAGCCGGCCGAAGCAGAGCGTGCCGTCGCGCCGCTGCGCGCCCTTGGGCCCTCGCTCGACGCGGTCATGCCGAACGAGTACCGCGCATTCCAGGCCATGACGGACCTGCAGAACCCCTGGGGTATGCGCGCGTACGCGCGCAGCGGGGTCCTGGACGAGCTCCGGGACGAGGCGATCGACGCGGCGCTGGCGGCCGCTCATGCGCCCGCGGCCGCGCTCTCGCACCTGCTGCTCCGCCCTATCGGAGGGGCGCTCGACCGGCTGGACGCGGCCACGACGGCCGCCCCGACGCCGGCCGGCGGGTGGGCCTACGAATGCCGCAGCGTGTGGCCGCCGCTGCCCACGCTCGATGCCGGGAACATCGCCTGGGCTGACGCCGTCGCCGGCGCACTCGCGCCGTTTCATGCCGAAGTCGACGCCGGCGCCGAACGGCGCCGAGCCGAGCGCCTCGCCCAGGTCCGCCGGCGCTACGACCCGGATGCTCGCTTCGCGAGCAACACGTGCGACCTGCCGCCGCTGCTGCGCTAGGGACGCACGTCGGCACCGTGGATCGCGGCGTCTGTGGAGCGATGCGCCCTCCGTCCGGCTGCGAAGGAGTTTGATGTCCAGGTACGGCGTACCTGTCGGCGCACCGTCGCGGCTGTCCTGGCCGCGAGGAGAGAGAGCCGCGCGGCTCCACGTCCGATCGGGTGCGGCATCGCTCCGCAGCAGATGGCTGCAGGGGATCCACGACGCCGGGGGGAAGCCGACCGCGTCTGCAGGTGGCAGGCTGCGCCGACGGTCAGGTGCGAGCTGCGCCGAGCGCGGTCCGGGGGATGACTGCCGGTCGGGGATCTCGGCGAGCGAGTCCTGACCTGTCACCCGGCCGCAGACCACGGGGGGCCACGTGCAAGGTGAGCGACGCGGCGCAGTGCACCGCCCGCCACCGGAAGGGCCCACCCGCGAGCGACTCGCAGGCGGCGAGAGCGGCGAGCCGGCGGGAGCGTGCCGTCGATGGCCTCAGCGGTGGCGCCGACGCCGGCGTCGAAGCGGATCGTGATCGGCAGGTCGATCGGGTGGCGTTGCCATCGGGCAGACCTTCACCAGCGCAAGGGCGGCGTGGGGGCCGGGAGGCATCTGCCCGAAGCCCACCGTGCCCGGGCCGCCCGGGGAGCCCGTGCCGGTCTTCTGTACCTGGCCCGTCGGTGCCGACGGCGAGCTCGGCGACGCATCTCTTGGCGGGACGCGCAGAGTGGACAGTCTGGAGATCGCCGTTTCCTTCCGCCCGGACGGCCTCCCGCGGGTATCGCCCCTCAGGGCGCTGCGTACGGCTCGGGGCATCGGGCTCGGGTCGAGCAGCCGGGCCGCTCGCAAGGCCTACCCAGGCGCGACGCGCAAGGTCATCTCGGGCTTCCAGAACCCGTACGTCGACTTCGTGATCACCGCCCCGAACCGCGTGAAGACGACATTCGCCGTCCGGGGGCCCGCGCAGCGCGTTGCCCAGATCCGCATCGGCTACTGATCGTGGCCAGGGCGCCGAAGACGGCGACGCTCCGGAATCTTCGGCAACCGCCCACGTAGATCCCGCTCGCCGGTTACGCTCGCGCTTCAATGAGCGCGAAAGCCCTCATCGGTTCGGTCGTCGCCGGATATCGGCTGATCTCGCTGGTCGGGGAGGGCGCGACCGGCGCCGTCTACCTCGCCGAGCGCGAGGGGTCCTCCGAGCGCGTCGCGCTGAAGCTGCTCGATCCCGAGCTGGCTCGCGACGAGCGGTTCCGCCAGCGGCTGATCCGGGAGTCGACGCTCGCCGCCGGCCTGGACCATCCGAACGCCGTGCCCGATCATCGACTTCGGCGAGGCCGACGGCACGCTCTACCTCGCGATGCGGTACGTGGACGGCAGCGACCTGCGCGAGCTGCTCGCACGCGAGGGGCCGCTGGAGCCCGCGCGGGCGCTCGACCTGCTCGCGCAGGTGGCGGCGGCGCTCGACGCGGCCCACGCCGCCGGGCTCGTCCACCGCGACGTCAAGCCGGCGAACATCCTCGTGGAGGAACCGGCGACGGCGAGCACGCCTACCTCGGCGACTTCGGGCTGGCCAAGTACGCCTCCTCGGTGAGCAGCCTGACCAGCGACCACGCCTTCGTCGGCACGATCGCGTACGTCTCGCCGGAGCAGATCAGGGGCGACGAGATCGACGCGCGCGCGCGACGTCTACTCGCTCGGCTGCGTGCTCTACGAGTGCCTCGCGGGCGCGCCGCCGTTCGATCGCGAGAGCGAGCTCGCCGTCGTCTACGCCCACCTGCACGAGCGCGCGCCGCGACTCACGGACGCGCGGCCGGAGCTTCCCGACGGCTTCGATCGCGTGATCGCCACCGCCACGGCCAAGGCTCCCGGCTGATCGCTTCAGCGACTGCGCCTCCCTGATCGCGGCGGCGCGCGGAGCGCTCGCCGGCGAGCGCGGGCCCCGGCGGCATGTCCGGGCCGCCGTGGTGGGCGGCGGTCGCCCTGCTCGCGGCTGCGGCCGGCGCGGTCGGCTCCTCTCCGGCGGCGATCGGCCGTCAGCGCGCCGGCCGGGCCGCGGCTTGCCGTCGGCGGAACGGGCGTCGCGCTCGTCGGCCCCGGCGCCAAGCGCGTCGCCGCGCG
Source organism: uncultured Solirubrobacteraceae bacterium (assembly GCA_963781935.1). Lineage (GTDB taxonomy): Bacteria > Actinomycetota > Thermoleophilia > Solirubrobacterales > Solirubrobacteraceae > F1-60-MAGs163. Next base: position 79,502 of record CAWAHX010000003.1, read on the forward strand.
CGTGCAGCTGCCCGAGGCGTCCGTCGGACATCGTCTTCGGCGGCGAGGTCGGCGTGGGCGCTGCTCCCGGATGCCGCACCAGGTCGCGCAGCATCGACGTCGCGACGCGCAAGCGGGTGGCGACCGTCGCGCTGCCGTTCGCTCCCGGAGGTCTCGCCCTGGACCGCGGCTCCCTGTTCGTGACCGAGGAGGGCGGGCCCGGGGTGGTCCGGATCACGCACGAGCACGGGGCAGGTCGTCCGCGCGCTGGACCGTCGAGACGCGCGGATTCCGCGTCTCGAACCCGACCGGGATCGCGGCCGGCGCCGGGTCGGTCTGGCTGGCGCGCGGGGCGGAGGTGGTCCGCGTCGACGCCCGCACCGGGCGCGTGCAGCACCGCTTCCCGCTGCCCGTGACCGCCACGCTCCTGACGTTCGCCGACGGCGCGCTCTGGGCGGCGAGCAGCGAGAACGGCCTGGTCGAGAAGATCGATCCGGACAGCAACCAGATCGTCGCGCGCGCCGCGCTGCACGGCTGGATCAGCGCGCTGACCGTCGCCGGCGGCTCGGTCTGGGTCGCCGTGGTGCCCGGACGACCGCGTCTACCGGCTCAGCGAGGACGACGCGAGCATCGAGGAGACGACCTCCGCCGGAGACGGCCCCGAGAGCCTGTCGGCGGCAGGCCGGCGGCCTCTGGGTGGCCAACTCCCGCGGCCGCGCGCTGACCCGGCATCGACACGCGCTCGGGGGCCCGCACGACGCTCGCCGCTCACGGGCGTGCCCGTGGCTGGTGCGCGCGCACGGCGGCGTCCTGTGGACGGTGGCCGAGCCGGCCCCGCCGGCGCTCGGGCCCGCGAAGAAGGGGCCGCAGATCCGCGTCGCCCTGCGCGACGGCGGGATCGAGCTCGACCCCGCGTTCGGTCCCTACCCGGCGGCCAGCCAGCTGCTCTATTCGACGTGCGCCAAGCTCGTCAACTACCCCGACGCCGCCGGCGCGGCCGGCGCCCGGCTGCTCCCCGACGCCGCAGCCGCGCTGCCCGTCGATCTCAGCCGATCGGCCGGACGTACACCTTCCGGATCCGCCCGGGGATCCGCTTCTCGCCGCCGTCGTCGGAGCAGGTCAGCGCGCTGACGTTCAAGCGCACGATCGAGCGCACGCTGTCCCCGAAGGTCGGCCCCGACCCGTCCGGGCTGCACGTGGTCGGCGACATCGAGGGGGCACGCGCGTTCCACGCCGGGCGCACGCGCGCGAGGTCCGCGGCATCGTCGCTCGCGGCGACACGCTCACGATCACGCTCGTCCGGCCGGCCGGGGACCTGCTCTCGCGGCTCGCGATGCCGATCTTCTGCGCGGTCCCGCTCGACACGCCGGCACCCGGCGAGGTTCGCGGGCCGATCCCGTCGGCGGGGCCGTACTACGTCCGCTCGCAGACGGTCGACCAGACGGTCCTCGACCGCAACCCGAACTACCGCGGGACGCGGCCGGCGGTCCCGGCGCGCATCACCTACCTCACCGGGCCTGCCCACCGCGCGGTCGGTCGCGCTCGCACAGGGCGGACCAGGTCGACGTCGTCACGTGGGACTACGACCAGAACAGCCCGCTCGCCGCGGGCGGTGCGCTCGATCGGCGGTTCGGGACGGACCCGGCCGCGGCGCGCCGCGACGGCTCGCCCCGCTACCACGCCGCGCCGGCGCCGGGGGTCGACCTGATCGCGTTCAACACGCGCCGTCCGCTGTTCAAGGACGTGCGGCTGCGCCGGGCCGTCAACTACGCGCTCGACCGCAGGGCGCTGGCCGCCGTCTTCGACGAGACCCCGACCGAGCGCTACGTCCCGCCGGCCGTTCCGGGGTGCGCACGGCGGCGGTGTATCCGCTGTCGGGCCCCGACCTCGCAACCGCGCGCAGCCTTGTTCCGGCAGCGTCGCCGGCGGACGGCGAGCGTCTACGTCTGCGGCGACCCGGCGAACATGCGCATCGCGCAGATCGTTCGCTCGAATCTTCGCCCGCTCGGCATCGACGTCTCGATCACGCAGACGGACGACTGCCTGCGCGGGCCGGATCCCAAGGCAGGGCCGGGCGGACATGATCCTGCTCACCCGTGCCACGGCGGAGCTCGATCCTGCGCCGTTCCTCGAGGCCACGGTGGGCCGCACGTTCGCCTTCGGATCCGGCCGGCGTCCCGGTCACGTGGGACGATCGCGACGTTCCGGGCGCGCCTCGACCATGCCCGCACGCTGACGGGGGTGACCCGTCTCGCGGCCTACGCGGGCCTCGCAGGACGAGCTGCTGCGCGGCCCCGCGCCGTACGCGGCCTACGGCTCGTTCGTCGCGCCGGAGTTCTTCTCCGCGCGCGTCGGCTGCCGCGTCATCCAGGGCGCCTACCACGTCGTCGACCTCGGAGCGCTCTGCCTGCGCAGCGGTTAGAAGGCCTTCTAGCCGCCGCCCAGCGACCAGGTGAATCGCGTGGCGCTGCCGCGCGGAGCGATGCCGCTGGGGCGCAGGCCGCGGTGCACCACCAGCACCGCACACGCCGGGTCGCGGACCAGTGCGTGGCGCGCGGCGCCGAGGCCCTCGCGGCGCCAGCGCGGCGAGAGCCCGACGACCACCGCGCTCGCCCCGGCGCTGGCATCGATCAGGCCGCTCGTCCCGGCGTCGACGAGCGCCGGCTCCGCCGCGACTCCCACCAGCCGCTGAACCGCCAGCGAGGCGTCGGCGAGCAGACGGCTCGCGTCCGGCCCACCGCGGGTCGGGTCGGGCCGCGCCCCGACCAGGCGCAGCGGCTCGTCCAGCGCCGCCGCCAGCCACGCGCCGAGCTCCACCGCGGCCCAGTCGTGCTCGCCGCCGCCGAAGGGCACGAGGACGCCCTGCCCGCCGCCCGCCGGCGACGCGGGCGCGAACAGCAGCCCGACGTCGGCCGGGCTGCTCTCCAGAACGTCGACGAGCTCCTCGCTGAGCGCGCCGGCATCGCCGACGGCGGAGCTCGCGTCGAGCAGGACGAGGTCGGCGTCGTGTGCGCGCGCGAGGTGCAGCACGTCGTCGCTTCCCCGTGAGGCGACGAACGCCGCGGTGCGCGCGGGCGACGCGAGCCCGTCGCGAACGGACGCCAGCGCCGTCGTCGCCTCGCCGAGCTGCGCCTCGTCGCCGACCAGGAGCCCGATGATGAGCTCACGCCGTGGCCGGCGCGCGAGCGGCTCGGCGACCGCCGCCAGCGACGGCAGACGGCCGGGGTCGCGACCGGCGAGCACGACGGCGCCGGCGTGGTCGCCCCAGTTCGGAGACTCGGGCTGCGGCCCCGCCAGCTCGGGGTCGTGGCGCAGGATCGCCTGCTCGATGCGCTGGAGGCCGGGGCCCGGCTCGACGCCGAACGTCTCCACCAGCTCCGCGCGCGTCGCGCGGTAGACGTCGAGCGCCTCCACCTGGCGCCCGGACCGGTACAGGGCCACCATCAGCAGCTCGCGTATGCGCTCGCGCTGCGGATGCTCCGCGGCCAGGTCCTGGAGCTCGGGAATGATCGCGACGTGGTGACCCAGCGCGAGCTCCGCCTCGAGCCGGGCCAGCAGCGCGGCCAGCCGGAGCTCCTCCAGGCGCGCGATCGGCCCCTGGGCGAAGGACTCGTAGGCGAGATCGGCCAGCGCCGGGCCGCGCCACAGCGCCAGGGCCTCGCCGAGCGCCGCCGCGCCGCCGCGCGCATCGCCGGCCTCGATCGCTGCGGCGGCCTCCCCCGTCAGCATCTCGAAGCGGTGCAGGTCGAGCCGGTCGACCCCGACGCGGATGAGGTACCCCGGCGGCCGCGTCTCGATCACCGACGCCGCGTCGGTCCCGCCGCGCGGCGGATCGAGCACGCGGCGCAGCTCTGAGACCTGCCGGTGCACCTGGGTCACGGCGCTCACAGGTGTGGCGTCGCCGTACAGCTCTTCCGCCAGGCGCTCGATCGAGACGACCTGGTTGGCCTGCAACAGGAGCAGCGCCAGCACGGCGCGCTGGTTGCGACCGCCGAGGCCGAGCTCGTCGCCGTCGCGGTGCGCCTCGAGCGGCCCGAGGATGCGGAATTCCGTCACCGGATCGCCACGGTAGCCGTTCGGAAGCGGATCGGTAGTCGCTGCTCGGAGGATGCGCTCAGTTCCAACCAGCAATGCGAGCCGCGAGCGGCCCGCGTCGAGAGGAGAAGTCATGCGACACAACGTCCGCAACCTGCTTCTGATCGCCGTCACCGTGGCCGCGATCGCTCCATCTGCCGCGATCGCCGGCCCTGCCGGTGGTGCGACCTGCGGCAAGAACTACAGCCAGAACTCGGTCAACGGCGACTACTGCGCGCCCGCCACCGGCTCCACGCAGGCAGCCGCCGCCACGACCTGCGGCAAGGACTACAGCCGCAACTCGGTCGACGGCAACTACTGCGTCAGTTCGGTAAGCAGTCCGATCGTCGCCTCGCCGCAGGCGAGCAGGACCCCATCCACCACCGTCGCGAAGAGCGACAGCTTCTCCTGGGGCAATGCCGCCGTCGGCGCCGGTGCGGCCCTTCTGCTGATCGCCGCCGCGGCCGGCCTCACCGCCGTCGTCCGCCGCCGCCAGGGTTCGTCTGCGGTCGGGCAGCAGCGGTCCCCGGCGACCGGCTGAGCGCCGTTGGTCGCAACGCACGCACCTGGGCGCGCACGTGAGTGCGCGCCCAGCGGTCCTGCAGCGCGGCGTGCGACGGGTCGGCGTCCCGCCCCGCGGATGCGGGACGGGACGCCTGGTTGTGTGACCGGGGGCTAGGGCCGGACGCTGCTCGACACCGAGGACGGCGCGGAGTCGGCCGACGTGGTCGGGTAGCCGGCCGCCGGCGCCGCGTAGGTCTGCGTGTATCCGACGACGTTGGTGGCGAGGATCCGGTAGACGTAGGTGCTGCCCTGCGTGACCGTCGAGTCGGTGTAGCGTCACGCTCGCGCCCGTCCCGGTCGAGGACGGCGTCGCCGACGCTGCTCGTGACCGTCGTCCACGGACCGGCGGACGTGCCAGCCCGCTGGACGATGAACCCGGTCTCGTTGATCGACCCGTCGCGCCAGCTGAGCCGGACGGCGCGGCTGACCGCCTGGGCTGTGCAGGCGTCGGTCGGCGGCCTTCGGCGGGACGGCGACGGCGATCGGTCGCATCATCACGTTCTCCTCGTGACCGAGCAGGTGACAGTGCCAGACGTACTCCCAGCCGAAGTTCACGAGCGGGTTGGTGACGGGTGCCGGCTGGTTCGTCGGGTCGACGTTGTGGAAGCCCATCACCGAGCCGATCGGCTTCGTCGGATCGAGCGCACGGACGCTGTTCGGCAGGTCGAACGGCACGTCGGGGACGATCGGCCGCAGCGCGACGATGACGTCCTCGAGCGGGTTCATCCGCACGGTCTCCTTCCAGCCGAGCTCGTTCGGGTCGGGCGGCCGGATCGCGCCGTCCCAGCCGACGCGGTTGAGCAGCTGGACGTCGAACATGTGCCAGTGCATCGAGTGCGTGTCGACGCCGTTGTGGGTGATCTTCCAGATCTGCGTGCCGTCGCTGGCGCTGCCGATCTTCGTCGCGCTGCTCGACGGTGCCCTTCAGCACCTCGGTCGGCGGGTCGGTGTCGAAGTAGGGGATCGACGTCTGGGTGGTCGAGTTCGTGTTCGGCACCTCGGTGCCGAGCATCGCGTTCATCCGCCCGAACTCGGGGTCGAAGTCCTCGATGATCGACTTCGGCTGCAGCGTCATCGTCAGACCGTGCGCGACTGCGGCCGCACCGCGTCCCGCCGCCGCCGGTGAAGGTGACCGTCGGCGCGGACGTGTAGCCGTCGCCGAGCAGTCGTGAGGCTGAGGCTGCCGACGGTCGCCGGCGAGAGCGTCGCCGTCGCGGTCGCGCCGCTGCCGCTGCCGCCGCTGATGGTGATCGTGGGCGGCGAGGTGTAGCCGGTGCCGCCGGCGGTGACGGCGAGTGACGACGACCGCGGCCCCGCCGAGGACGGCGGTGGCCTTGGCGCCGGAGCCGCCGCCGCCGGTGACGGTCACGGTCGGCAGCGACGTGTAGCCGCTCCCGCCGTTGGTGACGAGCGACCGACGTCACCCGCCGGTTCGAGACGACGGCGATCGCGGTCGCACCGGTGCCGCCGCCGCCGGAGAGCGACACGGATGGCGTGGACGTGTAGTTGCTGCCGTTCGCCGCGACCTGGAGCTCGCGACCTTGCGCGTGCCGAGCGTGGCGGTCGCGGCCGCGCCGGAGCCGCCGCCGCCGGAGATCGAGACGCTGGGCGCCGTGAGGTAGCCGCTCCCGCCGTTGTCGACGGCGAGCGAGCTGACGGAGCGCGGCGCGAGCGTGGCCGTCGCGGCCGCGCCGGAGCCGCCGCCGCCGGAGAACGAGACGGCCGGGGCGCTGGTGTAGCCGGTGCCGCCCGCCGTCAGGTCGACGGCTCGACAGCGGCCCGTTGAAGAACGAGGCCGAGGTGTCCTGGATGCGGCCGTAGGTGTTCGGTCGTCGTCGTGCCGAAGGCGGCGTCGTACGCCTTCTCCGGGACGAGCGGCTTGTCCTGCGATGCGCGCGTAGGCCTGCGGCAGCCTGCGTCTGCAGCGTGCTCAGGCTGAACGCCGGCGCCGCCGGATCGCTGCCGACCTGGAACTGCATGACCGTGCGGGTGTTCGGGCCCGTAGCCCGGCAGCGTGCGTCGGCGCACCGCCGGTCGACGTCTGGTCGGGATCGCCGGTGTAGTAGTCGTAGCGCGGGTCGAACGCCGGAACCGGCGCCGGCGCGTCGTTGTAGAGGATGAGCTTCGAGCCGGCCGGGACCTGCGAGAAGTCGACGATCACGTCGGCGCGCTCGGCCGGGCCCAGGAACAGCGTCGTGTGGGTGACGTTCAGGACGGTGATGTCGCGGCGGTTGTAGTTGTAGCCGACGGGCTGGTTGTCGAGCACGACCGGGGCCGGCAGGAAGCCGCCCTCGGTGCCGATCTGGACGAGGTTCGGGCCGGCGGCGGCGGGGTCGGGGACGCCGCCGTCGCGGCCGTCCGTCGGCCAGTCGCCGGGAAGCCGGCGGTCTTGACCGCGGCGACCATCGGCACCTCGCCGGCGTCGCCCGACGCTCAGCGTGCCGTCCGGGTTCCACATCGTGGCGTTCGACTTCGCGTAGTAGAGCTGGAGGTTGAGGCTGCGGTCGTTGCTCGCGTTGAGGATGCGCAGCCGGTACGCCTTGCGCTGCACGGCCTTGCACCGGATAGGCGGTGCCGTTGACGAGCGGGGTGTCCATGAACGCCTCGGGCGTGATCGACGGGTTCGGGGTGCCGGGGATCGCCGGCGGCTCCCACGGCGCGCTGACCGGGTCGTAGTACGGGTTGTCGACCGGCCCGTTGGCGAGGCCCGCGAAGGGCGGCCAGAACCACGGGCCGTAGTCCCAGCGGCCCATCGCGTTCGCGCCGCTGTCGTCGTACGGGTTCTGGTTCGGCATGTACACGTGCGGGAACCAGAGGTTGCCCTCGCCGCCCCACTTGCGTCTTGTCCCAGGTCGGGTCCTGCGCGGCCAGCTGCGTGTCGTTCGGGACGAAGGTCTTGTCCTGGATGATCAGCGGCATCTGGTCGGCCGGGATGCACGCCGTCGGTCACGAGCTGCTGCTCGACCGGGTCGTCGACGGTGTACGGGGCCTCCTCGCCGGCGTACACGTTCAGGCGGGTGATCCCGTAGGAATGGTCGTGGTAGAACATCAGCCGCGCGCTCTGCTGGTTGGTGTAGTAGAACGTCTCGGAGCCCGCGCCCGGGATCGGCCATGTCGGGCACGTTGCGGACGCTGACGCCCTTCGGGTACGAGGTCTGCTCGCCCGCCGGGGTGATCCACTGGTGCTCGGTGCCGTCGCTGATCCACGGCGTGGTGCCGCCGTGCAGGTGCAGCGACGCCCGGTTCTCGCGTGTAGGTCTCGGTGCCGCCGTTGGGGCCCGTGCCGGCGCCCATGACGGTCGTGTCGACCGGCAGGAACAGGTTGCCGTCGGTGCCGGTCGAGCAGCTTGTTGGTGAACTTCACGCGGACCGGCCGGTCGCGGTGGGCCAGGATCATCGGGCCCAGGTACTGGATCGGCGCCGGGTCGATCGGTGTTCTGCCCGCTGGCGTCGGTGCCCTTGTTGACCTGCACGTAGCCGCGCAGGGTCGTCGGCGGGCAGGTCGCTGCTGAGCTGCTGCGTGTACTGGCGCAGCTCGATCACGTAGTAGTCGGCGCCCGGATAGGTCGTCGTGTCCGGCACGGCGACGGGGATGTCCGGCAGCGCGTCGCGGAACTTGCGGATGCCGCCGGTGATGCCGCCGGCGGTCACGGTCGGCAGCGGGCTGTTCGCGTAGTTCGGCGTCGTCCCGAAGTAGTCGGGCGTCGCGCCGGGCGCGAGCGCGCCCGGCGTGAGTGCCCGGCCGCTCACCGGGGTGCCGAGGCCGAGGCCCGCGGCGGGCGCGACGAGCGCGCGGGCGTCGACGGCGCCGAGCGCGGCGGCGTGCCGAGCGGCGGCCCGGCGCTGACGCGGGCGTGATCCGGCGATGCATCATCTGGATCGCGAGCATGCGTCGCGAGACGCGATGTCGGCGGGCCCGCGTGCCGCTTCGCCTTGTGGCTGGCGAACGACGGAGGCGTGCTTCGCGTGTGAGGCCGGATGCGCCGTCCGCACAGCGGTCGTGTGGCTCGTCGTGGCGACGGCGCCGGCGACGGCGATGCCGCCGAACGGCCGTCAGTGACGCCGATCACGAGGTACATCGGGAACGCGTGCCGCATGAGAATCTCCTTGGTGCCGCGAAGGACGTCGGCGAGCGTGCCGCTAGCCGTAGATGACTCCGCGGAAGTCGTTCAGCTCGCATTGGTTCTGCGTGACCTCGAGGTCACCGAAGGAGCGGACGATGGTCCCGTCCGACTTCCAGAACTCGAGGAACGATGGTGCTGAGGCTGGATGGCTGAGCCGCGATCACCGGTGACCTGCAGCGCCGTGCCGTTGACCAGCGTGAACGGGCCGATGTCGGTCGTCGCCGTGATCTCGGCCGAGGTCGACCAGTCCAGGCCGGGGTTCAGCGGCGTGTCGGGGTGACACGTCATGACGATGGCGATGCCGGCCTGCGTGCTGACCGTCCTGGGCGCATCGCCCGCGGTCATCGTCACGTCCTGAACCTCGAACGGCGAGTGGTCGGCGGGCCCTGACGGACCACGTGCGCCGATGCCGCCCTGCGGCCCGGAGATGCCCGGGGTGCCCTGGCTGCCGGAGACGCCCGCCGCGCCCCTGCCTGCCGGTGACGCCGCGTTTGCCGACCAGTGCCGCGCGGGAGTGCGGGTTGATGTCGGCGAGCCGGAGCGTGCCGTTGCGGATCTTCGCGCTGGTGATCGACCCGTCCCGTATCTGGTCGTTGGTGATCAGGCCGCTCGCTGCGTACGCCCCGCTGCCGAGCGACACGAACAGCGCGAGCATCGCGACCAGGAATGACGGCGTCAGCCCGAGGGCGCCGTCGCTGCGAACCATGGACGAGGACACGGACCTTCTCCTTAATCGGTGCCCAGGGGAAACACTGGGACCTACGAGCATCGGCGCTTGCGACGCTGCACCTGACCGCCTGAACTACGGCCTGCCGACGGTAGTCCTCCGGTCGATGCCTAGGCTGTCGATGTATCATCCCGCCCATGCGAGCCGACCTCCTGCGAGGACACCTGGACGGGCTGTTGCTGGCCGTTCTGCGGGACGCGCCTGGACACGGCTACGAGCTGAGTCAGCGGCTGACGCAGCGCAGCGGCGGAGAGCTCGGCGTTCAGGAGGGCTCGCTGTACCCCGCTCTGCATCGGCTGGAGCGAGCAGGACTCGTCGAGAGCTCATGGAGCAGCGGCAAGGCGCGGCGCCGGCGGGTCTACCGATTGACATCTGCCGGCCGGCGCGCAGCGGAGGAGTCGCGGCGTGAGTGGTGTGCGTTCTCCACTGCGGTCGAGCGAGTGCTGGGGTGAACGTGAGCACGGTCGACCAGTACGTGACCGAGCTGGGCGTCGCGTTGCAGGTGCGCGGGGCCGTGCGTCGGCGGTTCCTGCGTGAGTGCCGCGATCACCTCGCCGACGCCGCGGCCGAGCGCGGGGAGGCAGCCGCGGTGCGCGCCTTCGGGCCGCCGGCGCAGATCGCCGCGGCGTTCGATGCCGAGGTCGCCGCCCGGCGGGGTGTGCGGTCGACATGCGTCACGGTTGCGGGCGTTGTCGCCACCGGCGGATCAACGCTCGCACTGATCCACGCCTCGTCGGCGAACGCGACCGCACCCGTGTGGTGGGCGATCGCCTTCCTGGTCGCCGCGCAGCTCGCCGGCGTCGCGGCGGGACTCGCGCTGGTGCAGGCGCTGGTCCAGCGACGTTCGACGATGGTGCCGGCGGACGTCTCGCTGCTGGCCCGCCGCGACGGCTGCGCACTGGTGGCGGCCGGCGTGGCGATGTTCTCCGCGGGCGCGGCGCTGCCGGGCCATGGGTCCGCCGTCCTGATCCTCGCCGGCCCGGCGCTCGTGTGCGTCGCGATGGTCGCCGTGCTCCGCGCGCGGTCACTCGCCCGCCGGCTCGACCGCTCGGGCGCGTGGGCGGTGCGCCCGCCGCTCAACGACCTTGCGCGGCTCATCCGCCTCCCGACGCCCTCGCTCGACGCCCGTCGCCTGCTCCTGCTCACCACGACCATCGCTGCGGCTGCGATGTTCGTTCGCGACCGCGGTGAGCACGCGACCATGAGCCAGGCATTCGTCACCGCGGGCATCGAGGCGACGGCGGTCGCAGCGTGCTTCCTCGTGCTCGGCCCGGCACTCGGCCTGTGGCGCCCGAAGCTCGTCAGTTCGTGAGCTGGATGACGGCGGTCCCAGAGCGCCCGCCGGTCCCACCGGGAGCCGTCGATGCGCGGACGAACGACGTCGCTGACTGGCCCAAGACCCGCGCATCGTCGACGGCTACGCGCAACCGGCGATAGCCACGCGACCCAGCGCGCCATGTTCTGCAAAGCTGCGCCGTATGCCTATCGCTTCCAGCTACCCGTTCCTGAACATTCTCTGGGACATGTTGATCTTCACGGCCCTGATCATGTGGATCTGGATCGCGATCGCGTGCTTCGCGGACATCTTCCGCCGCCGTGACATCGGTGGGTTCGCGAAGGCGATCTGGATCATCTTCATCATCTTCATCCCGCTGTTCGGCGTTCTCGTCTACCTGATCGCCTACCACAACGGCATCGCCGAGCGGAACCAGAAGGGCCAGGAGGCCGCGCAGGCCGCGTTCGACCAGCAGGTCAAGCAGGCCGCCGGCACGGGCGGACCGGCCAGCGAGATCGCAACGGCGCAGTCACTGCTCGACGCCGGCACGATCTCGCAGAGCGAGTTCGACAGCATCAAGTCCAAGGCACTCGCCGGAGGCTGACGACCTCGGCGCGGGGTTCAAGAAAGCCGAGCCGCGCGTACAGGGCCAGCGCTTCGCAGTGAGCACCCGGCCCAGCAGGCCGCGCCGACGTGACCGTGGAAGCCGTCGAGCGCGGCGCAAACGCAGCGCGAGAACCGATACCGTTGTCCAGCCGTGTTCTGAGGGGCGTGCGCGGGGGGTCGAACCCCCACGGACCCCGTCGAGGACACCTGGAGGGGTGCCGGAGTGGTTGAACGGGGCGGTCTCGAAAACCGTTGTAGGGGTAACCCCTCTACCGAGAGTTCGAATCTCTCCCCCTCCGCTTTACCTGGGTAGCAGCTGATTTCGACACGGTCACCGACTTCACCACGAGTCGGTGACCGTTCGTTTGGGAAGGTTTGGGATAGCGATTTCGGATCGACGCAGCTCTCGTCGAGGGTCTTGGAGATCGGTGGCGGAGCGGTCAAGGAGACCTGTCCGTTCTGTGAGCCCGGGGCGCGTGCGTGATCGCGATCGTGGTGGGCAGCGTCCCGCAACTGCGCCAGCGACCTGACGCGTGCGCGGATAGACAGCTTGCTCTCGGGGAGTTGCCGCAGGCTCTTAGGCGAAGCGCCGGCCAGGGTCTCGGCGAACTCAGCGTCTCTGACGAGCCGGGACCGACGCGGATCACGACGTCGAGTTCGGTTGGGGCGAACTTGTCGATGTGTTCCTGTACGCGGCTCATGCGGGGCTTGAACTCGGGCGAGTTTTTCCAGTCGCGGACGGCGTCGATGCTCTCCCAGGCCGCGAAGCTCACGAAGCGCTCGGGGTCGCGTTCGTCGCGGGCGAGCACCGCCTCCCCTGCGCCGGGGAGCCGCGTCGCCCACGTCATGAAGTCCTCCCAGGCCTCGAGGAACGCGGCTTCGTGTCCGGGGAAGGGCTTCCAGGATCCGGTGGTGTAGATCGGCTGCGACATGCTCGCTCCTCTCATCGGGTGCCGGCCGCGGGCTCGGGCCGGTACAGGCGGGCCAGCAGCGCTTCGGAGGTGCTGACGGTCAGGTTGGCGAGGCGTCATCGCGCGTGCGGTGGCTTCGACGGCGGCGAGCTCGCGGGGGGTCAGGTTTGCCTGCGCCGCCTCGGCGACGTCATCGGGCACGGGTTCGCGGAAGCGCGACTCGGCGCGTGTGGTCGCGTAGACCACCGCGCTCGGCTGCGGGCGTCCAGGCTCTGAAGGTCACCGAGCTCGAGCGCTCGGAGCTCGTCGTCGCTGACGCCGGCGCGCAGTGCCCAGCGCTCGTGCACGAACGTGCAGCCTGCACAGGCGTTCACCCTGCTGACGGCCACCGTGACGAGCTCACGCTCGTGTGCGCTGATGCGCCCGCGCAGGAAGGCGTCGCCCAGCGGCCGGGCGTGCCGGATGACGCCGGCGAGCTGGCGCGCGGCGTCCGCCGGGGAGGTGAACACCCTGGGCGTCACTCGTGACCGGCTGACGCGAGGGGCTGCAGCGATGCTGATGCGCTCCTCGAAGGCGAACTCGCCTTCGAGCGCGCGGCGGACCGGGCAGGTGTCGGCGACGCGCTTCAGGCGCGTGATCTGGTCGTCGGTGAGGCCGTCCGGGAGATGGACGGTGACGTCGAAGTGCCGCGGCTCGGACTCGTAGTCGTAGTCGACGTCCACGCGGACCTCGCCGAGGTCCCACTGCTTGCGCTGGGCGTAGAGGACGATCATGGTCGAGATGCACGAGGCGAGCGTGGCGGGCAGCAGCTCGTGGGGGGCGGGGCCGGTGTCGGTGCCGCCGAGGCTCTCGGGCTCGTCGGTGATGATGGTGTGGCGGCCGTTGACGTCGACTTCGTGTCGCAGGGTGCCGTCGATGCTTCTGGCGCTGGCGGTGAAGCTCATCGTGTGCTCCGTTCGTGGTTCTAGGTGCTCTTGGGGTTGCCGCGCAGATCGGTACCGAGCAGCGGGCCGAACAGGCAGACGTTCGCGACGCCGGCGCCCAGCGGGACGAGGCCGACGATGGCGAGAACGATCCCGCCGGTCCCGCCCATGACGGCGAGGCCGATGACGATCAGTGCCAGTCCGGCGATGATCCGCAGGGCTCGCCCAGCGGTGCTGCTCATGAAGCTCGTGAAGGCCATGGTGGCTCGCTTTCTTGGTGGTGGAGCTCAGGCTGCCGCGGTGACGGCGAGGTGGGTGTGCAGGTCGATGGGGTTGCGAATGCAGTACGCGCCCGGGCAGTGGTCGTCGGCGAGCTGCTTGATCGCTGCGAGCTGCTCGGAGGTGGCGTCGGCGTCGACCTCGAGGTGCCAGTCGATGCGCTCGACCGGCGCGCGGTCACCGACGCCGAGCGCGCGGCTCATGTCGACCTGCGCCTCGACGCGGGCGCGCAGCGAGCGCAGCTCGACGCCTTCTCGCGCGGCCTCCTGTGCGTAGCTCATCGCGTAACACGCCAGGCCGCCCCAGAAGCAGTAGGCGAGCGGGTTCGGGGCCGAGCCGGTCCCGCCCATCGGCGGCGGGAAGTCCGCCTCGAAGACCACGCTCTCGCCGCTGGGCAGCGGGATCTCGGTGCGGAACTGCGCGGCACCAGGGCTCGTCTGCCACTCGCCGTCGAAGGCGACCTGCTGCACGACCGCGGTCGGGTCGCCGGCGGCTGCCGCGGCGGTCCGCTCGACAGCTTCGACATTCACGTTGTGCATGAGCACTCCTTCGCTGAGGGGTTCAGCCGCCGCGCTCACCGCGGCCGCCGGCTGGATCGGGAGACGGGACAGTCGGCGGCGGGCAGGCCCGCGGCCAGCCAGGCGTTCATCCCGCCGGTGACGTTCAGGACGTCGGGTCGCTGCTTGGCGGCACGCCGCGCGGCGACCGCACTGCGGTGCCCGGAGCGGCACAGGAACGCGACCGCGTGATCGGTGCGCAGCTCGCCGAGCCGGTTGCTGAGCTCGGGGAGCGGGATGTGCACCGCCCCCGGCACGCGCACCTGCTCGAACTCACGATACGTGCGCACGTCGACGAGCATCAGCTCACCCGTGAAGAAGCGGTCCGATGCGACACGCACCGTGATGGCTTCGATGGGACGCCGGCCGAACATGATCACGCGTGCCCGAAGCGCACGTCGGGGAGGATTCTGCGCAGCGGCTTGGGCAGCCACCAGGCCCAGCGGCCGAGCAGCCGCAGGATCACCGGGACGAGGAGCAGCCGGACGAGGAACGCGTCGAGCAGGACGGCGACGCCGAGGATCACGCCCATCTCCTTCGGCGGCAGCGGACCGGAGAGCGCGAAGGTGAAGAACACGGCGACCATCACGCCGGCGGCGGCGAAGATCACGCGGCCGCTGTGCGCGACGCCGCCGACCATCGCCTCCTTGGGGTCGTGTGTGCGGTCCCAGTGTTCCTTCGCCGAGGACAGCAGGAACACGGTGTAGTCCATCGAGATCGCGAAGATCATCGCGAAGAAGAAGACGGGCCCCCACGCGTCGAGGAAGCCCTGGGGCTCGAAGCCGAGCAGCCCGCTCCCGTGGCCCTCCTGGAAGACGAGCCGCGCGACGCCGAATGCCGCACCGGTCGCCAGCAGGCTGGTGAGCACGCCGAGCGCCGCGATGATCGGCGCCTGCAGCGCGATCAGCAGCAGCAGGAATCCGAGGATCAGCACGACGCCGATGACGAGCGGCGTCTTGGACGGACAGCAGCGTCTCGAGGTCGTGGTTCTCCGCGACGGAGCCGCCGACGAGCGCGCCGGGCGGCAGCGCCGCGCGCAGCCGGTCGATCGTCGCGCCGGTCGCCTTGGAGGAGGGGTCGGTGTTCGGCACGACCTGCACGAGCGCCTTGCCGCCGGCGCCCGGCACGGCGGGCATCACCTGCGCGACGCCCGGGTCGGCCTTGGCGACCACGGTGACGCGGGCGGCGTCACCCTGGGCGGTGACGATCTGCACCGCGCCGGGAGCGCCCTTGCCGAACGACTGCTGGACCTGGTTGTAGCCGACGCGCGAACTGTCACCGCTCGGGACGACCTTGATCGACGGCATCCCGGTCTTCAGGCCGAAGACCGGCACGATCAGCGCGACGAGAACGATCAGCGCGAGCGCACCGAACGCGTACGGGTGGCGCCAGAGGCGCTCGCCCCAGGCGGCGAACCTCGGCGAGCGGTGCTCGCCCTGGTGCACCCACGGCAGCGCGAGCTTGTCGACCCTCGGGCCGAGCTTGCCGAGCACCGCGGGCAGCAGCGTCAGCGTCGCGGCGAGGATGAAGAGGACGGCGATCATGATCCCCAGCGCCATCGAGCGGAACGCCGGCGATGGCACGAGCATCACGGCCATCAGCGAGATCAGCACGGTCACGCCGCTGAACAGCACGGCCTTGCCGGCGGTGTCCATCGTCTCGGCGACGGCGTCCTCGACGCGGCTCATGCGAGCCGAACAGCGCGCCGCGGAAGCGATAGACGATGAACAGCGCGTAGTCGATGCCGAGCGCGAGCGCGAACATCAGCGCGAAGTTCATCGCCCAGATCGAGATGTCGAGGACCTGCGTGCCGAGGTAGAGCGACCCGGCGGAGGCCATCAGGCCGAGGATCGTGAGCATCAGCGGCAGGCCCGGCGGCGACCAGCGAGCCGAACGCGAGCACGCAGGATCACGAGCGTCACCGGCCAGGAGATCAGCTCGCTCTGCATCATCGCCGTGCGGTTGGCGGTGTTGAAGTCCGACCACATCCCGCTCGCGCCGGTCAGCGAGACCTGCACGCCGTCGCCCTGCAGCTTGTGGAGCTTCGTCTTGAGGTCGTCGGCGGCGCGGACCATCGTGTTGGAGTCCGCCGCGGCGCCCGCCTGGATGATCGCGGTGTGCCCGTCGCGGGAGATCGACATCCCGGCCTGCGGTGACGACGACGGACTTGACGCGCGGATCGGCCTTCAGCGTCGACGTCGCGCGAGGCGACCGCCGTCTTGAACGCGGGGTCGGTCGACCGTCTTCGTGTTCGAGTGCACGACGACCATCAGTGCGCTCGAGGAGAGCCCGCCGAAGTTCTTGTCGATCACCTTGCGCGCCTGCGACCGACTGCGAGCCGGTGGCCTCCCAGCCCGCGCCGGACAGCGCCTTCTCGACGCGCGGGGCGAAGAACCCCGAGGACGACGGCGACGAGCGCCCACGCGATCGCGACGACGCGGAAGTGCGTCGCCGTGTAGCGGCCGAGGCGGCCGATCGGACCGAACTGGGGGGTCATCGCGAGACCTCCGAGGGGTAGAGGACCGAGCGCAGCCCGAAGACCCGCTTGAGGACCAGCGACGCGCCACACGCACCGAAGGCGACGTAGAGCCACTGGTTGACGCCGACGAACGCCGTCAGCAGCAGGAACCACGGCGAGACGAGCGGCGACGAGCAGCGACGCTGAGCAGCGTCATCGTGCCCGCCATCGCGAACAGGACGCGCTCGAGCGGCCAGCCGCGCGCCTCGGTGGAGTCGGTGGAGTCGGTGGAGCAGGTCGTTGCGGTGCTCATGCGAGGCCTCCGGTGAGGATCTGGTCGAGTTCATGGATCTGCTGGCGCAGGCCGCCGCAGACCTGGTCGCAGAGCGCGAACACGCCGTCGTCGGCGATCGCGTAGCGCACGAAGGTGCCGTGCTTCCTGCGCTGGACCATCCCGGCCTGGTGCATCAGGCCCAGGTGCTTGGAGATGTTCTGCTGCGAGGCGCCGAGCCGGTCGGTCAACTCGCCGACCGTCGCGTCGCCATCGCGCAGCGCGTCGAGCAGCTTGATGCGCATCGGCTCACCGAGGAGACGGAAGCGCTGGGCGATCAGCTCGGCGAGCTCATCAGGGAGCGGGTGTGGGACATCCATGCGAAGAAGTCTACCACCACACCGTTGTATGTGGGTATGGGTGTGAACTACGGATCCGGTTCGTAGAAAGGGCCGATGCGGATTGGTCCCCGGCGGACGATCGTTGGAGTCCCCTGCTGTCTCTCGAAAGGAGGGCGGCAACGTGTCCGCCTCGAGCTCCAAGCGCGCCGTCGTCGTCGGGTCCAGCTTCGCCGGCATGACCGCCGCGCTCGAACTGCGCAAGCGCCTGGACGCCGAGCACGAGGTCGTCGTCCTCGATCCGCACGCAGACTTCACGTTCATCCCGTCGCTGATCTGGCTGCCGTTCGGAATGCGCGAGCCCAAGGATGTGACCTTCCCGCTCGCCCCCATGTACGCCAAGCAGGGCATCCGCTTCGTCAACGAGGCGGCCACCGGCTTCGACCTCGACGCGCACGCGGTGACGACGAGCTCCGGGCAGGAGCTCAGCTACGACCGCCTGCTGCTCGCCACCGGCCCGCGACTCGCCTTCGAGAAGGTCCCGGGCCTCGGCCCGGTCGACGGTCACACCCAGTCGGTCTGCAACCTCGAGCACGCACTCCTGACGCGGGACGCCTGGGAGCGCTTCCTGGAGAACCCCGGCCCGGTCGTCATCGGCACCGCCCAGGGCGGCTCGTGCTTCGGTGCCTCCTACGAGTTCCTCCTGAACACCCAGCACCAGATCAAGAAGGCGGGCCTGCAGGACGTCGCCCCGCTGACCTTCATCACCGCGGAGCCGTTCCTCGGCCATTTCGGCCTCGGCGGCGTCTCCGACTCCCAGCAGCGGGTCGAGAAGTTCTTCGACAAGCTCGGGATCGAGGGGATCCCCAACAACGTCATCACGGAGGTCCGCGACGGCGAGATCGAGCTCGACGGCGGCCGCGTCCTCCCGTTCGCGTTCTCCATGATCGTGCCGCCGTTCACCGGCGTCGACGCGATCCGCGAGACCGAGGGCCTGGGCAACCCGATGGGCTTCCTCCCGGTCAACGACGAGTTCCGCCACACCGACATCGAGGACGTCTACGGCGCCGGCGTCGACATCGCCATCGCGCCGCCGCAGGAGACCCTCGTCCCCGCCGGCGTCCCCAAGACCGGCCAGATGAGCGAAGTCATGGCCAAGGTCGCAGCCCAGAACATCACCGCCGACCTGCAGGGCGGAGAGCGCCGATCCATGCCGATGGCCGAGATGGAGGCGATCTGCATCCTCGACGCGGGCAACAACGGCATCATCTTCAAGGCCGACCACGTGCTCGGCACCTCCGAGCACCCGCACGTCATGACCGGCCCGCAGGCGCACTGGGCGAAGATCGCGTTCGAGCGGATCTTCCTCGCCAGCCGCAAGCGCGGCCGCGTCGTGCTGTGAGCCTGAAGGACGATCCTGAACGCATGAGCCCGCTGGTGCTGGTCGTCGACGACGAGCGCAAGATCCGCGAGCTCGTGCGCTCGTACCTCGAACGGGCGGGCATCGACGTGCTCACGAGCGGGTCCGGTGCCGAGGCGCTCGAGATGGCCGGTCGAGCCCGGCCGGATCTCGTGGTGCTCGACCTTGGCCTGCCCGACGTGCCCGGCGACGAGGTCGCGCGCGAACTGCGCCGGGCCGGGGACCTCCCGATCCTGATGCTGACGGCGCGCGCCACCGAAGCGGACCGCGTGCAAGGTCTCGAGCTCGGCGCCGACGACTACGTCACCAAACCGTTCAGCCCACGCGAGCTGGTCCTCCGCGTCCAGGCGGTACTTCGACGCGGTCACGGCGAGCTCCCCGCTCCGGGACCCGGCTCATACGGTGGTGGCGAACTGGTCATCGACAGCGAGCGCCGTGAAGTACGAGTCCGAGGAGGGGAGATCAAGCTGACACCGACCGAGTGGGGGCTGCTGGAGGCGCTCTCGCGCACGCCGGGGCGCGTGTACTCGCGTTACGAGCTCATCAACCAGGTCCGCGGCTACGAGTTCGAGGGCTACGAGCGCACCGTCGACTCCCACGTCAAGAACCTGCGCCGCAAGATCGAGGTGGATCCTGGCACCCCGCGAATCATCGAGACCGTTCTCGGCGTCGGCTACAGGCTCGGCATCCCCCGTGACTGAGACGAGCGACCGCAGCCCCCGGAGCTGGTCGCTCGCCACCCGGATCGCCATCGCGTTCGCCGCTGTGGCGCTGATGGCTGTCGCGCTCGTCGTCGCACTGGTCATCGTCAGCGCGTCCCGTGAGACCTCGTCGCTGGCGGACTCGCAGCGACAGCAGACGGCGAACGCTTCAGCGGCAGCGGCAGCAAACGCCTACCGGCGGGGGGCGGTTGGGCCGGCGCCGACCTCACCACCGCTCAGCAGCTCGCACAACAGAGTGGCGGGAGCGTCACGATCCGCGACGCGCAGGGGCAGGTGGTCGCTTCCGCGGGGGTGATGCAGGGCTCGATGGGAGCCTCCGGCATGGCAGCCGGATCAGGCGCAGCGATGGGCCCGAACGCTGCGAGCGCACCGGTTCGGGTCGCCGGGAGCACCGTCGGCTCAGTCGTGGTCCGATCCCCCGGCTCAGGTCTGTCCCGCTCTGAGCAGCGGCTCCGGGATCGCCTCGTAACCATCGCCGTCGTCGGCGGCGCGCTCGCGGTGATCCTCGCGCTATGCGCCGCGGTGTTCGTCGCGCGCCGTCTCACCGCCCCACTGGGCCGGCTGACCCGTGCTGCACACGCACTGGAAGGCGGCGAAACCGGGGCGCGCGCGGCGGCCGCTGATGCGCCGGGTGAGCTCGGTGATCTCTCCCGCGCCTTCGATCGCATGGCGCAGACGCTCGACGACCAGGCGGTCCAGCGCAACGCGCTGCTTGCGGAGATCGCGCACGAGCTGCGGACTCCGCTGACGATCCTTCGCGGCAACTGCGAGGCGATGGTGGACGGCGTCGAGCAACCGACGGCCGCCCGGCTCGCGTCGCTCCACGACGAGGTCCTCAGGCTCGAGCGACTGGTCGCCGGCCTCGAGACGTTGTCTGCCTCCGAGGCCGCGTTCGTCGAGCTCGACCGTGCTCCGGTCGACCTGGCCGACGTCGCCCGCGAGACGGTGTCACTGCTGAGCGCACAGGCGGCGGACGCAGACGTGCAGCTGACGACCGACCTGACCCCGGCGGTGGTCGACGGCGACCGGCCACGACTCGCGCAGATCCTGGAGAACCTGATCACGAACGCCCTGAAGTTCACGCCCGCGGGCGGTGAAGTCGCGGTGCGGGTCGGCCCAGCCGATGGCCAGGCCGTCATCGAGGTCCGGGACACCGGGCGCGGCATCCCGGCCACCGAACTGGCGCACGTGTTCGAGCGTTTCTGGCGCGGCAGTGATGCCGGCGGCACAGGTGGCCGGGGCATCGGCCTTGCGGTGGTCGACGAACTCGTCCGTGCGCACGGCGGACAGGTCTCGGCGTCGAGCGAGCCCGGGCACGGCAGCGTGTTCACGGTGAAGATCCCCGCTCGCTGAGCGCCCCGAAACTCTCCACACGGCCTCCACACCTCCTTCACGGCAGTCCCACGAGCGTCCTCGATGCTGTCTCCACGACAACTCGAAGGGAGCAGTCATGAGAACCCCGAAACACATCGTCACAATCATCGCCGCAGGAGCCATCGCGGTCGCCGCCGGTGCCACGGCAGTCGCCGTCGCCGACCACCAGGGCAACGGGAACAACGGGATGGGCCAACGCCAGGGCGCCGGCATGGGCAACGGCCGCGGCATGGACAACGGGGCCGGTGGCACGATGGGCCGCCGAGCCGGCATGGGCGGAGGCTCCCGCATGGGCAAGGGCTCAGGGATGGGTCAGGGCTCAGGGGCGCGCATGGGCGACGCCGCACGTCTCCCGGCCCGCACCGACCAAGCGCCGCTGAGCACCAGCGAGACGGCCGCGGTGACCTACATGCGCGAAGAGGAGAAGCTCGCCCGCGACGTGTACACCAAGCTCGCGGGGACCTCCGGCAACCCCGTGTTCACACGGATCGCCGCCAGTGAGCAGCGCCACATGGACGCGCTCGGCCGCGTCATCACCCGTTACGGCCTGACCGACCCCACGCAGGGCAAGACCGCCGGGCAGTTCCAGAACCAGACCCTGCAGCAGCTCTACAACGAGCTGACAACGAAGGGCAGCGCCTCGCCCGCAGCCGCGATCGAAGTCGGCCGCAGCATCGAGAAGCTCGACATCGCCGACCTCAACAGCCGCGAGGCGACCTCGAAGCACACCGACGTGCGCTGGACCTTCCAGCAGCTCGAACGCGGATCGAACATGCACCTGCGCGCGTTCAACATGCAGACCACCTGAAAGCGGGAGCCGCGTTCGCTTGGCCGAGCTTCGGGCCGGGAGAGACGCCCGGCCCGAACCGCTGCGCCGCTTTCAGCGCCGTCGGCCTATCGCCGACCGGCGGCGGGGCGAGGTGAGGTGGCCGCGCAACTATCCCAATCGCTATCCCAACGAGCCCCCGAACACCGCTAGAATCCAGTATCCATCGAGGATCCGCCGCATCCGGTGGCGGGCTCGAAAACCGTTGATCGGGTAACCCCCGATCCGAGAGTTCGAATCTCTCCCCCTCCGCTGGAAGCCGTGTGAGGCCCGCCGATGCGGGCCTCACACGTTGTATGCCCCGACCGCCCCTGCGGCCGGCGCCCCGCTCAGCTGAATGAGTTCACCGGTCCACACGAGGTTTGCCGGTCGACGACGCGGGCGCCGGCTCCTGCTTGTCGTCCCAAGAGGTAGCGTCGGCGGGCATGGTCGTCGATGTCCTGACCGAGATCGAGATCCGTCGGTCGCGCGGCGAGGTTGCCGCGTTCGTCGGTGATCCTGCGAACGCGACCGCTTGGTATCAGAACATCAAGTCGGTCGAGTGGGAGACAACCCCACCGCCCAGTGTCGGGACGCGTGTTCGCTTCGTCGCTCACTTTCTCGGCAAGACGCTGAGCTATACGTACGAAATCCGCGAGATCGTTCCCGACCGGCGCTTCGTCATGAGCACGTCCGAAGGCCCATTCCCGATGGAGACGACGTACACGTGGGACGACTCGTCACCGGGCGTGACCCGTATGACGCTTCGCAATCGCGGCGAGCCGTCCGGGTTCGCCAAGGTCACGGCCCCCATCATGGCTCGGGCAATGCGCCGGGCGAACAACGCTGACCTCAGACGGCTCAAGCAGCTGCTCGAAGCCTGAACGCGCGCCAGCCCCGGCTTGGCCACTACGGCGCTTCCGCAGCGAGACGCCCTCTCGCTCTTCGTCCGAGGCGGGAGTGGTCTGCGAGCTGCCGCCAACGATCAGCAGCCCGACGAAGGGCACCCGGTTCCGCTGATCTTGGACGAATCGACAGCAGTTACTTCAGCGTCAGATGTCGAATCCGAAGGCGGCTACCGGGGTTGTGGGCGTCATCTGCGGTCGCCCCGCCACCAGCGGCCCAAACGCAGACATTGCCGTCTTCATCGCCTCGCTCTGACCGTGGCTCTGCATCGACTGCTCGTCCGCCATCACGGCGAAGAACCAGAAGGTGTTCCCCTCGCCCCGATGGTAGGAGTAGATCTCGACTCCGGGTTCGCCGCTGGCCGCCTCGACCATCGCGGCGAGCACCCTCTCGGTCTCCTCGGCCTTCCCGTCCTGGCACGTGAACGTGCCAATCATCGACACCTTGCTCATCGTCGGCCTCCTCTGCGACCACGGTCGCGCAGCAGTGGGCTCTGTTTGCGCCCACTCGTTCAGGATGGGACATGCGTGCGCCGGGCACGCCCGTCGTACCCCTGGGCCCCCAACCTCTCAGTGCGCGCCCGACCCGTCAACGGCGCGCACGACAGCAAGCGTGATCACTTCGCGCGTAACGATGCGGCATGCGACGCTCCGGCATCGACCCACCGCGCGAGGTCGGTGGGCGCAACGATCCCCTCAGCGTGCACCCTGATGAAGCCGCGCATCGGCCGCCCAGTGAACTCCATCGGACCGACGTGCGGCTCACGCAGAGCGCGTTCGGCATCTTCGGCATCCAGCCGGACCATCATGTCGTCACCGAGCGTGCCGCAGGCCATGTTTCCGTTGACCATCCACGCGATCCCACCGAACATCTTGCGCTCGCTCACGCCATCTCGCCCACCGATGACCTCTCGCATCCGGGCGGCCAACTCTTCCGAATACGCCACGAGGGCAGTCTAATCCGGCAGGACACGCGCCCCCGGTTCCGATGAGGCGCAGGGGACCCGGTGCCGCTCGTGCTTTTCGTGAGGCAACACCGGGCGGCGCGGCGTTCTGGGACGTAGTGCGCATACTCGGCACGATGACCAGCAGCATCCGACACCTCGCTATCAACGCGGACGACATGGACGGGTCGGCTCGCTTCTACCGGGAGGTCTTCGGCTAGCGGTTCGCGCCCTACCGCCAGGAAGGCTTCATGCGTGCGTCCGTCGGCGACATGCGTGTCGCATTGCAGCAGCGGCGCCTTGTTGGCGACCTGACGGTGAACGGAGTCGAGGCGACCGTCGCCGTGCCCGATGTCCTGGCGGCCGCCACGACTGCCATCGCCCAAGGCGGCCGCGTGCTTGTAGAACCGACGACCATCCCGGGCGTCGGCGACCTTGTGTTTCTTGAAGATCCCGGCGGAAACGTCATCGCTGCGATGCACTACGCCGGTTCCTGACCGTGGAGGGTGTAGAGGGTCGGAATGTGTCCGCGACCGCTGAGCCTTCGACGAGCGCCGCCGTTGTCGAGCGGTAGCAGACGAGCGGCGAGACGTTCGATGCCGGCGGCGTGCGGAGCTTCGTCGCCGAGGTCGGATCAGGTGAACCGGTGCTCTGCCTGCACGGCGTCCCGGCGTCGGCGTTCCTGTATCGCAAGGTGATCGCTGAGCTCGCTGCGCTGGGGTTGCGGGGTGTGGCGATCGATCTGCCCGGCCTCGGCCTCGCCGACCGCCCAGAGGCGTTCGACTACAGCTGGTCAGGGCTGGGGCGGTTCTGTGTCGCTGCGGTCGACACACTGGAGCTGAGCCGCTTTCATCTCGTCGTCCATGACATCGGCAGCCCCGTCGGCTTCGAGCTGGCAGCTGCGATGCCGGACCGCATCGCCTCGCTCACCGTCCTCAACACGATCGTCGACGTCGACGGGTTCCGGCGCCCATGGTCGATGGAGCCGTTCGCGACCCCGATTGGTCCGGACTACCTGCGCACGCTCGTCAAGCCGGCCTTCCGCGCCCTGATGCGCCTTCAGGGAATCAAGGACATGTCGGCCGTGCGATCGATCGAACTCGACGCCTACGTCGATCTCCTCAAGCGCCAGGATGGCGGGCGCGTGTTCCTGCAGATCATGCGCGGCTTTGAGCGCACCGCCGCAAAACAAGCCCTCTACCGATCGGTCCTCGCAGACAAGCGCTACCCCGAGGAGTGCTCTGGGGCGGCGAGGACCCAGCACTCAAGCCAGGCACTCACGGCCAGAACGCGCGCCGCGCCGCCGGACTGGACGGCCTCGACACCGTCCCAGCCAAACACTTCCTGCAAGAAGATCAGGCCCCCGCCGTCGCCGCGCACATCGCACGTACTGCAGTCAGCGCACGGGCCTGAACTCGAACCGCGCCCCCTCGCTCCAGGGAAATGGCGGCGTCGCAGCCGCAGAGTAAAGATCGGCAGCCAGCTCAGCTCGACGCTGACGCGTCGCGAAGGTCGGTTGATGTGCTGTCGCGCTCGGGTAGGTGGAAGGTTCTCAGCAGACGGTCGAGAAGCTGCCGGTCGCCGGTCACGGTGAGCGCGCCGTCACGGATCGCTTTCGCTGGCGTGAGGCGGCGGTCGGCGAGCGCGAAGCGTGAGGTGAAACCGCTCGCCGCCGACCTGGAAGGCGAAGGTTCCTCGTAGGTCGCCGTAGCCCTCGCGGTCCAGGACGGCCCCCATGCTGAGAGCGGCCCAGGAAGCGCGCTCGACATCATCGGAGGCTGGCGCGTCGGGGAGCAGCTGGAATCCCCAGAGCGCCAGATCCTCCAGGACTGGGAGAAGCTGTTCACCGCGCTCGGTGCGCGTTCAGCCTTCGGCGCGCGTTCCCATGTTGCGCATCATCACCGCCTCGGTTTCCGCCAACGCCTCACTGGGGCTGAAGAGCAGGAGGTCGTTTCCGGCGCTGTGGTGCGGTGCGTGTCCGGGCGGGACGTAGAACGCGTCGCCGGCGACGAACGTCTCGTCGTGGTCGGCGAAGTGGAACGTCGTGCTCCCCTCGAACACGTAGCCCCAGTGCGGGCAGTGGCAGCGGTCGTCGGGCAGGCCTTTGAGCAGCGGCGTACCGTCCATCTCGACGCCGAAGGACACGAAGCCGATGGTGTAGCCGTCGATGTCGTCGTGGCGATATTCGACGGTGCCGTGGTTGTCGATTTGTGTGGCGCTTTCGCGCGAGATTCCAGGCATGCGATGCAGCTTGCCCGAGGCACGCCCCGGGGTCATGGGGTGTTTGCCTCATCTTCGGGCAGCAGTCCGTGGCGCATCGCGAACAGGCCTGCCATCGCGCGGCTGGTTGCGCCGACCTTGGTGTAGATGTGCTCGACGTGATTGCCGGCGGTCTCGGCGAGATCACCAGCCGCTGCGCGATCTGCTTGTTGGACAGTCCCTGCGCGACCAGGCGCAGGACGTCGATCTCGCGCGGCGTCAGTCCGGCCGGTCCCTCGCGCCGGCGCGCGGCGCGGTGGCCGGCGGCGACGAGCACGACCTCCGCGGCGTCGGCATCCAGCCGCCCCGCGCGGACCTCAGTGCGCAGCTCGCGGGCCGCGGCGTCGGCGGACAGCGCCGCGCGATAGGGGCGTGGCTCGCGCATCGCCTGGTAGGCGTCGGCAGCGCCGAGCACGCGCGCCGGTCGCGAGATCGACGAGCCGGGGAGCCCGCGCGGGTAGCCCGAGCCGTCCAGGCGCTCGCGGTGCTGGACGGCGATCGCTCCGAGCGCGGCGAGCGTCGCCGACTGTCCGAGCATGCGCTCGGTGATGTACGGGCTCATCCGCACGCGCTCCCACTCGCCGGCGCCGAGAGGTCCAGGCTTGTCCCAGATCGCGTTGGAGACACCCAGGCGCCCGAGGCCGTGCGCGAGCGCCGCGCGGCGCAGCGTGCGCACCTCGCCTTCGGGCATCCCGAGGTTGCGCGCAGCAGTCGCAGCGAGATCCGCGACTGCACCGGAGTGCCCGAGGGCGTAGGGGGATTTGAGGTCGACGAAGTTCGCGATCGCGCGCAGCGCCTCGTCGAACTGCTCACCGGTTAGTGTGACCGCGAGTGCCGGCTCGGCCGCGATCACCGCGTCCCAGGTGTCGATGGTGTCGAGGCCGTCGAGGATCATCGACGCCTGTTCGCACAGCAGGTTGGCGAGCGCCGGGTCGAACTGCTTGCCCGAGCGCCTCGTCGCCATCGTCTTCGCGGCCGTGATGCCGCCCGTGCGGTTGGCGACTTCGGCGAACTCGGCGAGTTGCGCGATGCGGGCCGGCAACGGCACGGCATCGCCGGCGAGATCGCCTGGGTATCCCTTGCCGTCCCACTGCTCGTACGCCGCGCCGATCGCCGTCGCGATGCTCGTCGGAAGCCCAAGCTGGATTGCCAGCTCGCGGGCGAGCGCCGCGTGGTAGTCGATCATCCTGCTGACATCGCGGTGGCCGGAGATCGCGAACTCGAGGCCGATGCGAAAGCGGTGCAGCGGCGGGTTGCCCGCGCCGATCATCCGGACACCGGAGAGAATGTCGCCGATGCTGCCGAACTCGTGGTCGTACTTCGTCTATTTGAGCGTGATGTCGTCGCCGAACCACTTTGCCTGCTCGTGCGCGTCGGTGTGGCAACCGACGTTCACCAGCAGCGCGGTGTAGTAGACGTCGGCTCGGTTCTGCTCGTCGAGGTCGAGTGCCTCGGCGATCCGCAGCGCGATCAGGCACTGGCGCAGCACGTGCTCCATCGGCTGGCCGAAGCCGAGATCGATGCCCAGCGACA
The DNA here is from genome assembly GCA_963781935.1 of uncultured Solirubrobacteraceae bacterium. Classification (GTDB taxonomy): domain Bacteria; phylum Actinomycetota; class Thermoleophilia; order Solirubrobacterales; family Solirubrobacteraceae; genus F1-60-MAGs163. The sequence continues at coordinate 106,551 of CAWAHX010000003.1, forward strand.
ACGCACCGACGAGCTCTGCCAAGCGGATGCGTACCGGGTCGAGCCTCATGCGCGCAAGGCTACGCTGACCAGACAGGCGTCCGAGAAGAGTTGAGCGGTACCGGCAAGCCGGCACCGCGGTGGACCGCCCCGGTTCCGTGAGGTTTACGCCCTTCGTGAGCAAGGAAGCACGCTGCGTCGTCGCGTGCTTGACCCACGGTCGATGTGGTGAGACGGTCAACGCGTCGGCGAGGAAGGGACTGGCAATGACCAGGGAGTACGACGCGATCGTCGTCGGAGCGCGCTGCGGGGGATCACCCACGGCGATGTTGCTGGCGCGCAACGGCTATCGCGTGTTGCTGTTGGACAAGGCCACGTTTCCCAGCGACACGATGTCAACGCACCTCGTCCATCCGCCCGGCGTGGCGGCGCTCGCCCGGTGGGGCATCCTGGAACAGCTCGAGGCCACCAACTGTCCACCGATCACGAGGTACTCGTTCGACTTCGGACGGGTGACGATCTCAGGCTCGCCGCGGCCGGCGGACGGCGCGGCGAACGCCTACTGCCCACGGCGGATCGTGCTCGACACACTGCTGGTCGATGCCGCCGTCGCAGCCGGCGCGGAGATGCGCGATGCCTTCACCGTCGAGGAGATCCTGGTCGACGACGGGGCCGTGACGGGCATCCGCGGCCACGCCAAGGGTGGGCCGACAGTCACCGAGCGCGCCCGCGTGGTGGTTGGAGCTGACGGCAAGCACTCACTCGTCGCAAAGACGGTGAAGCCTGAGGCGTACAACGAGATGCCGCCGCTCGCGCCCTCCTACTACGCGTATTGGAGCGGGCTGCCGACGGACGCCTTCGAGACCTACATCCGCGGGGGAGACGATCGCGGCTGGGCGGCGATCCCAACGCACGACGACCTCACGTGCGTCGTGCAGGGCTGGCCTCCATCGCAGTTCGACGCGAACCGCAAGGACATCGAAGGCACCTACTTGAAGTCGTTCGAGCTCGCCCCGGAGTTCGCCGAGAGGGTGCGAGGCGCCAGGCGCGAGACCCGCTTCGTCGGCACTGCAGACCTGCCCGGGTACTTCCGCAAGCCCTTCGGGCCAGGATGGGCGCTCGTCGGAGACGCCGGGTATCACAAGCATCCGATCACGGCGTTCGGTATCACCGACGCCTTCCGCGACGCGGACGCTGTGGCTTCAGCCATCGACGACGCGTTCGCCGGGCGCCGCTCCTACGACGACGCGATGGCCGGCTACCAGCAGGCCCGCGACGAGCAGGCATTGCCGGTCTACGGATTCACGTGCGACTTCGCGAGAATCGAGCCCCCTCCCCCCGAGATGCAGCAGCTCATCGGTGCCATGCGGGGCAACCAGGAGGCGATGGACGGCTTCGTGAGCGTCATGGCCGGCACGCTCCCCGCGCCGGAGTTCTTCGCGCCCGAGAACGCCGGGCGCATCATGGCTCAGGCAACGGGCTCACCCAGCGGGTGACGGCATCGTGAGCCGCGCCGACGAGGCTGCGCTCGTCACGGTGACGCGTATGGCGGCCGGCGCAGTGTTCGTCCTGTTCGGACTTGGGAAGTTCGTCTCGTACGACTCCGAGCTCGCGTCCTTTCGTCACTATGGCCTCCCCCTCCCAGAGGCGATGGTGATCATCGTGGGGGTCGTTGAGATAGCGGGCGGTGCGCTTCTCCTGACCGGCCGATATGTCAGGCCAGCTGCGCTGGTGCTCGCCGGCGACATGGTCGGCGCGATCCTCGTTGCCGGGCTCGGGCAGGGCGAGGTCTTCCCCAGCCTTACGCTGGCCCCACTGCTCCTCGTGGCCATGGTGCCGTTGATTCGTGGAGCACGTCCGAGCTCGTGAATGCAGACCGACCGATCGGCGGGACGGTTGGCGCAGGACGTCGGGCCGCACCTCTCATCGCTACGCCTTGGGGAGGAGCCCCAGGTCGCGCGCTCGGCCGACGGCCTGTTCGCGCGAGCCTGCTCGCAGCTTCGTGTAGATGTTGCGGCAGTGCGTCTTCACGGTGTTGATCGAGATGAAGAGCTCATCGCCGATCTCCCGCTGGGACAGCGGACTGGGCAGCAGGGCGAGCACGGCCAGCTCACCCGGCAGTGAGCTCACCCCGCACCGGCGAGCCGTCGTCGTCACCGCCGGACGGGCCGATCGACGTCGCGCTCGACTGCCGCGAGCCGCGGCGCCAGAGCGCCCCGGGATCGGGACAAGCGGCAAGGATCTCGCGCGCCTCGTTGAGGCAGCTCGAGCGCTGCCTCGCGGCGCCCGCGCGCCCGATGGACGACCGCCAGCTCCAGGCGCGGCGCGATCATCTCGAGGCGCCCGGCGCCGCGAGCCGAGAGCGCGATCGCCCGCTCCAGCACCGGCACCGCGGCCTCGTAGCTGCCACCGCGAGCGAGTGTCCTGCCGCGCGCCAGTGCCGCGACCGACGCGACGAAGTGCTCCCCGATCGCGGCGTCGTCGTCGCCGAGGGCGTCGAACGCCGCCAGACGCGCTCGAGCCAGGTCGGCGTCGCCCGCGTCGGCGGCCATCAGCGCCATGTAGCCGAGCGCGTACGCCTGACCCGAGACGGTTGCCGTCCTGCTCGGCGAGATCCGCGGCCCGCCCGAAATGCGCCCCGGCGGCGAACGCCCGACCCTCCCAGTAGGCGAGCAGGCCGCGGACGTGCTCGGCGACCGTGTGCCAGAAGGGATCGCCGGCATCCATTTCCGCGACCGGCGCCAGGCCCGCGTGCGCGGTTGCGAGATCCCCGCGCTTGAAGGCGTGAAGTGCACTCAAGAGCGCTCCCCAGGACTGGACGGCCGGTGGCACGGTGCCGTGCGCCTCTGCGAGCTGGGCCTCCGCCTCGTCCAGGCGGCCGCGGTCCATCGCCGTCCACAGCCGCGCCAGCCACAGGCGCGGCTGGCGTGCCAGCTCCGCGGGCGGGAGCTGGTTGAGCCAGCCCGCGACCAGCGTCAGCTCACCCCGGTTGAAGCGCGTCTCCCAGTGCTCGGCGACAAGGCGTCGCGGCGAGATCGGGCTGGCCGCCGGCGAGCGCGTGACGGATGGCTTCGCCGGGCTCGCCGAAGTCGCTGTGCCATGCAGCAGCGCGGCGATGCATGGCCGTGACCTCGTCGGTGCCCAGCGAGACGCGCGCCTCCCGCTCCAGCAGCTCCGCGAACAGCCCGTGGCAGCGCCACCACTCGCGCTCGGAATCGAGCGGCTCGATGAGCAGGTTCCGATGCGCAAGGTCCTCGAGCCGACGCGCACCGCCCTCCGTTCCCGTGACCGCATCGCAGAGGGGTCCGGAGAGACGGTCGAGGATCGACGTGCGGAGCAGGAAGTCACGAACCTCTGGGGGCTGGCCTTCGAGGACTTCCGCGGCCAGATACGACGGGATGTCGGCCTCGGGTCCGGCGAGAGCCTCCATGAACTTCTCGAAGTCGGCGCCGCGACGGCCGAGCGAGATGCCGGCCAGGTGCAGGCCCGCGGCCCAGCCCTCGGTCCGAGCCTGCAGGCGCGCGACCTGGCCTTCGGCAAGCGTCACTCCGAATCCTCGGCGCAGGAGCGCCGCGGCATCCTGTGCGCCGAACTGCAGGTCGCCCGCCCTCAGCTCGTCGAGCTGCCCGCGCGCGCGCAGTCGCGGCACCGGAAGCGGCGGCGTGCTGCGCGACGTGACCGCAACGTGTAGTGACGGCGGCAGACCATCCAGCAAGGCCGCCAGCGACGCGTAGACATCGTCGGCCCCTTCGAGCATGTGCAGGTCGTCGAGCACGAGCACGGTCCGGCCCGGTAGCGCCGCAGCCTCGTTGATGATCCGCGGGATCACCGCGTCGAGCAGGGCTCGCGGACCGGCTCGAAGCGCGGCTCTCGGCCGAGTCGCCGAACCCCTCGTGCACCGTTCCCAGTGCCTCGATCACCAGGCCCCAGAAACGGACGAGGTCACGGTCTTCTGGATCGAGGGCCAGCCAGGCAAACGGCTGTTCGGCCTGCACGGCGGCGTGCCACTGAAGGACGACCGTCGTCTTCCCGGCGCCGGCGGGACCCGTGACGAGCGTCAGGCGACTTGCCGGACTCGAACCGAGGGCGGCGATGAGGTCCGCACGTGGGACGAGCGTGTCCCGCAGCTCCGGGACGCGGAGCTTCGTGACCGCGACGACGCGCCCGGCCGGCGCGTCTCTGGAGATCGGAGCGTCCAAGACCCGATCGACCCTACCTGGCAGCCATCCGATTCGCCGAGGGCATCTCGGCGCAGGCATGACCGTCACGCGGCGACCATGTCGTCCTCGAACAGCTGTGTCAGGGTCGCGCGCAGCCGCGCCCGTCCGCGGTTCAGCAGAACACGTTGGTTTCCGTCCGTGACGCCGAGCAGTTCGGCGACCTCTGCGGCGCCGAAGCCCTCGACGTCACGCAGCGTCACGACCGCACGCTGACGATCGGGGAGTTCCGCGAGCGCCGTCACGAAGCGCGTCACGTGCCTCCAGTGACTCGAGTCGCCGCTCGGGGTCAAGCCATGGACGGACGGGCGTAGCCCAGGCACCGTCTCGAAAATGGGACGGCTCGACAGCCGGGCCGTCAGCCTCACCACCGAGCGAGGAGAACGGGACGATCCGCTTGTCGCGCGCCCCGCGAGTGCATGCGCGGTTGACGAGGATGCGGTAGATCCAGGTCTTGAGGCTCGACCGGCCCTCGAACTCGCCGACGCCGCGAATGACAGCCAGCCACGTCTCCTGCACGACCTCCTCCGCCACTGACCGATCCGCGACGTACGGCCCGGCCACGCGGACCATCGAGGCGTTGTGGCGGTTCACGAGTCGCGCGAAGGCGGACTCGTCACCAGCTTGCAGCGCGGTGACTAGGATCCGCTCGCTCTCCTCCTCCGGCGTCGCGCCGGGCCAGCGGTCGGCGGGCCAGCCTTGAACGGAAGATTCGAGGCTGCGCAGGAGTGTCCGAGGTCATGGCCGAGAGCCTCACGGCGCAAGGCCGCCTGCACATCACCCTCGGGCGAGATCACTCGGGTGATTCGACCATCGGGCCCATGCGCCTCATCGCAAGCACCACCCCGATGACGAGCCACGCCACGACGACGTACGGGAACACGTCGAACGGCGATGGCGGTACCGGTCGCACGTTGTGGTAGAGCACGTAGAGGGCGACCGCCAGGCCGGCGAGCGGCAGCAGCGCCTCCGGTGCCCGGCCGGTCCGCACGAAGTGCACGCCCGCGGCGACGTTCGTCATCGCCGTACATGCACAGCAGGCAGAGCGTGCCGATCGTCGCCAGGTAGAAGAACACGTCGATCGGAGCCGTTCCGGCCGCACCGAAGACGACGAGGACAGCGAGGTCGAACCCGAGCACCAGCCCGAGCCCGGCGATCGGCGCCCCGGTCCCGGGCGAGACCCGTGCCAGCCCGCGAGGCAGCCGGGCATCTCGGCCGAGCGCGAACAGCATCCGCCCGCACACCGACGCGCAGCCCAGACCGGCTCCGATCGGCGCTGATGATCGCGGCAAGGTCGAGCGCATCCGCCATCCCGCTGCCGACGTAGGTGTGCGCGAGCTCGCCGAGCGGCGCCGGCGAGGCGGCGAACGCCTTCACGCCCGCAGCGTCGGTTCCGAAGGCCATCGCCTGCACCGCGACGCACGACACGTAGAAGACGCCGCCGAAGGCGACCGCGATGATCAGCGCCCGCGGGATGCGGCGCCGGGGCTGCTCGGACTCCTCACCGAACGAGCCCGCCGACTCGAACCCCGCGAAGCTCAGGAAGCCGAACGTCGCCGCCAGCGCCACGGTCGACGCGGACGTCCCGGCCGGCAGCTTCGCCCAGTCGGTGTTGAGCGTCTGGGCCCCGGGCACGTCGCCGGCGATCAGCTTGATGACGATGATCGCCATCAGCACGAGGATCAGCGCCACCGACACCAGCTCGAGCGTCAGCAGCGAGCGCGCGGCGGTGCGGACCTCGCGCGAGGCGACCACGCGCCACCGCGACCCAGCCCAGGATCGCCAGCGGAAGCCATGGTGCGTCGTGCGCGATGCCGGTGCTGTTCAGGAATGCGCGGCCGAAGATCGCGATCGCCGAGATCGACACGGCCGGGAACACGAGGTAGGTGCCGAGCAGCGCCCACCCACAGACGAAGCCGGACCGGGGGCCGATCGACTGACCAACGAAGGCGTAGACCGATCCGGCCGAGGCGAACTCGCCGCTGAGCCGGACGAAGCCGTAGGCCACGAGCGCGACCCCCACCGCGGCCACCGCATAGGCGAGCGGCGCGGCACGACCGAGCAGGCGCGCGGCCTGGATGCCCGTGATCGACATCGCAAGCGTCGGCGCCATGACGCCGATCGAGACGGCAAGCACGCCGAACTGGCCGAGCTGACGACGGAGCGCTGCGGCGGGGCCGGCCCCGCCGGGGCGGGATGTCAACGGCGTGGAGGTTGGCGTGGCGGCGATGACAGGGACCTCGCGTAGGAGCACGACTTCTGGACCTCGGCATCCGGCCACCCGCGACCCTATCCGGTACAAGTGGCCGGTGGAACTCCGTCACGCAAACCGTCGCGCGCTCGTCACCGGCGCCGCGAGCGGCATCGGACTTGCCACCACACGTCGCCTCCTCCAGGAGGGTGCGACTGTGGCACTCGTCGACATCGACGGCGATGCGCTGCGGCAGGCCGTCGCAGGACTGGACGACGACGGTCGGGTTCTGTCCCTGACGGCCGACGTCTCCGACGAGAACGCGATCGCGCGCGCGGTCGAGGCCGCGGTGAAGACGTTCGGCGGGCTCGACGTCGTGATCCCCAACGCCGCCGTGCAGCTCGTCGGGCGCGATGATCGCGCCGACCGCCTGGACGCCGAGGTCTGGCGAGCCACGCTCGAAGCCAACCTCACCGGCGCGTTCCTGACGGCCAAGCACGGGATCCGAGCGCTGCTCGATTCCGGCGGCGGGAGCGTCGTCTGCACCGCGTCGCCGGCAGGCCTGTACGGCCTGGCTCCGGGCCTCGACGCCTACTCCGCGAGCAAGGCCGGGCTCTACGGCCTCGTGCGGGTCATGGCGATCGACTACGCCAAGGAGGGCATCCGCGTCAACGGCGTGCTCCCCGGGATCACCGAGACGCCCATGAACCACTGGTGGATGGACGACCCGCAGGCCCGTGCGGACCTCGAAGCCCGCATCCCCCTCGGTCGAGCCGGGACAGCTGACGAGGTCGCGTCGGTCATTGCCTTCCTCGCCTCCGACGAGGCGCGCTACGTCACCGGGGCGCTGTGGGCGGTCGACGGCGGGCTGACGGCGAGCTGACGGCGAGCTGAGCCCCGCCCTATCTCGTCGTGTAACAAAGTGGCCGCCGCCATGACCACCGGGCATGAGCATTCAGCCGAATGACACGTTCCCTGACCTCGTCGCGCTCGATCACGCCGGCAGGTCCCGCTCGCTCAGCGAGCTCGCGGCCGGAGATCCCCTCGTCCTGACGACGTTCCGCGGGTTCTGGTGCCCGAAGGAGCAGGCGTTCATGCGCAGGCTCGTCGCCTTCCAGGACGAGGTGGAGGTTGCGTACAGCTCGGTCGTCTCGATGAGCGTCGATCCACCTGAGGTGACCGCCGCGTTCCGCGCCGGCCTCGGGGCACGCTGGACGTTCCTCGCGGATCCCGAGCGCGAGCACCTCGACGCGCTGGACCTGCGCGAGCACACGGACACCGTGCACCACCCCTACCGCCCGGCGGTCTTCGTGCTGACACCGGACCTCGTCGTCCACAGCGCCTACAACGGCTACTGGTACTGGGGCCGTCCGGGTCTCGAGGAGCTGCGCGCGGACCTCCGCGAGGTCACCCGCTCGATCCGCGCGGACTGGAACGTCCCGGCGTGAGCGAGCGCTGCTGGCTGGCGCTTGTCGACGACGCGCCGCCCACCGCGGACGCGGCGGCCGCGCTGCGAACGCTCGACGGAAGTCCCGCTGGCTGGCTTGCCGCGTGGCTTCAGGCGTCGAAGCCGGTTCGGACGGCGCGGCGCGCCGACCCGCGTATCGTCGACGCCGATGGCGCCGCCGGCGACGATCTCGCTCGTGCTTGCCGGACCGCGATGCGCTGACGATCTTCGACGACCCCGCCGTCCAGGGCGCGCGCCGGGCGGTGCTCGCTGACGCCGAGCCCGCCGACCTCGTCACGACGCTGCTCGTGGACGCCTCGCACTTCGCCGGTTCACTGACGGTGCGCCGCGGCCCGGACGCGCTCGCTCGGCTGCGCGACGACCCGTTCCTGCGGGTCTGGCCCGGGGAGGCTCCTGGTTGTCGATGCGGGGCTGCTGGGGACCGTGCCGCCACCGCCGGGCCCGGTCATCGAGCGCCACGGCAGCGATGTCCCGTGGCCGGGCGGGCGGTTCCCGGCGGTCTGTGCCGACGACCAACCCGCGCGCGCGTGTGTAATCAGGCGGCGCTGGCGACGTAGTCGTCCAGGGTCTGACGCAGGCCCGCACGGCCGCGGTGAAGGAGCACTCGCACGTGCGTCTCCGTGATACCCATGGCGGCAGCGGCCTCCATCGTGTCGAGGCCCTGCACGTCGCGGAGTGCGACGGCACGACGTTGGGACTCGGGGAGCCCCTCGAGCGCTTCACGAAGACGTTCGCGCGACTCAACGGACAGCAGGCGCTCCTCGGGCTGCTCCCATACGCGTTCCGTCGATGCCCAGTGCCCCGCGCAGCGGCCTTCGGCGACGCAGCGCTCGGCGGCCGCTGCCGGCCCGTACTCGCCCGCGCCGGCGACCGCCGACAGGGGAATCGACCGTCGCTCGCGGATGCCACCCGTCTTTGCCCGGTTGGCGACGATCCGCAGCAGCCACGTCGAGAGGCTTGACCTGCCCTCGAACCGCGCGATGCCGCGGATGACGACAACCCAGGTCTCCTGAACGACCTCCTGGGCGACCGCATCGGAGCCGCAGAAGTTGCGCGCGAGGCGCTGCATCCGCGCCCCGTAGCGCTCGACGAGGGTCTCGAAGGCCCGCTCGTCTCCGTCTCGCAGCGCCCGAACGAGGCGCTCTTCGTTGAGGACAGCGCTTGCAGTGGTCATGACGACCACCCTCCATCTCGGGCGGGTGACGGTCATCACCCTCGGGCCGCTTCACCCGGGTGAAATCGCGGAGACCTACGCTGCGGCGAGGAACCTTCGCGGTCAGCTCCATGACCGCGTGAAGGTACGCCTCAGAGAACGTCGGGAACGGCTGGATCGTGTCGCGCAGGACTTCGAGCGGCACCCTCGCGCGGATGGCGAGCGTGGCCTGACCGAGCCACTCGCCCGGCCTCGGGCCCGACCGCGTAGGCGCCGGTGAGGCGCTCGCCGTCGGAGATCAGCGTGAGGAAGCCGGGGCGCTCGACGTAGGCGCGCGTGTACGTCGCGGTGCGCGGCACGTCGGACAGCGGAACGGTCGCGACGAGCGGCCCGTCTGCCTCGCCGACAGCGGCCGCCTGCGGGTCGGTGAAGACGACGCGCGGTACGGCGTCGTAGCTCGCGCGGGCGGGACGCCCAAGGATGTTGGCGGCGACGACCCGGCCCTGGTACTTCCCGACGTACGTGAGCGGCCACACGCCGGTGACGTCACCGATCGCCCACAGACGGTCCGTCACCGCCAGCCGGTCGTCGACCGGAATACCATGGGACCTGCTTCGACGCCGACGCGTCTCCAGGCCGAGATCCGCAGTGCGCGGGCGCGGCGGCCGGTCGCGACGAGCAGGCGATTACCGCGCTCAGGTTCACCTTCGGGGAACTCGAGCACGTACTCGTCGCCGATCCGGCCCGACCCGCGAGGCGTGCTGACCGAGGCGAAGTGTCACGCCGTCCGCCACGAGCGCTTCGCCGATCGCCTCGCCGACTGCGCGTGGCTCGCGCGGCAGCACGTGATCGGCGCCCTCGACGAGCACGACGTCCGCGCCGAGCCGATGCAGCGCCTGTGCGAGCTCGACGCCGACCGGGCCGGCGCCGAGGATCAGCAGTCGGCGCGGGATCGCGGTCAGCGACGTCGCCTCCCGATTCGTCCATACGCCGGGGAGCCCGTCGAGGCCGGGGATCGGCGGAAACACCGGATCGGACCCCGTTGCGATCACCACGTGATCGGCGGTGTGCGCGACCCCGTCAACCTCGACGATCCCTGGGCCGGCCAGTCGTCCCGACGCCGCGGAGCAGCTCGATGCCGGCCGACTCGAGCCAGGACACCTGGCCGTCGTCGGTGTGGTCGAGACCATGAAGTCGCGGTACGCCAGCGCGGCCTGGACGTCGATCGGGCCACGCACAGCCTCCGCCGCGCCCGCGACATCGCGTGCCGCCGCGACCGCCTCACCGGGTCGCAGCAGCGTCTTCGACGGGATGCACGCGTAGTACGAGCACTCGCCGCCGACGAGCTCACGTTCGACGATCGCCACGCGCAGGCCGCCGTCTGCGAGGGCTCCGGCGCAGTGTTCTCCGGCGGGCCCACCACCGAGGACGATGACGTCGAAGGCGCTCACGCCTGTGCCTCGCGCGCACGGTCGAGGTCCGCCGCGGCGTTGATCAGGCCGATGTGCGAGAACGCCTGGGGGAAGTTGCCGAGCAGCTCACCGCTCTGCGGTGTCGATCTCCTCGGCGAGCAGCCCGAGATCGTTCGCGTAGCCGACGAGCTGGTCGAACAGCTCCTGCGCGCGGCCCACCTCGCCGGCACGTGCCAGGCACGAGACGAGCCAGAACGAGCAGATGACGAACGTGCCCTCCTCACCGGTGCAGGCCGTCCGCGTTCAGGCCCTCGTCGTTGCGGTAGCGCAGCACGAGGCCGTCCTCGGTGAGCTCGCGGGCGATCGCCTCGATCGTCGAGCGCATCTGCGGATCGGTCGCCGGAAGGAAGTCGTACGATCGGCATCAGCAGCTGCGCGGCGTCGAGCTCGTCGCTGTCGAACGACTGGGCGAAGGCCTGAGCCTTCTCGCTCCAGCCGCGCTCGAGGATCGCCGCGCGAACGCGGTCGCGCTCCTCCGCCCAGGCCTCGGCCCTCGCGTAGGGGCCGAGCAGCGGCGCGAGCTTCACCGCGCGGTCGAGCGCGACCCAGCAGAGCATCTTGCTCGACAGGTGATGGCGCGGGTCGCCGCGCATCTCCCACATGCCCTGGTCGGCGCTGCTCCAGCGGGCAGCCGCGGCGTCCGCGAGCCCAGCCGCGAAGCGCTGGATCTCGGGGTGGAAGTCACCGAGCTTCTCGCGGTACAGGTACAGGGAGTTCAGGAGCTCGCCGTAGACGTCGAGCTGCGTCTGGCCCCAGGCGCCGTTGCCGACGCGAACCGGCGTCGAACCGCGCCACCCGCGCAGGTGCGCGAGCTCGCGCTCGGACAGGTCGTGCTCGCCGCCGATGCCGTACATGATCTGCAGCGAGCCGTCGTCGCCTGCGACGCCGCCGGCGGAGGAGGTCATGAACGAGACGAAGTCGACCGCCTCGTCCGGGCAGGCGCCGACGTACAGCGCCTCGAGCGTCAGGCTCGAATCGCGGATCCACGAGAACCGGTAGTCCCAGTTGCGCTCGCCGCCGACCGTCTCCGGAAGAGATGTGGTCGGCGCAGCGACGATCGCGCCGGTCGGCCGGTACGACAGACCCTTGAGCACCCGCGCGCTGTGGCGGATCAGGTCGCGGTTCGGGCCCTCGTAGATGTCGTGCTCGGCCTCCCAGGAGCGCCAGCCCTCGGCGGAGTCGTCGATGCGCGCGCGCACCTCATCCGGCGACATCGGCTCGGGCTCGGCCTCGTCGATGGCTGCGTGGCGCAGGGCGAAGCCGATCTCCTCCCCCTTCTCGAGCTCAAACGCCGCCCGCATCGTCGACCCCTCGATCGCTACGTCGACGCCGGCGCTGACAGCTAGAGGCGTCGGGCCTCCGAACGTGCGGCCGCCGTTCGCGGTCGCACGGAAGAGCGGTCGCACGAGCCCGTACTCGGGGCGCGGCGCGAGCTCCATCACGATCTCCACCGTGCCCTCGATGCCCTCGAGCAGGCGGACAAGCTCGTGCGGTGCGTCAATCCCAAGGTCATGCCCGCGCTGCCCCGACGCGAACACCATCGCGTCGGTCAGGCGGACGGCGCCGGTCTCGGTCGTGAACGTCGTCTCGATCATCAGCGTTCCGGGGAGGTACCGGCGCGTGACCTCGAAGGGGGCGGCCGGCCTGATCGACCAGTGCCCGGCGTCGTGGTCGAGCAGCCGCGAGAACACCGCGGGCGAGTCGTAGCGCGGCAGGCACAGCCAGTCGATCGAGCCGTCCTTCGAGACGAGCGCCGCCGAGTGGCAGTCGGCGAGGAGCCCGAAGTCGGCGATCGGAAGCGACCGGTCGTCCATCTGCGGCGCCGGGCGTGTGGAGGGCGAGAGCGTCTCGGTCATGGCCCGTATGTCCCAGCGGGCGGCGCCGGCGTTACGACGAGAATCGTCTCTCGGATTTTCGTAACGCGGCGACGTTCCGGCGCGACTGTCGGCGCCATGGCCGTGCTGGCAACCCAGCCCTTCGTTCCTCTCGCTCCGGCGTTCAACGACGTGCTCGGCGACTCCCCGCGCCTCGAGCACGTCGTTGAGCTGGACGCCCACGAGGGCCCGGTCTACGCCCCGCTGCGAGGACGCGCTGTATCTGACATCGCTTCCCCGAGCCGTGGCACCGGGTGAGGCGCCCGTCGTGGCAATCCGCCGCGTTCAGCTCGACGCCGAACGGTTCCCGGTCGATCCGGCGGCTGTCACGACGGTGCGCGAGCCCGCCAACGCCGCCAACGGAATGACCGCCGCGCGCGACGGTCGCCTGCTCGTCTGTGAGCAGGGCTCGCACGCTGCGCCCGCTCAGGTCGCGTTGCTGGATCCAGCGACGGCCACGCACGAGATCGTCGTCGATGCCTGGTGCGACGAGCCACTGAACTCGCCCAACGACGTCGTGCGCCGCAGCGACGGGACCGTGTGGTTCACCGACCCGTCGTACGGCCACCTGCAGGGGTTCAGGCCCACGCCCCGGCTCGGTGACTTCGTCTACCGGCACGATCCACAGACAGGCGCCACGACGGTCGTCGCGGACGACTTCGACAAGCCCAACGGCCTCTGCTTCTCCCCCGACGAGACCGTGCTCTACGTCAACGACTCGGGCGTCAACCAGGAAGCCGGCTCGCACCACCCCGGCCGCCCGCATCACATCCGAGCGTTCGACGTGGAGCGCGGGCGGCGCCTCCGCAACGGGCGGCTCTTCGCTGTCGTCGCCCCGGGTCAGCCGGACGGCATGAAGACCGACGCCAAGGGCCGGCTCTACGTCTCGTGCGCCGCCGGCGTCCAGGTGTACTCGCCGGGCGGCGACCAGCTCGGCCTGATCGCCGCGCCGGGCGCCGTGAACTTCTGCTTCGGAGGACCGCAGCGCAACGTCCTCTTCATCACGACCGACACGGCGGTCTGGGCCGCCGTCCTGCTCGCCAAAGGAGCCTGATCCGCCATGACCAATATCCGCACTCGCCCCGTCATCGACGACACCGGCGCCGACGCCGTGATCGCCGCAGCCGAGGCCTACGCGCTCGAGCAGGGCAGGCGCGTCGTCATCACCGTCGTCGACCCTTCGGGCGAGGTCCTCGCTCTGCGACGGACCCCCGGCGCGCAGATCGCATCCTCGCGCGTGGCGGTCGACAAGGCTCGCACCGCCGCGATCTTCGTGCGGCCGTCGCGCGAGATCGAGGAGCAGGTGAGCGGCGGGCGTCTCGGGGCGCTCGCGCTGCACGGCGCGAGCGCACTCACCGGCGGGATCCCGCTGCGCCGCGACGGCGAGGTCGTCGGCGCGATCGGGACGAGCGGCGAGACGCCTGACGAGGACGAGGCGATCTCACTCGCCGGCGCCGCCGCCGCATTCTCGACGAGTGACACCCCCGCGCTGACCTACGAAGGAGCACGGCACGCGGCCGAGGCCGTCGGCGAGGCCGCCGAGCAACGCGACGTGGCGCCGGTGGTCGCCGTCGTCGACGCCGGCGGCGACCTCATCTATCTGCTTCGCCCCGACGCCGCGCAGGTCGCGAGCACGAACGTGTCCGTCGACAAGGCACGCACCGCCGCGATCTACCGTCGTCCGTCCAAGGACTTCGAGGACCAGGCCTCGGGCGGCCGGCCGTCGGCGTTGCATCTCGCGCGCGCAGTCCCGCTGCAGGGAGGGATTCCGATTCTGCACGACGGCCAGGTCGTGGGCGCGATCGGCGTCTCAGGCGCCTCCTCGGCCGACGAGGATCAGGAGCTGGCGCTCCTCGGTGCCGCCGCTGTCGTCGACCACGCCGGCGCGGCGACCTGATCATGGCGACCCGGACGCTGACACCCGCGACGCGCCTCCCGGGACCGCCGGAGCTGTTGCCGGGGCGCCCCGACGCGATCGTCGATCTTCAGACCGACGCGGGTCTCGCGCTCGTCGCCGGTGAGTGGCGCCACCGTGATGCGCGGGTCGAGGAGATCGACTTCGTCGCGGTCGGCCATCCGGAGGACCCGCTCGGACCCGGCATCGAGCCCAACCGCACCTACGACGTACTCCCCCACGCCGAGGCGGCCGACTTCGACGACTCCGCGCTGGGACGTCCTCGAGCCCGCGGGCACGATGCTGCGGCTCTCGACCGGCCGGGTGTGCTTCACCTGGTACCGGCTGCGCGTGACGCTGCCCGAGCGCGTCGGGGATCTCGATGTCCGCGGGACCACGGTGGTCTTCGAGGTGGTCGTCGACGACTACGCAGAGGTGTGGGTGAACGGCGAGCAGCCGGCGCAGCTCGGCGACAGCGGCGGCCCGGTCGCCGCCGGGTTCAACGCACCGAACCGCGTCACCCTCACACGGGACGCGCGCCCGGGGGAGGAGTTCGTCATCGCCGTCTTCGGCATCAACGGCCCGATCTCGGCCTCGCCGCACAACTACATCTGGCTGCGGACCGCGACGCTGGACCTGTACGCGCGGGAGCGGGTCGACGTGGGGGAGCCGGCGGAATTGCGCATCGCGCGCACGTCGTCCGCGCTCGACGAGGTCGTGCCACCTGATTCACGGCTGGAGCGGGTCGCCGGTGGCTTCGAGTTCACCGAGGGACCGGTCTGGGCGCCGGACGGCGCGCTGCTGTTCTCCTCGCCGAACACCAACGCGATCTACCGCTGGACGCCGCATGGCCGGGTGACGGTCTTCCGCTCCAAGAGCGGCTACACCGGAACGGACATCGGTCGCTTCCATCAACCGGGCTCGAACGGGCTGACATTCGACCCGCAGGGACGCCTTACGATGTGCCAGCACGGCAACCGCAGGATCCTGCGCGTCAACCCGCACGGAGACACGACGGCGCTCGCGGCTGAGTTCGACGGCCGCCGGTTCAACTCGCCGAACGACCTCGTGTATCGCAGCGACGGGACGCTGTACTTCACCGACCCGCCCTTCGGGCTGCCCGGCGTGTTCGACGACCCGGACCGTGAGCTGCCGTTCTCCGGCGTGTTCCGCGTCGCGCTCGACGGCGAGGTCTCGCTCGAGTCCGACGAGCTCGCCGGACCCAACGGGCTCGCGTTCTCGCCCGACGAGCGGTTCCTCTACGTGGGCGACTGGGACCCCGATCACAAGGTCGTCGTCCGCTACCCGGTCGCCGCCGAACGGCTCCCTCGGCCGCAGCGAGCTCTTCCACGACATGACGGCGACTCCCGGCGAGGACGCGCTCGACGGCCTGAAGGTCGACCAGGCCGGCAACGTCTTCGCGTGCGGCCCGGGCGGGATCTGGGTGCTCTCCCCCGAGGGCGAACGCCTCGGCCTGCTCGAGCTGCCGGAGAACCCGCACAACCTCGCATGGGGCGACGACGACGCTCGCACGCTCTACATCGCCGCGCTCACGAGCATCTACCGCCTGCGCTGCGCGATCCCCGGGATCCGCCCGTGACCGGCCGCCTGCCGCCACGGCTCCTCGCCGAACTGGTCCGACACCAACTGAAGGAGTTACGCAATGAGCAAGGGACTCGAACCCGGGAAGATCTTCCCGGACGTGACGCTGCCGGACGAGACGGGGCACCGGCACCGGCTGTCGTCGCTGCAGGGCGACGACCCGATGGTGCTGCACCTCTCCAGAGGTGAGCACTGCCCACGCGAGCGCCAGCATCACGTCGAGATGCTGCGCCTGCACAGGTGGTGCGCGGTCGCGTTCACGAAGCTCGTCACGATCGTGCCGCAGGACCAGCACGAGACCGACAAGCTGAAGCTGGCGACCGGCGCCTACTGGACGTTCCTCGCCGACGAGCAGCTCGAGCTGCGGTCGCTGCTCGAGATCGACGAGTACACCGACGGCCACCACGACTACGCGGTCGTCCCGCACACGCTCGTCCTCGCGCCGGGACTCGTGATCGACAAGGTCTACGTCGGCTACTGGTTCTGGGGCCGGCCGTCCCCCGAGCAGCTCTGGATGGATCTGCAGGATCTGTGCATGCGGATCAAGCCGGACTTCGACCCCACGACAGCGCAGGCGCGGGCGGCATACGCGGAGCCGGTGGGTGTGAGCTAGCGAGCCCCCGGGCGCGCATGTCGTGGACGCGACGCGGGTCGTCTACGCGCCCGGCCATGGGCCGGGAACGAGCACGACGCGCCAGCCGTCCGGATCCTCCACCGTGGTCGCGCCGATCGTGCTCCAGTAGGGGTTCTCCGGCTCCACCGCAGGTGTGCCCGGACGCCGCCAGGCGCCGCACGACCTCGTCCGCGAGCCGCGGCTCGTGCATGTAGAGCACGACGAGGTTGTCGCGGGTCGGGGCCGGGCACGGGCTGCCGTCGACGTGGGTGGTGAACTCAAGGTGGTGGTCCGCTCCCGGGAGCCCGATGAACGCGCCGGAGTAGCCGGCGTGATCGGCGAAGCGTCCCAGCAGTGGCAGGCCGACACCGACGGTGTAGAAGTCCACCACCTCCTCCAGGCGACTGGTGGGCCGCGCGATCCGCACGTGCGAATAGGGCGAGGTCATGACAGGGCCAACGCTACTGCGGCTCCATTCAGAAGGGGCAGCCCGTTGAAGTCCGGGCGAGCGGCGGAGTACGTTCGGCCAGACCCCAACGAGAGGAGAGGTTCTCATGCACGTACGCGTCGTCAGGTTCACTGATGTCACGGCCGACAGGGTTGACGGGCTCCTCGCTCGTATCGAAGAGTCGGACGGGCCGCCGCCGGGCGTCCCCTCGACGGGTATTCAGATGCTGTTCGACCCGACCCAGGGCACGGCGGTCGTCCTCCAGATGTTCGACTCGGCCGAGGACATGGCAGCCGGCGCTCAGGCCTTCAGCGCTATGGACTCCTCGGAGACTCCGGGTACCCGGGCGTCCGTCGACATGTGCGAGCTGAAGCTCGAACGTCGCCATGTCGTGATCACCAGCGGCCCCGGGACGAGGTGGCGCGGCGGTCGCGTCCCCGGGGTCGGCCGTGCCGTGGCGACCATGGCCGAGCGCGGGTGCGACGCGCGCTCTCGCTGAGCCCGCCTAGTAGTGCCCGAGCTGCTCGTTGGCCGGCCAGATCCCGCGGTCGCCGGGCATGTCGAGCCGGTCGGTCAGCGGCCGGCGCCATTCGGGGGTGTCGGTCGGCTCGCCCCAGTAGTCGGTGACGCGCACGGCCTCTCCGTTCTCGAGCTCGCCGATGGTCACGTTCCGGTAGAGGCGTCCGTCGCCGTAGTTGCAGGTCCACTCGACGACGATCGTGTCGTCGAGCTGCAGGCGCCGTCCGACCTCGAGCGTGAGCTCAGGGAAGTTCCCCTCCACATCGGCGACGAGCTTGCTGGTGCGCACGATCTCGCCCATCTGCGGCCATTGCCGAACGACGTCGTCGGCCAGCGGCACACCAAGGATGTAGGCAACTCGCGTGGCGCCGTCTGACTCCTGCTGATTCGTGCTCATCCGGCTCACGTTCCTTCCATGTTGGGTTGCGGGCAGTCGGTCGACCCCCGCAGACGTCTGGGCGGAACACCGCCGTCAGGCTGCCACGGCCGCCCGCGGCGTACGAGCCAGCAGGCCGTACGCGACGCTCGTGGCGACCGCGTAGACCGCATGATGGAACGCGTCGATCGCGACCTCGTCCGCACCCCAGAAGATCGAGGGCGGCGCGACCTCCATCGCAGGCAGCGCGACCTGGGCGCTGCCCCAGACCGCGACGCCGTGCGCGGCAGCGGCGCGCCGGCCGCGCAGGCCGGCGACATCGAGCAGTCCGCGCACGACTCCCCAGCCGGTGCCGTAGCCCCAGTGCGAGAGATCGTTGAAACGTGCCTCGGCGATCGGGTCCTCGAACGAGGCGATGCCGAGCGCCTTCGCGGTGGCGCGCGCCGGCGCGGTGGAGGGCGCGCGGTCGCGCAGCCTGGCCTCCACCGTCGAGGACACCGTCATCGCGGCCGTACCGACGAACCCCGCGAGGAGTCCCCTGCCGACGCTGTCGGCGATGCGTGCCGGGGTGGTGCTCATGCCATGACCTCCTGGGGTGTCGGCGTTGTCGGACGTCTCGGCCCGAGCCGCGGCCCGCGCATCGAGGCGCTCGAGCAGGTGGTCGCCGACGCGCAGCGCGTTCGCCATCGCCGTCAGCGCCGGATTGACCGCGCCCGACGACGGGAAGAAGCTCGTGTCGACGACGTAGAGGTTGTCGACGTCGTGCGCGCGGCAGTTGACGTCGAGCGCGGAGCGTGCGCGGGTCCTCCCCGAATCGCACCGTGCCGCACTGGTGGGCATTGCCGGCGAGCGGAATCCGCTTGTCGGCGATCGACCAGCGCTTGATCGGGTGCTCCTGACAGCCGAGCGGGCCCATGCAGGTCCTTCAGCTTCGCCAGCAGGCGCCGGTGCGCCTCGAGGTTGTGGTAGGTCTTGGCCACGTGGATCCGGCCCTGGCGGTCGACCGTCACGCGGTTGGCGGGATGCGGAAGGTCCTCGCTCGTGAGCCAGAAGTCGATCGCGTGGCGGGCGACGTAGTCGAGCGCGAGGCCCGGCGCGAACCACGGCGCGCCGCTGCGCAGGATGTCGCGGTCGCTCTTGGCGAGCATCTGGATGTGCCCGAGCGGCAGCTCGGAGTCCTCCGCGCCCCAGAGGTAGTCGTTGACACCGAGGGTCTTCTGGAACGTCGTCTCGTTCGGCGTCCCCGAGATCGCGATGACACCGGAGTTGATGTGGCACATGTAGTTGCGCCCGACGACGTCCGACGAGTTCGCAAGGCCGCGCGGGTGCGCGTCGCTGGCGGAGCGCAGCAGCAGCGCGGCGGAGTTGGTCGCCCCGCAGGAGACGACGACGATGTCCGCCGAGTAGCGCTCCTCGCGCCCGTGGCGATCGACGACGACGTCGGTCACCGTCCGGCCCGACGCGTCGGTCTCCAGGCGCTCGACCTTCGCGTGCGTCAGCAGCCGCACGTTGTCGTGGCGCAGCGCGGGCCGCACACAGCAGCACGTGCGCGTCGGCCTTGCCGTCGGTCAGGCACGGGAAGCCGTCGAAGCGGTTGCAGCGAACGCAGCGGCCCGACTCCGGGTCGGACTCGTCGAGGTCGATCCCGACCGGGAGGTGGAAGGGGTGATGCCCGGCGCGGGCGAAGTCGTCCGCGAGCTGCTGGATGCGCGGCTCGTGCGAGACCGGCGGATGCGGGAACGGCGACGAGCGCGGCGGCTCGGTCGGGTCCTCGCCGGCCTGCCCGTGGACGAGGTAGAGCCGCTCAGCCTCCGCGTAGTACGGCTCGAGCTCGTCGTAGGAGATCGGCCACGCGGCGGACGTGCCGCCGTAGTGCTGGATCTCCCGGAAGTCGCGCTCACGCAACCGGAAGAGGATCGCCCCGTAGAACTTCGTGTTGCCACCGACGAAGTACTGCTGGTGGGGCGCGTAGGCGACGCCGTCCTTGTCGTACCACCGCTCGCCGGAGAGGTAGCGCTCCTTGATGAAGACCTCGTTGGAGTCCCAGTTCTGGGGCTCGCGCGGGAGGTAGCCGCCGCGCTCGAGCAGCAGGATGCGCTTGCCGGACGAGGCGAGCCGGTGCGCGAGCGTTCCGCCGCCGGCGCCGGTCCCGATGATGATCACGTCGTAGTGCTCGCTGGCCATGATGCGCGTCCTTCCTCAGACGAGGGCGATCGGGGAGGTCCAGGCGCCGGTGGCGCCGCGCAGCCGGGGATGGGTGAGGATCAGCGCGAACTCGCAGACGCCGTCGGCGGCGAGCTCACGGGTGTCGAGGTTCTCGACGACGAAGACGCCGTGACGGACGTTGAGGCTCTGCGGCACCTCGAACGGGCGCGCGGGGTCCTCGGCCGGCACCGGCCCGTAGCTCCAGGTGTCGCAGCCGGTGAGCGCCACGCCGTGCTCGACGAGCCACTGGGCGACCGCCACGCCCGGGCCAGGCTCGCCGTCCAGGTAGGCGGCCGGCTCGTCCCAGCGCGTCGCTCCAGCCGGTGTGGAAGAAGACCGCGTCGCCCGGCTCGGCCGGGATGTCGCAGACGTCGTCGAGGTAGATCACGCCCCCGGCGCCAAGATCGCGCCGCGGAGACATCGACGAGCCAGCCGCGCGTGACGATCTGCGGGATCGTCTCGGCGCCGAGGTGCCGCACCCCGGCGGTGTCGGCGAGCTCGCTGACGGTCCAGCCGTTGTACCCGCGGTCGCCGATCTGCAGGTGGGCGAGGCTGTCGAGGTGCGTACCGAGCTGCATCGTCGCCGTGACCTGCTCGGTGATCCAGTTCACGTCGTTCTCGCCGAGGCCACCGTGCTTGTTGGCGTGATGGGCCGTCGTGACGAGCGTCTGGCGAAAGAAGCGCCCTGGGAAGACCGGTACGTCCTCGTGCAGCTCGTGGCCGAGGTCGTAGACGCGGCCCTCACGCACGACGCTCAGGGCCTGGAGGCGCTTGGCGTCGTCGATGTGGTTCAACATGCCCAGCTCGTCGCCATCGCCCCAGGCCGAGGGCCACCACCGGACGTCGGTCTGCGTGACGCTCGTCATTCCGAGGACCAGGGCGTCGCAAAGCTCGGGAACAGGGTGAGACCACCGTCGACGAAGATGGTCTGGCCGGTGATGTAGCGCCGCGTCGTCCGATGACAGGAAGCAGGCGAGGGCGCCCATCTCGTCGGCCGTCCCGGCACGCCGCAGCGGAATGTGCTCCTCGACCGCCGCACGCTTGACCGGATCGTCGATCCACGCGCGGTTGATCGGCGTGACGGTGGCTCCAGGTCCGATGCCGTTGACGCGGATGCCGCGACCGGCGTACTCGAGCGCGAGCGTCCGGGTGAGGTTCTGCATCCCGCCCTTCGACGCGCTGTACCCGAGGTAGTCGGGCTTGGGGATGAGCTGGTGAACGCTCGTGACGTTGACGATCGAGCCGGCCTTCTCCTCGGCGACGAAGTGGCGCAGCGCCTCGCGTGCGCAGAGGAACGCGCCGCGGAGATTCACCGCGATGACCTTGTCGAAGTCGTCGCTGGAGAGCTCGTGGGACGGACATGAGATCTGGATGCCGGCGTTGTTCACGAGGACGTCGAGGCCGCCGAGGCCCTCGATGGTCTCGCCGACCATCCGCACGACGTCCGCCTCGTTGGAAACGTCGCCGCCGACGAGGAGGTCGCGCACGCCGTGCTGCTGCACGCTGCGCACGCAGGTCTCGATCCGCTCCTCGGTGTCCGCTGCCTCTTCGGGCGCCCGCAGGTAGTTGATCGCAACGTTCGCGCCGTACTCAGCGAACCGCACGGCGATCGCCTGCCCGATGCCGGAGCTGCCTCCGGTGACGAGGACGTTCTTGCCGCGCAGACCGGGCATGGCCTCGGTGCGGGCGGGGCGGGTGACGGTGTCGGACATGGTTCGCTCCTCTCGGGTCGTGACGGCCGTTGGTCACGACCGCGAGCGCGCGCGTTACAGCGCGGGCTCCCCCGTCGCTTCTCGTTGAGTTCCCAGCCACCGCCGCTGTCGCATTTCGTCCGAGACAGGAGCGTGCGCCGCCTCGTGCGGGGACCGAGTCGACTCAGCCGCGGGCTGCGTACGGACGTTCGAGCCCGAGTCGTGATGCAGGACCGAAGCGAGTCTGAGCGGAGCCAATCAGGACGAACCCCATGCTCTCGTAGAACGCAAAGTTGCGTGGGTGCGCGATCACGGTCATGCGGACGTATCCGGAACGCCAAGCGCGGGACGCGGCATCCTCCACCAGGGCGCGGCCGACCCCCTGGCGCATGACGTGCGGATCGACGAACAGATCGTCAAGCTCACACGCACCGGCGCCACCATCACCGACCACCGAGAACCCGAGCACGGACCCGTCGGGCCCGGTTGCGACCCGCACCCGTTGCTCGGCGATCGCACCGGCCGCTACACCAAGCTCCTCGGGATGCGCTTCAAGGTTGGCTCGATCTTCGGGCCAAACGAACGACGAGCGCCGATGCAGCTCGCTGAGCGCAGCACGCTCCGTCGGCACAGCCCACCTGAGGCTCATCGACGCGGTTGCCACACGCCGAATGATAGCTCAGGTCGCGGCGTCAAGGCGCGGGGCGGCTGCCGGGGCGGCGCTGCGCTCCTCGCTCTCGCCCATCAGCGTGAGCGCGAGCAGCGGGAAGACGAGCACCGAGAGCAGTCCTGCGGCGATGAACGCGGCGCCGTTCGCGGCGCTCACGAGGCCGAGGTCGAGCCCGATCGCGGTCGCCGCGACGATGAACGGCAGCGAGGTCGCCTGGAGCAGCCCGGCGATGAGCGCCCGGCGGCCGCCGATGTCCGCGCGGTAGAGCAGCGCCGGGAAGCCCGCGGACGAGCAGCAGCGCGAGCAGGAAGACGGGGACGCGGGCGAGCGTGCTGGTGCTCGAGACGAGCGCGTCGAGGTCGAAGCGCAGCCCGCTCGTGACGAAGAAGACCGGGATGAAGACGCCGTAGCCGACCGCCTCGAGCTTCGTGCGGAACTCCGGGTGCATCATCGTCTCGTCGCGGTCGGTGAGCTTGAGGATCGCGCCGGCGGCGAACGCGCCGAGGATCACCTCGAGCCCGAGGCCCTGGGCCAGCGCGGCGAAGGCGATCATCAGCAGGAACGCGCCGCGCACGCGGATCTGCGCGGTCGTGTTGGCGAGCCGGCCGACGGTCTCGCGGATCGGACGCACGTGCTCGGCGCCGGTGACGACGAGGCCGGCGATGACGGCGAGCAGCAGGAACGAGCCGAGCAGCAGCAGCTGCGATGCGGTGCCCGCGCCCTCCCGCGAGAAGAAGATCGAGAGCAGGATCACGGCGCCGAAGTCCGCGATCGAGCCGGCGGCGATGACGAGCTGGCCGAACTGCGAGCTGCTCTGGCCGGCGTCCTTCAGCAGCGGGATGATGATCCCGAGCGAGGTCGCGGACAGGATGATCGCGGCGAACAGCGGCTGCGACACGAAGCCGACGGCCTTGAGCGCGAAGCCGGCGACGACCGCGAGGGCGAACGAGACGAGGAAGCCCCCGCCGGCGAGCCGCAGCACGCGCCCGCGCAGCATGTCGAACTCCACCTCCAGGCCGGCGAGGAAGAGCAGGAACGCGAGGCCGATCAGCGCGAGCACCTCGATCGGCGCGTCGATCTCGACCCACCCCAGGCCGGCCGGCCCGATGATGATCCCGGCGACGATCTCGAGGACGACCGCGGGCAGCCGCACGCGCGGCGCCATGCCGAGGAGCAGCGGGACGGAGAACCCGGCCGCGACGACGATCAGCAGGTTCGTGAAGTGCAGCTCGGTCATGAGCGTAGGTCTCGGCGGCCGGTCGCGTTACGCGCGGCCGCGATCGCCGCGCTACACGCGCCGCCGCGCAGGAGCAGCCACAGCCCGCCGAACTCGCGCACGTTGTGACAGAGCGCGACGCCGGGGCTGTCGCTCACGTAGGTGTAGAGGGCGTGCCCGGCGTAGGTCGCCTGGAAGCGCCCGTCGCTGCGGCGCTGGCGGCCGAGCAGCCCGCGCTTGACTCCGCCGCGCGCGATCGGCCGTGCCCTTGCGCGTACGTCACCGGCCACGCGGCGGCGCACTTCCCGTAGCAGCGGGACGACGTGCCCTTGTCGCGCGTGAAGTAGTACAGCGGCAGGCCGCGCCCGTCGACCAGCACGCGGCCGTACGAGCCGACGTTGCGCGTCGTGATGGTGACGCCGTGCCGGGCGGCGATCGCCGACGGGCCGCCGCGCGGGATCGTCCCGCGCCATGGCGGCGAGCGGGGAACGCGGCGAGCGAGTGTCCCCGCGACGAGGATGGTCGAGAGGGTGCGCATGCGCTAGATCAGCTCCGGATCGGTCATGACCTCGACAAGTGCGGGTCCGTCGTGTGCGAGCGCGCGCGTGAGCGCGTCGTCGAGTTCGCCGGCGCTGCGTCACGCGGATACCCAGCGCGCCGCACAGCTCGGCGTACTTCGAGAAGTCGGGGTTGTGCAGCTCGGTCTGCCAGACGTCCCACTCGCCCGGCGCGCTGCTCCTTGCTGATCTTGCCGAGCTGGCCGTTGTTGAGCATCACGTGGGTGATGCCCATCCCGTGCTTGACGGCCGTCAGCACCTCGGCCATGTACTGCGCGAAGCCGCCGTCGCCGGTGACGGCGATCACCGGGCGCTCGCCGCGCGTCGCCGCCCAGGCGCCGATCGCCGCCGGGTAGGCGAAGCCGATCGAGCCGAGCAGGCCGGACATCAGCACGTCCTGGCCGCCGCGCGACTCGTGGTAGCGGCCGAAGCTGTACGCGTGGTTGCCGACGTCGACGGCGATCACCGCGTCCTCGGGCGCGTGGCGATTGAGCGCGGCGAAGACGGCGGCGCTGGCGACGCCGTTGCCCGCGGTCGTCGGCGGCGCGGCCGGCCTTCTCGGTCGCCCACAGGGCGCGGCGCGCCGCGACGTCGGCGGCCTGGTCGGGGGCGTCGTCGGCGCGTGCCGGGAGCGCCTCCATGAGCGCGCGCGCCGCGACGCCGGCGTCGGACAGCAGCGGCACCGCCACGCCCGTCGTGCGGCCGAGCTGCAGCGGGTCGCGGTCGACGTGCACGATCGGCTTGCCCGCGTAGATCCCGGTGTGGTTGGCGAACGAGGCGCCGATGACGATCAGCGCGTCGGCCTCGTTCATCACCCAGGAGGCGATCGGCGTGCCGCTGCGGCCGAGCGTCCCGCAGGCGAGCGGGTGGTCGTCGGCGATC
The DNA here is from genome assembly GCA_963781935.1 of uncultured Solirubrobacteraceae bacterium. GTDB lineage: Bacteria > Actinomycetota > Thermoleophilia > Solirubrobacterales > Solirubrobacteraceae > F1-60-MAGs163. The sequence continues at coordinate 131,578 of CAWAHX010000003.1, forward strand.
AGCCCCTTGGCGCGGAACGTCGTCATCACCGGCGCGCCGAGATGCTCGGCGAGGGCGATCACGTCGGCGCGCGCCGGGTGCGCGCCGGTGCCCGCGATGATCACCGGACGCCGGGCCCCGGCGAGCAGGTCGATCGCCTGCGCGAGCGCCGCGGCGGGCGGCGCGATCGCAAGGTCCGGCAGGCGACCCGCCGGCGGCGCGGCGGCCGCGCCGTTCGCCGGCAGCGTCTGCACCTGGTCGGGGAAGACGAGGTGCGCGACGCCGCGCTCGAGCACCGCGTGGCGCACGGCGAGCGCCGCCAGCTCGGCGTGCCGGGAGGCGTTCAGCACGGTCTGCGACCACGTCGCCACGGTGCCGAAGGCGCCCTGAAGGTCGATCTCCTGGAAGTGGCCCGCGCCGAGCACCTGCGCGTCGACCTGGCCGGTCAGCGCGAGCACGGGCGCGCCGTCCATGTGCGCGTCCCAGAGCCCCGTCAGCAGGTTCGTCGCTCCGGGGCCGGCGATCGTCAGGCACGCGGCCGGGCGGCCGGTCAGCTTGCCGTACGCGGAGGCGGCGAACGCCGCGGCGCCCTCGTGCCGGATGCCGATGAAGCGCAGCTCGCCGTCCTCCTCGCGGCGGCGCAGCGCGTCGGCGAGCCCGAGGTTCGAGTGGCCGACCATCCCGAAGACGTCGGTGACGCCCCAGGCGACGAGCGTCTCGGCCATCACGTCGGACACGGTGCGCTCGTGCGGCTGCTCGGCGGGGACGCCGACCCAGATGCGCGCCGTCCTCGCGCAGCTCGACCTCGAACTGCTCGGCGCCGTCGCCGAACTCGCTGTCGCCGGTCAGCGGGCAGTAGTCGTAGCCGTGCCACGGGACAGCGCAGCAGCCCGTTCTCGATCGTCCCCTCGCCGAGCGGCCCGCCCTGGTGGGGGCAGCGGTTGTCGAGCGCGCCGAAGCTGCCGTCGTAGTGCGTGAGCGCGACGCTGCGGTGGCCCGCGGTCACCGTGGTGACCCGGCCCTCCGGCAGCTCGTCCGCGTCGAGGACGCGGTGCCAGTCGAGCGGCGGTGTCTGCGTGTCGCTCATCGCCGGTACTCGGGGTTCGGGTGATCAGGCTGCGAGAGGTCCCAGTCGTCGCGCGCGTTGTTGCCGTACGCCGGGATGCCGCCGGCGTCCTTGAGCGCACGGGCCTGGTGCAGGACGTTCCAGGCCAGGAAGACGCTGTTGCGCGTGGTCCACGCGTTCTGCTCGCCGCCGGCCTCGGGATCGAGGTAGGACGGGCCGGGACCCGCCTCGCCGACCCAGTACGCGTCGGACTGCGGCGGGATCGTGAGGCCGATGTGCTGCAGCGCGTAGAGCAGCTGGGCGCTCACGTGCTTGCCGCCGTCCTCGTTGCCGGTCGTGATCGCGGCGCCGACCTTGCCGTAGTACGACCACTGGCCCTTGTCGTTGAGCTCCCCGGAGTACGCGTAGAGCCGCTCGATGATGAGGCGCGTCATCGAGCTCTGGTCGCCGAGCCAGATCGGGCCGGTCAGCAGGATGATGTCCGCGGGCTCGACGAGGTCGCGGTAGATCGCCGGGAAGTCGTCGGCGTCGTAGCCGTGCTCGCGCATGTCGGGCCAGACGCCCGGCGGGATCACGTGGTCCACCGTGCGCACCTCGTCGACCTGCACACCGACGCGCTCCAGGATGCCGCGCGGGATCGCGACGAGCCCGTCCGTCTGACTCTCCTGCGGCGAGCGCTTCAGCGTGCCGTTGAAGATCACGGCGCGCAGGTCGTCGTAGCTGGTGGTCGCCGCGTCGCACTGCGCGTCGATGAAGTCCTGGATCGGCTTGGGGATGCTCATGGACCGGCAGTCATGCCGGTCGCCGATCCGTTACAGCGAGTTACAACAATTACCCGGCCCAGTCGCGGAAAGGCGTCGCGGATGCCGTCGCGCAGCTCCGCGGGAAGCGCCTCGCCCTGCACGCCGGCGCGGCCGGTCGCGACGATCGTGAGGCGGATCTGCTCGACGTACGCGACGCAGCGCTCGCAGATCGCGAGGTGCTCCTCGAACCGCGGTCGATCGACCTCGCTCGAGTGCGCCGTCGAGGTAGTCGGTGACGACCTCGACCAGGTCCTGGCAGGGAAGCTCGGGGAGCGGCTCGGTGATGGTGTGGTCGGTCATGCGGCTGAGGCGAAGTCGGCTTCGAGCGCGGCGCGCACCTTGGAGCGCGCGCGGTGCAGGAGGACTCTCTGGTTGGTCTCCGTGATGTCCAGAGCGTTACTGACCTGCGGTCCGTCCCACCCCTCGATGTCGCGCAGGAGGATCACGGTGCGCTGCGCCGGCGGCAGCTGATCGATCGCGTCGCGGATCAGCGCGAGCGTCTCGGCGGACTCGAGCGCGCGCTCGGGCTGCGCCTCCCAGCGCGGCAGCGGGCTGCCCCAGTGCCGCGGGTACTTCGCGTCCTCGGTCAGGAACCGGTCGGCGGCGACGGCGTGGAAGTCGCCGCCGGTCTCCTCGCCGGCCAGCGACGCGAACGGGACGGTGCGCCGCTCGCGCGTGCCGCGCGTCTTCGCGCGGTTGACGAGGATCCGCAGCACCCACGTCTTCAGCGACGAGCGGCCCTCGAAGCGGTCGATGCCGTCGAGCACGGCGAGCCAGGTCTCCTGCACGACCTCCTCGGCGACGGCGTTGCTGGGCGTGAACTGACGCGCCAGCCGCAGCATCGACGGACCCCACGCGTCGACGATCTCCATGAACGCCGCCTCGTCCTTGGCGCGCAGCCGCTCGACCAGCCGCAGCTCCGCTGCATCGGCCTGCGGAGCGGTCGTTTCGGCGGGCTCGCTCACGGCGCGCCGAGCGTAACGGTTGGGCGCGCGAGGGGACCGAGAGTGCATGGCCGACACCGCCGATTCGCCCCTTCCGCCGCTCCCGCCGGCGTTCAGCCGCGACGCGCGAGGAACTGCACCGCGTCGCCGAGCAGGTCGTCTCCCCCGCGCGCGTCGCCGCGACCGGCAACGAGATCGCACTCGAGGCCACGCCCGGCGGCTTCGGCACGCCGCCGTTCCCCGGCGGCGGGCGCGTGCGTGTCGACGGCGACGAGCTCGTGGTCGAGGAGGCCGACGGCGCGGAGAACGCGCACGCGGCTCGACGTCGACCGCGCGGCGGCCGACGCGCTCGGCGCGCTGTACGCGTTCGCCTGGGAGGTGCTGACCGTCCTCCACGACGAGGCGCCGGATGGCGCGGACGTCTCGCCGCTGCACCTGTGGCCCGAGCACTTCGACGTCGCGTTCGAGCAGGGCGCCGAGGCCGAGGGCCGCCGCGCCGGCTACGGCGTGTCCCCCGGCGACGCCGACCATCCCGAGCCCTACCTGTACGTCGGCCCGTGGGCTGAGCCGCCCGAGCGGACCGGATTGGACCGCGACGGGGTTCCGCGGCGCCGAGCTCGGCTACGCCGCGCTGCTCGCGGCGCCGGACCAGCGCGCCGCCGCGCTCACGTTCTTCCGCGACCGCCGCGCGGCACTACTGGACCGGATCCCAGGCGCGTGATGACTTCTGAACATGTGTGAACCGGCCGTCGGAGACAGGCTGCCGAGCGCGTTTGGAGCTGCACAATGACTCCATGGACGTGAACGGCCAGCGGCGTGCGGGAGTCCTCGTCGTCGACGACGAGGAGACGATCGCCGAGGTCGTCGCGCGCTACCTGCGAGCGCGCCGGCTACGACACGAGCGTCGCCCATGACGGCGAGCAGGCGATCGAGGCCGCCGAGCGCCTGCGACCCGACCTCGTCGTGCTCGATCTGATGCTTCCGCAAGGTCGGCGGGCTCGAGGTGATGCGGCGACTGCGCGTCCGCGCGCGTCGACCCGCCCGCGGTGATCCTCCTGACCGCGCGCGGTGAGGAGACGGATCGGATCTCCGGTCTGCGGCTCGGCGCCGACGACTACGTCGTCAAGCCGTTCTCTCCCGGCGAGCTCGTTGCGCGCGTCGACGCCGTCCTGCGGCGCGTCGACCCGCCGCAGGACAGCGCACCAGCCGATCGAGACCGGCGATCTCGTGATCGACATCGCGGGACGGCGCGTCATGGTCGCCGGCGCCGAGGTCGTGCTGACGCAGCGCGAGTTCGACCTGCTGCTGTTCCTCGCGCGCAATCCCGGCCAGGTGTTCTCCCGCGACCAGCTCATGGACGCGGTCTGGCAGTACTCGTTCTACACCGACACCTCGACCGTCACCGTCCACGTCCGGCGCGCTGCGCACGAAGATCGAACCCGACCCCGACCAACCCGCGCTGGATCGAGACCGTGTGGGGCGTCGGCTACCGGTTCAGCCTGTGAGGCGCGCCGTGCTGATCGTGGCGGCGGGGCTGCTCGCCGTCTCGCTGGCGATCGGCGCTGATCACCGACGCACATGCCGCCCTCGTCACCGGCCTGATGCTCGGGGCGGTCGCGGTCGCGGCTCTGGGCGCCGTTCGGCTGGCGGTGGCACGCCGCCGGCGCGCTCGGTCCGCTCGGGACGCAGTTCGGGTTCGCCGTCGCGATCATGGTCGGCCAGGCGCTGCGTCGCGGTCGTCGCCGTCGCGCTCCTGATGTTCGTCAGCGACGAGGACGCGCTGCTCGTGTCGCTGATCGTCGCGTTCACGGGCCTCGTCGCGGTCGTCGCGGCGCAGCTGCTCGCCGGCGGCGTGCTGCACGACGTGGAGCATGTGCGCGACGCCCTCGTCGCCGTCGGCGAGGGCCGGCGCGACCTGCAGATCACGACGTCCGGCAGCGACGAGCTCGCAGAGCTCGCGGCCGCGGCGAACGTGATGATCGAGCGCCTCGACCGCGAGGAGCGCGCCCGCGACGCCGCCGAGGAGGCGCGGCGAGGGCTCGTCGCCGCGGTCTCGCACGATCTGCGCACGCCGATCACGTCGCTGCGGCTGCTCGCCGACGCGGTGAGCGACGACCTCGTCGACGACGCGACGCGCGCGGAGTACCTGCGACGGATGTCGACGCACCTGAGCGCGCTGAGCGCGCTGATCGACGACCTGTTCGAGCTGTCGCGGATCGAGGCCGGCGACATTCGGTGGGGCATGGAGCAGGTGCGCGCTCGACGGGCTCGTCGAGGAGACGGTGGGCGCGATGCGGCCTCAGGGCGATGCCCGCGGCGTGCGTCTCGTCGCCGACGTGCCCGGAGCGCCTCGTCGCCCCGCGCGCGAACCCCGAGAAGCTGCAGCGCGTCCTGTTCAACCTGATCCAGAACGCGATCCGCCACACGCCGGACGGACGGCAGCGTGACCGTGCGCGGCCGTGCGGTCGCCGCACGGCGTCGAGGTCGAGGTCGTCGACACCGGTGAGGGGATCGCCGACGAAGATCGCAGCCACGTCTTCGACGCGCTCTACCGCGGCGGCGCGCTGGCCTCTCGCAGCGACGACGGCGCCGGCCTCGGGCTGGCGATCTCGCGCGCGATCGTCGAGGCTCACGGCGGCCGGATCTGGCTCGCCGAGCGCCCCAGTGGAACCTGCGTCCGCTTCAGCCTTCCGGCCTAGTTCACCGTTTCGTTCGCTCAGCGCAAGGGTCTCGCAAGATCGACTGCGGATGCTCGTGATGGCGCCGGAGTTCGGGCGCCATCCCTGACGAAGGAGTCGCTCATGAAGGCCTTGCGCCTCGCCGCTTCACTACTCGCCGCCGCTGCGCTGCCACTGGCATTCGGCGCCGCGCCGGCGCTCGCCGACCACGGCGGCGACCGTGGCGGAGACACCGTCTACACCTCGACCAACGCGAGCAGCGGCAACGCCGTGCTCGCCTTCAACCGCGCTCCCGGAGGCGGCCTCGCGCCCGCCGGCTCGTTTGCCGACAGCTGGAGCCGGCACGGGCGCCGGCCTCGGCAATCAGGGCGCGATCGCGCTCGACGGCGACCGGCTGTACGTCGTCAACGCCGGCAGCGGCGACATCTCCGTGTTCGCCGTGCGCCGCAACGGCCTCGCGCTGCTGCAGCGCGTCGGGTCCGGCGGAAGCACACCGATCAGCCTCACCGTGTCCCGCGACGTGCTCTACGCGCTCAACGCCGGCGCCGGCAACATCGTCGGCTTCCGGATCGGAGAGCGCGGGCTGCTGCGGGCGATCCCCGGTGCCGTCCAGCCGCTCGCCGGCGCTGGCCCGGCGCAGATCGCGTTCTCGCCGAACGGCCGGACGCTCGTCGTCACCGAGAAGGGCACGAACACCATCGACACGTTCGCGGTCGGGTTCTTCGGGCGCGCGGCGCCCGCGGTGAGCCATCCGTCCAACGGCGCAACGCCGTTCGGATTCGCGTTCGACCCGGCCGGGCACGCGATCGTCTCCGAGGCGCAGGGTGGCGCCGCCGGCGCGAGCACCGTCTCGTCCTACGACGTGCGCAACGGCGTGTTCGCGTCGATCAGCGCGTCGGTGCCAGACTTCCAGGGCGCCGCGTGCTGGGTCGCCGTCGGTGGCGGCGGGCGCTACGCGTATGTGGCGAACACCGGAAGCGCTGACGTCTCGGGGTTCCGGATCGCCCGCGACGGGTCGATCTCGTTGCTCGATCCGACTGGCGTCACCGCACCTGCCGGTGCGGCCCCGGCCGATGTTGCTGAGTCCGGCGACCGGCGTGCAGTGTTCGTGCGCAACGGCGGCGACGGCAGCATCTCCACCTATCGGGAGCGGTACGACGGATCGCTCGTCCCGACCGGAACTGTCGGCGGTATTCCCGCTGGCGCGACGGGCCTGGCGGCGGAGTAGGCCAACAGGGAGGGGGCGCGAGTGCGTCCCCTCCCACTGCCCTGCTCGAACAGCAACTGCCGGCCGGCCGGCCCGGCACTGTGCCGCGATTGCCCCGGGCGAGGCACGCCCGGCCCTTCACCCGTTGCGAAGGCCGCGGTCGTCGCCGCAGCCGTGACGCCGGGACGAGGTCCTCGCAGGCGAATCTGAAACCTTCGCCCGGCGGCTGGGTTTGACGGAGGATGTCCACAAACCTCGAAGTCCACCTCCCTGGTACATGGTTGGGATCCCTCAGGCGAGTCTGTTGCTGCGACCGTCTCGACGACAAGCCGGAGCGCGGAATGGACTGATTGCGGGCCACGCCCGACACGCAGCGTCTGAGGAGCGCTGTCCCAAACGTTGTCCCAAAGCTCCTTCGAGCGGCTGTAAGCTTCAGTGTTCATGGGGCTTCCGGTGCATCCTGTGCCGTGCTCGAAAACCGTTGTGCGGGTAACCCCTGCACCGAGGGTTCGAATCCCTCCCCCTCCGCTTTATCTGCATAGCATCTGATTTCGACACGATCGCTGACTTCACCACAAGTCGGTGATCGGTCGTTTGGGATAGTGATTCTCGGAGCCGACGCACCGCTCGGCGGGGGTCTTAGAAATCGGTGGCGGGGCGGTCAAGGAGACCTGTCCGTCCGTGAGCCCGGGGCCCGTGTGTGATCGCGATGGGCGGGATCGCGCAGCCGCACCAGCGACCTGGCGCGTGCGCGGATAGACCGGCTCTTGCCGGCTCCTGCTTGTCCTCCGGAGCGACACGCGTGGTGGGTCGGATCAGCGAAGGGCAAGACCGGACCGATGTTCGCTGCGCTCTCGGCATTCCGGGGGAAGGGCAGCAGCCGTGCCTGGGCGCTCACGCTCTTCTACTTCATGGCCTTCGGCGGCTTCGTGGCGATGTTCCTCTACCTGCCCAAGCTGCTGCACGGCGTGCACCACCTCAGCAAGCCGGACGCCGGCTCACGAGCCGCCGGCTTCGCGCTGCTCGCAGTCGCCGCTAGGCCCATCGGCGGCTGGCTCTCGGACAAGATCGGGGCGCGCAACGTCCTCATCGTCTCGTTCTTGGGGACCTGCACGCTCGCGCTCGTCCTCGCGGGCACCTACAAGCACATGGTGCCGCTCACCATCGCGTGCCTGACCATGGCCGTCTGCCTCGGACTCGGCACCGGTGCCGTCTTCAAGCTCGTGCCGCAGTGGTACCCCGACAAGGTTGGCGCGGTCACCGGAGTCGTCGGCGCCGCCGGCGGGCTTGGCGGGTTCTTCCCACCGCTCGTGATGGCGATCGTCAAGGGACAGACCGGGTCTTACGCGCTCGGGTTCGTTCTGATGGCGGCGGTGGCGGTCATCGCCTTCACGGTGCTGATCGGCGTCAGCCGGACCCGTTCGCCCGACGGTCCGGCACGGCGCGAGCGAGAGCTCGTGCCGAACTGAACCTCACCGGCGCGGAGGATGGTGCGCGCCACCCTCCGCGCTGAGCGCAGTCCCGAGCGCCTCCAGCTCAGCCGCGTCGAGTGCCGCCTCGATGCGAGGGAACAGTGTGCGCTCCTCGTGACGCACGTGAGCGTTCAGCAGCTCGCCGAGCTCATGCAGGTCCGCGAGCTCGCTCGGCCCGACCGCAAGGTTCTGAGCGCGCCGGCGGATCTCGACATGCTCGACAAGAACCCGCACGACATCGGGATCGTCATCGTCGACGTGGCGCGAGAAGGCGGGAAGCAGCAGCTCCTCCTCGGCACGGAAATGCTCACGCGCCTCCTCCTTAAAGAACTCGAGGAACGCGACCCTGGCAGCGTCGCCGTCCGCCGCCGTCGCGCGCCGCAGGCGCAGCGCCACCTCCAGCGCAACGTGATGCTCGCGCGAGAGCGGGGCCAGTGCATCGGAGCGCTGCATAAGGCGACCATACGCCGCTGCGGTACAACGCGGCCAAGGCCTGCACGGGCGGGCGCCGCCGCCAGGCTGGCAAGTCGACGCTCCCGACGCGATACACCGAGGAGCCCGGCGCCGGCCCGTCGCTCGACGACCCGCCGTTGCTACAGCGAGCGCTCGCGACTATCCCAATCACTATCCCAAAGGGCCCACGAACCCCGCTAGAATCCAGTATTCATCGAGGATCCGCCGCATCCGGTGGCGGGCCCGAATACCGTTGTAGGGGTAACCCCTCTACCGAGGGTTCGAATCCCTCCCCCTCCGCTCGCTGTTCTTAAGTTCGAGTCACTCCTGGAATTCGGCCGGTTTCGCTGTCCGATCGCTCGGGGAGTGATTGAGTCAGGTGCGAACCCCGCACGGCCGTTGGCTTCCGCTTCGAGAAAATGCCGGATCCCAGGCACCGACCTACCAGCAAACTACGCAGCGACCAGAAGTTGTGAAATCGGGGTATGTACCCGGAGCGATCGTGCTTTGCGCGGCGACGCTGCGGGGAAGTACGAAGCGCGGGGAACGTCCCCCGTCCAAGGCGGGCGGGTCGGCTCGGGCAGTTCGCTCAGCGATCGCAGCCCAGCCCCGACCCGCAGCGGTTCAAATGCACGCGATGCAGCTGTGGTCGATGATCCACTGGATCGGTCGTGCTCTGCCGCTGAACGGCACGCGGTAGTGGGTCTTTGCCCGGCCGGTGTGGCAATAGGGGACTAGGCGCTGCTTCCGGAGGAGGTATCGGACCTCCCAGTAGTGACCGCTGACGGTGTTTCGAATGTGGTGAGACTTTGTCTTCCAAGTATGAAGCTTGCCGCGCAGGTGGAACGACGAGCGCCTGGTATCAGGACCGCTGTAGACGTTGGTCGGGACGTTGCGTATATCGGCGGAGAACGATCCATCGGGCGCGACGTGCACGCCATTCAGGCTGTAGTAGGTGTACTGGGTGTTGCCATTCGGGCATTCTGAATCGACGCGAAAATCAGAGCGAAACCTGCCGGGTGCCGAGCCCGTCGACACCTGGTCGTACCGCGTCCTCGCATGTCCTGAGTCGCCGAACGCCGTCGCATCGGCATTGATGTTCAGAAGACTCTCCCGCGGGCCCGGCCCGTCTGACGCACCGACGTGCCATACGAGATAGCTGGCCCCGGGAACCGGCGGGTCCGCGAGTGCCCACGACGGCAAGATGAACGCGATCAGCACTAGGGCAGGCGCCAGGCCAAGCACCCGTGCGCCGAACAGCTGCTCCCCCGGCAGCCTGTACCGCGCTGTGCCGCCCCGCAACCATCGGACGACCTGGCTCACAACCGGCCTCCCTCGACGCAACGACACTACTCCTAACGCGGACGCCGCCCCCGAGGTCGCAGAACCGCGCAAGAGCGGCTCCTGCGTTCCATGCAAAGCAGGAGTGCGCCTGGTTCTGATGGGTCTGTGGCGTTTCGCGGTCGCGCCGAGTACCGTCGCTCTTGTGATGGGTTCAGTAGCAGGGCGGGAACCCCGCTCGGATGTTCAGGTGAGTGGCATTGCCGAGCAGTGGATCGCAGCGTTCAACAGACGCGACGCGGAGCAGCTCGTCGGGCTCGCTGACCCGAGCATTGCGTTCTCGCCGACGGTGCTCGCTGGTGGTCGAAGGACCTATTGCGGCCATCAGGGCGTTCGCGACTGGATCAGCGACCTCGAAGCCGCTGGCGCCGTTCACACCGTCCGGGTCGCCGAGGTGCGCGAGTGCCAGTCCGGTGACGTCCTGCTCGTCGGCGACATCCTGCTGGAAGAAGAACCGGTCAGCGCGTTCACGCTGCACCTGACACTGGACAAGGGGCTGGTGGTCGAGGGGCACGGCTATCTGACCGACGAACAGCTCCTGCTCAAACTCGGCCTGACGGAGGTCTGAGTCCGCCGATCGAGCGTCGCGACACAACGGCTCCGCGCCAGGCCGGACCTCCTCCCGACACTCAGGGATCGGTCACAGGGAGCCAGGCGGATGTTGCTCTGGTATCCGGTGCCTTCTCGGGGCGAGTTCTTGGGGCGGTCTCAGCTGCCTTCGCACGTGGGGCTGGGTCTCCATCGTCCTCGCCGCGGGTAGTTCTGTGCATCCGTCTCCCTGTTCGCTGGTGTCGGCTTCGACCAGAGCCCCCCGTGGTTGGTGTCAGAACCGGGCGACGACGAAGTCCTTCCGTTGGGACGATTTCGTCCGCGACGCGGTGGGCGTCCTAGACGCTGACGCCTCTCGCGGCGCGCTCCTACTCTGAGCGGGAAGCGGGAGTACGGCGTGACCGCAGAGATGCACCAGGGTTCGCGTGTCTCGGGAGCGCGAGTACGCCGCGAGGGGGTTGTGCGCCCGTGGTCGGAGGTGTGGGCATCGGCTTTGTGCGTACGCAACAGACCGCAGAGCGCATGGTGTTCTGTGCGGCAGCGACGCTATCGGTGGACTGGGATGCTCGGGCGATGGATGGGTACGAGGCACGCGCGATTCTCGCCAGAATCGTGCCATCGACGAGGATTCCGGCGCCGCCGACAACCTTCGCGTTCTGCGGCTCGAGGGTCGCTGCCCTGACCGACGACGTGGCCGCCTTCGATGCCTGGGTCATCTGGGTTCGAGGTACCCGAGAGACGTTGAGGACCGGTGAGATCGTCTACACGATTCCCGCCAAAGCGCTGACCGAACCCGCGCGGCCCGGCGCTTCCCGGAAACGCACTGGTACTGCGGCGCCCGCCGGCAGCGAACGTCACACTCGGTCGATGGACGATTGTCGAGTTCGCTCACTGCTGTCCCAGGTCCAGCCGTGTAGTCACATCACGCCGCCGTCAACGTTCGCGTACTCGCGCGAGCATCTTGGCAAGTTGACTGACGATCTGGCCGGCGTGGATGAATGGGTGGCGTCCGTGGGCGGCAGCCAACGCGAGCTGGGCTCCGGCGCGGTGTTCTACATGGTTCCCGCGAAAGCGCTCGAACGGCGATCGTGACGCGGGCTCTTCGGAAAGGGTGTAGCGCAGGGTGACCCCGCGCTTGGCACCCGCGGTCAGCGCAGTCGCGGCGCTCCTCGACGGCGCGTGATCAGTCTGCGAGGCGACTGTCTGCTGTACCGCGCCGACGATACCGCCGAGCCGATGGTTCGAAACTCGCGTCTATACACCTTCGCGGCGGTCGTCCGATCCAGTCGGAAACGTGTCCCGAACCGTGTCCCCAACTCGGCAGATATGACCCTTCTCAAGTGACGCCTACGGGAGCAAACCCCAGCGAGACTCAGCGAACCGGGCTTCCAGGGTGCAACTCTTAATCCGAAGGTTCTTGGTTCGATTCCAAGCGGGGGCATGTGGTTCGCGGATCTCGCCGGCATCGACGATCTCTCGCTCGTGGGGCGTGTCTGGAAGACTCCGGTTGATGCTTGCGTGCATTGATGGGGTTGATTCAGCCGGCGGCGGAGGCGACGGTCCCCGTCACCGACGAGGGGCTGCTGCGTGGCGACGGCGTCTTCGAGGTCGCTCGCGTCTACGGCGGGGTGCCGTACGCGCTGGACGAGCACCTCGTGCGCATGGCGCGCTCGGCGGAGCGACTGCGGCTGCCCTTCGATGCCGGCGCGATGGCGGCCGACGCTGCGGCGCTGCTCGAGGCGGGGGGTCCCGTCGACGGGTACCTGCGCCTGGTGGCCACCCGCGGCGGCCTGCGGATCCTGTTGCTGGAGCCGCTCAAGGACGAGCCCGGCGACGATCTCCCTGCACACCGTGCGCTACTCGCCGACCCGCGTCCTGGACGAGATCAAGTCGCTCTCCTACGCGGCGAACATGCTCGTCGACGCGCCTGGCGCGGGAGCAGGGGGCGGACGAGGCGCTGCTCGTCACGCCCCACGGTGGCGTGCTGGAGGGCCCGCGCCAGTCGTTCGTCGTGTCGCTCGACGGCGAGAGCGCTGGTGACGCCGCCGCTCAGCGACCGCGTCCTCGACTCGATCACGCGGCGGCGGATGATGGAGACCGGACTCGTGACCGAGCGCTCGATCAGCGCCGATGAGCTGCCGTTCGCCCGCGAGGCGTTCCTGGCGTCGACGACGAACGAGGCGCTGCCGGTGCACGCCATCGACGGGGTGGCGCTGCCGGAGGCGCCCGGCCCGCTGACGCAGCGCGCGGCCGCGGCGGTCCGCGAGGTCATCGGCGCGGCCGTCGGGCAGACGCTCAGCGGATGAGGGTCGTCACGGTCATCGGGAACCGGCCGCAGTTCGTCAAGGCGGCCGCGGTCTCCTCGCGGCTGCGCGAGCAGCACGAGGAGCTGCTCGTCCACACCGGCCAGCACTACGACGACGAGCTCAGCGCGATCTTCTTCGAGGAGCTGCGGATTCCCCGCCCGGAGCGTGAGCTGGGGATCGGCGGCGGCACGAACACGGAGCAGACCGCGCGGATGCTCGCGGCACTGGCTCCGCTGCTGGGCGAGGTGAAGCCGGATGCCGTGCTCGTCTACGGCGACACGAACTCGACGCTCGCCGGCGGGCTCGCGGCCGCGCAGGCGCGGATCCCGGTCGCCCACGTCGAAGCCGGGATGCGCTCGTTCGACCGTGCGATGCCCGAGGAGCTCAACCGCGTGCTGACCGACCACCTCTCGGACCTGCTGCTGTGCTCGACGCCGACGGCCGTGGAGAACCTGCGGCGTGAGGGCGTCGCGGGCCGCGTCGAGCTCGTCGGCGACGTGATGGTCGACGTCGCGATGCTGATCCGCGCCACGCGCGGCGGCCGACGGGGCCGTCCTCGACCAGGCCGGCGTGCAGCCCGGCGGCTACATCGTCGCCACGGCACACCGGGCGGGCAACGTCGACGATCCGGCCCGCCTGCGGCTGCTGGTCGACCTGCTGCTCGCCGTGCCCGGCCCCGTGGTGCTGCCGCTGCATCCGCGCACGCGCGCAAGGCTGGAGGCGAGCGGGCTGCTCGGAGAGCTCGAGGGAGGCGATGTGCGCCTCCTGCCGCCGCTGGGATACGTCGACTTCACCGCACTGCTGACCCGCGCAAGCGCGGTGCTCACCGATTCCGGCGGCGTCCAGAAGGAGGCGTACCTCGCCGGGGTGCCGTGCGTGACGATGCGCGACACCACCGAGTGGGTGGAGACGGTCGAGGCCGGCTGGAACGTGCTCGTGGACCTCGACGCGGGCCGTGCCGTGGCGGCGCTGGGCGTGGCGGCGCCTTCGGAGCGCCCCGAGCTCTACGGCGACGGCCGCGCCGGCGAGCGCGTCGTCGCCGCGCTGGCCGAGCTCTAGGCTCCCGAAGGTCGGCCGATCCGGCGCACCGTGACTCCTGCGCCGGTGAACCTTGCGGCGTCGATCACGTCGCGCCCGTCGAGGATCGCGCGCACGCCGGGCAGGTCGGCGGGGCCGAGCGCCCCGTATTCGGCATGGTCGGCCTGGATGATGGCCGCGTCGACCGGGGACCCGTCCCAGGGCTCGAAGCCCAGCGCCTCGAGCTCTCCCGCGTCGTAGAGCGGGTCCTGCGCGAGGCAGACGGCGCCGCGAGCGACCAGCTCGTCACGCACGGCGAAGGCGCCGCTGAAGGCCGTCTCCTTCACGGCCCCGCGGTAGGTCACGCCGAGCAGCGCGACGCGTGCGCCGCCCAGGTCCCCGAGCTCTGCGGCCAGCAGGCCGACCGCGTAGGCGGGCATCGCCTCGTTCACGCCGCGCGCCGCGCGCGGCAGCCGAGCCTCCGGATCGCCGGCCAGGTAGAAGCGCGGATACACCGGGATGCAGTGGCCGCCGACGGCGATCCCCGGGCGATGGATGTGGCTGAACGGCTGGCTGTTGGCCGCATCGATCACGCGGTCGATGTCGATCGACGCGCCGTCGGCGAACCGGGCCAGCTCGTTGGCGAACGCGATGTTGATGTCGCGGTAGGTCGTCTCGGCGAGCTTCGTCAGCTCGGCGGCCTCGGCGGAGCCCATCGACCGCACCTCCGCCTCGATGAACTCTCCGTAGAGCTCGACGCCGCGCGCCTCGCCCTGCTCACTGAGCCCTCCGACGAGCTTCGGATACGTCGCGAGGTCGCGAAAGATCCGTCCGCTGTAGACGCGCTCCGGGCTGAAGATCGTGTGGAAGTCCCGTTCGCTGCGCAGGCCGCTGGCCGCCTCCAGCGCGGGCGCGACACGCGAACGTGTCGTGCCGACCGGGAGCGTCGTCTCGACGCAGACCGTCGTCCCGGGCTGCAGGCCGGCCCCGATGTCGGCGATCACGTTGTCCAGGACCCTCCAGTCCGGCCGAGCCGCGTCGTCGACCATCAGCGGCGGCACCGCGATCACCAGCTCCGCGCCTTCGGCGACGGCTGCTGTCGTGTCCGTCTGCGCGCGCAGACGCCCCGCGAGCACGAGACGCGCGAGCGCCTCGTCGAGGCCCGCCTCGCCCGGGAACGGCGAACGCCCGGCGTTGACGGTCGCCACCACGCCGTCGTCGACATCGCAGCCGACGACCTCGTGGCCGGCCTGCTGCGATCGCAGCGGCGAGCGGCAGCCCGATCTTGCCCAGGGCGACGACGACGACGCGCATCAGGCCGCGGCGACGTCGCGGACGACCACCGTCTCACCGCTCGCGGCGGCCTGGAGCACGGCTTCGGCGGAGACGACGATCTCGATGCCCTCCTGCAGCGTGACGATCCCGGTGTCCGTCGCGCCCGCGATCAGGTCGAGGAACGCCTCGAGCTCCATCAGCAGCGGCTCGCGGCGCGAGAACGCGTAGCGCGTCATGTCGCCCTCGCTGACGCCGCGCAGCGACTGCGACGCGCTCCACTCGGAGCCCACGTCGCCGTTCTCGTAGAAGGTCAGGTCGGCGGTCAGCGTGTCGGCGACGAGCATCCCGCGCTCGCCCAGGATCCGCGTGCGGCGGACCTTGGTCGGGGAGAGCCAGTCGACGACCGAGTTGAAGCTCACACCGCTCTCGAGGCGGCCGGTGACGAGCACCAGGTCCTCGTCCGCGCGGCCCATGCGGTGCTGCGTCTGCGCCGCGAGGCGCTCGATCCGCGCGCCGCCCAGCCAGCGCACGAGGTCGAGGTCGTGCGTCGCGAGATCCTTGACCACGCCGACGTCGCGCACACGGTCGGGGAACGGCCCGACGCGCTCCGTGGCGATCAGGAACACGTCGCCGAGCTGTCCGGCGCTCACGCGGCGGCGCAGCTCGATCAGAGACGGGTTGAACCGTTCGACGTGCCCGACGGCGCCGGTGACGCCGGCCTCCTCGCACGCGTCCTTGATCGCGCGCGCCTCAGCGGACGTGGCGGCCAGCGGCTTCTCGACGAGCACGTGCACCCCGTGTGACGGCCATCAGGCGGGCGGCGGCGAGGTGCTCCTCGGTCGGCACAGCGACGATCGCGAAGTCCAGCGGCCCGGAGGCGAGCAGCGCCTCGCGGTGTCGGGAAGACGAGGCCCGGGTCGCGGACCGCGGCGTAGCGGTCACCACCGGGATCGACCGCGCCGGCGAACACGACGCGCTCGGAGCTCTGCAGCAGCCGCGCGTGGTGGCGGCCGATCATGCCCAGGCCGAGCACGGCGCCGCGCGACGTGGTCGGGGTCGCGCTCATGCGGCGTCGGCCAGGACCTCCGGGCGCGCGCCGCGCCACACGATCTCGTCCTGTGCGGGACCGACGCCGACCATGATGATCGGCACTCCCACCGCGTCCTCGATGTAGTGCAGGTAGTCGCGCGCGGCCTGCGGCAGCTCGGCCTCCGGAGCGGCACGAGCTGATGTCTTCGCGACCAGCCCGGCAGCTCGTCGTAGACGCCCTCGACGTGATGCAGGACGCTCTGGTGGTACGGGAAGCTCTCGTACGTCGGCGCCGTCCTCGCCGACGTAGCCCGTGCAGACCTTGATCGTCTCCAGGCCGCCGAGCACGTCGAGCTTCGTGATCACGAGCGCCGTGAGGCCGTTGATGCGCGCCGCGTAGCGCAGCGCGACGAGGTCGAGCCAGCCGGTGCGCCGCGGGCGACCGGTCGTCGTGCCGAACTCGTGGCCGTTCGCGCGCAGGAGCTCGCCGGTGGCGTCCTCGAGCTCGGTCGGGAACGGGCCGGCGCCGACGCGCGTGGCGTACGCCTTGACGACGCCCCAGACCTCGTCGATGTCCCGGGGCCCGACGCCGGTGCCGACGGACGCGTAGCCCGCGACCGGGTTCGACGAGGTGACGAACGGATACGTGCCGTGGTCGATGTCGAGCATCGCGGCCTGCGCGCCCTCGAAGATCACGAGCTGGTCCTCGTCGAGCGCGCGGTGGAGGATCGCCGCGGTGTCGGCGATGTGGCGCTCGAGACGGTGCCCGTGGGTCATGTACTGCTCGGTGATCGTCTGCAGGTCGAGCGCCGGGTCGCGCTCGAACGGGCGCAGCATGAGCTTCTTGGGCTCGAGCGCGGAGATGATCTTCTGCTTGAGGATCTTCTCGTCGAGCATGTCCTGCACGCGGATCCCCAGGCGCAGCGCCTTGTCGGCGTAGCACGGGCCGATGCCGCGCTTCGTCGTGCCGATCTCGAGCTTGCCCAGCCGCGCCTCGCCCGCCTGGTCGAGCATCAGGTGGTAGGGCATGATCACGTGCGCGTTGGCGCTGATCTTCAGGTTGTCGACGTCGATGCCGCGAGCCTTCAGCCCGTCGATCTCACCGGTCAGCACGGCGGGGTCGACGACGACGCCGTTCCCGATGATGCACGTCGTCCCGGGGTAGAGGATCCCGGACGGGATCAGGTGGAACTTCCACACCTCGTCGCCGTGGACGATGGTGTGCCCGGCGTTGTTCCCGCCCTGGAAGCGCGCGACGACCTGCGCGCGCTCGGCCAGCAGGTCGACGACCTTGCCCTTGCCCTCGTCGCCCCACTGGGCGCCCACGATCACGATGCTCGGCATGAGGAATTGAGTCTACGGGCGGCGTCGCCGGAACTACGCGAGGCGCAGGTCGGTGACGACGACCTTGCGCTTGTCGCTGCCGTGCAGCGGCAGGATCTCGCACATCTCCTCCAGGCGCGACACCGTGCGCTCGCCGATCTGCTCGGCCAGCGCGTCGCGCTCGAGGTTGGTCGTGACGATCACGGACCGCTCCGCCTCGTAGCGCGCGTTGACGATCGAGTAGAGCTGCTCGAGCACCCATTCGCTCGTCTTCTCCGCGCCGACGTCGTCGAGGTGCAGCAGCTCGACCTCGGTCAGGCGGTCGAGCAGCGCGGTGTACGCCGCCGCCGGCGTCGCTGTCGAACGTCGAGCGGATCTCGGCGAGCAGGCGCGGGAGCGAGTAGATCGCGACGGTGTGGGCGGCGTCGAGCGCGGCCGAGGAGATCAGCATCGCGAGCGTCGTCTTGCCGGTGCCGACGTTGCCGTAGATCCACAGGCCGCGGCCGTCGGCGACGTTCTCGTCCAGACGCCGGACGTACGCGCGCACCTGGCGCACGATCGGCTCGGGCATCTCCGTGACCGGCGGGCGCTCGAACGAGACGCCGCGGTACTTCTTGGGGATCACGGCGGACAAGGACCGAGCCCGTCGCGAGGCGATCAGCTGCGGGCGGCAGGCGCACGGGCGAGCCGTTCGCGCCTCCTCGTCGTTGACCCAGCCGGAGCCGTCGCAGATGCCCAGCGCGCAGGGCCGCAGACGCGTGGCGCCGGCGCTCACGCCGCGTCCCGGGCGAGGTTCAGGAAGCGCGGGAACTCGTTCTGGAAGTTCAGCTCGACACGGCCCAGCCCGCCGTTGCGGTGCTTGGCGATGATGATCTCGCTGACGCCGGGGTTCTCGGACTCCTCGCGGGTGTAGTACTCGTCGCGGTAGATGAACATCACGAGGTCGGCGTCCTGCTCGATCTGGCCGGACTCGCGCAGGTCGGAGAGCATCGGCTCGGGGGGCTTGCGCTGCTCGACGTTTCGCGAGAGCTGGGAGAGCGCGATCACGGGGACCTCCAGCTCGCGGGCGAGGATCTTCAGCCCGCGGCTCATCTCGCCGACCTGCTGCACGCGGCTGTCGTAGCGGGCGTCCGCCCGCATCAGCTGCAGGTAGTCGATGATGATCAGCCCGAGCCCGCCGTCGGCACGCAGGCTCTGGTGCAGGCGCCGCGACTTGGCGCGGATGTCGAGCAGGCCGATGTCCGACGAGTCGTCGACGAACAGGTTGGACCCGGCGTAGTCCTTGGCGACGTTCAGCACGCGCTGCCACTTGTCGCCGCGCACGCGGCCCTTGCGCAGGTCGTCGCCCTTGATCGACGCCTTCGACGCGATGAACCGCTGGGCGAGCTCGCCCTCCGACATCTCCAGCGAGAAGAGCGCGACGGCCCGCGGGTTCTGCTTGTCGAGGGCGACGTTCTCGGCGATGTTCGTGACGAGCGCCGACTTCCCCATCGACGGGCGCGCGGCGATGATGATCAGGTTGCCGGGCTGGAACCCTCCGGTGATCGAGTCGAGGTCGGTGAAGCCCGAGCGGATGCCGGTGATCGACGTCCCGTCCTTGGCGAGCTTCTCCCACAGCGGCAGCTCCTGGTGGAGCACATCGCCGACGGGCTTGAAGTCCTGGCCCTCGCCGCCCATCCGGATGTCGAGGATCGTGCGCTCGGCCTCGTCGACGATGTCCTGCGGCTCCCCGTCGCGCGAGAAGACGCTCGCCTGGATGCGGTACGAGGCGTCCAGCAGGCGCCGCAGGTGGGCCAGCTCCTTGACGATCTCCGCGTAGCGGCGCAGGTTGCCGACGGCCGGAACTGCGGCGACGAGCGCGCCGACGTCCTCCGGCCCGCCGGCCTCGTCGAGCTTGCCGAGCGACTTCAGCTCCTCGACGACGCTGAGCACGTCGATCTCGCCGCCGCGGTCGAACAGGCCGTTCATGGCCTCGAACACCACGCGGTGACGCGCACGGTAGAAGTCGGCCGGCTTCAGGGCCTCCTCCACCACGAACATGTAGTGCGCCTTGTCCGACAGCAGGATCGCGCCGAGCACCGCCTGCTCGGCCTCGATCGAATGCGGGGGGCCCGCGCCGGCTGGGGGAGTGCCGGCGGACTGCTGCCCGTTGGCTGCGGGGATCGTGGTCATGGGCCGATCGAAGCTAGCAACGCGTGCGGGCGTCGCGCACGATCCATCCCGCTCTCAGCGTGGAATGCGTTGCGGAGTTGTCGCGAAGAGCGCGGGAGGCGCTACTGCTCGACGACCATCGTCTTGACGCTGGCCTTCACGCCACCGTCGAGCTCGAGCTCGACGACGTAGGTGCCGACGTGCTTGATCGGCTCCTCGAGGTCGATCTTGCGGCGGTCCACGTCGACGCCGCGAGCCTCCTTGATCGCCTCGGCCACGTCCTGGTTCGTCACCGAACCGAACAGGCGGCCGTCATCGCCGGCCTGGCGGGCGATCGTCAGGACCGTGTTGCCGAGCGCGGTGGCGAGCTCCTGCGACTGGGCGGCGATCGCGGCGCGCGCCTTCTCCTGCGCGGCGATCATCTGCTGTGCCGCGGCGAGCGCGGACTTCGTCGCGGGCTGGGCGAGCTTGCGCGGCTGCAGGTAGTTGCGCAGGTAGCCCTTGCTGACGTCGACGACCGTGCCCTTGGGGCCGAGGTGCTCGACGTCCTCGAGCAGGATCGCGTCGGGCATCAGTCGCGGTCCCGGTCGCGGTCACGGCGGCCGCCACGGCCGACGCCCTCGTTGGCCGGCTCGGCCGCGTACGGCACGAGCGCGAGCTCACGAGCACGCTTGACGGCGTTCGCAACCTGGCTCTGGTGCTTGCGGCACAGGCCCGTGATGCGGCGCGAGCGGATCTTGCCGCGCTCCGAGGTGAAGCGGCGGAGCGTCGTCACGTCCTTGTAATCGACGTGCTCGATCTTGTCCTTGCAGAACAGGCAGGGCTTGCGGCGCCCGCTGCCGGGGCCACCCTTCTTGTCCCGGCGAGGCTTGGCCGGCTTCTGACGTCGCGCTTTTGCCACTTCGGTCCTCTGATCTTCCGTCTTCGTGCGAACGCGCGCCACCGGCGCGCGAAAGGGGAGTCTGACAGAACCGCGCGTAGCACGGCTCCTGGACGGAACAGGGTAGCGGGGTCGGTTTCAGGCAACGCCGGGCGGATGGCGCCTGAGCACCGCCCCGCCCGGCGTTGTGCCTAGAACGGAATGTCTTCGTCGGACGTCGCGACCGGCCCGGCGGGTGCCGCGGCGAAGTCGCTCGTGTCCACCGGGACGTCGGAGCGCGGCGTGAAGCCGCCGCCGCCGCCGCCGCCCGCGTCGTCGCGCCCGCCGAGGAACTGGACGGTGTCGGCGACGATGTCGACCGCCTGGCGCTTCTGACCTTCAGGCGTCTCCCACTCACGCCACTCGAGGCGACCGTCGATGGCGACGGGCCGGCCCTTGGCGAGGTAGCGGGCACAGTTCTCGCCCTGTGCGCCCCAGACGGTGACGTCGAAGTAGTTCGGCTTGTCGACCCATTCGCCCGACGCGCCGTCCTTCTTGCGCGTGTTGACTGCGACGCGGAGCTTGCAGATGGCCGTTCCGCTCGGCAGTGAGCGGAGTTCGGGGTCCGACGTGAGATTTCCGGTGATGATGACCCGGTTGATGTTCGAGGCAGCCATGTGGCGTGCTCCTTTCGGGGGCGAACGATGCCGCCGTGATCCGATCGATTCGTGACGTGGCGCGAGTCTAGACCGAGGGTCCGTCGGCACGGGCGAAGACACCGCAATTTCCGCACAGGCGTTGCGAGCGCGGCACGAACCAGGCCACCGCCGCCGCAGATCGGCGGTGGTGCGAACGGTTCGGAGAGGAGCTAGTCGCGGTCGCGGTCGCGGTCGCGCTCAGACGGTGCCTCGGCCTCGGCGGCCGCGGTCGTCGCCTGACGCAGGTCGGGAGCCGCGGGGGTTCCCGGACGGACCTTGATGATCCGAAAGCGCGTGACGCCGTCGGTGATCCGCAGCGTGCGGTTCAGCTGCTCGAGCAGCGCAGGCGGTCCCTCGAACTGCACGAGGTCGTACTCGGCCTCGGTCTCATGGTCGATCTCGAAGGCGAGCTTGCGCGCTCCGTAACCCTGCGAACCGAGCAACGTGCCGGATCCCTCGATCATGCCGCGGACGTCGGCGCGGATCTTCTCGCGGGCGTCGTCCTCGACGTCTTGGTGCAGCAGGAGCATGAGGTCGTATGCGGGCTTTGTAGCGGCCATAAGGGGCGTCGAAGATAGCAGGGGGGCGATTCCGTCCGCCCCGTGGCCTACGTGCCCCGTGGACCCTCTTCTCCCCGGATCCCCGCTTTCACGGGCGCCGTGGCGCTCTGTCGCGTGGCTCGCCGTGGTGGTCGCCGCGGTGGCGCTCGTGATGCTCTGGCCGCGGCTTCAGCCGGCGACGGTGGCGATGCCCGACGCGCGGGCGCGGCCGGTGGAACTGGCGCCCGCGCGACATGAGGCTCCGCGTGGCGCGTGTTCCCGGAGTTCGCCGGAAGCGGGTGAAGGCGCGAACGGTGTCACGCGCCCGGCGCCGGCGCGCTCGCGTTCGCGTTCGGCGGCTCCCGGCTGCGGTGCGTGCTCCGAAGCGGCGTGTGGTCGTCGCGCCCTCGGCTGGCGGCGGGAGTGTGGCGCCGAGGCCCGGAACGGATGCTGCCGCGTCGGTGGAGTTCGGTTGGCCTTGACGTGACCGGCGCGGCGTCCTACGCGACTTGTGCACGACTGTCGTGCATGGTGCGCGGAGGACGGTGACGGGATTCGTCCTGCGCGAGCTGTGCATGTGGGTGATGCATGGTGCGTGGTGGACGGGGAGAGACCGGGACGGGCTTCGTGCCGGGCTGCCCCGTGTGGGTAGGGCTGTGGACGAGCCGGTGACCAGGACGGGCTTCGCCCGTCCCTCCATCGGACGGGTCTACGTCCCGTCCGTCCTTTCGAGGGCGACGTTAGCGGCCGCCTTCGCGCGGATGTCCGCCAGCTGGTCGTCGATCCAGTCGCCCGGCGTGCGGCCTGTGACGATCTCCTTGAGCCCGTCGATCCGGCGGGTGCGCTCGGCGGCGGACATCGTCAGTGCGGCGTGGATCGAGTCGGCGAGCTCCTGGATGTCGAACGGGTTGACGCTGAGCGCGAACTCGCCGAGCTCCTCGTGGGCGCCGGTGTTCTCGGACAGGATCGACACGCCCCGCGTGCTCGTTGACGAGCGGGCCCTCCTTGGCGACGAGGTTCATGCCGTCGAACATCGCGTTCACGAGCAGCACGTCGTAGTGCTTGTAGGAGGCGATCGCCTCCTCCAGGTCGTCGCGCAGCTTCAGGTGGATCGGCATCCAGTCGGGCGTCCCGTGCCGGTGGTTGACGACGGCGACGAGTGCCTCGATGCGCTCGAGGTACTCGGCGTACTCGGGCACGTCCGTGCGCGAGGGCATCAGCTGGGCCACGAAGGTGACGCGCTCGCGGAACTCCGGATGCTGCTCGAGGAACAGGTCGAACGCGGTGAACCCGCGCAGGACGTTCTTGGAGAGGTCGGCGCGGTCGACGCGCAGGATCATGAAGTCGCGCCGGCGGCGCATGATCTCCTTCTCGAACTCCTGCGTGCGCTCGGATGCCGCGACGTTGAGGGTCGCCCGTGCATCGATCGGGAGCGGGTAGCTGCGCACCCACACCTCGCGGCCCTCGTGCTGCACGACGCCGCGCGTGAAGTCGACGTCGAGGTCGAGCAGGTCGCGGCAGCACTGGAGGAAGTTGCGCCGGTAGGCCTGTGTGTGGAAGCCGATGATGTCGTTCGCCAGCAGCCCGTGGAACAGCTCCTCGCGGATGCGGTTGGGCAGCACCCGCCACGAGTCCGACTGGGTCCACGGGATGTGGACGAAGTGGTGCAGGAATACGTCGGGGCGCGCTCGCCGCACGAGCGCCGGGAGCGTGTACAGGTGGTAGTCGTGCACCATGACCACCGGGTCCGGTTTGCCGTCGATCTCCTCGATGACGGCGTGCGCAAGGTCCTCGTTGACGACGTTGTAGCCGTACTCGAACGCCTCGACCTCGTTGCGCCGCACGTCCGGTGCGTTCGACAGATCCCAGAGGTAGTGCTGGATGAACCACAGCATCGGGTTCGCGAACACGTTGTAGAACGCGTCATAGGCGTCGGGGTCGCTGGCCACGAGCCGGACCTCGTACTCCCCGCCGTTCGGGGATCGCACCGAGAACGGCCGGTCGCCGGCCTCTCGCGCGCGCCGGGCATCGGCGTCGGTCATCGCGCTCGCCACCCACACCGCCTGGCGGTGCGACGCGAGCCCGGTGAGCGCCGTCACCAGCCCGCCCGTGCCGCGCTTGACGCTGCCGTCGTCCTCGAAGGTCACCGGCCCGCGGTTGGAGACGAGGATGAACGGCGTCTGGGACACCTGACGAGCCTACCGCGCGCGGTGCGTCGTGCTCAGCCTGTCGGCAGGGTGCCGACGGGCCGCTCACCGAGCTTCACGCTGACGATGCGCCTGCGGCCGTCGCGCAGCACCGTGACGTCGACCCGCTGACCCGGATCGAGGATCGCCACGCGTGCGGCGAGCTGCGCCTCGTCGCGCACCGGCGCGCCGTCGATGGCGACGATCACGTCGCCGCCGGGAACGTAGTCGCGCGCCTGGAAGCGCACGTTGCCGCTCCCGACGTGGATGCCCGCCTGCGCCGCGGGGCCGCCGGGAGTGAGCTCCTGAACCCACGCGCCCGTCTTCGTCCTGAGCCCGAACTTCTCGGCGAGCTGCGGGAAGACCGGCGTGCTGGCCACGCCGATGTACGCGTAGTGCGGGCGTCCGTCCGTCCGCAGCTGGCGCAGCGACCGGCGCACCGCGTCGACGGGCACCGCGAACCCGACGCCGCTTCCGCTGCCGCTCGCCGTCTCGATCTGCGAGTTGATCCCCAGCACTCGGCCCTGCGCGTCGAGCAGCGGGCCGCCGGAGTTTCCCTGGTTGATGGCCGCGTCGGTCTGGATCGCGCCCGGCGTGGAGAACCCCGTGAGCGAGTTGATCGAGCGGTTCGTCGCCGAGATGATCCCGACCGACAGCGACCGGTCCTCGCCGAACGGGCTCCCGATCGCGGCGACCGGCGCGCCGATGTGCAGCTCCTTGGCGGAGCCGAGCGGCACCGGCACGAGGTCGAGTCCGGCCGGGTCGACCTTCAGCAGCGCCACGTCGACGAACGGGTCGTAGCCGACGATCCGGGCGGGAACCTGGTTGCCGTCCGCGAAGCTCACATAGACCTGGCCCGCCGGCTTCAGCGAGGACCCGGTTCCGCTCGTGACGACGTGGGCGTTCGTCGCGATCTCGCCTGCTGTCCGAGACGACGAAGCCCGATCCGACCGCCCTCCCCGCTGCTCGTCCCGAGCCCCGTCGAGACGACGGTGACGACGCCCGGAGCCGCCCGCTCGTAGATGCCGGCTGCGTCGAACGGTGCGCCTGAACCGGTGGCGACCGCGGGCCGCACGACCTCGACGCGCGTCGTTCGCTGGACCGTTGTGGTGGTCGGCGACGAGCTCTCGCGCCCGCAGGCGCCGAGCGCCGCGGCGCTGCCGATCGCCGCGAGGGCGGCGATCAGCCGGGCGCCGGTCACTGCGGCAGCTCCAGCGAGAACGTCGTACGTCCCGGCAGGCTCTCGACGGCCAGCTCGCCGCCCATGCGCTCCCCGAGCTCGTGCGCGATCGCCAGGCCCAGCCCGGCTCCGCGCGTGCCGTCCGAGGTGTAGAACGGCTCGAACACGCGCCGCAGCTCCGAGCGCGGGATCCCGGGGCCGAAGTCGGTCACGGCGACGCGCGCGCGGTCGCCGCGCAGCGACGTCGCCACGACGACGTCGGTGCCGGGCTCGGTGTGGTTGAGGGCGTTGTCGATGAGAATGCGCATGACCTGGGCGACACGTTCAGCGTCGCACATGGCGATGACCTCTTCGCCGGTCAGGCGGACCTCGAGCTGCGATTCGTGCGCGGCGAGGGCGGGAACGAACTCCCCGGCCACCGTTCGGGCGAGCTCGGCGATGTCGGTCGTCTCGCGGCGCAGCTCGACCGACCCGGCCTCCAGCCGCGAGAGGTCGAGCAGGTCGGTCGTGAGCTTCCCGAGCCGCTCGACCTGCTCGCGCAGCTGACCCATGAACTTCGCCTTCGTCTCGTCGTCCAGGTCCTCGTCCTCGATCAGCTCGAGGAACCCGCCGAGCGAGAAGATCGGGGTGCGCAGCTCGTGCGAGGCGGTCGCGATGAAGCGCCGGCGGGCGGTGTCCAGCTCGGCGAGCTGGCGCTGCATGTCGTCCAGCGCTCGCGCGAGCTCGCCGAGCTCGTCCTCGCCCTCGACGGGGAACGGTGCGGAGAAGTCGCCGCTCGCGACGCGCCGTGCGACGCTCGTCAGCCGGCTCACCCGCCGTCCGAGCGACTGGGCGACGAAGAACCCCGCCAGCACGGCGGCGGCGAGCGCCAGGATGCCGGCGATCACGATGCGGTTGCGAACGAGCGCGACGTTGTGCTCCACGTCGCCCAGCGGCGCCGAGTAGACGAGCACGTCGCCGAGCACCTGCTTCCCGGTCTCGGTGTCCTTGAAGAAGAGCGGCACCGCGACCTCGACGACGCGCCCGCCTCCGACCGATTCCGTCGCCGTCTCCGTCCGGCCCGACTCGATCGCGGCGTCGGCGGCCGGGAAGTCCAGGTCGCCGATGTCCGTGCGCAGATTGGAGTCGGACTTCGGGAAGGGCTGCGCCCCGAACGTCCCGCGGTTGACGCCCAGGAGCGTCACGCGCGTGTTCGACTGATCGGCGGCGGCGCGCACCGCGCGGTCGACGGTGTCGACGGGGACCGCCAGCTCCAGCGCGGACCGGATCGGATCCGTGAAGCGCGCGCCGTCGGCCCGCAGCGCGACGCCGCGCTCGTCGATCAGGCTCGACTCGAGCGTCGGCACCACGCCGAGGTAGACGATGACGATCGCCCCGAACGTGATCAGGAAGAAGATGAGCGCCAGGCGGTTGGCGAGTGACGTCACGCGTCTTCGGCGTCGCGGAAGCGGTAGCCGACGCCGCGCACGGTGAAGAGGTATTCCGGGCTGCGGGCGTCCGCCTCGAGCTTCTCGCGCAGATGCCGGATGTGCACGTCGACGGTCCGCGGGTCGCGATAGGAGCTGTCGCCCCAGACCCTCGTGAGCAGCTGTTCGCGGCTCCAGACCCGCCCTGGACTCGAGGCCATGGCGGTCAGCATCTCGAATT
Organism: uncultured Solirubrobacteraceae bacterium; assembly: GCA_963781935.1. GTDB lineage: Bacteria > Actinomycetota > Thermoleophilia > Solirubrobacterales > Solirubrobacteraceae > F1-60-MAGs163. Next base: position 158,280 of record CAWAHX010000003.1, read on the forward strand.
CCACGAACGTGAGCGCCACCTCGTCGCCGCGGACGCGCACGCTGCGGCGCGCCGGGTCGATCCGCAGCTCGTGGACCTGGAGCGGCTCGTCGGCGGCGTTCCCGGCCTCGCGATCCATCGAGGCGCGACGCAGGGCCGCCTTCACGCGGCTGCGGAACTCGCGCACCGAGAACGGCTTGGTGATGTAGTCGTCGGCCCCGAGCTCCAGTCCGACGATCTTGTCGACCTCGTCGGACTTGGCGGTCAGCATGATGATCGGCACCGAGCTGCGGGCCCGCAGGCGCCGGCAGACCTCGAGGCCGTCCATCCGGGGCATCATCACGTCCAGCACGACGAGGTCGAACGTCGATTCGCCGAACCGGTCGAGCGCCTCGCGCCCGTCGGACGCCTGGACGACCTCGTAGCCGTCCTTGCGCAGCGGATACGACAGCAGCGTCTGGATCGAGTGCTCGTCGTCGACGAGGAGGATTCGTGGGATCCGCTCGGCCATGAGTCGTCCGCAAGGGTATGCGCTCTACCCTCCGGTTCGCCGATGATCGATCCACGCATCTACCGGGCGGCGCTGCTCCCCGTGGTGATCGCCCTGATCGTCGTCGCGTTCTCCCTCGAGAGTCGTCCGCTGCCGTTGCGCACGACGTTCGCCCCGCAGGCGTTCGACGGAGCGCGCGCCGCGAAGGTGCTGAACTCGCTCGCCGCCGAATTCCCGAGCCGGCGCCCGGGAAGCCCGGGGGACGACGCACTGGCCCGGCGCGTCGCCGACGAGCTGCGCGCCGCGCTGCCGAAGGTGCGGGTGCAGAGCGACAGCTTCCGCGCCGAGACGATCGACGGCGACCAGACGCTGACGACCGTGACCGCGCAGCAGCCGGGCAGCGGAGCCCGCGCGCAGATCGTCGTCGTGGCGCATCGCGACGCCACCGGCGCCGGCTCGGCGGCCCAGCTGTCGGGCACCGCCGCGATGCTCGAGATCGCGCGTGACCTCGCGTCGGCGCGGCCGACCCGCAGCGTCACGTTCGCCTCCGTCAGCGGCGGCACCGGCGGGCTGGCGGGGATGCGCGACCTGATCGGACGGCTCGCGCGCCCGGTCGACGCGATCATCGAGCTCGGCGACCTCGCCGGCCCCGTCACGCAGCGCCCGCTCGTCGTCGCGTGGGCGAACGGTGTCGGGGCCGCGCCGCTGCGCCTGCAGCGGACGGTCGCCCTGGCCCTGCGGCAGGAGACGGGCGTCGAGAGCACCTTCCCGTTCGCCCGCACACAACTCGCGCGGTTCGCGTTCCCGCTGTCGGTCAGCGGGCAGGGCGTGGCCGACAGCGCCGGCATCGCGGCCGTGCGCCTGTCCGCGAGCGGTGAGCTGCCGCCGCCCGCGAACGCCCCGGTCTCCGCCGCCCGTCTCGACACATGGGGGCGCGGCGCCCTGCGCGCTCTGACCGCGCTGGACAGCGGGCCGCGCATCCCGCAGGCGCCCGAGCGCGATCTCGCGATCTCGCGCAAGGTGATGCCGGGCTGGGCGGTGCGCCTGCTCGTCTTCGCCCTGCTGCTGCCGGCGCTGCTCACGCTCATCGACGGTCTGGCGCGACTGCGCCGTCGCGGAGAGCCGATCGCCCGCTGGATCGGCTGGATCCTCGCGCTGTCGGCGCCGTTCGCGCTGGCCGGCGGGTTCGCGATCGCGCTCGCGCGCACGGGCGCGATCGCGGACCTCTCGCCGCCGCCGCCGCCCGGTGCGCTGCCCGCGGGCGGCAGCGGCTGGGCCGCGATCGGATGCACGGCGCTCGTGTTCGCGCTGGGCGTGCTGGTGCTGCGGCCGTTGCTCGTGCGAGCGGCCGGTGCCGCCGGCCCGGTCAATCGTCCCGGTGCCCGGATCGCCCCGGCAGTGGTCGCGTGCGTCGCCGGGCTCGTGGCCTGGGCGCTCAACCCGTACGCGGCGCTGCTGCTCGTCCTCCCGGCGAACCTGTGGCTGCTCGCCGGCGCCCGCGAGGTCGGGATGCGACGCGTCACGGGCCTGGCCGTCGTCCTGCTGAGCCTGCTGCCGATCGTGCTCGTGCCGGTGGTCTACGCGGAGCAGCTCGACATGGGGGTGGGTGAGTTCCTGTGGTTCTGGATGCTCGTCCTCGCCGGCGGTCAGGGCGGCGCCCCTGGCGATGGTCGGCTGGAGCATCGTGGCCGGCGCTGCGGTGGCCGCGTTCGCGGCGGTCAGCGCGGCGTCGTCGCAGGACGGCGGCGGTCCGATCACGGTGCGCGGGCCGGCGGGATACGCCGGCCCGGGCTCGCTCGGGGGGAACCGATTCCGCTATGGGACGCTGAGGACGGCTCCCCGACGTCCGTCGAGAGGGCTCAAGCCCGCGCCGGCCGCTGCGCCGATTGATGAGGCGACAGGCACGGATGGCCGCGTCGCAGACAGGTGAGGAACACCGAGACTGCCGTTGCGCGAGAATCATCCTTCACGCCTGAGAACTCATCGTGACCCAGGACGCTGACCGAATGCTCAAGCTCGCCACGCTCCGCCGCCGCATCACCGAGGGGGCGTACGACGTGGACCCGCGCGCCGTCGCGGAGGCGATCCTGCTTCGCCTCGGTGCCCTGCGGCGCGACGCGCCCGCCATCGAGGGGCCGGAGCCGCTCAGCCCAGGCGATGCTCAAAGCCGTGGAGGCTTCGGGGCGACTCGCCGCGCCGGCTGAACACGGCGCCGGGCTCACCGTCGGCGACCACGCCGACACGGACGAGGCCCGCAACGCCCGCGGCCGCGGCGTCGGGGAGGCAGGCGCACAGCTCGAAGTCCTCGCCGCCGCTGACGGCGAACTCCGCCGGGTCCACGCCGAGCGCCCGCGCGATCTCCGCGACGCCGCCGGCGAGCGGCACCGCCTCCAGGTCGACGTCGAGCCGCACCCCGCTGCTGCGCCCCAGGTGCGCGGCATCGGTGGCCAGGCCGTCCGAGAGGTCGATCAGCGCTGCCCGCCCCGGCGCGTCCCAGCGCGCGGCCCATGTTCCAGGCGGGGCTCCGGGCGCAGATACGCCCGGATCAGCGCGTCGTCCGCCCCGCAGGCGCCGGCGCGGCCGTCCAGGACGGCGAGCCCCGCGGCCGAGCCCCCGAGCGGGCCCGTCACATAGACGCCGTCACCGGGGCGTGCGCCGTCGCGGCCCACGAGGTCCTCCGCCCGCTCGGCCCATCCCACGACCGTGACGACGATGGTCAGGGCAGGCGCGCGGATCAGGTCGCCACCGGCGATGGTCGTGCCGGTGCGCTCGGCCAGCGCCTCCATGGCACGCGCGATCTCCAGGACGTCGTCCGAGGCGAAGTCCTCCGGCACGCCCAGCGCGACGTACGCCTCGCCGGCGTCGGCCCCCATCGCGGCGATGTCCGAGAGGGCGGCGGCGAGCGCGCGGTGGCCGGCGTCGGCCGCCGTCACCCGCGGATGGTCGAGGCGGAAATGCACGCCGTCGGCCATCGCGTCGATGCTCGTCACGGCGAACGGCCTGGCCCGCACGACGGCGGCGTCGTCGCCGATCCAGCGGACCACGCGATCCGAGCGCGGCTGCAGCAGGTGCTCGAACGCGGCGATGAGCGACAGCTCACCCACGCGGGCTGCTAGCGGTGGCGGTAGACGATGCGGGCGCGGTCGAGGTCGTAGGGCGACAGCTCGCAGCGCACGCGATCACCGGGAAGGATGCGGATGCGGTAGCGCCGCATCTTTCCGGCCACGTGGCCGAGCACCATGTGGTCGTTGTCGAGCTTCACGCGGAACATCGCGTTGGGCAGAGCCTCGACGACCTCGCCCTCGAACTCGACTTTTTCTTCCTTGGCCATCCCTGAGGACGGTAGCAGCAGCGGGCGTTCTCAGCCGGTCCCGGTGCCGGGTGAGAACCCGCCGGTCTGCGGCTGGCCGTTGCCGTTGCCGTTGCCACCACCGGAACCCGGAGTGTCGGTGTTCGGTGTCGTCTGCGGCGGCTTCTCGTACTGCGAGGGCGGGAAGTTCTTGTCCGTCTTGGTCTTCCCGTCCTTCGTCTTGCCCTTCTTGTCCTTCGGCAGGATGTCCTTCGCCAGCGGGTCGACGGCGTCCCCGGGCGCTCCGGTGGTCGCGTACTCGCCGAAGAACGGCTTGGAGACGAACGGCTCGGTCGGCTCCGGGAACGGGTCGCACTTGCGCCCGACCATCGCGGTCGTCATGAAGTCGTGCCAGATGCTCGCGGGCGCCTTGCCGCCGAACATCGTGCCCCAGCCGGGGACGTTCGTCATCGACGTGTTGACGTCCTTGTACCCGACCCAGACCGCCGTGTTGAGCGAGGTGGTGAAGCCGTCGAACCAGGCGTCGGTGAAGTTGCTCGTCGTGCCGGTCTTGCCGGCGGCGGGGCAGTTCAGCGCGGCGCCCGTGCCGGTGCCGCGCTGGACGTTGGCCTCCATCGCGAGGACCGCCTCGTGCGTCTCGCCGTCGGTGAAGACCTTCGTCTTGCGGGTCCTGCCGAGCGAGGCGTCGACGCGGCCGTCGGGGAACTCGACCTTCGTGATCGCGATCGGCTTCAGGCGCCAGCCGCCGTTGTTGACCGTGACGTAGGCGCGCGTCATCTCCAGGGGCGAGACCCCGTTCGTCAGGCCGCCCAGGCCCTCGGCGGGATAGGCGTCGAGGTGGCTCGTGATGCCCATGTCGTACGCGGTCTGGCGCACGTTCTCGGGGCCCACGTCGAGGTCGAGCTGCTGGAAGACCGTGTTGTCGGACTTGACGAGGCCCTCGAAGACGGTCGTGTTGCCGCCGTAGGAGTGGTCGTCGGTCTGCACGTCGATCGGCGTGCCGGTCTTCTTGTCGACGAACTTCAGGGGCTTGGACTCGTACGTCGTCTTCTTGATGTCGACGCCCTGGCGCAGCGCGGTCATCATGACCATCACCTTGAACGTCGAGCCGGGCTGGCGCTTGGCCTGAGCGGCGAGGTTGAGCTGCGAGGCGGCGTAGTCCCCCGAGGAGGCCATCGCCTTGATGTAGCCGGACTTCGGATCGATGCTGACGAGCGCGGCCGAGGGATCGCCCGGGACGGGGAGGCGGGTGGCGATCGCCCGCCGCGCCGCCTGCTGGAGCTTCAGGTTGACGGTCGTGAAGACGCGCAGGCCGCCCTGGCGCACGCGCTCGGCGCCGTACTTGCGGATCAGCTCCTGGCGGACGTAGTCGAAGAAGTAGCTCTCGCGGCGCTTGGCGTAGTAGGCGTTCTTCTTGACGCCGAGCGGGGCGCGGCGAGCGCGGGCCGCCGTCGAGGGCTGGATGTAGCCCTCCTTCTCCATCTGCGTCAGCACCTCGTTGCGCCGCTCGATCGCCGCCTTGGGATCGAGGAACGGGTTGTACTGCGAGGGCGCCTGCGGCAGCCCGGCGAGCAGCGCCGCCTCGCTGAGCTTCAGATCGCTCGCGGCCTTGTCGAAGAAGACGCGCGCCGCCGCCTGGATCCCGACGGCGTTCTGCCCGCCGACCGTGCCGTAGGGGACGTTGTTCAGGTACTGGGTGAGGATCCACTCCTTGCCGCGCCGGCCCGGATGCTTGTCCTCGAGGTCGGAGGCGAGCTTCGCCTCGCGGATCTTGCGCTTCAGCGTGCGCGAGCGGTCGCCCTGGTAGAGGTTGCGGATCAGCTGCATCGTCAGCGTCGAACCACCCTGGACGGTCTTGCCGCTGGAGACGTTCTTGATCCCCGCGCGCACGACGCCCTCGAAGTCGACGCCGCCGTGCTTGTAGAAGCGGCGGTCCTCGATCGCGACCGTCGCGTTGCGCACGTTGTCCGGCATGTACGAGGACAGGATCGGCGTGCGCAGCGTGTCCCCCTGGATGAAGCCCAGGCGGGTCCCGTCGGCGGCGTAGACGACCGAGGTCGCTCCCTGGTTGACCGGCTTGAGCTCCGAGAGATTCGGCGCCGAGTTGGCGAGGCTCACGATGTATCCCACGCCCGCGGCACCGGCGAGCAGCACGGTGCCGGCGATCAGGCCGACCACGACGAAGATCGCGCGGGCAGGGCCACGCTGGCTACGGCGGCGACGGATCTGTCGAGCGCGACGAGACATCTACGATCTACGGCGGGGTTCCTGCTCGGCGGCGCGGGTCCTTCCGGAACGCGAAGAGCCGCTTGCGGAAGGCAGCATTCTAGCTGGCCTTTCGCGATTCCACGCCGGGTCTGCAGGCGATCGTTCACGCCCGTGCGAGAGGATCCGAGGCGATGTCCGCGCCGGCTCGCCCGTCCCCCTCACCGGTCGTCCTGCTCGACGCGCTGGGGACGCTCGTCGAGCTCGTCGAGCCGTTCGCCGCGCTGGCAGCGCGAGCTGGGGCGGCGCGGCGTCGCGGTGACGCGTCGCCGCAGGCTCGGGATGCGCTGATGGCGGAGATGACGTACTACCGCGCCCATCACGACGAGGCGGTCGACGAGGCGACGCTCGCCGCGCTGCGCGATCGCTGCACCGAGGTGCTCGGCGCGGCACTCCCGGCGCCCGCGCGCGAGCCTCGGCCACGCGGCCTGCGCGAGGCGCTGCTCGACGCGCTGCGCTTCAGGGCGTTCGCGGACGTGCCCGAGGCGCTCGCCCGGCTGCGCGCGGAGGGGGCGACGGCTCGTGATCGTGAGCAACTGGGACGTCTCACTCCACGCGGTGCTCCGCGACACCGGCATCGCGGAGCTGGTCGACGCGGTGCTGACCTCGGCGCAGGAGGGCGTCGCAAAGCCCGACCCGGCGATCTTCGCCCGCGCGCTGGAGCGGGTCGGCGTCTCCGATCCGCGCTCGGCGGTCCACGTCGGCGACAGCGTCGAGTTCGACGTGCAGGGCGCGCGCGCCGCCGGGATCACCCCGGTGCTCCTCGATCGAGCGGGACGTGGGACCGCGCCATCAGGTGTCCAGATCATCGGCTCACTGGGGGAGCTGCGCCTCCGGCCTCGCTAACGTCACGCGCGATGTCCTCGGCTCCTCCCGGCTTCACCGCGCCCGCGCCGCCGCATCCGGCCCCGCCCCTCGAGCGTCCGGAGCTGCCGGAGGGCGTCGCGCTGACGCCGCTCGGACCGCACTGGAAGGCCTGGACGGCGTGGGTCGCGCTGGTGGCCGGGTTCGCCGCGGCGATCGGCGGGGCGATCGTGCTCGGGCTCGCGTCGGTGGCCTTCGGCGGCTCGCTCGACGCGCCGGGCCCCGTCGTCAACATCCTCGCGACGGTCGTGCAGGATCTGTGCCTGATCGGCGCGGCCGTGTTCATGGCGCGCCTCGGCGGCCGGCCGCGGCCGGCCGACTTCGGCCTGCGGCCCGACGCGGCTGTGGCCGGCGGTCGGCTGGGGCGTCGCCGCCTGGGTCTCGTTCTTCCTGTTCACCGCCGTCTTCGTGGCGCTGCTCGGCGTCCACGGCGGCGACGACAAGCTGCCCAAGGAGCTCGGCGCGGACGACAGCACCGTGGCGCTCGTCTGCGTCGCCCTGCTCGTCTGCGTGATCGCGCCGCTGTCGGAGGAGTTCTTCTTTCGCGGGTACTTCTTCACGGCGCTGCGCTCGTGGCGCGGCATGTGGCCGGCGGCGATCATCACCGGCCTCGTGTTCGGCGTGATCCATGCCGGCTCGTCCGATCTCGCCTTCCTCGTGCCGCTGGGATTCTTCGGCTTCCTGCTGTGCATGCTGTACGTGCGCACCGCGTCGCTGTACCCGTGCATCGCCGTCCACTCGCTGAACAACTGCACGGCTTTCGGTGTGTCGCAGGGATGGAACGCGGGTGAGATCGTGCTCACCGTGGCCGGCGCGCTACGCGATCCTCGCGGGGATCCTGCTGCTGGTTCGCGCGATCACGACACCTCGCGTCATCGTCGCCACGTAGCATCCGCCGTCATGATCCGCCGCCTGACTCCGCTGGTCGCGCTCGCCGCGCTGCTCGCCGTGCCCGCGACCGCGGCGGCGCAGGACCCGACGCCGGTCACGCCGCCGGCGACTCCGGCGCCGGCGCCCGCGCCCGCCCCGGCCCCGGCCCCGGCGCCCAAGCCGGCCACGATCAGCCTGAAGCTCGCCCACGTCGGCTCGGGCGGAGTGCTGGCCGGTGAGCGCTGGGTCGTGCGCGGCACGGTGCAAGCCCTACGTCGCCGGCCAGGTGGCGAGCGTCCGCTTCTACCGCCGCGGCCACAAGATCCTCGTCAAGGGCGTCAGCATCGGGCCGGTCGCCGGCGCGGGTGGCTTCCAGATCGGGTTTCGCACGAGCCAGCCGGGCCGGATCACGGTCCGCGCCAGCCATCGCGCGACCGCCGAGCTCGGCACCGGCGTGGCGCGCGCGGTACGCGTCGACGTCCTGCCGCTGCACGCCACCCCGGGCGCCCGCGGGCGGGCGGTGCGCCTGCTGCAGACCCGGCTCGACAAGCTCGGGTACGTCGTCGGCGCGCGAGGCCTGTACGACGACCGCACGGCGCGCGCCGTCACCGCGTTCCGCAAGCTGACCGGCATGGCGCGCACGAACGTCGCCAGCGAGGAGGTCTTCCGTCGCCTCGCGCACGGGCAGGGGCGCTTCAAGGTCCGCTACCCCAGCCACGGGCGGCACGTCGAGGCGGACCTCACGCACCAGGTGCTCGCTCTGATCGGCGCCCACGGGCACGTCGAGCGGATCTACCCGATGAGCTCCGGGAAGCCGTCGACCCCGACCGTCCTCGGCTCGTTCAACGTCTACTCCAAGACTCCGGGGACGAACTCGCACGGGATGATCTACTCGAACTACTTCATCCGCGGGTACGCGATCCACGGATACGCCGAGGTCCCCGTGTACGCCGCAAGCCACGGCTGCCTGCGCGTGCCGCCACCAGACGCGATCCCGATCTACAACTGGGTCCGCTACGGGACTCCGGTGGACGTGTTCTACAGGTGACATCCCCCTGAAGGGGCGGTTCGGGGCGGAGCCCCGAACCGATTGGTTCTCGGGGCGGTTCGGGGCGGAGCCGCCGAGGTCCGACGTTGGTTCTCCGGCTCGACGACCCAGCCCCAGGGTCACGTCCCGCAACACCGTCGTCCCACGCGACTCATGCACGCAGGTCATGCACAGCACGCAAAGGACGTCGCCGAGCCACGTCCCACGCGACTCATGCACGACTGTCGTGCACAGCTCGCCACGGACGGGCGGAGCCCGTCAGACCTTGCGAGGGCGAGGTCTCACCGGCGCTGCATGCCCCTTGGCGAACCGCGCCAGGAATCCGAGGCCGACGCCGAAGAACAGCAGGGCGAGCACGGCCGGCACGCCGCGCCGGGCCCAGGTGCTGTTGGTCCCGCTCGACGACGCCGGCGAACGGCCCGACGAGGACGTCGTTCGCGTCGTCGATCGCTTCACGCACGGTGGTGTGCTGACGCTCGCGTGCGCGCTCCCCGGCCGCCGTGGGTGCGGCGCTGCGGACGGCCTCCTGCGCGGCGAGCGCCGTCTGCGTGCGCGCGGAGGCGCCGCGGAACTCGTCGATCGCGAACATGCTGAAGCTCACCACGACCACGAGGCTGATGAGTACCGCAGCGACGCGAAGGGAGCGTTCGAGCACGGAGGTAGCATCGGCACGACATGGACCCACGTGAACGATTGATCGACGAACTGCGTAGGCACGCGCTGATCAACGGCGAAGTTACGCTGACGAGCGGTGCAGTCGCCCAGTACTACGTCGATGCCAAGCGCGCCATCTTGCTGCCGGCCGGGTTCCTCGCGCTCGGCGAGCTCGTGGCCCGGCACGCCGCGAAATGGTCCGCGACGGCCGTGGGCGGCATGACGATGGGCGCAGATCCGGTGGCGTGCGCGGCGCTCGCCGCCGGCGCTCCGGTCAAGGCGTTCTTCGTGCGCAAGGAGGCCAAGCAGCACGGGCTGTCACGCCGCATCGAGGGCCCGCTCCTGACAGCGGACGACCGCTGCCTGATCGTCGAGGACGTCGTCACCACCGGCGGGTCGACGCTGCGCGCGATCGAGGCGGTCCAGGAGGCCGGGCACGAGATCGTCGGCGTCGTCTCCGTCCTCGACCGGCTCGCCGGCGGCGGCGAGCGGATCGAGGAGGCGGCCCGGGCACCCTACGTCGCGCTGGCGACGATCGACGAGGTGTACCCGGACCGCCCGGATCGCTGACGCCGGCGGTTCAGCCGCCGATCACGGTCACCGGCGAGATCCCCTTCTTCGCGGCGTGCGGGTGCGGGAGCAGTCCTGCGCCGTCCTTGGCCCCCAGCGCCCAGCCGACGCCTTCGCTCTGCGCCGCCGAGTCGGCGGCGTTCGCGCCGCTGAACGGGCAGCCGGGGAACGCCGCGGCGGAGAACGCCGGCAGCGAGATGCTCGTCAGCGTGTTGCCCGCGAAGCAGTTCCCCTGTCCGTAGCCGTCATAGAACAGGTCACGGCCGTTGAGGTCGGCGCCGCCGAGCCCGAAGACGTTCCCCGTGACGCGGTTGCCCTTGAGCTCGGCCGCGTCCGGCTCGCCGCCCGCCTTCTTCAGCTTGTCGTCCTGACCGCGCACGAGCAGGCCGTCGAGCAGGCCGACGCCCGTCAGCCAGTTCCCGTAGACGCGGTTGTTCGTGATCTCCGACCCCCAGCTGCCGATCAGCAGCACGCCCGCCCCGATCGGGTAGGGAGCGATCCCGCCGGCCAGCGGGCTGCCGGCCTTGAACGGCGGCTTGCCCTTGTAGTAGTTGAAGTTGTTCCAGAAGAACTCGTTCCCGGTGATGACGTTCTTCTCGGGCGGCGCGAAGCGCTCGCCGACCTCGGCGGAGTTCGTCATCCCGGTGCCGTTGTTGAAGAAGCGGCTGCCGCGGATCGTGACGTACTTCATGTTCGTCCCGGACCACCCGAGCACGTTCTCGTACGAGCTGACGTTCGTGACGAACGTGCGCTTGGGCTTCGCCTGCGGCGGCGTCTGCCCGATGTAGAACCCGGCGTCCGTGTTCCAGTAGGCGGTGCTGTCGGAGATCGTCCCGCCCTTGCTGTTGAACGCGAAGATGCCGTAGCGCCCGACGTTCTCCGCCACCAGGTTGCGCATGACGTAGTCGCTGTTGTTCGTCATGAAGAACCCGTTGGCGCGGTAGCCGCGCGCATAGAACCCGTTCAGCTCCACCCGGTCTGAGGCGTTGACGAGGATCGCGTTCTGCGCAGGCGCGCTCTTGGCGGGGAGCTTGGACCCGTCGAGGATCACCTTGCGCGGATTCCTGACGTTGCCGATCAGGCGAATGCGAGCCTTGCTCGAGCCCTTCACGATCACGCCCTCGCGGTAGACGCCGTCCGCGACCTTCACCACGTCCCCGGGCGCCGCGGCGTTCACGGCCTTCTGGATCGTGGCGAAGCAGGTCTTGCGGTTCTTGCAGACGTTCAGCGTGAACGTCTTGCCCGCCGGCCGCTTGACGAGCTTGCCCGGCGCGGCGGGTGGCGGGTAGTTCGCGGCGCCCGCGCCTGCGGCCGGGGCCAGGAGTGCTGAGCCCGCCAGCACGGCGATGGTGGTGATCATGGGTCGAACGTGCATCCGGTGCTCTCCTCGTTGGTGATGCCCCGACCTGGATTCGAACCAGGGGCCTTCCCCTTAGGAGGGGGACGCTCTATCCAGCTGAGCTACCGGGGCGCGCCGCAAGCGTAATGGCGCCAGGGGCGTCGCGCGCCCCCAGCGCGACGAACGGCGCAGGCTGCGCGCCGGATGGTCGATGCGCAGGCATAGCGCGCAGCGCGTCGAATTTCAGAGACGGACACCTGCGCAGGTCTGGGCCATCCTCTGTACTCTCGCTCCCTGCGCGCGTCTCCCGACTACGTGCGCTCTGGGAGCAGGACCATTTCGAAGATCCATATCCGCAGCAGGGACGCGCGCCCGTGAGCACCGGCGTGCCTGAAATCATCGACGAGCCCGTCGGCGACGTCGTGACCGTCGAGTCCGAGACGGCAGCGGAGATCGCTGCCCGCTCGCCCGTGGCAGCTGTTCTGGCGCCGGATCAAGGGCGACAAGGTGACGCTCGTCTCGGCGCTGTTCATCGTCGTCCTGGTGCTCTGTCGCGTTCTTCGCGCGGCAGATCGTCGCGATCGTCGGCGCTGCGGCCCCCGAACGAGCAGTCGACGAAGTTCCTCGACGAGTTCGGCTCCGCCTCGGGCCCCGACTTCTCCACCCGCACGTTCTTCGGGACCGACGGGCTCGGCCGCGACGTCTTCGCCCGCACGCTCTACGGCGCGCGCGTGTCGCTCGCAGTCGCGTTCATCAGCACGGCCCTGATCGTGCTGCGTCGGCGTGACGATCGGCATGATCGCCGGCTACTACCGCGGCTGGGCCGACACGCTGCTCTCGCGGCTGATGGACGTGCATGCTCGCCTTCCCGGTCCTGCTGCTCGCGCTCGGGCCTCGGCGCGGCCTGCTCGTTCGGCGAGGGCTGCGTCGCGATGGACTTCCGGCGGACCGGGATCATCATCGTCCTGTTCGGCATGCTCGGGGCGGTCGTCAGCGTGTGCTTCCGGGCGTTTCGCAAGCGACCGGGCGACACCGCGCCGACAACCGGCCGTGAGCTCGCCTGGGGCGCGGCCGCGTGGCTCGTGATCATCATCCCCGGCCTGCTGCTGGCCACCGTCGCCAAGCGCCACGGCGCGCTGATCAAGCCCGGCCTCCCGGTGGTGATCTTCGTGATCGTCCTCGCCGAGCTGGCCCTACATCGGCGCGCATCATCCGCGGCCAGGTGCTGTCGCTGCGCGAGAAGGAGTTCGTCGAGGCGGCCCGGTCGCTCGGCGCGTCCGACCGGCGGATCATCTTCCGCCACATCCTGCCGAACCTCGTCGCGCCGATCATCGTCTACACGACGCTGATCATCCCGACGAACGATCCTGTTCGAGGCGGCGCTGTCGTTCCTCGGCGTCGGCGTCCAGCCGCCGACGGCCGAGCTGGGGGGCGATGATCTCCGACGCCACCGAGATCTTCGACACCGCCTGGTGGTACATGATCTTCCCGGGCCTCGCACTGGTGCTCACCGTCCTGGCCTTCAACCTGGTCGGCGACGGCACTGCAGGACGCGCTCAACCCCGAAGACTCGGGGCGCTGACGCGCCTCTGCAGGAGGCAGAACTCGGTTGCACACCGACATGACGAAAGGACGACGCATGAGCCCGAGGAGCCTGCGCTTACGCGCTCGTGGCCAGTCTGATGGTCGCGCTGTCGCTCGCTGTCGCCGCCTGTGGCGGCAGCAGCAACAACAGCAAGACCAGCTCCAGTGCCGGCGTCGGCTCGAAGCCGTGCCGACCGGCAAGAAGGGCGGCTCAGTGACGGCGCTCGCCGCCGGCGACGTCGACTACATCGATCCCGGCCAGACGTACTACACGTTCAGCTATCATGGTCCTGTACGCGACCCAGCGGCCGCTGTACTCTTCGATCCCGAACGACTCCTCGAAGGCGATCCCGGACCTCGCCGTCGGCCCGCCGGAGATCTCCGCCGACGAGCAAGACGGTGACGGTCAAGATCAAGCCGGGCATCAAGTACGCGCCGCCGGTCAACCGCGTGGTCAAGTCGGCGGACGTCAAGTACGCGATCGAGCGGGCGTTCAGCGCCAACGTGCCGAACGGCTACGCGACCGCGCTACTTCGGCGACATCGTCGGCGCCCCCAAGACGCCGACCAAGGGCGTCCAAGCCGATCTCCGGCATCACGACGCCGGACGACCACGACGATCGTCTTCAAGCTCACGAAGCCGCAGCGCCGCGACGTGGTCGACGCCGCGCTCGTGATGCCGATCACGATGCCGGTGCCCGAGGAGTACGCGACGCCGTTCGACGCGAAGAACCCCTCGACGTACAACCAGCACGGTCGTTCACCGGCCCGTACATGGTCAAGAACGACGCCACGGGCAACCTCGACCGGGCTGGAAGCCCGGCAAGTCGATCGCGATCGTCCGCAACCCCAACTGGGACGCCTCGACCGGACTACCGCCCGGCGTACCTCGACTGCGGTCGACGTCCAGGAGGGCAACAACGACGCGACCGTCGCCGCGCCGCCGGATCCTGCAGGGCCAGAGCCTGGTCCAGGGCGACGGCGCGCCGCCGGCCGCAGGTGCTCAAGCAGGCGATCCAGTCCTACAAGAGCCAGCTCATCTTCTCGCCGCTCGGGCGGCAACGCGCTACATCGCGATGAACACGACGCATGCCGCCGTTCGACAACATCAACGTCCGCAAGGCGGTCATCGCCGCGTTCGACCGCTCGGCGCTGCGCCTGACGCGCGGTGGCGCGGTCGTCGGCCCGATCGCCTGGGGCTACCTCCCGCCCGGCTTCCCGGGTTACGAGGAGTCCGGCGGACGCGCAGGCGCCGTCGCAGTTCGACTACCTCGCAGAGTCCGAGACCGGTGATCCGGCGCTCGCCGCGAAGTACATGAAGAAGGCCGGCTACCCGTCGGGCAAGTACACCGGCACCGAGAAGCTGCTGACGGTCGGCGACGAACGCCGACCCGGGCCAGAAGACCGCCGAGGTCGCCCAGGCCCAGTTCGAGAAGCTCGGCTTCAAGCTGAACTTCCGCGTCGTCCCGCAGGACACGCTGTACACGAAGTTCTGCGGCGTGCCGAAGGCGAAGGTCGCGATCTGCCCGAACGTCGGGTTGCTTCAAGGACTTCGTCGACGCGCAGTCGCATGCTGGAGCCGACGTTCAACGGACGGACGATCATCCCGGCGAACAACACCAACTGGCCGCTGCTCAACGATCCGAAGGTCAACGCGCTCATGGACAAGGCCGCAGACCGACAGAGCCGGGCCCGGCACGCGACAAGGCGTGGGCCGACGTCGAACCTCGCCGATCACGCGCGCTGGCTCCGGCGGTCCCGTTCGTCTGGGACAACCAGCCGATCATCGCGCGTCCAAGAACGTCAACGGCGTGGCTCGACGAGTTACGCGAACGTCGACCGTCATGGCGTTCCTGTCGCTCAAGTAGGACGCCGGACGCTCGAAGCACGCAACTGACGAGGAGCCCCGCCGCCCGATCCGGGCGGCGGGGCGTCCGCGTCACCGCGTCACCACACCACGCCATGCTCGCCTTCATCATCACGCCGGCTGCTCTGGATGATCGTGTCTGCTGCTCGTCATCAGCTTCATCACGTTCGTGATCTTCTACGTGCTGCCGTCGGCGGATCCCGTCCTCGCTGCGCGCCGGGCGCGAACGCGAGCCCCGAGCTCATCAAGTCGCTCAACCAGACACTCGGGCTCGACCAGCCGTGGTACGTGCAGTACTGGAAGTACATGAAGAACCTCGTCCTGCACTTCGACTTCGGCTACAGCTACCAGAACAACGATCTCGGTCCGCCAGCAGATCTTCGACCGGCTCCCGGCCACCGTCGACGCTCGCCATCGGCGCGATGTTCGTCTGGCTCGCTGATCGGCATCCCGATCGGCATCATCTCCGCCGTCAAGCGCGGCACGTGGCTGGACCGACGTGCGATGGGCATCGCGCTGGTCGCCATCTCCGCGCCGGTCTACTGGCTCGGTCTCGTCTCGCTGTACCTGTTCTCCGAAGGACATCGGCGTGTTCCCGATCTTCGAAGGGGCGGGCAGCTATCCGACGACCGGCAACATCTTCACCGAGCCCGTGGCGGTGATCCAGTCGCTGATCCTGCCGTGGCTCGTGCTCGCCGCGTCGTTCGCGGCCGTCTACGCCCGCTTCCTGCGCGGCAACCTGCGCGAGACGATGAGCGAGGACTACATCCGCACCGCTCGCGCCAAGGGCCTGCCGGAGCGCCGCGTGATCTTCAAGCACGGCGTGCGCTCGGCGATCACGCCGATCGTCACGATCCTCGGCCTCGACCTCGGCGTCCTGCTCGGTGGCGCGATCCTCACCGAGACCGTCTTCAACATCCCGGGCATCGGCCGCCTCTCGTTCGACTCGATCCAGAAGAGCGACCTGCCGACCGTCCAGGGCACCGTCCTGATCGGCGCGTTCTTCATCATCTCCCTGAACCTGTCGTCGACATCGTCTACGCCTTCCTCGATCCGCGGGTGCGGTACTGAGTGGCGCCCGCTGCTCGAGGTCCGCGACCTCACCGTCAGCTTCGACACCGAGGACGGCGCACGTCCAGGCGGTCGACGGCGTCTCGTACACCGTCGACAGCGGTCAGGCGCTCGGCATCGTCGGTGAGTCCGGCTCGGGCAAGAGCGTCTCGTCGCTGACCGTCATGGGGCTGACGCGCTTCTCGCTCGAACGCGACGATCTCCGGCGAGGTCCTGTTCGAGGGCCGCGACCTGCTGAAGGCCGGCGACGACGAGATGCCGCGACCTGCGCGGCAACGAGATCTCGATGATCTTCCAGGACCCGTTGTCCGTCGCTGCATCCGTTCTACAAGATCGGCGACCAGCTCGTCGAGGCCGTCCGCGTCGCACCGCGACGTCAGCAAGGCGCAGGCGCGCGACCGCGCGGTGGAGATGCTCGGGCTCGTCGGCATCCCCGAGCCGCGCACGCCGCGTCGACAGCTACCCGCACGAGTTCTCCGGCGGCATGCGCCAGCGCGTGATGATCGCGATGGCGTCTGATCAACGACCCGAAGCTGCTGATCGCGGACGAGCCCACGACGGCGCTCGACGTGACGGTGCAGGCGCAGATCCTGGACCTGATCGAGCGCCTGCAGCGCGAGCTCGACACGGCGATCGTGCTGATCACGCACGACCTCGGCGTCGTCGCGGAGGTCGCCGACGAGATCGCCGTCATGTACGCCGGGCGAATCGTCGAGCGCGGCGCCGACGAACGCGATCTTCGCGGCGCCCCAGCACCCCTACACGTGGGGGCTGCTGCAGTCGATCCCGCGGCTGGACCTGGCACGCGGCGACGCGCTGACGCCGATCCCGGGCCGCCCGCCGTCGCTGATCAACCGCCCGTCCGGCTGCGCGTTCCACCCGCGCTGCCCGTACATGCGGGAGGATCACAAGCACATCGTCCCCGAGCTCGACGGCCTGTCCGGTGAGCCGCGGCACAGCGTCGCCTGCCTCCCGACCGACGCGCAGCGCACGGGCCTGTGGGCCGGCCTGAAGGCCGGCGCGACCCCGGAGGAGGCGCCGCAGACAGGCCGGCCTGCCGGCGGCGGCGCGTGCCCGCGGCCGTCGCAGGCCGGGTGAGGCGGGCATGAGCGCCGGCGAGCCACTGGTCGAGGTCCGCGACCTCGTCAAGCACTTCCCGCTGACCAAGGGCGTCATCCTCCAGCGCCAGGTCGGCGCGGTGCGCGCCGTCGACGGCGATCAGCTTCGACGTGCGCGAGGGGGAGACGTTCGGCCTCGTCGGCGAGTCCGGCTGCGGCAAGTCGACGACCGGCGCGGCTCGTCACGCGGCTGCTCGAGCCGACGTCCGGCACGATCACCTACCGCGGCCAGGACATCACGCACGCTGTCGCGCTCGGAGCTGCTGCCGCTGCGCCGCGAGATGCAGATGATCTTCCAGGACCCGTATCTCGTCGCTGAACCCGCGGCACGACCGTCGGGTCGATCATCGGCGAGCCGTTCGTGATCCACCGGATCGAGCGCGGACGAGCACAAGCGCAAGGTGCTCGTGCAGGAGCTGATGGAGCAGCGTCGGGCTCAACCCCGAGCACTACAACCGCTCCCGCACCAGTTCTCCGGCGGCCAGCGCCAGCGCATCGGCGTCGCGCGCGCGATCGCGCTGAAGCCCGAAGCTCGTCGTCGCCGACGAGCCCGTCTCCGCGCTCGACGTGTCGATCCAGGCGCAGATCATCAACCTGCTGCAGGACCTGCAGCGCGACCTGGGCCTGACGATCATCTTCATCGCCCACGACCTCAGCGTCGTGCGCCACATGTGCGACCGGGTCGCCGTGATGTACCTCGGGAAGATCGTCGAGCTGGCCGAGGCCGACGAGCTGTTCGGCCACCCGCGCCACCCGTACACCGGCGCGCTGCTGAGCGCCGTCCCGGTGCCCGACCCCGCGCTGGCCAAGCTCAAGAGCCGCCAGGTCCTCACCGGCGACGTCCCCTCGCCGACGGCGCCGCCGCCGGGCTGCCGCTTCCACACCCGCTGCCCGAAGGCGCAGGGTCTGCTGCTCGCTGGAGGAGCCGCCGCTGGAGGCCAAGGACGGCGGCAACTTCGCGGCATGCCACTTCCCGCTGACGGGCGAGGACGTCGCGGAGACGATCCCGACGACGCAGCAGGTCTGAGCGACCGGCTCGCTCAGTCGAGCCAGGTCACGACGTCGGCGGCCGGCGCGCGCTCGGGCACGCGCTGCTCCTGGCGCGGGGTGCCGAGGTGGAGCAGGCCGACGGTGTCCTCGTCGTCGGGCAGGCGCAGGGCGCGCGCGACCCTCCGGTGAGCGCAGGACGCCCGGCGTGCGCCAGTAGCCGGCGAGGCCCGCGGCGCGTGGGCGCCGAGCAGCACGATGTAGGCGGCGACCGCGGTCGCGTCGCGGTCCTCGCGAGCGACGTCCGGATCCTCGTCGCGCAGCGTGGTGACCGCGACGAGCGTCGGCGCGCGGTCGAGCTTCGCGGCGGCCTCGTCGCCGGCCGCCTGCTTCAGCCGCGCGAGCGTCTGCGGGCCGATGACGCGAAAGCGCCAGGGGTTCGTCAGGTGGTGGTTCGGCGCCCAGCGGGCGAGGTCGAGCAGCGCCTCCAGCGTGTCCCGGTCGACGGGCTCGGGCGCATAGGCCTTGTGGGTCCGCCGCGTGCGGATCGCGTGCTCGACGTCCACTACTCGTCGTCCTCGGGATCCTCGTCGTCGCCGTCGTCCGCGTAGAGCGACTCGCGCGCCACCTCGTCGCCGCGCTTGTCGAAGAGCAGGACGTCGAGCGTGTCGCCGCGGTAGTCGTCGGGGGCGAGCAGCGTGAACCGCCCGTCGGCCAGGACGCACTGGTCGACGCAGAGCCCGGCGAGCTCGCCGGTCGCGATCACGGAGCCCTGCACCATCGGCCGGCCCCAGACGAGCGTCATCGTGGCGACGTTGCCCTCCTCCCCGCGCCAGGTGCCGATCTCCTCGTCGCACAGGTCGATCGCCCACTCCGGATGGCGGGCGGCCGTCTCGTCGGTGGCGTCGGCCTGCGCGGCGAACTGGCTCGGCTCCTCGCTGTCGTCCGCGCCGCGCACGTAGCTCACGTGGCCGAAGACCTCCAGCCCCGAGGTCGTCGTCGCCGTCGCCGGGACGTACGTGCGCCCGTGCCAGGTGCGATCGGGGAACCAGAGGATGTCCTCGAGCTCGCCGAGATCCCCGAGGTCCTCGGTGTCGATGCGCAGCGCCGCCGCGAGCAGCTCGGCCTGCAGGCGCTCGCCCCAGCGCCCGTAGGGCAGCATCTCCTGCGGCGGTTCGGCGGCGAAGCGGGGGACGAGGCGGGGTTCGGGAGCCATGGCCCAGAGACTATGCGCTGACTTCGAGCAGCAGCGTCACGGGTCCGTCGTTCACGAGCTCGACGGCCATGTCCGCGCCGAACACGCCGCGTTGCGCGTTCAGGCGCGTGCAGAAGCGCTCGTACAGCGGCTCGGCGTGCTCGGGCCGCGCCGCTGCGATGAAGCTCGGCCGGTTGCCCCTGGTCGTGTCGCCGTAGAGCGTGAACTGGCTGACGCACAGCACCGCGCGGTCGCCGAGCGCGTCGTTCATCCTGCCGTCCGCGTCCTCGAAGATCCGCAGCGCCAGGACCTTGTCCGCCAGGCGGTCGCACGTCGCCGCGTCGTCGTCGCTGCGCACTCCGAGCAGGACGAGCAGCCCCGGGCCGATCGAGGAGACCTCGGCGCCGTCGACGGTCACGGCGGCGCGTGAGACCCGCTGGACGAGCGCGCGCATGCCGCGCAACCTACAGCGCGCCCGCGAACGCGACCGCCGCACCGGCGACCAGGACGATCGCGGTGCTCCAGGCGATCGCGCCGGCGACGATCCGCAGGTCCAGCCCGTAGACGTGCGCGATGGCGAGCCCGTTGATCCCGGAGGCCATCGCCGCCTGGATCAGGAACGCGTCGGGGACCGTGACGATCAGCGTGGACAACGTCAGCATCACCGCCGGGGCGACGAGCAGCCGCAGCCCCAGCGCGACGCCCACGGGCGCGGTCAGCGGCGGCGGGAAGACGCGCACGCCGTCCTCCTGCTCGTGCATGAGGTTCACGCCCAGCGCGAAGAACCCCAGCGGCGCGAGCGCGAACACGGCGACCTGCGCCGCCTCGCGCGCCCACTCGGGCGTCAGGGAGGCGGGTGCGAGCAGTGCCAGGGCGAACGCGAACAGCGGCGGGTTGCGCCACACGAACGCCTTCACGCGCTCGCCGACCGTCTCACCCGCGTGGGTCCCGAAGGCGGCACCGATCGCGAAGCCGACGAGCAGCAGGACCGGGGCGCTGACCGCGACGTCGTACGTGATCGCCTCGCCGGTGGCGCCTCCGCCGACCAGCGCGGCGATCAGCGGCACGCCGAGGTAGCCGGTGTTCGCGAGCCCGACCGCGACCATCAGCGCTCCGGTCGCCGGCGCGCGGCAGGCGCAGGACCCGCATGCCGATCACCCACGCCAGAGCGATCACGGACAGCCGCTCGACCCACCCGAAGGCGAGCCCCGCCCCGACGCCGGTCGTCACCTTGACGTGCGAGACGGTGAAGAACGTGACGACGGGGATCAGGACGTAGACGAGGATGTCGAGCGCCCGGCGGCCGGCGCGCTCCGCGCCCTCGCCCCAGCGCCGCTCGGCGCCGACGCCGACGCCGATCGAGGCGAGGATCACCAGGGTGACGGCGAGCAAGGCTTCTCCATCCACACGTGCTCGATGCCCGCCTCGAGCGAACACGTCGCCGACGGTCTCGTACCCGGCCCGCGCGTAGAACGCCTCGGCCGAGAGCTGCGCGCTGAGCACGATGAGCCGTCCTCCGAGCCCGCCGGCCTCGCGCTCGGCGGCGCGCGAGCAGCGCCAGCCCGATCCCGCGCCGGCGGGCGGGCGCCGCCACGACCATCCGGCCCGAGCTTGACCTTCGGGCCGTCGGTGAGCAGGCGGCAGGTCCCGACGATCGTCCCGTCCTCGCTCGACGGCGACCAGGTGCAGCGCCTCGGCGTCGCGCCCGTCGGACTCGAGGCCGCGCGGCGACGCCCTGCTCGTCGACGAACACCTCCCGGCGCAGGGCGAGCGCCTCGTCGATCTCGCGTGGGTCGCGCGCCGCCCGGACGGCCACGCTCATGCGGGCTTGCCGGCCGCCGCGTAGCGGTCGATGTCCGTCTGCAGATCCTTCTCGCTCAGGTAGGGGCCCTGATGGATGTACGTCTGCTTCCCGGCGGCGTCGTAGAAGACCGTCGACGGCACGCCGGCGACCTTGAAGGACTCGAAGATCCGTCCATCGGGATCCTCGACGCTCGGGTAGCTCAGCGGGACCGTCTTGAGGAAGCGCTTCGCCGCCGGCCGGTTGTCCTTGAGGTCGACGCCGATGAACGCGACCTCACGGCCGCGGTTCAGCGCGGTCCGCTGCATCACCGGCATCTCCTGGCGGCACGGGCCGCACCACGACGCCCAGACGTTGACGACCGCGGGATGGCCCTTCACCGAGCCGACCAGGCGCTTCAGCGTGGGGTGCCCGCCGGTGAGCAGATGGTTCGCCTGGGCGTGCAGCGCGGCGAGCGGCGCGGGCGCGCCGGCCAGCTTGCGCTGCGCGTTCGCCGACGCGGCGTCGAGCGCCTTGGGCGTGTCGGCGGAGTCCTTGCTCGAGGCCTGCTTGAGCCCGACGCCGATCACGGCGCCGAGGACGACCACCACGGCGAACAGAACGACTTTCTGCATCGGGTGAGGATCGCACAGCGGTGCGGTATCCTTGCCGGTACGTCGCGGGGCTGCCCATGGGAGGAATCCCTCGCGACTCGCCCGGATCGTTTCCGGACCCCGGTCGAGGTGCCGCAGTTCCATTGCGCCGCGACCATCTGCTGAGAGCTTCGAGCCACCATGGCTGAAAAGACGACGGCCGTCGAGGCCGCACTCACTCCTTCGAAGGCCGACATCGTCCGCGCGGAGGACTTCACGCGCGAGCAGTTCGTCCACCTGGGTGAGGACATCGCCGTCGCGCTGGCCCCGGGCACCCCGCGTCGCCGGGCGCTCGACTACGCGCTCGCGGAGATCGACGCCGGGCTCGACGTGCCTTCGACGAAGTGGGCGCCGCCACTGGTCGTTGCTGCTCGGCCTGGAGCGTCTGCTCAGCGAGGAGGAGCCGCACCTCGCCGACGGCACGACGCTGAACCCCCACCAGGTCGACGCGCTCTCCGGAACGCTCACCGCCCTGCTCGCCGAGCGCATGAGCCACGTCGACGTCGACGAGGCCGAGATGGCCGCGCCCGTGCTCGCGGTCGAGGAGGACCCCGATGACGCCCCGGCCTCCGAGGACGAGGAGGTGGCCGCCGAGCTGGCCGCGCTCGACGAGGAGTTCGAGGAGGACGAGGACGACGAGGAGGACGACTCCGCCGGACCTCGAGGAGGACGAGGACGCCGCGCTCGAGGTGTCGGGCGAGACCGACGAGGACATCGACCAGAGCGCCGTCGAGGACCCCAACGCCGCCAAGCGCTTCTGGTTCGAGCACGCCACCGGCGCCGGCAAGACCGTCGCCGCCATGGGCTTCGTCGAGGCGTCGCGCACCGGCGGCGTGCTGATCCTCACCCACCGCCGCAACCTCGTCGACCAGTTCAACGAGGAGCTGCGCACGCGCGGGTACGAGGACCGCATCTGCCCGGCGCTGCTGGGCGACGACACGCGCCACGGCGACGGGCCCGTCACGGTCGAGACCTACCAGTGGTTCGTGCGCAACGCCGGGCGCATCTCCAGCGCGTACACGATCGTCATCTGCGACGAGGCCCACACGGCGCTGGGCGAGAAGACCAGCGCCGCGATCCGTGAGTGGACCGGCCCGATCTTCATCGGCATGACCGCGACGGGCGCGCTGATCGCCCGCCACGTCACCGACCTGTTCCCGACGCAGACCTCGCGCTTCGACCTCGCGCAGGCGGCGCGCCGCGGCGTGATCGCCCCGCTGCGCTCGATCCGCATCCCGCCCGGTCCGGGCGTGCGCACGATCGCCAAGGTCCCGCTGCGCAAGGGCGAGGTCGACGTGGAGTTCGATCAGGAGATGCTGGCCGAGCTGCTCGACCAGGCGCCCTTCAACTTCGCGATCGCCGACCTCTACAAGACGCGCTTCAACGGCGTCCCCGGCGTGATCTACACGGCGGGCGTCAAGCACGCCTACAACGTCGCCGAGGCCTTCCGCGCGCTCGGCATCAAGGCCGAGGGCGTCTCCGGCGAGACGCCCAAGCGCGAGCTGGCCGAGATCCTCGCGCGCTACGAGGCCGGCGACATCGACGTGCTCGTCAACGCGCAGCTGCTCGCCGAGGGCTGGAACTCGCCCGCGCGCGACGGTCTGCATGCACCTGGCGCCGACCGCCTCCAAGCGCATCTACCAGCAGCGCGTCGGCCGCGTCACGCGCCGCCACCCGGGCAAGGAGGCGGGCGTCGTCGTCGACTTCGTCCACCCGGCGACCAAGCACGACGACCCGGTCGTGACGCTGCACTCGCTGCTCGAGCGCGACGTCTACCGCGGCGGCGCGATCGTCGTCGGCCCGGTGCGCCGCGGCCGCGGGCGGCGGGTGCGCGTCGAGCGCCGCGTGATCCCCGTGACGGCGGACGAGGAGCGCCGGCACGAGGTCTTCGAGCGCGAGCTGTGGCGCATCGCCGTCGAGCACCTCGACTACGGCGAGCAGCACATGTGGGCGGCGCTGGCCGGCGCGCGCGTGCAGCCGAGCGGCTGGCGCCGTGCCCGGGCGATGCTCCACTTCGATCGCACCGGCGAGCTCAAGCGCCGCTTCCTGCTGACGGCCGTCGAGCGCAACAAGAACTCGCAGCTGCGGATCCGCGCGCTGCAGGAGATCGCCGCCCTGAAGGACCCGGAGGCCTACGACCTCGCGGTCGACCTCGTCGGCACGTGGTCCAAGGACGAGCGGCGCGAGGGGGCGAAGGTGCTCTTCCAGGCGCTCGCCGAGAAGCGCATCGGGCGCCGCGACCAGGCCAACGCATGGATCTGGCGCCTGGCCGAGTACACCCGCGAGGTGCACGAGGAGTACGCGGTGCAGCGCTGGCCGGAGACCAAGCGCCTGCTCGGGCTGCTCGTGAACTCCGCCGGCGGCGCGCACGCGCGCAACGCCCGGCGCCTCGTGCAGGCCACGCGCAACCAGGATCGCCGCCTGCAGGCCGCGATCCTCGCCGCCGCCGTCGCACACTCCCCGGAGGCCGAGGAGGTGCTGCGCGGCGCGCGCACGCGCCTGTCACGCAAGCCGGGCGCGCTCTCGCGCGAGCTGCTGCGCAACTTCCCCAAGGGCAAGGGGCGGCGCGGGCGCCGGCGCCGCAAGAAGCCGGGCGGCGAGGCGAACGGTTCCGCCGGGGCGCAGAGCGTCGCGACGATCGAGTCCGGTGGCTCCCACGCCGGCGGCGGCGACGAGGTCGCGGCGGCTTAGAGCGATCGTGCGAGGTGGACCTCGCCGGCGTCGAGCTCGGTCCGCCCGCCCTGAGGGAGCTCGACGATCAGCCGGCCCGCGCCGTCGATCCCGGCCTGCGGTGCCGCTGCCCCCGGCCCAGCTGATCCGCCGCCCGGCCAGCCCGTCGCGGGCGCGCCAGGCGTCGAGCAGCTCGCCGGTCGCCGAGCGCCAGCGCTCGGTCGAGCTCGGTCAGCAGCCGGTCGCGAACGGCCGGCACGTCGCCGCGCGTCAGGCCGAGTGTTCCGGCCCGCTCGTGCAGCTCCGGCGGGAGGTCGGCGACGTTCACCGCGACGTTCACGCCGATCCCGACGACGGCCCAGCCCTCCTGCGGGCGGCCCTCGGCGAGGATGCCGGCGACCTTGCGGTCGTCGATCAGGACGTCGTTGGGCCACTTGATCCGCGCCGCCGGGCCGCAGACCTGCGCGACCGCGACGGCGGCCGCCAGCGGCAGCAGGTCGAGCGGCTCGCGGACGACGACCGACATCAGCAGCGCGTCGCCGGCGGGCGCCGACCACGCGCGACCCTGGCGTCCGCGGCCCGCCGACTGCTCGTCGGCGGTCACGAGCGTGCCGTGCGGCGCCCCGGCGCCGGCGAGCTCGCGCGCCCGGTCGTTCGTCGAGGTCGTCGCGCGCAGGTGCAGGTGGGGGGTGCCGAGGCTCACGCGAGCGGGCGGATGCGCACGTCGGCGTCGAGCGTCAGCTCGAGCATCTCCTGCGCCGAGCCGCGATTGACGGCGAGCGCCAGCGTCCGGTAGGCGTCCTCGTAGACGAGCAGCTCGCCGGCCGGGACGTCGGCGAACGTCGTCGCGTAGACGGCGCGGTCACCGTTGACCGTCATCGGATGGCCGAGCTTCATGCCGATCATCGCGAGCTCCTCGTGCTCGACGTCGAGCGTCACGTTCCCGAAGCGGTCGAACGCGATCGCGTGGGCGACGAGCTCGTCGGCCTCGGCGCGGGCGAGCGGCATGTCGATCCGCACGATCTCGTCCGGGTCGATCGGGTCGCCGGCGCCGGCGAGCGGCGCACCGCCCGCGAGGTGCGCGGCGATCGGGGCGAAGATGTCGCGCCCGTGGAACGTGGCCGACGTCGGCTCCAGGCGGTGCGGCGAGCGGCTCAGGTCGACGGCCTCGACCGCCCCGCCGAAGCGCTGCGCCGCGAGCGACAGCAGGCCGTTGTCGGGGCCGACGAGGATCCGGTCCTCCTCGGCGGTGCGCAGCGCGATCGCCCCGCGCTCGCTCCCCGCCTCCGGATCGACGATCGCCAGGTGAACGCCGGCCGGGAAGTACGGCAGCGCGCGGCGCAGGATCATCGCTCCCGAGCGCACGTCGTGGCGCGGGACGCCGTGCGAGACGTCGAGCACGCGCGCGTCGGGGGTGATGGTGGCGATCACGCCGTGGCAGACGCCGACGAAGTCGTCGGCGTGCCCGTAGTCGGAGAGGAACGTGATCGGCAGCGCCACAGGCGTCAGGAGCCGGCCAGCGGGCGCTGCGGATTCTGCGGGTCGCGCTCGCTGACGCCGTGCGGTGAGCCGTACTCGGCCAGCAGGTCCAGGAACGGGACGGCGTCGAACGCCTCCGGGCCGAGCACGCCGGCGCCCGACCAGGTGCCGCCGGCGATCAGCTCCATCGCGACGACCGGGTTGATCGCCGTCTGCCAGACGACCGCCTGGCAGCCGTCGAGGGCCATCGTGTCGGCGTTGTCGGAGACGTGGTAGAGGTAGACGGCGCGCGGGTTCCCGTCCTTGCCCTTGCCGGTGACGAGCGTGCCTGCGCACGTCTTGCCGCTCATCTTGTCGCCCAGCTCCGCGGGGTTGGGCAGCGCCGCGGCGACGACGTCGCGCGGGCTGACCTTGTGGCCGCGGACGTCGATCGGTGTCGTCTTGTCGAGCCCGAGCTTGTGGAGCACCTTCAGGACGGTGATGAACTCGTCGCCGAGTCCGTACTTGAACGTGGCGCGCTTGCAGTCGACCCAGCGCGGGACGAGCAGCACCTCCTCGTGCTCGACGTTGACGCACTCGACGTCGCCGATGCCCTCGGGGAACTCGAACACCTCGGGCTCGGAGAACGGCTCGGTGGTGAACCAGCCGCGCTCCTTCTCCCAGATCACCGGCGGGTTCAGGCACTCCTCGATCGTCGTCCAGATCGAGAACGTCGGCGCGAAGTCGTAGCCCTCGATCGCGAGGCTCGCGCCGTCGCGGATCCCGACCTCGTCGATCTCGGAGAACAGGTGGTCGGCGGCGTAGCGCGCGAAGACGTCGGAGGCGCCGGGCTCGACGCCGATGCCGATCAGCGCGAGCCGGCCCTGTGCCTCCCATTCGGCGGCCTGCTCGAACTGCGCGTCGCCGAGCTTCACGCCGGTCAGCTCGTAGGGCTTCTCCGGGTGGGGGTAGGACAGCGTCGCCGCCATGTCCAGGTAGGTGCAGCCGGCCTGCAGCGCCGCCTCGAAGATCGGCGGGTTCAGCCGCGGGTCGCACGCGTTGAGGATCAGGTCGGCCTCTTCGATCCTCGCGATGTCGACGATCGCCTGCACGTTCGTCGCGTCCAGGGCGGCGGCGGCGTAGCGCTGGATCGCCGAGCCGCGCGACCGCCGCGGCGGCGCGCTCGTGGTCGACGTCCGTCAGGACGAGCTTGTCGAAGAAGTCGCGGCGGCGGGCGATGGCGGCGGCGGCGACACCCACGCCGCCGGCGCCGATGATCAGGATGCGCATGGGTCGAACCTATCGCGCCGTCCCCCGCCTGTGGCACAGAACCTACGCCTGCGCGTTGGACAGATCCCCGAGCAGCGCCGCGACCAGCCCATCCGGCGTGTGGTCGGAGGCCTCGACGTCGGGCTCGCGGCCCAGCGTGCGCAGCGCCTCACTCGTGATGGGGCCGATCGAGACGATGCGCGGACCGTCGAGCGTGCCCGCGGCCTGATGGAAGAAGCGCGCCGACGAGGCGCTCGTGAACGTGGCGTAGTCGGCTCCCAGGACGGCCTCGCGCGCCTCGCGGCCCAGCGGCTCGGCGACCGTCCGGTACAGCGCGAGCACGTCGACGTGCGCGCCGCGGGCGCGCAGCGCGTCCGGCAGCACGTCGCGGGCCTCCTGTGCGCGGGCGATCAGCGCGCGCGTGACGGGCACGTCGGCCAGCGCCTCGACCAGCGACTCCGCGATCGAGCGGGCCGGCACGATGTCCGCCTCGATGCCGTGCTCGCGCAGCGTGCGGGCGGTGCCCGGCCCGATCGCGGCGATCGTCGGGCCGACGAGGTCGCGGGCGTCGCGCACGCGGGCCATCAGCTGCTCGGCCGCCGTTGGGGCTCGTGACGCACAGCAGGTCGTAGGCGCTGAGGTCCGGGATCTCGGCCTCGAGCGGCTCGACGCGGATCGCCGGGGCCTCGACCACGTGCGCCCCGAGGCCGCGCAGGCGGCCGCGCGAGCGCGCTCGCCTGCGCACGCGCGCGCGTGACGGCGACGCTGACGCCCGCCAGCGGCCGCGCCTGCTCGCGCCAGGCCAGGCGGTCGCCGAGTGCGGCGACCTCGCCGACGATCGTGATCGCCGGCGCCGGATCTGCGCCTCGGCCGCGACCTGCGCGATCGTCGCGAGCGTGCCGCTCACCTCGCGCTGATCCGGGAACGTCCCGCGCTGCACGATCGCCACCGGCTCGCCCGGCGGGCGGCCGCCGGCGATCAGCTGCTCGGCGATGCGCGGCAGCTGGCGGACCCCCATGTAGAAGACGAGCGTGCCCGGGAACGCCGCGAGCGCCGGCCAGTCGATCTGCGTCTCCGGCTTGGCCGGGTCCTCGTGGCCGGTGACGAACGCGACGGCGCTGGACATCCGCCGCTGCGTCACGGGGATGCCCGCGTAGGCGCTCGCGGCGATGCCCGCGGTGACGCCGGGGACGACCTCGAACGGGATGCCGCGCTCGCGGCAGCGCGAGCGCCTCCTCGCCGCCGCGGCCGAAGACGAACGGGTCGCCGCCCTTCAGGCGCACGACGCTGCGGCCGGCCAGCGCGTGCTCGAGCATCAGCTCCTGCGTGACGTCCTGGGGCACCTGCTCGCCGCCGCCGATCTTGCCGACGTCGATCAGCGTCGCCTCGGGCCGCGCGCCCGTCGAGCGCCTCGGCCGGGATCAGCCGGTCGTAGAGGATCACGTCGGCGAGCGCGATCAGCTCGACCGCGCGCGTGGTCATGCAGGCCGGGGTCGCCGGGCCCGGCACCGACGAGGTAGACGGTGCCGGGGGTCATCGCCCGAGCACCTGGTCGGCGCCGGCCGCGCGCAGCCGGCGGGCCACCTCGCGGCCGAGCGCCTCGGGATCGACGATCCGCCGGTCGTGCCGAGCGTGTCGCGCAGCCACGCGACTGCCGTCCTCGCGCCCGACGAACGCGGTCAGCGTCATCGCGCCGGCGTCCAGGACGGCCCGCGCCCCGACCGGCGTCTCGCAGTCGGCGTCCGAGCTCGCGGACCAGCTCGCGCTCGGCCAGCAGGCAGGCGTGAGAGGCGGCGTCGCCGATCGCCTGCGCGGCGGCGAGCGTCGCGTGCGTCGCCGGCCCGCGCGGCGAGCAGGAGCGCGCCCTGGCCGGCGCAGGGGACGAGCTCGGTCAGCAGGCCCGTCGCCTCGTCGGCGCGCGACAGGCGCTCGAGCCCCGCGAGCGCCAGCACGATCGCGTCGTACTCGCCGCCGCGCAGGTGCGACAGGCGCGTGTCGATGTTCCCGCGCAGCGGGACGACGTCGAGATCGGCGCGCAGCGCGCGCAGCTGGGCGGTCCGCCTCACCGAGGCCGTGCCGACGCGCGCGCCGTCGGGCAGCGCGTCGAGCGACGCGGCACCGCAGAGCGCGTCGAGCGACGACGCGCGTGAGGGCACCGCGGCGATCACGATGCCGTCCGGCAGGTCGGGCGGGCACGTCCTTCGCGGAGTGCACCGCGAGGTCGATGTCGCCGCCCAGGAGCGCGGCGTCGAGCTCCTTGACCCAGCGCTCCTTGTCCAGCGCCGCGCGATCGCGGTCACCGGTCGTCGTGATCGGGACGAGCTCGTGGCCAGGGCCGAGCGCGAGCGCGACACTGCCCGCCTGCGCGAGCGCCAGGGCGCTCGCGCGCGTCCCTATGCGCACGTCACTGTCCCGATTCGGAAGACCGCCGCCGCAGCGGTCGCACCTCGGCCTGCTCGCCGTCGGGCTCCGCGGCGGCGGCGCTGCGCCCGGCGGCCTCCTCGGCGACCTCGTCCAGGCCGAACAGCTCGCGGATCACGGCCAGGCGGCCGTGGCCGCCGGTCTGCTCGAGCGCCTTCATCCGGATCGTCGGCTCGTGGAGCATGCGCTGCATCACGGCGCGCGCCATCGCCTCGACGCGCGCGATGTCGCGGGCGGAGGCGCTGTCCCAGCGGCCGTCGTTCTCGGCGAGCACCTGCTCGACGATCGTCGAGCCGTGCTCGCGCAGCGCGCCGATGGTCGACGTCGCCCCCTGCTGGGCCATCCAGCCGGAGAAGCGCTCGATCTCGTCCTCGACGATCGCCTCGGCACGGTCGCGCTCGCCCTCGCGGATGTCGAGGTTGCGCGCGACGGTCGACTGCAGGTCGTCCATGTCGAGCAGCGTGACGCCGTCGAGCTCCGCGCACTCGTGCTCGATGTCGCGCGGGACCGCGATGTCGATCAGCACGAGCGGGCGGCCGCCGCGTGCACGCATCACGACGCGCAGCTCCTCGGCGCCGACGATCGGGTGCGGCGAGGAGGTCGATGCGACGACGATGTCCGCGTCGACCATCCGCTCGGGAAGCTCGTCGAGCGAGCCGACGCTGCCGCCGAAGCGCTCGGCGAGCGACCGCGCGCGCTCGGCGTGGCGGTTGGCGATGAACAGCGTCGAGACGCCCTGCTCGGACAGCGCGCGCGCGGTCAGCTCGGCCGTCTCGCCGGCGCCGATCACGAGCACGTCGCGGTCGTGCAGGTCGCCGACGGCGAGGGTCGCGAGGTCGACGGCGACGGAGGAGACGCTGACGCGTGCCGAGCCGAGCACGGTCTCGGTGCGCACGCGCTTGCCGGTCTGCAGCGCGGCGCGGAACAGGCGGTTGGTGAACGGGCCGGTCGTCCCGGCGGCGAGCGCGGCCTCGTAGGCGCGCCGCACCTGACCCTGGACCTCGCTCTCGCCGACGATCATCGACTCCAGGCCGGAGGTCACGCGGAACAGGTGGCGGGCGGCGTCGCAGTTGCGCGGGGAGTAGACGACGTCGACCAGCTCGGTCGGGCGGATCCCGGCGCGCTTGGCGAGCTTGCCGAGCAGGTCCGACTCGGCCTGGACCGCGTCGGAGACGACGAGGTAGACCTCGGTGCGGTTGCACGTCGAGATCACGACCGCCTCGCGCACCTCCGCCTTGCTCACGAGCTCGCGGACGAAGCGCTCGGCCTCGCGCGTCGGTCATGCGCGAGGCGCTCTCGCATCGCGACGGGCGCCGTCTTGTGCGAGATGCCGATGACGAGCAGTTCGCTCATGCGTCGACCGACGTCGGGATGGTGGCGGCCGGATCGGGCGCGTCGGACCCGGGATCGCCGTCGGTCGCCTCGTCGAGCAGGCGGTTGACCTCGCTCAGGTCGCGCTCGAAGCGTGCCGACCGTGTCGCCATGATCGCGAAGTAGACGAGCAGCAGCGCCGAGGAAGACGAGGTAGGCGGCGGCGACGTAGCCGCCGTTGTCGGGCAGCTTGTCGCTCATGAGGCGGAGATCTGCGGCGGCGGCGCTGCGCCCGCGCGCACCGGCCGCGTCCGGGCCGGAGAGCTTGCGCTTCAGCGCACGCAGCTGGGCGCGGTTGTGTTTGGAGGCCATCTCGTATTTCCAGAGCGTTGCGAACAGCAGTCCCATGCCGATCAGGCACGTGTAGAAGGCGACGCGCATGTCGTTCGGCAGGCTCCCGCCGGACGAGTTCAGCACGCGCGGGTGGATCAGCGGGTTGCGCCAGGCGCACGGCGATGAAGTTCAGCGGCACGAACGCGCCGGCGACGACCGCGAAGACGGCCGCGTAGCGCGCCTGCTTCTCCGGGTCCTCGATCGAGAAGCGCAGCGGCTGATACGTCGCGTACAGGAGGAAGACGATCAGGAACGAGACGAGCGTCGGCTCGTCCCAGACCCACCACTGGCCCCAGGCCGCCTTCGCCCAGATCGACCCGGTGACGAGTGCGCCGGCGCAGAAGATCAGCGACTGGTGGATGGCGGTGTAGGCACGCAGGTCGTGGCGCGAGTCGCCGGTGCGCAGGTACTGGATCGCGCAGATCCCGCCGAAGATGAAGCCGCAGAGCGCGACGATCGCCAGCGGCACGTGGACGTAGAAGATCTTCTGCGAGAAGCCCTGGTCGGCTTCGATCGGGGCGTAGAACGCGGCCAGCGCGAACCCGCCGGTCAGGACGACGGCGGTGGCGACAGCGAGCGGCGTGAGGCGCTTTCCGTAGAGCTTGCGCGTGGTGGGCATGGGTCCTAGTCCTCGACCAGGAAGTCGAACAGGGCGTATGCGAGCAGCCCGAAGATCAGATCGTACAGCGCAAGGACCGCCAGCCAGCGTCCCGGGAGCGCATGCGCGCCGCCCACGGCGAAGAGTGGCGCGGTCGCCCTCGCGGCGCCGATGACGACCGGGATCAGCAGCGGGAGCGCCAGGATCGACGTGATCAGGTCGCGCGCGCGGGTCTGCACGGCGATCGCGGCGACGAGCGTCCCGACGACGGCGATGCCGGCATCGGCGAGCGCCAGCACGACGATCAGCCGGGCCCACGTCCCGGCCGCGGGCGCCGGGCCGAGCAGCAGCACCGCGAACACGGGCACGGCGACGATCTCGACGGCGACGAGGAAGAGGGCGAGCGTCGCGCCCTTCGCGAACAGCAGCGCGGTGCGGTCCACGGGCGCGAGCAGGAAGCCCTCGAGGCCGCCCTCGTCGCGGTCGGCGACGAACAGCCGCCCGATCCCGAGCATGGCCGCGAGCGTCAGCGTCACCCACAGGACGCCCGAGGCGAGGTTGCCGGCGACGGTGTCGCGCTGCAGGGCGAAGTGGAACAGGACGTAGGCCGTCGCCGAGAACAGCGCCATCGCGACGAGCGTCTGCGGCGCGCGGCGCTCGAGCCGCAGCTCCTTGGAGCAGCACGGCGCCGGCGGCGGCGAAGGTCGAGGGAGGCTTGGCCGCGCTCACCGGTACAGCGCCCCGATCTGCTGCGCGCTGACACTGGCGGCGGGCGCCAGCAGCACCTGGCGGCCCGCCGCGCAGCCCCAGGGCGACGTCGCCCTCGGCCAGCCCGCCCGCCGGGTCGTGGCTCGTCACCACGCGGGTGCGGCCGCTGGTGCGCCCGATCAGCGGCTCGACCTGATCGGCCGCGGCGGGGTCGAGGTTGGCGCGCGGCTCGTCGAGCAGCAGCACGTCAGGGTCGTGCAGCACGGCGCGGCAGACCGCGAGCCGCTGGACCATCCCGCGCGAGTAGGAGTGCACGCGGTCGTCCCCACGCGCCTCGAGGCCGACCGCGCCGAGCAGCTCGCCGATCCGCGCGTCGACCGTGGCGCCCTTGCGCAGGCCGTGCAGGCGCGCGTGGTAGGCGAGGTTCTCGCGCGCGGTCAGGTCGCCGTACAGCAGCGGGTCGTGCCCGAGGAAGCCGATCCGCCCGCGCACGGCCCAGCCGTTCTCGCGGACGTCGTGCCCGAGGACGCGGGCGCTGCCGGCGGATGGGCGCAGCAGCGTCGCCAGCACGCGCAGCAGCGTCGACTTGCCGGCGCCGTTGGGCCCGAAGACGACGAGCGTCCGGCCCGCGGCCAGGGTGAGCGTGATGCCGTCGAGGGCCACCCGCTCGCCGTAGCGCCGGACCAGCCCGTCGATGGCCACGGCCGGGGTGTCAGTGGCCACCGGCGTCGCGGCCGCCCTCACGGCCGATCGTCGCGGCGGCGTGGCGCAGCAGCGGTGCGAGGACCGGGAAGAGCTGCCCGATCGCCTTCGGGTTGCCGGGAAGGTTCACGATCAGCGTGCGGCCGGCGATCCCGCTCGCGCCGCGGGCGAGGATGCCCATCGGCGTGTGCTGCAGCGAGGTCGCGCGGAGCGTCTCCGCGATGCCGGGCACGTCGCGCTCGATGACGGCCTGCGTCGCCTCCGGCGTCACGTCGTCCGGGGTCAGCCCGGTGCCGCCGGTGGTGAAGACGAAGTCGACGCCGTCGGCGACGAGCTCACGCAGGCGGGCCTCGATCGCCGCGCGGTCGTCGCTGAGGACGCCGGCGGACGCGATCTCGCATCCCGCCTCGCGCGCCGCGGCGGCGAGCGCCGCGCCGGAGGTGTCCTGTGACGTGCCGGCGGCGACGGAGGACGAGATCGTGAGGATGGCGGCGCGCATCGGCCGTTGACGGTATCCGCCCGCTGCCGGAGCCGTGGGTGCGCCGTTGCTATGCGCGCAGAGCATTTGATACTATGCTCGCTTATCATGTGGAGCGTCGAGCACACCGAGCGAACGACCGCGACCAGCGAAGCGGTATGGGCGATCTGGGAGGACGTGGACGGCTGGCCGCGCTGGGACGGCGCCGTCGCGGGCTGTCGGCTCGACGGCCCGTTCGCCGTGGGCACGCGCGGGACGCTGTCGCTGCAGCACGGCCGCGACGTCCCGTTCCTGATGACCGAGGTCCGGCGACTCGACGGCTTCGCCGACGTCACGCGGCTGCCGCTCGCGCGCCTGCGCTTCGTGCACGAGCTCACCGACGATGGCGAGGACGGGCTGCTCGTCACCCACCGGGTGGAGATCACCGGGCCGCTCGGCTTCCTGTTCGCCCGCGTCATCGGGCCGGACATCGAACGTGACCTCCCCGCGAGCGTCCACGAGCTCGTGCGTCTCGCGCAGCAGCCGGCGGCACGCATCGCCGCATGAGCACCGGAGGCCCGGCGACCAGTCCGGGGTTCCTGCTCTGGCATACGACCCTGCGCTGGCAGCGGGACATCGCCGCCGCGCTGAAGCCGCTCGGCCTGACGCACGTGCAGTTCGTGCTGCTGGCATCCGTGTGGTGGCTGGCGGAGCGCGGGTCCACGCCGCCGACCCAGGTGCAGCTCGCCGAGCACGCCGGCACCGATCCGATGATGACCTCGCAGGTCGTTCGCGCGCTCGTCGGGCGCGGGCTGATCGAGCGCGAGCGCGACCCGTCGGACGGGCGCGCGTGGCGGCTCGTGCCGACGGCCTCCGGCGTCGAGCTCGCTCAGCGCGCCGTCGTGGTGGTCGAGGCGCAGGACGACGCCTTCTTCGCTGCGCTCGACCGCGACGCGCTGGTCAGCACGCTGGCAGCGCTCGCATCCGCTGAGTAGCCTGCGCGCGCATGAAGGTGGTGGTCATCGGAGCGGGGTTCGCGGGCCTTGCCGCCGCCGACGTGCTCGTGCGCGAGGGTCACGACGTGGTCGTGGCGGAGGCGCGCGATCGGGTCGGCGGGCGGGTGCACTCCGTGCCGTTCGCGGGAACCGTCGTCGAGCGCGGCGCCGAGTTCGTCTTCGCCGAGCACGAGACGGTCCGCGCGCTCTGCGGGCGCTTCGGCCTCACGCTGGCCCGCAAGGGCTTCTCCTACGGTGATCGTGAGCCGCGTGGCGGGCTGCCGACGACGCGTGCGGCGATCGTCGAGGCCGCCGCCGCGCTCGGGCAGATGGCGGGCGACGGCGGCACGATCGCGGATGCGGTCGATCGGCTGGATGCCGACCCGGGGGCGCGCGAGGCGATTCGCGCGCGCCTCGAGATGACCCATGCCTTCCGTGCCGACGAGCTGTCCGCCGAAGCGCTCGAGGACTGCGGCTCGGGATTCGGCCCGTTCGACAGCTGGACGGTCGCCGGCGGAAACCAGGCGATCGCGCTGGCGCTCGCCGGCGGGCTCCCCGATGTGCGCCTGAACTCGCCGGTCACGCATCTGGAATGGCGCGGCGACGGGGTGCGGGTGCACGCCGGCGGGCAGCAGGTCGATGCCGACCGGGCGATCCTCGCCATCCCGGCCCCGGTCCTCGCCGGGCTGGCGACGACGCCGGCGCTGCCGGGCGCGTTTCACGCTGCGCTCGGCCGCATGCGCTTCGGCGATGCCGCCAAGCTGTTCCTCCCGGTCACGGCTCCGGCACCTCCCGGAGCGGTCATGTCGGTGCCGCAGCGTTTCTGGACCTTCACCTCGCTCGCGGCGGACGGCAGGGAGGCGACCGTCTGCGGCGCATTCGCCGGAACGCGAGCGGCCGTCGACGCGCTCTGTCCCGGCGGCGACGACACTCCGTGGATCGCGGCGGTGATCGCGCAGCGGCCCGACCTGGCGCTGGACGCGGAGCTCTCGCTGTCGGCCACCTGGCATGACGATCCGTGGGCCCTGGGCGCGTACTCGGCGGCGTGGATCGGCCGGCACCCCGGTGACGACGACGTCCTGCGGGAACCGGTCGGCCCGCTGCACTGGGCCGGCGAGCACACTGCCGGTCCGTGGGCGGGGTACATGGAGGGTGCGCTGCGCTCAGGCCTGCGAGCGGCGGCGGAGATCGCTCGGGCCGGATGAGCGCTCAGGCGCGGGTCCAGGTGCCGCTGCGCCCGCCGGACTTCTCCAGCAGTTCGACGCGCTCGATGCTGACGCCCTTGTCGAGGCCCTTGACCATGTCGTAGACGGTCAGCGCGGCGACGGCGGCGGCCGTCATCGCCTCCATCTCGACGCCCGTGCGCGCGGAGACCCGGGTGGTGGCGGTCAGCGTGACGGTTCCCGCGGCCGCGTCGATCGTGCCCTCGACATCGACGTGATCGAGTCCGATCGGGTGGCAGAGCGGGATCAGCTCCCCGGTTCGCTTGGCGGCCTGGATCCCGGCGATCCGCGCGACGCCGAGCACGTCGCCCTTCGGCGCGTCGCCCGCCGCGACGACCGACGCGGTCTGCGGCGTCATCCGGACCGTCGCGCGCGCGACCGCACGGCGATCGGTGACCGGCTTGTCCGCGACGTCGACCATGCGCGCCGCGCCGTCGTCGCCGATGTGGGTCAGCTCGCCCACGCTCAGAACAGCCGCTGACGGGCCTTCGACAGGAAGAAGCCGTGGCCCTTGGCGTTCGTGCAGGTCACGCCGCTCTGCCGGATCCGGCAGGTGATCGAGCGGAAATGCCAGCTCGTGCCGTAGCCGCGGATCGGACGGCGCGGATCGAGAACGGTGTCCCCTGCGCACAGCCGGTAGCCCTTCCTGCCGGACAGGTCGACCCCGTAGGCCGAGCCGTAGTCCAGGTCGCAGCTCTTCGGCCGCGCCGGCTTCCCGTTCGTCGTCTCGCGGATGTCGCAGCGGACCGACGAGCCGTACCCCGCGCAGCCGATGTTCCCGCTCGGCGAGCGGAATCCGCCGGCGGCCATTGCGGACGAGGCGAGCGCACCGGTCAGGATCAGCGCGGTGGTGAGCAGGACGAGGGCGCGGCGCATCGCCGCCAGCGTACTGCGCGGCTCAGGCCGGCGCGTGCGTGCGCTGCGCCGCGGCGATCAGATCCTGCACGGCGGCGGCGTCGCCCGCGCGCAGCAGCGCGATCGGGTCGGGCTCGCCGTTGACGATCTCCTCGAAGAACGCCTTGCGGTCCTGGTAGGTCGGGAGCGTTCCCTTGGCCCAGCCGCGGGCGTCGTTCAGCATGATCGCGAGCTGCGCGTACTCCTCGCCGAACAGCTCGCCGATCTCGCGCTTCATCCGCTTGGCGAGGGCCGGGGACGCGCCCGCGGTCGAGATCGCGATCGCCAGCGGGCCGGTGCGCACGATCGCCGGGAGGATGAAGTTGCACAGCGGCGGAACGTCGACGATGTTGACGAGCATCGCGCGCGTCTCGGCGTCGTCGTAGATGCGGATGTTCGTCTCGGTGCTGTCGGTGCACGCGATCACCATGAACGTGCCCTCCAGGTCGCTCGGGCCGGCGTAGTCGCGCCGCTCCCAGCGGATCGATCCCTCGGCGGCCAGCGCCGCCAGCTCGGGGCCGGCCTCGGGCGAGACGACGGTCACGTCGCCGCCGCAGGCGAGCAGGCCCTCGGTCTTCTCGAGGCCCATCGCCCCGCCGCCGACGACGAGGCAGCGGCGGCCCTTGAGCTTCAGGCAGGCGATGTAGAACGGCGTGTCCAGCATGTCGCGGACACAGGTCTGATCGCAGATTCCCTTGTGGAACTGGCAGACGCATTCTTTTCCGGCGTAGGCGGCGGCGGGCATGGTCGTTTCAGGGTAGAGGGACGTAGTCTGGGTACGCATGGCAGAGCCCGCGACGTTCACGCCGATCCCGTTTCGCCCCGCCGCCCCCGGCGAGGGGTACTTCGACGACGACAGCCTGATCCGCCGCGTCAACCGCGAGCTGATCGTCGCGTTCTCCGGCGCCCGCGCGCTCCTGATCCAGGCGGCGCACCCCGTGATGTTCGAAGGCTTCTACGACCGCTCGAGCGGTCTGCAGGACCCGCACGGTCGCCTCGCCCGCACGGCGACGATCATGAACACGATCTACTTCGGCCGTCGGTCCGACGCGGACGAGATGACCGCGCGCGTGCGCCGCGTCCACTCGCGCATCAACGGTGCGCTCCCCGAACCGGCCGGGCGCTTCCCGGCCGGCACGCCGTACGCGGCCGACGACCCGCAGTACCTGCTCTGGACGCTCGCGCCGCTGTTCGAGTCGGCCGACCGGATCTACCGCCTGTACGTCGGCGACCTGGATCGCGACGAGCGCGACGCGCTGTGGCAGGACTACCGCGTCGTCGGCTCGCTCTTCGGCCTGCTCGGCGATCAGATGCCGGCGACGATCGAGGACTTCGACGCCTACTACGAGGGCATGCTGGAGGGCGGCGACCTCTGGGTGACGCCGCGCGCACGCGAGCTGGGCCGCGCCGTCGTGTTCCATCCGCCGGCGCCGCGCACGGATGCGCTGGCTCGTCGAGACCGTCAACTTCGTCATCGCCGGCTCGCTGCCGCCCGGCATCCGGCGCGGATACGGGCTGTCCTGGGATCCGCTGCGCGAGGCGGTGCGGCGCGGCGGCGCGCAGTACACGAAGCGCGTCCTGCTTCCGCTGCTGCCCGAGGCGCTGCGCAACACGCCGGTCGCCGGCGGCCGGCTGTTGCCAGGCCCGCCCGCCCCGCCGCGCGCGGCGCAGGACGACGCGCCCCTCGCCGCGTAGGCTCGGGGGCCGTGACACCCGTCCCGGAACATCGTCCACGCGACGGTGTGCGCCGCGTCGCCCCGCTGGCGCTCGTGGTCGCCCTGTTCGGCGTGACGTTCGGCGTGCTGGCGCGCGATAGCGGGTTCACGTCGGTCGCCTCGGTCGTCTTCTCGGTGACGACGTTCGCCGGCTCCGCCCAGTTCGCGGCGGCCGGCGTGCTCTCGGCCGGAGGCACGGCGATCGCCGCGATCGCGGCGGCGCTGCTGCTGAACATGCGCTACCTGGCGATCGGGATGAGCGTCGCCCCCGCGCTGCACGGCCGGTGGTGGGAGCGGTTCCTGCGCGCGCAGATCGTCGTCGACGAGGCCTGGGCCGTGAGCCATCTCGGCGCGGGACGCTACGACCGGCGGCTGCTGCTCGGCGCCGGGCTGACGCTCTACGGCGCGCTGGGTGCTCGGCACCGCGATCGGCGTCGCGTTCGGGTCGCTGATCGGCGACCCCGAGTCGCTGGGGCTCGACGCCGCGTTCCCGGCCCTGTTCCTCGCGCTGCTGCCGGGGCAGATCCACGGGAGGCGCTCGGTCGCCGCCGCGCTGCTCGGCGCGACGATCGCCCTGTGCCTTGTCCCGCTCGCTCCCCCGGGCGTGCCGATCATCGCGGCGAGCGTCGCCTGCCTGCTCGGCCTGCGCGCCGGCGGCGACCCGTTGCCGGCGGATGCGGTCGACGCCGAACGGACCGAGGCGATGCCATGAGCGCGTCGTGGGTCGTGGTGGTCGTGGTCGGACTCGGCACGATGGCGCTGAAGGCCGCCGGGCCGCTCGCCATGGGCGGTCGTGAGCTGCCGGTTCGCGCTCGCAGCGTCGTCGCGCTGCTGGCACCCACGCTGCTCGCGGCGCTGATCGTCGTGCAGACGTTCGCCGATGGGCGTGCGCTCGTCGTCGACGCGCGCGCGGCGGGCGTGGCGGCGGCCGGCGCCAGCATCGCCCTGAAGGCGCCGGTGCTCGTGACCGTCGCGGTCGCCGCCGTCGTCGCGGGCCTGGTCCGCGCGCTCGCCTGACCCGGTATCTACCGCAGGCTCGTCGCCGGGCCGGTCCGACCCGATCGCGAGCGCCCCGCGACCGTCGCCGAGAGCCGGTCGCCGGTCGCGGCCGCGGCGACCGTGAGGTGATGCGTGCGCCCGGGGAGAACGTAGGGGCGGCGCGTGCCGTGCGAGCCCTTGACGTGCACGACGTACTGCGCGGCGCCGGAGGACGAGCCCCAGCTCAGGGTGAGCCCGCGCCCGGCTCGGCGAGCGCGCGCCCCGGCCACCCGGCCGGGAGGCCGCGGGCCCGGCGCGACGTAGGTCGCGAGCTTCACGCGGTGCACGACGATCCCGTCGTGGGCGATCAGGGCGAGCACGGTGCGACGCCCGCCGCGTGCGTCGGCGGGGCTGAAGCGGAGCGTCCCGCGGGCGGCGGTGGCTCGGCCGAGGAGGTGCGTCCCGAAGGCTCCGCGCTCGATGAACCGCACCGTCTGGCCGTGACCGGTGTGGCCGACGGCGTAGCGCAGGGTGCGCGCTCGCCCGCCTCCGCCGAGGTGCGCGGCGACGGTCGCCTGCGTGTAGCCGTCGGCGAGCATCACCTTGGTGATCGCGCGGTGAGCCGGCCTGCGGCGTCACCGTCCAGGCTCCCGGCCGCCGGATGATCGAGCACGACGTACGTCGCCTGGAAGCCCTTGGGCGTGAGCGCGTACCCGGCCTGTGGCCCGGAGCCCCCGACGACCGCGCCGCCGGGCCCGGTGACCGTCGCGGACGGCGCGCCACCGTCGCCGACGAGCAGGATCGTCTCGCTCGGGAGGCCCTTCGGGATCTGCACCGTCGTCACGCCGGCCTGGGAGGCTGCGGCGCCCGGCGGCCTGGGGGCCACGCGGTAGGCGTCCGTGGTGCACGCGTTCCCGATCCCGGCGACGCTGACGTGGATGTGCGTCAGCAGCGCGATCTGCAGCAGGATGGGGTTGGCAAGCGTCTCGGGGCCGACGTCCTTCCACGGGAACTCGACGCCGCCGGTCACGTGGATCGTCTTGAACGGCGGGAAGATCTCCGGGATGTCGAGCTTGCCGCACGCGGCGAAGCCGGCGTTGGAGACGGCCGCGTCGATGCCCAGGCCGATGCTGAAGTCCTGCCCGAAGGCGGACACCTGGAGCCCCACGTCTCCGCTGATCGACGCGCCGAACTGCCCGCTCGTGGCATCGACGAACCCGTCCGTGGTCCCGCCGATGAACAGCGGCCCGAGGCTCAGGTCGGCCTCGCCGCCGAAGCTCGCGTAGCCGTCGGTCGTGAAGTCGAGGTAGCCGCGGGCGACCGGGACGATGAAGAACGACAGCGCGCCGCTCATCTTGAAGTCGGCGGGCTTCGGGGCGGAGGGGAAGGTCATGTCGAAGTGGCCGTCGACGTTCACCGGGGAGACGCCGTCGACGCCCGGCGTGCCCGCGCCGATGCGCGCGCCGGCGCCGATGTGGGTCGGGTTCAGGTCGAGCTCACCGTCGATGCTGTTGATGTAGACGAACGGGCCGATGACGATCCCCGGCGGCGGCGGCTCGTACACGAGGCCTCCGTGCTTGAAGGATCCGTTGTCGAACTCGACGCTGGCGGCGAGCGTGCCGCCGGCACCGGCGGGCGGGAAGACGATCTTCCCGTCGCCCTTCCAGACCTCGCCCTCGCCGGAGTAGTCGAGATCGATGTGGTCGATGAGCAGCGGGCCGAGCAGGATGTTGCCGATGTGGATGTGCAGCGACGTCAGGTGCAGGCCCGTCTGCTGGTCGGCGAGCAGCACCGCGTTCCCCCGGACGTCGCCGAGGAACGGCGGGAGCTTCAGCGCGATCGGGATCCGCACGCCGTTCGGCGTGAGGATCACGTCGATGTTGCCGTCGATGCCGAAGCCGGCCAGGTCGACCGGGAAGTCGCTCGTCTTGAAGCTGAACAGCGTCTGCCCGGCGCCGGCGAGCGGCAGCTCGACGTGCAGCGCGCCGTGCCACAGGGTGACGGTGATGCCGTCGCCGACGAGCAGGACCCTGACCGCACCGGTCGTCCTGCAGCACGTGCGTGTTCGGGTCGATGAGCACCTGGACGCCGGGGTCGGGGACGATGCGCAGGCCGTTGATGTTCAGCTCGCCGTCGCTCACGACCTCCTTGGCGGCGGCGCCGGTGCCGTGCAGGAAGCAGCCGGCGGTGCTGTCGACCTTGACCGCCCCGAAGCTGACGGACGTGCAGCTCGTCTTCTGGCTCGGGTCGCCGCCCCCGGGAATGCCCTGGATCCCCGGCTGGCCGGTCGGCGTGCGCTTCCCGTAGGCGAGCGCGACGATCTGACCCGGCGCATTGACCCCGCCCGTGCGGTTGAGCGCAGCGATGCCGCCACCGTCGCCGGCTGCGCCGAGGCTGATCTGCCCGGCGTCCGGCGCGGCGATCAGCGGCGCGGGCGACGACCAGCCGAGCCCGTCGCGCGAGGTGCTCATCTCGACGCCCGGGAGCTTCCCTGCGCGGGCCTCCCATGCGGCGATCAGGCCTCCGGAGGGCGTCTGGAGGAAGTCGCGGCGTACGGCGTCGTTGGCGTCTGTGGCCTTCACGGGTGCGCCGACTCGCTCGCCGCTGATGCGCCGGACCGCGTAGGCCTTGTTGGGGGTGGGGCGATTCATGAGGAACAGGCCGCTCGGGCCGCCGGCGAGCTTCGGCTCGTCGCCGGGCACGGTCAGCGGCGGACCCCACGTGGCGGCGTCCGACGGGGAGCCGCTGCCGCTCCAGCGCCTGATCAGCGACTGGTCCTGCAGGTTGGAGAAGGCCGCGACGGGGAGGCCCGCGTCGAGCGCGAGGCTGCCGCTGTAGGCCTGGTCCGGGCCCCCGGCCCCGATGTTCGCGCTGTCGCCGCTGTACTGCCCGGGGGAGATCGCCTGCACGTACGTGCCACCGGTGACGGTGTCCGTCGTCGTCAGGATCGTCGGATGCGTGTCGGGTCCGAACTCGACGACGCCGCCGTTGATCGGCTGGTCGCCGGCGAGCGCCGGGCCGGTGAAGCTGTTCCCGCCGTCCTCGCTGACCCATTCGAGCACCGTCTTGGACTGGTCCGATCCGTCGGGCTTCAGGTAGACGCGTCGGGTAGCGGTAGTCGAGGATCACGATCTCCTGGCCCACCTGCAGGATCCGCGCGCCGTCCGTCGAGACGTTGAACGTCGGGTCGTCCCCCTCGCCGTACTCCTTCTGAGGTGTCAGCGTCTGGCTCGCCGCCGGGTTGTCACAGGTCGTCGCCGCCCGCTTCAGGCGGCAGTAGTGGATGACGTCGGCGCTCTTGTCCGGCGTCTCGACCCAGACGATGTGCGACGTGCCGGCGGTGTCGACCATCACGTTCGGAAAGCGCCCCGAGGCTGAGAGCACCGTCGGCCTGGGCGGGACGGGCGGGGCCAGCGACGGGATCGGGTGGGCGCCGTGGTAGGCCGGCGAGCTGTAGGTCGGAAGCTTGGAGGCGGCCGAAGCGGTCTGGGCCGCGATCGCGGCGCCGGCCCCGAACACGATCACGCAGCAGGCTGCTCGCTCGAGCCGGCGGAACATCCGACGTTGCTGCATGTGAGGCCGCCCAGCTGGTCCAGGGTGCTCTCCGGTGG
The DNA here is from genome assembly GCA_963781935.1 of uncultured Solirubrobacteraceae bacterium. Lineage (GTDB taxonomy): Bacteria > Actinomycetota > Thermoleophilia > Solirubrobacterales > Solirubrobacteraceae > F1-60-MAGs163. Next base: position 201,326 of record CAWAHX010000003.1, read on the forward strand.
AGAGCCCACACAGTCAGACAGCAACCGATCGAATCGGTGAGCGCCAAGCGGATCGGCTCAGTCAGCGACCATCTGCGGGCGAGCGTACTCCCGCGATCTCCAACCACAAACTTTGTCTGCGCTTTGCCTTCTGCGCCTTACGCTTCGCCGCGGTGAACGATGTGCATCTCACGCACGTGGCGAACTCGTGGGCCGTGCATCACGACGGCTTCGAGGACGCGATCTCGCTGCTGCTCGCGCTGGTGTTCGCGGTGCCGGCGCTCGCACGCCGGGCGCCGCGAGCGCCTGCACGCAGTCGCTGCGCGGTCCGCACGTCATCTTCCGCGGTGATCCGGCGAAGGTGACCTACCGCGTCTGCGAGCCGGGCAGCGCGCGCCTGATGCTGATCGGCGTCACCGCGCCGCCGCGCCGCGGCGCCGTCCATCAGCACCGCACGGTCCAGATCACGCCGGAGCAGGTCGGCACGGACCTCGAGCTCGTGTTCACCACGGGCGCCGCGCCGGTCGGCGGCTACCGCCTGACCATGGTCGCCCCGGATGGCGCCGAAGCTCCATCCCGCGCGACCGCTGACGGTCAAGCTGCGCGGTAGGCAGGTCGGCGCTCACTCCTGCGGCAACAGAAGGCTCACGGGAGCGGCGGGCACGCTGAAGGTGACGTTGACGCAGGCCGCGGGCATGAGCTGCTCACACGCCGAGCTCATCATGCGCGGCGTGGCGCGCTGGCTTGATCCGACGCAGGCTCCGGACCTCGGTGCTCTGCATCACCAGGTGACGTACGGTTACGCGCTGTCGGATCATCACCAGCCCGCCGGCGACGTGGTGGATCACCTGCGGGCGAGGGGTCGCTCAGCCTCGAGGCGTACGCCGCGATCGGGAAGTACCCGAGCTTCTAGCCCCGTCACGAACACGCAGGAGGCCGACGATCGCCGACTACCGACATGACCTGCAGTTCGGCGTCTTCATCAGGCCCGCGGCGGACGAGGCGGCGGACGGTGCTGGAGCTCGCGCGGCTGGCCGACGTCTTCGGCCTCGACCTCGTCACCTTCCAGGATCACCCCTACCAGGCCACGTTCCTGGACACCTGGACGCTGCTGTCGGTCGTCGCGGCCCAGACGACCAACGTGCGCGTCGCGCCGAACGTCGCCAACCTGCCGCTGCGCCCACCGGTCGTCCTCGCGCGCAGCGTCGCGAGCCTCGACATCCTCAGCGGCGGCCGCGTCGAGCTCGGCCTCGGCTCCGGCGCGTTCTGGGACGCCATCGCCGCCAACGGCGGCCCCGCGCTGACACCGGGCCAGGGCGTCGACGCGCTGTCCGAGGCGATCGACGTGATCCGTGCGACGTGGGCGGCCGACGGCGGCTCGATTCGCCATCACGGCACGCACTACGACATCTGGGGCGCCCACCCCGGTCCGGCGCCGGCCCACGACGTCGAGATCTGGCTCGGCGCCTACAAGCCCCGGATGCTGGCGCTGACCGGGGCGAAGGCCGACGGATGGCTGCCGAGCATGGGCTACGTCGAGATCGACGCGCTCCCGGGCGATGAACGCCGCGATCGACGAGGCGGCCGCCGCCGCCGGCCGCCGGCCCGACGAGATCCGGCGGCTGCTCAACATCAACGGGGCGTTCGGCAGCGGCGGCGACTTCCTGCAGGGCGGCCCGCACGAGTGGTCCGAGCAGCTCGCGGAGCTGACGCTGACGACCGGGATGAGCACGTACATCCTGTCCGTCTCCTCCGCCGACGACGTGCGCCGCTTCGCCGAGGAGGTCGCGCCCGCCGTGCGCGAGCTCGTCGCCACCGCGCGCGGCACCGCCGGCAGCGAGCCCGAGCCGGCGCCGGTCTCGCCAGGCTCGGCGCCGGCCGGGCCTGTGCCCGCCCCGCTGGCGGCCGAGCCGACACCCGACGACGGGCGGCGGCTGCAGCCTCGAGCAGGCCTGGGACGAGGCCTCTCGGCCGCAGGGCCCAGCGCCCGATCCCGCGCGCACGTACACCCCGCAGGAACAGGCTGCCGGCCGGCACCTCATCGACGTCCACGATCACCTGCGCGCCGAGCTGACCCACCTGCGCGGGCTCGTCGAGCAGGTCGCCGCGGGCAACACCAACCCGACCGAGCGTGCGCTCGTACATCAACCGCATGACGATCCGCCAGAACAACTGGACGCTCGGCACCTTCTGCGAGACGTACTGCCGCACGGTCACGAACCACCACATGCTCGAGGACCGCAGCGTCTTCCCGCACCTGCGGCGCAGCGACGAGCAGCTCGCACCGGTCATCGATCGCCTCGAGGAGGAGCACCGGCAGATCCACGATCTGCTCGAGCGGGTCGACCAGGCGCTCGTCGCTCTCGTCGCGTCGCAGGATGACGGGATCGACGCGGTGAACCGGGCGATGGACCTGCTCACCGACGCGCTGCTGTCGCACTTCTCCTACGAGGAGCGCGAGCTGATCGAGCCGCTGGCGCGACACGGCTTCTACTAGGGCGGTTCGGGCCCTACGGCTCGGAGATCACGAGCCGCAGCGAGCCGTCGAAGCTCTCCTGCGCGCGCAGATGCCCGTGCTCGGCGTCCCACGCGCCGGACTCCAGCGCCTGCGCGAGCCGGCCGACGATCCGCTCCTCGACGCCCGGGCCGACCACCGCCCACATCGACTGCGCGCTGCGCACCGCGGGGTCGAGCAGCGCCTCGGGGCGCCGCCAGAACGCCTCGAAGAACCCGTCGGTGCAGTCCGCCGGCGTCGCGATCCGCTCGACCCGCGTGCGACCGCCCAAGGCCGCGACGACGTCCTCGATCGACGGGAAGCGCGGTCGCTCGATCTCCAGCCCCTCGGCGAGGAACTCCCTCTGCCAGGCGGGCAGGGCGGTCAGGTCGAAGGTGAAGACGACGACCGGGCCGCGCGCCACGCGTCGCAGCTCCGCCAGCCCCGCCTGCGGCGGCTCCCAGTGGTGGATCGTCACGCAGGCCATCGCGGCGTCGACCGCGTCGTCGTCGAGCGGCAGCGCCTCGGCGCGCGCGGCGATCACCGGCGCGGCGCCGGCGGGGCGCTGGGCCCGCATCGTCGCGCTCGGCTCGACGGCCAGCACCCAGCGGTCCTCGCGGCTCGTAGGAGCCGGCGCCCGCGCCGACGTTGACGACCGTGCGGGCGTCGCCCAGCGCGGCGTGGATCCGCGCGGCGATGCGCGGGTCGGGGCGCCGGTGCTGCGCGTAGGTCCGTCCGTGCTGCTCGTAGTCGACGCGCGGCATGGTCAGCGGCCGCTGCGCAGCGTGCGGACCCAGCGGCCCGCGACCTTCGCGAGCGCCGCCGACCCATGCTTCAGCGCCTGCTCGCGATCGCTGTCGCGCGCCGAGCGCAGCCCGACGACGGCCCGGGCGGCGCCGACGAGCGCCGCGTCGTAGGGGAACCACCAGGCGGGCCGGCCGATCGGCGGATCCCACGTGACGACCTTCGGCTCGGCGCACGTCCGCAGTGCGATCGCGCCGCGCGCGCGGCCGATGCCCGAGCCCTTCACGCCGCCCCACGGGACCTGCGGAGCGCTGCGGGCCACGAGGTGGTCGTTCATCCACACCATCCCGACGTGCAGCTCGCGAGCGATCCGCCGGCCCTTGAAGCGGTCGGCCGTCCAGATCGAGGCGCCCAGCCCGAGCGCCGACGCATTCGCCAGGCGGATCGCCTCCTCCTCGCTGCCGGCCTCGTGGACGACGAGCACCGGGCCGGGAGCCTCCTCGCGCCAGAGCCGCATCCCCGGCTCGACGCCGGTCAGGACGGCGGGTGCGAAGAACGCTCCCGAGACGCCGGGAACGGTCACCGGCCCCCCGCAGTGCAGTGTCGCGCCGGCGGCGACGGCGTCGTCGATGAGCTCGACGCAGGACGTCGAGACGCTGGGCGGAGACGAGCGGGCCGACCTCGGTCGCCGGGTCGGCCGGGTCGCCGACGCGCAGCGCGCCGGCGATCGCGACGATCGACCCCAGGAACCGGTCGTTGACCTTGTGCACGCAGATCGCCCGGCCGACGCTGCCGCCGGACTGGCCCGCGTTGGCGAACGCCGCCCATGCGCCTCCGCGCGCCGCACGCGCGACGTTCGCGTCGGCCAGCACGAGCATCGCGTCATCGCCGCCGAGGTCCAGGACGCTGCGCTTGAGCTCCCGCGCGCACGCCTCGGCCACGACCCGCCCGGCGCGTGCGCTGCCGGTGAAGCGCACCTGCGCGACGGGCGCCTCGACGAGCGCGCCGCCGACGTCGGCATAGCCGTGCATCACGCGCAGCAGGCCCTCCGGGAGGCCCGCCCGTGCGAACACGCGCGGCGATCCGCTCTCCGGCCAGCGCCGCGTGCGGCGACGGCTTGAAGACCACGCCGTTCCCGGCCATCAGCGCCACCGCCACGTCGCCGAGCGGGGTGGCGAACGGCTCGGCCGCCGGGCCCAGGACGGCGATCACGCCGAGCGGCTCGTAGGTCCAGCGACCGCGCTTGACCGGATGCTGCGTGCGCGAGAACCCGATCCGCTCGCCCTCGAGGATGCCGCGGACCGCGCTCGGCGAGCCACTGCAGCGTCTCGACCGCGGGCAGCAGCTCCATCAGCTCGACCTCGGCGCGCGGGCGGCCCTGCTCGCGCGAGATCAGCGACGAGCAGCTCGTCGAACTCGTCGATCACGGCCTGCGCGGCACGCGCCATGTAGCGCGCACGGTCCTGCAGGCGCAGCATCGCCCAGAGTCGCTGGACCTCGGAGGCGCGGTCGACGGCGGCGCCGACGTCACGGCGCGTCGCTCGCGGCACGGATCCCAGCAGGACGCCCCCGGCGGGGCTGCGCGACTCGATCGGCGGCGAGGCCTCGGCGGTGCGGGAATCGGCCATCGAGCCGATTATCCCTCGCGCCCGCGGGCGCGGCGGATCGCCTCGAGGCGATCGCGCATCGCGGCCTCCGCGTCGTCGGGGCGGTAGAAGCGCTGGCCGACGAGCCCGTCCGGCAGCAGCTCCTGCCCGCTCAGATGCCCCGGCTGTCCGTGCGGGTCCTCGTATCCCGAGCCGCGCCCGAGCTTGTCGGCGCCCGGGTAGGAGGCGCTGCGCAGGTAGGCGGGCGGCGTCTGCGCGCCGCTGTCGCGCACCGCCTGGCGGGCGCGGGCGATCGCGTGGTAGGCCTCCTTGGACTTCGGCGCGAGCGACAGGAAGATGGCCGCCTGGGAGAGCGCGTGCACGCATTCGGGCATGCCCACGTGCTCCACCGCGGACGCGGCGGCGACCGCGATCTGCAGTGCGCGCGGGTCGGCGTTGCCGATGTCCTCGCTCGCCAGGATCACCATCCGGCGCGCGATGAAGCGCGGGTCCTCGCCGCCCTCGAGCATCACGGCGAGGTAGTAGAGCGAGGCGTCGGGATCGGAGCCGCGCGTGGCCTTGATCCACGCGGAGATCGTGTCGTAGTGCTGGTCGCCCTTCTTGTCGAAGCGCACCGCGCGCCGCTGCAGCGCGTCCTCGGCGACCTCGAGCGTCACGGGCGCGCCGGCGTCGACGGTCGCGCAGGCCAGCTCGAGCGCCTGCAGCGCCGTGCGCGCGTCGCCGCCGCAGCGCGCGGCGAGGAAGACGATCGCCTCGTCCTGGACGGTCGCGTCGCCGACCTCGCCGGCGGTGATCGCCCGGCGCAGCAGCCCCTCGATGTCCTGCGCGGTCAGCACGTGCAGCTCGTAGACCTGCGTGCGCGAGAGCAGCGCGGCGTTGACCTCGAAGTACGGGTTCTCCGTCGTCGCGCCGATCAGCGTGATCAGGCCCTCCTCGACGGCGGGAAGCAGAACGTCCTGCTGGGCCTTGTTGAAGCGGTGGATCTCGTCGAGGAACAGCACCGTGCGCTCCTGGCGCGAGTCGCGGCGGTGCGCCGCGCGCTCGATCACGCCGCGAACCTCCGCGCGGCCCGCCTCGACGGCGCTCAGCTCCTCGAAGGCCGCATCGGCGCTCTCGGCCACGATCCGGGCGATCGTCGTCTTGCCCGATCCCGGCGGCCCGTAGAGCACCATCGAGTGCGGGCGGCCCTTCTCGATCGCGACGCGCAGCGCGGTCCCCTCGGCCGAGCAGGTGCTCCTGGCCGACCACCTCGTCCAGCGAGGCCGGCCGCAGGCGGGCGGCGAGCGGCGCGTCCGCGGCGCCGGCGGAGTCCCGGCGGGTCGGCTCGTCCGGCGGATCGAAGAGCTGGTCCACGAGCGGAGTATGCAGGTCAGGGAAGCGGCGCCCCGGCGAGCGCGATCAGGGCGCCGGCGGCGGCCGCCATCAGGATCGTCGCAACGACGCTCAGCCGCACGGCGAACAGCAGCACGCCCGCGATCGCTGCGATCGCCCACTGCCACGCGAGGTCGACCCCGCCGGCCAGCGGGACGAACGCGCCGAAGATCGCGCCGATCGCCGCCGGCCCGGCGCCGTCGAGGAACGCTCGCGCCGACGCGTTCCCGCGCAGGGCGTGGAAGCCGCGAAAGCCGCACAGGACGAACACGAAGGACGGCGCAAACGCCATCACCGATGCCAGGATCGCGCCCCCCAGCCCGGCGGCGGCGTAGCCGACGACCGCGACGGTCTGCGTGACGGGACCGGGCGTGATCTGCCCGAGCGCCACGGCGTTGAGGAACTCCGTGCTCGTCATCCAGTGGTAGGTGTCGACGGCGTCGGCCTGCATGATCGGGATGATCACGAAGCCGCCGCCGTAGGAGAGCGCGCCGACCTTCAGCGCCGTCCATGCGAGCGCGGGCGTCGTCGCCAGCCCGGTGGCGAGGATCACCAGCGCCGCCGGGGGTGAGCAGCGACGGCAGCGCGGCCGGTCGGCCGTCGCCGGATCACGAGCTCGGCGAGGCCGCAGGCCAGCAGCGCGATCACGACCCCCGCGTCCGGAGACGATCGGTCACGACCGCGCCGATCGGCAGGCACAGGACGGCCCGACCCAGCCGGAAGCCCGGCGTGCGGCCGCAGGCTCGTCCGCGCCAGGTCGTAGCCGACCTTCAGGACCACCGCGAGGACCGCGGCGCCGGCGCCGGCTTCGATCCCGCGCGCCCAGTCCGGCGGCGCCGAGCGCAGCGTCAGGGCGGCGAGCACGATGATCGCGACGAGGCCCGGGAGGATGAACGCGAGGCCGCCGACCAGCCCGCCGGGGATGCCGGCGACGCGGCGCGCGCAGTAGATCGCGAGCTGGGTCGATGCCGGGCCGGGAAGCAGCTGGCAGGCGGCGTTGGCGTCCTCGAACTCGGCTGCGTCGAGCCATCCGCGGCGCTCGACGCAGAGCTCGCGCAGCAGCGCGACGTGCGCCGGAGGCCCGCCGAAGCCGACGACGCCGAGGCGCCCCCACTCCCGCGCCACGTCGCCGAGCCCCGCCTGTCGCGTCATCCCGCGCGGGATCGTGTCACAGGGTCCGCGGGTAGCATCGGCGCATGCCCGACCTGCAGACGGAGGCGACCGCGCTGCTCTCGCGGCTCATCCGGCACAACACCGTCAACCCTCCGGGCAACGAGCGTCCTGCGCAGGAGGAGCTCGCCGCGACGCTGCGCGACGCCGGCTTCGAGGTGACGCTCGTCGGGCGGCTCGAGGAGCGCCCGAATCTCGTCGCCCGCCTGCGCGGCAAGGCCGACGGCCCGACGCTGTGCCTGCTCTCCCACGTCGACACGGTGCTCGCGCACGCGGGCGAGTGGCAGCACGACCCGTGGTGCGGCGACGTGATCGACGGCGAGCTGTGGGGCCGCGGCGCGCTCGACATGAAGTCGCAGACGGCGGCCGAGGTCGCCGCCGGCGTCTCGCTCGCGCGCGAAGGGCTGGCGCCCGGCGCGCGGCGACCTGCTGATCGTCGCGGTCGTCGACGAGGAGGTCGGCGGCGCCGAGGGCGCGATCTGGCTCACCGAGAACCACCCCGACCTCGTGCGCTGCGACTTCCTGCTCAACGAGGGTGCCGGCGCGTACATCCCGTACGACGGCGGGCGCCTGTACGGCGTCTGCGTCGCCGAGAAGGGCGTCCACCGCTTCAAGCTGACGACGCACGGCGCAGGCGGGCCACGCGAGCAACCCGCGCATCGGCGACAACGCGCTGCTGAAGCTCGCGCCGCTGCTGCAGGCGATGGCCGACGCCCAGCCCGCACTTCGACATGACCGAGGGGCCGCTCGCGCTGCTGCGCGACCTCGGGCTTCGACACGACCGACGGCGCGGCCGCGCTCGAGGCGCTCCGCGCGAAGGACCCGCTCCTGCCGCTGTTCGTCGAGCCGATGCTCGGCGTCACGCTCGCGCCGACGCAGGCCAGCGGCTCGGAGAAGCTCAACGTGATCCCCTCGCGCGCGACGATCGGCGTGGACTGCCGCACGCCGCCGGGCCTCGGCGAGGACGTGGTGCGCCGGCGGGTCGCCGAGGTCCTCGGCCCGGACGGCTACGACCTCGAGTTCACCGAGACGCGTCATCGGCAACGGCTCGCCGGTCGACTCGCCGCTGATGGACGCGATCCGCGGCTTCATGGGCCGCGAGGATCCGGAGGGCCGCGTCGTTCCCCTGATGCTCCCGGCGTTCACCGATTCGCGGACGTTCCGCGACGCCTTCCCGGAGTGCGTCGCCTATGGGTTCTTCCCGATGCGGCACGCCAGCCTCTACGACATGTGGCCGCTGATCCACGCTCCGGACGAGCGGATCGACGTGCGCGACCTCGGCGTTCGCCGCGCGGCGTTCCGCGAGATCACGCTCGAGCTGCTGGGCTGATCTCGCTTCGGACGGCGAAATCGCTGCAGGAACGTGTCAGTCTGCCGATAGTGACTGGAATGCTCCCGACGCTCCTGGCCGCCGTGACCCCGGCTGCCGACCCGACCGCGCCCAAGGCTCAGCTGCTCGTCGCCTTCGACCAGCTGGACACCGCGCTGCGCCAGGCACAGCTCCAGCCGGCTCCGCCGCCGCCGGGCCTGACGGACCGCCTGCAGGAGTTCGGGACGAACTGGACCGGGTTCGTCGGGATCGTCTTCATGCTCGCGCTGATCTTCGTGCTCTGGAAGAGCCTGAAGCTGATGCCGCGCACGAAGCCGGTGCAGATCAAGCCGCAGGCCAACCTCGAGGTCGGCTGGGAGGACATCGCCGGCGTCGACGAGGCGAAGGCCGAGCTGATCGAGGTCGTCGAGTTCCTGCGCGACCCCAGGCCGTTCAACAAGCTCGGCGCGAAGGTGCCCCAGGGCGTGCTGCTGCACGGGCCGCCGGGCACGGGCAAGACGCTGCTCGCCAAGGCCGTCGCGCACGAGTCGGGCGCGCAGTTCTTCTCGCAGTCCGCCTCCTCGTTCGTCGAGATGTTCGCCGGCCTGGGCGCCGCGCGCATCCGGCGCCTGTTCGACGAGGCGCGCAAGCACGAGCCCGCGGTCATCTTCATCGACGAGCTCGACGCCGTCGGCGCGCGCCGCGGCAGCGACAACAACTCCGAGCGCGAGCAGACCCTCAACCAGCTGCTCGTCGAGATGGACGGCTTCGCCTCCTCCGACCAGGTCGTCGTGATGGCGGCCTCGAACCTGCTCGAGAAGCTCGACCCCGCGCTGCTGCGCCCGGGCCGCTTCGACCGCCAGGTGTTCGTCAGCCCGCCGGACGTCGGCGGGCGCCGCGCGATCCTCGACGTCCACACCCGCACGAAGCCGCTCGGCCCGGACGTCGACCTCGACGTCGTCGCCCAGCAGACCAGCGGGCTGACCGGCGCCGACCTGGCGAACCTCGCCAACGAGGCCGCGATCCACTGCGCGCGGCGCAAGGACATCGGCGCTCTCGATGCGCGACTTCGACCAGGCGCTCGAGCGCGTCGTCGCCGGCGTGCAGTCCTCCACGACGCTCAACCAGCACGAGCGCGAGGTCGTCGCCTACCACGAGGCCGGCCACGCGCTGACGCGCGAGCTGCTGATCACCGCCGACCACGTGCACAAGATCTCGATCGTCCCGCGCGGGCAGGCGCTCGGCTACGTCATGAACGTGCCGGACGAGGACAGCTACCTGAAGACGCGCGAGGAGCTGATCGACCAGATGACGGTGCTGCTCGGCGGTCGCGTCGCCGAGCAGATCGTCTTCGGCGCGGTCACCACGGGCGCGGCGAACGACCTGCAGCGCGTCGCCGACATCACGAACGCGATGGTGCACGACTACGGGATGGGCACCTCGGACTCGGTGTCGCGGACGTTCATCGACCCCAGCCAGCTCTCGGAGGTCTCGCGGCGCATCCGCGACGAGGAGCAGCAGGCGCTGGCCTTCGAGGCCTACGCGCACGCGCACCGGCTGATCACCGAGCGCCGCGACAAGCTCGAGGAGTTCGCCCAGGCGCTGCTCGAGCGCGAGGTGCTCGAGCGCGCCCGACATCGACAAGATCATGGAGGGCGTTCCGCGCATCGACCGCCGTCCGCCGATGCCGAACCTGCGCGTCGCCGCGGCGACGAAGCGCCCGCCTTCGTAGACTCCGGCGGGCATGTTCGCCCGCATCGATCACATCGGAGTCGCCGTCGAGAACATCGACGACGCGCTCGCGCTCTACCAGGCCGCCTTCGGCATGGAGCTCGTGCACCGCGAGGTGGTCGAGAGCCAGGGCGTCGAGGCCGTGCTGCTCGACGTCGGCGAGAACCACGTCGAGCTGCTCCAGCCGCTCGGCCCGGACACCCCGGTCGGCAAGTACCTCGACAAGCGGGGTGCGGGCATCCACCACGTCGCCTACCAGGTGCCCGACATCGATGCCGCGCTGGAGACCCTGAAGGCGCAGGGCGTCCGGCTGATCGACGAGTCCCCGCGGGTCGGCATCCGCGGGTCGCTCGTCGCGTTCGCACATCCCAAGAGCACCGGCGGCGTGCTCACCGAGATCGTTCAGCCCGCGGAGGCACACTGACATGGCGAAGGACAACGAAGCCCGCGACCGGGTCATCGTCGGGTTCGAAGGCGGCGGCGCGCTGTCGCTGAAGCTCACCGAGAAGGGGCGCAAGGATCTGCTCGACGCGCTCGCCGCGGCCGGCTGGCACGACCTCGACGATGCGGACGGCCCGGTGCGGGTGAATCTGTCGCAGGTCGTCTACGTGCGCTCCGAGAGCGAGGAGCATCGCGTCGGGTTCGGCCTCGGGTGAAAGTCGGCATCGTCGGCATGCCCAACGCGGGCAAGTCGTCACTCTTCAACGCGCTGACCAAGGCGGGCGCCGAGGCCGCGAACTACCCGTTCACGACGATCGAGCCGAACGTCGCCGTCGTGCCCGTGCACGACGAGCGCCTCGTGCGCGTCGCGGAGGTCGTCGGCGCGTCGGAGATCGTGTGGGACACGATCGCCTTCCACGACATCGCCGGCCTCGTCGCCGGCGCGCTCGAAGGGCGAGGGCCTGGGCAACCAGTTCCTGGCGAACATCCGCGAGACCGACGCGATCGTCCACGTCGTGCGCGCGCACGTCGACGAGAACGTCATCCACTCCGAGGGCAGCGTCGACCCGGCGCGCGACATCGACACGATCGAGACCGAGCTGATCTACGCCGACCTCGAGCAGGCCGAGCGCCGGCACAGCCGCGTCGTCGCGCGAGGCGCGCGGCGGCGACAAGCACGCGATCGCCGAGGAGCAGTGGCTGCGCGACCTGATCGAGGCGCTGCAGGCCGGCCGCCCCGCGCGGACGGTGCCGGTGCCCGACGAGGCGCCGGACGCGGCGCGGCTGCCTGCAGCCGCTGACCGCCAAGCCGGTGCTGTTCGTCGCCAACGTCGACGAGGGCTCCGAGGAGGTGCCCGCGGCGGTCGCCGAGCACGCGGCGAGCCAGGGCGCCGGCGCCGTCGCGGTGTCCTCGCGCATCGAGGCCGAGCTGAGCGAGCTCGACGACGAGGATGCCGCCGCGATGCGCGCCGACCTCGGCGTCGGCGAGTCCGGCCTGGGCCGCGTCGTGCGCGGCGCGTTCGAGCTGCTCGACCTGATCGCGTTCTTCGCCGCCGGCGAGGACAAGCCGGCCCAGTGCTGGCACCTGCGCCGCGGCCTGACCGCCTGGCACGCCGCCGGCGAGATCCACGGCGACATCCAGAAGGGCTTCGTGCGCGCCGAGATCGTCGGCTGCGACGAGCTCGTCGACGCCGGCGGCTACGCCGGCGCGCGCGATCGCGGCACGCTGCGGGTCGAGGGTCGCGACTACGTGATGCAGGACGGCGACGTGATCACCGTGAAGTTCACGCCGTAGGTAACGGCCCCTGCCAGGACACGACGCCGAGGGCGTCGTGATGACTCTCAAGGCGCCCACCCAAGCTCAGCGAGCAGCCGCAGCCAGAGCCTGCGTGATGACTCTCAAGGCGCCCACCCAAGCTCAGCGAGCGAGCAGCCCGAATCGCCACAACGGATCGGTCCACGTCACCCGCGCCGGTCTTCCAGTTGCACACCGAGATCCGCATGCAGCGCCGCCCGCGCCACGTCGTAGCCGTCATCACGCACGTGCCGTCCTGCGCCAGGCGGGCGACGACCGCGTCGGCGTCGATGTCCGGTGAGAATCCGCACGAGCGTCTGGTTGAGCCCGCGTCGCGAGCACCTCGACGCCGGGCTCGTCGAGCGAGCAGCTGCGCAAAGCGCGCGGCGCCGTCGCACAATCGGTCGACGAGCTTCGGCGACCCCGAGCGGCCGAGCTGCCGCAGCGCCGCGTAGACGGGCACGCCGCGCGCGCGGCGTGGAGAACTCCGGCGTCCAGTCGACCGGGTCACGCAGTTCGTCCTGATCGCCGGCCTGCTGCAGGTAGCTCGCCGACGTGCCCATCGACGCGCGGTGGGCGTCGCGGTCGGCGACGATCGCGATCCCGCAGTCGTAGGGCACGTTCAGCCATTTGTGGCCATCGGTCGCCCAGGAGTCGGCCCGGTCGATGCCGGCGAGGGCCGGACGCTGCGCCGAGCTCGCCGCGCCCCAGAGGCCGAACGCGCCGTCGACGTGCAGCCACGCGCCCGCCGCTGTCGCGAGGTCGGCGACGCGGTCGAGCGGGTCGACGGCACCCGTGTTGACGTTTCCCGCCTGCGCGCAGACGATCGAGGGGCCCGCGGGTGTCCCGAAGCGCCGCGTCCAGGGCGTCCGCGTCCATCGCCCCGGACTCGTCGACGGCCACCGTCTCGATGCACGCCGTTCCCATGCCGAGCAGGCGCAGAGCCCTGTCGACGGTCGCGTGACGTTCTTCGCCGGCGAGCAGCCTGATCCGCGGCGCGCCGATCAACCCGTCGCGCTCGACATCCCATCCCGCGTCGTGCAGAACACGGTTGCGGGCGGCGGCGAGGCAGGTCGCGTGTGCCATCTGGCAGCCGGTCACGAACGCGAACGAGGCATCGGCGGGCAGGCCGAGGACGTCCAGCACCCAGCCCGCCGGCGACCTCTTCGATCGCCGCGACCGCCGGTGTGGGCAGCGCGAGGCCGGCGTTCTGATCCCAGGTCGAGACCATCCAGTCGGCCGTCAGCGCCGCCGGGAGCGTGCCGCCGATGACGAACCCGAAGTAGCGCGGGTGGTTCATCGCCGTGAGGCCGGGCGCCGCGTCGCGTGCGAGCGCGTCGAGCACGTCGCGCGGGGCGGTGCCGTTCTCGGGCAGAGGGCCCGCGAAGGCCTCCATCATGTCCGCGTATGTCGCAGCCGGCGCGACCGCGCGCTCGTCCAGATCCTCGAGGTGGTTCGCGGCGTGATCGGCCGCGGCTTGGAGGAGGTCGCGCATCAGCTGAGTATCAGCGAGCCTGAAGCCTCTCCGCCAGTCTGCCCATCCCGCGCTCGCTCGCCGCCGCCGAGGCGGCTTCCCGATCCAGCGGTGCGTCCGCCGGCAGCTCCACCTCGATCGGCCGCAGCGTCGCGATGTCGAGGAACGTGCGCAGCAGGTCCGGATTGCTCGGTCAGCGCCCCGCGCATGCGCGGCGTCATGTCGGTCTTCGGGTCCGCCGCCGCCGCAAGCACACCCTCGAGCGTCCCGAAGCGCTGCAGCAGCGCGGCGGCTCCCTTCTCGCCGATGCCCTTCGCACCGGGAAGCCCGTCCGACGGGTCGCCGCGCAGCGCGATCAGGTCGGGCACCTGCGCCGGGCTCGACGCCGTAGCGTGCGCGCACCTCGTCCGGGCCCAGCTCGTCGGGCCCGCCCTTGCCGGGGAACAGCACGTGGACGCGGTCGGTCACGCACTGGAACATGTCGCGGTCGCCGGTGAACAGCAGCGTCGAGCCGCCGGCGGCGCTCTCGGCGTGGGCGAGCGAGCCGAGCAGGTCGTCGGCCTCGAGGTCGCCCGCGTGCAGGATCGTCCAGGCGAACGCCGAGAAGAACGCGGGCGCGTCGTCCCATTGGGGCACGAGCAGGTCGGGCATCGGCGGGCGGTCCGCGTGATAGGCGGGGTAGCCGGCGACCCGGTACGCGCCCGCCTCGGCGCCGAAGCACAGGACGGTGGCGCGCGGGTCGTGCTGCTCGACGACCTGGAGGATCAGGTTCGCCGTGCCCAGCAGCGCGTTGACGGGCTGCCCGTCCGATCCGGTGATCGACTTCGGCAGGGCGAAGAAGCCGCGGTACAGCAGCGAGGGGGTGTCGACGACGAGCAGCGGCGCGGGCATCGGCTGGAATCTACCCCTGCCGTCCAGCACTTCCGTGGCCGGTGGGCGCGGGTAGGTTCTGCAGCACGACCATGAGCCCCGTCGTCCTTCTCGCGCGCATCGTCCTCGCGGCGATCTTCCTGGTCGCGGCGCTGGGCAAGCTGCGCGACGGGGCGGGAACCCGGCAGGCGATGCGCGACTTCGGCGCACCCGCCGCGCTGGCCGGCACGCTCGCGCTGGTGCTCCCCGCGCTCGAGCTGACCGCCGCGGCGCTGCTGCTGATCGACGCGACCGCGGTGGCCGGGGCGGTGGTGTCGCTCGTCCTGCTCGCGGTGTTCTCGATCGCCGTCGCCCGCGTGCTGGCGCGCGGCGAGGCACCGGACTGCCACTGCTTCGGGCAGATCAGCTCGCAGCCCGCCTCGTGGCGCACCCTCGCCCGCAACGCGGTCCTTGCGGCGCTGGCGGTGCTCGTGCTCGTCGCGGGCCCGGACGAGGGCTGGGGCGCCGTCTCCTCCGGAGCGCTGCCGTGGCTGCTCGTCGCCGTCGCCGCGCTGCTGGTCCTCGGCGTCGTCGCCTGGGCGCTGATCAGCGCGATCCGCTCGCACGGGCGGCTGCTGCTGCGCGTCGAGCGCCTCGAGGCCACGCTGGCGCGCGCGGGCCTCGCGGTGGACGACGACCCGCTCGCGGGCTTCGCCGTCGACCATCACGAGCCGCCGATGCCGGCCCCGGCGTTCAGCGCGCCGGCGGCGGCCGGGAGGCGAGCTCAGCCTCGACGACCTCCTCGCCCCGGGAAGCCCCGCGCTCGTGCTGTTCACCTCCGCGGACTGCGGGCCGTGCCGCGAGCTGCTGCCGGACGTCGCGAGGTGGCAGCGTGAGCACGACGGGCTGCTGACGATCGCGGTCGCCGCGTCCGGCGATCCGGATGTCGTTCGCGCGGAGGCACGGCAACTGGGCCTGAGGAACGTGCTGCTCGACAGCGACCGTGAGGTCGCCGACCGCTTCGGGTCACCGGCCACGCCGGGCGCGGTGCTCATCGCCGCCGACGGCGGGCGGCTCCCGTTCGTCGCCGAAGGCCGGGACGACGTCGAGCGGCTGCTCGAGGCCGGCCTGGAGCGCGAGCGTGCGCCCGGCCTGGCGGTCGGCGCCGAGCTCTCGCCCATCACGCTCACGACGCTCGACGGCGCGCAGGTCGCACTCGATCGTCCCGGCGGCGAGACGGTCGTCCTGTTCTGGAACCCGGGCTGTGGGTACTGCCGCTCCCTGCACGACGACGTCGTCGCGTGGGAGCGCGAGCGCCGTCCGCATGCTCCCGGCCTGGTGATCGTCGCCACCGACGGCAGCGACGAGGAGCTGCGCGACGAGGGCTTCGCCGCACCGCTGGCGCGCGACACGGGGCGTGCCGTCGCCGACCTCTTCGACGCCCACGGAACGCCGATGGCGGTGCGCATCAGTGCCGACGGGCACGTCGCCTCGCCGCTCGCCGCGGGAGCCGACGAGGTGCTCGGGCTGCTGAGCGCGGCCGGCAGCACCGCGGTCTGAGCGTCCGTTTGCGGCCAGGGCCTCAGCGCGTGCCGATACCGTGATACCTGCACTGCGTCGCGCCCGTACCCCTCTGGTCCATGGCTGAGAACAAGAACACGAAGAAGGTCCCCACGTCGCGCGTCGCACGCACGGCGAAGTTCGGCTCGCTCGTGGGCTCGCAGAGTGCGAAGTGGGCCGGCGACGAACGCGGCGAACCGGATGCGCTCCGACGAGAAGGCGCAGGCCGCCACCGGCGCTCGAGCGATGGACCTCGCCGACCAGCTCGTCAAGCAGCTCGGCCAGATGAAGGGCGCGGCCATGAAGCTCGGCCAGGTCCTCTCGACCGTCGACTTCGACCTGATCCCGGAGGGCGAGCGCGAGGAGTTCAAGGAGCGTCTCGCCGCGCTGCGCGACTCGGCCCCGCAGGTCGCCGTTCAAGGACATGAAGAAGGTCCTCGAGAAGGATCTCGATGGGCCGATCTCCGAGTTCTTCGCCGAGTTCGACGAGACGCCGATCGCCGCCGCCTCGATCGGGCAGGTCTATCGCGCGACGACGCACGACGGCGACGACGTCGCCGTCAAGGTCCAGTACCCGGGCGTCGCCGAGGCGGTCGAGACCGACATGCGCAACATCCAGGCGCTGATCCCGCTGCTCAAGCGCATGGCGCCCGGCATGGACGTCAAGGCGCTGCTCAAGGAGCTGCGCGAGCGGATCTCCGAGGAGCTCGACTACGAGATCGAGGCGGCCAACCAGCGCCAGGTCGCGCGCGCCTACCGCGGCCATCCGTTCGTCCTGATCCCGAAGGTCCACGGCGAGCTGTCGGCGCGCCGCGTGCTCGTGACCGAGTTCGTCGACGGGCGCGACTTCACGCACGTCAAGAAGCTCGGCGACGCCGAGCGCGACCGCTTCGCCGAGATCGCGTTCCGCTTCTTCTACGGCCTGCTCGAACGCGAGCGCATCGCCGCCGGCGACCCGCACCCCGGGAACTACCTGCTGTGCGACGACGGCCGCGTCTGCTTCCTGGACTTCGGGCTGATCCGCCGCGTCGACAAGGACTACCTCGAGGGCGAGCAGGCGCTCGCCCGCGCGGTGATCGACGGCGACGGCGACGAGGTCCACCGCCGGATGTCGGAGCTCGGCTACCTGCCCGACCCGGACGACTTCCACCCCGAGCGCATCCTGGAGCAGCTCAGGACGGCGGGCGAGTGGTACTTCACGACCGGCTATCGCCGCCTGGATCCGGAGTACGTCCGCAACCTGATCGAGGTCGGCAGCTCGCCGCGCTCGGAGTACTTCGACTACATGCGCAAGCAGACCCTGCCGCCGCAGGCGCTGCTGATCCGGCGCATGGAGGGGCTGCTGTTCGCCGTCCTGGGCGAACTGCGCGCCGGTGGCGACTGGGGCACGCTCGCGCTGGAGTACATCGCGGCGCTGCCGCCGTCGACGCCGCTCGGCGAACTCGACGCCGAGTACTTCGCTGCTCGCGCCTGACGCCCGTCGCTGTCATAGGCTTCGCGCCATGACGACGATCACCGGCATTGACGAGCTGAAGGCCCAGGTCGGCCAGGAACTGGGCGTGAGCTCCTGGTACGAGGTGACGCAGGAGGCCGTCAACCAGTTCGCCGAGGTCACCGAGGACTTCCAGTGGATCCACGTGGACGTCGAGCGAGCGAAGGAGACCCCGTTCGGCGGCACGATCGCGCACGGGCTGTTCACGCTCTCGCTCGGCCCGAGGTTCTCCTACGAGATCATGGACCTGCAGGGCTTCGCGTTCGGCGTCAACTACGGGTATGACCGCGTGCGGTTCCCCGCGCCCCTGCCGATCGGCTCGCGGGTGCGGATGCGCGCGACGCTGGCGAAGGTCGACGACGTGCCCGGCGGCGTGCAGTTCACGGTCACGCAGACGTTCGAGCGCGAGGGCTCCGACAAGCCGGTCTGCGTCGCCGAGTCGCTGGCGCGCGCGTTCACCGGCTGAGGCGCCTCCCGGCTACAGCGCGGAGAACCCGCCCAGCGCGCCGCTGACCACCGCGCCGACGCTGCGTCCGCTGCGCGCCGGGGTCTTCACGACCCGGAAATGGATCCACGAGTCGCGCAGGCCGAACGCCTTGCGCAGCTGCGGGCCGGTCACGTCGGTGGTTCCGCGCGTCCCGACGACCTGCGCGCGGACGATGCGCGGCGAGACGCCGCGCTTCAGCACGCGGATCGTCTTCAGCCGCCCCTTCACGAGCGCCGCCGAGCTTCGCGGTCGCCTGCGTCAGCGTCATGCGCACGGTCGGCCAGCGGTGGTACGGCGACGACCGTGTCGTACGGGTCCAGCACGCTCTTGAGCCACGGCTTCGGGTCGCTGCCGACGAACGAGTTCTCGACGTTCTCGGTGCGCCCGCCGGAGCTGGAGAAGAAGTAGGTCGTGACCGGATTCCCGGCGTAGGTGACGACCAGCCCGGCGGTGTCGCGCGCCGCGGCGCTCGTGCTGACGGTCTCCGCGCGGCACGCCCCGGTACATCTGCGAGCGCGTGTCCGCGTACTGCGTGAAGCCCTGCGCGCCGCCGGCGTTGGTCGTGATCGCGTAGGTGCGTGCGGCGATCGCCTGGGCACGCAGCGCCTCGCCCGGCCACGAGGCCGGGACCTCCGCCGAGATCACGCCCGCGACGTAGCTCTCGAGGCTGACCGCATTGATCGCCGAGAGCCCGAACACGCCGGTCGGGCGGAACTCGATCGCCCCCCGGTAGCTCCCGCCGCTGATCCCGTTCGACGCCGGGCCCTCGAGCGTCACGGCGCCGCCTGAGGGGGCGCTCACGCGCAGCGGCGGCGCGGCGGTCTGGGCGCTGTGCGCTCCGGAGGCCTGGATCACGACGCCGGTGCCGCCGCTCGTCACGGTGTACGTCTTCGCCGGGTCGAGCGGACTGCCGTTGACGTCGGAGGCGCCGCGCAGCTTGTAGGACGTGCGTCCGGACTGCAGCAGCACGCGCACGGTCTGCGCCGCTCCGACGCGCCCGAGGGTCGTGCCGGTGTAGTAGTGCGCCGAGGATCGCCGGCGCCTTCCAGCCGTGCTGGGCGTAGCCGAGCGCCCCGTACTGGCTCATCCCGATGCCGTGCCCGAATCCGGCTCCGGTGATGACGAGCGTCGACGCCCCACTCGCGGCGGGGGCGGCGGCGAGCAGGCTGACGGAGGCGGCGAATGTGGCGAGAGCCCGGAACATGGGTCCCTCCGGAGAGTACGAACCACCACGGCCGCCCGCGCCGGTTGGGAGCCTGGAAACCGGGGTATCCTCGGCTCATGACGACGATCACCGCCAGTGCCGAGCAGGCCGTCCTGGATGCCGTGCCGACCCAGCTGTTCATCGGCGGCGAGTGGCGCGACGCGACGGGCGGCGGGACCCTTCCGGTCGAGGATCCGGCCACCGGCGAGACGCTCGTCGAGGTCGCCGATGCCACGATCGAGGACGGCAAGGCCGCGCTCGCCGCCGCCGACGAGGCGTTCCGGACGTTCCGCCACGTCGCCGCCGCGCGAGCGCGGGGAGATCCTGCGCCGCGCCTACGAGCTGATGATCGAGCGCACCGAGGACCTCGCGCTGCTGATGACGCTCGAGATGGGCAAGCCGCTCGCCGAGTCGCGCGGCGAGGTCGCCTACGCCGCGTCGTACTTCCGCTGGTACGCCGAGGAGGCCGTGCGCATCAACGGCCGCTTCCAGGTCGCCGAGAACGGCCTCAGCCGCGTGCTGACGATGCAGCAGCCGGTCGGCCCGTGCCTGTTCATCACGCCGTGGAACTTCCCGCTCGCGATGGGCACGCGCAAGGTCGGCCCGGCGATCGCCGCCGGCTGCACGTGCGTCGTCAAGCCCGCCAAGCAGACGCCGCTGTCGATGCTGGCGATGGCTCAGATCCTCGAGGAGGCCGGGCTGCCCGCCGGCGTGCTGCAACGTGATCACGGCGCGCAAGTCGGGCGAGCTGATGGCCCCGCTGATCAGTGACCCGCGTGCGCGCAAGCTGTCGTTCACCGGTTCGACGCCGGTCGGCAAGAAGCTCGTCGAGCAGGCGGCCGAGCAGCTGCTGCGGATGTCGATGGAGCTCGGCGGCAACGCGCCGTTCGTCGTCTTCGAGGACGCGAACCTCGACCTCGCCGTCGACGGCGCGATGCTCGCGAAGATGCGCAACATGGGCGAGGCGTGCACCAGCGCGAACCGCTTCGTCGTGCACGAGTCGATCGCCGACGGAGTTCGGCGACCGCCTCGCCGAGCGCATGGGCGGCGCTGACGCTCGCCCGCGGCACCGAGCCCGAGGCGAAGGTCGGCCCGCTGATCGACGGCGTCGCGCGCGACAGCGTCGACGAGCTCGTGCAGGACGCGGTCGGCAACGGCGCGCGGCTGCTGACCGGCGGCGAGCCGCAGGGTGATCGCGGCTACTTCTACAAGCCGACGGTGCTGGCCGACGTCCCGCAGTCCGCGCGCATCCTCGGCGAGGAGATCTTCGGCCCGGTCGCGCCGATCACGACGTTCGCCGACGAGGACGAGGCGATCGCGAAGGCCAACGACACCGAGTACGGCCTCGTCGCCTACCTGTTCACCCAGGACATCAGCCGCGCGTTCCGCGTCATGGAGGGCCTCGAGACCGGCATGATCGGCTTCAACCAGGGCATGGTCAGCAACGCCGGCGCCCCGTTCGGCGGCGTCAAGCAGTCCGGCTACGGCCGCGAGGGCGGCCACGAGGGTCTGCAGGAATACCTCGAGACGAAGTACGTGGCGATGAACCTGGGGTAGGGGTCGTTCTAGTCCCCGCGAAACCGGAGGAGCCGTAACGCTGTGCGAACAGTCGTCTGTCGCGACCTGGGGACTGGCAGGCAGAAGTTCTTGTCATGAGCCCACGAGCGCGCGGACCCCTCGCGCGATGAGGGCAACGGCGACCGCACCGCTCCGACCTCCAGGATCCGACCCCCGGAGCGGTTCACCCATGCTCGAAATCGTGCGATCGTCCTGCTCGTCCAGTCGGGATCGACGACGAACCCGAGCAGCGGGATCTCCAGCAGCGCCAGCATGATGATGTTGAACGCGAGCACGGTCAGGACGGTCGCAAAGGTGCTGAGGTTCTGCTTGTCGATCTCGACCAGGCCGGCCAGATAGGACGCGCCGGGGAGGCTGAGCATCATGCCCACGACGAACGTCCAGCGGGCGCCGCCGCGGCCGAGGACCTGCTGCCATTTCGGTGGCGGGCTGTCGGCCCGCTTGGCTTTGCGCCGTGCGCTCCATGCCCGACGGCGGCGGTCGCGGCCGGTCGCCACGATGACGTCCCGATCAGGATCAGAACCCCGACGGTGATATCCAACAGCGGATTGATGGTGTGTTCGGCAGTGCCGATCAGCGAGCTTTTCGACGCAAAGAAGACGATCGTCAGGCCGAGAGTCATGCTGACGGTCAGCGCGCCCAGCAGGTAACCGACCAGCAGCCGCTTGGGGCTGGGGAGCAGGAGCATGACGGTCGTTGCCGCCAGCAGCGACGGGTTCAACGCCGCCGTCAGTGAGAAGAGGAAGACCTTGTCGATGCCCGCACCCTCTCACTGATCGAGCGGTGGGCGCGACCACAGGAGCGCGTTGAGTGTCTACGCGGGACTCCTTCCGGTCAGCCTCGCCTGGACGAGGACCTGACGCGGCACCCGAACTCTGGGAGACTAGGCGCTATGCCCATCGCTTCGGTTACCCGTTCCTGGACATCCTGTGGGGTCGATGCTGATCTTCGTGGCACTGATCATGTGGATTTGGCTCGCGACAGTGCTTTGCGACATCTTCCGCCGCCGGGATATGGGCGGCTTCGCGAAGGCCATGTGGATCATCCTCATCATCTTCATCCCATTGGTGGGCGTGCTGATCTACCTCATCGCCTACAGCGACGAGATGGCTGTACGGCGCGCCTTGTAGCTGCGCGGACCGTCGGGACGAGATATGCGGCGTGCAGGCTCGCCGCGCGGCTCTACGCCAGGGTCGCGGTGTGCGGTTCGGCCAGGACGAGTCGTCGAGGCGCCGGTCGCGGCCACCGGACCGGATCCCCCGCTGAGCACTGCGAGTGCCATGTGGTACGGGGGACGGACCGCGAGCGGCGAGCCAGCGCTGTGCTGGTACGCGGCGCGGTCCTTGAGGTCGGCGAGCTTCACGGTCCGCGCGAGGTCACCGGCGCGGCCCGGGAGCGACGGCGATCAGCCGGATGTGCGCCAGGTAGGCGGTCGTGTCCACGGTCGGCTCATGCGTCAGCAGCTCGGACCGCCCGCACCTCGTCGGCGCTCACGCCGATCGCGACTAACTCGCTCGCCGCCAGCGTCGTGCATTCGAGCACCTCGTGAAGCCAGGCGACCGTGCGCGCCTCAGGGGGCACCGCAGCGGCGACGCGGCGCACGTGATCCAGCAGCGGCGTCCCATAGCGATCCGGCTCGCCTGCGTGGAGGCGCTCGGCGAACCGCCGCGCAGTCAGCGACCTCAACATTACGCCTCACACCCCCGAAGTGTGAACACGACGTCAACCCTACGTGATCTGGATTGGTGAGGAGCAACAGCTTCTCGGTCGAGCCGGCAGCTCGTGGCCTACCTCGCTGTGTCCGGCTCAGAATGACGGACTGGACCAAGCACCACTCACGTCACCCGGATGGAGAAGAACCGGGCCCGCCGCCTGAGCCCGGTTCGTCTGCTGCGCCTGGCGGTCCCCCGCCGCGCGCTCGGACCACGGCGACGACAGCGATGATCAGGTAGCCGAAGGCGGCCGCGCGCGGCGCGACGATCGCGAACGCGATCACGCCGACGTAGAAGCCGATGTCCGGCGTCGCGTACGCCCGATCGCCGCGATCTCCTGGTCGCTGACGTCTGGCTCGAGGAGTTGTCGGTCGCCGGTGATCGCGCGGCAGAGCGCCGCCAGCAGGAGAGAGATGACGAGCAGCCAAGCGCCGTAGAAGATCACTGCTTCGCGCTCCGCGCTGGTGTTCTTGATCGCTTCGGCCATGAGGCTGGTGGGGAACGGCAGGAACGCGACCGCCATGAGCAGCAGCAGATTGGCGCGCACGACCAGGCTGTTCGCGTAGCGCAGGCGTCGGAAGATGCCCTGGTGGACGAGCCAGAGCCCTCCGATCGTGACGAAGCTGGTGGCGTAGCCGAGATAGGCGGGCCACTGGTCTGCGATGCCACGCCAAAGGTCATCGAACGCAGACGGGGGAACGTGGATGTCGAGCACGAGCAGCGTGATCGCGAACGCGAACACGCCGTCACTGAACGACTCGGTCCGCCCGGTGTCCCAGCGGTCACGCACTGCGACTTACAAACGGTGAACGACTGGGCGACTGCCTACGCGGCAAGGGCCACACCGCCGCGCGCGGGCCGCATCACCGCCGGCCGCGACGGTTCTGGACTCTCGTCGGCCGCCATCAACTAGTTGCACTTGGACTTCGTGGCGGACGTGAACGCATTGACCGAGGTCACGACGTTCTTGGCGTCGAGCGCGACCGCGGCGATCTGTGCGGCTGATGGGCTCGACGGGAGCGCCTTGACAGCGCTACTCAGCGTGTCGACCGAGGACTTCAGCGCAGTTGTCTCACTGGGGAAGTCGCTCTTGGCGGCGTCCACGGCTGTCGTCGCGTCACTCTGGATCGTCGTCAGCTGCGACTGCAGTCCGCTGAGGCCGCTGCTCGACGCCGTGCTCGGCAGGTCCTTGACGGAGTTCTCAAGGTTCGTGCGGTCCTTGCAGTAGGCGGGCTTGCTGCTGCTGCCACAGCCAGACGCCGCGACCAGCGCCACGACGGTCACCAGCGCCAACGCGACGCGGCTCGCAAGGCGACCGGTTTGTGCGTGCGAGCGCTTCGTGATCACACGGCCGAGGTGCTGCGGAAACATCGCTGGGTCCTTCCTCCGGGGATGAGCGCGACGAGCCCTGGGAGCCGTCGCCGGGGCCACCGGCCTGATCGCGACACGTCCATCCCGCGAGCACGCTCGCGGGATGCCGGCGTCGCGCACCGTCCTGCGGTCCGTCGTCGCTGACCGTACCCCACACGGCGCCCACCACCCATCCGTAGGAGCTACCGGTTTCCGCGCGCACGAGCTAGGCCAGGTCCGAGCGCGCGTCGGGCGGGCGCAACCCGACATGGGCCTCGTTGGAAGGAGTAGCGTGGAAAGTCCTGACGGCGGGCATCGGCCCGGCGGTCACCGTGGCCGTTCCGCACGGGCGTCGCCTGAAGCGACGCCCGCTGGAGCCCGCCATGATCGATGTCGGGGACCAGCCTGCCATCAGGGGTTTCCACGCTACTTCCCCACCGATGGCCGGCTGGGAATTGTGCTCGGGAGATCACATACGCTCGCGCCCGCGGCATGTTCGCGCTGACGAGCCTCTCTTCCTCCTGCCGCTTGCCCAGGCGATAAGGAAGGTCGGAAAAACCGAACACCGGTCGCCGGCAGGGCACAATGCCGGGATGGATAGCCACGAGCCGGACTTCATCGTCGTCGGCGAGAAGGTCGCACTGGGACCTCTGCGGGCGCGATCTCGCCGCCGCCTACGCCCGCTGGATGAACCAGCTCGAGGTCCGGCGCGGCCTCGACCAGCCTGGGCATCGCCACCCCGCAGAGCCAGGAGAAGTGGGTGGAGGAGAACATCGAGAAGGGCGCCAAGCGCGAGCCCGAAGCGGTCGAGTTCACGATCTATGACCGCAGCCGACTCCACGCCGGTCGGCACCGCCGGCCTGTTCCACATCTCCCATGCCCACGGCACAGCCGAATTCGGCGATCGCGATCGGTGAGCGCCGCGGCCAGGGCCTCGGCACCGAGGCCACGCGGCTCGTGCTCGACTTCGCCTTCCATGTGCTGCAGCTGCGCAATGTGCTGCTCGAGACGCTCGAGTGGAACGTCGGCGGGGTTGACGGCGTACGAGCGCGCGGGCTTTCGCCGCGTCGGCGTCCGCCGCGGCGCCGTGATGAGCCGGGGCCGACCGACGGACCTCGTGATCATGGACGCGGTCCCAGAGGACTTCGGCGCGTCGGTGCTGAGCTGAGAGCCGCGGGCGCCGAGGCTCGAGATGTCGCGAACGGCCGTCTCCCCCGGTGACGGCCGCAGCGACCTGGACCCGACGTTACTCCTCTTTGACGCAGTACGTGAAGCGTGATTTCTACGGGCCGGCCGCCGCGTTCCGCAAATGGGCAAACCGCTCCTCGCGGAAGCCGCTCGACGGGTAGAAACCCACCTGGATCGTCCTTCAGTGGCGCCTAGACTCGCTGTGGATCCGTGCCCCCCGCGGGTCCAGGGCCCGGATCGGGCCACGGATAGGGACGGTCCGGCCTGTCAGGGGAGGCCGGGTCCGCAGTCCTCACGGTCGCCCGCCGTCCCTACTGCGGGGTGAGGGTCACGGTGCCGGTGTTCGTGTAGTCCAGGCTGCTGCCACCGGAGACCTGTTTGGTTCCGCCGCCGACCGGCAGCTCGAAGTCGTTCGGTTCGATGGAAAGCAGCCATGGACCGAGGCCCTGCCGCGTGAAGGGGTCCGCGGTGCAGTCGAACGTCAGGGTCGTGTTGCCGATCTCCTGGTTGGGAACCCAGCTGAGCACCGTCACCTTCCGGAGGATCGCGTACGCCTCCAGGTTCACCGTCCAGCTCACGGGTGTGCTCTGCGCGGAGTTGAACGTGCAGTCGGGGTACGTGCCGGTGACGTCGCTGAAGGCCATCTGACCGGTCCCGGTGTACGTGACCCTGCCGCTGGGACTCTCAGCGCTGCGTTGCACCATCAGCGTCGCGCTGATCGTCCCGTGGGCGGTCACCCCACCCTGGTTGTCGAAGGTGCTGGTCACGCTGACGTCGACCTTGTAGGCGTTCGGCAAGGTGGGCGGTGGTGGCGGTGGCGGTGGGGGCGGGGTGTCCTTGGGGGGCGGGTGGCACAGCAGTCGCGTGACCTGGTCGGCCAGCCGGCCGATGTCGTCGAAGAAGCCCCTTCCCGTCGTCTGCAGGGTCGTGGTTCCGAGGACGGCGCCGGTCTTCGTATCCGTCACGCGTGCTGTGACAGTGAGCGTCGGGTTTGACGCCGGTCCGCTCACCGCAATGTCGCCGCCGACCAGGAGGTCGGGATCGATCAGCTTGCGCCCGCTGAGGGCGGTCTTCGGGTCGAACCACTTCGTCTGACTGAGTGCGATCTCGTCGACGAGGTCTTGGCGGTGCATCCACTCGACCACCGACAGCGTGCAGCCGGCGGAGCGGTCACCGTGAGCCGAGTACGGGATGAGGTCGTTGTCGAGGATGTTGGCCAAGCCTTTGTTCAGAACCGCGAGCTCGCCGGTCGCACCACGGAAATACTCAACGCCGACCGCTGTTCCGGGGTAGCTGTAGCCGTACTTGTTCACACCGCTGCCCCGCGCGCGCTTGCGCTTCTTCTTGGTGCGCTTGAGGGTCAGTGGCCGGCGCAGCCGCTGACCGGCCCGCAGCCGCACCGGGAAGGCGTTCTGCAGAGTCGCGGTGCGGCTCACGAGCGTTGAGGAGAGTGCGTAGTCGCCCTTGGGGACCTTCAGCGTGTACCTGCCGCTGGGCCCAGCGCGGGTTGCTCCGACGATCGACCAGTCCTTGAGGCTGACCGCCGTGACGAACGCGCCGCCGTCCGCCGCCTTCGGGAGCCGCGCCCCCGTGAGCGTTCCCGACACCGTCGCCGAGTTCGCGGCTTGCGCAACGCCGGCACCCCAGAGCACCGCAGACACCGCCAACGCCATCAGGCACCGACGCATGGCGCCAGCCTACGCCTATGGCTGCGGCTTGGGGGCGTAGCGGTGGTGCAGCAGCAGGACGTTGCCGTCCGGGTCCTCGAAGACCGCGTTGTGGCAGACGCCCGAGTCGAACGCGTGGACGAACTCCACACCGCGTGACTCCAGCTCGGCACGGGCCGCGGCGACGTCCTCGACGTGCAGGGCGATCGGCGGGTGGGGATGGAACTCGCGGCCGATCGACGCGGCGTGGAGGATCTGCAACGTCAGGTTGCCGGTCTCGAACTCGGCCCCGGGTACGCGGTCGTAGCGCGCGCTGCACGGCAGCCCGAGCGTCTCGCCGTAGAACCTCTCGGCGGCCTCGAAGTCCTTGGTCCACAGCGTGATGAAGTCGACACCGGCAATGACGGTCATGGGTGCTCTGCTCCTGATCGGGGTCGCCACAGCAGACCACGTTCGCTCTCCGGGTCGTCGGACAGGCGCGCGTGCAGGTGCATGTCGTGCCAGCCGTCGGCATGCAGTGTGTGCCGGCGCTTGGTTCCCTCCAGGGTGTAGCCCGCCTTCTCGGCGACGGAGCAGGACGCGAGGTTGCGGGTCGAGTGCAGGAGCTCGACCCGGTGCAGCCCGACGTGGGCGAACATCCAGTCGGTGACGGTTCGCAGCGCGCGGTGCGCGACGCCGCGCCCTCGCGCGTGGGGGAGCACCCAGTAGGCCGCCTCTCCCAAGCCTTCGGACGAGGTTCACGCCCTTGAGGCCCACGCGCCCGAGCACCGCGTCCTGCTCGACGACCGCCCAGCAGACGTCGGTCTCGGCCGCCCAGCGGGCGGGCCATGAGGCGATCCAGCTCCGAGCCTCGTCCTCGGTCATCGACCGTGCGTGCCACTGCCGGATCGCCGGGTCGCCGTACGCCTCGACCACGCTCGGAACATCATCCGGCTGCCACGGTCGCAGGAGCAGCTCGTCCACCACCAGGTGCGGCTGGACGTGGGAGCGGAGCCGGCCGGCGGGAACGGCCGGGGGGACCAGCTCAGGCACCGGGGGCGATCAGGCTTTGAAGCTCGGCCCGCAGCGCCGGGATGAAGCTCGAGCCCGGGTCGCTCGCCTCGATCATCTCGACCGACTCGCGGTAGTGGCCGGCCATCGCGCTGACGCTGGTGCCCATCCGCGTCTCGATCGAGTCCCTGGAGGTGTCGACCCCGCGCTGCAGGCCGCGAATGTCGGAGAGCTTGTCCGCGGCGAAGATGGCGATCGCCCGCGCACCGGCTGCCCGGACCTGCGCTCTGAGTGCCTCCTTGCGCGCGTTGAACGGCTCGAGCAACGGGTCCTCGGTGAGCGCCATCACGAGCGAGCCGATGACGTCGCCCATCGTGGCGCGCAGCTGGCTCTCGGTCGCGGTGCCGCGCTCGACGGCGTCGTGCAGGAGGCCGGCGGCGATCAGCTCGTCATCGAAGCCGGCATCGTGAAGGAGCGTGGCGACCTCCACGACGTGGTCGAGGAAGAGCGTCTGGTCCGTGGCTCTGCGCTGCGACCCGTGAGCCTCGACGGCGAGGGCATACGCGCGCTCGAGGAGCGCCGAGTTCCTGACCCACTCCGGCGACCCCGGCGGCCGCGCGTCGGAGTCAAAGGCACCGGACCACTGCACCGCATCGACTTTACGCCGCTGACCCGGCCAAGGACGCAACAGGCCACCCAAGCCGGTCGATTTTCGCCTCACAGGCGTCACCGGAACAGGTAGCCTCGACGAATGGGACAGCAGAAGACGAAGTCCAAGAAGCGCGACAAGCCCAAGAAGGCCAAGAAGCCCGTCCGCGGCGTGCTCGATCTGCCGAAGGCGGTCGAGGTGCGGATGGACGAGGGGCGTGCCGAGCGTGAGGCGGTGCCGCTCGAGGCCCACGGCGAGTGGGTGGCGCCGGAGGATCGCCCGGATCCGGTCGCTGTCCTGGAGGAGCAGAACGTCACGCGTGTGCCGGAGCTGGTGCCGATCCGTCACGGGCGGATGATCGTCTCGCCGTTCACGTTCTATCGCGGCGGGGCGGCGATCATGGCGTGGGATCTGTCGCGCACGCCGACGACGGGGCTGCGCGTGCAGTGCTGCGGCGATGCGCACCTGTCGAACTTCGGGGTGTTCGCCGCACCGGACCGGCGGATGGTGTTCGACCTGAACGACTTCGACGAGACGCTCCCGGCGCCGTTCGAGTGGGACGTCAAGCGGCTGGTCGCGAGCTTCGTCGTCGCGGCCCGCGACAACCGGCACACGCGCCAAGGAGCAGCGCGCGGCCGCGCGCACGGTGGCGGCGAGCTATCGCACGACGATGGCGGCTGCATCGACGATGCGCTTCATGGACGTCTGGTACGCCCGCGTCGACGTCGATCAGCTGCTCGCCGAGCTCGGCCCGAGCGCCGACAAGGCGACGATGAAGAGCGTCCAGAAGAACCTCGCCAAGGCGCGCAGGAAGACGAGCCTCGGGTCACTGGACAAGTTCGCCGAGGAGGTCGACGGCGCGTTCAGGATCAAGGAGGTCCCGCCGGTCATCGTGCGCCCGCCGGAGTACATGCACGCCGCGTCCGAGGAGATCGTCCGCCAGGGACTTGATCGACTACGCCGAGACGCTGACGCCCGACCGGCGGCTCGTGCTGAACCACTACCACTACGAGGACTTCGCGCGGAAGGTCGTCGGGGTCGGCTCGGTCGGGACCGAGGCGTTCATGATCCTGCTGATGGGGGACCGCGACGACGATCCGCTGTTCCTGCAGATCAAGGAGGCGACGACCTCGGTGCTCGCCGCGTACGCCGGCGCCAGCGAGTACGAGCACGCCGGCGAGCGCGTCGTCCAGGGCCAGCGCGTCACCCAGGCCGCCAGCGATGCGTTCCTCGGGTGGGTCACCGGGACCGGCGAGAGGCATCGCGAGTTCTACGTGCGCCAGCTGCGCGACATGAAGGGCTCCGCGGTGATCGAGGCGATGCCGCCCGCGCGCCTGGCCCGCTACGGCGAGCTCTGCGGCGGCGCGCTCGCGCGCGCGCACGCACGCACCGGTGACGCGGCGAAGATCGCCGGCTACCTCGGCGACGACGACACCTTCGACCGTGCGATCGAGAAGTACGCGGTCGCGTACGCCGACCAGAACGACGCGGACTATGCGGCGTTCAGCAAGGCGGCCGACGACCAGCGGATCGCGGTCGAGCGCGGGCGTGTAGCCGAGCGGCTCAGTCAGCGGTGGTCAGCGCGCGCCGCGGGACCGGCGAGGACTGCATGATCGACGTGGTCGTCTGGCCGTACGCGGCGAACTGATCGATCAGCTCCTCGAGGTGCTGCACGTCGCGCACGTAGGCCGTCATCACGTAGCAGTCGTCGCCGGTCACCCGGTGGCACTCGATGATCTCCGACGTCTGCTGCGCGAGCTCCGCCACGGGCCGCAGCTGCCGCGGTGAGGGGCGGATGCGGATGATCACCCCGAGGGTGTAGCCCAGGCTGCGCGGGTCGATCTCCGCGCGGTACCCGGTGATCACGCCCTCGCGCTCGAGGCGCTTGATCCGCTCGGCCACCGCGGGGGAGGACAGACCGACGCGCCGGCCGAGCTCGGCCAGCGACGTCCGGGCGTCGGCGCTCAGCTCGCCGAGGATCCGCATGTCGGTCTCGTCCAGCAGCGCATCATCGGTGAAGCGAGCACTTCCATTCGCTTTCGCAGGCATGGTGATCAGTCTACCTGCGATTGGCCATGTGAATCGGCACCTACGCCGGGCATCGTTCACGCTCGATGCCCGAAGGCCAAGCAGCCGCGGCGATCGATCGCACTCCCCCGCAGGCGTACTTCATGGTCAGCGCGGTCTTCCACTACCTCGGTCCCGCGTTCGCGGTCCTCCTGTTCGCCCGCGTCGACGTCCTCGGCGTCGCCTGGCTCCGCATCGCCTCCGCCGCGGTCATCTTCGCCGCCTGGCGCAGGCCGTGGAGGGCCTTCGCGGCGTACGGCCCCGAGGCGCGGCGCCTGCTGATCTCGTGGGGCACGGTGCTCGCACTGATGAACGCGTGCTTCTACACCGCGATCGCCCGGTTGCCGCTCGCGACCGTCGCCGCCGTCGAGTTCCTCCCCGTCATCCTGCTCGCCGCCCTCGGGGCTCGCACCCCGCGCAACGCGATGGCCCTGGCGCTCGCCGTTCCCGGCGTCTACCTGCTGACCGGCGTCCAGTTCAGCGTGCAGCCGCTGGGCCTGGGGTTCGCGTTCGCCAACGCGGCGCTGTTCGCCCTCTACATCGTGCTCGCCGACCGCGTCGCCAAGGCCCCGGGGCTCGCCGGCATCGACGGGCTGGCCGCCGCGATGCTGATCGCCGCCGTCGTCATCACGCCGATCGGTGGGCGGCAGGCGACGGGGGCGCTCGCGGACCCGCTGGTGCTGCTCGCCGGCATCGGCGTCGGGCTCTGCTCGTCGGTCATCCCGTACGTCGCCGACCAGCTCGCGCTCGCCCGCCTCCCCAGGGCCACCTACGCGCTGATGGTCTCGTTGCTTCCCGCGACCGCGACCGTGGTGGGGATCCTCGTCCTCACCCAGCTGCCGAGCGCTCCCGAGACGCTCGGGGTGGCGCTCGTCATCGCGGGCGTCGCGCTGCACCGCGAGCAGCTGACACCGGCGCACGGGAAGGTTCAGGAGGGTTACGGTGTCCTACTGACCATGACCGAGCTCACACGCCCTCGCACACGCCGCCCGTCCATCGCGCTCGCCGCCGCCACCGCGCTCGCGGTCTTCGGCATATCGGCGGTGACCCCGGCAGTCGCCGGCTCCGGCTCCCCGGTGTCAAGGCCGGCAAGGCCGGCGGCAAGACGGTCGTCGTCAACGGCAAGGGCCGCACGCTCTACGTGCTCAGCCCGGAGACGGCCAAGCACGTGCTGTGCAAGAGCTCGTGCCTGCCGTACTGGCCCGCGGTCACCACCACGAAGGCGGCGAAGCTGAAGGCCGGCGCCGGCGTCAAGGGCAAGCTCGGGAAGCTCAGCCGTGGCGGCGGCAAGTTCCAGGTGACGCTGCGCGGGCTGCCGCTCTACACGTACATCGGAGACTCGGCGCGCGGCGACGCGACCGGCGAGGGCGTCACGAGCTTCGGCGGGACCTGGCACGTCGTGCGCGCCGCCGGTTGAGCGGATCGTCGCCCTACGCGTACGGGATTCTTCGGGGAGCGGTCCTCCGACAGCGTCTCGCGTGAGCGCGTGGTGAGCAGTCTCGATGGCGTCCGCGAGGTGGACGCGGTCGATGTTGTAGTCGCCGCGCGCGACCCGCAGCCTGTGCGCCTCGAGCAGCACCTCGGCGTGGGTCGAGCCGTGCGGCGGCTCGAAGCGGTAGGACGCGAGCTCGATCAGCAGGCCGAGCGGGTCGGTGAAGTAGATCGAGTCCATGAAGCCGCGATCCTTGACGCCGCTGTGGCGGATACCGCGCTCGTCGAGGCGCTCGACCGCCTGCGCGAACGTCGCCTGCGAGATCGAGAACGCGAGGTGGTGCACGCAGCCGGGATCGGTCGGCGTGCGGCCCGGGTCGCCGACGCGATCCTCGTTCGTGAACACGGTGATCAGCCGCCCGTCGCCCGGATCGAAGTAGAGGTGACTCTCCTGCGGGTTGTCGAGGTTCGGCTGCTCGAAGACGAACGGCATTCCGAGCACGCCCTCCCAGAAGTCGATCGAGAGCTGCCGCCCGGCCCCCGTGATCGTGATGTGGTGAACGCCCTGACTCTGAAGCTTGCGCACGGTCCTCGGTCCCCTTTCGCGTTCGACAACCTACCGGACGGCGTAGGCTCCGCGGCCATGCCGCGCTTCGTCGACCTGTCCGCGCCGATCGTCTCGAGCCCGCCCGAGACGCCGGAGGCGCTGCGCACCGAGATCGTCTTCCAGGGCCACGAGGCCGGTGCCGCGATGATCGACGCGATGCTCGGCGTGCCGCCGCAGCTGCTGCGCGACGGCGAGGGCTGGGCGACCGAGGAGTTCACGCGGCTGGGGACGCACAACTCGACGCACGTCGACGCGCCGTGGCACTACAACTCGATGATCGCCGGTGAGCGTGCGCAGACGATCGACGAGCTGCCGCTCGAGTGGTTCCACGCGCCGGGCGTCGTCCTCGACTTCGCGCACAAGGAGGACGGCGACTCGGTGACCGTCGCCGAGATCGACGACGCGCTGGCGGCGCTCGATCGCGACATCCAGCCGCTCGACATCGTCCTGATCCGCACGGGCCGCGACGCGTTCCTCGAGGCTCCGGACTACATGATCAAGGGGCCGGGCGTCAGCGCCGAGGCCACGCGGCGCCTCTACGAGCTCGGCACGCGCGTGATGGGCATCGACGCCTGGGGCTGGGACGCCCCGCTGCACCTGCAGGCCGAGGCCGCGAAGGCGAAGGGCGAGCCGGGCATCTTCTGGGCCGCCCACCAGAGCGACCTGGCCTACTCGCAGATCGAGCGCCTCTGCAACCTCGGCTCGCTGCCCTCGAGCGGGTTCACGATCTCGTGCTTCCCGTTGAGGATCGTCGGCGGCAGCGCCGGGCCGGCACGCGTCGTCGCGATCCTCGACGACTAGTACACGCGCCCGGCCCGGCGCGCTCGCCGCCGGCTGCTCAGACCTTCTCGTTCCCCGCCGCGATCCGGCGCAGGTCGATCGTCGCGTCGTAGAGCTTCGCGTCGACGCCCTCCTCCAGCGCGACGTCGCGCAGCGGGCGGCCCGACGCCGTCGCCTTCTTCACGATCACCGTCGCCTTGTCGTAGCCGATCGCGCCGTTCAGGGCCGTCGCGACCGCCAGGGTCCCGCCGGCCGACGCGTTCGTTCCGGCACGGTTCACCTGGATGCCGTCGACGCACTTCTCGGCGAACACCCGCGAGGTGGCCGCGAGCAGGTGCAGCGACTGCAGCAGGTTGCGCGCGATCAGCGGGATGCGGACGTTCAGCTCGAACTGCCCCTGCAGGCCGCCGATCGTGATCGCGGTGTCGTTGCCGATCACCTGGGCACTGACCTGCAGCACGACCTCGGGGATCACCGGGTTGACCTTGCCGGGCATGATCGACGATCCCTTCTGCAGCTCCGGCAGGAAGAGCTCTCCGATGCCCGCGCGCGGGCCGGAGCCCATCAGCGCGAGGTCGTTGGCGATCTTCGTGAGCGACACGGCGACGACCTTCAGCGCACCGGACAGCTCCACCAGCGCGTCGCGGTTGGCCTGCGCCTCGAAGCGGTCCAGCGGCGCGGCGATCTGCTTCAGGCCCGACTCCTTCTTCAGCACCGTGCGGACCTTCGCGGCGAACTGCGGGTGCGTGTTCAGGCCCGTCCCCGTCGCCGTCCCGCCGAGCGGGATCTGGCCGACGTGGACGAGCGCGGACTCGATGCGCTCCTGACCGAGACGCATCTGCGCGGCGTATCCGGCGAACTCCTGGCCGAGCGTCACGGGAACCGCATCCATCAGGTGGGTGCGGCCCGCCTTGACGACGTTGTGGAACGACTTCGCCTTCTTCGTGAACGAGCGCTCGAGCTGCCTGAGCGCCGGCAGCGTCCGGTTGACGGCGACGTCGAGGGCCGCGAGGTGGACCGCGGACGGGAACACGTCGTTCGAGGACTGCCCCATGTTGACGTGGTCGTTCGGGTGCACGCCGTCGCCGGCGAGGCTCGCGAGAACCTCGTTGGCGTTCATGTTCGACGAGGTGCCCGAGCCGGTCTGGAAGACGTCGATCGGGAACTGGGCGTCATGCGCGCCCGAGGCGACCTCGGCGGCGGCGGCGCTGATCGCCGTCGCGGTCTTGCGTCGAGGAGGCCGAGGTCGCCGTTGACCTGCGCGGCCGCGCCCTTGATGCGGCCCAGCCAGTGGATGACCTCCGCGGGCACGGGCTCGCCGGAGATGGGGAAGTTGTCGACGGCCTTGGCGGTCTCGCCGCCGTACAGGCGCTTCTTGGCCATGGGGGACTCCTGGTCGGGGTCGGGAAGGGGGTGCGGCAATCGTATTCAGCCGCAGAAGGCGGTGATCTCCCGCGCCACGCCGACGGGGTCGTCGTAGGCGAGCAGGTACCCGGTGCGCGGCAGGGTTCGCAGCTGCGCGTCGGGCAGCAGGTCGAGCGCCTCCTCGGCAGCGGCCGGCGGATGGCGCTCGTCCTCGTCGGCCCACAGCAGCAGCACGCGCGTGTCGATGTTCGGGTAGGCGTCGAGCAGCTCCCGGCGCGCGCCCGCCGGCCAGCGCCGCGCGAGCGTCGCCCAGGACCGCGCGAGGTTCGCGTTGCCCCCGGCATCGGCGAGGGCATGGCGCACGAGGTCGGCCGCCTCCGGGTTGCCACGGGCGCTCATGCGCACACCCCGCTCCGGCCGCAGCACGAGCTTCGCCCCGTGCATGAGCAGGCGGTCGACGGCCGGGACCGCGCCGAGCCGCGCCGCCGTGCGCCAGCGCGTCCAGTCCGCGTCATGCTCGGCGGGGCGGTGCATCCGGTTGGGCATCAGCACGAGGGCCGACGGGTGCAGCAGGCCGAGCGCGACGGCGCGCAGCGCGAGCTCGGCGCCGAGCCCGTGGCCGCCGACCAGCGGCCGCGGACCGGCCACGTCGATGCAGAACGCGGCGACGATCTCCGCCAGCCAGTCCTCGGTGTACGGGTGGTGGGGCCGATCCTCGGAATCGCCGTGCAGCGGCAGGTCGGGGAGGACGACGCGGTAGCGGTGCTCGAGCTCGGGGACGAGCGGCGCGAACTCGCGATGGCTCAGGAGCTCGGAGTGCCAGAGCACGAGCGCGGGCCCGGTGCCCTGCTCGCGGTAGGCGATCCGCGCCCCGTCCGGGTGGTGGTACAGGCGCAGCCTCATCCGCGGGCCGTGCCCGCGGCGATCCCGCGCTCGAGTGCCGCGTCGATCTCGGGCCGCGACCCCTGGACCCGGCGCCCGGCGGCCCGCAGGCGGAAGACGAGCTCCGTCGAGACGCCGGCGGTCTTCGCGGCGCCGCGGTCGGCGGCGCCGATCAGGTAGCCGAGCGCGACGGCGGAGGCCGCCTCGCCGCGCAGCGCGCGGTCCGCGAGCCGCTCCGCCTCGGCGGTGAGCGCCACGCCGAGCGTCTGCAGGTCGGAGTCGCTGGTCGCGAGGCGCACGCAGCGCGAGAGCGGCGTCCCGTCGGCCAGCTTCACGCCGGCCGGCGCCCCGCGCAAAGCCGCGGCGAGCGCCGCCTGCTGGAGGCAGCCGTCGGGGACCGGCGCCGGCTCGGACGCACCGCAGGCGCCCGAGGCCGATCGCGGCGATGCAGAGAGCTGCGGCGAACCGGCCGGGCATCCCGTGATCGTAGTCGCGCACGGCCCATCTAGCATGAGCCGCGTGCGGCGCTCGGTGCATGACCGCGAGATCGTCCTGATCGCGCTCCCCGCCCTCGGCGCACTGGCGGCCGAGCCGCTCTACCTGCTCGCCGACACGGCCATCGTGGGGCATCTCGGCACCACCGAGCTCGCGGCGCTCGCGCTCGCGGCGACGATCCTGTCCTCGCTCGTCGGGCTGTGCAACTTCCTGGCCTACGGGACGACGGCCCAGGTCGCGCGGCTGCACGGCGCCGGGGACGAGGCGCAGGCCGGCTCGCTCGGCGCCCAGGCGTTCTGGCTCGCCCTCGCGGTCGGGCTCGTGCTGGCGAGCGCCACCGTCGCGCTGGCGGCGCCGCTGATCCACCTGCTCGGTGGGAACGACGCGGTCGCGACCATGGCGGTGCGCTACCTGCGCATCTCCGCGATCGGGCTTCCGTGCGCGCTGCTGGCGCTCTCGGGCCAGGGGTGGCTGCGCGGCGTCGGCGACCTGCGCACGCCGCTGATCATCGTCGTGGTCGCGAACCTCGCGAACGTCGTGCTCGAGCTCCTGCTCGTCTACGGGCTCGACCTCGGGCTCGACGGCTCGGCCTGGGGCACCGTCGTCGCGCAGCTGGGGATGGGCGCGGCGTTCGCATGGCTGCTGCTCCGCGCCCGTGCGACCACACGGCGGCCGGTCTGGGACCTCATGCGCCCGATGACGCGCATGGGCGCGCAGATCGTCGTGCGCACGGCCTCGCTGCTGCTCGTCTTCGCGGTCGCCAGCGCCGTGCTCGCGCGCACCAGCGACGCGGCGCTCGCGGCCAACCAGATCGCCTTCGAGCTGTTCATCTTCCTCGCGCTCGTGCTCGACGCGCTCGCGATCGCCGGTCAGGTGCTGGTCGGTCGCGCACTCGGCGGCGAGGACGCTGCGGGTGCACGCGTGGCCGGGCGCCGGCTCGTCGAGCTGTCGTTCCTCGCCGGGCTGGGAATGGCCGTCGTGCTGATGGCGTTCTCGGGCCTGATCCCGCGGATCTTCACGAGCGATCGGGCGGTGCTCGATCAGCTCTCGCTGATCTGGCCGATGCTGGCCGGGATGATGCCCTTCGCGGCGATGGTGTTCGCCTTCGACGGCATCCTGATCGGGGCGGGCGACACCGCGTACATCGCGATGGCGATGGTGCTGGCGGCGATCCCGGCCGTCGCGATCGAGCTGGCGGCGCTGGCGCTGGACTGGGGCATCGTCGGCGTCTGGTGCGGGATCCTCGCGCTGATGGCGATCCGGCTGGCGACGACGGGGCTGCGCTTCGCCGGCGCCGGCTGGGCGCTGACCGGCGCGGCGCGACCGTGATCCGGTCTAGATCGGATCCGGCAGCTCGAACCCGTGCGTCGCGCAGCCGCGCTCGATCTCGGAGATGACGGCGTCGATCACGGCGATCCGCGCGAACTTCTTGTTCTCGGCGGGGATCACCTGCCACGGCGCCCAGCTCGTGCTGGTGCGCTCGACCATCTCGTCGACGGCCGCGGCGTAGTCGTCCCACCTGTCGCGATTGCGCCAGTCCTCGTCGGTGAGCTTCCAGCGCCGGAGCGGGTCCTTCTCACGCTGCTTGAAGCGCCGCAGCTGCTCCTGCGGCGAGAGGTGCAGCCAGAACTTCACGATGATGATTCCCTCGAGGTGCAGCGAGCGCTCGAACTCGACGATCTCGGCGTAGGCGCGCTGCCACTGCTCGGTCGTGGCGAAGCCCTCGACCCGCTCCACCAGGACGCGCCCGTACCAGGTGCGGTCGAAGACGCCCATGCCGCCGTGGCCGGGGAGCTGCCCGGAGAAGCGCTGCAGGTAGAAGTGGCGCTTCTCGTCCGGGGTCGGCGCCGCGTACTGGATCACGCGCACGTGGCGGGCATCGAGTGGTGCGACCAGCCGCTTGATCGCGCCGCCCTTCCCGGCCGCGTCCCAGCCCTCGAACAGGACGAGGAGACCCGGGCCGATGGCCCGCTCTCCGAGCCGGCCTCCCAGCGCGAGGCGCAGCTGCGCCAGGCGCGTGGAGCGTTCGGCGAGCTGCTGGTCGTACTCCTTGAGCGAGAGCGACTGTGTCAGGTCGACGTCGGCGAGCTTGGTCACAGCCGGGAATCTCGCACATCGGAACCTGCGCAAAGCTGCCGAACCCCTCGCGGCGTTCGCCATACCGCCGTAAACAGCGGTATGTCCCCGCACACGGAATCCCGCCTCGGCCTGACGGTCTCCGAAGCCGCCGAGCACCTCGGCGTCTCGATCGGCACCGTTCGCCGCTGGTCGAACGCCGGCTTCATCCAGACGACGCGCACGCCCGGCGGTCAGCGCCGGTTCACCACGGGGCAGCTGGATGAGTTCATGGAGTCCCTGGCGCCGCGGGAGCCGTCGCCCTC
This sequence comes from uncultured Solirubrobacteraceae bacterium, assembly GCA_963781935.1. Lineage (GTDB taxonomy): Bacteria > Actinomycetota > Thermoleophilia > Solirubrobacterales > Solirubrobacteraceae > F1-60-MAGs163. The sequence continues at coordinate 239,674 of CAWAHX010000003.1, forward strand.
GAAGGTCCTGACCGCGCCCCGCGCGGGCAGGTAGGGACGACCCTCTACGCGGGCGAGGCCGCCTCGCTCATGCGCCGCTCCATGTCGAGCTCGCGGTCGAAGTCGGCCTCGTCCTGGTGGCGGTAGTCGGTTCCGCGGCCGGCGAGCAGCTCTGACAGCGCCTCGACGTAGCCGCCCTCGAGCTGGGCGCCGGCGACGCGGCGCAGCTCGGTCAGCGCCTCGAACGACGTCATCGGCGTGCGATAGGTGTCGGGGGCGGTGAGCGTGTCGTAGACCTCGGCGACGGCGACGATCTTCGCGACCTCCGGGATCTCGTCCCCCGTCAGCCCGGCGGGATAGCCGCGCCCGTCGATCCGTTCGTGATGCGCGCGGATGATGTCGCCGATCGGCCCGAACACGCCGATGTCCTTCAGCAGGTCGGCGCCGATGTCCGGATGGCGCCTGATGCCACGCCAGTCACCCTCGTTCAGCTGGGCACCGCGCTCCATGACGCGATCCGACAGGACGAACTTGCCGATGTCGTGCAGCAGCCCGGCGGTGTGCGCGAGCTCCTGATCGCGCTCGTCGAGCCCGGCGGCCCGCGCCATGTCGCGGGAGAACATCGCGACGGCGGCGCAGTGCCTGGCGGCGCGGTGGTCGCGCTCGTTCAGCGTCCGCACGAGCGCCGAGAGCACGCCCCATGACAGGTTCGCGTACTGACGGGTCTTCTCGCGCGACTCGGCGACGAGGTAGATCATGTAGGCGGCCGCGCTGATGACGACCAGCAGGAAGGCGAGCGCCGGGGTGCCCAGATCCTCGTAGGCCGCGGCGACGCCGATGGCCAGCAGGGCGCTGATGACGACCGGCGGCGTGAGCTCCTTCCACGACACCGACTTCAGGGAGATCTCGTTCCCATCGAGGATCGCCATCAGCGGAACGACGACGACGACGTTCAGCGCGAGGATGACCAGGCTCGCGATCGCGAGGCCGACGTAGAACTCGAGCGACCCGGGCGTCAGCGACGCGGCCCCGAAGGCGAGCGCCACGAAGAACGTCGGCGTCGGGATGCCCGCGAGGTTGATGACCAGCGCCTCGCGGCGGAAGCGCAGGAACAGCCAGGCGCCGAACTCGGCGACGAAGGGGACGGTGTACGCGGCGGTCGCCCCGACGAGCCCGATCGCCAGCACGTCGCAGATGAACGCCGGCGAGAAGACGGTGTTGGATCCTGCGCTCGAGACGAGCAGCGCAGAGGTCAGCGCGACCGCCGCGAGAACGTAGGTCAGCGGGTCCGAGAACGCCGCCGCGTCGTCGGCGATGACGGCCACCGCGAAGCAGACGGCGCCGACGATGACGATCGGCGTCGCGATGCTCAAGGCTGTGCGCGGCTGAGGACTACGCGCTGATGCCGTCACGACAGGCACGCTACCGCGCCCGCGCGACGGCCTCAGCGATATGACGTGTTCCTAGCGTCCGGAAAGGTGCATATTCGCGCCTCCTTGGCTTGGTAGACCGGGTACCGACGCCACAAAGCGTAACCGGATCGGCAACTTCTTGCATAGCTTCAACGCAAGAAGTTGTGCAACTGCCCATAACACGGTCTGGACGCCCTCAACACGTGGTCCTCTCCCCGTGCTGTGCGAACTCTGAAGACCTCCGAGGCGGCGACGTATCTGAACGTCAGCCCGAACACGCTCCGTGCGTGGGAGCGTCGTTTCGGCTACCCGACTCCGATGCGGACCGAGGGCAAGCACCGTCTGTACACGCACGGGGAGATCGCCGCCCTGCGCGACGCCCTGAAGGAGGGGCTCTCGATCTCCTCCGCCATCTCACGCGCACGCGAGAAGCTGACGGGCGACACGCCGATCCTCGTCGGTGCCCTGACGTCCTGCGAGCTCGATCGCGCCGACGCGGCCATGGAGGCCGCGCTCGCGCTGCGCTCGGTCGAGCGCACGGTCGAGGAGGTCCTGCTCCCGTCGCTGCTGGAGATCGCGCGCCGGCATGGCGACACGAGCGCCCCCTGGGCCTTCGCCGCGCGCTGGGCGGGCGACTGGCTCGTCCGCGCACGGCGCCTGGCGCCCCAGCCCGGCCGCCCCACGACGATCCTCGTCGGCGACGCCACCCGCGACGAGCTCGATCCCGACCTGCTCGAGACCTGGGCGCTCGAGCTCTTCACGGTGCGCTCCGGGGCGCAGGTCCTGACCCTCCCGGTCACCGGCCTCGCCGGCCTCTCGGACGTGCTGCAGAACTTCCGCCCGCGCGCGATCGTGATCGCCGGCTCGCATGCCAGCGACGACGAGGTCGCCCGCTGGGCGTACGCCGTGCGCACGACGACCGGCCCGCTGCCCGTCGCGCTGTTCCGTCGCGGTGAGCGCCGCGCGACGCGGACGACCGGAACGCTGGTGCTGCCGCCGATGCCCTCCGAGGCGCAGCGCGAGCTGATGATGCTCGTCGAGGAGCGCCGTCAGGTGGCTCCGAGCCTGCGTCCCGCCGCGCTCGCGCCCGTGCCGCTGCGCAGGAGCGCCAGCGCATGACCCGCCCGCACCTTCAGCTGCTGCCGGGCCTGGGCGAGGCGGAGCCGTACGTCAGCTTCTGTGGGCACTGCGCCAAGCGGCCCAACGCCGAGGAGGCCGCTGCGCGCGTCTGCACGAGCTGCCATCTCGGCCTGATCGTCGCCGCGCCCGAGAGCCTCGCGCCCTCGGCCGAGGAGCCGTTCCTGATCGTCGACGGCAAGCTGCAGATCTGCGCGGTCTCGCGCAGGGCCGAGAAGATCCTCGGCTCCGTGGAGACCGACGTCGTCAATCGCCAGCTCACCGACGTGCTGCTGCCCGCCGACGCCGAGGCGGCCGGCATCGAGAGCCTCGTCTCGATGGTCGTCCACGCCGCGCGCGGCGACGGCGCGGTCCACGACCTCGTCGTGCGCCCCGCCGGCGAGTGGGGCATCCGCTGGTTCACCCGTGTAGGACCGTGTGGCGCTCCGAGCGCCGCCCTCATCGTACTTGCGCCTGAAGGCTGATCGGGACCGACATCCTCGCCTGGCGGCGTGCCCGGGGTCGATCGGAGCGTACACTCGATCGGCCCCGTTTTCTTGGCCGTGACCGTGCGCGGTCGTCGAGCCCACAGGCCGGACTCCTTCCGCCGCACGGTCGTATGCGCGTTGAATCTGCCGTTGCGGGGCTTGAGGAAACCTCACCAAAGGTCGACAACTCTCCGCATGGGTGTCATCCGAACCAACGCAGCCGCAGCAATGCTGGGCGTCAGCCCCAACACGCTCCGAAGCTGGGAGCGTCGTTTCAGCTTCCCCGAGCCGCGCCGCACCGCCGGCGGCCACCGGCAGTTCGACCTCGGCCAGATCGAGGCGCTGCGGTCGGCGTTCGAGGAGACCCACAACGTCTCCTCCGCGATCGCGATCGCGCGCGAGCGCGGCTCCGGCCCCGCCTCGCCTGCGCGGCTGAAGTCCGCCTTCGCCCGCTTCGACGAGGGTGAGGCGAACCGGATCCTCGAGGAGAGCCTCGCCGTGCGCTCCGTCGAGCGGACCGTCGAGGAGGTGCTGCTGCCGTGCGTCGAGGCGCTCGCACAGGACGGCGGCGACGAGGGGCCGGAGCACGGCTTCGCCTGGCGCTGGTCGACGAGCTGGCTGGCCGCCGCGATGCGTGTGGCGCCGGCCGCGACGCGCGACGAGGGCATCGTCATCTTCGACTCGAGCTCCGCCTGCGACGTCGAGTCGCTCTACGCCCAGGCGCTGGAACTCACCCTGCGCCGGCGCGGCATGCGCACCCTGACGCTGGCCGTCGGGCTGGATCCCGCCCGGATGGCGCGTGCCCTGCATGCGATCGAGCCGCGTGCCGTGATCCTCGCGGGCCGCAGCACGGACCTCGACTCGGTCGCCCGGCTCGTGTTCGCGGCGCGGCGGATCGGCGGGGACGCGATGGCGATCTACGACTTCCGCGGCGCCCTGCCCGACACCGGTGCGAGCACCGTGACCCGGCTCGGCGTGAAGCCGATCGCCGCCGTCGACGTGCTCGTCAGCGGGCTCGACGGGCGCGAGCTGTGGCCCGTGGAGCGCACCGGGCTCGACGGGCTCGAGCTGCGCGCCTCGTAGCACCGCTTTCACGTCCGGCCCAGGCGGGAGGATTCTCGCCAGGATGACGCTCATTCCCGGCGATCCACTGGCGCACCGAGCGCTCGAGTCGCTGCTCCGCGCCGAGGCGAACGTCCGTCGCAGGCTGTCGGGCGACCTTGCGCGCGAGGGCCTGTCGGACACCGGGTTCTTCGTGCTCGTCGTGCTGCAGACCGCGGGCGGGGAGCTGGAGCTGCGTACCCTGCGCCGTCGGCTGCAGACGTCGAAGGCGAATGCGACCGAGGTGATCGACACGCTCGTGGCGCGCGGACTGGTGACGCGTCACCGGCTGACGAGCGACCGTCGCGCCGTCGGCGTCGCGCTGACCGCGCAGGGCGCAGAGATCGTCGACCGGCTGTTCCCCGAGCACACCGAGCGCGTGCAGAGCACCTTCTCGGTGCTCGACGAGGCGGAGAAACGCCAGCTGGCGTCGATCTGCCGCAAGCTCGCCGCGTAGGGCTCGTTCGCCGCGTCGCCGGGCGCTGAACGACCCCGGTGCGGTGCCCTTGCGAGAATGGGCAGGCCAATGTCCTCCGCGCCCCGTCCCGTCGACCCGAACCAGTCGTTCCCCGAGCTCGAGCAGGCCATCCTCGAGCGCTGGAAGGAGCGCGACGTCTTCGCCGAATCGCTGCGCCGGCGCAAGGGCGCCGAGCCGTGGGTGTTCTACGAGGGGCCGCCGACCGCGAACGGCCGCCCCGGCTCGCATCACGTCCTGGCGCGCGTCTTCAAGGACATCTACCCGCGCTACAAGACGATGCGCGGGCACTACGTCGAGCGCAAGGGCGGCTGGGACTGCCACGGCCTGCCCGTCGAGATCACCGTCGAGAAGGAGCTCGGCATCTCCTCGAAGGAGGAGATCGAGGCCTACGGGATCGCCGAGTTCAACCAGAAGTGCCGCGACTCGGTCTTCACGTTCCTGGAGGACTGGAACCGGATGACCGAGCGGATCGGCTTCTGGATCGATCTCGACGACGCCTACCGCACCCTGGACAGCGACTACATCGAGTCGGTGTGGTGGGCGCTGAAGCAGATCGCGAACAAGGACCTGCTGTACGAGGGACACAAGGTCGTGCCCTATTGCCCGCGCTGCGGCACCTCGCTGTCCTCGCACGAGGTCGCGCAGGGCTACCAGGACGTGGTGGACCTCAGCGTCTACGTGCGGTTCCCGGTGCTCGAGGCCGGCGGGCCGCTGCACGCCGGCGACGAGCTCGTCGTCTGGACCACCACGCCCTGGACGCTCGTCTCCAACGCGGCGGTCGCCGTCGACGCCGAGCTGACGTACGTGCGCGCACAGGTCCCGGGCCAGGACGCCGTGCTGGTCGTCGCCGAGGCGCTCGTCGAGCGCGTGCTCGGGGCGCAGGCCCACATCGTCGAGCGCTTCAAGGGCGCCGCGCTCGACGGCGTCCGCTACCAGGCGCCGTTCGACTTCATCCCCTCCGAGGCCTACGGCCCGCGCGGCCACACCGTGCTGCTCGCCGACTTCGTCACCGCGCAGGACGGCTCCGGACTCGTTCACACGGCCGTCGCCTTCGGCGAGGACGACTACCGCCTCGGGCAGCAGGCGGGCCTCACGGTCGTCAACCCGGTGCGGCTCGACGGCACCTACGACGAGCGCATCGGCCCGTACGCAGGCCGCGCGGTCAAGGACGCCGACCACGATCTGGTCGAGGACCTCCGCGAGCGCGGCCGGCTGCTGCGCAGCGAGGACTACGAGCACTCCTACCCGCACTGCTGGCGCTGCGGCACCGCGCTCCTCTACTACGCCAAGCCGTCCTGGTACATCGCGACGTCGAAGATCCGCGACCGCCTGCTGGCCGCCAACGAGACGATCACGTGGTACCCGCCCCACATCAAGGAGGGCCGGTTCGGCGACTGGCTGCGCGGCAACGTCGACTGGGCGCTGTCGCGCGAGCGCTACTGGGGCACGCCGCTGCCGGTCTGGCGCTGCGCCAACGAGCACATCCACGTGATCGGGGGTTTCGAGGAGCTGGAGGAGCTCTCCGGAGTGCGCCTCACCGATCCCCACCGCCCGTACGTCGACGACGTCGGCTTCCCGTGCCCGCAGTGCGCCGAGCGCATGCAGCGGGTCCCCGAGGTGATCGACGTCTGGTTCGACTCCGGTGCGATGCCGTTCGCCCAGGAGCACGCGCCGTTCGAGAACCAGGAGCGCTTTCAGAACCGCTTCCCGGCGCAGTACATCTGCGAGGCGATCGATCAGACGCGGGGCTGGTTCTACTCGCTCGTCGCCGTCTCGACGCTGCTGTTCGACCGCGCGTCGTTCGAGAACGTCGTGTGCCTCGGGCACATCCGCGACGAGCAGGACCGCAAGATGAGCAAGTCGCTCGGGAACATCGTCGCTCCCTGGGAGGTGCTGGACGCCTACGGCGCCGACGCGTTCCGCTGGTACTTCTTCACGAGCAAGCAGCCGTGGGACGGGTACCGCTTCTCCACCGAGGCCGTCGGCGAGGGCGTGCGGCTGTTCCTCAAGCAGCTCTGGAACACCTACTCGTTCCTGGTCCTCTACGAGAACGCCGGCGGCACCCAGGCGTCCGCGGCACCGGCGGGCGAGGAGACCGAGCTCGACACGTGGGTGCGGTCACGGCTCGCCGCGACCGTCGAAGAGGTCACCGACCGCCTGGAGAACTACGACGCCACGACCGGCGGACGCGCGATCGCGGCGTTCGTCGACGATCTCTCGAACTGGTACGTGCGCCGCTCGCGAAGGCGTTTCTGGGAGGGCGATCCGGTCGCCTTCGCGGTGCTTCGCGACTGCCTCGTGACCGTGTCGAAGCTGCTCGCCCCGTACACGCCGTTCGTCGCCGACGAGATCTACGACAACCTCGACGGGTCCGAGCCCTCCGTGCACCTGTGCGACTGGCCCGCGCCGGCACCGCGCGACCTGGGCCTGGAGGTCGCGATGGCGACCGCGCGCGAGACCGTGCGCCTGGGCCTCGCCGCCCGCGGCCAGGCGAAGGTCAAGGTCCGTCAGCCGCTGCGCGAGGCCGTCGTGGTCGCGGCCGCACGTGAGCGCGAGGCGATCGAGCGGCTCGCCGGGATCGTGCGTGAGGAGCTGAACGTCGACTCGCTGCGGTTCGTCGACGACGCCGACGAGCTGGGCACGTACGAGATCAAGCCGAACTACCGCACGCTCGGCCCCCAGTTCGGCAAGAAGATGCCTCAGGTGGCGGCCGCCGTCGCGGCGCTCGACGCCGCCCACATCGCCGGGGCGCTGCGCGAGGGCCGCCACGTCGGCATCACCATCGACGGCAAGGAGCACCGCCTCACCCCCGATGACGTGCTCGTCGCGATGCAGCCGCTCGACGGCTATCAGCTCGAGCGCGAGGGGTCGCACGCCGTCGCGCTCGACCTGGCGCTCGATGACGACCTGCACCGGCGCGGGCTTGCTCGAGAGGTGATCCACGCGGTGCAGAACGCCCGCAAGCGCGCCGGCCTGGCGGTCGAGGACCGGATCGCGCTGACCCTCGGCGGCGACGAGCTGCTGCTCAGCGCGGTGAGCGAGCACGAGCGGCTCGTCGCGACCGAGACGCTGGCGTCGTCGATCGCCTACGCGGACGGCACGGTCCTGGCCGCCGAGCACACGACGATCGAAGGCCGCGAGCTGCGCATCGCGCTCGAGCGGGCGTAGCTCACAGCCAGCCGAAGCCGGCGCCGAAGACGAGCCCCATGGCCACGTTGATCGCGGCGAGGCCGCCCAGCCGCCGCCACCTGGCGCGCTGATCCGGCGCGTCGTAGACCCACGCCGCGTACAGGTAGAACCAGAGGTAGCCGAACAGGAAGATCAGGAGGACGAACGGCGTGTTCCACCACCAGTACTCCCAGTGGAACGTGCCGGTCTCGTGGAGGAACAGCTCGACGACGACGCTGATCAGCGACAGGCCGATGGCGATCGCGAGGCGGTTCGGCATCCCGAGGATGCGCGCGTGGCGATCGGCCGGCAGGAGCTTCGCGTAGACGATGCCGCCGAGCGCGAACATGAACGAGATCTCGACGTTCAGGCCGATCAGGAGCTGATAGGCCGTCGGGCCCGTCGTCGCCCACAGCGGTGCGCGGTCCGTGACCTGGAGGACCAGCGCGTTGACGATCTCGTTGAACCAGTCGGCCAGCCAGACCGCGAAGCCGGCGGCCACGATGTCGAGGCGCCCGCGCTCCACCTCGTTCGCGTAGATGACGAACACGATCGCCAGCAGCGTGACCGCGTACCACTTGAACTCGGTGGGGTCACGGACGTGGCGCTCGGCCTGGAGCGTGACCTCGGTGTGGGTGGCGAGCGGCAGGAGCACCCGGTGACCCTAGGGCCGGGCCGGGGGCGGTGCATCGGGGGAAACCCGTGGCGGGGCGGGTGGCCGCCCCTCGCCAGGGCTTCAGGGGCTGCGCTGCGCTGTGGGGTGCTGCCGGCGCCCTTGTGTCCCTTGGGGACGATCTCGGGGGTGCGCTTTGCGCACCCCCGCCCTTTCGAGGGCGATGTTACGTGAGGGCGGCGTCCAGCTGCTGCTCGATCCGCGGCTTGGGCAGCGCTCCGATGATCTGGTGGACGGCCTGGCCGTTCTTGAACAGGATCATCGTGGGGATCGACATGACGCCGAACTTGGCGGCCGTCTCCTGGTTCTCGTCGACGTTCAGCTTGACGACGCGCATGTCCTCGCGCTCGCCGTCGATCTGCTCGAGAACGGGACCGACCATGCGGCATGGCCCGCACCATGGCGCCCAGAAGTCGACGAGCGTCGGTGTCTCGTTCTCGACGACTTCAGCCTGGAAGTTGCTGTCGGTGATCTCGGGGAGGGCCATGTGTGCTCCTTGGACGGGCCTACGGTCAGGGAAAGGGCTGACCTCACTATACAAAGTGTAGTGTCTCCGGGCGGCGCGATTCGTTACACCGCGGGCGAACGTCTCAGTACAGCGGAGAGGCGGCGCGCAGCAGGTCCGGCCACACGAGGACCTCGATGGCGGCGGCGACCACGAGCGTCGGAACGGCGATCGCGACGGTGACGAACGTCGCCGCCAGCAGGTGGTCCCACTCATCGCGACGGCTGGCGACGAGCCATGCGGCGAGCGGCAGGAACAGCGCCACGAGCTCCGGCAGCGCGTGCGGCAGGAGCGTCAGGATCAGCATCCCGGACGGAACGTCGAGCTGCAGCGACAGGTCGGCCGCCGTGCGCCCGAGCACCCATCCCTGCGTCAGCAGCGAGAACAGCGTGGCGCAGCCGACGAAGGCGATCGCCAGCGGGCCGGCCTTCTCGTGGATCGTGCGCGAGAAGCCGGTCTTGTGCTCGATCTGGAGCGGCAGCGACGCGCCGGCGATGAAGCCCGGCGACGCAGGCGAGCGCGTGCAGCAGCAGCACGAGCGAGTTGCGGAAGAGGATGCGGCCGACCGACGTGGCGTCGACCGGCATGTTGAGCCCGGGAAGCAGGGTCGTCGACGGATCGGGGTTCGAGTGGGCCGCGATCAGCCAGACCGACGCCAGCAGCCCGATGGCGATCGCCAGGGCGCAGAGGAACCACGGCATCAGGACGCGCCGGGGCTCGGCGTTCCATTTATCGAAGCTGGCGCGTGTGTCGCGGAGCCCCTGGAGCAGGACAAGACGGTCGGGATCCACCGTCTGGTGCTTCGGTCGCGGCGCCCGGCCGGGTGAGTCGCTGGACGGATGTTCGATCAGCGCGCGTCGCGCGCTCGCAGGCGCAGGGCGGGCACCAGCCAGACGGCCTCGGCGGCGATCCGCCACGACATCTTCGACGTTCCGCGCTCCCGATCGCGGAAGGCGATCGGGACCTCGACGACCCGAAAGCCCGCCTGCACGGCGCGGTAGGTCAGCTCGACCTGGAAGGCGTAGCCGCGCGAGCGGACGGTCGGCAGGTCGATCGCCTCGAGGACCTCGGCGCGGAAGCACTTGAAGCCGCCCGTCAGGTCGCGCACGTCCAGGCCCAGCACGAGCTGGGCGTAACGCGACCCGCCGCGGCTGACGGCTCGCCGCAGCAGGCCCCAGTCGGCGACCGCGCCGCCCTGCCACGTAGCGCGAGCCCAGCGCGACGTCGGCGCCGCCGTCGCGCACGGCCGCGAGCAGCCGCGCGAGGTCCGCCGGATCGTGCGAGAAGTCGCTGTCCATCTCGAACACGTAGCCCGCACCGTGGTCGAGCGCGTGCCGGAACCCGGCGAGGTACGCCGGGCCCAGGCCCTCGCGTTCGGTGCGGTGCAGCACCGACACCTCGGGGTGCCGCGCCGCGAGCGAGTCGGCGATCCGCCCCGTGCCGTCCGGCGACCCGTCGTCCACGACGAGGATCGCGAACCCCTCCGGAGCCGCCTCACCCAGGACGCCGAGCGCGGCCGCCACGATCTGACCGATGTTCTCGGCTTCGTTGAACGTCGGCAGGACCAGCCAGGGAGGGCCGGGCATCAGGAGTGGCACCGGGTCAAGGCCCGCGTAGGGTAGTGATCGAGCGATGGCTTCCGACCCCTCCAACAGCGAGATCGCCGAGGCCCTCGAGGAGCTGGGCGATCTCTACGAGCTCGACGGCGCGATCGTGCACCGCGTCGTCGCCTACCGCAACGCGGCGAAGGCCGTGCGCGAATCGCCGCGCCCGGTCGCCGCCCTCGTGCGCGCCGGGACGGTGACCGAGCTCCCCGGCGTCGGCGCCACGCTGGAGGAGAAGCTGAAGGCGCTGCTGGAGACGGGCACGATCCCCGCCGTCCGAGAAGCTGCGCGCGAAGTACCCGGAGGGCGTCGTGGCGATGACGCGCATCCCGGGCCTGGGACCCAAGCGCGCGCGGCGGCTGTACGAGGAGCTCGGCATCGACTCGCTCGCGTCCCTGAAGGCCGCCGCCGAGGGCGAGCAGATCCGCGGGCTGAAGGGCTTCGGGCCCAAGGCCGAGGCGTCGATCCTCGAAGGCGCTCGAGGCCGGTGCGGGGGAGCAGCCCAAGGCGCGGGTCACGCTGCCGACCGCGCTGGAGAGCGCCGAGGCGATCGTCGCGCAGCTGCGCGAGGTGCCGGCGGTGCTGCGCGCCGAGGTGGCCGGCAGCGCACGCCGGCGCGTGGACAGCGTCAAGGACCTCGACATCGTCGTCGCCTCCGACGACCCGGCCGCGGTCGTCACCGCGTTCGCCGGCGCTGGAGCAGCTCGCCGGATGCGACCGCTCCGGTGACGGCGGCGCCCGCGGGCGCACGCAGAACGGGCTCGACGTCGATCTGCGCATCGTCCCTCCGCAGACCTTCGGCAACCTCCTGCAGCACTTCAGCGGCTCCAAGCAGCACAACGTCCATCTGCGCGAGATGGCGGTCCGCCGCGGCCTGCACGTCTCCGAGCACGGGATCCTGGACGACGCCACCGGAACCACCCACGGCTTCGCGACGGAGGAGGAGGTCTACGCCTTCCTCGGGCTGCCGTACGTCGAGCCGGAGCTGCGCGAGGACCGCGGCGAGCTGGACCGGGGGTTCGCGCCGCCGAAGCTGATCGAGCAGCGCGACCTGCGCGGCGACCTGCACTGCCACACCGTCGCCTCGGACGGCAAGAACACGATCGAGGAGATGGCACGCGCGGCGCTCGAGCGCGGCCTCGAGTACCTCGCGATCACCGACCACTCCGCCAGCCACGGGTTCGGCAACGACGTCTCGCCGGACGCGCTGCGGCGCCACATGGACGCGGTGCGCGCAACCGGCGCCCGGGTCGACGGGATCACGCTGCTCGCCGGGACCGAGGTGAACGTGCTCCCGGACGGCTCGCTGGACTACGAGGACGACCTGCTCGCCGAGCTCGACTGGGTCGTCGCGAGCGTCCACACCGCCTTCCGCATGGACGAGGCGCAGATGACCGCGCGCATCGTGCGGGCGCTCGAGCATCCGCTCGTCGACGTGCTCGGGCACCCGACCGGCCGGCTGATCGGCAAGCGGCGCGGGGTACGCGGTCGACATGGCCGCGGTGATCGACGCCGCGGCGCGCACCGGGCACGATGCTCGAGATCAACTCGGCGCCCGACCGGCGCGACCTGCGACGACATCCACGCGCGCGCCGCGGCCGCCGCGGGAGTCCGGCTGCTGATCGACTCCGACGCCCACCGCACGGCGACGCTCGCCAACACCCGCTGGGGCGTCGCGACGGCGCGGCGCGCGTGGCTCGGCGCCGCCGACGTCGCGAACACGCTGCCGTGGGACGAGCTGCAGCGCTGCGCCCGCGCGCCGCACGCTGACCTACCCGAGCAGGCGGGGGATCAGGCGCGTCGCGCACCACGCGGTCGACGGCGGCGCGCATGTGCGGGGCCAGCAGATCGATCGACCGCGCGACGTAGCGCGGCGCCGGGTCGTCGAGCGCGGTGCGCAGCGCCGCCGGCCAGGTCGTCGCTCACGAGCCGCCGGTCGAGCGCCCGGGCGATGTCGAGCGCGACGTACGGCCCCGGCGCGGGCGTCGTCACGAGCAGGCAGCCGTCGGCGAGCGCCTCGAGCTGGGCGATGCCGTGGTCCTCGCGCCGCGGTGCGGTGATGAACACCTTCGCGCGGCGCAGCAGCGCCCGGTAGGCCTCGCGGTCCAGCGGCCCCGGCGACCTCGACGCCCGGCGGCGGGTCCGGCAGCCGGTCGGGGGCGAGGCCGGCGACGACGAGCGTCTCGCCCTCGCGGCGAGCGGCGGACCACGCGGCCAGCACCTGTGCGAGGCCCTTCTTCTGCGGGTCGGCGGCGTAGGTGATCGCCGCGAAGTCGCGCACCGCCCAGGGCTCGCCGAGGCCCGACGGCTCGACGGGGATCGGCACGACGACCGCCTCGGCGTGCGGGCTCGGCGGTCTCCTCGAGCGTTCCCGGGGCGGTCGGGATCAGCAGCGGCGCCTCGCGCAGGCGCCGGCGCTCGAGCGGGCGCTGCCAGACGCCGTGGCGCCCGGGGCGGGTGGCCGAGGCGGGGGCGTCGTAGCGGATCGCGCCCGGCGCCGGCCACAGCAGCGCGGCCGTCGTCGTGCTGTAGACGATCGCCCGCGGAGCGTGCGCGGCGATGCCCTCGCGCGCCGCCGCGCGCGCGGCCCGCGCCCAGCGCAGGTCGGTCAGCGCGAACGTCCGCACCTGACCCTGGGGCGCTGCGCGAGCGACCTGGACCGACGCCCCTGCGCGGCGCAGCGCGCCGGCGAACTCGTCGTCGGATGCGCGCAGGCCGGCCGTCGAGCCGAGTGAGACGAGCAGGATGTCGACGCCGGGCACCGCGGGTGATCGTGTCACGATGGGCGGCGCTCATGACCGGAACGTTCATCAACGTCGGCGCGATCCTGCTCGGCACGCTGCTCGGAGCGCTGATCGGCGACCGCCTGCCCGAGCGCGTTCGCCGGCGCGTCCTGGACGGGCTCGGCCTGATCACGTTCGTGCTCGGGATCGACCTCGCGCTGCAGTGGTCGGACACGAACCCGCTGTACGTGCTCGGCGGGATCCTGCTCGGCGGGATCGTCGGCGAGGCGCTGGAGATCGAGGACCGCATCGAGGCGGTCGGCGACCGGCTGCAGGCGCGCGTCGCGCAGCACACGACCAACCACGGCAGCGTCAGCGAGGCGTTCTTCACCGCGAGCCTGCTGTTCTGCGTCGGCCCGCTGGCCGTCGTCGGCTCGATCCAGGACGGCCTGACCGGCGACTACCAGGCGCTCGCGACGAAGGCGACCCTCGACGGGTTCGCCTCGATCGCGCTGGCCGCGTCGCTCGGGCCCGGCGTCGCGTTCGCGGCGGTCAGCGTGCTGATCTTCCAGGGCGCGATCACGCTCGCCGCGGGACTGTTCGACACGATCCTCGCCGACGGCAGCCAGGCGCTGGCGGCGCTCGTCAGCGCCGGCGGCGTGCTGATCCTCGGGATCTCGCTGCGGCTGCTCGAGATCAAGGACGTCAAGGTCGGGAACTTCCTCCCGGCGCTCGTGATCGCGCCCGCGCTCGTGGGGATCGCGTCGCTGTTCTGAGCGGCTAGGTCGCGCCGCCGGGCGCGGGATCGACGTCGCGGCGCAGGCCCGGCGTGCGGATCAGCTTGATCGGCCCGACCGCGGAGATCGAGTCGACGAAGAACGTGACGCCGTCGCGCTCCTCGATCGCGGAGACGGCGGCGTCCTGGTGGCGCCACGACAGCGCCCAGATCACGCCGAAGCCCGCGGCGATCGCGGCGATCTGCGGCCACAGGATCGAGAGCACCGCCGAGGCGAGCGTCGCGAGCAGCAGCGGCCAGAGGCGGTTGAGGATCACGCGCCCGGCGCGCTGCTCGGGGAGCGACGTCGCGCTGCGCGCCTCGCGCAGCGCCCGCGCGACCGGCGGGGTGGCGTCGCTGCGGCGCCCGATCCAGCCGCCGACCAGCACCGCCAGCAGCCACCACCCGCTCGCCACGAGGACGAGCAGGTCGTCCTCGATGGCGTTCGCCTCGAGGATCGCGATCACCGCGAGCATCGTCGCCGCTCCGGCGCTGAGCATGACCGTCGTCTTGAGCAGGTCGACGAACCGCACGGGCTCAGCGGATGAGTGCTTCGAGCAGCTTGCGCACGCCGTCGGTCCCATCGACGAGCACGTCGGCGCCGGCGACCAGGTCGTCCGGCGTCTCCTGCGAACGGACGCCGACGCACAGCGCGTAGGTCAGCCGGCCCTCATCGCGCAGGGCGCGCAGGCCGGCGAACGCGTCGAGGTCGGTGCGGTCGTCGCCGACGTACATCGCGGCGTCGACGTCGGCGTCGGCGAGCAGCCGGCGCACGGCGCCGTCCTTGCCGATCGGCACCGGCGGGCGCAGCTCCAGGACGCGGCGGCCCTCGTGGATGTGCAGCCCCGCCTGCTCGGCGGCCAGAGCGATCTCGCGCACCACGGTCTCGGCGGCGGCCTCGTCATCGGCGCCGCGCCAGTGCAGGGCGACGATCGGGCCCTTGTCCTCGCGTCGCAGCCCCGCGGCGCGCAGGCGCTCCGCACCCGCCGCGTCGGCGACCGCGTGCACGCGCGTCGACCAGCGCTCCGCCTCGGCGTCGACGATCGGTTCGGACGCACCTCGCGGGAGCAGCTCGGCACCGTGATTCCCGGCGTACGGGATCGAGCCGATGCCGAGGATGCTCCGGGCCACCGTCGCCCGTCGCCCACTCACGCAGCCGACGAACCCGTAGGACTGCGTGACGCCGTGGACGACGCGGCGCATGAGCTCCGGCACCGTCGCCGCCTTGGGGTCGCGCACGATCGGAGCGAGCGTCCCGTCGACGTCGAGCAGGATCGCCGTCCGCTTGGGCTCCGCGCGGAGCGGCGCGATGGCCTCGTCGACGGTCGCGGCAGGGGGCACGGAACTAGTATGGCGCCATGCCTCGCCGCGCACTCCTGCAGCTCGGGGCGATCGGCTTCATCGCGGGGCTCTTCAGCGGGCTGTTCGGCGTCGGCGGGGGTGTGGTCATCGTCCCGCTCCTGATCCTGCTGTTCGCCTACCACGAGCGCGAGGCGACCGGCACGTCGCTGCTGGCGATCGTCGTCGCGGCGACGGCGGCGGTGATCGTGCAGGCCGCCTACGGCAACGTGCACGTCGACAAGGCGCTCCTGATCGGGATTCCGGCCGTCGGCGGGGTGCTCGCCGGGACGTGGCTCCAGCAGCGCATCCCGGGCGCCGGGATCCGCCTGCTGTTCGCGGTCTTCCTGCTCGGCGACCGCGGTCCTGCTGGCGGCGCGCGCATGATCGGCGTCGTGGCGATCGGGTTCGTCGCGGGGGCGTTCGCCGGGCTGCTGGGGATCGGCGGCGGTGCGCTGTTCGTCCCCGCGCTCGTGCTGATCGTGGGGCTCTCACAGGTCGACGCGCAGGCGACGTCGCTGCTCGCGATCGTCCCCGTGGCGCTCGTCGGCGCCTGGCGCCAGCACCGGCTACGGCAACCTGCGCGTCGGCCCGGGGCTCGTCATCGGCCTGTTCGCCGATCCCCGGCGCGCTGCTCGGCGTGGTCGTCGTCAACGCGATCCCGGAACGCATCACGGAGCTGCTGTTCGCCGCGCTCCTCGTGTACATCGCGTTCACGCTCGCGCGCGGGGCGCTGGCGGACCTTCGCGCAGCATCTACGCTTGACGACGATGCCGGCCGCCCGACCTGAGCTGCGAGAGGAGCGCCCCAGCACGGCGCTGAGCATCGGCGCGGCCGTCGGCGCGGTCGCGCTCGCGACCGCGATCATCGTCCCGCTGAAGGACGTCGCTCCGTCGCTGTCGCTCGGAGCGGTGTATCTCCTCGCCGTGCTGGCCGTGTCCTCGCTGCTCGGGCTCTGGCCCGGCCTGCTCAGCGCGCTGCTGGGCGCCGCGGCGTTCAACTGGTTCCTGATCGAGCCGACGGGCCGCTTCACCGTCGCCGATGGGAAGGACTGGTACGCGCTGGCGATCTTCGTCGCTCGTCGCCGCCGCCGCCAGCAGCCTCGCCGAGCGCGCCCGCCAGCGCCTGCGGGTCGCCGAGCTGCGCCGACAGGAGGCGGCGCTGACGGCCGCCGCGGCGACGACGCTGCTGGGCGACGGCGCGCTGCGCACCCGCCTGGCCGCGACGGCGCAGAAGGTCGCCGACGCCGCCGGGGCCGACAGCTTCGAGATCGTCCCCGGGGACCGCCCGGCGCCCGCCGGCGAGATCGCCATCGCCCTCGACGACTCGCACGGGCGCGTCGGGACGCTGCTCGTCCCCGAGGGGTTGCCCGACGGCGTGCAGCGCCGCCTGCGCCAGCGCGTCGCCCCGTCGCTCGGTGCCCTGCTGTCCGTGGCGCTGGAGCGCGACCGGCTGGCCGGCGAACTGGTCGAGACGGAGGCGCTGCGACGCTCGGACACGCTGAAGACGGCGCTCCTGCGCGCGGTGTCGCACGACCTCCGTTCGCCGCTCACCGCGATCCTCGCGGCCGGCGAGACGCTCGGCTCGTCATCGCTCGGCGACGACGACCGGCGCGAGCTCTCCAGCATGGTGGTCCACGAGGCCGGGCGCCTGGACTCCGTGATCGACAAGCTGCTCGACCTCTCGCGCCTGGAGGCCGGCTCGGCCGCCCCGCGCGCGGACTGGTGCGAGATCGGCGAGCTCCTGCACGCGGCGGCCGAGGACGTCGAGCGCCACGACCCCGGCGGCGGCACGTTCACGTTCGCGCTGCACGGCGACCTGCCGCTGCTGCGCGCCGACCCCGCGCAGCTGGAGCGCGTCTTCGTGAACCTGCTCGAGAACGCACGCCACTACTCGGCGGGCCGCCCCGTCTCCGTCAGGGCGAAGGTCGTCGGCGAGCGTCTCGTGGTGCGCGTGGTCGACCAGGGTCCCGGCATCCCAAGCGCCGCGCAGCGACGCGTCTTCGAGCCGTTCTTCCGCGTGGAAGGCCACGGGGCCACCGGGCACGCGGGGTCGGGCCTGGGGCTCGCGATCGCGAAGGGCTTCGTCGAGGTCAACCGCGGGCGGATCTGGGTCGAGTCGGTTCCCGGGCAGGGCTCGAGCTTCGTGGTCGAGCTGCCGCTGCCGAAAGAGAGCGTCGTGGTCGCGTGAACGACCGGCGGCGCGTGCTCGTCTGCGACGACGAGCCGCAGATCCTGCGTGCGCTGAAGGTCGTGCTGCGCGAGGCGGGGTTCGAGCCGCTGCCGGCCGCCACCGCCGAGGAGGCGCTCGACCTCGCGGCGGTGCGCCCTCCGGACGCGGCGATCCTCGATCTCGTCCTGCCGGACGGCGACGGCGTCGAGGTCTGCCGCTCGCTGCGCGAGTGGACCGACATGCCGATCATCGTCCTCTCGGCGGTCGGCGACGAGGACGCCAAGGTCCGGGCGCTGGAGGCGGGGGCCGACGACTACGTGACCAAGCCGTTCGGTCCGCGCGAGCTGATCGCGCGCCTGGAGGCCGCGCTGCGGCGTGTCGGCTCCGGAGCCGGTGAGCCGGCCGTCCGTGTCGGGGACCTGGAGATCGACGTCGCCGCGCACCGCGTGAGCGTCGGGGGCGAGGAGGTCCACCTGACGCCGACCGAGTTCGAGCTGCTCAAGACGCTCGTGCGCCACCGCGGCCGGCTGATGACCCATCGCGCGCTGCTCGTCGAGGTGTGGGGCATCGAGTACGCCGACGACAACCACGTGCTGCGCGGGCAGATCGCCAATCTGCGCCGCAAGATCGAGCCGTCCGACGGACCGCGGTACATCCGCACCGACGCCGGCATCGGCTACCGCTTCGCGGACTGAGCCGGGCCGTACCGGCGCCCTGGGCGCCTGTACAGGATCTGTACGTGGAGGCGTCGAACCCGGGCACGGCCCGGACGGATCCGGGCGCACACTCGATGGCATGTTGCTCGACCTTCTCGCAGTGGCCATCGGGATCGGCGCCTTCGCCGCCCTGTTCTTCGCCATCGACCTCATCGACAAAGCATGAGCGCGGACACGATCGGCCTCATCGTCGCGGTGCTCGTCGCCGTCTACCTGCTCGTCGCCCTGCTGCGGCCCGAGCGCTTCTAGGAGCCGCCCGTCATGACGATGGATCTCCTCGCACTCGCGATCACGCTCGCCGCAGTCGTCCTCTGCGTCGTCCCGCTGGGCTCGTACATGGCGCGCGTCTTCACCGGCGAGCGCGTCTTCCTCACGCGCGTCGTCGCCCCGGTCGAGCGCGGCTGGTGCCGCCTGCTGGGCACCCAGCCCGGCGCCGGCCAGGACTGGAAGGCCTACGCGAAGAGCGCGATCGCCTTCTCGCTGTTCTCCTGGCTGGCGCTGTACCTGATCCTGCGCACGCAGACGATCCAGCCGTGGAACCCCGAGAGCTTCCACAGCGGCACGTGGGACGTGTCGTTCAACACCGCCTCCTCGTTCGTGACCAACACGAACTGGCAGTACTACGGCGGTGAGACCACGCTGACCTACTTCGCGCAGATGGCCGGCCTGACGGTGCAGAACTTCGTCTCGGCGGCGGTCGGCATCGCCGTCGCGATCGCGGTGGTCCGCGGCCTGGCGAACCGCAGCGGCAAGTCGTACATCGGGAACTTCTGGGTCGACCTCTTCCGCGCGGTGGCCTACATCCTCGTGCCGATCTCGTTCGTCCTGGCGCTGATCCTCGTCTCCCAGGGCGTCCTGCAGACGCTCAGCGGCTACGTCCACCTGAACGGCGTGGCCTCCGGCGTCAAGCAGACGCTCGCGCTCGGGCCGGTCGCCTCGCAGGAGGCGATCAAGGAGCTCGGGACCAACGGCGGCGGCTTCTTCAACGTGAACTCGTCGATGCCGTTCGAGAACTCCAACGGCCTCACGAACGCCCTCGAGATCTGGCTGATCCTGCTGATCCCGGCGGCACTGACCGCGACCTACGGGCGCATGGTCGGCAACCGCCGCCAGGGCTGGGCGATCTTCGGCGCGATGTCGCTGCTGTTCCTCGCGTCGGTGGCGGTCGTGTTCTTCGCCGAGCGCCACGCGACGCCCGCACAGCAGTTCGCGGGCATCCTGCACTCGTCCGGGAACATGGAGGGCAAGGAGGTCCGGTTCGGCACCGCCGGCTCCGCGCTCTGGGCGGCCGTCACGACGGTCACCTCCTGCGGCGCCGTCAACGCGGCCTTCGAATCGCTGACCGCACTCGGCGGCGTCTCGCCGTTCTCCGGCCTGTCGGTCAGCGAGGTCGTCTTCGGCGGCGTCGGCTCCGGCCTCTACGTGATGCTGATCTTCGTCATCCTCGCCGTCTTCATCGGCGGCCTGATGGTCGGCCGCACGCCCGAGTTCCTCGGCAAGAAGATCGAGGCGCGCGAGATGAAGCTCGCGACCCTGACGGTGCTCGTCACGCCGCTCGCGGTGCTCGTCACGGCGGGCGCCGCGGTCGCCAGCAAGTACGGCAAGCCGTCGATCTACGCGAACGGCCCGCAGGGCTTCTCCGAATCGCTGTACGCCTACCTCTCGCAGGCCAACAACAACGGCTCCGCCTTCGCCGGGTACACGGGCTACTACCAGCCCGAGGCCGGCAACGTCGGCGCGCACGGCATCTCGTTCGCCGACCTCCTCGGCGGCCTGACGATGCTCGGCGCCCGCTTCCTGCCGATGATCCTCGTCCTCGCCGTCGCCGGCTCGCTCGCCGCCAAGCGCGTCGTGCCCGCCGGCGCGGGAACCCTTCGCACCGACACGCCGACGTTCGTCGCGCTGCTCATAGCGGTGGTGCTCCTGCTCGGGGCGCTGACGTTCTTCCCGGCCATCCTCCTGGGCCCCGTCGTCCAGGCCCTCACCGACCGCCTCTTCTAGATCATGCGCCAGATTCTCCGCCCCGCGATCGTCGCCATCGTCCTCTCGACACTGGCGCTCGGCATCGCCTACCCACTCGTCGTCACCGCCGTCAGCCAGGTGGTGTTCCCCGCCAAGGCCGACGGCTCGCTCGTCAAGCACGACGGGCGCAACGTCGGATCGTCGCTCCTGGCCCAGCCGTTCACCAAGCCGGTCCTCGGCACGAACGGCAAGCCGAAGGTCGACTCGGACGGCAACCCGGTGACCGAGCCCGACCCGCGCTACTTCCAGCCGCGGCCGTCGGTCACGGGCTACAACCCGGCCGGGACGTTCTTCTCCAACCGCGGGCCGAACTCGGCGGTGGCGGCGTACGCCTTCCGCGACAACATGAACGCCTACCTGGCGCTCGAGCGGCCCTACGACGCCGGCCTGACCGCGGCGAAGGTCCCGGTCGACGGCGTCACCACCAGCGCCTCGGGAGTTGACCCGCACATCTCGCCGGCCAACGCCAGGGTGCAGGCGTACCGCATCGCCTCGCAGCGCGGACATCTCGCGCTCCGACGTCCTGAACCTCATCGACAAGAACACCGACGGACGCAGCCTCGGCGTGCTCGGCAGGCCCGGCGTGAACGTCCTCGAGCTCAACCTCGCCCTCGACGCGAAGGCCCCCACCCGATGACTGAGAAGAAGAACCAGCCCGTCTCCCTGTTCACAGGGGACATCCTGCGCCCGGCGATCCTCGCGTCCTTCGCGAAGCTCGACCCGCGCATCCAGCTGCGCAACCCCGTGATGTTCGTGGTGGAGCTCACCGCGGTCATCGCGACGGGCGCGTGGCTCAAGCAGCTCGCCGGCGGCGCGCCGCTCGGCGGCGGCGACGAGCCCGCGTGGTTCACGTTCACCGTCGCCCTCTGGCTCTGGCTGACCGTCGTCTTCGCGAACCTCGCCGAGGCGCTCGCCGAGGGCCGCGGCAAGGCTCAGGCCGACGCGCTGCGCAGCATGCGCTCCGACACCCCGGCGCGCATGCGCGACGGTGGCACGAAGCTCGCGACCGAGCTGACGCGCGGCGACGTGGTGATCGTCGAGGCGGGCGAGGTCATCCCGGGCGACGGCACCGTCATCGAGGGCATCGCCTCGGTCGACGAGTCCGCCATCACCGGTGAGTCGGCGCCGGTCATCCGCGAGTCGGGCGGCGACCGCAGCGCCGTCACGGGCGGCACGCGCGTGCTGTCGGACCGCATCCTCGTCGAGATCACGCAGGAGCCCGGCCACAGCTTCATCGACCGCATGATCGCGCTCGTCGAGGGCGCCGAGCGGCGCAAGACGCCGAACGAGATCGCCCTGGCGATCCTGCTCGCCGGCCTGACGCTCGTCTTCCTCGTGGTCGTCGTCGCGCTCCAGCCGATGGCGAAGTTCGCCGGCACGACGATCTCGATCACCACGCTCCTCGCGCTGCTCGTCGCGCTGATCCCGACGACGATCGGCGCCCTGCTGAGCGCGATCGGCATCGCGGGCATGGACCGCCTCGTGCGACGCAACGTGCTCGCGCTGTCCGGCCGCGCCGTCGAGGCCTCCGGCGACGTCGACGTGCTGCTGCTCGACAAGACCGGCACGATCACGTACGGCAACCGCCAGGCGTCCGAGTTCGTCCCGATGCCGGGCGTCAGCGGCGCCACGCTGGAGTCCGCGGCGCGGCTGTCCTCGCTCGCCGACGAGACGCCGGAGGGTCGCTCGATCGTCGAGCTCGCCGAGCGCCTCGGCGTCGACGCGAGCGAGCAGACGCCCGCGGGCGCCGAGTTCGTCCCGTTCACGGCGCAGACGCGCATGAGCGGCCTGGACATGAACGGCTCGAGCCTGCGCAAGGGCGCGGCCGACGCCGTGGCGACCTGGGTGCGCGAACGCGGCGGGATCGTCCCCGACGCGCTCGAGCCCGCGGTCGACCGGATCGCCAACGAGGGCGGCACGCCGCTCGTCGTCGCACAGGGCACCGAGGTGCTCGGGGTCATCTACCTCAAGGACACCGTCAAGGAGGGCATGACCGAGCGCTTCGACCGCCTGCGGTCGATGGGCATCCGCACCGTGATGATCACGGGCGACAACAAGCTCACGGCCGCGAAGATCGCCCAGGAGTCGGGCGTCGACGACTTCCTCGCCGAGGCGACGCCGGAGCGCAAGATGGAGCTCATCCGGCACGAGCAGGAGCAGGGCCGCATGGTCGCGATGACCGGAGACGGCACGAACGACGCGCCGGCGCTCGCCCAGGCCGACGTCGGCGTGGCCATGAACACCGGCACCCAGGCCGCGCGCGAGGCGGGCAACATGGTCGACCTGGACTCCAACCCGACGAAGCTCATCGAGATCGTCGAGGTCGGCAAGCAGCTGCTGATCACGCGCGGTGCGCTGACGACCTTCTCGATCGCCAACGACGTCGCGAAGTACTTCGCGATCCTGCCCGCGATCTTCATCGGCACCTGGGCGGCGTCCGGTCACAGCACGGGCCCGCTCGACCAGCTCAACGTCATGCAGCTCGGGTCGCCGCAGTCGGCGATCCTCTCGGCGATCATCTTCAACGCGCTGATCATCCCGATGCTGATCCCGCTGGCGCTGCGGGGCGTGCGCTACAAGCCCGTCGGCGCCACGGCGCTGCTGCGCCGCAACCTGCTCGTCTACGGCGTCGGCGGCCTGATCGTGCCGTTCGTCGGGATCAAGCTCGTCGATCTGGTCGTGACCGCGCTGGGAGCATGATGATGTCTGCGCAATCGCTCCACCTGAATCACCTGACGATGTCTCCCTTCCCGAGCTCACCGCGGTTCGCCGCCCGCCTGCATGCCGCCACGCTCGACGCGCGGCTCGCGCGCGGCGCCGACCCGGCCTCGTCGACCGCGATGCAGGCGCGCGCCGAGCACCTGACGGGTCCGGCGCAGCGCGCCGTGATGGCCAAGGCGCTGAACGACGCGATCCGGCGTGCCGCGACGCCGCCGTCCGTCGGGATGTCGCGCCGGCTGCGGATGTCGCCCGGAGGCCGCCGGCGACGCGCATGACGCACTCGCCGACCTCGCCCACCGGCTCGTCGCGCCGGTGGCGATCCGTCCCCAGGGCGCGGCGCTCGCCGGCCGCCTGCTGCGTGATGGCTCGAGCCCGCTCTACCGCCGCGCGGCGGCGGGCGAGCTGCGCGCCGCCGCCGAGCGGGCGCTCAGCGCCTGCGACGAGCCGGTCTGAGCGGACGCGATGGTCACGGCTCCCCACCGCGGGCGGCACAAGGTCTACCTCGGGATGGCGGCCGGGGTCGGCAAGACCTACGCGATGCTCGAGGAGGGTCATGAGCTGCGGCGCGACGGTGAGGAGGTCGTCGTCGGCGTCGTCGAGACCCACGGCCGCGCGGAGACGGCGCTGAAGGTCGATGGGCTCGAGGTGCTTCCGCGCCGGGCGATCGCCTACCGCGGCGTCGAGCTGGAGGAGCTCGACCTGCCGGGACTCGTCCGGCGCGCCCCGGCCCACTGCCTGATCGACGAGCTCGCGCACACGAACGCCCCGGGGGTCGAGCACGCCAAGCGCTACGAGGACGTCGAGGACGTGCTCGCGGCCGGGATCGACGTGATCTCGACGATGAACGTCCAGCATCTCGAGTCGCTCAACGACCTGGTCGCCGAGCTCTCGGGGATCCGCGTGCGCGAGACCGTCCCGGACGCCGTGCTCGGGCGCGCCGACGAGGTCGTGCTCGTCGACGTCACCCCGGCGGAGCTGCTCGCCCGCCTGCGCGCGGGACGGATCTATCCGCCCGAGCGCATCGATGCCGCGCTGAACAACTTCTTCACGATCGAGAACCTGATCGCGCTGCGCGAGGTGTCGCTGCGCCAGGTCGCCGAGGCGGTCGGCGCCAAGCGGATCGCCGGCGTCGAGGCGCTCGGAACGCGCGAGGACGCACAGCAGCGCCGTCCGCAGGCGGTCAGCGAGCGCCTGCTCGTGCTCGTCGAGCCCAACCCGGAGGGGCAGCGGCTGATCCGCCGCGCGTGGCGCTCGGCCTCGCGGCTCGGCGGCGCCCTCGACGTGCTGTGGGTGCGCTCGTCCCGTGAGATGACCGACCAGGACGAGCGCTGCCTGCTCGCGCTGCGCCAGCTCGTCTCGCTGCTGGGCGCCGAGCTGCACATCATCGATTCGGACGACGTCGACCATGCCGTGGCGGCATTCGTGCGCGAGCGCGGGACGACGTACGTGCTCATGGGACGCCCGCGACCCACCGCGGGACTCGGACGGCTGCGCGAGCCGCTGCCGATGCGCCTGATGCGCCTGCTCGAAGGCGTCGACCTGCGGATCGTCGCGGATCGCGCGCACCTGCCGGAGCGAGAGGAATGATCGCCGTGCTCGGACTCGTGGTCGCCGGTGTGCTGCTCGGCCTTGCCGCGGGCTGGTGGCTGCCGCCCCACGGCCGGCGTCCCACGCGCTCGGGCGGCAGCGCCACCCGGCGGATCCTGATGCCGTTCGGCGGCGAGGCGGTGTCGCGGCGCGGCCTGGACGCCGCGCTGCGGCTGGCCGTCGCGGAGCACGCCACGCTGATGCCGGCCTACCTGGCCGCGGTCCCGCTCACGCTGCCGCTCGACGCGCCGCTGCCCAAGCGGGCCGAGGACGTGCTGCCGCTGATGGAGGCGATCGAGCAGTACGCGGAGCGCCGCGGGGTGCCCGTGGACTCACGGATCAGTCGCGGACGCACCTCGCGCGATGCGCTGCGGCGGCTCCTGGCCAGCGAGCAGTTCGATCGCGTCGTCGTTCCCGCGAGCACCGCCGGCCGCGACGGCTTCTCGCCCGAGGACGTCGCCTGGCTGCTCGCCAAGGCACCCGCGGAGGTCGTCATCCTGCGCCCCGACCCGCGCGACGAGGACACCGTCACCGGAGCCGGCGTGCGCGGACACTTCTGACGGACCGCGCGTCTACGCCTTCAGCCGTCGCCGCAGCGACGGCCACGGTCCGGCGCGCGACGGGCAGCTCGGTCCCGTCCCGCAGCGCCAGCACGGCGGTGCCGTTCGGCTGCGAGCGCAGCTCGACGGCGTGGTTGAGGTTCACGAGGTGGGCGCGGTGCACGCGCGTGAAGCCGGCCGGGCCCCAGTCCTCCTCGAGCTGGCCCGAGCGGGGCGCGCAGCACGAAGTCGCCGTCCTCGGCGTGGATCCGCGCGTAGTCGCCGTCGGCGTCGATGTAGTGGATCGTCTCGAGCCGCACGAGCCGCTTGCCGGGGCCGGCGGGGTTGTCGAGCGCGACGACCTCGGGTGCGCCCGCGGGAATCAGGTCGCCGCCTGCGGCGTCGGCACGCCGGGCGCGTGCCGCCTCGATCCGCGCGAGCGCCGCGTCGAGGCGGTCGCGCGTCACGGGCTTGACGAGGAAGTCGAGTGCCTGGACCTCGAACGCCTCCACCGCGGCATCGGCGTGCCCGGTCAGGAACACGATCTCCGGCGGGTCGTCGAAGCGGCGCATCAGCCGCGCCAGCTCCAGACCCTCGATCTCCGGCATCCGGACGTCGAGGAACAGCGCGTCGAACGAGCCCTCCCCGAGCTTCACGAGCGCCTCGCGGCCCCCGCCCGCGGTGTCGACGCTCAGCACGCGCGGCGACCCGTCGAGCAGGCGCTCGACGTCGGCGAGCGCACGCGGCTCGTCATCAACGGCGAGAACGCGCAGACCGCTCATGCAGTGACTCCTTCGGGTGTCGTCAACGGGATCAGAAGCTGCAGGGGTGTCCCCTCGCCATCGCCGTCCAGCTCGAGCGCGAGGCCGTCCCGGGCGGGACTGAGCGTCAGCTCGCAGGCGCCGCGGCGCTCGCGAAGCCGCCGCCCGAGCACGTCGGCGACCGGGCCCTGGATGGTGGCCGGGGCGATCCGCAGCGCCGGCAGCGCCTCGGCGTCGGGGAGCTGGAAGGTGATGCGGTCCGGAAAGCGCGCCTGCTGCAGGCGCAGGTAGGTCGCGGTGTGGGCGAGCTCCTGTGCCGTCGACACCGCGCCCGTGTCGCCGCGCAGGCGATACGAGAGGAATTGACCGAGCTCCGCGAGGACGTCGCGGGCGTACTCCGGGTCGTCGTCGATGTAGCTCGCGGCCGCAGCGAGGACGTTGTTGACGAAATGCGCAGAAATCGCCGATCGACGGCGCGCCGTCGTCCGACTCCGCGTGTGCGTGTGTGCTCATCACCGTGTTCCCGCCCGCGAACGCTAGCGCCCGCGGCGGCGACCGGTCGCAGGGCCGCCGCTCAGCGCGCGGTCCCCGCCGCTCGGCGCTGCACAGACGCGGGCGTGAGCGCTCATGTCTTGTGGGCATTGCTGCCGATACGTACCCTCGGACGCGTGCCGTCCGAGAAGACCCATCTGGTGCAGAAGCTCGGCGACATCCCCAATGACGCGCTCGAACAGCGCCTGTTCGAGCTGGCTTCCGACGCGCTCGTCGTCACCACGCTGGACGGCGTGATCCGCCGTGCGAACGGCGCCGCCACCACGCTGCTCGGCCGTCCGGAGGAGCGAGGCCGTCGGGCGCTCGCTGTGGGACATGCTGCACGCCGAGGACGCGCACGGGTTCGCGACGTGTTCGTCGCGCGCATGGACAACGGCTCCGTCGCACTCGAGGAGTTCCGCTGCCGCGTCGTCCGGCCCGACGGCCAGATCCGCTGGTGCCAGGCACGCGCGGCCGTCGACCCGGTCGCCGGCCTCGTGCACCTGGTCGCCCGCGACATCACCGAGCGTGACGAGGCCGACGCCGAGCGTCTCAGCCAGGCCTTCCGCGACGCCCCCACGGGCATGGCGCTCGTGAACGCCGACGGCGGCTTCCGGCGTGTCAACGGCTCGCTCTGCCGGATGCTCGGCATGACCGAGGACGAGCTGCTGGGCCGCAGCGCGCTCGACATCGCCGAGGATCGAGACCGCGCCGAGCAGTGGGCGCGCAGGGAGTTCGGCGGCGGCCCGCCGCGTGCCTTCGAGCTCGAGGCGCGCCTGCGCACCGGGGACGGCTCGCCCGCGACCGCGCTGCTCAGCGGCACGCTCGTCACCGACCCGGCGGGCGATCCGCTCTACTACCTCTGCCTGTTCCAGGACATCACCGTCCGCATCGAGGCGCAGACGGCGCTCGCGGCCAACGAGGCCAAGCTCGCCGAAGCCCAGCAGGTCGCGCGCCTGGGGAGCTGGGAGTGGCTGATCGAGGACGACCGCGTGACGTGGTCGGATGAGCTCTACCGGATCTACGGCCTGCGCCCCGAGCCGGGTGCCTTCCACAGCTACGCCCACCACCTGGAGGGCCTGCACCCCGACGATCGCACCCGCGTCGCCCGCGCGATCGAGACCGGAATCGCCGAGGGCCACCCGTGGAACATCGATCACCGCATCGTGCGCCCCGACGGCGACGTGCGGATGATCCACGCGCGCGGCGAGGTCGCCCTCGACGCCGAGGGCGTCGCCGTCGCCGTGCACGGAACCTGCCAGGACGTGACGGAGTCGCGCCGCGTCGAGGACGCGCTGCGCGCCGCCGAGCAGCTCTTCCGGCGCGCGTTCGACGACGCGCCGATCGGCATGGCGCTGATCGACCTCGAAGGCCGCTGGCTGCGCCTGAACCGCGCGATCGCGCAGATGCTCGGGCACACGGAGTCCGAGCTGCGCTCCAAGACGCTGCGTGAGTTCAGCCATCAGGACGAGGTCGACGTCGACGGTCCGCTCGTTCGCGAGCTGCTGGCCGGGCGGCGTCGCAGCTACGCGATCGAGAAGCGCCTCATGCACGCGGACGGCCGCGTGCTGCACGTGCTCGCGCACGTCTCGCTGATGCACGGCGACGGCGAGCGCCCGCTCTACTTCCTGGTCCAGCTCGTCGACCTCAGCGAGCGCCGGCGCGCGGAGGCCGAGCGCCGGGCCGGCGAGCAGCGCCTGCAGGCGATCATCGACAACGCCCCGGCGCTGATCTTCGTCAAGGACGTCCAGCAGCGCTACGTGCTCGTCAACCGGCGCTGGGAGGAGCTGTTCGGCGTCAGCGCCGATGCCGCCGTCGGCCGCACCGCGGCGGAGGTCCTCCCGCCCTCGAAGGCCGGCGCGAACGACGACGACCTGGACCGCGAGGTGATCCGGACCGGAGAGGCGCGCGAGGAGGAGCAGTCCGTCACGGGCGCGCCGGGCGAGGACGACCGCCACTTCCTGGTCGTGAAGTTCCCGCTGCTCTCGGTCGACGGCAGCATCTCCGGCGTCTGCTCGATCGCGACGGACGTGACCGACAGCCGGAACTCCGCGCACGAGCGGCTCGAGCTCGAGCAGCGCCTTGCGCAGGCCCAGCGGCTGGAGAGCGTCGGGCAGCTCGCCGGCGGGGTCGCCCACGACTTCAACAACCTGCTGACGGTGATCCTGTCGTGCGTGAACTTCGCCGAGCAGGCGCTCGAGCCGGACTCGCCGGTCCGCGACGACGTCGAGGAGATCGGC
This sequence comes from uncultured Solirubrobacteraceae bacterium, assembly GCA_963781935.1. Classification (GTDB taxonomy): domain Bacteria; phylum Actinomycetota; class Thermoleophilia; order Solirubrobacterales; family Solirubrobacteraceae; genus F1-60-MAGs163. The sequence goes on from CAWAHX010000003.1 coordinate 268,323, forward strand.
CGCGCGGCCGAGAGCGCCGCGGCGCTGACCCGCCAGCTGCTGATGTTCAGCCGCCGCGAGGTCGTCACCCCGGAGGTCCTGGACCTCGGGGCCCTCGTCCGCGACGTCGAGTCGCTGCTGGCCCGCACGCTCAGCGAGCGCGTGACGCTCGAGATCCGCTGCGACGAGAACCTCCCGCCGGTGCTCGCGGACCGCTCGCGGATCGAGCAGGTGCTCGTGAATCTCGCGGTCAACGCGCGTGACGCGATGCCCGACGGCGGGACTCTGGCGATCGGTGTCCACGCGCACGAGGTCGGGGTCCATGTCGTCGTCTCCGACGAGGGCACCGGGATGGCGCCCGACGTCGTCGACCGCGCGTTCGAGCCGTTCTTCACCACCAAGGGCCCGGGCGAGGGCACGGGGCTCGGCCTCGCGACGGTCCACGGCATCGTCACCGACTCCGGTGGCGGCATCGAGCTCGATTCCACCCCGGGACGCGGCACCACCGTCCGCTTCACCCTCCCGGCGGCGCGCGAGGTGCTCGCGGTGCCGGTCGAGGAGCCGCCCGAGGAGTCGCCTCCGGCGGTCACCGCGACGGTGCTCGTCGTCGAGGACCAGGATCCGGTGCGCCGCCAGGCGGTCAGGATCCTGCGCGCGCAGGGCTACGACGTGCGCGAGGCCTCCGGCGCCGACGAGGCGCTGGCGTCCTGGGAGCCTGTCGACCTGCTCGTCACCGACGTCGTCATGCCCGGGATGTCCGGCCAGGAGCTCGCCCAGCACGCCGCCGCGCTGACGCCGGGCCTGCGGATCGTCTTCATGTCCGGCCACACCGAGGACGTGCTCGTCCTGGAGGGTGCCCGCGATCGCGAGATCGCCTTCATCCAGAAGCCGTTCACGCGCGACTCGCTGCTGCTCGACCGTCGCCGAGGCGCTCGCCGCCGATCCGCCGATCGTCCTGCCGTCCGCCGAGCGCGACGACCGGGCCGCCGGCGGCGCAGCCGCCTGAGCGCCCGCCTCGCGGCTTCTCAGGCCGCCCCGGGCGACCCCGGCCCCTCGAGGCCCACCCCGTGCTCGATCGCGCCCTTCACGGCGCCGTCCAGCGCGTTGATCCGGTACAGGGTGAGCGCCTCGACCGACGCGAACCGGCCCTGCGGCGCCGCCTGCGCGCCGTGATGGGTCAGCACGCAGTGGGCGAGCGCGAGCGCTCGCGCCTCGTCCAGGCCGGTCGCCCGGGCGCGCTCGTCGAGCATCCGCAACCCGAGCTCGACGTGGCCGAGCATCCGGCCTTCCGCGCTGAGGCCGATGTCCGCGCCGAGCGTGAACTCCCGCGTGCGGCCGAGGTCGTGGACGATCGCCGCGGTGATCAGGAGGTCCTGGTCGAGCCGCTGGTGCAGCGCGCACGTCTCGAGGGCGAGCGTCGCGACCGCGACCGTGTGCTCGAGCAGCCCGCCGAGGTAGGCGTGATGGCCTGATCTCGTCGCCGGCGTGCCGCGCAGCGCGGCGCGCAGGGCCTCGTCGGCGAGCACGCCCGCGAGCAGCGCCTGGAAGCCGGGCTGGCGCACCTCGCCGGCCAGGTGCTCGAGAAAGCCGTCGAGCTCATCCAGGTCGCGGTAGGCGACGGGCAGGAACGACGCGGGGTCGGCCGCGCCGTCCGACACCCGGCCGACCGCGGTGAGCTCGGCCTGCAGGTCGCCGCGAAAGCGCGTCACGCGCCCGCTCGCGCGGACGAGGTCGCCGCGGTCGAAGCGCCCGCCGTGGAGGTCCGCGTCGCGGAACAGGCGCGCGGGCAGCGCGCCGCTGCGATCGCGCAGCTCCAGGCTCAGATACGGGCTGCCGGTGCGGGCGACGAGCCGGTCCTTGCGCGTGCATGCGTAGATGCCCTCGAGGGCGTCGCCGTCGCGCAGCGTGGCGATCGGCGCACCGGCCCCGGCGGGGCGCGGCACGCTGGGTGACTCGGCGGACGGCACGCGCCCATCATGTACCGTGGTTCGGATGCAGCCGTTGATCTGGGAGAGCCGTCCCGACGGCCTTCGGGCCCCGGCACTGATCTGCGCGTTCACCGGCTGGAACGACGCCGGGGAGGCGGCCTCGTCCGCCGTGCGCTTCCTCGGGACGTCGCTCGGCGCGACGCGCTTCGCGCGCATCGACCCCGAGGAGTTCTTCGACTTCCAGGCCGAGCGCCCCCGGGTGCGCCTCGTCGAAGGCCGCACGCGCGAGGTCCTGTGGCCGGAGATCGAGATCTGGGCCGCCCGTGCGCCGCGTGCGCCGCGTGACCTGATCCTGCTCTCGGGCCCCGAGCCCTCGATGCGCTGGCGCGGGTTCTGCGCCACGATCATGGAGCTCGCCGACGCGCTCGGCGTTCAGATGCTCGTGACGCTGGGCGCGCTGCTCGCCGACGTGCCCCACACGCGTCCCGCGCCGATGGTGGGCCTGACGAGCGACGACGCGCTGGCCGAGCGCGTCGGGATCACCCCGACGAACTACGAGGGGCCGACCGGCATCACCGGCGTCCTCTACACCGAGGCGCAGAACGCCGGCCTGCCCGCCGCGAGTCTCTGGGCCAGCGTTCCGCACTACGTCGCCGCCGCGCCCAACCCGAAGGCGTCGCTCGCGCTCGTGCGCAAGCTCGAGGGCCTGGTCGGCGTGAACGTCGACGCCACCGAGCTCGAGCAGGCCGCCAGCGACTACGAGCGCCGCGTCACGACCGCCGTCGCCGGCGACGAGGACATCCAGAAGTTCGTCGAGCGCCTCGAGCAGGCGGCCGACGCGGAGGTGCCCGAGCCGTCCTCGCAGGACGTGCCGTCCGGCGACGTGCTCGCGCGCGAGTTCCAGCGCTTCCTGAACCAGCGCGGCGACCTCGAGTAGCGACCTCGAGTCACGAGCCGGGGTCGACGGCGCCCCAGATCCCCGGGCCGCGCGAGTGCTCGTAGATCAGGGACGTCTCGGCATGCGCGACCGCCGGGTCGGTCGCGAGGTGCTCGACGACGAACTCGCGCAGGTCCTGCGCTCCCGCCGTCGCGATCCAGACCAGGTAGTCGGTCGGGCCGGCGAGGTGGAACACCTGCAGAACGCCGGGCAGCGAGCGCACGTGTGACGTGAAGTCCTCGATCTGCGTGCGGTCGTGCACGGCGAGGCGGATCGCGACGAGCGCCTGGAGCGGGCGGCCGAGGGCCGCGAGGTTCACCTCGGCGTGGAAGCCCTGCAGGACGCCGCGCTCGCGCAGTGAGCGCACCCGTGCGAGACACGTCGACGGTGCGATGCCGACGCGCTCGGCCAGCCGGTTGTTCGCGATCCGGGCGTCGGCGCTGAGCGCCTCGACGATCGCGTGGTCGACCGCGTCGAGGCGGGGCTGGGCAGAATTCGGCATGCGCGGGAGTCTGACGCCCGATTCCGAAGAATCAAGGTGCCAACAACAGAATTTCCGAAGATCATTCGGGCGGTTGTCCATCTCTCCGAATGCTGATTGACTTTGAGGGGATATGCGCCCTCTCACCGATACCCAGGTCGACATCAAGGACTCGCTCCTCGACGCCGTCGGGAACACGCCGCTCGTGCGCCTCTCGCGCCTCGGCGCGGGACTGACCCCGCAGCTCGTCGCGAAGGTCGAGTACCTCAATCCCGGCGGATCGATCAAGGACCGCCCGGCGATCGCGATGATCGAGGCGGCCGAGGCCGAGGGCACGCTGCGGCCTGGCGGCACGATCGTCGAGCCGACATCCGGGAACACGGGGACGGGCCTGGCGATCGCCGCGCGCCTGAAGGGCTACCGCGTGATCGCGGTGATGCCGGACAAGATGAGCCGCGAGAAGATCGACCTGCTGCGCGCCTACGGCGCCGAGGTCGTCGTCGCCCCGACGGCCGTGCCGCCCGATTCCCCGGAGTCCTACTACCGCGTGGCGGACCGCCTCACCGAGGAGATCTCGGGGGCCTTCCAGCCCAACCAGTACTTCAATCCGGCCAACCCGGCGAGCCACTACGCGAGCACCGGCCCCGAGCTGTGGGAGCAGAGCGGCGGGGCGATCACCCATCTCGTCGCCGGCGTGGGCACCGGGGGCACGATCACCGGCGTCGGGCGCTACCTGAAGGAGCGCAATCCGGAGATCCAGGTGATCGGCGCCGACCCCGTCGGCTCGATCTACTCGGGAGGCGAGGAGGCGGTCAAGCCCTACCTCGTCGAAGGCGTCGGCGAGGACTTCTGGCCGGGGACGTTCGACCCGTCGATCGTCGATCGCTACATCGCCGTCTCCGACAAGGACTCGTTCCTCGCCACGCGGCGGCTGGCGATGACCGAGGGCATCCTGGCGGGCGGCTCGTGCGGCACCGCGGTCCACGCCGCGCTCGAGGTCGCGGCCGGGATCGACGATCCCGCGGCGATGGTCTGCGTGATCCTGCCCGACGGCGGGCGCAGCTACCTCTCGAAGGTCTACAACGACGCGTGGATGACCCAGCACGGGTTCCTCGAGCGCAGCGGCGCCGCGACCGTCGGCGAGGTCCTGCTGCGCAAGCAGGCCGGCGGCGAGGTCCCGCCGCTCGTCAGCGTGCGCACCCACGATCGCGTCAAGGACGCGATCGCGCTGCTGCACGAGCATCGCGTCTCGCAGCTCCCGGTGGTCAGCGGCAGCGACCCGCGCTCGATCGTCGGCTCGATCGGCGAGCGCGGCCTGCTGCGCCGCGCGGTCGACGACCCGGCGCTGCTCGACGCCCAGATCGTCGACGTCATGGAGGCGCCGTTCCCCGCGGTCGCGGTCGGCGACGAGGTGCGCGAGGCGGTCGAGCTGCTCAGCGGAGAGCGCCAGGCGCTGCTGGTGATGCAGGACGGGCGCCCGGTCGGCCTCGTCACGCGCACCGACCTGCTCGAAGCGCTGGCCGTATGAGCGCGTCGCGGCTGCCGGACGACGCGCGGTTCGCCACGCGAGCGGTCCACGCCGGGCTGACGCCCGACCCGCACTACCGCTCGGTCATCCCGGCGATCCACCAGACCTCGACCTTCGCGCAGGAGGCCCCCGGGGAGTACCTCGAGGAGTACGACTACGCCCGCACGGCGAACCCGACGCGCCGCGCGCTGGAGGAGGCGCTCGGCGAGATCGAGGGCGGCCTGGCGACCGCGTTCGGCTCGGGCCTGGCCGCCGAGCACGCGCTGATCACGGCCGCCTGCGAGAGCGGCGACCACATCGTCCTGCCGACCGACCTCTACGGCGGCACCTACCGCCTCGTCGACAAGGTGCTGACCCGCTGGGGCCTGCGGTACACGATGGTCGACCAGACCGACCTCGAGGCGCTCGCCGCCGCGGTGCGCCCGCAGACCCGGCTGATCTGGGTCGAGACGCCGACGAACCCGCGCCTCGACGTGATCGACATCGCCGGCGTGATCGAGCGCAAGGGCGGCGCGCGGGTCGTCGTCGACAACACGTTCGCGACGCCGGTCAACCAGCGCCCGCTCGAGCTGGGCGCCGACGCGGTCATCCACTCGGCGACGAAGTACCTCGGCGGCCACTCCGACAGCGTGCTCGGCGCGGTCGTCGTCTCCGACCCCCAGCTCCACGAGCAGGTGCGGTTCGTGCAGAACGCGGCCGGGGCGATCCCCGGGCCGATGGACTGCTTCCTCGTCCACCGCGGGCTGCGCACCCTGCACCTGCGGATGGCCGCGCACGCGGTGAACGCGCGCGCCGTCGCCGGCTTTCTCCAGGGGGCCGCCGGCGTCTCGGAGGTCGCGTGGCCCGGCTTCAGCGGGATGGTCTCCTTCCGTCATCCCGACGCGCACGCGATCTGCACGCGCACGCGCGTCTTCACGCTCGCGGAGTCGCTCGGCGGCGTCGAGTCGCTGATCGAGGTGCCGCAGGCGATGACCCACGGTTCGGTCGAGGGCTCCGACGCGGCCGTCCCGGCGGACCTCGTGCGGCTCTCGTGCGGCGTCGAGGATCCGGCGGACCTCGTCGCCGACCTGGCGCAGGCGCTGGCCGGCTGACACGCTCGCCCGGCGCGCTCGTGTCAGGCTGTCGTCGATGGCCAACGAGGCGATGCGCGCCGTCGTGCGCGGCGAGGTGCAGGGTGTCGGCTTCCGCGAGGCGACCGTCCGTCGCGCGCGCAAGCTCGAGGTGATGGGCTGGGTGCGCAACGCCGACGACGGCGGCGTGCAGGTGCACGCCGAGGGCGGCAGGGCGGCGCTCGAGGAGTTCGTGGCCTTCCTGCAGGAGGGCCCGCCGCTCGCGCGCGTCGCCGCGGTCGAGATCGAGCCGGTCGCGGTCGAGGGCCATGAGCAGTTCGCGGTCCGCGGCGTCAGCGCCGGGGTCTTCGTCGTGCAGGAGCACGCGGCGACCGCGCACCACTTCGACCTGCGGCTGGAGGTCGGCGGAGTCATGCGCTCCTGGGCGGTGCCCAAGGGCCCGTCGCTCGATCCTGCCGTCAAGCGCCTCGCGGTCCAGGTCGAGGACCACGACAAGGCACACAACAGCTTCGAGGGGGCGCTCGACGCGAGCCGCGTGATCGTCTGGGACCGGGGGACCTACGAGCAGGGCGGGCGCGTTCGCCTGGCCGGAGGCGCTCGTCCGCGGCCACGCCGTCTTCGTCCTCCACGGCGAGAAGCTGCGCGGTGGCTTCGCCCTCCAGCGCACGCGCCCCGGCGCGAAGGCGCAGTGGCTGCTGATCAAGCGCCGCGACGACAGCGCTCGCCCGGGCTCGGACATCGTCGCGAGGCTCCGCGCTCGGTGATCAGCGGCCGCACGCTCGACGAGCTGCTGAAGTCTGACTCAGGAGCTGCGCGCCGGCGCGGGGGCGGTCTGCGCGGGAGCCCCGCGCACGCTCGTCGCGTCCGCGCCGAGGCCCAGCCGATCGCCGGGGCCTCGACCAGTCGCCACGAGAGCCATCCCGCGGTGATCGAGGCCGTCAGCACGACGAGCATGCGCGGCAGCAGCGGCTCGGGCAGGGCGCCGGCCTGGCGGATCACCAGCAGCAGCGGCAGGTGCCACAGGTAGATGCCGTAGGAGACGACGCCGATCGCCGCCAGCGGCGGCGCCGCGAGCCACCCGACCGAGCGCCCGCGCCCGGCGGTGACGGCGGCGATGATCAGCGCGAACCCGAGCGCGGCCGGCAGGTTGCCGAGCACGAGGCGGGTCCCGCCCATCTGGAACGCCGTCTCGTGGACGGTCGCCAGGCCGATCACGATCGCGGCGCCGAGCGCGGCGAGCACGGCCGTCGCGCCGGCGCCGAGTGCGTCACGCCCGGCCAGGCGCCGGTGCTCGATCCACAGCGCGACCAGCATCCCCAGCGCGAAGTGGCCGATGTAGGCCGGGAGCGCCTTGCGCGCGATGTCGTTCCAGCCGTTGTCGATGACGACGTGGTTCCAGCGCACGGTGACGGCGATCAGGCCGACGAGCATCGCCGCCTGCAGGCCGATGCGCCGCGGCCCCAGCACGAAGGCGAGCGCGCCGATCAGCGGCAGCACGATGTAGAACGCGACCTCGACGGCGAGCGTCCACGTCACGGGGTTGGCCTGCATGATCGTCGACATCGAGAAGTTCTGCCCGAAGACGAGGAACACGGGCAGCTCGCCGGCCTGCGGCGTGATCGCGTCGTAGCCGACGAGCGCGAACAGGATCAGGCACCCGGCGAGGCAGACGTAGTACGCCGGGACGATGCGGGCCATGCGCCGCACGGCGTAGCGGCGCGTGTCGGCACGGCGCTCGCCGCCCAGTGCGGCGCGAGCGAACCCGCGGTAGAGCAGGAACCCGGACAGCACGAAGAAGCACACGAGCCCGAGGTTCATCTCGAACAGCGCGTGGTCGAGCGGGCCGCGCGCATCGCCCGTCTGCGGGCGGTCGACGCGGTAGAGCCAGACGTGGAACGCGAGCACCGACAACGCCGCCAGCGCGCGCAACCCGTCGAGTGCCTGGTCGCGCCGTGCCATCGATTCAGCGCTCGGCCGCCGGGCAGACGATCCGGTAGTCACACCACGAGCAGGCCGAGAACGACGGCGTCGGCTCGAAGCCCTGGCCCTCGATGCCCTCCGCGACCTCGAACACCGTGTCGCTGATCCAGTCGCGGTCGATGTCGGCGCTCGGCAGACGGGATCTTCTCGTCGTCGAGGACGTAGTGGTAGCTCTGGCGGTCGGCCTGCACGTCCCACGCCTCGCGCGCGGCGACGGCGTACAGGGACAGCTGCACGTCCTCGCGCAGCTGTGCGGCCGTCCGCGGGCGCCCGGTCTTGTAGTCGATCAGCTCGTAGCCCCCGCCGGGGAGGCGGTCGACGCGGTCGACGCGGCCGCGGAGCGTGTGCGCGCCGAGGCGGAACTGGAACGGCTTCTCGAACCAGACCGGCTCGCTGTCCTCGGCCTGGAAGCGGTCCTGGTAGCGGCGCAGCGCGGCGTCGGCCTTCACGCGCAGCTGCTTCTCCTCCTCGCTCGTTCCGAAGCCGCCGCGGCGCCAGCCGTTGTCCAGCAGGCCGAGCAGCTCGTCGAGCGTCTGCCCGCCGGACTGGTGGTAGCGCTCCAGCACGTGGTGCACCAGGATCCCGAAGCGCTGGTTCATCGTCGCCTCGGACGGGATCCGGAACACCCGCGCGAACTTGTACTTCAGCGGGCACGTCCGGTAGGTCTCGATGTCGGACGCCGACAGCACGAGTCCCTCGCCGCGGCGCGGGAGGAACGCCTCCAGCGACGGCTCACCGCGGCGCGCGATCGCCGGCGCTGCGCGCGCGGGCGTCGCGCTCGGCGCCGAGGATCAGCTCGTCGAGCGGGCTCGACTCCAGCACCTCACGCTGCTGGGAGGTGCTGACCTGCAGCAGCACCGCGTTCACCTGGGCGAGCGCCTCGGCCACGCTCTGTCCTTCCGGGCGCTCCATCACCGCGGAGAGCTTCAGCAGCTCCAGGTAGCGCGTCACGCCGTGGGTGACCTCGAGGTCGGCGTCCAGGCGCAGCTCGTTCAGCGTGCCGGCGACGCGCGGGACATCCGAGAGCAGCTCCTGACGCAGCTCGGTGAACGCCGCGTGCAGCGCCTCCTCGGGACCGAACAGCTCCTCGTCGCGGTCCTCCCACGAGCCGCCGACGGCGAGCAGCGCCTCCTCGGCGAACGGCGACGGGGGCTGGACGGCGCCGCGCTCGGTCCGTGCGGAGTAGGAGAGAACGAGGCCCTCGCGGGCGCGCGTCATCGCCAGGTGCAGCAGGCGCCGCATCTCGGCGACGTGGACCTCGCGGGTGTCGGCCGGCAGGTCCTCGTGCAGCAGCGCGTCCGGGATCGGCTCGAGGGCGACGCGGCGCGCGCCCGGCATCCGCGAGGACTGCAGGCCGAGCACCAGGACGTGCCGGAACTCACCGCCCTTGGCCATGTGCATCGCCATCACGTGGACCGCCCCGGCGGCGCTGCGGCCGCCGACGCCGTCGTCCTCGCGCAGCCCGGCGTCGGCGACGGCGGCGATGTAGCGCGCGAACTCGCGGCCCGTGGCCTGCGGCGCGCGGCGCGCGTACTGCGAGGCGAGGTCGCCGAGCTTGGCGAGGCTGACGAGCCGCTCGACGACGTCGGCCTGGGCGGCGAACAGCTGCTGGCGGCGCAGCCCCAGCCGGTCGATCAGCCGGTGGACGAACAGGTCGGGGCGGGCCTGGTCGAGCTGTGCCGCGATCTGCCGGTGGAGCTTGAGGAACCCGAGGATCCGCTCGCGGGCGGCCGGGTCGATCTGCGGCGACTCGACGGCGGCGCCGAGCGCGGCGACCATGTCGAGCTTGCGCCTGCGCGAGATCTGCACGCAGCGGGCCAGGTCGATCGCCCGCAGCTCGACCGGGGGCCGGGCCAGCGCCCGCACGACCGCGCCGGCGTCGCCGGGGTCGACGAGCAGGCGCAGCCACGCGAGGACGTCCTTGACCTCGGAGCGGTCGAACAGCGCGGCCGCGCCCGTCAGCCGGTAGGGCACCGCGCGCTCGTCGAGCGCCGCCGTCACGGCCTGGCCCTCCTGGCGCACGGAGCGCACCAGGACGGCGATGTCACCCGGCTCCACGCCGGCGCGCACGAGGCGCTCGATGTCGGCGGCGGCCGCCTGCGCCTGTGCGCGCTCGTTCGCGCAGCGCCAGAAGCGCACCTCTCCGCCCGCCGGCGCCTGGGTCACCGCGGGCTCGCGGGCCGGGTTGGGGGCGACGACCGCCTCCGCGGCCGCCATGACGGCCGCCGGGGAGCGCAGCGAGCGCTCGAGGCGGATCGTGCTCGTGCCCGGCAGTGCGGCGGCGATGTCGCTCAGGTTCTTCTCCGCGGCGCCGCGCGCGCGCAGGATCGCCTGGTCGCCGTCGCCGGTCACGGTCAGGCCGTGGTGCTCGGCGGTCAGCGCCAGCAGCAGGCGGACGTGGGCGTAGGCGAGGTCCTGTGCGTCGTCGACGAGCACGTGGCGGTAGCGCTCGGCGACCCGCGCCCGCACGTGCGGGCGCTCGAGCAGGCGAGCACGACAGGAGCACGAGGTCACCGGCGTCCAGCGCGCCGTCCTCGCGCAGCATCCGGTCGTGGGCGCGGTAGACCTCGGCGAACTCGCGCTCGCGGTCCGCGCGCTCGTCGCCTCCGGGAAGCGTCGCCGCCCACCCGGCGACCTCGTCCGCCGTGATCATCGCGTCCTTCAGCCGGTCGATCCGCGCGACGACCGACTCCAGGAGCGCGGCCGGGTTTCCGCGGAAGTCGTGCAGCCGCAGCGACAGGTCGTCGACGCGCTCGAGCAGCATCGCCAGGCGGTCGGCCGGCGAGACGCTGACCACGAACGGGTCCAGGCCGGCCTCGAGCGCCTCGTCGCGCAGCAGACGGGCGCAGAGCCCGTGGACCGTGTGCACGTGGAGCTCCGCGAACCCGTGCTCGATCCCCTCCTCGACCTGGGCGCGCAGGGCGTCGACCGCCGCCGAGCCGTGCGTGATCGCCAGGACGTGCTCGGGCTCGAGCCCGCCGGCGGTCGCCAGCCACGCGTGACGTGCCGCCAGCGCGCGCGTCTTTCCCGTCCCGGCCGCGCCCAGGACGACGAGCGGGCCGCGGTCATGGGTCGCGACCTCTCGCTGGCGAGGCGTGAGGTCCTCGAGCGGATCGGGCACGCTCGTAGGATATGGCGAAGATGGATCGGCCCGACAGCGCACTCGCGCACGACTGGCTGGCGGCCTGCCGGCGGTCGGCGGAGGGCGTGCGGCGGATCCTCGCCGCAAGCCCCACGAGCCGCGAGCGCGTGATCGAGACCGGCACCGTCGGCGGTGGCGGCGATCGCACGCTGGTGATCGATCAGTCCGCCGAGGACGTCGTCTTCGCCGAGCTGCAGGCCCTGCACGACGGCGGAGCGCGCTTCACCGCCGTCAGCGAGGAGCGCGGCGTCGTCGACTTCGGTGATCCGCGCGTGCGCGTCGTGATCGACCCGATCGACGGCTCGCTGAACGCCAAGCGCGGCCTGCCCCATCATTCGATCTCGATCGCCGTCGCGGACGGGCCGGCGATGAGCGACGTCGTCTTCGGCTTCGTCTACGACTTCGGTCCGCGCGAGGAGTGGCGCGCCGTTCGCGGTGAGGGTGCGTGGCTGAACGACGTGCTCCTCGACGACGTGGCGCCGGAGCGCCGCACCCCCGACGGCCGGCTCGAGATCGTCGCGATCGAATCCGCGGCGCCCGTCCGGATCGCCGCCGCGTCCGATGCGCTGATGGTCTCGGCGCGGCGCGTGCGGGCGATCGGCTCGATCGCCGTCTCCCTGTGCCAGGTCGCCGCCGGGCGCGTGGACGCGATGGCATCGCTCGGTCCGGGCCGCTCGTTCGACTGCGCCGCGGCACAGCTGATCGTCCGGGAGAGCGGCGGGCTGGTCGCCTTCCCCGGGCTCGACGATCCGGCCGGGCCGCAGCTCGAAGACCTGACGGCGCGCTATCCGGTCGTGGCGGCGCGCACCCGCGCGGGCCTCGGCCTGGCCGCAACGATCCCGGGGCCGGCATGATCGACTGGCGCCTGGCGAACCGTGTCGCGGGGCTCGTCGCAGGCGAGAGCGACGCCGGTCCGCCGCTGCCCGGCGACCTTCACGAGCTCGGCGCGGCGGCCGGGGCGGCCGTGATCTCCTACACGCGGCTCGTGCCGCTGGCGCCGCTCCCGCCCGCGGAGGCCGTCGGCCGCGACGTGTGGGCTCGCGCGAACGTCGCGTTGCTGCGCGAGACGATCGCACCCGTCACCGAGCGCCTCGACCAGCGCAGCATGCCCGCCCCACTGCGCTCGCTCGCCGGGCGGCGCCGTGGCCGCCGAGATCGGCGGGCTGCTCGGCTACATGGGCCGGCGTGTGCTGGGCCAGTACGAGGTGTCGCTGACGCCGCGTGCGGTCGAGGCCCAGCCGCGGCTGCTGCTCGTGACGCCGAACCTGCGCAACGTCGCGGGCGCTGCTCGACGCGCCGCTCGAGGACCTCCTCGCCTGGGTCATGGTCCACGAGGTGACGCACGCGGTGCAGTTCTCGTCGGTGCCCTGGCTGCGTCCCTATCTCGGCGGACTGCGTCGGCGAGCTGCTGGATTCCGCGGACGTCGATCTGAAGCTCGGTGCTCCGCGCATCCCGAGCGCGGAGGAGCTGCGCGGGATGTGGGACAGCGCTCGCGACGGCGGCCTGATGACGATGGTCGCCGGGCCCGAGCGCCGCGAGCTGCTGGCGCGCGTGCAGTCGGCGATGGCGCTCGTCGAAGGGCATGCCGAGCACGTGATGGACGCCGCGGGCGCGCCGCTCGTCCCGAGCCTGGACCGCCTGCGGTCCGCGATGGACCGCCGGCGCTCGGAACGCCCGCCGGTCGCCGCGGTGATCGAGCGCCTGCTGGGCCTGGAGATGAAGCTGCGCCAGTACCAGGACGGGAAGCGCTTCTGCGACGCGGTCGTCGCCCGCGAGGGGATCGAGACGCTCAATCGCGCCTGGGAATCCCCCGAGCAGCTCCCGTCGGTGGCCGAGCTGGCCGATCCGGTCGCCTGGCTGCGCCGCACCGCCGCGTAACCACGCGCGCCGCCCGAGCGTACGAACACGTGTACGAGCGAACGAGTGTTCGATTCTGTGCTACAGTGTTCGTAAGCTCCTTAGTTCTAAGCAAACGATCTTGAGAGGTTCTCATGGCCGACACACCCGTCACCCCCACCACTCCCACCAAGAAGGCCACGCCGGCCGCCAAGCGCAGCAAGGCGACCAAGCGCCCCGCCGCCAAGACCGCGGCTGCTCGTTCGACGTCCGCCCGCAAGGGTGCGACGACGCGCGGCGCCAACAAGACCAAGGCCGCCGCGAAGACCACGGCCTCCGAGGCCAAGGGCGTCCGCACCAGCGCCGAGCGCACCGTCGACGCCGCGACGTCGACCACCCGCTCCGCCGCACTGCTCGCCGGCAACTACGCCGAGCGCGCCGCCTACGTCCAGGTCGGCGCCGTCCTGACCGCTCGTGACACGGTCGTCGAGACCGTCGACGAGCTGCGCACCAAGTACGGCACGCGCGTCGCTGCGGAGAAGGAGATCAAGAAGCTCGAGAAGCGCGGCGAGACCGCCCGCACCCGCGCGCAGCGTGAGGTCCGCAAGAACCGCACGCGCGTCGAGCGCGAGCTGCGTCAGCGTCGCAACCGCGTCGAGCGCGAGGTCAAGCGCAACCGCACGCGCGTCGAGCGCGAGGTCCGTCAGGTCCGCAAGGACGCCCTCAAGCAGGTCAAGGACGTCCAGGCTCAGGTCACGGCCTTCCAGGTCCCGCAGGTTCCGGATGTCGTGACTCCCGTGCGCGAGGCCGTCAAGCCGGTCATCGAGCGCGTCCAGGCCCTCGCGGCCTAGCCACTGGCTTCACCGCCTCCGGGCCCGAGAGGGGCCCGGGCCGGCGGAGGTTCCCGCGGCCACATATCCCGCCGCAGGAAGTAGCACCCTCTCCTCCCACGTCCAAGGGCCGTCAGCACTGCTGGCGGCCCTTGACGCATTCCGAGCCCGCCGATCGGGATTTGCGACAATGGACCCATGCCCACGCACGACGAGATCATGAAGGCCCTCGAAGCGGTCATCGACCCGGAGCTGCGCCAGTCGATCGTCGAGCTCGGGATGGTGCGCTCGATCGAGCAACCGGGCGACGGCGTCGTGAACGTCACGGTGTCGCTGACCACCCCGGGCTGCCCGATCCGCAGCCACTTCCAGGACGCCGTCGTGAAGGCCGTCACCGGGCTGGGCGGCGTCACCAAGGTCGGCGTCGCCTTCGACGTGCTCTCCGATCAGGAGAAGGGCGCGCTGCAGAAGAAGCTCGGCCGAGGCTCGCTCCCCGAGGGCGCTCTTGCGCAGGTCTCGAACGTCGTCTGCGTCGGCTCCGGCAAGGGCGGCGTCGGCAAGTCGACGATCACGGCCAACCTCGCGGCCGCGCTCGCCGCGGAGGGCAAGCGGGTCGGCGTCCTCGACGCCGACGTCTGGGGCTACTCGATCCCGCGCATGTTCGGCGTGCAGGGGCGCCCGCCCGTCTCCCCCGAGCGCAAGATCCTGCCGCTCGAGTCCGGCGGCGTGAAGGTCATGTCGATCGGGTTCTTCGTCGAGGAGGACGCGGCGGTCGTCTGGCGCGGGCCGATGCTGCACAAGGCGCTCACGCAGTTCCTCGAGGACGTCGACTGGGGCGAGCTCGACTTCCTGCTCGTCGACCTCCCGCCCGGCACGGGCGACGTCTCGATGACGCTCGCCCAGCTGCTGCCCCAGGCGAAGTTCGTGATCGTGACGACGCCGCAGGCCACGGCGCAGAAGGTCGCGCGCCGGTCGGCCGAGATGGCCGCGAAGGTCAACCTCGAGGTCGGCGCGGTGATCGAGAACATGACGACCTTCGTCACGCCGTCGGGCGAGCGCTTCCCGATCTTCGGCGAGGGCGGCGGCCAGGAGCTCGCCGACGAGCTCGACGTGCCGCTGCTCGCCAAGGTCCCGCTGACGATGCCGCTGCGCGAGCAGGCCGACGCCGGCGTGCCGCTGGTCGCCACCGATCCCGACGATCCGGCCTCGCAGGCCATCCGTCAGGCGGCCCGCGGCCTCGTGGCGATGTTCCCCGTCGAGCTGCCCGTGTTCCAGGCGCTCGCCCCGGTCGCGGACACGGCGCCCGCCCAGGCGCCCAAGCCCGTCGGCATGAGCCTCCCGATGGCCTAGGAAGGGTGCTCGATCGGGTTCGGTGGCCGTCCGGCAGCGACCGAACCCGGTTCAGTCCTGCTCGCCTGCCTCCCCCGCTTCGATCTCCTCGATCCCGAGTGCGCTCGCCCAGACGCCGGCCATCGCGACGATCTCCGGCCAGGGCATCGCCGCGCCGCGCAGGTTCTCGACTCCCTGCAGGCCGTCGAGGTTGCAGTCGCGCAGCTCGCAGCGGAGCAGCCGCGCGCCGCGCAGGTCGAGCTCGCCCATGTCGCAGTGGTCGAAGCGCACGGATTCGAGCTGCGCGTCGAGGAAGTCGGTCTGCGTGAGGAGGCACTCCTCGAAGCTGACGCGCCTCAGCGTGGTCGACGCGAACGACGCGAGGTCGATGCGGCAGCCGTGAAAGGCCACGTCCTGGATGGTGGCGTCGCTGAGCCGGATGCCGGTCATGCGGCACCCGTTGAAGCGCGCCCCCGTGACGCGTGCGCCGCGTGCCTCGACGTTCGCCAGGTTCGTGCGGGCGATCTCGACGTTCGACAGGTGCAGCGCGTCGAGGTGTGAGCCGGCGAGCCCGACGTCGGCCAGGCGGCTCCCCGTGATCGACACCCCGCGCGCGCGCTGGGCATCGAGCACCAGCTCCGACATGCTGACCCCGTCGAGGGACGAATCGTGATCGAGCGCGTCCAGAGACGTCTCACTCAGATCCTCGGACAATGCGGAGTATCGCGGCGGCTCGGCGGGGCGTGACACGACGATTGACCGTACCGAGCGCCGGGAGGTACAGGGAGCGCGCCCTGCGGCCGATACCGAACGTGATGTCTGCAGGCCATCACTCGCGAACCGATCTTCGGCGGGAGGCGCTCAACGCCGCCCGCGGACTGACGGAAGGCGATGATGCGCTCGTCGCCGTCCTGCGCCAGCTCGAGCAGGAGCGCGGCCGGGCGACCGAGACCGTGCGCGCGGTCGTGCGCGCCCTGGCGGCCACCCTGCAGGCCCGCGACGGCTACACCGGCGAGCACGCGGACGCGGTCCACGACCTGTCCGTCGCCGTCGGCCGGCTGCTGGGTCTCGACGGCGGCGCGATGGCCGAGCTGGCTGCTGTCGCGCTGCTCCACGACGTCGGGAAGATCGGCATCCCCGACGAGGTGCTGCACAAGGAGGGCGCCCTGGACGAGGCGGAGTGGCGCCTGATGCGCGAGCATCCGGTGATCGGAGAGCGGATCCTCTCGTCGGTCCCCGGTCTCGAGGCCGTCGCGCGGGCCGTCCGCCACGAGCACGAGCGCTGGGACGGCGACGGCTACCCCGACGGGCTCTCAGGCGCCGCCATCCCGCTCAGCTCACGGATCGTGCTCGCCTGCGACGCGTGGCACGCCCTCGTCAGCGACCGGCCCTACCGCCGCGCGCTCGACCGCGAGGAGGCCATCGGCGAGCTGCGCCGCTGCGCCGGAACGCAGTTCGACCCCGATGTGGTGGCCGCGCTGCTCGAGGTCGTCGAGCACCCCGCCGACGGCCTGACGGAAGGCCCCGACCTGGATGCCCTGCTGATCGGCGGTGCCGGCGGGGACCCGACCGTCGAGCGCGAGCTCGTCGCCCTGATCTCCGTCGCGTCGGCGGTCGCCGCCGCGCACAAGCTCGAAGACGTGATCGAGGTCGCCGCCGAGGAGGCCCTGCAGGCCATCGGCGCCTCGTCCCTGTCGATCGAGCGCTGGATGCCCGAGCGCGACATGCTCCGCACGCTCGTCAACGTCGGCGATCTGGCTCCGGGCGAGGAGCACCATCCGGCGGACGAGTTCTACCGCGTCGACGGCGATCGCCTGCTGCGCAAGGTGCTGGAGGACGGCGGGACGTACTCGGTCTCGATCGACGATCCGAACACCCCGCTGCTCGAGCGCGAGCTGCTGCTCGCGCTCGGCAAGCACTCGTCCGTCGCGGTGCCGATCAAGTTCGGCGGCGGAACCTGGGGGCAGATCTGGGCGGCACGGACCGCCGATCAGCCGCCCTTCGCCGAGCGCGATGCGCGCTTCCTGCACGCGATCAGCGGCCAGATCGGTGCGGCCATCGGGCGCGCCGAGGTGTTCTCACGCGTCTCCGAGCTGGCGAACAACGACGGGCTGACCGGACTCTCGAACCGCCGCGCCTTCGACGAGGCGCTCGAGCTGGCCGTCCTCGAGGCGCGGCGCGACGGCACCGATCTCGCGCTGCTGCTGTGCGACGTGGACAACCTCAAGGAGATCAACGACCACCACGGCCACGAGGCGGGGGACCGCGCGCTGCGCGCCGTGGCGCTCGCGCTCGAGCAGGCCGTCGAGGGGCTCGGCGGGGCGATGGTCTGCCGCGTCGGCGGCGACGAGTTCTGCGTCCTGCTCCACGGCGTCGACGATCGGCGCGGTCGCGAGATCGCCGACATCGTTCTGCGACGCCTGCTGGGGAACCGGCCCTCGGTCGGCGTCTCGTGCGGTGTCGCCGCGCTGCGCACGGGTCACGGGCGTCCGGCCGACCTCCTGCGCGCGGCGGACGCCGCGCAGTACGCGGCCAAGCGCGCCGGGCGCGGGCGCGTCTTCGTCGCCGGACCGTCCGGCGTGGTCGCGGCCTCGGCGCTGCCCGACGAGACGGCTCCGCGCGGAGAGCGCCGTGCACTGCGCGCGGCCGCCGAGATCGACGTGGGCCGGCTGCTGGTCGAGACGCTCGGCGTGCTCGACGGCCCGCTTGCCGAGGCTGAGCCCGTCGAGCGACTGGGTGGGGTCCTGCGCCGCGCCGCCGACGTCGTCGACGCCTCGGGGTGGACCATCGCGTTCGCTCCCGACGGCGCCGAGCCGGTCGCGCTCGCCGCAGCCGGGCGGCCGGGCTCACTCACCGGCGTGGTGCGGCGCGCGACGTGGCTCAACGGCGCGGACATGCTCGCCCTGCGCCTCGCGGTTCGCGACAGCCCGTCGGGCGGCGGCGTGCTGATCGAGGCCTCCGACCCGGAGATCCCCGAAGGCCTGCGCGAGCGCCTCACCGACGAGGGCCTCACCTGTCTGCTGCTCGTGACGGTTCGCACGGCGGCCGGCATCTGGCTGGCGGAGCTCGGCGCGGACGACCGCAGTGCCGCGCTGCTCGACGCCGAGCCCGTGCTGCGCGTGCTCGCGCCCGAGGCGCTGCGCGCCGTGCGCGTGCCGCACCTGGCGACGGCCGACGCCGGCGTCTGACGCCTTTGCGCTACTGCGCGAAGACTTCGCGCAGCCGGCCGGTCTCCACCTCGTAGACGAACCCGCGCACCTGGTCGCGGTGCGGGATGAACGGGCTGGCCTTGATGCGGGCGATCGAATCGCGCACGTCGAGGTCGAGGTCGGAGAAGGCCTCCGTGTCCCAGGGAACCGGGACGCCGGTCTCGGCCTCGAGCTCGGCGCGGAAGTCCTCGTCGGAGAACGCCTGCATGCCGCAGTCGGTGTGGTGGATCAGGACGATCTCGCGCGTGTGCATCAGCCGCTGGGAGATCGCGAGCGATCGCACCTCGCCGTCGGTGATCACGCCGCCGGCGTTGCGGATGATGTGCGCGTCACCCTGGCGCAGGCCGAGCAGCGAGAACGGATCGATCCGCGCGTCCATGCACGTCACGACCGCCAGCCGGCGGGCGGGAGGGCGTGCGAGGCGCCCGCGGTCGAACACCTGCGCGTAGTCCTCGGCGCTGCGGACCACTTCGTCGATGACGGTCATGGAGCGATCATACGACACTGATAGCCGGAATCACGCGTCCTGCTCGACGGCCTAACGGTTCGCGTAGTACTCCACGTTGATGGCCGAGAACTTCTGCCACTCGTCGGGCAGCTGGTCCTCGGCGAAGCACGCGTCGACCGGGCATGCCTCGACGCAGGCGTCGCAGTCGATGCACTCCTCGGGGTCGATGTAGAGCATCTCGACCTTGTCGTAGTCCGGCTCGTCCGGCGTCGGATGGATGCAGTCGACGGGGCAGACCTCGACGCAGGAGTTGTCCTTGGTGCCGATGCAGGGCTCTGCGATCACGTACGCCATGTGCGGATGTTCGTCCTTCGTTCTCGGAGCTCTCGGGGCGGTCGCCCGTGAAGCGGTTCCAGTTGCGAGGCGAAAGACTATCGAGCCGCCCGACCGGGCCGCGATACGCTCCGGCCGATGCTGCTGCTCACGGGTGCCACCGGGCTGATCGGGTCCGCCCTGCTGCCCCGCCTGACGGCCTCAGGCGTGCCCGTGCGCTGCCTCGTGCGCGATCCGCGCCGCCTGGGCGCCGAGCGCGTGCGCGTCCAGATCGCGCTGGGCGACCTGGGTGATCCGCCCTCGTTCCGCAACGCGATGCGCGGGGTGACGACGGTCATCCACCTGGCCGCGGCGATCCGCGATCAGCCCGCGGGATCGATCGAGGAGCTCAACGGGATCGCGACCTGGCGCATGGTCGAGGCCGCCGAGCGCGCCGGCGTCGAGCACTTCGTCTTCTTCTCCGCGCTCGGGGCGACCGCGCACGACCGGACGCGCTTCCTGCGCGCCAAGGCGCTGGCCGAGGACGCGGTCGGCTCCGCGACGGTCCGCACGACGATCGTTCGCCCCGTCGCTCGTCTACGCGCCGGGCGACGCGTGGCTGACGATGCTGCAGCGCCTGGCCCTGTTGCCGGTCATGCCGTTCAGCGGCCAGGGCCGTGCGCTGTACCAGCCGATCTGGGCCGATGACGTCGCAAGCTGCATCCTCGCGGTGCTCGACGAGCCGCCGGGCGAGCGTCACGTCCGCTACGAGCTCGCCGGGCCGCAGACGCTCAGCCACGAGGCGATCGTCCGCCTGGTCACGGCGTCGCTCGGCCGTCGCCGCCGGCTCCTGAAGGTCCCGTCGCCGCTCGTGCGCCAGACGCTGCGCCTCGGTGAGGCCGTCCTCGACGGCAGCGCCCCGGTCACCTGGGACGAGGCGGAGCTGCTCGAGGTGTCGCTGACGACGCTGCGCGGGCACCCGCGACGCGCAGCGGCTCGGGGTCGAGCCGCGCGCGATGGGCGACGTGCTGGGAGCCGGGGCCGCGCTCAGCCGCTGACCGGGGCGCGTCGCTGTGCCCACGGCACGGCGGCCTCGAGCTGGGCGGCGAGCGCCAGCAGCGCGCCCTCGCCCTCCGGCTGGCCGATCAGCTGGACCGGCACGGGGAGGCCGAGGTCGTCACGGTGGTACAGCGGGACGCTGATCGCCGGCGACCCCGTCAGGTTCGACACCGGGGTGTAGGGCGTGAAGAGCGCCGCGCGATGGAAGCCGGTCGTCATCGGGTCGTCGCTGCACGTGTCGACCGTTCCGAGCGGCAGCTGGGCCTCGGCGATGACGGGGCACAGGATCGCGTCGTACTGCGCCGTCCACTGCACGATGCCCTTGGCCGCGGCCTGGAGCTGGACCTCCGCGCCGGCGTAGGTCAGGGCGTCGACCTCGCGAGCCGCCTTCCAGAGCGCCATCGTGAGCGGCTCGATGTCCTCGTCGGTCGGCTCGCGCCCGGCGATCTGGGCGGCGAACGCCGTCTGCAGCGAGATCATCGGAGCCCACAGCGCGCCGAACATGTCCTCCAGGCCCGGCAGCGCCCACGGCGGGTCGGCCTCGACGACCTCGTGGCCGAGGTCGCGCAGGAGCGCGGCGGCGTCGGCGACGGCCTGCGCGTACACGGGATCCAGCTCGGTGCCGGCGACAGGCGAGAGCGTCGTCAGGGCGATCTTCAGGCTGCGCGGCTCCTGGGCCGCCTGCTGGGCGAACGGCGATGCGGGCCGGGTGGCCCACGCGACGTCGCCGACGTCCGGGCCCTCCAGCACGTCGAGGGCGACGGCCGAGTCGTGGACGGACCGGCTCAGCACGCCGTCGATGCCCAGGAACGAGTAGCCGCCGAACGGCGCGGGCGTCACGCGACCGCGCTGGGCCTTGAGGCCGACGAGCCCGCAGCAGGCCGCCGGGATCCGCGTCGAGCCGCCGCCGTCGTTGGCGTGGGCGATCGGCACCATGCCGGCGGCGACGGCCGCCGCGGACCCGCCGGAGGAGCCGCCGGTCGTCCGCTGCGGATCCCACGGGTTGCGCGAGGCGCCGAAGCGCCGCGGCTCCGTCGTGTTGACGATGCCCAGCTCGGGGAGGTTCGTCGTCCCGACGATGATCGCGCCGGCAGCGCGCAGGCGCGTCACCAGGACCGCGTCCATCGGTGCGAGGAAGTCGCCGAAGAACGACGACGAGAACGTCCAGCGCTTCCCGGCGACCGGCCGGTTGTTCTTGATCGCGATCGGCACTCCGGCCAGCGGACGGTCGTCGCCGGGCTCGATCGCGTCGGCCTGCGCCAGCGCGTCCTCGTGGAAGACGTCGATGAACGCGTTGTAGATCGGGTTCAGCGCGTCGATCCGCGAGAGCGACGTCTCGACGATCTCGCGAGCGCTGAGCTCGCCCGAGCGCACCAGGCCGGCGAGCTCGGTCGCAGGGCGGAACATCAGTTCGGCGGCGGCGGTGTCCGTCATGTACGTCTCCTTGACACGGGGTCGAGCTGCGCGGACCGGGCGGCGTGAGACTACCGGGCGCCCGGACCGGGTATGGGCAGGGGATCACAGAGCACGTGAGTAGGCTTAGGCGTTCGCACGCGTACGCCCCCCTTTCGACCCCATGGAGACCACGTGACCACGACCGAGGTGCAGTCCGGCCTTGAAGGCGTCGTCGCCTTCGCAACCGAGATCGCCGAGCCCGACAAAGAGGGCGGATCACTGCGCTATCGCGGCGTCGACATCGAAGACCTCGTCGGCGCCGTGCCCTACGAGAAGGTCTGGGGCCTGCTCGTCGACGGGACGATGGACCCCGGTCTTTCGCCCGCCGAGCCGCATCCGCTGCTCGTACGCTCGGGCGACCCGCGCGTCGACGTGCAGGCCGCCCTCGCGATGCTCGCGCCCGAATGGGGCATGGGCCAGGTGCTCGACATCTCCGATGAGCAGGCGCGCACGGATCTCGCGCGCGCCTCGGTGATGGCGCTGTCGTTCACCGCGCAGTCCGCGCGCGGCATCGGCGTTCCGTGGGTGCCGCAGGCGACGATCGACGAGGGCGCGACGATCGCCGAGCGCTTCCTGCTGCGCTGGCGCGGCGAGGCACACCCGGATCACGCCAAGGCGATCGACGCGTACTGGATCTCCGCCGCGGAGCACGGGATGAACGCCTCGACGTTCACCGCGCGCGTCATCACCTCCACCGGCGCGGACGTCGCGGCCGCGATGTCCGGGGCCGTCGGCGCCCTGTCGGGTCCGCTGCACGGCGGCGCGCCCTCGCGCGTGCTGACCATGCTCGACGAGGTCGACGAGATGGGCGACGCCGACGCGTGGGTCAAGACCGCGCTCGACCGCGGCGACCGCCTGATGGGCTTCGGTCACCGCGTCTACCGCGCCGAGGATCCGCGCGCCCGGGTCCTGCGCCGCACGGCGCGTGAGCTGGGGTCCGCGCGCTTCGAGGTCGCCGAGGCGCTGGAGAAGGCGGCGCTGGCTGAGTTGCAGGCGCGCAAGCCCGACCGCGTGCTGGCCACGAACGTCGAGTTCTGGTCGGCCGTCGTGCTCGACACGGCGGAGATCCCGCCGGAGCTCTTCACGAGCATGTTCACCTGCGCCCGCGTCGCCGGCTGGTCGGCGCACATCCTCGAGCAGAAGCGCGAGGCGCGGCTGATCCGCCCGACCGCGAAGTACGTCGGTCCCGGCCCGCGCCCGCTGTCGGAGGTCGAAGGGGCCTAGCCTGCCGTTCATGAATCAGGACAACGGCATTCGCGTCGAGCAGCTCGCACGCGAGTTCAAGGGTGGGATCAAGGCCGTCGACGGCATCGACCTGGAGGTCGCGCCCGGTGAGATCTACGGATTCCTCGGGCCCAACGGCGCGGGCAAGTCGACGACCGTCCTGATGCTCGTGACGCTGCTGCCGCCGACCGGCGGCTCGGCGACGGTCGCCGGGCTCGACGTCGTGCGCGAAGGGCCCGGCTGTGCGGCGCGCGATCGGCGCCGCGCTGCAGGAGGCGGCGCTCGACGACTTCCTCACGGGCTGGGAGCACATCGAGCTCCAGGGCGGGCTGCACGGCCTCTCCAAGCAGCAGTGCCGCAAGCGCGGGGAGGAGCTGCTGGACCGCGTCGGCCTGAGCGAGGCCGCGGGGCGCAAGGTCGGCGGGTACTCGGGCGGCATGAAGCGCCGGCTGGATCTCGCGCTCGCGCTCGTGCACAACCCGTCCGTGCTGTTCCTCGACGAGCCGACGACCGGGCTGGACCCGCAGAGCCGCAGTGCGCTGTGGAGCGAGGTCGAGCGGCTGGCGCGCGAGGACGGCGTCACCGTCTTCCTGACCACGCAGTACCTCGAGGAGGCCGACGTCCTCGCCGACCGCGTCGGGATCATCGACCACGGGCACATCGTCGCCGAGGGGACGCCGTCGGCCCTGAAGGCGCAGATCGGCGGCGTCTCGCTCGAGGCCACGCCGGGCAACCCGAACGACAAGGAGCGTCTGGCAAGCGTCCTCGGGCGCTTCGGCGAGCCTGCGGCGGGCAGCCCGAAGAGCGTCGCGGTGCGCCTGAACGAGGGCGCCGAGGCGCTGGCCGAGGTCGTGCGCACGCTCGACGGCGAGGGCATCGCCGTCGCCGACCTGCAGCTGCACCAGCCGTCGCTCGACGACGTCTTCCTCGAGAAGACCGGCCGCTCGCTGGAGGGCGACGACGACGAGGACGACGGCGGCGAGGATGCTCCGGGCGCCGAGCGCGCGCCCGAGGTGGCCTCGCGGTGACGAGCGTCGCCATCGAGGCGCTCGGCGCACGGCACGAGCCCCCGCCGCACCGCCAGGTCGCCCTGATCGCCCGGCGCTCGGTGAGCCGGACGTTCCGCCAGCCCGCGCTCGTCATCCCGGTGATCCTGTTCCCGCTGATCCTGCTCGCGGTCAACGCGGCCGGCCTCAGCTCGATCACGAAGCTCCCGCACTTCCCGACCGACAGCTACATCAACTTCGCGATCGTCGTCTGCTTCGTGCAGGGCGCGTTGTTCGCGGCGATCACCGCGGGCACCGAGCTCGCGTCGGACATCCAGAAGGGGTTCCTCGACCGCCTCTCGCTCACGCCGGCACGCCGCTGGACCGTGCTCGTCGGCGCGACCTTCGGCGGCACGGCGGTGTCGATCGTCGGGTCGGTCATCTACCTCTTCGTCGGACTGATCTTCGGCGTGCACATCGAGACAGGCGTGCTCGGGGCGATCGTCCTCGTCCTGCTCGCGATCTACATCGCGCTCGCGTTCGCCGGCATCGGCGCGTGGCTGGCGATCCTGACCGGGTCCCCGGAGGCGGTGCAGGGGATGTTCCCGCTGCTGTTCGTCCTGTTCTTCCTGTCGACGATGAACCTGCCCGCCGACTTCATCGAGAAGGACTGGTTTCGCGCGATCGCGAAGGCCAACCCGATCAGCTTCCTGATCGACGGGATGCGCGGACTCGTCATCGGCGGCTGGGACGCCGGCACGCTCGTGCCGTGCCTGGCGGTCGCGACCGCGATCCTCGTCATCTTCTACGGCCTCGCGGCGCGCGGGCTGCGACGCAGGGTGCAGCGCACATGAATTCCCGCGGCCTGCAGGTGTCCCTTGCGATCGCGCGCCGCGCGATCATCCACACGTACAAGAACCCCGCGATCATCGTCCCGTCGCTCGCCTTTCCGCTCGTCTTCCTGCTCGCGTTCGCCGGCGGTCTCTCGGCGGTCTCGAACGTCCCGGGCTTCAGCTTCAAGTCGGGCTACACGGCCTTCCAGTTCGTGTTCGTCTTCCTCCAGATGGCGGCGTTCGGCGGGCTCTTCACGGGCTACCGACTGGCTGAGGACTACGAGAGCGGCTTCGCACGACGGCTGCTGCTCGCCGCGCCGAGCCGGATCGGGATCATCACCGGGTACATCCTCGCCGGGCTGTTCCGCTTCCTGGTGATCGGCGCGATCCTGTGGGCGCTGGCGCTGGCGACCGGCATGAACGTCGACGGCAGCCTCATCGACGTGGTCGGGCTGATCGGCCTCGGTGCGCTGATGGCCGTGATCTGCTCGCTGTGGACGATCGGCCTGGCGTTCCGCTTTCAGACGGTCGACATCGGCTCGTTCATGCAGACGCCGGTCTTCATCCTCCTGTTCCTTGCGCCCGTCTACGTGCCGATCGCGCTGCTCAGCGGCTGGCTGAAGGGCGCGGCGTCGATCAACCCCGTGACGCTCATCATCGACGCGGGCCGCGGCTTCATCTCCGGCGAGCCGACGAAGGTGCTGTACGCCTACGCCGCGTCGCTGGCGATCGCCGGGCTGGCGTGGGTCTGGGCGGTGCGGCAGCTGCGGCGGGCGGAGCGCGCGGGGTGACGTCGCCAATTCCGAAACGCGCTCGCGCGGTCGGAATTGCGCGAAACGGTCTTACGACGTCCCGGGTCCGTCACCCCGCGCCGCGCCCGCGTAGACCGCGGCATACCCCCGTGACTTCGCGAGCGGCCCGAGGACGATGCTCGCGGCACGCTGCACCGCCCACGGCGGGTTCGTCGGCCGGATCTCGTCGGCGAAGACGGGGATCATCACCGCCAACTGGAGCAGGCTCGGCATACCGCGATCGTCGAGCTTTCCATCCTCCGCGAGCGCGAAGAGCGTCTCGAAGAACGCCCGGGTCTTGAGGGCGGGGCGAAACCACCCGAGCCACTGGGCGTCCTCTGCGCCATCGTTCGCGAAGCGGTGGGGAGTGCCGGCCGGAATGGTGATCGACTCTCCGGCGGTCACGATCCGCTCCTCACCGGCGACGTGGAACCGCAGGGTGCCCCCTGCCACGTGGCAGCCGCTCTCCTGCAGCGGATGGATGTGCTCGGGCTCCGGGGTGGCGGTCGGGGGGCTGACGCTCTCGATCTCGAGCAGGTCCGGCGAATCGGTGATGAACGTCATGCGCTGGCCGGTGCGCGGGTTGACGATGGTGTCCACGAGCTCCTCCGATAAGATTAGGTAACCGTAGTACTTGGCGACCATACGATCTCTCGTCGATGACCACAAGTCCACCTCGGCTGCATATCGGCCAGCTGCTCGCCCACACCACTCGGCACTTCCAGGCCGAGCTCTATCGGCGGCTCAGCGAGGCCGGCCTCGAGGGGCTCCGCGTGCCGCACACGCACGTCTCCGCGTACATCGAGGCTGATGGGTCACGGCTGACCGACCTCGCCCGCAAGGCCCGCATGACGGTGCCGGCCATGCTGGAACTGGTCGACGACCTCGAGCGACTGGGCTACGCCGAGCGCCGTCCCGATCCGCTCGATCGCCGGGCGAAGCTCATCGTCATGACACCGAAGGGCTGGGAGTCGATGCGTCTGGGTCAGCGGATCATCAGCGACCTGGAGGGCGAATACGCGCGAGCCATCGGCGAGGCGCGGTTCGAGGAGTTCCTGGCAACGTTCCAAGTCCTGCTCGACCATCTCTCCAAGTGACGTCGCCAATTCCGAACGCGCTCGCGCGTTCGGAATTGCGCGAAACGGCTTACTCCGCGTCCAACACCAGCCCGCCGACGAGCAGCCCCACGATCGCGAGGAGCTGCACCTCGACGGCCACCTGCGTCCCGAGCGGGATGACGACGAGCGCGGCGAGCGCGGCCACGACGCGCCCGCGGCTGGCGAACGGTGTGCCGAGCGTTGCGCGAAACCACACGTCGCCCAGCAGGAACAGCGCCGCGCCGCTGGACAGGAAGATCGCGAGCGCGGTGCTGACCGGATCGCCGGGGTGCGCCAGCCCCGCCTCGATCCCAGTCGCCACGAGCACGACGCCGAGCAGCATCAGCACGTGCGCGTAGCCGAAGCCGTTGATCGCGATCCACGGCCGGCGCTCAGGGGGCGCCGCCGTCAGCGCCGCCTCGATGCGGTCCTCGTCCTCGAAGTACGTCCACCACAGGCAGGCGCTGAGCGCCAGGCCGAGCAGCGCCACGACGATCAGGCCGGCGTCGACCGGCAGCCCCGCGGCGCCGATGCCGACGGCGACGACGGACTCCCCGAGCGCGATGATGATGACCAGGCCGTGGCGCTCGACGAAGTGGCCGGGCGCCACCTCGAAGCCCTCGACGCCGGCGATGTACGGGGTGCACCACTCGAGCGCGAAGCCCGCGGTCCACAGCACCCACTGCGCCGTGCCGCCGAGCGCGCCGCCCGTGAGCACGAGCGCCGCGGAGACGAGGTTGTATGGCGCGAGGCCGAGGATCGCGCGCGCTGAAGGCGCTGACGCGGCGCGCGAATACAGGAACGTGTGGAGCAGCACGATGAAGAGGTAGGCGAGGCCGAACGTCAGGCCCGAGCCGCCGAACGCCGTCGGGATGGTCAGCGCGAGCACGAGGAACCCCCCCATCCCGCCGAGCAGCAGCAGCCGGTGCGCAGGGCGGTCGACGGCGATGGCGTTCGTCAGCCAGGCGTAGCCGCCGTACATCCAGAACACGATTCCGAGGATCAGCACCACGCGTGCGAGGCCGGCTGCACTGGGGTGGTGGACCAGGATCGACGTCAGCTGGGTGAGCGTGAAGACGAAGACGAGGTCGAAGAAGAGCTCCAGGCTCGAGACCCGCGTGTCCGCCTGCATCGCCGGAACGCTAGCTGGGTGACGTCGCCAATTCCGAAACGCGCCTGCGCGGTCGGAATTGTGCGAAACGGCTCTCATCGTCCCGGCGTATGCCCCAGAACGACGAAGGGCCCGGCGAAATGCCGGGCCCCTCGCGGCGGAACCCATCGACGCCTCCGAAGGGACGTCAGAACGGGTTTCGCACAACTCGACCCGGCGGAGCCGGGATCGAGTTGGCGATGTCTCCTACATCATGCCGCCCATGCCGCCCATGTCGGGCATGCCGCCGCCGCCACCGGCGGGCTCGGGCATCTCGGCGATGATCGCCTCGGTCGTGAGGATGTTCTTCGCGATCGATGCGGCGTTCTGCAGCGCCGAGCGCGTGACCATCGCCGGGTCGATGACGCCGGCGTCGACGAGATCGACGATCTCGTTGGTCGCGGCGTTCAGGCCCCAGCCCTTCTTCGACTTGGCGACATCGGCCACGACGACCGATCCCTCCAGGCCGGAGTTCTCCGCGATCTGGCGGAGCGGCTCCTCGACGGCGCGCAGCACGATGCGTGCGCCGGTCTTCTCGTCCTCGTCCTCGATGTCGTCGAGCTTGACGTCCTTGGACGCCTGCAGCAGCGCAACGCCGCCACCGGGGACGATGCCCTCTTCGAGGGCTGCGCGGGTCGCCTGGAGGGCGTCCTCGACGCGATGCTTCTTCTCCTTCATCTCCGTCTCGGTGGCCGCGCCGACCTTCACGACGGCAACGCCGCCGGAGAGCTTGGCGAGGCGCTCCTGGAGCTTCTCGCGATCGAAGTCCGAGTCGGTGTTCTCGACCTCGTTCTTGATCTGGTTGACGCGGCCCTTGATGGCATCCGTGTCACCGGCACCGTCGACGATCGTCGTCGTGTCCTTCGTGACGACGACGCGACGCGCGCGGCCCAGCTGCGAGATCTGCGTGTTCTCGAGCTTCAGGCCCATCTCCTCGGTGATGACCTCGCCGCCCGTGAGGATCGCGATGTCCTCGAGCATGCGCTTGCGGCGATCGCCGAAGCCCGGGGCCTTCACCGCAACGCCCGTGAAGGTGCCGCGGAGCTTGTTGACGACGAGCGTCGCAAGGCTCTCGCCCTCGACGTCCTCGGCGATGATGAGGATCGACTTGCCGGACTGGATGACGGCCTCGAGGACCGGCAGCACGTCGCGGACGGAACCGATCTTCTGGTTCGCGATGAGGACGTAGGGGTCCTCGAGCACGGCCTCCATGCGGTCCTGGTCGGTGACCATGTACGGCGAGATGTAGCCCTTGTCGAACTGCATGCCCTCGGTGAACTCGAGGTCCATGCCGAACGTCTGGCCCTCCTCGACGTTCACGACGCCGTCCTTGCCGACCTTCTCGATGGCGTCGGCGATGACGTCGCCGATCTCCTCGTCGCCGGCGGAGATCGTCGCGACGCGAGCGATCTGGTCCTTGCCGGTGACTTCCTTGGACTGCTTCTCGATACCGACGACGATCTGGTTGACCGCCTTCTCGATGCCGCGCTTGAGCGCGAGCGGCTGAGCACCGGCCGTGACGTTCTTCAGGCCCTGGCGAACGATCGCCTGGGCCAGGACGGTGGCCGTCGTCGTGCCGTCGCCGGCGACGTCGTTGGTCGCCGTGGCGACCTCCTTGACGAGCTGCGCGCCCTGGTTCTCGAACGGATCCTCGAGCTCGATCTCACGAGCGATGGTGACACCGTCGTTGGTGATCGTCGGGGCGCCGAACTTCTTGTCGATGACGAC
This sequence comes from uncultured Solirubrobacteraceae bacterium, assembly GCA_963781935.1. Taxonomy (GTDB): domain Bacteria; phylum Actinomycetota; class Thermoleophilia; order Solirubrobacterales; family Solirubrobacteraceae; genus F1-60-MAGs163. Next base: position 297,656 of record CAWAHX010000003.1, read on the forward strand.
GTAGCGACCCTTCGGGCCGAGCGTCACCTTCACAGCGTTGGCGACGGCGTCGACGCCGGCCTCGAGGGCCTTGCGTGCCGACGCGTCGAACTTCAATTCCTTGTGAGCCATTCAATTCTCCTTAGGACTCGACGATCGCGAGAACGTCGCTCTCGCGCAGGACCAGCAGGTCCTCGCCGTCGACCTTGATCTCGGTGCCGCCGTACTTGCTGTAGAGGACGGTGTCGCCCTTCTTGACGTCGAGCGGAACGCGCTTCTCGCCGTCGTCGTCCCAGCGACCGTCGCCTGCGGCGACGACTTCGCCCTTCTGCGGCTTTTCCTTGGCGGTGTCCGGGAGGACGAGACCGCTGGCGGTCTTCTCCTCCTCGTCGATCGCCCGAACGATGAGCCGATCGCCCAGGGGCTTGAGCTTCATTGGTGTTGACCTCCGAAAGGGCCGGGGTGGATTGGAAACTCCGGTGCTTCTCACGGCTTTTGGCACTCGCAGGGGTGGAGTGCCAATGCGTTGGTCTGACGATAGCAAGCGATCGACCCCGGCGGCGGTTCGTTGGCACTCTCGTCACACGAGTGCCACGGCGGGTGCCGGTTCTCGGCCATTCGGCCAGACTCGCCGTGCGCGCGCTCGCAGCAACCGCTCGCGGCGCCGATGGGGGGGTATGTCTACGCGCTCTTCCGCCCCGACGGGGCTCATCGTCGCGGCCTTCGGCGCCCTCGGCGTCCTCGCCTCGCTGTGGCTTCCCTGGTACCTGATCAGGATCCCGCAGGCGTTCCGCGACATGTTGAGCAACCTCGGCGGCGGCGCAGCGCAGCCTGGTGCGGCCCCCTCACCGGGGACCGACCTCTCGACGGCGCTCGGCGGCGTGATGAAGGGTCTCGCTGCGGCGATCCCGAACGAGATCACGGGGACCGGCTGGCAGGTCATGCACGGCGGGGACGTGGCGCTCGCGGTCATCGCCGGTGCGGCGCTGCTCGTCGTGATGGCGGTCGTCGGCGGGCTGACCGGCGTCAAGATCGAGCTCGGGGCGGCCGGACGGTTCGTCGCCGCGCTCGGGGCGGTCGCCGTCGCCGTCGCGATCTACCACGTCATCTCGCGGCCCGGCAGCGGAACGGGCGGGTTCACGAACATGGTCAGCGTGAAGTACGGGATCTGGGTCGCCGTGGCCGGCGGCGTCGCGATGGTCGCCGGTGGGCTGACCGTCGGGCGCAGCGTGGCGCACAGCGCATCCTCGGCGGGTCCGGCGGGCTTCGCGCCGCCGATCACCCCGGCGGTCGCTCCGGAACGTCCGATGCCGTGGGACACCGCGGCGTCGGCTCCACCGCCGGCGCTCTAGGAAGGCGTCAGTTCTGCGCGCCACCGATGCCCAGGCGGGCGTCGGTGTAGCTCTGCGGGTTCTCGACGATCTGCGAGAACCGCACCACCGTGACGATGTCGTCCATCGTCACGGGCCGGCCGTAGATCTGCTCGAGGAAGTGGATCATCTCGTCGTGGCGGCGGAACTCCGGGTTGTCGTGCTCGATGTCCCGCGGCGAGAGGTCGCGGACGCGCTTGACCTCGACCTGGTCGATGACCGCCTCGAAGATCTTCTCGCGCGGCGAGTACTGGTAGCCGATCGTGACGAGGACCGCCTGGTTCTTGCGGTACTTGTGCGACTTGTCGCCGACACGGATCGTGGCCGTCTTGCGGCCACGCCGAAGCTGGTCGGCGAAGATCGTCGAGTAGAAGTTCAGCACCTGCATCGCGCCGGGCAACCCTATCCGACGTCGCCCGCGCGCGACAGCGCCAGCGTCGCCATCTGGCGGTCTCCGGGATGCGTGAGGGCCGTGGAGGCCTCCGCGAGGGGCATCCAGCGGGCCTCCTCGACCTCGTCGTCGTGGTCCGCCGTGTCGCCGCCGAGGTAGGCCAGCAGGAAGAACGTGACGACCTTCGCGACGCGCACGCCGTCGCGCTGGTACCAGTAGCGCACGTCGCCGAGGCGGTCGACGACGCGCGCGTCGACGCCCGCCTCCTCGCGCACCTCGCGCAGCGCCGCCTGCTCGATGCTCTCGCCCGGATCCGGGTGACCCTTTGGGCAGCGCCAGCACGCGATGGCCGTCCGCGGAACGCCGGGTCGGGACGATCACGACGCATGCGCCGTCGCGAACCACGACGCCGCCGGCCGAGTGCTCGCGCTCCGTGCGCATCCGCGGGCGCCTCATACGCGGCACTAGTACACGTACCCTGACAGCGCTTCGTCGTCGTGCACGATGATCCGTCCGCGGCCCTGAGTGATGACGCCGGCGCGCCGCAGCGTCTCCAGGAAGCGGCTCGCGGACTCGCGGGAGGACCCGGCGAGCTGTGCGATGTCCGCCTGCGTGATGCGCAGCAGCACGTCGCCGTCGGGCGCGCCCTCTGCGCGGGCCTGCGCGATCAGGTCGATCAGGACGATGGCGACGCGGCTCTGGACCGTCTGGAAGGACTGGCGCGTCAGCCGCTCGTTCGCCTCGCGCAGCCGCCGCCCGAGTGAGATGACGAGCTTGGCTGCGATGTCGGGATGCTCGCGCAGGATGCGCCGCATGTCGCCGCCGAGGATCGCGATCGCCTCCGGTGTCCTCCAGCGTCTCGACGGTCGCCGAACGCCGCTCGTCGTCGAACATCGCCAGCTCGCCGAAGATGTCGCCCGGGCCGAAATGGGCGAGCGTGATCGTGCGCCCGTCCTGGTGGGCGCGGATCGCGCGCGCGTGGCCGGAGCTCAGGATGTAACACGTGTCGCTGGAGTCGCCCTCGCGGAAGATGACGTGCCCGCGCGAGAACCGCCGCGGGACGGCCACCGACGCCACCTGCCGCAGATCCTCGTCCCCGAGCGCCTCGAACACCGGGACGCGTGTCAGCAGCTCGTGCGTGTCCTGGGTCGCTGAGCCGGGCATCGGCCCTCAATCTAGAGGACGGGAGGCACCGATCGGCGCAACCGGTGTTGAACCCGTTGTCGATCGCCGATACTGGACGGGTGCCGTTCCCGCCGCGCAGCGTCCTCATCCTGGTGTGCCTCTGTGCCACCCTCGCCGGCTCGTCCGGGCCCGCATCGGCGGCCAGCGCCGCGAAGCCGTGGGCGACCGTGAACCTGTGCGACTCCGCCGACCGGCCTGGGGCCGTGGGCGTGCGCGTCGCCATGCCGTCCGGTGCGGGGGCCCAGTGGATGCGCGTGCGGATCGAGTACTACGACGCCGCCGCAGGGCACTACCGCTTCGCGGCCTCCGGAGGTGACGGCGGGTGGACCCGCCTCGGTTCAGGGCGCCGCGGCGTGCGCGGCGGGACGACCTTCCGGTTCGCCGAGCCGGCCGCCGGGAGCCAGTTGATCCTGCGCGGCTCGGTCGACCTGGAATGGCGGCACGGGACGCATGTGAGGCGCCGGGCCACGGTGCGGACGATGCCCGGGCATGGCGCCTCCGCGGGCGGCACCTCGCTCGCGGAGTGCGTGATCCGGCGGTAGAGCCTCAAGCCACAGCGGGCGCCGCGAACAGCCGCGGGTCGTTCGTGATCACGCCCGCCACGCCCATCGCCTCGAACTTCGCGATCCGTTCGGCCTCGTCGACCGTCCAGACGTACAGCTCGCCGCCGGCCTCGCGGACGGCGTCGGCGAGGCGCGGGGTCACGAACGCCCAGTGGCACATCAGCGCGTCGACGCGACCCTCGCGCAGCGCTTCGGCGGCCATCCCCGGCAGGCGCCGGCGGTAGTAGAGGATCACGCCGTAGGCGGGGTAGCGGTAGACCGGATGCTTCGTGTAGTCGCGCCGGATCCTCGGAAAGGACCACCCGATGCGGATCTCGGGAGCGATCTCGCGCAGGAGCGCGAGGCTCACCGGCTCCATCGTCGAGATCAGCGCGCGCTCGACGAGCCCGTGGGCGCGCAGTGCGTCGACCACGCGCTGCTCGTAGCCGGGAAGCTTCATGTCGACGTCGAGTCCGACGCCGTCGAACGCCGCTCCCGCGAAGTAGGCGAGGGCCTCGTCGAGGGTCGACGGCACCCGCCCGCTCGCGTCCTCGTAGTCGTGCGCGAGCAGCAGCGCACCGCTGCCGTCCAGGCGCTCGGGCAGCACGTCGAACTCGATCATGTCGACGCCCAGCGCCAGCGCCGCCTCGAAGCTCGCCACGGTGTTCCCGGGCGCGATGCCGTCGGCGCCCTTGTGCCCGACGCGCTTCATCGCTGGCATCCGGGGCACCAGGACGTCCGGCGGTTGTCGTCGCCCTGACCGCGCACGCGGATGGTTTCGCCGCAACGGGGGCAGGGCCTGCCTGCGCGCCCGTGGACGCGGGCCTCGCGTGCGGCCATCCCGCGTAGCGCGGACTGCTGCATCCGCGGGCGCGCGCCCCGCAGGATCGCGCGCACCTCGTCGTCGGCGACGCCTCCCAGGGCCCGCCACGGGTCGACGCCCGCCTCCCAGCAGCCCTCGCACTTCCAGATGTTGCCGATGCCGGCGACCGTCCGCTGATCGAGCAGCGCGTCGCCGATCGACCGGGTCGGATCGTCCTCGCGCAGGCGGCGCAGGATCCGCTCCTCGTCGAGCTCCGGCGCGAGGATGTCCGGGCCCAGCGCGGCGAGGCGCTGATCGAAGCGCGTGCGCGACTCGGTCAGCAGCTCGAGCACGGGCCCGTCGAACTCGACGACGTCGTGCCCGCCGGCCGAGAGGACGAACCACGCGCGACGGGGCGAGCGCCGCCAGCGGCGGCCGCGCTCGGTAGGTCGCCCAGGCCCCGCTCATGCGCAGGTGGGAGTGCACCGCGAGGTCACCGTCGAAGCGGATGAAGAGGTGCTTCCCGTGGGCGTCCACCGAGGTGACGGCGCGGCCCGCCAGGCGCTCGGGCCAGCGCGCGGAGCCCAGCCGCGGGTGCGGCGTGCGGATCGCCTCGGGCACGCGGCCCTCGAGCACCGGTCTGATGCGGTTCGCCGCGTAGTGGATCGTGTCGCCTTCTGGCATCGTGATGTTCGCCGGTCACCGTGTGGCGAGCCTGCCCTCAGGGTACGGTGGAGCGGTGCAGCGTGACCTCGCGAGGATCGTCGGCGACGAGTACGTCCGGCCCGGCGACGACCCGGTCTACACGACCGATCAGACCGCGTTCAGCGCCGTGCGAGGGATCGCCGAGGCCGTCGTGCTGCCCGGCGACGTCGAGGAGGTCGCGGCCGTCGTCGCCTGGTGTGCGGAGAACGGGGTGGCGATCGTCCCGCGCGGAGGCGGGACCGGTTGGGCGGGAGGCGCGGTGCCTCGCGGGTCCGGCATCGTGCTCGGGCTCGAGCGCCTCAACCGCGTGCGCTCACTGGATCCGCTGCAGTGGCGCATGGAGGTCGAGGCGGGCGTCACCACCGCGACCGTCCACCGCCTCGCGCGCGAGAACGGGCTCTGGTTCCCGCCGGACCCCGGCGCGGCCGAGCAGTCGCAGATCGGCGGCAACATCGCGACGAACGCCGGCGGGCCGCACTGCTTCAAGTACGGGGTGACGGGAGCCTGGGTCACCGGGATCGAGGCGGTGCTCTCGAGCGGCCAGGTGATCCGCGTCGGCGGCGCGACGCGCAAGGACGTCGCCGGCTACGACGTGCGCGGCCTGCTGGTGGGGTCCGAAGGGACGCTCGGCATCATCACCGCCGCGTGGCTGCGGCTGCTGCCTCCGCCCGCCGTCGCGCTGCCGGTCGCCGCGTTCTACGCGAGCGCCTCGGCCGGCGCCGAGGCGGTCGCGAGCCTGATGGCCGCCGGGCCGGTACCCGCGGCGATCGAGTACCTCGACGCCGCCACGCTGCGCATCGCCGGCGGGGGATTCCCCGGCGGCATGCCTCCGGGCGCCGGCTTCCTCGTCCTGACAGAGGCCGACACGAGCGTCGCCGATCGTGAGCTGCTGGCGGAGGCGCTTGCCGAGGGCTCGCTCGGCGGGCCGATCGTCCCCGAGGATCCAGCCGCCCTGTGGCGCTGGCGTGACGGCGTCGGCATGAGCGTGACCGCCGAGCACGGCGGAAAGCTCTCGGATGACATCGCCGTCCCCGTCGACCGGCTGGCCGAGGCGATCGAGGAGACGATCGCGATCGGCGAGCGCCACGGCGTCGAGGCGTGCTCGTGGGGGCACGCGGGCGACGGGAACCTGCACTCGACGTTCCTGCTCGACCCGGGCGACCAGCTCGCCGTGCGTCGCGCGCAGGCGGCGGCCGCCGACCTGATGGCGATGGCCATCCGCCTCGGCGGGACCGTCAGCGGGGAACACGGGGTCGGCATGCTGAAGAACGGCTGGCTCCAGCATCAGTGGACGCCCGCAGCGGTCGCCGTCCACCGGGCGATCAAGGACACGCTCGATCCCGACGGGATCCTGAATCCCGGGAAGAAGCTCGCGTAGCTGATAGCCCGTAGTCCGGTTGTTGAGAGGCCCGTCTCGGTGGTCCTTGGTCACCGCCCGCTGTTGCTACGACCATCAGGTCTGAGGTTTGAGGACAGCGCAGGGCTGCTCAGGGCGTGCACCAGCCGCGCGGCGATGAGGTGCCCGACGCCGCTTCGCCATTAGCGACGGCCTCGATCCAGTCGATCGCCTCGTCGACGAGTACTGGGCCATCGCCGTCGTCCTCCGCCAACCATGCTGCGTCGAGAGAACCGCCGTTCGCTTCGATCAACGCATTGAGGATCGCGGGTACAAGTGGCTCGCCGTTGTGCTCGACCAGCCAGTCGCGCGTCTGCACGTCGAGTCCGGGCCACAGCGTCGGGATGTCCATCATGTCGGCGAGTGTCTCAGGGATCCCGTGCCGGCGCCGACGGGACGTTGGAGATCGTGGACGCGACCCTGGGAGTCCACACCTCGGGCGCTGACTGCGTCGCAGCGGTCGGCGTCACGCCGACCGGCCAGTAGGGGTCGGAAGCCGGACGCGCGAAGTACCCATGGCCCTAGGGCTCAGGCGCTGAGCGTGAGCTTGCGCGGGCCCTGGCGGAAGCCGACCTCGATCAGCGCGTCCTCCCACGCGGAGCCGACGACGGGAGCGCCGTCGACGCGCTCGACGGCGAGCTTCAGCTTCCCGGGGCCGGTGGTCACGAACGTGGCGAGACCCTCGAGGGCTGCGCGCACGCGCTCGTCACCCGCGGCGATCAGCGTCGTGATGCCGCGTCCGCCGCGCTCGACGTAGAGGACGGGCTCGGCTCCGACGAGCACGACGTAGGCGCCGGCCACACGCTGCGGGCGGCGGGCGGCGGCCGCGGCGTCCATGTCCGGGTCAGGGCGCTCGGGCCACCGCAGCGCGGCGCCGTAGGGCTGCGCCGGATCGGTTGCGGCGAGGACGAGCACGACGTCGTCGTCCTCGCGCCGGCCGCGCAGGCGCTCGACGGCGCCCGGCAGCGCGAACTGTGCTCCGCCGAGGCCCTCGACGAAGTACCCGCGGCGGCAGACGCCCAGCGTCTCCAGATCGCTGAGCGAGCCGTACAGCGCCGAGAAGCCGCCCGCGATCCCCTCCGCCAGGACCTGCTCGCGCGTCACGATGCCGTAGCGCTCCAGCAGCAGCTCGGCGAGCACGCGGCGCCGGGGCGCCGGGTCCGGCGCGTCCCGCAGCAGCGGCTCCGTCAGCGACCACCGGCCCTGCAGCGTCGGCTGGGCGCCGGCCCGGCGCGAGCCGAAGCGCCGCCCCGGCGACGAGCTGCGCTGGTGGGCGCGCTGGGCGCGCGCGAGCGTCAGGCGCGGCGCCCGCAGCGGCGCGAACGCGTCGTTCGTCGCCTCGCCCGCCCAGACGAGATCCCACAGGCCCTCCTGCAGCTCGGCGGGAGCGAGCGGCAGCTCGGCGAGCAGGTCGGTGAAGAAGCAGGGAGCCGCGGCCAGCCGTTCGCGGATCGCCTCATGGACCGGATCCGCCGGCGGATCGGAGGCATTGCGCACCGCCGGGCGACCGATCATCGCCACGTCGTCGCGGAAGTACAGCGCGACGCGGCCCGAGTTGCGCCCCAGCGCGCCGGCCCCGACCCAGACGACCTCGCCGGATGCGCAGAGCTGGTCCATCCAGCTCGTGGAATATGCGCCGACGCGGCGCGGGAGCACGTCGCGCTCCCACACGTCGGCCGGGAGCGCCAGGCCCTGCAGCGGCACGAGCGCCTCGCGCAGGCGGTCGATCCCGGCGCCGGCGGGCGGATGGCGGTCGACGCCCTGCCAGCTCGGCAGGAACGCGGCGAGCGCGCTGCGGTCGACGGCCTCGATCTCCTGGCGCAGGACGGCGAGCGACGCGCGCCTGATGCGGCGCAGGACGTCGGGATCGCACCACTCGCGCTCGCTTCCGCCGGGCCGCAGCTCGCCGCGGATCAGCGTGCCGGCATTCTCCAGCGCGGTCAGTGCGCTGGACACGTCGACGGCGTAGCGCTCGCGCACCTCGGCGGTCGTGAACGGCCCGTGCGTGCGCGCGTAGCGGGCGAGCAGCACCTCCAGCGGGCGCTCGACGTCGGCCAGGAACGCCTCGGGCAGCCCCCCGGCGGGAACCGCGCCGACGGCGTCGCGGTAGAGGCCGGCATCGTCGGCGGCGATCCAGCGCTGCTCGCCCGCGACGCGCACGACGATCGCCCGGCGCTCGCGCTTCAGCACCGACAGGAAGGCTTCGGCGTCGAGGCCGGCCAGAACCCGCTCACGCGCCTCGTCGAGCGTCAGGTCCCCGACACGGCGCAGCACGTCCCCCAGCGCGTCGCTCGAGCCGGCCTGCGTCCGCGCCGAGCGGTGCTGGAGGTCGGCTTCGACCTGCGCGAGCGCGTCCGCGTCGATCAGGTCGCGCAGCTCGTCCTGGCCGAGCAGCTCGCGCAGCAGGTCGCGGTCCAGCGACAGCGCTGCCGCGCGCCGCTCCGCGTTCGGCGTGTCGCCCTCGTACATGTACGTCGCGACGTAGTCGAACAGGAGCGAGTTCGCGAACGGGGACGCCGTCGGCGTCTCGACCTCGACGAGCGACAGTTCGCGCCGGTGCAGCTGCGTGAGCAGGTCCTGCAGCCCGGGGACGTCGAGCACGTCGCGCAGGCACTCGCGGTAGGTCTCGAGAATGATCGGGAAGTCGGCGTAGCGCTTGGCGACCTCCAGCAGCGACTGCGCCTTCAGGCGCTGCTGCCACAGCGGCGTGCGCCGCCCCGGGTAGGCGCGCGGGATCAGGAGGGCGCGGCCGGCGTTCTCGCGGAAGCGCGCGCCGAAGAGCGCGCTGCCGCCGAGCTCGGCGACGACCTGGTCCTCGATCGTGTCCGGGTCCAGCAGGACGAGGTCGGCGCCGGGAGGCTCGTCGGCGTCGGGCAGGTGGACGATGATGCCCTCGTCCGACCAGATCGCGTCGGACTCGAGGCCCAGCTCGTCGCGCAGGCGTGCGCTGAGCGCGAGGCGCCCACGCCGCGTGGACGCGTCCGCCGTAGGGCGAGAGCACGCACAGCCGCCAGTCGCCGATCTCGTCGCGGAAGCGCTCCACGACGATCGTGCGGTCGCTCGGGATCACGCGGGTCGCGTCCTGCTGCTCGCGCAGGAAGTCGAGCAGGTTGCGCGCCGCGAGCGGGTCGAGGTCGTAGTCGCGTTCGAGCTCGCCGGGCGCCATCTCCAGCGCGGTGCGCGCGAACGCCCCGATGCGCTCGCCCAGCTCCTTGGGGCGACCCGACGCCGTCCCCCTTCCAGAACGGGACGGCGCCCGGAACGCCGGGTGCGGGGCTGACGATCACGCGGTCGCGGCCGATCTCCTCGATCCGCCAGGACGAGGCGCCGAGCAGGAACGTCTGGCCCGGCCGCGCCTCGTAGACCATCTCCTCGTCGAGCTCGCCGACGCGGCGCCCATCGGGCAGCACGACGGCGTACAGGCCGCGGTCCGGGATCGTGCCGGCGTTCGTGATCGCCAGGCGCCCCGCACCCTTGCGCGCGCGGATCGTCCCTGCGACGCGGTCCCAGACGATCCTGGCGCGCAGCTCACCGAACTCCTGCGAGGGGTAGCGCCCGTCGAGCATGTCGAGGACGTTCTCCAGCAGCTCGCGGCTGAGCTCCGCGTAGGAGTGCGTGCGCGTGACGAGCGCGAACAGGTCGTCGACGTTCACCGGGTCGTCGTCGCCGGCGGAGGCGGCGATCGCGACGATCTGCTGGGCGAGCACGTCGAGCGCGTTGCGCGGCACGACGGTCGGCTCGATCCGTCCCTCGCGCATGAGCTTCGCGACGACCGCGCACTCGAGCAGGTCGGCGCGGAACTTCGGGAAGATCCGGCCCTTGCTCGTCTCGCCGACGCCGTGGCCCGCGCGACCGATGCGCTGCAGCCCGCGCGAGACGGACTTCGGCGACTCGACCTGCAGCACGAGGTCGACGGCGCCCATGTCGATGCCGAGCTCCAGCGACGAGGTCGCCACCAGGCACGGCAGCTCGCCGCGCTTGAGCAGCTCCTCGATCACGGTGCGCTCCTCGCGCGCGAGCGAGCCGTGATGGGCGCGCGCGACCTCGACGACGGGCGCGTCGTCGGGCAGGCCGGCGTTCGCCAGCTCGTTCAGGCGCAGCGCCAGGCGCTCGGCGCCGCGGCGGGCGTTGACGAACACGATCGTCGAGGTGTGCTCGCGGACCAGCCGCAGGATCTCCGGGTAGATCGCGGGCCAGATCGAGCGGCGTGTGGCCTCGCCGCCGACGAGGCTCTCGAGGTCCGGGGGAGTCCCGTTCACGGTGCCCTGATCGGGCTCGACCATCGACTCCACCGGCACGTGGATCTTCAGGTCCAGGGGCTTGCGCACCCCGGTGTCGACGACGCGGCACGTCCGGCGCGGGCCGACGAGGAAGCGCCCGATCTCCTCCAGCGGGTTCTGCGTGGCCGACAGGCCGATGCGCTGCGGATCGCGGTCGCCGTCCTGGTTGGCGGCGAGGCGCTCGAGCGTCAGCGCCAGGTGCGAGCCGCGCTTGGTCGCCGCGACCGCGTGGATCTCGTCGACGATCACGGCCTCGACATCGGTGAGGATCTCGCGCGCCCCGCTGGTCAGCATGAGGTAGAGCGACTCGGGCGTCGTGATCAGGATGTCCGGCGGGTGGCGGCGCATCGCGGCACGGTCGCGCTGCGGCGTGTCGCCGGTGCGCACGCCGACGGTGATGTCCGCGCCGACGCCGCGGATCGGCGTCACCAGGTTGCGCTCGACGTCGTAGGCGAGCGCCTTCAGCGGCGAGACGTAGACGATCCTCGTGCGTCGCGGCTGATCGCGGGTCGGGCGCATCCGCGACGAGCCGGTCGATGCCCCACAGGAACGCCGCGAGCGTCTTGCCCGAACCCGTCGGCGCGCTGATCAGGACGTGCTCGCCGCCCGCGATCGCCGGCCACGCCTGCTGCTGCGCCGGAGTCGGCTCGGCGAACGCTCGCGCGAACCAGTCACGGACGGTGGGGGTGAACGTCGACAGCGGCATGGCGGCCCACCGAGCCTACCCCCACGGTGGAAGGCCGGTCAGCTCTCGCGCCCGCCGGAACACGTCGTCGAGCATCGCCGCGGTCAGGCGCCCGGTGAACGTGTTCTGCTGGCTGGGATGGAAGCTGCCGAGCAGCGGCAGGTCATCGCCGGCGTCCCACAGCACGCCGTGGCCGAAGCGCGGCCTGGGCCGCGCGACGGGCCGGCCCGAAGTGGCGCGCAGGCGCAGCGCCGCGTCCCAGGCGAACGCGCCGAGGCAGACGATCAGCCGCGCGTCGCGTCAGCAGCTCGAGTCTCCCGGACGCTCCACGGCAGGCACGTGTCGCGCTCTTCCGGGGTCGGGCGGTTCGCCGGCGGTGCGCAGCGGACCGCCGCGGTCACCCACAGATCGCTGAGCCGCAGCCCGTCGCCGGCGCGCGTCGACTGCGGCCGGCTGGCGAACCCGGTGCGCCACAGCGACGCGAACAGGAAGTCGCCGGAGCGATCGCCGGTGAACACGCGGCCTGTCCGGTTCGCGCCGTGCGCCGCCGGCGGCCAGCCCGAGCACGACGACGCGCGCCGCGGGATCACCGAACGCCGCCGACGGGTCGGCCCCAGTAGCGCTCCTCGGCGAACGCGGCGCGCTTCTCGCGGGCCACCTGCTCGCGCCAGTCGACGAGCCGCGGGCAGCGCCGGCAGGCCGTGATTCGCGCTTCGAGCGCCGCGAGGGCGGCCTGCGGGTCGCGGGCGTCGGGCACGCGCCGATGCTACGCGGCGGCGATGGCCGCTACCCTCCGCGCCTCATGTCCGTGCCGCCTCGCCCTCGTCCCCGCCGCCCTGATCGCCGATCGCGCTGACCGGCTGCACGCAGGCCGCCAAGAACGACAGCACGACGAACAAGTTCTCCGGGCAGCAGAAGCAGATCGCGAAGGTCGTCGACGATCTCCAGAAGCAGACCGAGTCCAAGAACGGCGCGAAGATCTGCGCGAACCTGATCACCGCCGAGCTGCAGCAGAAGATCGCGCAGGTCGCCGGAGCGAAGGGATGCGGTGCCGCCGTCAAGCAGGCGATCAAGGAGAGCGATCAGTCGGACCTGAGCGTCAGGACCGTGACGATCGATCCGAGCGACCCGGCGAAGGCGACCGCGGTCGTCAAGCAGAAGACGAACAAGAACGCCAGCCGCGACACGACCCTGCAGTTCGAGAAGCAGGGCTCGAGCTGGCGCATCTCCGCGCTGGGCTGACCTTCCGAGGCTCAGCCGAGCGAGCTGTCCGTACTGCCTGGCGTAGTACTCCTTGTAGGCGCCGGAGCGGATCGGCTCCCACCACCACCGGTTGTCGCGGTACCAGGCGACGGTCTGGTCCAGGCCCTCGGCGAAGCGCATCTTCGCCTCCCACCCGAGCGCACGGACCTTCTCCGAGCCCAGCGAGTAGCGCCGGTCGTGGCCCGGGCGGTCCTCGACGTAGGTCAGCAGCGACTCGTCGGCCCCGGTCAGCTCGATGATCCGCCGGACGACGTCGATGTTCGCGCACTCGTCCGGCCCGCCGACGTTGTAGACCTCGCCGGTCGCCCCGTGGGCGAGCACGTGGCCGATCCCGGCGCAGAAGTCGGTGACGTAGAGCCAGTTGCGGACCTGCATCCCGTCGCCGTAGACCGGCAGCGGATCGCCGTGCATCGCGTTCAGCACCATCAGCGGGATCAGCTTCTCGGGGTACTGGTTGGGCCCGTAGTTGTTCGAGCCGCGGCAGATCACGGTCTCCATGCCGAACGTGCGCGCGTAGGACTGGACGAGCAGGTCGGCGCCGGTCTTCGTCGCGCTGTAGGGGGACGAGGGCTCCAGCGGGCTCTCCTCGGTGAACGAGCCCTCCTCGATCGAGCCGTAGACCTCGTCGGTCGACACCTGCAGATAGCGCAGGCCGCGCTCGCGGGCGGCCTCGAGCAGCACGAACGTTCCCACCGCGTGGGTCTTCACGAACGCGTCGGGCTCGGCGATCGAGCGGTCGACGTGCGTCTCGGCGGCGAAGTTCACGACCGCGTCGACGCCGTCGATCGCCTGCGCGACGGCCGCCGCGTCCTCGATGCCGCCCTTGACGAACGTGTGCTCGACGTCCTGCAGGTTCTCCAGGCGGCCGGCGTACGTGAGCTTGTCGAGCACGACGACCTCGTCGCCGTGCTCCTTGACGCGCTGGTGGACGAAGTTCGAGCCGATGAAGCCGGCGCCGCCGCAGACGAGGAGTTTCATCGCGGGCCTCCCGCGGTCGTGGTGTCGGATGATGCCCTGGCGGCGAGGAAGCCGGCCAGGCCGTCGCGCCAGCTCGGCAGGTGCACCGCGTCGGCTCCGCGCTCGGTGGCGAGCACGGAGAACGCCGGTCGCGGAGCCGGTCGCGGAAACTCGTCGGTGGTCGTGGGCTGCACGCGGCAGGTCGAGCCGGTCGCCGCCAGCGCGTTGCGGGCCAGATCGAACCAGGAGCAGCGACCGCCGCCCGCGGCGTGGAAGAGCCCGGTCGCAGCGCCCTCGGCGATCTGCAGCAGCGCCGGGGACAGGTGGCCGGTCCACGTCGGGCAGCCGACCTGGTCGTCGACGACGCGCACCTCCTCGCGCTCGGCCGCGAGCGCCAGCATCGTGTCGACGAAGTTCTTGCCGCCGGCTCCGTAGAGCCAGGCGGTGCGGACGATCGCGTGGTTGGGGTTGTCGTCGGCGACGGCGAGCTCCCCGGCGAGCTTCGTGCGCCCGTAGGCCGACCGCGGACCGGTCGGATCGGATTCGACGTACGGCTCGTGGGCATCGCCGGGAAGACGTAGTCCGTCGAGACGTGGACGACGCGCGCGCCACAGGCGGCGGCGGCGGCGGCGACGTTCCCGGCGCCCTTCCCGTTCACGCTCAGGGCGAGCTCCTCCTGCGCCTCGGCCTCGTCGACGTTCGTGAAGGCCGCGCAGTTGATCACCACCTGCGGTGCATCGGCGGCGACGATGCGGCGGGTCGCGTCGGAGTCGGTGATGTCGATGGTGTCGATGTCACGGCCGACGACGTCGTGGCCCTCCGCCCGCGCGAGCGGGACGAGCGTGTGCGCGAGCATGCCGTTGGAGCCGATGACGAGGATCCGCATGCGATTGCCTACGCGATCCCGATCTCGGACTGGTCGCCGACGAGGAACCGGTAGGCCTTGGGCTGACCGAGCGAGCGGGCGATGGCGACGTTCTTGCCCAGCAGCGAGGACTCCATCCGCGCGCCGAGGTCGCGGACCGAGCTGCCCTCGAGCAGGATCGAGTGCTCGACCTCCGCGTCGGTGATCGTGCAGCCGTCGCCGATCGCGGTGTACGGGCCGACGTAGGCGTCGACGAGTCGTGCGCCGGCACCGATGATCGCCGGGCCGCGGACCGTCGAGCGCTCGAGCACGGCGCCCGCCTCGATCACGACGCGGCCCTCGACCGTCGAGTCGATCAGCTCGCCGTCGATGCGGCGCTCCATCGTGTCGAGCACCAGCCGGTTGGCCTCGAGCATGTCCTCCAGGCGCCCCGTGTCCTTCCACCAGCCCTGCACGACGTGCGGCTCGACGCGCCTGCCCGCATCGACGAGGTACTGGATCGCGTCGGTGATCTCGAGCTCCCCGCGCGGTGACGGGTCGATCGCGCGGGCGGCGTCGTGGATGCCGGCGGTGAACATGTAGACGCCGACCAGCGCGAGGTCGGTCTTCGGCTCGGGAGGCTTCTCCTGCAGGCTGACGACGCGGCCCTCGTGCAGCTCGGCGACGCCGAAGTGCTCGGGGTCGGGCACCGGCGTCAGCAGGATCAGGGCGTCCGGCCGGTTCGTCTTGAACGCGTCGACGAGATCGGTGATCCCGCCCTGCAGCAGGTTGTCGCCGAGGTACATGACGAACGGGTCCTCGCCCAGGAACGGCTCGGCCGTCAGGACGGCGTGGGCGAGGCCCGCGGGCTCGTCCTGGACGATGTACGTGATCTGCACCCCGAACTGCGAGCCGTCGCCGGCGCACTCACGGATCTCGTCGCCCGTCTCCGGCGCGATGATGATGCCGATCTCCTCGATCCCGGCGTCGGCCATCGCCTTGATGCCGTAGAAGAGCACCGGGCGGTTGGCGACCGGCACGAGCTGCTTCGCGCTCGTGAAGGTGATCGGCCGCAGGCGTGTGCCCTTGCCGCCGGAGAGGATCAGTCCTTTGAGGCGCTCCATGGCGAGGGAATCTAGCCCGCCATCTGCGCCAGCGTCAGCACGGTGCGCCAGTTGCGCGCGGTTTCGGGGGTGGGTATCGCGCGTGAGAGCGCCTGCGGCAGCCGCGCGCGGCCGAAGCCGCCCGGAAGGTGGAGGTAGACCTCGCGGCCCCGCAGGACGAACTCCTCGGGGGCGAACGCAGCGGGGTCGATGGCGTCGGTCACGCCCGGTGGCGGGTCGTCGCGCAGGAAGGAGACGAGCAGCCGCGTGGGCTCGGCGCCCGGGAACGGGTTGCCGTCGACGATCGACTGCCAGCGCGCTCGCGCGGCGCAGGACGACCGGAACCTCGAACCCGAATGCGGCCTGCAGGCGCCGCTCGAGGTCGTCGCGCAGCCTGTCGTCCCTGACCTGCGCGTGAGCGAAGACGAACGTTGCCGCTC
The DNA here is from genome assembly GCA_963781935.1 of uncultured Solirubrobacteraceae bacterium. Classification (GTDB taxonomy): domain Bacteria; phylum Actinomycetota; class Thermoleophilia; order Solirubrobacterales; family Solirubrobacteraceae; genus F1-60-MAGs163. Next base: position 313,598 of record CAWAHX010000003.1, read on the forward strand.
TGGATGTACGTCTGAACGTCGCTGCCGCCCGCCTCGGCCACCAGCGCACGCAGGTCGGCCATCGGGACCTTGCGGTTGCCTCCGACGTTGATCGCCCGCAGCAGCGCGATGTATCTAATAGACGCCGCCGAGCTTGCGGTGATCCCAGGTGACGCGCCGGCGCTCGACGAACTGGAAGGCGACGCGCTTCTCGGCCTGCTTGGTGACCATCGCCGTGACCTCGTCGGCCAGCTCGCCGTCGAGCCCGCCGGCGTAGCGGCGAAAGACGTCGAGCCCGACGCCGAGCACGACCTGCGGGTCGCGATGCACCGTCACGTCGGTCTCCAGCATCACGCCGCGCAGCAGGTGGTACTCCTCGCCGGCCTCGACCTGGACGGTCGCGCGCGCGTCGCGCTCCAGGTTGCGCGTCTTCTGCGACTTGGCGAACGTCCACGCCCAGATCTCGGGGGCGCCGTCCGGGCCACTGTCGCGGACGACGAACCACAGCGGCATCAGGTGCGGCCAGCCGGATGTCCCGTTCGTGGCGCAGGTGACGGTCCGCGACTCGTCGAGGAACGTGATGACCTCGTCGGGGGTCATCCGGATCTGATCGCGGCGGCCGCTCACGGAGCTCTCAGGCGCGCGCCCCGTCGTGCAGCCGGCGCACGGCGGCGAGCACCGCGACGCGCGCGTCCTCGGGCTCGAGGACCGCGGCGTCGCCCGCCTCCTTGAGCACCTCGCGCACGAGCCAGTCCTCACCGGCGAAGCTCAGCTCGACGACCAGCGAGCCGTCGGCCAGCTCCTGGGCGACCGTGCGCTCCTCGCGCGCCCAGCGGGCGCGCTCCGGGGAGATCCACACACGCGCCGTGCGCGAGGCGGGAACCTCGCCGGTCTTCGGCCAGCCCTCGACGTCGGCGGCCGGATCGACCTCGGGCCGCGGGGTGAAGCCCTTGCGGGTCACCTCCGCGTGGCGCACGCGGTCGAGACGGAAGTGCCGCACGTCGTCCTTCTCGGGGTCGAAGGTCGCGACGTACCAGCCCTCGCGCCCGTTGACGAGCGCGTACGGCTCGACGACGCGCTCGGTGAACTCGTCCTCGTTGGCCTTGTAGTAGTCGAGCTTCACGAGCTTGCGGTCGGCGATCGCGCGTGAGACGACGCGGGCGATCGCCGAGTCGTCGGCGCCCGCATCGGCGACCTGCAGGCCCTGCTCGAGCGGGTCGGCGCCGAGCGCCGTGACGATCTTCTCGCGCGCGGACTGCAGCGCCCCCTCCGGCAGGTGGTCGCCGATCAGGTCGATCGCCGCGATCAGCGCCTTCGCCTCGACGGGCAGCAGCCGCGCGGGGCGGTCGAAGTTGTCCGAGTAGGGCTCGGGATCGACCTCGATCGTGCCGTCGTCGTGGACCTCCGCGTAGAGCACGTACGAACCGCCGCCGAAGTTCACGACGTTGAGGACGTTGATGTCCTCGCGCAGCTCGGCCTCGGTCACCTGCACGCTCTCGCAGACGTCGTCGAGGCCCAGGCGCTCGCCGGCGCGGCCGGCGGCGATCAGGACGGAGGCGAGCGTCACGAGGCGCGCGAAGCGCTCCGGGCGGATGGCCGCCTCGCGCTTGACGCGGCCCTCGGGCTCCTCGGGCTGGTAGGCGCTGGAGCGCACGCCGGCGGGCGCGAGCGCCGCCAGGTCCGGATCGCCGTCGTGGCGGCGCTCGATCAGCGCGATGCGCTCATCCGCCTCGGCGACGAGCTCGGGCGGCGCGATGATGCGCGCGTGGTCGCCCAGGCCGAGCACCCACGAGATCAGCTGGCGCGCCGAGGCGTACGGCGTGGCGATCACGATGTCGCCGTCGGTCCCGGCCGGGCGCACCTCGCCGAAGCGGCCGAAGTGGCGCTCGACCTGCCACGCGAGGCGCTCGGAGACGAGCACCTCGGCGACGCCGGCCTGCTCGCCGAACTGCCACTCGGCGCGCGTGGCGTAGGACCGCGGATCGAAGCTCTCGTCGCGCTTGAAGTCGTGCTCGGCCTTCGTCGCGTAGGCGACCTTGCCGCGGATCCGCGAGAGGCGGAACACGCGGATGTCCTGACGCTCGTGCGAGTGGCCGAGCAGGTAGAACTGGCCGCTGCGGAACAGCAGGTGGTAGGGATCGACCTTGCGCGCGGACGTCTCGTCGCGCTCCATCGTGTAGTAGTCGAACGTGACCGTCTTCTGGCGGAAGATCGCCGTCTCCACCTTCGCGAGGCGCTGTGAGAGGTCGTGCCCGCCGGCGGACGCGGTGATCCCCAGAGCGAGCGAGCCCTGGTCCGGCGCGCCGAGCGGGCTCGGGCGACCCCAGCTGATCTGCTGCAGCGCCAGGCGCAGCGGCTCGGCGTACGCGAACTCGCCGTCGAGCAGGTTCAGGGCGAACTGCAGCGAGGCGAGCTCCTCGTCCGTGAACGCGATCGCCGGGAGGTGGAAGTTCTCCGGGCGCAGGGAGTAGTTCTCCTGCTCGGCGGCCCCGTCGGCGGGGCGGTCGACGGTCAGCTGGATGCCGAGCGACTCGAGCTCCGCGCGATCGGCGTAGAAGCGCCGCGCGAACGCGTCCTCGTTCATCCCGCTGTAGCCCTCGACGTCGCGGCGGATCTCCAGGGCCGTGACCGGCCGGCGCTCCGCCATCAGGTACGAGATCAGCGAGAGCTGCCGGATGAGCTTCTCTGTGTCCTTCGCCATCGGCGGTTCACATTAGAGGGGCACGGGCTCTGAGCGTGCCCAGAGCGCCCTTTCCCCCCGGAGTTTGCGCAGGTTCTACGCTGCTGGACGCTGCTGCTGCGCCGCCGGGACCTGCTCGGCCGCCTCACTGCCGGCACTGGGCGGGCCGAAGTACGCACCGCCGCCGATCGCGCGGTCGAACGACGACCACTCGGCGCCGGGCGCCAGCTCCTTCTCGAGCCGGTCGAAGCTCCCCAGACGCCCGCCGAGGTTGTCGATCATGTGGACGAGCGTCGCCTCACGCGTCGCGGGGACGACGGGGCTGCCGTGCTCCAGTGAGCCGTGGTGGCTCAGGATGATGTGCCCGACGGCCTGCGCGAGGTCCGCGGGGAAGCCCGGGATGTCCTCGATCTCGCGCCGGATCCGGTAGTACCCGAGCGGAATCTCACCCTGCAGGCGGCCGGCGTCGGTCAGATCGATCGCGGCCGGATCGGCCGTGTACGCCTCGAGCTTGCCGATGTCGTGCAGCAGCGCGCCGGTGACGGCGACGTCGCGGTCGATCCCCGGGAACGTCGCGCTGATCGCGCTGACGGCCTGTGCCACGGACAGCGAGTGCTCGAGCAGCCCGTGCTCGTAGGCCTGGTGGTAGTGCTTGGCCGCGGGGGCGCGCCGGAAGAGCTCCCACGTCGTCGTCCGCTCGCCGAGGACGCGGTCGAGCAGCATCCGCAGGTGCGGGTTCTGCACCGTCCCGACGAGCTGGCGCAGGTCGGCCTCCATCGCCTCGGCGGGGCGCGGCGGCCCGTCGAGCAGCTCCGCGAGGTCGTAGCTGCCCGGCTGCGCCGGCGCGAGGCGCTGCAGCCGGAACTGCGGGCCGAACTTCGGATGGACCTCGTAGCGGGCGCGAACGTGGAGCGCCGTGCCCTGCCGGCACGTCTCACGCAGCGTGGCGACGTCGTCCCAGACCATCGCCACGGCGGCGCCGCTGCGGTCGCCGAGCGTCAGGCGCAGGTACGGATCGCCGCCGGCCTTCGTGCGCACCTCGGCGCCGCGAACCAGGAGGACCTGGTCCACGTCCATGCCATCGGTGAGATCCCGCACGAGCATGGGCCGAACGGTAGGGGCGTGGGCGGACGGTTCTGTAACGATGCGCGTGGCGATGGATCTGTAGTCCACCGACGAGGAGAGGATCTGACAGATGGCGCGCACGGCGATCATCACGGGTGGGACCGGAGGCCTGGGGGCGGCCGTCACCCGGCGCTTCCTGGACGACGGCTGGCGGCTCGTGGTCCCGTGGGTCCAGGAGCGCGAGCTCGAACGCGTGGAGCGCCACGACGCACTCGAGCTGGTCCGGGCCGACCTGCTCGACGCGGACGCCGTGGCCTCCGTCGCCGCCGCGGCCGGGCGCGGACCTGCGCGCGGTCGTGAACCTCGTCGGCGGGTTCGCGGCCGGCGGGCGCGTGCACGAGACGCCCGTCTCCGACCTCGAGGACCAGCTGCGCCTGAACCTCGTCCCCGGCTGGCTGGTCACCGCCGCCGCGCTCCCGGCGATGCTCGCCGCCGGGGAGGGCGTCGATCGTCTGCGTCTCCTCGCGGACCGCGCTGCAGCCGTTCTCCGGGGGCGCCGCGTACGCCATGGCCAAGGGCGCGGTGCTCGGGTTCGTCGACGCGCTGAACGTCGAGTACTCCGGCGACGGCATCCGCGCGAACGCCATCCTCCCGTCCGTGATCGACACGCCCGCCAACCGCGCGGCGATGCCGGACGCGGACCCGTCCACCTGGGTGACGGCCGAGCAGCTCGCGGCCACGATCGCCTTCCTCTGCTCGCCCGACTCCGCCGCCACCAGCGGCGCCCACATCCCGGTCTACGGAAAGGCCTGATCATGCCGCTCTCCCGTCGCAAGGAGCCCCAGCAGACGCCGCTCGCCGACATGCGCCGCGTGCGCGCCGGGATCGACCTCGGCGGGACGAAGATCGAGGCGCTGATCCTCGACGACGCCCACGCGGTGCTCGGACGGGCGCGCGCCGAGACGCCGCACGAGGGCGGCCCGGAGGCGGTCGCCGACGCACTCGCCGCAGCGCTGACCGAGGCACTCGCGTCGGCCGGGCGTGACATCCGCCCGAGCTGCAGGGCATCGGCGTCGGCTCGCCCGGCGCGGTCGATGACACGACCGGCACCGTGGCCGACGCCGGCAACCTGCCCGACTGGATCGAGCCGTACCCGCTCGCCGCCGAGCTCTCGAAGCGGGTCGGCGGCGTGCCGGTGCGCCTGGGCAACGACGTGAGCGTCGCGGTCGAGGCCGAGTACCGGCTCGGCGCCGGACAGCCGTACGACTCGCTGCTCGGCGTGTGGTGGGGCACCGGCGTCGGCGGCGGCCTCGTGATCGGGCGCGAGTCCTTCCACGGCCGCGGCTACGCGGGCGAGTTCGGCCATATCGTCGTGCAGCGCGGGGGCGCGCTGTGCGGCTGCGGCAACCGCGGCTGCGTCGAGGCCTACGCGGGGCGCAAGTTCATGGAGGGCTGGGTCCACCGCCAGCAGGCCAAGGGTCACGACACCGAGCTCTTCAAGATCATGCGCAAGCGCGAGCGCGACCGGCTGACGAGCGGCGTGTGGTGGCGCGGGGTGCGCGACGAGGATCCGCTCGCGCTGCGCGCGATGGAGCGCGCGATCCTCGCGCTCGGCGCGGGCATCGCGTCCGCGGTGAACCTGCTGGACCTGCCGGCGGTCGTGGTCGGTGGCGGGATGGGGGAGCGCTTCTTCGCCACGCACGGTGCGCAGATCGAGCAGGCCATGCATCAGAACCTCTTCCGGCCGTCGAGCCCGCCGGTGCTGCTCGCCACGAAGCTCGGCGATGACGGCGGCGCGATCGGCGCGTCACTGCTGGTCGGGGCCCGAGCGCCGGGGTCGGGCGGCTGATGGCGACGCTCCGCCAGCCGCTGTTCGAGCATCGCCTCGAGCTGTCGGGGTATGGCACGCGCGTCCTGGAGCTCGAGGGGGGCGGCCCGCCGCTCCTGCTGATCCACGGCTACGCCGATTCGGCGGACACGTGGAGGCTGACGCTCGAGCGCCTCGCCCGCGCGGGCCAGCGGGCGGTCGCGATCGATCTGCCCGGCTTCGGCGAGGCCGGCGGGCTGCAGCCCGGGCCGGTGATCGAGCAGTACGACGCGTTCGTCGCGGCGGCGGTCGCATACGCGGGCGATGGCGGTGAGCCCGTCGTCGTCGCCGGGAACTCACTCGGCGGCCTGATGGCGCTGCGCACCGGCGCGCGCGACGACGTGCACGTGCGCGGCGTCGTCCCGATCGCGCCCGCCGGGCTGGACATGCCGCGCTGGTTCTCGCTGATCGAGCGCGACCTCGTCCTGCGCGGACTGCTCGGCTCGCCGGTGCCGCTCCCCCAGCCGGTCGTGCGGACCGCGGTGGGCGAGGCCTACCGCCAGCTCGCGTTCGCGGAGCCGCGCGCGATCTCCGCCGACATCGTGCGGATGTTCACCCGGCATCACCCGGACGCACGCAGCGTGCGCCGCTTCCTGGACGTGGGCAGGCGGATGCTGCCCGAGCTCGTGATCGACGAGAACGACCTCGCGCGGATCGATGTGCCGGTGCTGCTCATCTGGGGCGATCGCGACCGCATGGTCAGTCACCAGGGCGCACGCCACGTCCTGGCCGCGCTGCCCGAGGCCCGCTACGAGGAGCTCGCCGGCTGCGGCCACTGCCCGCAGCTCGAGCGCCCCGACGCGTTCACCGACCTGCTGCTGTCGTTCCTAGACTGAATGGTGCCCATGGAGCTGCTCCCGAGCCCGGATCGCGTCGGAAACGCCGCCGCCAACGCCTTCGACATGGTCTTCCGCGGCGGAGTCGCCGACCTGCGGCGCACGCCTGCGGTGATCATCGACGAGGCGCCCAAGCGCGTGGTCTATCGCTACCTCGCACGCGACGACGAGCCTCAGCACGACCTGCCGGTGCTGCTCGTCCCGCCGCTCGCCGCACCGACGATCAGCTTCGACCTGCGCCGTGGGTGCTCGCTGGCCGAGCACCTGATCGCGATGGGGCACCCCACCTACCTCGTCGAGTACGGCTCGATCGCCTTCTCCGATCGTGACCTGGGCCTCGAGTTCTGGGTTCGCGACGTGCTCCCCAACGCGATCCGCCAGGTCAGCGCCGATGCCGGCGGCCGGCCCGTCCAGCTGCTCGGGTGGTGCCTGGGCGGCATCATGTCGCTGCTGTCCGTCGCCGCCGACCCGGCACTCCCGGTCGCCTCCGTCGCGACGGTCGCGGCACCCTTCGACTTCACGCACGTCCGCATGGCCGCGCCGATCCGGGCGGCGAGCAACGTCACGAACGGCTTCCTGGGGACGGCGCTGTATCGCACGATGGGGGGCGCCCCCGCGCCGCTCGTCAAGTGGGCCTTCCAGATGACGTCGATCGACAAGTACGTCACCAAGCCGCTGGCGATCGCGACCCATCTGCACGACCGCGACTTCCTCGCCCAGGTCGAGGCGGTCGACAACTTCATGGACCACATGCACGCCTACCCGGGGCGCACGATGGGGCAGCTCTACCACCGCTTCTTCCGCGTGAACGACCTGGCCGACGGAACGCTCGAGCTGACCGAGGGCGACGGCGAGATCCGCCTGGCGGACGTGCGGGTGCCGGTCCTCGTCATCGCGGGGTCGACCGACGTCCTTGCGCCGCGCGCCGCGGTCCACCACGTCGGCCCGCTCCTGGAGAACGCGCCCGAGGTGCGGCTCGAGACGGCACCCGGCGGGCACCTGGGCGTGCTGGCCGGACGCGGCGCGGCGAAGACCACGTGGACGTGGGTCGACGAGTTCTTCGCCGAGACGGCTCAGCGTCGCCGGCGCCCGGCGCTGCGCGTCGTGGCCTAGCGATCCGGGCCTTCAGCCATCCTGAACGCTCTCTTGCGGTCGCCTTGAAGGTCCGCCGCTACCCTCGTCCGCTCGATGGATGCCTCTCTTCGCGCCCGCCGGCTCGCCGCCGCCGGCCTCCTGCTCGCCCTCGCCTGCCTTCCCGCCGCACCCGCCGCGGCGCAGGACGTGCCGCGCATTCCCGCGAACGTCTCGGTCGCGGGCGTTGACGTCTCGGGGCTGACGCTCGAGCAGGCCACCGCGACGCTGAAGGCGCGGCTGACGCCGGGCCTGGCCCGTCCCGTCGTCGTGCGTGCTGCGGGCCGGCGCTTCTCGCTGCCCGGCGCCGACGCCAAGGTGACGCTGAGCCTGCGCGCCGCGGCGAGCGCCGCGCTGGTCGCGACCGCCTCACCGGCTGACGTGGCGGGCGGCGGCGCCGCCGCCGGAACCGATGTCCCCGTCCCGTCCCGGCATTCGAAGCTCGCGGTGAAGGCGTTCGTCGCCACCGTCGCCGCGGCCGTGTACCGCGCCCCGCGCGATGCGACGGTGACGTTCGGCCTGCGCCGCCAGCGGATCCACCGCGCGAAGCTCGGCATCGCGGTCGATCAGGCCGTCCTGGCCGCCAAGGTCGACGCGGCGCTCGACGATCCTTCGGCCTCACGGTCGATCACGCAGCGCGTCTCGACGGTCTACCCGCAGACGAACGCGAACGACCTGCGCGTCCGGTACGGCACCGTGATCACCGTCAGCAAGGCGGAGTTCAAGCTGCGGGTGTTCAAGCGCCTGAAGTTCAGCAAGAGCTACCAGGTGGCCGTTGGGCAGCCGGCCTACCCGACGCCCGAAGGGCAGTTCAGCATCCAGGACAAGCAGATCGACCCGGTCTGGTCGGTCCCCAACAGCCCCTGGGCCGGGGAGCTCGGGGGGACCACGGTGGCCGGCGGGAGCGCCGCCAACCCACTGAAGGCGCGCTGGATGGGGATCACGGACGGGGTCGGCATCCACGGCACGGGCGAGGACTATTCGATCGGGAGCGCCGCCTCGCACGGCTGCATTCGCATGCACGTCGCGGACGTGAAGGACCTCTATCCGCGAGTCCCGGTCGGCGCGACGGTGATCATCCACTAAAAGTCGTGCTGAATTGCCATGTTTCGCGACGCCCGAGTGTGGTATTCCATACAGCGTCGTGAACATGCTCGAGGCACCTGAACCGCTCGATCCCGCGGCGATGCCGCGTAACGAGTATCTGAAGGCGTCGCCGCCGATGTTCCGCGCATCGTGGCTGGACCGCATCACGCGGGTCCATGTCGCGGTCGTGCCGATGATCTTCGTCCCCGTGATCCTGCTGTTCGCGGGGTACGCCCTGCGCGAGATCACCTGGTACGAGGGGCTGGTCTGGGCGATCGCCGGGTACGTGACCTGGACGCTGACCGAGTACTGGCTGCACCGGGTCGTCTTCCACTTCGAGCCGGAGCACCCCGTCGGACGGCGCATCCACTGGATGATCCACGGCGTCCATCACGACCACCCGAACGATCCGATGCGGCTCGTGATGCCGCCGTCGGCCTCGATCCCGCTGGGCTGATCTTCGTCTTCGGCTTCCAGGCGATGCTGCCGTTCGCGCAGGCGTGTGCCCTGTCCGCCGGCTTCTTCGCCGGGTACCTCGGATACGACATGACGCACTACTACGTGCATCACCGACGGCCGAAGGGCCCGATGGGCCGCAAGCTCCGTGAGCTGCACATGCGCCACCACTTCCAGGATCACGACCGCGGCTACGGCGTCAGCGCCCCGTGGTGGGACCACGTGTTCGGGACGGCTCCGAGGGACCGGCAGAACTAGTGCCAGGACTGCGGGTGCGCCGCGCGCGGGGCGGGCGCGGCGTCCGAGGCGTCGTCGGGCGCTCCGCGGCGGGTGGCCTCGGCGCGCGCGCGGTCGATGCCGCCGTGCTCGAGCGCGGCCAGCGGCGAGTCGCCGGCCCACGCGATCCGGCCGCGGCGGCGGACGACGACGCGCATCGTCCCGCCGAGGTGCTCGAGCGCTCCGGGCACGTTGCGGCGCTCGGCCGGGAGCGGCACCGGCAGGACGTGCGCGTTCCCGAGCGGGGCTGAGCCCTCGATCTCGACGCTCCAGCGCGCCCCGCGCCCGCGAACGGACCAGGTCTCGTCCGTCACCTCGGCGCTGACGGGGGAGACGACCGGGTCGCCGAGGCGGATGAGCGTGCCGTCGGGAAGTCGGACGACGATCGCCGTGATCTCACGCCGCAGCGGCCCCGCCTGGACGATCCCGCCGGCGAACGCGACGCACACGCCCGGATCGGAGAACCCCTGCGCCTGGCCCCACCACCACGCCTCGGGGAAGCCGCCGCGACCCCAGTTCTTCTCGCAGTAGACCGTCGCTCCGTCGAGGTCCCAGACGTCCTCGCCCAGGATCGCGCGCCCCTCCGCCCGCCCGCCCAGCAGCCACGGGTGCCAGTACTGGTTGAGGGCCGGGATGACGTGGAAGACGCTCGACCCGCCGAGGCTGCGGCGGGGCCAGTCGAGCGGCTCGTGGATGCGGACATCGAGCCGCGCGTCGGGGCCCAGATCGACGGCGATCCGGTCCTGTCGGCCGGAGAAGGCGTCGCCGGCGAAGGCGCCCATCCGGTCCGCGTCGGCGCTCGCCTGCGGATGGGCGGTGGTGCGCAGGAACCCGTTCGGATGGCCGGCGAGGCCGAGCGTCGCCCAGGACTCGCCGTCGCGATCGCGGTTGACGCCGATCAGGGCGATCACGACGCGCCCATGGGCCGGATCGGTGAAGCGCCAGAAGTAGCCCTCCATCGAGACGCCGTGGTAGGGGAGTGGATCTCCGAAGGGCAGGTCGGCGCCCGTGGCGCGGTAGGCGGCGTGGAGCGCGGTCGTCGGGGCCACGGGGCGACTGTACGCACATCCCGCGGCAGTACCGTCAAACTGGGCGCGCAACTCCTGCGCCCGGCGCGGGTTCAAGCTCGCGTCCCCTGGGAAGGAAACCACTCATGCACGTTCGTTCGCGCTCCATAGCGCTCCTCGCACTGACCATCTCCGTCTTCGTCGTGTTCGCCTCCGCGGCACAGGCGAGCGCCCCTGGCGTCTCGACCGGCGGTGCCACGAAGATCAGCCCGCAGTCCGCGACGCTCACGGGCAGCGTCAACGCCAAGGCGAAGGCCACCGTCTACTTCTTCCAGTACGGCCCGACGGCCGCCTACGGCCTGCAGACGCCGGAGATCGCCGCCGGCTCGCGCAACGCCGCCGTCGGCGCGGCGTCCGACGTGATCGGGCTGACCGCCGCCACGACCTACCACTACCGCCTGATCGCGCGCAACGCGGACGGCACGACGACCGGCGGCGACCGGTCGTTCAAGACCGCCAACCAGCCGCTCGGGTTCTCGCTGGCGGCGAACCCCAACCCCGTGCCGTTCGGCTCCCCCGTAGTGCTTCAGGGCGTGCTCTCGGGTACCGGGAACGCCGGCCGCCAGGTCGTGCTGCAGCAGAAGCCGTTCCCGTACGCCACCGCGTTCGCGACGGTCGGGAACCCGCAGGTGACGGGCAGCAGCGGCGCGTTCGCGTTCCCGCTGCTCGGCGTCACGACCAACACGCAGTACCGCGTGATCAGCACCGGCGGCAAGACGGTGACGAGCGAGATCGTGACGCTCGGCGTCGCCGTCCGCGTGACCACGAAGGTCAGCTCGCACCACGTGCGTCGCGGCGGGCGCATCAGGTTCTCGGGCACGGTCAGGCCGGCCAAGGTCGGCGCGCTGTTCTCGATCCAGAAGCTGAACTCCAAGGGCGCCTGGGTCACCGTCGCCGGCGGGGTCTCCACGGGCGGCGGCACGACGTTCAGCCGCTACTCCAAGCGCGTCAAGGTTCGCCGCGGCGGCAGCTACCGCGTGTTCATGGGCGTGGCCGACGGCTTCCAGGTGTCGAGCATCGGAAGCACGATCAGCATCAAGACCCACAGGTAGAGATCCGCGTGACCGATCCGCCGTTCGCCGTGCACGTCGCGGACGTGCAGCTCGAACCCGAGCCGCTGGACGCCGGGCAGATCGTCGAGGGTTCGCCCGAGACGGCCGCCCGCGTCCTGTGGGCGTCGGCGGACGGGCGGATCGAGCGCGGGGTGTGGGAGATCACGCCCGGCGTCGTGACCGACGTGGAGGCCGACGAGCTGTTCGTCGTGCTCTCGGGCCGGGCGACGATCGAGGTCCAGGACGGGCCGACCCTCGAGGTCGGCCCGGGTGACGCGGCGGTCCTGCGCGCCGGCGACCGCACGGTCTGGCGCGTGCACGAGACGCTGCGCAAGGTGTTCCAGATCACGAACGCGGCGTAGCCGGGGGCCGCGGCTCTCAGCCGCCGAAGGCGCCGCGCAGGAGCGCGAGCATCTCACCCGCGCCCCCGCTCGGGGTGCCGCCGGCGTCGCTGAATCCGATCTCCAGGTGCGGCCCGGTCGAGATGCCGACGATGCCGGCGCCGATCTCACCGATCACCTGCCCCGCCCCGACGTGTGTGCCGACGGCGACGGAGCCGCCGGGCCCCGCGTGCCCGTAGTAGACGAAGCGCCCGTCGTCGAGGTGCAGCACGGGAGCCCACGCGCCGAAACCCCCGATCCCGTGCAGGACCACCGTCCCGGAGCCGACGGCGAGCAGCGGCGTGTGCGCGGGAGCGGTGATGTCCACCCCCTGGTCGAGGCTCCAGGTCCCGGGCGGTGACGCTGTGCCGGCCGGCAGCGGGAACGCGAAACCGCCCCCGTGGAGCACCGCTCCCGGGCCGACCGGGGCGGCCTGCGAGCGCTGCTGGGCCTGAACGCGCGTGAGGTCGGCCTGCAGCGCGGTCGCCGCGGCGCGATCGCGCGCCAGCTGCGCGGATCTGCGGTCGCGCGCGGCCACCAGGCGGTCGCGGCGGCGCAGGACCGCGAGCCGCAGGGTGTCGATCTGGTTGCGCTCGGCGAGCACCGCCTTCGTGCCGGCCTGCGCGCGCACCTGCAGGTTTCCGAGCGTGGTCGCCAGCTGGATCACCCTGATCCGCGCCCGGCGATCGTTGCGGACGACCTCGTCGTCGCGCTGCTGGACGCGCCGGAAGAACGCCGCACGGTCGAGCAGGTCGGCGAAGCCGTTCGAGTTCATGATCACGCTGATCATGTCCGGCGGGTTGTTCTCGTACTGCGCGACGAGGTTGGCGGTCAGTGCGGCGTCCGCCCGGCGCATGCGCACCTCGAGGGTCACCAGATGCGCGCGTGCGGCGCGCAGGCGGACCTGGAGCGACGCCAGGCGGGCGCGCTCGGCGTCGAGCCGCGCCTGGACCCGGGCCACCCGCGCATCGACCTGTGCCAGCGAGCCCTGGACGGCGGCGATCCGCCGGTTCTCGGCCGCGATGCTGCGGCGCAGCCGCTGCTCGGACTGCTGGTGGGACGCCAGGCGCGCCGGCAGCGGCGCGGCGGCCTGCACAGGCAGAACCTGCACGGCCGCAAGGCCCGCAACGAGACACCCCAGCGCCGCTCGGGCCTTCATCCTCATCAGTCTCGCCCCGGGAGCGGCCGTGGCCAAGCGCTGCGAGCGAGTGTGCAGCGACCGCTTGTCACAACTTCGCCCGTGAGCCCCCTGATCAGTGGAAACGATCATCCGGCGCAAGGGAGGACGAGGTGCGTCTCAGCGTTCGCCGGGTACCGGGTCAGGCCGTCGTCGTCGGCATCGCCGCCGTGGGCGCCCTGGGCGGGTGTGGCTCGTCGACGCGGCACGTGACGGTGGCCGCTGACGCGCCGGCGCGCGCCCGGTGCAGGCCCGGACTGTCGCTTCGGCGATTCCCGCCGGGCCGGTTGCGGAGCCGACGATCGCGGGTGTGCGTCAGGCCATCGAGCGCCATCGCCTCGGCGGAGCCCGGATGGTCGTGACCTGCTCGATCGGCGGCCGGCTGTACGCCGTGTGCCCGAAGTACACGCCCATCTCGGGGGATCCCCCGGCGCTCGTCGAGTACGTGCGCCGCCACAACATCCTCGTCGGCTACGCGTCGCATGCCTCCGCCCTCGAGGCGCTCCCGCGACTCTCCGCGGGGTCCGGCGGCGACTGGTTCGTCGTCGGGCCGGCGGCGCTCCGCATCCCCGGCGTGCCGGTGGCCGACCGCGCGCGGGTGCGCCGGAAGATCGCGCTCGAGGCGCGAGAGCCGGTCGAGCCGCCGACGTTCGGCGAGGTCCGGCGGATGGCGCAGTCCTTCGGGATCGGGCCGCTGCGGTCCTGTTCCGACGCGCAGGCGCGGCGTGCGCCGCTGCCACGATCCCGAGACAGAGCCGTACGCGCTGTCCGAACTCACGCAGGAGGCGATGGACCCCCCCGACGTGTCGTTGTTCGGCTATGCGACTGCCGCCGCCGCGCTCGAGGCCCGTGACGGCATGCAGGCCGCCGCTCCGGGAACCGACTGGTTCGTCGCCGGGCGCACGCTCATCGTCGCCGGGCACGCCTATGGTCTCGAGCCTGCTGCGCAGCACCCTCGGCGTCCCGGTGAACGGCTTCCAGCCGAATCCCGGCATCGCACCGGCGCTCTACGACGGGTACGAGATCTTCCGTCGCCGGGCCTACGCGCGGGAGCGGCTGCCCGCGGAGCTGCGGGGAGCATCGCTGCCGGGTCGCCGGCAGGGCATCGTCGTCGATCCCGGCCAGGCACGGAGCATCGGCGGCATCGAGACGGAGATCGGCGCGTGGGCGATTCCGGGACCGCACGGCGTCTGCGTGGCGGTCGTCTCGCGCGACCCGGCGCGCACCGGCTTCTCCAGCTCGTCATCGTGCGCGGGGCCACGCGAGCTCGGCGCGCTCGCGAGCGGACGACGGTCACTCGGGGTCGTGGTCACGATCCGACGCCCACCGCAGCGCACAGCCGGAGCGGCACGCGTGGTTCCTGGTGTCCGATGGCACCACGGCCGTGCGTTCCGTGTCCGAGAACAGCTACGGCAACGGCGCAGACGTCGTCGTCCGGCCCGCCCGCCGGCCGGCCGTTGACGTTCCGGTGGCGGACGGATTCCGGGACGAACGGCTCATGCGGCACCCCCGGATCACCTCCGTGCTGAACCGCTACGGGCGCTGCTTGCACGCCGCCGGCGACGGCGTGCTGCGCAGGAACTTCTGGAAGGCGACCGGCCGCGAGGTCATGACGCCGTCCGCGCACCAGGCGACGAGCTTGCGCCAGCTCGACGGCGCGTCCGGGTCACCGTCGCCGAACCAGTTCTGCCAGGCGTAGCCGGCCTTGTGGGCGCGGGCGATGTAGTCCGGTGTCGTGACCGTCAGCGGGCTGCCGTTCAGCACGTAGGTGATCGGCACCTGGAACGCGGCGACGCCGGGGCCGGGCGAGCCGCCGGCGAGCAGGAACGACGCGATGCCGTCGACGCCGGGGGCGACCGGCAGCTTGGGCACGAGCGAGTGGAACAGGTCGACGGCCTGCTGCTTGAACGAGACGACGATCAGGTCGCGTCCGCTTCGTGTTCTTCAGGAGGCGCGCGAGCACGCGCGCGTTCGTCAGGTACTCCGAGATGTCCTCGGCCTTGGTGCGGCCCTTGATCTCGATGTTCGTCGGCACCTTCGGGAAGGCGGCGAGCACCTCCTTCAGCGTCGCCACGCGGAAGTCGGCGGCGGTGAAGCCCTTCGGCGGCTTGCGCTTGCCGGTCGCGATCCCGCGGAAGACGTACGCGGACGCGGGCTTGTCCTTGGCGTAGTGCGGCGCGCTCTTGCGAGAACCAGTAGGCGGCGTCGAGCTTCTTGATCTGCTTCAGCGTGTGGGACTCGATCGTGCCCGTGCCGTTGGTCGAGTTGTCGAGCGTCGTGTCGTGGCGCACGACGACCTGGCCGTCCTTGGTGACGCCGACGTCGAGCTCGAGCATGTTCGCCCCGGCCTTCAGGGCGTTCTTGAACGCGTACATCGTGTTCGACGGGAACTCGTCCTCGCCGCCCTGATGGGCGATGTTCCAGCGGGCGGGACTGGCGCCACGGATTGGTCGCCGAGAGCGCGGGCGCCGCGGCGAACGCGAGCAGTGCGGCGACGAGGATCGGCAGGACGAGCAGGCGCTGGAGCATCGACCGAGGGTAAACGGTCAGTTGCCGAAGCGGCGCAGTTCGCGCAGCGCGAGCGCGCCGAAGACGAGCGTCATGCCGGTCAGCGCGAGCAGCCCGGGCCACGTGTGCTCCCAGCTCGGCGGGATTCCCGCGACGGTCGCCTGGCGCGCCATCTCGAGCACGTAGGTGACCGGGTTGTACTTCGCGAACGTCGCGAGCCAGCCGCTGAGCAGCACCAGGGGCGTGTAGGCGGTCGACAGGAAGACCGCGATGAAGACGCCGTTCTGGATCAGCGGCCCGACCTGCTGGCTGCGCGCGCGCATCGCCAGCGTCGTGCCCCACAGCCCCGCGATCGCACAGAACCACAGCGCGGCCACGTACAGGGCGAGGACGCCCAGGACGCCGCCGGAGATCCCGGCGCCGAGCAGCAGGCCGACGGTCAGGATCGTCGTCGCGGGCACGAACGAGCGG
Source organism: uncultured Solirubrobacteraceae bacterium (assembly GCA_963781935.1). Lineage (GTDB taxonomy): Bacteria > Actinomycetota > Thermoleophilia > Solirubrobacterales > Solirubrobacteraceae > F1-60-MAGs163. Next base: position 329,629 of record CAWAHX010000003.1, read on the forward strand.
GTCATCGCCGCCGCGATCGGCCCGACCAGCAGCAGCGGGCGCGGCGCCGGCGAGGTGAGCATCCGGTCGAACCAGCCCTGCTCGATGTCGCGCGCGAGGTTCGCGCCCGCCGCGCCGCCGGCGAAGCCGGCGCCCTGCAGGCAGGCCAGCGGAACGATCCACGACAGGTACGACGTCGTCGGAAAGCCGTCGAGATGCGTCAGGCGCCCGAACTGCCCGGCGTTCCCCAGCAGGAAGACGATCGGTGCGATCGTCGTCGGGAGCAGCGCCCCGCGGACGCGCACGACCTCCATCAGGCCGCGCTGCCACATCGCCCGGCTGACGCCGGCGGCGTAGGCCAGCGAGCTCACAGCGACCGCAGCCTCGATCGCATGGCGAGGACGGCGAGCGTGGTGGTGGCGACCGCCAGGCCGGCGGCGACCAGCAGGCCGAGCCACGGGTCGCCCAGCGCCGTCGTCCCGTGCAGCGCCGCGCGCATGCCCTCGACGACGTACGTGAGCGGGTTGAACGGCGCGATCGCGTGCATCGCGGGCGCCAGCAGGGCGCGCGGGAAGAACGCGGGTGCGGTGAACAGCAGCATGAAGACGAGCGGGAACAGGTTCTGCAGCAGCGACAGCGAGCCGGTGCGCAGCGCGATGGCGGCGGCGAACCCGCCGAGGCCGGCGGCCGTCAGCGATGCGATCGCGATCGTCAGCAGCACGCCGCCGACGCCGCCCTCGTAGCGCGCGCCGAAGACGAAGGCGACGGTCAGGAAGAACGCCGCCTGAGGGATCGCGAGCACGGCCGTGCCCGTGACGCGGCCGAGGACGAGGCTGGCCCGCTGCACCGGCGCGGTGAGCAGCCGGTCGAAGAACCCGCCCTCGATGTCGGAGGCCAGCGAGATCCCGGCGGTCAGGCCGAGCAGCAGCGTGCCCTGGACGAGCGTGCCCGCGACCACGAAGCCGACGTAGGAGCCGGTGCTCGGGAAGCCGGGCAGGTTGCGCGCCGCCGACGTCCCGCTCGCGACGACGGCCAGCAGGATCAGCGGCAGCAGGAACGTCGGGCAGCAGGAACTGCGCGCGGCGCGTCTGGATCAGCAGCGCGCGGACCGCGAGCGCGACGACGACGCGCGCCTGGACGGCGGCGTCGCGATCGGCGACGGCGACGCTCACGCGGCGTCGTCCTCGGCGGGATGGCCCGTGACGGCGAGGAACACGTCGTCGAGCGTCGGGCCCTCCACCTCGACGGTCTCGACCTCGATGCCCGCCTCGTCGAGCGTGCGGACGATCGGCGCGATCGCGCGTGCGCCGGCGGCGCGTGCGCAGGACGAGGCCGCCGCTGCGGCCGTCGCCGCACCCGCCGTACGCGCTCAGCAGCGCGCGCGCGCGCTCGAGCTGGCCGGAGTCGACGAGGTCGACGTGGATCGCCGGCTGCCCGACCTTCGCCTTCAGGTCGTCGGGAGTGCCCTCGGCGACGATCCTCCCGTGCGCGATGATCCCGACGCGGTCGGCGAGCTGCTCGGCCTCCTCGAGGTACTGGGTCGTGAGGAAGACGGTCGTCCCCTCGTCGTTGAGCAGCCGCACCTCGCGCCACAGCGCCGCGCGGCTGACCGGGTCCAGGCCGGTCGTGGGCTCGTCGAGGAACAGCACGCGCGGGCGATGCACGAGCGCGAGCGCCAGGTCCAGGCGCCGGCGCATCCCGCCCGAGTAGGTGCCCAGGCGCCGGTCGGCGGCGTCGACGAGGTCGACGCGCTCCAGCAGGTCGACCGCGCGCACCCGCGCCGCGGGACGGCGGAGGCCGTGCAGCGCGCCCTGGAGCGCGAGCAGCTCGCGCCCGGTCATCAGCGGGTCGAGCGCGGCCTCCTGGAGGGCGACGCCGATCGAGCGGCGCACGCCGGAGGGGTCGGCGACGACGTCGTGGCCCGCGACCCAGGCGCGTCCGGACGTCGGGCGCAGGAGCGTCGTGAGGATGCGGACCATGGTCGTCTTCCCGGCGCCGTTGGGGCCCAGGAAGCCGTAGATCTCGCCGGGCGCCACGCGCAGGTTCACGCCATCGACGGCGCGCAGCCCGCCGGCATATGTGCGCACCATGTCTTGGACGACGATCGCGCTGTCCTGCGCGCCCGCCGCCGGCTGACCGGCCCGCACGTCGTTCTCCTCGACGTGGGGTTGGGTCTCGAACATCGGCGTTCACCGTATCGTGCGACGAGTGTCGGCCCGACCCAGCAAGGCGCAGTACGACGTCGTGATCGTCGGCGGCGGCCACAACGGGCTGACCGCGGCGGCCTACCTGGCGCGCGCCGGACGCTCGGTGCTGGTGCTCGAGCGGCTCGCGCACCTGGGCGGCGCCGCCGTCTCCGAGCAGCCGTTCGCCGGCGTCGACGCGCGGCTCTCGCGCTACGCCTACCTCGTCAGCCTGCTCCCCGCCCAGATCGTCGCCGAGCTCGGGCTGGACATCACGCTGCGCCGCCGGCGGATCTCGTCGTACACCCCCGTCCCGGGCGGGCCCGAGCGCGGCTTGCTGATCGACCACGCGGACGCGGCGCGCGACGCGGGCGGCGATGACGGCGGTGACCGGCGACCCGACGGCCTTCGACGCGTGGACCGCGTTCTACGGGCGGATCGCCGGCGTGGCCTCGCGCCTCTTCCCGACGGTCCTCGAGCCGCTCCGCTCGCGCGCGGAGATGCGCCGCGTCGCCGCTGACGACGAGGTCTGGCGGATGCTGTTCGAGCGGCCGCTCTCGGAGGCGATCGAGACGACGTTCACCGACGACACCGCTGCGCGGGATCGTGCTGACCGACGCGCTGATCGGGACGTTCTCACGCGCGAGCGACGGCGATCTGCGCCAGAACCGCTGCTTCCTCTACCACGTGATCGGCAACGGGACGGGCGACTGGGACGTGCCCGTCGGCGGCATGGGCGCGGTGACGGCGGCGCTCGAGGGCGCGGCGCGCGCGGCAGGCGCGGAGCTGCTCCCGGGCGCAGACGTCGAGGCGCTCACGGTGGGCACGGGCGGCGTCGACGTCGACGTGCGCTCGACCGGGGAGGACGCGTCGTACGCGGTCCGGGCATCGCATCGTGCTCGCGAACGTGGCGCCGGCGACGCTCGCTCGGCTGCTCGGCCGAGCCCGGTGATGGCGATCCGCCGCCCCAGGGTGCGCAGCTGAAGGTCAACATGCTGCTGCGGCGCCTGCCGCGCCTGCGCGAGAGCTCGCGTCGATCCGCGCCTGGCGTTCGCGGGCACGTTCCACATCAACGAGGGCTACGCGCAGCTCGACGCCGCGCACGCCCAGGCCGCGGCCGGTGCGCTGCCGGACCTGCCGCCGTGCGAGATCTACTGCCACTCGCTGACCGACTCGTCGATCCTGGGGCCGGAGCTCGTCGCCGCCGGGGCGCAGACGCTGACGCTGTTCGGCCTGCACATGCCGGCCGACCTGTTCCGGGCGGACAACGAGGGCATGCGCGAGCGCGCGCTGCGGGTGACGCTGCGCTCGCTGAACAGCGTTCTGGACGAGCCGATCGAGGACTGCCTGTGGGAGGGCCCGGACGGGCCGTGCGTCGAGGCCCGGACGCCGCTGGACCTCGAGGCGGAGCTGGGGCTCCCGGCGGGGAACATCTTCCACGACGACCTGCGCTGGCCGTTCGCGGAGGATGCGGCGGATGTCGGTCGCTGGGGCGTCGAGACCGCGTCCGAGCGCGTGCTGCTGTGCGGGGCGGGCGCGCGACGGGGCGGCGGCGTCAGCGGGATCCCGGGGCGGGCGGCGGCGATGGCGCTGCTCTCGCCCGGCGGTTGAGGATCGCGGTGACCGACAGGAAGATGGCGAGCGTCATCGCCCACCCGACGAGGATGTCGGTGATGAAGTGCTCGCCGCCGTAGACGAGGGCGAACGCCATCGCGAGCGTGTAGAGGCCGAGGCCGATCCGCACCCACCAGCCCGCGGGCCAGAAGAACAGCAACAGCAGGAACGGGTACGAGGCGTGCAGTGACGGCATCGCGGCGACGGTGTTCACGAGGCTGCCGTTCTCCCAGACCGACGCCGCGGTCGTCACGCCCAGGCGCCCCCAGATGTCCGGCACGATGCGGTCGACGGGCGGCATCAGCGACAGGTCGCCCGCCAGCCACGGCGGCTGCGCCGGGTAGAGCCAGTAGGTCAGGAACGCCGCCAGCGTCAGCAGGATCACGAGCAGCGCATAACGGCGGAACCTGTGGCGCGCGACGCGCCAGAGCACCGCGGCGACGATCCAGACCACGAAGAAGTGCGACAGGTAGACGGCCCAGACCGCGTAGTCGTACCAGTGCGCATGCCACGTGTCCCACAGGTGCTGCTGGAGCCAGACCGTCGGCACGGTGCCCGCGCCGAGGAAGCGGTCGAGGTCCAGCTGGGGCATCACGAACGCCTGCTGCGGGGTCACCGAGACCGCGCCGCGCAGGAAGTCGTAGAGGACGAGCAGGCCGAGGAACGGCAGCCAGTCGACGAGCAGCGTCGGCCAGCTGCGCCACGAGCCGACGCTGAACGCGACGAGGCCCAGGCCGAGCCAGAAGAACATCTGGTCGCGTGCGATCGGGAGCCCGTAGGCGAGCGTCGTCGCGGTCAGCGCGACGACGTAGATCGCGGGCAGGCCGTAGACGGCGGCGCGGCGCGCGAGCGGCCGCCACGTCGATGCCGGCGGCAGCGTGGGCTGGACCTGCTCGAGCTGGCGGGCGACCGCCTCGTCGGTGCTCACGTCCCGTCAAACCTATCGCCACGGTTGCATACGATGCGACGGCAATGAGCACGCCGCAATGGAGCGCATACGACGAGGGATATCTGCGGGCCTACCAATGGGCCTCGTCATTGGCCGCGGCAGCCCGCTGCCGCAGGAGGCGCCGACCGTCCAGCTCGGCCCCGGGGAGGTCGCGCACGCGCACTTCGCGCCGGTCTCGATCGTCGGGTACTACGGCGAGAACGTGCCCTACCGCAAGTCGTTCCTGCTGCTCGGGGGACCGGTCGGGCTGGCCGTCACGGGCGCCGCGAGCCTCGCCCACAACGCCTCGAAGAAGGCCGAGTCCCAGCGCGCCGCGATCCCGCGCTGGCATCCGCTCGGCTCGGCGGACGTGATCGTCACGAGCCAGCGGCTGATCGCGACGACGAGCGGGCAGGTCGAGTCGTTCTGGTACGCCGAGTCCGGCGCGCCGCAGTGGGCGCCGGCGCCGAACGGGACGCCCGCGGTGACGATCCAGCCCCAGGGGATGCCGCTGCTGCGCCTGGAGACGCCGTGGGCGCCGCTGCTGTACGTGTTCGCCCACCAGCTCGTCGACGGGCGCCCGCCGGGCGTGCCGTTGCCCGAGGGCCTGCTCGAGCGGGCGCAGGCGCAGGGGCGCGCCTGAGCTCTCGGGCGTTCAGTCGCTCGCGCTGACGCGCTCGAGCGCGAACTCGCGCCACGACGGCATCAGCTCCGGCGCCGTCAGCAGCTCGGCGAGCAGGTCGTGATCCTGCAGCAGCGCACGGTGCATCAGCGCCATCGTGACGTCGTGGTCGGGGCGATGGACGATCTCGACCGGGTCGCCCGCGCCGACGTCGCCCTCGCGCAGGATCGCGAGGTACGCGCCCGGCCGGTCGGCCTGCGCGAACGTCCTGACGAAGTGCGGGTCGCCCATGCGCAGCGCGAGCTTGAAGCACGGCATGCGCGACTGGCGGACCTCGAACAGCGCGCTGCCGATCGCCCACTGCTCGCCGATCCGTGCGCCGCTGACGTCGACGCCCTCGGTCGTCAGGTTCTCCCCGAACGCGCCCGGGCCCAGCTCCCTGCCGGTCTGCTGCGCCCACCAGGCGGTGTCCTCGATGGCGTACACGTAGACCGCCTTGTCGGGGCCGCCGTGGACGCTGCGGTCGGCCTGGTCGTCGCCGGCGAGATTCACGCCGCGGACGGCGACGCGACCCTCGACCGGCTCCTTCCAGATCGCCGTGCTGATCACCCGCTGCCCGACGCGGACGTCGCGCGGCTCGCCGACGTTCACGCTGAGCAGCGTCCCGCTCACGACGCGATCGACTTCTGGTATTGGCGCACCGCCAGCGGCGCGCACACGACGACGATCCCGACGATCCAGATCCAGCTGTACGCGATCGGGTGCGCCAGCGGCCACGGGTGGCTCGGCGGGATGCCGCCCGGGTTGCCGAACAGCTCGCGCAGCGCGCCCGCGAGCGCGGTGACGGGATTCCATTCGGCGAACGTCCGCAGCACCGGCGGCAGCGTGCTCGTCGGGAACGAACGTGCTCGCGACGAACGTGATCGGGAAGATCACGACGAACGCGACGCCCTGCACCGCCTCGGGTGTGGAGACGATGCTGCCGAGCAGCACGCCGATCCAGATCACCGCGAAGGAGAAGGCGAACATCAGCCCGTAGGCCGCGATCACGTCGGGCAGGCCGGTGTGGATCCGCCAGCCGACGAGGAAGCCCGTGATCGACATCAGCGTGATCGGCAGCAGCGACTTGACGAGGTTCGCGACGGCGTGGCCGGCGAGCACGCTGGAGCGTGCGATCGGCAGCGAGTGGAAGCGGTCGACCGCGCCGCTCGTGCGATCGGTCGCCAGCGCGATCGCGACGCCGAACGCGCTGAAGAAGATCGTCTGGGCGAAGATGCCGCCCATCAGGAACTCGCGGTAGGGGCCGCCGCCGGGCACCGGCGATCGCACCGCCGAACACGAACGCGAAGAGCAGCACGAACATGATCGGCTGGATGGTCGCGTCGGTCAGCGCCTCGGGCTGGCGGCGCATGTGCAGCAGCCCGCGCTTGGCGATCACCCAGGTGTCGCCGGCGGCAGCTGCCGCGCTTCTGGAGGGCAACGTCGGTCATCGGAGGTCCTCGGCGAGGGTCTGGGAGGTCAGGTCGTCGGCGACGGTCTCGGGCGGCGCGCCGGTCAGGGTGAGGAAGACGTCGTCGAGCGTCGGCTGGCGCAGGCCGAGGTCCTCGACGGCGATCGACTGCTCGTCGAGCGCCGCGGCGATCGCGCCGATCGCGGCCACGCCGCCGTCGGTCGGCGCGGTCACGCTGCGCGACGGGGGATCCATCACCGGCCGGCCGGCGGAGACGCGCTCGACGATCGCGGCGACGGCCGTGAGGTCGGCGATGTCGGCGACCACGACCTGCAGCTGGTCGCCGCCGACCTGGCGCTTCAGCGAGCGCGCGTCGCCGCGCGCGATCACCCCGCCGTGGTCGATCACGATGATGTCGTCGGCGAGGCGCTCGGCCTCCTCGAGGTACTGCGTGGTCAGCAGCACGGTGACGCCGCCGGCGACGAGGCGGTCCAGCACGGTCCACAGCTCGCTGCGGGCACGCGGGTCCAGGCCGGTCGTCGGCTCGTCGAGGAACAGGATCTCCGGCGCCGCGACGAGCGTCGCCGCGAGGTCCAGGCGCCGGCGCATGCCGCCCGAGTAGTCCTTGGCGAGCTTGCTCCCCGTGTCGGCGAGCGTGAACTGCTCGAGCAGCTCGCTCGGCGCGGGCGCGCGGCACGGCGCCGGCCGAGGTGGTGCAGCTCGCCGATCATCGTGAGGTTCTCGGCGCCGGTCAGCAGGCCGTCGACGGTCGCGTCCTGGGCGGCGAGACCGATGCTGCGCCGCACGCCGACGGGATCCTTCAGGACGTCGATGCCGGCCACGGTCGCGGTGCCCGCGTCGGGCTTGCTGAGGGTGGTGAGGATGCGGACCGCGGTCGTCTTGCCGGCGCCGTTGGGGCCGAGCATCGCGCAGACGGCGCCGCGCGGGACGTCGAGATCGATGCCCGCAAGCGCCGTCTTGTCGCCGAAGCGCTTGACGAGGCCGTGCGCCTCGATGGCGTTCGAATCGGTCATCGGCGGCAGGATCGCAGACTTGCCAGAAAAGTTCAATCACTATAAAGTTCGTGTCATGGCACAATCCCTTGCCGGTGCCGAGCACGTGCTGGTCGGTCTGCGCGAGTCCAAGAAGGCGCGCACGCGCCAGGCCATCTCCGACGTCGCGACCGTGATGTTCGCCGAGCACGGCTTCGAGCACGTCACGGTCGCCCAGATCGCCGCGGCCGCCGACGTCTCGGTGAAGACCGTCTTCAACTACTTCGCGACGAAGGAGGACCTGTTCTACGACCGGGCGGGGGAGCTCGATCGACGGGCTCGTGGCGACGGTCGCCGAGCGGCCCGCGGGGTCGACCGTCACGGAGGCACTGCACCGGCTGCTGGCCGACAACTGCATCCCGTTCGCCGGTGCCGGCTGGCGGATGCTGCGCGACCCGCTCGGCTACGAGCGCTTCCAGGCGTTCGTGCGGACCGAGCGCGAGTCACCGGCGCTGTGTGCCCGGCGCCTCGTGGTCGCGCACTCGTGGGCCCCGATCCTCGCACCCGCGGTGGCCGATGCGTTCGGGTTGCCCCGCGACGATCAGCGGCCTCACGTGTATGCGGCCATGGTGCTCGCCGCGATGGAGCTGCGCGGGGACCTGCTGGCCGAGTCGATCCTCGCGGGGGTCGAGCGCGCGGACGATCGAGCGCCGGGTGCGCGCGACGGTCGACACGGCGTTCGCGCGCCTGGAGGTCGCGTTCGCGGACGTCGACCGGCCCGCATGATCGAGCGGCGCCTCCACGCGCAGCTGCTGAGCGGTCCCGGGGCGGCGAGCGCGGTCGACGTCACCGAACGGCTGCTCGCGGTGCAGGCCCAGGACGCGCGCGGCGCGCGGCTGGCGATCCGGGCGCGCACCCGGGGGCTGACCGTGGCCGACGTCGATCGCGAGCTCGGCGAGCGGTCGCTGCTCGTGACGTGGCTGAACCGCGGGACGCTGCACCTCGTGCGGCGCGAGGACTACCCGTGGCTGCAGCTGCTGACGACGCCGCCGATCGTCAGCGCCAACGCACGGCGCCTGGAGCAGGAGGGCGTCCCGCCGGCCGCCGGCGAGCGGGCGGTGGCGGCGATCGTGCGCGCCCTCGGGCGATCGGGGCCCGCTGACGCGCGAGCAGCTGCGCGAGATGGTCGCCGCGGCCGGTGTCGCGACCGCGGGCCAGGCGCTGGTCCACGTCCTGATGCTGGCGAGCCTGCGCGGGCTGATCGTCCGCGGCCCGGTTCGCGGCGGCGGCCAGGCGTTCGTCCTGGTCCGCGACTGGCTGGGCGAGCCGCGACCTGTCGATCGCGACCGCGCGCTGGCCGAGCTGGCGCGGCGCTACCTCGCGGGGCACTCCCCGGCGACCGATCGCGACCTCGCGCGCTGGGCCGGCGTCGGCCTGCGCGACGCGCGCCGCGGGCTCGAGGCGATCGCCGGCGAGCTGGCACGTGGTGAGGACGGCAGCCTCTCGCTCGCGGGTGCGCCGCCGGCGCCGCCGCTGCCCGCGCCGCGTCTGCTGGGTCCGTTCGATCCGCTGCTGATGGGCTGGGCCTCGCGCGAGTTCGTGCTCGGCTCGAACACGACGGTCGTGACGAGCAACGGCATCTTCAAGCCGATCGCGCTGGTCGGCGGGAAGGCGGTGGCGACATGGCGGATGCCGGGCGGCGAGGTCGTGCTCGAGCCCTTCGCGAAGCGGCTTCCCGCCGGGGCGGCGCGCGCCCTGCAACGACGATGCGCGCGACGTCGTGCGCTTCCTGCGGAGCTCTGCGTAGATCCTCAGCCGGCTCCCAGGTTCGCTCACGAGACTGCGCACATCATGAGCACCGACGACGACCACGATCACGCTGGGAGTGAACCGCTCCTGAGCGCCGGCCGGCCCGCGCTCAGCGGACCGATCGGATGGTCCGTCGCGCCGTCCACGACGAGGTCGCAGAGGATCTCGCCGAACAGGGCGCCGAACTTCCCCGCGTGGCCGCAGCCGACCGTCACCAGGATCCGGGGGTGGCCCGGGAGCGGCCCGACGACGAGGTCGCGGTCCGGCGTCAGGTCGTAGAGGCACGAGCGGCTCAGCGCGACGGGCCCGACCGCGCCGGGGAGGTGCTCGCGCAGGAACGCCATGACCACCTCGACGCGCGCCGGGTCGACCGGGCTCTCGTCGTCGTCGGGCTCGACGAGCGGCCCGCCGAGGTCCTGTGCGACCTTCACCGCCGCCATCCCGTAGACGGGGAACCCGTAGAAGCACGGGTCGCCGAGCCGGAGCCAGATCGGGAAGCGCTCGGGCGCGAAGGCGGCCGGGTCCGGCGGCGTGACGTAGCTGACCTGCTCGGCCGTGTGGCGCAGCGGCAGGTCGTGCAGACCGTCGAGCAGACGCGCGGTCCACTTGCCCGTGCAGGCCACGACGTGCTCCGCGACCACGGGGCCGTGGCTCGTGTGGACGATCACGCGCTCGCCTCGCTCCTCGAGGTGCTGCACGCGCACGGCGGTCTGCAGCTGCGCGCCCTGCTCGAGCGCAAGCGCGAGCTGGGCGCGGCAGGCCCGCCCGATGTCGAGGATCCCGGCGTCCGCCTGGAACAGGCCCGCGACATCGTCGCCCACGTGCCACTGCGGCCAGCGCCGGCGGATCTCCTCGGCGTCGACGCGTTCGAACTCGATGTCGTGCGCGGCCATCGCCGCGGCGCTCGCCTCGATCGCGTCGGTCGACCCCGTCACGGCAGGGTCGCCGAGGTCGAGCCCGCCGGTGCGCACGATGAGGCGCTCGCCGCTCTCGCGCTCGACCGCGGCCCACGCGGCGAACATGGCCGGCGTCAGGGCCGTGTAGACCTCGCTGTCGTAGCTGTGGCGGATGATCCGCGAGTGGTCCTCCGACGAGCCGCGCCGGTGGCCCGGCTCGAACTGCTCGAGCACCAGCACGCCGGCGCCGAGCCGCCGGGAGAGCGAGTGCGCCGCGGCGCTGCCGAGCACCCCGGTGCCGATGACGACACAGCGCGACTCACGCGGGAGCTGCACGGTCGCGGTCACCCGCCGCAGCCTAGGGGTTCAGCGCACGATCAGCCCGACGCGCATCCCGCGGGCCTCATGCGATTCGGGAGTCCCCGCGAACAGCGAGCAGATCAGCGTGTACCTGCCGGGCGTCAGGGTGGGCGTGATCGTCCCGGCCTCGCCCGGCTTGAGGTCGACGACGCTCGGCGTCCCGTCCTTGGCGATCAGCAGCAGGTTGTGGTCGTCCTGTCCGCGGTTGTAGGCGCGGATCCGGACCGTGCCGGCGCCGACGACCGTCTTCGACGCGCGCAGCGACCACTCCGCCTCGTCGATCGTCAGGCTGCGCGGAAGTTCGGCCTGCGGGGAGCCGCAGACGGTGATGGCGCCCGGCGACGGCCTGCGGGGCGAGCGCCGTGACGGCGAGCAGCCCGAGTGCCACGATCGCGACGGCGCGGCGCATCACTTCATCAGCGCGGCGCCGCCGTCGTAGCGGTGGATGGAGGGGAACGGGCCTCCGGGCAGGATCGCCGCCGGGTCGCCGCCGAGCCACTCGCCGATCAGCTGCTGGTAGACGCTGCGGAAGTCGGTCTTCACGACGAGGTCGCCGTCGTCGGACACCTTCACCCCGGGGTGCTCGCCGGCGAGGCCGCCGCGCACCGACGAGCCGCTCAGCAGCATCATGCCGCCGGCGCCGTGGTCGGTCCCCTGCGAGTCGTTCGAGGCGATCCGCCGGCCGAACTCGGAGAACACCATCGTCACGACGTTGTTCTCCATGCCGCGCGCGGCGAGGTCCGCCTTGAACGCGGCGAGGCCGCGCGACAGGACGGAGAGCTGCGGGTCCTGGGAGGTGACCTGGCCACCGTGGGTGTCGAACGACCCCCAGTCGATCGTGATGATCCGGGTGCCCAGGCCGGCACCGAGCAGCGTCGCCGCGAGCTGCAGCTTGCGTGAGAGGTCGGTGTTGGGCGGGTAGCCGGCGCCGGGCGTCACGGTGCGCAGGCCGCTCAGGCGGCCGGAGACGTCGACCGTCAGCCCGTAGATCGAGCGGGCGCGCGCGAGCGCCTCGTTGCCCGGCGCCGGCGGCGACGCCCGCCAGCCGGCCGACCTCCGCGTTGGCGTCCGCGGTCGTCACCGTCGGGACGTCGAAGCGCGCGCCGGAGAGGCTCTCGATCGCGCACACCGGAGCCTTCGAGGCACGGATCTGCTTCGAGAGCGACGAGTCCAGCGAGACCGCCTGCAGCGGGTTCGACGTGCGAACCGTAGGCATCGAGCCAGCGCCCCAGCCAGCCCGTCTGCATCTTCTGCAGCGCGCCGGCGAACCAGTAGTCGCGGCTGTCGAAGTGCGAGCGGTTCGCGGGCGTGTAGTCGGCGGCGGGGAAGACCGCGAGGTCCGAGCCCGGGCCGCCGCTGCCATCGCCGTAGAGCGTGTCGAAGCCCATCGTGTCGCCGTTGTTCCCGACGCCCGACACGGCGGGGTTGCCGAAGGCCAGCGTGTTGCCGGTGCCGGGCATCGGCGTCGTGCCGACCTGCGTACCGGTCGACGCGCCGATCACGCGGGCGATGTTCGTGCGCGCGGCCTGGTAGGCGGCGTACTCGCTCGCCTCGACCGGGACGATCGTGTTCAGGCCGTCGTTGCCGCCGTTGAGGAAGATGCAGACGAGGCTCTTCTGGGCCGGCTCGGCGCCCTCCGCGAGCGCGGCCTCCCAGATGTTGCCCCAGTCGAGCTGCGTGGCCGAGTACACCGACGCGACGCCGACGAGGCCGTTGCGCAGGAACGTGCGGCGGTTCAGGCCGCGGCTGCTGCGGGTGCTGTGCGGGACGCCGTCGGGGAAGCCCGCCATCGCCTCGGCGGGGATCGGCACGGCCGACGTCGGCGCGAGGTCGGTGACCAGGGAGTCCGACCGCGCGCAGTCGGCGCAGCGCAGGGCCTGGACGTCGTTCACGGGATGGTCCGTCATCACATCACCTGTCCGTCGGGGCCGGCCAGCATCAGCGACCGGAGCATGAGCTGGCGCTCCTTGCGGAGCTTGGCGTTGCCTGATCCTGCGCGCGTCGCGAAGTCGCGGATCGCCGCCTGTGTACCGCTCGCCAGCCACGGCTGCCCGACCGCCGCGTATGCGCGGTCGTAGGCGGCGGCCGGCGTCTCACCGACGACATCGGTGATCGTCGTCTTGGAGATCAGCGTCGAGACGAAGCCGAAGCGGGCGAGGGCCGTGTTCGTGTTGAGCCACGAGAGCCCGCCCTCCCATCCGGCGACGGTCGGCGGGAAGTAGGGGACCTGCCCCATCGCGTCGAGGTGGTCCGAGGGGCTCGAGTCGGTGATCCCGGCGCCGAGCGTGCGCATCGCACCGACCACGTAGACGATCGGCGGCTTGATCATCGCCGGCTCGCTGAGCGAGGCGAACAGCGACGGATGGGCCAGGATCAGCTCGAGGACCGGCTTGACCTTCATCCCGCCGCCCGTGTACGTGCTGACGAGCTTCGACAGCGTCGCGGCGTCCGGCGGCGGGACGATGAACTCGTTCCAGAGCTTCGTGACCAGGAATCCGGCGTGGGCGGGGTGGGCGAGGACGAGGTCGACGGCGTCGGTGTACTTGTAGTTGCCGAACTTCCCGAAGACGATCTTCGGGCCGTTGTACCAGCGGTCCGGCGTGAAGTAGCTCTTCGCGGCGTCCGGGTTCGTGTCGTCGATCTGCCAGCCGGAGAAGGCCTTCGCGAGCTGCTTGACGTCGCCCTCGCTGTAGTTCGCCTTCCCGCTCGGATCGGTGACGCCGAGGCTGAACAGCTCCATCAGCTCACGTGCGTAGTTCTCGTTCGGCGAGCCCTTCACGTTGTACTCGCCGGTGAGGTAGCGCAGCATCGACGGGTTGACCGCGATCTCGTAGGCGAGGTCGTGGAACGACGCGCCGGCGTTGGCGCCGAGGTCGCTGTAGCGGCGGAAGAGGTCGTTCTGCTGCATCAGCAGCTGCGGCGGCGAGACGGAGTCGCGCGAGTTCGAGAAGTGGCGGTGCCAGAAGAACCCGAGCCGCTCGGTGAACGGGTTCGTGGAGCGCACCATGCGGTCGACCCAGCTGAGCACGAGGTCCGTGTCGTCGCCGGTCGGATCCAGCGCCTTGCCGTCGCGCGTGCCCGGGGAGCCGGCGACGCCCGCGGGCGCCGAGAGCAGCCAGGCGACGGCCTCGGAGACCGGCTTGCCCGTCCAGGCGGCGCGGTCCGCGACCGTCGGGCCGAAGCCGGCGCGCCAGAACAGGCGGTCGACCATCGCGGGGCTCATCGACGAGAGGTCGATGCCCTCGTCGACCACCGGCGCCGGCGGGAGCGTCAGGCGGTGGCGTCGCGGCTTGGCGACGGCCTTCTTGGCCTTGCGCTTCTTCGCGAGCCGGGTCACTTGCATGCTCCCTTCAGCAGTGTGCGGAACGCGGACGTCGTGGAGCTGCCCTTCAGGCGGAAGTCCCCGAACCGGTCGTTGATGTCGAACCAGACGACGCCCGCGAGCTTGGGCATCGACGTGGCGCGCAGCGTCGCCAGGGTGCGGATCCACCCGGCCTTGTCGCCGCCGTTCGCCCCGGAGCCGGTCTCCGCCAGCCAGAAGGGCTTCGGCGCGAGGGCCTGGATCGTGGAGTAGGCCGAGCCGAACAGCGCCCCGGGCTCACTCCAGAGCAGCGGCGGGCGCGCCCCGAAGTTGTAGCCGCTCGCGCCGACGAGGTCGACCTGGTCGGCGCCCGGGAAGTAGGCACGGATCGCGTTCTGCCCGGTGTCCGGGATGCTGCGCGTGTACGGCGACCACAGCAGCTTGACCTTCTTGCCGCCGGGGGCAGAGCGGACGGCCTTGCGGACGCGCTTCCATGCCTTGGCGTACGTCGCCGGGACGTTCTTGTTGGCCAGGCCCGACCACGGATGCCACGGTGTGTTCATCTCGGGCATCGGGCGCAGGATCGCGCCCTTGCGCACGCCGCGCAGCTGGCGCACGAGCGCGCGCAGCGACTTGTCGTACTTGCCGGCGGCGGTCGCCTTCAGGCGGTAGCGCGGCTGGGCGGACCCGTCGCGCCCGGCGTCGGGGAGCCACGTGACCATCAGGGTCGCGCGGTTGCGGTTCGCGGTCCGGATCAGGCTGCTCGAGAGCGGGCTCCCGGCGGTCAGGTACGTCGAGATCGTCGAGACGCCCGGGCCGACCTTCTTCTTCAGCGCGGGGAGGCCGGATGCGGGGTTGTCCTGGTAGACGCCGACCTTCACGCAGGCGCCGGCGGCCGACGCCGACGCCGGGACGAGCCCGAGCGCGACGAGGGCGAGCAGGGCTGCGGGGCGGACCGATCTCATCGTGTGACCTCCAGGGTCAGGGTCTGCTTCGCTCGTCCCTTGCCGTCCGGGGCGATCGTGACGACGCGCAGCGCGTAGCGACCCTGATGGCGCGCGGCCTTGGTCAGTGCGAGGCGCAGCGTCTGGTTGCCTGCGCGCGAGAGCTTCGCGTCGAGCTTGCCGAGGACCTTCTTCGAGGTCTTCGTCCCCTTGCGCGGCTGGCGCACCAGGCTCGCCTGGACACTGCCGATCCCGCTCGAGCGCAGCGCGAGCGCGAGCTTCCACTTCGAGCGGCGCAGCTTGCGCAGCGAGAACTTCAGCTTCTTCTTGGCGGTGAGCTTCGGGGCGTCGGCACAGCGCTGCGTGGCCGACGGCTGCCTGACGTAGGGGATCGCGGCCGGCGCGTCCGACGTCCAGCCGACCGCGTTGCTGACCGCGACGACGGTGAACGTGACGGGAACGCAGACCGTGGCGGGGGCGGCCAGGCCCGAGGTCTTGGCGGAATCGAGGACGACCGTCGGCGGTGCGCCGCCGACGCTGCGCAGGACGCGGTAGCTCTGGGCGTCCGGGCTGCGCGACGTGAAGCTGAGCAGGCCTGTCACCGGGTCGATCGCCAGCGCGGAGGGCGAGCTCTCCTGCGTCTTGAGTCCCGACGACCCGACCGGATGCCCGGAGCCGCCGTCGGTGTCGACGACCTTCTGATCGTCGAACAGCGGCGCGTCGGTCCAGCCGAACACGGCGCCGCCGGAGCCTCCTGGGCCCTGGTCGTCGCCGTAGTCGCCGCCCGAGCCGCCGTGCGTGGAGATCGCGACGATCGATCCGAGCTTCTGGGCGACGACGTCGATGCGCCCGCCGTTGCCGCCGGCGCCCCCGGGGTTGCCCGCCGTCGGATGGGCGGCGCCCGATCCGCCGGTGGCGTACACGTTGTCGCCGAGGCTGAGCGTTCCGCCGGCCGCGCGCAGCAGCACGCTTCCGGCGCTCCCGCCCGGGCGCGGCGGCGCCGCGTCGCCGCTGGCATTCGAGCCGCTCGAGTCGAGCGAGCCGCCGACGGCGAGGTCGCTCTGCGCGGACAGCGCGATCCCGCCGCCAGCGGCACCGGGGCCGCCGTTGGGGTACCCGCCGTGGGAGTTCAGCCGGCCGGTGCTGATCGAGCCTGCGGTGCTGGCGATGGAGATCGGGCCGCCGGCCCCGGGAGAGGTGCCCGCCGGGGCGTTCCCACCGTAGGTCTGGACGGATCCGACCGCGGCGTTGCCCGCGGCGGTGACCGCGATGCTGCCGCCGGCCCCGCCGTTCCCCGGCGCCGGTGCGGTCGGGGCGTTCCCGCCGGCCGCGAACAGCGATCCGGTGTCGACGCTCTGGCCCTTCAGCGTGATCTGCCCGCCGGGCGACCCGCCGGTGAGTCCCTGGGCGCCACCGGCGTACGCGCCGCCGGCGACGACGAGCGGTCCGCCGGCGCTGGCACCGATGGTCGAGCCGCCGGATGCACCGGCGCTCGTGCTGTTCTGCCCGCCGGCGTCAAGCCTTCCCAGGACGTGCAACGCTCCGCGCGCGGACAGCGAGATCGACTTCGACGGGCCGGCGTCGGCATCGGCGCTCGATCCACCAGTGGTGTCGATACCACCCGTGCGAACGTCCGAACCGCTGATCGAGACGGCGGCGCCCAGGCCTCCGAGCAGCCCGGCGCCGGCGTTCGCCGGCGCGTCGCGGCCGGAGGCGTTGATGTTCCCGTTGACGCGCGCGTCGCCCGCGCTGGAGTTGATCGCGACCTCGCCGGCGATCTGCATGCGCGCCGGATCGGGGGCGGCGTTGTTCGCCGTGCCCTGCGTCTGGATGTCGCCGCCGACGTCGATGGCTCCGACCGCGCCGAGGCTCACCGGTGCGCCGAAGGCCGTCACAGCGCCGACGCTGAGCGTCCCCGCCGACGTGATCGAGACGCCGCCGGACGTTCCGCCGCCACTGCCGGAGGTGTTGACGTCGCCGCCGATGGCGACCTGCCCACCCTGCACGACCAGCGCCCCGGCGGGGCGCACGGTCCCGGTGCCCGCGGTGAGGTCGATGTTCGAGGAGACGGTCAGCTGGCCCGTGGAGCGCAGCGTGAGCGAGCGGCCGGCGGTGCAGCCGCCGTTGCCGGTCCCCTCGACGTAGCACGTGCGCAGCCCCGAGTTGGGCCCGAAGTAGATCGATCCGGCGGTGATCGACGTGTCGCCGGTCAGCCGCAGCTCACCGTCGACGTAGACGAAGCCGTAGCTGACGTCGCCCGAGATGCTCGCCTGCTCGCCGTCCAGCAGCAGCAGGTCGGCCGCGTGCGCCGCCGGCGCTCCTGCCAGCAGCGCGAGTGCGGCGACGAGCGTCGCGACGGCCGTGCGGGCATGGCGAGGGGCTGGGCCTTGCTGGGTGGTGAAGATGACGACTCCTCCGGGTACCGGGATCCGCAGATTCGGGGTCTGCAGCGCCCGGCACGAGAGCGTCTGGACGAATCGTCGAGTGGGACGTCCGTTCACCGCGCGTCAGTCGCCGCCGATCGCCAGACGGTACGGTCCGGGGCGGATGGACGTCCACAATCCGTTCCGGGACCTGGCACTGCAGTGCCCCGCCTTCACGCCCGACGAGGCGTCGCTGATCGCGCGCGAGCTGTTCGGCGTGGAGGGGCCCGTCACCGAGCTCGGGTCCAACCAGGACCGCAACTACCGCGTCGACGCCGCTCGACGGTCGCTGGGTCCTGAAGATCGCCAATCCCGGATGGGACCGGGCGGCCCTGGAGGCCCAGAACGCGGCGATGATCCACCTGGGTGAGCGCGGCGTCCCGTTCGACGTGCCCGGCGCCCGTGGCCGACCTCCGGCGGCGACGCTGATCGGCCGCTGACCGCGCGCGAGAGCGAGACGGTTCGACGTGCGGCTCGTCAGCTACGTCGAGGGCGAGCGCTTCCAGGACGCGGCGTACCACTCGCCGGCGGCGCTGCGCGCCGCACGGGCGCCTCGCGGCGCAGACCGACGCGCGCGCTCGCGGACTTCGCCCATCCGGGCCTCGAGCGCACGATCCAGTGGGACCTGCGACACGCGCGGCGCGGTCGTCGACGCGCTCGTCCACCACGTGCGCTCCGGCGCGCGCCGCGCGCAGGCGCGGCGCATGATCGCGACCTCCGAGCGCGCTGCTCGCGCCGCTCGCGAGCGCGCTGCGCGTGCAGGCCGTGCACGCCGACTGCACCGACTACAACGTCATGGCCACGCGCCGACCAGGCCGGGCGGATGATGCCGAGCGGGCTGATCGACTTCGGCGACCTGGTCTCGACGTACCGGATCTCGGACATCGCCACCGCGGCGCAGTCGCTGATGCTGCACGCTCCCGCGGCGGGCGCTGCGAGATCACGGTCGAGATCGCGCGCGGGTTCCACGCGGAGCTCGCCGCTCGACGAGGACGAGGTCGAGGCGATCTGGGCGCTCGTGCTGGCGCGCGCGGCGGTGATCGCCGTCTGCGAGGAGCATCAGGCGGCGCTCGAGCCCGACAACCCCTACGCCCAGGAGGCGCTCGACGACGGCTGGGGCGTGGCCGACGGCCTGGAGGCGGTTGCGCCCGCGCTCGCGCGCGAGGTGCTCCGCGCACGCGCTCGGCTTCGCGCCCTCGGACGCGCGCGCGGGCCGCGGCGCGGGCGCGTCGCGGCGCTCGCCACCGAGCGCGTCGGCGCGGCGCTCGACCGCGGCGCCCGGGGCGGTCGCTCGACCTCTCGGTGCGCAGCGACGAGCTGCGCTTCGGCGACTGGGAGCACGCCGTCGGCCGTCGCCGCGCTGCTGACCGCCGCCGGCCCGGGCGCGGTCGGGCGCTGGGGCGAGGCGCGGCTCATCCATGCGGCGCCCGAGGTCCGCGAGCCGCCCGCCGACCGTGCACCTGGGCGTCGACCTGTTCGCCGCGCGGGCGACGCTCGTGGCGGCCCCGCTCGCCGGCGACCGTCGTCCGCGCCGGGCGCGGGAGATCGTGATCGACGCCGGCGGCATCGGGCCTGCGCCTCGCCGGCGATCGTGCCCGCCGTCGCCGCCGGCGACGTGCTCGCAGGCCGGCGACGCGGTCGGCACGGTCGCCGAGCCCGGCCGACGGACGATCCGCTGCCGGCGCACGTGCACGTGCAGGCGCTCGCTCGATCCGCAGCTCGAGCGCTCCCGGGCTGGCCCGGCCGGCCGAGGCCGCCGGCTGGCGTGCGCTGTGCCCCGACCCCTCCGTGCTGCTGGGCGTCGCGGCCGCGCGCGCCGCGTCAGCGACCCGGCGCACGCTGGCCGCGCCGCCGGGACCGCGTGTTCGCGACGCGTCCAGGAGCGCTACTTCGAGGAGGCGCCGCAGATCGAGCGCGGCTGGCGCCAGCATCTGTACGACACCGACGGCCGTGTCGTACCTCGACGTGGTCAACAACGTCGCGATCCTCGGGCACTCGCATCCCGGCGTCGCGGCCGCGGTCGGCGCGTCAGCTGCGGCTGCTGAACACGAACTCGCGCTTCCACTACGAGCTGCTGGTGGAGTTCTGCGAGCGCCTCGCGGCAGCTGACGCCGGACGGGCTCGACGCGGTGCTGCTCGTCGGCTCAGGTTCGGAGGCGAACGACGTGGCCCTGCGGCTCGTGCGCTGCGCGACCGGGCAGCGCGACGTGCTGACGATCCAGAGCGCCTACCACGGCTGGACGGTCGCGACCGACGAGGTGTCGACCTCGGTCTACGACAACCCGCTGGCCGCCGAGCGCCGGCCGCCGTGGATCCACCCGATCGAGAGCCCGAACACCTACCGCGGCGCGGCATCGCGGGCCCGGCGCGGGCCTGCTCTACGCGCAGGATGCCGACCGTGCGCTGGCCGAGATCGCCGCTGCGGGCGACGGCGTCGCCGGGTTCATCGCCGAGACGCTGTACGGGAACGCCGGCGGCGTTCCGCTGCCCGGACGGGTACCTCGAGCACGTGTACGGCGCGGTCCGCGCCGCTGGTGGCCTGTGCATCGCCGACGAGGTTCAGGTCGGCTACGGGCGGCTGGGGTCGTTCTTCTGGGGCTTCGAGCAGCAGGGCGTGGTGCCCGACGTGATCACGATCGCCAAGGCGACGGGCAACGGCTTCCCGGTCGGTGCCGTGATCACGACGCGCGCGATCGCCGAGGCGTTCGAGCGTGAGGGGGCGTTCTTCTCCTCGACCGGCGGCAGCCCGGCGAGCTGCGCCGTCGGGGCTCGCGGTCCTCGACGCGCTCCGGGACGAGGGCCTGCAGGAGAACGCGCGGCTCGTCGGCGCGCCATCTGCGCGCGCGCCTGGAGGAGCTGTGCGAGCGCCACGCGATCTGCGGCACCGTGCACGGGATGGGCCTCTACCTGGGGCTCGAGCTGATCCGCGACCCGCAGACCCTGGAGCCCGCCGGCGGACGAGGCCTACGCGATCTGCGAGCGCATGCGCGAGCTCGGCGTGATCGTGCAGCCGACGTCCGACGGCACCAACGTGCTGAAGATCAAGCCGCCGCTGTGCATCACGCGGGCCTCCGCCGACTACCTGGCCGACACGCTCGACCACGTGCTGTCGACCGGCTGGTGAGCCGCGCGGCTCACCATGCCGAGGGCTCGTAGTCCTTCAGGAAGCAGCCGTGCAGATCCTCGCCCGCCTCGCCGCGGACGATCGGGTCATAGACGCGCGCGGCGCCGTCGACGAGGTCGAGCGGTGCGTGGAACCCTGCGCCCGCGAGGCGCATCCTCGTCGGGTGCGGGCGCTCGTCGGTGATCCATCCGGTGTCCACGCTCGTCATGAGGATGCCGTCGGACAGCAGCTCCTGAGCACTCGTTCGCGTCAGCATGTTCAGGGCGGCCTTGGCCATGTTCGTGTGCGGATGCCCCGGGCCCTTGTAGCCGCGGCTGAACTGCCCTTCCATCGCCGAGACGTTGACGATGTACGTCCGCCGCGCCGGCGACGCGGCGAGTGCCGGGCGCAGCCGGCTGACGAGGATGAACGGGGCGGTCGTGTTGCAGAGCTGCACCTCGAGCAGCTCCATCGGGTCGACCTCGTTGACGCGCTGGACCCAGCTGTTGACGGGATGCAGGTCGGGGACCAGGCCGCCGGCGTCGATCGCGCTGCCGTCGGCGATCCGCTCCGGCGTGGCCGACCCGGCCGTCAGCGCCAGCGCGGTGAGTGCCTCCGGGGTCGGGCTCCAGTGGCCGGTGCCCTCGCCGTGCTCGCCGAGGATCCCGGCCCGCGCGTCGCCGGCGCGGCCGAACGTGATCATCTCCGGCAGCTCGCCGGCCGGCAGCGGGCCCTCCTCGGCCTGGGCCAGCAGCGCGTACGCCTCGGCGCTGCGGCGGACGGTCTGCGCGGCGTTGTTGATCAGGATGTCGAGCGGGCCCTGCGCGGCCACGGAGTCCGCGAGCGCGACGACCTGGGCGGGATCGCGCAGGTCGATCCCCACGATCCGCAGCCGGCCCAGCCACTGCGCGCTGTCCGGCATCGCGCTGAAGCGCCGGATCGCATCGCGCGGGAACCGCGTCGTGATCGTCGTGTGCGCACCGTCGCGCAGCAGCCGCAGCGCGATGTACATGCCGATCTTCGCCCGCCCGCCGGTCAGCAGCGCGCGACGACCCGTCAGGTCCGTGCGGGCGTCGCGGCGCTCGTGGTTGCGCTGTGCGCAGGCCGGGCAGAGCTGGTGGTAGAACGCGTCGACCTGCTGGAAGCGCGTCTTGCACACGTAACAGGCACGCGCCTGGATCAGCGTCCCCGCGGTGGCGCCCGAGGCGCTGGAGGCCAGCGGCAGGCCCTGCGTCTCGTCGTCGATGCGCCCGGGCGCACCCGTCGCCGTCGCCGCGGTGACGGCCTCGTCGGCGGCGAGGATCGCCTCGCGGCGCTCGACGCGCCGGCGCTTGCGCACGACCTTGTACAGCCCGGCCGTGGCGCGCTGCACGGCGATCGCGTCGGGATGCTCGAGTGGCAGGGTCTGGGCCTGGGCCAGGACGCGCAGGCAGAGCTCGAGGTCGTCCTGGTCGATGCCGGTCGCGGCGACGGGGGTGCTCATGCCCCGCAGGCTAGAAGAGTTAGGGCAGACTCTCCCGCGTGAACATCCTGGCCATCGATCAGGGCACGTCGTCGACCACGGCGCTCGTCGTCGGCCCCGGCGGCGTGGTGCTCGGCGAGGGCCGGGCAGCGGTCGCGCCCGTCGCGTCGGCCGGTGGCGCCGTCGAGCAGGATCCCCACGCGCTGCTGGACTCGGTGCTCGAGGCCGGGAGGGCGGCGTTGTCGGCGTCCGGCGCGGCCGTGCAGGCGGTCGGCCTGGGCAATCAGGGTGAGACCGTGCTCGGCTGGGACCGCGCGACCGGCGAGCCGCGCACCGCGGCGATCAGCTGGCAGGACCGCCGCGCGGTCAGCGTCACGCGCGAGCTCGCGGGCCACGCCGACGAGCTCGTCGAGATCAGCGGCCTTCCGCTCGACCCCTACTTCGCCGCGCCGAAGATGGCGTGGCTCCGGCGCCGGGACGCTGACGCGGGCGTCATCACCACGATCGACGCGTGGCTGACCCATCGGCTCACCGGTGCGTTCGTGACGGACGCGGCGACCGCCTCGCGGACGATGCTGCTCGATCTCGAGCAGGTCGCGTGGTCGGACCGTGCGTGCGAGATCTTCGGCGTCGATCCCGGCGAGCAGCCCGCGATCGTCAGCTGCGACGCGGTGGTCGGGGAGACCGGGGCCTTCGGTGGCCGCCTGCCGGTCAGCGGGCTCGCCGTCGACCAGCAGGCCGCGCTGTTCGCGCAGTCGTGCCTGGCCCCGGGCGAGGCGAAGTGCACCTACGGCACGGGCGCCTTCATCCTCGCCAACGCCGGGGGGCGGGTGCCGCGATCGGCCTCGCGGCTCGCGGCCTGCGTCGCGTGGACGCTCGGCGGGGAGACGTCGTACTGCCTGGACGGCCAGATCTACACCGCGGCGGCGGCGATCTCATGGCTGCAGGAGCTCGGTCTCATCGAAGGGGCGGCGCAGATCGACGAGCTCTGCGGCGATGGCCCGCCCCAGGCCGGCGCGCCGATCTTCGTTCCGGCGCTCGCCGGGATGGGCGCCCCGCACTGGGCCCCGCAGGCGCGCGGCGGCTGGCTCGGCCTGTCGCTCGCCTCACGGCGCGAGGACCTCGTGCGGGCGGTCGTCTGGGGGATCGCGGCGCAGGTGGCGATGCTCGGCGCCGCGATGGGGAGCGACGCCGGGCGGCCACTGGAGCGGCTGCGCGTCGACGGGGGGCTGTCGCGCTCGGCCACGCTGCTGCAGGCGCAGGCGGACCTGTTGCAGATCCCGGTCGAGCGCTACCCGTCACCCGATGCCACGGCTCTGGGGATCGCCGCCTTCGCGCGCCTGGGCGCCGGGGGCGCGAAGAGCGCGGCCGACGCCGTCGGAGACTGGCGGCCGGCGGCGGTCGTCGAACCGCGGATCAGCGCGGATGAGGCCGCCGGGCACCTCGCGCGGTTCGAAGCGGCGGCTCAGGCGCTGATCGGCCTCGGGGACGGCGCGTGAGCTTCGACTTCGACGTCGCGATCGTCGGCGCCGGCGACGTGGGCGCGGCGATCGCCCGCGAGCTCGCGCGCTTCGAGCTGCGCATCGCCCTGATCGATCGCGGCGACGTCGGCGCCGGGACCAGCAAGGCGAACACGGCGATCCTGCACACCGGCTTCGACGCCAAGCCCGGCACCGATCGAGGCGCGCCTCGTCGCCCGCGGCCACGAGCTGCTGCTCGGCTATGCGCCGCAGGCCGGGATCCCGGTCGAGCGCACCGGCGCCCTCCTGGTGGCATGGGACGACGAGCAGCTGGCGCGCTTCCCGGCGATCCGCGAGAACGCCCGCCGCAACGGCTACGACCGGATCGCCGCCGTCGGCACCGACGAGCTGCGCCGCCGCGAGCCGCACCTGGGCCCGGGAGCGCTCGGAGCGCTGGAGGTGCCCGACGAGTTCATCGTGTGCCCGTGGACGGCGCCGCTCGCATGGGCGACGCAGGCCGTCCTGGCCGGCGTGGCCCTGCGGCGCGGCGAACGTGTCACGGGGCTGGCGCGCGCCGGCGCCGGATGGCGGATCGCGACCTCGCGGGGCGGGCTCAGCGCCCGCTGGCTCGTCAACGCGGCGGGCCTGTACTCCGATGAGGTGCACCGCATGGCGGGGCTGGACGGATTCACCATCACGCCGCGGCGCGGTGAGCTGCTCGTCTTCGACAAGCTCAGCCGGCCGCTCGTCTCGCACATCCTGCTGCCGGTGCCGACGGCGACGACGAAGGGCGTGCTGATCGCGCCGACGGTCTTCGGGAACGTGATGCTCGGGCCGACGGCCGACGACGTCCACGACAAGGAGGACCGCGCCTCGACCGCTGACGGGATCGCGCGGCTGCGGGCGCTCGGACGTCGCCTCATGCCCGGCCTGCTCGAGCATGAGGTGACCGCCGTCTACGCCGGCCTGCGCGCGGCCAGCGAGCACGCCGACTACCAGCTCGAGGTGCGCGACGAGCTGTCATACGCCTGCGCGGGCGGCATCCGCTCGACCGGCCTGACCGCCGCGATGGCGATCGCCGAATGGGTGCGCGACGGGTTGGCGCACGCCGGGCTCGAGCTGCAGGAGCGGCCGGCCGGCCTCCCGGATGTCCGGATGCCGAACATCGGCGAGGCGTTCCCGCGCCCGTTCGCCCAAGCGGACCGGATCGCCGCCGATCCGGCCTACGGCGAGGTCGTCTGCTTCTGTGAGCGGGTCACGCTCGGTGAGCTCCGTGACGCGGCCGCGAGCCCGATCCCGCCGACGGACCTCGACGGCCTGCGCCGGCGCACGCGTGTGCTGATGGGCCGCTGCCAGGGCTTCTTCTGCGGTGCGCGTGTGGCGGGCGAGCTCGCGCGACAGGAGCGGAGGACATGAGCGCCGGCCGGGCGGACGTGGCGGTGATCGGCGCGGGCCCCGCCGGGCTGGCCGCCGCGACCGCCCTGCGACGCGCGGGCGCCGGCACGGTCGTGGTTCTCGACCGCGAGGCGCAGCCCGGTGGCGTCCCGCGTCACTGCCACCACCAGGGTTACGGCCTTCGCGACCTGCGGCGCGTGCTGTCCGGCCCGCAGTACGCCGCGCGCTGGGCGCGGACGGCGTCCGGCGCGGGCGCCGAGCTGCGGCTCAGCACCCAGGTCACCGGCTGGACGGCGGACGGGGCGCTCGAGGTCACCGGCCCGCAGGGCCGCGGCGAGCTGGCGGCGACGGCGGTCGTCCTGGCGACGGGTTGCCGCGAGCGCCCGCGCGCGGCCCGCCTGGTCGCCGGCTCGCGTCCGCAGGGCGTCATGACGACCGGGATGCTGCAGCAGCTCGTGTACCTCGAAGGCGGGCGCGTCGGCTCGCGCGCCGTGGTCATCGGCGCGGAGCACGTCTCGTTCTCGGCGCTCATGACGCTGCATCACGGCGGCGCCCGCGCGGTCGCGATGACGACCGAGCTCGATCGCCATCAGTCGTTCACGGCGTTTCGCGCGGGCGCCGCCGCGCGCTTCCGCACGCCGCTGCACACGCGCACCGCGCTGACGGCGATCCGCGGCGGCCGGCGCGTCGAGGCGGTCGAGATCACGCACCTGGACTCGGGCGCGACCCGGAGCTGGAATGCGACCTCGTCGTCTTCACGGCCGGGTGGATCCCCGACCATGAGCTGGCCGTCCTGGGCGACGCCGCGCTGGACCGGCGCACGCGCGGGCCGCTCGTCGACACCGCCCTGCGGACGACCCGGCCCGGGCTGTTCGCCGCGGGCAACGTGCTGCACGGCGCCGAGACCGCTGACGTCGCGGCGCTCAGTGGGCGGCACGTCGCGGCCGCCGTGCTCGAGTACCTGGGCGGCGGGGCGTGGCCGGCGACCCGCGTTCCGATCAGGGCTGCGGACCCGCTCGACTGGATCGTCCCCAACGCCGTGACCGTGCGGACCGGAGCGGCCGCCGCGCCGGCGCGCGGACGCTTCCTGCTGCGCGCGACCGCTGAGCTGCGCGACGTGCGGGTCGGCCTCGAGCAGGACGGGCGCCGGCTCTGGGAGCAGCGCCTGCCGCGGGTCATGCCGGGGCGCTCCGCGGCACTCGGCGCATCATGGGTCGAGCGGGTCGATCCACGCGGCGGGCCGGTCGCCGTGCGCGTCCTGTCCGCCCGCACGCGATCATGAGGCCGATGACGCATGCCCGGATCCTGCTCGCGCTCGCCGGCGCCGCACTGCTCACATCGCTGCTCGGCGGCGTGTGGGAGCTCCGACACGAGCACGAACACGAGTGCGGCCACGAACGCCGCGGCGACCGGGAGCGCCAGGCTCCCGGAGCGGACGAAGGCGACGCTGATCCTCGACTATCTCCCCAACGGGGTGCACGCGGGCATCTACCGCGCCGTGCAGCAGGGCTACTACGCGGACGACAACATCGACCTGAAGATCATCCAGCCCACCTCGACGGCCGACACGCTGAAGCTGATCGACGCGAACAAGGCCGACTTCGGGATCGCCGACGGCGTCGACGTCGCCGGCCAGATCGACCAGGGCCGCGACGCGAAGGCCATCATGGCGCTCGTGCAGCGCCCGCTCGGCGGCGTCATCACGCGTCGCCGGGATGGCATCACCGACGCCCGGCAGCTCGAGGGCCGCAAGGTCGGCGTCACCGGCGTCCCCTCGGACACGGCCATCCTCGACACCGTCGTTCGCGACGCGGGGGGCGATCCCGCGAAGGTCAGGAAGGTCACGATCGGGTTCAACGGCGTTCAGGCCCTGGAGAACGGCAAGGTCGCGGGCTTCCTCGGGTACTACCCGGCCGACGGCGTGCAGGTGCAGCTCGACGGCACGCCGGTGAACACGTTCAAGTTCGACGAGCACGGTGGCCCGCGCTACCCCGGGCTCGTCGCCTTCTCCACGCAGAAGCACATCGCGCAGGACGGCCCGCTGATGAACGCGTTCGTCGATGCGACGACCCGCGGATACCGGGACGCGATCCGCGACCCGGCCGGCGCGCTCGCGGCACTCCTGGCGCAGAACCGTGCGCTCAAGAAGCCGATCACCGCCGCGCAGCTGAAGGCCTACGGACCGCTCTTCCAGGCCGGCGCACCGGTGTTCGGCAGGATCGACGACGCCCAGGTCCAGAAGCTCTCGGCGTTCCTGGTGGATCAGAAGCTCATCTCGAAGCCGATCGCGCCGGCGCGGTTCGGCACGAACCAGTTCGTCCCGACGCGGTGACCGGGCCGGCTCCGAAGCTCGAGGCCCGGGGGCTCGCGAAGCTGTTCCCCGCGTCATCGGGCCGGGAACCGGTCGCCGCGCTCGAGGGCGTCGACCTGCACCTCGGCGCCGGCGAGTTCGTCTCGATCGTCGGGCCGAGCGGGTGCGGCAAGTCGACGCTGCTCGACGTCCTGGCGGGGCTGATCCGGCCGACGGCCGGCACGGTGCTGCTGGACGGCGCGGAGCCGGACGGGCTGCTCGGGAGCATCGCGCTACATGCCGCAGAAGGACCTGCTCATGCCATGGCGCACGGTGCTCGACAACGTCGCGCTGGGGCTCGAGATGGACGGCGTCCCGCGGCGTGAGGCGCGTGAGCGCGCTCGCGCCGAGCTGCCGCGCTTCGGGCTGACGGGCTTCGAGCGCCGCTGGCCGGGGAACCTGTCCGGCGGCATGCGCCAGCGTGCGGCGCTGCTGCGCACGTTCCTCGCCGGCCGCGACGTGATGCTGCTCGACGAGCCGCTCGGCGCGCTCGATTCGCTGACGCGCCAGGCCATGCGCGAGTGGCTGCTCGACGTCTGGCAGGCGGACCGCAAGAGCATCCTGTTCGTCACGCACGACGTCGAGGAGGCCGTCTACCTGTCGGATCGCGTGTACGTGATGTCGGGGCGTCCCGGGCGGATGGAGGTCGAGCGTCGACGTGCCGCTGCCTCGCCCGCGCACGTTCGAGATGACCTCGTCCCCGGAGTTCCTGGCGCTGAAGACGCGGCTGCTGACGCCGCTGCACGCGGCGGCGGCGCTGCAGCTCGATGCGCCCGGAGCGGCCGCCTGATGCGCGAGTTCGCCGGCCGCGTCCTGCCGCCGCTGATCTTCGCGCTGCTCGTGCTGGTGCTCTGGCAGCTGCTCGTCGGCGTGACGGGCATCAAGGAGTCCTCGCTGCCCACGCCGACGCAGGTCGCCCAGGCGCTCTGGGACGACCGTGCGCTCCTGTGGGACAGCGCGTGGGTGACGATCCGGGAGATCGCGCTCGGCTACGCCGCGGCGATCCTGCTCGGCGTGGGCCTCGCCGCCGCGATCGTGATGTCGCGCACGGTCGAACGCGCCGTCTACCCGTGGCTCGTCACCTCCCAGCTCGTGCCGATTCCCGCGATCGCGCCGATCATCGTGATCTGGACCGGGTTCGACATGCGCCCGAAGGTCATCGTGATCGCGCTCGTGAGCTTCTTCCCGATCGCGGTCAACACGATCGACGGGCTCAAGTCGACGGACCCGGACCTGCTGAACCTCCTGCGCACGCTCGGCGCCCGCCGCTGGCGCCGGTTCCGGGCCGCGCAGTTCCCGTCAGCGCTGCCGTCGCTGTTCACCGGCCTGCGGATCGCCGCGGCGCTGGCGGTCATCGGCGCGGTGTTCGCCGAGTGGGTCGGCTCGTCCGAGGGGCTCGGGTACCTGATCCTCACGTTCAACAACCAGACGGCGACGACGGAGATGTTCGCCGCCGTCGTGGTCCTCGCGATCATCGGGATCGCGCTGTTCGCACTCGTCGGGCTGTGCGAGCGGCTCGCGATCCCGTGGCATCACGAGCCGCGACGCGAGGACGCCGCCGCACGCGAAGGCGAGTGACGGTCGTCCAGGCGCGGAAGTCCGCCGGCGATGGCGGAGTTGCTGTGCAGGATGAGATCTCGTTCACGCCCGGCGGTGCTCCTGCTCACGGCCTTCGCCGCACTCGCGGCGGGGACTCCCGCATCCGCCTCGGCGCTCGGCGAGCTGACGCAGAAGGCCGGGACCGCCGGCTGCTTCAGCTTCAGCGGCCTGGGCCCGTGCACCGTCGGCGCCGGGCTTGATCTCCCGTTCTCCGCCGACGTGAGCCCGGACGGGCACAACGTCTACGTCGCGGGATACAACGGCGACTCGCTGGCGATCTTCGACCGCGGCACGGACGGCGGCCTCACGCAGAAGGCCGGGGTCGACGGATGCATCACCGGCGCCGCGACGGCCGGTTGCGCGACGGCGATCGGGCTCGACGGGCCGTCGTCGGTCGTCGTCAGCCCGGACGGCACGAGCGTCTACGTCGCCTCGAACGCCCTGGGCGGCAGCAACGGCGTCGTCGTGTTCGATCGCGCCGGCGACGGGCGGCTGACGCAGAAGGCGGGCGCCGCGGGTTGCGTCAACCACACCGGCGCCGGAGGCTGTGCGGACGGTGGCGTCACCCTCTACCAGGCGCTGAACCTCGCGATCAGCCCCGACGGCAAGAACCTCTACGTCACCTCGGGACAGCGAAGCTCCGTCACGATCTTCGATCGGGCGGCCGACGGCTCGATCACCGAGAAGACCGGGGTGACCCGCTGCGTGAGCCTCGGTGGCAGCGGGACATGCACCTCCGTCGCCGGGCTCGGCGGGGCGTACGGCGTCGTCGCCGCCCCCGACGGCAGGAACCTCTACGTCGCCGCGAACAGCTCCGACTCGGTGGTCGCGCTCGCGCGTGCGCCGGACGGGACGCTCTCGGCCCTGAACTGCGTCGGCGCCGGGTCGTGTGCAACGGCCGGCCGCGGCCTCGACGGCGCCCAGGGGATCGCGGTCAGCCCCGATGGCAAGAGCGTGTACGCCACCGGCCTCGGGTTCAGCACCGCGAAGGGCGTGATCTCGTCGTTCGATCGTGCGTCCGACGGCTCGATCACCCAGAAGGGGGGCGCCGCGGGCTGTCTCAGCGCCGACGGCACGGACGGAACCGGCGCGCCCGGCTGTGCCGCGGGCACAGGTCTCGACGGCTCGTACGCCGTCGTGGTGAGTCCGGACGGCAGGAGCGTCTACAGCGAGAGTCACGGGACGAACAACGCGGCGAACGGCCTCGTCGTCCTGGACCGCGCCGCCGACGGCGTGCTCACCCAGAAGCCCGGGTCCGCCGGATGCATCACGGAGACGGGGAACGCGGGCGCGTGCGCGGACGGCCGCGCGCTCGTCAGCGCCGGCTGGTCGGCGCTGAGCCCGGACGGCTGCAATCTCTACGTCGCGTCGAACGTCGGGGGCCTGGGCGTCTTCGACCGCACGAGCGCCGGCGCCTGCGCCGGCGGGGTGCCGGCGCCGCCGCAGGCACCGGCGAATCCGGCGCCGCCGCCCGTGCCGGTGCCCGGTCCGCCGGCGAAGGCATCGCCGCCGTCGCTCACGGGGACGATCGCCTTCCCCGCGACGAAGGCGTGCGTCAGCCGCCGGAGCTTCAAGATCCGGCTGCGGATCCCCAAGGGCGTCACCCCGATCGACGCGACGGTGCTGCTGGGCGGCAAGCGGTTCGCTGTGGTCAAGGGGCGGCGCCTGACGTCGTCGATCGATCTGCGCGGGCTCCCGAAGGGGAGCGTTCGGCTCACCATCACGCTGCGGTTCGCCGATGGCCGTAAGGTGAGCGGCGTGCGCCGCTACAAGACGTGCCGGTTGACGAAACGCCGCTAGCGTGAGCGTTCGCCGAGCCCTCCCGCGCCTGCTCGCGTTCACGCTGCTCGCCGCCTTCGCGGCCGGCTGTGGAAGCGACGGCTCCGGCTCCACCACCGCTGCGCGCGCGCCCGACTCGGCGCTCGTCGGGACGCAGTGGGTCCTGGAGGGGAGCGCCGTCACATCGTGGTTGCGCTTCGCGCCGGCGCAGGTCACCGGGAACGACGGCTGCAACCAGTTCACCGGTGCCTACCAGCACTCGGGGTCGTCGTTGTCGTTCGGTCCGCTCGCGGGGACGCGCAAGGCGTGCCCGGGCGCCGCCGGTGATGTCGCGACGCGTGTGAGCTCGGCGCTCGAGCGCGTCGCGACGTACGCCATCTCGGGCACCACGCTGCGCCTCGCTGCGCAGTCCGGTGACGTGCTGCTCACCTACCGGGCGCGGGCGGCGAGCGTCGCGGGCGGCTGGGAGGCGACCTCGGTGCTCTACAACGACGGCATCCACTCGATCGTCATCGGGACGACGCTGACCGCGGACTTCGCCGCCGGTGGGACGGTGTCCGGCTCGGGCGGGTGCAACACGTTCACGGGCCCGTACACGTCGGACGGCGACCACGTGCGAATCGGCCCGTTGGCCGCCACGCAGCGGGCATGCGCGGGCCCTGAAGGCGCGAACGAGCAGGAGCTGGGCTACTTCGCGGCGCTCGAGTCCGCCAGGACGATCGAGCAGGTCGGCGACGAGCTGACGCTTCTGAACGCGAAGGGGCAGCGCGCGGTGAGCTTCACCCGCGCGGGCTGAGGAGCGTTTCGAGGCCCGGCTAGTACGAGCAGTTGCGGGCCCCGCGAACCCACTTCAGCGGCCCGATCTGCTGGCTCGGAGCGTCGGTCTGCGGGTTCAGGCCGGGGCCCCAGTAGAGGCCGGTCGCGACGCCGGCGGCCGTCACGCTCCATGTGTAGTACGTCAGCGCATCGCCGTATGAGACGACCTTCAGCGTCACGGCCCATGATCCATCGGCCTTCTGATCGGCGCCGATGATCTGGAACGCGTGCGCCGAGTTGATGATGTCCGAGCCGGACGTCGGCGTGAGGCGGCAGTAGTACATCGTGGCGTCGGGGAAGTGCCCGTAGCGCTCCTCGTACGGACAGGTCGGGAAGCCGGTCGGGCAGTCGGTGAACGTCGAGTTCGCCAGGAACGGCAGGATCGCGTTCGCCGCCTCGGTGCCGGTGATGTCGTGGCCCGGAGGGGAGAACGGAGGCCCGTCGACGGGCCCGGGTGTCGTCGGGGTGCCGGGCGTCGGCGTGCCCGGCGTGGGCGCCGGGGTCGTCGGCTTCGGCGTCACGCTTCGCCTTCTTCTTCGCCTTGCACTTCGAGCCGTGACGCACCTTGCCCTTCGGGCACACGCAGCGGCCCTTCTTGCGCACGAAGCCCTTCTTGCACTTCTTGGCCTTGGCGGCCGAGGACGCCGTGGGCGACCCGCCGCCGGCCGGAGCCGCGCCCGCCGCCGGCGCGATGAGCGCCAGGGCACTGAGCAGCAGCGTGATGACCAGCAGGCGGTGCCTCATCCCGGGACTCCCTCGAGCGCGAACGTGCGCGGACTGTACAGCGGGGCGCGCAGCCGCTCAACGACCGGTCGGGTCAGCCCGTCGCGCGCGGGATCTGCTGGGTGATGCAGTGCGGTCCGCCGCCGCCCAGCGACAGGATCGTCCCGGGAACCTCGACGACGGCCCGCTCGGGGAAGATCTCCCGCATGCGTGCCAGCGCCGCCTCGTCGGATGCCGGGTCGCCGACCGGCACGATCACCGCTCCGTTCGCGAGGTAGCAGTTGAGGTAGGGGATCTCGAACTCCTCGCCGTCCAGGAGGGCCGCCCCGACGGTCTCGAGCGGGAGCACCTCGATCGCGCGCCCGCCGGCGTCGGGCTTCGCGGCGAGTCGCGCCAGGTTCTCGCGCGCGTAGGCGCCGACGTCGCCTGAGGCATCGTCGGGAACCTGGAGCGCGAGCCGGCCCGGGGCGACGTACTGGGCGATCCCGTCGATGTGGCCGTCGGTGTCGCGGTCCGGGAAGGCGACGAGCCAGATCGTGCGCTCCACGCCGAGGTAGTCGCGGAACACCGCCTCCGCATCCTGCTCGCTGACGCCGGGGTTGCGGTTCGCGTTCAGCACCGAGCCTACGGTCGTCACGAGCGTGCCCTCGCCGTCGACCAGCAGCGCCCCGCCCTCGGCGACCAGCGGCGCCCGCACGAGCGGGAACCCGAGCAGGTCGGCGAGCGCCTCGGGCAGCGCGGCGTCGCGATCGTGCGGAACGTACTTCCCGCCCCAGCCGTTGAAGCCGAACGCGACCATCGCGCGCCGGCCGGCGCCGTCCGTCACCACGATCGGCCCGGTGTCCCGCGTCCACGAATCGTCGATCGGGATCTCGGCGACGTCCACCGCCGAGCCGCAGTGCGCCGCCACGTCGCCGCGCGCACCTGGGGCGCAGACCATCAGCACAGGTTCGAACGCGGCGATCGCCCGCGCGACGGCCGCGACGTCCGCCCGCGCCTCGTCCCAGTACGCGCCCCAGAGCGAGCGCCGCGCGGGCCAGGCCATGACGCAGCACTCGTGCGGCGCCCATTCGGCGGGCATCCGCAGCCCCTGCTCTCGCGGTGTCGGCGGCACCCGGTCAGGCTCGCACAGCGAGCGCCCGCCGTGCCCGGATCAGGCTCCTATCGCGTCCTGCCGCGCCGACCGGCAGAGCGCCGGCTCGCTCGAGAGGTCGGTGAAGACCGGCACCATCGTGCGACGGGCCCGGCGCCGCGGCTCCTCCCGCGGCGCACCGCGGCGCCCGCTGCACGACTGAGGCGGTCTACCGCGTGATGGTCAGCGTGGCGCCGCTGTTGATGCGCTTCGCCAACCACGAGACGGCGCTCGGGCTGAGCCTGACGCAGCCGTGCGAGGCGGCGGTGCCGAGGGCGCCCGACAGGTTGTGGGTCCCGTGGATGCCGACCTGGCCCGGGCCGCCCTCGAACTCCTGGAAGACGTTCGACAACGCGCTGGTGGCCAGTGCGTACGGCCCGCCGGGATCGCTCGAGGAGATCTTGACGACCTCCTCGATGAAGAACTGGCCCGTCGGCGTCGGCGTCGACGGGTTGCCGACCACGGCCCGGAACGTCCGCTCGACGTGGCCGGCGCGGTAGGCGGTCACGCGGCGCGTGGAGAGCCTGATCGCGAGATGCCACGTGGTGGTGGACGGCGCGGTGTTGGTGGCGGTGATCCACCCCGTGTGCCCGTTCGGCCGCCCGGGAAGGCGGACGCGCACCCACGAGATGCCCGCGGTGCTCGCGCGGTCGAGCACCGGCAGGACGGTGCGCACGTGGGTCAGCGGTCGCCGCGCGGCGACGGTCTGGATGCGGTGGGCATGCGAGCTGGGCTTCGACCGGGCCACATGGCTGCTCATCAACACGACGAGCGGCTGGCTCTCGGGCACCGTGGCGCCGGCGGCGAGTTGGGGAGCGATGAGGGCACATCCGAGGGCGGCCGTGACCAGCGTCAGCCCCAGCGCGGTGTGCGCCGGGGCATGCTGGGCGGTGGGGACGGCGGTCATCCGGTGAACTTCGCCGGGCCGCGGCGCGGCTGGAGTGATCCTGCGGCACATGCGCGGTAGCGGAACCGGAGCGTCTTCGCCCGGGTGCGGTCCGTGTACGTGACGCGCGCGCTGAGCCGGTGGATGCCGGGCGACGGTGCCACGACGTACACCTGGAACGGCCCGCTGGTCTGGCTCGCGAGGCGCTTGCCGTCCAGGCGGAACAGGACGCGGCTGATCAGGCGGCCGCGAACGGTGGCGGTGTAGCCGTCGGTGCAGTCCTCACGCGCGGTGCGCCTCATGGTGGAGGTTCCTCGCCGCGTGGGGAGGGTCGACTGGCTGCCCGGCGGTGTCTGGTTCGCGCCCGGTGTGCCCGGCGTGGCCGGACTGCCGGGAGTTCCCGGTGAACCGGGGCCGCCCGGAGTGCCCGGACTGCCGGGTGTCGTCGGGACGACCGTCACGGTGGTGGCGAGCCGCACGACGAGGCGTTGATCACGTCGTTGATGAGCGTGACCGCACCGGTGCGGGCCAGCAGCCGCCCCTGCACGGTGGCCGCGTTCTGCACGGAGATGCTCGCAAGGGCCATGACGTTGCCCTGGAACTTCGTGGTGGTCCCGATCGTCGCGGAGCTGCCGATCTGCCAGAAGACCTTGCACGGATCGGCCCCGTTGAGGAGCACGACGGAGCTGGCGGACGCCGTCGTCAGCGCCGAGCCGATCTCGAAGACGAACTGTGCGTCGGGATCGCCCTGGGCGTCGAGCGTCAATGGCCCCGTGAGCTGGGCGGAGGAGGTGTACCGGTAGGCACCGGCGTACAGCTTCCTGTTGCCGAGGTTGGTGCCCGAAAGGTCCCTGTCGGGTGCGACCGGCTGGCCGGCGGCGACGTCGTACGCCGTCACGAGGTCGTTCTTCGCCTTCAGGGCGACGGCGTCGGCGATGTGGGTCGCGCCGTTGATCACGGCGGGCGGGCCGAAGCCGAGATAGGCGGTCCCCGGAGGAGAGCCCGAGCTGCCCGTTGAGCACCGATGGGCCGGTGTTGGTGACGGTCGAGCCGGCGAGCACGACGAACGGCTGGACGGTGCCGAGCAGGACCGGCGATGCATGGGCGGTGAGCGGCACGGCGGCGAGTGCGAGGCACGCGGCCGCGAGGCCGACGGCGCCGCGACCGGCGCGGGTCAGATGGGTGGGAACGAACATGCGCCCTCGATCCTCATTGTGCGAGCAGCCCCTGCAACGGTCCTGGTCGCCACGGGGCGCTCGGATCGAGCGATCGACGTGGTGGCGCTCCTTCGGCAGCCCGGCGAACTCCGGTGGAGTCCCGTGGCATTGCGGACCCGCCTCGCGGCGAGGGTGCGTTTGTCGAGCGGCGAGCTCTGGTTATGACTCCATCGGTTGGGGCCGGATGCACCTTGAGGAAGTGCAGTAGTTCCCACCTCCGCGGCCCGAGATGCGAGTACTTCACCGCGCCCGCGTGCGTGCGGGGCACGGATGGCGCGGCGCCCGGTGCCTGCTCGTCTGAGTCCTTCCTGATCATCAACGCCAAAGGAACCGAGCATGAAGCCCTACCGCGCCGCGGTCGTCCACGAGTTCAAGCAGCCGCTGACCATCGAGCTCGTGCCCGCTGCGGAGCTCGCGCAGGGGCAGATCCGCGTGAAGCTCGAGGCGTGTGGTCTCTGTCATACGGACATCCACGCCGCGCATGGCGATTGGCCGGTCAAGCCTTCGCCGCCGTTCGTGCCGGGCCATGAGGGAGTCGGAATCGTCACCGAGCTCGGGCCGGGGGTGTCCGAGGTGGCCGTGGGCGAACGTGTCGCGATGCCGTGGCTCGGGTATGCGTGCGGCGTCTGCGACCACTGCGTCTCCGGCTGGGAGACGCTGTGCCTCGAGCAGGAGAACATGGGCTACTCGATCGACGGCGGCTTCGGCGACTACGCCGTCGCATACGGGCGCTACGTCGTGAAGGTGCCCGAAGGCCTGGACCCGCTCGACGCCGCACCGCTCACCTGCGCCGGCGTGACGACCTACAAGGCGGTCAAGGTCGCCGGGACGCGCTCGTCGGATCTCGTCGCGGTGTTCGGCGTCGGCGGTCTGGGACACCTCGCGATCCAGTACGCCGCGATCGCCGGCGGGCGTGTCGTCGCCGTCGACATCCACGACGAGAAGCTCGAGCTGGCACGCGAGCTCGGCGCGGAGTTCACCGTCAACGCCGCGAAGGAGGATCCGGCCGAGGCGATCCAGAAGCTCGGGGGCGCCGACCAGGCGATCGCGCTGGCCGTCTCGCCGCGCGCGTTCGAGCAGGCCTACGCCTCGCTGCGCCGCGGCGGCACCCTGGTGTTCGTCGCCCTGCCGGCCGACAACGAGGTGACCCTGCCGATCTTCGAGACCGTCCTCAACGGGATCACGATCGTCGGCTCGATCGTCGGCACGCGCAGCGATCTGCGCGAAGTCTTCGAGCTGCACGCCGCGGGGAAGACGCGAGTCATCCGCGAGTCGCGCTCGCTCGACGACGTGAACGAGGCGATCGCCGACGTCGAGGCCGGCCGCATCGCGGCGAGGATCGTCTTCCAGATGTAGGACGACCTACACGAGCGAGACGACCTCGCGCTCGCTCGACGAGCGGCGCGCGGCGTCGAGCACCTCGAGGGTGCGCACCGCGTCCCACGGATCGACGGGCATCGCGCCCTCGCCGCGGAGCGCGGCGGCGACGCCGCGGTAGAAGCTCTCGTACGCGCCGGGCAGCGTCGGCACGCGCTCGCTCGCGTCGTCGCCTCCGAGCGTGCCCCAGCGCTCGGGCTGATCCTCCC
Source organism: uncultured Solirubrobacteraceae bacterium (assembly GCA_963781935.1). GTDB lineage: Bacteria > Actinomycetota > Thermoleophilia > Solirubrobacterales > Solirubrobacteraceae > F1-60-MAGs163. The sequence continues at coordinate 366,638 of CAWAHX010000003.1, forward strand.
CCCAGCCCGGCGCACCGGGTCGTTGCCCGGCCGCGAGCTGGTCCTCCTGCACGTCGAGGCCGAACTTCACATAGGAGGCGACGTCGCCGAAGACCTGCATGCGCGGCGGGAGCTGCGCCGTCAGCACGCTCATGCCCAGATGCGAGCGAACGCCGCTCTCGTGCTCGATGGCGAGGAAGTCGTCGTCATCGGCGTTGGCGCCCCTGCGCCGGACGTCCAGCTCGGCGAAGACGCTGCGGGCCGGGCCGAAGAGCAGCAGCGCCTGATCGACGAGATGGCTGCCGAGGTCGAGCAGCAGCCCGCCCCCGTGCTCGGGCGTGCGGACCTCGCGCCAGCCGCCAGAGACGCTGGGTCGCCAGCGGTCGAAGCGGCTGACGAAGCGGCTCACGTTCCCGAGCCGCTCATCCTCGATCAGCTTGCGGATGGTCAGCAGGTCGCCGTCCCAGCGGCGGTTCTGGAAGACCGTGATCGGCAGGCCGGCGTCATCCGCGTATGACACGAGCTCCCGGGCGCTGGCGGCGTCCGCCGTCAGCGGCTTGTCGACGACGACCGCCAGGCCGCAGTCGACTCCGGCGCGCGCGAGCGGCGCGTGGACCTCGTTCGTGGTCGCGATCACCACGAGGTCGAGCTCGCCGGCCCGCTCCCACACCTCGGCGGCGTGATCGAGCAGCTCGGCTCCGGGATGCGCGGCGCTCGCGACCGCGCGGCGGCCCTCGTCGCGGGTGACGATCGCCGCCAGTTCGAGGCCCGGCTCGGAGGCGATCAGCGGGCCGTGGAAGACGGCGCCGGCGAGGCCGTAGCCGAGCAGTGCAACGCGTGCGGGTTCAGGCATACGGGCAGGCTACGCGTCCTTTGCCCTCCGCGTCATCACCCGTAGTTCTCCGCAATTCCGTAGTACGTAGCCCTGACGGAGGTGCTCTCCACCGCACGTATCGTCGTCGGACGCCGTCACCGACCGAAGGCACCATATGCCCGCAGTTCCGTCAGAGAGTCCGCCCCGCAGTCCATTCCTCGCCCGCGTCACGAGTCTCACCGCGGTCGCATCGATCACCGCCGTCGGCCTGATCGTCGTCGGCGCCCTCGCGCTCGTCGGAGGGCATTACGACCGCCAGGTCGTCCACGACCAGCTTGCGCCTCAGAAGGTCTTCTTCCCGCCCAAGGGCAGCGAGGCACTGCTCCCCGGGATCAAGCAGTACGCCGGCCAGCAGGTCCTCGACGGCAAGCAGGCCAAGGCCTATTCCGACAAGTTCATCAACGTCCACCTCTCCGAGGTCGCCGGCGGCAAGACGTACTCCGAGGTCAGCACCGCGTCGCGGGCCGACCCGAAGAACGCCGCGTTGATCGCTCAGACGGACACGCTGTTCCGTGGCGAGACGCTGCGCGGCCTCCTGCTGAACGCGTGGGGCTGGTCCGTGATCGGCACGGTCGCGACGATCGCCGGCTGGGTGCTCATCGCCCTGGGCCTGCTCCTGTTCGTGCTGCCGCTGCTGAACTGGCGCGTCAACCTCCGGACCCGTGAGATCCCGCAGGACGCGAAGCCGGTTGTGCCGCGGGCGGATCCGGCTTCGGCATAAAGATCGAGTAGGAGCCGATGGCGGTCGCCAGGAGGCGGCCGTCATCGCTGTCGACCGTCGCCCGCAGCGTCGCCGCGGTGCGGTTGCGGCGGTCGACCTGCGCCGAGCAGATGACGTCGCCCTCGCGGGCGGTCTGCAGGTAGTTGATCGAGATCGACAGCGTCGCGATCAGCTCGGGCGGGTTGCGAACGGCCCAGAGGGCCGAGCCCATCGCGTAGTCGACCATCGCGTAGGTCACGGCGCCGGACAGCATTCCGTTGAGGTTCATCAGCTCGGGGCGCAGGGTGACGCGCAGCACGCCGGGTGCGTCGTGGCGAAAGCCGATGAACCCGCCGATGCCGTCGTGCAGTTGCCGGGGGGCGGTGCTCATGCGCGAATACCCTAGTTCGATGTCGAGTCCCCGGCCGTCCGCGATGATGCAGCGATGAGCGTGAGCAGCAGCCGCACCCAGGTCGGAATCGTCGGAGCGGGCCCGGCCGGGCTCCTGCTCGCCCAGCTGCTGCGCCGGCAGGGCATCGAGTGCGTCGTGCTCGAGTCCGGCAGCCGCGAGTACGTCGAGCAGCGTGTTCGGGCGGGCGTTCTCGAACAGGGCTCGAGCGACCTGCTGGTCGAGGCGGGCGTCGGCGAGCGGTTGCAGCGCGAGGGCCTCGTGCGCGAGGGAATCGAGCTGCGCTTCGACGGGCAGCGCCACCGCATCGACCTGGCCGGCCTGACCGGCGGGCGCCGCATGACGGTCTACGGGCAGACGGAGATCGTCAAGGACCTCATCGGCGCCCAGGTCGGCGCGGGTGTCGCGCCGCTGTTCGACGCCACGGACGTGCGGCTGGAGGGCATCGACACGCCGGCGCCGAAGATCCACTACGTCCACGAGGGCGTCGCGCGGGAGCTCACCTGTGACGTCATCGCGGGGTGCGACGGCTACAACGGGATCAGCCGCCGGTCGATTCCGGACGGCGCGCTGAGGACGTTCGAGCGGGTGTATCCGTTCGGGTGGCTCGCCATCCTCGCGCGGGCCGCGCCGTCCTGCGACGAGCTGACCTTCGCGCGGCACGATCGCGGGTTCGCGCTGCACAGCCTGCGCTCGCCCCAGCTCAGCCGCCTGTACCTGCAGGTCGACCCCGCCGCTCATATCGAGGACTGGTCGGACTCGGCCATCTGGGAGGAGCTCCACATCCGCCTGGCGACCGACGACGGGTTCGTGCTGCGCGAGGGCCCGGTGCTGGAGAAGTCGATCCATCCGATGCACTGCTTCGTCGCCAGTCCGATGCAGTACGGGAGCCTCTACCTCCTCGGCGACGCCGCGCACGTCGTCCCGCCGACCGGGGCGAAAGGGCTGAACCTCGCGCTCGCCGACGTCCGCGTGCTCACCGAGGCGCTGGCGGACTTCTTCGCAGGCGGCGATCGCCGTGGCCTGGAGACCTACTCCGAGCGCTGCCTGCGCCGGGTCTGGCGCATGGAGCACTTCTCGTGGTGGATGACCTCGATGCTGCACGTCCATCCGAACGCCGACGCGTTCGGCGGAATGCTGCAGCGCTCAGAGCTCGCGTACGTCTGCAGCTCGCAGGCCGCGGCGACGACGCTCGCCGAGAACTACGTGGGCATGCTGGCCGGCGAGAGCACCTGACGCGTCAGTACTCGTCGGCGAAGTCCCAGATCCGGATGTCGCCGGGCTCCAGCCGGATGATCACGTCGGTGCCGCGCAGGGCCTCCGTATAGGACGCGGCTTCGTCCTCGTCGACGTACCTGGCCGCGATCCGGCGCGCGGTGTCGGTCACGTCCTCCCCGACGAATCGCACGGAGCCCCGCACCTCGACCCCGCGCAGCGGTGCTTCGGCCTCGGCCACCACGATCGTCGCCCGGGGATCGCGCCGCAGGTGCCGGGCCTTCGGGTTCTGCTCCTCGACCCACAGGTTGAACCCGCCCTCGCGCCATTCGTGCCAGACCGGGGAGAGCAGGACCGACCCGTCGGCCCGCAGGGTGGCCAGCACCGCCAGCAGCGGGTCATCGAGGAACGTGCCCAGCTCCTCGAGCGGCAGGTTCGTCCTCACGCGTCCATTGTCCGCTCGAGCTTCAGCTCGCACATGTCCACGGACGCGCGGGTGCCCGGAGTCTCGGCCGCGTCCATCGCGCCGAACGCCTGATCGCCGGCGCGCATGTCGTCGGCCGTGTCGAACATCTGCAGGACGACGGCCGTCCCATGATCCTGATCGAACAGCATCTGGAGGCCGGTGGCGGGCACGCCGGGCGGCGGACCGTCCGACTCCTCGATCCGAGCGAGGAGACTGCTCACCCTTTCGGCCGTCACATCGGTGAACCTGACGACGCGCACGTACACGAGACCTCTCCTCTCGTTGGGTTCGCCCCGAGCGTACGCCTCGTCCACGATTCCCACAACCGCCCGCCGGCCGGCGTTTCGCCCCGCCTGGGCAGCCGGGTAGCGTCGTGCGGCCGGCTTGACCCATCGCGAGCGAAGGAGGCCCCGTGGAGCTTGTCCACGAGTTCACGTTCACCGCCGTCCTCAACGCATCGGTCCCGATCGGGCCCGGGCCGCTCGGAAACCGCCGGATCCGCGAGGTGCTCGGCGGGGAGGTGACGGGTGAGCGGATCAACGGCCGTGTCGGAACGGGCGGCGGCGACTGGGTGCTCGTCGGCCCCGACGGGTGGGGGCGGCTCGACGTGCGCCTCCAGATCCACACCGACGACGGCGCCGACATCTACGTGCAGTACTTCGGCGTGATCGAGTACACCGAGGCCGCGCATGCGGCGAACGCCGGCGAGCGCTCGAGCGACTTCGGGGATCACTACTTCCGCACGGCCCCGCGCCTGGAGACCGGCGACCCGCGCTACGCGTGGGTCAACCAGACGCTGTTCGTCGGCCAGGGCCGTCTGCACCCGGGGCCGATCGTGGAGTACCGGGTGCACCGCGTGACCTGACGGACCCGCGCGTCAGCTGTCCTGCGGGGTGAGGGTCAGCGTCCCCGTGTTGGTGAAGAAGAGCGTGCCCGGCGTCGCTCCGGCGACCTGCTGGGTGCCGCCGTCCACCGGCAGCGTGAACTGCTCGGGGCCGATGCCCAGCGTGCTCGGTCCCGGATACCCGGTCGTGCCGGGGAAATAGCCGCCCGCGCCATTGTCGGCGTGGATCGTGAAGCTCGCCACGGCCGGGGGAGCCCAGCGTGTGACGGTCAGCGTCCCGGCCTGCGCGCCGGTCTCGATCGTGACCGTCCAATCGGGCACTGCGGGGAGCCCCGGGACGCCCGTGACCCCGGAGTCCAGGTAGTCGGTGCCCTGCAACGTCGTGGCCGCGAGATCGGCGTACGCCACGTGGCCGGTGCCGGTCCACGTGTCCTTCCCGCCGGCCCCGGCGGGCTGGAGCCGCGCGACGAGGCTCGACTGGATGGTGCCCGTGGAGCGGAAGGTGCCGTCGTTGTAGGTGCCGGCGATGTTGAGGTCGACCTTGTAGGCGTCGTGCGGCGGATGGCACAGTGCCTGCGCGACCTGCCGGCCGAGCTGTGCGATGTCGTCGAACAGGTGGTCGGTGGTCGTCCGCAGCGTCGTGGCGCCGCGGATCTCGCCGGTCTTCGGGTCCACGAGGCGGGCGGTGATGGCGATCGCCTGATCCGTCTTCGGCCCGGTCACCGTGATCGTCCCCCGCACGACCAGATCGGGGTCGATCAGCTTGTGCGCGTTGAGCCGCGTGGCCGGGTCCACCCACCTGGTCTGGCTGAGTGCGATCTCGTCGAGGATCTCCTTGCGCCGCCTGATCTCGACCTGCGTGAGCTCGCAGCCCGGCGAGCGGTCGCCGCGCACCGTATAGCCGTTCAGCTCGTTCTCGAGAAGATCCGGGACGGCCTCGTTCAGCAGCTTGAGGTCGCCCGTCGCGCCGTCGAAGTCTTCGACGCCGAACGCGATTCCGGGGTAGGCGTAGCCGTAGCTGTTCGTCCCGCTGCGCCGCGCGCCCGCCCGCTTGCGCTTCTTCCTCGCGCGCTTCAGCGTGAGCGGCTGCTTCAGTCGCCAGCCAGGGCGCAGCCGCACCGGCATGCGCGTTCTGCAGCGGAGCCGCGTCGCGGCGGACTACGACCGCCGAGAGCGCGTAGTCACCCTTCGGCAGCTTCAGGGTGTAGCGCCCGCCGCGCGGGACCCGCGCGGTGCCCGCGATCGACCAGTCGATCAGGCTCGTCGCACGGACGAGCGCAACGCCGTCGGCGGCTCGCGGGAGCTTCGCGCCGCCGAGGGTTCCGGTGACGGTCGCGGGACTCGAGGCCTGCGCGACCCCGGCGCCCGCAAGCACCGCAATCGCCGCCGCAAGCAGCAACCTTGCCGGACCGCACCGGCCGAGAGTACGCCCAAACCGGCCCGCGTTCCAGCGATACTCGTCGCCATGTCGATCAGCCTCGAGCTCGGAGAGCAGCACGCCGCGCAGACACCGGCCGGGACGATCGAGTACCGCGAGCGTGGCAGCGGGCCGGCGCTGCTGTTCGTCCACGGCGTCGCGGTCAACGGCGACCTGTGGCGCGGTGTCGCGCCGCGGCTCGCGGACGACTTTCGCTGCATCGTCCCGGATCTGCCCTGGGGCTCGCACCGCCTGGCGCTGAACGCGGACGCGGACCTCTCACTGCCGGGGATGGCGCGGATCGTCGCGGACCTCATCGAGGCGCTCGGCCTGCACGACGTGACGATCGTCGCCAACGACACCGGCGGCGCCGTCGCCCAGTCGCTCGTCGGCCTGCATCCGCAGCACATCGGCCGGCTCGTGCTGACCTCGTGCGATGCCTTCGAGAAGTTCCCGCCGACACCCCAGCGCTACCTCATGCTCGCGGCGCGCTCGCGGGCGCTGATGGCGTTCGTCGCGTGGTCGGCGCAGTTCGCGTTCGTCCAGCGGCTCCCGACCGCCTACGGCTGGGTGACGAGCCGGCCGCTCCCGCCGGCGATCATGCGGTCGTACACGCAGCCGATCCGCGTGAACCCGCTCGTGCGCCGCGACTTCGTACGACTCCTTCGCGCGGTCGACACGCGCTACACCTACGAGGCGGCGGAGCGGCTGCGCGGCTTTGACCGGCCCGCTCTCGTGCTGTGGGCGGACGGCGACAGGATCTTCCCGCGCGAGCACGGCCGCCGGCTCGCCGAGCTGCTGCCGCAGGGCCGCTTCGAGCTGATCGAGGACTCGCGCACCTTCATTCCGGAGGAGCAGCCCGAACGCCTCGCGGCGATCGTGCGGGAGTTCGCCGGCGCGACGACGTGATCCGCGCGGCTACCAGCCGCGCCAGGCGGGACCCAGGTCGACCGGCAGCTCGCCGGTGTCGAGCGGCAGGCGGTACTTGTCGGGACTCGCGTGCTCGTACGGGATCGTCGGGAAGTTCACGACGACCACGTCGCTCGAGCCGATGTTGCGCTCGGCGTGCCAGACCCCGCGCGGGATCACGAGCAGCGCACGCGAGTAGTCGCTCAGCACGAGCCGGAACTCGCGGCCGGCGGTCCGGACGTCGTCACGGGCATCGTAGAACGCAAGCTCCAGCTCTCCGGACAGGAACGCGTAACGGTCGTCGTGCTCGAGGTGCAGCCCCCAGCCCTTCGCCATCCCCGGCCTGATCGTGAACGTGTACGCGAAGACGATCGCCTCGGGGTGCACGCCCCAGCGGTCGTCGTAGAGCTCACAGACGGTGCCGCGCTCATCGAATGCGTACGAGCTCACGGATGACCATGCCCTCGGGCAGATCGTTTAGGCGGGTGCCGTCGCTGTGACGATCCGGGCATCGTAGAACGCAAGCTCCAGCTCTCCGGACAGGAACGCGTAACGGTCGTCGTGCTCGAGGTGCAGCCCCCAGCCCTTCGCCATCCCCGGCCTGATCGTGAACGTGTACGCGAAGACGATCGCCTCGGGGTGCACGCCCCAGCGGTCGTCGTAGAGCTCACAGACGGTGCCGCGCTCATCGACATGCGTGACGAGCTCACGGATGACCATGCCCTCGGGCAGATCGTTCAGGCGGGTGCCGTCGCTGTGGACGAGCTGTCCGTCACGCTTCAGCGGCATTCTCGCTGGAGGCTACGCCACCGGCTCGACGGGCCGGGGGAGGGCCAGCCGCTCGGGCGGCGCCTCGGCGATGTCGTCGGCCAGGCGCGTGAGCAGCTTCTGCAGTTCGGGGTACTGCTCGGGCGACCATCCGTCGAGGAGACCGACGAGCCGCTCGCGCGCGCCGGCGCGCAGCCGGTCGGCGACGGCCGAGCCCTGGGGCGTGACGACGGTCGTGCCGTCGGCGCCCGCCTCGACGTATCCGCACTCCAGCAACTGCGCCCTGCCGTCCTCGAGCACATCGAGCGGGACGTCGTGGATGGCCCGCAGCTCATCGAGCGTCCGCGAGGGAACCTCCAGGTAGCGGAAGAGCATCCAGCAGGCGGCGGGGCCGAGGTCGACGCCGGCGTCCGCCGCGACCCGCTCGATGAACCGCCGCGTTCTGTCGCGGCCGGCCAGCCGGCTCAGCGAGCGGGCGATCTCACGCAGCGAGTCGGCCGGCCGCGGCGACGCGAACGCCTCCCCGATGCTGTCGGTCGTGACGGTCTCGCGGAGCTTGCGCTCCTGGATGAACCACGAGAGCGCGAACGCGAGCACGGCGACGCCGGCTGCAGCGAGGAACACCGTGTCGAGCGCATCGGTGAACGCCTGGAGGTAGGGCACCTTGACGTTCGCAGGCAGCGAGGCGACCTGCGAGGGCTGGACCTGGCCGCTCGAGAGCTTCCCCGCGCCGGCTGCGGACGGGAAGGCCGCCTTCAGGTTGCCGGTGAGCTGGGCGGTGAAGACGGCCCCGAGGATCGCGGTCCCCAGCGAGCCGCCGATCGTCCGGAACAGCGTCGCCCCGGACGTCGCCACGCCGAGCAGCTCGTAGTCGACCGCGTTCTGCACCGCGAGGACCAGGACCTGCATGATCAGCCCGAGACCGGCGCCGACGAGGAACATCTCGAGCGACAGCACGAGCGTCGTCGTCGACGGCGACAGCGTCGAGAAGCGGAACAGCCCGATCGCGAGCAGCGCGCTCCCGAGGATCGGGAAGATGCGATAGCGCCCCGTCCGCGTGATCAGCTGGCCCGAGCCGATCGACGTGATCAGCAGCCCCGCCATCAGCGGCAGCAGTGCCAGCCCCGACTGCGTCGGGTCGAGCCCGCGCACCACCTGCTGGAAGAGCGGCAGGTAGGTCATGGCGCCGAACAGCGCGAACCCGACGATGAACCCCATCGCGCTGCAGACCGCGAAGACCGGGTTGCGCCACAGGACGTTGGGCAGCACGGGCTCCACGGCGCGGTGCTCGGCGAAGACGAAGCCGACGACCGACAGGACCGCGAGGACGCCGAGCCCGACGATCAGCGCCGAGCCCCACGCGTACTGGTTGCCGCCCAGCGTGGTCAGCAGCACCACCGACGTCAGCGCGATCGCCAGCAGCGCGGTGCCCAGGTAGTCGACGGTGTGCCTGATCCGCGTCGAGTGCGCCGGCAGCGTGCGCTGCAGGACGACGAACGCGACCGCGCCGACCGGCACGTTGACGTAGAAGATCCAGCGCCAGTCCAGCTCGCTCGTCAGGAAGCCGCCGAGCAGCGGGCCGATCACGGTCGCGACGCCGAACACACCGCCGAAGAGGCCCGAGTACTTCCCGCGCTCGCGCGGGGAGACGACGTCGCCGAGCGCCGCCTGTGCGCTGACCATCAGCCCGCCGCCGCCGAGCCCCTGGATCGCCCGGAACGCGATCAGCTCGGTCATCGACTGCGCCTGCCCGCAGAGGATCGATCCGAAGACGAAGATGACGAGCGCGACCTGCAGGACGAGCTTGCGCCCGTAGAGATCGCCGAGCTTGCCGTAGAGCGGCATGACGACCGTCTGCGCGAGCAGGTAGGCGGTGACGACCCACGAGATGTGCTCGAGCCCGCCGAGATCGCCGACGATCGTCGGCAGCGCCGTCGACACGATCGTCGAGTCGAGCGCGGCCATCAGCATGACGAGCATCAGCCCGCCGATCACCGCGAACAGCGTCGCGCCCTCGCGCTGCGTCTCCTGCCCGGCTGCAACGTCGGCGGTCGCCATGCGAGGCCGACGACGCTACCAGCGGGCCCGCGAAATCGTGCACGGGCCCGGTCCGGTTCTGTAGCGTCGGGTTCGGTCCACGAGGAGGAATCTCATGTACGACTACGTCATCGTCGGTGCCGGGTCTGCAGGCGCCGTGCTCGCCGCGCGACTGTCCGAGGATCCGAGCGTGACGGTCGGGCTGCTCGAGGCGGGCGGCGCGGACACCGATGACGAGATCCACATCCCGGCGGCGTTCGGCGCGCTCTTCAAGGGCCGTCGTGACTGGGACTTCTCGACGGAGCCCGAGCCATCCCTGGGCGGGCGCCGCGCGTACCTGCCGCGGGCGAAGATGCTCGGCGGCTGCAGCTCCATGAACGCGATGGTCTACATCCGCGGGAACCGCGCCGACTACGACGAGTGGGCGGCGATGGGGGCGCAGGGCTGGGGCTACGAGGACGTCCTGCCGTATTTCAAGAGGTCGGAGGACAACGAGCGCGGCGAGGACCAGTTCCACGGGGTCGGCGGTCCGCTGCCCGTGCGCGAGAGCCGCTCGATGAACCCGGCCGCGGACGCCTTCATCGAGGCCGCCGCGCAGGCGGGCCACGAGCGCAACCCGGACTTCAACGGCGCGCGCCAGGAGGGCTTCGGCCGCTACCAGACGACGCAGGAGAACGGCATGCGGGCGAGCACGTCCGTCCGCTACCTGCACCCGAACATGGGCCGCGAGAACCTGACCGTCATCACCGACGCGCTGGCACTGCGGATCCTGTTCGACGGCGAGCGCGCCTGCGGCGTGGAGATCGATCACGCCGGAACGATCGAGGAGGTCCACGCCGCCCGCGAGGTGATCCTGTCGGCCGGCGCGTATCAGTCGCCCCAGCTGCTGATGCTCTCGGGCATCGGCCCCGCGGAGGCGCTGCCGCCGTTCGGGATCGAGGTCCGGCAGGACCTCCCGGTGGGCGACGGGCTTCAGGACCACTGCATGACGCTGATCAACTGGAAGGCCGACTGCGAGTCGCTGATGACGGCGCTGACGCCGGAGAACGTCGAGCTGCTCCAGACCGAGGGCCGCGGTCCGCTGTCCTCGAACATCGCCGAGGCCGGGGGCTTCATCCGCACCCGCCCGGGCCTCGAGGCACCCGACTGCCAGTTCCACATGGCACCGGTCCTGTTCCACGAGGAGGGACTCGGCGCGGCCGTCGAGCACGGCATCGCGTTCGGCCCGGGCGTGGTCAAGCCGACGAGCCGCGGCTCCGTGACGTTGCGCACGGCGAGCCCGTACGTCAAGCCGCGGATCCAGCACAACTACCTGACCACCGACGAGGACCGCGCGACGATCCTCGTGGGAACGCGCGTGGCACTCGAGATCGCCCAGCAGGACGCGCTCAAGGACATCATCACCGGCCCGTTCACCGCTCCCGCGCCGGATTCGAGCGACGATCAGCTGTGGGACTACATCGAGGACCAGACGATGACGATCTACCACCCGACGTCGAGCTGCGCGATCGGCCGCGTCGTGGACTCGCGCCTCAGGGTCCTGGGCGTCGACGGCCTGCGCGTCGTCGACGCGTCGGTGATGCCGACGATCGTGCGCGGCAACACGAACGCGCCGACGATCATGATCGCCGAGAAGGCCGCGGACCTGATCAGGGAGGATGCGGCGGCTCTCGCGGGCGCGTCCACCGCCTGAGCCGCGGGCGCTCAGTCGCGCAGCGCCGCCGCCACGGGGGCCAGCGTCGCCGGGTCGCCCGCCTCGGCGACGAGGCACACGCGATCGGCGACGCCGCCGACACGCTCGCGCACGTCGGCCGCGAGCGCGGCGGGGTCGTCGCCGCGCGCGACGAACAGCGCCAGCACGTCATCGTCGACGAGCCCGGGCATCTGCGCCCAGCCGCCCGATCGCGAGCGCTCGTGCAGCGCCTCGAACAGCGCGCCGAGACCGTGGTGGTCGAGCACGTGGCGATACCCGGGCGTCGAACCGTAGAACGCGATGCGCCGGCGGTTGGCCTCCCATTCCTCGTCGCTGGTCGCGACGAACACCGATGCGGTCAGCTCGACGTCGCCGCGCTCGCGGCCGGCGCGCTCGATCCCGCGCTGCAGCGCGGGCAGCGTCACCTCGCGCAGGACGGCCGCCGTGCAGAACGTGTGGCCCAGCAGCCCGTCGGCGACCTCGCCCGCCACCTCTGTCATGCGCTCCCGGACCGCTGCCAGCAGGACCGGCGGCCGCGCATGCTCCGCGGGCGCCGGGCGGAAGTTCGGCGGCATCAGCGTGTGCCGGTGGAACTCGCCCTCGAACCGCAGGTCGGCGCCGGTCTCCCAGGCGTCCCAGATGGCGTGCAGTGCCAGCACGTATTCGCGCATGCGCGCAGCGGGATGGGACCACACGGCGCTGTAGCGGCGCTCGACGTGCGCACGCACCTGCGTGCCCAGCCCGAGCGCGAAGCGCCCGCCGGCGAGCGCCTGCAGATCCCATGCCGTGTAGGCGACGTCCATCGGCGATCTCGGAAAGGCGAGCGCGACGGCCGTCGAGACCCGGACGTGCGATGTGGACTGTGCCGCCTGTGCGGCGGCCAGGAACGGGTTGCCCGTCGTCTCGGTCACGCCGACGCCGTCGAAGCCGAGAGCTTCGGCGTGCGCGGCCTCCTCACCGACCGCGGTGATCGCCGCGCCGCGGAGGACCACATCGCAGCGCATCGGCCGGAGCTTGTCAGGTCCGGACGGCCGAGGCTCGGGCGTGACCGGTCCTTGCGGGCGATCTCCGCCGGCTTCGGCGTGCGGACGTTCGACGCGAGCCCGGCACGCTCCATCAGCCGGATGACCGCGTAGGAGGGATCGATCTCCCGACGGCGCAGGCCGTGGCGCGCCGACGTGGGGAAGGCGTGGTGGTCGTGATGCCAGCCCTCGCCGAGCGAGATGCAGGCGACGGCCCAGTTGTTGCGACTCTCGTCGCCCGTCGCGAAGCGCCGCGTGCCGTAGAGATGGCAGATCGAGTTGACGCTCCAGGTCGCGTGATGTTGCACGAAGATCCGTACGAGGCCGCCCCACACGAGCGCTGTCAGCCCGGCGACGAGGCTCCACCCGGACAGCGCGAAGCCCGCGACGAACGGGATGGCGAGCCCGAGCAGCGCCCAGGTGACGAAGTGACGGTCGACGAAGCGGATCACCGGGTCGGCGCGCAGGTCGGGCGCGTAGCGCCGCCCGCTCGATCAGCCTGCCGGCCAGGCCGCCTGCGCCGCGCCGCTGCCGTGGTGCGCGTCGAGCGTCTCGTCCAGCTCCGACAGCGTCTGCGCAAGGCGGCGCGAGAGCCACGCCCGGCCTCCGATGCTCCAGATCACGCGGTCGCGCAGCTCCGCCTCGCGCACCCGCACCTCGACGCTGACCCGGGTGCCCTCGCCGCGCTCGGCGATCTGCCACTCGACGTCGGCGGATGTGCGGCCGCTGCTGCCCTGACCACGGACGACGGTTGGCCTGACGGAGGCGTCGACGCGCGTGTGCACGGTCCGGCGCAGCCCGAGCGGACCGCTGAGGCACACCGTCGCGCCGTCCGCCGTGCCGGTCGCGGGCTTGAGCGTCACGACCTCGATCCAGCGCGAGGCAAGCCGCCAATGGTTTCCCAGATCGGAGAGGAAGTCGTAGACCTCGTCCGCGGGCGCGCCGACGTCGGCAGCTGCTCGGGCGCTGCGCATCGCGCTGATCCTCCCCGCTCAGTGGGCGTCGGCGACCGCGGGCTCCTCGGCGGCGGCCGCGGGGGCAGGGGCGCCCCGAAGCTGTGGCAGCAGGAGGAGCGCCGCGGCGGCGCCGGCCAGCGCGAACAGTGCCGCCAGCGCGAACGCGCCACGATAGCCGTGGACGAGCGCCGCGCCGTTCAGCCCGGCGACGCCGTGATCGCTTGCGTAGCTGCTGGTCAGCGAGGACGCGACGCTGGCGAGCACGGCGAGCCCGAGCGCGCCGCCCATCTGCCGCGAGGTGTTGACGAGGCCCGAGGCCAGGCCGGCCCGCTCGGACGGGACGCCGGCCACGGCGGCGATCGTCACCGGCACGAACGCGAGGCCCAACCCGAGCGCGACGACGACCGACGGGCCCAGCACGTCCGCCGCCCACGAGCCGGTCGGCGAGATCTGCGTCAGCCACAGGGAGCCGAGCGCGATCAGACCCATGCCGGCGGTGAGGGTCGTCCGCCCGCCCAGGCGCGCCACGAGACGGGGGGCGAGCGTCGAGGACACGGCCAGCGTGCCGGTCATCGGGAGGAACGCCAGTCCGGCCTGAAGCGGCGTGAGGCCGATGACCTGCTGCAGGTACAGGGAGAGGAAGTACCAGAGGGCGAACATCGCGGCGCCCATCAGGCCGACGACGACGTTGGCGCCGGTGAGCGTTCGGGAGGCGAAGATGGAGAGCGGCACGAGCGGCGCCTTGGCCCAGCGCTGCTCGATCAGCACGAACAGCCCCAGCAGGAGGATCCCGGCGCCGATGGGGACGAGCATCTCGGTCGAGCCCCAGCCGTACTGCTCGATGTTCACGATGCCCAGAACCAGTGCGATCAGCCCGGCGGTCAGCGAGACCGCTCCGGCCACGTCGAAGTGACGGTGCTCGAGCGAGCCCTTGCTCTCAACGATGTAGCGCCAGGCGACCGGGAGGAGCACCGCCCCGATCGGCACGTTCACGAGCAGGATCCAGCGCCAGCTCAGCAGGTCGGTGAGAACGCCGCCGAAGAGCACGCCGGCCGAGCCGCCGCCCGCGGCGACGGCGCCCCACACGCCGAGCGCCTTGTTGCGAGCAGGCCCTTCGGCGAACGTCGTCGTGATGATCGACAGCGTGGCCGGCGCGACGATCGCACCGCCCGAGCCCCTGCAGCCCGCGCGCCGCGACGAGCTGCGCCGACGTCGCCGCCAGCGCACCGAGCAGCGATGCGAGCGAGAACAGCGCGACGCCGGCGATGAACATTCGCTTGCGCCCGAGCAGGTCGCCGGCACGCCCGCCGAGCATCAGGAACCCGGCGAACGTGATCGTGTAGGCGCTGACCACCCACTGGAGGTTGTTCTCGGAGAAGTGCAGCGCGGTGCGGATCGACGGCAACGCGACGTTCACGATCGAGACGTCGAGGATCACCATGAACTGCGCGGCGCACGCGATCAGCAGGATGAGTCCGGTGTGGACTGGACGACGTTCGGACGGCACGGACCGAGCCTAGCAGTGGTTGCGCCAGCAACTACGTCGGTTCGGCCACTCCGGCGGCCGCCTGCTCCAGCGCCGCGAGGTCGATCTTCCCCATCTCCAGCATCGCCCGCATCACGCGGTCGGACGTCTCCGCGTCCGGATCGCCGAGCAGCTCGTCCAGCCGCTTCGGGAAGATCTGCCACGAGACGCCGAAGCGGTCCTTCAACCAGCCGCACGGGCCTGGCTGGCCGCCGTCGCCCAGCCGCGCCCAGTACTCGTCGATCTCCTCCTGGGACTCGACACGGGAGCTGGAACGAGATCGCCTCGTTGAAGGTGAACTGCGGGCCGCCGTTGAGCGCGACGAGCCGCTGCCCGTCGAGCTCGAACGTGACGGTCATGACGGTGCCCGCCTCGCGCATGCCGGCCTCGCCGTACTGCGTGACGTCGAGGATGCGCGAGTTCTTGAAGATCGACGTGTAGAACTCGGCCGCCTCCTCGCCCTCGGTGTCGAACCACAGGCATGGTGTGATCGTGGTCATCCGGATCGCTCCTTTCGTGTCATTCGGTTCCTACAGGAGAAGACCGGCGAGGTGGCGAGAACTCATCGATCGCTGCTCTAGGATCGCCGCAATGGCGCACGTCGAGATCGTCGATCAGAGCCTGCGCGACGGGGTGCAGAGTCTCTGGGGCATGCGCCTGCGGGCCGGGATGGTGACCGCGGTCGGGCCTGCCGATCGACCGGGCCGGGTACTACAACGTCGAGCTCCCGAGCGGCTCGTTCTTCTCGGTCCTGCTGCGCTACATGCGCGAGGATCCGCTCGAGGCGTACGCCCACATGCGCGGCTGTCTGCCGAACACGCGCGTCCGCGGCGGGACGCGGCCGTCATCGACCGGTCGCTACGGGATCTCCCCGTACTCGATCCTCGACTTCATCTCGCGGTACACGATCGAGAAGCTCGGCATCGACGGCTACTGGATCTACGACTGCCTGTTCAACATGTCCGAGATGGAGCATCGCGCCCGCGTCGTCCACGACGCGGGCGGCAAGCCCTTCCCGGCGGTGATGTACGGGATCAGCCCCGTGCACACCGACGAGTGGTTCGCCGAGCGCGTGCGCGTGATGGTGTCGTGGGGCATCGCCGCGGGCATCTACGTCGAGGATGCCGCCGGGATCCTCACGCCTGAGCGCGCGCGCACGCTCATGCCCGCGATCGTCGAGGCGGCCGGCGACGTGCCGGTCGAGCTGCACTGCCACAACACGACCGGCCTCGCGCCCGTCAACTACCTGATCGGCGTCGACGCGGGCGTGCGACGCCTGCACACCTGCAGCCTGCCCGTCGCCAACGGACCGTCGCTGCCGTCGACGGAGATGACGCTCATCAACCTCGAGACCGCGGGCCACACGCACGACATCGACGCGCGCACGCTCGCGCCGGTCGCGACCCACCTGGAGCGCGTCGCGCGCCAGGAGGGCCATCCGATCGGCGTCTGCGAGGAGTACGACGCGCGGATGTACGAGCACCAGCTCCCGGGCGGGATGACCGGCACGTTCAAGGCGCAGCTCGCCCAGCACGGGATGGAGGACAAGCTGCGCGCGGTGCTCGACGAGATCCCGCGCGTGCGCGCCGGAGCTCGGCTACCCGATCTCGGCCACGCCGTTCTCGCAGCTGCTCGGCACGCAGGCCGTCCTCAACATCATCACCGGCGAGCGCTACGCGCAGACGACCGACGAGGTCGCCCTCTACGTGCTCGGGGCCTACGGGCAGCCGCCCGCGCCGATCGACCCGGACGTCATGGACCGGATCCTCTCGACGCCCCGCGGGCGATCGCTGACCGGCTGGGAGCGCCCGGACAAGACGCTCGAGGAGGTGCGCGAGGAGTACGGCGGGCGCGATCTCTCCGACGAGGAGCTGTTCCGCCGTCACTTCGCGCCGGTCGAGGACATCGAGGCGACCCGCGCCGCCGGGCCCCTCAAGCGCGACTACCTGCTGCGCGACTCGCTCTCCGACCTCATCACGCAGGCGATGGAGTACCCGGGCGCTCGCCACGTGCGGCTCAGCACGCCGGACCTGTCGGTCGACCTGCGGCGCTGACAGCGCGCCGCAGGCCGACCGTCCCCCGTTCAGGCGGTTCGGGCGGCACCGGGATGCTCGTCGTGCCGGCGCGCGAACATCGTGATGCCCGCGAGCAGGGCCACGACGCCGAGCGTCCCCAGTCCGATGGCGAGCCACGGCGTGTCGGTTCCCGTCGTGCTCGGTTGCGCGGCATGGCGCGTCGCCGTCGACGGGCTCCGGTGGACGATGCGGTGCGCGCCCAGCGTGGCGGGGCCGCCGCGCACGTTGTTGACCGGCATGGCACCGGCGGGGCTCGCGAGCGCGGCGCCGATCAGCGCCGTCGCGAGGGCCAGTGCTGCAAATCGTGCGATCGTCGTGCTCAGGGACCTCATGGTGACCTCCTGCTCGGTGAACCTGCTGATCGGTCCACCGTCCCAGCGCGCGCCCGGCCGCTCCACGCCATGCGCAACGACCGCAGCGTGAATCCGTCACACAGCGCCGGCGGCGTAGCGGCGCAGCGCGGCGAGGTCGCTGACGACGATCCGCCCGCGATGCGTCTGCACCCAGCCGAGCTCGCGCAGGGTGAGCAGCGCCCGGCTGACGGCCTCGCGCGAGGCGGCCGCCCAGGAGGCGAGCTCCTCCTGCGTCATCTCGATGGCGATCGCGCCGTCGGTGGCGGGCTCGCGCTCGTCGGCGAGCTCCACGAGCCGCCGGGCGACGCGCCCGGTCACGTCGTGGGCGGCGAAGTCGAGCCGGTCGCCGTCCGCGCTGCGCAGCCGCGCCGCCGCCACCCGCCACATCACCATCGCCATCCGCGGATGGCGATCCATCCACGCGCGGAACGCCGAGCCCGGGACGACGAGCGCCTCGAGGTCCTCGACGACGGTGACCGTCGCACCGCGCGGCTCCTCGCCGATCGCCGCGAGCTCGCCCACGATCTCGCCCGGGCCGGAGAGGGCGAACAGGATCTCCTTCCCCTCCGGGCTCGTGCGCGTCGCCTTCACCCGGCCGGTGAGGATCACGAGCACGGCGCCCGCGTCGTCGCCCTCGTGGAACAGCGCGGTCCCGCGCGCGTGCCGGCGCGTCGTCCCGACGCCGCGCAGCTCGGCGAGCTCGTCGTCGTCCAGCTCCGCGAGGAAGTCGAATCGCTCGGACATCACCCCGGCCAGCGTACGCTTCGCCGATGCTCACGTGTGCGAGCTGCGGACACGAGAATCCGGACGCCTCACGCTTCTGCGGCGGGTGCGGCGCCGCGCTGGCTCCCGCGCGAGCTCGGGAGGTGCGCAAGACCGTCACCGTCGTGTTCGCCGACGTCACCGGCTCGACCGCGCTCGGAGAGCGGCTCGACCCCGAGTCGTTCCGGCGCGTGATGGCGCGCTACTTCGACACCGCGAGGGCATGCCTGGAGCGCCATGGCGGGACGGTGGAGAAGTTCATCGGCGATGCGGTGGTCGCGGTCTTCGGAGTGCCGACGATGCACGAGGACGACGCCCTGCGCGCGCTGCGCGCCGCCGCCGAGCTGCGCGACGCGCTCGTCGTCCTCAACGGCGAGCTCGAGCGCGACTACGGCGTCTCGCTGCTCGTGCGCACGGGCGTCAACAGCGGTGAGGTCGTCGCGGGCACGCAGGAGCGCCTGGCGACGGGGGATGCGGTCAACGTCGCGGCGCGCCTCGAGCAGGCCGCGCGTCCGGGGGAGATCCTGATCGGCGAGCCGACGTGCGCCCTGGCCCGCGGGGCGATCGACGCCGAGCCGGTGGCGCCGCTCACGCTGAAGGGCAAGGCGCAGCCGGTCGGCGCGTTCCGCCTGCTGGCGGTCCACGGCGGCGCGCCGGCGATCGAGCGCCATCTCGACACGCCGCTCGTCGGCCGCCGCCGCGAGCTCGAGCTTCTGCGCGCGGCGTTCGAAGCGGCGATCGGCGAGCGACGCTGCCGGCTCGTCACGGTCATCGGGCCGCCAGGGATCGGCAAGTCGCGGCTCGCCCACGAGCTCGGCGCGGCGCTGGCGGGGGATGCGACGGTCCTGGTGGGGCGCTGCCTCCCATACGGCGAGGGCATCACGTACTGGCCGCTGGTCGAGATCTTCCGCGCGGCCGGCGCCGACGCCGAGCTTGGCGCGGCCCTCGCGGCGGCGGCGCCGGAGGAGATCTTCTGGTCGGTGCGCAAGGAGCTCGAACAGCGTGCCCGCGACCGTCCGCTGGCGCTCGTCGTCGACGACATCCACTGGGCCGAGCCGACGCTCCTCGACCTGTTCGAGCACCTCGTCGACTGGACGCGCGACGCGCCGATCCTGCTCGTGTGCCTCGCCCGGCCGGAGCTGCTCGACGCGCGTCCGGGCTGGGGCGCCCGCGAGCCGAACGGCACCATCACGCTGCAGCCCCTGTCCGATGCCGAGTCCGACGAGCTGATCGGCGGACTCGCCGCCGGCGGGGAGGTGCGGGAGGAGACCCGCGCCCAGGTCCGGCGGACCGCCGAGGGCAATCCGCTGTTCGTCGAGCAGCTCCTCGCGGCACTCGCCGACCACGGTGAGCCCGCGGAGCTGCCGCCGACGATCCACGCACTGCTCGCCGCGCGTCTCGACGAGCTGCCGGGCGACGAGCGCGAGGTGCTCGAACGGGCGTCGCTCATCGGGCTGGAGTTCGAATGGGATGCGCTCGCCGCGGTCGCCCCCGACGGGCAGCGGCCGCCGGGAGCTCGCCTGGCGACGCTCGTCCGCAAGGAGCTGATCCGGCCGCACGAGACGCTCGAGGACGCCTTCCGGTTCCGGCACATCCTGATCCGTGACGCCGCCTACGGGCGCATCCCGAAGGACCTGCGAGCGGAGCTGCACGAGCGGTTCGCGGACTGGCTCGAGGGCCGCGGCGAGGAGTTCGAGGAGATCGTGGGCTACCACCTCGAGCAGGCGTATCGCTCGCTCGACGCGCTCGGCCCGGTGGGGGAGCGTGCCCGGGCGCTGGCCACGCGAGCCGCGCTGTGCCTCGCCGATTCCGGCAGGCGCGCCGACGCGCGCGGCGACACGTACGCGGCGCTCAAGCTCCTCGAGCGAGCCGCCGCCCTGCTCCCTGCGGGCGACCCCCGGCGCCTCGCGCTGCTGCCCCCGCTGGGCCGGGCGCTGCGAACCGCCGGCCGGCGCGAGCGGGCGGAGGCGGTCCTCGCCGAGGCGGTGCAGGAGGGGCGGGCCGCCGGCGAGCGCGCCGTCGCCGCGGACGCGGCGGTCGCGCTCGCGAACCTGCGGTTCCACCGCCCCGCGGACACGGGAGTGGGGCAGGCGGAGGTCCTGCGCGAGATCGAGGCGGCGACGCCCATCTTCGAGGAGGCCGGTGACCATGTCTCGCTGGCACGCGCGCTGGGCCTCGCGGGGAGGCTGCGCTTCTGGGAGGGGGAGGCCGCCGCCGCGCTCGAGGATCTGGAGCGCGCGGCGCTGCTGGCGCGCGACGCGGGCGACCGGGGTCAGGAGGCGGAGTGCCTGCGCTACACGGCGGTGGCGATGCGCCTCGGTCCGATGCCGGTCGGCGAGGCGCTCGAGCGATGCGAGGAGATCCGCCGCAGCGCGACGGCGAACGGGGGCCTGGAGGTGGCCCTGCTGGTCACCCGCGCGCATCTCGAGGCGATGCGCGGGCGCTTCGAGCCTGCTCGCGAGCTCATCCGCGAGGCGACGGCGTTGGCGCAGCGGCTCGGCCGTCAGTTCATGCTCGACGCCGAGGTCGCTCCCGCGGCCGCGTACGTGGCGCGCCTGAGCGGCGACACCGCGGAGGCCGAGCGCGTGCTGCGTCCCGCCTGCGAGCGGCTCGAGCGGATCGGCGAGCTCAGCTTCCTTTCGAGCGTCGCCCCGATGCTCGCCGACGCGGTGCTGGCGCAGGGACGCGACGTCGAGGCATTGGAGATGACGGAACGCTGGCGCCCGGAGCGGCTCACGGTGCCCGAGGACGCCGACGCGCAGTCGGAATGGCGGCGAGTCCGGGCGATGGTCGCGGCGCGCCGGGGTGACCTCGCCGAAGCCGAGCGCCTCTGCCGCGAGGCGGTGGCCATCGGGGCGGGCACGGACTTCCTCGATCTGCGCGCGAGAACCCTGGCCGATCTCGGCGACATCCTGCGCCTCGCCGGGAGGCCGGACGAGTCGGCGGCCGCCGTCCACGAGGCGATCCGCTGGTACGAGCAGAAGGGCAACGTCGTCGCCGCGGCCGCCCTCGCGGCGGACGACCCCGCGGCGGCCACTCCTCCCTAGGGGGTACCGTCAGGCTCCCGATGCTCCAGCAGAAGATCGCACCGCCCGAGTCCCACCTCAGCCACCGCGCGAACTGGCTGCGGGCCGCCGTGCTCGGCGCCAACGACGGGATCGTCTCCACCGCCAGCCTCGTCCTCGGCGTCGCGGCCTCCGGCGCTTCGGGGAGCGCCATCATGACCGCCGGCGTCGCCGGGCTTGCGGCGGGCGCGTTGTCGATGGCCGCGGGCGAATACGTCTCGGTCAGCTCGCAGCGTGACTCCGAGGACGCGGACCTGCGGCTCGAGCAGCGCGAGCTGGACCATGATCCACGCGGTGAGCTGCGCGAGCTCGCCGAGATCTACGAGAGCCGCGGACTTCCGGCGGACCTGGCGCAGCGGGTCGCGGTCGAGCTGACGAAGGCGGGTGCGCTGGCGGCCCACGCACGTGACGAGCTCGGCCTCGAGGAGCGACGGCGGGCACGTCCGCTGCAGGCGGCCTGGACGTCCGCGCTCGCGTTCTCGGCCGGGGCGATCCTGCCGCTGGTCGCGATCGGCGTCGCTCCGGCGTCGGTGCGCGAAGCCGCCTGCGTCGTCGTCACGCTGATCGCGCTCGCCCTGCTGGGCGACACCGGAGCCCGCCTCGGGCGGCGCACGGCGCGTGCCGGCCACGATGCGCGTCCTCGTGTGGGGCGCGGTGGCGATGGCCGTGACGGCCGGCATCGGGGCGCTGGTGGGCCAGGCCACGGGCTGAGAGTCAGCCGTCGATCAGCCGCCGGTGCATCCGCGACAGCGTCGCGTCGGGCACGTCCTGCGCGCGCATCCAGCCCGCGGCGCCGCCGGGCCAGGAGTCGAGCGCGTCGAGCACGAGCGTGACCGCCTCGGTGGGCGATCGCATGAGGTCGGCGTGGGGCCCGGTCATCAGCTCGCGCAGCTCGACGCGATCCTCTGCAGGCCTGCCGGCGATGATGCGGGTGATGATCGCGTCGACGTGCTGCTCGGTCAGGACGTAGTCGCGGATGATCTCGTCGCGGTCGACACCGGCGGCTGCCAGCAGCACGGCGACGGCGACGCCGGTGCGGTCCTTCCCCGCGACGCAGTGCACGAGCACCGGCCCTTCGCCGTCGGCGAGCCGCGACGTGATCTCGGCGATCAGCGGACCGGAACGCTCCAGGATCTCCTCGTAGACGGCGTCCAGGGAGACGACGTCGGTCTCGGCGTCCCGTGTCATCTTGACCGGATCGGCGTCGGCGAAGACGGGGCGGTGGAGCACGGTCACGCCGGGGCCGGCGAGCGGATGGGGCGTGCCGTTGACCTCGCGTGCCGAGCGCAGATCGAAGACGTGCCGCGGCGGCCAGGGGCTCAGCGCGGGCGCGTCGTCGCCGGCACGAGGAGCGTCGCTGCGATACAGCACGCCGGGGCGCACCCGCGCGCCGCTCGCCGGCACGCAGCCCGCCCACGTCGCGCACGTTCTGCAGGGCGCTCAGGCCGTCGGGTGGGGCGTCGTGTTCAGAAGTGAGCATCCTTAGACCGTAGGCCCCATCGGCGGAGGCGTCGTTGTCGCGCTGTGAAGCGTCAGGCCGCGCGCTCGGGTTCCCAGCTCGCCGCGCAACCGGTCGAGCAGAAGCGCAGGTCGTGCAGGAGCAGGGCGGACTCGGGATCCAGCGCGAGCCCGCACACGGGGTCGACGACGACCTGACCGCTGCTGCTGGGCCGCAGCACCAGCTCGCCGATCGTCAGTGGCGTGGCGAGCGGATCCATCGTGAAGGCGTCGATGGTGCGCAGCTGTGCCCACACCGGGACGCGGTCCCCGAGGTCGGCGGTGAGCAGCTGGCCGGGCTGCGCCAGATCGCACAGGCGCGCGGCCGCGTTGACCGCCCCGCCGACGTAGTCGTCGCCTTCGAACATGATCACCTTGCCCTCGCAGATCCCGCCGCGCAGCGGGAGCGGGCAGTCGCCGGCCAGGCGCTGGCTGGTCTCCAGGCTGCAGGCCATGACCTCCGTCGGGTCGATGCCGGAGAGCATCGCGCCGTCGCCGAGCCACTTGGTCAGGCGCACGCCGCGCCGCTCGGCTGCGGTGCGCAGCACGGTTCGCAGCTGGGCGAGGACGACGACGGCCTGGTCGTCGCCGTGCGCCTCGGTGTACGCACTGAACCCGCAGAGGTCCAGGAAGGCGAAGCAGCGGGTGACCCTCATGCGTCCTCGAAGAAGCCGGGGTGGGCGGCGCGGATCGCCGGGACCTCGCGGAGCACCATGCGCAGGTGGTAGCGCAGGGCGATCTCCGCCTCATCGGGGTCATGGCGCCCGACCGCCTCGACGATGGCGCGGTGCTCGTCGACCATCGCCCCGAGGTAGTCCGGCATCGGCAGGCTGAGCCGGCGCACGCGGTTCAGGTGGCCCTTCACGCGCTGGCTGATCGGCCACACCGACGGATGACGGCTGAGGTTGCACAGGGTCTGATGGAAGGACTCGTCCAGTGCGTAGAACACCTCGTGCTCGTCGCCTTCCAGCGCGCGCTGCTGCGGCGCTGAGGTTCTCCTCGAGGATGCGCAGGTCGTCCTCGGTGCAGAGCTCCGCCGTGAGCCGCACCGCCGCGCACTCCAGCGCCTCGCGGATGAACTGGGCATCGGCCACCGCCGAGGGGTCGATCCGTGCGACGAAGGTGCCGAGCTGCGGCACCACCTCGACAAGGCGGTCATCGCGGAGCTTCGCGAGTGCTTCGCGCACCGGCGTGCGGCTGACCCCGAGCGCCGCGGCGAGCTCGTTCTCCGACAGCCGGCGCCCGGGCTGAAGCTCCGTGCGGACGATCGCATCGCGCAGCTGGGCGTAGACCTGGCCGGGTGTCGACTGGCTCGAGCGCCGCCGGATCGCGCTGAGCTTCAGGTCGTCCATACCCGCAGGCTTGCATACCTGCATACTGGTATGCAAGTGTTCCCGCCTCAGCCTGCGACCAGTCATGGAGCTTGGACCCTCCCCCTGCTGGTTGTGGAACGCGCGGGTTCAGACGCGCGTCGCAGCGGGCATGGTCTCCTCCTCGACCGCTGCTGGGATCGGGTGGGACGCGGGCTCTCCTGCTACTCGCGTCCCACCCGCCCGATCCGTGCTGCGGTCCCCGGCACCCGTGTGGCGACGCGGCGGAGCAGCTCGATCGGGCTGCCCGCGCTAGCCGCCGTGCGGTAGGTGGACGTGCGGGTGAACTCGTCCACGCGGAACGTCGTCAGCTCGCCGGTGTCCACCGACAGCGCGCTCAGCGTTCCGTGGAGCGGGATGCGCCTCAGCGTTCCGGCTCGCGTGTCGGCGATCCGCAGTACCTGCCTGCGAACCTCGGCGCAGCCGCGCTCGTAGAGGCAGCCGCTCGTGACGACCTCGAACCCCGCGGCCACGACGCCGGCGCCGATCGCGGTTGCGAGCAGCGTGGCGCGAGCGTGGGCTCTGGGGCTGAGGCCGTTCCCGTACGTCGCCCCGAGCCGGATGGCGCCGCGGGACCCGCGGTTGCAGGCGGACAGCTCCGCCCGGCCGCCCGACGAGGCCCTGCGCACGAGCAGCGCGTGCCTTCCGACGACGACCGGAACGCTGCCGGCCACGCAGCGCTCGGCGACCGGACCGCCCGTCGCGACCGGAGCCGTCGCGGCCAGCGCGATCACGGCGGCGACCAGGCAGGCGGTGGCCCGCCGGCATGTCGATGTCGCTCCGCGGCCTGGTGGCATCCATCCATGATGCCGCGCGCTCGGGTGCTCGCGGCGCAGGGGTTGTTAGGTTGCGGACGACGATGACCGTGCGTGCGCAGCGCTTCGACTTCGACGCCGGCGCCGTGCGACTGGCGGGGGATCGCTGGGAGGGCGAGGGGAATGGTCGCCTGTCGGTCGTGCTGCTGCACGGCGGCGGCCAGACGCGCCACTCATGGGGCCGGACCGCGGAGCGGCTGGCCACGCGTGGCTGGACGGCGGTCGCGCTTGACGCCCGCGGCCACGGCGACAGCGACTGGCATCCCGCTGAGGACTACTCGCTCGACGGCTTCGTCGAGGACCTGGTCGCGTTCGTCGGGTCGCTCGGCGAGCCGGTCGTGCTGGTGGGCGCGTCGCTGGGTGGCATCACCGCGCTGACCGCCGTGGGTGAGCATCCCGGGCTGGCCCGCGGCCTGGTCCTCGTCGACGTGGTCGTCCAGGTCGAGCGGGCCGGGGTCGAGCGGATCCGCGACTTCATGAGCGCCCACCCCGACGGCTTCGCCTCCCTGGACGAGGTCGCCGACGCGATCGCCGAGTACAACCCGCTGCGCCCGCGGCCCAAGCGTCTCGACGGCCTGCGCAAGAACGTGCGGCAGGGCGCCGACGGGCGCTGGCGCTGGCACTGGGATCCGGCGTTCATCCGCATCGGCGACGAGCCCCAGCGCCAGATCGATCCCGCGCGCCTGGCTGCCGCCGCCGCGCACGTGACGATCCCGACGCTGATCGTGCGCGGCGCGCACTCGGACGTGGTCAGCGACGACGGCATGGCGGACATGCTGCGCCGCATCCCGACCGCGCAGGCCGCCGACGTGGCCGCTGCCGGGCACATGGTCGCCGGCGACGACAACGACGTCTTCGCGACGGAGCTCGAGGCGTTCCTGACGCGCCTGGGCTGACGGGTGAGGATGCCGCGTCCGACCGCACCGCTCCCGGACTCCGCCTCGGTGGTCATCGTCGGCGGCGGCGTCATGGGCGTGAGCGCCGCCTTCCACCTCGCGGAGGCCGGCGTGGACGTCGTGCTGCTCGAACGGGCCGAGCTCGGCAGCGGCTCGACGTGCCGTGCGGCGGGCGGGGTGCGGGCGCAGTTCTCCGACGCGCTCAACATCCAGATCGCCCATCGCAGCCTCGCGGCGTTTCGTGACTTCGGCCGGCGGCCGGGCTGGGAGATCGATCTGAGGCAGGTGGGGTACCTGTTCGTCCTGGCCCGCGAGGCCGACGTCGCCGTCTTCGAGCAGAGCGTCGCGCTCCAGAACGAGTACGGCGTCCCGTCGCGCATGATCACCCCGGCGCAGGCGCGGGAGCTGTGCCCGCTGCTCGACGGCGACGACATCCTCGCCGCGGCGTTCTCGCCGCAGGACGGGCACGCGACACCCGACGCCGTGGTGCAGGGCTACGCCGCCGGCGCTCGCGCCCATGGTGCGCAGATCCGCCAGGGCTGCGAGGTGCTCGACATCACGACGGCCGGCGGCGAGATTCGGGAGGTCGTCACCGAGCACGGCGCGATCCGGACGGACACCGTGATCTGCGCGGCGGGCGCGTGGTCGCGTGGCTGCGGCCGGATGGTGGGCGTGGACCTGCCCGTCACGCCGCTGCGGCGCCAGATCCTGTTCACCGAGCCGATCGCCGGGCTGCCCGCCGCCCTGCCGATGACGATCGACTTCGAGTCGACGTTCTACTTCCACCGCGAGGGCCCCGGCCTGCTGCTCGGCATGTCGGACCCCGATGAGCAGCCGGGGTTCGATGTCTCGACGACCGACGACTGGGTGCCGGGCCTGATCGCCGCCGCCTCGCGACGCGCGCCGCTGATCGCCGACGCCGGCATCCGCGGCGGCTGGGCCGGGCTGTACGAGATGACGCCCGACCACAACGCGATCATCGGAGAGGCGACCGGCATGTCGCGGTTCATCTACGCGACGGGCTTCTCGGGTCACGGGTTCCTGCAGGGTCCCGCCGTCGGCGAGATCCTGCGCGACATCGTCCTGGGTCGTCCCACGTTCGTCGACATCACCCCGCTGAGCGCGGATCGCTTCGACGACGCCGCGCACCGGCCGGAGTTCAATGTCGTCTGAGGCGCCGGCCGTCTCCGGAGCCGGGCGCCTCGTCGAGGCGCTGGAGCGGCTCGGGGTCGGCGTGGTGTTCGGGCTCCCGGGGGTCCACAACCTCGCGATCTGGAAGGCGCTCTCGCGGTCGTCGATTCGCCTCGTCGGCGTCCGCCACGAGCAGACGGCGGTCTACGCCGCGGACGGGTACGCGCGGGCGAGCGGCCGGCTCGGCGTGGCGCTCGTCACGACCGGTCCCGGGGCGGCCAACACGCTCGGCGCGACCGGCGAGGCGATGGCCTCGGGCTCGCCGGTGCTCGTCATCGCCACGGACATTCCCGCCGCGCTCCGGCGGCCCGGCGTCTACCGCGGCGTGCTCCACGAGACGCGCGACCAGGCGGCGATGTTCGCTGGCCGGTGACGAAGGCCGCGCGGCGGGTGGAGGGCGCCGATGAGATCGGCTCGGCTGTCCTGGACGGTGCGAAGCTGGCGCAGGCCGCGTCCAGCGGCCCGGTCTATCTCGGGATCCCGACCGACTTCCTCTCGAGCGCCACACCGGCTCTCCCGCTCACCGGCGGCCGCGCCGGCGATCGGCCCCGGCGCCGGATCCGGACGCGCTCGCGCACGCGGCCCGGCTGCTCGACGCGGCCGACCGGCCGCTCATCTGGGCCGGCGGGGGCGCACTGCGCGCGGGTGCGGGCGAGGCGGTCGGTGAGCTGGCCGCCGCGCTGGCGGCTCCGGTGGTCACGACGTACATGTCGCGTGGCCTGATCGCGCCCGAGCACCCGTGCGCGGTCCCCGGCCCGATCCACGCGCGCGAGGTCGGGCGGCTCTGGGACGAGGCGGACGTGGTGCTCGCCGTCGGCACCGACTTCGACGCGATGATGACCCAGCAATGGCGACTGCCGGCACCGCCGGCGCTGATCAGCATCAACGTCGACGAGGCCGATGCGAACAAGAACTACGCGTCCGACGTGACGCTGATCGGGGACGCGCGCGCGGTCGTCGAGCAGCTCGTGCCGCGCGTCGCGCGCCGCGATTCGCTGGACGACCTGCGGGCGCGCCTCGGCGCCGTCGGCGATGCCGTTCACGCGGCCGTCGTCGAGGACGATCCACAGGCCGCCGGCTTCCTGGAGATCACGGGCCGCATCCTGCCCGAGGACTGCGTCGTCGTCGTGGACATGTGCATCCCGGGGTACTGGCTCGGTGGCTACCGCCGCGTGCCGCTGCCGCGCAAGCTCGCCTATCCGATGGGGTGGGGGACGCTCGGATTCGGCTTCCCGGCGTCGATCGGCGCCTGCCTCGCCGGCGTCGGCCCGACGGTGTGCGTGGCCGGGGACGGCGGCTTCCTGTTCGCCTGCGGAGAGCTCGCGACGGTGGCCGAGACCGGCGCGCCGCTCACGCTGATCATCGTCGACGACGGCGGCTACGGGATGCTGCGCTTCGATCAGGAGCAGGCCGGCGAGGAGCCGTTCGGCGTCGATCTCGTGCGCCCCGACTTCGCCGCGCTCACGAGGTCGTTCGGCCTCGAGGCCGTCACGGTCGACGGCTTCGGCGCCGCGTTCGAGGCGGCGCTCGCGGAGGCGGTCGCCTCCGAGCAGCCGCGCGTGATCGTGGTCAACGCGCGCCTGAAGCCGCCGCCGAACACGTCGCCGCGCTGGTATCGCCGCGAGTAGCCCGCGTATCAGCCCGGCGCGGCGCCGGCCTTGGCGCGCTGGAAGACCTCGGCGAGCTCCTTCATGTCACCGGGCTTGCCCTCGAGCTTGAATGAGCCGCCGCGGGCGGTGATCTGCAT
Organism: uncultured Solirubrobacteraceae bacterium; assembly: GCA_963781935.1. GTDB lineage: Bacteria > Actinomycetota > Thermoleophilia > Solirubrobacterales > Solirubrobacteraceae > F1-60-MAGs163. Next base: position 395,223 of record CAWAHX010000003.1, read on the forward strand.
GACGCCCGTCATGCCCATGCGCTTCACCTCGAGCGAGTCCACCTCCGCGAGCGGGACGACGCTCAGCACGTCGGCGACCTCCTTGATGGCGCCCATCGCGCTGACCTTGACCTTCATCGTCACGAGGCTGGTCGGCGTGACTGCGACGGCGCCCGGATTCCCGATCTCGATCCCGACGGTGTCCGCGCCCTCGTGCTGCTTGCCCGTCCAGCGGGCCCCGATCTCGCCGACGATCACCCCGGCGCCGGCGGCTGCCGTGGTCGCACCACGGGGCTTGCCCCACGCCGCGCCGAGAATCTCCTCGTCCAGCTTCCCTTTCGCGGCAGCGATGATCTGCTCCTGGTGCTTCGACATGTGGCCTCGCGGTGGTTGGCGTGCGGTCGGGAGTATCTCCGACCTGGACCGCTGAGTTCCAGACCCGCGCGGTAGCGTCTGCCTCATGGCCGCCGAGCAGTCACTCACCGTCTCCACCACCGAAGCCCTGCGCGAGCGCGCCCGGCGCAGCCTCGAGCGCTGCGGCGCCACGCTGCCGGCCGGATCCGGGCCCGGCGATCGCGACACGGTCGCCGATCACGGGCGAGCAGCTCTTCGACGTCCCGGCCGCATCGCGCGCCGAGGTCGGAGGACGCGATCGCCGCCGCCGGCGACCGCCTTTGAGCAGTGGAGGACGGTGCCGGCGCCCGTCCGCGGCGCCGTCGTCAAGCGGCTCGGCGTGCTGCTGACCGAGCACATCGGCGACGTCGCCGACCTGATCAGCGTGGAGGCGGGCAAGATCCCGTCCGAGGCGCTCGGCGAGGTCCAGGAGATGATCGACATCTGCGACTTCGCCGTCGGGCTCTCGCGTCAGCTCGACGGACGCACGATGCCGTCGGAGCGGCCCGGTCACCGGCTGATGGAGACGTGGCATCCGCTGGGGGTCGTCGGCGTCATCTCGGCCTTCAACTTCCCGGCCGCCGTGTGGTCCTGGAACACCGCCGTCGCACTCGTGTGCGGCGACACGGTCGTGTGGAAGCCGTCGCCGATGACGCCGCTGACGGCCGCCGCGTGCTCCGCCCTGCTGGATCGCGCCGCGGCCGACTGCGGCGCGCCGGCGAACCTCAACGTGCTCGTGATCGGCGATGCGCAGGCCGGAGAGGCGCTGGTCGACAGCCCCGACGTCGCCCTGCTCAGCGCGACCGGATCGGAGCGCATGGGCGCGCAGGTGGCGCCGCGGGTGGCGGCCCGGTTCGGGCGCTGCCTGCTCGAGCTCGGAGGGAACAACGCGGCGATCGTGGCGTCGTCGGCGGATCTCGAGCTGGCGACGCGCGGGATCGTGTTCAGCGCCGCCGGAACGGCCGGCCAGCGCTGCACGACGATGCGCCGCCTGATCGTCCACGAGGACGTCGCCGATGCGCTCGTCGGGCGCCTGCGCGAGACGTTCGCCCGGCTTCCGGTCGGCGATCCGCTGGCGGAGGGGATCCTGGTCGGCCCGCTGATCAACGAGCGCGCGTTCCGGGCGATGGGCGAGGCGCTGGCGCAGGCGCAGGCCGATGGCGGCGAGGTGCTCGCCGGCGGCGGCCGTCGCGACGCCGCCGGGCAGCCGGACGCGTTCTACGTCGAGCCGGCACTCGTCCGCATGCCCGCGCAGACGGAGATCGTGCGCCGCGAGACCTTCGCCCCGATCCTCTACGTCATGACCTACCGGGACTTCGCGGACGCCGTCGCGATGCACAACGCCGTGCCGCAGGGCCTGTCGTCGAGCATCTTCACGAGCGACCAGCGGGAGGCCGAGCGCTTCATCGCCGCGGACGGCTCGGACTGCGGCATCGTCAACGTCAACATCGGAACGTCCGGTGCGGAGATCGGCGGCGCGTTCGGCGGCGAGAAGAGCACCGGCGGCGGCCGCGAGTCGGGCTCGGACGCCTGGCGCGCCTACATGCGCCGGGCCACCAACACCATCAACTTCTCCGGCGAGCTGCCGCTGGCGCAGGGGGTCAACTTCGGTTGACCGGGGGCGTCACGTCGTCGGGCGAGAGCCAGACCGACGGCTCGCGTGCGCGCAGCAGCACCGCGCGGCGCAGCGCCGCCGCGCCGAAGCGGTCGCAGACCTCGTCGACGACCGCGTCGAGCAGCGCCGCACGGCCCCGGTCGTCGAACGGGAGCTCGAGCTGGCGGCCCGCGGCCGGTCGCAGGTTGGTGATGCTGACGCCGATCAGCGTGAGCCCGCGTTCCTGGATCGTCTCGCGCTGCCCACCGAGCAGGGAGCGCAGCGCCGCGAGCACGACCGCGGTCGTCGCCGTCGGGCGCTGCAGCGTCGTCGAGCGGGTCGCACGCGAGTAGTCGCCGAAGCGCATCCGCAGGACGACCGTCCGGCCGATGCGGCCCGCGGTGCGCATGCGGCGCGTGACCCGGTCGACGAGTGCGATGAGGACCGCGTCGAGCGTGTCCGGCGAGTGCTGCGCGCGGCCCAGCGCGCTCTGCGCACCGAACGACGCCGCGCCCGCGACCGGCGCGCACCGGACGTGCGTCGCGGTTGTGCGCGAGCGCGTGCAGCCGCCGCCCGATCGCCACCCCGGCGATCTCCATCAGCGCCGAGGGCGGGAGCGCGGCGAGCTGCCCGACGGTGACGATGCCGTGCTCGTGCAGGCGTGCCGCGGTGGCCGGCCCGACACCCCACAGCCGCTCGACGGGGAGCGGGTGCAGGAACCGCAGCTCCTCGCCGGCGGCGACGACGAGGACGCCGTCGGGTTTGGCCTCGTTGCTCGCGACCTTCGCGAGGTGCTTGGTCGTCGCGACGCCGACGCTCAGCGCCAGCCCGACGCGCTCGCGCACATCGCTCGCGCAGCCGCGCGGCGATCAGCGCCGGGGAGCCGCTGATCCGCTCCAGGCCGGACACGTCCAGGAACGCCTCGTCGATCGACAGCGGCTCGACCACCGGCGCCGCGTCGCGAAACACCGCGAACACCGCGCGGCTGGCATCGACGTAGGCCGAGAACCGCGGACGCACGACGATCGCCTGCGGGCACAGCCGCCTCGCACGCGCCGCGCCCATCGCCGAGTGCACCCCGAACGCGCGCGCCTCGTAGCTGGCGGCGAGCACGACGCCGGGACCGACGATGACCGGCCGCCCCCTCAGCGCCGGGTCGTCGCGCTGCTCGACCGAGGCGAAGAACGCATCCAGGTCAGCGTGGAGGATCGACGCCGTGCGCACGAACGTATGTTCGCATCGCGCGGGCCGATGTCAAACCGCGGCGACCCGCAAGCCTGTTGAATGACCCTGGATGAACCTCGTCCCCCGCAAGTGGCACCTCGAGGGTCTCGTCTGCGGGTTGCGCGGTCACAGCGTTCCCGCGGCCGGGGTCGTGGACCTGCGTCCGCAGGACGCCGGCCTGGGTGTCGACCTGCCCGACGGGCGGCGGCTCGCGCGCTGCACGCGCTGCGACGCGTGGCACGACGTGCCACGGCCGCACGCTCCGGCCCCCGCCGACCTCGGCGATCTGCACGCCGTGCACGTGCCGCGTCGCGGCGAGGCGCTGCGCGAGGCGCTGGTCATGCGGATCATCGCGATCGACAAGGCGATCCACTCGCTCCTGTTCGCGCTCGCGGCCGTCGCGCTGGGGATCATCGAGCTGAAGCTCGGCGGCCTGCACAACTTCGCCAACCGCCTGCTGAACAGCCTCAACAGCTCGACGACGCAGCCGTCGAGCTCCAGCGTGACGCATTGGCTCCACCGCCTCGCCGGCCTGCGCCGCTCCCACCTGCAGCCGCTGCTGTTCGGCGCGATCGCCTACGCGGTGCTCGAGGGCGTCGAGGCGTGGGGGCTGTGGCGCGAGCGCACGTGGGCCGAGTACCTCACCGTGATCGCCACGTCGGCACTGATCCCGCTGGAGATCTACGAGCTGACCGTGCGCATCACGCCGATCAAGATCGCCGGCCTCGTCGTGAACGTGGCGATCGTCGCCTGGCTCGTCTGGGCCAAGCGGCTGTTCGGGGTGCGTGGCGGCGGCAGCAACACGCAGGCCCCGACCCGGCCGTCCTGTTCGCGGCGCCGGGCGCGGGCTGACCGGAGTGACACGCGTGACGATACGTTTGCCGGCGTGAGCCTGACCGAAGCGGTCTCCAAGGCCCTGGCGACGCTCGCGATCGTCGTCGGCGTCCTCGTCGTGCTCGCTCGCGGTGCTCGCCGCCGCGGCGCTCGTCCTTCCCGCGGCCCGCCGAGCGCTCGGCTGGGTGCGTGAGACGCTGCAGGGCAGCGAGCTGTGGATCGCGTTCGCGATTGCGCTCACGTCGGTCGCGGGCAGCCTGTTCTTCTCCGAGCACGCCGGGTTCATCCCGTGCCGGCTGTGCTGGTTCCAGCGGATCGCGATGTATCCGCTGGTGATCATCCTGTTCGTCGCCGCCATCCGGCGCGACCGGCGCGGGGGCGTGTGGTACGCGATCGCCTTCCCGGTGCTCGGCGCCGGGGTGGCGCTCTATCACCTCTACATCGAGGCCCATCCGGAGGCCGAGAGCGCCGGCTGCCGGATCGGCGCCCCATGCTCGACCAAGTGGATCGACGTCTTCGGGTTCATGACGATCCCGGCGCTCGCGTTGACCGCGTTCGCGGGCATCCTTGCGCTCCTGCTGCTGGCGTGGCCGCGGCGCGTCGAGCAGGCATGACCCGCGCGGCCCTCACCGCCATCGCCTCCGTGGGCGTCGCCGCGCTGGGGGCGGACGTCGCGACGTTCGTCGCCGCCGGTTCGCGGACGCCCTGAAGCGCGTTCAGGGCTTCTTGGGCTTCGGCTTCGGCTTCGCCTTCGGCTTGATCGCCTTGATCTTCGCGCGGACGGCCAGGCCCTTCGAGTTGCCCGCGGTCAGCCCGGTGATCGTCGCCGTCGCGCCGAGCGTCGAGGGGATCGCGCTGAACGAGACGGAGTGCGAGCCCGCCGCGGCGTACCTGATCAGGCGGCGCTTGTCGCTCACCACCAGGTAGACCGCGTGGCGAAAGCCGTTCTTCGACGCGCGCCAGCGGACGATCAGCCGGCTCCCCTTGCGGGTCAGCTTCACGCCCTTCACGCGGCCGGGCCGGACCATCCCCGGAGCGCGGTAGGACCCGACGGTGAGCGTCGTCCGCGGCCGCCTGTCCTGCTCGACGATCGCCTGGATCCTGCGCACCCCGGCCGACCCGGGAGCCGGCGCGAAGTGCACGGCGCCGCTCGTCCTGCTCGTCGACGTGATGACGTGGCGCGAGTCCTTGCCGATCTCGGCGAAGCGCACCACCTGGCCGCTGATCGGCCTGCACGTGCCAGCGCAGAACGCGCTTGCGGCCGCTGCCCGACACCTTCGCGGACACCGACGGCCTGGGCAGGCCGAGCGCCTGGCGCACGCGCGTGATCGGCGTGCCCCCGGTGCTGGTGATCGTCCAGCGGCCCGCGGCCGGCCCGCGCACGACGACGTAGGTCCTGCCGTTGCCCGTCTCGTACGCGGTGAAGCGCGCGTTGTGGACGTAGGGGCGCTCGTGCGTCAGCGCGACCGACGCGTGGCCGGGGCCGGTGACCGTGACGTCCGGTGGCACGCCGCGCAGGCTCGAGACCTCCCACGCCACCGCCGGCAGGCCGCGTCGGCACGTCGAAGCTGCCGGAGGGGCCCGACGGCGCTCGCGGTCGGCCTCACCGGCCGCCAGCGGCTCAGGTCGCAGCCGGTGAACGCGTCGAAGTCACCGCCCCACGTGGCGCCCGCACCGACGCCGTAGCCGAGCGCCTCGACGCAGCCGGCGAGGCCGATGTTCGAGACCAGGACCTTCGCGCCCGCGCACGGGTCGGGGAGACACGGGACGTCGACGCACCCGTGCACGGAGCCCTCGACGTCGAAGTTGTGCGCTCCGGCGACCCAGCCGGTGACCGCGCCGTCGAAGTAGAGCGGATCGAACTTCCAGTGGACCTGGCCGCCGAACTCGAACAGGCCGAACGAGGAGTAGCGCACGAACGCGCTCGCCAGCTCGTACTTGCCGCCGAGCTTCGCGTCGCCGTCGACCTCGACGCATCCACGGGTCGGCGAGCACCGCCGTGACGCCGCCGTCGAACGACAGCGCCGTCTTGCCCGGCGACCTGCGGGCCGGCGCTGAGCTCGATCTGACCCGTTGAGCGTCGTGGGATTCGTGTCGAACTCGAACCCCAGGCCCTGGAGGTAGCACGCCGCTCGCCGATCAGCGTGTTGATGTTCGAGACGCTGCCCTTGAGGAAGTCGAAGTCGCCGTTCTTGATCCCGTAGCCGGCGCCGACGGTGAGCTTGTCGTCGAAGGCGAGTACGACCTTCGCGCTGCCCGCGAACGTGCCGGAGTCCACGTACTTGATGTCGACGTCCTTCAGCTCGAGCGCCACGATGTTGAGCGTCGGGGATCTTGATCTCGAAGCCGCTGAAGTCCGCGCCGTGGTCGTTGTCGGTCGTGAACGAGCCGCTGACCGAGAGCCCGCCCGCGCCGAACTAGTTGAACGGGAAGAAGTCGAGCGTCAGCGTCGGGGTGACGACCGCCTTCCCCGATGCGGTGAAGACGACCTTCATGCCGGTGAGCGGGATGCCCTGGAGCATGCGGGATCGCCGCTGATGTCGATGCCCACGACCTCCTTGGGCTTGCCGACCGGGTTCTTGTCGAGCGGGACGGGCGTCGTGGTGTCGGTCGTGAACGACCAGTCGATCGGCCCGAAGTAGAACGGGCTCGTTGGGGTGCCCCGCGACCGTGACGGAGAACGTGGCGCCCAGGTCGCTCTTGATGGTTCTGCGCGACGGGATCGACGGTCAGGACGTGGTCGCCGTCGCGCGGCGTGAGCACGAGCCCGTTGATGTGGACCTCGGTGTTGAGCGCGTAGTAGGCGTTCGCGCCGGTCTTCCGCAGGCAGCCCGGCATCGCGCAGGTCGACGTAGTCGAAGCGGACCGTGTTGGTGCAGTTCTCGGAGATCCGTGCGATCGCGGAGATGGTGCGGGGCGCGGGGCCGGCGCCCGCCGTCGGCGTGCCGGTGATCGTCACGTTGCTGTAGTTCGACCGTCGCGAGCCGCGAGCGCCGCGGCGGTGACGCGTGAGCGTCGTGGTGCCGGTGGTGCCGGGAACCGGGTTCGGCGAGAACGTCCCCGTCATGCCGGTCGGCAGGCCGCTGACGCTCATCGTGATGTCGCCGCTCGAGCCGTTGACCCGGTTGACCCGGATCGTGTCGGCGAGCGACTGTCCCTGGAGCACGTCGAGGACGCCGGTGCCGCTCGTGAGGGTGAAGTCGGGCGGCTGGGGCGCGTCCGGGGTGACGATCGTCAGGTCGTCGATCGCCACGTCATGGGCCGAAGCCTCGCCGCCGGTGTACGCCTGCTGCACGTCGAAGTACTTGATGTCGTTCGCCGCGGAGCTGACCTGGAGGTGCGTCATGGGAGCGCCACCGGTCACCGTGACCAGCTCGCTCGTGCCGACGGCGACGTTGTTGGCGTTGTAGCCGATCAGCTGGATCCCCGAGTTCGCTCCGGCGGCCCCGATGTAGCCCGCCTCGACGCTGACCGACGACGCCGTCGTGTTCAGCTCGCCGCGCGTGAAGCGCGGCGAGAAGTTCTCCCCGCAGCAGGGGTCGGTGTCGAAGTTGGCGACGTGCGTCCCCGAGTGCGCCTGACCGGCTCCGTCCTGTACGAAGGGCGCATCACCCGGGTCGGAGGGCTGCGTGAACTCCACCCCGTCGGCGGCCAGGTACTGGTTCGTGATCGTCGTGCCGATGGGCTGGTCGTCGAACGTGACGACGTGGGTGGCCGCGTGCGCGGCAGGGGCCGACGCGACCATGGCCACGACCGTCAACGCCAGGACAAGCAGCTTCGCCCTCACGAGGCGATTCTTCACGCAGGCGCGCCCGAACACAAGCGACGCCGAGCCCGCGCAGGCTCAGCGCACGACGGCGAAGCTGCGCGTCGTCACCGCGCCTGCGCGCCCCGCGGCCGACAGGACCGCCGCCTCGAGCCGGAAGCGGCCCCGTGACAACGTGCGCGTGCGACCGGCGCTCTGGTAGCGGCCAGAGTACGCCGTCGACGTCGCACCCGCCGCGAGTGCACGCGTGAACGCGTGGACGAGGACGGCCCGCGTACAGCGCCGCAGCTTCCGCGTCCCGGCGGTGGGGGGACGGCAGCTGCCGCCGCGTCGCACCCCGCCGGCGAGCCGGCGGACCGTGAACCGGACCCGTGCCGGCGCCGACAGCGTGACGAGCAGCGCCGTGCCTGCGTGTGGGCGCCCGGCAATGACGGCGCCCCGCCGAAGGATGCGAAACCGGGGGTAGCGGAGCTGCAGGGCGGTGATCTTCCCCGCGGCCGCCGTCGTCACGAGCGTGCCGCCGGGCGTGGTCGCGGCGCCGCCGGTGCCTGGCGCTGCGCTGGCCGGCGGGCAGGCGCCGTGGGTGGTGGCGTCGGCCGGACATGCGTCCTGCGTGACGTCGCCATAGCCGTCGTGGTCGGCGTCGGGCTCGATGTCCGCGTCGTAGAGGAAGACGCCGGGGAGGCTTCCGGCGATCGTGGCGGCGGTGCCGTCCGCGGGAGGTTCACTGAGCGTGGTGAAGCGCGAGCCGGCGGGCGGCGTGATCAGCGTGGCCTCGGGGACGGAAAAGGGGGGCGTCAGCGCGACGTACCCGCCGGCCGCGATCGGGAGCCGCGCAGCGAACGTCTGGAGCGCCTCGTCGGCGCCGACCGTCACGGGATCGGACGAGCGCGCGAAGGTGTAGCCGCCGCCGGTCGCAGGGTCCAGGATCCGGATGCGATAGTCCCCGGCGCCCGGCCCCTGCAGCCGCCAGCGGACGACGACCCCGTCCGTCCGCGCGGCGGTCGACGTCCCGGCGGCTGTGGTGAGTTGTACGCGGACGCATGCGTAGCCGATGCCCGAACAGGTGTATCCGACCCGCTGGTAGGGACCCTGCAGGTCGCTGCCGAATAGCGCCCCGCTGCATGCGGTCGTCGCATGGGTCGCGTCGCCGGTGCAGAGGTCCTGCGATCCGTCGCCGTAGCCGTCGTGGTCGCTGTCGTGCTCCAGGTGCGCGCTGATGTTGACGCGCTGATTCGCGTAGCCTGGGCCGGTCGTCGTTCCGCCGATGTCCGGCCCCGGACTCTCGTAGTTGCGGGCGGCGACGTCGCCCGCGGCCGTGTTGTCGATGTAGGTCGGCACGGTCTCGCTGATGAGGGCGCCGCTGTGGAACTGCGCTCCGAGCACGTCGCCGGCGGTCGCCGGGATGCGGTCCCAGAACATCGGCTGCTCCGAGGGCGTCGTCAGCGAGCCTTGTGCGCCCTGGCTGATCAATGTCGCGGTGGTCGCGCTCGTGGGCCGGAACGTTCGCGGACGGGCCCATTCGGGTGCACTATTGACGGTGCTGCCGGTCTTCACGCTCCAGCGCGTGATGACGCCGTCATATGGTATGTCATACCCCGGGTTGGGGCTCGTGACGCTGGCGAACTGAACCGCGTTGCATAGCAGGGCGCAGCCTCCGCCTCCCAGGCTGTCGACGGTGGGCGCGACCTGTCCGAGCGTGATGAAGCCCGGCGCGGCGGAAGCAGGGCCGACCGGGGAGACGGCCGCCGCGGCAAACGCCGCCATCGCTACGACCAGGAGCCTGGCGGGCGAGCCTGTGCCTCGCATCGGCGCAGTATCGCCTATGTGCAGGATGCACATTCCGAGTGTGCGCATCACGTGGAGCGGGACGTTCCCCGGTGGGACGGTGAACCACATCAGGTTCATCGATCGGGAGGTCATCATGAGGTACATCGGAAACGTCGGCTCACGCCTTGCAGGATCGACCATTGCAGCCGTGCTCGTCGCCGCTGCGTTCGCCGCCCCCGTCGGCGCCGCGCCCTACGACAACGGGGGCGCCTACGCGGTGTCGCCGCCGAGCGGACAGGGGGCCGTCGTCTCCTCACCGGACGGCCACGCTGCCACCAACGTGCGCTCTTCCACAGGCGCCGTCGCCTCCTCACCGGACGGCCACGCTGCCTCCAACGTGCGCTCTTCCACAGGCGCCGTCGTCTCCTCACCGGACGGCCACGCTGCCTCGAACGTGCGCGTCGCGACTCCTCCCGCCGTCTCCACGGCGGGCGACTCGACCAACTGGGCCGCGATCGGCTTCGGGATGCTCGGAGGCTTCCTGTTGCTCGCCGGCACGACCCTGCTGGTGCGACGCCATGACGGCGGCCACCGGCATGCGGCTCACGGCGTCTGAACCCGTCTGAGGTGAACGTCCCGTAGACCGGGAGTGAGCGGCGGCGCCCAGGCGCCGCCGCTCACTGTTGGTATCCGGGTCTCCGGCCTAGGGGGCGGCAGTCTTCGCGAAGTGCGCCGCGAGGTCCAGCGCATAGATGAGGTCCGTGACCCCGAGCGCCGTCTGGACGCGGTCCTCGAAGTTGTCGTCCGGGCCGCCCATCACCACACCCGGCGTGCCGTCGAGCGTGGCACTCAGGACGGGCGTGACGCCGCCGGAGTGGTCGTCCACCCAGCCCGCGCTGAGCCCGGTGAACGTGACCGTGCGACCACGCTGGGAGAGGGTGAAGCCGGCGTTCCCGAGTGGGAGCTGGGTGCCGACGATCGGGCGGCACCCGTAGCCGCCGGTGCAGATGAGCGGCGTCCGCTGGCCCGCCGGCAGGTCGAAGCGCAGCGCCTCCGGGGCCGTTCGCGCAGTTCCGGTGGGCGCGATGGCGATCGAGCCGTCGGCGCTGACGAGCCTGCGGGCGGTCAGCTCGACATAGCCGCCCACCCCGGCCGCGGCATCGGGCCGCAGCTGCGCCTGCACGACGCCGAACCTGGCTCCGGGCCGGATCGAACGGCTCTGCGTGTAATGGCTGCCGCGGCAGCGAATCCGGTTGAACTCCCGTGCGAGCGCGGGGAGCACGGTCGCGTTCCCGCGCATCGCGACCACGAGCGTATCGGGCACCGCGACGCCCTTGCGCAGGAACGGCCCGTTCTCGGACGTCGGCCGCTTCACGCGCAGCAGGGGCTTCGGCGGCCCGAAGCGGGCGTACAGCGTTCGCGTCCTCGCGACACGGCCGGTGACGGTGAGCCCTCCCTTGCTCGCCCGCAGCCCGAGGCCGGAGACCCTGAACGCGCCCGCTCCGCGGTTGAACTGGTCGAACCGCAGATCGAACCCGGCGACGCCCGCCATCGAGCCGCCGCTCGCCGCCGTGTCGAACGAGCCCTTGACCTCCGTGGCCCCTTCGAAGACCTTCGTGTAGCGAAACGGCCGCTTCGCGTCGTGCTCGACCCACGCCCGCCCCTCCGCGCTGGGAACGATGCAGTCGTTCGACAGCTGGGCGTAGAGCCCGAGGTAGTTCATCGACAGGTTCCAGTTGACGCCGGAGACCGGAACCGTCGCGGCGCGCGCCGGGACCGCCACCGCGAATGCGGCGAGGCATGCGGTGCAGAACACGCAGGCGAGCCGGATGATGGCGGTCATCCTACGGCTCTCAGCCGCGCCGGTGCGCGGTGCACGGCTACCGGGGCTGCTTCACAGCGGGCTTGTGGCGCACGCGCGGCGGGGCCACTCCGTCGCACGTGCACTTCTGCTCCACGAGGACCGTCGACTCCTTCTCGCGGCGCGTGACGAGGTCGCCCAGCTTCACGCGCTTCCCGGTCGCGCCGTCCCTTCCGTACACGTATCCGTGCAGGCGGCTGAAGACCGTCCCCTGCCAGGTGGACGGGTCGAGCCCGGCCATCAGGCTCTTCCAGCTGGGAGACTCCCCGCCCTTTCCGTGCGCGACGTTGTAGGCGAAGCTCAGCAGCGCGTCGTACTGACACTGGTTCATCCCGAGCCTGATCGACTGCTTGCGGACGTAGGGCTCCATCAGCTTGTCGAGGTCATGGCGCAGCGTCGCCTCCGCCTGGTGCTTCGTCCAGTGCATCGAACCGCGCCTGCCGCAGCGCCCTTCGGGGAGGATCAGGTGCCCGTACCCGATCGTGCACAGGTGAAGCTGATCCTCGTAGGCGCCGAGCCTCAGCCCCTCCTCCTGCTTGATCAGCGCGATGCCGTTGTCGCTGACGTTCTGGGGGAACGCCTCGCCGGTCAGCTTCCAGGCCCACGACTGGTTTCCCGGCGGCGTGTGGATGTCGCCGGCGAACGTCGTCCCGTCGGTGATCAGGTTCGCGGGTGCCTGCCCGATGGCGTACCCGTTGTAACCGAACACCATGCCTTCGAAGAGGGCCGCGTCCGACGTGCCGGCGCCGCTCGGGCAGGCGACCGTGTAGGGCATCACGTGTCCCCCCGACGAGCCCGGCTGACGCGGCCCGACGGTCAGCGAGTAGGACCACTTCCCGCCCTTGGGGTCGTCGATCGTGAGCGCGCCCGTCAGGTCCGCGAGGGCCACGGTGCCGGAGCCCGAGTCGATGCAGTCACCGGACCCGCCGGTGAGCTTCCAGTCGACGGTGCTGCCCGCCGCCGGCAGGAACGTCGGCTGCGCGGGCGGGAAGTCCATGTTGGCCGTCTTGAACTGCTGGGCGAGGACGAGCGTCCCCTCCCACGTGACCGTGTCGCCTCCTCCGCTCCACCTGCCCGACACGGTGCCGCGGATCGTGCAATCGCGGGCGGCTGCGGCGGCTCGTGCGTGCTTGACGCCGCACGTCGTGGCGCTCGCCGCCGCGGACGCGCTCGGCGCGGCGGTGCCGCACAGGGCGGCGACGATGACGACCACGCATCCGATGCGCTTCATGGAGCGACACTATTCCTCGCGGGCATGCAGGCTGCGACTCCAGCTCGGCGGAGTGTCCATCGCGCCGTGGTGCGGCAGTAGAGTCCGGTCATGTCCGCGCATGGATGGACCCTTCGCCGGCGTCTCGGCGCCGCGCTCGGCGGGCTGGTGCTGGGAGTGATCGTCGGCGGCGTGCCGCTCGCCGGCGCCGGCTCGATCGCCTATATCGACGGCAACGAGGTCTGGGTCTCGACGTTCGACGGGTCGCGCAAGGAGCGACTGCAGCAGCGGCGAGAACGAGTGGCGAACGGTCGCCGCCGCCGACAACGGCCGGATCATCGGCGAGCGCATCGAGGCGGGGAAGATCTCTCAGCTCTCACGGATCCAGCTCTGGGACTCGAACGGACAGGTCATCAGCCAGGGCCCCCTGCCGTCGAAGTCCGGCTGGACCTCGTACGTCGCGCCGCTGAGCCTCGACCTGACCGCGGACGGCGTCTTCACGCTGTACGGGTACTCGGGCCAGGTCGGCCTCTTTCCGACGGCGACCTTCGAGCGCGGGCACTACGCCATCCTCAGCGACACGAAGACCAACCTCGAGCCGATCGGCCAGGCCGGCTACACGTGGCCTACGACGGTCGGGCGTCGCGTCGTGGCCGCAAACGGCAGCCTGGTGAGTGTGCAGGCGGCGGATTCGAGCAACCCGTTCTCGACGACCTGGAACACCATCATGGACACGGCGGGCTCGGGCCTCGAGCTGCACCGGGCCGACGTCGCGGCCACCGGCAAGCTCATCGGTCTCGAGCTGACCGGCAACGGCCTCGCGACGCAGAAGGTCGCCGTCATCGCGATCAACGGCATCGACACGCCTGCGACCTTCCCGGCGGCGGTGGACTGCTTCATCCCGGCGGCCGGCAAGGCGCGCGACGTGACCTTCTCCCAGGACGGCACCCGGATTGCATGGACGGACGACGAGGGCGTGAAGATCGCCGGCGTGCCGACGACGGCGGACGACCCGTGCGTGTTCTCCTCGCCGCCGATCGTCATCTCGGCCACCGGCAGGTCGCCGTCGATCGGCGGCGCCGATGTCGCTCAGCTGCGGCCGTCGGCGGTCCCACCCGTCTCCGCCGTCGCCCTCGCCGCCGGTGCCGAGTCCCGGCCCCTCCGGGCCGCTCAGCGTGACGACGCCCGCGCGGGGCGCCGCCGCCGCGCTCGCCGGGTCCGCGGGGCTGGCACTGAAGATCAACGTCCCGGCCGCCGGCAAGGTCACCGTGACCGGCAGCATCGCGGCCAAGCGCCTCGGACTGAAGGGCAGCAAGGCGATCGTCGTCGCGACCGGATCGGCCCGCGCGACGAAGGCCGGGACGGTCAGCGTGCGCCTGAAGCTCACGAAGAAGGCGCGCAGGTACCGCAAGCGCCTGAAGGGCGCGACGCTCGTCCTGCGGATCACGCAGGGCGGGAGGACGATCACGAAGAGCGTGAAGCTGCGCAGCGGCGGCCGGACTCGGCGACGGTCAGCCGACGAACCTGGGCCGGGCCGCGCGACTCGTGACGGACAGAACGCATTGGCCGGGACGCCGGCACACGGGTCGGGCATCGTGCGCAGGTTGCGGGGCAGCGCGGGCATGACCACGCGCGTCGTGCGCGGGTAGCTCTGCCCCGGCTGCGACGGACAGGGTCCCAACAGCTGGTTGGCGCAGATGACCTGCTGGGCGAGCGGGTCGAACGCCGCCGACCCCTGGTTCGCCACGCCGCAGACGCCGTGCGTCGTCTGGATGTCGGCCGGTGTGCTGGTGACCGGCGTGCCATCCGGGTGGCTGTTGCCACGCCAGCAGTTGCCCGGCGTGTGCAGACCGCTGATGTCACCGAAGTCGCCGTTGGTCGGGTTGCCGAAGAAGCCGTTGTGGCTCATCGAGTTGCGCAGGACGCGGTTGCCCCAGTCGTCGTAGTAGCAGCCGGGGAGCGGCCCATCGGTCACCCCGCCCTCACAGTGGGCGATCGGCGGCGGCGTCCCGCTGTCGGGGAACGGCACCAGCAGGATCCCCCAGGCCCCGTTGTTCTCGACCTTGTTGCCTCGAGATCGTGTCGAACCGCCCGCCGGACACGACGATCCCCGTGCCGACCGGTCCCAGGGCCGCGCTTCCGGCCGAGGGCACGTTGGGGTTGTTGTTGTCGTGCACCCAATTGCGCCGGAAGTACGTGCACGAGCGGCTCTGGCTGCCAGGGCACAGGCCGAGCTGCGGTGAGGGCGCGTCGTCGTTGTTCTGGCTGTTGGTGACGATCCCCGACTGGTTGTGGTCCCACTCGGAGTCCTGGATGAGAAGACGGCCGCCGGCGTTGGTCCCGGAGTATCCGAGTGCGCTGTACTGCGCGTGGGCATCGCTCACGACGGTGTTGCACGTGCGGCAGGCGCCCACGTAGTAGCTCGAGTCGTTCATGTTGCTCGCGTAGGTGTGCGCCAGCTGACCCGGGCCGCTCGCGTTGCTGGTGAAGATCCCGTACTTGCCCGCCGGGGCGCCGGTCTCGTAGAACGTCGAGGTGGCGCTCAGCCACGCTCCGCGGAACGCGCCGGGAGTGGACTTGCCGCTGCCGTCGCCGAAGTTCACCCAGATCTCGTTTCCGCCGCTGCCCTCGCCGGAGAGGAAGTTGCAGGCGGTGAGGTTCTCGATCGACACCCGGGCGGCCTTCCAGCTCTCGACGCCGTTGCGGCCGTTGGGCTTTCCGTTCGACGCGGGCGGGCCGAAGTCCTGATCGGATCGGCGTCGACTGCATGCCGGCGCTCCGGGCTTCGTGCCGTCGACGACGACGCGGTTGCGGTCCATCCCGCGCAGGTGGATGCCGGGGGTCGTGATCATCACGCCGGCACCGATCTCAGCGAGCGACTTGTAGCGCGCCTCGCGGTCACCACGCTCGTGGTAGTCGCCGGGGCCTACCAGCACCCAGTCGCCCGGGCGGGCGTGATCGACCGCTGCCTGGATCGACGTGAACTGTCCACGATGGCCCTGCCAGCTTCCGACGAGCAGCACACGTGCCTTGCCGAACGCCGGAGCGGTGAACGTCGCCATGATCACCGGGATGCAGAGTGCCGCCGTCGCCACGAGCGGCAGGAGGACGGGGTGGCTGCGAACGGCCTTGGACATGTCGAACTCCTTGTGACCCGTCACCCCGTGAAGCGTGGGGTGGCGGTCACGGTCGTCGTCTGGAACCGGACCGAGTTGCGCACGTTGCGGATGAGCGCGGCGTGGACCAGGAATTGCGCCTCGCCGGGGTTCACCGCGATCGGGGACACGAAGGCCTTCTTGACCGACGAGTAACAGCGAAACCGTGTCGGGATCCGCCCGGCGAAGACGGTGGTTCCGCTCGCGTGGCGGGCCCGCGCGACGCGCCCGGTGCACTTCAGGTGGCGTTCGGGGATCTCACGGACCAGGTCGACCGAGTACCTGCTGGGCTTCAGGGCGATCGCCACGATCGTCACCGGTTCACCAGGTTGCACCTGCTTCGGCGCACGGATCAGGCGGCCGTCACCTGCAGCCGCGAGGGCCAAGGAAGAGAACACCGCGGCGAGCGCCGCCGCCGCCAGGAGTGTCAGCCCGAGCGGGCGGGTGAGCGGTCGAACTCTCCTGCAGTCATGACGCATCGCGCTGACCCTTCCACTTCGATCCACGACAGAGCGAACCACACCATCCCACCGGGCCGGAGGACGTACCGCATCCGTAGAAACCTCGTAGCCGGGTCGGTGGACGTCAGGCTTGGGTCCGGCGAGCCTACACCGCAGCTGCTCGCCGCAGGCGAGTCTGGTGCCGGCGGCGACGCCTACCCGCAGCGCGTCCGCCGGCCTCGGCTCTCCCGAAGGAGATCACGCCCAGGATCGGCGGCGTCCACGTGACCTTGGCCATGGTGCTGTTCGTGTCGGCCTGGACGAACATGCCCCACGAACCGGTGAACGTGCCCGACGACGCGTCGGTGCACGAGGTGATCGGGTTGGTGTCCAGGTCGCAGCCGTGCAGCACCGTGGACACCGTCCCGCTCTCGGTCGACGCGCCGATCTGGCCCTGCGTCGGCGAGCCCTCCTCCGAGGTGATCGCGTTGAGCGGGTCGATCGGCTGCGGCGAGGTGATCGAGGCCGTGTACTGCGCCGTCCCGTCCGTTTGCCCGCAGGATGATCCATCGACCCCCGGGCCGCTGCCGTCACCGGTGGCGCTGAGCTTTGCGGAGAGCACCTGGTAGGTCCCGGAGAATGGCGCGATCGCCGGGCCGTCGGCCGCCGCCGCCGGGACGACCACGGCGAGGAGTCCCGCGGCCAGGGCGATGGTGCGCGCGAGATGCAGCGCCGCGCGCGACTGCGTCCGCTTCTCCAGACGGGTCTGTGCGACCACGGGCGCCAAGCCTACTTCCGGGGCACCCCGAGGTCCACAGTGACGGAACGGTCATCTGAACGTCTGGAGATGCCTCCGAAGGCGCGGCCGGAGCGATCGCGAACGGTCGGATGCGCGACGCTACGTTCGGGCAATGGGCTCACTCGATGGCCGGATCGCGCTCGTGACCGGGGCTGGACGCAGGCGGGGGATCGGCCGGGGAATCGCCATGCAGCTCGCACGTGCCGGCGCCGACGTCGCCGTCCACGCGCGCGCCTGGGAGCAGGAGCCCTGGCCGATGGAGGAGATCGCCGGCCTCGGACGGCGCGTGCTGACCGTCGAGGGGGACCTGACCGAGCGAGACGTGCCCGCCCGGATCGCGGACGAGATCGGCGCCGAGCTCGGGGCGATCGACATCCTCGTCAACAACGCCGGCATCGCCGGCGGTGCCGGACGGGACCTGCTCGCGGACTACGACGACGAGCAGTGGTATCGCACCGTCGACGTCAACCTGAACGCGGTGTACCTGGTCTCGAAGGCGTTCCTGCCCGGCATGGTCGCGGGGGGCGGCGGCGCGATCGTGAACATCTCCTCCATCGCCGGACGCGGTGGGCAGCCGAGGATGGGCGCCTACGTCGCCACGAAGTTCGCGCTCATCGGGCTCACGCAGCAGCTCGCGCTCGAGTACGCCCCGGCGGTCCGCGTCAACTGCGTCTGCCCCGGCACCGTGGACACCGAGGAGATGGACAAGACGTTCGCCCGCCGCGACGCGCTCGCCGGCGCCTCGCCCGGCGCCGCGAAGGCGAAGCGCATCGCCGCGCTGCCGCTCGGGCGGCAGGGGCGCCCGGAGGACATCGGCGACGCCGCGGTCTTCCTCGCGTCGGCCGCCGCCGATTGGATCACCGGGCAGACCCTGAACGTCGACGGCGGCCAGGTGATGAACTGATCCGCGAGGATCAGGCGGTGTTCAGCGCAGGACGATGGTCGTGTTCGACCTTCGGGTGCCCTGCGTGACGCGAACGGTGACCTTCACTCCGCGAAGCTTCTTCAGCTTGCGGCGGGCCTTCTTGGTGAGCGTGAGCTTCAGCGTGATGGCCTGGCCGGCGCGCTTGGCGGTGAAATGCCCGGCGGCGATCGTGGCCGGGATCTTCAGCCGCTTCGCGACCGACGCGGGGATCGTCGCAATGCCGTTGATGCGACCCGCTGCCGCGGCGATGACCTTGAGACTCAGGCCCTTGGTCAGCGCCGAGGCCTTCTGGCCCGTCGGCAGCGTGATCTTCAGGCCAGAGCCACCGGTGGCGGGACCGGCGGGCGGGCCCGCCGGCGGCCCGGCGGCCGGCGGGGTTGTCGCCGCCTTGCGGGCCGCGAGGATCGCGCCGACATCCGCGCCGCCGAAGCTCGGCCCGGTGGTCGTGAGGTAGACGCTGTTCTTCAGGTCGGGACTGTCCTTCGGCGCGACGGCGCTGATGAGCACGGGCGGCGACGTGAGGATGCAGGGCGTGCTCTCCGGATGGGGCAGGATCGGGGTCCCCGCGACCTTCAGGCCCTGGTCATCGCGCCAGGAGATCTGCGAGCCGTCGGGCGACCAGGCGACGCTGTGGGCGCTCCCGCTCGCGGGAAGGTCGCAGCCGTTGGCGTAGTCGAGCACTCCGGTGCCCGGATCACCGCTGAACGGGACGACCTGGATCGTGTTCGTGGGCGTCCCGGCGCTCTGGTAGACCTCGATCGCGACCTTCCCGCCGGTCGGCGGAACGTCCGCGCGCTTGAAGGCGGCACCGCTCGGGGGCGAGGTCCACAGATCGCTGTCCGTGCCGCCCGGCGCGGCCGCGGCCTTCTGGACGCTGATCGCGCTGCCGTCCGAGTAGACGAGCCGATTGCCGAAGAACGTCATCTGGCGGGCGCCGCTGATCTCCAGCGGGTCGAGGACGTTCACGAGGGTCGTGAGGGTGAGCCAGGCGCCGTGCGGCAGCGACAGGCAGTCGTAGTACATGGTTCCGGAGTAGCCGCCGACGCAGTAGCTCCACTCGTTCACGGTCCAGTCGCCGTCGTCGCTGATCTCGAACGACAGCGGCCGGTTCGATGAAGGTGCCCACGTTCGTTCGACTGCAGCGGCAGGTCCTTGATCTCGTTCCCGCTGCGATCCCACACCTTGAACCACTGCAGGCGAGAGCTCGCGGTTGCCGCTCGGGTCGTTGTTGTAGACGGCCGCCGTGCGCCCGTCGGGAGCCTGCGCGACGCCGAGCCACGGCTTGGCGGGCGTGCCCGTGACTTGTCGTCAGCTGCACCTTCTGCGTCCCATCGGGTGACGAGAGCCAGACGTTGCCGGCCTCGAGGTAGGCGACGCTCGACGCGATGGCGGTGGACGCGGAGAGCGCCAGCGCGGCGCCGGCGGTCGCGATGGCTGCTGCCAGGGCGCCGATGCGCCGCCGGCTCATCCCGCTCGTCATGAGGTGCAAGACCGTCTCCGTCCGTGGTGGGCGATGGAGCCTACGGCGCGGCCGATCGCGGCACAACCGGACGTCCACTCGCGCGGAGCCGCTCGCTCACGCGGTATGCATGCAGTACGCCGAACCGATGCGGGGGAACTCGAGGATGTGCCCGTACGGGTGGCGCTTGGGGAGGACGAAGACGCCCTCGGTGGATCGCGCCTTGCGAATGAGCGGCGTACCCCCGAACGAGAGGCGGAAGTTCCAGCTACCGCTTCGTGCGCCGCTTGAGCACTGCGCGCCGCGCGGGACCGACGAGCGACGGTGTTCCGTTGGTCCCGGCGACGGTGACGGTCATCGTGGTCTCAGGTCCGACGAAGCGGATGCGCGCGCGGCGTGTCTTCGCGCCGGGCATCTGGATCTGTCGGCGGCCGTCACTGCCGCGGATCGTCAGCAGGTAGCCGCGCGCTCGCGGCGCGCGCGTCCAGCGCACGAGGACGTCGCCGCCGCTGCGCGTCAGCCGCACCCGCCCGGGGCGGGCGGCCCGCGCCGGGCCCGGCGCGCGGAAGCTCGCGACGACCGGCGCCTCCATCGGCATGCCGCCCTCGGTGACCTGCGCGATGATCGTGCGCCTCCCGGCCGAGCCGTCGGACAGCACGAACGCCGCGCGCCCGTCTGCGCTCGTCGTGGTGGTGATCGTATGTCCGGTGTTGCGACCGCGCTCGGCGAAGCTGAGCTTGCGGCCGGCAAGACCGGTCGCGTGCCAGACGAGCGTTCGGGCGCGGCCCTTGCCGACGACGCGGGCGTGAATCGCGAGCGGCGGCAGCGCGTCGGAGCTGCGCAGGCCGGCGACAGGCACGGAGCCCGCATCAGGTTGCACCCGCCACTCTCCCGGCTTGGGGTTGTCGACGCGCAGCAGCGTGATCTCACCCTTCGGCAGGAAGATCGAATGAAACGCGCCGTCGTGGACGATCTTCGCCGGCACATTCGTCGGGGTGTAGACGTGGCCGGCCGGGTCGACGAGGGTCACCTTCGGCGCTCCGCCGGTGCCCTTCACCTCGAGCGCGAGCGCCCGGCGCCCGGCGCCGACGCTGAACGCGCGGGCGGCCGGCAGAGCGGCGGCGCCGGCCCGGGCAGCCTCGCCCGGCCGCAGCGGCGGGCGTGAGCGCGTCGGCTGGAAGGTGTAGGCGGTGAGGTCACAGCCCGGCGCGCCCTCGTTCTGGTTCGTGTGGAAGTTGTGCGCTGCGTGGTAGAAGTGGTCGAGGCAGCCGGCGGCCCAGTCGTTGTTGACGAAGCCGTGCACCGAGCCACCGAGGACCCACAGCTGGAGCGTGACGTTCCCGTCGCCCTGGTAGCGCGAGGTGCCGTTGTGCTGGTCCTCCAGCCAGTAGTCCATCTGGCCGGAGATCTGGAAGCCCGGATCAGGGTCGTCGTTGCGATAGCGGTACCCGACGAACCCGCCGAACGCGAAGTAGCCGTTGGACCAGTACTCCGTGTACGCGTGCGCGAAGCGATTGCCGTAGATCGACAGGTCGCCGTCGATGCGGACGCGACTGGTCCCGTCGTCGTAATGGGCGTAGATCCAGTCGCCGTTGATCTGGATCACCGCCGCGATCGACATCCCCAGCCCGCCGCCGACGCGCAGCGGGTCGATACCGAACTCGGCGGCGAAGCGGTTCATGAAGACGCCGGCGTAGATCGGGATGCCGGGGGTGAACACCACGTCGGCGCGCCCGTAGTTGAAGCGGCCGTCGATGAACACGAGCTGGCCGGCGACGCGGACCGCGAGCACCTGGATGTCGACGTCGGCATTCCACGAGTCGCCCTCGTGCGCCGGGTCGCCCATTCCCGGCGGCTCGTAGGTGAAGCGCAGGTGATGGAGCTGGACCGCGCCGATCGTGGCGTCCTCGATGCCGAACCCGATCGAGTCCAGCAGCAGGCCGCGGACCAGGGACACGCGCAGGCGCACGCGGCCGCTGACGGTGATCGGCGTCGAGACGGCGGCGTTGACGTCGACGACCGCCTCGTAGTTCGACAGGTCGATGCCGAGGTCGAGTCCGCCCTCGATCGGGAACCCGCCGGGCAGCGTCGCGCATTCGTTCGGGCTCGCCTGGCAGTTGTGGCTGACCTCCAGGCCGACGATGTGCGTGACGTGGCCGGCATCGCTGCCGCCGCCGGTCGGCAGCGGCCACGTGAAGCCGCCGGTCCCGGTCCGCCAGAACTCGAGGTCGCCGTTGGGGGTGTTGAGCACCTTGAGCGTCCATGCGCCGTGCGCCTGGATCTCGTGATGGCGCATCTCGAAGCGGATCTCGGCGTGCGGATCGCCCGTGACCAGCCCCAGGCCGTTGAGGCTGATCTGGTAGACCGGGTCGAAGCGCGAGGCGGGCCCGGCGGGCGTCGCCACGAGGTCCTGACCGTCATGGCGGATGCAGCCGGCGCGGATGCGCATCGCACCGATGCTCGCCTCGGTCTCGCAGCCCGGGCCCGGATCGACGGGGTGCATGACGATCGTCGCATCGGCGTGGTCGAAGCGGCTGTCGATGACCTGCACCCTCACGGTCTGTGCGCGTGCCCCGACGAGCATGGTCGCCGTCGCGCGCGTGCCGGTGTTGGTGTCGAAGTGCCCATCACCGTCGAAGTCCCAGCGATAGGCGATGACGTGGGCGCCGGCGCCCGGAAGGCTGCCCGCCGCGTCGAGCACGGCCATCGCGCCGGTGGTGTGCGCGACGAGCGACGCCGACGGGACGCTCGGCGCAGTGGGCGACGGCGGTGGCGGTGGCGGCGGCGGGGCGGGGTCGGGGAGCACGACGCCCGCGGACATCCGCGCTGCGATCCCGCCGTTGCCGGCGCCGCAGCGCCGCTCCCCGGGATTCGCGGGAGCACCGTCGGGGTTCGCGGTGTCCGGCACGTAGTCCCACGGGCCCAGCGCCGAGCCGTCCGGTGGGCTCTGGCCGAACGCGACCCACGTGAACGCGGTGAGGCCGCCGGGGACGTCGCCGGTCTTGACGACCACGTCGAAGCTCTCGAGCCCGCCGGCGATCGTCGTGGCCACCGTCCCCTGCGACAGCGTCGCACCGGCGAGGTCCTGGCAGGTCGCGGAGGACAGCGCGCCGGTCAGCGAGCGCAACGTCCAGTCGATCGAGCTGTGGTCGGCGGCGCGCACCGCGACGACCTCGGCGTCGGCGGTCCCGTCCTGCGTGGTGTCGAGCAGGACATGCAGGCCGAGCTCGGCCGGGGAGTTGGCGCCGTAGGTCGACTGATCGACGCTGACGTGCAGCGTGGCGGCCGAGGCGCCGACGTCCCAGGTGATCGTGCGCAGGTCGGTCTTCCCCGACGGCCCGGCCGGTGCGTCACTCGGATCGGTCCGCGTCTGGGCGTCGGCCTGCGTCGCGCAGATGGCGGGAAGCGACAAGGCGAGGAGGAACGGCATCGCGCACCGCAGCGCCGATGCCAGGCTGGACATGGCGCCACCATCGCAGGTGGCGAGCCCCAGCGCGAACCCGGGTTCGCCGGCTTCAGCCGGCGCTCAGGCCGGCGCGATCCTCACGACGACGGTCGCGCCGGGCTGCTCGTCTACGTCGAGCGGGCACTCCACACCAGTCGCGGCAACCTCATGGAGGGCTGGACCGTCGCCTACTTCGAGATTCCGGGCGCGGGCGATCTCGGTGATGGCCTTGCTGCGTGCCCCGTTACGCGCCGCTTGTGGGAGGACGAGTGCCGCGGACGAGCGCGATGTCGAGCGAGCTGACGCCCGTCGTGCTCGGCGATGCGAGCTTTCAGGAGCGATACGAGGTCGGGACCGTCAGTGCGGTCGATCCTGATCTCGTGCGGCCGCTCTTCTCCTCAGAGTTCGTGGCGTGGATGAACTCGCTGGCCATGGGCGAGAAGGCCGAGGACGTCACGCGGTTCGAGCTTCGCGCCGGAACTCTCTGCGTCTCCAACAGGTCAAAGCTGAAAACCGCGCAACAGCTCGATGCGTTCTGCGGCAAGGCCGCGCGAATCGCTTCCCAGGTTGAGCGGGCCACGGCTTTCGACCCCAGGTGAACGGCGAGCTCGCCCACGTGGCCGCCGCCAACTCCGCGCTGACGGCACTCCCGAACTCGCGACCCATTGCGGGTTGACCCGAGTGTTCGGAATATGGAAGGCTCGCCGCACGGTCCACAGAAGGAGGGCGCCATGCGCGTCTGGCGTGAGCGAGCGGCGGTGCTGATTGTCGTTTCCGGGATGGTGGCCGCCGCACCCGCGGCGCTCGCGGCCGCTCCTGCGGGTGTGCGGACCGTCGCCGCCGGGAAGATCCGGATCGCCTACCGGGCGACCGGCAGCGGACGTCCGCTGCTGCTCATCAACGGCTCGGGCTCCACGCTGGACACGTGGGATCCGGCGCTGCTCGGCGCACTGCGATCCGGGCATCGGATCATCGTGTTCGATCCGCGCGGGTTCGGTGGATCGACGGACGTCGCGAACAACCGGCTGACCGTCGAGCAGATGGCCGACGACGCCGCCGGCCTGCTCGGCGCGCTGCACATCCGTCGCGCCGACGTGCTCGGCTGGTCGCTCGGCGGCTTCGTCGCGCAGGAGGTCGCGATCCGCCACGCCAAGCTCGTGCGCCGTCTCGTGCTCGCCTCGAGCAGCGCGGGCGGGCGCCATGCGGCCAAGGCGACCCCGCAGGTCACGGCGATCGACGAGAAGACGACGATCGGGCTGGCGACCCCGGACGAGTTCCTGCCGATCCTGTTTCCCCCGGCAGCCCAGGACGCCGGACGGGCGTGGATCGGACGGCTGCTCGCACAGCCGGGCGGCTGCTGCGAGCTCTTCACACAGGCGGCCGGCAGACGGCAGGTTGCCGCGTCGCGACGCTGGTACGCCGCGGCGGGCGGGGACGAGCAGCGGCTCGGGCGGATCGGCGTGCCGACGCTGATCGCGGCGGGGGAGCTCGACGAGGACGTTCCCGTCGCCGATGCCCGCCTGCTGCACCGCCGGATCAAGGGCTCGCGGATCAAGCTCTACGCGGACGCCGCGCACGCGTTCCTGATCCAGCACGCCGGCGAGTTCGGCGCCGCCGTGCAGCGGTTCCTGCGCTAGCTCATGCAGCGTCCTCCTCCGGCGGCGGCAGGGGCCGCCGGGCGATCTCCGCGGCGTCGCGGGGCGCGACACCGAAGCTGCGCAGGACCCCTTCGGCGTGTGCGCAGTCGTCTGCGGGGGAGAACTCGCCGCGCAGCACGCCCTGGATGACGCCGAGCAGCGCGCCGCCGGAGGCGCGGAGGGCGAGGAGCGGGTTGCTCACGTCGAAGCGCCCGCTCCTCATGCCCTGACGCAGGTCGCGGGCGGCGCGCTCGCGCAGGACCGAGTCGATCATGTGATGGTCCACGTCCAGGCGCACGAGCAGCCAGCCCCAGTCCGGGTCCGCGCGGGCCGCCGCGATGAGGTGGCGATGGGCGATGCTGACGCGCTCGGCCACGTCGTCGACCTGGTCCTGACGCAGCGTCAGGAGTTCGAGCTGCTCGCTGAGGGCCTCTTCGAGAAGGGCGGCGAGCACGTCCTCCTTGGTGGGGAAGTAGTTGTAGAAGCCGCCCAGCGCGATGTCCGCCTCGGTGGCGATGTCGCGGATCGTCGTCTGCTCGAAGCCCTGCGCGGCGAATAGGCGGCGCGCCGCCGACAGCAGCTTCGTGCGCGTCAGCGCCTTGCGCCGCTCGTTGCGGCTCGGCTTGCCGGCGGCCGGGGGCCGAGGGTTCGTCATGAGCTGATCATGCACGCCCCACATGATACTGAACAATCGGACAGAGTTGAACATCTGTTCATACTTCTGCTACGGTGCCGCGCCATGACCAGCTCAGCGCAGTTCCTCAAGACACCCGCGGAAGACGTCGACGTCCTCATCGTCGGCGGCGGCGGCGCGGGTCTGACGGCCTCGATGCTCCTCTCCAAGCTCGGCGTCGACCACCTGCTCGTCAGCTCCCTGCCGACGACGTCGATCCTCCCCAAGGCCCACGTGCTCAACCAGCGGACGATGGAGATCCTCGAGGACGCCGGGGTCGCCGACGAGATCGCGGCGCGCAGCACGCCCGCTCGGAACATGGCCGCCAGCGCGTTCTACGCCGGCCTGGCCGGCTCGACCGAGGATCACGGCCGGCTGATCGCCAAGATCGAGTGCTGGGGCGCGGGCGGCGAGGATGAGAACTGGCGGGCCGCCAGCGCCTGGCGCCAGCTGAACCTGCCGCAGATCCGCCTCGAGCCGATCCTCAGGGACCACGCCGAAGCGCTGGCGCCGGGCCGCATCCGCTTCAGCCACGAGCTGACCGCGCTGGAGCAGGACGACGAGGGCGTCACCGCGACGATCCGCGACCGGGAGGCGGACGCCGAGTACACGGTCCGCTGCCGCTACCTCATCGGCGCCGACGGCGGACGCACCGTCCCCGCGCTGGTCGGCATCTCCCACGTCGGCCTGGGCGTCGTGACCGAGACGGCGACGCTGCACGTGTCCGCGGACTTCTCGGAGCTGGCCGGCGACGACGACGTCCTGATCCGCTGGATGCTCTCACCGCAGACGGGCGTCGGCGTGGTGATGGTCCCGATGGGTCCGGAGCGCTGGGGCCGGCACTCGGAGGAGTGGGTCATCCACCTCAACTACCCGGTGGACGACCCGCGCGCGCAGTCCGACGAGCAGGTCGAGGCCGACGCGCGCGCCGCGCTCGGCATCCCCGACCTGCCGCTGGAGATCCACAAGATCACCCGCTGGTCGGTCGAGGCCGTCATGGCCGAGCGCTACTCCGAGGGCCGCGTCTTCCTCGTCGGCGACGCCGCGCATCGCCACCCGCCGACCGGCGGCCTGGGCCTGACCAGCGCCATCCAGGACGTCCACAACCTCACCTGGAAGCTCGCGGCCGTGCTGGCCGGCCACGCGAGCCCAGCGCTCCTGGACAGCTACGAGCCCGAGCGCCGCAGCTCGCTGGAGCGCAACGCGCAGCGCTCGCTGGAGAACGCGATCAACCACTTCGCGGTCATCAACGTGGCCATCGGCGTCTCGCACGAGAACACCGAGGAGCAGAACCTCGCCTGCCTGCGGCGCATCTGGAGCGGCAAGCCCGAGGACGCTGAGCATCGCTCGGCGGTGCTGCGCGCGATCCGCTCACAGTCGATGGAGTTCGGCGAGCACAACGTCGAGTACGGCTACACCTACGAGTCGGGCGCGATCGTTCCCGACGGCAGCCCGGCGCCGGTGAACCCGGACGAGATCCGCGTCTACCAGCCGTCCACCCGGCCCGGCGCGCCGCTCCCGCACGCGTGGATCGACGACGAGGACGGCGGCCGCCGGCCGATCAAGGACCTCGTCGCGCCCGGGCGCTTCCTGCTGATCGCCGGCGAGGAGGGCGAGGACTGGGTCGACGCCGCCCGCGAGGTCGCCGACGGCACCGGCCTGCCGCTCGACGCCGTCCGCATCGGCCACGTCGACGGCGACTTCTTCGACCCGCGCTGCACGTGGCTGCGCCATCGCGAGATCCGTGCGACCGGCGCGATCCTCGTGCGCCCCGACCGGTTCGTCGCCTGGCGCAGCCTCGGCGCCGCCGACGACCCGGCGGCGCGAACTGGCCACAGCGCTGACCGCTGTCCTCGCCCGTCCCGTGCCCACCACCGTCCCCGCCTGATCGGAGGAGAACCCCATGTCCGAGACCGCTGTGATTCATCCCAAGTTCCATCACTTCAACCTCAAGACGACGCGCCTGCAGGAGATGATCGACTGGTACTGCACGCTCGTCGGCGCCCAGGTCCTGTTCCAGGACGACGTCGGCGCGTGGCTGTCCAACGACGAGGCCAATCACCGGATCGCGCTGCTCGCGTTCCCGGGGTTCGTCGACGACCCCGAGAAGGACACGCGCACCGGGCTGCACCACAGCGCGTTCGAGTACGACGGCTTCGAGGAGCTGAACGCCAGCTACCTGCGTCTGCGCGAGGCCGGGATCGAGCCGGACCTGTGCCTGGATCACGGCATGACGCTGTCCTACTACTACAAGGACCCCGACGGCAACCACGTCGAGCTGCAGGTCGACAACTTCGGCGACTGGGCGAAGTCCAGTGAGTGGATGCGCACCAGCGAGGCGTTCCACGCCAACCCGATCGGCGTGTTCGTCGACCCGGCGCTGGTCGCCGAGGCCGCCGCCGCGGCGAGCGTCGTTCGAGGAGATCCACCGGCGCGCGATGGCCGGCGAGTTCGCCCCGAGCAGCCGCCCGTCGAGATCCCGACCGAGGGCTGAGCCGG
The DNA here is from genome assembly GCA_963781935.1 of uncultured Solirubrobacteraceae bacterium. Taxonomy (GTDB): domain Bacteria; phylum Actinomycetota; class Thermoleophilia; order Solirubrobacterales; family Solirubrobacteraceae; genus F1-60-MAGs163. The sequence continues at coordinate 422,886 of CAWAHX010000003.1, forward strand.
TGCGCCTGGTCACCTACGACGCCGGCGAGGGTGCCCACGCGGGCGTCCTGCTCGGCGAGGAGATCGTCCCCGCCGGCGCGCTCGACGCGCCCGGCGACCACGGTGCGCGGCCTGCTCGACGCGCTCGACGCCGCTGGCCTGGCGGCGCTCGGCGAACGCGCCGCGCAGGCCGGCGAGCGGGTCGCCCGCGCCGGCGTGCGCCTGCTGGCGCCGGTCCCCGACCCCGAGAAGATCATCTGCATGGGCCTCAACTACCGCGACCACGCGGAGGAGGCCCACCAGGAGATCCCCGAGCACCCGCGCTGGTTCGCCAAGTTCGCCAACTCGCTGATCGGCGACGGCGAGGCGATCGTCCTGCCCGCCGCCCACCCGGACTTCGTCGACTACGAGGCCGAACTGGCCGTCGTCATCGGCCGCCGCTGCCACGTCGTCAGCGAGGCCGACGCGCTGGCCTACGTCGCGGGCGCGATGCCGCTCAACGACGTCAGCGCCCGTGACCTGCAGCTCCAGAACCCGCTGTGGACGAGCGGCAAGGCGATCGACACGTTCGCTCCCTGCGGGCCGGCACTCGTCACGCTCGACGAGGCCGGCGACCTCGACGATCTCGCGGTCCGCACCCGCATCGACGGCGAGGTCGTCCAGGACGGCAGCACGAAGGACATGATCTTCGGCGTCGCCGAGACCGTCGCCTGGCTCTCGCGCACGATGACCCTCGTGCCGGGCGACATCATCGCCACCGGCACCCCCGCCGGCGTCGGCGGGTTCAAGGGCATCTTCCTGCGCGACGGCCAGACGGTCCAGGTCGAGGTCGAGGGCCTCGGCGCCGTCTCCAACCCGGTGCGCGCCGAATGACCGTTCTCACCGTCGTCGTGACGATCCTCGCGGCGCTGATCTTCCTTGCGGCGGCATGGGTGAAGTTCACCGGCGAAGGACACGCCATGCAGACCCGTGACCGTCTCGGCTTCCGGCCGGGCCCCTACCGGCTGATCGGCGTGTGCGAGGTCGCCGGTGCTGTCGGCGCGTTGATCGGCCTGGCCATGCAACCCCTCGGCATCGTCGCCCTCGCCGGCCTGGTGCTCGTCGCCCTCGGTGCCTGCGCCGCTCAGGTCAGGCTGCACAACCGCTGGTCCGAGGCGCGGCCCGCCGTGCTGGCCCTGATGCTCTCGGCTGGGGCGCTCGCGCTGCAGACCGCAGCCGCCTGACGCGGCCCGAGAAGCGACCGTTGGGTGGTGACGGCGGTCAGATCTCGGCGAGGATCTGCTTCTTGCGGAGCTCGAACTCCTCGGCCGTGATGAGATCCTGATCAAACAGGGACTGGAGTTCCCGCACGCGCTCGGTCGCCGAGCGCTCGGCCGGCGCGTGTGCGTCTGGCACGGCGGCGCCGGGTGGGACGCTTCACCGATGACCCATGCAGCGCTGAATCGACCTCGGTCCGGGCACTGCGGCAGCGGTCAGTGGTGCGCATGCCTGGCGATCGTGATCAGGACGGGCTTGCCGAGATCGCGGATGCCGCCGCTCGGGGTCAGGCTCCGTGGCGTGACGTGATAGCGCCCCGGAGGCAGCTTCCGGCCGTTGACGCGCAGGTCCCAGTGGAGCTTCGAGCCGCCCTTGCGGAAGTTGCCGAGCGGAACGCGCCCCACGAATCGGAGTTTCGGCACGGTGCGCCCCAGCAGCTTCCTTCTGCCGACGACCCGTTGGACGACGATCCCGATCAGGCTCGGTAGACGAAGCTGCACACGGATCAGACCAGTGGGCAGGATCGACGAGATCGCGAACACGGCCGCTCCTTGGCGCAGTTCGAGCCCGTCGAAGGAGCGTTGGGACGTGAGCCCCGCGGACGTGGACGGCGGATCGAGTTGTACGCCCAGCGTGTCGAGCAGCATCTGCGTCGACGTGTCGAATACGAACAAGCGGCGCTGGCCGTTCGCTGCGCGGATGAACGCCAGGTAACGCCCGTCCGGGGAGAACGCCGGCATTTGCTCGTCGGCGCCCTGCGCGTTGACGACCGACGGTAGGATTCCGCGGCTGCCCAGATCGGTGAACACGAGCTTGCTCGGGCCGTCTTTCTGGAAGGCGGACATGAACACCACGACACCGTCGGCGGCAGAGATCGTCGGATGTCCTTCGAAGTCCCCGGAGGTGACAGGCACCGACGTGTGCGTCGAAACCACGTAGGGGCGTGCCAGACCGGTCGCGAGCGCGACATCGACCGGTGCGTCCGCACCAAGCGGCTGGACCTCGGACACACTGGCGGTGGCGAAGTCCGCGGGACCGGCAGGCCCGAGGATTCGGGTCGTCCGCGGAAATGGCCCGTTGGGGAACTGCGCCAGATCGACGTCGAGGAGCCTGTGCATGGACACGCCGTCCTGCGTCGCCGTCGTGATGCCGAGGAGCAGGTGGCCGGACGCCGTCCACGCGGGGCCGGTCGGCCTCAGCGCCTGGAGGTCGAAGGCGTCGACGACGCTCGCGGTCGCGCCGGTGTCGGGATTGGTCACCATGATCGTCTGCGCCTGGCCCGCGACGCCGCGCACGTAGGCGATCAGGGTGCCGTCGGGCGACAACGCCGGCTGGCTCTCATCGGAACCGGTGTTGACCGACGAGCCGAGGCGGACGACCACACGCGCGCTTGCGTCGACCTTTGCGATGTCCTTGTCGCCGGCGGGGGAGAGCACCGTCGTGTACGCGATCAGATTCGCGCGCGCCGCGGCGGGCAGGGCGGCGCCCAGGGCGAGCGCCAGCAGGACGACCAACACACTGCGGCTCGGCGCCATTCGGCGGACGGTGAGGTGAAGACGGCGCATTGTCCTGGATGGCGCGTGGTCCGCAGGTGTTTCCGCTGCACGTCGCAGCGCTGACGCGGTCGTCGCGTAGCGTACACGGCACTACGCAGGCAAGAGGTGGATCGGAGACCGGGAAGGATCGGGAGGCGACGATCAGCACTGGCGCCGGCGCACCGGATCGGAGAGGATCGTTCCTCCCGGACGTCCGACGGGACTGCGACGAAACACCGGAGGAACGCAATCCATGACCGCTTCAGCCACTCCAGCGCGCATCATGACGCTTGCCGCGCTCGCCCTGGCGCTGGTCGCGCTCGCCGCACCGGCCGCCGCCACGGCGGAGATCCGCTTCTTCGAGGCGACGGCGCAGATCGAGAACGGGGCGATGACCGTCATCGACACGACGCCGAACGTCACCGGCGGCGCCTTCCTTCCTGTCCGGGTGCTCCGCGACGCTGCCACGGGCGAGGACCGGGTGATCATCAACACGCAGGGTGTGGCCACCGGGTCCGCGCTGTTCCCGGCGGGGCCGGGCTGCACGCGCATCGCGAACCCGACCGGGCCGGCGTTCTCCTGCGGAGTCGGCGCCGTGAACGCGTTCGTGTGGCGCATCGGCGTGTCGTCCCCGCTCTCCCCGACGAACATCACGCTCGACGCCACCGGCTCGCCGCTGCCGGTCACGGCTTCGCTGGGCCAGGGTCAGGACGTGTTCGTGCTGCGTCAGGACGCAGTCGACACGGTCGATGGTGGCGCGGACGTCGACGAGATCGATGCCCCGTTCCCCACCGAGGTCGTCGCCGGGCGGCTGCTCAACGCACCGGAGCGCTACTCGAACGACGGGCGGGCGAACGACGGGTTCGTGGGTCACGTCCTCACGGACAACCTGACCTCCTTCGAGAAGGTGCGCGGCGGCAACAACGACGACGTGCTCTCCGGCGGCGGTGCCGCCGACGACATCGCAGGCCTGCCGGGGGCCGATCAGATCAGCGGGAACGACGGCGCCGACGTCCTGAACGGCGACAGCGGCAACGATGTGATCGACGGCGGGAACGGCGACGACCGGCTCGTGGGCGACGACGGATCAGCCATCGTCGGCTCGACCTCCGACGATCACCTCGACGGCGGCCCGGGCAACGACGTGCTGATCGGGGGCATCGGGGCCGACACGGTCATCGGCGGCCCAGGCGACGACGATTTCCGGCTCCGCGACGGCGTGCGCGACGTCGTCCCCTGCGACCCCGGCGCCAACACCTTCGACCTCGACCTCAAGGACGACGTCGCCAAGGCGGAGGACTGCCTGGCCTCATCCGTCAGCCTCAGCAGCTCCGTGGCGAAGCTCAACGCCGCGATCGCCGCGGGCACGCTGTCGGCAAACGTGCTCTCGGCGCCGCCGCCGCTCGCCCCCTCGTTCACTGTCGGCGCGATCCATGAGGGGCCCAACGCGCGTGTCGTCCGGCGCGTCCTCGTGTCGCACCGCGGCGCCGCCGTGCGCGTGGCTCTGCGCTGCCCGGCCCGGCTGAAGGCCCCCTGCCGCGGCACCGTGGAGCTGCGCGACCTGCGCGGTCGGCTTCTCGGCCGCGCGCCGAGCCACGCCATCCGGCCCGGCCGGACGGCAACGACCCTCGTCCGGCTCCTCACGGCGGCGGCCCGGCGGCCGGGCGCGCACGCGGTGCTGGTCCGCGTCCGGGAGGGGGGCCAGTTCGGCGCCAAGACGACGGGGATGGTGCTCCCCCTCGCCGTCCTGAAGCGATGAGGCCCGCGGATGCTGTGAGCGCCGCCAGCTGACGCAGCGCTCGAGCCCGTCGCCGACGGAGCCCGTTACGCCCTGATCAGCGGCGTCGGCTGCGCTCGGCGTCAGCGCCGCGCCTTGACCTCGAGCTGCGTGGCGGGCCCCGGTGCGATCGCGTCGGCCAGCGGCTTGACCGTCACGGTCAGGGTGCCCGTCCCCGGCACGGACTTGAACGTCAGGTGGGCGCGGGTGGTCAGGATGCGGTCGAGGAGGACGCTGCCGCCGCGCAGCTCCACCAGGTAGCGGGCGGCGCCCGCGACCTTCTTCCACGTCACCGTCAGCGCGGCCGACGTGCGCTTGGCGCTGACGTTCGGCTTGTGCAGCTTCACCGGCGCCGGCGCGGTGAAGCGGGCGACCGTGAGCTCCGCGCGGGGCAGCCCGTTCTGGCTGACCTCCGCCACGACCTTGCGCCCGCGCTTGGGAGCGACCGTGGGGACGAAGCCGATCGTCCCGCGCTCGCCACGCGCGACGCCGAGCAGCCGGTCGACGCCGCCAGGGCCGCGCTCGAACAGCCTGACGCGCTGGCCCGCGATCCGGTGCAGTCGGTACGCGAACGACAGCTTCTTCCCACGGCCCTTCAGCTTCCCGGTGACCCGCGGCTGCGGCAGCCCGTTGGCCATCGCCGCGCGCGTGAGCGGCGTGCCCGCGTCGAGGCTCGCCAGGTGCCAGGTCCCGCCCGCGGGGCGGGTGACCAGCACGTAGGTCGCCTTCTCGTGCGCGACCGGCACGATGACGACCCGCTTGGTCCGCAGCCCGCCGGCGGCCGGTGAGGTGAAGCTCACACCACCCGGGCCTGTGACGCGCACACGTGGCGGGCCGGCGGCGGCGCTGGCCGAGAAGCCCACGACCGGCAGCCCGCCACGGACGGTGAGCGGCACGCTCGGCGGGCCGGCGGCGTCGCGCGCGCTGCGCGGGATCGCGGTCGTGCGGAACGGGGCCAGGTCGCAGGCCGAGAACAGCGTCGGCAGCCCTGACTGACCCCACCGGTACCCGAAGCCTCCCTGGTAGGAGGCGTTCAGCCTCCCGCACGCGGCGATGCCCTGGTCGGAGATGATCGCCTGGCCGGCGATCGTCGGGAGCGTCGGGATCTTGAGGGTCACCCCGCCCTCGAGATCAAGTCCGGTCTGCCCGACGAACCCCGACTGGGTGCCCTCGTAGCCGAGGACCGTCCCGGACACGATGTTCCCGAACTCGATGCTCCCCTTCCCCGTGGCGTCCTGCGCCACGATCGGCCCCACGTAGCCGCAGGTTCGCATCGTCATATCGACCTTCGCCAGTTGGCTCGAGAGGTTGTCGAGCGGGTTGAGGGTCAGCTTCGCGTCGATCTTGAACGGATCCAGGCCGTTCGGGCAATCCGACGAGGACACGAGCGCGCCCGAGCCCACGTTCCCGTCCAGCGTGGCGATCTGCTTGCCGTCGAGCCGAGGGCCGAACGTCGCGCCGATCCCGGCGTTCAACCCGAACTTCGGCAGGAACACCAGCTCGCCCTCGAGCTTCTGCAGGAAGAGCGGCGTCTCCGGGATCTCCTTGTTGATCCCGTCGACCGACAACCCCGCCCCGGCCAGCGACCCGTCGAACAGGAACACCGAGCCACCGATGTCCAGGTGGTCCTTCTTGAACGGGATCGAGATCATGCCGGCGCCACGCCAGAACGGCTTCCCGTCCTTGCGCTCGTACTTGAACGACACGTTCTTCAGCGCGAGCGTGTTCGGCACCTTGAACGCGAACGGGATGACCGACAGCTCGTCGATCTTGGCCTCCGCCTGGGAGACGACGAACCCCGTTCCGTTGGTCCCCTTGAACTTGAGCTTGCCGCTCAGCTCGCTTCCGTTGGGAGCGCTCGACACGAGCAACCCGAACGAGGCGACGAGCTTCGACAGGGACACCTCGCCGTCGAGGGTCGACGACTTCCCACCGTCCGACCACGACGCCTTGAGCTTGCCCTTCACCGGCAGCGAGAGCAGGAGCTTCTCGATCGTGCCCGCCTGGTTGAGGTCGAAGGACGCCTCGGGAACGCCCACCGGCAGCACCTCGACCCCGAACGGCGCCGCGAACCCGTCGAGGACGATGTCGGTCCCCGCCCCCTCCGATCGCAGCGCGACGGCCCTCGTGTCGACGACGAGCTTGCCCGACGGGCGCGGCTGGACCTCGAAGCCGCCGACCCACGACTTCTGATCGGTCTCGAAGACCCCGGTCGGCTGCCCCTGCGCGTCCTTGCGCTCGACGAAGCAGCCCTCCGCCTGCGCGAAGCCGACCTGCACGGTGGGCACGCCGTCGGCGCACGGTCCGGTGCCGGCGATCTGCAGGTCGACGTTTCCATGGTTGGAGAACGTGTGTGATTCGTCAGCGGTGGCGCCCTGGGCGCTGGCTGCGACGCTGGTCGTCACGAGCAGCTGGTACCTGTCCGCAGCGAGCGTGCCTGAGATGGTCTTCGACTCGCCGGCGCCGATCTGCGTCACGAAGGTCGACAGCGAGTCGCCCCGGAAGAGCTCGACCACCGCCGTGGGGTTGCTGCTGCCCAGACCCGTTGGGACCGGGCCGAAGTTCGCGCTCAGGGTGAACGGCGCGTCGGTGGTGACGGTGAACCTGACCTGGACGGTCGCGTCCGCCTGGCCGGACCCCAGAAAGCCGGGTGTCGGGAACGAGGTGATGTGGTTGGTTCCCGTGGCGGTGACTGAGCCGTCGTAGGTCAGGTGCATGCCGCCGCCGGGGTTGGTCAGCGACGTGGCCAGGGTCGACGAGGACGAGCCGTCGGCGGTTCCGGCGGCGGACGAGTCGTGCGCCGGCGGCGCCGCGGCGGTCTGGTTGAGGTTGAACGGTCCGGAGACATCGACCACAGGCCGATCGATGGTCGACACGTTGGTTGGGTTCGCCGCGCGCGCGACGTTGGCCGACCGCAGCGAGATCTGACCGCCGCCGTCGATCGTCACGGCGGCGTGGGCGGCTGGCGCCAGCACCAGCACCAGCGCCGCGACCCCCGCGAGCAGAACCGCCCTCATGTTCGTTCTCCCTTCGCGATGCGGCATCCGATCGTGATGCGCTGCCTGCTAGTTGGCGAACTGGGCAACCATAACCGCCCGACTGCGTGCGGAGCGGGTCTTGCACGACCGCTCCCCCGTGCCAATCACGATGCCCGTCCCGTGGTCGATCGCGAACGACTCACCCATCCGCGCCGCAGCGGCGGGACGCGCACGCACGACTCACGGCGGCCCGGCGGACTTGCCGGCACGTCCAGAGCCGCGCGCGGCCGCCGCTGGAGGGCGGCGTGAACCCGCCTGAGCAGGTCTGGTACTCTCAGGTCTGCCGCGCAAACGAGTTTGGAGCGCCGACGCTATGCACCGCAGGAACCTTGAGATGGCGGCAGCGAACTACTCCTATCTGCGGGGCCTGCTGTTCCTTCCCGTGGGCGCGCTGTGCATCCTCGCCGCACTGGGCAACTGGGAAGTCGGCCCACTGCGTCATGCCTGGGCGTTCCTCGTCACCGCACTGGTGATCGGGGCCGCTTACCTGGCCATCTCCCGCTACTACAACGAGAACTACGGTCGCCTCAGCCCGTCGACGAGGCAACAGGTTCGTGCGGGCGTCGCAGTCGTGATCGCCGTGGCGGTGATGTTCGGAGGGTCGTTGCTGATGCGAAGCCGAGCGGACTGGTCGCTCGATCTGCCCGTCAACGCCATCGCGGTCTCATTCGCCCTGGTCATGCTGGTCTCGTACGCGATCGGCGTGGGCCTCACGGCGCACCACGTGATCATCTGGGGCGCTCTCCTGCTCGTGGGTGCCCTGCCCGTCTGGAACGGCGCGGACCCGAGCAACATCGGTCTCGTGCTCGCGGGAGTGGCCATCATGATCAGTGGGGTCTTCGACCACCGCGTGTTCGTTCGCACGTTCGGGCCGCCCAAGCTCCTGGATCACGCGGACAGCGATGCCGGAGCCTAGAGACGACCTGATCCTCGATCGGCTGATCCACGAGCCGGGCCGGCTCGCGATCCTCACGGTGCTGTCCTCCGTCCGAGATGCCGACTTCGTCTTCCTGCAGCGCGCGACCGGGCTCACAAAGGGAAACCTCTCCAGCCACCTGACGAAGCTGGAGGTGGCAGGACTGGTCGCGATCGAGAAGCGGTTCGTCCACAAGAAGCCCAACACCAACGTCGCGCTGACACCCGTCGGCAAGCAGCGAATCGCCGATCACTGGGACCAGCTCGAACGTCTCAGGAACCTCTCGGGTACAGCCGCGCAGCGGGAGCATCGCGCCCTCCCCGGGGGGCGATGAGAGGACGCTGGCGCTGCGGGTAATCGCGCGGACTCTTCGGCGAGTAGAGCAGTCCGGCGTATGCTGGGCTGGCCCAGCCAGGAGGTGTCCAGCGCGTGTCTGCTCCCAGCATCGGAACTCAGTTGGGGAGTTACCGGATCGAGGCGCTCCTCGGTCGCGGCGGCATGGGCGTGGTGTATCGGGCTGAGGACCTGCGGTTGGGGCGCAGTGTGGCACTGAAGCTGCTGGCGCCGCACCTGACCGAGGATGCGCGGTTCCGCTCTCGGTTCCTGGCGGAGTCGCGGCTGGCCGCGTCGATCGATCACGCGGGCATCGTGCCGATCTACGAGGCCGGCGAGAGCGATGGTCAGCTGTACATCGCGATGCGCTACGTCGACGGCACCGACCTCGGTTCGCTGCTGCATCGCGAGGGTCCGATGGAGCCACAGCGGGCGATCGACCTGGTGGCGCAGCTCGGCAATGCGCTCGACGCCGCCCACGCGCGGGGGCTGGTTCATCGCGACGTCAAGCCCAGCAACGCGCTGATCGCCGTGGAGGGCGCCGACGAGCACGTCTACCTCGCCGACTTCGGACTGACCAGGACCATGGCGACGGCCGGCGGCGCCACGGCCGGCGACCAGCTCGTCGGCACGGTCGACTACCTCGCGCCCGAGTGCATCACGGGCGAGCCGACCGACGGCCGGGCCGACATCTACTCGCTCGGGTGCGTGCTGTTCGAGGCCCTGACCGGCGAGGTGCCGTTTCCGCGCGACTCGGAGGTGGCGGCGATCTACTCGCAGCTCGAGGACGAGCCGCCGCGCCCGAGCGAGCGCCGCCCCGGGGTGCCGGTCGGTCTCGACGCGGTGGTCGCGCGCGCGATGGCCAAGGAGCCCGAGCGCCGCTGGCAGTCCGGGGCCGAGCTTGCCGCCGCGGCACGCGCCGCGCTGGCTCCGCCGACCGGTGCGGCTGCGGAAAGCAGGACGCGCCCGCGCGCGACCGCATCGTCGAGTCGTGGGCGCTTCGGCGGCGATCCTCGCAGCGCTCACGCTCGTCGTGGTGCTCCTGGTCGTTCGCTCCGGGGCAGGCGGCGGTCTGGCGGTCGCCGACGCCGACGCCGTCGCGGTCGTCGACCCTGGCAAGCATTCACTGCTCGCCGATATCCCGGTCGGCTCATCCCCGTCCCAGGTGACCGCGGGTGCCGGCGCGCTGTGGGTCGCCAACGAGACTGGCGGGACCGTGTCGCGGATCGACCGGCGCACGCGCGCGGTGAGCCAGACGATCACCGTCGGCAACGGGCCGGCTGCGGTGGCGGTCGGCGCGGGCGGGGTCTGGGTGGTCAACTCGCTCGACGGGACGCTGAAATGGATCTCGCCGGCCACCAACGAGGTGGTCAAGACCATTCCGGTCGGCGACAGCCCGAGCGGCGTCTGCGTCACCGCCGGCGCGGTATGGGTCGCCAGCACCTATGACCGCAGCATCGTGCGCTTCGACCCCGTCACGGAGCGCACGACGACGACCAGTCTCGACGACCAGCCGACCCAGCTGGCCTGCGGCGGAGGCTCGCTGTGGGCCATCAGCCAGACGTCCGGGACGGTCACCCAGTTGCGTCCTGGGAGGAGCCGCGGCAGCGTGGTTCGGCGGATCGCGCTCGGCCGCGGTCTCAGCGGCGTGGCGTGGGGCAGCGGTGCTCTGTGGGTGACCAACACCGTGGACGGGACGGTGTCGCGCATCGACGGCCGCAGCGGCGTCCAGACCGCGGTGATCGCACTGGGGAGCCAGAGCGGCCCCGCCGGCGTCGTCGTCAGCGGGAGCGCCGTGTGGGTCGGCAACGAGCGTGCGGGCACCGTCGCTCGCATCGATCCCGCCCGCAACGCCGTCGCCCAGACGCTGAGGACCGGCAACCACCCGCAGGGCCTGGCCGTCGTCGACGGAGCTCTCTGGGTGAGCGTCCGAGCGACCGGCGCGCAGCACCGCGGCGGCACCCTGCACGTCCTGGACACCAAGACGGCCGACGGGGTCAGGCCGACCGCGGCCCTCCTGGATCCGGCGAACGGCTATGACGGATGGGGGAGCCTGACGCTGACCAACGACGGCCTCGTGGCGTTCCGGCGCGTCGGCGGCCGGCAGTCGAGCACGCTCGTCCCCGATCTCGCCGTGTCGGTGCCGGCGCCGACCGACGGCGGCCGCACCTACGCCTTCCAGCTGCGTCGCGGACTGCGCTATTCGACCGGCGCCGCGGTGCACGCCTCCGACGTCCGCCGCGGCCTGGAGCGCGTCCTGCGCCTGAACCGAGACACCGCCTTCGTACTACACGGGGATCCGTGGCGCACGGCGCTGCGTGGTGCGGCGGGCGCCCTGCGACCTGTCCTCCGGCGTCCGGGTCGACGACGCCGCCGGCACGATCACCTTCCGGCTGATCGCTCCCGACCAGGACTTCCTGTACAAGCTGGCGCTGCCCAACGCCGTCGCGGTTGCGCCCGGCGTGGGCGTCGTCGCGCGCCGGCCGGTGCCCGCAACCGGGCCCGTACATGGTCGCCGGGCTCAGCGCCCGAGCGCCGCTGCGGCTGGTTCGCAACCCGCACTTCCGCCCCGTCGACGGCCGGCCCGACGGCTATCCGGACGCGATCACGATCGACTGCTGCGCCGCCGGGCAACGGGCGTTCGACGCGGTGGGGCAGGGAAGCGCGGATCTCGTCGACGCGGATTTCGGCCTGGACGCCAAGCTGCACCGCCAGGTCGACGCGATCGCGACCCGTTACGCCGGCCAGCTGCACTCCACGCCGACAGCCGCAACGAACTACGCGTTCCTGAACACGCGCACGCCCCCCTTCGACAATGTCGACGTGCGGCGTGCCCTGAACTACGCCGTCGATCGCAGCACGTTCGTGGCGCTCTACGGTGGCGAGCGCTACGCGCAGCCCACGTGCCAGTTCCTGCCGGCGAACTTCCCCGGCCACCGTCCCTACTGCCCGTATACGGCCGGCGCGGGTGGTGGCCGGCCGTGGAGCGCCCCCGATCTCGCGCGCGCCCGGCGCCTGATCGCCCGCTCGCACACCCGCGGGATGCGCATCACGGTGCTCACAGGACCGCTCTCCCCGTTCAAGCCCTGGGCGCGCGAGATCAAGACGCTGCTCGACCAGCTGGGATACCGGGCCACGCTGCGCGTCTTCCCAGACCCCGACGCCTACTTCCGCTACATCTCGGACTCGCGCCACCGGGCGCAGATCGGGCCCAATGGGTTGGTATCGCCGACTACCCCGCCGCATCGGGCATGCTGCAGCCGCTGCGCTGTGACGCCTTCCGCCCAGCCGACCCCATGCAGGCGAACTACTCGGAGTTCTGTGACCGCCGTGCCGACCAGCTCGCAAACGCGCGCCTCCCAGCTGCCCGCCGACGACGCGCCGGGCCGACACGCTGTGGGCCGCGGTCGACAAGCGAGTCACCGATCAGGCCGCCACGCTGCCGCTGATCGACCCCAACTCGATCACCTTCGTCTCCCGAAGGGTCGGCAACTACCAGTACAGCCAGCAGTCGGGCGTCCTGTACGACCAGCTGTGGGTGCGCTGAGCCCGTTCAGCCTGCAGCCGACCAGGTGAAGCGGGTGAGAGCTCGCGGCGGGGCGAGACCTCCCGGCCGCAGACCGCGGCGGACGAGCACGACCGGGGCCGGGGCGGCACGGGAGATCTCGATGCGGGCGGCGCCCAGGCCTTCGCGAGCGAAGCGGTCCGAGAGCCCGACGACCACCAGCGCGGCGCGCTCGGCCGCCGCGATGATGCCGGCCGTGCCCGGGGCGACGAGCACCGGCTCGGCCGTGATCCCGAGGGCGCGCTGCAGCGCGATCGAGGCATGGCCGAGCAGCCGGCTCGCGTCGCGCCGACCCGTGCGCGGATCGCCGCGGGCACCGATGAGCTGCAGCGCGAGCCCGGTCGCCCCGGCGTACCAGGCCCCGAGCTCGACCGCGGCCCAGTCGTGCTCGTGTCCCCCGAAGGGCACCATCACGGCCTGATCGCCGGCGGCGCCGAGACGCTGCGCCCCCGCGACGAGCGCGACGTCGCAAGGCGCACCAGCGAGCATCGCCGTCAGGTCGCCGGTCGGCACGCCATCGCTGAACAACGCTTCCGGCGCGTCGAGCAGCAGCAGCGCCACGTCCTCCTCGCCGACCAGCCTGCCGGCGTCGGCGCTCGTGTCGGCCGACGTGAAGGCGGCCACGCGGGCCGCTACGCCGCGTTGCGCCGCGGCCGCCCGCACGCCGTTCAGGCGCGACGCGCGTTCGGCGAGCTGCTCCTCGTCGTGCACCAGAGCGGCGATCACCAGCTCGTGGTCGCCGCGAGCCGCCAGCTGCGACGCCAGCTCCACGAGCGGGTCGAGCGTGGCGTCGTCGCCCGCCAGGACGAGGATGGTGCGTGCCGCCGGCCGGTGCGCCGGCCGGTCCACCATCAGGCCCTCGTCCTGGGCGAGGATCCGCCGCTCGAGATCGTGCAGCTCCGGTCCCGGCTCGAGCCCGATCTCGTCGACCAGCCTGCGGCGCGCCGCGCGATAGGCCTCCAGCGCGTCGGCCTGCCGCCCGTCGCGGTAGAGGGCGAGCATGAGCTGGCCGCACAGCCGCTCGCGCAACGGGTGCTCGAGAACGAGCGCCTGCAGCTCGCCGGCCAACTGCGCGTGGTCGCCGAGCGCGAGCTGCGCCTCGACGCGCAGCTCGATCGCCGCCAGCCGCAGCTCCTCCAGACGGACGATCGCCGCGTGAGCGAACTGCGCGTAGCTGAAGTCCGCCAGCGGCGGGCCGCGCCACAGCGCCAGCGCCTCTTGCAGACGCTCGACGGCGGCCGCCGGATCCTCGCGGGCGAGCGCCGCCTCCCCGGCCTCGACAAGGCGCTCGAAGCGCCGCAGGTCCAGCTGCTCGGGCGCCAGCGCCAGCGCATACCCCGGCGGCCGCGTGACGAGCAGCTCGCCGGCCGGGCCCAGGGCACGACGCAGCTGCGAAACACGGACGCGCAGCGCCGCAGAGCCGGCCTCGGGCGGTTCGTCGCCCCACAGCTCGTCGATCAGCCGATCGGTCGAGACCGCCTCGCCGACGTGCAGCAGCAGGATCGCAAGCAGCGCCCGCTGCCTGGCGCCGGGGAGGCTGACGAGCTGACCCCCCTGCGCCACCTCGAGCGGTCCCAAGATCCGAAAGTCCGTTATGGCCACGAGGCCGCCGACCGTACAGGACGTCGTTACGCGCGCGTTACGAGCACGGTACGGGCGACGCGCAAGCTGCTCCTCGACGCCGCCACCAGGTGGCCCGAGACCAAAGAGGAGCCATGCTCAAGTCATCCCAGTTCACCCGCTCGGCGGTCGTCGCGGCCGCCGTGATCTCCCTCGGAGCGAGCCCCGCCATCGCACGCGTGGCCGACATGCCGGTGCGCCCCGCGGCAGCGGTCGCGAATCACACCCGGCAGTGGACCCAGCCGCACGTCGAGGGGACGGGCGTCCGTCCCGCCGTCCCCGCCGTCGCGCGCCCCGGCCGTGCCCCTCACCCGGGCCGCCGACACGTCGGGTGGCGCCGACTCGCTGCTGATCACGATCGGGGCGTCGCTGATGCTGGCCCTGCTTATCATCGTCGGCGTCGTGCGCACCGTCCGGCACCGGGCTCACGCATTCCCCGCCCGCCAGGCCTGAAGCATCCGTGCCATGTCTGGGGGCGACGGAACTCGTCGCCCCCCGGCGCGCTCTTTACAGCCTCGACGACAAGGAGGAGCGCGGCGCACGCCTCCGCACGCGGGTGCTGGGGACGTAACCCCGGGTTCGTGTCCGGGGGTGAGTCGGTCTGGGTCTCGCGGGAATCGTGTTCCGCTGCTGGGCCGGTTCTCGAACGCCGATTGCAGGTACCGCGATGGCGAGTCCCGGACTCGAACCGGGGACACCACGATCGTCAGTTGGCGTTGGCCGCGTGTCGAATCGGCTTGTGAGTGATCGCCCGGCGATCACCTTCCCGCTCACGATGGACGGACGAAGCCCACTCGCTCGGCTTCCGGCTGCGCAGACGATGACCCCTTGGAGAATCCGAACAGCTCTGAAGCGACTTTGCGCATCTGAACCTCTTCCGCTCCTTCGGTGATGCGATACCGGCGATGGTGTCGGTAGATGTGCTCGTACGGCAGGTGGCGCGTATAGCCGAGCCCGCCGTGCACCTGCATTGCGCGATCCGCGGCATCGCAGGCCAGCCGGTTGGCTCGGAAGTTCGCCATCGAGACCTTGTGGGTGACTTCGAGCTGGGTTTGACGGTCGAGGTCCCAAGCGGTCCGGCGGACGAGGCCCCGGACGAGCTCGGCGTCGGTGTGGAGTTCGACCAGCGGGAACTGGATGCCCTGATTGACCGCCAGTGGCCGGCCCCACGTCGTGCGCTGGAGCGCATATGCCACAGCGCCGTCGATGCAATATTGGGCCGCGCCCACGCTGGCGGCGGCCTGGCGGATCCGGCTCTCATGGACAAAGCGCTGCGCAACCGCCAGACCGTCGTCCAAGTCACCCATGACGGCGTCCGCCGGCACGCGAACGCCGTCCAGTCGCACCTCGGCGTGGTCGGTGGGCATGTTGAATGTCCACCAGAACTTCTCAACCTCGAGCCCCGGCGTTGTGGTCGGGACCAGGAACGCCGTGATGCCTCGTCCATCGCCCGGCTCGCCGGACGTTCGCGCGAATACGAGGTCGTGCGTGGCGCTGTGCATCCAGCTGTTGAACCGCTTGGCCCCGTCGATGACCCAATCGGCGCCGTCTCGGCGCGCGCGGGTCTCCAGGTGCGCGGCGTCCGAACCGTGATTCGGCTCCGTGAGACCGAAGGCGATGCGCACGTCCCCCGTGATCATCGGCTCGAGCAGCTCCTCGCGCTGATCGGGCGTGCCGAACGCGTCGACGAGCTCAACCACCATCAGGTTGCCGACGACTGAGAACTCGTTCTGCAGCTCGTTGTGCAGGCCGAGGCCCTTGAGCGCCAGATGCTCACGAATGATCGCGATCTCGAGATTCGTCGCTCCGACGCCGCCGAGCTCGGGAGAGAGCGCCAAGCGCCAAAATCCGGCCGCATCCGCTCGCCGCCGGGCCTCCGCGAGCAGCTCCTCCCATTCCGCCAGCGGGATGCCGTCGCGCTCGAAGTCCGTGCGCGCGAACTCCCGCCGATGGTCAAAGAACCGGGCGTTGTCGCCGTCCGTCTCGAGGGGACGAATCTCATCCTCGATGAACCGGTCAAGCGCTGCGAGTCGATCTTGAATCGTCGATGAGATTGCGAAGTCCATCGCTCGACGGTACGTCTCTCCACAATCCACGGCCACCGACCGGGCGCGGCGCCTTATAGAAACCAAGAACCTTGGAAGTCCCACAGCACCGCCGTGCCCACCGCCGCGCGAGCAGCCGATACTCCCGGTCATGACGACGCGGTTGACAGATGCAGCGGCCGCAGAGCTCACCGCCCGCGCAAACGATCTGCTTGATGCGACCGGAGTGACGACGCCCCAGCCGCTGCCGGGCGGCGCGTCGCGGAAGCTCTGGGGATTTGAGGCCCTGACTCCTAGCGGGCCCGTGCCGCTCGTTCTCCTCGAGACTGCCGGCACGGCGGACCGCGAATGGCAGGCACTGCGCGCCGCGCACTCCGCCGGCGTACCGGTCGCCGAGCCGCTCTGGCGCACGGCCGATGGTGAAGGCGACGGCATCGTCATGCGACGCCTGACAGGTCAGACCATCCCGCGTCGGATCTTCGGTGATCCGGAACTTGCCGGCGCTCGCGGAACGCTGCTGGACGACCTCGCCGCCGCGCTCGCGGCCACCCACGGCCTGCCGCTCGCCGAGGTCCCTGCCATCACTGCGAGCAGCGCTTCGGGCGCTGTGGCCGAGCTCGATGCCATCGCCGCTGAGCTGCACAGCTACGACGAGCCGCACCCGGCCCTCGAGCTGGGCCTGCGGTGGCTGCGAACGCGCGTTCCCGAGCCCGTTCGGCCCGCTCTCGTTCACGGCGACTATCGCCTCGGGAACGTCGTCGTCGACCATGACGGGCTCAGTGCGGTGCTGGACTGGGAGCTCGTCCACGCCGGCGATCCGGCGGAGGACCTCGGCTGGCTGTGCGTGCGCTCGTGGAGATTCGGGCGTGACGATCGGCCGGCCGCCGGGCTGGGGACCCGTCGGCACCTGCTGGCGACCTACGTCGCCGCCGGGGGCGAACGGATAGGACCGGAGCGCCTGCGGTTCTGGGAGGCGGTCGGGAACCTCCGCTGGGGTGTCCTCTGCCTGCGCCAGGCGCAGACCCACCTGTCCGGCCAGCGGCGATCGCTCGAGCATGCCGCCATCGGCCGGCGAACCTGCGAGGCTGAGTGGGACCTGTTGGCGATGATGTCGTGACCCACGACCGGCCCGATGCCCATGAGTTGCTTCGAGAGGTCGAGCACCATCTCCGCGAGACTGTCCTCCCCGCTCTCCCGCCTGCGGACCGGTTCCTGGTCCGCGTCGCTGCGAACGTCTGCGCGATCGTCGCTCGGGAGACCGAACTCGTCGCGCAAGATCGCCGCCCGGAGGCTGCGCTGGCTGCCGAGATCCGCTCGGGCGTCTGGGACGATCGGCTGCTCGAGGTCGCCCAGCAACTCCGTGAAGACGTCCGGGCAAAGCTGGCCGTCGCCAAGCCGGGTTGGGACGCCGTCGCCGACGACGGCCGCGAGGCGTGACACTACGGACGCTTGTAGAAACCGAAGGTTGCCGGGTCCCAGCGGCCGCCGGCCGCTGGGATACTCGTCGGCGCTGCGGCGTCGTTCAACGAGGGGAAGAGGCAGACATGAGTGAGGACTACGCGTACCGAGACGCCTGGCCGACGGAGTCCCAGGTTCCGACAGTTCAAGCCTTCCATGCTGCGGTTCGCAAGCTTGCCGAGGAGCGCTTCGAGGCGTCGGGGAAGCGTTGGCAGGACGTCGTTCATGATCGCTCACTGCAGCTGACGCGGCAGGATTTCGAGCGCATCGAGGCCGATCTTCTGGCCACTGGTCACCGGTTCGCCGCGTCCGCGACCATCTCGTACAAGGAGCGGCCCGAGAGCTACAACGCCCCGGCCGGCATCGAGGATTCAGGGGAGCGTCAAACCGACGCCGAGGGACGCCACATCGTCGGTACCGGAGATAACGTCTTCTCGGTCCCGGAGGACATCGAGGGGATCGCGCGCCACGTTCACAGCGTCGACAAGGTGATGGAATGGCTCACCGACGGCGTGCCTGAGAACACCATCGCCGTCATCGACGACTGTGGCGGCACGCTCACCGCGCCGATTCTCGGTGATTTCAAGGCCGTGATCTGCATGGGCGGCACGGTCCGCTCCCACCTCGGCATTCTCACGCGGGAGTACAGGGTCCCGTGCCTGATGAACGCCACCATCGCGGGCCTCAAGGACGAGTCTCGGATCGTCGTGGAATACAGCAAGCCCGCGGCCGACGCGTACGCGGTCGGTGAGAAGGCCGTTGCTCAGCGGTCCCGGATCTTTGAAGCCTGGGAGACACGCCATGCCGACTGACCACAGCTTTCACGCGTTGCTCAGAGCCAACCAGTTCCAGCGCAGGCTGTCCGACTCATGGGTCTGGGGACTGCGGACTCGCACGGTTCAGGAATCCAAGCTCTTTCCGGTGAGCGCCTACATCGCCGGCTCGTATCTGAACGCCTGGTACCGCTGGCCTGAGCTGCTCCGCCGCATCGGGGACGCGATGCCACCAGAGGACATCGGCGAACGGGCGCGCCAGACCGGAATCGGGCATCAACACGCTGACGACGGGCATGCTCGTCCAGTTCTACACGGGCGGGCGACAGATCCTCATCGACATGGGACTCGTGCGTCCCAGAAGACGCGCTGGACGACGTCCTGTACATCTACGACTTCGCCGAGCGCGTGCTGGCCGGCTACCACCGGAACAACCATCACAACCTCCCGATCGACGCCAACATGAAGAACCAGATCCACACCGCGCGGGAGACCGAGCGGCTGGAGGGCGAGGCTCTCGGGGTCACGCCAGGCGACCGCCTGCATGCCGCGTTCTCGAGGTTTCTGCCCGCCGCGTCGACCTACGGCTTCCTGGCGCAATGCGAGTGTCGCCTGGGCTTCTTCAACCACGGTCCCTACAGGACCGCTGATGGTCACCAGATGCTCGTCCGGGACCTGCTCAGCCTGGGCGAAGGTGACCTCCCGTGGATGGACGGCATCGCTGCCGACATCCCGTACAACAACCTGACGGCGACCGTGATCATGAAGGACACCGAGTTCACCATCGTCGATGATTTCGGGTCCTTCGAGGCGTCGCCCGCCTACGACAACGACAACCTCGTCGCCGTCGGGCTCTACACGTCGGACTATCTCTCGGATGGCTACATCCCGGTGCACATGGACTCCGCCGACGCACTCGCCGAGCATCTGGAGGACCTTACGGAGAAGCTCGAGAACGCGACCGCGGAACTGTGGAGGCTGATGGCCGGGTGGACCCGCACACAGATGGTTGAGGCAGGTCTGCTCGGTCTACTCGGGCGTCGGGCGGGACTTCGCCCACGTCGCCGGTGTCTACGAGCAGGACGACTGGTGGGAGGTCGATGATCAAGCGCGGCGCTTCTACCCGCTGCTCAACGACGAGTACGGGAATGGGATCCTCTGGGAGATGGTCGACCAGCTGTCACTCAGCTCGCAGCAATGGTCAACGCACCACGTCGAGCGGTTCCGCGGCGGCAGGACCGAAATGTGGACGCCGATCCCCTTCTCGGTACTCGCTGACGACGAGTGGACCTCGACGGTCGGGACGATGTCCACCGGCGGAACTGACCTTCCGAAGAAGTCCGGCCGATGGCAGACGACCCAGGGGAAGCTCACTCTGGATGAATGCAACCGGCGCGCGCGAGAGTTCAAGCCGGCGGGCTGGGACGACCGCTACTACAACGACGACACCTTCGCCAAGCACCATCCGGGCGACCCCAGAGTCGGCGCGTTCGCCGGTCCGGGGACCGCTGCGTCCTAGACGCAGCGAGACGTCAGCCGCAGCCCTGAGAATCCGACAAGTCTCTCGTCCGGAACGATCGCGCGGGGAGTTACCGGCCCCTACTGTCCCTCGCCGCCCCCGAGTCGGCATTGGAGAGAGTCATGAAGCGGCAGGACCATGAGCAACGTGTCCGCGAGGTTGTCGTCGTTGAAGCGGTGCGCACGCCGATCGGTCGTGGACACCGTGAGAAGGGCTACTACCGCGACATCCATCCGGTCGAGCTGCTCGGCCGGACCTATGGCGCCCTGTTCGAACGGGCCGACGTCGACCCTGCCGAGACCGACCTCGCAATCGCCGGCTGCGTGCAGCAGTTCGGCGAGCAATCCCAGAGCATCGCCCGCGGTGCATGGCTGCACCAAGGTCTGCCGATCGAGACCTCCGCGGTGACCGTCGACCTCCAGTGCGGCTCCAGCCAACAGGCGCTCAACCTCGGTGCCGCGCTCGTCGCCGCGGGCGTCCACGACGTCGTCGTCGCTGCGGGGGTCGAGCACATGGGCCGGAACTCGTTCGCCGCCTGGGAGCAGATCGCCGAGGAACACGGGCGGCCGATGACCGACCAGCTGCTGGCGCATCATCCCGTCGTCAACCAGGGGATCGGTGCGGAGATGATCGCCGACGCGTGGGAGATACCGCGGTCGGAGCTCGAGCAGATGGCCCTTCGGTCGCATCAGCTGGCGCACCGGGCCACGGAAGAGGGCCGCTTCGAGCAGGAGATCCTCCCCTTCGCCGTCAACGGCGACACATTCGTGGCCGATCAGGGCATCCGGCCCGACACCACGCTTGAGCGGCTGGCGGCTCTGCGACCCGCGTTCAAGCCGGACGGCAAGATCACCGCGGGCACGAGCTCCCAGGTCTCAGACGGCGCGTCAGCTGTCCTGCTCATGGCTCGCGAGACCGCCGACCGGCTCGGGGCGCGTCCGCGCGCACGCGTGGTGGACCAGGTCAGCGTCGGCTGCGACCCGGTCAGGATGCTCGAGGGTCCGATTCCGGCCACGCGCGCGATTCTCGAGCGCAACAACATGACGATGAACGACATCGACCTCGTCGAGATCAACGAGGCCTTCGCGTCGGTTGTGGCGGCGTGGCAGCGGGAGCTGGACCCTGACATGGATCGAGTGAACGTGAACGGCGGTGCCATGGCCCTGGGGCACCCACTCGGCGCCTCCGGCACGCGCCTGCTGACCACGCTTCTGCACGAGCTGGAGCGCTCCGATCAGGAAGTCGGGCTGGTGACGATGTGCTGTGGTGGAGGGATCGGGACCGGCACGCTGATCCAGCGGCTGTGAGCTCCGCGCTGAGGCGTTGTGCTTATCGCGGACGCCACGCCCGACGACGCGCAGCGCGGGGTCTGGTGTGGCGTAGCGTAAGTCGACGCGACTATTCAACAGAGGAGCTTTCGAGCCGATGAGCGTCCCCCATTCCACCGACGGCGCGGCAGGACGTGCGGCTGCCCCAGAGGTCGGGGCCGACCCCGACCGGCCCGCGGAGACTCCCGCCGCGCGACTCACTCGCGAGCGGGCCTGGGCGCTCGAGGGCGGCGATCGCAGCCGGCTCGGTACCAAGCTGCCTGTCCGCGAGCGGCTTGAACTGCTGCTCGACGCCGGCTCCCTCACTGAGGATGGCCTGTTCGCGAGCGTCATGCACGAGCGCCTCCCGGCTGACGCGGTGGTGACCGGGACTGGGCGCATCGACGGCCGCGCCGTCGCGGTGATCGCCCACGACCCGACGGTCAAGGCGGGGTCCTGGGGATGGCGGACCGTTGAGAAGCAGATCCGTGTGCTCGAGCGGGCCGACCGCGACCGCACGCCGGTGGTCCTCCTGGTCGACTCCGCCGGAGGACGGCTGACCGATCCCATCGGGTTTCACCCCGGACCGCGAGGGGCATCGCGGATCTTCCATCTACAGGTCCGCCTGTCCGGACGGGTGCCGCTCGTCTGCTGCCTGTTCGGCCCTTCGGCGGCGGGCGGCGCCTACATGCCGTCCTTCTGCGACTGGGTCGGCATGGTTGACGGCAACGCCTCGATGTACCTGGCCTCGCCCCGGATCGCCGAAAAGGCGATCGGCGAGCATGTGACGCTCGAGGAGATGGGCGGGGCGAAGATGCACACCGAGGTGTCGGGGTGCGCCGACGAGCTGTGCACCGACGACGCCGACGCGATCGCCAAAGCGCGGCGCTTCCTCTCCTACCTGCCCTCCAACTACCGGGCCCGCCCTCCGCACGCGCCGGCACGCGGTCCTGCCCGCACGGACTGGGGCGGAGTGCTCCCGGAGAACCTTCGCTCGCCCTATGACGTCCATCAGGTGATCGAGCGCGTCGTCGACAACGGCTCGTTCTTCGCGATCAAGCCCCGCTGGGCACAGGAGATCGTCGTGGGGTTCGCCAGGATCGACGGCACTGCAGTGGGCATCATCGCCAACCAGCCCAAGGTGCGCAGTGGCGCCATCCACGTGGATTCCGCCGACAAGGCCGCACGATTCATCACGCTGTGCGACGCCTACGGCCTCCCGCTCATGTTCCTCTCGGACCTGCCGGGATTCATGATCGGCTCGAATGTCGAGCGTCAGGGCATCATCCGGCATGGCGCGAAGATGGTCGCCGCGATGTCGAGCGCCGCGGTGCCGCGTTGGTGCGTGGTCCTGCGCAAGGCCTACGCGGCCGGCTACTACGCGATGTGCTGCCCGGGCTTCGAGCCGCGCGCGACGATCGCCCTGGCCGGCGCACAGATCGGTGCCATGGCCGGTGAGGCCGCGGTCAACGCAGTGTGGGCCAATCACCTGGAGGCCATCGAGGATCCCGAGGCACGGGCGGCCTTCATCCGCGAACGCAGCGCCGGCCTCGACCAGGAGCTCGACGCGCTGCGGCTGGCCAGCGATCTGCTCATCGACACCGTCATCCAGCCGGAGGAGCTTCGCGACGAGCTGGCTCGCCGTCTGGAGACCGCGGCCGACTGGGAGCGCGAGGCGCCCGGACGCCATCACCCGGTCTTCCCCGTCTGATTTCGTGCCTCGCAGCCTCCTGTTCGCCGGCGCCACCCGCCCCGATCTCGTCGCCAAGCTCGGTCGAGCCCAGCCGGATGCCGCTGTGGTCGACCTCGAGGACGCCGTGCCGTTCGATCACAAGGACCGCGCGCGGAAGCAGGCACGGCATGCTGCAGAACGCCTGGCCGCCGACCATCCCGAGCTGCGGGTCTTCGTGCGCGTCAACTCCGTCGCATCGGGTCTGATGGAACGCGATGTCGCCGCTGTGGCCTCCCCGCGACTCGCCGGCGTCGTCCTGCCGAAGCTGGAGTCCGAGGCGGATGGTGCGCGGCTCGCAGAGGCTCTGCAAGCGGTGGGATGGGCAGGCGCCGCGACCATCGCGGGAATCGAGACGGCACGCGGAATCGCTCGCGTCGAGGATGTCCTGGCCCGCGGCTGGGAGGCTGCCTACTTCGGCGCCGAGGATCTGGCGGCCGACCTCGGCGGACGCCGGACGCCGGCCGGCGACGAGGTCCTCTACGCGCGCTCGCGCTTTGTCATCGCCGCACGCATCCATGGCGTCCTCCCTATCGATCAGGCAGTGGTGGAGTTCAGGGACGACGAGCAATTCGAACGGGACGCCGGCCGGGGGCGGGACCTCGGGTACACCGGCAAGCTGTGCATCCACCCGCGCCAGGTGGCCCTCGCACACGCCGCGTTCAGCCCGACGCAGGACGAGATCGACCGCGCGACGCGTGTGCTGGCGGCCGCTGAGCAGGCCGCGAGCGACGGCGTCGGTGCCCTGGAGGTGGACGGCACGATGGTCGACGAGCCGTTGATTCGCCGAGCTCGTGCAGTGCTGCGCGCGGCGGACCGCTAGCGCCGTCGCCGACCGCGAGTTGTGCGTTGCGACAAGACCGGTGGCGATGCCCCTGGTGGCAACGGGCCTGGTCGCGGACGCTCGGGACATGAACGACGAACCGACACGACCCGGCCCGCACACCATGAACGGGCGCGCGGTGTCCGGACGGTGGTTCGAGGAGCTTCCGGTGGGTTTGGAGGTGCAGCACGCGATCACCCGGACGGTCACCGAGACCGACAACGTCTGGTTCACCGCGCTGACCATGAACCCGGCGCCCTTGCACCTCGACGAGGAGTTCGCGGCGCAGACCGAGTTCGGACAGCGGATCGTCAACAGCCTGTTCACGCTCGGGCTCTTGATCGGCATCACCGTCCACGAGCTGACCATGGGCACAACGGTCGCCAACCTGGGATTCGGCACGATCGAGTTCCCCGCGCCGCTGTTCCACGGCGACACGCTGTCGGCGCGCAGTCGAGTGGTGAGCGCGCGGGCGTCGGCGTCACGCCCGACGCAGGGGGTCGTCGCGTTCGACCACATCGGCAGCAACCAGCACGGGATCGTCGTCGTACGGTGCGAGCGATCTGCGCTGATGCACCGGCGGTCGGCTCCCGGCGCCGGCTGAGGCGCGGTCGCGGAGGCCGTCCTGTGTGAACTTCACGGCCGCGCGCTAGACCGCCGCGCGGACGACCTTGAGCGTCGGACGCTGACTGTTGTCCTGCTCGGGCGCTGCCTGGAGGCGGCCCTGCAGGCTCAGCACCAGCAGCGACATGCGCGCCCTGAGCTGCGCGTCAGGGTCGTGCATCACCGGAAGACCGGTGAGCTCCTCGACGCGGGACAGCCGATATCTGACCGTGTTCTCATGGACACCCATGCTCGCGCCGGTACGGCGCATGCTGGCCGTGTTGTCGAAGAAGTAGCGCAGCGTCGTGAGCAGGTCAGCCCTCGACGTGTCACCGACCATCTGCCCGAACGTCTCCTCAGCGAAGCTCATCACGAGGTCGGGGTCGGCCGTCGCGAGGAACATGCGCCCGGAGCCGAGATCGTCGGCGGCGATGACGGTCGGACGGCCGGCGGGTGAATACCGGCGCGCGCACTCGGCAACCTCCGATGCTTCGCGCAGGCCGGTGCGGAGACCCTGCTGCCCTACGTGCGCGTGCGAGATGCCCGCGACGAGGCCGTCGCCATCCGGGACCTCGACGAGCAGCAGCTCGAGCGCCTCACGGAGCTCGGCCGTGAAGGCAGTCGGCGCAATGTCGGCCGCCATCTCGGCCAGGAGGACGACCTCGCCGGCGATCTCGGCGAGGTGCATCGCCCGCCGCGGGAGGATGTCGCGCAACGCAGAGGCGACCGCCTGGTGGCTCGGTACGCCGTCGCCATCGAGGTCGCGTGACCCCAGAAGGACGACGGCGTGCGGTGCGTCGAGGCGGATCCCCAGACGCTTCGCCCGGCGCTCGATCGCATCATCCTCGGCGTGACCGAGGAGCATCTCCGCAACGATCGATGCGCTGGCGCCGAGGTCGGCATCGCGCACTCGTCCCTCCGTGCCGGCATGCACGGCCATGAACGCCGCTGCCCGCCGTGCGATCACGAGGTCCGCGCCGGTGAGCCGTGTCTTGTGCTCCATGACGACGAGCCGGCCCCACTCGCGCTCGCCGATCATGATGGGGGCGACGACGTGCCGGCGGACCACGCCGGCTGTTCGCAGCGGACCTACGACGAAGGACCGGCTGCCTCGGTGCGCGGTGAGAACGTCTCGCACCGCAGGTTGGTTGGCGATCTCCGGCTCGAGCAGCCGCGGCAGGATGCCGTCGTCGCCGACCGGCGGAGACGTGGCGATCCGAACGCCGTCGCCATCGAACACCGCACAGGGCTTGCCGAGCAGCTCGGCCAGCGTTTCAACCAGATCCTGCAGTGGGCGACCCTCGACGAGGAGCTCGCCCAGCCGCCCATCGACCGCGGCCGCTCGACGCAGGCTGTTGAGCTGGCGCTGCGCCCCTTCGGCCTGGACGCCGAACTCAGCTCGCTCGCGCATCTGCATCACGAGGAGAGCGGCGATCCGCGCGAGGTCGGTCGCCACGGCGCCGTCGTCGTCGAGGAAGCTGTGCGCGCGGTCGGCTTCGTCGAGGAATATCAAGCCGATGACCTCGTCGGCGAAGATCATCGGGACCGCCAACACCGAACGCATGTTGAAGATGCGGACCGTTGACTTCACGGTGCGCGGATCGTCGGTCGCGCAGGGGACGATCACCGGGCGCCGGGTCTCGATCACCTCGCGGGTCATGCCATCGGCCGGACCGCCGGAGAGTAACCGCTTGACGTCCTGATCAAAGCAGAGGTTGGCGTTGCGTCCGACGCAGCCGCGAAACGCGCCGGTGGTGTCCTCGCGGAGATGCACGCTGCAGCGCCCAACGCCGACGAGTTCGCTCATCTGCGCCGCCACCGTGTGCAGCAGAGCGTCGACGTCCGACGACCCCACCAGCGGTTCGGCGTGTCTCATCAACGCCACGATGGCCCGCCTCAGACGGTCGCCGGATCCGCCGGACAGGGTCGTGACGGTCCCCGCCCAAGTGGCCTGCGATCCGTCTTTCCCACGCACGTGACACGCCACGTTGCTCATGACCCCTCCTGCCAGCAGCACGACCCGGATACCTCGGCCCGACGATACGGGCGCCTCCGTCTCGATGTCAACAGTTCATGAACGACTACGAGGTCGACTCAGCCGCTCAGTTCGGCACAAAACCGTCAGATTTCCAGGATCTTTCTGGCAGTGAGCTGGGACATAAATTTTCGACTGAGCGGTCGAACTTCTGGAAGCCCGCGTTCGCCGTGTTGTCGGTCAGCGGTGGAGCGTGACGCTGATGTCCCCAAGCGTCGCGCTCACCGAGCGGGCGGCCGTCGTCGCCATGACGTCCTTCAGCCAACCCAGCCCACGCGCTCCAAACAGCGGGTAGATCGGGGTGACCGGGCGGTTGGCGGCATACATCGCGTCGACGTCCGGCCCCGGGATCAGATAGCGGAGGAGCAGCTCCTCGTCGCTCATCGAAGCGTCGTACTGCGCGCGGATCTCCTTCAGGGACGGCTGCGGAGCGTGCGGCTCGTCCATGATCGCCCGGCCGCGGCTGGTCGTGGACGCCTTGTCCAGCAGATCCTGGTCGACCTTGCCGGGGGGCTTGCCGTACCACCCGGCGAGATACATCAGGTTCTCATCGGGGATCGTCGAGTACCGCTCGCCCTGGACGACGTTGAGCAGGGCCTGGATGCCGACGAGCTGTGAGAACGGCGTCGCCATGATCGGCCATCCCATGTCGCTGCGGACGCGGATCGCCTCCTCGAGGACCTCTGGGAGGCGGTCGCGCATCCCGACCTGGTCGAGCTGATTGTGAAGCGTTCCCATCATTCCCCCGGGGAACTGCTGCTGGATCGCCGCGACCTCGTACTCCACCGGCGCGCCCGTGGAGTACCCCTGGTCCTGCGACAGCGCCGCGAAGTGCTCGGCGACCTCGGCCAGGCGGCTGTCGTCGATGGCCACGTCATGGCCGAGGCGGCGCATGTTGTCGACAGTGACCTCCGTCGACGGCATCGACACCCCGTTCGCGAGCGTCGAGATCGCCGTGTGCAGGATCGTCACGCCCTCCTCCACGCCGATGATGTGGTTGAGGTTCGCCATCGCCGTGCGGTTGTGCAGGTGCAGCTCGAGTGGCACAGCGCCGGCGTGCTCGCGAGCCTGCCGGATCCAGCGGCGGGCGCGCTCGGGGCCGAGGACGCCCGCCTCGTCACCGAGGATGATCGTCGTCGCCACGCCTCCCGCCGCCAGACCACTGCACAGACCCGCGTAGTAGTCGTCGGTGTGGACCGGCGACTCGGAGAAGTTGAGCTGGGGCGACGGCTCGACGCCGGCGTCGCTTGGCGATCTTGGCGACGCGCAGCATGTTGTCGACGTCGTGCAGGCAGTCGAAGATCCAGAGGCTCTGGATCCCGTGCGCGGCCAGCGTCCGGATCCAGAGCTCAATGACCGAGTCCGGCGTCACCCCCATGCCCACCACGCCGTTGGTGCGCGTGCCGGCGCGCAGCTTGCAGTCCGGGAGCGCCGCCCGCACCGCGTCCAGCCCCATCCACGGGTTCTCCTGCCGGAAGCGGACGAGCACCTCGAACATCGAGCTGCCGGTGAGATCGACCGTGCGATAGCCGGCCCGGTCGATCGCGTCAGCGACCGGGAGCATCTCACCGGCCTTCATCCTCATGCCCCAGTAGCTCTGCTGGCCGTCGCGCAGCGTCTGGTCAATGATGTCGATGCGGGCCATCAGGTTGCCACTCCTTCGTGATTGAAGTCGATTTCCCCGGATACATGGAGTGTGTCGGTGCGGATCGTGACGGGGTTGGAGGCCGGCTACGGCCGGAGCGGGCTCGGCGCTGCGAGCGCCGAGGGGGGCAGCCGGTCGGCAAGCTGTTCCAGCGCAGCCGCACGACGGGTCGGCACGTGCTCGGTCGGGAGGCCGGAGACCGCCTGATGCTCGCGCAGGATCTGCCGGGCGATCGTCTGCCGATGCACCTCGTCCGGGCCGTCGTAGATCCGGGCCGCGCGGGCGTATCGCTGCATCCTCTCCAGCGGCAGATCGCTCGAATACCCGATCGAGCCGTGAATCTGAATCGCGCGGTCGAGCACGTCGTGCATCATCTGGGCGCCGAAGACCTTGATCAGCCCGATGTCCTGCCGCGCCGCCTTGACGCCGAGATTGTCGATCTTCCAGGCCGCGTGCAAGGTCATGAGACGCGCGGCTTGGATCTGGATCGCCGAGTCGGCGATCCAGTTCTGGACGCTCTGCTTCTCTGACAGCACAGACCCGTGCGATGTCCGGGAGAGGGCCCGTTCACAGAGCGCATCGAATGCACGGTTCGCCACGCCGACCCACCGCATGCAGTGGTGAATGCGTCCCGGCCCAAGCCGCTGCTGGGCGATGAGGAACCCGTCCCCTTCGCCGCCGAGCAGCGCGTCCGTGGGCACCCGGACGTCGTGGAAGAGCACCTCGGCATGCCCGCCGAACTTCCCGAAGCTCTCCGCGGGATCTTCCATGTTCGCGATGTCGCGCACCACCTCCACGCCAGGGGTGTCCATCGGCAGCACGAGCATCGATGCCCGCCGGTGACGTGGCGCCTCCGGATCGGTCACCACCATCACGACTGCGAAATCCGCAATCGAGCCGTTGGTCGTGTACCACTTGCGCCCGTTGACGACGTACCAGTCGCCGTCGCGCACCGCGCGGGTCTCGAGCAAGGTCGGGTCCGAGCCGGCGGTGTCGCGCTCGGTCATCGAGAAGCAGGAGGTCACGTCCCCGGCAAGTAGCGGATGCAGGTAACGCTCTCGCTGCTCCTCGGTCCCGGCGAGCGCGAGGATCTCGGAGTTGCCGGAGTCCGGCGCCGCGTTCCCGAAGACCAACGGGCCGAGCGGCGTGCTCGTCCCGAGGATCTCGTGCATCAGGCCCAGCTTCACCTGTCCGAAACCCTGACCGCCGAGTTCTGGCGGAAGGTGCGCGGCCCAGAGACCCTGGCGTTTGACCTCGTCTCTCAGCGGCGCGAGCAGCGGAAGGAGTTCGGTCCACTCGAGATCGAGGGTCTCGAGTGGCCAGACCTCGCGGCGGACGAACGCGTCCATCCACTGCAGCCGTGCATCGAACTCGGGCTCTGTGACGAAGTCCCAGCCCACCGATCAGCCCGCCACGCTCATGCGTGCCCCATCCCCGCGGGCACGCCGTCGACCATCGTGTCGTGGAACTCGGCGATGCCACGTCCCACCAGGCCGTCACCGTCGTGGTACTCGAGCACCATCTCCGAGAGACGTGCCACCGCGGTGGGCGTCCGGTGACGCAGCGGCGCGATCGCCGCGCATCGCCCCGTCACCGAGATGCGCTCGCCCCCGGCGCTGACGGAGATCCGTGTCTCGGTCGGCGTCTTCTCAGGACCGTCGTACGTGGTGCTGACCTCCAGCCCGTCTATGGCGATGACGCGGTCACCGTCTCGCCGGAACCCCCACGTCGACCGTCGACCGCCGATCTGCGTCAGCCAGCCGATGAAGCCATTGCCCTCCGCATCAAGGCACTCGATCCACCGGTAGAAATCCGGAGCATTCCAATCGCGCCGCCCCCAGGAGTGGTCGCGCAACCCACGTCCGTCAATCGCGAAGGCGGAGCCGCCGACCACCAGCGTCCCCTGGACGCGACAGACGGCCTCGTAGTGGTTCGGCGCGAAGGTCCCGCCAGGGTCGATGGAGCTGTCCGGCGCGTCGCGCTTCCAGCCGATGAGCGGCATCACGTCCTTGAAGTCGAGCGTGAACGAGCACGGCTCCACGGGGCTGACGGCGAAGGCCTCGCGCGGGTTCGACAGCGCCATCCCGTCGGCGAGCACGTGCACATCCGCCGCGTAGGAGAGGCGGATCTGGTGCAGCGGCTCGACCACGTCGACTGTGTACCCGTCGAGATCGAAGGTCGCCGACGCGATCTCGGGGCGCGAGTAGGAGAACGCCACCCGCCCGTCGGGCAGGTAGACGAGGGCCGTGACCTCCCCGTGGCCGGCGTTCACGCGATTGCCCACGCGCATGAACCCGGCGAGCTTGGTCTCGTTGTCGACGAAATTGAAGTAGACGGACTCGCTGAAGTGCTGGTCATCGTCAGCGAGGTGCGGCGCTTCGTCATCGGCGGTGAAAAGGGTCCCTGCGACGTTCATTGGAGACTCCTCCGTTTGGCGGGCGCTGCGCCGCCCGCTGACCGAGCCGGCGCTTTGTTCGAACCGAAGTCTTGAGTTCGACCGACTGGTCGAGCTTGACGTCCTATGGATATCGTCTGGGTCCATTGTCGTTCAGAAGTTTCTGGACCCGATGGTCGAATCCCACAAAGCCACCGTCGGCTCCTCCGGCGTCGGCAGGAGCACGAGGAGCGCTGCGCATGTCCACCCAACCAGTTCGCCTCGAGCGTGAGGACGCGCTCGCCGTCCTGACGCTCGACCACCCGCCCCTGAACCTCTTCGATGTGGAGATGGTCACCGGGCTCTCGAACGCGATCGCGGAGCTCACCGCGTCGCCGCCGCGTGGGCTGCTTGTGCGGGCCGAAGGTCGCGTCGTCTCCGGCGGTGTGGATGTCGAGATGTTCGCGGGCATGCGTCCGCGCGAGGCCCTGCGAATGTTCCACGACCTGCTCGCGATCACCCGCGGAATCGAAGCTCTGCCCTGCCCGACCGTCTTCGCCGCACATGCGTTGACTCTCACGGCGGCCTTCGAGCTGTCGCTCGCCTGCGACATCATCGTGGCCGCGCGAAGCGCCCGGTTCGGCCTCGTCGAGGTCGTGGTGGGGCAGACCCCGGGCATGGGGGGGACGCAGCGCCTGGCGGAGCGGGCAGGCCATGGGCGCGCGCGCGAGCTGGTCATGACCGGCGAACTGTTCGACGCGGAGACACTCCACATGTGGGGTGTGGTCAACCGAGTGACCGACGATGACCGCCTCGACGAGGAGGCTCGCATCCTCGCGACCCGGCTGGCGACGGGTCCGACGTTGGCCCACCGGGCGACGAAGGACATCCTGCGTGCCTACCTTGACGGCGGGACGTCGCTCGCGGACCGCGTGATGCCCGACGCCGTGGCCGCACTGTACGCCAGCGAGGACCTCGACAACGCCATCGCCTCGTTTCTCACCGACGGCCCGGGCAAGGCGACCTACACTGGCCGCTAGGGCAATTCGACGCCGGCGAGCCTGTTCGCGGCAACGCCGTTGATGAGGACGTCAGCCATCTGGTCGCCGAGTTCCTGCGGCGACAACGGCCCCCGCGGGTCATACCACTTGTAGACCCAGTTGGCGGCGCCCAGGATCGTGCTCACGTACACGCGGGGAGTGGTGCGCAGGACCAGTTCGCCGGTGTCCTGTCCGCGCCGCACGATGGTCATCACCGCGTCCTCGTACTCGTGACGCACAGCGATGAGGCGCCCGTGCAGGCGTGGCGGCAGCTCGGCCTCCTCCTCGAAGAAGACGTTCAGCAGCGCCTTGTTCTCGCAGGTGTAGACGACGCGACCGGTGATGACGTCGTGCAAGGCTTCCAGCGCACCGAGCTCCTGGTCGGCGATCCGTCGCACCGCGATGACGTTCTCGCGCAGGACCTCTTCGTACAGCTCGGTGAGCACCTCCTCCTTGCTGCCGATGTAGTGGTACAGCGAGGCCTTGCCCATCCCCGCCTCGGCCGCGATGTCCTGCATGGACGCCGCGCGGTATCCGCGCGTGGAGAACACGCGCAGCGCGGCCGCGCAGACTTTGCGACGCCTGACCTCCTGACGGAGGGCGATCGACTCGTTCACGGCGCCGATCGTACATGGCGGCCTGCGCCGCTCAGCCGCCTCACAGGCCCATCCGCTTGGCGATGATCTCGAGCTGGACCTCGTCGGTGCCCCCACCGATCCGCAGGATCCTGGCATCGCGGTAGTGCATGGCGATGGGCGTCTCCTCGATGAAGCCGTAACCGCCGAAGATCTGGACAGCCTCGTCGACGATCTCGCACGCGACGCGCGCTGCGTACAGTTTGGCCATCGCCACGCTCGTGGCCGCCTCCGGATGGGTCGCGTCAAAGCGCGCAGCGGCCTGGTACGTGATCAGCCGCGCGGCGTTGAGCGCCGTCTGCATCTCCGCCAGCCGATGGCGCAGGGACTGGAATTCGGCGATGGGACGCCCGAAGGCGTGGCGTTCGAGCGCGTGTGTCCGCGCGTCCTGGATGGCCTCCTCGGCGAGGCCGAGGGCCATGCCGGACAGCACCGTCCGCTCGACCTGGAACATCTCCATGATCTGGTGAAACCCACGGTCCTGGACGCCGAGCAGACGCTCGTCCTCGACGAAGCAGTCGTCGAAGAACACCTCGCGGGTGTCGGACGAGTGCCAGCCCAGCTTGCTCAACGGGCCGCTCAACGACATCCCGGGGTGGTCGCGATCCACGAGGAACGTCGTGATCCCGCGGTGCCGCGAGGATGCATCGGTCCTGGCGGCGACGATCAGAACGTCGGCCATGCCCGCGTTCGTGATGAACATCTTGCTGCCATGCAGCGTCCAGCCACCTTCCACCCGCCTGGCTGCGGTCGTGAGGCCGGCGACATCCGACCCCGCCCCGGGCTCGGTGACCGCAATCGCGGCCACGGCCTCACCGGCCAGGACGGGGCGCAGGTATCGCTCCTTCTGCCCGGGGGTCCCGAAGCGCGCCAGGTGTGGCGCCGCCATGTACGAACTCACGAGCGGTGTGATCGCGATACCGCCGCAGGACCGTGCAAGCTCCTCGGCGAGGATCGTGAGCGCCAGGACACCGCCCCCCGTGCCGCCGTACTCCTCCGGGTGCCCGACGCCGAGCATCCCCGCGCGGGCCAGCGCCGGCCACGTCTGCGCGGGAAAGGTCGCCGCGGCCTCGGCCTCGCGGACCAGAGGCTTCAACTCGCGCGTCACGAAGGAACGGCACACCGCCTGAAACTCGCGGAGGTCGTCGTCGAGATCGAAGCTCGAGCCCGACGCAGGGGAAAGGACGTCATTGCTCACGGGGTTCCTGTCGGCAGACTGATGGGCAGAGAGTGGTGGTCGTGTCAGGCGGACGCGGCTGACTTGTCCAGGAATGCGCGCACGGCCTCGAGCGTCGCAGGCGTGCCGAGGGCCAGAGCCTGCGCGTGCTCCTCCAGGCGCAGTGACTCGGTCAGCGTGGAGCCCTGGCTGCCGTTGACGAGGCTCTTGGTCATGGCGACGATGAGCGGCTCCGTGCCGGCCAGCCGCTCACCGAGCTCGTGCGCGGCGCGCAGCGCCGCGTCGCGGTCTTCGACGAGCCGGTTTACCAGCCCGAGCTCAAGCGCGCGCTCGGCTGAGATCTCGCCGGCGAGCAGCATCAATTCCTTGGCGGCGAGGATCCCGACGCTGCGTGGGAGCAGCCAGGCGCTGCCCAGATCGGGGATCAGGTTGCGGCGGGCGAAGACCTGGCAGAAGCGGGCGTCGTGTGACGCGACGACGAGGTCGCATGCGAGCACGACGCTCCATCCGGCCCCGTACGCCGGACCGGTGACGACAGCGATGACCGGCAACCGGCTGTCGCGCAGGCGCGTCACGAGCGTCTGCTGCGCCCGGAGGTATGCCAGCCGGGCTTGCTCGCCCGCGAGGATCTCCTCGGCGGCCTCGGCCATGTCCCCGCCCGAAGAGAAGGCGCTGCCATCGCCTGTCAGGACCAGGGCGTGAACCGACTGGTCGGCTTCGAGCTGATCCAGCATGTCGAGCACGTCACGCACCAGCACCGTGCTGATCGCGTTGCGGCGCTCGGGGCGTGACAGGAACAGGGTCGCGACCGGCCCTTCACGCTCACTGCGAGCGAACCTTCGTTGCTCCGAGGCGCTGACCTCGCTCATCTCCACCTCTTGTCGGTCGAATTCGACCGGTTGGTCGGTCGGGCCAACGTTAACGATGTTCCATCGCGCTTCCTGACGGTAGTCTCTCGTGCGCTGCGAGTTCCACAAACGCTCGAACCGGCGGTCGAGAACACTCAGCCGATCACGGCGTCCGCCAGCTGGCCACCGATGATCTGTACCGCGTCCTCCACGAGGCGCAGGACGAGGTCGGCGACGGTGGGCACGTCGTGGATCAGGCCCTGGGCCATGCCCGCCCACCAGATGCCCAGCTCGGGGTCTCCCGTCTCGTAGACCCGCCGACCTCGAGCCCCAGCGACGAGGTGGCGCACATCGTCGAACGTGCCTCCGGCGCGCTCGATCCCGATGACCTCGGCGCTGACGTCGTTGCGCACGACGCGGGCGGTGTTGCGCATGGTGCGGAAGATGAGGTCTGTCGCACGTTCGTCGTTTGCCACGAGCTGCTGCTTGATGCGCTCGTGGATCGGCGCTTCGACGGTGGCGAGGAATCGCGTGCCCATGTTGATGCCGTCCGCCCCGAGGGCAAGCGCCGCCACCAGGCCCCGGGCGTCCGCGATGCCGCCCGAGGCGATGATCGGGATGCTCAGCTGGTCTGCCGCAGCCGGGATCAGCACGAGGCCCGGCACATCGTCCTCACCGGGATGGCCGGCGCACTCGAAGCCGTCGATCGAGATGGCGTCGACGCCGACCCGTTCCGCCTTGAGCGCGTGCCGGACCGATGTCGCCTTGTGCAACACCTTGACCCCACGCGCCTTCAACATGGGCAGGTATGGCTCCGGGTTCGCTCCCGCCGTCTCCACGATCGTGACGCCGGACTCGACGATCGCCTGCAGGTACTCCTCGTACGGTGGCGGGGAGATCGACGGGAGGATCGTGAGGTTCACGCCGAACGGGCGGTCGGTGAGCTCGCGGCAACGGAGGATCTCCGCGGTGAGCGCGTCCGGGCTGGGCTGTGTCAGTGCGGTGATGAAGCCGAGCGCTCCCGCGTTGGCGACCGCCGCGACCAGTTCGGCCCGCCCCACCCACTGCATGCCGCCCTGGGTGATCGGGTGCTCGACCCCGAAGGCCTCGGTGAAGCGTGTCCGCAACCGTGGCTTCCATCCCGTCTCCGCGCGGGTGTGATCGTGGGGCGTCGCCTCAGGGCGGGTCACGGACGTGACACCGCGTGATCGGCCGACCCGGCGCGAGCGACGTCGCGCCACCCGAGGAACGTCTTGATGACCGGATCGTCCTCGGCGGCGACCAGCGCCGCCGCACCGCGGAGGACGAGGCCACGGTCGCCGTCGACGGTGATGGTCTCACCGTCGACCACGTCGATCGGGCCGGTCCCGCAGACTGCAGGGCGGTTCAGTCCCCGCGCGACGACGGCGGCGTGGCTGGCGCGCCCCCCCCGGCCGGTGACCACCGCACTGGAGGCCAGCAGGCCGGGCAGGTCTGCCGGCGTCGTCGTCGGCCGCACGAGCACGACCGATTCGCCTCGGTCGGCGCGACGCCGCGCGTCCTCGCAGTCGGTCACCGCGACCCCGACGGCCGCCCCGGGCGAGCAGGCCAGTCCGCGGCCGATGATCACCGCCGCGCCCTGCGACTCGTCCACGACCGGACCGAGCGCCGCCTTGAGCTGATCGTCGCTGACCCGGTCCACCGCCTCGGCACGGTCGATGATCCCCTCGCCGACGAGGGCGACGGCGATGCGAACCGCAGCTCGACCGGACCGCTGTCCCGCGCGGGTCTGCAGGACCCACAACCGGCTCCGTTCGATTGTGAACTCGATGTCGCAGAGGTCACGGGTGTCGGCCTCCAACGTTCGGCAGATCTCGTCCAGTCTCGTCGCGGCGGCCGGCAGGCGTTCAGCGAGTTCGGCGAGCGGCAGGGTGTCTCGCTCGCCCGCAACGACATCCTCCCCCTGGGCGTTGAAGAGCACATCGCCGTACGCACCGAGAGCGCCGGTCGCCGGATCGCGCGTGAAGCAGACGCCGCTCCCGGAGTCCTCGCCGCGATTGCCGAAGACCATGGCCTGGACGACCACCGCGGTTCCGATCTTGTCGTCGATGCCCTTGTGGCGACGGTACGCCTGGGCGCGGCGGGAGTTCCACGAGCGAAAGACCGCCTCGATGGATTCGACGAGCTGGCCGCGCGCGTCAGGGAACGGTCGTCCCGACACCCGCTCGAGGCACGCCAGCAGCGCCGAACAGCGTGACGACCAGCCGGCGTCGCTTGGGAGGTCGAGCAACGTCTCCTCGACCAGCCCGGCAGACACCCCGCGCACGGTCGTCGCGAACCCGTACAGCAGCCGTTCGAACGACGACTGCGCAAACCGCTCATCGCCGGTCTCGCGCGCCAGCGCGTCCGCACCAGTGGGCGTGAGGCCCACGTTGAGGATCGTGTCCATCATCCCCGGCATCGAGACCGGCGATCCGGACCGGACCGACACCAGCAAGGGCGCGTCGTCCTCACCGAAGCGCCGCCCGATCATCGCCTCGAGCTTCGCCAGTCTTGAGCTGACGTTCTCGACCAGGCCCGCCGGCAGCGCGCCCTGCTCGAGGTACTCGCGGCCGGCGGCGGTCCCGATGATGAAACCGGGCGGCACCGGGAGGCCCAGCTGGACCATCCGGACCAGGCCGGCACCCTTGCCGCCAAGGACCGCCCGGTCAGCCGACGGCGCATCGTCGAACGACCAGATCATGTCCGTGCCGGCGTCGGCCACGGCGGTCAGAACGCGCCTTCGGACTCGCGAGAGCGCCCGAGCGTCGCGAGGTAGTCCTCGTGGATCTCCATCCACACGGTGTGCACCGAGTCCAGCTGCGGACTGGTCATCCACTCGTGCTGCCCTTCCTCGACGCGCGCGGCGGCCGTGGTCAGCCGGTCGGGATAGGCACCGAAGCGCGGAACGATCTGGGCCGTGCGCTGCAGGACCGGCTCGACCTGCTCGAGGAGATCCGCCATACCGCCCGCAAGCGCGGAGCGCTCGTCCTCGTTCGCTGCGTGCCACCGCGAGGACAGCTCCTTGAAGGGACCGTTGGCGGCGATGAAGCGCTCGTAGATGGACCCCAGCGCGTCGGCGTCGATCCGGGCGCGCTCGACCAGGAGCGCGTCGTCGACACGGGCGTGTCCCTCCTCGGTAAGGAGGTAGCCCGACGCTGTCGACGTCACCACGCCGTCCGCCTCCAGACGGGCGGCGTCGTCGAGCTCGGCGACCATGCCCTTCAGCTTGATCCTGTACAACGCGGCGAACGACGCCTCGTCCAGGCTCGGCGGCGGACTCACCGGCGCGCACGCGCCTCCGGCGATGAACAGCTTGGGCACGAAGGCCGCCGCCTTGCCTTGCACGACGAGCTGCTCATAGGCGTCCCACGTGATCTGATCGAACTCGTAGTGGCGGTGGTCCCTGACGATCTCGTCCCAGACGCCGGCCTCACGGGCGATCGGCGCTGTCATGCCCGTGTAGTAGACCATCGCGCCGTTGAGGACCTTCTCGCGCTGACTCCAGCCCGCGATGGTGGCGTAGAGCGGGTTGCTCGCCTCCGTGCAGCGCTTCTGGATCCGGTCCATCTCGGCCCAGTCGAGCTTGCGCAGGTCGGAGATCGGCGTGTCCCACCGGTCGCGGGCGTAGACCGCGGCGCCCGTCAGGTACTGCAGGTAGTTCCCGGGCTCGGTGAAGATCGTGCCGATGTCCAGCAGACGCAGCAGCAGCTCGTCGGCGTCGCGGAAGAACATGGCCTCGACCACGGCGTACGGCAGGTCGTCAGCGAGCCCGTCCATCCACGGCCAGAGCCGCTCGTTGATGAAGTGGTCGCGGACGATCACGAACCCGCCGCCCGGCAACGGATACGGCCCGGTGTCGCAGAGCCCGAGGCGGCAGTCGACGTTCTGCAGGAACGAGAACATCTCGGTCGAGGCGGTGAACAGCTGGAACCGCTGGGTCATCTCCGGGTCGTCGAAGTCGATGCGGTCCGCCTGGAAGCGTTCGATCCACTCAGCCTCCAGAATCGGCGCGCGATAGCCGCGTTCCGGCGTGAAGAGCGAGCCGCCGTCACCCCACGCCCCGGCGTACAGCCGGCGGCCGAACTCGATGCAGCCGCGCATCCCTTCGGAGTTGTAGCCGCGAGGACGCAGACCAAGCCCCACGGCGACACCACGCCCGAACGACGGTGGGAGCACCTGACACCAGGTGTGCACCAGGTTGACCTTCGTGCCCACCTCGGTGCGCGCCTTGCTCCCGAGCTCAATGATCCCGTCGACGCCGATGCGCTCGGTGATCAGCCGGTGGTACGTCGGCATCCGCTCGAAGTTGTGCACGTTGCCGACCGCCTCGTACTCCTGGCGCGGCACCAGCCCCGACTCGCCCTCCGTCGCGCGCAATGCCAGTGCGTCCCAGAACTCCCAGCCCATGTACTCCATGAACTCGTCTGCTTCCTGAGGGCTGAGGTCACGATGCAGCGTCTCGGGACGGAGATGCAGGACGTCGGTCGTCATGCGCGCGGCCATGATCGCGTGCCCCTCGGGCCCATGCGGGATCTCACCCTGATAGTGCTCCAGGAGGACCGCGAACTCCGCCATCATGGCGTCGAGCTCCGGGTTCTCCGCGACGGGCGAGTCGTCTACCGGCGCACCGGCCTCGACCGCCACGAACCCCTGTGCGCCGTTGGAGAGGTCCATGCGAACACGCACGCCGTCGGCCGGGATCACCTCGCCGCGTGCAGACCGGATGCCCTTCGCGAACGAGACGCCCATGATCGTCGGCATCCCGTACTCGCGGGAGATGATCCCGAGGTGACTCTCGGGCGTCCCCTGCAACGTCAGGATGCCCTTGACGCCGGCGGCGAGCGCCGGAGTCAGGAACGTCGTCGTGCCGCCGCGGGCCAGCACGATCGTCTCATCGACATCGCCGCCGGCGACGAACTCCATCACGGCCTGCGGAGAGTCGAGCCACCTGAGCACGCCCTCGACCGGCTCAGCCTGCCCGAACACGGCAAGCCCCGTTCCAACCTGTTCGAAGTCGCCCGTCGTCGTCATCGTCCGCTCCTCGTCGTGAAATACCTGCGTCGGGTCCCGATCTCCGACTGTGCACGCGGTGGCGCGGGGTGCACGCTCCGGTGCTCCGAAGCTATCCGCGCTCGAAAGAGGCGGTCAAACACTTCGGCCTGGGGATCTGTGGAAATCTTTGCGGAGGGCCGATGCCGGGCATCAGCCGTCCGGCCGGTCGGCCAGGCGCGGCACGACGAACTCGCGTCCGAACTGCGCGTACCAGTCCAGCGCGTCGGCATCGGTCACGGCGCCACGGGTGATCGGCCCACCCTCGCCGCGCAACAGCTGCTTGATCGGGATCTCGAGCTTCTTTCCCGTCAGCGTCCGCGGGATGGCCGGCGCCTCGACGATCTCGTCGGGCAGATGGCGCGGCGACAGGTCGCTGCGGATCGCCTGCCGGATTCGCTCGCGGACCTCGTCCATGTCGGCGCCGGGCTCGGGCACGACGAAGAGCGGCATGTAGTAGCCGCCGTCGGCGAGCTCGATGCCGACGACCAGGCTGTCCGCCACACCCGGCAACGGATCGACGATCGTGTACACCTCGCCCGAGCCCATGCGGACACCCGCCTTGTTGAGCGTGGCGTCAGAGCGGCCGCTGATGATCGCACTGCCGCGCTCGGTGAACTGCACCCAGTCGCCATGGGTCCATACGCCGTCGTGGCGCGCGAAGTACGCGTCATGAAAGCGCCGGTCGTCGACGTCGCTCCAGAAGAAGAGCGGCATCGACGGCATCGGCTCGAGGATCACCAACTCGCCGACCTCGCCCACGACCGCACGACCGTCATCGTCGAAGGCCTGGGCCTTGACGCCCAGGCAGGGCGCCGACAGCTCTCCGCGGTAGACCGGCAGCCATGGCGACCCGGAGATGAGCGCGCCGCAGACGTCGGTCCCGCCCGAGCTGGAGTCCAGCCGCACGTCGCTCTTGACGTGGTCGTACACCCACGACCAGGTGCTGAGCGGAAGCGGCGAGCCGGTGGAGATCACGCCCCGCAGGGCGGAGAGGTCGAAGTCGCGCCCGGGCTCGGCCCCCGCCTTCTCACAGCCCGTCAGGTACGCGGCGCCGGTGCCGAAGACGTTCACCTGCGCGGCCTCGACCACGCGCCAGTTGCCGCACACGTCCGGATGCCCGGGGCTGCCGTCGTACAGCACGGGCGTCGCGCCGCCGAGCAGGCAGCCGACGAGCCAGTTCCAGACCATCCAACTGGTCGAGCAATAGAGGTACACCCGGTCGCCGGGGCGGATGCCAGAGCCCAGGGCGACGCTCTTGAGGTGCTCGACCACGATGCCACCGTGACCCTGCACGATGCCCTTCGGAGTGCCGGTCGTCCCCGAGGAGAAGAGGATCCACAACGGTGCATCAAACGGCAGCGGCTCGTATCCGGGTATGCGCGGCTCGACCACCAGTGACGCCCACGGGATGGTCTCCGGCACCGCCTCGACGTCGTCGAGTACCGGCACGAGGATCGTCGCCTCGACGGTCGGCAGGGCACCACGGAGGATGGCCACCTGGTCGCGCCGGTCGTACCGCTTGCCGTTGAAGCAGTAGCCGTTGGCAGCGATCAAGACCTTCGGCTCCACCTGGCCGAAGCGCTCCAGGATGGTCTGCGTGCCGAAGTCCGGCGCCACCGACGTCCAGATCGCGCCGATCGAGGCGGTCGCCAGGAGCGCCACCACGGCCTCGGGGACATTCGGGAGGTACGCGGCGACGCGGTCGCCGCGGCTGACCCCGAGGTCGCGGAGCGCCGCAGCGAACGCGCCGACCTGCCCCTCGAGCTCTTCTGCGGTGATGGTCTGCGGCTCGCCGCCCTCGGCGACGAAGACCACGGCCGGCCGATCACGCGGCGCCCGGCGCAGCATCTCCTGCGCGTAGTTGAGCTCCGCTCCGGGAAACCAGCGCGCACCGGGCATCCGCCGCTCAGCCAGGACCACGTCGGCGTCCTTCGTACCGACGTCGTAGAACTCCCACACCGCACCCCAGAACTCCTCGATCTCGTCGGTCGACCACCGCCAAAGCTGCTCGTAGTCCTGGAAGTCCAGGCCGCGCTCGCGCAGGAACGCGGCGAAGGCGGCGATGGGGGAGTTCTCGCGCTCGTCGGGAGTCGGGCTCCACAGGATCGAGCCTGGCTGCTCGTCGTCACGTCGTTGCGGATCGGGCTGGATCATCGGTCGTCTCTCCATCGAATGACTTGGCAGAGCGGGATGTGGGCCGGACGGCGGTCCTACGCGGTCCGAGCGATGTTGTGAGAATCGCGGTCCGTGTCAAGCACCGGCTTGCGCAAGCGCCTGCGCAGCCAGCCGGGGTACGCCCTCCTCGACGAGCGTGAAGAATGGATCGCCGGTCGTTCCGGCCAGATAGCGCCGATAGCCACCCTCGAGGATGATGATGATCTTCCAAATGGCCAGACGTTCATACCACTGGAGATGCTCCATCGATCGGCTGCTGCTCGCCGCATAGGCTTCGACCATCTCCGCTCGGGTCGGGCATCCCGCCGCCGTCGACGCCGGAGAGAAGCCGAGCACCGGGTCGGCTGCGTGCCCCGGCTCAACATAGGAGGCGCTCAGCAACCCGACGTCGGCCATGGGATCGCCGAGCGCCGACATCTCCCAGTCGAGAATCGCCAGGATGCGGCCCGGTGGGCTCGCCGTCAGGACGACATTGTCCAGTTTGTAATCGCCGTGGACCAGCGTCACCTCCTCCGTCGGCGGACGGTTGTCGCGCAGCCACGCGCCGAGCGCGTCGACCTCGGGGACCGCGCGCGTCGCGTGACGCTCCCACTGTGAGCCCCACCGCGTCAACTGGCGGTCCAGATAGCCAGAGGGCCGGCTGAGATCCGCCAGCCCGCAAGCCTTCCAGTCCACCTCATGAATCCTTGCGAGCGTTCGCGCTAGCTCGAGGATCGCTTCGTGACGGTCCGCGGGCGCCGCGTAGGAACTGGGGAACGTATCCCGGACCACCGCACCGTCGATGTGCTCCATCAGGTAGAAGGGCGCGCCGATGGGCTCCGGGTCCACGCACATCATGACTGTGCGCGGCACCGGCAGGTCGGCGCCGGCCAGGGCCGACAGGACTCGAAACTCCCGTCCCACATCGTGGGCGCTCGGTGGCCACGGTGGCCGGGGCGGTCGGCGAAGGACATACGGGACGCCGTCGCGCTCGACGAGGAACGTCTCATTCGAATGGCCGGCGCCCAGTCGCCTCGCGGTGATGTCCCCGTGCCCGGGGACGAACGGCTCGAGCCCGTCGAGGATGATCAGCGGCTCCGGTACGCCGGCTACGGCCTCGGCGCGCGTGGCGACGACGTCGGCCGATTCGAGCGCTCGCTTGGCCGTCACCGGGATATCCTTCGTTCCGGCTGGCACGACGTGTTCTGTGGGCTCGGACATGGATGATCGGCCGTCAGGCCGGCGTCGGCAGCCCGAGGTCGGGGAACGGGGGTGGCTCGGCGGACGGGCCGAGGGTGTCCTGCACGAAAGCGGCGACCTCGTCGACGGGGGCCGGCCGGACACCGGTCTGGAGCTCCGCAAGCACGGCGTATGGCGCAATGACCTGTAGTACGCCCCCTCCCGCGACGAAGATCTGCCCGGTGTAGGCGCGACCTTCAGGCGAGACCAGGAATTCGATCGTCGGCACGACGTTCTCCGGATCCCATGGGTGTCCGGCCTCCGAGGCGTCGAACTCGCCAAAGGTGCCCTCCGTCATGCGGGTGCGAGCACGCGGCGAGACCACGTTGGACGTCACGCCGTAGCGCGCCATCTCGCGTGCGACGACCATGCTGAACGAGGCGATGCCGCCCTTGGCCGCCGAGTAGTTGCACTGTCCCACGTTGCCGTACAGCCCCGCCTCGGACGAGATGCAGATCACCGACCCACCGGTCGGGGCGCCGGCGCGCTTGGCCTCCTCGCGCCAATACCGACAGGCCGCCTGGGTGATGAGGAAGTGACCCTTGAGGTGCACGTCCATCACCGCGTCGAAGTCCGCTTCGCCGAGTGAGAACACCATCTTGTCGCGGACGAAGCCGGCACAGTTGACGACGCCCGTCACCGTCCCGTATGTACCGACAGCGCGGCTGATCAGGCGCTCGGCGTCCGCGGTCACCGTGACGTCACCGCCGTCGGC
This sequence comes from uncultured Solirubrobacteraceae bacterium, assembly GCA_963781935.1. Taxonomy (GTDB): domain Bacteria; phylum Actinomycetota; class Thermoleophilia; order Solirubrobacterales; family Solirubrobacteraceae; genus F1-60-MAGs163. Next base: position 466,098 of record CAWAHX010000003.1, read on the forward strand.
GACCGCCCTGCCGCCGGACGAGACGATCTGCTCGGCCACCGTCGCCGCGGGCCCGGCATCATCGCCCTCGCCACGCCAGTCGCCGCCTCGATCGTCGACGACGACGCCGGCGCCGGCGTCGGCGAGTCCGAGCGCCACCGCGCGCCCGATGCCGCGCCCGGCACCGGTGACCACCACAACCTGATCTTCGAGCGAGCCCATGCGAACCTCTCGTCGTTCCTTCCCGGAACGAACCGTCGGGGAGCCGGACCCTAGTGCCACTCGCCGCCGCCGTCGCCCGGCGTTCCGGACCGGTTGTGGGAGCCACAGAACGACACGAGAACGGGGTTCGTCGAAACGACGCCCGAGACCTGTAATGCGGACATGCCACTGAACGTGCAGCAATGTCTCGCCGCGACGCTGCCGGTCCGCGATCACGCCTGGGATGCGCGAGACGTCATCCTGTACCACTTGGGCATCGGGGCCGGTCAGCGGCCTCTGGATCCGGGCGAGCTACCGACGTGCTGGAGGATCGACTGCGGGTGCTGCCCAGCTTCACGGTGCTCGGCGCCCTGCCCTTCCTTCTCGATCTGCCGGCCCTGGACGGCTTCGACGTGCCGCTCGAGCGGTTCCTTCACGCTCAGCACGCCTTGCTCGTCGATCGCACCGTTCCACCCACCTGCGTTGCGCGGACGACGGCCACGATCACGGGGTTCCGCGCCGCAGGCCGCAGCAGCATCGTCGTGCTCGAGGCCGTCACGTCCGATCGGGAGTCCGGTGAGCTGATCGCCACCAACCGGTTCGATGTGTTCCTCCGTGACGAAGAGCATCGCCGCGCCGATGCTCGACCGTGCAGCGCCGATGGCGGTCCCCGAGCGAGCACCCGACCAGACGGTCGAGCAGCAGACCTTGCCCTGGCAGGCGCTGCTCTATCGCCTGTCAGGCGACGGCAACCTGCTGCACGCGGATCCCGAAGTGGCACGCGACGCCGGCTTCGAACGCCCGATCCTCCACGGATTGTGCACCCACGGGTTCGTTCTGCGTGCCGCGATCGACGCCGGGCTCGCCGATCTGGATCGCATCAGCACCTACGAGGTCCGCTTCAGCGGCGTGGTCTACCCGGGTGATGTTCTGCGGTCGGAGGCCTGGCTGGAGAGCGACTCGACCGTCCTCATGCGAACGAGCGTCAGCGGCCGGGATCGCGCTGTCGCAACGGCCCGCCTGCAGATGCACCCGGCCTGATATCCGCACGTTTGCGCGGCACGCGCTTGAGGTTGACTCCGAGGCCGCCGGGCGCCGGCCCGCAGGGCCGGCGCCCGCCCTGCACTCAGTGGAGGGTCAGCCGTCCCGTGTAGTCGAAGAGCCCGGGCGCGCTGCCGTTGGTGTAGTGGATCTGGCCCGAGACGCCACACAGCCCTCCGGCTGCTGCGGGTGATCGTGATCACGCCGCCGTGTGCCGCGTCACCGTGGAAGACGTACGCGATGGACCCGCTGCGACCGGCGATGCTGCCGGTGAACGACCCGGTGCCGTGCTGCAGCACCGAGCCGCCGGGCAGGGTCAGCGCCGAGTAGTTCTCGACCGCCGGGCCGACGAGGTCACCGCCGAAGGTGACGTTGGCCACCGCCCTGGTCAGGTTCACCGGGCCGAAATCGTGCGATGACAGGACCGTGTTGTCGACGACCGCGATCGTCCCGGAGACGGACACGTGCGACACGGGGCTTGCTCCCGCGGGCGCCACGAGGAACGCGGTGGCAAGGATCGAGACAGCAGAGAGGACCAGCAACCGGCGGAGACTGCGCATGGCACTTCCTTCCTGGAGCTGATGGGACAGTGAAGACGGAACGACCAAACGCTAACGCGCCGTCGAACAGGGACGACATGCCATCCCGTGGTTCCCACAGAGGCCCGGACTCGAACCGGGCAAACGAAAACGCGAACCTTGCTTCGGGTAGTGTTCGAGTTGTGAGGGGCGGAGATGGCTGAGCTCGTCGAGCTGACGGAGGGGGTGGCGCAACTCGTGCGCGACGGCGACGCGGTCGCGCTTGAGGGGTTCACCCATCTGATCCCGTTTGCCGCCGGCCACGAGGTGCTGCGCCAGGGCCGTCGTCAGCTCGAGCTCATCCGCATGACTCCCGACGTCCTGTACGACCAGATGATCGGCGCGGGAGCCGCCCGCCGGCTGGTCTTCTCCTACGCCGGCAACCCCGGCGTCGGGTCGCTGCACCGCCTGCGCGATGCCGTCGAGCACGACTGGCCACGGCCGATCGAGCTCGAGGAGCACAGCCACGCCGGGATGGCCAACCGCTACGCCGCCGGTGCGGCCGGCATGCCGTGTGCCCTGATGCGCGGCTACATCGGCACCGACCTCGAGCAGCACACGCGCGTCGAGCGCGTCACGTGCCCGTTCACCGGCGAGCAGCTCGTCGCGGTACCGGCGCTGGCCCCCGACGTCGCGATCGTCCATGCGCAGGAGGCGGACCGTGAGGGCAACGTTCAGCTGTGGGGGATCCCCGGCGTGCAGAAGGAGGCGGTGCTGGCCGCCGCGGCGTTCGCTGGTGACCGTGGAGCGGATCGTCGAGCATCTCGAGCCGCGCGCCGGAGGCGTCGTCATCCCAGGCTGGGCGATCGACGCGGTCGCCGAGGCGCCCGGCGGGTCGCTGCCGTCCTACGCGCACGGGATCACCGAGCGCGACAACGACTTCTACCGGGCGTGGGACGCGATCAGCCGCGATCGCGAGACGTTCGCGCGCGTGGATGGACGAGCACGTGCTCGCCGGCGAGGCGCGCCGGCATGAGCGCCACCGCCGCCGAGGTCCAGACCGTCGTGGCCGCGCGCGGCCTGGCCGGCAAGCGCTCGTGCTTCATCGGCGTCGGCCGGCCGAGCACGGCGGCGATCCTCGCCCGCATGGTCCACAACCCCGAGCTGGTGCTCGTCTACGAGTCCGGGACCATCGGTGCCAAGCCGCATCGCATCCCCCTGTCGATCGGCGACGGGGAACTGGCCGAGACGGCCGATGCCGTGGTGTCGGTGCCCGAGATGTTCAACTACTGGATCCAGCCCGGGCGCATCCAGGTGGCATTCCTGGGTGCGGCGCAGGTCGACCGCCATGCCAACCTCAACAGCACGGTGATCGGCGACTACGAGCACCCGCGCACGCGCCTGCCGGGCGCCGGCGGGGCGCCTGAGATCGCGATCGGCTGTCCGGAGGTCGTCGTGATCGCGCCACACTCCACACGCACGTTCGTCGCCGAGCTCGACTTCCTGACGACGAGCGGAGCGCACACGACGTCGGTCATCACCGATCTCGGCGTGCTCGAGCCGCGCGCGGGCGAGCTCACGCTGACCGCGGTGCACCCAGGCGTCGCGGTGGACGACGTGCGTGGCCGCGACCGGCTGGGAGCTGCGCGTCGCGGACGCGGTCGGCCGTCACCGAGGAGCCCACGAGCGGCGAGCTCGCGGCGCTGCGGGAGCTGGTGGCCCGTGGCTGAGTGCTTCATCTACGACGCGGTGCGCACGCCGTTCGGCCGCTACGGCGGCGCGCTCGCGGCCGTGCGCCCCGACGACCTGGCCGCGCATGTCGTGCGCGAGCTCGTCGCGCGCGCCCCCGGCCTGGACCCCGCGCAGATCGACGACGTGCTGTTCGGCGACGCCAACCAGGCCGGTGAGGACAACCGCGACGTCGCGCGCATGGCGGTGCTGCTCGCGGGGCTGCCGACGAGCGTCCCGGGGACGCACCATCAACCGGCTCTGCGGGTCCTCGCTCGATGCCGCGATGCAGGGCAGCCGCGCCGTCGAGACGGGCGATGCGGCGCTCGTCCTCGTCGGCGGGGTCGAGTCGATGTCGCGCGCGCCCGGCGTCCTGCTGAAGCCGGAGAAGGCCTACGCGATGGGCGAGCAGACGCTGCACTCGACGACGCTCGGGTGGCGGATGGTCAACCCGGCGATGCCCGGCCAGTGGACGATCTCGCTCGGCGCGAGCACCGAGAAGCTCGCCGGCATCCACGGGATCACGCGCGAGGCCCAGGACGCGTTCGCGGTGCGCAGCCACCATCGCGCCGCCGCCGCCTGGGACGCCGGGTTCTACGACGACTGGGTGATCCCGGTGCCCGGGACGGAGCTCGAGCGCGACGAGACGCTGCGGCCCGACACGTCGATCGAGAAGCTCGCCGCGCTGAAGCCCGCGTTCGCGAAGGACGGCACGGTCACGGCCGGGAACGCGTCGTCCCTCAACGACGGCGCCGGGGCGCTGTGGCTCGGGGACGAGAGTGCCGGCGCGCTGCTCGGGCGCGAGCCGCTCGCGCGGATCGCCGGCCGCGGTACGCACGCCGTCGACCCGGACGTCTTCGGGATCGCCCCGGTCGGCGCCGCCGAGCGAGCGCTCGCGCGCGCCGGGATCGGCTGGGACGACGTTGGAGCTCGTCGAGCTCAACGAGGCATTCGCAGCACAGTCGCTCGCCTGCCTGGGCGAGTGGGACGAGCTCGATCCCGAGCGCGTCAACGTCAACGGCGGCGCGATCGCGATCGGGCATCCGCTCGGTGCGTCCGGGGTGCGGATCCTCGGCACGCTCGCCCACGAGCTGCGCAGGCGCGGCGGCGGCTACGGCCTGGCCGCGATCTGCATCGGCGTCGGACAGGGACTGGCGGTGGTCATCCATGCGTGACGAGGGCGTCCATCCTCCCCTCGACTTCCCGGACTACAAGTCCACGGCGCTGCGCCATCCGCAGGAGCCGCTGATCTACCTGCCGCACACGGCCAGCGAGTCGACCGGGCCGCAGCTCGGCCGCCTGAGGCCGGGGGCGATCGAGAACGACCTGACGACGCAGCACGACGGCGAGCCGGTCGGCGAGCGGATCACCGTCTCCGGGCGCCTGCTCGACGGTGACGGGCGCCCGATCCGGGATTCGCTGATCGAGGTCTGGCAGGCGAACGCGGCCGGGCGCTACGCGCACCGCTGGGACCGCTGGCCCGCGCCGTTGGACCCGAACTTCTCCGGCGGCGGGCGCTGCGTGACCGATGCCGACGGGCGCTACTCGTTCGTCACGATCAAGCCGGGGCCCTACCCGTGGGGCAACCACCACAACGCCTGGCGCCCGGCGCACATCCACTTCTCGCTGCTCGGCGCGCAGTTCTCGCAGCGGCTCGTGACGCAGATGTACTTCCCGGGAGACCCCCTGTTCCCGTACGACCCGATCTTCAACTCGGTGCGCGACCCGAAGGTGCGCGAGCGGCTGATCGCCGGATTCTCGATCGATCGCTCCCAGGACAACTGGGCGCTCGCCTACGAGTTCGACATCGTGCTGCGCGGGCCCGACGAGACGCCGATCGAGGAGGAGCATTGAGCGACGCACCGCTGACCCCCGCGCAGACCGTGGGCCCCTACCTGGCGATCGGGCTGCCGTGGCCCGAGGGCCCCGTCGCCGATCCGGCCGGCGTGCGCATCTGGGGCCGGGTCTTCGACGGCGCGGGCGAGATCATCAAGGACGCGCTGGTCGAGACCTGGGATCCGGCCTCGCGGTCGTTCTGCCGCTGCCCGACCGACGACGAGGGGCGCTGGCACGTCGTCACCCCAGCGGCGCCGCACCTCGCGGTCAACGTCTTCGCGCGCGGCCTCCTGCATCGTCTTGTCACACGGATCTACTTCGACCCCGATCACGACGACCCCGTTCTGGCGCTCGTCCCCGCCGACCGGCGTGCAACGCTGGTCGCCCAGCAGACCGACGATGGCTACCGATTCGACATCCGCATCCAAGGCCCAGACGAGACCGTCTTCTTCGACGTCTGAGCTCTTCGGCGGCCTCTACGCCCGCGGGGCGGTCACGGAGGCGGTCTGCGACGCGGCATGGCTCCGCGCGATGCTCGACGTCGAGGCGGCGCTCGCCCGCGCAACGGGGGCGCCCGACGTGGCCGAGCGGATCGCGGCGCTCGAGCTCGGCGTCGCCGAGCTCGGCCGCCTCGGCGCCGCGCATGCCTCGCCGATCGTGCCCCTCGCGGACATCCTCCGCGCGCGCGCCGGCGCGGCGGCGCATGACGGCGCGACGAGCCAGGACGTGCCTCGACACCGCGCTGATGCTCGTCGCCCGCCGAGCGCTCGCGCCGCTGCTCGACGACGCGGCGGCGGCGGCGGACGGGGCCGCGGACCTTGCCGCGCGCCACCGCGACCTCCCGATCATCGGGCGAACGCTCCTCCAGCAGGCGCTGCCGACGTCGTTCGGGCTGAAGGCGGCGGGCTGGATGACCGGCATCGACGAGGCCATCGCTGGGTTGAGGGCCGTCCGCGAACACACGCTTGGCGGTGCAGATGGGCGGTCCGGTCGGACAGCGCGACCCCGCCGTCGCGGCGGCCGTCGCCGCGGAGCTCGG
>CAWAHX010000004.1:0-47620 GCA_963781935.1 uncultured Solirubrobacteraceae bacterium
CGCAAACGAAAACGCGAACATTGCTTCGGGTAGTGTTCGAGTTGTGGAGGGCGGAGATGGCTGAGCTCGTCGAGCTGACGGAGGGGGTGGCGCAGCTGGTCCACGACGGGGACACGGTGGCCCTGGAGGGCTTCACCCACCTGATCCCGGTGGCCGCCGGGCAGGAGATCATCCGGCAGCGCCGCCGGCTGACCTGACCCTGGTCAGGATGACGCCGGACATGTTGTACGACCAGCTGATCGGCGCCGGCTGCGCCCGCAAGCTGGTCTTCTCCTGGGGCGGCAACCCCGGGGTCGGCTCGCTGCACCGGTTCCGCGACGCGGTGCAGCAGGGCTGGCCGGCTGCCGCTGGAGCTCGAGGAACACAGCCACGCCGGGATGGCGAACCGCTACGTGGCCGGGCTCGGGCTGCCGTTCGCGGTGCTGCGTGGCTACGTCGGCACCGACCTGATCGGCCAGACCCCCACCATCAAGCCGATCACCTGCCCGTTCACCGGTGAGGCTGCTCACCGCGGTGCCGGCCCTCACCCGGACGTCGGGATCATCCACGCCCAGCGCGGCCGACCGGCCGGGCAACGTCCAGCTGTGGGGGCTCGTCGGAGTGCAGAGGGAGGCGGCGCTGGCCAGCCGCCGGTCACTGGTCACGGCCGATCGAAGAGGTGATGAGCAGCTCGACCCGGGGCCCGGCGCGGTGGTCAGGTCCTGCCGCGGTGCGCGGTGGACTGCGTGTGCGCTGGTCCCGCGGCGCGCACCCGTCGTACGCGCAGGGCTCACTCGGTCCGGGACAACGCCTTCTACCAGGACCTGGGACGCGATCTCCGCGACCGGGAGCGGCTTCACCCGCTGGCTGGACGGACTCACCGGCACCACCGCGACCGCCGGAGCCTCGCGATGACCAGCGGCAAGCGGAGCTCTCGCGATGACCAGCAGCAAGCAGAGCCCCCCGATGACCAGCAGCAAGGAAGGCCCCACCACGGCCATGCCCGCCACCTGGACCACGGACGAGGTGATGACGGTCGTCGCCGCCCGGGCGCTGGGACGGGCACGGTCTGCTTCGTCGGGATCCGCTGCCAGCACGGCCGCGAATCTGGCCCGGCGGACGACGCGCCGGCGTCGTGCTGATCTACGAGTCGGGCGCGCTCGGCACCAAGCCGGCCACCGGCTGCCGCTGTCGATCGGCGAGTCGGTGCTGGCCGACACCGCGGACGCCGTGGTGAGCGTCCCGGAGGTGTTCAACTACTGGCTGCAGCCGGGGCGGATCGACGTCGGCTTCCTCGGCGCCGCGCAGCTCGACCGGTTCGCCAACATCAACACCACGGTGATCGGCGGCGACCACCACCCGCGTAAGCGGCTGCCGGGAGCCGGGGGGCGCCGGAGATCGCGGCGCCGGCGGTGCGGCGATCGAGGTGATGCGACAGCAGACCACACGCGCGTTCGTGACGGGCGGCTCGACTTCATCACGACCGGGAGCGGAACGCGCCGACGTGGTGGTGACCGACCTCGGCGTTCTCGACCCGCCCCCGGCGAGCTGATGCTCGTCCGGGTGCACCCCGGGGTGACGGTCGAGGAGGCCAGGGCCGCAACCCGCTGGGACCTGCGGGTGCCCGAGCACACCATCACCGACGCACCCACCTCCGGCGAACTCGCCGCGCTGCGCGAGCTCGAGGCCCGAGCCCTGAGTGGTACGTGCGCGACGCGGTACGGACGCCGTTCGGCCGCTACGGCGGGGCGCTGGCGGACGTCCGTCCGGACGACCTGGCGGCCACGTGGTCCGCGCGCTCGTCGAGCGCGCCCGGGCCTGGACCCCGCACGTCGACGACGTCGTGCTCGGGGACGCGAACGGTGCCGGCGAGGACAACCGCGAACGTCGCGCGGATGGCCGTGCTGCTCGCCGGGCTGCCGACGTGCGTACCGGGCACGACCGTCAACCGGCTGTGCGGATCCGCGCTCGAGGCGGCGATCGAGGCTCCGCGGGCGTCGGGCCCGGTGACGCCGACGCTCGTCGTCGTCGGCGGCGTCGAGTCGATGAGCCGGGCGCCCTGGGTGCTGCCCAAGCCGCGACGCGCGTACCCGCGCGGCCACGAGACGCTGCACTCGACGACCCTGGGCTGGCGGATGGTGAACCCGCGCGATGCCGCCGGCAGTGGACCGTCTCGCTCGGCGAGGCGACCGAGCTGCTCGCCGAGCGGTCGGGATCAGCCGTGAGGCGCAGGACGAGTTCGCCGTCCGCAGCCACCAGCGGGCCGCCGCGGCGTGGGACGCCGGCTTCTACGACGCCGGGTCGGTCCCGGTCCCCGGCGCCGAGCTCGTCGCGGGACGAGACGATCCGGCCGGACACGACGCTCGAGAAGCTGGCCGCGCTGCAAGCCGGTGTTCCGCCGGACGGCACCGTCACCGCCGGCAACGCCTCGCCGCTGAACGACGGCGCCGCCGCCCTGCTGATCGGCGACGCAGGCCGCCGGGGAGCGCGGCCGGGCGCGAGCCGCTGGCGCGGATCGCCGGCCGGGCGGTGCCGCCGTCGAGCCGCGAGTTCTTCGGGATCGGCCCGGTCGAGGCCGCCGAACATGGCGCTCGACCGCGCCGGGATCGCGTGGGCCGATGCGCGTCGTCGAGCTGAACGAGGCGTTCGCGCGCAGTCGCTGGCCTGCCTGGGCGCCTGGCGGCCTCGACCCCGACCTCGTGAACCCCAACGGCGGCGCCATCGCGATCGGCCATCCGCTCGGCGCGTCGGGGCGCGGATCCTCGGCTCACTGCGCCCACCAGCTGCGCCGCCGCGGCGGCGGCTGGGGCCTGGCCGCGATCTGCATCGGCGTGGGCCAGGGCCTCGCGGTGGTCCTCGAAGCGTGAGGAGGTGCGCCGATGAGACTGCCGAGCTATGAGCTGCCAGAAGCCGGTTCGCGACCGCCGCTGGCGTACCCCGCCTACCGGAGCACCCAACTGCGCGCACCGATGAACGCCCCGGTCCACCTACCGCAACGACTCACCGAAGTCACCGGACCGCTGCTGGGGTGCAGACCGGGTCCTGCCCGGCGACAACGACCTGACCAGGCGGCACGACGGCGAGCCCATTGGCCAGCGAATCATCGTGCACGGTCGCGTACTCGACTCGGGCGGGCGCCCGGTCCCGGACACGCTGCTGGAGATCTGGCAGGCAAACGCCGCAGGGCGCTACGCGCACCGCTGGGACCGCTGGCCGGCGCCATTGGACCCGAACTTCTCCGGCGGCGGGCGCTGCGTGACCGATGCCGACGGGCGCTACTCGTTCGTCACGATCAAGCCGGGGCCGTACCCGTGGGGCAACCACCACAACGCCTGGCGCCCGGCGCACATCCACTTCTCGCTGCTCGGCGCGCAGTTCTCGCAGCGGCTGGTCGCGCAATCTGCTTCCCGGGAGACCCCCTCTTCCCGTACGACCCGATCTTCAACTCGGTGCGCGACCCGAAGGTGCGCGAGCGGCTGATCGCCGGCTTCTCGATCGCTCGCTCCCAGGACAACTGGGCGCTCGCCTACGAGTTCGACATCGTGCTGCGCGGGCCCGACGAGACGCCGATCGAGGAGGAGCATTGAGCGACGCACCTCTGACCCCCGCGCAGACCGTGGGCCCCTACCTGGCGATCGGGCTGCCGTGGCCCGAGGGCCCCGTCGCCGATCCGGCCGGTGTGCGCATCTGGGGCCGGGTCTTCGACGGCGCGGGCGAGATCATCAAGGATGCGCTGGTCGAGACCTGGGATCCGGCCTCGCGGTCGTTCTGCCGCTGCCCGACCGACGACGAGGGGCGCTGGCACGTCGTCACCCCAGCGGCGCCGCACCTCGCGGTCAACGTCTTCGCGCGCGGCCTCCTGCATCGTCTTGTCACGCGGATCTACTTCGATCCCGATCACGACGACCCAGTCCTGGCGCTAGTCCCCCGCCGCCCGGCGTGCAACGCTGGTCGCCCAGCAGACCGACGATGGCTACCGATTCGACATCCGCATCCAAGGCCCAGACGAAACCGTCTTCTTCGACGTCTGAGCTCTTCGGCGGCCTCTACGCGCGCGGGGGGGTCACGGAGGCGGTCTGCGACGCGGCGTGGCTCCGCGCGATGCTCGACGTCGAGGTGGCGCTCGCCCGCGCAACGGGGGCGCCCGACGTGGCCGAGCGGATCGCGGCGCTGGAGCTCGACGTCGCCGAGATCGGTCGCCTGGGGGCCGCGCATGCCTCGCCGGTCGTGCCCCTGGCGGGCATCCTGCGCGAGCGGGCGGGCGCCGCGGCGCATGACGGCGCGACGAGCCAGGACGTCCTCGACACCGCGCTGATGCTCGTCGCTCGCCGAGCGCTCGCGCCGCTGCTCGACGACGCGGCGGCGGCGGCGGACGGGGCCGCGGACCTTGCTGCGCGCCACCGCGACCTCCCGATCATCGGGCGAACGCTCCTCCAGCATGCGCTGCCGACGTCGTTCGGGCTGAAGGCGGCGGGCTGGATGACCGGCATCGACGAGGCCATCGCTGGGTCGAGGGCCGTCCGCGAACACACCTTGGCGGTGCAGATGGGCGGTCCGGTCGGACAGCGCGACCCCGCTGTCGCGGCGGCCGTCGCCGCCGAGCTCGGGCTTGGCTTCGGGTAGTGTTCGAGTCGTGAGTGGCGGACATGGCTGAACTCGTCGAGCTGGCGGAGGGGGTGGCGGAGCTCGTGCGCGACGGCGACGCCGTCGCGCTGGAGGGCTTCACCCACCTGATCCCGTTCGCCGCCGGCCACGAGGTGATGCGCCAGGGCCGGCGCGACCTCGAGCTCGTCCGGATGACCCCGGACGTCCTCTACGACCAGATGATCGGCGCCGGGTGCGCGCGCCAGCTGGTCTTCTCCTCGGGCGGCAACCCCGGCGTCGGCTCGCTGCACCGCTTCCGCGACGCCGTCGAGAACGACTGGCCGCGGCCGATCGAGATCGAGGAGCACAGCCACGCCGGGCATGGCCAACCGCTACGTCGCCGGCGCGTCGGGCCTGCCGTTCGCGGTGATGCGCGGCTACATCGGCACCGACCTCGAGCAGCACACGCGCATCGAGCCGTCACGTGCCCGTTCACCGGCGAGCAGCTGGTCGCGGTGCCGGCGCTGGCGCCCGACGTCGCGATCGTCCACGCGCAGCAGGCCGACCGCGAGGGCAACGTGCAGCTGTGGGGCATCACCGGCGTGCAGAAGGAGGCGGTGCTGGCCGCCGAGCGCTCGCTCGTCACCGTCGAGGAGATCGTCGACGAGCTCGAGCCGCGCGCCGGACGCGTCGTCCTCCCCGGCTGGGCGATCGACGCGCGTCGCCGAGGTGCCCGGCGGTCGCTGCCGTCCTACGCGCACGGGATCACCGAGCGCGACAACGACTTCTACCGCGAGTGGGACGCGATCAGCCGCGACCGCGAGACGTTCGCGGCGTGGATGGACGAGCAGCGTGCTCGCCGGCGAGGCGGCCGCATGAGCGCCACCGCCGCCGAGGTGCTGACCGTCGTGGCCGCGCGCGGCCTGGCCGGCAAGCGCTCGTGCTTCGTCGGCGTCGGCCGGCCGAGCACGGCGGCGAACCTCGCCCGCATGGTCCACGCCCCCGAGCTCGTGCTCGTCTACGAGTCCGGCACGATCGGCGCCAAGCCGACTCGCCTCCCGCTGTCGATCGGCGACGGCGAGCTGGCCGAGACCGCCGACGCCGTGGTCTCCGTGCCCGAGATGTTCAACTACTGGCTCCAGCCCGGGCCGCATCGAGGTCGGCTTCCTCGGCGCCGCGCAGATCGACCGCTACGCCAACATCAACACGACGGTGATCGGCGACTACGAGCACCCGCGCACGCGCCTGCCCGGCGCCGGCGGGGCGCCGGAGATCGCGATCGGCTGTCCGGAGGTCGTCGTGATCGCGCCCAGCACTCGCACGCGGACGTTCGTCGCGGAGCTCGACTTCCTGACGACGAGCGGGGCGCACACGACGTCGGTCATCACCGATCTCGGCGTGCTCGAGCCCGCGCGGCGGGCGAGCTCACGCTGACCGCGGTGCACCCCGGCGTCGCGGTGGACGACGTGCGAGGCCGCGACCGGCTGGGAGCTGCGCGTCGCGGACGCGGTCGCCGTCACCGAGGCGCCGACGAGCGGCGAGCTCGCGGCGCTGCGGGAGCTCGGTGGCCCGTGGCTGACTGCTTCATCCTCGACGCGGTGCGCACGCCGTTCGGCCGCTACGGCGGCGCGCTCGCCGGCGTGCGCCCCGACGACCTCGCCGCGCACGTCGTGCGCGCGCTCGTCGAGCGCGCGCCCGACCTCGATCCCGCGCAGATCGACGACGTGCTGTTCGGCGACGCCAACGGCGCCGGCGAGGACAACCGCGACGTCGCGCGCATGGCGGTGCTGCTGGCGGGGCTGCCGACGAGCGTCCCGGGCACGACCGTCAACCGGCTCTGCGGCTCCTGGCTCGATGCCGCGATGCAGGGCAGCCGCGCGGTCGAGACGGGCGACGCGGCGCTCGTCCTCGTCGGCGGCGTCGAGTCGATGCGCCGCGCGCCGTGGGTGCTGCTGAAGCCGGAGAAGGCCTTCGCGCGGGCGAGCAGACGCTGCACTCGACGACGCTCGGCTGGCGGATGGTCAACCCGGCGATGCCCGGCCAGTGGACGATCTCGCTCGGCGAGAGCACCGAGAAGCTGGCCGGCATCTACGGGATCACGCGCGAGGCGCAGGACGCGTTCGCGGTGCGCAGCCACCAGCGCGCCGCCGCCGCGTGGGACGACGGCTTCTACGACGACTGGGTCGATCCCGGTCCCCGGGACGGAGCTCGAGCGCGACGAGCGCTCCGCCCCGACACGTCGATCGAGAAGCTCGCCAAGCTGAAGCCCGCGTTCGCGAAGGACGGCACCGTCACGGCCGGCAACGCGTCGTCACTCAACGACGGCGCCGGGCGCGCTGCTGGCTCGGCGACGAGCACGCCGGCGCGCGCTCGGGCGCGAGCCGCTCGCGCGGATCGCCGGCCGCGGCACGCACGCCGTCGACCCCGACGTGTTCGGCATCGCCCCGGTCGACGCGGCCGAGCGCGCGCTCGCGCGCGCCGGGATCGGCTGGGACGACCTGGAGCTCGTCGAGCTCAACGAGGCGTTCGCGGCGCAGTCGCTCGCCTGCCTGGGCGAGTGGGACGAGCTCGATCCCGAGCGCGTCAACGTCAACGGCGGCGCGATCGCGATCGGGCATCCGCTCGGCGCGTCCGGCGTGCGCATCCTCGGCACGCTCGCCCACGAGCTGCGCCGGCGCGGCGGCGGCTGCGGCCTGGCCGCGATCTGCATCGGCGTCGGACAGGGACTCGCGGTGGTCCTCGATGCGTGACGAGGGCGTCCATCCTCCGCTCGACTTCCCGGACTACAAGTCCACGGCGCTGCGCCATCCGCAGGAGCCGCTGATCTACCTGCCGCACACGGCCACCGAGTCGACCGGGCCGCAGCTCGGCCGCCTGCGGCCGCGGGGCGATCGAGAACGACCTGACCACGCAGCACGACGGCGAGCCGATCGGCGAGCGGATCATCGTCTCCGGGCGCCTGCTCGACGGTGACGGGCGCCCGATCCGGGATTCGCTGATCGAGGTCTGGCAGGCGAACGCGGCCGGGCGCTACGCGCACCGCTGGGACCGCTGGCCCGCGCCGCTGGACCCGAACTTCTCCGGCGGCGGGCGCTGCGTGACCGACGCCGACGGGCGCTACTCGTTCGTCACGATCAAGCCGGGGCCCGTACCCGTGGGGCAACCACCACAACGCCTGGCGCCCGGCGCACATCCACTTCTCGCTGCTCGGCGCGCAGTTCTCGCAGCGGCTCGTGACGCAGATGTACTTCCCGGGCGACCCGCTGTTCCCGTACGACCCGATCTTCAACTCGGTGCGCGACCCGAAGGTGCGCGAGCGGCTGATCGCCGGCTTCTCGATCGATCACTCCCAGGACAACTGGGCGCTCGCCTACGAGTTCGACATCGTGCTGCGCGGGCCCGACGAGACGCCGATGGAGGAGGAGCATTGAGCGACGCACCGCTGACCCCCTCGCAGACCGTCGGCCCCTACCTGGCGATCGGGCTGCCGTGGCCCGAGGGCCCCGTCGCCGATCCGGCCGGCGTGCGCATCTCGGGCCGGGTCCTCGACGGCGCGGGCGAGATCATCAAGGACGCGCTGGTCGAGACCTGGGATCCGGCCTCGCAGTCGTTCTGCCGCTGCCCGACCGACGACGAGGGGCGCTGGCACGTCGTCACCCCGGCGGCGCCGCACCTCGCGGTCAACGTCTTCGCGCGCGGCCTGCTGCATCGTCTGGTCACGCGGATCTACTTCGAGCCCGATCACGACGACCCCGTTCTGGCGCTCGTCCCCGCCGACCGGCGTGCGACGCTGGTCGCCCGAGCAGACCGACGATGGCTACCGATTCGACATCCGCATCCAGGGCCCAGGCGAGACCGTCTTCTTCGACGTCTGAGCTCTTCGGCGGCCTCTACGCGCGCGGCGCGGTCGCCGCCGCGGTCTGCGACGCGGCGTGGCTGCCGCGCGATGCTCGACGTCGAGGCGGCGCTCGCCCGCGCCACGGGGGCGCCCGACGTGGCCGAGCGGATCGCGGCGCTCGAGCTCGACGCCGCCGAGCTCGGCCGCCTGCGGCGCCGCGCACGCCTCGCCGGTCGTGCCGCTCGCGGACATCCTCCGCGCGCGCGCCGGCGCGGCGGCGCACGACGGCGCGACGAGCCAGGACGTCCTCGACACCGCGCTGATGCTCGTCGCCCGCCGCGCGCTCGCGCCGCTGCTCGACGACGCGGCGGCGGCGGCGGACGGCGCCGCGGCCTCGCCGCGGCGCACCGCGACCTCCCGATCATCGGCCGAACGCTGCTCCAGCAGGCGCTGCCGACGTCGTTCGGGCTGAAGGCGGCGGGCTGGATGATCGGCATCGACGAGGCCATCGCCGCGCTGGCGCCGTCCGCGAGCACACGCTGGCGGTGCAGATGGGCGGTCCGGTCGGGCAGCGCGACCCCGCCGTCGCGGCGGCCGTCGCCGCGGAGCTCGGGCTGGCGGACCCCGTGCTGCCGTGGCACACCGTGCGGCTGCGGCCGGCGGCGCTCGCGAGCGCGCTCGGCGCGCTCGCCGGCGTGCTCGGCAAGGTCGCGCGGGACGTCACGCTGCTCGCCCAGGACGAGGTCGCCGAGGTCCGCGAGGGCGGTGAGGATCGCGGGCGGCTCGTCGGCGATGGCGCACAAGCGCAACCCCGTCGCCGCCGTGTCGGTCCTCGCCTGCACGCGTCGGGTTCCCGGTCTGGTCGCGACGCAGCTCGCCGCGATGGAGCAGGAGCACGAGCGCGCCGCCGGGGCGTGGCAGGCGGAGTGGGGCACGATGACCGACCTGCTGCGGCTGACCGGCTCGGCGACCGCGTGGGCGCGCGATCTGCTCGAGCACCTCGAGGTGGACGCGGCAGCGATGCGCGAGCGCGCCGGCGCAGCGCCCGACCTCGGCGCCGCCGGCGAGCTCGTCGACCGCGCGCTCGCGGCGCACCGCGCATGAGCGTCGCGCTGCACCACGAGATCTCGGGGCCCGCCGGACGCGCCGGTGCTCGTCATGGGCGGCTCGCTGGGGACCGACCTGCGACATGTGGGACGGCCAGGTCCCGCTCGCGCAGCGACCTGCGCCTCGTCCGCCACGACCACCGCGGGCACGGCCGCTCGCCGGTCCCCGCCGGGTCCGTACGAGATCGCCGATCTCGGCGCCGACGTGCTCGCGCTGCTCGACCATCTCGGCATCGAGCGCGCCTCGTACTGCGGGCTGTCGATCGGCGGGATGGTCGGCATGTGGCTGGGCATCCACGCGCCGGAGCGGATCGACCGCCTCGTCCTGATCTGCACCTCGGCCCACATGCCGCCGGCCTCGGCGTGGGCCGAGCGCGCCGCTGCGGTCCGCGTCGCCGGCTCGCCCGAGGTGGTCGCCGACACCGTCGTCGGGCGCTGGCTCACGCCGGGCTTCGCCGCGGCCCACCCCGAGGTGCGCGAGCGGCTGCGCGCGATGCTGTGCGCCACCGACGCCGAGGGCTACGCCGCGTGCTGCGGCGCGATCGAGCGCATGGACCTGCGCCCGGACCTGCGAGCGCATCACCGCGCCGACGCTCGTGATCTCCGGCGCGCAGGACGAGGCGACACCGCCCGAGCACCAGCGGCTGATCGCCGAGGCCATTCCCGGGCGCGCGACACGAGATCCTCTCTCCCGCCGCCCACGTGGCCGCCGTCGAGCAGGCGGCGACCGTCAACGACCTGATCCTCGAGCACCTGGAGGCACGATGAGCGACGACGAGACCCGCGAGACCGGCATGCGTGTGCGCCGCGAGGTGCTCGGCGACGCGCACGTCGACCGCGCCGTGGAGCGCACGACGGACTTCACGGCGCCGTTCCAGGACTTCATCACGCGCTACGCGTGGGGCGACGTCTGGAGCCGCGACGGCCTCGACCGCCGCACGCGCAGCGCCGTCACGCTCGCTGTGCTCACCGCGCTGGGGCGCGACAACGAGATCGCGATGCACGTCCGCGCTGCGCTGCGCAACGGGCTGACCGAGGACGAGATCTCCGAGGTTCTGTTGCACACCGCCGTCTACGCCGGCGTGCCCGCGGCCAATCGCGCGTTCGAGATCGCGGGGGAGGTCCTGCGCGAAGGCCACTAGAGCAGCGTCGGGCGGCCGGCGGCCCGCTCGAGCAGCATGTAGCGCTCGAGCGACTCGATCCCGATGCAGCTGATGCCGTGTGGCCGGCCGAGATCGTCGATGCACTGCCAGGCTGCGGGTGCGTCGGTGGCGGCGACGACCGCCAGTGCCCCTCTGTCGCTCTGCAGCACCCAGGTGGCCGGGCAGCCGGCGACGGGAGCCTCCACCACCGGCGACGCGTCGCGGGGATCGCCGACGACGCCGAGGTCGGCGAGGAGCCGGTCAGTGCGCCCGCCGACGATCTCGAGGACGATCTGGTCCTCGCCGTGCTTGGACAGTGTCGCGGACGTGAACCGGGCGACCTCGCGGCCGAGCGACGCGACGAGCCGCTGTCCGCGGTCCTCGCGACAGATCAAGAGGATCTCATCCTCGCGGGGCCGGCACCACCACGCGCCGGCCTCGAGTGCGGCACCGCCGACGGCGATGCCGTGACCGAGGGATCGGCTGAGAAGCTGATCGAGGCTGCGCGCGCTCCCGGTGACCGACACCGTGCCGAGGTCCGAGCGCAGCGCCAGGCCGACTCCGCGGACACACACCGACAGCTCACCCGCCGCGGACCCGAAGTGCGCCGGCACTGCGCGTCCGCCGCGCTGCGTCATGACCGCGCCGGCATGCCGCAGGAGGTCGGGGAGCGCCAACGTCTCGGCCATGTCGCCACCGTATCCCGGCATATTGGCGGCCGTCCTGCTCGAAGGGGGGGAAAGCCCCTCCCGATCGGCGCCACGGCGGGCACGGTGCGGGCAAAAGCCCCCCCATTGGAGGGGGGATACCCGCTGTTCGGGCGTCGCGCCCGAGCCGGCGGACCGCCACAGTCGTCCCTGCGATGACCGACCTCGACCCCGTGCGCTATGAGCTTCTTCCGTTCGGGGCACCCGAGAGGGAGGCGTCACTCGTCGGCGGCCACCGCACGCTCACGATGACGTGCTCGCCTCGCCATGGCATCGACCACGGCGTTGAGGTCGCAGCGGGTCTGCGCGCGCTCGGCCACGACGTTGTTGCGCACCTGGCTGCGCGACAGGTCGAGGGGCCGGAACACCTCGACCGCCTGCTCGAAGCGCTTGCGGCCGCCGGCATCGTGGAGGTCTTCCTGATCGGCGGCGATGTCCGGCAGCCGGCCGGACCGTACGCGTCGTCGCTCGATCTGTTGCCGGCGCTCCGCGCGCACCGCTCGTCCCCACGGACGATCGGCGTGGCGGCCTACCCCGAGGGTCACCCGCTCGTCGACGACGCCACGCTGACGTCGGTCCTGCGCGAGAAGGCAGCCGTTGCCGACTACTGCACGACGCAGATGTGCTTCGACGGCGGCGCGGTGGTCCGGTGGCTCGAGCGGACGCGTGATGCGGGCATCGAACTTCCGGTCCTCATCGGCCTCCCCGGCGCCGTCGACCGGCGCCGGCTGCTCGAGGTCTCCCTGCGCGTCGGGGTGGGCGCCTCGGTGTCGTTCCTGCGCAAGCAGCGGGGGATCGGGCGCCTGGCGTCGCGGAGCGCCTCCGCCGAAAGCCTCCACGTTCAGCTCGCACCGCTCGTCGGCGGCGATCTGGGCGTCGCCGGGCTGCACTTCTTCACGTTCAATCGCCTGTGCGAGAGCGTCCGGCTCGCCGAGGGAAGGCACCACAGCGACGACCCGATCCACCGCTCCGCAGGCTCGGAGGCGATCAGCGGTGTGTGAGCTCTGCCGGGCCGACCGGGCGATGCTCGACCTCTCGGCCGAGCACGTACCGCCGGAACAGGAGTGGTTCTGGGCGGAGGTCGCGATCGCGCGCGAGCGATGGAGCCTGGCCACTCACCCGCTGGTCGCCGACTGCGCAACGGGCTCGTTGACCTGTGCGGACCTGCGTCATCTGGCGGCGGAACTGGAGCACGTCCTCGGGGCGGTCGCGACGATCGGCAATCGCGCCGCGGCGCACGCCGACGGATTGCTCGGCGATGCGCTCGCCCGCCAGGCCGCATGGGCGCGCGGCGATCTACGGCGCTGGCACTCCTTCGCTCTCGGGGTGGGCTGGAGCGGTGAGGCCTGGGAGTACGGTGACGACCCCTACTCGAGACCGTCATCGCCACTGAGCACCTGCTCGCGGGCGAGACCATCACGCAGGACGTCGCGACGTTGCTTGCCGCGTCGGAGGCGTTGGCCGACGCTCGCAGTTGCGCTGTCGGACGGCTTGCGCCGTCACCACGGCCTGGGCTCAGATACCCCTACGGTGGTTCGACGCCCAGCACGACCCGGCCCGTGACACCGTCGCGGTGCTGCGAGCCGCACTGATGGGACTGCTTAGCGGGGCTGACCCGTTCGCGCTCGCGGGCCGGATGGCCGGCACGCACCGACTGCTGTACGACCTCCTCAACCGGCTCGGCGGAGTCGCCATCCCGGCCTCGTGGCATGACGACGATCGACATGCAGCCCGCGTCCGAGGTTCCGCCCCAGCCTGCGGAGGCGCGCGGCACGATTCGGCTGCTCGTCTCCTGCCCGGACCGGCCGGGCATCGTCGCGGCCGTCTCGCGCTTTCTCTTCGACGCGGGCGCGAACATCACACGCTCGGACCAGTACTCGACGGACCCCGCCGGCGGCACGTTCTTCCTGCGGATGGAGTTCACGCTCCCGCCGGCAGAACGCGAGCGCTTCGGCCGAGCGATTCGGCCTGTCCATCGCCGACCGCTTCGAGATGAGCTGGCGACTCTGGGACGGATCGCGCCGCAAGCGCGTCGCCGTCCTCGTCTCGCGCTACGACCACTGCCTGCACGACCTCCTCTGGCGCTCGCGGCGGGGCGAACTGGACGCCGAGCTCGTCCAGGTGATCTCCAACCACCCGGATCTGCGCGACGTCGCCGAGGATGCCGGGGTGCCGTACACACACGTCCCGGTCGATCCGGGCGCCAAGCCGGAGGCGGAGGCGGAGGTCCTCGAGCTGCTCGATGGCGCCTGTCGACCTCGTGGTGCTCGCCCGCTACATGCAGATCCTCTCCGGCGACTTCCTCGGGCGGGTGGGAGTCCCGGTGATCAACATCCACCACTCCTTCCTGCCGGCGTTCGCCGGCGCCGGCCCGTACGAGAAGGCCAAGGAGCGCGGGGTCAAGCTGATCGGCGCGACCGCGCACTACGTCACCGAGGAGCTCGACGCGGGCCCGATCATCGAGCAGGACGTCATCCGGGTCAGTCACCGCGACGACGTCGCGACGCTGACACGGCTCGGCGCCGACATCGAGCGGGCCGTGCTCGCCCGTGCGGTCCAGTGGCACTGCGAGGACCGCGTCCTGCGGCACGGCAACACGACGGTCGTGTTCTAGCCGCTCGACTGGAGCGTCAGCCGCAGGTAGCGCGACGTCGCCTCGGCGCGGTTGGCGGCGTGGAGCTTGCGCAGGATGTTCTTGACGTGGAACTTCACCGTGCCCTCGGAGACGACGAGCGTCGCGGGCGATGCCGGCGTTCGTCTCGCCGCGCACGATGAGCTCGGAGGACGTCGAGCTCGCGGCGCGTCAGCAGGTCGCGCAGCGCGTTCTCGCCGACGCCGCTGGTGCGGACCGGCCGCCGTCGTGCTCGGCGGGCGTGGCGCTCTCGGTCGAGGCCGATCGAGCGGTCGCCGAGCTCGCTGGTGCGAGCGTCGGCCCAGCTGGCGACCTGGCGCATCTCCTGGCGCTGGACGCGCAGGCGGTGGCGCAGGACCGCGCGCTCGTAGACGAGCGCGAAGCACGCGCGCGAAGCGCCGACAGCCCGTCGCGCGTCGTCCGCGTCGACGGCGCCGCGCCGCGGCGCGATCGCGCGTGGAAGAAGCCGATGACGCGGCCGTCGAGCAACGACCGGCGCCGCCGACGTAGTCCGTCCAGCCCATGATCTCGCGCGAACTGCGCGACTCGCCGGCTCGCCGTCGCGGCCGGACGACCTGCGGCGCGCCGGCGGCGCAGGAGCTCGCCCTCGACCAGCGGGTACTCGAGCGGGACCGGATGCGTCCCGCAGCGTGCGAGCGAGGACGCGGCGCTCCGCGTCGCGCCGCCGGCGACGTGCAGCGCCTCGGCGACGAGCCAGCCGTCGTCGATCCGGCTCGAGCAGCAGGACGCGAGTCGACGGCCGAGCGCCTCGGCGGCGACGCGGCCGGACGCGTGCGGCGCGCGACCTCGCTGGGCGGGCCGAGCTCGGCCAGCGCGCAGCCGGACGATGGCGCCAGGTCGAGCGCTGCGGTGCGACGGCGCAGCTCGGTGCGTCGGATCGCGTCGACGCCGCCCGACGGCGGCTCGCGTGACGTCTCGGGCGCCCTCCGCCGGCGTGCCGGACCTCGAGCAGGTAGGCGACCAGCACGTCGTCGTCCCCGGCGTGCAGCGCGTGGTAGGCGTCGCTGAGCTCCTCGACGCGCGCGATCTGCTCGCGCTGCTCCGCGGCAGCTCGGCGCGGGAGCGCTGAACAGGCTCGCAGGTCGACGACCTCGCGCACGAAGGCCGACGCGGCGAGCCGCGTCGAGCGGTGCGGTCCCGGGAGAGGATCGAGTCAGCTGTACGACGTAGGCGACGCCCTCGGGCGCCAGCGCGTCGCGGCAGCTTGGCGATCAGCTGGTCGACCAGGTCGCGGCCCCAGTAGTCGGTCGGGCGGTGCGACGCGAGCTGCGAGAGCGGGTCGATCGGCGTCTGGGACAGGCTCGCGACGATCGACCTCGTAGCGCTCGCTCGGGCACCCACGGGTACAGGTCGACGGTCTGCCGCGGTGACCCGGTCGGCGACGCCGTTGCGAAAGGCGTTGTCGAGCGTGTTGGCGACGGCGCGCTCGTCGATGTCGATGCGCGTGCACGTGGGACGCGCCGTTGAGGGCCAGCTGCACGGTCAGGAGGCCGGTGCCGCAGCCGATGTCCAGGCAGCGCTGGTGGGCGCCGATGCCTTCCTCGAAGAGGTGGCGCCAGATCAGGTGCGTGCCCGGACGCCGGAGGCGCACGCCGGGCTGCCGACGCTCAGCTCGGGGAACGGCGAGCGGGTAGAGCGGCGCGCCCGCGGCGATCGGTCCAGGCCGCGGCGGCGCCGCCGGGCGCGGGCGGCTCGCCGCCGTCGCTCGCGCCGGCGCGCTCGGCGGGCCGCTCGCGCCCCGGACGCGTGCCGCGCAGCGCGTCGCGCGCCGCGGCGATGTGCTCGGGGCGCGCGCCGCAGCAGCCGCCGATGATCTGCGCGCCCTCCGCGCGCCAGCGCAGCGCCATCTCGGCGTACTCCTCGCCGCCGATCGCCGGGCGTCCGGCGCCAGCCGGCGCTCGGTGTAGTAGCCGAGGTTCGGGATAGACGCCCAGCGGCAGGTCGGTGAAGTCGCGCAGGTAGGAGACCATCCCGTCGACGTGGTCGGGCGGGATGCAGTTGACGAGCAGCGCGCCGACGCCCATCTCCTCGAAGCGCCGCGCCGCGCGGCCGAACGCGTCGCCCTCCGGGCCGCCCCAGTGCTGGCCGTAGACGCCGCACAGGCCGTGCGCGGCAGCGGCGGAAGGACAGCCACAGCGGGATGCCGGTCTCCAGCAGCGCGCTCGACGACGTCGAACAGCGACGGGCGGAGCACCGACAGCGTCTCGAGCAGGATGAGGTCCGGGCGGGCTCGTCGGCGAGCGTGCGCCCGAGCAGCGCGATCGTCTCGGCGCCCGTCCGGCCCGTCGATGTCGCCGTTGAGCGAGAACGCGACCGCGCACTCGCCGCTCGCGCCCGCCGTCGCTGATCGCCTGGCGCGCGACGCGCACGCCGCGGCGCGCGACGTCCATCCAGTGCACCGGGGTCGGCTCCTCAGCCCTCGAGCGAGTGCGCCCAGAGGCCCAGGTGTTGGTCGTGATGACGTCGACGCCCGCGTCGACGTAGCGCCGGTGGACGTCGAGCACGTCGTCGGGAGCGGACGCCAGCGCCTCGATGCCCCACAGGCGCTCGTGGTCCTGGTCGTGCTGGCGCGGCAGCTCGGTGGCGACCCCTCCGTCGAGCAGGATGCACCGCTGCCGGCGCCAGCGCCTCCTCGACGACCGCGTACGCATTGGCGGTCCGCATGCTGCTCATCCGTCTCGTCTCCTCTCCACACGTGCAGTCTGCCGAATCCGAACCCGAATTTCATCTCTTGTTTTGCGACACCTGTCCGCGGGGGTAGGCAAGACGCCCCCATAGGCGGTCGCGGAGCCCGCGCCGGGCGACGACCATCCAGAGCTGTGGTGATCCAGCTCAGCTGCATCGGAAGGGCCGAGCCCAACGACCTGCGGACGATCCTGCCGGCGCTGGCCGAGGCGGCGGAGGCGGTCGACCTCGACCACTCGCGCCTGGCCGCGGTCCTCGACTGGGTCCAGTACAGGCGAGAACTTCCGCGCCGCCGGTCATGGTGCGCCCGTTCGGCCGCGAGCCCGGGCGACGCGCGTCGCGACGGGCCGCTCGCCGAGATCGCCATCGACGTGCGTCGCGCGCAAGGACCTGCCGTACGACGAGCTGGTCGCGCAGATCGTCGACCGCCTCTCCAAGGCGCTCGGGCTGATCCCCGACGTCCACGAGTGCATCCACCTCGAGGACTGGGTGCGCCCGTCCAAGAGCGTCATCTGGTCGTTCAACCGCAGCTACTGGCGCCACCTCGCCGCGTGGGACGAGACCTTCCAGAAGGACTACGCGTCGGCGCTGCCCGGCGGCGTCTCCGACGGGACGAACCCGGCGTTCTGGGACGAGCAGATCGACGTCGTTCATGGAGACGCTCGACCGCCTCGACGAGTGGTCCGAGCTGCCGGACGAGATCCACGTGCTCGAGTTCGGCGTCGGCGACGGCCAGCAGGCCAAGGTGTGGCTGGACGCGTTCGCCGCAGCGTGCGCGGAGCAGGGCCGCGACTACCTCGCGCGGGTGCGCTACCTGATGGCCGACTACTCGCCGCACGTGCTCGCCCGGGCGCATGGAGCGCGTGGCGACGTACGGCGAGCTCGTGCGAGTGCCTCGAGCTCGACTTCCGCAACCCGCATCCATCGGTCTCGGCGCACCTGCGCGGCAAGGTGCTGTTCGCCCACACCTGCAACCTGTACGACAACCTCCCGACCGACGAGCTGATGCGCGTCGGCGACCGCGCCTACGAGCCGCTCGTCCGTGCCAGCATCACGCCGGGCGAGGTCGCCGAGCTCGCGCGCACGCCACGGGATCGCCGAGGACGAGATCGTCGCCACCGTCCAGCAGGTGCTGCGCCACGGACCCGAGCCGCTCGGGGAACGTCGAGCGCGGCGTGCGCTTCTGGTCGGACGTCTGGGACGCCGTGCACCTCGAGGAGATCTACGTGGAGATCCCCGCGCCGGCGGCGATGCGCGTCGCGCCCAGCGCCGACCTGCACCTCGACGAGCTGCTCGACGAGCTGCCCGGAGTGGACGCGCGTCCACGCCTCGACGGTCGCCGTCGAGAGCTTCGCGCAGACGCTCGCGCTGCTGCACCACGAGGGCGTGCTCGTCGCCCAGGACATCTTCGTGCGCGACGTCAGCCAGTACGCCGCCTATCGCGGGCCGGGCAAGCTCGAGGGCTCGATCGTCAACTGGCTCAACGGCCCGGTCTTCCAGCTCGTCGGCGAGCGCAGCGGCTTCCGCGTCGCCGTCGAGCCGTTCGCGTACCGCGAGGAGTCCAACACCGTCGTGCTGAGCGCGCGCCCTCGCGACGCCTACAGCCCCGCCCGAGCGCGGTCCCGGCGCTGACGGCAGTCGCCGGGGCGACGATTAGACACGAACCGTAGCGTGGGTTACGATTAGCGCGCATGACCGCGCTGTCCGTCCGCCCGCCTCGCCAAGCCCGCACGCGCGCCGCATGGGAGCGCGTGCTCGATTCCGGCGTCGCCCTGATCGAGGACGTCGGCTACGAGGGCCTGACGATCGCGGCGTTGTGCGAGCGGGCCTCCGTGACGCCGCCCACCATCTACGCGCGCGCGGGGGACAAGGAGACGTTGCTGCTCGCGATCTATGAGCGAGCGATGGAGCGCATCCGGGCGTCCGACCGGTTGCCGGAGCGGGCGACCGTCCGCGAGGCGGTCGCCGCGGTGGCCGCCGTCTGGTTCGACAACGCGGCGCTGCTGCGCGGGATCGTGCACCGAGCGGCGACCGACCCGGAGGTCTTCCGCCGCGGCCGGGAGAACAGTCAGGATCTCGCGCGCCGGTTCCGCGCCGCGATCGGCGGTGACGAGCACATGGCCGACAGCCGTCTTCCGGATCGTCTACGCCACCCTGGTCCAGCACGTCATGTATGGGCCGCAGTTCGAGTCGGATCTCGCCGTGGACGGCGAGGCGTTGATCGAGATGCTCGGCGACGTCGCCGAGCGCTACCTGGAGCGAGCATGAGCAAAGGACGCATCGCGATCGTCGGGGCCGGGCCGGGCGGCATGGCCGCCGCGCTGGCCCACCACCGGCTGGGCTACGACGTGGCGCTCTATGAGCGCTACAGCGAGATCAAGGCCGCGGGCAACATCCTCAACCTCTGGCCGCCGCCGCAGAAGGTGCTCGAGGTGCTCGGCGTCGACACGACGAACCTGGGCGCGCCCTGCCACTCCACATTCCGCCGATGGGATGGGCACCTGCGCGCCGACGTGCGGCTGACGCCCGAGGTCGAGGAGCGCTACGGCGGTGGATTCATCGGGCTGTTGCGCTGGGGCCTCTACAAGCGGATGATCGACGCGCTGCCCGACGGCGTGCTGCGCCTCGGACACCAGGTGACGGATCTCCGCGACCGCGGCGACCGCGTCGAGATCGCGTTCGCCGGCCACGACAGCGTCGAGGCAGACGTCGTGATCGGTGCCGACGGCCTGCGGTCGACCGTCCGGCAGATCCTCTGGGGCGACGAGCCGATCCGCGAGCAGGGCCTGCACCTGGTCGGCGGCTGGCTCTACGTCGACGGCGAGATCCCCGCCGAGGGCGTGATCGCGCACGACCGCACGACGCAGGCCAGCTACACGCCGATCCTCCACGAAGGCCGTGGTGGCTACGAGTGGTGGGTGCTCGAGGCCTGTGAGCCCGGGGCGCCGGATCCGCCCGACCTCTGGGAGTTCGCGTACGAGCGCGCGAAGCGGTTCGCCGAGCCGCTTCCGTCGCTGATCAAGGACTCGCCCCGCGAGAACATGCAGCGCTGGGAGATCCGCGACCGCAAGCCGCGCAAGCAGTGGGGCAAGGGACGCATCACGCTGCTCGGCGACGCCGCCCACCCGACCTCGCCCTACGCGGCCTACGGCGCCGGCATGTCGATCGAGGACGGCTACTTCCTGGCCCGCGAGCTCGACGCCGTCGACATCACCGACACCGCCGCGACGCGGGCGGCTCTGCAGGCCTACGAAGATCGCCGCAAGCCGCACACCAAGGGCGTGACCGAGCTCGCGTACATGAACGGCAGGATGTTCCACCGTCTGCCGGCGCCGCTGCGCCCCCTCCGCGATCTGGTGTTCGACCACACGCCGTTCCTGCAGAAGGTCATCGGCGAGAAGATGCCGGGCGACATCCTCGCCCAGCTCGCCGACATCGAAGAGCCCGCTGCGCGCGGCACGGCGAGCGCGTCCGGCGGCGCGGACCTACCCGGGCAGCACGGCTGACCACCCGCCGTCGACGACGAGGTTCGCGCCGGTGACATAGCCGGCCTCGTCGGAGGCGAGGAAGACCGCGGCCGCGGCGATCTCGTGCGGGGCACCCAGGCGCCCAAGTGGGATCGCCTGCGCGATGGCGCGCATCGGGTGGTCGTCGGCGAGCAGGGTCTCGCCCGCGCCGGGGGTTGCGATCATGCCCGGGCTCACGCAGTTGACCCGGATGCCGTGCGGTGCACCTTCGGCGGCGAGCTGTCGCGTCATCGCGATGACGCCGCCCTTCGCGGCGGTGTGGGCGGCGCGCTGGTTGGTCATCGAGCCGGTCAGTCCCGCTGTCGAGCCGACGTTGATCACGCAGCCGCGCGCGGCCTTGAGATGCGGCCAGGCTGCGCGCGTGACGAGGAAGACCGAGTCGAGTTCGGCGGCCAGCGTGAAGCGCCAGTCCTCGAACGCCTGATCCTCCATCGGCGCGAAGCGGACGGCGCCCGCGTTGTTGTAGAGGATGTCGATGCGGCCGTGCTGCTTCACCGCATCGTCGATCCAGCGCTGTGCCGACGTCTCGTCGGTCACGTCGAGGTCCGGCAGGTCGCCCCCGACGACGGTTGCACCCTCGGCGGCGAACCGCTCGGCGGCCGCCGCCCCGATCCCGCGGCCCGTGCCGGAGATCAGCGCGAGCTTGCTCGCGAGGCGCATCAGGCCACGGTTTCGTAATGCAGCACGCGTGGCGGCTCCGCGAAGTGGTCGCTGACCAGCCCGCGCCACTCGGCGAACAGCGGTGACTCCCGGAAGCCGACGGTGTGGTCCTCCAGCGTCTCCCATCGCACGATGAGCAGGTAGTGATGCTCCTCGATGCAGCGACGCAGTTCGACGCCGTGACACCCCGCTGCCTTGGCGAAGATCGCGGGCGCCCCCTGGAAGGCGGTCTCGAAGGCGGCGTCCTGCCCGGGTGTCACGACGATGAGGGCGTGCTCGAAGATCATGCCCAGCGTGGTATCAGAGCACCGATGTTGCGCGCCGTCGATCGCGGCACGGTCCTCGCCGAGGAACGCGAGCCCCGGCGCCGGGTCGCCGGGGGCCTCCGGCATCGCCAGGTACGGCCAGTCGGTGCCGAACAGGATGTGGTCCGCGGGCGCGATCTGCAGTGCCGCGCGCACCGCGACCTCGTTGTTGGACAGCCCGGTGTCGTAGTACACGCGCGCGAGGTACTCGAGCGCTCCCGCAGGGGCACGCTCC
This sequence comes from uncultured Solirubrobacteraceae bacterium, assembly GCA_963781935.1. GTDB lineage: Bacteria > Actinomycetota > Thermoleophilia > Solirubrobacterales > Solirubrobacteraceae > F1-60-MAGs163. Next base: position 21,422 of record CAWAHX010000004.1, read on the forward strand.
GCCATCGGCGCCTCGCGCTCGGCCAGCGAGGCGAGGCGGTGGGCCAGAAACGGCGCCGCCCCGCCGAGATGGGGGAACTGCCAGCGAATCGACGGGTAGCGCTCGAACGTCCCGCTGTAGATGAGATTGGCGATCGCGCGCACGGTCTCGAACGGGAACTCGTAGAGCCAGGCCGGGTGGCCGAGCGGCACGCCGTTGGCCGGGATGGTCGGGTGCACGAACACGTAGGTGCCGCGCCGGTCCAGTTCGGCGTAGAGCGGCTCGAGCGCGTCGTCGCCCAGGTAGGTCCCGGCGACATGCGTGGTGAGGACGACACCGTCGAGCCGCAGGACGTCGAGCAGGTGGTCGAGCTCCGCGAGCGCTGCGCCGATGTCGGGCAACGGCACCATGCCGAGCACGGCGAACCTGCCCGGGTCGCGTTGGAGGATCGCCTTCATCTCCTCGTTGACGAGCCGGCCGAGCTCGTTGGCCTGCGCCTGGTCACCGAAGAACAGGCCGGGCGGGCCGGTGCAGACCACCGCGCGGTCGATCGCGTAGCGCTCCATCATCGACTCGAGTGCCTCGACGGTCACGACCGGCGGCTTGGACAGGTTGCCGCCCGGCGTCGGGATCGCGTCCATGTAGGCCTGCGAGAGGACGTGGCAGTGCGCGTCGATCCTCATGACGGCTCCACGCAGGTGTTGCGCTGCGCGCCGAGGCCGGTGATCGAGCCGTCCATGACGTCGCCGGGCCGCAGCCAGCGGCCGCCGTGGTGGGCTGCGTTGCCGGCGGGAGAGCCGGTGAGCAGCAGGTCGCCGGCCCGCAGGTCGACGACGCGCGAGGCGTAGGCGATCAGCTCCTCGACGCCGTAGATGATGTCGTCGACGCCCTCGTCCTGCATGGTCTCGCCGTTGACCTTCAGCGTGATCCGCAGCGCGCGGTAGTCCGGCACGAACTCTGCGGGGACGACGTACGGGCCCGCGGGGAAGAAGGTCGGCCGGCACTTGGTCATCAGGAAGTCGGTCATCGGGAACCCCGGCCGGAACATGACGTCGCGGGTGGAGACGTCGTTGACGATCGTGTAGCCGGCGACGTGGTCCATGGCGTCGGGCTTCGGCGATCTGCCGCCCGCCGCGGCCGATGACCACCGCGAGCTCGAGCTCCCAGTCGTGCTCGATCCCCGGGCCCCAGAGGACGACGTCGTCCCGCGCGCCGCACAGCGCGCTGGGCAGGCCGGCGAAGACGAACGGATCCTCCTCGCGCCTGCGTCGCTCGGCGACGTCGATCGCGGCTGGCCCGAAGTTCCTCGTCGGGGCGCGTGTCGCCCTCGCGCTTGAGATGGGCCACGACCATCTGGTGCAGGTGCTTGGAGTAGTTCGCCCCGGCGCAGAGCACCTGGCCGGAGGGGTGCACCGGCGGGAGCGGGCGGACGTCCTCGATCGCGACGCCGTCGCCAGGCGGCGCATCGGCGAGCGTGCGCAGCCGGGGCAGCGTCGCTTCCCAGCTGCTGAAGATCGGCAGCGTGTCCGCGATACTCCGGCCGCAGATCGAAGACGCGGCCGTCGACGACCAGGCCGGGGTACGGCAGGCCATCCCCGGCCGCGAACGTGCCGACGCCGAAGCTCATGCGCCGGTGCCCGCGCGCTGCCGCAGGCGCCCTGGCCGCGCGGGAGGCGGCGGTGCCGGGGACGCCGTCTGGGCGACGATCGGGTTGACCAGGGTCCCGATGCCCTGCGCCTCGAGGCGGACGACGTCGCCGGGCTGGAGCGCCGGAGGGTCGTCGGAGCTCTGGTTGCGGCCCCAGAGCTCGAACAGGCAGCCGCCGCCGCAGGTTCCGCTGCCGATCAGGTCGCCCGGGGCGATCACCGAGTTGCGCGAGCTGAACGACACGATCTCCTCGAAGCTCCACGCCATGTTGGCGAGCGTGTCGCCGCCGAGCTCGACGTCGTTGATGAACGCCCTGAGGTCGAGGTCGTAGCGATCGCCGTCGCGGTAGGGCTCCAGCTCGTCGGGCGTGACGATCCACGGGCCGATGCGTGTTGGCGAAGTCCTTGGTCTTGTGGAAGCCGAACGGCTGACGGGCCTCGGACATCGCGATGTCGCGGGCCGACCAGTCGTTGAAGATCGTGAAGCCGGCGATGTGCTCGCCGGCGCGCTCGGACGGGACATCCGTGCCGCGGCGGCCGATGACGACGCCGATCTCGAGCTCGAGGTCCAGGCAGGGTCGAGCCCGTCGGCGCGGCGATCGGGTCGCCGGGCCCGTTGACCACGTGCGGGTTGGAGAAGTAGAACGCGGGGCGCTCGTACCATGCCGGCGAGACCTTCGCCTCGGGGCCGCCGATGAACATCGTCGCCCCCTCACCGTGCTGCTCGAAGACCGAGAAGTCGCGGATGGAGGGAGGCGTGATCGGTGCGAGCAGCCTCGCCTCGGCGAGCGGCACTTCGTCAAGCACCGCGGCGGCGAGCCGCTCGCGCTCATCGTGGTCCGCGGCGAGGAGCTCGAGTACGCCCACGCCGAGGGTGCGTGCGACCTCCCCGTCGATGACCGCGGTGACGGCCTCGTTGTCGTGCTGGATCCGGGCGATTCGCATCTACTTCACCGGGGCGGGATGGTTGAAGAAGTCATCGATGAACGGCGACGGCATGAAGCTGTCGGGCTCGCCCGACACCGTGCCAGGAGTGCTGAGCGTCCAATTGGGCTTGGCCCAGTCGGCCAGCGTCGCGTCGTTGACCACCGGGATGGTCGCGACGAGCGTGTTGAGCTTGACGCCCTGGCCGGCGAGCATCCGGGCGGTCACCTCGGCGAGCGCCCGGGCGGCCGGGACCGGAGGCAGCGAGGTCGATGCGGCGTGGTAGGTGCTCTGGTTCTGTTGCCAATAGCCGAGGAAGCCCCTGTCGAGTCCGATCTCGGCGGCTGGGGGAACCGGGCGTCCGACCTGCTTGAACGCCTGGACCGTGCCGACGCCCTCGCCCGGGAACATCGAGACGCCGTCGAGCTTCTGCGGGTGTGTGCTCAGGTACTTCAGCGTCTCGGACTTGGCCTGGGCCTCGGAGAACCCTCCGTAGACCTCGCCGGCGATCTTCATGTCGGGACACGACGCGACGACGTTCTTGACGGCCGCGGCCAGCTGTGAGTCCACCGCAGCGACGGCGAGCGCCCGGACGAGCAGCACTTTGCCCTTGCCACCAAGGATCTTGGTCAGGTACGAGGTGGCGTCGGCGGCGCCCAGGTAGTTGTTGCCGTCGACGTTGACCGCGCCGTCGACCGGCGTCGGCGTGAGCAGCGTCACGGTGGGGATCCCCTGGGCGGCCGCCTTCTGAATCGGCCCGTTGAACGAATCGGGCGACGGCGTCTCGAGGATGATGATGTCCGGCTTGCTCTGAACGAGGCTGTTGTACTGCTGCAACTGCTGGGCGATGTCGAGGTTGCTTCCGGTCGTGCGGACCTCGACGTTCCCGACGTCCTGGTAGCCGGCGAGCTCCTTCTTGAGCCGGTCGACGGTCTGCACCTGGAAGTCGGAGACCAGCTGACCCCAGGAAACGGCGACCTTGTAGGGACCCGGGTGAGAGGGCTTCCAATCGGCCCAGTGGCTCTTGAGCACCTTCACGGTGGAGCCGGGAAAGTCGGCGTAGCCGGCGAGCGCCGCCTTGTGCGCGGCGTCGAGCTGGGCGATGGCGCCGTCGGCATCGGCCGGCATCGCGGCCTTATAGCTGCCGCAGCCCGAGGCGGGCGCCTTGAAGTCTTCAGCGTAGGTGGGGATCTTCGCGCCCCCAGCGCCGGCTGAGCTGCCGCCGCCGGAGTTGCCGCAACCCGCCGCTGTCATGAGTGCCGCGGCCATCGCCGCTGCCAGTGCTGCCCGCTTCATCGTCTGTCCTCCGACCGAACCACTGGGGAATCGCGAGCGTATCGGAGAGCAGAACTGGAAATCAAGTTCGGGTTAGGAATCGTGATCCCAGCTCGCTCCCAGGCGGCGGCCGCCCACGACGACCGGCTCGGCGTCCAGGAGGACCCACGCGAAACGGCAGGGGGCGTCGCTGACGTTGTGCCACACGTGGTTCGTCCCGCGCTGGATCACCACGTCGCCCGCGCGCAGCACCACCGAGTCGCCGCCGTCGGTCTCCATCACGCACTCCCCCTCGAGGCAGATCCCGTAGTCGAGGCTCTCGGTGCGGTGCATCGGGGAACGCGTGCCCGGGCTCAGGACGCCGATGCGCAGCACCGATCCGCGCCCGTTGCCGACGATCGTCTCGACACTGCCCTCGCGCTGGCGTTCAGCGGCACCGTCCGAGAGATCGACCGGCATCTCGTGCGTGGCCCACAGCTGGAAGAACGTGGCATCACTGCGATCGGCATCCTCCGCAAGGCCGCGTCCCGGCGACCTCCTCGTCGGCGGCGATGACGGCCTTGCCTTCTCGGTCGTGACCCGTGATGATCCTGCGTACGCGCAGCTGGTCGAGTTCGCTCATCGCGTCAGGATAATTGGAATCGCGGTTCGATTTCATGTACGGTCCGGCGCATGGCGACAAGCTCCCGTAGAGTCGAGCCCGAACTCCTTCGGCCGCCCTTGCAGAACCGCAGCCGCGAGTCTCTCGAGCGGGTCCTCGTCGCCGGCAAGAAGCTGCTCGAGGAGAAGGGCTGGGAGGGCTTCACCGTCCAGGAGGTCAGCCGGCGCGCGAAGGTGTCGGTCGGCTCGATCTACGCACGCGCGCCAAGCAAGGATGCGCTGATCCTTGCCGTCTACGACCGCGCTCTCGTCGACATCGTGGCCGAGCAGGAGCGCCTTCAGGACGACAGCCGCTGGGAGGGGATGGAGCCGCGCGAGCTGATCGTCGAGGCCGTCCGCGATGTCACGAGCGTGATGCTGCGCCACCAGAAGATCCTTCGCGTGTTCATGAACCGCTCGCCGGTCGACGACGTCGTCCGGGCGAGGGCCTACGAGCAGATCCAGAGCCTCGCCACGCGCTGGGAGGAGTTGCTGCTGCGCCACGCCAAGGCCATCACGCACGAGGACCCCGCGCTGGCGATCGAGGTCGCCTTCCGCATGGCGTTTGCGACGTTCCAGCGGCGCGTGCAGTTCGGCCCCGACTTCGGCGCGTACCGGAAGGTCAGCGACGAGATGCTGCTCGACGAGGTCGGCCGAGCGGTCGCCGCCTACCTGCTCGAGCCCCGGCAGCCTCAGCGCAACCGGTGACCGCGGGTCGCGTCGCCGGCAAGGTCGTCGTCGTCACCGGCGCCGCCCGTGGCCAGGGCGCGGCTGAGGCCGCGCTGCTGCGCGCCGAGGGCGCGACGGTGATCGCCACCGATGTCGAGAGCGGCGGCGACATCGTCGCGCTGGACGTGTCGGAGCCGGAGGATTGGGCGCGGCTCGCCGACCGGGTCCGCGACGAGCACGGCCGCCTCGACGGGCTGGTCAACAACGCGGGGATCGCCCAGCGCTCGCGTCTGGCCGACGTGTCCCTGGCGGACTGGAACCGGGTGCTGGCGGTCAACGTCACCGGGGCGATGCTGGGCATCCAGGCGCTGTCGCCGCTCATGGGAGAAGGCGCTTCGATCGTGAACGTCGGCTCCCTTGCCGGACTGACCGCGCACTACACGGTCGCCTACACCACGTCGAAATGGGCACTGCGCGGACTGACGCGCGTCGCGAGTCTCGAACTCGGCGACCGCGGGATCCGCGTCAACGCGATCCATCCGGGGTACATCGAGACCGAGCTCGTGGCCGCTGCGCCTCCGGCGTTTCTGCAGGCCAGCATCGACGCCGCTCCGCTGGGCCGGGCCGGGCACGCCGGACGACGTGGCGCCGCTGGTCGTGTTCCTGCTGTCGGACGAGTCGTCGTTCATCACCGGCGCGGAGATCCCGGTGGACGGTGGCACGTCCGGCCACGGTGGGGCGAAGTTCCTGCGCGACGCCTTGGGCTAGTGGGTCGCGTAGCCGCGCTCGGCGTAGGGGAAGCCGTCGAGCTCGGAGTCGGCGGGTTCCTGCCGGTAGTAGGAGCGGATCTCAGCGATCAGGCCGCCGCGGAACTCGAACCACTCGGCGCCCCGAGTCACGACCTCACGGCCGTGCCCCTGGGGCACCCAGAACATGCTCCACTCGATGACCGTCTCGTCGCCGTCGGTGATCGCGTGATCGACGACCCAACGTGCACCGATCATGCCGTGGACCTTGCGCCAGTAGCGACCGAGATGCTCGGCGCCGTGGACGGGCGTCGTCCCGGGGTTCGGCGCGAGGAACCAGTGGACGACGTCTTCGGTCATCGTCGCCGCGACGCCTTCCGCATCGCCCGAGCTGCACGCCTCGTAGTAGCGCTCGATCAACGTCAGGGCGGGGCTCACGAGCCCCACACCTCGCCGGCCACGGCGACGATCAGCTCGAGCTTCGCCCGCTGCTCGTCGATCGTCAGGGCGTTGCCCCCCTCCGTCGACGAGAAGCCGCACTGGGGGGAGAGGCACAGCTGGTCGATGTCGACGTACCGCGACGCCTCCTCGATGCGGCGCTTCAGCATGTCGGCGTCCTCCAGCACGCCGCGCTTGGTCGTCACCAGTCCGAGCACGACGGCCTTTCCCGGCGGGACGAACCGAAGGGCCTCGAACGTGCCGGAGCGCTCGTCGTCGTACTCGAGGAAGAAGCCGTCGACCTCCAGGCCGCCGAACAACGCCTCCGCCACGAAGTCGTAGCCGCCCTCGGCGGCCCACATGGACTCGTGGTTGCCGCGGCAGAGGTGCGTGGTGACGGCCAGGTCGTCCGGCCGTCCGGCCAGGACACGGTTGAGGGTGGCGATGTACTGCTCGTGGAGGTGGTCAGGGTCGCCGCCGATCGCGCGAATGTGCTCGCGCTGGGCCGGGTCGTTGATGTAGGCGAGGCTGACGTCGTCGAGCTGCAGGTAGCGGCAGCCGAGCTCGTGGACGCCGCTGATCTGCGCCTGGTAGGCCGCGGCGAGATCGGTCCAGAACTCGTCGACGTCCGGATAGGTCGCGTCGTCGATCGACGAGCGGCCCCCCCGGTAGTGGACCATGTTCGGGGAGGGGATCGTGAGCTTGGGTGTCTGCTCGGGATGCGCGTGGGTCTGCAGGAACCGGAATGCGTCGGCGAAGATCGTCTCCGGCAGCGTCACGCGGCCGCTGACGCGCATGCCCGGGGCGGTGAAGTCCTCTTCGTGTTCGGCATCACGGAAGTGCACGGCGACCTGCTCGCCCTCGACCATCTCGACGCCGCCGAGCTGGTAGATGAAGTCCATGTGCCAGGACGTCCGGCGCAGCTCGCCGTCGGTGACGCTGCGCAGGCCGGCGGCGCGCTGGAGCTCGATGACCTCGAGGATGGCCGCGTCTTCGGCGGTGCGCAGGGCGCCGCGATCGATCGTGCCGCGCTTGTGCTCGGCCCGGGCGCGCCGCAACGCCTCAGGACGCAGAAGACTGCCGACGTGGTCGGCGCGGAAGGGAGGATGAAGACGGAGGCTCACGGAACGAGCCGGATGGCAGGCCGGCGGGGCGCCGGAGCGCCCCGCCGAGGTTCGCTTCTAGAACTTGGCCTTGCCGAGATAGCGGAAGGTGCCGGTCGAGAGCTTGCCGGAGAACGTGCCGCTGCCGGTGATGCCCTTGTACTTGCCCTTGCCCGAGCCCTTGACGATCTTCCAGGTGCCCTTGGCGTCGTTGGCCGCGCCGGTCGTTCCGTGGCCGACCAACTTGAACGAGCCCTTCGACCCGCACTTCCAGGTCTGCTGCGTGTCGGGGATGACGAGCTTGCCGGTCATCTTGCACGTGCCGAACGGCGTGCCCTTGTAGGTCGACGTCAGGTTGATGCCGACTCTGACCGCCTTTACCCAGCATGCTGACGGAGTAGGTCTTGGTCTTGGCCTCGGCAACGCCGGTGGCGGCCAGACCGACGATGCTCGCGATGGCGAGAATCTTGCTGATGCTGCGGACCACTGTGTTCCTCCTTGTAGGGGTGGGGCCTCAGACGCGGTCTCGGAGTCGCCGGTCGCGGCCGTAACCGGCCACGACGAGCAGGATGAGCACGCCGAAGATGATCTGCTGGTCGGCCTGGCTGTAGCCCTTGCCGACGAGGATGGTCGTCAGCACTGTGAGAATCAGTGCCCCGACGACCGTGTGCGAGTAGTCGCCGCGGGCGCCCATGAAGGTCGTCCCGCCGACGATGACGGCCGTCAGGCCGCTGAAGAGGTAGGGGTCGCCGATCGTCTGGTCGGCCCCGGCGAAGCCCGCGAGCAGCACGCCGACCAGCGCAGACGCGACGGCGCTCAACGCAAAGACCGAGACGACGACGCGCCTCGTGTTGACGCGCGCGAGCCCGGCGGCGCGGGGGTTCGCCCCGGTCGCGTAGAGCTTGCGCCCGGCGACGGTGCGGTGTGCCACGACGCCGGCAATGATCGCGACGACTGCCCAGATGACGACGATCGGCGGGATCGAGAGTCCGGCGGTGGTGCCGGTCGCCGTGGTGAGGTCGGTGAGGAACGCGGGCGCGGTGCCCGTGAGGCGTCCCTGGGTCCACGCGATTGCGGCGCCGGCGCTCATCGCCCCCACGCCGAGGGTCACGATGAGCGGTTGGATCTGCCAGCGGTGGCAGATCCAGCCGGTGGCGGCGCCTGCCGCGGCGGCGACGACGACCACGAAGGCGATCGCCAGCGGTGCCGACCAGCCGTGGGAGCCGTAGAGCTGGCTCACCACGATCGCGCCCATCACGATGTGCCCCGGGACGCTGAGGTCCAGACCACCGAGCACGAGCACGAAGGTCTGGCCCAGAGCGGCCAGGCCGAGCAGCGCAGCGAGCACGAGCATCGAGTCGACCGACGTCTCCGAGCTGAAGCCCGCGATCGTCGATGCTCCGTAGGCGAACAGCACCACGAGCGCGGCGAGCTGCAGCACCGGCGCTCTGCGCTGCAGGTCCAGCACGCGGCTCATGCGGCGGCTCCTCGCGGCCGGAGGGTCAGCAGCTTGGCGCCGACGACGACGCCCGCGACGAGCATCGCGCCATAGACGAACTCCAGCCAGGAGCTCGAGACGCCGACGGCCGCCCAGCAGCGTCTGCATCTGGTAGATGCACACCGCGCCGAGGAGCGAGGGGATCAGGCCACCGCGGCCGCCGCCGAGCTGCGTGCCGCCGAGGGCGACGGCGGCGAGTGCGACCAGCGTGTAGGAGGCGAAGCCGGCGCTCTGGGTCGACTGGACGAGCGCGGTCAGCGCGACGCCGGCGACCATGGCGAAGGCGCCGCCGAGCGCGTAGGCCATGATCCGGGTCGCGTGGACGTTGACACCGGCGCTGAAGGCCGTGGTGTCGTTGCCCCCGACCGCGTACAGGTTGCGGTGGAACGCGGTGCGCGACAGCGCGAACCAGATCACGAGCGGGATCGCCATCAGGACAAGCGCGCCCGGGATCGGGCCGACGAGCTTGTCGGCGAAGTCGGTGGTCCAGTTCCCGGCGTGCGGGCTCTTCGGCGTCGGGGCGATCTTCTCGATGACGCCCGTGAGGACGAAGAACGTGCACAGCGTGGCGATCACGGGCTGGTAGCGCAGGATGGTCACCAGCACGCCGTTGAACGCGCCGATCGCGGCTCCGATGAGCATCAGCACCGGGATGCCGAGCCAGGCGGTGTCCAGGCCGGCATGGGGCAGGAACCACTCGATCAGCATGACGTTGCCCAGCACCGTGAGCGGCCCGATCGAGATGTCCAGGCCGCCCGGACACGATGGCCGGCGTCGAGGCCATCGCGACGATCGCGAACGGCGCGAGCGTGGCCAGCTCGCCCGCCCAGTTGCCGGGCTTCCCAAAGCTGGGCTCGGCGATCACGTTGGCGATCAGCAGACCCAGCGCGAGCAGGGCGGCGAACAGCCACGGGCGCCGGCGGAGGTGCTCAGCCAAAGAACGCTCCCACGATCGACTGGCGCGACAGCTCGCCGCGCGGCAGCTCCTTGGCGATCTCCCCCTCGCGGAAGACCAGGACGCGATCCATCAGCTCGACGTGCTCGTCGACCTCGGTCGAGAGCATCACGACCGCGACGCCCTGCGCGGCGAGGTCGAGCAGGAGGTCGTAGAGGTCGCGTTTGGCGCCGATGTCGACGCCGCGCGTCGGATCGTTGAGCAGCAGGACCTTCGGGTCGGTGGCCAGCCAGCGGGCCATGACGACCTTCTGCTGGTTGCCGCCGGACAGCGTCGTGATCGGCAGGTCCGGGTCGGCCAGCTTGATCTTCAACCGGCTCACGTACTCGGCCAGCCGCTCGCGGGTGCGCTTCGGCGAGAGCAGGCCGCCGGACGTGTCGCGGCCCAGCGTGACGATGCCGAAGTTCTCGCGGATCGACTTGGAGTCGAAGAGCGACTCGGCTCGGCGCTCGCGCGGGACGTAGGCGGTGTCCGCGCCGCCGGCCAGCGACTGCAGGAACGCGTCCTGTCCGTGACCCTCGAGGCCGGCGAGCCCCACGAGCTCGCCCGCGCGCAGCGCGAGGCCCGGGACCTCGAGCACGACCTCGCCCGGCTCGCGGTGCGGCCGCTCGGCGACGGCGCCGGTGAGATGGTCGGCACCGGTCATGAGCCGCACGAGCTCGTCGGCGGTCGCGCCCCCGCGATCGAGCGTCCCGACCGTGTCGCCGGAGCGCATGACGGTGCAGCGATCACCGATCTCGGAGATCTCGTCCATGCGGTGCGAGATGAAGACCGTCGCGGCGCCCTGGCTGCTCCGCTCTCGGATGAGCGTGAAGAGCCGGTCGCGCGTCTGGACGTCGAGGGCTGAGGTGGCCTCGTCGAGGATCAGGATCCTCGGGTCGCGGACGAAGGCGCGGGCAAGGCAGCAGGCCTGTCGCTCGGAGAGCGAGAGGTGCTCGACGGGAAGGTCGAGCGGCGGCGCCTCGCCGAGCAGCGCCTCGAGCGTCGCCTGCGCGCGGCGGCGCTTCTCACCGGTGCGCACCCTGCTGCGGACCACCCCGTCGACGCCCATCCAGACGTTGTCGACGACCGATCGCGGCTCGACGACGAGCACCTCCTGGAAGACGGTGGCGATCCCGGCATCCGCGGAACGCTCCGGAGAGGTGAGCGCATCAGCCGTCGTGCCCCCGAGCTCGATCGTCCCGGCGTCCGGACGGTGGATGCCCGCGAGGATCTTGACGAGCGTCGACTTGCCCGAGCCGTTCTCGCCGACGATGCAGTGCACCTCGCCGGCCAGCAGCTCGAAGCTGCAGTCGCGAAGGGCATGCGTCGCGCCGAACGCCTTCGCCAGCCCGCTCGTGCGCAGGGCGACGGCGGTGGGAGCGGCAGCGTGGTTGGTTGACGAGTGTGGTGTTTCGGTACCGGCAGCCATGGCCGATCGCTCCTCCGGCAACTCCGACCCAAATCACGAGCCAAAGTTCTAATTCGGCTCTTGTACAGGAACCGGACGTCCTGCGTCAAGTGAAACATGGCGCTTGACTTCGTGCGCCGGTCCGGCGTAGCATCGAACTAGAACGTCGGTTCTTGTTATTCGCTCGGAGGAGAGGTCGCGAAGATGTCTGAGGTCCTGTTGTCGCAGCTCGCCTACGCCGAGCTGATCAGCCCCAAGCCGGACGAGACGGTCAAGTGGATGGTCGACGTCCTCGGCCTGGAGGAGACGACTCGAGAGGGGCAGTCGGTCTATCTCCGCGGGTGGGCCGAGTGGCTGCACTCGAGCCTGATCGTCACCGAGGGGCCCGAGTCCGCACTGGGCCGCGTCGGCTTCCGCACCTACGGCCCGGGGGACCCCGAGCTGATCAGCAAGCGGGTCGCGGGCGAGTGGCTCGGGGAGCGCCCGGGCCGTGGCGCGGCCTATCAGTACAAGCTGCCGGCCGGGCAGCATGCGGTCGAGGTGTTCTGGGAGGCCGAGCGCTACCAGGCGCCGCCCGAGAAGGCCGAGAAGGACCTCCAGTTCCGGCCGCAGAAGTTCCCCGGCCGCGGCGCGCAGGCGCGCTACATCGACCACGTCACGATCGCCACGCCCGACATCCAGGGCGACATCGACTTCATCCGGCAGCTCGGCCACCGGCAGACCGCGACGATCAGTCCCGAGCCGGGCTTCAAGGTCTTCTCCACGACGACGTGCAACGCCATCCGCTCGACGCACGACTTCGCGTTCGTGCCGGACTTCAGCGGCGCGACCGGCCGGCTCAACCACATCGCCTACCACGTCGATCAGCGCCTCGACGTCGAGCGCGCGGCGGAGGTGTTCATGGCCAACGACACGCCGATCGAGTTCGGCCCGGGAATCCACGGCATCGACGAGATCACCTACCTGTACGTGCGCGAGCCGGGCGGCGCACGGATCGAGATCAACGCCGGGGGCTGGCAGAACTACCTGCCGGACTGGGAGTCCGTCGACTGGCAGCCCCACCAGGGCGGCACGACGATCTGGAAGAACCTCCCGATGCCCGACTCGATGATGGAGTGCTTCCCCGCGGTCGGCGCCCAGCAGGCCCAGCAGGCCGAGGAGGGCTTCCGCACCACCGATCTCTTCGCCGAGAAGAGCTAGCGCCGTGGGTGAGATCGAGAAGGTCCTCGTCGTCGGCGGCGGCATCGGCGGGCTGTCGACGACGGTCGCCCTGCGCAACGCAGGCGTCGAGGTCGACGTCGTCGAGAAGAACCCGCGCTGGGACGTCTACGGCGTCGGGATCATCCAGCCGCCCAACGCGCTCGGGCGCTCTGCACCGCGCTCGGCCTCGCCGAGCAGTGCATCGAGCGCGGCCATCCGATCATGGGCGGGCGCAACTTCCTTGCCGACGGCACGCCGCTCGGCGAGGACGACTACCCGCCGGTGGTGCCGGGCTGGCCGCCGATGAACGGTCTGACGCGTCCGGCGCTTCACGACATCCTGCAGCAGGCCGTGCTGGGCTCGGGTGCGACCGTCAAGGTGGGCCACACGGTCACGGAGTTCGAGCAGCGCGAGGACGGCGTCGACGTGACGTTCAGCGACGGCACGTCCGGCTCGTACGACCTGCTCGTCGGCGCCGACGGCCTGTACTCACAGACCCGCGAGACGCTGTTCGGCGACGCGATCCAGCCGCAGTACACCGGTCAGGCGTGCTTCCGCTACAACCTTCCGCGCCTCCCCGGGCTGGACCGCATCGAGGTCTGGATCGGCGGGATCCACGGAACCGCCGGGTTCGTTCCGCTCAGCGACGACCTGATGTACATGCTGTTCATCGTCGCCTGGCCCGCCGACCAGACGCGCCAGGACCCGGCGCGCCTCGACGCGATCATGCGCGAGAAGCTCGAGCCCTTCGGCGGGACGGTCGCCGAGCAGCGCGAGCTGATCACCGATGCCGACAAGGTCGTCTACCGGCCGGTCGAGAACATCATCATGCCCGCGCCCTGGTACAGCGGCCGCGCGCTGCTGATCGGCGATGCCGCCCACGGCACCTCGCCGCACGCCGGCCAGGGTGCTGCGCAGGCGATCGAGGACGGCGTCGTGCTCGCCGAGGAGATCGCCTCGGGCAAGAGCGCCCAGGGGGTGCTGGACGCATTCATGGAGCGCCGCTACGAGCGCTGCAAGCAGGTCGTCGAGCTGTCGGCGGCGATCGGCGCCTGGGAGCAGGCGCCGGATCCGAACGTCAACCCCGGTGACATCCGCAACCAGATCATGGCCGTCTGCGCGGTGCCGGTGTGAGCGCGACCCGCATCGTCGACCTGTCGTTCACGATCGAGTCCTCGCCCCAGGACATCCCGGAGTTCATGCGGATCGATGTGTCCTACACCGATCACGCGCATGGCGCCGGCGAGCTCGAGCAGCTGACCGGAGCGCCGCGCAGGCTGCTCCGCGACGAGGAGGGCCCGGCCGCCGAGCGGCTGTCGATCGGCACGCACGCCACGACACATCTGGACGCGCCGTGGCACTACAACAGCACGATCGGCGGCGAGCCCGCCCAGACGATCGACGAGCTCCCGCTCGACTGGTTCTTCGGGCCAGGCGTCGTCGTCGACGCGCGCGAGAAGGCCGACGGCGACGCGGTGACGGCGGCTGAGATGGAGCAGAAGATCCAGGACGCCGGGCACGACCTCTGCCCTGGGGACATCGTCCTGGTCCATACCGCTCGCGATGCGTTCATCAAGGAGCGCGACTTCATGTTCCGCGGCCCCGGCGTCACCGCCGAGGCGACGCGCTGGCTCTTCGAGCGCGGTGTCCGCGTCATGGGGATCGACGCCTGGGGCTGGGACGCGCCGCTCGACGTCCAGGCCAAGCAGGCGATCGAGCGCGACGAGCAGGGCATCTTCTGGGCAGCGCACCAGTGCAACCTGCCCTACTCGCAGATCGAGCGGCTGACGAACCTCGCGGCGCTGCCCTCCACGGGTTTCACCGTCGCGTGCTTCCCCCTGAAGATCCAACGAGCCAGCGCGGCGCCCGCCCGGGTCGTCGCGATCCTGCAAGGAGAATGACGTGATCGAGAACCACCGCGGCGACGTGCTGCTCGTCGGCAGCCTGCCGTTCGAGACGGCGGACGAGGCCATCCGCGCGGCCGCCGAGCACCTTGGTGACCACCTGCCGGCGTTCGGCGACGGCGAGGTCGGCCTGCGCAAGCTCTGGATCGGCTTCCTGCCGATGACGATCTACTCCAAGCATCCGTCGCTCGAGGTGCTGCGTGCTCCGGAGGGTGGGGCGCCCACGCCACCGACCAACGGCAAGCCCGAGGTCTACGAGGCGGCGTTCCTGTTCGGCATCAAGCCGGGCGAGGACCTGCGCTTCGAGACCACCAACTACGGCCCGATCGCCGTCGAGTCCTACGAGGTCTTCAAGCGGCTGCGCGACGAGGGGGTCGTGCCCGAGGGCGTGCGCTTCCAGGTCACGTTCCCGGGAATCGGCAGCGCGATCTCGTACTTCTTCCAGGAGTCCGACTGGCCCGCCGCCCACGCCGCCTACAGCGACGCGGTCCGCCGCGACATCGAGCTGATCCTCGAGCACGTGCCGGTGGAGGACCTGCAGTTCCAGTTCGACCTCGCCCAGGAGTTCGTCGACATGGCCGGCGGCGACGCCCGCGGGATCGCCGACTGGCCCGAGGCGACGCTCGAGGAGAAGATCCAGCGCCACGCCGCCACGCTCCCCGAGCTCGCGAGGCACGTCCCCGAGGGCGCGCGCCTCGGCTTCCACTGGTGCTACGGCACGTGGGGCGGGTGGCCGATGAAGGACATGACCGACCTCGGGCTGTGCGTGCGCATGACCGCAGGAGGCGATCGCGCGCATCGACCGGCACGTCGACTACGTCCACATGCCGGCGCTGAAGCATCCCGAGCCGGAGTTCTTCGCGCCGCTGGCCGAGCTCGATGGCGAGGACGTCAACGTCTATCTCGGGATCATCCACCACACCGACGGGGTCGAGGGCTTCCGCGAGCGGATGCAGATGGCCCGCCGCTACCGCGACGTCTTCGGCATCGGGTCGGTCTGCGGCTACGGCCGGGTCGACCCCGCCGAGCTGCCGGGCATCCTCGCCGTCCACCGCGACTGTGCCGCGGAGCTGCGCAGCCTCACGCCGTGAGTGCGTTCCCCGAATCCACGCGCTTCCTCAAGTCACCGGGCCCGCCGGCCGAACAGTCGAGCCCAGAGGTGCGCCGCCGCGTCGAGGCGATGCTCGAGGACATCGAGCGCGGCGGGATCGACGCGGTGCGGCGCTTCTCGCGCGAGCTCGACGGCTGGGACCCCGAGAGCTTCGTTGCGACCGAGGAGGACTTCGAGCGCGCTGCCGCGTCGCTTGACGACCGGCTGAAGGAGCACATCCGGTTCGCCCAGCAGCAGATCGGGGCGTTCGCGAGCGCCCAGCGGGCGACGCTGACCGATCTCGAGGTCGAGACGCTGCCGGGCGTCGTCCTCGGCCACAGGCACATACCGGTCGGCAGCGTCGGCGCCTACGTCCCGGGCGGCCGCTACCCGATGCTCGCGTCGTCGTTCATGACCATCCTCGTGGCCAAGACGGCGGGCGTGGAGCGGGTGATCGGCTGCGCGCCGCCGCAGCGCGAGGGCGGCGTGCACCCGGCGATGCTGTACGCGATGTGGACGTCGGGTGCTGACGCGGTGCTGGCACTCGGAGGCGTTCAGGGCCTGGCAGCCATGGCCTTCGGCCTCATCGAGGGCATTCCGGCGGTGGACATGCTCGTCGGCGCGGGAAACGCCTACGTGGCGGAGGCCAAGCGCCAGCTGTTCGGCCGCGTCGGCATCGACCTGCTCGCCGGACCGACCGAGGTCCTCGTGATCGCGGATGAGACCGCCGACCCGCGGCTCGTCGCCGCCGACGTCCTCGGCCAGGCCGAGCACGGGCCGACGTCGGCCGCCGGAGTGATCGCCATCGGCGAGGACGTTGCCGGACGAGTGGCCGAGGAGCTCGCCGGCCTGCTGGGCACATGGCCGACTGCCGACATCGCCGGCCAGGCCTGGGCCGAGCACGGCTGGATCGCCATCGCCGCCGACGACGACGAGGCGATCGCGCTCGCCGACGCGGCAGCCAACGAGCATCTCGAGGTGCACGTCGCCGATGACAAGCTCGACGCATATCTGGAACGGCTGCGCAACTACGGCTCCCTGTTCCTCGGCGACCAGGCGACGGTCGCCTACGGCGACAAGGCCGTCGGCACCAACCACGTGCTCCCGACCAACCGTGCGGCCCGTTACACGGGCGGGCTGTGGGTCGGGAAGTTCCTGAAGACGTGCACATGGCAGCGACTGACCGCCGAGGGCACGGCGGCGGTGGCGCCGGCCGTCGAGACGATCTGCGAGGCCGAGCACTTCGCCGGGCACGGACTGACTGCGACCATGCGGCTGCAGCGCCTGGCGTCGTGAGCGACTGGACGCTCTCCGGGAGCGTCGCGCTGATCACCGGTGCCGGGCGCGGCCTCGGCCGCGGCTGCGCGCTCGAGTTGGCCGAGGCCGGCGCCACGGTCGTCTGCGTGTCGCGGACGGGCGCGGAGGTCGAGGCGGTCGCCGCGGAGATCACGGCGGCCGGGGGGAACGCGCACGCGCGCGAAGCCGACGTCACCGATGAGCGCGCGGTCGACCTGCTGGTCGCAGAAGCCGGCGCGCTCGGTGATTTGCGCGTGCTCGTCACTGCGGCCGGCACCAACCGGCCGGGGCCGGCACGCGACTACCCGTTGGAGGACTGGGACGCGATCTTCGACGTCAACGTCCGCGCGACGTTCACGGCCTGCAGGGCGGTCGGTGCGGCGCTGCTCGATCGAGGCGCCGGCGGCAGCATCGTGACGTTCTCGTCGCAGATGGGCACGGTCGGCTACCCCGACCGCAGCGCCTACTGCGCCTCCAAGCACGCGGTCGAGGGCCTGACCAAGGCGCTCGCGGTCGAGTGGGCGCGCGATGGCATCCGAGTCAATGCGGTGGCGCCGACGTTCGTGCTGACGCCGCTGACCGAGGCGTACCTGGCCGACGCGGAGTTCCGCGCGGAGGTGCTGGAGCGGCTGCCGACGGGACGCCTGGCGACGGTGGCGGAGGTGGCTGGAGCGGTTCGCTATCTGGCGGGCGACAGCGCCGGCAGCGTCACCGGGCACGTGCTGCGAGTCGACGGTGGCTGGACCGCGTGGTGACCAACGACGAGAGCAGGAGGATCAGGCATGGCTGACGCGATGCTGGTGGGGAGTGCCAACGTGGAGAACGCCGAGGAGCTGTTCCGGCTCATCGGCGAGACGAGCCCGCAGACGTTCGCGCGGATTCCCGACGGGGAGCGCGGGCGACGGCGCAACTGGCTGGCGGCCCAGGGGCCGTTCCTGGCGAGCAACGACACGCTCGAGGGCGTCGAGACGGGCCCGAACCGCTACGGCTCCCGCGGCCAGGTCGGCAAGCGGTTCAAGCCGAAGGACGGCGTGGCGCTCGACGCCATCGAGCTCGACCTCCCGTACGCCGAGGATGCGGCGGACTCCTTCGCCACCTTCCGCGCGCTGAAGGACGACGGCGTGCTGCCGGCAGGCATGCGCATGCAGATCTGCATGCCCACCGCGATGGCCACGTGCCTGGCACTGATCGCTCCTGAGGCCCAGCGGGAGATGCTGCCGGTCGTCGAGCGCGCGCTCGGCGACCAGGTCTCGCGGATCCTCGTCGCGCTGCCGCACGACGGGGTGGCGATCCAGTGGGATGTCGCGGCGGAGTTCATGCACATGGAGCTCGCCGGAGCCTCCACCTTCTCGCAGGACGAGATCGTCGCCGCCCTCGCGCGACTCGCGCGCCCTGGTACCCGAGGACGTTCAGTACGGCTACCACCTCTGCTACGGGGACGCGCCTCCGGAGCCCGGCGCGAAGGGCAAGCACTTCGTCGAGCCGTCCGACGCTGCGCTGCTCGTGGCGATCGCCAACGGCGTCACGGCCGCAGCCCCGCGTCGCGTCGACTGGATCCACATGCCGGTGCCGATCAACCGCGACGACGACGCCTACTTCGCACCGCTCGCGGACCTGCGGCTTGCGCCCCAGACGCGGCTGTACCTCGGCCTCGTGCACGAGGAGGACGGGATGGAGGGCGCGCAGCGCGGGCCGCCGCCGCCTCGAAGTTCGTGACCGGCTTCGGCGTGGCGACCGAGTGCGGCATGCAGAACGAGCCGCGCGACGCCCACCCGACGATCCTCGAGATCCAGCGCGACCTGGCGGTGCCCGCGTGAACACTTCGTGATGGAAGGTCTCGGCCTGATCGATGCGGCGGCGCTGCCCGCCTACCTGCGCGAGCAGGGCGTCGCGCCTGCGGGAGGGATCCGTGTGCGGTCCCTCGGCGGCGGCATCTCGAACCTCGTGCTGCTCGCCGAGTGGGAGGGCGGCGGTGTCGTCGTCAAGCAGCCGCTTCGCCGAGTTGGCGGTGGACGACCCCTGGGCGTTCGACCGTGAACGCGTGTTCGTCGAGCGCGACTGCATGGAGGTCCTCGGTGAGCGGCTGCCGGGCAGCTCACCCGAGGTGGTCTTCTCCGACGACGAGCGCATCGTGTTCGGCATGACCATCGCCCCGCCGGGCGGGGTGCTGTGGAAGCAGGAGCATGACGCCGGGAAGGCCGATCCAGCGCGGACGGAACTGGCCGGCGAGCTGCTCGGGAAGCTGCACGCGGTCACGGCGGGCGACGCTGCTCTCGCAGGGCGCTTCGGCGCAGCGTGGCCGCTGGTGCAGGGCCGGGTCGATCCGTACCACCGGACGGTCGCGCGCGTCCACCCGGAGCTCGCGGACGCGATCGAAGCGGAGGTCGAGCGGCTGCTGGCATGTCAACGCTGCCTCGTGCACGGCGACTACTCGCCGAAGAACCTGATCGCCTACCCCGACCGGATGCTGATGCTCGACTTCGAGGTCGCCCACTACGGCGACCCGGCGTTCGATGTCGCGTTCCTGCTCGCGCTGGTCCTGCTCGACGGAATGCGGCACGACGATCCCGCGTTCGCCGCTGAGGCACGGCGGTTCTGGCGCGTCTATCGCGGTGCCGCCGGTGCGGCCGCGCGCCGAGGAGTCCGCCGTGGTCGCCGAGCTCGGCTGCATCGTGCTCGCGCGCATCGACGGCAAGTCCCGCCTCCCACTCGAGCCCGCGGTGCAGGAGCGCGGCCGGGCCTCGGCGCGCCATCTGCTGACCGACGCCCCGAGCCTCGAGGAGGCCTTGAACGCATGACGACGATCGCGTCCATCGCCGCGCGTGAGATCCTCGACTCGCGCGGGCGGCCCACCGTCGAGGCCGAGCTCGCGCTCTCGGACGGCACGACCGTCAGCGCCAGCGTCCCGTCGGGCGCCTCGACCGGTCGCCACGAGGCCGTCGAGCGCCGCGACGGCGACGCCGCCCGCTACGGCGGGCTCGGCGTGCTGGGCGCGGTGGCGGCGGTCAACGGCGAGATCGCCGAGGCGCTCGTCGGTGCGCGAGCCCGAGCAGCGCCGCAGTCGACGACGCGCTGATCGCGCTCGACGGCACACCGGACAAGTCGCGTCTCGGCGCCAACGCGATCCTCGCCGTCTCCCTGGCGACCGCGCGTGCGGAGGCCGCCGTCCGCGGGGTGCCGCTGTGGCGCTCGCTGGCCGCGCGACCGGCCGGTCACGCTCCCGATGCCGATGGTCAACATCGTCTCGGGTGGGCTGCACGCCGGGCGTCAGCTCGACTTCCAGGACTTCCTGGTCATCCCGGCGGGGGCGGAGACGTTCTCCGGTGCCCTGGAGATGGCGTGCGCGGTCCACCGCGCCACCGGCGAGCTGCTGGCCGAGCGCGGGCTGACGACGCTCAAAGCCGATGAGGGCGGCTACGGCCCGCCGCTGGCCGGGCACGATGCGGCTCTCGCGCCTGCTCGACGAAGCGGTGGAGCGCGCGGGGCTGCGCCTCGGCGACGACGTGGTGTACGCGCATCGACGTCGCGGCCACGCACTTCTTCGACGGTGGCGCCTACCGCCTCGTCTCCGAGGACCGGACGCTGAGCGCCGGCGAGCTCGCCCGCTACGTCGGCGAGCTGACCGCGGCGCACCCCGTCGGCGTCGGTCGAGGATCCGCTGGCCGAGGACGACTGGGCCGGTTGGCAGGCGTTCACCGGCGAGCTCGGCGACCGGCTGCAGATCGTCGGCGACGACCACTTCACGACGAACATCGAGCGCCTCGAGCGCGGCATCGCGGACAGGACGGCCAACGCGGTGCTGGTGAAGATGAACCAGATCGGGACGATCTCCGAGACGCTCGACGTCGTCGCCCGGGCCAAGGAGGCAGGCTTCCGCACGGTCATCTCGGCGCGGTCGGGGGAGACCGAGGACCCTGCGCTCGCCGACCTTGCGGTGGGCTGCGACGGCGGGCAGATCAAGGTGGGCTCGGTCACGCAGTCCGAGCGGCTCGCGAAGTACAACCAGCTCCTGCGCATCGAGCAGGCGCTGGGCGACGAGGCGCGTCTGGCGCCATGGGGTCGCGATGCTTAGGGTTCTCGTCACCGACTACACGTGGCCCGACACGAACGTCGAGGCAGCGGTGCTCGCCGAGGTCGGAGCCGAGCTGGTGCATGCGTCGACGGGGGACGAGGACGAGCTCGTCGAGCTCGTGGGCGACTGCGAGGGCATCCTCACGTGCTTCAAGCGCGTCACGCCGGCGGTCGTGCGCGCCGGCGGAGCGGCTGCAGGTCATCGGCCGGTACGGCATCGGCACCGACAACATCGCCGTCGACGTCGCGACCGAGCTCGGGATACCCGTGACGAACGTCCCCGAGTACTGCTCCGACGAGGTCGCCGAGCACGTCCTCGCGCTGCTCTTCTCGCTGGTCCGCGGCGTGCCGAGGTACGACCGCGCGGTGCGCGACGGCGACTGGTCGCTGGCGACGGGGCTGCCGACGCGTCGCATCGCGGGCATGACGCTCGGCATCGTCGGCCACGGACCGATCGGCCGGGCGGTCGAGCAGCGCGCTCGAGCGCTCGGCATGGAGGTGCTGGTGCACACGCGCAGCGGCGGCGTCACGCTGACCGAGCTCGCCGCCCGCTCCGACGTGGTCTCGCTGCATGTGCCGGCCACGCCGGACGACGGAGCGGCTCGTCGACGCCGAGTTCCTTCGCTCGATGAAGCCGACCGCGTATCTGATCAACTGCGCGCGGGGCGCCGTGGTCGATCAGGAGGCGCTCGCCGACGCTCTGAGCGACGGGACGATCGCCGGCGCCGGGCTCGATGTCTTCGTCCCGGAGCACTTGCCGACGGGTCATCCGCTGCTGGCGCTCGACAACGGTCGTCGCCACGCCGCATACCGCCTTCTACTCCGAGCAGTCGATCGCCGAGCTCGCGCGGCTCGCCGCCGAGAACGTCGCGGCGGTCCTCGCCGGCCGGCGGCCCGCCAGCGTGGTCAACCCGGAGGTGTACGGGTGATCGGACCGTGCGGCCACGCGATCTAGGCAGGCGTTGGGACGCCGCCGGGCGCGAGCCTGACCTCGCGCGGCCGGACATCGGCCGCCGCGATCGACGCGATCGCGGCGGCGACGTCGCGCTGCTGGTGGACGCGCTCGGGCGGCAGGTTCGCGATCATCGCCTGCGTCTTCGGCGACGCGATCGGGCCGTCGACCACGAACAGGGTGACGTCGACACCGCGCTCATCGAGCTCAGCAGCGGCGGACAGCGTCAGCGCCCGCACGCCGTGCCAGCCGGCGGCCCACAGTCCCATCCCCGCAGGAGCGTTGCGGGTGGCGCTGTTCGCGACCTGGATCACTGCAGCCGGAGCCTCGAGCGCGCGGGCGGCCTCGGAGAGGAACACGAACGCCTGCCGGGTCACCGCCGCCCCCCAGGCCTCGAAGCGCGCGAGATCCGCCTGCGCGAGCGGGCCGCCGCCCCATGGGACCTGCGGATCGAACCGCGCGACGGATACCGCGTTGATGAGCACGTCGATGCGGCCGAGCTCGTCACGGGACCTTGCGAGTGCGGCTGCCAGGGATGCCGGATCCGCGGCATCGGCCTCGATGGCGGTCGCGCCACGCTCGCGCACGGCCGCGAGCGTGTCCTCGCTGCGCGCGACGGCGGCGGCCTGCCAGCCGCTGCCGAGCAACTGGTCGAGGAGCGCGCCGCCGAGGTTGCGGGCGCCGAGAACGACGGCTGTCGGCATGGGCCGTTCCTACACGAATAAAGATTCGGATTCAAGTTGACAGAGTCGCGACTCCTGTGTTCCTATCCGCGCATGGAGGAAGGGTCCCGGCCGCTGCGCGGCATGCTGGTCGCAGAGAGCGACCGCTTCACCGCACGAGCGGTTGAGGCGCTGCTGCGGGCGATCGACGGTCGGTGTGCCCGGTTGACGGTTGCGGCCGTCACAAGCTCGGAGAGTCGGCTGACGATCTTCGCGCCGATGGCCGGCTATGACCCCGTCCGCGGTCGAGATGACCGGATCGCCGCTGCCAGCCGTGCGGCTCTCCTCGCCGTCGGGCTGTTCCCCGAGCACGTTCCGGTCAGGCACTGCGCCACAGAGTGCTGGCGCGACGTCCTGCACATCGTCCGCTCGGAGTCCTACGACCTGCTCGCCCTGTCGGGCCTTCCGGCGCGGCGTCGCGACCGCAGCGCGCTGGAGCAGGCGTCGAAGGTCAGCGGCACGCGCTTCGTCTTCGCCTAGGACCTCGGCCGCCCGGTGAGCTCCGTGTCATGAACCGCGTCCTGATCGTGGCGGGGGACCTGCCGGAATGAGCGCCGCGATCGCTCTCGCGCAGGCGGGCATCGACTGCACGAGTCGCGAGCTGACGAGCGACTGGAGGCACCGGCTCGGAGTGGGCATCGGTCTTCCAGAGCCCGCCGTTGCAGGGCGACGAAGGCGCTCGGGCTGTTCGAGGAGATCATCCGGGTGGCTCGACCGCACCGCGAGATCGCGCTGTGCCGGCCGATGGCCGCGAGCTGGGCCTGATTCCGCAGGTCAACGTGAACGCACCGGACGCCCCGCCGTTCGTCAACCTGAGCCAGGGCGTCGCGTTACACGAGCTGATGGCCGCGGCGCTGCGAGCACCACGGCGTGCCGGCCCGACTTGGAACGACGTCGAGGCGCTCGACGAGCACGACGACGGGGTTCGGGTGACGTTGACCGACGGGACGGTTGACGAACTACGACCTTGTCGTCGGTCCGGACGGCTGCACCCAAGGTCCGTCGGCCTGATCCTGCCCGACGCGCCCACCCCGGCGCGCGCCGGCCAGTCCATCTGGCGCATGGCGGCGCGATGCCCGGAAGGCCTCGATCGCTACACGGATCATGATCGCGGGCCCGCACCGCATCGGACTCGTGCCGTTGCCGGGGATCGACCTCTACCTCTCGATGCTCGACAGCACCCTCGGGCCGGCGCCCGCCACGTGACCGGATCCTTCGCGTGCTTCCAGGAGCGCATGTCGCCGCTTACGGTGCGTTCGCGCCCGCGGTGGCAGAGCAGGCCACCGACCCGGAGCTAGCTCGACGTTCGTGCGCTGCGCTCGCTCTGGTCCCGACCGCCCTGGCACGCGGGCACGTGGTTACCTGATCGGCGACTCCGTGCACACCCACGACGCCGCACATCGCCGTTCGGGGCCGGGCTCGCGATCGAGGGTGCGGTGTGCTCGGAGAGCTGGGTCCGCGACGGCGATCGCGCCAGGGATCTTGGTGCGAGGCTCGCCGCTCGGCGCTACGGCGCTGCCGTGTCGTCGTGGAGGGGTCGCTCCAGTTGCTCGATGTGGGAGCAGCAGCCGGGGCCGCCGATCCGGAGGCCCCGAAACTGATCGGCGCCGCGATGGCCGAGCTCGCTGGACCGATCTGAGCGAGAGCTGGGAGCCGTTCCCATGGGTGGCAGAGGTCGGGGGCGGCCGAAGGCCGACGTAGTTCTCGGCCAGGCTGCGGGCGGCGACCTCGGAGCGTTCGAGGATACTTCAGCCGGGCGAGCTGCAGGCTCTGCTGGAACGGGGCCTCGCCGAGGTCGTGAGCAGTTGGGTCATGTAGTTCGAGAAGTCCTGCGCGCGCCAGATGCGACGGAGCGCGGCGCGGGCGTAGGCCTGCAGGGCTCGTCGTCACCCTGTTCGTAGTGTGCGACCAGGCGTCCGAGAGCAGTCGCACGTCGTTGACCGCGCAGGTTGAGTCCCTCGCCCCGGTCGGAGGGACGATGCGCGCCGCGTCGCCGGCGAGGTACATCCGGCCGTACTGCATCGGCTCGGCGACGAAGCTGCGCATCGGGGTGATGCCCTTTTCGAAGATCTCGCCCTCGCCGACGCTCCAGCCGTCGGTGCCGGCCGGGTCTGCAACTCCGCCGATGCGCTCGTCCGGCCACGTCGCCGATGTCCTCGTCGGCGCGGACCTGAAGCGGCGGACGGCTTCATGCTCGGGGACGCATGGAGTACGAGCGCGAGCCGTTCTGTGCCAGGCGTAGATCGAGCTCGTCCGTCGTCGGGGTGGCCGGGCCAGGACGCCCAGCCAACCGAAGGGGTACGACGAACTCGTGCTCTCGTGAGCACACCGTCGGGATCGCGGGCCGGCAGACCCCATGGAAGCCGTCGCAGCCGGCGATGAAGTCGCACTCGAGCCACCCGCGTCCCAGGTGATCGGAGCGACGGTCTATCTCGAGACCGTGCACCACGGTGCCCTCGACCTCGAACTCCGCGCCACCGCGCTCGAGCCACAGCGGATCAGACCTTCACGATCTCCTGCTGCCCGTCGATCGTGAGGTGGCGCCCCGTCAGGTCGCTCATCGGCACGTGCATCGTGCGGCCCTTGCGCCGCAGGTGGATTCCGTCGTGCACGAGTCCTTCACGCTCGAGTCGGCCGGCGCTCCGATGCGCGTCAGCACTCGACGGTGTTGGGTTCGAGGACCCGGCTCGGACGCGCTGTTCGACGTACGCACGCGGGCGCGTCGAGCAACCGCCTCGATACCGGCCTGGTCGAGGAGCAGGGCGAGCGTGAGGCCGGCAGGGCCTGCGCCGACGATGCCGACTTTGACGCGTTCCATGAATGCGACGATACGTTCTAATTCGCGCCCGTGCAACCGCTGCGAGCTCGACCGAACAAGAACTTGACTTCGTGTTCGGCTTCGGGGTACCTTCGCCTCATGGCGCCCCCTGCACCCGCCTGCCCGGTCGACCACGCGTTCGACCCGCTCAGCGAGGCGTACCTGCGCGACCCGGGCGCGGTGCTCGCGACGATCCCACTGGATGTGCGGCCGGGTGTTCTTCGCGCCGTCCATCGACATGTACGTCGTCACGCGCCATGCCGACGTCGAGGCGGTCTTCCTCGATCTGAAGAACGCACCCTGGCCGCCGCCGCGCAGCTGCCGATCGTCCCGCTCGTCCCCGACGCGCAGCAGATCCTGCTCGACGGCGGCCACAGGCCACAGCCGTCGATGGTCAGCCTCGACCGCCCGGCAGGCACCAGGTTGCGTGAGCCCACCGCACGAGCGTTGACGCCTCGCCGGATCGCCGAGATGGAGCCACGGATCCGCTCGATCGCCGGTTCGCTCCTGGACCGCGTCCCTGCCAGCGGGCCGTTCGATCTCGTCGAGGCGCTCACGTTTCCGTTGCCCGCCTCCGTGGTCTTCTCGTTCATGGGGGTTCCGGAGGAGGACTGGCCGAAGCTGCGTGCGTGGAGCGGCTCGCGAGCCTCGCTCGCGTGGGGTCGGCCCACGCCCGAGCAGCAGGTGGAGCACGCGCGCAACATGGCGCTCTACCGGCGCTACCTTCGCGACCTGGTCGCAACGAAGTCGTCGGCGCGCGGCGAGGACTTCGCCTCGGCGCTGCTCGACATCCGGGACGAGGATCCCGACGCACTCACGGATGAGGAGATCGCCTCGATTCTCTTCTCGCTGAGCTTCGCCGGCCACGAGACCACGAACAACCT
>CAWAHX010000005.1:0-2002534 GCA_963781935.1 uncultured Solirubrobacteraceae bacterium
GGCAGCCGCCGGGCCGCGCCCGCGCCCGTCTGGGTCACCGGTCAGCGCGACACGCCCGCGCTCGGCTGGACGCTGGCGGGCTTCACGAAGCCGCTGCGCCTGATCGCCGACGTGCTCCTGCGCGCGCAGCGCGAGACCACCACGACCGAGCACGCGGGGATCGTCGAGCGCGTGCACTTCCGCGGCGACGTGCCGCACCTGTTCGACACGCACGCGTTCGAACCGGGCGTCCGCGCCGCCGGTCGCCTCGCGCGCCAGGCGCGGCGCGTGCAGTCCGGCAGCCTGCGGGCCTACCTCGTCTACTTCCTGTCACTGCTGATCGTCCTGCTCGCGCTGGTGCGCCTGGAGGTGTTCGGATGACCGCGCAGACGATCGTCGCCGGGGCGATCCAGGTGCTCGGCGGCGTGCTGCTGGCGCCGTTGATCCCCGGCGCGATCCAGTCGCTGAAGGCACGGCTGCAGGGGCGGCGCGGGGCCTCGCCGCTCCAGCCCTACCGCGAGCTGCGCAGGCTGTGGGGCCGCAGCGGCGTGCGCCCCGTGCCGTCGTCGGTCGTCTACGACGCCGCGCCCGTGGTGACCGCCGGGGCCGCCTTCCTCGCGCTGCTGCTCGTGCCGATCGCCGCCGTGGCGCCGGACTGGTCGCTGGGCAACGACGCGCTCGTCCTGTTCGGGCTGCTCGCCGTCGGGCGCTTCGCGCTCGGGGCCGCCGCCTGGGACACGGGCAGCGCGTTCGGGCTGATGGGGTCCGGCCGCGACCTGACGTTCACCGTGTTCGTCGACGGCCTGCTGCTGCTCGTCCTCGCGCTGCTCGCGTTCCCCGCGCACAGCACGGACCTCGTGGCGATGAGCCAGTCGGCGATCAGCGCGCAGGCCTGGCGCGAGCCGGCGCAGTGGGCGGGCGCGATCGGGCTGGCGCTCGTCGTGCTCGCCGAGACGGGCCGGCGGCCGATCGACAACCCGGACACCCACCTCGAGCTGACGATGGTGCACGAGGGGCCGCTGCTGGAGTACGCCGGGCGCGACCTCGCGCTGCTGCACTGGGCGGCCGCGGCGCGGACATGGGTGCTGCTCGTCCTCGCCGCCGAGATCGCCGTGCCGCATCCGGGCTCGTTCGCGGTGCAGCTCCTGTGGCTGGCCGGCTGGGTCGCCGTCTTCACGGTGCTGCTGGCGCTCGCGGAGACCGTCCAGCCGAAGATGCGCCTCCTGCGGGTGCCCGCGCTGCTCTACGGCGGCGCGATCGTGGCCATGCTCGGCCTCATCAGCCGCGTGCTGGGAGTCTCCGCGTGAGCACCCTGTTCGTCGTCGCGCTGATCGTCCTCGGCCTGGCCGTCGTCGCCGCCGGCCGGCGCACGGCGGCGGTGGCGCTCGTCGCCGTGCAGTCGGTGGCGCTGGGCGTGTACGCGGTCGCCAGCGGGGTGGGGGAGTCCTCGTCGCTGGCGGTCGCGGGCGTGCTGCTGGTGGGGAAGGGCATCGTGCTGCCGGCGCTGCTGTGGTGGGTCGTGCGCCGCACGCAGGAGCCGCGCCTGATCGCGGGCGAGCGCGGCGCCGCTGACCCGCGTGACGATCGCCGCCGCCGTCACGCTGGCGGTCGTCGAGCTGATCCCGCCGCTCGGCCTCGGCGGGCCATGCG
Source organism: uncultured Solirubrobacteraceae bacterium (assembly GCA_963781935.1). Taxonomy (GTDB): domain Bacteria; phylum Actinomycetota; class Thermoleophilia; order Solirubrobacterales; family Solirubrobacteraceae; genus F1-60-MAGs163. The sequence continues at coordinate 1,630 of CAWAHX010000005.1, forward strand.
GCCGAGCAGGGCGCCGCGGCGCTCGTGGTGCTCGGCGTCGTGATCGCGATCGTCCGGCGCTCAGCCGTGTTCCACGCGCTCGGGTTCCTCGTGGCCGAGAACGGCGTCTACGTCGCGGCACTGTGCCGCGCCCGCGGGCCTGCCGGTCGTCGTCGACGTCGGGCTGCTGTTCGACCTGGTGATCGTCGTCGCCGTGGCCGCCGCCTTCACCACGCGGATCCACGACGAGTTCGGAACGGGCGACACCGGGCTGCTGGAGGACCTGCGTGACTGAGGTCCTCGTCCTCGTCGTGCCCGCGCTCGCGGTCCTGACCGGCGCGCTGACGCTGCTCGCCCGCACGCCGGCCCAGGCCGACCGCATCAACGTCGCCGGCGCGAGCCTGACGGCGCTCGCCGCGCTCGTGCTCGCGGGCGATCGCGATCGCGGACCCGTCGCATCCACAGCACGGGAGCTGGTTCGTGCTCGACGCCGCGGGCGGGGTGTTCCTCGCCGTGATCGCCGTGATCGGCCTGCTCAGCGCGCTCGTCGCCCCGGCGCAGCTGACCGGTTCGAGCCGCGCGCTGGTGCGCGCCGTCCGCGCGCGGTTCATGTACTACGCGGCGTTCTACGCCTTCTGGGCCGCGCTGCTGCTGATCCCGCTGGTCGACAACCTCGGGCTCGCCTGGCTGCTCGTCGAGGCGACGACGGGCGCCTCGGCGCTGCTGGTCGCGTTCAGCGGCAGCCGCAGCGCGCTGGAGGCCGGCTGGAAGTACCTCGTGCTGACGACGTTCGGGCTGGCGGTCGCGATGCTCGGCATCATCGTCCTGTACGTGGCGATCGGCGCCCGCGGGCGGCGACGCTCGGCACGCTCGACTGGCAGTCGATCGCGCGCTCGGCGCCGCGCCTGGAGGACGGGCCGGCCGTGATCGCCTTCGTGCTGATCGTCGCCGGCCTGGCGACGAAGGTCGGCTGGGCCCCGGTGCACAACTGGCTGCCGGACGCGCACAGCGAGGCGCCGCCGGCGGTCAGCGCGCTGCTGTCGGCCGCGCTGCTGCCGACGGTCGCGCTCGTCGTCTGGCGCGTGCTCGGCGACGCTCGGTCCCGCGCTCGGCGCCGGGGACGGCGAGCGCGCTGTTCCTCGCCTTCGGCCTCGTCTCGCTCGCGGTCGCGATCCCGTTCCTGTGGCGCTCGATGCCGTGGAAGCGCCTGCTCGCCTACTCGAGCCTCGAGCACATGGGCGTGATCGCGCTGGGCATCGGCCTCGCCACGCCGCTGGCGACCGCCGGCGTCGTCGTCCACGTCGCCGGTCACGCGCTCGCCAAGTCGCTCGGGTTCTACGCCGCCGGACCGCTGCTGCGCCACGCGCCGCAGGCCGGCGCACGCCCCGTGCACGGGCTCGCCTTCGCCAACGCGCCGACGGCGACCGCGGTCGGCGTCAGCCTCGGAGCGCTCGCCGCGCTCCCGCCGTCCCCGCTGTTCGTCAGCGAGCTGCTGATCCTGCTCGGCGGCATCGCGGCCGGCGAGCTCGCGGTCACCGTCGTCGCCGCCGTGCTGCTGGCGCTCGGGTTCCTCGGGCTCGCGCAGGCGCTCGTCGATGGCCTGCTGGGCGAGCCGCGCGTGCGGCGCTGGCGCGGGGAGCGCTCCGGGCGGCGGCTGCGGCGCCTGACGCTCGTCTGCGGCGTGCTGATGCTGGTCGTGACGGTCGTCGCGTGCACGCTCCCCGGCTCGGACCTCGTCGCGCGCCTGATGGCGGGCGTCGGATGAGCCCGGCCACCGTCCTCACCATCGAGCGGGTCACCGCACAGGGCTGGCGGTCCGCCGTCGAGCAGCAGCTCACCGGCGGCGCGCGGTTCGAGTCGCTGTACGCCGTCGGCTCCGGAGACGACGCATCCGTGCGGCTGCTGCTGCGCGGCCCGGCCGGCCGTCGGCTGCTGACCGCCCCAGCCGGCTGCGGTGAGCCGGCGAGCATCGTCGACCTCGTCCCGGCCGCGCAGTGGGACGAGCGCGAGGCGCACGACCTCCACGGCGTCCGGTTCGCCGGGCACGAGCCGCTGCGCGCCCTGGTGGCCCACCCGGATGATCCCGAGGCCTGGATCACGCCCGTCGACGGGCCGGACGTGCTTCGAGCTCGCGGTCGGCCCGATCCATGCCGGCATCATCGAGTCGGGGCACTTCCGCTTCCACGTCGTCGGTGAGCGGATCGTGCACGCTCGACGCGCGACTCTTCTACAAGCACCGCGGCCTCGAGCGCGCCGCGCAGGGGCGGCGGTCGCCGACGGCGCTCGCGGTCGTGCAGCGCGCGTGCGGTGCATGCGCGGTCGCCAACGCCGTCGCCTACGCGCAGGCGGCCGAGCGGGCGCTCGGGCTGGCGCCGGACGACGACCTGCGCCGCAGCCGCACGCTGCTGCTCGAGCTGGAGCGGCTCTACAACCACCTGGGCGACCTCTCCGCCGCTGTGCGCCGGGGTCGGGTTCGATCCCGGGACGATGGCGTTCGCTGCGCTGAAGGAGCGCGCGCAGCGCGTCAACGCGCGGGTCGCCGGCCACCGGTTCCTGTTCGGGACCGTGAGCGTCGGCGCGGGGATCGTCACGGTCGTCGAGGACGCTCGCCGCCGGGCTACGCGCCGAGCTGGCGGCGATCGGCGCGGGAGGCGGCCGCGACCTGGCGCACGCTGCGCTTCATGGCGTCGGTCCAGGATCGCTTCGCCGGCGTCGGCGTGCTCACGCTCGAGGATGCCGAGCGCTTCGGCGCGGTGGGGCCGGTGGCGCGCGCCAGCGGCGTGCACCGACGACGCGCGCGTGGAGGAGCCCGAGCTGCTGTGGTACCCGGGCCTCCGCGCCGCTCGCCCGCAGGCGCCGACGGGCGACGTCGCCGCGCGAGTCGAGCTGCGCGCCGTCGAGCTGGAGCAGACGTGCGCGCTGCTGGACGATCTGCTGCAGACCGGCCCGCGGCCGGGACGACGTCGCAGGTCCTGGAGCCCTCCGGCGTCGGCGCCGCGTCGCGTCGAGAGCCCGCGCGGGGCGACCGTCTGCGTGCTGGAGACGGCGGACGGCCTCGTCGAGCGGGTCCACCTGCGCACCGGCTCGTACGCGAACTGGCCGGTGCTCGCGCGCGTCGTCCCGGGCAACATCGTTCCCGACTTCCCGCTGATCAACAAGAGCTTCGAGCTCTGCTACGCCTGCGCGGACCGCTGAGCGATGTTCGTCCTCCTGCACCGCCTCGCAGCGCCTGCGCCGCACCGTCGCGCTCAGCGCCCCGGGCCGCCCCGGATCGCTGGCGATGCGCCACGTCGACTGCGGCTCGTGCAACGCCTGCGAGCACGAGCTGACCGCGACCTCGGGGCCGCACTACGACCTCGCGCGCTTCGGCCTGTCGGTCGTCGCCTCCCCGCGCCACGCGGACATCCTGCTCGTCACCGGCGCCCTGACGACGCGCATGGTCGAGCCGCTCCTCGCGGCCTACGCGGCGATGCCGGAGCCGCGCCTCGTCGCGGCGATCGGCGACTGCGCGATCGGCGAGGGCGTGCTCGGCGATCCGGCCGAGCTGGCCGGCCCGCTCGACGACGTCCTGCACGTCGACCTGCGCATCCCGGGCTGCCCGCCGACACCGGCGCAGATCGCGGACGCCCTGCAAGCGGCACTGATCAGAAGGAGCACACGATGATGGTTCTGAACCCTCCCGACGGAGCCGTGCGAAAGGATGGCGCCTGATGCCCGGACACCGCACCAGCGACCAGCCGCCGGTCTACCAGCTGAAGGCGGAGCTGTTCCGCGTGCTCGGCCATCCCGTGCGTGTGCGCATCCTCGAGCTGCTGCGCGACGGTGAGCGCACCGTCGGCGATCTGCAGCAGGCGCTGGGCCTGGACTCCAGCGGCACTTCGCAGCACCTCAGCGCGCTGCGCAGGGTGGACATGGTGCGAGAGTCGCCGCGAGGGCACGAGCGTCCACTACCGCCTGAAGGACCCGCGCACGAGCCAGCTCCTGGAGATCGCGCGCCAGATCCTGACGACGAGCATCGAGGAGTCCCAGTCGCTGCTCGCGCAGCTCGCCGACCCCGAGGCTCAATGAGCGCGCTGCGCCGCGTCACCGCCACCCGCTACGTCGCCGCGCTGCGCGAGGGCGGCTCGCTGCCGGGCCTCGTCGAGGCCGACGACGACGGCCTCTACGTGACGAAGTTCCGCGGCGCCGGGCAGGGGGAGGGCGCGCTGGTCGCCGAGGTCGTCGCCGGCGAGCTCGGCGCGGGCGCTCGGGCCTGCCGGTCCCCGAGCTGGTCGTCGATCGACGTCGCGCCCGAGCTCGGCCACGCCGAGCCCGACCCGGAGATCCAGGAGCTGATCGCCGCGAGCCCCGGGACCGAACCTCGGGATGGACTTCCTGCCCGGGGCGCTGCCGTTCACGCTGCCCGCCGATCCGCCGGTCGACCGCCGACGTTCGCCGCCGACGTCGTGTGGTTCGATGCGCTCGTGACGAACGTCGATCGCACACCGCGCAACCCGAACCTGCTCGTCTGGCACGGGCGCACGTGGCTGATCGACCACGGGGCGGCGTTCTTCCGCCAGTACGGCGACGTGCCGCTGGCGCACGACCGCGCGCACGCCCCGTCCCGATGCTCGCCGAGCACGTCCTGCTGCCCGGACGCCGGCCCGATCGCGCGCGCCGACGAGCGCCTCGCCGCGCCGGCGCTCGCCGCGGTCCCCGGCGCGGTCGGCGCCGTGCCGGACGCCTGGCTGGGCGCCGACCCCGCCGCGCGCCGCGCGGACTTCGCGGCGTTCCTGCGCGAGCGGCTCGCCGCGCCGCGCGTCTTCGTCGAGGAGCTCGAGCATGCCCGCGGCTGAGCCGGCGACGATGCCGTTCGCCTACGCCGTGCTGCGCGTCGTCCCGCGCGTCGAGCGCGGCGAGCGCCTGAACGTCGGCGTCGTGCGTCTTCTGCCGCCAGCTCGACTTCCTCGAGCTGCGCGCGCAGCGTCGACGAGGCGCGCCTGGCGGCGCTCGCGCCGGACCTCGACCCCGCGCCGGTGCGCTCACGCCTCGACGCGCTCTGCGACGTCGTCGCCGGCGCGCCCGCGGGCGGCGCCGGTCGCGCGGCTCCCGCCGTCCGAGCGCTTCGGCTGGCTCGTCGCGCCGTCGTCGACGATCGTCCAGCCGTCCGAGGTGCACACGGGCTGACGACGACCCGGCGGCGACGCTCGAGCGCCTCTTTACGACACTCGTCTCCTGAACATCGGGAGCACCGCCGGCTCGTGCTTCAGCTTGTTCTTGACGGCCCCGCCCTGGCTTGACGTCAGGTTGTTCGCGGCGTTCAGGACGCCCAGCGTGCCGGCCGGGTCGAGCCCCGGGGCGTAGAGCGTCGAGCAGATGTCCTTCGGCAGCCGCGAGACCTTCGCCGGCCCCTTGTGGGTGACGGCGTCACGGATCGCCGCGAAGTTCACGGAGTCCAGCGCCGTGCCGATGTGCGTCACCTTGCGGCCCGGGCAGACGTCCTGGATCAGGATGTTCGTCGCGCCCTTCAGCGCCGAGGTCGGATGCGGCCCGGTCTGCGGCTGCACGGTCTCGTCGCTCGACGAGCGCACCGTCGTCCACGACGTCGGGCCCGGCGTCTCGTCGGGCTGGGCGTTCAGCGCCTTCAGCAGCTTGGAGCCCTTCGCCTGCTGGAAGTAGGCGGCGGGGCAGCCGGCGGCGCACTGGTTCGATCCGCCGACGGTCGTCCCGTGCTGGGTGCCCGCCGCGGCGATCACGTCGGTGACCTTCGCGCGCAGGCTCGGCCAGTAGGTCAGCGCGATCCGCGGCAACAGGCCGCCCTGGCTGATGCCGAAGACGGCGATCGGCCGGCCCGCGCGCCGCGCCTCGGTGCGGATGCCGGCGACGAGGTACTGCACGGCGACCTGGATGTCGCCGGTCGTGAAGTCCGGGAAGTTGACCCAGCAGACCGGCGCGCCCCAGGCGTCGAACGCGCCCTTGCCGATCGCATAGGCCTGGTCGCCGGAGGCGCCCGTGCCGGTCACGAGCATCAGCGGCTGCTTGGCGGAGCCCTTCAGGTCGCCGGTGCACTTCAGCGACGCGGCGAGCTTCGCGGGCGCCACGGTCAGCGGAGGGTCGGCCGCCATCGCGGGGGAGGCGGTCAGCAGGAGGCCGAGAACGGCGAGGGCGAAGGTCAGGCGCATCGCGCCAGCATGGCGATCGGCGCGCCGCGGTGCGCCGCCACCACCAGCCGGTGGACGCGCGCGGGCGTCGTGCGCGACGATGGGCCGATGCTCGAACGCACCGTCCTGCCGTCCGTCAGCACCGAACTCCCCGGCCCGCGCTCGCGTGAGCTGTTCGCCCGGCTCGACAGCGTGCTGCACGGCCCGCTGCGCGACAACGAGGGGATCCCGCTCGTGGTCGGGCGCAAGGAGGGCTGCCTGCTCGAGGACGCGACGGCAACACGTTCGCCGACCACGTCTCGGCGTGGGGGTCCTCGCCCTACGGCGCCCAGCCGCCGGCGGTGCGCGCGGCGATGAACGACGCGTGGGACCGCTACGGCATGGAGATCACGAACTACATCCAGAGCGAGCCCGTGCTGGAGCTCGCCGAGCGGCTCGTCGCGCTCGCCCCGACCGGGATCACCCGCGTCGCTCCGACCGTCACGGGCACCGAGGCCGTCGAGGGCGCGGTCAAGCTCGCCCGCGAGGCCACCGGCCGGCCGATGATCCTGTCGTTCCTGGGCCAGTACCACGGCGAATCGACCTACCTGACGGCCGCGAACTCGACCGACATGCCGGGCAACACGTCCGCCAACGCCCAGTACGTCGCCGGCTTCGTCTTCGCGCCCTACCCGAACCGCTTCCGCGCCCCGTTCCACCGCGGCCCCGGCCCCTACGACGAGACGCTGTACATCGAGTTCATCGAGGAGTGGCTGCTGCGCTACCAGGTCGATCCCCAGCAGATCGCCGGCGTGCTGATCGAGCCGGTGGCGGGCGAGGCGGGGATCCTCGCTCCCGCCCCGGCGTTCTGGGACGGCCTCAAGCGCCTGTGCCACGAGCACGGATGGCTGCTGATCAGCGACGAGGTGCAGACCTGCCTGGGGCGCTGCGGGCCGATCTGGGCGGGCGACCTGTGGGATCTGGAGCCCGACATCCTGCTGCTCGGCAAGTCGGTGGCGGCCGGCGGGCAGGCGATCGCCGCGATCATGGCGACCGAGGCGGTCATGGCGCAATCGCAGACGCACCTGGGCGGCACCTACGCGTGGGAGCCCGCCGCCTGTGCCGCCGCGCTGGCCGGCCTGGACATCCTGCGCGACGAGGGCGTGCTGGAGAACGTCGCCGCGATGGAGCACGTCGCGCGCGAGGAGCTCGGAGCCGCTGGTGGAGCGCTTCGAGCAGGTCGGCGACGTGCGCGCGCTCGGCGCATGGGCGGCGCTCGAGTTCGTCACCGACAAGGCCACGATCGCGCCGAACGCGCCGTTCCAGGCGGCCGTCCACCAGGCCGCGATGCGCCGCGGCGTGCTGGCTATCAGCGAGGCCGACAAGTGGGTCTACCGGATGCAGCCCGCGCTGACGATGGATCCCGAGCTCTACCGCTGGTCCTGCCGGCAGGTGGCCGCCGCCGTCGAGGAGGTCGCAGCGGCGGGCTGAGCCGAGCGGGGCGGCGGGTTCCCCAGCCGATGGTGTCACCATGGAGGGATGTCCACTCCCCCTTCCGCGCGCAGCGTCAAGATCTCCGACGACGAGCGAGGGGGCTGGTCGTCGGATCGCCCGCGCCGCGACGGAGCGCCGCCGCGCCCGGCGGACATGACGGTCCGCTGCCGCGTGCTGACACCGTCGGACCGCCAGCGCTACTCGCCCGGGAGCCTGCTCGTGATCGTCAGCGCATCGAGCGCCGAGCGCGACCGCTTCGCCGACCGCCTGATCGAGGACCGCTCGTCGCTGCTGAGCCTCGACAAGGTCCGCGGCCTGCTCGCCGGCCGCGTCGCCGAGGACGAGCTGGAGGCGAAGGCCACCGAGATCCTCGACTCCGCCGTCCTCAAGCGCCTGAACTCGGGTGAATCGGTCGTCGTGGCCGCCGAGGGCCTGGAGCCCGAGAGCCGCGAGCCCTACGTGCGCATGGCCGCCGGTCTCAAGCGCCCGCGCCACCTGATCCTGCTCGAGACCGCGCGCGACCAGGTCGACGAGGAGGACCGCGCGACCCTCAACGAGCTGCGCACCGCGCTCGACAGCGGCGGCCTCGGCGCCGAGGGCTTCCAGACCGCCCTGCGCCTCGGCGGCAGCTCGATCACCGAGCTCAAGCGGATCCTGTTCCGCCCGGCGCCGCGCGAGGACTGAGCAACAGGGCGCTGTCGATTGTGGTGAGGAAGTCGGCGAAGGCCCGGTGCGTGCGTGTCGTGTCGCCGGTCGCGTCGAGGTCCATGAGGAGGCCACGGATGACGGCGAGGACGACGGTGGCCAGCTCGGGTCGGCCGAGGCTGCGCATGCCGTCCTCGAGCGGTGCGAGCCAGTCGGTGGTCGCGGTCCGTCGGAAGCCAGGCCAGAGTGGTTCTCCCGCGGTGTCGTGCAGCCGGCTGAACATGCGCAGGTAGGGCTCGCCCTGCGGCCCGGAGATCGCCGACCATGCGCGGGCCAGGGTCAGCGGGTAGGGCTCGTCGGGTCGCAGGCGTATGAGCTCGGTGAAGGTCTCGACCTGGCGCCGGCGGGCCTGTGCCAGGACCTCGCGGAGCAGCCCGTCACGGGTCTCGAAGTGGTAGATCAGCATCCGGCTCGAGGTGCCCGCGGCGGCCGCCAACGGTCCAAGCCGATCAGGGAGCCCGTGCTCGAGCGCGTAGTCGGTGCACGCGTCGAGAAGCCGCTGCCTGATCTGCGGTTGGCGCTGCCTGCCCATCAGGGCAATCTTTTCACGTAACGAACGATACGTCTACGATCGCTTCAGATCAGATCGAGGCATGATGAGGAGGTCGTGATGAGGGTCGTCTTCGTGCATGGGGCATGCGTCAAGGACGGATCGTGGTGGTGGCACCGAACCGCTGAGCTGCTGGCCGAGCGGGGCGTCGCCAGCCAGGTGCCCGCCCTGCCCAGCTGCGGTGAGACGGGTGAGCCGACGGATGCACAAGGACCCGGCCTGGCCGAGGATGTCGCCTCGGTCCGGCACGTCTTGACCGCGAGCGATGAGCCGGCCGTCGTGGTCGCCCACAGCTACGGCGGCATCGTCACCGCGGAGGCGGCGGCCGGCGTCGACGCCGTGCGCCATCTGCTGCTCGTGTCCAGCTACCTCCCCGAGGTCGGGCAGAGCCTCTCCTCGTTCGGCGGCAGGGAGCCCGCCCCGTTTCTCGACATCGATCCCGAGGGCGGCACGTTCACCGTCCTCCCGCAGGCCCTGGCCGACACGTTTCTGCAGGACTGCGATCCGGAGATCCAGCGGCAGGCCATGGACAGGACGGCCCGCCAGAGCCTGGCGGTCCTCGAGCAGCCGGTGCGGTCAGCGGCCTGGCAGCACGTGCCCTCGACGTACCTGATCTGCGCGCAGGACCAGGGCACCCCGGCCGAGTTGCAGCGCGAGTTCGCCGGTCTGGCGGGCAGCGTCGTGGAACTCGACGCCGGCCACCACCCCTTCCTTTCCCAGCCCGCCGCCGTCCGCGACCTGATCCTCGCGCTGTGACGGCGACGCCCCGGACCTTCACGTCGCTGCTCGTCCGGAGCGACAGCCGCGGGAGGGCTCAATCCTGCGCGGCGGCAGCTGCCTCTTCGGGCGACGGGAAGACCTGGTTGCGCGTGATGCGTCCATCGCGCACCTCGATCAGGCCGCCAACGTCCATCGAGTAGAGAAGCTCGTCCGTTGCGACCTCGTGGTTGCTCATGACGAGCGTCACGAGAAAGCGACCTGGCGAGCGAGCCTCGATCGAGGTGAGGACGACACCCCGCTCTCGCCCGTCGGCTTCAGCATGCTTCGCGGCAAACTGGCGGGCACCCTCCTTCCCCTGGAGCAGACCGCCGTTGGGAAGCTCGATGACCGCATCATCGGCCGTCAAGGCCGCTGCAGCATCCCCGTCCGCTTCCGAGGTCGCTTCCACGTACCGGCGTACGACGTCCTCCGAGTCAGTCATTTGGCGATCCTCCCAGATCCCTGCGACGCTGCAGCCAGCGAGCCTTCTCCACCGTTGCACTCTCCGACGTAGGCACCAGGATGCTTCCGAAGGATCTGCTCGCGCATCAGGTCACATGAAGACCGAAGGTCCTCGGGAATCGACGATGGCGGGACCGGGCTCGCCTTCCCGGATGGAGGATCGTGCTGCGTGCTCCCGAGAGCCAAACCTCCACCGACCGCCAGGGCGGCGGCGACTACGGCGACGACGGCGTAGCTGCGCACAACGGCAACTTACGTCGCGACGCGCCGAACTGCGAGCGCGCAGCGCCAATTCCGGCGCGAGCCGTGTGTGAGTCCTCCCTATACCGGCGGGCGGACGCTGTACTTCACGGGCACGGGACTCGGGGGCAGCGGGTTCGCCCCGGACGGAAGTGGGTCGCTGAAGAGCAGGACGGTCCGGCCGGAGAAGGTGTCGGCGGCGATCAGTGCGTCGGACGCCATGAAGTCCTGCGCCCCGGTGTCCGTGGTGGCAACGTTCTCAACCGGACCCCAGGTCGTTGCGTCGGCGGCGCGCGCCATGGCCTGGACAGTGAGCGGCGGCTTCGGCAACGCGATGCTGCGCACCGCGCCGCTGGCCCACGTGACCACCGTGCCACCGCGGGGGCCGACCGCCAGTCCTCGAAGTTGCGCGCTCGTGCCGGAGGGTGAGAGGTCGCGGGGGGCGCTTGCGCGGCCGTTGGTGACATCGACAGTGCGGACGGCGTACCGCCCGTCGCTGTGGCCGGTCCAGGCGACGACGCCGCGGTTGCGAAGCAGCGCGGCCTGCACGGCCGTGCCCCCGATCCCGCGCATGTAGCCCCGTGGGAGGTTGCGTTGGACAACCTGCGCCGATCGGAACGGCCTGTAAGGCGGGGCGTAGGCGAGCGCGACGATGCCTGGCCCCCCGGCGTCAGTCTCGCCGCTGCTCTGCGCCATCCACGCGACGAGCATCCGCCTGGTCCCGTCCATCGCCGCAACGAGGCGCTCGCCTCCCAGGGACGAGCCGCCCTGCCCGAGACGCTGCTCGCCGTCGAGCTTCCCGTTGGCTCGCACGAGCCGCGCCCGGACGCTCACGCGGTCGTCCGAGGCGACCAGCACATCGCCCGGAGCGTTGACCGCCAGCGCCGCCGGACTGTGACCGACTGTGCGTCTTCCGATGTCGAGGATCCGCCGAAACGACGGCCGGCCGCGCCGACGCACGAACAGGCGCGACTGATACCCGGCGACGCTCCCCTTGCGCTTCCCGGCGACCGGGGCGCTCACCACTGCTGCGGCATCCCCGGTGCTGTTCGCCGCGAGCGCCGTGACGATCGCCTGCCCGAGACCCGTACCGGAACCACCGGCCATGCCCTTGGCGAGCACCTGCCGCTGGGAGAACCCGCCGGACAGCGTTCCCCGCGTGACCGCAGCGTCGAGCAGGATCTCCGGGTTGGTGGCGAAGCGCGGATCGCCTGCCCGGTTCGCCTGACCGGCGATGATCACGCCCTTCGCGTTGAACAACGCCATCCGTGACGGAGCGATCCCCGCGAACGCGGACCCGCGCAACGGCCCGAACGTGCCCGCGGCCGAGAACTGCGCAAGTCCCATGCCGCCGGCCTCACGGCCGAGGACCGCGACCCCAACGCCTCCCGGCGAGAACCCCAGCAGTCCCGTGACGCCGGTCAGCCGGTAGCCGAGCGGCACGTTGAGACCGGGCTGGCCCGGCGGGGCGCCGCTCACAGACTCCCAGTGCACCACGTAGGCGCCCGCGATCGTCTGCGGATCAGACCACGGAGCCGACCCAAACGCGGAGGGCACGCCCCCGATCAGCACAACGAATGCGGCCACGACACCCGTTGACCAGAACCACCCACGACCGATCGCACGCCTCATGCGAACGACGCTACCTGCCCCGATCGTCAGGCTCATCCGGTCGCACTACGTGCCCGCCTTCGGCTTCGCACCACCACCGAATGCCCGCTCGCCCCTTCCATGCAAAGCGACACGGAGCGCTGTCGAGATTGTCGCCGTGATTCTGCGTCATCAACACACCCACCCAGGGGCGCCCTACACACCAGGAGCTTGCCGGGAGCAGCTACGACGCGTCGCCCACGAGGCCGGCGTACGCAGGCGCTTCGCACCGCATCAGCTGCGCCACGCGCACGCCGTCGCACCGAGATCATCGCTGCCGTCAATGCTCGCCGCGCGCCGGTGCTCAGCGCCAGCGCGATGCTGCGCTCCTGACCGCGTGAGACGAGAAGCGACGGGGGCTCCGGTCAGTCGCTACGCCTCGGAACCCACCCCGCCGGGAACGCGCCGGCCGGCACGTCGCCGGTCGCCTTCGTGAACCAGCGGCGGGCGATCTGCTCGGCGGGCCGGCCCTCGATCAGCGGTCGCAGGTCGCCGACGCCGAGCAGCACGTGCAGCGTGGCGCCGATCTGCAGGTCGGCGGCGTTCGGCGTCTCGCCGCCGATGATCCCGTCGGCCGCCAGCGCGTCGATGTGGTCGAGCTTGGCCGGCAGCCCGAGCAGGTCCTCGGCCAGGCGCACGGCGCTGATCCCGTGGTACTTCCAGGAGGCGCGGACGTAGCGGATCGCGAAGTCGGTTCCCGCCGGGTCGAGCTGGCCGACGCCGCCGAACGAGCCCATCGACTCGGGGCGAAAGTGCAGTGCGCCCCACGGGAAGGCGCCGGCCGAGGTCCTGCAGCTCGGCGTCGCCCCAGCGCTCGGCCTCGTGGACGGCATCGGCGATGTCCGCCGGGTACAGCGGCGGGGTCAGGCACCATCGCCTCGAGGCGCTCGAGGATCGCGACCGAGCCGTGCACCGGCTCTCCGTCGATCGTCAGGCCCGGGACGGTGGTGTTGCCCTTCGCCGTAGAGCTCCTCCATCGCCTCCGGGTGCTTGCCGGCGACGAGCTCGACGCGCTCGTACTCCAGGCCCTTGAGCCGCAGCGCCGCCTCGACGGTCATGCACGGGTGCGAGGGCGGAAGGACGTGGAGCGTCAGGGCCGGAGCGGACATGCCCGCGACCCTAACGCTCCGCCATCCGTTGCGAACCGCTTCCTACTTGAAGCGCGTCTTCAGCCAGGCCGTCGTCTTGGGCTCGCCCGCGGCGACGATGCCGCCGTGGTCGACGCCCGGGTAGGGCAGGTAGGTGACGCTGTCGCCCAGGCCGCCGAGCTGCGTGTTGAGCTGGTCGGTGAACACCTTGAACACCGTCGCGTCGCTCTCGCCCTGCAGCAGCAGGATCGGCGCCTTGATCTTCAGCGCCGGGTTCGTCGCGTCGAGCGTCGGGTTGAGCGTCGCCAGCGGCGCGCCGGCGCGCAGGATCTGCGACGGGGCGATCGCACCGAACGAGTCCTTCAGGCCGAGCTGGGGCAGGCACTTCGTCTGCACCTGCGGGCAGCAGCGCGAGCGCCTCGGGCGTGCCGAAGTCGTTCACGTTCAGGCCGGCGGCGCGCGTCATCGAGTCGAGGATCAGGGCGCCCTCGCCGGAGAGCCCGCCGGGCGTGGTCAGCGCGCTCGCCGCGGCGATGATCGTCGTCAGCTGGGACAGCGGGGCGAACGAGGCGACGCCGCGCAGCTGCAGCTCCGGCGTCCACTTGGGGGCGTCGGCGGCGGCGAACAGCGCGGACTGGCCGCCCTGCGAGTGGCCGGCGATCGCGAAGCGCTTGCCGATCGACGGGTCGAGCTTGCGCGCGGCGCGGACGATGTCCAGGACGCCGCGGCCCTCGGAGTGCCCGACGAGGTAGGGGTGCGGCCCGGGAGTGCCGAGGCCCTCGTAGTCGGTGAAGGCGAGCGCGTAGCCCTTCTTCAGCCACTGCTCGAACTGCGGGTAGGCGTAGGCGATGTAGGCGTGCGCCGGATCGGCTGCGGCGTCACGCGACGGTGCGCAGACGTCGGCGGAGCCGGTCGTGCCGTGCGCCCAGCTGATCACGGGCCAGCCGCCCTTGGGCGCCTTGCCCTTCGGGATCGCGAACGTGCCGGACACGGCGATCGCCTTGCCGTCGAGCGAGTTGGAGCGGTAGAGCACGAGCGTCGTGCGCGCCGCGTTCTTCAGCACCGGGCCCTTGGTGATCGTGCGCGACCAGATCACGTCGCCGTGCTTGCCCGCCGGGAGCGGCGAGGGCGGCGCGTAGAACTTGAGGCCGGCGGGTGCCTTGCGCGCCTTGTGGGCGGCCTGCGCGGCGGTGATCGGAAGAGTGGCGAGGCAGGCGACGAGCGCGAGCACGAACGCCAGGGTGCGACGGGACATGAAGCTCCTTCGAGCGGCTGGGAACCGGCAAGTGTGACTGATCGTCACACGGCGGCGCGCCACATGCGTGCTGACGACCCCGCTTGCGGGTAGCGTTGGCCGCGATGCTCCGACAGGTCGCAGAGCGACTGGCCGCCGCCCGAGGCGAGCCCCACACGCATCCCGCACCCGAGCGCGCGCCGACGATCGCGATCCTCGGGGCCGGCGCCGGCGGCCTGTGCATGGCGATGCGCCTCAAGCACATGGGCATCACGTCGTTCACGATCTTCGAGAAGGCCGCCGGCGTCGGCGGCACCTGGCGCGACAACACCTACCCCGGCGCGTGCTGCGACGTGAAGTCGCACCTGTACTCGTTCTCGTTCGAGCCCAACCCGGACTGGCGCGACACGTTCGCCGAGCAGCCCGAGATCCTCGCGTACTTCGAGCACTGCGCCGAGCATCACGACCTGCGAGCCGCACATCCGCTTCGACACGGAGATCACGTCGCTGCGCTTCGACGAGGCGGCCGGTCAGTGGGAGCTGACGAGCGCGACCGGTGAGGTGCTGCTGGCCGAGGTCGTGGTCAGCGCCCTGGGTCAGCTGAGCCGCCCGCCGATCCCGCAGTTCGAGGGACTCGACTCGTTCGAGGGCACGGCCGTTCCACTCGGCCCGCTGGGATCACGATCACGACCTCGGCGGCCGGCGCGTCGCCGTGATCGGCAACGCGGCGAGCGCCGTCCAGTTCGTGCCCCAGATCGCGCCGGACTGTGCGCACGTCGACGTCTACCAGCGGTCGGCCAACTGGCTGCTGCCCAAGCCCAACCCGCCCTACGGGGCGCTGCGCCACTGGGCGTTCACGAACGTCCCCGGTGCGCTGGAGCTGCACCGCTGGTCGATCTACTGGGCCTTCGAGCTGCGCTGGCTCGCCGTTCCGCGACCCGCCGGCGATGCGCCGGCTGCTGGAGGCGCTGTGCCGCGCCCACCTGCGAGGCCAGGTCCGCGATCCCGCGCTGCGCGCCGAGCTGACGCCCGACTACCCGCTCGGCTGCAAGCGGATCCTCGCCAGCAGCGACTACCTGCCGGCGCTCGTCCGCGACGACGTCGCGCTGCGGACGAGCCCGATCGAGCGGTTCACGCCGGAGGGCATCCTCACCCGGGACGGCGCCTACCACGAGGCCGACACCGTGATCTTCGCGACGGGCTTCGACTCGACGCACTTCCTCGCGCCGCTGGAGGTCGACCGGGCGCGACGGGCGCCGGCTCCAGGACGCGTGGCACGACGGCGCCGAGGCCTACCTCGGGATGGCCGTCTCCGGGTTCCCGAACCTGTTCATGCTCTACGGCCCGAACACGAACCTCGGGCACAACTCGATCCTGTTCATGATCGAGTGCCAGGTCGGAGTACATCCTGCGCTGCCTGCAGGAGCTCGCGGGCGACGAGCGACAGCCGCGCCGCTGGCTCGACGTGCGAGCGGACGTGATGGCGAGCTACAACCGCTGGGTGCAGGAGACCGCCGGCGAGACGGTCTGGGCCGGCCGCTGCCAGAGCTGGTACAAGACCGCCGCGGGCAAGGTCACGAACAACTGGCCCGCCGGGACGGTGCGCTACTGGCGCGAGACGGTCCGCCCGCGCTTCGACGCCTACGCGCGCGGCCCGGAGGTTCCCGCGCGGACCTCCTAGGCAGGCCGGAACTCAGCTTTTCGCGCTACCGTGGTCTCCTTGGAGCTGCTCAGAAGCGATGAGCCCGCCGTGGCTCGCGCTGCGAGGCTGACCGTGACGATCATCGCGGAGGCGCTGGCCTTCGTCCTCGTCACCGTCCTGTTCCCGCTGCTGTTCGCGGCGGGGCTGCTGATCGACCTCGTGCTGTGGGCGGTCCGCCGCAAGCCGCTGGTCGCGATCCGCATGGTCGCGTTCCTGTGGTGGTTCCTGTTCGGCGAGATCCGCGGGCTGCTCGGCCTGGCATGGGCCTGGGCGGTGACGGGTGGGCCGTTCCGCGACGACTCGCCCGCGCGCCGGCGCCGCGTCTTCGATCTGCAGGTCAGCTGGGCCGCCGGGCATCTCACCGGGATCCGCGTCCTGTTCGGGCTGACGTTCGAGGTCGAGGGCGATGAGCTCGTCGAGCCCGCGCCGGCGATCTACATGATCCGCCACGCCAGCATCATCGACAACGCCCTCCCGGCGACGGTGATCAGCCGCCCGCACGGGATCGACCTGCGCTACGTGCTCAAGCACGAGCTGTCGAAGATCCCGACGCTCGACCTCGGCGGCCACTGGGTGCCGACGTGCTTCGTGCGGCGGGCGTCGGCGAACGCGAGCGCCGAGGTCATCCGCGTGCGCTCGCTCGGTCAGGAGCTGGGCTCCGCGCGACGGCGTCCTGATCTACCCCGAGGGCACGCGCTGCACGGCCGAGAAGCTCGCGCGCGCACAGGCGAAGCTCGCCGAGAGCGACCCCGAGGTGGGGCTGCTCGCCGCGCGGCTGCGGCACCTGCTCCCGCCGCGCCTGGGTGGGCCGCTGGCGCTGCTGGACGAGGCCGGCAACGCCGACGTCGTCGTCTGCGGGCACGTCGGGCTCGACGGCTTCGAGTACATCAGCGACGTCTGGAGCGGCGCGCTCGTCGGATCGACGGTGCGCGTGAAGTTCTGGCGCCACGCGCGCAGCGAGGTGCCTGACAGCGAAGTCGACCGGATCGCCTGGATCTACGAGCAGTGGCAGACGCTCGACGACTGGATCGGCGAGCGCCAGGACGCAACCCGGCCGCGCATGGCCAAGGCCGGCGCGGCGCGCGCCTGACGCGCCCTACAGCTCGAGCAGGATCAGGGCGACCGTGGCGATGCCGAGCGCCGCGCCCGCGAACGTGAAGGCGCGCAGCGCGTCGCTCTCGAGCTGTTCGAAGCGTCCTTCGCGCAGCGCCTTGCCCATGCGGCCCTGACGCGCCTGTGCGTACCAGATCATCGCGACGCCGATGATCGCGTAGCCGGCGCCGATGATCGCGTACGGCCAGCTCACCCCGCCCGACAGCTCGGGCAGCAGGCGGCCGATCCCGACGCCCGCGGCGATCGCCGTGATGCCGGTCCGCCACCAGGCCAGCCACGTGCGCTCGGCCGCGAGGTGCGTGCGGCGGCTCGCGTCCTCGATGCCGGGCTCGGGCGCGCGGTCGGTCATCGCTCGAGCGCGCCGTCGATGACGTAGCGCAGGATCGCGACGACCTGCTCGGGCTCGCGGGCGACCGCCAGCGCGGCGCGGTCGACCTCCTTCAGCGCGTGGTCGTGCTCGGGCGGGTGCAGCGTGATCAGCGCCTTGCCCAGCGCCGACGCGGCGCCGGCGTCGAAGGCCGCGTTCCACTGGCGGTACTGCTCGCCGAAGCGCACGACGACGACGTCGGCCTGCGCCAGCAGCGTGCGCGTGCGCACCGCGTTGACGCCGGCGCCGAGCTGGTCGCGGAAGAACGGCTCGGCCGGCTCGCCGAGGATCGCGGCGCCGCAGTCGTCGCTGGCGCCGTGGTCGGTGACCGGCCCGGTGAAGGCGGACGTCCAGGCCGGCGGCGACGGCGCCGCTCGCGATCCGCTCGCGCCAGTCGGTGTGGATCTCCCCGGAGAGGTAGACGGTCCAGGTCATCGCTCTGACGCTACCGCTCTGAGGTGCGAGAAGGGGGTCCCGTCGCGCAGCTCGGCGATCACCGCGGCGACCATGCCGTCGCTCTCCATCTCGCGCCCGTCGGTGACGGCGGCGACGACCTCGCGCTTGCGCTGGATCAGCCGCGCCATCGTCTCGTCGATCGTGTCGGCGGCCAGCAGGTACCAGGCGGTGACCGCGTCGCGCTGGCCGATCCGGTGGCAGCGGTCCTCGGCCTGGTCGTGCATCGCCGGCGTCCACTCGAGCTCCAGGAACGCGACGTTCGAGGCGCGCGTCAGCGTGATCCCCTGCGCGGCGACGCGCGTCGCGCAGACGATCAGCTGGGGCCCGTCGGGCTCCTGGAACGCGGCGATCGACGCCTCGCGCGCGACTGCGTCGTCGCGGCCCATCAGGTGCAGCGCGTCGGGGAAGCGCTCGAGCACGGCGTCCTGCACGTCGACGTGGCGGGCGAAGACGACGAGCGGCTCGCCGGAGGCCAGGAAGTCGTGGATCCAGGCGAGCGCCGCGTGGAGCTTGCCGCGCGCCGCCAGGCGCTGCAGCGTGCCGAGCTGCGCGAGGCGCTGGGCGCGCAGCGTCGCGGCGATCTTCGCGTTCAGCTCCGTGAGGTCCAGCGGCTGCTCGCGCAGCCAGGCGATCACGTCCTTCTCGGCCAGGCGGTACTCGCGCGTGTTGTCCAGCGCGATCGGCACGACGACCTGGCGCTTGGCCGGCAGCTGGGGCAGCACGTCGGCCTTCAGGCGGCGCACGAAGCAGCGCCGGCGCAGGTGCCAGTGCAGGCGCTCCTCGCTCTGCGCGCCGCGGAACTCGCGCGAGAAGCGCGCGCCGGAGCCGAAGTCGTCCAGGCGCCCGATCACGCGCAGCTGCGCGATCAGCTCGTCGGCGTGGTTGAGCACCGGCGTGCCGGTCAGCGCGAGGCGCAGCCCGTCCTGCGTGACGGACTGGGCCAGCCGGCGGACCGCCTGCGTGCGCTTGGCCTTCGGGTTCTTGCAGTAGTGCGACTCGTCGACGACGAGCGCCTTGGGCTGCGGCGCGCGAGCTCGTCGCGATGGGCGGCGACGATCTCGTAGTTGACGATCGTGATGTCGCCGGTCGGCGGCACGGCGCTGCGGCCCTCGACGACCGCGACGTCGCGGTGCGGCAGCCAGCGCGCCGCCTCGCGCTGCCAGTTGAGCTTCAGCGACGCCGGGCAGACGACGATCGCCGGGTAGGCGTCGTCGGCCTCCAGCGCGGCGAGCGCCTCGACCGTCTTGCCGAGGCCCTGCTCGTCGGCGAGGAACGCGCGGCGCGCGTCCAGCACGTAGCGCACGCCGGCCCACTGGAACGGCTCGAGCTCGCCGCCGAGCACCGCGGCCACCTCGTCGATCGGCTCGCCCTCGGTCGCGCGCGAGCGGCGGATCGCCTTCGCCGCCTCCTCGGACTCGGCGCGCAGCCCCTTCAGCAAGGTCAGCGCCGAGGACGTCAGCTCGACGTCGTGCAGCGCGAGGAACGCGTCGAGCTGCTCGACGAGCCACGGGTCGGTCGGGACGGTGCGCTTGCCCTCGGCGGCCGGCAGCTTCTCGAACGCCGCGCCGACCTCCGGGTCCCACAGCACGTCGAGCCGCAGGCAGGGCGCCGTCGACGCGCTCGGCGGCGGCCAGGCGCGCGGGCGGCGGGTCGTCGCCGAGCTCGATCGCGGCGAGGCAGCGGTCGGCGCCGGCGTCGAATCGCGCGGACTTCAGGTCGCGCAGCGCCTCGCCCGCGTCATGCGTGAGCGGCACGAGGAGCCGGCCGTCCTCGAGCTCGGTCGCCCCCTCCTGCAGCGCCTCGGGAACCGTGCCCGCGCGCGTGTGCAGCACCCACCAGCCGCGGCCGTCGTGGCGCATCGTGCTGACGCGGCCGACCCAGCGGCGGTCGATCCCCGCCAGCCACTGGTCGACCTGCGGGCTGGCCGTCAGCTCCGGGAAGCGCGCGAGGACGTCGGCGACGTGGACGCCGCACCAGTCGTCGACCGGCGCCCACCACTCCTTCGTGTCCCAGTCGAAGCGCCGCTGCGGGATGTTGCGCACGACGGTGACGATCTGCGCGTCGTACGGGAACGCGAGGACGACGATCGGGTCACCTTCGGCGGTGCGGCGGAGCTCGACGTTCGGGCGATGCGGGGCGAGCTCCATGCCCGACTGACGGTAGCGGTCCGATCCGCCGTAGGATCGCGCCATGAGCTCGTACGACTACATCGTGGTGGGCGCCGGGTCGGCCGGCTGCGTCCTGGCCAACCGCCTCTCCGAGGACCCGTCGAGCCGCGTGCTGCTGATCGAGGCGGGCGGGAAGGGCCGCCATCCGAACATCACGATCCCGGCCGCGTTCGCCAAGCAGTTCAAGACGAAGCTCGACTGGGAGCTCTACAGCGAGCCCGAGCCGTTCTGCGACGGCCGTCGCCTGTTCCTGCCGCGCGGCAAGGGCCTGGGCGGCTCGAGCTCGATGAACGCGATGCTCTACGTGCGCGGGCGCCCGCTGGACTACGACCTGTGGGAGGCCGACGGCGCGACCGGCTGGGGCTGGAAGGACGTGCGCCCGTACTTCCTCAAGGCGGAGAACAACGAGCGCGGCACGTCCGAGCACCACGCGGTCGGCGGGCCGCTGAACGTCGCCGACGAGGTCTCGCCGCGGCCGGTCACCGCACAGTTCCTCGCGGCCGCGGAGGCCGCCGGGATCCCGCGCATCGACGACTACAACGGGCCCGAGCAGGACGGCGCGTCGCTCGCGCAGGTGACGCAGAAGAACGGCCGGCGCTGGAGCACGGCGAACGCCTACCTGAAGCCCGTCGCCAAGCGCCCGAACCTCGAGATCCTCACCGGCGCCCAGGTCCTGCGCATCGACGTGCAGGACGGCCGCGCCACGGGTGTGCGCTACCGCGCCGGCGGCGAGACGCAGGTCGCCTCGGCCGACCGCGACATCATTCTCAGCGCCGGGTCCTACGGCTCGCCGCAGATCCTGATGCTGTCCGGGATCGGGCCCGCCGAGCACCTGCGCGAGGTCGGCGTCCACGTGCACGTCGACCTGCCCGGCGTCGGGCGGAACCTCCAGGACCACCCGTACGTCGTGGGCATCTGGGACCTGCCCGGCGGCGGATCGCTGGCCGACGCCGAGCACCCGAAGTACCTGCTCGAGTGGCTGCTGCGCCGCACCGGGCCGCTCACGTCCACCGTCGCCGAGGCGTTCGCGTTCGTGCGCAGCCGCCCCGGGCTGCCGGCGCCCGACCTGCAGTTCCACTTCGCGCCCGCGTACTTCGTCGACCACGGCGAGGGCGAGTACGACGGCCACGCCATGACGATCGCGCCGGTGCTCGTGGCGCCCAGGAGCCGTGGCTGGGTGCGCCTGGGATCGGCGGACCCGTCGGCGAAGCCGCGGATCCTGACGAACTCGTTCGAGGAGCCCGAGGACGTCGCCGCGATGGTCGCGGGCATCCGGATCGCCCGCGAGATCGCCGCCGGCTTCGGCGACGTCGCCGGCCGCGAGGTCTTCCCGGGATCGGGCGTCGACACCGATGCCGACATCGAGGCCGACATCCGCCGCCGCGTGGAGATGCTCTACCACCCGGTCGGCACGTGCCGGATCGGGTCGGGGCCGGACGCCGTCGTCGACCCGGACCTGCGCGTGCACGGCGTCGCCGGCCTGCGCGTCGCCGACGCCTCGGTGATGCCGCTGATCCCCGGCGGGAACACGAACGCGCCGACGATCATGATCGGCGAGCGCGCCGCAGACCTGATCCGCGGGCGGGTCGGCGCATAGGGTTCACGCATGCGCGGACTCATGTCGGACTTCCCCCTGTCGCTGCCGCACGTCTTCGGGCGCGCGGAGCGGCTGTTCGCCGGCAAGACGATCGTCACGGCGACGACCGCCGGCATCGAGCGCACGACCTACCGCGAATGGGCGCTGCGCACGCGCAGGCTGGCCGGGCGCATTCGACGTGCTGGGCCTGGCGCACGACGCGCGCGTGGGGACGTTCGCGTGGAACACCGCCCGTCACCTTGAGCTGTACTACGCGGCGCCGTGCAGCGGCCGCGTCCTGCACACGCTGAACATCCGCCTGTTCCCCGAGCAGGTCACCTACGCCGTCAACCATGCGCAGGACGAGGTGATCTTCGTCGATCGCTCGCTGCTGCCGATCTTCTGGCCGCTGGTCGAGACGTTCGAGAGCGTGCAGCACCTGGTCGTGATGGACGACGGCGCCGACTGCCCGATCCCGGACGACCCGCGCGTGCGCGACTACGAGGAGCTGCTGGCGACCGGCGAGCCGGTCCGGTTCCACGTCGGCGACGAGAACCGCGCCGCGGCGATGTGTTACACGAGCGGCACCACCGGCAACCCGAAGGGCGTCGTGTACTCGCACCGGGCGATGGTGCTGCACGGCATGGGCAGCATGGTCGTCGACAGCCTCGGCGTGAGCGAGGCCGACACCGTGCTGCCGGTCGTCCCGATGTTCCACGCGAACGCGTGGGGCCTGGCGCACTCCGCGGTGATGGCGGGGGCGAACCTCGTGCTGCCCGGGCCGGACCTGTCGGCGCCGGCGATCGCGAACCTCATGGAGTCCGAGCGCGTGACGCTGGCGGCCGGCGTGCCGACGATCTGGAACGGCGTGATCGATCAGCTCGCCGGGCGCGACCTGTCCGCGCTGACGCGGATCGTCTGCGGCGGCTCGGCCGTCCCCAAGGCGCTGTCCGAGCGCTACCGCGAGACGATCGGGCTGCCGATCGTCCAGGCGTGGGGGATGACGGAGACCAGCCCGCTGGGCTCCGTCACGCGGGTCAAGAGCCAGCTCGCCGGGCGCAGCGAGGACGAGCTCGCCGACGTGCGCGCCTCGCAGGGGCTGCCCGTCCCGCTCGTCGAGCTGCGCGTGATGGAGCCCGACAGCGGCGAGGAGCAGCCCTGGGACGGCGAGAGCCGCGGCGAGCTGCAGGCGGCAGGCCCGTGGATCGCCGCCGGCTACTACAACGACGACCGCTCGGGGGACTCGTTCACCGACGACGGCTGGCTCAAGACGGGCGACGTCGCGACGATCGACGCCGACGGCTACATCCGCCTCGTCGACCGCACCAAGGACCTGATCAAGTCCGGCGGCGAGTGGATCAGCTCCGTCGAGCTGGAGAACGAGATCATGGCCCATCCCGGCGTGCTCGAGGCGGCGGTGATCGGCGTCGCCGACGAGAAGTGGGGCGAGCGCCCGCTGGCCTGCGTCGTGGTCGTCCCGGGCTTCGAGCTGACCCCGGACGACGTGCGCTCCCACCTCGCGGAGCGGGTGCCGAGATGGTGGCTGCCCGAGCGGGTCGAGCTGATCGACGAGGTGCCCAAGACGTCGGTCGGGAAGTTCTCCAAGAAGGACCTGCGGACGCGCTTCGGAGGAAGCTGACCGCGCAGTCAGCTTCCGCTACGCTCCCGCCATGAGCGAGCACCACCGCATCGTCATCATCGGCGCGGGCTTCGGCGGGCTCGGCACCGGCATCCGCCTGAAGCAGACCGGGATCGATGACTTCGTGATCCTCGAGAAGGCCGGCGAGGTCGGCGGCACGTGGCGCGAGAACACGTATCCGGGCGTGCGCCTGCGACGTGCCCTCGCACCTGTACTCGTACTCGTTCGCGCCGAACCCCGACTGGTCGCGGATGTTCTCCCCCGGGCAGCGAGATCTGGGACTACCTGCGCCGCTGCGTGGCGGAGTTCGACCTGCGAGCCGCATCTGCGCTTCGAGCGCGAGGTCACCGCGGCGGCTGGGACGACGAGGCGCGCCGGTGGGCCGTCGCAGACGAGCGCCGGCTCGTTCACCGCCGACGTCGTCGTGGCGGCGCCCGGCCCGCTGCACGAGCCGGCGATCCCCGACGTCCCCGGGCATCGAGGACTTCGAGGGCGAGATGTTCCACTCGGCGCGCTGGGATCACGACTACGACCTGCGCGGCAAGCGCGTCGCCGTCATCGGCACCGGGGCCTCGGCGATCCAGTTCGTCCCCCAGATCCAGCCGGACGTCGCGCAGCTGCACGCTCTTCCAGCGCACGGCGCCGTGGGTCGTCCCGCGGCTCGATCGTCCGATCTCCCGGCGCGTCCGGCGCCTGTACCGGCGCGTCCCGCAGATCCAGGCGGCGATGCGCGGGTGGATCTACGCGACCCGCGAGTCGGTCGTCGTCGGCTTCATGCACCCGCGCCTGATGGCGCTGCCCCAGCTCGTGGCGACGAGCACCTCGAGCGCCAGGTCCCCGACCCGGAGCTGCGCGCGAAGCTGACGCCGGACGTTCACGATCGGCTGCAAGCGCGTGCTGATCTCGAACGACTGGTATCCGGCGCTCACGCAGCCCAACGTCGAGGTCGTCGCCGGCGGGCTGACCGAGGTGCGGCCGCAGCTCGGTGGTCGGCGCCGGACGGGACCGAGCGCGAGGTCGACGCGATCATCTTCGGGACCGGGTTCCACATGACCCAGCTGCCGATCGGCCGGCTGGTGCGCGGGCGCGACGGAGCGACGCTGGCCGATCACTGGCACGGATCGCCGGAGGCGTACCTCGGCATCACGGTGACCGGCTTCCCGAACCTGTTCCTGCTCGTCGGCCCGAACTCCGCACTGGGCCACAACTCGATCATCTACATGATCGAGTCGCAGGTCGCCTACATCATGGACGCGCTGCGGATCATGGACGCCGGCGGCGTGGAGACGATCGAGGTGCGCCCCGAGACGCAGGAGGCCTTCAACGACGAGGTCGACGACGAGCTCGCCGGGAGCGTCTGGAACGCCGGCGGCTGCTCGAGCTACTACCTCGACGCCTCGGGCCGCAACTCGACGATCTGGCCCGGCTTCACGTGGCGCTACCGCCAGCGGACCCGGCAGTTCGACGCCGCGAACTACTCGCTCGGCTTCCGCGCACCGGCGCGCGAGCCCGTCGCCGCCTGAGCGCTCCGGGACGACTACGCAGCGACGGCCGGAGAAAGGGCCGATGAACCCCGGGGCCCGGAGACGTACCGTGACCTCATGCCCATCTATCCCTACACCGCAGAGGACGCCGAGGGAGAACGGCAGGACGGCGTGATCGAGGCCCCGACGCGTGAGCGCGCCGTGCAGGAGCTGCGCTCGAGCGGCTGGCGGCCGCTGCGCGTCGACGTTCCCGCCGCCGCGTGCGATCACCACGTCCCGGACGTCCAGACCGACCCCTGCTGATCGCCCGTCATTGCGCACGCCTATCCGCGTCCACGGCCGCGGATAGGGTGGTCGTCCGGGTACCGAGGACCTCGCTGGGAGGCCGACGATGCTGGCTGCTGTCCGCAGGTCGATGCGCGTGGGGACGCTCGCGTGGTGCTCTCGGCGCTCGTGTCGTGCCTCGGGGCGCAGGCGAGCCAGGCGTCGTCGTCGCTGAAGGCCTGCCGCCCCGGGAAGCTGTGCCAGAACTTCCGCGTGGAGGTGTCCTATACGCAGCACCGAACCTGGACCCACCATACGAGCAGCACCAGCGAGGGCTGCTCGCGCACCGGGACGGGGAACGGCTCCGACGACGCCGAGTTGCTCGAGGCCGGCAGGGGCGCGTCGTTCTCGACCCTCCCGGCAACGCCCGGTCATTTCGCGGTCGCCGGCCTGGGGATGGAGGGCACGGTCACGAAGCTGGGCACCGCGAGCGAGTCGGTCTTCGGATCGGAGTGCGCCCCGACGGTCTACTTCCCGAGCACCTGGTCGATCGTCACCGAGACCGGCGGCGGTACCGCGGACCGAGCCCGCCGGGTTGCGGCAAGCCGGAAGGTCGAGGGGAAGTTCCCCGAGCTGGACCTGCGGGGATCGAAGCTGCGCCTGCACTGGGGGTCCTACGCGGAGCCGCCGGCGTTCAAGCCGTGCCCGGACTTCGACGGGGCGAACGACCTCGAGCCCGGGAGCGAAGTCGATGCCCAACGCCACCTTCGCCGACGTGCGCATCCCCGTCGACCTCGCCGCGCTGCTGAATCCCAAGCGCCGCCGGATCACCGCGCGGGGCACCGCGACCTCCTCCGCGACGGAGAACTGCGGACGCTCCAGGGCGGCACGTGCCCGGCCGGGACGACCTACGAGGCGACCGGCAGCGTCGTCACGAAGGCGTACGTCACGTTCATCCGCGGCAAGCCGCTGCGCTACCCGCGCGTGCGGCGCTGACGGCGGCCCGTCCGGAGAAACCCCGGATGCCGCGGACATCGCGCACGCGTACGGTGCGTCGATGACCAGCGCTGACAGCCACGTCGTCATTGCCGGGTACAAGGCCTCGCAGGAGGCTGCGGACGGGCTCGCCCTGGCGCACCTGCTCGCCGGCCTGACCGACCGGGACCTGCTGGTCGCGCGCGTGATCCCCGACGTTCCCGAGCACCCCGGCGCGACGCGCGCCGAGCAGCTGCACGTGCGCGAGGTGGTCCAGCAGACGACGACGGCCGTCCTCGCGGCCGTGCCCGACGGCTCGGTCGACGTGATGCCGGTGCTCGACATGCGCGTCGCGGCGGGGCTGCACGACCTCGCACGCCGCCAGAACGCCTCGATGCTCGTGCTCGGCTCGAGCCATCACGGATCCCTCGGTCGCGTGCTGCTCGGCGGCACGGCCGACCAGGTCATCAACGGCGCGCCCTGCCCGGTCGCCATCGCACCGCCCCATTTCCGCAAGGACCCGTCGATCGATCCCCCGGTGATCGGCCTCGCCTGGGATGGAACCGACGCCTCGCGCGCCGCGATGGTCCACGCCGTCGAGCTCGCGCTCGTGTCCGGGCTGAGCCTGCGCGTGGTTCACGTCAACCCGGGGCTCGCCCACCGGCCGCTCGGCGGCGTGCACAGCAATCTCGAAGAGGGCATCGCCGTGGCGCGCGAGCTGGCGGGCGAGGGCGTCGCCGTCGACGGCAGCCAGCGCTCGGGCGATCCGGCGGGTGAGCTGATCGACGAGACGCGGTCGGCCGTCGGCCTGCTCGTGATCGGATCGCGCGCACACGGCGCTCTGGCGCGCGTCCTGCTCGGCAGCGTCTCCGGCCACGTCACCCGCAATGCCCACGCGCCGGTGCTCGTCGTTCCGGCCGCATCCTGAGAGGCAGGCCCAGATGGCGACACATCACGCGATGAGCCATCCCGATGCGGCGTGGTTGCAGATGGATCGCCCGACGAACCTGATGGTGATCACGTCCGCGCTGTGGTTCGACGCGCCGATCGACGAGCAGGCGCTGCGGGCGGTCGTGCAGGAGCGCCTCGTCGACAGCTTCCCGCGCTTCAAGCAGCGCATCGCGCAGGGCGTGACCGGGCCGGCATGGGAGGACGTCCCGGACTTCGACCTCGACCTGCACATCCATCATCTTGCGCTCACCGCGCCGGGCGATCAGGAGGTGCTGCAGCGCACCGTCGGCGGCCTGATGTCCGAGGCGCTGGACCGCTCGCGCCCGCTGTGGGCGATGTACCTGCTCGACGGCTACGGCGAGGGCTGCGCGATCGTCACGCGCATGCACCACGCGATCGCCGACGGCATCGCGCTGGCCCGCGTGATGCTGTCGCTCACGGACGACGCGAGCGGCCGGCCCTCAGGCCTCGAGGAGCCTGATGACGGCGTGGAATCGCAGGAGCGCAGCACCTTCGACCGCGTGGCGGCGCCGCTGCGCGGCGGCGCGGCGGCGGGGCGCGCGGTCGCCGGCACCGGCATCCACGAGACCGTCGAGAGCATCCTGCACCCACGCCACGTCACCGACATCCTCCACCAGGGCGGCGCCTACGGCGAGGCGCTGCTGAAGCTCCTGACCTCTCCGGCCGAGCGTGACTCGGCGGTCCACGGCCCGCTGGGAACCGCACGGCGCGCCGCGTGGTCGCGACCGCTGTCGCTGCCGGACGTCCGCCGGACCGGGCACCTGCGCGGCGCCACCGTCAACGACGTGCTCGTCGCCGGCGTGACGGGGGCGATGCGCTCCTACCTGCTCGCGCACGACGGCGACGCGCAGGACATCCACGCGATGGTGCCGTTCAACCTGCGGCCGCTCGACGAGCCACTGCCGCGCGACCTCGGGAACCGCTTCGGCCTCGTGCTGCTGAGCCTGCCCGCGGCGGTCGCGGACGGCGCAGAGCGCCTCGACGAGGTCGCCACCCGCATGCTCGAGCTCAAGCGCTCGCGCCAGGGGCAGGTGACCTACGGCATGCTCGACGCGATGGGCCGCGTGCCGGCGTCGCTCGAGGCGCTCGTGATCGACCTGATGTCCGCCAAGGCGGTGATGGTGCTGACGAACGTCCCCGGCCCGCGTGAGCCGATCTCGTTCGCGGGCGTGCCGGTCGCCGGGGTCCTCGTGTGGGCGCCGTGCTCGGGCTCGGTCGGCATGAGCATCAGCGTCTTCTCCTACGACGGGCGTGTGACGGTCGGGTTCATGACCGACGGGCACCTGGTCCCCGAGCCCGCGGAGCTCGTCGACGCGTTCGAGGCGACGCTCGCCGAGCTCGGCGTCGGGCCGGCGTAAGGCCTTCTCAGCGTCGTAGAGCGCGTCGGAACGCTCGCGGCTCCTCGTCGCCGTGATAGCCGGGGCTGACGTTCGGGCCGCGCATCAGCACCTCGCCGTCGCCGGCGATCATCAGCTCGGCGCCCTCGAGCGCGCGCCCCACCGTTCCCGGGCGCCGCGCCTCCTCTGTGTTGAGGGTCGCGGCGGCGCACGTCTCCGTCATCCCGTAGCCCTCGAGCAGCGGGATTCCGCAGGCGTCGAAGAACGAGATCACGTCCGGGCCGATCGGCGCCGCGCCGGTCAGCGCGCGCCGCAGGCCGCCCCCGAACAGCGCGTGGACCTTGTCGAACACAAGGCGGTCGGCGAGCGGGGCGAGCAGCCGGTCGGCCGCGCCGGGCCGGCGACCCTGCGCGGCTGCGCGCGTGCGCCGTGTCCCGACACCCATCGCCCAGCCGAAGACGCGGCGCTGGAGCGGACCGGACGACTCGACGCCGACGGTCGCCGCGGTGTGGATCTTCTCGAACACGCGCGGGACGGAGGGGAAGTGCGTCGGCCGGACCTCGGCGAGGTCCTCGAGCAGGCGCTGCGGATCGCCCGTCCAGAATGCGAGCGTCCCACCCTCCTGGATCGTGACGAGCTCGACGACGCGCGCCAGCACGTGCGCGAGCGGCAGGAACATGTAGACCACCGGGTGCTCGTCGTTGACGAGCTGGAGCTGCGCCTCGTACATGCGGATCGTCGCAAGCACGTTGCCGTGCGTGATGACGCAGCCCTTCGGAGGGCCGGTCGTCCCCGACGTGTAGACGATCGTCGCCGGGTCGGAGACGGTGCGCGCCGCACGGGCCGCGGCGACGGCCTCCGGCGCCGCGTCGCGGCCGCGGCGGATCAGCTCATCGAGCGACATCGCGCTGTCGCCGAGCGGCGTCTCAGCAGAGTGCGAGGACGTGCTCCAGCTCCGGGCATTCGCCGCGGATCTCGTCGATCTTCGCGAGCTGCGCATCGTCCTCGCAGAAGACCGCCCGGGCGCCGGAGTGGGCCAGGACGTGCAGGCACTCACGCGGCGAGTTCGTGAAGTACACCGGTACGACGACTCCGCCCGCGAAGAGGATGCCGATGTCCGCGATCGTCCATTCCGGGATCGTGCCGGCGAGGATCGCCACGCGGTCGCCCGGCCCGATGCCGATCGCGACCAGCCCGGCGGCGATCGCGGCCGCCCGAGCACCGAAGTCGGGGTAGGACAGGTCGACCCAGCGCCCGTCCCGCTTGTAGCGCAGGGCCGGGCCGCTGTGGCTCCGGACGGCGACGAGAGCCATGTCGGCGAGGTTCGCCGGTGCGGCGCTGCTCGGGGCGGCCGACTGGGTCGTCATGTGCCGACTTCGACGTTGGCTTCCCCGCGTCGCATCCGCGGATCACCGGGTGCGTGCAGCGTGGAAAGAACGGATGCCGGACCGTCTGACCAGGCGTAGCGTGGGTGACCCAGTCACGCAGGAGGAGCAGGAGGACGTCGACGTGTTGCACCTTGCCCGTATTGCTGTCCGGCACCCCAAGGCGACGCTCGCAGCGTGGGCGGTGTTCGCTGCGGTGATGGTCGCGATCGGCCTGAACATCTCCGGCGGGCTCTCGCCGCAGGTCACGGTCGTCGCCGGCTCGGAGTCCTCGCGCGCCCAGACGCTGGCCGACTCGCGGTTCGGACCGAGCGTCCTCGTCCCGATCATGCTGCAGGGGCCGGCGCGCCAGCTCGACGCCCAGGGGCCCAAGCTCGTGCTCGACCTCTCGAGGCGTCCCGGACATGCGCGTCATGTCCGCCTGGAGCAGCGGCAGCGCGGCTGCGGCGCTGCGCCCGAAGCCGACCACGGCGATGATCGTCGTCTCGGTCGCGCGCTCGGAGAAGGCGATGGTCAAGACGGTGCAGCCGCAGATCGACCGGCTCGTGCGCCGCGACATCAGCAGCCCCGTGCGCTCCTACGTCACCGGCCAGCCGACGCTCGACCGCGCGCTGCGCGACTCGGCGATCAGCACCACGAAGCACGCCGAGCTGTACGCGATCCCGATCCTCTTCGTGCTGTTGATGCTGTTGCTGGGCTCGCCGTTGTCCGCGCTCGTCATCTCGGTGTTCGGCGTGACGACGGTCTTCGTGAGCTTCGGCGTGATGACCCTGCTCGGCAGGGTCAGCGAGGTCGACCCGACGGCGGTGGCGCTGGGCTCGATGACCGGGCTTGCGCTGGGGGTCGGGTACGCCCTGATGCTGGTGCGCCGGTTCCGTGAGGAGGAGACCTCCGAACGATCGCGCAGCGACGCGGCGCACGCGGCCACCGCTTCGGTGGCGACCACCGGGCGGGCCGTCCTCTACGGCGGCACCGCCATCACGCTCTCGCTCCTCCTGGCGGTCGCGATCGCGCCGACGGTGATCCTCTCGTCGCTCGGCATCGGCGTCCTCCTGTGCACGCTGCTCAGCGTCGGTGCGGCGGTCGCCGTGCTGCCGGCGGTGCTCGTCCTCGCCGGGCACCGGCTGGACGTTTGGCACCTGCACCGCTGGGGCCCGTTCGCCCGTGCCTGGGCGCGGCTCGTGGCCGTCGGCGACGCGATCGTGCGCCGGCCCGTCGCGATCGGCGCGCTCGCGACCGCCGTGCTCGTCGTGCTCTGCGTGCCGCTGCTGAACATCCAGTCCGGGCCGCCCGACGTCCGCCAGCTCCCGGCGTCCTCGCAGGCGCGCCAGAGCTTCGAGCAGGTCTCGCGCGCCATGGGCGCGGGCTGGCCGACGCCGTACAACGTGCTCGTCGTCTCGAGCAAGGAGCCGATCACGACGACCGCGCTGCTGCGGCGCATCGGCCGCTTCGAGAAGCAGATCGCCGCTGACGACCGCGTGGACGCGGTCGTCGGGCCGGGCACGTTCGTCGTGCAGGCGAAGGACCTCCAGAAGGTGCCGGCGGGACTGAACCAGTCGGCCGTGGTCGCCAAGAGCTCCAAGAAGGATCTGCTGCGCCTGAAGAACGGCCTCGGGCTGGCCGGGGCCGGCGCCCTGCAGCTGCGCAGCGGGCTCGCTGCCGCGAGCAGTGGCGCGGGTCAGCTGAAGGGCGGCTCCGGCACGGCGCAGTCCGGCGCCGGACAGCTGCGCGGCGGACTCACCCAGGCGAGCAGCGGGGCATCGGCGATCTCCGTCGGGCTCAAGTCGGCGCTGGCGGGAGCGATCTCGCTGCGCGACGGCGCGCGCCAGGCGCTCTCCGGATCCAAGCAGCTGCAGGGCGGGCTCGGGACGGCCAACGCGCCGCTCCAGGCCGGCCTGCCACTCGTGCGCCAGATGGCCGCCGATTCGAGCGCGGCCAGCAAGGCGATCGCATCCGGCAAGAACCAGGCCGCCTCGACGGCCAGCGACATCGACAACGCGCTCGCGGCGGTCAAGGGCATCTCGGGCATCGAGAACGATCCGGGCTACGGCGCGGCGGTCGGCGCGCTGAACAACGCCAAGGCGGCGGCGGATGGCGTCTCGAGCACGCTGGGCGGCGCGTCGTCGTCGGCATCGTCGGCGGCCAGCGTCGGTGCGGCGTTCGCCGATCAGACGGCGCAGCTCGCCAACGGGCTCAGCCGGCTCTACTCGGGGTCGACCGACCTCGCCGCCGGCATCGCCAAGCTCGAGAGCGGCAACAGCCAGCTCGCGGGCGGCCTGACGAAGCTCAATGCGGGCGGCGGCGACCTCACCTCGGGTCTCGTGACGCTGCGCAACGGCGCCGGGGCGCTGGAGAGTGGGCTCGGCCAGCTGACATCCGGTACCGGCCAGCTCCAGTCGGGGCTGAGCTCGGGCGTCGGACCGGCCGGCGAGCTGGCCTCCGGGCTTGGGACGATGGAGGCCGCGGTGGTCAAGGCGCGCTCGTCGATCCCCTCGACGAAGGACCTGGAGACGCTGAAGAAGCAGTCGCCCGGCCTGTTCGACTCCGGCTACTTCGTGCTCGCAGCGATCGCCGGCGCGCCGGCGTCCGACCAGGCGCAGGCGGGCTTCGCGGTCAACCTGAAGCGCGGCGGCGATGCGGGCCAGATCGTCGTGATCTCCAAGGAGGGGGCCAGCGCGCAGAGCACGCAGCAGCTCGGCGCCGACCTGCGTCGCGTGGGCAAGCAGTTCGCGCGCACCAGCGGCACCACGGTGGCCGTCGGCGGTCCGGCCGGATTCCTCTCGGACTTCCGCAGCGTGACCGAGTCGCGGATCTTGCTCGTCGTGCCGATCGTGGCCCTCGCGGTCATGCTGTTCCTGATGATCGCGCTGCGCGCCGTGCTGCTGCCGATGGTCGCGGTCGCGTTCGACCTGCTGACCGTCGGCGCGGCGTTCGGCCTGCTGACGCTGCTCTACAGCGGCTCTGGGCGGATCCTCGGTGGCCCCGGGTACATCGATCCGATGTCGATCATCGGGATCTTCGCGATCATGTTCGGCGTGACGGCCACGTACGAGGTCCTCCTGCTCGTACGCGCGCGGGAGTACTTCGCCCGTGATGGGGACGCCCACGAATCGATGCGCCTCGGGCTGCGCGGGACGGCCGCCACGGCGACCGGCGCGGCGCTCGTCATGGTCGCCGCCGTCCTGCCGTTCGCGTTCTCGGATCTCATCCCCGTCCAGCAGTTCGGCATCGGCGTCGCGGCGGTCGTGGTGATCGACGCGTTCATCGTCCGGCCGCTGATGCTGCCGGCCGCCGCCGCCGTGCTCGGCAATCGCGGATGGTGGCCGACCGCGCCCGGCACCGGCGCGCCCCCGGAGACCGATGGCGGCGGCGCGGAGCCGCCGGAGCCGGTCGAGCCCGCGCCCATCGCGCCGCGCGAGGAGCCCGTCGCCGTATAGGGACCGGACTATGGAGTACGCATGGTGTACTCATGGGGTACAATCCGGCGATCGTGGCTGCCGCCCGACCTGACCGATCGCTCGTCGCCAGCCATCCCGACGTCGAGCACCGCCTCGCCGCAAGCGACCTGGTCAGCGCGGGCCAGCGCGCGCGACTGCTCGAATCGGCAGCCCAGGTCGTCGCGGTGCGCGGGTACGCCGCCACCACCGTGGCCGAGATCGTGCGCGGCGCCGGCGTCTCGCGGACCACGTTCTACGAGCTCTTCGAGAGCAAGGAGCAGTGCTTCGTCGAGGCCTACCGTCACGGCGTCGACGTCCTGATCGAGCGGATCCGCAGGGCGGCGCGCGGGGCTGCCGCCGACGGCTGGCGCGCCCAGGTGCGCGCGTCGAACCGCGCGTACCTCCTCACGTTCAGCGAGGAGCCGCTCTTCGCACGCACCTACCTGCTCGAGATCCACCGCGCCGGCGACGCCGCGCTGGCGGCACGCGGCGAGGCGCTCGTGCGCTTCGCGGACGGCTACCGCCGCATCCACCAGCGCGTGCGCCCCGGCACCCCGGCGCCGTCGCGCGAGACGTTCCTCGTCCTCGCCGCCGGCCTGGACCAGCTCGCCGCCGAGCACGTGCGGGCCGGCCGCGGCGACACGCTCGAGGAGCTCGAGCCCACCTTCACCTACTGCGCACTCGCGATCCTGGCCGGCCCCGGCGAGGATCCCACCACCCACCAGGAGCCATGACATGGATCTGACGTTCAACGAGAGTGAGCTGGCCTTCCGCGACGAGCTGCGGGAATGGATCCAGGCCAATCACCCCGGCCCGGCCCCCGATGGCGAGGACGAGGGCTACGCCTTCCGCCGCGACTGGCAGCGCAAGCTCTACGAGGGCGGATGGGCCGCGGTCCACTGGCCCAAGGAGTACGGCGGGCGCGACGCGACGCTCGTCGAGGCGGCCATCTTCTACGAGGAGATCGCCCGCGCCCGCGCCCCGTTCTCGGCGAACGTCCTGGGGCTGCTGCTGGCGGGCCCGACCCTGATGACCTGGGGCACCGAGGAGCAGAAGGACCGCTACCTGACGCCGATCATGTCCGCCGACGAGATCTGGTGCCAGGGCTTCAGCGAGCCCGAGGCCGGCTCGGATCTCGCCGCGCTGAAGACGCGCGCCGTCAAGGATGGCGACGAGTGGGTCGTCACCGGGCAGAAGGTCTGGACCAGTGGCGCGCAGTACTCCAAGTGGTGCATGCTCGTCGCGCGCACCGACCAGGACGCGCCCAAGCACAAGGGCCTGACCTACTTCATCCTCGACATGGAGCAGGACGCGGTGCAGGTCCGGCCGCTGGTGCAGATCACCGGTGAGTCCGAGTTCAACGAGCTCTTCATCGAGGAGGCGCGAATCCCCGACGCGAACGTCGTCGGCGGAGTCGGCAACGGCTGGAAGGTCGCGCTGACGACGCTGATGAACGAGCGCGCGGGCCTGGCCTTCGGGCTGCAGGTGAGCCTCAAGGTCAAGCTCGACGAGCTGACCGAGATCGCCGCCGAGCGCGGCCTGCTCGACGACCCGGTCGTCGCCGACAGGCTCGGCGACCTCCACATCCGCTGCGAGATCCTGCGCCTGACGGCCTATCGCGGGCTGACGGCCACGATGAAGTACGGCCAGCCCGGCCCCGAGGGCTCGCTGACCAAGTGGATGTGGTCGGACACCAACCAGCAGCTGATGCAGTACGCCGCCGACCTGCTCGGCCCCGAGGCACTGCTGAGCGACTCGCCCTGGAGCTACGAGCTGCTGCGCTCGCGCGGCAACACCATCGAGGGCGGCACCACCGAGATCCTGAAGAACATCGTCGCCGAGCGCGTGCTCGGCCTCCCGCGTCGCTAGGAGAACACGTCATGAATTTCGACTTCACCGATGACCAGCACGAGATCAAGCGCACCGCGCGCGACCTGCTCGCCCAGCGCTCGACCTTCGAGCGCGTCCGGCAGGCCGCCGAGTCCAGGACCTACGACGCCGCCCTGTGGCAGGAGCTTCGCGACCTGGGCTGGACCGGGATCGCGATCGACGAGGAGCACGGTGGCGCCGGGCTGGGACAGGTCGAGCTCGTGATCCTGATGGAGGAGCTCGGCTACGCCGTGGCCAACTCGCCCTTCCTGTCCAACGCGCTGGGCGGGCTGCTGATCGATCACGCCGGGAGCGACGAGCAGCGGGCACGCTGGCTGCCGGGGATCGCCAGCGGCGAGGCGACGGCGACCGTCGGCAGCGTCCGCGGCGACGACGCCCCGCTCGTGCCAGACGCCGATGGTGCCGCGGTGATCGTGCTGATCGAGGACGGCTCGGCGACGCTCGTCGAGCGCTCGGCCGCCGACGTCGACCCGGTCGAGTCGATCGACCCGACACGCCGCTACGCACGTGTGGCCGCGAGCGGCGGCGAGCCGCTCGGCGGCGACGTGGCCGCCGGCCTGGACCGCGCCGAGGTCGCGCTCTCCGCCGAGCTCGTCGGGATCGCCCAGCGCGCGATGGAGATGTCGATCGCCTACGCCAAGGACCGCAGGCAGTTCGACACGCCGATCGGCGCCTACCAGGCGGTCTCGCACCGCTGTGCACAGATGCTGCTCGACACCGAGGGCGCGCGATCGGCGACGTACTTCGGTGCGTGGGCGGCGGACGCCGACCCGGCGCAGCTGCCGCTCGCCGCGGCGATGGCCAAGGCCGCCGCATCCGACGGTGCGCGCAGCGTCACGCAGTCCGCGATCCAGGTGCACGGCGGCATCGGGTTCACGTGGGAGGCGGACGTCCACTGGCTCTACAAGCGCGCACAGCTCGACGCAGCACTGCTGTCCGGCGCCGGCGCCTCGCGCGCCCGCGTCGCCCGTGCCGCGGCCGCGACCCTGGTGGGCTGAGCGATGGACTTCAACCTCAGCGACAAGTCGACGGCACTGCAGGAGAAGCTCCTGCAGTTCATGGACGAGGCCGTCTACCCGGCCGAGCCCGTCTACGAGCAGCAGATGCACGACTCCGGCGATCCGGAGTTCCATCCGCCGATCATCGAGGACCTGAAGGTCGAGGCCCGGCGCCGCGGCCTGTGGAACCTGTTCCTCCCGCACGCGACGCAGTGGACGGAGGGCCTCTCGAACGCCGAGTACGCACCGCTGGCGGAGATCTCCGGCCGCAGCCCGCACCTCGCTCCCGAGGCGATGAACTGCTCGGCACCGGACACCGGCAACATGGAGATCCTCGCGATGTTCGGGACGCCCGAGCAGCAGGAGCAGTGGCTGGCGCCGCTGCTCGAGGGCGAGATCCGCTCCTGCTTCGCGATGACCGAGCCGGACGTCGCCTCCTCCGACGCGACGAACATCGCCACCAGCATCGAGCGCCAGGGCGACGAGTTCGTCATCAACGGGCGCAAGTGGTGGTCCTCCGGCGCCGGCCGCGAGCGCTGCAAGATCCTGATCGTGATGGGCAAGACCGATCCGGATGCCCGCCCGCACGCGCAGCAGAGCTTCGTCCTCGTGCCGCTCGACACTCCGGGCGTCACGCGCGTGCGCAACATGAAGGTGTTCGGCTACCAGGATCGCGAGACGCACTGCGAGCTGCTGCTGGAGGACGTGCGCGTCCCGGTCGCGAACCTCATCGGGCCGGAGGGCGGCGGCTTCATGATGAGCCAGGCGCGGCTCGGGCCGGGCCGCATCCACCACTGCATGCGGGCGATCGGCGTGGCCGAGCGTGCGCTCGAGCTGCTCTGCCGGCGCGCGCAGTCACGTGTCGCGTTCGGCAAGCCGGTCGCCGACCAGGGCGTGATCCAGGACTGGATCGCCGAGAGCCGGATGGAGCTCGACCAGGCGCGCCTGCTGACCATGTACGCCGCGTGGCTGATGGACACCGCCGGGAACAAGGCGGCGCGCAACGAGATCTCGGCGATCAAGGTGATCGCCCCGAACGCGGCGCTGAAGGTGCTCGACCGCGCGATCCAGGTCCACGGCGGCGGCGGCGTCTGCGAGGACTTCCCGCTGGCCGAGATGTACGCCGGATTGCGCACGCTGCGCATCGCCGACGGGCCCGACGAGGTGCACAAGATGGTCATCGCGCGGAGGGAGCTGCGCAAGTACGCGACCGGCTGACCGCTCGCGCGTCGCACCTAGCCCGCGATGGCGTCCGGACCGAGGATCGGAGAGGGCTTGAACCCCTTGACGATGAGGTAGATGGTCAGCGACAGCTCCCAGGCGATCTCCGGCAGCGAGAGGAGGGAGTTCGCCGTGGACGGGTTGTCGTAGGCGCCGAAGATGATCGCGACCCCCGACGCGATGATCAGCGGGCCGCCGATCAGGCCCAGCATGGCCATGCCCCGTGGCACGAGGCCGGACCTGTACATCAGGTAGCCGAGCAGGATCCCGTTTCCGAAGCCCGCGCAGAAGGCGGGGCCGAGCAGGAACGTCCAGTCATGGAAGGCGACCAGCGACCGTCCGGCGATGACGAGCGAGGCGCCGTTCGCCGCACCCGGCCCCCCGACGTCCTGTTGCAGGGTCACGAGCGACAGGACGCTGATGATGCCGACTGGCGATGATCGCTGACTCGATGGTGCGACTCGCGACATAGCCGAGGCTGATGCTCTGGCTCTGGCGCCTCAGGATCGGATAGAGCACGACCGCGGTGGCGATGTTGGCGATCACGAGGACGATCTCCAGCGACGCGCCCAGCGCGATGCGGGTGTCGGAGCCCACTGCGAGGATGTAGTCGTGGTGCTTGAGCAGCGGCCTGTACAGGAACAGCGCTGGTATCGAGGCGATGAAGGTGATCGCAAACCACACGCCTGCGATCAGGGCGATCCTTCGCTGCTCCGGCGTCTGCTCCGGGAATGACGTCATTGCACCCATCGGGTTGGCTCGCTTCGTGGGGCGGGGCAGTGGACCAATGCCGGCCGCCGAGAGCCATCCAGCATATGGATGCCACCAACGGCACGTCAGGGCGAGCGCGGTGGAGCGCTACTTCGGCGGCGTGCCGCAGGAGATGCGGCTGCTCGCCGAGACCGGCGCCAGGGTCCCCCGTGACCTACCGTCCTCGGGCTTGCTCCAGGTTCGACCCGTGGGGGCCGGAGAGCCAGTCCGCATGCGGCCCCAGACGCGCGTCGACCGGTTCCTCTCCTCGCCGGAGCGCGTCGACGTAGGCACGATCGGCGGCCAGCCGGGCCGCCACCTCGCGACCTTCGGCAACGGCGCCGTGGCCGGGGACCACGACATCGACGTGCCCGGCGGCCTCACCCAGCCGGTCGAGCGCCGCCTCGTAGGCTCCCACCTGATCGTCTTGGCGAGAGTCGAAGAGCGGGATCAGGACGTCGGAGAGCATGTCGCCGGCGAGCAGGACGCCACGGTCCGCAAGGAGGACCGCGGCGTGGCCGACAGCGTGCGCCCGATGCTCGATGATCTCGCCCGGCACCGGTCCGCCGTCCGCGGGCAGCGGGGTGACGAGCGCGACCAGGTCGAGCGGGATGCCGGACGCGCTCTGCGCCGCCATCGCCTGCGCCCGCTCTCGGGCTTGACCGGCAACGTGGGCGGCGGCGGGGGTGGCGTAGCGCGGCACGTCGCCGAACCGGGAATGCCAGAGGAGGTGGTCCCAGTGGGGATGGGTGGAGAACCCGGCGACCACCGGAATGTCGAGCCGGTCCACGTCATCGGCGAGGTGGTTCAACTCGGAGCCGTGGATGCCGGGATCGATCAGGATCAACCCATCCTCCCCGCGCAGCGCGATGGAATTGGTCCAGACCCACTCGCTCTGCCGGACCCAGACGCCGTCGGCCACCTGATGCAGCTTGCCCATCTCCACTCCAATCGGTTGGCTACGGTGCTGAGACTGCGATACGCAGCCGAATTCATCGCGTCACAGTTCGAGGATCAGGTCGCGGACGGCGGCGGGCTGGGAGAGGAACGGGTGGTGGCCGGCGTCGAGCTCCACGACGCCGGCTGCTCGGCGGGCGAACTCGCGTTGCCGCTCGGCGGGGGTTCCCTGGTCCTGCGCGCAGATCAGGTAGGTCGAGGGCACGTGCTGCCAGGCCGCTGCCTGCACCGCCTGCTCGAGGACCGCCAGGCTCTGGCGGGCTGTCCTGTCCATGGCCTGCCGCTGGATCTCCGGATCGCAGTCCTGCAGGAACGTCTCGGCCAGGGCCTCCGGCCGGACGGTGAACGTGCCGGTCTCGGGATCGATGTCGAGAAACGGGGCGGGCTCCTCCCCGCCGAACGAGGACAGGCTCTGCCCGGCCTCGGGCAGGTAGCTGGACACGAGCAGCAGATGGCGCACGGCGTCGACGCCGGCCGCTGCCTCCGCGGTGACGATGCCGCCGTAGCTGTGGGCGACCACGACGGTCGGCTCATCGCTCGCGGTCAGGACCTGCCGGACCGAGGCGACGTCCTCGGCCAGCCCGGGTCCTTGCGCATTCGTCGGCTCACCCGTCTCGCCGCAGCTGGGCAGGGCGGGGGCCTGGCTGGCGACGCCCCGCTCGGCGAGCAGCTCACCGGTGGGGTGCCACCACCACGATCCGTCCCTGACGCATGCCCCATGCACGAAGACGACCCTCATCATGACCTCCTCATCATGTCTCGATCTGATCTGGAGCGATCGTAGACGTATTGTCCGTTACGTGAAAAGATGACCTGATGGGCAGGCACCGCCAGCCACAGATCAGGCAGCGGCTTCTCGACGCCTGCACCGACCACGCGCTCGAGCACGGGCTCCCTGATCGGCTCGCGCCGCTGGCGGCCGCCGCGGGCACCTCGAGCCGGATGCTGATCTACCACTTCGGGACCCGTGACGGACTGCTCCGCGAGGTCCTGGGACAGGCCCGCCGGCGACAGGTCGAGGCCTTCACCGAGCTCATCCGCCTGCGCCCCGACGAGGCCTACCCAGTGACCCTGGCCCGGGCGTGGCCGGCGATCTCCGGGCCGCAGGGCGAGCCCTACCTGCGCATGTTCAGCCGGCTGCACGACACCGCGGGAGAGCCACTCTGGCCCGGCTTCCGGCGGGCCGCGACCACCGACTGGCTCGCACCGCTCGAGGACGGCATGCGCAGCCTCGGCCGCCCCGAGCTGGCCACCGTCGTGCTCGCCGTCATTCGTGGCCTCCTCATGGACCTCGACGCAACCGGCGACGCCACACGTACGCACCGGGCCTTCGCCGATTTCCTGACGACGCTCGCCTTTGAACCGCCCGCTCCGTGACGCTTCGCACACCCCGCTGCGGGATACTTCGCGACGCTCGCGGCGGGACCGTCGCAACCGGAGGGTCTCGGACAGGGGTGACTGCGCGTGTTGTGGGTCGAAGTACTCATGGTGTTCGTGATCTCCCACCTGATCGGGGACTTCCTGCTGCAGACGGACTTCCAGGCGCGGTACAAGCACGGCGGCCTGGGCAGGGACCCCGTCGCGCGGCGCGCCCTGTTCTCGCACGTGACCGCCTACACGCTGGCGTTCGTCCCCGCCCTGATCTGGATCGGCGGCGAGCTGAGCCTGGTGGGCACGCTCGCCGTGGCGGCGCTGATCTTCCTCCCGCACCTGATCCAGGACGACGGCCGGCTGGTCGTGCGGTGGATGGCGGACGTCAAGCACACCGACGCCGCGACGGCGCCGCGCGGCGTCACGGTGATGGTCGATCAGACCTTCCACCTGATCGCGCTGTTCCTGCTCGCGGTC
This sequence comes from uncultured Solirubrobacteraceae bacterium, assembly GCA_963781935.1. Classification (GTDB taxonomy): domain Bacteria; phylum Actinomycetota; class Thermoleophilia; order Solirubrobacterales; family Solirubrobacteraceae; genus F1-60-MAGs163. The sequence goes on from CAWAHX010000005.1 coordinate 42,449, forward strand.
CTCGTGGCGCTGCTGACCTGAGGCCGGGTAGGGTGCGCACAAGGAACTACGAGGAGGCCCGATCGCTGTGAACATGAGGCGCTTGGCGGAGCTGCCGCTGTTTGACGGACTGGATGACAACGCGCTGCGCCAGATCGGCGCCGCCGTGTCCGAGGAGAGCGTCGAGGAGGGCCGGGTCCTCGTCCGGGAGGGCGACTACTCGCAGGATCTGACGATCATCGACGAGGGCACCGCGCGCGTCGAGCGCGACGGCCAGGAGCTGGCGCAGCTGGGTCCGGGATCGACGTTCGGCGAGCAGGGCCTGCTGCAGAAGAGCATGCGCAACGCGACGGTCACCGCGGCGACCGACATGCGGCTGATCCACCTGACGAAGTTCGACCTCAACCGCCTGCGCGGCGACCACCCGGAGCTGCTGAAGCGGATCGAGCAGATCGGCGCCGAGCGCGCCTGACTACACGCCGCCGCGCAGCACGAGCCGCTGCGCGAACCAGTCCGCGCGTCCGTCGACGCGTACGACGGCGAGCACCGGGATGTCGGTGCCGTTGCCGAGCGTGCGGCGCGTGCGCGGGCCGAGCCGCAGGTCCAGCACGACGTCGCGGTGCGGCGCGACCGACAGCGACCTGCGGCTGAGCAGCGTCAGTCGCGGGCCGGTGGTGCGGGCGTAGAGCGCGACCCGTGCGGGGCAGACGGCCGTCGCGACCGCGCACGTGAGCCGGCCGATGTCGACGCTGCGCAGGCGCACGGTGGAGATGGCGTCGCGGACCCACGGCACCGCGGGGAAGTCGCCGCCGGCGAGGTCCGGACCGGAGACCGGTACGTCCGTCAGCGGCGGGGGAGCCGGGGCCTGGGCCTCGGCGACGGGGACGAAGCCTGCGAACGGCGAGTCGACCGGGCGCACCCGCGGCGAGCAGGCGCGACAGCGTCGCGCCGAGCGAATCGGCCGCGTAGCGTCGCGCCGGGCGCGGCGCCGAGGCTCGCCGGGCCCCAGACGAGGAGCGCGGCGGCGATCGCGCAGGGGACGGCGAGGAGTCGTGTCAGTCGGGGCATCGGGGAACTCCATCGATCCGGCTGGAGACCGGTTGAGACTGTGTCGGCGTGCGGCTGGGCCGAACCTGCACGCGGTCGTGCACCGCTGCGTCAGGATGGTCGGGTGCATCGCTCGCGTCACGCCGTTGCGCCACTGCTCGCCCTCGTCCTCGCCGGCGCGCTGCCCCAGCAGCCGGCGAGCGTGCGCGACCCCGTCGCCTCGCTGTCGCTGCGCCAGCTCGCCGGGCAGCGGATCGTCGTGGGGTATCACGGAACCCGCATCCCGGCATCGCTGCTCGCGCGCGCGCGCCGCGGCGAGATCGGGGGCGTGATCGTCTTCGCCGCGAACATCCGCTCGCGAGCGGCGCTCGCGGCGCAGATGCGCCGCCTGCAGCGGGCCCGCGGGCCGCTCGGCGCGCCGCTGCTGACGATGATCGATCAGGAGGGCGGCCTCGTGAAGCGCCTGCCCGGCGCGCCGTCGGGATCGCCCGCGTCGATGGGCCGCCGCGGCAGCGCGTTCGTGCGCCGCCAGGGCCGCGCGACCGCGGCGAACCTGCGCCGGGCGGGGATCAACGTGAACCTCGCGCCGGTCGTCGACCTCGGCCGGGCCGGCAGCTACCAGCGCCGCACGCAGCGCGCGTTCGCCGCCAGCCCGGCGGCGGTCTCGGCGCTGGGCAGCGCGTTCGCGGGCGGACTGCAGCAGGGTGGCGTCGCGGCGACGCTGAAGCACTTCCCCGGCCTGGGCGGCGTGACGCGCGACGAGGATGCGCTCGTCCAGACGGTCGGCCTGTCACGCGCGACGCTGCGCGCCGCGGACGAGGCGCCGTTCCGCGCCGGCATGGCCGCCGGGGCGCGGCTCGTCATGACGAGCACGGCGCGCTACCCGTCGCTGAGCACGCGGCCGGCGCTGCTGTCGCCCGCCATCAGCACCGGCGAGCTGCGCCAGCGTCTGGGCTTCACGGGCGTCAGCATCACCGACGACCTCGACGTCGTCGCGCTGCGGCCGTACGGCGGGCCCGCGCGGCTCGCGCTGGCCGCCAGCGCGGCCGGGAACGACCTGCTGCTGTACGCGCAGTCGGCCGAGCACGGGCGCCGCGCGCTCGATGCCACGGTCGACGGCGGTGCGCTCGCACCACCTCTCGCGCAGCGGGCTGGAGGCGTCGGTCCGGCGGATCCTGGCTCTGCGCTCCGCCCTGCCGTAGCGTTGCACGGGTGCCGACGATGCCCGCGGGGCCCCATGCCGACGTCCTGGCCGAGGCGCTGGAGCTCGAGGCGGGTGCGCAGCGGCTGCTGCTCGCCGGCGATCCACGGGCGTCCGCGGGCTTCCGGGCGGCCGCCGACGCCTACCGGCGCTCGTGGATGCTCGCCCCGCCGCGCAGCTTCGGCCGGCTGCTCGGCATGCTGAAGGCGGCGGTGATCGCCGGAGATGCCGCGCAGGACGCCGTCTTCGCCCGCGAACAGGCGGGCCCGGAGGCGCAGTCGCCGCCGTGGGCGTATGTGCTTGCGCTCTGCGGGCTGATCGAGCACGATGACGCGGCGGCGCTGCGCGGCGCCGAAGGGATGCGCGAGGGCTCGGAGGCGTTCGTCCGCACCGCCGATGCGATCACCGCGATCGCGCTCGACAACCACGAGGGCTACGGCGTGGCCATCCGCGCGATCGTCGCGTCGTTCGAGCAGCGCGACGAGCACCTGACCGGCGTCCCGATCGCCGACACCGCGATCATGCTCGAACGGCTGGCCGAGCCGCGCGGCCTGGCGGTCCACCCCGCATCGGCGCTGCTGCCCTCTTAGAGGGTCTTCCTAGTCGGCGCGCGTTCGCGACACCGAGATCTCCGGTGCCGTGATGATCGTCTGGAGCACGACGCAGTACCGCTCGGTGAGGCGCAGCAGCGTGTCGAGCTGCTCGTCGTCGGCGTCGGTCTCGAGATCGAAGCGCAGGCGAATCGCCGCGAACCCGACGGGCGCTTCGCGGTCGACCGCGAGCGTGCCGCGAAAGTCCAGGTCGCCCTCCGCCGTCACGGTCCCCGCCGTCACCGGGATCTCCAGCGACGTCGCCACCGACCGCAAGGTCACCCCCGCGCAGGCCGCGAGCGCCTCGAGCAGCATGTCTCCGGAGCACAGCTGCGTTCCGTCCCCGCCGGAGGCCGGGTGCAGGCCCGCCTCGGCGATCGCGCGGCCGGTGTTCACCGAGCATGCGACGCCCTCGCCGAGCGTGCCGCTCGCCGACAGCGTCACCCACGCCGCCTGTGGCTCAGCGCGGTACTGCTCCTTCAGCGGACGCTGTCGCTCCTGCAGTTCTGCCCGTGTCGTCATCCCCGGATGGTCGCACGCCGGCGACCCAGGCGAGGATCTCGCGCGAGTGGGTCAGGACCGTGCCGTCCGGCAGCTTGAGCGCCGGCAGCCTCGTGTCCCCGGTCGCCGCGCGCAGGTCCTCGCGCGAGCCCTTGCGCAGGAACGGGATCGGGCTGCCGTGGGCGGCGATCACCTTGTCGTACTCGATCCCCGCATCGCGCAGGGCCTCCTGCACGCGACGGCACGGATGGATGCGCGGGCCGCCATCGTCGCCGTGGCACACGAAGAGCGTCGGTGTGTCGGTCATCTCGTTCTCCTGTCGTCGGATCCACTGATCTGTAGACCGCCCGCGCGGAGGAACTCATCGCCCGGATGCGAGGATGTCCGCATGCCCGACTACACGATCCGCAACATCATGGACCTCGAGGACGCCTCCGGGGGCCGCGCGCCGGGGATTCAGGCGCGTTTCGCGCGCAGCCAGATCGACTCCGAGCACATCGGCGTGACCCTGATCAGCTTCGAGGCGGACGTGCGCTCGCCGATCGGGCACAGCCATCGCGAGCAGGAGGAGGTCTACGTGGTGGTGTCGGGCTCGGGCCAGGCCAAGCTCGACGACGAGGTCGTCGACGTGCGCGCCTGGGACGTCGTGCGCGTCGCCCCGGCGACCGTTCGCGCCTTCGCCGGCGGGCCCGAGGGCCTCGAGCTGCTCGCGATCGGCTCCGACCGCCCGGAGGGCGGCGATGGCGTCATTGCGCCGGACGACTTCTGGCCGAGCTGAGCGGCGGGCGCTCTACGCCTGCTCGAGGAACGCCCGTGCCGGGGCGCCGTCGGAGCCGATGATCCGCAACGCGGTGCAGATCAGCCGGTAGGGCCCCGGCTCGACGCCGCGCAGGTCGAGGCCCTCGAGCGGGACGATGCCCGCGCCGAGCAGCATCCGATGGGCTTCCTCGTCGCCGATCGAGAGGTAGTCGATCCCGATCAGCGATCGGCCCGATGTCCAGCACCGCCTGGGCACCCGAGGCGTCCAGGCGCAGATGCCCGGGGGCGAAGTCGTCGCGCGCCCACAGCTCGCTGTTGCGCGTCCTGAGCAGCAGGCGCTCCGTCCCGGCGGGTACCTCGAGCGCCGCGATCGCGGCACCGTCGAGGCACGTCGCGGCGGTGGCGTCGGCGACGAATGCCGGGCCGATCAGCGCGCCCGGCGGGATCGCCTCGGTCGTCGTGCCGTCGGCCAGGAAATGGCGCGGCGCGTCGACGTGCGTGCCGGTGTGCGCGCCGAGCCGCAGCGCGGTGACGTTCGCGACGTCCCCGCGCTCGATCGCCTCCGTCAGCTCCAGGTCGACGCCCGCGTTCCCGGGCCAGATCGGCATCGCCGGCCGGATCGGGACGCTGATGTCGATCAGGGTCACGGGCGGGGGAGCGGCGGTCAGCCGCCCAGGCCGGGAGTCGGCAGGTCGGGGACGCTGATGCCGAGTTGCCTGGCGAGCGCGGTGACGCCGCCGACGCCGGCGGCGAGCTTGACGATGCTGCCCGTGTCGACGCTGCCGTTCTTGAACCCGGGGATCAGGCCCTGCGTCCGCGAGATGAGCCCGCTCAGCTTGTCGCCGACCCCGCGCAGCCTCTCGTCGGACAGTGCGGCGTTGCGCGCGTTCTTCAGCTCGTTGACGGTGAACGCCGCTGCGAGCGCGCCCTTCACGAGCGCCTTGGTGCGCCCGCTTGCGCCCTTCTTGAACGTGCCGGCGCGGTAGGGCTTGCGCATCGGGCTGATCCTACATTCGCCGTAGGGTGCAGGCCGTGCCGCCGACCGACCCCCGCACCGACCGCTTCGTCGTCCTGCTGCGCCACGGCGAGACCCCGTGGTCGCGCGACGGCAGGCACACGGGGCGCACCGACGTCGGCCTCACCGATCGCGGTGTGCGGGAGGCGCGCGAGGCCGGGAGACGGCTCGCCGGGCTCGACGTCGCGACGGTGCGCGTGAGCCCGCTGAAGCGCGCTCACGACACCTGCGAGCTCGCGGGCTTCGGCGATCACGCGGCGGTGACCGACGCGCTGCTCGAGTGGGACTACGGCGCGTACGAGGGCCGCACGACCGCCGAGATCCACGGCGAGCGGCCCGGGTGGAGCCTGTTCGCCGACGGCGCTCCGGAAGGGGAGGACGCCGCCGCGGTCGGCACGCGCGTGGACCCGCTCGTGGCCGAGGCGCTGGCCGGCGACGGGACGTGGCTGCTGGTGGCGCACGGGCACGTCCTGCGCGTCCTGTCGGCGCGCTGGCTCGGCCTCCCACCCGAGGCCGGCGCCCTGCTGTTCCTCAGCACCGCCGCGATCTGCGTCCTCGGATTCGAACACGGGACGCCCGTCATCCGGCACTGGAACGAGACCGGACGGCTCCCCTGAACCGGCGCCTTGCCACTCGCGGCGGGGAGGAGTAAACCTTCGCTGTGAGGCGACGAAGGGAGCATCTATGGGTCGAGTGATGGCGGATTGCCGCCGGTTCCCGAGCGAGAGCAACTGCTCGCTGACGATCGTCGGCGACGAGGACGAAGTCGTCCGAGCCGCCGCGGAACACGCGGCGTCGGTTCATGGACACGAGGACACCGCGGAATTGCGCGAGCAGATCCGGGGGATGCTGGAGCCTGAGGAGGGCTACGTGTTCGGGACGCGTGCGCCGGAGGCAGTGGCCCCGTAGGGACCCCTGCGAGCATGGGCGGCCGGTGCTGCGAGGACGCCGGCCGCACCATGTAACACCCTCAGAGACAGGTTCCGAACCTGCCGCCCGCGCGCCTGGGACGATCCTCGGGCATGGGGTCCGCGCTCTCAGACGTGCTGCCGCTGGCCCTCGGGGTGGCGATCAGCCCGTTCCCGATCATCGCCGTTCTCCTGCTGCTGCTGTCCGAGCGCGAGCTGCGCAACGCCTGGGCGTTCCTGGCTGGATGGGCGCTGACGCTCGCGCTGGTCGCGACCGTCACGACGCTGACCGGGATCACGCTGCCGAACGGCGACCACATCCCGGCGTGGATCCCGGCCGGTGAGATCGCGATCGGAATCGGCCTGCTCGCCGGCGCGCTCGTCGTCACGCGTCGTCGCGGCCACGGTCCCTCGGCCGGTGGGCAGCACGCCCGCTGGCTGGCGATCGTCGACGACATCACGCCGCCGCGTGCCGTCGGCCTGGGGGTGATCCTGGTGCTCCTGAACGCCAAGGACCTGGCGCTCACGATCGACGCCGGGACGAAGATCTCGCAGGCGGATCTGTCGACGGGCGCCGCCGCGCTCGCCGTCGCGGCGTTCGTCGCAGTGGGCAGCGTGACGGTTCTCGCCCCGGTGCTCGTCGCCACGTTCGCCGGCGAGCACGCCGAGCCCACACTGCGGCGCTGGCACTCGGCGATCGACCGCCACGGGCAGCGCGCGCTGGCGCTGCTGCTCGCGCTCGGCGGCGTGCTGCTGGTCCTCGACGGGGTCTCGCGGCTCTGACCGCTCAGCCGTAGCGGCGCAGCAGCGCCGGCGTGATCGCGTCGGCGCCCGCGATGCTGCGGAACACGCCGACGCTCGCGGTGCGCGGCCGGCGCGCGAGCGTGCGCGGGTCGACGGCGTAGAGACCGAACTTCGGGCCGTAGCCGGAGACCCACTCGAAGTTGTCGGTCAGCGACCACTCGATGTAGCCGCGCACCTTCATGCCCTTCGCGATCTCCTGCTGGAGCACGTGGAGGTGGCGGACGAGGTAGCCCGGCCGCGTCCGGTCGGCGGCGTCGGCGATCCCGTTCTCGGTGACGATCAGCGGCAGCCCGTAGCTCGAGGCCGTCCGCAGAACGTGCCGGAAGCCCTCCGGGTAGATCTCCGAGCCGAAGTCGCTGCAGCTCGTCGGGCATGTGGGCGCGGTCGGAGCGCCCGCCCAGCGGTAGCCCGTGCGCGGGAGGAAGTCGAGGACGCCTATCCGGGGCGTCAGGGCCGCGCCCGTGCCGGTCACGCGGCCGCGGAAGTAGTAGTTCACGCCGATGAAGTCCGCCTTGTGGGCGAGCTTCGGCCGGCGCTCGCCGGGGTCGGCGGTGCCGTTCGCGTTCAGGTCGTAGACGCCCTTCACCGCCGCGTTGATGAACAGGCGGTTGAACAGGTAGTCGGCATGCCGGGTCGCGGCGACGTCCGTGGGGGAGGATGGGTCGCCGGGCGTGAAGGCGACCATGTTCTGGACGAGCCCCACCACGGACCGCCGGCCGTCGCGGTCGGCGTCGTCCCGGTCCCAGCGCTTGACGGAGTCGTAGGCCGCGGCGTTGGCGAGCGCGAGGTTGTGGACCGCCTCGATCGCTCCGGTGAACGTGAACGCACCCGGCGGGAAGTTCCCCGCGAAGACGCCGGGGATGTTCGCGTAGCCGCTCGTGGCGACCACCATCGGTTCGTTCAGCGGCGCCCAGTAGTCGGCGACGTCGCCGAGCTTCCAGGCCAGGTAGGCGGCGTACTTGCGGAACTCATCGACCGTCCGGTGGTCGAGCCAGCCGGCCTTGTCGAGCTTCGGCAGGGCGGCGTTCGCATCCGTTCCGGCGAGCCGGTCGCGGACGGCGAGCGGATCGTGGATCCAGGAGGGCAGCGTGAAGTGGTTGATCGTGACGAACGGCGTCATCCCCGCCGCGTGGATGCGCTGCAGCACGCCGCGGTAGTGCGCGAGCGCGCCATGGTCGGCGAGCCGGTCGAGCGCGCTGCAGCTGCGCGAGCGTGACGTCGGAGCCGGTCTTCACGGCGGCGGTCGAGCGCGGGAAGATGCGGCTCCACTCGATCGACAGGCGGAACATGTTCGCGTGCAGCCCCCGGCGTGCCAGGCGGATGTCCGCGGCGCTGCGACGGTAGAAGCCCGGGCCGTTCTCCGGCAGGTCGCCGCTCGTGACGCCGGCGGCGATGTTCGCGCGGTCGTGGGTCCACGCCCACCAGTCCGTGCCGCGGTCGAGGTCCCGGCCCTGGCCCATCTCGGACTGGAACCCGGCGAGTGACACGCCCCAGAAGAACGACTTGGGGAACGGCGGCGGGCGAGGCCGCCTGCGCGACGGCGGCCGGAAGGACCGCGACGAGCGCGAGGACGGCGAGCATGAGGAGGCGACGGCGCACCGGATGAGGGTAATCCGCCGCCAGCGCCGGTGCGCCAGCCGTCCTAGGCTCGAGAAGCATGCTCGGCTCTGCGCTCGACACGCTGATGGACCTCACCGTCGTCCCCGGCTACACCGCGATCGGGCCGCGCGTGCGGCGGCGCGTCGCCGGCTGGCAGCGCGACCTCCCGCGCATGGATGACCGGGTCGTGCTCGTCACGGGCGCGACGGCCGGGATCGGGCTCGCCGCCGCGCACGGCTTCGCGAGCCTGGGGGCCGCGGTCATCCTCGTCGCGCGTGACGAGGGCAAGGGGGCGCGCGTGCGCGACGAGCTGGCCGCCACGACCGGGAACGACCGGCTGCGCGTCGAGGTCTGCGACGTCTCCTCGCTGGCCTCGGTGCGCGCGCTCGCGGCTCGGCTTGCCGGGGAGCCGCTGCACGTCCTGGTCCACAACGCCGGCCTCCTGCCCGCGCGGCGGAGCCTGACCGGCGAGGGCTTCGAGCTCGCGTTCGCGACGAACGTGCTGGGCCCGTTCCTCCTGACGAGCCTGCTCGAGGCGCAGCTCGTCGCGAGCGCGCCGAGCCGCGTCGTCTGGGTCTCCTCCGGCGGCATGTACACCGAGCGGATCGACGTCGAGGACCTGCAGTCCGAGCGCATCGCGGGCGACTGGGACGGGCCGGCCGTCTACGCGCGCACCAAGCGCGCCGAGGTGATCCTGTCCGAGCAGTGGGCGCGAGCGCCTCGCGGGCACGGGGGTGAGCGTCCACGCGATGCACCCCGGGTGGGTGGCGACGGCCGGGGTGGCCGAGTCGCTGCCGCGCTTCAACCAGGTGATGGGCCCGCTGCTGCGCACGCCCCAGGAGGGCGCCGACACGATCGTCTGGCTCGGCGCGGCGGTCGCTCCCGGGCAGACCAGCGGCGGGTTCTGGTGCGACCGGCGCGAGCGCCCGACGCACCGGCTGCCGCGCACGCGCGAGACGCCGCAGGAGCGCGATGCGCTGTGGGACGCCTGCGTCGCACTGAGCGGTGCGACGCTGCGCGGCCGGTAGTGCACTAGCGTCCTGCGCCGCATGCCCAAGCCCGAACGCCCGCCCAACCTCGTCCTGCTGATCACCGACCAGCAGCGCGCAGCCGCAGCACTGGCCGCAGGATCCGGCGTGGCTGGACGAGCTGTGCCCAACGACGCCGAGCTGCGGCGCACCGGGATGACGTTCACGCGCGCGTTCACCGCGACGGCGATGTGCTCGCCGAGCCGCGCCAGCTTCCTGACCGGCACGTACCCCTCGCGCCACGGCGTGACGCTGACGCTGACCGAGGGCGACCTCTTCCCCGACCCCCGCAACGCTCCCCGACGTGCTGCAGCACCGCGGCCCGGCATGGCGCGCAGCGGCGAGGTGCCGCGCGGCGCCTGGCGCGCGTCGTTCGTGCGCAGCGCGCTGCGGACTGGGACCCAAGAGCGGCAACGAGCCCGAGCTGCCGGCCGGGATCGACACGCTCGCGACGCTGCTGCGCGAGCGCGGCTACCACGTCGCGCTGAAGGGCAAGTGGCACCTCAGCAAGCCGGTCGGCGGGCGGCGAGTGGAGCGCCGCCGATCCCGAGCGGATCGAGCGCGACTACGGCTTCGCCGACTGGGAGCCGCCGGACGCCGGCGGCGACGCGAAGGCCGAGACCTTCGGCGGCGGCAACGCCGGCACGACGCAGGCCGGGCTGGGACGAGGACTACACGCGCCAGATGGAGGCGTGGCTCGCCCAGGCCGACCTGCCCGAGCCGTTCTGCCTCGTGTTCTCGCTCGTCAACCCGCACGACGTGCTCGGCTATCCCGGCTCCTACGCCGAGGGCGGCTACACCCGCGAGCGAGTTCGCGGACCTCGACGTGCCGCTGCCCGCCGACGCTCGACGAGGACCTGCGCGACAAGCCGACGCGTGCAGTCGATGATGAAGCTCGGCCAGGCCTCGTACCTCGGGTGCGCTGAACGGCCGCGCAGGCCCAGCAGGACTACGTCGACTTCTACGCGCACCTGCATCGCGTCGTCGACGAGAAGATCGGCCGGCTGCTGACGCGCGCTCGGTGATCCCGGCGGACGAGGCCTCGCTGCGCTCGCGCACCGTGATCGCGCGCATGTCCGACCACGGCGAGCTCGGGCTCTCGCACGGCGGGCTGCGCCAGAAGATGTTCAACGCCTACGAGGAGATCGATCCGCGTGCCGCTCGTGGTGTCCAGCCCGTCGCTGTTCCCGGCGCCGCGTGAGAGCGACGCGCTCGTGTCGCTCGTCGACATCGTCCCGACGTTGCTCGGGCCTCGCCGGCGCGCCCGGAACAGCCGGAGCGGTTCGACGGGCACGACCTCGGCCCGCTGCTGCGCGGCGAGAGCGAGAGCGTCCGCGACGCCGTGCTGTTCACCTACGACGACCACCAGGCCGGGACGGCCTTCCAGGAGGCTCCGGGCCAGCCCAACCGGATCCGCTGCGTGCGCGACGCGCGCTGGAAGTACGCCGTCTACCTCGACCCGGACGGGCGGGCCGCGCCCGAGTACGAGCTCTACGACCTCGAGAGCGACCCCGACGAGGCGCTCAACCTCGTCGACAAGCGCACCGGCCAGGCCCGCACTCCCGCGGCCGAGGGCGAGCGCCGGCGCCTGGCGCGCACGGCTCGCGGAGCTCTGCGAGGCCAGCGGCACGCTCAGCCCGGCGCTCCCGGCCTGAGCCACGTCCTACGCGGCCGCCTCGCCGCTCGTCGTGGGGCCCGCGGATGCCGCGGGCGTCCCGGCGACCGAGGCGATCAGCGCGCGCAGCTCGTCGCCGTCGATGCTGCGGCGCTCCGTCGCCTCCGCCCGGTCGCCGACGAGCGCCAGCATCGCGTCGACGTGATCGGGCTCGGCGAGCAGCACGATCGCGGAGGACCCCTTCGGCACGGTGGCGCGCAGGCGCTCGACGAGTGCCTCGGGCTCGTCCTCGAGCTCGTCCGGCTTCCCGCGCTCCGCGCCGACGAGCGCCGCCCAGCACGAGGCCGGGAGCGAGGCCGAACGGCCCGCCGAGGAAGACGATCCCGAGCAGCGCTCCGGTCATCGCACCGACGGCCGCGCCCGGCTGGGAGAAGTGGTCGTCCTCGTTGACGTCGATGTAGTGGCCGGCGAACGTCCCGTGGAGCACGATCCGGCCGTTGTGGTGGCGCTGGACGAGCGCAACCTCGTGGACCCAGGGCGCGTCGCCGCCGCGCTCGCGCATGTGGCCGAACGCAGACTCGGCTGCGGACTGGCCGTGGAATCGGACAAGAGCGAGATCGAGGCCCATCGAGGTCTCCTTTCCGGCGGTGCCGAGGACCGAGTGTGGCAGACGGTCAGCGGGCCGTGAAGGCCTGCTCCGGCCGGGCGACTACTCTTGGCGCCCGTGTCCGAGGCCCTCGCAGGCGTGCCGCTGGCGCCGCTCACGACGCTGCGGCTGGGTGGCCCCGCCCGGCGAATGCTGAGCGCCGAGACCGAGGACGAGCTCGTCGCCGTGGTTCGCGAATGTGACGCGGCGGGCGAGCCGGTGCTGCTGCTGGCCGGCGGGAGCAACGTCGTGATCGCCGACGCCGGCTTCGACGGAACCGTGATCCTCGTGCGCACGAGCGGCCTGGAGGACTCCGAGCACGCCGGGATCGCACGCGTGCGCGTCGCCGCGGGCGAACCGTGGGACGCGCTGGTCGCCCGCCTGGTGGCGGGCGGGCTCGCCGGCGTCGAGTGCCTGGCGGGGATCCCCGGATCGGCCGGAGCGACGCCGATCCAGAACGTCGGCGCCTACGGGCAGGAGGTCGCCACGACGATCTCGGCGGTGCGCGTGCTGGACCGCGTGAGCGGGAGCGTTGAGGACCTGGACGGCGCCGCCTGCGGGTTTCGCTACCGCTCCAGCGTCTTCAAGCGCTCGGACCGCCACGTGGTGCTGGCCGTGACCTTCGAGCTGGAGCGCTCGCTCGCTCTCGCAGCCGCTGCGCTACGGCGAGCTCGCCCGCTCGATCGGCGTCGAGCCGGGCGACCGCGCGCCGCTTGGCGAGGTGCGCGAGGCGGTGCTCGCGCTGCGGCGCGGCAAGGGCATGGTCCTCGATGCCGGCGACCACGACACGTGGAGCGCCGGATCGTTCTTCACGAACCCGATCCTGGGCGCGGACGCCTTCGCGGCGCTGCGGGCACGGGCGCGGGAGCAGCTCGGGGAGGGGGCCGCCCCGCCCGCCTTTCCGGAGGGCGACGGGCGGACGAAGATCTCGGCGGCGTGGCTGATCGAGCACGCCGGCTTTCGCAAGGGCGAGCGGCGCGGGGCCGTCGGGCTCTCCACGAAGCACGCGCTCGCGCTGACGAACCGCGGCGGCGCCACCACCGCGGAGCTGATCGCGTTCGCCGACGAGATCGCCGCACGGGTGCGCGAGCGATTCGGCGTCGCGCTGGAGCCCGAGCCGGTCGTCGTCTGAACAATGAGACCGAACCGATACTGACAAGCGGCCGCGGTCGCGGCAGGATCCCGTCGCATGGGACTGATGAAGGGGATGCGGGATCTCAAGGACATCAGCGACATGTCCAGGCAGTACGACCGGCCGAAGCTGGGTGACGCGCTGGCGATGTCCCGGGACGCGCTCCAAGGGGTCCAGACGATGCAGCGGGTCGGCGCGAGCGGCGTCCCCGGCAGCGCGCGGCTGCTGAGCGTCACCGACACCGGGGGGACGATGAACGAGCACCCGATCTGCGAGATCCAGCTCGAGGTGACGGTGCCCGGCCACGCTCCGTACACGACCGTGCTGCGCCAGCCGGTCCCGCGCATGCAGGCGCCGCTGCTGCAGCCTGGGGGGACGGTGGCGGTGAAGGTCGACCCCAACGACCCGACGACCGTCGTCATGGACTGGGAGGGCCAGGGCGCCCAGTCGGCGGGGATCGTCGCCCAGGCACAGGCCGCCGGGCCGGCGTCGGCCACCGCCGCACAGCAGGGCCAGGACCCGGTCGCCCGGCTCGAGCGGCTGCAGGGCCTGAAGGACAAGGGGCTGCTCACCGACGGCGAGTTCGACGCGCAGAAGGCGCGCATCCTCGAAAGCATCTAGGTCAGGGAGAACGAATGGGCCTCTTCAAGGGCATGAAGGACGCGATGGGCGACGCGAAGGCGATGCAGGAGCAGGCGATGGCGAGCATGGGCGCCACCGGCGGCATGCCGGCCGGCACCGCCGAGGATGCCGCGACCCTGAACTCCAAGGGCGCCGAGATGCGCCGCCTGTGGGCCGAGGGGCTCGACGGCGACGCGATCCTCAAGGACTTCACCGACACCGGCGAGCGCATCGCCGGCAACTCGGTGCTCGATCTGGACCTGGTCGTGACGGTCGCCGGAGGCGAGCCGTACCCCACGACCCTGCGCATGACGATCGCCGGTTCGGACACCTCCGCCTACCTGCCCGGGTCCCAGTACGCGGTCAAGGTGGATCCGGTCGATCGCACAAATCTCACGTTCGCACCCGCGAGCTGAGGGGGATGGACGACGCAGCGGGACGCCCTGGGGGGCGCGTTCTGCGCGAGGGCCCGCTGCTCGCCGCGTGGGCGGTCATCACGACCGTCCTCGCGGCGCTCGTCCTCGCCCGCGCGGAGCACCGCGCGGTCGATGATCCCATCCGGAAGGCGGCGCGCAGCGAGGTGACGGCGCGCTCCACGCCGCCGCCCGCTCGCGCGCCGCGTCCGGGACGGCCGGGGCATGCCGGATGAGCTACGCGCTGCGCGGCGAGGACGCACCGCGCCGGAGCCTCGGCGCCGCCGGGGTGCTCCTGATCCTCGCCGGCCTGCTCATCTGCACCGGGGCCGTCGTGCTGTTCTGCTGGTCGCTCTACAGCGTCACGCGGATCGGCACGTGTGCGTCGGGCGGCCCGTTCGTCAGCGCCCGCCCGTGCCCGCCCGGGACCGGGCTGAAGATCCTCGGCATCATGGGTGCCGTGCTCGGCGGCCTGCTCGGGATCGGGCTCTACAGCGCCGGGTTCGCCCGCCAGGGGAGCGCGGGCCGCTCCGCGCTCGGCCTCGGCGGGCTGATGTGGTCGTTCACGTTCCTCGGGGCGGCGGCGTCGGTGACGCTGGCCGCATTCGGCCCGGCGGCGAACGACGACGGCGGCGGGGCGAAGCTCGCGGCGATCATCCTGCTCGTCGTCTTCGTGCCGATGGGACTGTTCCCGCTGCTGGCGGCACTCGTCACGCGCGGCGGGCGCGGCGCGCGAAGCGATGCCGCTGATCCGCCCGCCGGCTTCGGGCTCGGATCGCCCATGCCGGTCGTCCCGGCCCGGGCCCCGGTCCCCGCCGCCGCCGGCGACCCCGTCGAGCGGCTCGAGCGCCTGGCGAGGCTGCGCGAGTCCGGCACGATCAGCGACGACGAGTTCCAGATGCTGAAGGCGAAGATCCTGGGCAGCTAGTTCGGAGCGTCGTCCTCGCGGCGCGTGATGCGCGCGAGTGCGACCTCCTCGCCCGAGCGCGTGTCGGGGTAGACGACGTAGCCGGCGGGCGTGCCGCCGAACCAGGTCGCCGTCCCGGCCTCCCCGACGTAGATGGCCGGCCGCGCCGAGCCGTCCTCCTGCTGGACCCAGATCTTGTGCCCTTCTTCGAACATGGCCATGTCCGCATCCTGCCGGATGGCGGCGTGCGGCGCTTCCAGCGCTATCTTCCGCGGTCGGCCATGACCGACGCGAACCATCAGGCCAGTGGCCGCCGCCGACTCGGGCTCGCCGCGATCCTGGTCCTCGGCCTGGGGTGGGGCATGGTCATGCAGTCGCTCGGCTGGGCCCAGACCTCGTACTACGCGTTCGTCAAGGCGCTGGGCGACGGAACCGCGCAGATCGACCGCTACCACTGGGAGACGCGCGACAAGTCGTACACGAACGGGCATTTCTTCTCCGTCAAGGCGCCCGGGCTCCCATTCCTGCTGCTGCCGCTGCACGAGGTGCTCGACGCGGCCGGCGGCTCGAAGCTCGCGCGCGAGGCGGCCGACCGCGCACGACGCGGCGGGGCGCGGCAGTGGACCTACCGCGGGCTGAACGTCGCGACCTACGGCTACTCGGCGCCGCGCGCCGCGCAGATCAAACGCCGGCTCGAGACGCAGGCCCCGCTGATCTGGGCGCTCGGGCTGCTCGGAACGGTCATCCCCGCGGTCCTGCTGCTGTTGCTCGTGCGCCGCGTGACCGATCGGATCGAGCCCGGGCTGGGAACGGCGACGGCGCTGACGCTCGGGATGGCCACGCTCGTGATGCCGTTCGCAGTCAACCTCTTCGGGCACATCCTGGCCTCGCTGCTGGCGTTCGGCGCGTTCGCCGTCCTGTGGAGAGAGCGCCAGGGCCCGCAGCGCCTCGGGCTGCTGGTGCTCGCCGGCCTGCTGGCGGGCTTGGCGGTGACGACCGAGTATCCGCTCGCGATCGTCGGGGCGATCATCGGCGTGTACGCGCTGACGCGCCCGGGTGCGGTCGTCGCAGGCGCCCGCGGCCTGCTGACCCGCGGCGTCGCCTACACCGGCGGCGTCGTGCTCGGGGTGGTGCCGCTGCTGGCCTACAACCTGTGGGCGTTCGGATCGATCACGACGACCTCGTACGCCAACGCCGTCGACCGGCAGGGCTTCAGCGGCCACGACACCCTCGGCCTGAACTCCGGCGGCTTCTTCGGCATCGGGCCGCCGGACCTGCGCGTCGCGCTGGAGCTGCTGATCTCGCCCCGCGGGCTGCTGGCGATGACCCCGGTCGTCGCGCTCGGCATCTACGGCCTCGTGCTGCTGCACCGCCGCGGCCTGCGCGCCGAGGCATGGACCGTCGCCGCTCTGGCGCTCGCATTCTTCGTCTACGACACCGGCTACTGGCTGCCGTTCGGCGGAGGCACGCCGGGGCCGCGGTTCCTGATCCCGGTGCTGCCGTTCCTGTCGCTCGGCCTGGTGCAGGCGTGGCGGCGCCTCCCCGCCACGACGATCGTGCTGAGCACGTGCAGTGCCGTGGCGATCGGCGTCGCGACGCTGACCTACCCGCTGATCGGGACCGGCAACATCTGGCAGTGGTGGTCGCGGCTGAAGAACGACAACTTCCAGCACACCGTCCTGACGATCCTGGGTGCGGACAACGGCTGGCCGGCGCTGTTGCCCGTGCTGCTGGCGCTGCTCGGCGCCGTCGATCCTCGGCGCGCTCGCCACCGGCCCGCTTCCCGTCCGCCGCGACCTGCGGACCGCGCTCGCCGCGCTCGCCGCGTGGCTGCTGCTCGCCCTCGTGATCGCCCCGCGGTTCGGCGAGCGGGCGATCCTGAGCGCCGGCCCCGGACCCAACGGATCGATCAGCCACGGTGGTCTCTCGTGGCAGATCGTGGTGGGCGCGGCGGTGCTGGCGCTCGTCGCGCTGCTCGTCGCGGTGCGCGCCGAACGGCGGGCCGCGGTGCGATCGGGCTCAGCCGTCGAGCCGGTAGATCACGAGCGGTCCGCGCCGCTCGCGGCGCACACCTAGCCCGTCGACCGGCCGCGCCGCCCAGTTCGCCCACGGCGAGCCGGCGGCGGCGTCGGCATGGATCACGACCGAGCGCACGCCGAGGCGGCGCAGCAGCGCCACGGAGGCGGCATCGGGGAACCCCTCGACGGCCTTCGTCGTGTCGGCGAAGAATCGCGGCTCAAAGCTCGTGCGCCCGTTCAGCATCCTCGGGAAGCCCGCCGTCGACCACAGCAGGTAGCGGCGGTTGTCCGGTGGCGTGACCGGCAGTTGCAGCAGCGGAGCCGGCACGCCGGAGAGGCCTGCCGGGATCTGCGGGGCGCGGGGGTGCGGGTAGCCGGCGACCGCCTCGCCGCCGCGGTCGATGCCGAACCCCTGCCCCCTCGACGAGCACCAGCGCGACGAGCCCGGCGGCCAGCGCCGTGGCGAGCCGGTGTCCATGACGGGCCTTCAGGGCGGCGGTGGCGCGCGCCGCCCCGCCGGCCGCCAGCAGCGCCAGCGGAGCGTCGTCAGCGTGTGGAGCCGCCCGGGGACGCGGATCCCCTGCCAGCCCGGGCAGCACCTCGTAGAGCAGCCGGTAGGGCAGGTAGTGCCCGACGCCGTGCTCCTGGAAGCCGAGCGACAGCACCGCAAGCGTCAGCGCGCCTGCGCCGAGCCCGATGCGCAGCGGCCGCGGATAGCCGCGCCAGCCCAGGCCCGCGCAGAGCGAGCAGCAGGATCGCCAGGCCCGGGAACAGCGTCTCCTCGGGGACGACGTCGAGCGAGTCGCGCACACCGCCGGTGGCCCCGCTCCAGACGAGGTTCGTCTCGGGCGCGGCGAGGAACATGCGCGGCGGGCCCGAGTAGCGCGCGACGAGGCTCGCGGAGCGCTTGGCCTCGGGATGGTCGTGCAGGACCTGCAGGTACGGGAGTGCCAGCAGCACGGCGATCACCGCGAAGCCGCCCGCGCCGGCGAGCATCGCGATCGCCGCGCGCCGCGGTGGGCGCGGCCGGCCGGCCGCGCCACCACCAGATCGCCGCGATGACGCCGAGCACGCAGCAGGACGTAGCCGAGCTGCAGCCCGAGCGTGAACCCGAGGCTGAACTGCCACGCGCAGACGGCCCAGCCGCGCGAGGATCAGCCCGACATGCTCGCGTCGCGCGCCGCGCAGCAGCAGGAACAGCGCGAGCGGGATGCCGCCGCTGGAGAGCACGTGCAGGTGCCCGCCCTGCTCCAGTCGCCACGGGCGCGTAGGCGAACGCGGCGCCCGCGACCGCCGCGGCCCACGGCGGTGCGCCGAGCTCACGCGCGAGCAGGAAGGCGCCGAGGAAGGCCAGCGCCGCGGCGAAGAGGAACAGCACGTCGTAGCGCGCGACCGCGGCGCGCGGCCCGGAGCCGAGCAGCCCGGTCGGGGCGTATCCGACAGCGCGTCGGAGAAGGCGAGGCTGTTGCGCAGCGGCCAGAACTGGTTGGCCTGGTAGAAGTCGAGCGGCTGCGTCGCGAGCGCGTGGCCGTCCCACGCCACCTGCCAGGACTGCGACAGCGGGTCGCCGATGTCCAGCGGTATGTCGGTGCCCAGGTGCAGCACCAGCGGCCAGAACAGCGCGACCGCGAGCAGCACGCTGCCGAGCGCGGCAAGGATCACCTCGCGCGCGCCGATCCGCGGTGATGCACGCCACCAGGTCGTCATCCGCGATCGGACACTAGTGACAAGCGTGCGCCACGGCCGCGATACGGTGTCCGCCGCATGGACGCTCCCCGCAGCATCGCCCTCGCCGCCGCGTGCGGCCTTCTGCTCGTCGCCCCCGCCGCGGCGCAGACGACGCAGATCGCGCCCGACGTGACGCAGCTCAAGGTCACGCCCAAGACGTTCAAGGCGCTGCCCAAGGGCCCGACGGTCGTCGCCGCCGGTGGCGCGCTCGTCACCTTCAAGCTCGACACGGGCGCGAACGTCGACTTCCGCGTCAGCGCCCTGAAGCCCGGCGTGCGCACGGCGGCCGGGTGCGTCGCGGGCAAGGCGAAGGCGAAGGCCAAGCGGTGCACGCGCAACGTCGCGATCCCCGGCGCGTTCACCGTGGTCAGCATCCCCGGCTCGAACGACGTGCGGTTCTCCGGCGTCCTGAAGGGCAGCGGCTGAGCCCGGGCCGTACAGGCTGGCGGCGAAGGCGCAGGGGCAGGCCGGCCGCTCGTTCTACGCGACGTTCCGCATCGCCTCCTGATCGCAACAGGATCGCGGCCCGGTTGTACTAGGGTCAGCCCCTGGATGATCGTCGCCGTCGGAGTCGACCACGCCGGAGCCCCGCTGCATGACGCGGTCACCGCGTCGCTCCTGGAGCACGGCCACGAGGTGCTCGACCTCGGCGCGCGCGACGACTACCCGGACATCGCGCTGGAGGTCGGGCGTGCGGTCGCCGACGGGGCCGCGGAGCGCGGCGTCCTGGTCTGCGGCTCGGGTGCGGGCGTCGGCGTCGCCGCCTCGAAGATCCCCGGGATCCGCGCGCAGACGATCCACGACGGCTACACGGCCCACCAGAGCGTCGAGCACGACGCGGTCAACGTGCTGTGCATCGGCGCGCGCGTGATCGGTGACCAGGTCGCGCGCGAGGTGGTCGCGACGTTCGCCAACGCGACCGTCAGCGACGAGCCGCGCCACGTGCGGCGCCGCGCGAAGGTCGACCTGCTCGAGCGCGACGGGCTGCACGCACGACTTGACCCACCACAGCGGGAGGGATGACCTGATGCAGCTCGGAATGATCGGACTCGGGCGGATGGGCGCGAACATGGTTCGCCGCCTGATGCGCGACGGGCACGACTGCGTCGTCTTCGACCCGAACCCGGACTCGGTGGCGACGCTCGTCGCCGAGGGCGCGACCGGTGCCGCATCGGTCGAGGAGCTCGTCCAGCAGCTCGCCGCGCCGCGCGCCGTCTGGCTGATGGTGCCGGCCGGCGTCGTCGACGGCGCGCTCGCCGGGCTCACGCCCCTGCTCAGCGCCGACGACCTCGTCATCGACGGCGGGAACTCCTACTACATCGACGATCTGCGCCGCGCGAAGGAGCTCGCCGGCGCGTCGATCCACTACGTCGACTGCGGCGTCAGCGGCGGCGTCTTCGGCCTCGACAACGGATACGGCCTGATGGCGGGCGGCGACGACGCGGCGATCGAGCGCCTCACGCCGATCCTGCGCTCGCTGGCGCCGGGGGTCGACGCAGCACCGCGCACGCCGGGACGCACGGGCGAGGTGACCCCCGAGGAGGAGGGCTGGCTTCACTGCGGCCCCTCCGGGGCAGGACACTTCGTGAAGATGGTGCACAACGGGATCGAGTACGGGCTGATGGCCGCCTACGCGGAGGGGCTGAACCTGCTGCGCCACGCGGGAATCGGGGCCCACCAGCAGGAGGTCGACGCCGAGACGACGCCGCTGCGCGAGCCCGGCCACTACCGCTACGACCTCGACATCGGCAAGATCGCCGAGGTCTGGCGCCGCGGCACCGTTGTGCGCAGCTGGCTGCTGGACCTGACGGCGGCGGCGCTGGCGGACGACCACGAGCTCGAGGGCTTCGCCGGCCGCGTCTCGGACTCCGGCGAGGGACGCTGGACGGCGCTGGCCGCGATCGACACCGGGACGCCGACACCCGTGCTGACCGCGGCGCTGTTCGAGCGCTTCTCCAGCCGCGGCGAGGCCGACTACGCCGACAAGCTGCTGTCCGCGATGCGCTCGCAGTTCGGCGGCCACCACGAGAAGCCCGCCGAGGGCGCCGCATGAGCGCTCGCCGGCATCAGGGCGACGCGCTCGTGATCTTCGGCATGACGGGTGACCTGGCCTTCAAGCAGATCATCCCCGCCCTGCAGCAGATGGTGATCGCCGGCGAGCTCACGGTCCCGGTCGTCGGAGTCGCCCGCGAGCACTGGGATGAGGCGCGGCTCGAGGAGCGGATGCGCGAGAGCCTGGAGGCCAGCTCCGACGGCCTCGATCCCGAGGCCTACAAGCGCCTCTGCGGACTCACCGTCTACGCCCGCGGGACCTACGACGATCCGAAGACCTACGCGTCGCTCAAACGGCTGCTCGGGCCCGCGAGCCGCCCCGTGCACTACCTGGCGATCCCGCCCTCGCTGTTCGCCACGGTCGTCGATCACCTCGGGAACGCCGGGCTGGCGGGCGACGAATCGCGCGTCGTCGTCGAGAAGCCGTTCGGCCGCGACCTGGCCTCGGCGCAGGCGCTGAACTACGCACTGCACCGCGTCTTCCCCGAGGAGCGCTGCTTTCGCATCGACCACTTCCTCGGCAAGTCGCCGGTCGAGAACCTGCTGTTCTTCCGCTTCGCCAACTCGTTCCTCGAGCCGGTCTGGAACCGAGACCACGTCCGCCAGATCCAGATCACGATGGCCGAGGACTTCGACGTCTCCACGCGCGGGGCGTTCTACGACGGGGTCGGCACGATCCGCGACGTGATCGAGAACCACCTCTTCCAGGTGCTGGCGCTGCTGGCGATGGACCCGTTCGCCGGCCATCACGGGGACGCGCTGCGCGAGGAGAAGTCGCGCTTCCTGCGCAGCGTGCGCACGCTGCGCCCGCAGGACGTCGTCCGCGGGCAGTACGCCGGCTACCGCGAGACCGACGGCGTGAACCCGAAGTCGACGGTCGAGACGTACGCCGCGATGCGCCTGCACGTGGACAGCTGGCGCTGGGCGGACGTTCCGATCATCATCCGTGCCGGAAAGTGCATGCCCGTGAAGGCCACCGAGATCGTCGTCGAGCTGAAGCGACCGCCGGAGAAGCTGTTCCCCAAGCAGCACGGCCACGGCAACCGCATCCGGTTCCAGATCAACCCCGAGGTCATCATCGCCATCGAGGTCCAGACGCGCCGCCCGGACGTCGAGGACTTCGAGGTCGAGGACATCGAGCTGATGGCGCTGCGCCAGGCGGCGCACACGATCCCGCCCTACCAGCGGCTGCTGAGCTCGGCGCTGCGCGGCGAGCATGAGCTGTTCGCCGCACAGGGGACGATCGAGGAGGCATGGCGGATCGTCGATCCGATCCTCGGCGGGCAGACCCCCGTGCACCAGTACGAGCGCGGGACCTGGGGGCCGGCCGAGGCCGACCGCCTCGCGCCCGGCGGCGACTGGTACGCGCCGCGGCTGACGGGCAGCGCAGACAATCACCCTGCCGACGCAAAGGGAGCATGAGCACCATGAAGCCGACCCAGGCACTGCACGACGCCGGCCAGAGTCTCTGGCTGGACAACATCACGCGCACGATGCTGGACGACGGGACGCTCGCGGGGTACATCGACGAGCTCAACGTCAGCGGACTGACGTCGAATCCGACGATCTTCGAGAAGGCGATCGGATCGGGCGACGCCTACGACACGCAGATCCAGGAGCTGCTCGAGCAGGACCTGCCCGACGAGCAGGTCTTCTTCCACCTGGCGATCGACGACCTGCAGCGCGCGGCCGACGAGTTCGCGCAGGTGCACGAGCGCAGCGCCCACCTCGACGGCTTCGTCTCGCTCGAGGTCTCGCCGGAGCTCGCGTTCGACACCGCCGGCGCCACGATCGCCCAGGCACGCGACCTGCACGGGCGCATGGAGCGGCCGAACGTCTACATCAAG
The DNA here is from genome assembly GCA_963781935.1 of uncultured Solirubrobacteraceae bacterium. Taxonomy (GTDB): domain Bacteria; phylum Actinomycetota; class Thermoleophilia; order Solirubrobacterales; family Solirubrobacteraceae; genus F1-60-MAGs163. The sequence continues at coordinate 64,859 of CAWAHX010000005.1, forward strand.
ATTCCCGGGACGAAGGAGGGCCTGCCCGCAATCGAGGAGGCGATCTACGCCGGCATCCCGGTGAACGTCACGCTGCTGTTCGACAGCGCCCAGCATCTCGCCTGCGCCGACGCGTACATGCGCGGCCTCGAGCGCCGCGTCGCCGACGGCCTGCCGCCGGACGTGCCCTCTGTGGCGTCGCTGTTCATGAGCCGCTGGGACAAGGCCGTGGCCGACAGCGCGCCGGCGGAGCTGCAGAACCGGCTCGGCCTGGCGATCGGCGGCCGCGCCTACCGGGCGTACGTCGAGCTGCTCGCCTCGCCGCGTGTCATGCGGCTGATGAACGAGGGTGCCAGGCCGCAGCGGCTCCTGTGGGCCAGCACCGGGACCAAGGATCCGGCCGCCTCGGACACGCTGTTCATCGACGGGCTGGCCGCGCCGTTCACCGTCAACACGATGCCCGAGGCGACCCTGCACGCGTACGCCGACCACGGCGGCCCGGTGCAGCCGATGGCCCCCGACGGCGGCGACGCCGAGGCGGAGCTCGCCGAGTTCGCCGCCGCCGGCTTCGATGTCGGCGAGATCGCGGCGAAGCTGCAGACCGACGGCGCGGCGTCGTTCGTCGCCTCGTGGACGTCGCTGCTGGAGACGATCGCGTCCAAGCGCAGCGCGATGGCCGGCGCGTCCTGAGCACGGACGGCATGACGCCGCTGGACGAGCTGCCGGCCTTCGCGGCGCTGCGGGCGCACGCCGCCCGGCTGCGCGAGCGGACGATCGGCGAGCTGTTCGCGCAGGATCCTGCGCGCGGGGAGACGCTGCGCGCCGAGGCGTGCGGCATCTACCTGGACTACGCCAAGCAGCGGGTGAGCGCCGAGACGATCGCGCTGCTCGTGCGAGCCGCGCAGGAGGCGGGGCTGCCCGAGCGGATCGCCGCGATGTTCGCGGGCGAGCGGATCAACGTCTCCGAGGACCGCGCGGTGCTGCACGTCGCGCTGCGCGCCGCGCGCGGCACACGGATCGAGCTCGACGGCGAGGACGTCGTCGGGCCGGTGCACGAGGTGCTCGACCGGATGGCGGCCTTCAGCCGGCGCGTGCGGTCCGGTGACTGGACGGGGGCGACCGGGCGGCCGATCCGCAACGTCGTGAACATCGGGATCGGCGGGTCGCACCTGGGCCCGGAGATGGCGACGATCGCGCTCGCGGCGCAGACGAGCCCGGACATGCGGTTCCGCTTCGTCTCGAACGTGGACGGCAGCGACTTCGCGGGCGCGACGGCGGACCTCGACCCCGCCGAGACGCTGTTCGTCATCGTCTCCAAGACCTTCACCACACTCGAGACGCTGACCAACGCGCAGACCGCGCGTGACTGGCTCGTGGCGTCGCTCGGCGAGGACGCCGTCGCACAGCACTTCGTCGCGGTCTCGACGAATGCCGAGCGCGTCGCCGCGTTCGGCATCGACACGGCGAACATGTTCGGCTTCTGGGACTGGGTCGGCGGGCGCTACTCGATGCCCAGCGCGGTCGGCCTGGCCGTCATGATCGCGATCGGGCCCGAGGGCTTCACCGAGATGCTCGACGGCTTTCGCGCCATGGACGAGCACCTGCGCGACACGCCGCTGGCGGAGAACCTGCCGGTCCTGCTGGGGCTGCTGAGCGTCTGGAACACGACCTTCCTCGGCCTGCGGCACGGTGGCCGTGCTGCCCTACGCCGCGGAGCTCGCGCGCTTCGCCGCCTATCTGCAGCAGCTCGAGATGGAGAGCAACGGCAAGCACGTGATGCTCGACGGCACCGCGGTCCGCTGGGCCACGGCGCCCGTGCTCTGGGGCGAGCCGGGAACCAACGGCCAGCACGCCTTCTACCAGCTGATGCACCAGGGGACGGAGGTCGTCCCGGCCGAGTTCATCGGGTTCACCCAGCCGCTGCACGCGCTCGGGCGCCACCACGACCTGCTGATGGCGAACATGCTGGCCCAGGCCGAGGCGCTGGCCTTCGGGCGCGACGAGGAGCAGCTGCGCGCGGCCGGCAGCGCGGAGGGGCAGATCGCGCATCGCGTCTGCCTCGGCGACCGGCCGTCGACGACGATCCTCGTCGACGGCCCGCTCACGCCCGCCGCGCTGGGCAAGCTCGTGGCCCTCTACGAGCACCGCGTGCTGACCGAGGGCGTGCTCTGGGGGATCGACTCGTTCGATCAGTGGGGCGTCGAGCTGGGCAAGGTGCTGGCCGGAACGCTCGCCGCGGAGATCGAGGGCGACGCGGCGCCGCAGCTCACGCACGACAGCTCGACGAACGAGCTGGTGCGGCGCGTCCGGCGCGCCGCCGGTCGCGCCGTCTGAGAGCGCTGCGGCTCAGGCCGCCGCGGGCACCACGCCGGGGTCCTTCGGGAGCTTGCGCAGCTCCCACCCGCCGTAGATGAAGGCGACGCCGCGGAAGATGAAGATGATCCCGGCGATGACGGCGAGCGTCTTCAGGCTGAGATCCGGCCAGATCAGCACGACGGCGCCGGCGACGACGTCGAGGATGCCCACGGCGATGTTCGTCCCGCGACCCTCGGAATCCCCGAAGGCCGCGATGAAGCGCACGACGCCCGAGACGACGAACCAGATGCCGACGATGATCACCAGCGCGGCGAGCGCGTGGAACGGGTGCTTCACGAGGATCAGGCCGGCGATGATGCTCAGCACGCCGAGCACGGCGACGAGCCCGCGACCCTCGCCCTTGCCGAAGATCGAGGCGATGATCTCGATGACGCCGTCGACCAGCAGGAAGATGCCGACGATCACCGCGATCGTGACGAGCGACGGGCCGGGCCAGACGATCAGGATGATCCCCGCGGCGAGCGTGATCACCCCGAAGACGACGAACAGCCACCAGAGGCCGCGGAATTCCCTGAGCTGATCGGGCATCGAAGTCGCCATCGGCCGGATCTTAGACCCGGGCGGCGACGGCATCGCGGCGATCGAGGCGCGGAACCTCAGGCGCGCGCGCGGCGCCCGGCCTTCACGCGCCCGACCTTGTCGAGCACGGCCTTGCGCAGCCGGATCGACTCCGGCGTCACCTCGACGCACTCGTCCTCGCGCAGGAACTCCAGGGCCTGGTCGAGCGACAGCCGCTTGGCCGGGACGAGGCGCTCGAGCACGTCGCCCGTCGCCGAGCGCATGTTCGTCAGGTGCTTCTCGCGCACGGCGTTGATGTCGAGATCCTCGGCGCGCGAGTTCTCGCCGACGATCATGCCCTCGTACAGCTCTTCGCCGGGAGACACGAACAGCGTCCCGCGTTCCTGCAGGGAGGACAGCGCGAAGCCGGTCGCCTTGCCGGACCGGTCGGCCACGAGCGACCCGCTCGGACGCGTGCGCAGCTCCCCGAACCACGGCTCCCAGCCGTCGAAGACGTGATGGATCAGGCCCGTTCCGCGGGTCTCGGTGAGGAACTCCGTGCGGAATCCGATCAGCCCGCGAGCGGGGACGCGGTACTCCATCCGGACCCAGCCCTGGCCGTGGTTGACCATCTGCTCGAGCTGGCCCTTGCGCAGCGCGAGCAGCTGGGTGACGACGCCGACGTAGTCGTCCGGCACGTCGATCGACATGCGCTCGACGGGCTCGTGGCGCTTGCCGTCGATGATGCGCTCGAGCACGCGCGGCTGGCCGACGTTCAGCTCGAAGCCCTCGCGGCGCATGAGCTCCACGAGCACGGCGAGCTGCAGCTCACCGCGGCCCTGGACCTCCCAGGCGTCCGGGCGCTCGGTGTCGTTGACGCGGATCGACACGTTGCCGATGATCTCGCGGTCCAGGCGCGCCTTGATCAGCCGCGCCGTGACCTTCTTGCCCTCGCGGCCGGCCATCGGCGACGTGTTGACGCCCAGCGTGATCGAGAGCGACGGCTCGTCGACGGTGATCACGGGCAGCGGGAGCGGGTCGTCGGGATCGGCGAGCGTCTCGCCGATCGTCACGTCCTCCAGGCCGGCGACGGCGATGATCTCGCCCGGCCCCGCGGACTCCGCGGGGACGCGGTCGAGCGCCTCGGTGATGAACAGCTCGCCGAGCTGGCCGGACTGGATCGTGCCGTCGGCGCGGCACCAGCCGATCCGCTGGCCCTTCGTGATCGTCCCGTGGCGCACGCGGCAGATCGCCAGGCGCCCGAGGTAGGGCGAGGCGTCGAGGTTCGTCACCATCGCCTGCAGCGGATGCTCGGGATCGTGGCTCGGCGGCGGGACGTGCTCGAGCAGCAGGTCGAACAGCGGCTCGAGGCTGTCGCCGGGCTTCGTCGGATCCATCGACGCCCAGCCGCGCTTGGCGTCCGTGTAGACGACCGGGAAGCTGAGCTGGTCCTCGTGCGCGTCGAGGTCGAGGAACAGGTCCTCGACCATGTGCAGGACCTCGCTGATGCGGGCGTCGGGGCGGTCGACCTTGTTGATGTCGAGGATCACCGGGAGGCGCGCCTCGAGCGCCTTGCGCAGGACGAAGCGCGTCTGGGGCAGCGGGCCCTCGGCGGCGTCGACGAGCAGCAGGACGGCGTCGACCATCTCCAGGCTGCGCTCGACCTCGCCGCCGAAGTCGGCGTGGCCGGGGGTGTCGACGATGTTGATCTTCACGCCCTTCCAGTCGACTGCGGTGTTCTTGGCGAGGATCGTGATGCCGCGCTCACGCTCGAGATCCATCGAGTCCATGACGCGGTCCTCGACCTCGGCGCCCTCGCGGAAGGCGCCGCTCTGGCGCAGCAGCGCGTCGACGAGCGTGGTCTTGCCGTGGTCGACGTGGGCGACGATCGCGACGTTGCGCAGGTCGTCGCGGGTGGCCAGCGGCCGTGTGGCCGGGCTCACCGCGGGCCGCGCAGTTCGCGAATCTTGCGCAGTTCGTCGTCGAGGTCGATCGCCCGGATCTCGTGCTCGGCAGGAAGCTTCTCCAGCACCCCGCGCGCGACGTCCTGGATCTCGCGCTCGTCGTGGCCGAAGTCGTCGAAGTACGACTTGACCGCGGTGTGGACGACCTTCAGCTCGGCGGCGGTCAGGCGGAGGTCGTAGACCGGCTCGTCGGCGGGGATCAGGTTGGTGTCTTCGTCGGCCATATGGGGCAAGGGTAGCCTTCCGGCCATGCCCGATCGCTCCGTGGACGTCCTGCTGATCGGCGGCGGGGTCGCCTGTGCCGCCGCGGCGAAGGCCCTGCGCGACGACGGTTTCGGCGGCTCGATCCTGCTCGCCGGCCGCGAGCTGGACCCGCCGTACGACCGTCCGGTGCTGACGAAGGAGTACCTGCGCGGCGAGTCCGGCAAGGAGGATGCCGCCGCGAACGAGCCGGGCTGGTACGCGCAGGCGGGCGTCGAGCTGCTGACGCGCACGAGCGTGACGAAGCTCGACACCGAGGCCCACCAGGCCACGCTCTCGACGAAGGAGACCGTCGGCTACGGGCAGGCGCTGATCGCCACCGGTGCGATGGTCCGGCGTCTGCAGGTCGACGGCACCGAGCTCGATGGGCTGCACTACATCCGCGCCTTCGGCAACGCGGACGCGATCCGGCGCGAGCTCGACGAGGCGGACGAGATCGTCTGCGTCGGCGGGTCCTACATCGGCTGCGAGGTGGCGGCGTCGCTGACGCAGCTCGGCAAGCGCGTGAGCATCGTGATGCAGGAGCGCGAGCCGATGGAGCGCGGCTTCGGCGCCGACGTCGGCGCATGGTTTCGCGACGTGCTCGAGGCTCGCGGGGTGACGATCCTCGGCGAGGACGAGATCGAGCGCTTCGCCGGCGCCGAGCGCGTCGAGCGCGTGGTGACCAAGGGCGGGCGCGAGCATCGCGGCGCAGCTCGTCGTCTGCGGCGTCGGCGTCACGGCCGACGTGATGCTCGCCCGCGCCGCCGGGCTGGAGCTGGGGGAGAGCGGCGGCATCGCGTGCGACGACCGGCTGCGGACCTCGGCGCGCGGACGTCTGGGCGGCCGGCGACGTCTGCGAGTACGACAGCGTGGTCCACGGCCGGCGGATCCGCGTCGAGCACACCGAGCACGCGCAGGCCCAGGGCCGCTACGTCGCGCGCTCGATGCTGGGTGCGCCGCGAGCCCTACGACGTCATCCCGTACTTCTACAGCGACCTCGCCGACTGGGCGTCGCTGGAGTACGTCGGGCCGGCGGCGGCCTGGGACGAGGAGGTCGTCCGCGGGTCGCTCGTCGACGGGTCGTTCGGCGTCTGGTACCTGCAGGATGGCCGCGTCGCCGGCGCGCTCAGCGTCGGCGGCGGGCTCGACCTCGACGCCGCCCAGGAGCTGATCCGCTCCGGCGAGCCGCTGCCGCGGTAGTACGGCGTCAGCTCTCGAACGCGTGCAGGTGGTGGCCGGTCGCCTCGGCGGCGGCCTCGTTGGCCTCGGTCGCGCGCATGGCGCCGTCGAACGCGCCCTGCTCGGCGATCCGCTCGGCCGTCAGGCGATCGAGCTCGGGCGCCAGCTTCAGCGCGTCGCGTGATCCGGCTCGCGTGCGCAACGCCATGCGCGCGGGCGACAGCTGGGCGAGCCACGACGGGGCATAGACCGTCCGGCGGCGCTCGTGCACGCCCGTGACGATCGCGTCGGCGGCGGCGCTCGCCGGCAGCGTCGTGCGCAGCGGCTTCGGAAGGTTCTCGCGCATGCGGGCGAACGCGGCCATCTCCTCGTCCGAGCCGCGCACCATGTCGGTGTCGATCCACAGGAAGTACGCGACGCCGACGGCGACGCCGAGGTGAGCGACCTCGACGCGCAGGATGTCGAGGAGCATCTCCAGGCCGGCCTTGCTCGCGCCGTACGGGCCGAGGCCGATCGACGGCGCGATCGCCGCGGCCGAGGTGACGCCGAGCACGTAGCCGCGGCGCTCGACGATGTGCGGCAGGCAGGTGTGGATCGTGCGCCAGTTGCCGACGAGGTTGACGTTCACGACCGCCTCGACGACGTCGGGATCCAGATGGCGCAGCGCGCCGCCGGCGGCGACGCCGGCGTTCGACACGACCACGTCGATCCCGCCCCCCTGAGCGACGACGTGGGCTATCGCGGCGTCGGTCTGCTCCTGGCTGGTGATGTCGCAGACCGCGGTGATGGCGTCGGCGCCGCAGGTCGCGGCGGCGGCCTCGAGCGCTGCCGCGTTCAGGTCCAGCAGCGCGACGCGGTGGCTGGGGGACAGCCGGCGGGCGACCTCCAGCCCGATCCCCTGCGCTGCTCCGGTGATGACGGCGACGGGGCGGCTGCCATGGAGCCGACCCTAACGGGGCGGGGATGCGGTGTCAGACCTCGCTGCCCGGGATCCGGTGATCCTCGAGGTACTTGTCGTTCTCGCGCTTCTCCTGCGCGACCTGCGCGCCCGCGTAGCCGAGCAGGCCCTGGACGATCAGCGGGAACAGGACGAAGAAGACGCCGATCAGGCCGATGTCGACCTTCGCCGCGTTGCTGAGAGCGAACACCATGGACGCGACGATATCGCACCCGTCAGCGCGGTACGGTTGAGCCATGAACCGGTTCATGGCCCGCATCTACGACCGTATGTGCGGCCGCAGCGAGCAGGCCGGGCTGGCGGACATCCGCCGCGACGCGCTCGCTTCGGCACGTGGTGAGGTGCTCGAGATCGGAGCCGGCACCGGCCTCAACTTCCGCGCGTACCCGCGCCAGGGGATCACCCGGATCATCGCGACCGAGCCCGACGCGGCCATGAGCCGTCATCTGCGCGACAAGATCGCGCGAGGCGCCGGCCCCGGTCGAGGTCGTCGAGGTCCACGGCGAGCAGCTGCCCTTCGCGGATGCGACGTTCGACACGGTGGTGGGGACGCTCGTGCTCTGCGAGCCGAAGGATCCGGCGCTCGTCGTCGCCGAGGTCGCGCGCGTCCTGAAGCCCGGCGGGCACTACCTGTTCGTCGAGCATGTGCGCAGCGAGGATCCGAAGCTCGCGCGCAAGCAGGACCGCGCGGCGCCGGTGTGGCGCTTCTTCAGCGGCGGCTGCAACTGCAACCGCGACACGCTCGCGACGATCCAGGCCTCCGGTCTCGACGTCGAGAGCGCGAGCGTCGGCAGCTTCCCCAAGAGCCCGAAGATCGTGAAGCCGCTGCTGCGCGGCAGGGCTGTCCGCGCCGACTACCTCTGAGTGCCGAAGTCGGCGGTCACGGTCGCGCCGCCGCTGCGGCCGGGGACCGGGGCGCCGAAGGTGACGCCGACGCCGACGTCACGCAGGCTCGCGGTCAGGATGATCCGGCGGTGGGGCGGTGAGGCCATCCAGCGCTGGACCGTCCCGGCGGGCGTGGCGTAGGGCCCGGTGCCCCAGGCGATCGTCTCGCCGAGCGAGGTGAAGTGGTAGCCGGCACGGCGCACACGCTGCTCGGGGGTCGAGTCCGGGGCGTTGTGATCGAACACGTCGCTGCGCACCATCGCGCGCGAGTGGCGTGCCGCGGCGGTCGTGAGCCTGGCGTTCGCGTGCAGCGCGGGCAGGCCGTGGCTCGCCCGCTCGACGTTCAGCAGGCAGCGGACCGTCCGCGCCTGGGCGATCGCACCCGCCTCGGCCTGCGAGGCGTGTGCGCCCGGGCACGTCTGTGCTCCCGCCATGTGAGAGCCGGCGAGCAGCGCGGTGGTGGCCAGGATCGCGATCACGAACAACCCAGCGTGGCGGGCTCATCGGGAGCGGTGGACGAACGTCCGGGTTTCGTGCGCTCAGCGGTCGAAACCGCTGCACAGACGGTTCAGCGGGCGCCGAAATCGACCGTCACGGTGGCGCCGCCCGGCGTGCCCGCCAGCGGTGAGCCGCTGGCCACGCCGACGCCGATGTCGCGCATCCTCGGGTCCAGGATCGTCCGGCGGTGGCCCGAGGAGCCCATCCAGCGCGTCACGGTTCCGGCCGGCGTGCCCGCGGCGCCCAGGCCCCAGGCGATGGTCTCGCCGATGCGGCTGCCGGCGTACCCCGCGCGACGCGCCCGGCCCGGCGGGGTCGAGCCGCCGGGGCTGATGTGCGCGAAGAAGTCGCGGCGCACCATGTCGCGTGAATGGCGCCTGGCGGCCGTCGCCAGCAGCGAGTTCTGGCGCAGCTGGACGAGGCCGTGCCGCGCGCGCTCGGCGTTCAGCAGGCAGCGGATCGCGTGGGCCTCGCGGACGCTGTCGCCACGCGTGTGGGCGCCGGCACAGGACTGCGCCGCGGCGGCGGGGACAGGGGACGACGCGAGGAGCGCGGCGGTGACGAGGGACACGAGCACGCCGCTCCCACGGTAGTGGCCCGCCTGGCGCAACCCGGCCCATAGGTTCTCCGACCGCGTTGGTAGGATTAGCGTCATGATCTTCACGACGAAGGCGGAGTACGGCGTGCGCCTCCTCGTCGAGCTCGGCCGCCAGGAGGACGCGGGCCCGGTCTCGTTGAAGGCGATCGCGGAGGCCGAGGGCCTGCCGCTCGCCTACCTGGAGCGGATCGTCGCACTGCTGAAGAAGTCCGGCCTGGTCGAGAGCACCCGCGGTGCGCACGGCGGCTACCGCCTGGCGCGCCCGGCGGATCAGATCACGATGGACGAGGCGGTGCTCGCGCTCGAGGGCGCGGTCGCCCCGATGTCCTGCTTCGTCGACGACAGCGAGGACGGCCGCGTGCTGTGCTCGCACGTCGAGGACGGGCACGCCTGTGCCACGAAGCTGCTCTGGACCCGCGTCCAGGGCGGCGTCATCCGCGCGCTGCAGCAGACGACGCTGCAGGAGCTCGTGGACTTCGGCGCACCCCGGGCCGTAGACCCGTCGCTGACGCCGACCGGCGCGGAGCTCCCGCTCCACAGCATCGCCTGACCCCTTTCACCGCGTACCTGAAACCACGGAGACCATGGCCGACCTCGAGATCAAGAACCTTCACGTCCAGGCTGGGGAGAAGCACATCCTCAAGGGCCTGGACCTCACCGTGAACCCCGGTGAGGTGCATGCGCTGATGGGCCCGAACGGGTCGGGCAAGAGCACCCTCGCCAACGTGATCATGGGCAACCCGCAGCTCGAGATCACCGAGGGGCAGATCCTGTTCCGCGGTGAGGACATCACCGAGGCCTCGCCGGACGAGCGCTCGCGCATGGGCCTCTTCATGGCCTTCCAGTACCCCGTCGCGATCCCCGGCGTGACCGTCACGAAGTACCTGCGGATGGTCATGAACGCCCACCGCGAGGCCCGCGGCGAGAAGGAGATCTCCCTGAAGGAGTTCCGCCAGACCGTCGAGGCCGCGATGGAGCTCACCGAGGTCAAGCGCGAGTTCTCGACGCGCTACCTCAACGACGGGTTCTCCGGCGGCGAGAAGAAGCGCCTCGAGATCCTGCAGCTCGCGCTGCAGAAGCCGGCCGTCGCGATCCTCGACGAGACGGACTCCGGCCTGGACATCGACGCGCTGAACGTGGTCGCGCAGGGCGTCAACACCGTCGCCAAGGGCAACGGCATGGGCGTCCTGATCATCACCCACTACCAGCGGATCCTGCACCTGGTCGAGCCTGAGCGCGTGTCGATCATGTTCGACGGGCGGATCGTCAAGGAGGGCGGGCCCGAGCTCGTCACCCAGCTCGAGAGCGAGGGTTACGGCTGGATCACCGACGGGGTCGCCGCGAGCGCCTGATGACGATGCTGGCCGACACCGCCGTCGAGCTCGACTTCCCGGTCCTCGAGCGCGAGGGCCTCGTGTACCTGGACAGCGCCGCAACCTCGCAGAAGCCGCGCGTCGTCGTCGACGCGATGGCCGACCAGGTGCTGCACCACAACGCGAACGTGCATCGCGGGACCTATCCGCTGGCCGTCGAGGCGACCGACCTGTACGAGGGCGCCCGCGGCAAGGTGGCGCGCTTCGCCGGCTCCAGCGCCGCCGAGACGGTGTTCACGAAGAACGCGACCGAGGCGATCAACCTCGTGGCGAGCTCGTGGGGCCGCAGCACCGTTCAGGCCGGCGACGCGATCGTGCTGACCGTCATGGAGCACCACTCGAACATCGTCCCGTGGCAGCTCCTGTGCCAGGCCACCGGCGCCCAGCTGCGCTACCTCGACGTCGACGACGGACGGGCAGCTCTCGCTCGACCAGCTGGACGAGCTGCTCCTCGACCGCCGCGTGAAGATGGTCGCGGTCGCCCACATCTCCAACGTGCTGGGCACGATCAATCCGGTGGCGGAGATCGTCGCCCGCGCACACGCGGCCGGCGCCGCCGTCCTGATCGACGGCTCGCAGGCCGTCCCGCAGATCCCGGTCGACGTCGCCGGGCTGGGCGCCGACTTCTACGTCGTGGACCGGTCACAAGGCCTACGGCCCGACCGGGGTCGGAGTCCTGCACGGCCGCCGCGAGCTGCTTGACGCCATGCCGCCGTTCCTCGGCGGCGGCTCGATGATCCGCACCGTCGGGCTCGACGAGTCGACCTACGCCGACGTGCCCGCCAAGTTCGAGGCCGGGACGCCCCCGGTCGCCTCGGCCGTCGGCCTCGGCGCCGCGATCGGCTTCCTGGAGTCGATCGGCATGTCGCATGTGCGCGAGCACGAGCTCGATCTCACCGCCTACGCGCTCGAGCAGCTGCGGACGGTCCCCGGCGTCACGATCCACGGCCCGCGCGAGGCCACCGCCCGCGGTGCGCTGATCTCGTTCGAGCTGGCCGGGGCGCACCCGCACGACGTCTCGGAGATCGTCGGGCGCGACGGCGTCTGCATCCGGGCCGGACACCACTGCGCCCAGCCACTGATGCGCGTGCTCGGCGCGTCCGCCAGCTCGCGCGCGTCGTTTGCGGTCCACAACACGCGCGAGGACGTCGACCGCCTGGTCGAGAGCCTCGGCCGCGTCAACGCGATCTTCGCCGACTGAGGAACGAGCTCATGGACGACGCCCTGTACCGCGAGGAGATCCTGGAGCACTACAAGCGGCCCCACAACTGGGGCCCGATGGAGCATCCCGATCTCGAGGCCGCGGACACGAACCCGCTCTGCGGCGACGAGCTGAAGGTCATGTTGCGCGTCGCCCCCGACCGGACGATCGCGGACGTGCGCTTCGACGGTCACGGTTGCGCGATCAGCCAGGCGTCGGCCTCGATGATCTCCGATGAGGTCGTCGGGATGCCCGTGGACGAGCTCCTGCGGATGGACCGCAGCGCGATCCTCGACCTCCTCGGGATCGAGATCTCGGCGACCCGCATGAAGTGCGCGCTGCTGTCGCTCAAGGTTCTCAAGAGCGCGGCACTCGGCGGTGCGGCCGACTGGGAGTCCGACACGCCCGACGCGTCCGCCCCGGAGCCGAACGGCTCCCCGCTGTAGCTCTCGCGACCCGAAGGCTCCACGAAGGCTCCATGTGCCGTCCACGGTGGACGGATGTTCGATGCGCGCGCGTCGCGGGCGCGCCGACATCGATACCTGCACCGGTCCGTGCCCGGATGGTCCGGGAACGGCCGCTCGGCTCAAGCCGGGAGGGGGATCACCCGCCAGGTGCACCCCGGAGGTCTTTCCCGTGTTCTCCCGCTTTTCTGTCCTCGCCGCCCGCCCGCGGCACACCCTCGGCGCTCTCGCCGTCGTCCTCGCGGCAGTCGGCGTGGCGGTCGGATCGGGCGCGAACTTCACGGCGCAGGTCGCCTCGGCCACCAACACCTTCAGCAGCGGCACGCTGTCGATCGGTGGAAACGGCGGCACAGCGGTCTTCAACGTCTCGAACCTCAAGCCCGGTGACGTCAAGACCGGGTTCGCCGACATCCAGAACACCGGCTCGGTCTCCGGCACGTTCTCGCTCGGCGCGTCGAACCTCGTCGACCCTGACGGCCTGCTGGACCAGCTCGACCTCGACGTGGTCGACTGCGGAACCCCGTCGGGCCCGGTCCCGCTGTGCACCGGCAACTCGCCGGTCGCCAACGGCAAGGTCAGCGGCCTGACGTTCGGCAACAGCCTCGGCGTCTGGGCTCCGGGTGAGACGCACCGTTACAAGTTCACGGTGACGTTCCCGGACCAGGGCCCGGCCATCGACAACACGTTCCAGGGCAAGAGCGGCTCGATCAAGTTCGTCTGGAACGCCGCCTCCTGACCGGCTGAGCGGCGGCGGAGCGCGGCCCCCGAGGTCGCGCCCCGCCCCGCTCCCTCCCGCTGATGAGCGCCCCGGGTCCTCCGATCCCCGTCACGATCCCGACGCCTCCTCGCGTCCGGATCCCTCTGCAGGCGGCTTTCGCGTGGGCCGCGACGCTCGTCGCGGTGGTTCTGGGCGCAGTCATGTTCGTGCCGGCGATGCTCGGCATGGAGCGCTACGTGATCACCGGCGGCTCGATGACCGGCACGTACGACCGCGGCTCGGTCGTGTTCGACCGCGTCGTCGCGCCCAAGGATCTGCGGGTCGGTGACGTCATCACGTACAAGCCGCCGCCCACCGCCGGCCCGCGTGGCTTCGTCACGCATCGCATCGTCGCGATCAAGATGATCCAGGGGCGGCGCGTCTACCGGACCAAGGGCGACGCCAACCGCACCCGTGACCCGTGGGTCTTCACGCTGCCGGCGCAGCGGCAGGCAAAGGTCTCGTTCGGCATCCCGTTCGTCGGGTACGCGGTCGCGGCTCTCAGCGAGCGCACCGTCCGGATGGTGGTCATCGGGCTGCCCGCGCTGCTGATCGCGTTCGCGGTGCTCGCCGGGCTGTGGCGTGATGCGGGCGCCGAAGCTCGCCGCCGCCGCGATCGCTCGGCGGTCGGGGAGCCGGAGGCCGTCGGATGATCCGGCGCCCGCTCCGCACCCTGCTGGTCCTCGCCGGCCTCGCCGCCTTCTCCGTGGGCGGCTTCGCCGCGTCCGGGGCGAACTTCGTCGCGCAGGTCGCGAGCAGCCCGAACACCTTCTCGGCCTACCCGGACTGGGTTGCGCCGGTCGTGACGATCACGGCCCCGGCCGACGGCGCGCGCGTCGCCACGGCGACGCCGGCGATCTCCGGCGTCGCGGGCGTGCTGCCCGGAGACCTCGCGCCCGTCACGGTTCGCATCTATGCGGGCGCCGTGGCCTCGGGGCCGGTGCTGCGCACCCTCACGGTCAATCGCGCCGCCGTCACCGGCGCGTGGAGCGCCACGCCGGCCGCGCTGGCGGACGGCACGTACACCGCCCGCGCCCAGCAGGACGACAGCTTCCTGAACTCCGGCTTCAGCGCACCCGTCACCTTCACGATCGACACGGTCGCGCCCGCGCCGACGATCACGGTGCCCGCCGCCGGGGCGACGGTCGGCCCCACGCCCGTGATCTCCGGCGCCGCCGGCAACGCCACCGGGGATGCGACGACCCTCAGCGTCAACGTCTATGCGGGGGCCACCGCCACCGGTGCGCCGGTGCGGACGCTGACCGCGACCAGGACCGGCGCGACCTGGAGCGTGACGACGAGCCCGGCGCTGGCGGGCGGCACCTACACCGCTCGCGCCACGCAGACCGATGACGTCGGTCACAGCGGCCTGTCGAACGCCCGCACCTTCGTCGTCGACGCGACCGCGCCGGCGCCCACGATCCTGCAGCCGACCGCCGGTCAGTGGCTGACGAACGCGACGCCCACGGTCAGCGGGCGCGCAGGCACCGCGGCCGGCGACAGCACGACCGTCACGGTGAAGCTCTACGCCGGCGCCGCAGCGACCGGCGCGCCGGTGCGGACGCTGACGACGACGCGGACCGGCAACGCCTGGACACTGTCCGTCGCGCCGTCGCTGCCCGACGGCCAGTACACCGCGCAGGCGATCCAGTCCGACGCCGTCGGCAACATCGGCACGAGCGCGGCGCGCACCTTCAACGTCGACACCACGACGCCGGTCGTCTCGATCAGCGCGCCGACGGCCGGGCAGCGCGTCGGGGCGCGGCCGCCGATCTCCGGCCTCGCCGGGATCGTCGCGGGCGACAGCGCGACGGTGACCGTGCGCATCTACTCCGGGGCGAGCACCGCCGGCGCCCTGGTCCAGACGCGCACCGCGACACGCGACGCGACGACCGGCGCGTGGACCGTCACGCCGGCGACGCTGCGCCGACGGGCAGTACACCGCGCAGGCCACGCAGACCGACAGCGCGGGGCACACCGGGACGTCGCTCGCGGTCACCTTCGTCACCGACGCGACGCGCTCCGGCCGGGCGTCGCGATCACCGCCCCCACCGCGAACCAGTGGCTCAGCACCGCGACCCCGGCGATCAGCGGAACGGCCGGCAACGCGACCGGCGACGACCCGACGCTCACGGTCAACGTCTACGCGGGCGCCACCGCGACCGGTGTGCCGGTGCGCGTGCTGAGCGCGACGCGCGCCGGGACGACCTGGAGCGTCGCCGTGAGCCCCGCGCTCGCCGACGGCCAGTACACGGCGCAGGCGCGGCAGGCCGACGCGTCCGGCAACGCGACGAACTCCGCAGCGCGGACCTTCAACATCGACACCACGACGCCGGTCGTCTCGATCAGCGCGCCCACGGCCGGGCAGCTGACGATCGGCCGCGCCGCCGATCACCGGCGTCGCCGGGATCGCTCGCGGGCGACAGCGCGACGGTGACGGTCCGGATCTACTCGGGGCCGAGCACGGCCGGCGCGCTCGTCCAGACCCTGACGACGGCACGCAACGCGGTGACCGGGGCCTGGACCGTCACGCCCGCGACGCTGGCGAGCGGGACCTACACCGTCCAGGCCACGCAGCTCGACTCGGCCGGCACCGCGGGCAACTCGACCGCCGTCACCTTCACCACCGACAGCGTCGTGCCCGTCGCGCAGTCGATCAGCGCGGCGAACGGCAGCGGCGGCGGGCAGGTCGCCGGCCACCTGGACAGCGGCGACAGCCTCACCTTCACGTTCAGCGAGGCGATGGCGCCCGGCTCGCTGCTGGCCGGCTGGAACGGCGCTGGCCCCGACCGCGGTCCACGCGAAGTTCCTCTCCGGCCGGCGCCAGCGACGGCCTGACGCTGCTCAACGCGTCGAACACGGCGACGCTCGGCATCGCCGGCGGGACCGTCACCACCAGCGGCATCAACCTCGGCGCTGACTTCGTCTCCGGCACCGTGAACTTCGGCGCGACGATGGCCCTGTCCGCGGACCGGCGCACGGTGACGATCACGCTCGGGACGCCCGACGTCCCTGCGGCGATCCGCGCCGCCGCGACGCCCGCCCGCAACATGGCGTGGACGCGCAACACCGCGGCGCGCGACGACGCCGGCAACCCGGTCGCCGCCGGCACGACCACCGAGACCGACAACGACCGCGACTTCTGATGGAGCGCCGGACGACATCCCAGCGGCTGCGGCGCCTCGCGAACACGACGCTGACCGTGCTCGTCGCGATGGGCGCGCTGCTGACCGCCGCCTACGCCGCGACGGGCAGCTTCCCGCTGCAGGGGACGCTGCACAGGTCGCCCGCACGCGCGACGGTCAGTGATCTGCGCGGCCCGCTCGCCCGCGCCGGGACCTCGAGCGTCCTGTTCGCCGCCACGCGCCTGCAGCCCGGCATCATCCGCGTCGCGCAGATACGGATCCAGAACAGCGGCGCGACACGCGGAGCGCTCACGTTCACCCCCTCGGCGCTCACCGACGCACCGAGCGGCCTGCCCGAGCCGCTGTCGAAGGTCCTGGACTTCGTGATGGAGGACGCGACGAACCGCTTCCGTCCCGTGACGATGTACGTGGGCAAGCTGAACGGCATCGCCCCGCTCGCGCTCGGGGACTTCAACCCGGGCGAGGCCCGCATCTATCGCTTCACCGTCTCCTACCCGACCGGCCGAACGCCTGCGCAGGACAACCCGCTGCAGGGGTCCAGCGCCGCGGTCCGGTTCGACTGGGACGGGGTCTTCGAGGACGCGCCGCCGCCGCCCGTCCCGGTGCAGGCGGGCGCGACGGTCACCCTCCCGCAACGACCACGGCGCCCGACGCGCGCTTCCCGGTCGTCGCCGCAGGCTCCAAGAAGGCCAAGGCCCCGGCCACGCTGCGCATCGCCTGGCGCGCGCGGCGACTGGGCGGCGGTCTGACCGCCACCGTGGTGTGCCGCCGCGCCTGCACTGGCACGATCAGCGGCTTCGTCACGTCCGGTGTCGGGCCCACGGTGCGCTTCGTCCCGATCAAGGTCAAGCTCCCGAAGGGCAGCCGCCGCATCTACCGCCTGCGCTCCGGCGAGGCTGACGCGGCGACGTCCTCCGTCGTCCTGGGCGGCAACGGCGCGGTCGCCCGCGTGACGTTCAGCGTCCGCACGTCGGCCGGAACGGGGCGCGTCCGCGCCGCATCCGTGCTGCGCACCCGCCCCTGAGCAGCGGCGCGCGGTCCGCCGCCGGGGGGAGCAGGTACAATTCCGTCTACCACCGTCGGATTTTGTATCGCCCCGCACGAATGACCACGCTCATCGACGTCTGCCCACTCACCGAGCTGCCCCCGGGCGGCAAGCGCATCCTTGAATGGGAGGACCTCGAGATCGGCGTGTTCAACTGCGACGGCACGATCCTGGCGATCGAGGACCGATGCTCGCACGACGACGGGCAGCTCGCCGACGGGCTGCTCGACGAGGCGGCGTGCACCATCGAATGCCCGCGCCACGGATCGCTGTTCGACCTGCGCACCGGAAAGCCCAAGACCCTCCCCGCGTACGTACCCGTGGAGACCTTTGCCGTCCTCGTCGAGGACGGACTCATCAAGCTCGAGGTTGACTGACATGGCCACGCCTGACACCACCCGGACGCCGCTCACCAACGAGGAGGAGGGCCTTCGCGACCTGAACTCCGACTACACCGAGCGCTACGGCTTCCACGACGCCGAGAACTACCTCTACAAGGCGCCGAAGGGCCTCACCCGCGAGCTCGTCGCGAAGATCTCCGAGTTCAAGAACGAGCCTCAGTGGATGCGCGACTTCCGGCTGAAGTCGCTGGATCACTTCCTCGCGCGGGACATGCCGACGTGGGGCTCGCCGAAGCTCGCCGAGGTCGACTTCGACGACATCCACTACTTCGTGCGCGCCTCCGAGAAGGCCGAGCGGTCCTGGGACGACGTGCCCGACGACGTCAAGAAGACGTTCGACCGCCTGGGCATCCCGGAGGCCGAGCGCAAGTTCCTCTCCGGCGTCGGCGCGCAGTACGAGTCCGAGGTCGTCTACCACCAGGTCAACAAGGACCTCGAGGATCAGGGCGTGATCTTCCTCGACATGGACAGCGCGCTGCGCGACCACGAGGAGCTCGTCAGGGAGTACTTCGCGACGATCATCCCGCCGAACGACAACAAGCTCGCCGCGCTGAACAGCGCCGTCTGGTCGGGTGGCTCGTTCGTCTACGTGCCGCCGGGCGTCCACGTCGAGATGCCGCTGCAGGCCTACTTCCGCATCAACACGGAGAACATGGGCCAGTTCGAGCGGACGATCATCATCGCCGACGAGGGCAGCTACGTGCACTACGTCGAGGGCTGCACCGCGCCGACGTACTCCAGCGACTCGCTGCACTCGGCCGTGGTCGAGCTGATCGCCAAGCCCGGCGCGCGCATCCGCTACACGACCGTGCAGAACTGGTCGCAGAACGTGTTCAACCTCGTCACCAAGCGGGCGGTCGCCGAGCGCGACGCGACCGTCGAGTGGGTCGACTGCAACCTCGGGTCGAAGCTCACGATGAAGTACCCGAGCGTCTACCTCATGGGCGAGCGTGCCCACGGCGAGATCCTCTCGATCGCGTTCGCCGGCAAGGGCCAGCACCAGGACGCCGGCGGCAAGATCGTCCACGCCGCGCCGAACACGACCTCGAACATCTTCGCCAAGTCGATCTCCAAGGACGGCGGGCGCTCCAGCTACCGCGGCCTGCTCGAGGTCGCCAAGGGCGCGCACGGCTCGAAGTCGAAGGTCGTCTGCGACGCGCTGCTGCTCGACGAGGACAGCCGCTCGGACACCTACCCGACGATCCGCATCGGCGAGGACGACGTCGACGTCGGCCACGAGGCGACCGTCTCCAAGGTCGGCGACGAGCAGCTCTTCTACCTCATGTCGCACGGCATCTCCGAGGAGGAGGCCGGCAAGCTCATCGTCAACGGCTTCATCGAGCCGATCGTGAAGGAGCTGCCGATGGAGTACGCGGTCGAGATGAACCGCCTCATCGAGCTGCAGATGGAGGGCTCCATCGGCTGAGTGGTCGCGGATCTCGTGGCGCCTGAGGCCACCCGCGGTCGGGGGCAGTGCTGGCGCACAGCACCCCTCGCGCGTGCTGCCTCAGCCATCCACGATCTCGCGCTCCAGTCCCTGTGCTCGCCTCGTTGGCGCTCTCCGGTTGTTCCTGACGGACTCTTCTCCTACTACCCCTGATTGCCTATGGCTTCTTCGACGTTGACTCCTGAACCGCAGTTCCTTTCTGATCGCCGCTCCGCGGCTACGGCCTTGCTTGGCTCGCTTGCGCTGCCGCAGTTCCGGGGGGTTGATGGGTGGGAGTTCACGCCGATCGACAAGCTGGATCTCGATGCGTTCCCGCCTGCTCCCGGCGGCGCGGCGGATGCGGCGGCGCATGTCCTGGACGTGGATCTCGAGGGCGGGATCCGGCCGAGTGACACGGAGGCGGTGTCCGAGGGGCCTGTGGTCATGCCGCTGGCGCTGGCCGCGCAGCGTCATCCCGACATCGTGGAGAAGCACCTGGGCAGCCTGATCGCCTCCGACACACCGCTCGTCGTGCGCAACGACGCCGGCTGGACCGACGGCTCGTTCGTGTACGTCCCGCGGGGAGTGCACGTCGAGGCGCCGATCGTGCTGACGACGGTTCACGAGGCCGCGGGCACGACGCTGCACCACCGCACGCTGATCGTGCTGGAGGAGGGTGCGCAGGCCGAGGTCTGGCATCAGACGCTGTCGGCCGACCCCGAGGCCGAGGGCGTCGTCAACGGCGTCGTGGAGCTCGTCGTCGGCCAGAACGCGCAGCTGCGCTTCGTCGACGCCCAGGACCTCTCGGAGCAGACGTGGGTGTTCGGCGCCGAGCGCGGGATCGTGGAACGCGACGGCGACGCTGGACTGGATCACGCTCGGGTTCGGCTCGGGCAACGGCAAGGTCTTCCTCACGACGAAGCTCGCCGGCCCGGGCGCAAGCGCGAACGTCACCGGCGCCTACGCGACCCGCAGCCGCCAGCACCTGGACTTCGACACGCTGCAGGAGCACGCCGCGCCGGACACCACGTCCGACCTCGCGTTCCGCGGGATCCTGTCCGGGCGTTCGAGCGCGGTGTGGCGCGGCATGATCCAGGTCGACGAGGGTGCCCAGCGCACCGACGCCTTCCAGGAGTCGCGCAACCTGCTGCTCTCGAAGACGGCCCACGCGGACGCGATCCCCGGCCTTGAGATCCTCGCGAACGACGTGCGCTGCACGCATGCCGCCGCGATCGCGCAGATCGACCCCGAGCAGCTGTTCTACCTGAACTCGCACGGCCTGCCGGACGCCGACGCCAAGCAGCTCGTGATCGAGGGCTTCCTGCAGGCGATCGTCGAGCGCTTCGAGGAGGGCCCCGTCCGCGAGGCCGTCTCCTCGGCGATCGAGCGGCGCCTGGCGACCGTCATGGCGTAGATGCCACCCGACGCCCCGCTCGTCGTCCTCTATGACGAGGACTGCGGGTGGTGCCGGTGGTCGATCGCGCGCGTGCTCGCACTCGACCGCCGTCTCGCGCTGCAGCCGGAGCCGATCCAGGGCGAGCTGGGCGAGCGGCTCCTCGCCGGGGTGCCGCAGCCGAGCGGCTCGGCAGCGCCCACGCGGTGACGGCGGCCGGCGACGTGTACTCGGGCGGCGATGCGGCGGCACCGATCGCCGCGCGGCTGCCGCTGCTCGCACCGCTCGCGCCGCTGCTGCGCGCGTTCCCGCGCCTCACGCGGGCGGCGTACCGGCTCGTCGCCGATCACCGCGCGGCGCTGGGGCGCCTGCTCACGCCGGCGATGCGTGAGCGTGCGGGCGTGCAGATCGCCCGGCACCGCTGGAACGCGGTCCAGCGGCCACGTTAGGTTCCGCGGGATGAACAGCGCGCCGCGGCCCGGGATGCGGAGTGCCCGGACCCTAGTACCCGAGCTTGTCGAGGACGCCGCCGCTCTGCTTCTCGGGCTTGGGCTCCTCGGGCTTCTTCTTGCGTTCGCGCCGCTCGTCGTCGGTGACGAAGCGGATCGTCGCGCCGACGCGGCCGTCGGAGGCCTTGGCGAGGTCCTCGCGGCTGACGCGGTCGCTGCGGTTCGCGCGCTCCTTGGCACGGTCCGCGCGCTGCTTGTCGCGCTGCTTGGCCTCGCGGATGCGGCCCAGCTTCTGCGCCGCAAGCTCCTTGTCGAGCGTCGCCGCCCAGAGGTCCTCGGGGCGGACCATCGAGAGGATCGTCGCGGCCATCGCCTTGTCGATGCGGCCGGCACCGAGCGAGCCGTTGGCGATGTTGCGGGCGCGGGGGCGGTGGTCCTCGTCCTGGGCGATCAGCGCCGAGATGTCCTGACGCTCCTTCGGACCCAGGACGTTGAACGAGTCGCGGGCCGCCTGCTGGGGCCCGAACAGCTCGAGCGTCGAGCGCGAGGCGTCGCGCAGCTCGTCGATCGGAAGCGGAGCGCGCGTCTTGGGAAGGTTCGGGACGACCGGGCGACGGCTGCGCTGGCGCTTGCGCTTCGGCGCCGGCTTCGGGGCGGGCTCCTCGGCCGACGGGCGCAGCCTCCTCGGCGGCGGGCGCGGCGCTCCTCGGCGACGGGTGCAGCCTCTTCCGCGCGGCGGGCTCGTCGGCGCGGCGCGGCTCCTCGGCGACGGGCGCGGTCTCCTCGGCTGCGACCGGAGCGGCCTCGTCAGCCGGCTGGGCGTCGACGACGGGCTCCTCGGCTGAGGGCTCGTCGGACTGGGGCACGCCTGCGTCGGTCGTCATCGTCGTATTCGTCGTCGGTCGGGGGAGGATGCGCGGAACCGGTTCGCATCCAGCGCCCACGCAGGCTACCGCTAGAGCGTGCACTAGGGTCGCGCTCATGACGCCAGCCGACGCCGCGCGCCCTCCCCTCACCCCGGACGAGGAACTGCTCGGCGCCCAGGCTCCGGCGGTCGCCACCGAGCGCAGCGACGAGCAGCGCCTCACCGCGATCAGGGCCGAGCTCGATCACGGCTTCCGCGCGATGGCCGGGGTGACGTGCGGCGTGTCGATGTTCGGGTCCGCCCGCGTCCACGAGCACGACCCCGCGTACATCGCGGCGCGCGAGACCGCCCGCCTGCTCGGCAAGGCGGGGTTCACGATCATCACCGGCGGAGGTCCCGGGATCATGGAGGCGGGGAATCGCGGCGCGTGGGACGCGAGCGCGATGTCGGTCGGCCTGAACATCCGCCTGCCGCACGAGCAGAGGCCGAATCCCTACCAGGACATCTCGCTGACGTTCGACCACTTCTTCACGCGCAAGGTCATGTTCGTCCGCTACGCGACGGGGTTCGTCGTCTTTCCCGGCGGCTTCGGCACGCTCGACGAGCTGTTCGAGGCGCTCAACCTGATCGTCACGGGCAAGATCCACCACTTCCCGATCGCGCTCGCGGGCTCCGCCTACTGGGGAGGCCTGATCGACTGGATCCGCGAGCGCATCGTGGCGGCGCAGATGCTGACCGGCGACGAGCTCGACCTGATGCGCGTCCTCGACGAGCCGGCCGACATCGTTCGCCTGCTCAGCGAGGGTGCGCGGCGTCAGGGCCGGCTGGCCGCCTGAGCCGGCGGCGCCGGCGTCGGCGTTGCGTATCGCGCCCGAACCTCGTCGATCCAGGCCGCGATGCGGTCGGCGAGCGCCGCGTCCTCGATCTCGAGCACGTTCTCGGCGTTCTCCTCTCCGGAGCGCGACAGGTTGTAGGAGCCGACGAAGACGACGTCGTCGATCACGCTGATCTTCGCGTGCATGAAGTCGTGGATCGATCCCGGCGCGTACGGCGTCGATCGCTTGCCCGAGAAGTGCAGCCCGGCGAGCACGCGCTCGAGGATCGGTGCCTTCCAGCTCACCTGGTCGTTGGCGTGCCACTGGCGCAGCGCCTGCTCGGTCTGCGTGATGTCGACGACGCCCGTGGCGTCGACGCGCTGCTCGTCGAGCACCTCGGCCAGCGCGCTCAGCACGGGCGCCGAGGTCAGGACGGGTGAGGCGATCCTGATGCGTCGCTGCGCGCGGTCGATGCGCGCCGCGATCTGGTGGGCGAGCTCGCGACCGCGGCCGGGACAGAACCACGGCCGCACCAGCGCGTCGCCGATCGTCATCGGATGGGTGTCGAAGTTGCCGGTGTTCTCCAGGTGACCTCTGCTCCACAGCTGCGTGAACGTCTTGGAGTACGCCTGCGCAAGCTCCGCGGAGGCGGCGGTGACGATCACGTTCTCCTCACGGCTCCACGAGTCGAGCGTCCAGTTCGTCGACCCGCACCAGAGGTCACGGCCGTCGCGGACGACGAACTTGTGATGCATGAGCTCGCCGTCGCCGTCGATCGGGCGGATGTCGGCGCCGGTTCCCGCCAGGATGTCCGGCCTCGTCGTCGGGGGCGGCGTCGAGTGACCCGGGGACTCGGTCTGCGGGTCGTCGATCGCGATGCGCACCACGACACCGCGCGCGCGGGCGTCGCGCAGGGCCCCCGCGACCGCGTCCCCGACGTCACCCGGGAGGCGGATGTCGTACAGCGCCAGGTCCAGCGAGCGGGTCGCCTCGCCGAGCCAGGCGACGATCGTGGCGCCGATCTCCTCCGCGCTCTGCCCGCCCTGCGTCAGCGTGCGGATCTGCAGCGGCCCCTGCGTCATGCCCATGCCCCTTCCACCGGGTAGCGGGCGCGAAGCCCGTCGATGTAGCCGGCGAGCTGGTCGGCCAGTCGCGCGTCCTCGATCTCCAGGGTGTTCTCGGCGTTGTCCTCGCCCGAGCGCGACAGGTTGAACGACCCGGTGAAGACGGTGTCGTCCACGACGACGATCTTCGCGTGCATGTAGTCGCGCGCGCTGTCCGGGCGACCGTCGTACGGCGTCGACGGCTTCCCGGAGAAGGCGAGCCCCTCGAGCACGTCCTGCAGGACCGGAGCCTTCCAGCCGCTCTCCAGCGCCAGCCACTGGCGCATGACGCCCTGCGTCTGGGTGCGGTCGACGATCCCGCCGGCGTCGAGCGCCCCGGCGCGTCGGACGTCGTGGAGCGCCTCGAGCACGGGGCCGGCGGTGATCACCGGGGAGGCGACGCGAACCCGCCGGCGCGCCCCGGCGATCCGCTCGGCGATCCGCTCGGACAGCTGCTGCCCGCGCCCGGGACAGAACCACGGGCGGACGGTCGCCGCGCCGACGCGGACCGCCTCGGCGTCGTGCGCACCGCTGTCGGTGAGCTCACCGCTCTCCCACAGCTCGTCGAAGACCCGCGAGAACGCCGCCGCGACGTCAGCCGACTGCAGCCGGACGATCGCGTTCTCCTCGCGCGTGAAGTCGTCGGTCGTCCAGTTCGTCGACCCGGTCCAGACGGCCTCGCCGTCGCGCACGGCGAACTTGTGGTGCATGAGGTCGCGGATCGGCGCGACGGTGCGGACCTGCACGCCGAGGCGCTGCAGCAGCTCCACCCGCGTCAGCGGCGCCGGAGCGCCGTGGAGGACGTGCGGCTGGATGTCGGGGTGGTGCACGACCGCGCGCACGGCGATCCCGCGAGCGGCGGCATCGCGCAGCGCGGAGGCCATCTCGCTTCCGGGCGGGCCGGGAACGCGCACGGAGTACAGGGCGAGGTCGAGCGTCCGTCGAACGGGCCGCAGCCAGGCGGCGACGCTCGCCGCGACGGCCTCGGCACTCTGGCCGCCGTCGCTCAGCGTCGCGACCTCGAGCACGGCCGCCGGCTCAGGCCGCTGGGGCGGGAAGCGCCGCGAGTGCCTGCTGGAGGTCGTCGACGTCCTGGAAGTCGACGCCGAGCGTGTGCACCAGGCGGTAGCGGACGATGCCCTCCTCGTCGACGACGAACGCGGCGCGCCGCGTGCCCAGGACCGGCGCGGCGGCGCCGTAGGCCTTCGCGACGCTCTTGTCGACGTCGGCGAGCAGCGGGACGTTCAGCCCGTGCTTGGCGGTGAACGCGTTGTGCGACTCGAGGCTCTGGTTCGAGATGCCGACCACGACGGCGCCCAGGCCGGTGAGGTCGTCCGAGCGGTCGCGGTACGAGCAGAACTGCTTCGTGCAGACCGGCGTGTTGTCGCCTGGGTAGAAGAGGATCACGACGCGCTTCCCGCGCTGCTCGGAGAGCCTGAACGAGCCGTCCGTGCCGGGCAGCTCGAAGTCCGGCGCCTGATCGCCCACCTGCGGTCCTTTGGACATTGGTGGAAGAGTACGCACGTGGCCAACGAGTGGATCGCCGAGCACGCACCTGTGATCGCCGCGCGTGCCGAGCGCGATCTGGAAGCGCTCGTCGCGATCTCGTCGCCCTCGGGCGACGCGCCCTCCGCGGAGGAGGCCGTCACGGTCGCGACGGCGCTCGCGCCCGGACGCGGCGTCGGTCGAGCGGATCCCGTGCTCGTCGGCCGAGCACGCCCCCGACCTCGTGCTGCGGGTCAGCGGTCCGGGCCGGCGACGGCTGCTGCTCGTCGGCCACCTGGACACCGTCGTCGCCCATGACGCGCACGTGCCGCCCCAGCGACGGCGGGCGACACGTCCTGGGCTCGGGCACGATCGACATGAAGGCGGGCGACGCGATCGCGCTGGGCGTCCTGCGTGCCCTCGCCGGCCGGCCCGAGGTGGGGGAGGCCGTCCTGCTGCTGGTCAACGACGAGGAGTGGCGGATCGGGCCGTTCGCGCACGTCCCGCGCTTCGCCGGCTTCGACGCCTGCCTGTGCTTCGAGGCAGGCGAGCGCACGCCCGCCGGCGACGATGCCGTCGTCGTGCGCCGCAAGGCTGCGGGAGCGATCCGCGTCAACGCGCACGGCCGCTCGTCGCACTCGGGCTCGGCGCCCGACCGCGGGATCAACGCGCTGCTGGCGCTCGCCGAGGTGGCGCGCGGCGTCGCCGCCCTGCATGACCCGCGCGGCCCGGATCGCCTGACGGCCGTGCCGACGATCCTCCACAGCGGCGAGGCGCTGAACGTCGTCCCGGCCGCCGGCGAGCTCGTCTGCGACGTGCGCGCAGACCGGCTCGAGGCCCTGCGCGAGGTGCTCGCGACGATCCCGCGCGAGGTCGGCGGGGCGACGATCGAGGCCGCGCTGCAGCGTGAGTGGCCCGGGATGGACGCGCGTCAGAGCACCGCGGAGATCCTGACCGCCGCGGGCCTCGAGCTCGGACGGCCGGTGATGCCGGCGCAGCGCGGGGGAGCCAGCGACGCCAGCCACTTCGCGGCGACGATCCCGATCACGATCGACGGCCTGGGGCCGCGCGGGGGCCACGCCCACGCGCCGGAGGAGTTCGTGGACCTCGACTCGCTGCTGCCGCGAGCCGAGGTCGCGCTCGCGATCGCCGATGCGGTGCTTCGTGCGCCGTAGCGCCGGCCTGATCGCCGCGACGCTGGCGGCGGTGGCGCTCGCCGGTCCCGCGGCCCCCGCGGCGCCGGCGGCCTCGGTCACGATCGGCGTCGCCGAGCAGCAGCCGGCCTTCTTCACGCAGAGCTCGTTCCAGCGCACGCGCATCGGTGAGGCCCGGCTGCTCGTCGGCTGGAACGCGATCGACGTCGGCTGGCAGCGCGCCGAGCTGGACCGGTGGATGGCCGCGGCGCGCGCTCGCCGGGGTGCGGCCCCTCGTGACGTTCGGGACGTCGCGCTCGTTCGCGGACAACGTCCCGACGACGGCTCGCTTTCGCCGCGGCGGTCGACGCGTTCCGCGCACGCTACCCGTGGGTCACGCAGTTCTCGACCTGGAACGAGGCCAACAGCTGCGGCTCGCGGATGTGCCGGCGCCCGGGGACCGTCGCCGCGTACTGGCGGCAGTTGCGGCTCGCCTGCCCCGGGTGCACCGTGCTCGCCGCCGACCTCGTGGATTCGCCGAACATCTCGTCATGGGTGCGCGACTTCCGCCGTGCGGCCAACATGCCGCCGACCCGCTGGGGCCTGCACAACTATCTCGACGCCAACCGCTACACGACGACGTTCACCCGCCGGACCCTGAGCGCCATCGGCTCGGACGCCCGGCTCTGGCTGACCGAGACCGGCGGCCTCGTCGACCGCAACAACAACAGCTCCACGCGCATCCCGCAGGGGTTCCAGCACGCCGCGAACGCGACCGGGTTCATCTTCGATCGTCTGCGCCGCGTGAGCCCGCGAATCCAGCGGATCTACTTCTACAACTGGATCGCGAGCCCGCCGGGATACTCGTGGGATTCGGCCTTCCTGAACCACCATCTGCAGGAGCGCCGGGCCTACCGCGTGCTGCGAGACCGCCTCTCGAGGCTGGCCGGCGCCGGTCTGCTCACGGGCCGGCTGCCCGCCTCCTGACGCCGGCCGCGTGTGGAATGCCACAAGGACCGGATGTCCGGTTGACGTAACTTCGCGGGAGGATTTCGCTACTCTCCTTCGAACGTTGTACCCAGCCGAGTTCCCGGGATCCGAAAACCCGGGAAGCGGGGGAACCACAGGTCACTTCGGTGGCCAGGGGCGAATCGTCACCAGTGCGTGACGTAGCGCGGCCCTTTTCGCGCGAGCCCGACAGCTAACCCCGTAGGCGCACCCAAAAAGGGGGATCCCTGTCTTGCCGCAGAGCCACCGTTTCGCCGTACCGCTGATCGTCACCGGCCTTCTCGCGCTGCCGGCGACCGCGTTCGGCGCAGCTCCGCAGACGGCGCAGTCCCAGTCCGCAGCCGGCACGAGCACCGCCACGCGCACCGTGCCGCGCATCACCAGCCGCGTTCTGCGCCCCGGCGCCACAGGGGACCGACGTCTCCCGGCTGCAGACGCTCCTGACGGCGGTCGGCATCACGGATCCGGTGACGGGCTCCTACCAGTACGCGACGTCGCGCTCGGTCCAGCGCTTCCAGCTCGCCGCGGGCCTGCAGGCGAGCGGCATCGCCGGTCCGGTCACGATCAAGCGGCTGCGCGCAGCCGCCGGTGGCCCGCATTCGGTCGAGGCCAGCGGCGGCGTCACCTTCGGCACGACCGCCGTGGACACCACCCGCCTCGGCGAGCGCATGCCGCTCGCCCGCGGGATGAGCGGGCGCGACGTGCGCCAGCTGCAGGACTACATGCGCCGCGCCGGCGTGCGCAACGCGCCGTCGCCCAACGGCGAGTACGGCCCGCGCACCACGGCCGCCGTCCGCCGCTACGAGGCGAAGTACGACCGCCCCGTCGACGGCATGATCGACGCCGGCGACATCTACAAGCTGATCACCGTCGTCGGTGCGGACGCGCTTCCGGGCACCGCGGGCGATCCCCTGCAGGGCCTGCCGCCGGCACCGCTCGCGCCGGGCGACAAGGCGCGCATCAGCGCCGACGGCCAGGCGATCGCGCCGGAGAACGCGCCGGACGCGGTCAAGCAGATCATCGCCGCGGGCAACCAGATCGCCAGCCTCCCGTACAAGTGGGGCGGCGGCCACGGCAAGTGGGAGGACACGGGCTACGACTGCTCCGGGTCGGTCTCCTACGCGCTGCGCGGAGCCAACCTGCTGAAGAGCCCGCTCGCCTCCTACGACTACTTCGGCTGGGGCGAGAGCGGCAAGGGCCAGTGGGTCACCCTCTACACGAACTCCGGCCACATGTACATGACGGTCGCGGGCATCCGCTTCGACACGAGCGGCCGCGGTGCGCACGGCTCGCGCTGGCAGGTCGCCATGCGCGACAACTCCGGCTTCAAGGTTCGTCACCCCGTCGGCCTGTAAAGGCCGTCACACGGTGGGCGGGCGCCGAGCCCCCCGAGGGGCCCGCCCACCGACTGAAGTCCCGAACGCCGCCCCGTCAGGCGGCGTTCGGCGTTCCGGGTACCTCAGTCCTCGCGCGACGGCGGCCGCCGGCCGCGCTTGTGCTCGGCGCGTGTGCGCTTCGCCTGCAGGCGGCGCTCCTTGGAGGCCTTCGACGGCTTCGTCGCACGGCGCGGGCGCCGGACGTGCAGCGCCCGGGCGAGGCGCTCCTGCAGGCGCGTCAGGGCCAGCTCGCGGTTGCGGGCCTGGCTGCGGGCATCCTGGGCGATGGCGCGCACGACCGGGCCGCAGCGCGTGCTGATCCGCTCGCGCTGGCTGTCGCTGAGCGTCGCCGACGCGGCGACGTCGAAGACGGCCTCGACCCGCGAGGCGGTCACGTTCGCGTGCTGCCCGCCCGGGCCCGAGGATCTGCTCGTGCGCAGCTCGATCTCCCGCAGCGGGATCGCGAGGTCGCGCGTGATCGGCATCGGATCGTCCACACCCCCAACGGTACGGTCTGGCCATGTGCGCGCGCAGCCGAGGTTGCGTTGCAAGCTCGTGAAAAGAGCCGGGGACCGTGGTAGCTTGCGCGCAGTTCCAGCCGGATCAAGGAGGAAGTACCAGTCATGCCCACCGGAACGGTGAAGTGGTTCAGCGACGAGAAGGGCTTCGGCTTCATCACCCCCGATGAGGGGAGTCGCGATCTGTTCGTCCACCACTCGGCGATCAACGGCGAGGGGTACAAGACCCTCGCCGAAGGCGCGCGCGTGTCCTACGAGGAGGAGCCGGGCGACAAGGGCCCCAAGGCTGTGAACGTCAACAAGGAGTAGCGCTCCTGAAATGTCAGTGGTCTGCGACGGTGGCGCCCTCGGGCACCATCGGCAGGCCTTCGTCGGCCCACGCCTGCAGGCCGCCGGCCATCGACCAGGCGTCGAACCCCGCGCGCCTGAAGGCCTGTGCGGCCATCAGCGAGCGGGCGCCGAGCCGGCAGCTGAAGATGACGCGCGTGTCCTTGTCGATCGTCTCGGCCTGTGAGGCGAGCCGCTCGAGCTCGATGTGGCGCACGCCGTCGATCCGGCCCGCCTCCCACTCATAGCCCTCGCGCACGTCGATCACGACGGCGCTGCCCTCGGCGAGCGCCTGCGCGGTCTGTGCGGGGCTGACCTCGATGGTGGGGTCGACGAGCGGGTTGGTCATGCCGGGCATGTTAGGTCTCAGGGCCGCGTCCCGCGCGAGACGGGCCCCTGGTGGGCGTCCATCGCGACCAGCTCGTGGGCGCGGACGGCCCAGTCGCAGAGCAGCCGCCGCGTGTCGCGCGGATCGATGATCTCCTCGACGGAGAACCGCTCGGCCGTCCGGAACGGCGAGAGCACGCGCGTCAGGCGCTCCTCGATCTCGGCCCGCAGCGCGACCGGATCGTCCGCCGCCTCGAGCTCGCGGCGGTAGGCCGCCTCCAGGCCGCCGGCGATCGGGAGCGACCCCCAGGCGCCGGACGGCCACGCGAAGCGCACGTTCAGCCGCGAGACGTCGCCGTGTCCCGCACCCGCCACCCCGTACACCTTGCGCACGAGGACGCTCGCCCACGGGGTGCGCGCCTGGATCACCGCGCTCAGCGCGCGGCTCCCGCGGCGGATCGTCCCGCGCTTCTCCGACGCGCTGCCGATCACGAACCCGGGCTGGTCGACGAGGTTCACGACCGGCAGGCGGAACGCGTCGCAGATGTCGGTGAAGCGCGTCAGCTTGTCGGACGCGTCCGCGGTGAGGCCGCCCGCGTAGTGCTTGGGGTCGGAGGCCAGCACGCCGACCGGCCGCCCGTCGAGTCGCGCCAGCCCGGTGATCAGCGACGGCCCGAAGCGGCGCCCCACCTCGAAGAACGACCCGCGATCGAAGATCAGCTCGGCGATGCGCCGCATGTCGTACGGAAGGCGCTCGTCGCGCGGGATCGCGCTCAGCAGCTCGTCCTCGCGGCGCTCGGGGTCGTCGGTCGAGGCGACGATCGGCGGTGCCTCCCAGGCGCTGCCGGGCAGGTAGGAGAGGAAGCGGCGCAGCTGATCGAGCGCGTCGTCCTCGTCGCGGGCCTCGTTGTCGACGGCCCCGGCCTTCGTCTGGATGCGCGATCCGCCGAGCGCCTCCTTGTCCGGCGACTCGCCCATCGCGGCCGCGACGACCGGCGGGCCCGCGACGAACAGCTGCGCGCTGCCCTTCACGATCACCGAGAAGTGCGACATCGTCACGCGCGCGGCGCCCAGGCCCGCGCACGGCCCCAGGGCGGCCGCGACCACCGGCACCCGCGACAGGTTCTCGACCACGAGTTCGAACCCCGGCAGCGGCGGGACGTAGGAGAAGCCCATCGTCTCCAGGGTCTTCACGCTGCCGCCGCCGCCCGTCCCGTCGACGAGCCGCACGAGCGGGACGCGCAGCTCGTGCGCGGCCCGTTCGGCCCAGACCATCTTCTCCCAGATCGCTGCGTCCGCGGCGCCGCCGCGGACCGTGAAGTCGTCGCCCTGGACGACCGCGCGGCGCCCGTCGATCCGGCCCTGGCCGACCACCATGTTCGCCGGCAGGAAGTCCTCGAGCTCGCCGTCGGCGGAGTACGTCCCGACGCCCGCCAGGCCGCCGGTCTCGTGGAAGCTCGCGTCGTCGAGCAGACGGTCGATCCGTTCGCGCACCGTCAGCTTTCCGTGCGCGCGCTGCCGCGCGACGCGCTCCTCACCGCCCATCCGCCGCGCCAGCTCCTCGCGGCGGCGCAGCTCGTCCAGCTCAGGCTCCCAGCTCATGCGGCCGGACCCTATCCTTGTCGGCATGTCCGCCACCGCCACCGACGCCTACGAGATCCCGCAGGAGCACATCGACTTTCGCGACACGATCCGTCAGATCGTGCAGGAGAAGGTCGCTCCGCGCGCGCACGACATCGACCGTGACGCCGAGTATCCGTGGGACATCCGCAAGCTCTTCGCGGAGAACGACCTGCTCGGCCTGCCGTTCGGCGAGGAGTACGGCGGCACGGGCACCGGCACGCTGATGCTGTCGATCGCCATCGAGGAGATCGCCAAGGCCTGCGCCTCCTCGTCGCTGATCCTGATGGTGCAGGACCTCGGCACGCTCCCGATCCAGCTGTTCGGCAACGACGAGCAGAAGCAGCGGTTCCTCCCGCGCTGCGCGACCGGTGAGTGGTCGCCGGCCTTCTGCCTCAGCGAGCCGGAGGCCGGCTCTGACCCCGCGTCGATGCGCACGACCGCCAAGCGCGACGGCGACGAGTGGGTGCTGAACGGGACGAAGAACTGGATCACGAACTCC
The DNA here is from genome assembly GCA_963781935.1 of uncultured Solirubrobacteraceae bacterium. Lineage (GTDB taxonomy): Bacteria > Actinomycetota > Thermoleophilia > Solirubrobacterales > Solirubrobacteraceae > F1-60-MAGs163. Next base: position 96,771 of record CAWAHX010000005.1, read on the forward strand.
GGGATCGCCGACTTCTACGTCGTGCTCGCGTCGACCGACCGCGAGAACCGCAGGACGACGGCCTTCATCGTCGAGAAGGATCGCGAGGGCTTCTCGATCGGCAACTACGAGCACAAGATGGGCATCAAGGGCTCACCGACGGGCTCCCCGGTGCTCGAGGACGTCCGCGTCCCGGCCGCGAACGTGATCGGGGAGGTCGACAAGGGCCTGGCCGTCGCGCTCGGGACGCTGGAGCGCACCCGCCTCGGCGCGGCCGCGCAGGCCGTCGGCATCGCTCAGGGTGCGACCGATTTCGCCAACCAGTACGCGAAGGAGCGCATCACGTTCGGGAAGCCGATCCACGAGCACCAGGCGATCGCCTTCAAGCTCGCCGAGATGGAGGCCCGCACCGCCGCCGCGCGCGAGCTGACCTACCGGGCCTCCGCCGCCGCGGACCGCAGCGAGCCGGGCCTGGGCAAGTGGACGTCGATGGCCAAGCTGATCGCCTCCGACACCGCGATGTGGGTCACCACCGAGGCCGTGCAGGTGCTCGGCGGCTACGGCTACGTCAGCGACTATCCCGTCGAGCGCATGATGCGCGACGCGAAGATCACCCAGATCTACGAGGGCACCAACGAGATTCAGCGGCTCGTGATCTCCCGCTTCATGCGATAACCCATCAATGCCGCACACACGCCGCATCGTCTTCGCCGCCGTCGTCGCGCTCTGCGCGGGACTGTCGGCGGCAGCGCTGCTCGGCGGGTTCAGCATCAACCCGTGGGTGCGCGCGGTCGAGACGGCCGGCGTGATCGGCCTGGTCGGGGCGGTCGTGTTCGGCGGCGCCGCGGCGCTCGGCCTGCGCCTCGCCGGCTGGGAGGAGCCCGAGTCCGAGGAGGACTTCGAGCAGGTCGTCCTGCGCAGCGAGCGGCTCGCGGCCGAGGGCCTGGCCGCCGAGCCCGACGAGATGGAGTTCATGGAGCTCGATCCGCTCAACGACGAGGACTTCGAGGAGCTCGTCCGCGACGCGCTCGACGACCTCCCCGATCTGCTGCGGGTCGCCCTGGATCGCAACGTCGCCGTCGTGATCTCCGACAAGGGCCGGCGCCACAAGGCCTACGGCCTCTACCAGGGCGACGGCGCCCACCGCGACAACTACCCCGACCGGATCATCATCTTCCGCGACACGCTGCGCCGCGACTTCGGCCACGACGCCGACCTCCTGCGCGAGCAGGTCACGATCACCGTGCGCCACGAGCTCGCCCACCACATCGGGTTCGACGAGCTCGGCGTGCGCGACCTCGGGCTCTAGAAGGCCTTAGGGCATCGGCGGAGCGACGCTGCCCGCGACGTCGCCGAGCTGCATCGCGACAGGCGGCGGCCGCGACTCCAGGTCCTTGATGCGGCTGTTGAACTCGACCGCGAGCAGTGCCAGCGTGACGAGCGGGATCAGCGCCAGGACGCAGCCCGCGACGGTGCGCGCGGTGCCGCGCGTGAGGTACCGCGCCGCCTGATAGTTGATGGAGACCGACAGGCTGCAACCGATCACGGTGATCCCCCAGAAGGCCACGGGGGTGCCGGCGAAGTTGCGCGCCAGGAGGCCGACCACGAACGTGCAGAAGAACAGGCCGATCAGGCACTGCTTTCGTGCCTCGCGTGCACGGCCGGCGGCCACGGCGGCTCCGTCGGCTGCCAGCTGTGAGTCGAGCGTTCCTTCGCGCAGCAGCGGCATCGACATCCAGTGGTTCATGGCTGCATCATGGTCCAGTGGCGGTGGATGCTGGACAAGGGGACGGTCAAGCCCCCGACGCACCGCGCCGATGCTCCGGAGATGCGGTGGTCCAGCCATCAGAGCCGCGCCGTCGGCGCGCTCGCCTTTGCCGGCGCGGTGGCGCTGCTGCTCGCGGGCGTGGGTAGTCAGAAGCTCAAGCCGCATCCTCCGGTGATGATCCGCTCCAGTCTTCTCGGGATCCGGCCCGCGCCGACGAAAGGCCCGGCGGTGCGCGTGCCGGCGAGCGCTGCCATCCTGCGCTCACGGATCTTCGCGAGCGCTGCAGCATTCCGGCAGGTGCAGAGCTACACGGCGGAGCTCGTCGAGACCGACCGGCGAGGAAGCAGCGTTGCGACGGTTGAGTTCTCGGCGCCGGACCGGTTCCACGTCACGTGGATGCGACGTGGCAGAGCCGTTGAGACCCTCGTCATCGGATCGCGGGCCGCGTACCTGCGGGCGACGAGTGACTACTGGTCGCGTAGCGGGCTCTCAGCGCGGGCCTCCGGACGGCTGCAGGGCGTGTGGGTCGGCGTGGGCCCCGTCGTCGGTGGGCGGATGGCCACGCAGATGGCAGCGCTGGCCCCGGCGACGCTCGCCTACTGCATGACGGCAGGCACGGGCACGCTCACGGACCACGGGCAACAGTCGGTCGGCGGGCAATCGGCGACGGTCGTCACAGATGCCGGCGACGGTGGCAGCAATGCGCGCAGCCGCGTCTACATCGCCGCTTCGGGGCCTCCGTATCCGCTCAGGCTCGTCAACACGATCAAACATCGGGCCGCCGGGGCGGCGGTCGATCCCCGCTGCCCTCCGCCGGGACCGGGTGTCACGCATCAGGACCTGCGCTACCGAGGCTTCAACGAGCCCGTATCGGTTGCACCGCCGGCGGATCCGGTGGACCTGTCCCGCATGATCGAGGCGGCAAAGCGTCGTGCCGTCATCTCGTAGATCCAGCCGGCTCGCGTGGTGGCTGGCCGGGGCCGCTCTGCTGCCGGTGGGCTGCGGCGGCACGGGCGCGGCCAAACCGCCTCCGTCCCCGGTCGGGATGTGGACCGCCCACGGGCGCGTCCTTGCGAGCTATCTCCCGCGTCAGGAACCGGTCGGAACGTCCTTCGACCGTTCCTGGCTGTTCGAGCGTCGCTGTGCGACACCCGGCCACTGCGTGCTCACGCTTGTCCGCCAGGCGCAGTTCAGCACCGAGGTCGCCGCCGTGACCCAGGACGGCGACACGCTCGTCGCGACGTTCACGGTCACGGACGACGCATCCTGCATCCGCGGCGTTCACGGCACCGTGCATCGACACTTCCGCATTCGACTTCAGCGCGACGCCAGGCTGCTGCAGGCGGACGAGCTGGTCGATGCCTCATATCCAGGATGCGGTCCGGGCGGCGGCACGAGCCATCCGGCGGGGCACCTGAGCTGGACCGCGACGCGCGTGGCGCCGGCCGCCGACGAGATCGCGCCCCCTTCTGGCACATCGGCCTAACCCAGGGCCCCGACCAGCAGATCCGCGGTGCGCCGCGTGTAGGTCCCGTGCGGATCCTTGTCCGGGTTCAAGCACCCGAGGCTGAGGCCGGCCAGCGCGGGGGAGGCGCCGAGCGGCGCGAGCAGCTCCTCGAGCTCGGCCCAGCGGAGCCCTCCGGGCATCAGGTAGTCGGTGGCGGGCATCGCGACCTCGTCGAGGATGTCGAGATCCAGGTGGATCCAGAACATCCCGGGCTCGTCGCGCAGCCGCGCCGCGGCGGCCGCGCCTGCCGCCTGCATCCCGACCCGTCGCAGCGCCTGCGGCCCGACCACCTCCAGGTCCGGGAGCTCGTCGCGCAGGACGGCATCGATGTCCGCGGCCTCCTCGGGATCGCGCGCACCGAGGACGATGGTGTCGCGAGCCTCCAGCGACGGACCGCCGGCGGCGGCGACCCAGTCCGCCGGCGCACGGCCGAGGGCCACGCCGACCGGCATGTCCGCGGCCTCGCCGGTCGGCGACGTGCGGCCGTCATAGATGTCCACGTGGCCGTCGACGTACGCCAGCCCGTTGCGGCGATGCTCGTCACGCAGCCCGGCGAGCGCACCCGGCAGCAGGGCACAGCAGCCGCCCAGGATCAGCGGGCGCCGGCCCGCGGCAACGATCGCGCGCACGCCCTCGCGGATCACGGGCGTCATCTCCAGCACGTCGTGGGCGCCGACCACGCCGGTCCGCGGATCGCGCTCCTCGCCGCGGATCCGCACGGGCAGGTCGCCGGCGTCCGCCGCGTCGAGACGCCCGACCAGCCCGGCGTCGCGCAGTGCGTGCGGGGCGTGCTCGGTCCCGCCGGCGCGGCCGACGGAGTCGATCGGGACGCCGAGCACGGTCCATGCCTTGCGAGCTGCCATCGCGGCAACTTACAACGACGTGCCACCGGCGCACGGGCTCGCCGCGAGCGGCCATACTCGGGGCGCGGCAGGACGCCGCAGGACCGCTCCGATGCCCAGGACACGACGCCCGACACCGCTGCTCGCCGCACTGCTGCTCACGAGCGTCCTGGCCCCTGCGGCCGGCGCGCAGGCACCGGCCCCCGACACCGTCGTGCCCAGGCTGTCCGCGGTGAGCCTGACGCCGAAGGTCATGCATCAGGCCGACCCGACCGTGCTGCGCTTCACCCTCAGCGAGCCGGCCCGCGTCGCCGGCGTGATCGAGCGCAGCTCGCCCGGGGTGCGGACCAAGGGCGGGCGCTGCCTGCTGCGGACCGCCCGGCGCCACGGGCCGGTGTGCCTGCGCCACACGCGCGCCGGGACGTTCCTGGCGGCCAACGCGGCCCTCGGGGCGAACCGTGCGCAGCTCCGAACCGCGAAGCTCAGGATCGGGCCCTACCGCCTGACGCTGACACCCGTCGACATCGCCGGGAACACCGGCAAGCCGGTCATCACCGGGTTCCGCGTCGACATCTGAGCAGCGGGCGGGCGGCGCCTACTTCGGCGACATCCGGATCGCGCCGTCCAGGCGGATCGTCTCCCCGTTGAGCATCGCGTTCTCGACGATGTGCGCCGCGAGGTTCGCGTACTCGTCGGGACGGCCCAGCCGGCTGGGGAACGGCACCTGCGCACCCAGAGCGTCGCGCTGGTCCTGGGGCAGGGCGCCCAGCAGCGGCGTGTCGAACAGGCCCGGGGCGATCGTGTTCACGCGGATCCCCTTGTCGGCGAGGTCGCGCGCGGCGACGATCGTCATGCCGACGACGCCGCCCTTGGAGGCGGAGTAGGCGATCTGGCCGATCTGGCCCTCGAACGCCGCCACCGAGGCGGTGTTGATCAGCACGCCGCGCTCGCCCTCGTCGCCGGGCTCGTTCTCGCTGAGCATCTTGAAGGCCGCGAGGCGCATCAGGTTGAACGTGCCGACGAGGTTGATGTCGAGGATCACCTTGAATGCCTCCAGCGGGTGCGGCCCGCGGCTCGAGGCGACCTTGATCGGGATGCCGGTGCCGGCACAGGAGACGGCGATCCGCAGCCCGCCGGGAGCCTGCGCGGCCTTGTCGACGGCGGCCTGGACCTGCTCCTCCTCGCGCACGTCGCACTGCACGAACGCGATGCCGAGCTCCGCGGCCAGCGCCTCGCCCTTCTCGGGGTTCACGTCGGCGATCGTGACGTGTGCGCCGCCGTCGTGCAGGCGGCGGGCGGTGGCGGCTCCGAGGCCGGAGGCGCCACCCGAGACGAGTGCGCCGGCTCCTTCGATGTTCATCTGCTTCTCCCGGTGGTTTCCGCGAAGCCTATGGATCTATACTGGGAGGCGTCCGGCCTGCATCGCCGGACACAAACGCCCCGTGGAGTGCGACCGCCGGGGGAAAGGCCCGTGGAGTGCGACCGCCGGGCATACATCTGAAAGGACCATGTCCCATGCCAGAGGCCGTCATCGTCGACGCCGTCCGCACCCCGGTCGGCCGCGCCTTCAAGGGTTCGCTCGCGTCGCTCCGCCCGGACGAGACGCTTGCGTTCATCATCGATTCACTGCTCGAGCGCAACCCGGGAGTCGATCCCGCGAGCGTCGAGGAGGTCGTCGCAGGCTGCGGGCTCCCGCAGGGTCTGCAGGCGAACAACATCGGCCGGATCGCCGTGCTGCTGAGCGAGAAGCTCGGCCAGGAGACCAACGGCGTGACCATCTCGCGGTACTGCGCCTCGGGGCTCGACGCGATCCGCACCGCGGCGAACAGCGTCGTCGCCGGCCAGGGCGACGTCTACATCGCCGGCGGGGTCGAGTTCGTCTCGCGCTACAACGCCGCGCAGGAGGCCGGGCACCCGGAGGATCAGAACGAGGCGCTGCAGGGCAAGGAGCCCGGCCAGCCCAACGCCTACATCGCGATGGGCCTGACGGCGGAGAACGTCGCCGCGAAGTGGGGCGTCACGCGTGAGGCTCAGGACGCCTACGCGCAGCGCTCGCAGGAGCGTGCGGTCGCCGCCCAGAACGACGGGTTCTTCGCGCGCGAGATCGTCCCGGTGACGCTCGCCGACGGCACCGTGATCGAGAAGGACGACGGCCCACGCGCGGACTCGACGGTCGAGCGCCTCGCCTCACTGAAGCCCGCCTTCCGCGAGGACGGCACGGTCACGGCCGGCAACGCGTGCCCGCTGAACGACGGCGCGGCCGCCGCACTGATCATGAGCGACACGAAGGCCGCGGAGCTGGGCCTGAAGCCGCGCGCACGCATCGTGACCGCCGCCACCTGGGGCAACGAGCCCGAGTACATGGGCGTCGCGCCGATCGGTGCGATCAAGAAGGCGCTGCAGCGCGCCGGCCTGACGATCGAGGACATCGACGTCGTCGAGCTGAACGAGGCGTTCGCGGCGCAGGTCCTTCCGATCGCCCAGGAGTGCGGGATCGACCTGGAGAAGCTCAACCCGCACGGCGGGGCGATCGCCCTCGGGCATCCGTTCGGCATGACCGGCGTGCGCATCATGACGACGCTGCTGAACGACCTGGAGACGATCGGCGGCCGCTACGGCATCGAGACGATGTGCGTCGCCCAGGGCCAGGGCGAGGCGATGATCATCGAGCGCCTCGCGGCCTAGCAGGACTCCCGATGGCGGGGCCTGGGGATCAGTTCCCGGGCCCCGCCCAGTCGGGCGTGCGGCACGGCGCGCCGCCGCAGACGTCGATCAGCCGGCCGCCGGGGCGCATGAACTCGGAGATCTGGCGGCGGATCGCCGGCGAGTTCTCGATCACGTAGTCGTGCGGGTCCTGGCCCACCGAGGGCGCGAGGTTCGCCGTCGGGGGCGCGGGCGTGCCCTTCGACACGCCGTCCTGCGTGCGCAGCGGGCCGATGTCCCAGACGACGAACGCGCTGCCCGTCGCCGGCAGCCCGCCGATCGCGGGGATGCCGTACTGCGGCGTCCTGTCCGGACTGCGCCCGGGGTCGAGCCCCGGCGTGCGGCGCCGGGCCCCGATCGTGCGCGCCTCCGCCTCGGCGGTGACGTTCGCCACCTGGTGGTCCCCGAACGACATCTCGATCAGCACCTGGTGCGAGGGCGTGTCCGGCAGCGGGCTGCTCGTCATGTGCTGGGCGTAGCCGGCCGGCTCGCCGCGGTCCCAGAGCATCTGGATCAGCGCGAGCAGCGTCGGCCGCAGCCGCTTGCTCGGGTAGGCGAGGTCGAGGATGCCGGCGAAGTCGGCCGTCGTGCCCGGCTCGTCCCAGTCGACGCTGCGCGGCAGCAGGACCGAGTAGTTCATTCCCGGCACGTACAGCACCGAGCGCCGGATGTCCGGGGACAGCGCGGTCAGCGCGCCGCCGAGGATGCCGCCCTGGCTGTTGCCGTAGTAGGCGACGCTCGAGGTGTCCACGACGGACTGCCCGCTGAAGTGGAAAGCCGGGTCGGACGCGAGGCCGTCGGCACGGCCCAGCAGCCGGCCGAGGAACATGAAGTTCAGGAACCCCTGCTGCAGGCGGTCGGCGATCGCGGGGAACGTCGACAGGTCGAGCAGCGCGCGCGCGGCCGACGGGGTGTCCTCGTCGGCCAGGCCGCTCCAGTCGGTCGCGCAGACGAGCACGCCGTTCTCGTCGCCGAGCTGATGGACGTTGCGCGAGCCGCGCGCCTCGCCGATGTCGCCCAGCAGGCCGTGGCCGTAGAGCGCCGGCAGCAGGCGCCGCGCCGTCGTCCCGTCCCAGGCCGACCGGGGGATGTTGCAGACGAAGCGTGCCTGCATGACGTTCCCGGGGATCCGCGTGGGCAGGCCGTGCCTGTCGAGCGAGAAGGTGGAGCCGGGGACGCAGCCGGCCTTGTTCAGATAGCAGGGGACCTCGTAGGTGCCCTGCACCTGACGAAGCAGGTCGGGATCCTGCCCCTTGTCCTTCTGGCAGCCGGCCGGGTCGCACGGCGTGAAGTCCTTGACGTCGGTCACCTTGAAGGTCGGCGAGTGGCCGTCGGGACGCCCGTCCTTGAGGTTCATGTCACCGATCGAGCGGAAGGCGTCGTCGCGGATGTGCAGCGCACGCCCGGCCAGGCTCTGCTCGCTGGCGACCGTGAAGGCCCACGTGCGGTACAGGCCACGGGAGCCGATCCCCGCGCGCCTCAGGACGCGCAGCAGCGCCGGGTCCGGCCGGACGCCCTTCGGGGCGGCGATCAGGTGCCCGGCGCCATTGCGCAGGTTGCGCAGCGCGACGATGTAGCGGTGGCCCTCGAGGAAGTTCTTGCCGGGCCGGATCAGCAGGTTGCGATCGGAGGCCCGGCCGGCCTGCGAGTCGAGCTCGGTCCAGATCAGCTGGCGCTCGGCGGTCCTGGCGTCGATCACGACGGCGGCCTGTGACGCGCGGAACGCCTGTGCCATGTCGGTGATCGGCACGAGGCCCGAGCGGCGTGAACGCGGCCGGGGTGTCGAGGCCCGGAACGCGGACGATGATCGTGCTGCCCGGGGAGAAGCCGTCGGCACGGTTCCAGTCGGTCGGGTCGATCCGCTTGCCCTTGTTGTTCACGGGCATCGCGTCGCGCGGGAAGGCGATGCGCCGGCCCGTGGGCGTCGAGCGATCGGCGACGGTGTAGACGTCGCTGGGGAACGGCGCATCTCCGATGCGCGGCACGCTCGCGGCGCCGGCGACAGCGGATGGGAGCACTGCGACCGCGGACACCGCGGCGATGACCGCGAGCAGCGTGGACCGGACCGAACGGGACATGCGACCTCCTCCAGGGGACGACCGGCCGACCATAACGCTCGCGCGTGACGCCGCGCGCCGGTCGGGAATCCGGCCCTCAAGGACGGGGGGTAACCACACCCCCACTGGCCCGTTGACCGCATTGGCGCCGAGCCGTCTGCGGCGGCAGCCTGTGCTTCCACGGTCCGGCAGTACGCAAAATCGTTCTCAGGGAGAAGACAGTGCAACAGAAGAAGACATTCGCCGCCCGTGCAGGGCACTGGAGCGCCCGCCACCGGGCACTCGCCATCGGACTGTGGTTCACCTTCGTCATCGCGGCCGTCGTCGGCGGCCAGATGGCGGGGCTCGTCAAGGCCGCCGACTCGAACGGAACCGGAGAGTCGGCCAAGGCCGAGCACATCCTCGACAAGGGATTCCCGCAGAACACGGCGTCGGAGTCCGTGCTGATCCAGGCGCACGGCGGCGCGACCGTCGCCGATCCAGCCGTGCGCGCCGCCGTGCGCGACGTCGTCAGAACCGTGCAGGGCAAGCCGCTCGTTCAGAAGGTCGCCTCGCCGCTCTCGGAGCAGAACGCCGGCCAGATCTCCAAGGATCGCCGTTCGGCGCTCGTCACCTTCGAGCTGCGCGGCACCCAGGCCCAGGCCGAGAACGCCGTCACCCCGGTGCTCGCCGCGGTCGACCGCGTCGCGGCCGCCCACCCGGGCGTGACGATCGGCGAGTTCGGTGCCGCCAGCGCCGACAAGGCGCTCTCGAAGGCGTTCGCCGACGACTTCTCCAAGGCCGAGAAGCTGTCGCTGCCGATCACGCTGCTGATCCTGTTCCTCGCCTTCGGCTCGCTCGTCGCGGCCGGCGTCCCGCTGCTGCTCGGCATCTCCGCCGTGATGGCGGCGCTGGGCCTCGTCAGCATCGCCAGCCACGTCGTGCCGATGGACGACGCGATCAGCTCGATCGTGCTGTTGATCGGCCTGGCGGTCGGCGTCGACTACACGCTGTTCTACCTGCGCCGCGAGCGCGAGGAGCGCCGGGCCGGCGCGTCGACGCTCGACGCGGTCGACACGGCGGCGGCGACCTCCGGTCGTGCCGTCGTCATCTCCGGGCTGACGGTGATCGCCGCGATGGCGGGGATGTTCCTCGCCGGCGACAGCACGTTCACCTCGCTGGGCCTGGGCTCGATCATCGTCGTCGCGGTCGCCGTCGTCGGCTCGCTGACGGTCGTGCCGGCGCTGCTCGCGACGCTCGGCGACAAGGTCAATCGCGGGCGCCTGCCGTTCCTGGGCAGGCGGATCGAACGCCGGCAGGGCGCCGGGCGCTTCTGGACGTCGATCGTCAACGTCTCGCTGCGCCGCCCGCTGGTCAGCACGATCGCCGCCGCCGGGCTGCTGATCGTGCTCGCGATCCCCGCGTTCTCGATGCACACGAAGCTCACCGGCACGAACGACATGCCGCGCAAGCTCGAGGTCATGCGGGTCTACGACCGCATGCAGGCGGCCTTCCCCGGCGGGCAGATCCCGGCCGTGGTCGCCATCAGCGCCAAGGACGTGCGGACCCCGCAGGTCCGGTCGGCGATCGCCGAGCTCCAGCAGCGCGCCGTGGCATCAGGGCGCTTCCAGGAGCCGGTCGACGTGTCCGTCTCCAGGAGCGGCACGGTCGCATCGGTGTCGCTGCCGATGGACGGCGACGGCACCAACGCGGCCTCCGATCGCGCGCTGGCGCAGCTGCGCGGGACGATCGTGCCGCAGACGGTCGGCGCCACGCCCGGAGTGAAGGCCTACGTCACCGGCATGACCGCCGGGACGAAGGACTTCAACGACCTGATGAAGAGTCGTGCTCCGCTCGTGTTCGCGTTCGTCCTGACGCTGGCGTTCCTGCTGCTGCTCGTCACGTTCCGCTCGATCGTCGTGCCGGTCAAGGCGATCGTCCTGAACCTGCTGTCCGTCGGCGCGGCCTACGGCGTGCTCACCTGGATCTTCCAGGACGGGCATCTGCAGGGCCTGCTGGGATTCAAGAGCAACGGCGGCATCGTCAGCTGGCTGCCGATGTTCCTGTTCGTGATCCTGTTCGGCCTGAGCATGGACTACCACGTGTTCATCCTCAGCCGGGTCCGCGAGGCCGTCGGACGCGGAGTGAAGACCGAGGACGCCGTGCGTGAGGGGATCCTCTCGACGGCGAGCACCGTCACGAGCGCCGCGTTCGTCATGGTCGCCGTGTTCGCGATCTTCGCGACGCTCAGCCAGATCGACTTCAAGCAGATGGGCGTCGGCCTGGCCGTGGCGATCCTGATCGATGCGACGGTCGTGCGTGCCGTGCTCCTGCCGGCGGCGATGAAGCTGCTCGGCGAGCGCAACTGGTACCTGCCGGCCTGGCTGGAGTGGCTCCCCCGGATCTCCTGGGAGGGCGGGCCGGTCAGCGAAGCGCCGCAGCGTCCGCGATCACGTCGAGCGCCTCTCCACGCAGGAGCGATGCCGGAGTCGACGGCGTCGGCTCGCTGAGGGCAGCCGCAAGCGCGTCCGCCTTGTCCTCCCCGGTCACGAGGAGGATGAGGCGGCGCGCGTTGTTGATCGTCTGGAGTGACAGCGAGATGCGCTCGGGCGGCGGTTTGGGTGAGTCGTGCACCGCCACGGCTCGCGCGCCGCTCAGCCCGAGCGCCGCGTTGTCCGGGAACAGCGACGCGGTGTGACCGTCCTCGCCGAGCCCGAGCAGCACCACGTCGAGGACGACGTCGCCGAGCTCGCGGCTGTACGCGGCGGCCGCCTCGACCGCCCCGAGCTCGCCGCGCATCCGGTGGACGACGGCGCCCGGCGCCCGCAGCGTCTCGCGCACCATCCGCGCGTTGGAGTCGGGATCGTCCGGGCCGACGCAGCGCTCGTCCGCGAACCAGACGTGCGCACCCTTCCAGTCCTCCACGAGCGGGCCGAGCAGCTCGTAGGCGCGCTTGGGCGTGCGCCCGCCGGAGAGGGCGATGTGGGCGGCCCCGCGCGTGCTCAGCGCCTCCTGGACGCCGGCCGCGAGCTCGTGCGCCGCGCGCTGGGCGGCCGCTTCGGGATCGGGCTCGCGCAGCAGCTCCCTCACGGCAGCTGTGCGGGGCTCTCGACCTGCGACTGCTCGGCGACCCACAGCTCCTCGGCGGCGATCAGCTTCATCACCGCATTGATCAGCGCGAGGTGCGTGAAGGCCTGCGGGAAGTTGCCCAGGTGGCGGCCCGTGGTCGCGTCGATCTCCTCGGCGTACAGGGCCAGCGGCGAGGCGTAGGCGAGCAGCTTCTCGCAGAGCTTGCGGGCACTGGACAGCTCGCCGATCTCCACGAGCGCCGAGACGAGCCAGAACGAGCAGATCGTGAACGTCCCCTCCTCGCCGCTGAGCCCGTCGTCGGTCTCGTGGACGAAGTAGCGCAGGACCATGCCGTCCTGGGTCAGCTCGTCGGCGATCCCCAGCACCGTGTTGCGCACGCGCTCGTCGTCCGGCGGCAGGAAGCGGAACAGCGGCAGCAGCAGCAGCGAGGCGTCCAGCGCGGTGCTGTCGTAGCGCTGGACGAAGCGGTTCGTCTCGGGATCGATGCCGTTCGCACAGATGTCGGCGTGGATCTCGTCGGCGACCGCCTGCCAGCGGTCCGCGCGCTCGGTGTCGTTGCGCAGCAGCGCGAGGCGCACGCCACGGTCGCAGGCCACCCAGCAGAAGACCTTCGACGAGGTGAAGTGCTTCGGCTCGCCGCGCACCTCCCAGATCCCGCGGTCCGGCTCGCGCCAGCGCTTGATCGCCATCTCGACCTGCTTGATGAGGATCGGCCAGGCGGATTCGGGGAGCTGGTCGCGGTTCTTCGTGTGGATGTAGAACGAGTCGAGCAGCGCGCCCCAGACGTCGTGCTGGTCCTGGTCGTAGGCGCCGTTGCCCACGCGCACGGGCTGGGCGTGCTCGTATCCCTCCAGGTGGTCGAGGGTGTACTCGGTGATCTCGTGCTCGCCGTTGATGCCGTAGAGCACCTGTAGGTCGTGGTCGCCCGAGGCCACGTCCTCGATGAAGTAGTAGTAGTCGCCCGCCTCCTGCGCGAAGCCCAGCGAGTACAGGCCCCAGAGCATGAACGTCGAGTCGCGGATCCACGAGTAGCGGTAGTCCCAGTTGCGCTCGCCGCCGGGCGTCTCGGGCAGCGACGTCGTCGAGGCGGCGCACATCGCCCCGGTCGGCGCGTACGTCAGGCCCTTCAGCGTCAGCGCGCTGCGCTCCAGGTACTGGCGCCAGGGGTGGTCGGGGAAGCTGCCGTGGGAGAGCCAGTCGTGCCAGAAGTCGGCGGTGAAGTCCATCCGGCTGTATGCGTCGTCGTAGCTCGTCGGCGCGTCGTGCTCGGTCCACGTCAGCGCCACGTAGGCGGTGTCGCCCTCGCGCAGCGTCGTGCGCGCCCGTGCGCGCCCGCCCTCGAAGCCCAGGCGCAGGTCGGTCGTCAGGCGCAGCTCGACGTTCTCGCCCTCGGCGATCGCGATGCCGTGGCCGTAGCCCTCGTCGCCGTAGGCCCAGGTGACGGGTGCGCGCCCGTAGTTCAGCTTGGGCTCGCACTCGACGTGCATCTCGACGTGCCCGTTGATGCAGCGCATCATCCGCAGCAGCACGTGGTCGGCGTCGGTGTCGGTCGGGGAGCGCCGGTGGGTCGTCGAGCGCTCGCGATCGTGGTGCCACGGGCCGATCAGGAGCACGTCGTGGCAGACGACCCACCCGGTTCCGGTGCCCCAGGTCGTCTCGAGGATCATCGTCCCGGGCACGTAGCGGCGGCCGGTCGGGACGCGCTGGTGGGCGGGGGAGACGCGGAAGCCGCCGGCGTCGCGGTCGAGCATCGCACCGAAGATCGACGGGCCGTCCATGCGCGGGATGCACATCCACTCGACGCGCCCGCTGGGGGCGATCAGGGCGTTCACCTCGCAGTCCGAGAGGAAGGCGTAGTCGGCGATCGGCGGGTACGGACTGCCCGCGATCGTCCCGTCGTGGTTGACGTGCTGGCGCATGAGTCCGCGAACCGTAGCTGGTAGGGAAGCGTCGGTCATGGCTGTGGCGCGAGCCCGCGGATCACCGATTCGAGCTGATCGGGCCCGCAGATGGCCGACAGGATCAGCGTCGTGACGCCCCCGGCCTCGAACTCGCGCAGGCGTGCGCGCTGCTCCTCGAACGATCCGAAGATGAAGATCTGGCGCACGAGCTCGTCGGGCACGAGCTGGAGCGCGAGCTTGCGGTCGCCCTCCTGCCAGGCGGCGACCATCGGGTCGAGCTGCTCGCCCCAGCCCAGCCAGCGGAAGAACTCGGTGTAGACGGGTACCGTCGCGTAGGCCGTGAAGAGGAAGCGCGCCGTCGCCAGGCCCTCCTCGGCCGGCTGGGGGATGCAGAAGAAGCGGCAGCACAGCTCGACGCTGCCCGGCTCCTTGCCCGCGGCCGCCTCGCCCTCGCGGACGCCCTCGACCACCTGTGGCAGCCCGTTCGAGCGGCAGGAAGTTCGTGAATGCGCCGTCGCCGATCTCGGCCGCCAGGCGCAGCATCTTGCCGCGCAGGGCCGCGATCACGATCGGGATCGGCTCAGCCGGCGGCGTCTCCAGCTTGAAGCCGCCGTGGCCGCGACCGCCGGCCAGCACGGGCCGCAGGTCCTGCACCGCGTCGCGGACCTTCGAGAGAGGCTTCTCGAACGGGACGCCGTTCCAGCGCTCGACGATCACGTTCGACGATGAGCCGAGCCCGAGGACGAAACGCCCGCGCGAGGCATCCGCCAGTGCCGCGCAATGCTGGGCCAGCACCGCCGGGCCACGCGTGAACGGGTTGACGATCCCGGTCGCCAGGCGCAGGCGCTCGGTGTGCGCGGCGGCCAGGACCAGCGGCGTGAAGCCGTCCGGTCCGGCGGTGTCGCCAGTCCACAGGTCGTCGTAGCCGAGCTCCTCGGCCAGGCGGAACAGCGGGCCGTGATCGGCGAGCGGGACGCCCGTGAAGGGCAGGGTCAGGCCCCAGCGTGTCTCAGGCATCCGTCTGCACCAGCCATTCTGAGATTCCGAGGCCCTCGCGCCCGAGCCATTCCAGCCGCGTGAGCCCCTCGTTGACGTGTGTCGTGCGCCCGTCGCGTCGCTGGCGCAGCGGCGCGACGCTGAGCCCCGCGCCGCGCAGCACCGCCTCGCGGCCGAGCTCGTCGCGGGCGTGGGCGACGAACTCTCGCTGCGTCCCCTCGGTGTGCCCGGCGACGATCGGCGCCAGCTCGCCGTGCTGCATCAGGCACCCGCCGACGGTCTCGCCGCCACCGGCCGTCCCGACGTTGTTGACGAGCAGGAACGTGTCGGGGTCGATCAGCATGCCCATCCAGCGCCAGTAGGGGACGGCCTGCCAGTCGCGCACGCCCCACGAGTGGTCGCGCATCCCGGCGCCGGCGACGGGGAAGCGCTCATCGCCGACGGTGATCACGCCGGTGACAGATCCGGGCTGCTCGTAGTGGCTCGAGGCCACGCGGTCGGTGAGCCCGGCGTCGAACGCGAACGGCGCGGTCCAGGCGGTGAAGCGCAGCTCGCCGCCGACGTGGACCTTCTGGTGTGCCTCGGGGTGCTCGCCGAGGTCCTCGGCGCGCGCCCACAGACGGGCCTCACCGTCGATCCTGATGCGCCACAGCTCGAAGGGGAGCGCGCACTCGTAGCCGACGGCCCCGGCGGCGACCGGCGCACCCGGTGGGTCGGCGGGAGCATCGATGCGGGCGAACGAGAGCAGGAATCGTGGCGGATGCCCGGGCGTGCGCGCGGGCAGCCAGACGCCCAGCGCGGCCTCGAGGTGACCCTCGTTCGGGCGCACCCCGATGCGCGTGTAGAAGGCCAGGCCGCTGCGCGCGTCGGCGCCGCCGAAGTACAGGGAGTCCGACCACTGCTCCTGGGCGCCGGCGAGGTGGAAGCGCTCGTCGGCGTCCTGGAGGTCGTCGGCGTCGGCCATTCGCGAACCTTAGTTCGCTGCGCGGTGGGATGATCACGGCCGATGGAGCCGTTCGAGGGGATCGCGGATGCCGACGCCTTGCTCGGGCGGCCGTTCCCGCTGCCCGCGATGCCCCTTCCCCTCGGCCGCTGGGTCGAGGTGACGCCGACCGGTGCAGGGGCCGAGGTGATCTGGAACCTCGACGACACGCGCCCCGGCACACCTGCCCGCCTGGCCCTGTACGCCGGGCCGGCGCCGGCCCCCGGGCGCGACCTGCGCGACGCGACGCCGGACCGCGAGCTCGACGTCGGCGGCGCCCGGGGCCTGCTGCGCAGCGCACCGCTGACCGAGGCCGAGCCGTCGCTGCGCCCCGTCCACGAGCTGCACTGGCAGGCCGGCGGGCTGCACCTGCGACTGACCGCGCAGGGGCCGTGGACGATCGAGCGGCTGACGCAGATCGCGGCGTCGGTCGAGCCCTGATCGGTAGGGTCCGGCGCCCCGGTCCTCGTCCCAGGAGTCCCGATGCCCGACTCACCGCCAGACCGCAACCTCGCCCTCGAGCTCGTCCGCGTCACCGAGGCCGCCGCGCTGTCCGCGGCGCGGCTCGTCGGGATGGGCGACAAGCTCGCCGCCGACCAGGCCGCCGTCGACGGCATGCGGCACGTGCTGGAGACGGTGTCGATGGACGGCCTCGTGGTGATCGGCGAGGGCGAGAAGGACGAGGCGCCGATGCTCTACAACGGCGAGCGCGTCGGTGACGGCTCCAAGCCGGAGGTGGACATCGCTGTCGACCCGCTCGAGGGGACGACGCTGACGGCCAAGGGCATGCCGAGCGCGATCGCGGTGATCGCGATCTCGCCGCGGGGGACGATGTTCGATCCCGGGCCGTGCGTCTACATGGAGAAGCTCGCCGGCGGCCCCGACCTCGCCGACGTGCTCGATCTCGACAAGCCGATCGGGGAGATCTGCGGGCTCGTCGCCGAGCGCCGCAAGGTCCACGTCCGTGACATCACCGTCGTGGTGCTCGACCGCCCGCGCCACGCGGACGGCATCGCGGCGATCCGCGAGGCCGGCGCGCGCGTGCGGCTGATCAGCGACGGCGACGTCAGCGCGGCGCTGCTCGCCGCCAGCACGCGCTCTCCGGTCGACCTGCTGTGGGGCGTCGGCGGCACGCCGGAGGGCGTGATCTCCGCGGCGGCGATCAAGTCGATCGGCGGCGGGCTCGTCGGCCGGCTGTGGCCGCGCGACGACGCGGAGCGCCAGGCCGCGCTGGACGCGGGCTACGACCTCGACCGCCAGCTCACCCAGGACGACCTCGTCCGCGGCCAGGACTGCTTCTTCTCGCGCCACCGGCGTGACCGACGGCGACGTGCTGCAAGGGGTGCGCTACGAGGGGCCGGGCATCGCCTCGACCGAGTCGATCGTCATGCGCTCACGCTCGGGCACCGTGCGCCGCGTCTTCGCGCGTCACAACCGCGAGAAGCTGCGCGAGATGATCGGCGAGCGCTACGGCTGAGCCCGGCCCGTCGCGCTCGGCACGCGACCGGCGGACCGCGACTGCGAGCGCTGGCTCGGCGTGGGCCCGCTGGGGTCCGGCACCTCGGCGAGCTCGGCGAACCGCCCGACCTTCGAGGGGGCGAGGTCGAGCTTGGCGACGGAGCGCAGGAACCCGTACGTGACGAGCACGTGGATCCGCGACTGGGTCACGGCGTAGGCCCACTGCGTGAACGTCGAGGCGATCCGCGGGTAGTAGTTGGCGACCTCGACCTCCACGTGCAGCTCGACGATCCCTGGATCGTCCGTCGCGCGGCGCTTGACGTCGATCTCCAGGTAGCCGTCGGCATTCACCCCGGGCGGCGCGACGAGGACGCCGCGTTCGATGCCCCAGCGGACGATCCCGCGCCCGGCGTCCATCTCGTACTCCGGCTTCTTGAAGGCGAGCAGGACGAACGGGCGCCGCAGGAAGACGACGAAGCGCTCGTTGTCCGTGTACTCGACGCGGACCAGCCCGAGCGTGCAGCGCGACAGGAACCGCCAGTACGTCCGCGCCAGGCGCTCGAGGTGCATCGGCGACCAGATCGCCGTCAGCGCCGCCGTCGGCATGCGCACCTCGGCGGACTGCACCGAGCGCACGGCGCCGGTCTCGTCGACACTCGTGTCGTCACGGACGCTGCTGATCGTCGAGGGACCGATCGTCGTCGGGCTGCCGAGGGTGCGTTTCAGCACGCGCGAGATCGCCCAGTAGGCGGTCACCAGCACGGCGAATCCGCCGAGGAGGAGGCGTGCGCGAGGCATCAGGGCGATGGTACGGGGGGTGCCCCCGCGAGTGCTTCGCGGACTGCGTCGTCGAAGCCCATCGGCGCGTCGTTGATCCCGGGCGGCGGGGGCCGGCGGACGATCATCTCCTCGCTGAGGCCGTCGACCAGCGGCCGGGCGAGGTCCGGCTCCACCGACGTCACGAACCCGACCCAGTAGGAGGACAGCCGCGGTGACAGCACCGGGACCGGGACGATCAGCGGCGGGCGGCGCCCGTCGGCGCGCGCGAACCGCTGCATCATCTCGCGGTAGGAGATGACGTCGCGGCCGCCGAGCTGCACCTGCGGCGGCGGGTTCGCGATCGTCGCGAGGTTCGCCAGCGCGCGGACGACGTCGCCGGCGGCGATCGGCTGCGTGCGCGTGTTGATCCACTTGGGGCCGACCATCGCGGGCAGGCGCTGCACGAGCTGGCGCAGCATCAGGAAGGAGACGCTGTCGGGGCCGATCACCATCGCGGCCTGCGCGGTCACCGGCTCGGGAACGGCCTCGGAGAGGATCCGCCCGACCTCCTCACGGCTGCGCAGGTGGGCGGATCCGGGGCCGGGGGATGGAAGGCCGCCGAGGTAGATCAGGCGCCGCAGGCCCGCGCTCCGGGCGGCCGCGGCGAAGGCGCTCGCGCCGCGGCGGTCATCCTCGGCGAAGTCACCGTCCCCGCCGCGGCCCATCGAGTGCACCAGGTAGTAGGCGACGTCGATGCCGTCCAGGGCGGCGTCGACGCCCTCACCGGTGAGCACGTCTCCCCGGACGACCTCGGGGCCCGTCCCGAGCTGCGCGCGCGCCGGATCGCGGACCAGGCAGCGCACCGGGTGCCCGCGCTCCAGCAGCTCGGGCAGCAGCCGTCCGCCGACCGAGCCGGTCGCGCCGGTGAGCAGGATTCGGGTCGATCGGGGAGTGTCCACGTGACCAGTACGTGCCGCACGGCGGCGGCGATGAGCCGCGCGCCGGGGACGCGCGTATTGCAAACGTCCGGGAGGGGGGTTCAACATGGTGTTGAACCTGACTGTCGATGACCATCATGCGCCGAGCTCGCGATCAAGGACGTTGCCCAGCAGTCCGGCGTTGCCGCCGGGACGATCCGCATGTGGGAGCAGCGGTACGGCTTCCCGACCCCCGAGCGCACCGCGAGCGGCTACCGGCGCTACTGCGCCGGCGACGTCGAGGCGCTGCGCCGCGTCCAGGCCTACCGCCACCGTGGCCTGTCGGTGCCGGCCGCGATCGAGCGCGCACGCGAGAGCGGAGGGGACTGTGACCGCCCCTCGATCTACGCCGCGGTCGCCTCGACGTACAAGGATCTGCGCCCGCAGGTGCTGCGCAAGTCGACGCTCGTGGCGCTCAGCCGCGCGATCGAGCACGAGGCGCTCGCGCACGCGGCCGCGCCGGTGCTGATCGGCGCCTTCCAGCGGGAGCGCTTCTACCGCGCCGTCGAGCCGCGCTATCGCCAGCTTGCGCAGAATGCCGACGCGGCCGTCGTCTTCGCGGACTTCGCGCAGGAGAGCAAGCCGGAGGGCGGGCCTGTCGAGATCCCGATCGACGCGGCGAACGCGCTCGGGAACGAGTGGGCGGTCGTGATCGACGCGCCCGGATACGCGGCCTGCCTGCTCGCCTGGGAACAGCACGGCGTGACCGAGCCGGGCGACGACGACGACATGGACCGGCGCTTCGAGGCGATCTGGACGATCGACCCGGTCATCACGCGGCGGGCGGCCCAGGTGGGCGCACGCCTGACCGCGCAGGTCGATCCGCAGTACGCCGCCGAGCTCGAGGCGCTGCTCGAAGAGCGCCCGATGGCGCTCGAGGAGCCGGCTCCGGCGCTGACGGCCCTGATGAATCGCGTGGTCGCCTACCTCGAAGCGGCCTGACGCGCGGTCCTACGGCGCGATCAGCTCGACCTCGGTGCCCGCCACGAGCGGGGAAGCTGCCGTGCGGGACGACCACGAGCCCGTCGGCGAGCGTCATCGAGGTCAGCACGTGGGACCCCTGCGGGCCGGTCGCGTAGGCGCGGCCGTCCTCGAGCCGCACCCGCACGCACTCGTCGCGATCAGGGTTGGGCGCCAGCGTCTCACCGAGAACGGTGCGGCGCCGGGCCGGCGGATCGGCCCACTGCAGCGCCGCCAGCGCCGGGCGGACGAACAGCAGGAACGTGACCATCGCCGAGACCGGGTTGCCCGGGAGCCCGAAGACGAGCGTGCGGCCGTCTGACGCCGAACCACGTCGGCTTCCCCGGACGCAGCGCGACGCGCCAGAAGCGCTCCTGCACGCCGAGCTGGGCGAGCGCCGGCTTCACGTGGTCGTGCGGCCCGACGGAGACGCCGCCCGACAGGACGACGACGTCAGCGGCCGCGAGCGCCGCTTCGATGGCGTGTCGCGTGGTGTCCGCGCTGTCGGGGACGTGGCGTGCGAGCACCACCTCGCCGCCGTCGCGCTGCGCGAGGGCGGCGAGCATCACGAGGTTGGAGTCGTGGATCTGACCCGGGCCGAGCGGTGCACCGGGCGCCACCAGCTCGTCACCCGTGGCGAGCACGGCGACCCGCGGGCGCGCTGCAGCAGCGCACGCTGGCGCGCCCGGCGTTGACCGCGACGCCGAGCTCGGCCGGCCCGAGGACGCGCCCGGGGCCGAGCGCGAGCTCGCCGGTGCGCATGTCCTCGCCGGGCTCGCGCACGTTGCGGCCCGGCTCGACGGCCTCGGTGAGGATCACGTACGCACCGTGGTCCTCGACGAGCTCCTGCTGCAGCACGCCGTCCGCGCCGTCGGGCAGCGCCGCGCCGGTGGAGATTCGGACGGCTTCGCCTTCGCCGAGCGGGTGCTCGGCCGGCCGGCCGGCGCGCGACTCGCCGACGAGCCTCAGCCGCCGGCCGGCCTTCCCGGACCGGACGGCGAAGCCGTCCATCGCGCTGTTGCGGAACGCGGGGACGTCGTGAACCGGGCGGATCTGCTCGGCGAGGACCCGACCGAGCGCCTCGGTGACCGGCACGTCCTCGGCCGCCAGCGGCGCCGCCGCGTGCAGGACCCGGGCGCGCGCCTCGGCGATGTCGAGCAGTGATTCGGCCACCGCGGCAGCATGACGCAAAGTGGCGCGACGTCCGGTTGCGCTGGTATTTACCGCGGATGCTCGCGGGTTCCCTTCCCGCCCGCCCGGCGCGGCCTGTGGCCGACGCTCCGCTGGCTGCGCTCACCGATCTTGACGCGCTGGCGAAGGGCTGGCTCCTGACACTGATCGCCGATGCCCCGCTCGCGGCGCTCGCCGGGCTGCCCTCAGCCGAGCTGACGACCGAGGCGCCGCGGCTGTGCGGTGCGCTCGTCGGCGCGCTCGCCTCGGAGACCGAGCTGGACCGGCTGCGGGCCGGCGGGGATCTCGCGCCGCTGGCCGCACGTGCCGGTGCGCTCGCGGGCGCCGACGAGCCGGCCGGCGCGGCTGCCGCCGTCGCCGCGCTGCGGGCGTCGCTCTGGGCCTCCGTGACCGACGCGCTGACGAGGCCCGATCCGGAGCTGATCTCGGCGCTCGCCGCGCGGCTCGCGACACGTCTGCGACGTCGTCGCCGCAGCGGCGCTCTGCGCCGCGGTCGCGCCCGCGGCCGCGCCGCTCGCCCCGTGGCCGAGCCGGCGCCCGCGGATCCGCCCACGGAGCCGGCGGCGCATCTGGCACCGGTCCCCGATCTCCCGTTCGAGCCGGCCGTGCCGGTCAGGCCGCCGATGCCGTCGCCGGAGCCTCCGCCGCCGCGCACGCCGGAGCCTGTCGTTCCGGCGGTGCCCGCGGACGTCTTTCCGACGCGCCTCCGGGCACGACGATGCCCGCGAGCCGTGGGCGACGGCGGTGATGCGCCGCCTGAGCCGCGTCGTCGCCGACGGCGCGCCGTGCGCGGTGCTCGCCGTCGACATCGACGACGCGGCGCGGCTGCTCGCCGGTGACGTGCGCGGCGAGGCCGCCGCGGCGCTGGAGCGCGCCGAGCGCGCGGTACGCGGCGAGCTGCGACCCGGCGACGCCGCGGTGCGCGAGCACGACGGACGCGTCTGGGTCGTCGCCGCGGGGACCAGCGTCGAAGGCGCTCGTGCCCTCGCTCGCCGGCTCAGCGCCGCGGTCGCCGCGACCGCCACGCTGCAGGGTGCGCCGCTGGTCGCCTCGATCGGGATCGGCGTGTTCCCGGACGACGGCACCGACCCGGCCGAGATCGTCGCGCACGCCGACGAGGGTGTCTTCGCCGCCCGCGCCGCGGGCATTCCGGTGGCGTAGCTACTGGGCGGTGATGCCGCCGGCCTCGCCGATCAGCGGCGCCGGCGTGAGCGGATTCTTCGGGGTGCGCTCGGCCTGCGGCAGCACGCCCACGCGCGCGCGTCCGACGCCGACGACCCCGAGCACCTTCGCGGCGGCGATCGTCAGGTCATAGCTGACGCCGCGTGCGTACGGGCCACGATCGACGACGGGGACCGTGATCGTGCGTCCGCGGTAGCGTCACGTCGACGAGCGATCCACACGGCAGGGTCTTGTGGGCGACGCCGAGGGTCCGCTTGCGCAGCCGGACGCCGCATGCGCCCTTGCGGCCGGACTGGTCGTACCAGGTGGCGGTCGCCGCGCGGTAGACGGTCGCGAGCGCGGTCGGCGGGGCGGCGGTCTGCGCGGCGCTCGCACCGTCACTGAGCGTGGCGCGCGCCGTGAACTGGCCGACCTGCGGTGAGCGCCACGACGCCAGGAAGGCACCGCCGGCGGTCGCCCTGACCGTCGTGACACGCTGCCAGCTGCCGTCCTGGGAGAGCACCTGGATCTCGACCAGGCGGCCGGCGGCATCCGCGCCGAGCGTGCCGTTGAACTGCAGCGCGCTCCCGAGCAGCGCCGGGGTCGACCACAGGACCGTGTCGCCGACCTCGACGCCTCCGGCGTCCTGGGCGCCCGCCGCAGGGGCGAGCAGCGCGAGCGCTGAGAGCGCGACGGCCACGGGCAGGAACTGTCGGAGACGGATGACGATGATGGGGTCCTCGTTCGACGCCTACGGGGTGAGCTGACGGGCTCGCGCCGAACGACGGCGCTACAGATCAGGTGATCCGATTCGCCCCGGCGAGCACCTGGCTCGCAGTGGGTCCCCCGTCCTCCGCGAGCGAGGCGCGCGGAGGTTCGGCAGTGCCCACAGCCTACACCAGGATCTGCGAGGAACGGTCGGGGCGGCGTGCTTCAGGGTCGCGGGATGAGCTTCAGCACACTGCGCACGACGCCGGCGATCGCGGCGCCCGGATCCGCGCTCCCGTGCTCGCCCTTGGCGCGCGGGGTCGCGTATCCGGCGGGCGGAACGCTGCGCTTGGGTCCCCGCACCTTGGCCTTCGTGCCGTCCGGCCCCCGCGGCGGCGACCGCGCCTGGGCTTTGCGGCCGGCTTGGGCTTGGGCTTGGCCGCGGCCTTCGCGGCCGGCTTCTTCTTCGCGGGCGCGACTTCGAGCCGGCGGCCGTCGTGCGCTTCGCCCGGGCCGCCTCACGCGCCGCGCTCGGGCGCTGGCGACGGCTGCGCGGAAGGCTCGACAGCACCTCGCGCTCGTCGTCGGATCCAGTGGGGCCGGTGGCGGACATGCGGCCATTCTGCCAGCCCTGTGCTGCCGTGTCGCGCCGCGTGTGCCGAAAGGGTGAAACCACGGGCACCTACGCGCGTAGAGACCGGTGGGGCGCGGTCCGGGACCGTCTTTGACGGCGTGTTTCGGACGGCAGTACCCTGATGGAGTCTGCTCGGCATATCTTCGGCCCCAATACGGCCTGGGTCGCCCGGCACGCGCCATTTCCCAAGACGCAGGCAGGCCCACGGGCCACAGACGGAACGGACCTCAATGTCAGTCACGGAACTCCAGGAACTCGAAGAGATCAAGGCGCTGCTGGCGCGTGGTCATCAGACGGGCGTCCTGTCGCACAGCGACATTCAGACGGCGACCTCCGAGCTCGATCTCGACGACGCCGACCGCGAAGAGCTGACCACCTGGATCGAGACCCAGGAGATCGAGCTCATCGACGACGACCCGTCGGCTCCGGCCGCCCAGGTCGAGCGCGCGCCGGACAAGCGCACACGTCGCAAGTCGAAGACCGCTCTGGACCTGCGTCCCGACATGACGACGGATTCGCTGCAGCTGTTCCTGAAGGACATCGGCAAGGTCCGCCTGCTGACCGCCCAGGAGGAGGTCGACCTCGCCAAGCGCATCGAGCGCGGCGACCTCGACGCGAAGCAGAAGATGGTCGAGTCGAACCTGCGCCTCGTCGTCTCGATCGCGAAGAACTACCGCAACCAGGGTCTGCCGTTCCTGGACCTGATCCAGGAGGGCACGCTCGGGCTCGTGCGCGCCGCCGAGAAGTTCGACTACCGCAAGGGCTTCAAGTTCTCGACCTACGCGACCTGGTGGATCCGCCAGGCGATCGCGCGTGCGCTCGCCGACAAGGCGCGCACGATCCGCATCCCGGTCCACGTCGTGGAGAAGCTCAACAAGATCGGCCGCGCAGAGCGCAAGCTCGTCACCGAGCTGGGCCGCGAGCCGACCGCCGAGGAGATCGCCGCCGTCACGGGCATCGACCCCGAGGAGGTCGAGTCGATCAAGCGCTCCGCGCAGGCTCCCGTGTCGCTCGAGAAGCCGGTCGGCGACGAGGAGGAGTCCGAGTTCGGCCAGTTCATCGCCGACGAGCGGGCGGAGTCCCCGTACGAGCGCGCCGCCGAGATCCTGACCAAGGAGGCGCTGCGCGAGGCGCTCGAGAATCTCTCGTACCGCGAGCGCCGGGTCCTGGAGCTGCGCTACGGCCTCGGCGGCGAGCATCCCCGCACGCTCGACGAGGTCGGCAAGACGTTCAACGTCACGCGCGAGCGGATCCGCCAGATCGAGAATCAGTCGCTGAAGAAGCTGCAGTCGCTCGCCGAGGCGCAGAAGCTGCGCGACGTCGCGTAGCCACGACGTTCGTCCAGGACTGTCACGCCGGGGCGCCGGCAGGCCGATTCCAGGATCAATGCCACTTGATCTTCACGCTGCCCTCACGTATCTCGTCGAGAAGGGTGGGTCCGACCTGCACCTCAAGGCGGGTTCACCGCCGCTGACCCGGATCGACGGCGCCCTGCGCCCGATCGACGGGCTCGAGATCCTGTCCCCCGAGGACACCGAGGCGGTCGTGCACGAGATGCTGCATGACCAGACGAAGCTCCGCGAGTTCACCGAGGAGCACGAGGTCGACTACTCGTACGCGATCGAGGGCCTGGCGCGCTTCCGCGTCAACGCCTTCCGCCAGCGCGGCCACGTGTCGGTCGTCATCCGCGCCATCCCGATCTCGATCCGGACGATCGACGATCTGAACCTGCCCTCGGTCGTTCGCGACATCTCCGAGGAGGAGCGCGGGATCGTGCTGCTGACCGGCACGACCGGCTCGGGCAAGTCGACGACGCTCGCCGCGATGATCGACCACATCAACACGACCCGCGCGCGCCACGTCGTGACGATCGAGGACCCGATCGAGTTCCTGCACACCGACAAGCGCTCGCTGATCAACCAGCGCGAGGTCGGGCAGGAC
The DNA here is from genome assembly GCA_963781935.1 of uncultured Solirubrobacteraceae bacterium. GTDB lineage: Bacteria > Actinomycetota > Thermoleophilia > Solirubrobacterales > Solirubrobacteraceae > F1-60-MAGs163. The sequence goes on from CAWAHX010000005.1 coordinate 122,364, forward strand.
ACCGCGTCGTTCAAGCGCGCGCTGCGCCGCGTCCTGCGCCAGGACCCGGACGTGATCCTGATCGGTGAGATGCGCGACGAGGAGACGGTGCACACGGCGCTGTCCGCCGCCGAGACCGGCCACCTCGTGTTCTCGACGGTCCACACCGTCGACGCCGCCGAGACCGTCAACCGCCTGATCGACTTCTTCCCGCCGCACATGCACCAGCAGGTCCGCGCGATGCTCGCCGGCACGCTGAAGGGCGTCATCTCCCAGCGGCTCGTCCCGTCGGCGAACGGCGGTCGCGTCGCCGCCTGCGAGATCCTGCGGATGACCGGCCGCGTGCGCGACATGATCATGGACCCCACGCAGACCGGCCGCATCCCCGAGGTCATCTCCGAGGGCGGCTACTACGGCATGCAGACGTTCGACCAGGCGCTCTTCGGGCACCTCAAGCACGGGCGCATCACGATGGAGCAGGCGGTCGAGGCCGCCAGCAGCCCGCACGACTTCAAGCTGCTCGTCGCGGCCGACGGCAAGCGCGGGACGACGATGGAGGACCTCGCGGACGCCGAATCGCGTCGCCCGATCACGCCAGCCCGCTCGCGGCGTAACACGCCTTGACGAACCGCCCGGCGCCGGGCAGTCTCATGTGCGGCGTCCAGCACCAGATTCACACCGAGGGGGAATGCGGCTCGTGAGCATCCAGACGAACCTGCAGCAGTACGTCGAGACCGAGTCCGCAGACGCGTTCAGCCTGCAGAACTCGAAGCTGCTGAAGGTCGAGCTGCACGACGGTGAGATCCAGGCGAAGAAGGGCTCGATGGTCGCCTACCAGGGCGACGTGAGCTTCGAGCACGCCGGTTCGGGCGGCATGGGCCGCATGCTCAAGAAGGCGATGAGCGGCGAGGGCACGACGCTGATGAAGATCGGCGGCACCGGCGAGATCTTCCTCGCGGACACCGCGCAGGAGATCCACCTGCTGAAGCTCGACAACGACTCGGTCACGGTCAACGGCCCCAACCTGCTGGCGTTCGACGCCGACATCGACTGGGACATCAACCGGATCTCCGGGGGCGCGGCGTCGGCGATGTCGGGCGGCCTCTTCAACATGACGCTCAAGGGCAGCGGGTGGGTCGCGCTGCTCACCGACGGACCGCCGATCCTGCTGGACGTGGGATCGGCGCCGACGTTCGCCGACGCGCAGGCCGCCGTGACGTGGAGCTCGGGCGTGAGCGCGAACCTCAAGACGGACTTCAAGGCCAAGAACCTGATCGGCAAGTCCTCCGGCGAGACGCTCCAGATGGCGTTCAGCGGACAGGGCTGGGTGCTCGTGCAACCGTCGGAGGGCCGGCCCGTCGTCGCGAGCGGCGGCGGCAGCGGCGGGCTGATCGGCAACGTGCTCGGCGGCTGACCGGCCCGCGCGCCCCGCGCGCGTTCAAGACTTCACTTGGTAAAGTGAAGGGGTGCCCGTTGATCCGAGCTGCCCCGTCTGCCGTACGGCGGACATCGTCTGCGCCAAGTGGACCCTGCTCGTCATCCGCGATCTCGCGGAAGGACACTCGCGTTTCTGCGAGCTCGAGCGGTCGCTGAGCGGGATCAGCCCGCGCACGTTGTCGCTGCGCCTGCGGGACCTCGAGCAGGCCGGGATCGTCGAGCGCCAGACGTTCGCCGAGGTCCCGCCGCGCGTCGAGTACGCGCTGACGGACAAGGGCCACGCGCTGCTGCCGATCGTCGACGACATGCGCACGTTCGGTGAGCAGTGGCTCGCCGAAGGCTGCGAGGCCGCTGTTCAGGCGACCGAGACGCAGGCCGCCGCCGTCGCCTGAGGGTGGCGCGTTGCAGCTTCTCCGCAACCTCCGCCGCCCGCGGGGGTTCCTGACACCATGAGCCGACCGCAACGGATGGCGGCGTAGGCACCAGCATCACGATGGCCTTCGACCATCTCCACGACACCCGCATCACGCGACGCGGCGCCCTGGCGATCGGGGCGGCCGCGGGCGCCGCATCGCTCGTGCGGGCCGGCGGCGATCCGCTCGCGGCGCTCGCCGCCCCGGGCAGCGCGCGGTTCACGGTCGCGCCGGAGCTGTTCGGCGCAGGCGGCCTGACGCCGGTGCTGCGCCCGCCCGCGCGGTTCGTGCTCCTCGGCATCGCGCACCCGCGTCTCCTGCACGCCGACCTGCACGTCCGCACGCGCCGCAGCGGCGGTCCGTGGACCCGCTGGGTCGCCCTGCACGGGCACGGCGACCACGCCCCGGACGACACCGGGCACGAGCGGGCCAGCGATCCGGTCTGGACCGATCGCGCCGACGAGATCCAGCTGCGGGCCACGCGCCGGCCGGCGCGCCCGGTCGAGGTCATCATCGTCTCGATGTCGTCCACGGCCCGGGCACTCGTCGCCGGCGCCGCCGCGCATGGCGCCCAGTTCACCGGGCAGCCGGCGATCGTCCCGCGTTCGGCCTGGGGCGGCGACCGCGTCGTGCCGCGCGCCTCACCGGACTACGGGACGGTCGACGTGGCGTTCGTGCACCACACCGAGAGCGCGAACACCTACGGCCCCGCCGACTCGGCGGCCATCGTGCTGGCGATCGCGAAGTACCACCGCGACACCAAGGGGTGGAACGACATCGGCTACAACTTCCTCGTCGATCGCTTCGGGACGATCTTCGAAGGCCGGGCGGGCGGCATCGCGCTGCCGGTCATCGGGGCGCACGCGCAGGGGTTCAACCGCTTCTCGACCGGCATCTCGATCATCGGCTCGTTCATGGGCGTCCCGGCGCCCCAGCCCGCTCTCGATGCCGTGGCCCGGCTGATCGCCTGGAAGCTCCCGCTGCACGGCTCGCCGGTCATCGGCCAGGTGGTCGTCACCTCCGGTGGCGGCTCGCTCACGCAGTTCCCGTACGGCACACGCGTGACGCTCAACCGCATCTGCGGTCACCGCGACGGCGACAGCACCGACTGCCCCGGCGACCAGCTGTACGCCCAGCTGCCGGCGCTGCGCGCACTGGCGGCGAGCCAGGCCGCTCCGCTGCCGGTGAACCCCACGGTGTCGCTGGGCGCGCCGGCGGCTGCGCGCTACGGCAGCACCGCACGGTTCAGCGGCCAGCTGACCGACGCGAACAAGGTGCCGCTCCCCGGCCAGACCGTGCGGATCGAGAAGCAGGCGCCGGGCGGAGGCTGGAAGCCCGTCGCGACCGCCGTCACCGATGCGGGCGGCGGGTTCGCGATCCCGGTCCCGTGGACGCGTGCGGGTCTCGCGCGTGCGGCGGCCCTGCAGGTCACGTCGCTGCCGGTGGAGGTCGGCGTCATCCCGGTGATCACGGCGACGGCCGACGCGACCCGGCTTGCGCCGGGCGGGGCGGTCACGGTCTCCGGAACGGTGAAGCCGTCCGGGACCGTCTCGGTGTTCGTGGAGCGCCGCGTCCGCGGGCGCTGGGTGCGCGTCGGGGCGCGCGGGGCCAAGGCACGGCCCGGGTTCGCGATTCGCGTCGTGCTCGCCAAGAAGGGGTCGTACCGGCTGACCGCGCGCTCATCCCGCAAGGGCCGGGTGGCCAGGGCCGCGCCGCTGCTCGTTCGCGTCGGCTGATCAGGCGCCGGCGCCGAGGGCTGGCTGGGAGCGGGAATCATTCTCATTGTTGGTAGCCTGCGCCTGCATGCCGGATCCGTTCTCCCTGCCGTTCTTCCAGCGCGGGATCGCCGAGATCCTGATCCTCGCTGTCGCCTCCGGGCTGCTGGGCACATGGATCGTGCTGCGCGGGTACGCCTTCTTCGCACACGCCGCGGGGACGGCGACGTTCCCCGGGCTCGTGCTCGCCGACGGCCTGGGCTTCTCGGCCGCGCTGGGGGCGTTCGGGGCGGCTCTGGTGGTCGCCGCGCTGGTGGGCGGGCTGGCGAGCCGGCGGTCCTCCGCCAACGACAGCGCGACGGCGCTCGTCCTGGCCGGGGCGCTCGCCGTCGGCGTGATCCTGGCGAGCGACGTCTTCCATTCCCAGTCGAACGTCGACCGGCTGCTGTTCGGCAGCCTCCTGGCGATCGACCGCGCCGACCTCCTGCTCGCCGCGGCGACCGCGGTGGCCGTCGCCGCCGCGTCGTACGTGTTCGGTCCGCGCTGGCTGGCCACCGGCTTCGCCGGAGAGCGGGGCAGTGCCCAGCGCCGCGGCGACGCGGTGCTCGTCGTGCTGATCGCGCTGGCGGCGGTCGCGGCGCTGGCGGCGGTCGGCGCGCTGCTCGCCACCGCGATCCTCGTCGTTCCCGCGGCGACGACGCGGCTGTTCACCGATCGGCTGCGTTCCTGGCAGGTTGCGACCGTCGCCTGTGCCGCCCTCGAGGGCGTGCTCGGCATGTGGATCGCCTTCCAGATGGACGTTCCGCCCGGCGCGTCGATCGCCGTCCTCGGCGGCGCGATCTTCGCGCTCGCGGCGCTCCGTCCGTGTGCTGCTGCGCCGCCGTGCGCCCCGCGCGGCGATCGTCGCCGCGCTGGTCGCGCTCGCGGCGGCCGGCGTGGCCGGGTGCGGCAGCACCGGTGATTCCTCCGGCAGGCCCGTCGTCGTCGCCACGACGACACAGCTCGCCGACCTCGCCCGCGCGGTCGGCGGACCCGATGTCGAGGTCCGGCAGATCCTGAAGCCCGGCAGCGACCCGCACGAGTACGAGCCGCGGCCGTCCGACGTGCAGTCCGTCGCCGGCGCCGACGTCGTCCTCGTCAGTGGCCTCGGGCTCGACGACTGGGTGAAGAGCATCGTCAAGGATTCGGGGACGTCGGCAAAGGTCGTCGACGTCGGGGCGAGTGTTCCCGTGAAGCGCGCAGGTAGCGGCGAGGAGGCAGGTCGCGACGACCCGCACTGGTGGCACGATCCCGCGAACTTCAGTGCCGCTGCCGGAACGGTCTCCAGTGCGGTGACGTCCGTCGTTCCGAGCATCGCGGCGGATCGGGTGGCGCGGCGGGCGATGGCGTATCAGTCGAGGCTTCGCAGCCTCGATGCAGCGATTCGCGCGTGCATCGCCAAGGTGCCGAAGGCCCAGCGCAGGATCGTCACCTCACACGACGCGTTCGGCTACTTCACGACGCGCTACGGCATTCGCACCGTCGGAGCGGTGATTCCCTCGAACACCACGCAGGCGCAGGCGTCGGCGGGGTCGCTGGCGCAGCTCGAGGAGACGATCCGGCGCGAGCACGTCAAGGCCGTCTTCCCCGAGACCTCGATCAACCCGAAGCTCGCCGAGCGGATCTCCGCGGACACGGGGGCCTCCTCGCACTACAAGCTCTATGGGGACGCGCTCGGGCCGGCGGGTTCGCGCGGCGCCACGTACATCGGCATGGAGCAGGCGAATGCGGACGAGCTCGTGCGCGGGATGTCCGGCGGGAGGGTCTCGTGTCCGGCGTCGCCGTGACGGACGGGGTGCTGGCGCGGGCCGACGGCCTCGCGGCGACCTACCCCGGCAGCGCCGTCCCCGCCATCGCCGGCGTGACGTTCGCGATCGAGCGAGGCCGGCGCGTGTCCGTGCTCGGGCCCAACGGCGGGGGCAAGTCGACGCTGTTCCGCGTGCTGACCGGGGAGCTCGCCCCGTCCGCGGGCACCCTCGACCTCGCCGCGGGCCGCGTGGGGCTCGTGCCGCAGACCGAGCGCTCGCGCCTGGACTTCCCGGTGAGCGCGCTCGACGTCGCGCTGATGGGCGCCGTCTCGCGCCTGCCCTGGTGGCGGCGCCCCGCGCGCGCGGACCGCGCCCTGGCGCGCGAGGCACTGGATCGCGTCGGGCTCTCCGGCCGCGCCCACGACACCTTCGGCGATCTCTCCGGCGGCCAGCGACAGCGCGTCCTGGTCGCGCGCGCACTCGTCCAGGACGCTCCGCTGCTGCTGCTGGACGAGCCGTTCGCCGGGCTCGATGCGCCGAGCACGACGAGCCTGGAGCGGCTGCTGGACGCCCTTGCCGCCGAGGGGCGCGGGCTGCTGATGGCGACGCACGACATCGAGCAGGCGCGGGCGTGGGATCTCGTGCTGTGCCTCAACCGCGAGCAGATCGCCTTCGGCCCGCCGTCGTCGGCGCTGAGCACCGCCGTGATCCAGCGCACCTACGGCGGCGAGCTCGTCACGCTTCCCGGGCAGCCCGGCGCCACGATCCTCCCGTCGCATCATCACAACGACGAGGCGCCCGGCCGATGATCGCCTGGATCACCGAACCGCTGAGCCAGGAGATCGTCCTGCGCGGCATCCTCGAGCTCACGGCGCTCGGCGTCGTCTCCGGCGGGCTCGGCTGCTGGATCGTGCTCTCGGGCATGTCCTACAGCGCCGAGTCGCTGGCCCACGGGATGCTCCCCGGCCTCGTCGGCGCCGCGCTGCTGGGGGTCCCGCTCCTGCTCGGCGGCGCAGCCGGCCTGCTGGTCGCGTCGATCTCGATCGCGCTGATCGCCCGCGTGCCGCGCCTCGACGCGGACGTCGGCGTGTCGGTCGTCATCACCGCGCTGTTCGGCCTCGGCGTGCTGCTCGGCCTCTCGCCGCAGACCCCCGCGGGCCTGAACGAGATCCTGTTCGGCGACGTGCTCGGCGTCAGCGACCTCGACATCGCCCTGGCCGCCGGACTCGGCGTCGTGATGGTCGTGGTGCTCGCCGTGCTGCATCCGAGCCTGATGGCGGTCGGGTTCGATCGCCTGAACGCGCGCGCGCTGGGGCGCTCGCCGGCCGCGTTCGACGTCGTGCTGTCGCTGCTGCTGGCGGCCGCCGCGCTCGTGGCGGTGCAGGCGCTCGGCAACCTGCTCGTCGTCGCGATGCTCGTCGGGCCGGCGGCGACGGCGCGCGTCCTCTGCGACCGGATGGTCGCGATGATGGTCGTCGCCACGCTCGTCGCCTTCGCCGGCTCGGTCGCCGGCCTCTACCTCTCCTACCACGGCGATGTCGCGGCGGGTGCGTCGGTCACCGTGGCGATCCTGGCGCTCTACGTGCTGGCGCTGGCGTGGCGGGCGGTCACCGGCCTGCGCGCCGGGCGCCGGGCGGCGCTCGCCGGCTGAGGGCTACGCCCGGCAGTCCGCGCAGAGCCCGTGCAGGACGATCTCGTGCTCGGCGACGTCGAAGTCGACGCGGCGCGACAGTGCGACGATCGAGCGCTCGAGCGCGTCGTCGTGGAACGGCACGATCACGCCGCAGCGGTCGCAGACGAGGTGGTGATGGTGGTGGTCGGCGCGTGCGGGCTCATAGCGGGCCTGGCCCTGCCCGAGGTCCACGCGCGTGACGAGCCGCAGCTCCTCGAGCTCGTCGAGGATGCGGTACACGCTCGCGCGTCCCACGGCCCGGTCGCGCTCGCGCAGCGCCGCCTCGATCTCATACGCGGTCAGCGCGCACGACTGCGTGTCGAGCAGCTCGAGCACGGCGGCACGGGCGCCTCCGCGGCGGTAGCCGGCGTCCGTCAGCGTGCGAGCCGCGGCGTCGGCCCAGGTCTCAGCCGTCTTGACGTGCGCTCCGGCCATCAGAGCAAGGGTAGTGCCGAGCCGGCCGGCCTACAGCCCGGCGGGATGCCGAACGTGGAAATGGCGGCTCGAGCGCAGCTGTGCCTGCCAGCGCGTTCCGGCGCTGCGCTGGCCCGAGGTGTCGAAGCGCAGTCCGGCGATCGTCATGTAGACGTGGCCGGCGTTCGCGTAGATCGTGACCCAGGTTCCCGGCCCGCGCTGGCCCCAGTGCGCGAGGTCGCCGGAGACGAGCGGGCTCGCCAGCAGGCCCGCCGCGTGCAGCGCGTAGCTCACCGAGCCGGAGCAGTCGTAGCCCCTGTCCTCCCAGCGGGTGTGGCCACCGCCCCAGACGTAGCGCTTCGTGGCGATCCGGTTCCCCGCGGCGATCATCGCCTGGACGATGGCCGGAGCGCCGGCCGGGGCGACGGCGGTACCGTCGGCGAGCACGCGGGCGACCTGCCCGGGCGCCGGCGGCGTGAGCGGGGTGGACGGGATCGGGAACGGGATCGGAGCCGGAGCCGGAGCAGGGGTGGGCGTGGGCAGTGGCAGGCTCGGATCGATCCCGCCGGGGTTCGGACCGGACGGGGCGGGAGTCTGGCTCGCCTGTCCGTACTGGACTCCGCCGGGTGAGGCCCCCGCCGCCGGGGCCGTCGCGGCCAGCGCGAGCAGGGCGACGACCACGGTCGTTGCGGCGCGGGCGTTCGACGGGGCGGCGAACTGCATGGGTCTCGCATCGGCGGATGTCCGTGCCTGTGACCCCCGCCGCCGAGCACCTGCGCCGGTTCCACAGGCCGAACCTCCATCGATCCTGCGGCCTGCTTGCGGTTGCAACGGGTCCTGCGCCCGGCAGGAAGCGGCGGCGCGGGGCCGAACCGCCCTCCATGGACCTGCGCCAGCTCCGCTCCGCGATGCACGACTTCTGCGAAGAGGCCGCATGGCAGCTGGCCTCCGACACGCAGGATGGGCACGAGGTGCCGTTCGAGGTCATCGAGAGCGGACGCCGCGACTCCCCGCTGTACTGCTACCGCCCGCTGACCGGGGACTTCATCCGCGAGCGGTCCAGCGTCCTGTCGCGGCTGCCCTCGTACCTGGCCGCCTCGCACGCGCTGATCTCCGCCGGGCGCCTCGATGCCTACCTCGACGTGCAGGGCGTCCACGCGCCGCCGGCCGGTCGTGAGCGCGCCGACGCCGCGCTGCACTGCTTCCTGGCCCGGGTCTTTGAGGACTCGAGCGACTTCGTCCTCGGCGAGGAGCGGTTCGACCAGGCGTTCCGCGACTACGCGAAGATCGTCGCCGACGGTCGCACGGAGACCGTCACGATCGTGCCGCTGCTCGGCGTGGAGATCGCGTCCGACGAGGTCGCGATCGGCGACGGGCTCTCGCTGGTCCGCGGCGACACCTGCGTCGAGGCGCCCGACGAGGCGCGCTGGGCGCGCGGCGACGGGCATCCGCAGACGCTCGTGGTCCTGCGCTGGGAGCCCGCTCCCGGCGACGATTCGCCGCTCCTGCACGCGCGCGTGCGGCTGCGCCGCCTGCTCGTCGGGCTGCGCCTCTACGACGCGAGCCCGGTCACCTTCGCGCCGATCGCCTGGACCCGCACCGGGGGCGGCGCGTGGCAGCCGCTCGCGCTGACGGCGACGCAGGCTCCCGACGGCGGCCTGGCCATCGCCGCCGATCATGAGGACGAGCTGCGCGCCTTCCTCAGCCTGATCGCCCGGCGCACGCCGCGCTCGGGCGAGGTCGCGTGGGCGCTGCGGCGGTTCGAGCTGGCCTGCGAGCGGTCCGCGCCGGCCGAGGCGCTGACCGACCTGCTGCTGGCGCTGCGCGCGCTGCTGGAGCCGGAAGGCCCCGGGTCAGGCCTGCTGGCCGGCCGGCTGGCCGCACTCTGCGCCGAGCCCGCCGACCGCGGGCGCTTCGCCGAGCGCGTCGCGCACACCGTGTCGCTCGAGCGCGGAGTCGTCGCCGGCCTGGCGGTCGACCCCCACCTGCAGCAGCTCACGCGTGAGCTGGGTGACCACCTGCGCGCGCTCCTGCGCGACGTCCTGTGCGGGCACCTGGATCCCGACCTGCGCCTGCTGGCCGACGCGATCGTCGCCCAGGACTCGGCGCCCGAGCCCGCGGTGGAGCGCCCGCGCGCGCATTCCGAGCAGGACGAGTTCTTCTAGTCCGCGAACAGGTGCGCGTGGACGGCCGCGAGCCCGGCCACGTCGTGCACGTCCCCGTCGAGCTCGGGGACGATCACCGGATCACGCTCGCCGGTCTGCGCGCAGAGCCGCTGGATCGCCGCCGCGTCGCGCTCGGCGATGGCCAGCGCCTCGCCGTAGGTCCGCGCGACCTTCGCCGCGAGCTTCGCGCCGAGCTCGGGCCCGAGCTCGGCGGCCACGGCCTCGGGGGTCGGCAGCGACTCCACCCCGGCGTCGAGCCGGTGGACGCGGTTGATCACGAGCCCGCCGAACGGCATCCCCGCGTCGCGCAGCTTGCGGCGGAAGAAGATCGCCTCCTCCGCGGGCTCGCGTTCGGGGGAGGTGACGACGAGGAACGTCGTGCCGGGATCCGCCAGCAGGCGCCGGACGCCGTCGGCCCGCTCGCGAAAGCCGTCGATCAGCCCGCCCAGAGCAAGGAAGAAGACGCTCAGGTCCTCCAGCAGGTCGACGCCGGTCAGGCGCTTCATCACCCCGAACACGACACCCGTGCCGCGGCCCATCGCGCGCGCCGCCAGGCCCGTCGGCGCCAGGAACACCTTCAGCGTGCGGCCCTCGAAGAACCCGGTCAGGCGGTCCGGCGCGTCGAGGAAGTCGAGCGCGTTGCGTGAGGGAGGCGTGTCGAGGACGAGCACGTCGAAGCGCTCGTCGGCGTGCAGGTCGTAGACCTTCGCGACGGCGGTGAACTCCTGCGAGCCGGCCACGGCGCCGGAGAGCTGCTGGTAGATCCGGTTGCCGAGGATCTCGTCGCGGCTCTGCTCGTCGGGGGCGAGGCGCTCGATCAGCTCGTCGAACGTGCGCTTGGCGTCGAGGGTCATCGCCCAGAGCTCGCCGGTGATCTCGATGCCGGCACCCGCGAAGCGCGCGGGGTCGACGAGCGCCGGCTCGTTGTCGAGCTCGTGGAGCCCGAGCGCGTCGGCCAGGCGCCGCGCCGGGTCGATCGTCACGACGGCGACGCGCTGGCCGCGCGCGGCGAGCCCCATCGCGATCGCGGCGGAGGTCGTCGTCTTGCCCACGCCGCCGGACCCGGCGCAGATCACGACCGACTTCCCCTGCAGGTGGTCGGCCAGCCCGCCGTTCACAGCACACGCTCCAGCTCGCCGGCGAGCGCGCGGATCGCGTGCGCGTCGAGGACGGGGCGCGCGCGATCACGCAGGCTGACCACGGGACAGTCCAGGCCGCGCCGCAGGCGGGCGATCTGCGTCCGCTGGGCACCGGCGCGCCGCCGGCTGCTCAGCGCCGCGGCGACCGCCGGCCGGTCCGCGGCGCGATGCAGCAGCTGCGCGTCGGCGGCGCTGAAGCGCGCGGGCAGCACGCGGTTGACGACGGCGAGCGTCAGCGGCAGCCCGACGGCGTCGAGCAGGTCGCCGCGCAGCTGCAGGGTCTCGTTGACCGGCATCTCCTCGGGGCGGGCGACCGCGACGACCGCGGTGCGCGCGGGGTCGGTGACGAGCGCGTCGATGATCGACGCCTGGCGCGCGATGCGCCCGACCCGCGCAGCCTTCGCCAGCGTCTGGGGTGCGGTCAGCACGGCGATGCCGTGCCCCGTGGCGGGTGCGTCGAGGATCACCAGATCGTACGAGCGGTCGTCCGCGCGGCGGCGCGTCGGCTGGGCGAGCTCCCAGACCTTGCCGATCGTCAGCAGCTCGCGCAGGCCCGGGGTGGCCGCGACGAGGTACGTGAACGCGCGGCTCTCCGTCAGGACCGCGGCGAGCGTCCGCGAGGGCAGCTGATCGGCGAGGTACTCGTGCATCGCGGTGTCCGGATCGATCGACGTGTGGTGCACGCCCCACGCCAGCTCGACCTCGCGATCGCGCGCCTCGTCCTCGCCGCCGAGCGTCCGCCAGACGTCGTCGCGCTGGGCGACCTCCGCGACGATCGTGCGCAGTCCGCGCCGCGCCGCGGCGACTCCGAGGGCGGTGGCGACCGTCGTCTTCCCGACGCCGCCCTTCCCCGTGACGACGATCAGCTCATGTGCGAACAGGGCGGCCGCCCGCGGACTCAAGGCGTCATTCCTCGCCGTCCCAGTAGTCGACGGACTGGATCCGCAGGGTGCCCGGCACGCCGCGGATCGAGATCTTCCCGGAGCGGGGGTAGAAGCAGATGTCCGACGGCTCATCCGTGCTGAACGCCAGCAGGGTCAGCCCTCCGTCGCCGGCGCCGAACGTGTGCGAGATGCCGGTGCCCGCCGGCCGGGCGACGACGCTGCCTGCGTGCACCGGCACCGACTCGGCCGTCCCGTCCGGGTGCAGGAGCTCGAGCGCCCCGTCGCCGCCGGTCACCACGAACAGCTCCTCCTCGGCGCTGTGGCAGTGCGGGATGTTCGACAGGCGGCCCGGCGCCACCCGGATCTCCGACATGCCGCAGCGCACCGCGCCGAGCGCCACGCCGAGCACGCGCGTCTCCTGGCCGACGTTCCCGCGGTGGAGCGGGAACGCCTCGACATCATCGATCCGCACGATCGTCGGCGGCCGCTCGTCCGACGGCTCCGGCGGCTGCAGCGGGCCGCACTCCACCTCGGCGACGAACGGATTGGGGCCGTCGAGCGGCAGCCAGCGCGCTCCCGCCCACATGACGTTCGGGCGCGGGAGCCACGTGAGGTGCGTGTCCGAGCCCGAGCCGAAGGCGAGCATGTCGATCCCCTCGTCGCCCGCGAGCACCGTGTGCGGCCGCCCGCCGGCCGGGTAGAACACCGCGTCGCCCGCGCCGATCACGAAGGCCTCGTCGCCCTCGATGCTGATCCCACCGCCGGCGAGCACGACGAACAGCTCCTCCTCGTCGGCGTGCGCGTGGACCGGCATCACCCGCCGGCCGGGATCGAGCTCGTAACGGCTGAGGCCCAGACGCACCGCTCCCGCGGGCGGGGCAAGGCGGCGCCGGCGCCCGTGCATGTCGCCGCGGTCCACCTGCTGCGGCGGGACGTCGTCCCAATGCACCATCGTCATCGGACGCACCCTAGATGACGCGTTGCACCGCATCTCATGTCCCGCGGTTGAAGGAATCCCACCGTTCCATGCGAATACAGCGCTCGTACGGGAACCCCCCGAGGACGGAGCACCCCCCGTGGACAGTTCGCAGCAGAACAAGCCGAGGGTCATCGCCTTCGCAAATCAGAAGGGCGGCGTCGCCAAGACGACGACGACCCTCAACCTCGCCGTCGCGTTCGCCGAAGCCGGCCATCGCGTGCTGTGCGTCGACATGGACCCTCAGGGCAATCTGACGATGTCCCAGGGCATCGACCCGGACGCGCTCGAGGAGTCGATCTTCGACGTCCTCGTGCACCGGATGCCGCTGCGGCAGGTGATCCGCAAGCGCGAGATCGACATCGCGCCGGCGTCGATCGACCTGGCCGGCGCCGAGATCGCGATGTCGACGATGATCGGTCGCGAGCGCGCGCTGCAGAAGGCGCTGGCCGAGGTCTCGGACGACTACGACTTCATCTGCATCGACACGCCGCCGAGCCTCGGGCTGCTGACGATCAACGCGCTGACGGCCGCCACGAAGGTGATCGTCCCCGTGCAGTGCGAGTATCTGTCCATGCGCGGCCTGATCCAGCTGCAGAACACGCTGCAGATGATCAAGGAGAACCTCAACCCGGACGTCGAGATCGAGGGGATTCTCCCCACGCTCATGGACGCCCGGACGGTTCACGCCAAGGAGGCCATCGAGATTCTCGAGGAGAACTTCGGGGATCGTGTCTTCGCGTCGCGCATCAAGAAGACCATCCGGTTCGCCGAGGCCCCCGTGAAGGGGATGTCGGTTCTCAAATACGATCCGGACGGACTCGCCGCGCAGTCCTATCGCGACCTCGCGAAGGAGGTTCTCACCCATGGCATCAGGTAAGCGAGATCGCGCGAGCATGCGCGAAGGCCCACTGGCCGAGCTGTTCCGGCGCACGGAGCAGTCCGCCGCCGAGCCCGCGAACGCCGACGCCCGACGCCGGCGCCGGCGCCGCCCGTCGAGTCGCCTGAGGCCGCGAGCACGCCCGTCGCCCAGCCGGCGACGGTCGCCGGGCGCGAGTACCCGCACCCGTCGCTGGCCGCATCGGAGCCCGAGCCGGAGCCGGTGCGCCGCGCCCCGACGCCGCAGGAGCGCCTGCGCCACGCGTTCAGCTCGGACATCCCGGACGACATCCTCGCCCGCGAGCCCCGCGCGGCCGCGTCCGCGCCGGCTCCGCCCGCGCCCGCAGCCCCGCGTGATCGCGAGCAGCGCATCAGCTTCGACGACAACCCCTGGTCGGCGGACTCGCGTCCGACCGGCTCGCCCGTGATCCGCGTGGTGGGTGTCGGCGGTGCAGGCGTGAACGCCGTCAACCGGATGGTCGAGGCCGGCGTCGCCGGCGTCGAGTTCGTCGCCGTCAACACCGACATGCAGTCGTTGCAGCAGTCGGACGCCGACGTGACGGTCCACATCGGCGAGGGCCTCACCCGGGGCCTCGGAGCCGGCGCCAACCCGGAGCTCGGGCGTGCCGCGGCGATGGAGGACTACGACCGCCTCAAGCACCTGCTCAAGGGCTCGGACATGGTGTTCATCACCGCCGGGGCGGGTGGCGGCACCGGCACCGGCGCGGCGCCGATCGTCGCGCGGATCGCCCAGGAGGTGGGCGCGCTCACGGTCGGCATCATCACGAAGCCGTTCGGGTTCGAGGGCACCCGCCGCGCCGCGTCGGCCCAGGTGGGCATCGACGCGCTCGGCGAGGAGGTCGACACGCTGATCGTCGTGCCGAACAATCGCCTGCTGCAGGTGCTCGACCAGCGCACCCCGATGGTCGAGGCGTTCCGCGTCGCCGATGACGTGCTGCGTCAGGGCGTCCAGGGCGTCAGCGACCTCGTGACGCTCCCCGGCATCATCAACCTCGACTTCGCCGACGTGCGGACGATCATGTCCGAGGCGGGGCCGGCACTGCTGGGCATCGGCATGGGCTCGGGCGACAACCGCGCACTGGAGGCCGCCAAGCAGGCGGTGTCCTCACCGCTGCTCGAGACGAGCATGGAGGGCGCGCGTTCGATCCTGTTGTCGATCACCGGCGGCACCGACCTGTCCCTGTGGGAGGTCAACGAGGCCGCCAAGGCGGTCGCGGAGGCCGCACACCCCGAAGCGAACATCATCTTCGGGGCGATGGTCGACGACTCGCTCGAGGACCAGGTCTGGGTGACCGTCGTGGCGACGCGCTACGGCGAGAGCAGCGCACGCACGACGACCCGCCGGCGCATCGAGGAGCCTGCCGGCGAGCCGCGCGTCGAGCGCCGCGAGCGCGAGCGCAGCGGCGGGAACACGGTCCGCACCGGCACGGGCGTCAAGCAGCTCGACGTCCCGGAATTCGTCCCTCGCGGCTGACCTCCGGGTCGCCGCGAGGCTCCTGAGCACACCCGCCGCACGGGGTTCGCGCATCGGCGCGGACCCCGCCGGTGGGCCGCGGGTACGCTGCGGCCTGGCATGGGCTCTCGTGGTGTGATCGCGGCCGGGCATCCGCGGACGGCGCAGGCCGGGGCGGAGGTCCTGCGGGCGGGAGGCAACGCCGTCGACGCCGCGGTGGCCGCCGTGCTGGCGTCCTGGGTCTGCGAACCGCTGCTGACCGGGCCGGGAGCGGGGGGTTACATGCTCGTCGCCGGCGCCGGCGAGATGCCGACGCTGCTCGACTTCTTCGTCGCCGCCCCCGGGGCCGGCGCCGCGGACCCCGACGCGCACGCGCCGCTGCACCGGTTCGACGTCTCCTTCGGCTCCGCGGTGCAGTCGTTCTACTGCGGCGCGGCGAGCTGCGGCGTGCCCGGAAGCCCTGCGGGGCTCGCGTTCGCGGCGGATCGGTGGGGGAGCGTCCCGCTGGCGGACCTGGCCGCTCCCGCCGCGCGGCTGGCCCGCGAGGGCGTGCCGCTCAGCGCCGAGCAGGGCTACGTGTTCGAGATCCTCGTCGCGATGCTGCAGTCCTCACCCGAGGCGGCTGCGGCGTTCGCCCCGTCGGGCGCTCCGCTGCGCGAGGGTGAGCCGTTTCGCAGCGCGGAGCTTGCCGAGACGATCGAGCGCCTGGGAGCCGAGGGCGCAGCCCCGTTCTATCGCGGGGATCTCGGCGCGGCGCTGATCGCCGAGTCCGAGCGCCGCGGCGGGCTGCTGACACAGGCCGACCTGGACGCCTACGCGGCGCTGCCGCGCGAGCCGGCACGCGTCACGTATCGCGGGCGCACGGTGCTGACGAATCCCCCACCGTCGGCGGGCGGCACGCTGCTGGCGCTCGCGTTCGCCCGTCTGGAGGACTCGGCGAGTGAGGGCCCGCCGCAGGCGCCCGAGCTCGTGGGCGTGATGCAGGACGTCCAGCGGCTGCGCACCAACGCGTTCGTGGACGGCCTCGACGAGCCCGGGTTCCTCGAGCGCTTCCTGGCCGCGAACCTCGGCTCGACGACCCACATCTCCGTCCTCGACGCCGATGGGCGCGCATGCTCGGTCACCTGCACCAACGGCGAGGGCTCCGGTGTCGTCGTCCCCGGCACCGGCATCCACCTGAACAACATCATGGGCGAGGAGGACCTGAGCCCGATGGGCTTCTTCGGCTACCCGCCCGGCCGTCGCATGCCGTCGATGATGGCGCCGACCGTCGTGCTCGACCCCGGCGGGGCGGTCGAGCTGGTCGTCGGCAGCGCGGGCTCGAACCGGATCAGGTCGGCGATCCTGCAGGTCGTCGTCAACGCCGTCGATCATGGAATGTCGGCGGGTGCGGCGGTCGGCGCTCCGCGCCTCCACGCGGAGGGCGACCAGGTCTACGCCGAGCCGGGCATCGACCTTGCGGCGCTGCGGGCCGCCGGGCACGAGGTCATCGCCTTCGATGAGCAGAACCTGTTCTTCGGCGGCGCGCAGGCCGTCGAGCCCGATCGTGGCAGCGGAACGCCGTCCGGCGGTGGCGATCCGCGCCGCGGCGGCGCGGCGGTGATCGCATGAGGCGGCGCGCCGCGGCAGCAGGCCTCGCGGCCGCCTGCGCGGCGGCGCTCGCGTCGTGCGGAGGGCCGTCCGCCGATCTCTACGTCGTCAACCGCAGCGGGTCGATCCCCGGCGCGCGGCTCACGATGCTCGTCGGCGACGGTGGAACCGTGCGCTGCAACGGCGGACCCCAGCAGGAGATCTCCAGTGCCCAGCTGATCGACGCGCGCGCGATCGTCGATGACCTCAAGGGCAAGGACAAGGCCGCCGGTCCGGCGACGCTCGCGGTGCACCTCGCGCCCCAGCCCAACTCGATCCTGCGTTACCGCGTGCGCTCGGAGGCCGGGACGGTGTCGTTCAGCGACACGTCGAAGGGCCAGCCTCCCGTGTTCTTCCGGATCGCCAAGCTGACGAGGGAACTGGCCAAGCAGGTCTGCGGGCTGCCACGCTGAGCCCGGTGGCGCGATGAGCATCCACGACATCTCCGAGTTTCTCGCCTCGCACGCGCCGTTCGACGCCCTCGAGCCGACGGAGCTCGCGAAGGTCGTCGACGAGATCGAGATCGAGTTCCACCCCGCCGGCACCGTGATCTTCGCCCAGGGTGCCGCTCCCGCCACGAGCGTCTGGGTGGTCCGCAGCGGCGCCGTCGACCTGATCGACCAGGAGCGGGTGCTCGATCGCCTCGGGCCGGGCGAGATGTTCGGGCATCCGTCGATGCTGTCCGGGCTGCCGACGGGGTTCGAGGCGCGGGCGGGCGAGGACGCCCTCTGCTACCGGCTGCCCGCGGGCGCGGTGGCGCAGGTGCTCGCCAACCCCGCGGGCGTGCAGTTCGTCGCCCGCACGCTGCGCGAGCGCTCGCGGTCCTCGGCCGACGCCGCCGGCGACGATCTCTCCAGCGACCCGTCGCACCGCCTCGTCGAGAGCTTCCTGCGCACCCCTCCGGTCGTCTGCGGGCCGCAGACGACGATCCGTGAGGCGGCGCAGCGGATGACGAGCGCCGGCCTGTCGTGCGTGATCGTCGAGCTCGGCGACGGCGAGCTCGGCATCGTCACCGACCGCGACCTGCGCGTGCACGTCGCCACCGGCGCGGTCGGGATCGACGAGCCCGTCGCAAGGGTGATGACCCCCGACGCGTTCGCTCTCGCCCCCGAGCGCCTGGGCATCGAAGCGGCGATCGACATGCTCGACCGCGGCGTGCGGCACGCCCCCGTCGTCGACGGCGCCGGCCGCGTCCTGGGCGTGTTCGACGACGTCGACCTCCTGAACGCGGAAGGCCGCACGCCGGTCCACCTGCGCCGGCTGATCGCCGAGGCGCCGACCGTCGACGCGCTGCAGGCCGTCTCCGGGCAGCTGCCGGCGATGCTCGTCTCGCTGATGGACGGCGGGATGGACCCGGGCCGCATCAGCGCGGTCCAGTCGGTCGTGATCGATGCCCTCACGCGGCGGCTCGTCGATCTCGCGACGGACGGCTTGGGCCCGGCGCCCGCGCCGTTCTCCTGGCTCGCACTCGGCAGTCTCGGTCGCCGTGAGGCGGTCCCCTCCTCGGACGCCGACAGCGGGCTCGTCTGGTTCGGTGACGACGAGGACCCGGAGATCCGCCGCTGGATGGCCGCGATGGCGGCGGTGGTCGTCGACGGGCTCGCCCGCTGCGGGCTGGAGACCGACGAGCACGGCGTTCGCGCGGACCGCCCGCTGTTCGCCCGCTCGGCGCAGGCCTGGCGGGTCGCGCTGAAGAGCTGGATCGACGATCCCGGCCAGGAGAAGGCGCTGATCGCGGTGTCGGTGCTGTTCGACGGGCGCGTGGTGGCCGGAAGCGGGCAGGGCCATCCACTGGCCAGCGAGCTCGCGCCCGAGGCGCGCCGCTCGGTGCTGCTGCGCCTGCTCGCGCGGCTCGCCCTGGCCCATCGCCCGCCGACGGGGTTCCTGCGCAACATCGTCGTCGAGCATTCGGGCGAGCACGCCGGGACGCTCGACCTCAAGCGCGCCGGGATCCTGCCGGTCACCGACCTGGCGCGCTGGGCCGGCATCGCCGCCGGCGCGCCCGTCGGCTCCACGCGCCGGCGCATCCACGCCGCGACGGCCGCCGGCGTCTTCTCCGCCGACGACGCGCGGACGCTGGTCGAGGCGTGGGACCTGTTCGTCGGCCTGCGGATCGAGCACCAGGTGGAGCAGCTTCGCGCCGGGCAGCGGCCCGACGACCACCTGGATCCCAAGGAGCTGGGCCCGCTCACGCGCCGCTACCTGCGTGAGGCGTTCCGCGCGGTCTCCGGGGTGCAGAAGCGGCTGTCGAACGAGCTGTCGTTCGGGACCGGTGCATGAGGCTGCGCCGCCGGCGCACGCCCGCGGCGGCCGCGTATGCGCGTGCTCGCCTGCCGGCCGGGCGCGGCGACTGGCGTGAGGCCCGCTGGGCGGTCGTCGACCTGGAGACGACGGGGCTCGACGCGGCGGTCGACGAGATCATCTCGTTCGCGGTGGTGCCGGTCGACGGCGGGCGCATCCGCGCCGGCGACGCGCTGTACCGCGTCGTGCGCCCGGCGCGCCCTCCCGGCGCCGAGTCGGTGACGATCCACGGCATCCGGCCGGCGGACCTCGAGGATGCGGAGCCGATCGACGCCCAGGTGGACGAGCTGCTCGCCGCGCTCTCGGGGCGCCTGCTCGTCGCGCATGCGGCCTTCGTCGAGCGCGCGTTCCTGACGCCCGTGCTGCGCCGCAGCGGCGTCCGGCTGCGGGGCGACGTCGCCGACACCCAGGAGCTCGGGCGGGCCTGGCTGCGCGAGCAGGAGGGCGCCGCGCCGGACCGCGTCGCGCTGAGCACCCTTGCCGGACGCCTCGGCCTGCCGGTGCATCGCCCGCACCATGCGCTCGGCGACGCGCTGACGACGGCACAGGTGTTCCTGGCGCTCGCCACGCATCTCCAGCACGAGAGCGGAGTGCTGAGCGTGAGGACGCTGTTCGCCGCCCAGCGCGGAGGGAGGGCGCTCAGCGTCCATCAGCCACGCTGATGGGCGACATCAGCAGCCTGCGCCGTCCGGGACCTCACGGATCTGCGACGCTGACCGTTGACACTTCATGACACGCCGCTCCTGGATTCTCATGGGCGCTCTCGCCGCGTTGTGGGGCGCCTCCTACATGTTCATCAAGATCGCGCTCGACGACGGCATGCCCGCGCCGTCGGTCGTCTTCACGCGCGTGCTGCTCGGTGCGCTCGTCCTCACGCCGATCGCGCTGCGGCGCGGCGCTTTCGGCGGCCTGCGCGGCCTGACGCTCTGGGTGCTGGCCGTCGCGGCGGCGCAGGTGGCCGTGCCGTTCCTGCTGATCACCTATGCCGAGCGCTGGATCCCGACGTCGCTCGCGGGAATCCTCGTGGCCACGACCGCGATCTTCGTCGCGATCCTCAGCCCGTTCTTCGACCGCGCCAGCGCACTGCACGGCTGGGCGATCGGAGGGACGGTCGTCGGCATCGTCGGCGTGACGCTGCTGTTCGGCGTCGACCTCTCCGGCGAGGCCAAGCTCGCGCTCGGCGGGGCGATGGTGCTCGCGGCGAGCATCGGCTACGCCTTCTCCTCGATCTGGGTGCGCACGAAGCTCGGGACGGCGCAGCCCGTGGCGATCGCCGCGGGGACGCTGATCGCCGCCAGCCTGCTGACACTGCCGCCGGCGCTAGGCCAGGCTCCCGCGCACGCTCCCGTCGCTCGGTGCGATCGCGGCCCTGATCGCGCTCGGTGCCGGCGGCACCGGGATCGCCTTCCTCATCTACTACATGCTGATCGCCGACATCGGCGCGAGCCGCGCCTCCGTCGTCGCCTACCTGGCGCCGGGCTTCTCCGTCTTCTACGGGGCGCTGTTCCTCGACGAGTCGATCACGGTCGCGACGATCGCCGGCCTCGCGCTGATCCTGCTCGGGTCCTGGATCGCCGCCGAGGGACGAGCGCCGTGGCAGCGCAAGCCTGTGGTGGCGCCGGCGGTCAGCCCGGTGGCTGCGCGGATGGCCGGCGAGCCGCTGGCCGAGGACCTCGTCAGCCGAACCTGACGCGCCCGTTCGAGCGGGCGCGGACCTCGGCGCGCTCGATGAACTCGAGGCGCTTCGTCGCCGCGCGGAAGAGGCGGGCGACGAGGCGCATGCGCGCGTTCTCCGAGCGCAGCGTGAGCAGGCTCTGCTTCGCCTCGAGGCCGAACTCGACCGTGGCGGCCATGTCGTAGGCGCTCATCGTCTCGAGCACCTCCGGCTCGAGCTCGTGGTCGGACGCCTCGTCGACGAGCGTGCGGTACGCCTCGTGGGCCGTCTGCGCGTCCTGCTCGCTCGGCTCCTCCACCGAGTCCTGGAGGAACTCGACCGTCGCGGCCCCGTACGGAAGGTCGTGCTGCTCCTCGATCACGCGGAAGACGCGCGTCCCGGTGGTGAGGATGTTCATGCGCCCGTCGGGCAGCTCCTCGAGCACGCGCGTCACCTCCATCGCGCAGCCGATGGCGTTCGTGCCGTCCGGGCCGGCGGCGACGAGCCCGAACTCGCTCTCGCGCTCCAGGCACTCGCCGATCATCGTCTTGTAGCGCTCCTCGAAGATGTGGAGCGGGACGACCTCCCCGGGCAGCGCGGCGATTCCGAGCGGGAACAGCGGGAAGTCCTGGACGACGCGATCGGGCATCTCGTCCGAGTGTACGAGTGGGCCGTACCCATGGACGATGCCCTCCGTCGCACTTGTCTGGTTTCGCCGGGACCTGCGCCTGCACGACCATCCGGCGCTCTCGGCGGCCGCGCGCGAGTTCGACCGCGTCGTGCCGCTGTTCGTCCTCGACCGCCGCCTGCTGACAGGCCGGTTCGCCAGCGGTCCGCGCACGGCGTTCATGCTGGAGAGCCTGCGCGCTCTGGACGGCGATCTGCGCGACCTCGGCGGGGGGCTCTGCGTCCGTGCGGGGCGCCCGGAGGACGTCGTCCCCGAGCTCGCCGCCGAGCTCGGCGCGCAGGCGGTGCTGTGGACGAGCGACGTCTCGCCGTTCGCGCTGGCGCGCGACCGCGCGGTGACCGAGGCGCTCGGTGCCGCGGGGGTCGCCGCCAGACCGCACGCCGGAAACTTCTGCACCGACGTCTCGCGGCCGCGCACGAAGACCGGCAGGCCGATGACGGTGTTCACGCCGTTCTGGAAGGCGTCGATGCTGCTCGACCGTCGCGAGGTTCTCGGCGCGCCGGCTCGCATCACGCTGCCGGATGGCCTCGACCTCGGGGAGCTGCCTCGATCCCCGCGGCTGCACGACGAGCTGCCCGAGCCGTTCTGCGTTCCCGGCGAGCAGGCGGCGCGCGCCGCGATGGCCGCCTGGCTGGCCGGGCCCGTCGACGCCTACGCCGACCGCCACGACGACCTGCGCGGCGGCACGAGCGGCCTGTCGGCCCACCTGCGCTGGGGCTCGATCAGTGCGCGCGAGCTCGAGCAGCGGGCGATCGACCGCGGAGGCCCAGGCGCGGCGGCGTTCGTGCGCCAGCTCGCCTGGCGCGACTTCTACGCCCACGTCCTGCTGGCGAACCCCGCCAACACCCGGCTCGAGTTCCAGCCGAAGTTCCGTGAGCTCGAATGGGACGACGACGATGAGCTCTTCGACGCCTGGTGTTCCGGTCGCACCGGCTATCCGCTCGTCGACGCGGGGATGCGCCAGCTGGCGGCGACCGGCTGGATGCACAACCGCGCCCGCATGGTCGTCGGCTCGTTCCTGACGAAGGACCTGCACCTGGACTGGCGACGCGGCGAGTGGTGGTTCGAGCGCATGCTGCTCGACGGCGAGCCGGCGCAGAACAACGGGAACTGGCAGTGGATCGCCTCGACCGGCGTCGATCCGGCGCCGTACTTCCGCCGCATCTTCAACCCGGTCCTGCAGCAGAAGAAGTTCGATCCCACGGGCGCCTACGTCCGGCGCTGGGTCCCGGAGCTGGCCGGCGTTCCCGACGGCCGGCTCGCGGAGCCGTGGGCGATGACGGGCGACGAGCAGCGCGCCGCCGGTTGCGTGATCGGAAGCGATTACCCGGCGCCGATCGTCGATCACGCGCACGAGCGCCGCGTCACGATGGACCGCTACCGCGCGGCGATCGCGGCCAGCGTCCTAACCCAGGTGGTGGCCGCCGTGCCAGCTCGTGATCGTGCCGAGCAGCGCGACGGCGAGCGCGAGCCCGCCTCCCAGCGAGGCGGCGAGCAGCATCGCCCGCGCGCCCGCGCCCGGCGGGCCGCACGCGCCCCGACGCACGCCAGCCCTCCGCGACCGAGCGCAGCATGCGCTGGAAGTAGACGAGGAAGTGGATCCCGAACATCGCGCCCCAGACGATGAAGCTCGCCTTGTGCAGCAGCAGGACGGTGTCCGAGCGGTGCCCGAGCAGCAGCAGCCAGACGCCGCTGGCGAAGACGCCGATCGTCGCGAGCACGAGGACCGGCGCGAGCAGGCGCATCGGCAGCGCCGGCGGACCCTTGCGCCGGTAGGGCGACGAGCCGGCGTAGTACTTGACCATCCGGTAGGAGGTGCTGCCGAGCTTCAGCAGGATCGGCGGGATCAGCACGAGCCCGAGGAACATGTGCAGGGAGCGCAGACCGTCGAGGCGCAGGATCGTGACGCCCTCGGCGAGCAGCAGCAGCGTCAGCGCCGCGGCGGTCGTCGCCGTGAGGATCTCGTTCCCCTCGGTGCCGCCGAGCCGGGCGTCGCACGCCGACGCGCGACTGCTGGGTGGGACGTTCTGCGATCACGGACGCCGATGATCGCGAGCCCCGGGCAAGATCTTGGTAAAGACTTCCGTGCGGTTCTGAGAGCCGCTCAGGCAGGCTTGCGCGCGCTGACGAGCAGGTTGTAGAAGATCGCCGCGGGGAGGCGGCCCTCCAGCAGCCCGCGGTCGACCTTCTGCAGCGCGAGGTAGCCGCGAAAGGCGTACTGCTTCCAGGCCATCGGGACCTCGTCCGGCACCGCCGTCACCTCGAGCGCGCGGTTGGTCCAGCCGAACCAGTTGGCGAGCAGCTCCTCGCCGCGCACGCTGACGTCGACGAGCCCCGCATCGTGCGCGACGACCTCGAGGTCGCGCGGGATGAACGCGTGGATGTCGACGTGCTGCTCGAGCTCGTGGTTCTGCTCGCCGCCGTCACTGTGGCCGTCGGGCGCCGCGGAGGCGCGCATCGCCACGCGCCAGGCCGGGGCGACCGCGGTCGCCGCGCGCTTGGGCACGCCTGCGAGCCGGTCGCCGTAGCGCGAGGGCTCGCCCGCGAAGACGACCGCGCCGCCGGGGCGCAGCACGCGGGCGAACTCGGAGAACGCCTGCTGCAGGTCGGGCAGGTGGTGCAGGACGGCGTGGCCCAGGACGAGGTCGAAGCTCTCGTCCTCGTAGGGGAGCGCCTCGGCGTCGGCGACCCGCGCCTCGACCTCCAGGCCGAGCCGCTCCGCGTTGCCGCGCAGCACCTCGATCATCCCGGGGGAGATGTCGGTGCACGTCGCCTCGCCGACGAGCCCCGCCATCAGCAGGTGCAGCGAGAAGTAGCCGGTGCCGGCGCCCACCTCCAGCGAGCGCCCGAACGTCGGCAGCGCCCCGCCGAGCGCCTTGCGCATCTTGCCGAGCACCTGCTCGCGGCCGACCTGGCCCCAGTCGATGCCCCACTTCGCGTCGTAGTGCGCCGCGGCACCATCGTGGTAGCGCGTGTTGACGTCGCGGATCGCCTCTGGGGACGTGGGGGCGGGCATGGCCGAAGCAGAGTAGCGGCGACGTGAGGGCTCGCACGCTGACCAGCGGGTCAGAAGATGACAGAATCCAGGTGTGCCCGATCTTCTCGATCTGCCGCCGGGTCCGCGTCAGCCGCCGACCGCCCAGGCGCTGCAGTGGATCATGCGCCCGCGCGAGTTCGCCCAGCGCCAGCGAGAGCGCTTCGGCGACGTCTTCACGATCACCTTCGACGGGGAGCCGCTCGTGTTCCTCGCCGACCCGCAGGACGTGCGCACCGTCTTCACCGGCGGGGCCGAGGTGATGCACGCGGGCGAGGCGAACCAGCCGCTCGAGCCCGTCGTCGGGGCCCGTTCGATCCTGCTTCTCGACGAGCGCGAGCATCTGCGCGAGCGGCGCCTGATGCTGCCGCCGTTCCACGGCGAGCGCATGCGCCGCTACGCCGAGATCATGGACGAGGCGGCGCGGCGCGACGTCGCCACCTGGGCGCAGGGCGACGAGCTCACGCTGCTCGGGCACATGCAGGGGATCACGCTCGAGATCATCATGCGCGCGATCTTCGGCGTCGAGCGCGGGCTGGAGATGGAGCGCCTCGGGCGGCTGATCCGGCGGATGCTGCGCCTGACCACGAACACGAGCCAGTTCATCCTCAGCCTCGCGCTCGGGCCGGACTCGCCGCGGCTCGAGGCCCGCCTGCGCGCCGCGCTCGACCCGCTCGACGCGGAGCTGCTGCGCGTCATCGCCGAGCATCGCGAGGATCCGGGCCTGGAGCGGCGCGACGACATCCTCTCGATGCTGCTGATGGCCCGCGACGAGGACGGCGAGCCGATGAGCGACGCCGAGCTGCGCGACGAGCTGATGACGCTGCTGCTCGCGGGGCACGAGACGACCGCGAACACCCTGGCGTGGACCTTCGAGCGGCTCACGCGCCATCCCGAGAAGCTCGCGCGCGTGACCGCGGAGGCGCGGGCCGGCGGCGACATGCCCTACACCGAGGCCGTGATCCAGGAGACCCTGCGGCTGCGCCCGGTCCTGCCGCTCGTGGTGCGCAAGATCACGAAGCCGATCACGGTCGGCCAAGGGCGGTTCCGGCTGCCGGCAGGCACGCGCGTCGCGCCGGCGATCATCCTCATCCACTTCCGCGAGGACGTCTATCCCGACGCGGAGGCGTTCCTCCCAGAGCGCTTCCTGGACAGCGCCCCGGGCACCTACACGTGGCTGCCGTTCGGCGGCGGCATGCGGCGCTGCCTGGGCGCGTCGTTCGCGCAGATGGAGATGAAGGTCGTGCTGCGTGCGGTGCTCTCGCAGGTCGAGCTGGCGCCGGTGGGCCGCGCCGAGCGCACGGGGCGCCGCGGCTTCACGCTGGTGCCGAACAAGGGCGGGCGCGTGCGCGTCGTCCGCCGGATCCCGGATCGGGAGCGCGAGCCCGCACGTGCGCTCGCGGCGGCCTGATGGCCACGAGCGCCGCCGCGCCCGCAACTCCCGCGGCCGGCGCGCCGCTGCGCACCGGCCGCCCGCCCGGCACCTCGCTGCCGCGTGGCGCGCAGCTTCCGGCCTGGATCCTGCGCCCGGGGCCGACGATGCGCCGCTGGCAGCGCCGCTACGGAGACGTCTTCTCGCTGCACATCGACCCGCAGAACCCGTGGGTCATGGTCGCCGACCCGGACGCCGTCTCGACGCTGTTCCGCGCGGGCCCCGCCGAGGTCCACGCGGGCGAGGCGAACCACGTCCTGAAGCCGATGCTCGGCGAGCACTCGCTGCTGTGCATCGACGAGGCCGAGCATCTGCGCCAGCGTCGGCTGCTGCTGCCCCCGTTCCACGGCGAGCGCATGCAGGCCTACCGCGACGTGATGCGCGAGGCCACCGAGCGCCAGCTCGAGCTGATGCCCAGGGACGAGCCGTTCGCACTCCGCGCCTACACGCAGGCGATCACCCTCGACGTGATCATGCGCGCCGTCTTCGGCGTCACCGACGACGTGGAGCTCGGGCGCCTGCGCACGGTGCTGAACGCGACGGTCAACGGATTCGGCGATCCGCGCGTCCTGGTCCGGCAGGTCGTGGCCGGCCCGGACAACCCGCGCGTGGTCGCCGGCCGGCGGCGGCTGCTCGACCCGCTGGACGCGGAGCTCTACCGCATCATCCGCGAGCGCCGCGCGGTGGCCGACCTGGACGAGCGCGAGGACGTCCTCTCGATGCTGCTCAGCGCCCGCGACGAGGACGGGCGACGGCATGACCGACGTCGAAGCCCGCGACGAGCTGATCACGCTCCTGTTCGCCGGCCACGAGACGACGGCGACCGGCCTCGCCTGGGCGTTCGAGCGGATGGGCCGGCGCCCGGAGACGCTCGAGCGCCTGACGGCCGAGGCGCGCACCGGCGGCACGCGCTACACCGACGCCGTCGTCAAGGAGACCCTGCGGCTGCGCCCCGTCGTCCAGATCGTCGTGCGCAAGCTGATGCGCGACTTCGAGCTCGCCGGCTGGCAGATCCCCGCCGGGCAGACCGTCGCCGTCTCGATCTACCTGATGCACCGGCGCCCGGACCTGTACCCGCAGCCCGACGCCTTCGCGCCCGAGCGGTTCCTCGACTCGCCCCCCTCATCGGCCTACGCGTGGATCCCGTTCGGCGGAGGGGTGCGCCGCTGCATCGGCGCCGCGTTCGCGCAGGTGGAGATGGAGGTCGTGCTGCAGACGCTGGTGCGCAATGCGCGCTTTGAGAGTGTCGGCCCGAGCGAGCGCCCCAGGCGCCGCGCGGTGACACTGGTGCCCGACCGGGGCGGAGAGGTGAGGATCGTCGGATGAGCCGTGCAACGCAGTTCCCGGGGTCGCGTGCCCCGCAGATCGTCCAGATGCGGCGCTTCCTGACGGACGAGGAGCGCTACATCAACACGCTGCACGCCGAGTACGGCGACGCGTTCCGGATCAAGTTCGAGCGCCGCGAATGGCACGTCTTCGCCCACCCCGACGCGATCAAGCAGATCTTCCAGGCGCCGCCGACCGTCGCGCACGCGGGTGACGCCAACGAGATCCTGCGCACGACGCTCGGCCGCCATTCGGTGCTGCTCGTCGACGAGGCCGAGCACCTGCGCCAGCGCCGGCTGCTGCTGCCCCAGTTCCACGGCGACCGGCTGAAGGCCTGGCGCGGAGCGATGGAGCGCGCGGCTCAGGACCGCGTCGACCGGATGCCGCCGGGCCGCGACTTCAGCCTGCGCCCGCACATGACGGGGATCGCGCTGGAGGTGATCCTGGACGTCGTCCTCGGCGTCCGCGGGACGGAGGAGCACGACCGGATCGGCGGTGCCGTCGAGCGCGTGCTCGAATGGATCGGCCATCCGCGCAACCTCATCGCGCCATCGATCCTCGGGCCCGACCACGCGATCGTCCGGCGCCTGCACCGCCCGGTGCTGGAGCCGCTCGACGACGCGCTCTACCGCCTGATCCGCGAGCGCCGCGCCGTCGCGGACCTGGAGGAGCGCGACGACATCCTCTCGATGTTGCTGCTCGCCCGTGACGAGGACGGCGTCCCGCTCACCGACGAGGAGCTGCGCGACGAGATCGTCACCCTGATCGTCGCCGGCCACGAGACCACCGCGACCGCGCTGTCGTGGGCCTTCGAGCGCCTCACGCGCGATCCCGCGCGGCTGGCGAAGCTCGAGGCTGAGGCCTCGGCGGGCGAGTCGACCGAGTACGCCGAGGCGGTCTTCCGCGAGGCGCTGCGACTGCGCCCGGTGCTGAACAACGTGCTGCGCGAGCTTCAGGAGCCCTTCGAGGTCGCCGGCGTCACCTACCCCACCGGCGCGATCCTCGCCCCGAGCATCTACCTCGTCCACCGGCGCCCCGACATCTATCCCGACCCGCTGGCCTTCGATCCCGAGCGCTGGCTGACGACGTCACCCGGCACGTACACGTGGATCCCGTTCGGTGGCGGAACGCGCCGCTGCATCGGCGCGCAGTTCGCGCAGATGGAGATGGAGGTCGTCCTCCATGCGATCGCGCGCAGCGTGCACCTGGAGCCGGTCGGGGATCCGGAGCCCGCGGTCGCACGGTTCATCACCTCCTCGCCCCAGCGTGGCTGCACGGTGCGGATCTCGGGTCGCGAGCCCGCACGCGCGGCCGGCCTCGCGCTCGCCGGCTCCCGCTGAGCGGGCGCTACCGTCACGCGGCGATGACCGACGCCCCCGAGCGCACCGACCCCCACGCGCCGCGCGTCTTCCAGGCCGATCAGCCCGACGGCGTCCCGCCGCTCGAGCTCACCGGTGAGCGCACGCTGCCCGACGTGCCGCTCGAGAACTACTGGTACCGGCGCCACTCGGTCGTCTACGAGTGGATCCGCACGCGCGTCGGTGGCCTGCGGGTCGTCGACATGGCGTGCGGTGAGGGCTACGGCACGGACATCCTCGCCCGGACCGCGTCGTCGGTCGTGGGCGTCGACGCCAACCCGGACGCCTTCGAGCACGCGCGGGCGAAGTACGAGCGCCCGGGTGTGCGCTTCGAGCGCACGCTGATCGACGCGTTCGACGAGCCGTGCGACGCCGTCGTCTTCCTGCAGACGATCGAGCACGTCACGAACCCCGGCAGCGATCCTCGAGCACTTCAAGAGCCTCGTCGCGGGCAGTCCGTCGGCGGTCGTCTACGTCTCCACGCCGAACGTCCTGACGCTCGCGCCCGAGGGCGCGGAGCGCTCGGGCAACCCGTGGCACGTGCACGAGTACCGCCCGGCGGAGTTCCGCGCCCTGTGCGAGGAGCACTTCGGCGAGGTCGAGCTGCTCGGGCTGTTCCACGCGCGGATGCTCGCCGTGCACGAGGTCGCGCTGAAGCACCTGCGCTGGGACGACGTCCATGCACGGCTCGGCATCACCGAGGCGTTCTACGACCGCTTCACGCCGGCGATCTCCGAGCGCGACTTCGCCCTGCGATCGGGTGGCGACCTCGACCGCGCGCTGGATCTCGTCGCCGTGCTGCGCCCGTAGCCGTGAGCAGCCGCGGCCGCGTCGCCCTCGTCCTGCACACCCACATGCCCTACGTGGAGGGCTTCGGGACGTGGCCGTTCGGGGAGGAGTGGCTCTGGGAGGCCGTCGCGACGAGCTACCTGCCGCTGCTGGACCTGCTCGACGCGGGGGCGCCGCTGACGCTCTCGCTGACGCCCGTGCTGTGCGATCAGCTCGAGGCTCCGGGCGCGATGCAGCGCTGCGCGGACTTCCTGCGCGACATCCGCAGCGCCTCGCACCAGCTCGACGTCGACGGCTGCCGCGCCTCCGGGCGCGATGACCTGGCGGGTGAGCTGGAGCGCGCTGCCGGCGACTACGTCGCGTCGCTGGCCGCGCTCGAGGCGATCGGCGGTGACGTGCTGGGCCGGCTGAAGCCGCATGCGGCCTGGACCAGCAGCGCCACGCACGCGATCCTGCCGCTGCTGGCGACCGACTCCGGCGCCCGCCTGCAGATCCACACCGGCATCGACGCCCACCGCGCGCGCTTCGGGGACGACTGGAGCGGCGGCTTCTGGCTCCCCGAGTGCGCTCATGGCGCGTGGCTCGACCCGCTGCTCGAGGAGGCCGGCGTCCACGCCGCCTGCGTCGAGTTCACGGACGTCCTGGGCTACGGCGACCGGCGGAACCTGACGCCACTGCGCAGCCCGGCGGGCCCGCTGCTCGTGCCGCTCGACCGCTCGCTGGTCGACCTCGTCTGGGGCACCGGCGGCTACCCGTCGGGCCCGGCCTATCGCGACTACCACCACCGCACGACCCACGACCACCATCCGTGGGCCAACGACGGCTCGGTCTACGACGATCAGCGCGCCGCGCAGCAGGCACAGGCCGACGCCGCGGCGTTCGCCGCGCACTGCGCGGACCGTGTTCGCGACGGCGGGCTCTGCGTGCTGGCGTTCGACACGGAGCTGTTCGGGCACTGGTGGCACGAGGGTCCGCGGTTCCTGGCGGCGTTCGTGGAGGAGGCCGACCGCATCGGGCTCGATCTCGTCGCACCTCGACGAGGCGCTCGCCGACGCGGTCACGGACGACCTGCCCGCCGACTGGCCGCACGTCACCACGTGGGGCGACCCGCACACGCTCGCGACCTGGTCCAGCCCGAAGGTCGCCGAGATCGCCGGCGGACAGCGCGATGCGGAGCTGCGCATCCTGGCGGCGGGCACGGGCGTGAGCGAGCGCGCGGTGCGCGAGCTGCTGGCGCTGCAGGCCAGCGACTGGGCGTTCATCGTCACGCGCGACCTCGCCGGCGACTACCCGATCGAGCGCTTCCGCGGCCATCTGGAGGCACTGAACGAGGCGCTCGGAGCGGTACCCTCGGCGCAGCCTGCGGTGCGCAACCTGGCGCCCCACCTGCGCCTCGCACCCCTGCTCGAGCCATGAGCCGCGTCCTGATCCTCTCCTGGGAGTACCCGCCGGTCGTCGAGGGCGGTCTGGCCCGTCACGTGCGCAAGCTCTCCGAGGCGCTCGTCGCGCAGGGCGCTCGAGGTCCACGTGCTGACGCGCGGCGACGAGACGATGCCCGTCGAGGAGCTGCGCGGCGGCGTCATCGTCCATCGCGTGCGCGAGCCGCGCCGCCCGCGCGACCTCGCCGAGTTCGTCACGTGGATCGAGCACATGAACGCCGACATGCTCGCCGCCGGCGTCGAGCTCGGCGACCGCTACGACTTCGATCTCGTCGCGGGCCACGACTGGCTCGTCGCGGTCGCGGGCGACCACCTCGCCAACCGCTTCCGCTGCCCGCTTCGTCGTGACGATCCACGCGACCGAGTACGGGCGCCACCAGGGCTGGGTCGACAAGCATCCCGCAGAGCTGGATCCACGGCGTCGAGAAGTGGATGGCCAATCGCGCGGACCGCGTGATCACCTGCTCGTACTACATGCGCGGCCACGTGGCCGACATCTACGGGCTCGAGGAGGACCGGATCAGCGTGATCCCGAACGGGATCGACCCGATGGACCTGCAGCCGGTCGACGACCTCGACACGCTGCGCTCACGGTTCGCCGCGCCGGACGAGAAGCTCGTGATCCTCGTCGGCCGTCTCGTCTACGAGAAGGGCTTCCAGCTCGCGCTCGAGGCGCTGGGGCCGATCATCGAGCGCGTCGGCAACGTCCGCTTCCTCGTCGCGGGCTCCGGCACGCACGAGGAGGAGCTGAAGGCCCAGGCCGAGCAGCTCGGCCTGATGGAGCACGGCACGTTCCTGGGCTGGATCGGCGACGACGTGCTGCACTCGCTCTACCGGATCGCCGACCTCTGCGTCGTTCCCAGCCTCTACGAGCCGTTCGGCCTCGTCGCGCTCGAGGCGATGGCCAGCGGCTGCCCGTGCATCGTCGCGGACACCGGCGGGCTGCGCGAGGTCGTGCCCGCGGGCGAGCGCGTCGGCCTGCGCTTCAACGGCGGCGACGCGGACCACCTCGGCGTGATGATCGAGCGGATGCTGACCGACGACGAGCTGCGCGAGCGACTCGTCGCGGAGGCCTCCGAGCACGTCCTGAGCTTCGACTGGTCCGACGTCGCGCGGCAGACCCGCGAGGTCTACGACGAGCTGATCGCCGCCGCCGAGCGCACCGGCGCCTGAGGTTCTACACCGCGGCGCCGATGCGCTCGCGGGCGCGCGAGGCGGACCCGAGGCCGCGGTGCTCGGCGGCCAGCGCCAGGCCACTGCGCGGCATGTTGCTGTAGATCGCCTCGTAGTCGCCGGCGCGGACCTGGAAGGTCTCGTGCCAGATCCCGACGTCGCCGTTCAGGCCGACGACCTTGAAGAAGCGCTTCCACGGCTCGCTGTGGATCATGTCCTCGCGGGCGAACCGCTCGAGGTCCTCGAAGCTGCGCCAGTAGGAGATCATCAGCGGCTGCAGCGGGCTGTGGACGGTCTGGCGGATCCCGAGACAGCCCTTCGCGGGGTGGGTCTGGAGGTCCTTGATCATCGGCGGCATCGCGCGCGCCACCATCAGCCACTTGCGCAGCTTCCACGGCTTGTTCACGCGCATCCCGATGAGGAAGACGACGAAGTCGCCGTCGACGTCCGCGGTGTAGCGGCCCGGGAAGATCTGGGGCATCCCGCGAGGCTACGCCCGCGTCATTCCCAGCGCAATGTCTGCGGCGTGTCGCGCATGCGCACCACGCGCGCCGGCACGCCGGCGACGACGGCGTTGTCCGGCACGTCCTTCGTGACGACCGCGTAGGTGCCGGCGATCACGTTGTCCCCGACGCTCACGCCCCGCAGGAAGGTGGCGCCGTAGCCGATCCAGACGTTGTTGGCGATCCGCACGTCGCGCTTGTAGATGCCCTGCTCGCGGATCGGCCGTTCGACGTCGACGACCCCGTGGTCGAAGTCGATCAGCATCACGCGGTCGGCGACGATGCACTCGCGCCCGATCGACACGTGCTGGAAGCACGAGATGGTGCATTCCTGGCCGAGCACCGTCTTGGCACCGATCCGCACCTCGCCCTCGTGCGCGCGGATCTTGCAGCCGTGGCCGATCCAGCACCAGCGGCCCAGATGGACGCTCGCGCCGCGGCCGATCTCGAACGTCACCCCCGGCCCCACGAACGCCAGGCCGTCGGTGTGCAGCCGGCCGCGCCAGCGCAGCTTCAGCCACGCCCAGCGCACGACCAGCCGTGCGTACTTCGCGTTCAGCATCCCGTGCGCGCGGGCGAACCGCAGGAACGCCAGCGGCCCGCCGCGCAGCGGCGCAGGCTCGCCGCGCGCGCGAAGCAGTTCGGCTTCGGGGTTCGCCGGGGAGGAGAGGGTCGGCTCCACCCGGGGGATTATGCGGGCAGGGCAGCGGCGAACGCGGTCAGCGCGCCCGGATCGCGCGCGGGCGGACCGTGACCGAAGCAGACGACGGCCGGCTCGAGGGCCGCGAGGCGCCGGATCGAGTCGCGGTTGCGGGCGGGATCGCACGGCTGCTGCGCGACGACCCGGGCCGTCTGCCGCCACGTGAGCGCGCGGCGTTCGCCCGGCATCTGGCGGTGATGCTGGTGCCGTGAGCCGCGTTCGATCGCCGCGGGGCCGCTACCCTCGGCGCCCGTGCCCGGAGCCCAGACCGAAGAGACCCTCGCCGAGCGCCTGCTGGCCGGCGACCGCCGCGCCCTCGCGCGGGCCATCACGCTCGTCGAGGACGACGACCCGCGCGGCTGGGAGCTCGTGCACGAGGTCTACCCGCACACGGGTCGCGCAGCGATCGTCGGCCTGACCGGGGCGCCCGGCGCCGGCAAGTCGACGCTCATCGGCGCATTGACGAAGGCGCGGCGCGCGCAGGAGCGCACCGTCGGCGTGCTGTCGATCGATCCGTCGTCGCCGTTCACCCACGGCGCGCTGCTCGGCGACCGGATCCGGCTGACCGACCACTTCCTCGATCCGGGCGTCTTCATCCGGTCGATGGCCAACCGCGGCGCTCTCGGCGGGCTCAGCGAGGCCGCGTTGCAGACGGCGCTGCTGATGGACGCGGCCGGCCGCGACGACATCTTCCTGGAGACCGTCGGCGTCGGCCAGGCGGAGGTCGACATCATCGATCACGCGGACACGATCGTGCTGGTCCTGATGCCGGGCTCGGGCGATTCGATCCAGGCGCTGAAGGCCGGGATCATGGAGATCCCCGACATCATCGTGGTCAACAAGTCCGACCATCCGCTGACCGACACGATGATCCGCGAGATCCGCGGCGTCCTGTCGCTGGCGCCGGCGCACGGCAACTGGCCGGTCCCGATCGTCAAGACCGAGGCCGCTCGCGGCGAGGGCGTCGATGCCCTGATCGAGCAGCTCGACCGCCACCGCGCGCACATCCAGAGCGAGGGCACGCTCTCCGAGCGCCGCCGGCGCAACCTGCGCAGCGAGGTGCTGTCGCTGTGCACCACGCGGCTGCGCCGCCGGCTCGAGGAGCGCCTGCACGAGGACGCGCGCTTCCAGGAGCTGCTCGACGCGGTGGTGGAGCGCAAGCTCGACCCTTCGAGCGCCGCCACCGAGATCCTCGAGCGCCTCGACGGGCAGTAGCCCTCAGCCGATCGCGCTCCAGGGCACCGGGCCGCGCGGCGGCGACACCGCCGCTCCGTCGTTCAGCCGTGCCCCGGCGAGCAGCCAGATCGTCAGCAGCGCACCGATCAGCGCCAGCGCCAGCCCGGTCCGCGGGTAGCGGCGCAGCGCCCATGCGCAGAGGGCGGCGGCGCACGGCAGGACGACGGCGAGCGGCTCGCCGGGAACGAGCCCGCGGAGCGACGGCAGCAGCAGGATCGCGGTCACCACCGCCGCGGCGCAGACGGCGCCCAGGAGCCCCGCGCTGACCTCGACGTCCATCTCACCCGGGAACGTGCGCGCGAGCCGCTCGCGCCGCGAGCGCCACAGGAGCCAGAGCGAGACGAACGCCAGGCCCAGGAACGGCGCGAACAGCAGCAACCCCACGTGCGGGCCGCCCCAGATCTCGAAGATCCGCGGCCAGCGCGCCAGATAGTCGCCGACGCCGCCCGCGCCGGTCGGGGCGTGCTTCAGCGTGGAGGCGGCGTACGGCGTCACGCCGCCGAAGAGCCGGCCGTTGATCGTCACGTAGAGCACGACCGACATCAGGACGATCTCGATCGCCGCCAGCCCCGTCCAGCCCCGGTGGCGGCGGCGCAGCCAGCGGAACAGGGCGATCGCGACCACGGCCGCCGGCAGGATCGCCACGGGCCCGATCCACGGAACCGGAGCGAGCAGCGCGGCGCATCCGGCGGCCGAGCGCCCGCTCGGCGCATCGCGGACGCGCAACGCGAGCAGCGCAGCGCCCGCCACGAGCGTCGCGCAGGTGGCGGCCGGCGCGATCGTCGTGGCCATGATCACCGCGGGCGGTGAGACGCCGACGGCGAGCGCCGCGCCGGTGGCCCATGGATCGGGCACGAGCCGGCGCCCCAGCGCCGCGGCGATCGCGAACCCCGCCGCGGCGATCAGCGCCAGGAACAGCTCGACGGCGATGCGCCCGCCGATCGCGTACGCCGGCGCGAGCAGGGCCGGGAACACGAGGCCCTGGGGCTCGATCAGCCGGCCGTTGACGCTCAGCGCCGTCGGCCGCAGCGTGCCCGGGTAGAAGCGCTTCCATGCGGCGCGGCGGTACTCGTCCGTCAGCTCGAAGTTCCCGCCCGAGACGAGCGACTCCGTGGTGAGCAGCACGTGCGCCTCGCTGGGGCGCAGGTCCGAGCCGCGCTGGCCGTGCACGCCGATGCCGCATGCGTAGACCGCGAGCAGGACGGCGAAGACGCCGAGCGACGAGCGCCGCGAGCCGCGCCGGCGAACGCGGTCGAGCCGGCGCGGCTCAAGCTGCGGCTGCTCTGTGGCCGTCTCAGGCTCCGAGCGCTCGGGCGATGACCATCTGCTGGACCTCGTCGGTGCCCTCGCCGATCGTGAGAATCTTGGCGTCGCGGTAGAAGCGGCAGACGGGGTACTCCTCGATGTAGCCGTAGCCGCCGTGGATCTGCACGGCCTCCTCGGCGCAGCGCACGGCGAGGCGGCCGGTCTTGAGCTTGGCCTGCGCGGCGGTCAGGGTGAAGTTGCGGCCCTGGTCCTTCTCCCACGCGGCCTTGTAGACGAGCAGGCGCGCCGCCTCGATCTCGGTCGACATGTCGGCGAGCTTGCTCTGGATCGCCTGGAAGGTGCTGATCGCCTTGCCGAACGCGCGGCGCTCCTTGGAGTAGGCGAGCGCCTCGTCGAGCGCGCCCTGCGCGAGGCCGACGCCCATCGCGGCGACGCCGATCCGCCCGATGTCGAGGATGTGCAGGAACTGCTTGAAGCCGGCGCCGCGCGGGCCGAGCAGGTTGTCCGCCGGCACCTGGCAGTCGGTGAACGTCAGCGGCCGCGTGTCCGAGGCGTTCCATCCCATCTTGCGGTACGGGGTCCCCTGCTCGTACCCGGGCGTGCCGTTCTCGACGATGATGTTCGAGATCTCGTTCTCAGCGGTGCGCGCGGTGATCGCGACGTGCCCGCTGATCTGGGTGCCCGCGTTGGTGATGAACTGCTTGGCGCCGTTGATCGTCCAGGTGTCCCCGTCCAGGCCGGCGCGCGTCTTGACGTTGCCCGCGTCCGATCCGGCCTCGGGCTCGGTCAGGCCGAACGCGCCGAGCTTGCGCCCGGCGCACAGGTCGGGCAACAGCCGCTCCTTCTGCTCGTCGCTGCCGAACAGGTAGACCGGCTGCGTGCCGAGCGAGGTGTGCGCGCAGAGCGTGATCGCCACCGACGAGTCGATCCGCGTCAGCTCCTCGACGGCCAGTGCGTAGGCGAGCGAGTCGCCGCCGCTGCCGCCGACCTCCTCCGGGAACGGGATCCCCATCCAGCCCAGGTCGCCCATCTTGCGCACGAGCTCGTACGGAAACGCCTTCGTCGCGTCGAGCTCCTCGGCGACCGGAGCCACCTCGTTGCGCGCGAAGTCACGCACGGTGCGCTGCAGAAGCTGATGATCGTCGGAGAGATCGAAATGCATACGCGAACCCTAGATGAAGGGTTCTCGGCCTACGGCGTGCCCGCCACCGTCGACTGGGCAAGCTCCACAAGGAGGCGCACGCCCCAGCCGGCCCCGCCCTTGGGCGTGTAGGGCCGGCCGTTGTCGTTGGCCACTCCGGCGATGTCGAGGTGGGCCCAGGGGACGTCGCCGGCGAACCGGTGCAGGAACTCCGCCCCCATGATCGGGTGGGCCTTGCGGTCGCGCCCGGTGTTCGTGATGTCGGCGTAGTCGCCGGCGATCGCCTTGGCATACAGCGGGTGCAGCGGCAGGCGCCACGCCTCTTCGCCGGCGGCCTCGCCCGCGGCGATGACCGCGTCGCACCAGGCGTCGTCGTTGCTCATCACCCCGGCGTAGACGCTGCCCAGCGCGGTCACGACGCCGCCGGTCAGGGTCGCCAGGTCGACGAGCCGCTCGGCCCCGAGATCGCGCGCGTGGAGCAGGCAGTCGGCGAGCACGAGGCGTCCCTCGGCGTCGGTGTTGTTGACCTCGATCGTCGTGCCGTCCATCGCGGTGACGATGTCGCCGGGCTTCACCGACCGCGACGAGACCATGTTGTCGGTCGCGCCGATCACCGCGACGAACGGGACGGCGAGCCCGAGCCGCGCGATCGCGCCGGCGGCCTGCAGCACGGCCGCGCCGCCGGACATGTCGAACTTCATCCCGACCATCCCGCGCGCCGGTCTTGATCGACAGGCCGCCGGAGTCGAACGTGACGGCCTTGCCGACCAGGCCGAGCACCGGGCCGCCGGCGTTCGCGGGCGTGTGGCGCAGCACGATCAGGGCGGGCTCCTCGTCCGAGCCGCGGAACACCGCGCCGAACGCGCCCATCCCCTTCGCCTCGATCTCGGAGCGGCCGAGGACCTCGACCTCGAGGCCGTCGATCTGGCGGCGAGGTCGCGCGCGGCGCCCGCGAGCGCGGTGGGGGTGAGGTCGTTGGCGGGGCGGTTCTGGAGGTCGCGGGCGGCGTTCTGGGCGCCGGCGATGAGCGCGGCGCGCTCGACGACGGGGCCGACGTCGTGGTGGGCGCTGACGATCAGGCCGTCGAGGCCGCGCGGGCTCGTCCTCGTCCGCCGCGCTCTTGAACGCGTCGAAGCGGTACCCGGCGAGCAGCGTGCCCTCGACGATCGCCCCGGCGACGTCGTCGCCGACGTGATGGGGAAGCTCCCAGCAGAGCGTTCCGGTGCCGACCTCCAGCGCGCGGGCGAGGACCGTGGCCGCCACGATCCGCGCGCGCTCGGCGTCGAACTCCGCCCGCGGACCCAGGCCCGCCGACGATCCACCGCGAGCCGCCCGCGTGGGTGACGGCGACGTGCTTGAACCTGCGCCGCGCCTCTCCGCCGCCTCAGCAGCGCGTCGAGGGCGCCGCCGTCGACGTCGTGCGCCACGCCCTCGTCATCGAACACGCCGATGGCGATCGTGTCCGCTCCGGTGAGCGGCGGGGCGTCGGTCGTGGCAGTCACGTGCATGAGGCGAGAGCCTATTGAGTGGTTCGCGACCACCCGGCGCGGCGTCCGGGCCGTCCGGCCGCGAATCGTCGCCGCCGGACGCAGCGGCGTGCCGGTGCGCCGCTCGTCCGCAACTGCTCCATGCGGTCGCCGCGCACTACCATTCGCCGCCCCCGCCTGAACCTCGAGCATCGTCCCGGAGAACCACACATGCCCAAGACCGTCATCCTCGGCACCGCCCGCACCGCGATCGGCAAGATGGGCGGTGGCCTGTCCACGCTGGACGCCACCGACCTGGGCGGCACGGCGATCGCGGGGGCGCTCGAGCGGTCCGGAGTCGCCCCGGAGCAGGTCCAGCACGTCGTGATGGGCCAGGTGCTGCAGGCCGGTCAGGGTCAGATCCCCTCGCGTCAGGCACAGATCAAGGGCGGGATCCCGAAGGAGGTCTCCTCGGAGACCATCAACAAGGTCTGCGCCTCGGGCCTGCGCGCCTCGGTGATCCTCGACCAGGCGATCCGCGCGGGTGACGTCGAGGTCGGCGTCGGCGGCGGGATGGAGTCGATGTCGAGCGCTCCGTACCTGCTTCCCAGCGCGCGCTTCGGCTACCGCATGGGTGACGCGAAGGCCCTCGACGCGATGGTCCACGACGGGCTGACCAACCCGTTCTCCGGCCGCCAGATGTTCGACGAGGCGACCGAGATCGGCGACGAGCTGGAGCTCACCCGCCCCGACCTCGACCGCTGGGCGCTGCGCTCGCACGAGCTCGCGCTGAAGGCGATCGACGAGGGCCTGATGGCCGAGGAGATCGTGCCCGTCACGGTCAAGAGCCGCAAGGGCGACACGATCGTCGAGACCGACGAGGGCCCGCGCCCCGGGTCGTCGCTCGAGGCGCTCGCCAAGCTGCCCGGGCCTCGTCGGCAAGGAGGGCAGCCACACCGCCGGCAACTCGCCCGGCGTCAACGACGGGGCGGGCGCGATCGTGCTGGCCTCCGACGAGTGGGCCGCCGCCAACGGGAAGACGGCGCTCGCCGAGATCGTCGCCCACGCGCAGAGCGCGAACGACTTCGCCTACCTGGCGACGACGCCGGCCAGCGCCGCGCAGAAGGCACTCGCCAAGGCGGGCCTCGACGCGCAGGACATCGACGTGTGGGAGATCAACGAGGCGTTCGCCTCCGTCACGCTGAACTCGATCCGCATCCTCGGCATCGACGAGGACAGGGTCAACGTCAACGGCGGGGCGGTCGCCCTCGGCCATCCGATCGGCGCCTCGGGTGCGCGGATCATCGCCACGATGGTCCACGAGCTGCGCCGCCGCGGCGGCGGGCTGGGCTGCGCGGCGATCTGCTCGGGCGGCGGGCAGGGCGACGCGCTGATCATCCGCGTGCCGGCGTCGTAGGGCGCCGGGCCGGGGGAACGATGCCCGCGGCGGCGTTCTTCGACCTCGATCGCACGCTCGTCGCCGGCTCGTCGGGCTTCTACTGGGCGCGCGCGGCCGTCGACGCGGGCATGATCTCGCGGCGCCGGATGGCCGGGATCATCTGGCAGAACGTGAGCTTCCGGCTGCACGGTTCGACCGACGAGGCGACCGATCGCATCCGCGACCAGATCAGCGAGCTCGTCGCCGGGCAGCGCGCGATCGACCTGCGCCGGATGATGCCCGAGGTGCTCGCCGGCGTGCTGCCGCGCGTCTACCCGCAGATGCTGCGCATCGCCTACGACCACCAGGACGCCGGGCGCAAGGTGTACATCGCGACGGCCTCCTCGCAGGTGATGGCCGAGACGCTCAGCTACGTGCTCGGGTTCGACGGCAGGCATCGGCGCCCGCTCGGAGGTCGTCGACGGCCGGCTGACCGGCCGCGACGAGGGCGTCTTCACCTACCGCGAGGGCAAGGCCGAGCGCATCCGCGAGGTCGCCGCCGCGGAGCAGCTCGACCTCGCCGACGTCGTACGCGTACTCGGACTCGGAGTCCGACCTGCCGATGCTGCGGCTCGTCGGCCATCCGGTCGCGGTGAACCCCGACGCCGAGCTGGCCCGGATCGCCGCGCAGGAGGGCTGGGACGTCCTGCGCTTCGAGCAGCTGCGGCGCAAGCTGCTCGCCGTTCGCGGCGCTCGTCGGCATGGGCGTGGTCGGTGCCGCCGGCCGGCAGGCGCAGGTGCGCCGGCGAAGGTGACGCCAGCGT
Organism: uncultured Solirubrobacteraceae bacterium; assembly: GCA_963781935.1. GTDB lineage: Bacteria > Actinomycetota > Thermoleophilia > Solirubrobacterales > Solirubrobacteraceae > F1-60-MAGs163. Next base: position 162,635 of record CAWAHX010000005.1, read on the forward strand.
CAGTGTCGGCCGTAGTATTCGGGCATGGCCACGACCCCGAGGAACAGCGGCACACCGGCGACGCCTGAGGAGTGGCGGGTGGCGTTCGGGGCGTTGCCGGAGCGTGATGCGTCGTTCTCGACGTTGAGTGGTGTTCCGGTGGAGCCGTTGTATACGGAGGCGGATCTGCCGGACGGCTGATCGGATTGGTGTGCCGGGTGGTTTTCCGTTTACGCGTGGTGTGTATCCGTCGATGTATCGGGGCCGGTTGTGGACGATGCGTCAGTTCGCGGGGTTTGGTGGGGCGGCGGAGACGAACGAGCGCTTCCACTATCTGCTGGAGCATGGGCAGACGGGCTTGTCGACGGCGTTCGACATGCCGTCGTTGATGGGGCATGACTCGGATTCGCCCAGGTCGCTGGGTGAGGTGGGCCGCGAGGGTGTGGCGGTCGACACGCTCGACGACATGCGCACGTTGTTCGCGGGGATCGATCTCGGCGCGGTGTCGGTGTCGATGACGATCAATGCGCCGGCGGCGATCATGCTGGCGTATTACGTCGTCGCTGCGCAGGAGGCCGGGGTTCCTGCGGATCGGTTGAGCGGGACGATTCAGGCGGACATCTTGAAGGAGTACATCGCGCAGAAGGAGTGGTGTTTCCCGATCGATCCGGCGATGCGGATCATGGGCGACATGATCGAGTGGTGCTCGCAGAACATGCCGCGCTGGCATCCGGTGTCGATCAGCGGGTATCACATTCGTGAGGCCGGCTCGACGGCGGCCCAGGAGCTCGCGTTCACGCTCAAGGACGGTTTGACGTATGTGGAGCAGGCGATCGAGCGTGGCCTGGACGTCGATGATTTCGCGCCGCGGTTGTCGTTCTTCTTCAACGCGCAGATCGATTTCTTCGAGGAGATCGCCAAGTACCGGGCCGCGCGGCGGATCTGGGCCAAGGAGCTGCGCGACACCTATGGCGCGAAGGATCCCAAGTCGTGGCTGATGCGTTTTCACACGCAGACCGCGGGGGTGTCGCTGACCGCTCAGCAGCCGCTGAACAACATCACGCGCACGGCGATCGAGGCGTTGGCGGGCGTGCTGGGCGGCACCCAGTAGTTTGCATACGAACTCCTATGACGAGGCGCTCGCGCTGCCGACGGAGAACGCGGTGCGGATCGCTCTGCGCACGCAGCAGGTGATCGCGCATGAGACCGGCGTGACGAACACGATCGACCCGTTGGGCGGCTCGTACTTCGTCGAGGCGCTGACCGATGAGATCGAGGCCCGCGCCTACGACTACTTTCGCCGGATCGACGAGCTGGGCGGGATGGTCGACGCGGTCAAGGCAGAACTTCCCCCAAAGGGAGATCGCCGACGCCTCCTATGAGCTCCAGCAGGAGATCGACGCCAAGCGACGGATCGTCGTCGGGGTCAACGCGTTCACCGACACCAGCGACGATGAGACCCCGCTGCTGCGGATCGACCCCGCTCTGGAGCGCCGGCAGATCGACCGCCTGCAGGGCGTCAAGGCACGCCGCGAGGGCGCCGCCGTCGAGGCCGCGCTCAGTGCGCTGAAGGGCGCCGCCGCCCAGGACCGCGAGAACCTGATGCCCCACCTGATCGACTGCGCACGCGCCTACGCCAGCGAAGGCGAGATCATCCACGCCCTCCAGGACGTCTACGGCACCTACACCGAAACACCCGTCTTCTGAGACGGCGCACGGCCGCGCCGCGTTCGTCAGACTTCCTCTCCGGGAATCCCGGACGGACCCTCACATCCCCAAGGAGAACACGCAGACATGAAGCGCATCACGGCCCTTGCGGCCCTCATCTGCGCGGCGGCCGCCGTCGCCGTCGCCGGCCCCGCCGGCGCAGCGAACCCCGCGCCGCAGGGGCACGCAGCGGCCACGAGGACCACGAAGCTCAAGGACTCGTTCTTCAGCCCGGCCCGGCTGACCGTCTCGCGTGGCACCACGATCCGCTTCGTCTGGGCGGGCAAGCTCGCGCACAACATGGTCGGGAAGGGCATTCCGAGCTCCTACGCCCACACGCGCCTGAAGGGCACGCTCTCGCGCAGCTTCGGCAAGGGCAGCTACACGATCGTCTGCACGATCCACCCGGGCATGACCCTGCACCTGAAGGTCCGCTAGCGCCCGTCCCACCCGCCACGAGACGTCATCGTGGCGGGCAACGGACTACCATTCGCGCGGTCGCCCGGCACGTCTGCCGCATCTCATGACCGTCACCGCCAGCCAGAAGAAGATCCGTGTCGTCGTGGCCAAGCCCGGCCTCGACGGTCACGACCGCGGTGCGAAGATCATCGCCCGTGCTCTGCGCGATGCGGGGATGGAGGTCATCTACACCGGGTTGCACCAGACGCCGGAGCAGATCGTCGAGACGGTCATCCAGGAGGACGCCGATGCCGTCGGTCTGTCGATCCTGTCGGGTGCGCACATGACGCTCGTGCCGCGGGTCGTGGACCTGCTGCGCGGCGAGGGTGCCGGCGACGTGCTGGTGACGGTCGGGGGGACGATCCCGGCCGATGACATCGCTGAGCTGAAGGAGCTCGGCGTCGCCGCGGTGTTCACGCCCGGCGCTCCCACGCAGGACATCATCGACTTCATCCGCGGCGCCGTACAGGAACGCGAACCCCGCTGACCGACACGACTCGCATGGGCGACGGGCGCAGCAGCGTCCCGACGCCCGATTGACTGGTCAGTCAATATGCCCTTGACACTCCGAATCCCGTTTGCCACAGGAGGCCTGAAGTGAAGATCTGCGTCCTGGTCAAAGAGGTACCAGACGCCGCCGTCCAGAAGCGCATCGACCCTTCCACGGGGCGCATGGACCGCAGCGGCGAGAAGAACCTGAACCCGTACGACACCCACGCGATCGAGGCGGCGATGCAGCTCAAGGAGAGCGGCGCCCTTCCGATCGAGGAGATCGTGGCGGTCACGATGGGCCCCGAGTCCGCCGTGCGCGCGCTCCACAAGGCCGTCTCGCTCGGCGCCGACCGCTCGGTGCATCTCGTCGACCCGCAGCTCGCGGGGTCCGACGTGGCCGGCACGGGCTACGCGCTCTCGCAGGCGCTCAAGCGTGAGAACCCCGATCTCGTCCTGCTCGGCCAGCAGTCGGACGACGGCGAGTGCTACACCGTCGGCGCCGTCGTGGCCGACCATCTCGGCATGCCGTCGCTGACCCAGGTCATCGGCCTCGAGGTCGAGGGCGGCACGCACCTGAAGGCCGAGCGCCAGGCCGAGTACGGCTACGACACGGTGAAGGTCGCCCTGCCGGCCGTCATCTCCGTCGGCGACGCGATCAACGAGCCGCGCTACCCGTCGCTGAAGGCGATCATGGGTGCCAAGAAGAAGCCGCTCGACACGGTCACCGGCGCGGACGTCGACATCGACGCGTCGAAGGTCGGCGGCGACAACGCGGCAGCGCGCTGGACCGGCTCCAAGCTCCCGGCCAAGAAGGAGCCGGGCCAGATCATCGAGGACGAGGACACGAACGAGACGGTCGAGAAGATCGTCGCCTGGCTCGACGAGAGGAAGCTGATCTAGAGATGGCCAACATCCTGGTCTACGCGCTGCAGTACGAGGGCGCCTTCAACAAGAACTCCCTCGGCGCCGTCTCCGAGGGCGCCGACCTGGCCGCCAAGACCGGCGGCGAGTGCCACGCGATCGTCGTCGGGCAGGGCATCGCCGACGACCTGCTCGCCACCCTCGGCGGGTACGGCGCCACGAAGGTCCTGAGCGTCGAGGGCCCCGAGGGCCTCGCGCAGCCGGTGGTCGACGCGATGGCCGCGGCCTGGGCGCCGGGCACCTACGACTACGCCCTGTTCGGCGGCGGGCTGCTCGGCTTCGAGGTCGGTGCCGGTCTCGCCGCGCGCCTGAACATCGGCGTCGCCATGGAGATCACGACGGTGCACGTCGTCGACGGCGGGATCGTGGCCGAGCGCCCGATCCTCGGCGACTCCGCGATCAGCGAGATCAGCTTCCGCGACGGCAAGGGCATCATCATCGGGCGCCTGAACGCGTTCGACATCCGTGAGTCCGGCGCCGGCGCGGCGGCGGTCGAGAAGCTCGACGTGACGTTCTCCGACTTCTCGCTGCGGGCCGAGATGCTGATCCGCGGGGAGCAGCGCGGCGCGCAGGTCGACATCGAGGGCGCGGACATCCTGATCGCCGGTGGCCGTGGCCTCGGCGCCGCGGAGGGCTTCCAGCTCGCCGAGGATCTCGCCGCCGCGTTCGGCGGGAACGCCGCCGTCGCCGCGACCCGCGCGGTCGTGGACGCCGGCTGGTTCCCGTACGCGGGCCAGATCGGCCAGACCGGCAAGACGGTCGCGCCGAAGCTCTACCTGGCCGCCGGCATCTCCGGCGCGATCCAGCACAAGGTCGGCATGCAGAACTCCGAGAACATCGTCGCGATCAACAAGGATGCGAACGCGCCGATCTTCGAGTTCAGCGACCTCGGGATCGTGGGCGACCTGAACAAGATCCTCCCGAAGCTCACCGAGGCCGTGAAGGCCAAGAAGGGCAGCTGATCGCCATGGCCGGGTCAAGCGGCAACGGGAACGGTCGTGCCGGCGGCATACCCGCCGCCGGTCGACTCGCCCGCGCGAGTTCATCAAGCGCGGGCTCGACGGCGAGGACGAGATCATCGAGGTCGGCGATCGCGATCGTCGGCGGCGGCACCGCCGGCCTCGCGTGCGCGAACCGGATCCTCCAGCTGCTCGCCGACGACCCGGAGACGCTCGAGCGGCTCGGCGAGGTGCCGGTCGCGGTCATCGAGAAGGCCAAGACGTGCGGCGGGCACAACCTGTCCGGCGCGGTCATGCGGCCCGGGCCGCTGCAGGAGCTGTTCCCGGACCTGACGCGCGAGGACTGGCGCAAGGAGGGCTTCGCGTTCGGCGAGGTGGCCAAGGAGGCCGTCTACATGCTGCCGACGCAAGGGCCACAAGCTCCGCATCCCGACGCCGCCGCCGTTCAAGAACCACGGCAACGAGGTCATCTCGGTCTCCGCGATGGCGCGCTTCCAGCAGCGGATCGCGGAGGAGGCCGGCGCGTACGTCCTCACCGAGACGTCGGCCACGCAGCTGATCGTCGAGGAGGGCCGCGTCGTCGGCGTGCGCTCCGGCGACAAGGGCCGCGGCAAGGAGGGCGAGGAGCTCGGCAACTTCGAGCCCGGCACGGACATCAAGGCGCAGTTCGTGGTCCTCGCCGACGGATGCTGGGGCAGCCTCACCGGTGCGGCGATCCGCGAGTTCGACCTCGGCGAGAACCGTGAGCCGCAGGTCTGGGAGCTCGGCGTCAAGGAGGTCTGGAAGGTCGCCAGGCCGCTCGATCGCGTGATTCACACGATCGGCCCCTGGCCCCTGAAGCTGTCCGCGAAGTACGGGCAGATCGGCGGCACGTGGATCTATCCGATGAAGGACGAGAAGACCGGTGACGACCTCGTGTCGATCGGGTTCGTGATCGACCTCGAGTACGCCGACGCGACGACCTCCGCCCACGACCTGCTCCAGCTCTTCAAGACGCATCCGCTCGTGAAGCGGATCCTCGAGGGCGGAGAGCGCGTCGGCTGGGGCGCGAAGGCGCTGCCGGGCGGCGGCTACTGGTCCGTTCCGAAGCTCACGATGCCGGGCGCGCTGCTCGTCGGCGATGCCGCGGGCCTCGTCGACACGGTGTCGCTGAAGGGCGTCCATCACTCGATCCTGTCGGGCAAGCTCGCCGGCGAGGCGATCTACACCGCGCTGTCGCGTGGCGAGACGAGCCTCGCGCCCTACGAGGACGCGGTCGAGGATTCGCAGACCGGCCGCGAGCTCTACGAGGTCCGCAACACCCGCCAGCCGTTCCAGAAGGGCTTCATCAAGGGCGGGCCGATCGTCAACCTCGCGATCGCCACGAAGGGCAAGTTTCCGCCGGGGCGCCTCGCGTGGCATCGCAACGACGAGCAGCCGATGTTCATGGGCAAGACGCACGAGTCCTATCCCAAGCCCGATGGCAAGTACATCTTCGACAAGCTCTCGAGCGTGTTCATCACGGGCAACCAGACCCGCGACGACGCTCCGAACCACATCCGCGTGCAGAAGAGCGTGCCGCGCGAGGTGGCCGAGACATGGAAGTGGATGTGCCCCGCCGGGGTGTACGAGATCCCGGACGACGCGCCCGAGCACGGGGACGTCGACGTGATCGTCAACTACACGAACTGCGTGCAGTGCGGCGCGATCACCGCCAAGGGCGGGCGCCTGACCGCGCCCGAGGGCGGCGACGGGCCCCTCTACCAGATCACATGACCGGCGGGTCCGGCCCGCACGGTCTGGACCACTGCTGGACGTTTTTCACGAGGGGCGCAACCATGGCGCCCCTCGTGTGTTTCACAGATCACATGCGCACTGCACGGATGACCCTCCTGCTCCTCCTCCTCGCGGCACTGGCCGTGCCGGGCGCGGCGTCCGCCGCTCCGCAGGGCAGCTCGCTCCCCGCGACCGCCGCGCTGGCGAAGACCGGCCTCGCCGCGAAGCTCGAGGCGTGCACCACCGCCGACGCCGCGCGCAGCGCGATCTTCAAGGGCAGCATGCCGGCGGTCGCGGCCGGCGGGCGCATGGAGATGCGCTTCGAGCTCTATCAGCGCCCGCTCACCCGCCTGCGCTGGACGCACGTGCAGAACGTCGACAGCTTCGACGAGTGGGACATCTCCGACCCGGGCATCTCCGGCTTCATCGTCAAGAAGCGCGTCGGCGGGCTCCTCCCGGGCTCGACCTACCGCGCCGTCGTGCGCTACCGCTGGCGCACCGCCGCCGGCAAGGTCGTCCGGCGCGTGGTGCGGATCACGCCGGCCTGCGCGCAGCCCGACACGCGCCCCGACCTCGTCGTCCGCAACCCCAGCGCGACCGGCGGTCGCCGCGGAGGCGACCTCGTGACCTACAGCGCCGTCGTCGTGAACAAGGGCAACGGCCCCTCGGGCCAGTTCAACGTCGTCTTCGAGCTGAACGGCGTCGCGCAGCCGGCGCAGCGTTTCGGACCGATCGCCGTGGGCCAGAAGATCCCCGTCAGCTTCCAGGGCCCGCGCTGCACGGCGGGGAGCCTGCTGAAGGTGACCGTCGACAGCAGCGCCGAGGTGGCCGAGACGAATGAGGCGAACAACACGCTCTCCGCCGGCTGCACCGTCGGTGGCTAGAGTAGATGGCCGTATGAAGACTGACATTCACCCCAACTACGTCGAGTCCCACGTCCGCTGCACCTGCGGCAACGAGTTCACGACCCGCTCCACCGAGTCGGAGATCCACGTCGAGATCTGCTCGAACTGCCACCCGTTCTACACCGGCAAGCAGAAGCTCGTCGACACGGGCGGGCGCGTCGAGCGCTTCCGGCGCCGCGCCGCCAAGCGCGACGGCGTCGGCTCCGCCTCCTAGCGGGTCACACGTCAGCCGTGGCCACCGCCGAGCGCCTTCCCGGGTCCGAGAACGGCGCTGCGGCGGCGCTCGACGCCGAGCCCGGCGAGTGGGTCGCCACCCGCGACGCACCGGTTGGCGGGCAGGCGGTGCTCGAGGGCGTGATGATGCGCGGCGCCGGCATCTGGGCCGTCGCATGCCGCAAGCCCGCCGCTGACCAGCTCGACGACGAGGGCCACCGCGCGGACATGAACGATCCGCCGCGAGGCGACATCGACGTGCAGAGCCACAAGGTCGAGTCCGTCCTGACGCGCCGCCGCATCCTGCGCCTGCCGATCGTCCGCGGCGTCGTGGCCCTGGGGGAGTCGCTCGTCATCGGGTTCAAGGCGCTCGGCATCTCCGCCAACGCGCAGATGCCCGAAGAGGAGGAGCCGATCTCCGGCGTTCTGTGGACGGCGACGATCATCTTCGCGCTCGCGCTGTCGGTCGGGCTGTTCTTCATCGTGCCGGTCACCCTCACGAACCTCGTCAAGGACCAGCTCGGCTCCGCGTTCCTCTTCTGGGTCGTCGAGGGCGTGCTGCGCACCGCGATCTTCCTGGGCTACCTGCTGCTGATCTCGCGCATGCGCGATCTGCGGCGCGTGTTCGAGTACCACGGCGCCGAGCACAAGACGATCTCCTGCTACGAGGCGGACCTCGAGCTGACGCCGGAGAACGCGCAGCGCTTCTCGCGCCTGCATCCGCGCTGCGGCACGAGCTTCCTACTGCTCGTGATGATCGTCGCCATCTTCGTCTTCTCGCCGCTCGGCCTGCTGCCCTGGTGGGCGCTGATCGTCACCCGGATCGTCGGCGTGCCGCTGATCGCCGGCATCTCGTTCGAGCTGATCAAGCTCGCCGGCAAGCACCGCCGCCGGCGCTGGGTGCAGATCCTCATGTGGCCCGGGCTGAAGCTGCAGCTGCTCACCACGCGTGAGCCCGACATCACGCAGCTCGCCGTCGCGATCGCCGCGATGGAGGCCGTGCTCGCGAACGAGACGTCCGGCGAGAGCCTGCTCGGCGTCGAGATCGCCGCGTAGCGCACGGGCCGAGCCGGCAGCGCGTACTAGCTGTCGAAGCCCAGGCCCAGGCGGTCGAGGGTCCGCAGCCACAGCCCGCGGCGCCCGTCGTTGCGGTCGGCCGCGGCGAGGCGGTTGCGCGTCAGCTGGATCGCCGCGCCCAGCGCAGCGGCTCGGGCGGGAACGGCAGCGGCTTCCTGCGCACGTAGCGCGAGCCGCGTGGCCTCGCTCTCGCGGCCGTCGAGCAGGTCGAGCGCGACGCGCGCGCCGAAGCGCGTCGCGCCGACGCCGAGGCCCGTGTAGCCGGTCGACGTACGCGACGCGACCGTCGTGCGCGGTGCCGAAGAACACCGAGAAGCGGCTGCACGTGTCGATCGCTCCGCCCCAGCGGTGGGTGAAGCGCAGGCCCTCGAGCTGCGGGAAGGTCGTGAAGAAGTGCTGCGCGAGCTTGGCGAAGCGTCGCGTCGTGCTCGTCGAGGTGCGCCGCCGACGGGGCCGCCGAAGCGGTAGACCGCGTCGTAGCCGCCGAACAGGATCCGGTCGTCGGCCGTCAGGCGGTAGTAGTGGAACTGGTTGGCCCCGTCGCCGAGGCCCTGGCGCCGCTCCCAGCCGATCGCGGCGCGCTGCTCGGCGCTGAGCGGCTCGCTGACCAGCACGTAGTCGTAGACCGGGGCGACGTAGCGGCGGACCGAGCGCAGCAGCGGCGGGTAGGCGCTCGTGCCGAGCAGCACGCGCCTCGCGCGCGACCGCGCCGCCGGGGGTCGCCACCTGCACGCCACCGGCCGGCGCTGCGCAGGCCGAGTCGCCGGGGTGTGCTCGTGGACGCCGCACGCCGAGCGCGCAGCGCGGTCGCGCGCAGCCCGCCGGCGAGCTTGCCGGGGTCGAGCAGCCCCGCGCCGGTCCTGTCCCACAGCCCGCCGCGGAAGATCGGCGAGGCGATCTCGCGCGCGCATCGCCTCCCGGTCGAGCACCTCGACCTCGTGGCCGAAGCGCCGCAGCAGCGCGGCCTCCGCGGCCAGCGCGTGCTCCTCGTGCGCCGCGAGCGCGCGTCATCAGCTCGCCGGTGCGCTCGAAGTCGCAGTCGATCGCAGTGACGCTCGAGGTCCGCTGCGAGACCGTCGAAGTTCTCCAGCCCGAGCCGCTCGAGCAGCGGCATCTCGTCGGCGAAGCGCGCCATCGCCGTTGTGCGATGCCGTGCGTCAGCGAGGAGACGACGAAGCCGCCGTTGCGCCCGCTGGCGCCGAACGCGACGCGTCTCGGCCTCGAGCAGCACGACGTCGCGGCGGGGTCGTCGGTCTTCGCGGCGAGCGCCGCCCACAGGCCGGTGAACCCGCCGCCGACGATGCACAGGTCGGTCTCGGTGGGCCCGCTCAGCGCCGGCTGCGGGTCACGCGCCGGCATCGCGTCGAGCCAGAAGGGGCGCGGCAGAGCGTCCGCGTAGGCCGCCCGCTGCGCGGCCGTCGGCGGGGTCTCGGGCCAGACTGACGATGACATCAGCCGCGAACCTACCGGCCCCCGCGGCGCGCTCAGGCCGCCAGGGCTCCCGGTGGTCGCCCGATACCCTCGACGCTGGATGATCGAGTCGCTCGTCGAACAGACTGGAGACCCGCTTCGCCGAGGTCGCACGCCAGATCACCGACCCCGAGGTGATCAACGACCGCCTGCGCTACGCCGAGGCCGGCCGCGAGTACCGCCGGCTGGAACCGGCCGCAAAGCTCGGCGAGGAATGGCGGCGCGCCACCGACGACGCGGCCGGGGCGCAGGAGATGCTCGACGAGGGCGACGACGATCCCGAGGTGCGCGAGATGCTCGTGGCCGCGCGAGCCCGCATCGAGGAGCTCGAGGAGGAGCTGCGCCTGGCGATGGTCGAGGCCGACCCCAACGACGACAAGAACGTCATCGTCGAGATCCAGGGCGGCGCCGGCGGCGAGGAGGCCGGGCTGTGGGCCGGCGACCTCTACCGCATGCTCACGAAGTACGCCGAGCGTCGCGGCTTCACCCCGGAGTCGATGGAGATCGGCGAGGGGAAGTACACCTTCGCGATCAAGGGCGATGGCGCGTTCTCGATCTTCAAGTACGAGGGCGGCACGCATCGCGTGCAGCGCGTCCCCGTCACCGAGTCCCAGGGCCGCATCCACACGAGCACGGCGACGGTCGCGGTGCTGCCCGAGGTGGAGGAGGTCGAGATCGAGATCAATCCCAGCGATCTGCAGATCGACGTCTACCGCTCGTCCGGTCCCGGCGGCCAGTCGGTGAACACCACCGACTCGGCGGTGCGCATCACCCACAAGCCCTCCGGGGTCGTCGTCTCGATGCAGGACGAGAAGAGCCAGCTGCAGAACCGCGAGAAGGCGCTGCGCGTCCTGCGCGCGCGCCTCTACGAGCGCAAGGTCGCCGAGCAGCAGGCCGAGCATGCGGCGGACCGCCGCTCGCAGGTCGGCACCGGCGACCGCGCCGAGAAGATCCGGACGTACAACTTCCCCGAGCGGCGTGTGACCGACCACCGCGTGAAGCTCACGGTCCACGACCTCGACGCAGTCCTCGAGGGCGAGCTCGACGAGTTCACGGCCGCCCTCGAGGCGGACGAGAAACGCCGCCGCATGGCCGAGCAGGCCGCCCAGAGCGCCTGATGGCGTTCGGCGGCGTCCCCGTCCGCGACGCGCTCGACAGCGCGGTCACCGCCATCGCGGCATCCGGAAGCGACAGCCCGCGGCTCGACGCCGAGCTGCTGCTCGCCGCGGCCCTGGGCGTGGACCGTGCGGCACTCGTGATCGATCCCGGACGCGAGGTCACCGGGCCCGCGGTGCAGCGCTTCCAGGGGCTCGTGCAGCGGCGCGCCGCAGGCCACGAGCCCGTCGCCTACCTGCTCGGCACCAAGGGCTTCCGTCACATCGACCTCGCCGTCGATCCGCGCGTCCTCGTCCCGCGCCCGGAGACCGAGCTGCTCGTCGAGGTCGGGCTCACGCTCGACCCCGGCGCACGCGTGCTCGATGTCGGGACCGGCAGCGGCGCCGTCGCCCTGGCCCTCAAGGACGAGCGCCCGGATCTCGAGATCACGGGCAGCGACGTGAGTGCGCAGGCGCTCGAGGTCGCGCGCGCCAACGGCGTGCGCCTGGGGCTCGACGTCACGTTCCGGCAGGCCGACCTGCTCGACGGGCTCGGCGACGGCTGGGACGCGGTGCTCTCCAATCCGCCGTATGTGGCCGAGCGCGACCGCACGACGCTTCCGCGCGACGTCGTCGAGCACGAGCCCACAGGCGCGCTGTTCGCCGGCGAGGACGGGCTCGACACGATTCGCCGGCTCGTTCCGGCCGCCGCTGCGACGCAGGCCGCGCTGCTCGCGATCGAGCTGGGGCAGGGGCAGGCGGTCCGGGTCGCAGCGCTCGTGGGCCGCGGTGGCTTCGCGGTCGAGGTGCTGCGCGACCTCGCTGGGATCGAACGGGTCGTGGTGGGCCGCCGATGAGCGACGCGGCGGTGACGCTCGAGCAGGCCGAGACCTTCTCGCGGTGCATGTCCGTGGGCGGGGTGGCGGTGTTCCCGGCGGACACGGTCTACGGGCTGGCCTGCGAGCCGGGCCAGCGGGACGCGGTCGAGCGCCTGTACGCCCTCAAGGGCCGCCCCGCCGACAAGCCGGCGGCGGTGATGTTCTTCTCGCTGGACCTCGCGCTGGCCGCGCTGCCGGAGCTCGGTCCGCGCACGCGCTCCGCGATGGCGGCGTTGCTGCCGGGCGCCGTCACGCTGCTGCTGCCCAATCCCGCCGAGCGCTTTCCGCTGGCCTGCGGCCCCGACCCCGCGACCCTGGGCCTGCGCGTTCCGGCCCTGCCCCCGGCGCTCGAGACCCTCGCCGGCGTCCGCTGGCCGATCCTGCAGACGAGCGCCAACCGCTCCGGCGAGGCCGACGCCCGCAGGCTCGCCGACGTGCACGAGCAGATCCGCGCGGGTGCCGACCTCGTGATCGACGGCGGCGAGCTCCGCGGGCTCCCCTCGACGGTCGTCGACCTGCGCGCCTTCGAAGCGGAGGGGGGCTGGCGCGTCCTGCGTGAGGGGGCCGTGTCCGCGGCGGACGTCGAGGCGCGGCTGCCCGTCTGAGCCGGCACGCGCGGGCCGGGCCACGTGCATTAGCTTGCAGGGCCGTGCCGCGCGTCGCGTTCGTCACCGGAGGCTCCGGATTCATCGGCGGGGTCCTGATCCGCCGGCTGGTCACCGATGGGTGGCGCGTGCGCGGGCTGGCGCGCTCGGACACGGCAGCGAACACGGTCGCCGATCGCGGCGCGGAGGCGGTGCGCGGCGATCTGCAGGACGTCGCGGCGATGGCCGCCGGGGCTCGCGGGTGCGAGGTCGCGTTTCACTGTGCGGCGATGCTCGGGTGACTGGGGGACGCGCGCGGACTTCGAGCGCGGCAACGTCGAAGGCACCGCGAACGTCATCGAGGCCTGCCGCCGCGCCGGGGTCCGGCGCCTCGTCCACGTCGGGACCGAGGCGGCGCTGCTGAGCGGCGATCCGCTCGTCCAGATCGATGAGCGCGCCCCGCTGCGCCCCGACTCGCCGGCGCTCTACTCGGCGACCAAGGCGCAGGCCGAGGCTGAGGTCCTCGCGGCCGCCGGCGAGAGCCTCGAGACGGTCGTCGTGCGTCCGAGGCTCGTCTGGGGCCCGGGCGACACGACGATCCTCCCCGCGCTCGTCGCAGCGGTCCGGGACGGGCGGTTCGCGTGGATCGGCGGCGGGCGGCACCTCACGTCCACGACCCACGTCGACAACGTCGTCGAAGGCCTCGTGCTGGGCGCCGAGCGTGGCGCGAGCGGCGAGGCCTACTTCGTCACCGACGGCGAGCCCGTCGTCTATCGCGATTTCGTCACCCGGCTGCTGGCGACCGGCGGCGTCACGGCGCCGAAGCGCAACATCCCGGCCCCGCTCGCGCGGGCCGCGGCCGCCGGGGGTGAGGCGCTGTGGCGCCGCCTGGGGCTGCGCGGCCGGCCGCCGGTGACGCGCCTCGCCGTCTGGCTGTCCTCCCTGGAGACGACGATCGACATCACGAAGGCGCGCACGGAGCTCGGATACGCCCCGCTGCGCACGATCGACGACGGCATGGCCGAACTGGAGGCAGCATGAGGATCGTGGTGGGCGCCGATCACGGCGGGTTCGCACTCAAGGAACACGTGCGGTCGGCGCTCGAGGCCCAGGGGCACGAGGTGCACGACGTCGGGACGACGTCGGACGACGCCGTCGACTACCCGGCGTTCGCGGCGACGGCGGCGCGGATGGTGTCCTCCGGTGCCGCCGAACGCGGCGTGCTGGTCTGCGGCTCGGGGAACGGGGTGGCGATCGCAGCCAACAAGATCCACGGCGTGCGCGCCGTCAACGCCCATGACCCGCAGGAGGCCGAGCTGGCCCGCCGGCACAATGCGATCAACGTGCTGACGCTCGCCGGGCGCACGCTCCAGGACGCCGAGGCCGACGCGATCCTCGCCGCGTTCCTGGACACCGAGGCCGAGGGGGGGCGCCACGCCCGCCGCGTCGAGCAGATCGGCGAGCTCGAGGAGACGGTGCCCGCAGGCCCAGGTACCATCGTTCGACGATGAACGAGCTCTCTCCCGACTTCTTCAACCGCCCGCTCAGCGAGGTCGATCCGCAGGTCGCCGACATCCTCGCCAGCGAGCTGGATCGCCAGCAGCGCACGCTCGAGATGATCGCTTCGGAGAACTTCGTGCCGCAGGCGATCCTCGAGGCGCAGGGCAGTGTGCTGACGAACAAGTACGCCGAGGGCTACCCGGGCAAGCGCTACTACGGCGGCTGCGAGTTCGTCGACATCGCCGAGCAGCTGGCGATCGACCGTGCCAAGGAGCTGTTCGGCGCCGAGCACGCGAACGTCCAGCCGCACGCCGGGGCCCAGACGAACACTGCGGCCTACCAGGCCCTCCTGGAGCCCGGCGACACCCTGATGGGCCTGTCGCTGGCCCACGGCGGCCACCTGACGCACGGGATGAAGCTCAACGTCTCGGGCAAGCTCTACAACATCGTCGCCTACGAGGTGAGTCCCGAGACCCACCTGCTCGACATGGACGAGGTCGAGCGGATCGCCAAGGAGCACCGGCCGAAGATGATCGTCGCGGGCTGGTCGGCCTATCCGCGCCACCAGGACTTCGCGCGCTTCCGGGAGATCGCCGACGAGGTCGGCGCCTACCTGCTGGTGGACATGGCGCACTTCGCCGGGCTCGTCGCCGCGGGCCTGCACCCGAGCCCGGTGCCGCACGCCGACGTCGTCACGACGACGATCCACAAGACACTCGGCGGCGCTCGCGGCGGGATGATCCTGTGTCGCGAGGAGTACGCCAAGAAGATCAACAGCGCCGTGTTCCCGGGGCAGCAGGGCGGTCCGCTGATGCACGTGATCGCCGGCAAGGCGGTCGCGCTCGGGATCGCCCAGACGGAGCTGTTCCGTGAGCGCCAGCGCCGCACGATCGCCGGCGCGAAGACGGTCTCCGCGGCGCTCCTGGAGGCCGGGCACGGGGTGAACGTCCTGACCGGCGGCACCGACGTGCACCTGACGCTCGTGGACCTGCGCGACAGCGAGATCGACGGCCGGCAGTCCGAGGACCGCCTGCACGACGATCGGCATCACCGTGAATCGCAACGCCGTCCCGTTCGACCCGCGGCCGCCGATGGTCACGAGCGGCCTGCGCGTCGGCACGAGCGCCCTGGCCACGCGGGGCCTCCAGGCCGACGACTTCGCCGAGGTCGGGCAGATCATCGCGACCGCGCTGACGCCGGAGTTCGACTCCCGCAAGGCCGAGCTGGCCGAGCGCGTCACAGCGATCGCGGACCGGTACCCGCTCTACGAGCATCTCGGCGCGCGCGCCGTCGCCTGACCACGCCGCCCCGGGTTCTAGGCTTGGGGGCGGATGACCCATCGCGACGCGATCCTGGGCTTTGTCGTCGCCGCCGTGGTCGCCGGGCTCCTGACACCGCTGACGGCGCGCTTCGCGGTTCGCGTCGGTGCGGTCGACCGCCCACGTGAGCGCGGGCTCTCGAAGAAGTCGACCCCGCTGCTCGGCGGACTCGCGATCCTCGCCGCCGTCCTGATCGCGAGCCTGCTGTTCCTGAACCTCGCGGGCCCGATCGGCGATCGGATGCGGGGCATCCTCGCCGGCGCGATCCTGATCACCTTCGTCGGCGCGCTCGACGACCGGTTCGACATGCCGCCGCTGGTCAAGTTCGCCGGCCAGATCGCGGCCGCGACGATCCCGGTCCTGGCCGGCGTGACCGTCGGCAACATCACCCTCCCGTTCATCGGCGCGCTCGACCTCGGCGACGCCGGGGGGCCGATCACCGTGATCGGCCTCGTGTTCGTGATGAACGTCGTGAACTTCTCGGACGGCATCGACGGCCTCGCCGCCGGGGTCTGCGCGATCAGCGCGATCGCGTTCGCGATCATCGCGTTCGACCTGCAGCGCGGCACCGCCGGCACGCTCGCCGCGATCACCGCCGGCGCGGCCGCGGGGTTCCTGATCCACAACTTCCCGCCCGCGAAGGTCTTCATGGGGGACACCGGGGCGATGCTGCTCGGGCTGCTGCTCGGCTGCATCGCGGTCGAGGGTGCGGTCAAGACGCAGGCCGTCCTGGCGCTGGTGTTCCCGCTGATCGTGCTCGCCGTGCCGTTCCTGGACACGGCGTTCGTGGTGCTCAAGCGGCTGAAATACCGCCGACCGGTCTACGAGGCCGATCAGAGCCACTTCCATCACCGGCTCAGCCGGATCGGCTTCAGCCAGCGACGCGCCGTGCTGTACCTGTACGCGTGGACCATCGCCGTGGCGGGCTTCGCGGTGGCGCTGCGCTTCGTGCCGTACTCCGACGAGGGCGGCAATCTCAACGCCCGCTGGACGATCGTGATGGCCGTGATCGGGCTGGTCGTCCTGGGCGGCAGCGTGTACCTCGTCTATGTCCTCGAGATCCTGAAGTTCCGCCGCGTCCGCGAGCTCCGCCTGCGCCGCCAGAGGCCGGACGTCAGCGAGGCGGAGATCGAGAGCGACGTCGTCAAGCGCCTGGAGACGGGGCAGTTTGATGCTGTGCAGCTGGATGAGTGACGCGCCGCCGGTGCGTGCGACGTCTGTCAGTCGCTGCGCGCCACCACGAACAGCGTCGCCGCGCCCAGTCGCACATCTGGCCGCCCCTGCAGGTAGCGGGCGCTGACCGCGGCTGCGTCGAGCACCTCGACCGAGGCGAACCCGGTCTGGTGCAGGAGCTCGCGCACCTCCGCGGGTGCGTAGGTCGCGAGGTGCGGCTCGCCGACCGAGGCGGCGAACTCGGCTGCCTGCCTGCGCCAGGCGCGGCCGAGCGGGTCGCAGTGCTCGGGCGCCAGAGCGAAGTCTGCGACGAGCGTCGTCCCGAGGCCGCATGACGGCAATCGCGCGGAGCGTGGCTGCGACGGCCGCCTTCTCGAGGTAGACGGTGACGCCGAGCCAGTTCCAGGTCGCGCCGGCCGGGAGGGTGAGCGACGCGAGTTCCTTGGCGGCGAGGTCGACCGGGAGGAACCTCACGCGCTCCGGCTCGCGCAGCCCGAGCTCCGCCAGCCGCGCGCGCTTCCACGCCTGCGTGGCGGGATGGTCGATCTCCCAGACCGTCAGCTCGGGTGCCTGCGGGCGGCGCCACGCGAACGTGTCCAGCCCAGCACCGAGGATCACGCAGTCCGTGCGCGTCTGCGCCGCCCCCGCGAGCGCCGTGTCCTCAGCCAGGCGCGACCGGATGGCGAAGTGGGCGCGCAGCGCGCGGGCACGCTCGGGGTCGCGGCCGGCGAGCCCGTCGTCGAAGCGCCGCATCACCGTCTCGCCGAGCAGCCGTTCCGCCAGCGGGTCGTCCAGGATCAGCGGGGCGTCGTCGTCGCGGCGGTGTGCGGCGCGGTGGTACGCCGCCGCCATCGCGGTCCGGCTCGGCTCGCCCGCCTGCATGCGACCGCGCCCCGGCGCTAGGCGTAGATCGCGGCCAGCCAGATCGACGTCAGCGCCGTGACGACGTCGGCCCGCGCGAGCAGATCGCTCTGCACGAGCTGCTGGTAGTACGTGCGCTCCACCATCCACGTCAGCGCGAACGCGGTCGCGGCGGGCTGCGCGCAGGACGACCGGCCGTCGGCCTTCTCGCGCTCGATCCGGCGCTCGGTGGCCTCGACGAACTGGCCGATCAGCGCACGCCAGAACTGCGCGACCACCTCGTCGTAGGTCGACACCTCGACGACGGCGCGCAGCAGCACGGCGTGCTCGTCGTAGAGGTCGGCGACGTTCGCCAGTGCGGTGCGCGAGCTGCTCCGCAGGGTCGCCGTCGCCGGACCACCAGATGTCGGCCTGCTCGAGCAGCTGCTCGGTGACGTCCTCGGTCAGGCGCATCAGCAGATCGCGCTTGTCGGCGAAGTAGAAGTAGAACGCCGTGCGCGAGATGCCGGCGCGCGTGGCGATCCGCTCGATGCCCAGATCGGCGAACGACGCGCCCTCCGACAGCAGTTCCTCGGTGGCGCGCAGCACCGCGGCCTGGACCGCCGTGCGCTTGGCGGTCTGCGTTCCCTCACGTCGATCGGCCGATGCCATCGAGGCCGAGGCTACCACGGCCGCCGGGCACACTTGACAGAGTGTCAATTCGCCGTACGATGCGCGCCAGCCTGCGTTCGACCGCGAGGAGCACCGATGGCCAACCTGCTCGACCTCACCAGTCAGGGCGACGTCGGGACGATCACCGACGAGTCGCAGCTTCCGACGATCACGCTGATGGATCCGCAGCAGCTCTACGAGCTCTGGGAGCGCCAGAACTGGGTGTCGGCGAGCATCGACTTCAGCCAGGACAAGCTCGACTGGGCGCGGATGTCGGACGAGCAGAAGGGTCAGCTCGCGTGGAACCTGTCCTCCTTCTTCATCGGCGAGGAGCGCGTGACGACGCAGTTCGGCGGGCTCGTCGGTGCCTACGAGGATCAGAGCGAGGAGGCGTTCCTCTGCACCCAGCAGGTCGACGAGGCGCGCCACGCTCAGCATTTCAACCGCTTCTTCGAGCAGGTCATCGGGCTCGACGGCTCGTTCGAGGAGCGGCTCGACTGGGCGCGCGGGCACCTGAACGAGCCGTTCGAGATCCTGTTCGACAGGGAGCTTGTGAGCGCGAACCGCAAGCTCGTCGACGACCCGGGCGACCTCGCCGCGAAGGTCGAGTTCGTGACGACCTACATGATGGTGATCGAGGGCACGCTCGCCCTGACCGGCCAGTACTTCATGACCGACTACTTCGAGAAGCAGGACCTGCTGCCGGGCTTCCTCGAGGGGTTCCGCAAGATCTCGCAGGACGAGCACCGCCACGTCGCGTACGGCACCTGGTTCCTGCAGCAGAAGTGCCGCGATCCGCATCTGAGGGAGATCGCGCAGACCAAGCTCCTCGAGCTGATGCCGGTCGCCGCCGGCGTGCTCGTGCCCAAGGGGGCGAACCCGGAGAGCTACTCGATCCTCGGGTACACCAACGAGGAGACCAACACGTTCGCCTTCACCGCGCTGACGCGTCGCCTGAAGGTGATCGGGATCAACCTCGGGGCGCCCGCCGTCGCCTGAGGGAGAATCCACTTGAATTCGGCCTTGACTTGAGCGGCTCTCTCGATAAGGTGACGAACGTCCTCCGTCGTCGGAGGAAAGGACGCTTCATGAAGCTTGCGACCAACACCATGCGCACGTCCGCTGCCGGCATCGCCGGAAGCGCGCCCCTGCGCCTTCGCAAGCTCGCGTCCTAGGCACATCCGCGCCGGGTCCGCGGGCACAGCCGCCCGAGACCCCGAGCGCCGCAGCAGTTCCGTGGTACCTCGCAGAGCCGGGCGGTGACGTATTCACCGAAATGACCTCAGGAGGTCACCGTCTCATGCATTCCCTGATTCACCAGCACATGGCCCACGCCAGCGCTCCTCGCCCCGGTCGCCCGGCGGACGGCGAGCAACATGACGTGGACCGGCCCCCCGGACGCCTGCGACAGCAGTCGGCCAGGGCCCTGGCGGCGCTGGCCGGCCGCCTGGACCGCGAGCAGGCGCGTCGCGCGCTCGCGTAGGACCGCCACCGTCGAGGGCTCCCTGGCCGAAGGCCACGGGAGCCCTCGGCTCGTACTAGCGTCCCGCTCCATGGACATCTCCCACCTGCACGATCGCGAATCGTTCATCACCGCCGACGGCTCCAGCATCAGGGAGCTCGCCGGTCGCGTGTCCATCCCGACGCAGCACCAGAGCCTCGCCGAGGCCACCATCGACGTCGGCGGCGCGACGGCCGCGCACTACCACCCACAGGCCGAGGAGCTGTACTTCCTGACCGCCGGCCGCGGGCTGATGCGGCTGGGGGACGAGGAGCGCGAGGTCGTCGCCGGCGACTGCGTCGTGATCCCGCCGGGTGCCCCGCACAAGATCTTCAACACGGGCGACGAACCGCTGGTCCTGCTGTGCTGCTGTGCACCGGCGTACCGCAACGAGGACACCGTGCTGCTCGAGGAGCCCGAGGGGTGAGCGAGGCCGAGCGCATCCAGGACGCGCTGCGGGCGATGGCCGCGCGAGGCCGCGACCTGGTCCACGTCGGCCCGTTCGTGCTCACGATCGATCCGTCGACGGCGCTGGAGTTCCTGAACTACGCCGTCCCGGAGAAGGGCGCCGTCGCCTGGCCCGGCGAGGCGATCGAGGCGCTGTGCTCGGCGTTCGCGGACGCGTGGGCGAACGCCGCGGCTGGAGGTCGTCGAGGACTGCTGGCCCGGGCTGCGCGAGGCGCTGAGCGCGCACCGGTTCACGGTCGAGCTGGAGCCGCTCGGCATGGTCTGCGGCGGGGGCGACCTGGTCGATCTGGCCCCGCCGCTCGGGTTCGTCGTGGAAACGGTGCGCCGCGACGCTCCCGCGCGGCGTGATCGCCGAGCTGCTCGCGGTCCGCCGCCGCGCGTTCACGGATATCGCGGGCAGTCGAGCGCGGCCGGCGATGCGGAGATCGGCGCTTCCGCGAGCAGCGGCTCCGGCAGCGTGCTGGCGCGCGCGGCCCGATGGATCGGCGGTCGGCGCGGCCTCGTGGCAGGCGGGGCAGCTCGGCGTCAGCGAGATCGTCGCGGTCGGCGTGCATGTCCGGCCACGCCGGCCGCGGGATCGCCGGGCGCTGACCGCCGCGGCCGCCGCGACGCGTTCTCTCACGGTGTCGCAGCTCGCGTTCCTGACGCCCGGAGGCGACGAGGCGGCGCGCGTCTACCAGCGCGCCGGTTTCCGGCGCGGTCGTGCGCTGCCTGCACATGTCGCGGCCGGCGAGCGGCGCGGTGCCCGTACGTATTCGACGACTTGACACACCGTCCAGTCCGGCGGATATGGTCAGGACCAATGTTCGGGGTCACAGGACCAGCGATCTGGCGCGAGAGCCGGACGGCGGGGGAGGCAGCGAGCCTGCTGACGAGCTCGCTGTGGCGCGGAAGCGGCATGCCGCGCAGCGACGGCCAGCCCGTGCTGCTGATCCCGGGCTTCATGGCCGGCGACGGGAGCCTTGCGCTGATGACGCAGTGGCTGCGGCGCCTGGGCTACCGGGCCCACACCTCCGGGCATCACGTCGAACGTCGAGTGCTCGCAGAAGTCGGTCGAGCGTCTGCAGCAGCGCGTGACGGATCTCAGCGACCGCTACGAGCGCGAGGTGTCGATCATCGGCCACAGCCGCGGCGGGATGTTCGCCCGCGTGCTCGGGGTGCGGGATCCCGATCGCGTGAACCACGTCGTGGCGCTCGGCTCACCGCTCGTGGCGAACAGCATCGACGAGTTCCACGCCGTGCTGCGTCTGCAGATCCGCACGCTCCAGCGCGTGCAGCGCATGGGCGGTCGCGGGCTGATCGGGAACTCGTGCGAGCACAGCTGGGAGGCGTACAAGTTCGGGCTCGACCCGATCGGCTGCTGCACGGACTTCTGGACCGACCTCGACGACGACATGCCCGGCTCGGTCGACTTCACCTCGATCTACTCGCGCAGCGACGGCATTCTGCAGTGGCGCGCCTGCATCGATCCGCAGGCCCGCCACGTCGAGGTCGACAGCTCGCATTGCGGGATGGCGGTCAACCAGCAGGTCTACCGCACCATCGGCCAGTTGCTCCCGGCGCAGCGCGTGCGACCCGTCGCCGAGCGTCCCGCAGCCGCGCGTGCGCGCCGCGGTCGCCACCGCCTGACGCCCGCGGCGCCCGGCGGACACATAGGATCGCCGCATGGAAACGGTCCTCTACATCGCCGCCTACATCGTCCTCGCACTCGCGGTCGGGGGTCTCGCACGACTCCTGCTCCCGGGCAAGGACGACATCTCGCTGCTGGCGACCTTCATGCTCGGCGCCGTCGGGATGTTCGTCGGGGCGATGGTCTCGCTGATCTTCTTCGGCCAGGCACGCGGCGGAGGACTGATCTCGGGGACGATCTTCGCCTTCCTGATGCTCTACACGGTTCGCAAGCTCAACGGTGGTGGACTGCGGGACCCGGGCGAGGGGTAGGCAGCGCCGCCGCCGGCGGCGACGCCGGCGGTTTCGCCTCGGGTGGAGCGTCGATCAGCGTCCGCGGCATCGCGCCCCAGCCGCCGCGCCGCGTGACGACGGTGCACCAGGCCCGGGCGCGGACGACGGCCATGACCTGCCGGTAGCCGACGTTCTCGACGACCGACGCGATCAGGAGCAGGCGCAGATCGGCCCATGACGGGTAGCGGCTGTAGGCGCGCTGCTCGATCAGCAGCGCGATGAACGACAACATGAACCCCACGGCGACGGCGAGCGCCACGAACAGTGCCGCGGTCGCCACAGGGACGACGCCGAGCACGAGACCGAGGAGCACGGCGGCGCCGCCGACGACCTCCAGCAACGGCCCGAGCGCCTCGAACACGATGAAGTACGGGAGGGCGAACAGGCCGATCCGCCGGTACCTCGGGTCGCAGCAGCATGTCCCGGTGCTTGGCCAGCATCTCGATCAGGCCGCGCTGCCAGCGGTCGCGCTGGGTGATCAGGACGCGCGCCGACTCCGGCGCCTGCGTCCAGCAGATCGGGTCGGGGAAGAACACGAGCCGCCAGTCGCGACGCTGCTCGAGCGAATGACGCTGCAGGCGCAGCACGAGCTCGGCGTCCTCGCCGACGGTGCGCGTGTCGTAGCCACCGACCTCGATGACGGCGTCGGTCCGGAAGAGGCCGAACGCACCCGAGATGACGAGCAGCATTCCCAGGCGCGACCAGCCGATCCGCCCGCCGAGGAAGGCCCGCAGGTATTCGAGGATCTGGATGTCGACGACCAGGTTGCCCGGGACACCGACGGAGACGAGCCGGCCGTCGCGCACGGTGCCGCCGTTGAGGACCCGCACGATGCCGCCGGCCGCCACGGTGTGGGGCCGTGCCTCGAACTCCCAGACCATCCGCGCGAGCGCGTCGGGTGCGAGCAGCGTGTCGGCGTCGATCGTGCAGAAGAGCGGCGTGGCGACGTGGCAGATGCCGGCGTTGAGGGCGTCGGCCTTGCCGCCGCCCACCTTGCTCAGCACGGTCAGCTGCGGATCCGACACGCTGCGCAGGAGGGCGCGCTCGGGCTCGTGTGCGATCGACGCACGGGCCACGCGGTCGATCGGCACGAGCCGGAACTCCGAGGTCAGGAGCGCGAGCGTGGAGTCCGTCGAGCCGTCGTCGATCACGAGCACCTGCAGCTCGTGGTAGTGGACGGCGAGCAGCGCTCGCACGGAGGCGACGATCGTCGCCTCCTCGTCGTGGGCCGGGACGAGGATCGTGATGCCGGGGCTCAGCACCGACTCGGCCACGACGTCGTAGTCGCGTGCCGGGCGGCGCTTCACGTAGTCCGTGACGCCGCGGTAGCCGATCACCGCGATCAGCAGGTACGAGAGGTCGAACGCGAGCATGTAGATCAAGCCGGCGATCGCGACCGAGCCGAGGATCGCCTGCAGCAGCGCGCTCATTCGCCGGCCTCGCGTGCGACCCACCACTGGATCCATTCGCGCGCGTGATCTACGGCCGGGCCTGAGCCGCCGTCGGCCGCGTCGAACAGCCCCGCGAGCCCCGCTTCGCCCATCCCGGCCAGCGCGCGCGGCTTCATTGCGGACCATCCACGAGCCGTCGTCGAGCGCCGCGACCAGGTCGGGCACGGCGTCGCTGTCGTGCAGGCGCCCGAGGGCGCGTGCCGCCTGCAGCCGGACGCCGCCGTCCGCGTCACAGAGCGCGGCGGTGTGGACCTTGCCGCCGACCCTGTGGATCGGCTTGGCCGTCCGCACCGTGCCGCCGGCGGCGTTGGCGAGCGGAACCGCCGTGGCCAGGGCTGCGATCAGCACGGCGACGGCGAACATGCAGCGGGACGGCGAGGAAGGCACCGGGAATCTCCTCAGGAGGCGGGCGTACACCGGATTTGTCGGCCCTCTCCGCGGTCGCCCGGATACCGCGTCTGCGGTAGGTCCGAGTCCGCACGGGCC
The DNA here is from genome assembly GCA_963781935.1 of uncultured Solirubrobacteraceae bacterium. Lineage (GTDB taxonomy): Bacteria > Actinomycetota > Thermoleophilia > Solirubrobacterales > Solirubrobacteraceae > F1-60-MAGs163. Next base: position 186,500 of record CAWAHX010000005.1, read on the forward strand.
GCTCGTGGCACCCGTCACGAAGTGTCACAAAGACGTCACAAAGTCCGCCGATGCGATAGGGTGGCCGAGCCGTCGGACCGTCGCCATTGCGACAGTCAACAACTCTGTGACCCGCGTCCCCGCGCGGGTCGCGCCGTTCCCGGTACAAACCATGGAGCGGCGCGCCATGTCCCATGCATCTCCCCGAGACCCCTTTCACCACCGATCGCCGTGAGCGAGCCCTCGAAGCCGACGATGCGGGCTGCGGCCGCGGGCGGCACGCTCGTGGCGACGATCCTGCTGTGCGGTGGGGTGGGCCTCGGGATCGGGGCGCTCGTGGGTGCACCCGTCGCGCTCGGCCTGCTCGGGCTGTTCATCGGCCCGATCGCCGGCATCGCCATCGTCCACTCCCGCTTCAGGGATCTGTGAGCTGCTGATGCCCGGCCTGCGTCATCTCGACCTGATCGTGCTCGCTCTCGCGCTGCCGGTGTTCCTGCTCGCCGGCTGGCCGATCCTCGGCTACGTCGGCGGGGCGGTGGCGTACCTGGCCCAGCATGCGATCCAGGTCTGGACGAACCGCAAGGCGCTCGCCAGCGGCGACGCGAGGCACGTCGCCGGCTGGGTCACCGGATCGATGATCGGACGCGGATGGCTCGTAGCCCTTACGATCTTCGCCGTGGGCATGGTGGAGAACGACGCCGGCCTCGCCGCCGCCGTCCTGTTCCTGGTCATCTTCACCGTCTCCTTCACCGTCTCCATGATCCTTCGTCCCTTCGAGCAGTCCCGTACGGAGCAGCCCTCCTGATGCGCGCACGCCTTCTCGCCCTCGCGACCCCGTTCGTGCTCGCACTCGCCTCTCCGGCCGGTGCGTTCGCGCTGAACATCAACGAGAACTACCGCCCGCAGAACGAGTTCAAGCTCGATCCGTGGATCTCGATCAAGCTCGGCCCGATCGACATGTCGATCAACAAGGCCGTCTTCTACGTGATCGTGGCCTGCGTCCTGACCTGCGTCACGATGATCCTGGCCGGGCGCTCGATGCGGCTGCGCCCGCGCCGTCCGCAGGTCGTCGTCGAGGGCTACTACGGGCTCATCCAGGGGATCACCCAGGGCAACCTCAGCGGCGCCATGCTGCGTCGCTGGTTCCCCTTCCTGGCGACGGTGTTCCTGTTCATCTGGTTCTCGAACATGCTCGGCTACCTGCCGCTGCCGACGAACACCGAGCACAAGGTCGACATCTTCGGGCTGCAGATCCCGTCACTGGCGCTGTATGCGGCGACCGCGAACATCTCGGTGCCGCTGGTCCTGACGTTCTGCGTCGTCATCAGCTACCACGTCGAGGGTGTCCGGGCGAAGGGCCTGGTTCCGTACCTCAAGGGCTGGGTCCCGGCCGGCGTTCAGGGGCCGGCCGTCGGTCCGATCTTCCTCATCGAGGTGATCTCGCACTTCGTGCGCATCGTCTCGCTCTCCGTACGACTCTTCGCCAACATCCTGGCGGGCCACCTGCTGATCCTGTTCATGGGCGGGGGACTCGTCATCCTGCTCAACCTGGGCATCTTCGGCTCGGCCGTCCTGGGCCTGATCACCGGCACGATGGCGGTCGCCTTCTTCATCTTCGAAGTCGGCCTCGTCGCGACCCTCCAGGCGTTCATCTTCACCACACTTGCAGCGATCTATCTCGGCGGCGCGGTCGCCGAAGAACACTAAGGAGCATCACCACCGTGGACCTGCACCTCATCAGCGAGATCGCCCAAGCGGGCACCGCCTCGGACGTCGCCCAGGAGTACGGACGCAAGGCCGGCAAGGCCATCGCGCTCGGCATCGGCGCCGGCCTCGGCACCATCGGGCCGGGCATCGGCGTCGGCTACATCTTCGGCAAGGTCATCGAGTCGGTGACCCGCCAGCCTGAGATGAAGGACGAGATCACCTCGATCCAGTGGCTCGGTTTCGCACTGACCGAGGCGATCGTGTTCTACGCCTTCATCTTCGGCCTCATCGCGTTCTTCCTCGGCTAGATCGATGTCGGCCGTCGCACAGCCAATCCTCGCCGCCACGCAGGAGAGCAGCAACTTCCTCGTGAGCCCGAACGTCGGGCTCATGATCTGGACGCTGCTCGCCTTCTTCGTGACGATCCTCGTGCTGAACAAGTACGCGTTCCCGGTGATCCGGGACGCGCTCGACAAGCGCGCGAAGCTCATCGAGGACTCGATCGACAACGCCGAGAAGATGAAGGCCGAGTCCGAGGCGGTGCTCGCCGAGTACCGCGAGCGGCTCAAGGAGGCACGCTCGCAGGCGGACGACATCGTCCTGCGCGCCCGCAAGAACGCCGAGGCGTTCGAGGCGGACTCCAAGGACCAGGCCCGCGCCCAGCGCGAGGACCTGCTCGAGCAGACGCGCAAGGACATCGAGGCCGAGACCCGTCGCGCCATCGAGCAGATCCGCACCGAGGTCGCGGACCTGACGATCCAGGCGACGGAGAAGGTCACCGGGCGCATCCTCACGGGCGACGACCAGCGTCGCCTCGTGGACGAGGCGCTGGCCGAACTCGACTTCTCGTCGCTGAGCGGCGAGCGCCGGAACTGATCGACGATGGAGAAGATCGCCCAGGTCTATGCCCGCTCGATGTTCGAGGTCGCCCAGGAGCACGGCAGCCTCGACGTCGTCGGTGAGCAGCTCGGCCAGGTGGCCGAGGCGCTCGAGGGCAGCAAGGACATGCGGCTGTTCTTCTTCTCGCCGTACTTCTCCACCCAGGAGAAGAAGGACGGCATGCGCCGGACGATCGTGGACGCCGACCCGACGGTGGCGAACTTCCTCGACGTCCTCGTCGAGAACCACCGCCTGCCGGCGATCTTCCGCATCAACCGCGAGTACCAGCGGCTCTGGGATGCCGCACGCGACCTGCTGCCGGTGACCGTCACGAGCGCGGTCGCGCTCGACGAGAGCGTGACGTCGCGCATCGGGGACGAGATCGGCCGCCAGACCGGTCGCAACGTCCAGCTCAGCACGGCGGTCGACCCGTCGATCGTCGGGGGTTTCGTCGTCCGCGTGGGCAACGCCATCCTCGACGCCTCAATCCGCAACCGCCTCGAACAACTTCGCAAGCAGGTCGCGCAGGCCTAGCGCCCGCCCGACCGTCAAGGAGCAACCATCGCCATGCAGATCAAGCCCGACGAGATCACGAGCATCCTCAAGTCCCGCATCGAGGGTCTCGAGGCGGGGGGCGCGGAACTGACCGAGGTCGGGACCGTCCTCTCCATCGGTGACGGCATCGCCCGCATCCACGGCCTCGAGAACTGCCAGTCGTTCGAGATGCTCGAGCTGCCGCACGACGTGACGGGGCTCGCGCTCAACCTCGAGTCCGACAACGTCGGCGCCGTGCTGTTCGGCGACTGGCAGCGGATCGTCGAGGGCGACACCGTCAAGCGCACCGGTCGCCTGCTCGAGATCCCGGTCGGCGACGAGCTGCTGGGCCGCATCGTCGACCCGCTCGGCAACCCGCTCGACGGCAAGGGCGCGATCAACTCGACCGAGATGCGCCCCGCGGAGTTCAAGGCCCCCGGCGTCGTCCAGCGCCAGCCGGTGACCGAGCCGATGCAGACCGGCCTGAAGGCGATCGACTCGATGATCCCGATCGGCCGCGGCCAGCGCGAGCTGATCATCGGCGACCGCCAGACCGGCAAGACGTCGCTCGCGATCGACACGATCATCAACAACAAGGACTCCGACCTCGTCTTCGTCTACGTGGCGATCGGCCAGCGCATGGCGACGGTCGTCCAGCTCGCGGAGACGCTGGCCGAGAACGGCGCGCTGGACCGCACGATCATCGTCGCCGCGTCCGCCGACGAGGCCGCGCCGATCAAGTTCATGGCGCCGTATGCCGGTGCCGCGATCGGCGAGTACTTCCTCTACAAGGGCGGGCACGTCGTCGCGATCTACGACGACCTCACCAAGCACGCCTTCGCCTACCGCCAGATGTCACTGCTGCTGCGCCGCCCGCCGGGCCGCGAGGCGTACCCGGGCGACGTCTTCTACCTCCACAGCCGCCTGCTCGAGCGCGCGGTGAAGCTCAACGACGAGCTCGGCGGCGGCTCGATGACGGCCCTGCCGATCATCGAGACGCAGGCGGGCGACGTGTCGGCGTACATCCCGACGAACGTCATCTCGATCACCGACGGCCAGATCTTCCTCGAGCCCAAGCTCTTCAACTCGGGCGTGCGCCCCGCCATCAACGTCGGCATCTCGGTGTCGCGCGTCGGCGGCAACGCGCAGATCAACCCGATGAAGAAGATCGCCGGCCGCCTGAAGATCGAGCTCTCGCAGTTCCGCGACCTCGAGGCCTTCGCGCAGTTCGGCTCCGATCTGGACGCCGACACGCAGAAGACGCTCGCCCGCGGTGAGCGGCTCGTCGCCACGCTGAACCAGAACGAGCGTCACCCGGTCCCCGTCGAGCTGCAGGTCGCGCAGGTCTTCGCCACCACGAGCGGCTTCACCGACAGGATCCTCACCGAGCGCATCGACGAGTTCCTCGAGGGCCTGACGCAGCGTGTCCGCAACGAGATCGCGCCGACCCTGGAGAAGATCAAGGGCGGCGACTGGTCCGACGAGACGCAGGCCGAGCTGCGCGCAGTCGTCGCGAGCTACGCCGACGACTTCGGCTACGACCTCGACGAGGAGGGTCAGCCGATCCTCGAGTCCGGCGTCGGCGAGACCAGCCGCGCCGACGAGGGCCTGCGCGAGGTGGACGTCGCAGACGACGCCGCGACCGAGGTCGAGGAGGCCGCGGCGACCGCCTGAGGGCGACGCCGCACCCACCGTCATGTCGCAGCGCGACGTCAAGCAGCGGATCGATTCCGTCAAGAACATCGCGAAGATCACCCGCGCGATGCAGATGGTCGCCGCCGCGCGCCTGCGCCGCGCCGAGCAGCGCATCGCCGCCCTGCGGCCCGTACGCGGGGGCGATCCGCCGCATGACGCGCCAGGCATCCCAGGCGGCGTCCGCGGGTGAGCTGCAGGGCAATCCGATCCTGCAGCAGCACGAGCGCGAGGAGACCGTCGCGCTGCTGCTGGTGACCGGTGACCGCGGCCTGGCCGGTGCGTTCAACTCGCAGATCATCCGCGCCGCGCTGCGCGCCGCAGCCGACTACCAGGCCGAGGGCAAGACGGTCCGCTACTTCGCCGCCGGGCGCCGCGGCGTCTCCTCGCTGGTCTTCCGCAAGCTCGAGCCGGCCGGGTCCTACGTCGGGTTCTCCGACCGCCCGTCGTTCGCCGACGCGCGCGAGATCGCCTCCGACCTGATCGCGTCATACGTCGACGGCGAGGTCGACAAGGTCGAGCTGTTCTACAACGGCTACATCTCGCCGCTGACGCAGGAGGTCCGTCGCGAGGTGCTGCTGCCGCTCCAGCGCGCCACGATCGACGCGGCGCTCACGGAGGAGCCGGACGAGGCCGAGGCCGAGGGCACGCAGCACGCCCTCGTCGAGTACGAGCCGGACCCCGAGGGCATCCTCGCCCGGCTCGTGCCCGACTACGTCGACATCTCCGTCTATCGCGCGCTGCTGGAGTCCACCGCCTCCGAGCACGGAGCGCGCATGACGGCGATGCGGACCGCCTCGGAGAACGCCAACGAGGTCATCGAGGACCTGACGCTCGAGATGAACCGCGTCCGCCAGGCCGAGATCACGCAGGAGATCATGGAAGTGGTCGCAGGAGCAGAGTCCTGGTGTGACGTCGCTCGAAGGCGAAGCGCGAAGCGCGCAGCCGCAGAGCGAAAGCAGTTTCAACATCAAGGAAGAACCACCGCCCCAAACGACCACCAGCCCCGGAATCACCACAAGCTCCGAATCACAAGACATCGCAAGGAATCCCATGGAAGCCGCCACAGCCACCGCCAGCACCACCAAGAACATCGGTCGCATCGAGGAGATCAAGGGCGTCGTCGTCGAGGCCGTGTTCCCCGAGCAGCTGCCCGAGATCAACAACGCCCTCACGGTCCAGCTCGCGGGCAACACGCTCGTGCTCGAGGTGCAGCAGCTCCTCGGCGACGATCGCGTGCGCGCGGTCGCCATGGACTCGACGGACGGCCTGGCTCGCGGCGTCGAGGTGACCGACACGCGCGCGCCGATCTCGGTGCCCGTCGGCGAGGCCACGCTCGGCCGCATCTTCAACGTGCTCGGCGACCTGATCGATCAGGGCCCGCCGATCGAGGTCACGGAGCGCTGGCCGATCCACCGCTCGGCACCCTCCGTCGAGAACCTCACGCCGACCACCGAGATCTTCGAGACCGGCATCAAGGTCGTCGACCTGCTCGCCCCGTACGCCAAGGGCGGCAAGGTCGGCCTGTTCGGCGGCGCGGGCGTCGGCAAGACGGTCCTCATCCAGGAGCTGATCCACAACCTCGCCAAGGAGCACGGCGGCCTGTCCGCGTTCTGCGGCGTCGGCGAGCGCTCACGCGAGGGCAACGACCTGTGGCTGGAGATGAAGGAGTCGGGCGTCATCGACAAGACGATGCTCGTCTTCGGCCAGATGAACGAGCCGCCCGGTGCGCGCATGCGCGTCGCGCTGTCCGGCCTGACGATGGCGGAGTACTTCCGCGACGTCGCCGGCCAGGACGTGCTGCTGTTCATCGACAACATCTTCCGCTTCGTCCAGGCGGGCTCCGAGGTCTCGGCCCTGCTGGGGCGGATGCCCTCCCAGGTCGGCTACCAGCCGACGCTCGAGACCGAGATGGGCCAGCTGCAGGAGCGCATCACCTCGACGCGCAACGGCTCGGTCACCTCGATCCAGGCGATCTACGTGCCCGCCGACGACCTCACCGACCCGGCTCCGGCATCCGTGTTCGCCCACCTCAACGCGACGACCACGCTGTCGCGGTCGATCTCCGAGAAGGGGATCTACCCCGCGGTCGACCCGCTCGACTCCACCTCGACGATCCTCAAGCCCGACATCGTCGGCGCGGAGCACTACGAGGTGGCGACGCGCGTCAAGGAGATCCTGCAGCGCTACCGCGAGCTCCAGGACATCATCGCCATCCTCGGCATCGACGAGCTGTCCGAGGAGGACAAGATCACCGTGCAGCGCGCACGCAAGGTCGAGCGCTTCCTCTCGCAGCCGTTCAGCGTCGCCGAGCAGTTCACCGGCACGCCCGGCCAGTACGTCCCGATCGCCGAGACGGTGCGCTCGTTCCGCGAGCTGATCGATGGCGAGCATGACGATCTGCCCGAGTCCGCATTCCTGCTCAAGGGCGCGATCGAAGACGTCATCGCGGCCGCGAAGAGCTGAGCGATCCGATGGCCCGCGCGACGTTCGAGGTCGAGGTCCTGACTCCCGAGGGGGAGGTCTTCCACGACGACATCGAGATGCTCTCGACCCGCACCACGGTGGGCTCGCTCGGCATCCTGGCGCACCACACGCCGCTGCTCGGCCTGCTCGAGCCGACGGAGCTGCGGCTCTACCGCGGCGAGACCGAGATCGTGCGGTTCGCGCAGGGTGAGGGCTACATCCAGGTCGGTGACAACAAGGCGCTCGTCCTGGTCCAGGACGCGATCGCCCCCGAGGATCTCGACGTGGACTCGCTGCGCGAGAAGCTGGCGCGTGCCGAGTCCGAGGTCGCGGCGGCCGCCCAGCATTCGGAGGCGCAGCGCCTCGCGCTGCGCGACCAGCGCCGCTACGAGGCGTTCATCCGCGTCGCCGAGGGCGACTCGCACTGAGGGCGCGACTCAGCCCCGGCTGAGTCCGTACTCGCCCGCGGCGGCCTCCAGGACGTCCAGGCCGTAGCCGTCGACCGGGCCGAGGGCACCGGTGCCCTGCAGCCCGCCGGCCGCTGCGCGCTCGGCGCCCCAGGCGAGGAACGCGGCGGTCAGGTCGTACCCGTTGGGTCCGGTCAGCCGCACGTCGCTGAGCTGCCGGCCCGCGGCGTCGAAGGCCTGCGCGCAGACGATCGAGCTGGACGTCGCCCGCGCCGCGGCATCCGGGCCTCCGGTCGACCCCTTCACGAGCCTGCCGGTCAGCGACTGCAGGCCGCTCTTGACGCCCGGGACCTTCGTGACGAGCGACGTTCCGGCGGTGAGCACCTGCATCGGCCGCGATGCCGGGCCGAACCAGCCGAGATAGACGTCGACGTCCCAGAGGTCGCGGCTCAGGCGCGGCAGCGCGAACGCCTCGGAGGATCCGACCGACACGCCGAGCTCGCTCCTGCCCGGTGCGACGGTGAACGAGTGGACGCGCTTGGCGGCGCGCTCGCCGACGAGGCGTCCCGCGCGGAACGTGAAGGCCGGCTCCAGCGCCACGCCGGCTGCGCTCGCCCGCGTGCCGCCGCTCATCGCGGACGCCGGGTTGCCACCGCCGTGGCTCTCGATGAAGTACCCGATCAGCAACCGCCGCGCCGCGTCGCCGCCGTCGCGCAGCGCCAGTGCGCCGGCGAGGTTGCCCGGCACCCAGTCGTACCCCATCGCGGTCAGCAGCCCGATGCCCGCCCGCTCGGCGCGCGGGCCACCCTGCTCGAACACCTTGCGGATGAACGTGCCCTCGCCGGTCGAGTCCAGGTAGTGCGCCCTGGCGTCGATCGCCGCTTCGAGCGCCGCGTCGCCCCAGCGCATGAACGGACCGACCGTGGACACGAGCACGTCGCCCTCGTCCACGAGCGCCCGGACGCTGCGCTGGTCGCCGACGTCGGCGACCAGCGTGTCGAGGCCGCCGAGCTCGGCGGCGAGCGCCTGCAGGCGCTCTGCGTTGCGGGCGGCGAGGACCGGGCGCGCGCCGCGGCGAACGAGTTCGCGCGCGGTGAGATCCCCGGTGTACCCGGTCGCGCCGAATACGACGATGCGGGAGGCCATCGCCGGAGCCTATCCTTCGCTCGATGGACGAACGGGTACTCGCGGAGCGTCTGATGGCGTACGACACGTCGAAGCCGGAGGGGCTTCTCGTCGCCGCCGAGTTCGTCAAGGGCTTTCTGGAGACGCGCGACGTCGACGTGCGCGGCCACGATCACAACGGGCTGCCGGTCGTGCTGGCCGACGTGGGCCCGAGCGCCGGCCCGCTGGTGATCTTCCACGGGCACCTCGACGTCGTCCCGGCCTTCGAGGAGCAGTTCACCCCCCGGGTCGAGGGCGACCGCCTCTACGGACGCGGCGCCTACGACATGAAGGGTGCACTCGCCGCGATGATGTGCGCGCTGCACGACGCGGCCGAGCAGGACGCGGTCCGCGTCCGCTTCGTCTGCGTGCCGGACGAGGAGGCCGAGGACGTCGAGGACCGCTCCACCGATGCGCTGGTGGCCGGCGGGCTCGGCGGCGATTTCGCGATCACCGGCGAGCCCACCGACCTGCACATCGGCGTCCAGGCCAAGGGCGTGCTCGCGGTGCGCCTGGAGATCAGCGGCACGGCGGCCCACGGCTCCACGCCGTGGCTGGGCGACAACGCGATCCTCAAGGCGCACGACGTCTTCCGGCGGATCGAGACGCTGCCGTTCAGCCGTGAGTCGTCGGACATGTTCGATCGGCCCTCGATCAACCTCGCCCGGATCAGCGGCGGCGATGCGTTCAACAAGGTGCCCGACCGCTGCCACGTCGACGTCGACATCCGCTACCTGCCGGGGCAGAGCCCGGACGTCATCCGCGAGCAGATCGCCGCGATCCCGGATCTCGAGATCGTGAAGGTCTTCCACCGCTCGCCGGCGATCGTCTCGCGCCGCGACCCGCACGTCCTCGCGCTCCGCGCGGCGGTCGCGCGGAGCATCGAGGGGGAGGCGCTCTCGATCGGGCGCGACGGTGCCTCGGATGCGATCTCGTTCCTGGAGGCGGGTATCCCGGCCGTCGAGTTCGGCCCCGCCGGGGCGGGGCATCATGGGCCGGCGGAGTGGGTGTCGATCAGCTCGCTGCGGCGCTATCGCCAGGCGCTGGGCGACTTCATCAGGGACCTCCCGGCGTGGCTCGAGCAGCACGACCCGGAGGCCGAGAGCCCGCCGTTGCGCGCCGTGGAGTAGGGCGCCGGCGGGCCAACCGGCGGCTCCGCCGGGTCGCGCCGGTACCCTTGAGGACCGAATGAGTCGCCTGCGCGCGCTCATTCGCCGCCCCGCGCAACTCCCGGCCCCGCGCCGCGTTTCTCCCGCTCGTGAGCTCCGATCCCGCAAAGCCGCCCCGCCCCGGCCTGGGCAACATCAAGAAGGCCCTCCTCGCGGGGGTCCTCATCACGCTGCTCACGGCCGCGACGGTCGCCTCCGCGGCGCTGCTCGAGGTCGACCAGCTCGTGCAGATCGTCAAGAAGGAGGGCCAGGGCATCCCGGGCGTCAAGAACGTCCTCGACAACGTCGACGGGGGCGGCCCTCAGACGATCCTGGTGATCGGCTCCGACCGGCGCTACCAGGACCGCAACATCAAGAACGCGGCCCGTTCGGACACGCTGATCCTCGTCCGGCTGGACCCGGACAAGGGCGCGACCGCGGTGCTCTCGATCCCGCGCGACCTGAAGGTCCCGATCCCCGGCTACGGCACCGACAAGATCAACGCGGCCTACTCGGCGGGCGGGCCGAACCTGACGCTGAAGACGGTCCGCCAGCTCCTGAACATCCCGATCAATCACATCGTCGAGGTGAACTTCGGCGGCTTCCGCCGCGCGGTGGATCGGCTCGGCTGCGTCTTCACCGACGTCGACAAGCGCTACTACCACTCGAACGTCGGGCTGGCGCCCGCGGCCCAGTACGCGGAGATCGACCTCAAGCCCGGGTACCAGAAGCTCTGCGGCCAGAAGGCGCTCGACTACGTCCGCTACCGGCACGGGGATTCCGACTTCGTGCGCTCGGCGCGCCAGCAGGACTTCCTGCGCCAGGCCAAGGACCAGTTCGGCCTGAGCTCGCTGCTCGGCGACCGCAAGGAGCTCGTGAAGATCTTCGCGCGCTACACGCGCACGGACATCCGCTCGAACGAGGCCATCCTGCGTCTGCTGAAGCTGGCGTTCCTGTCGTCGAAGAACCCGATCCAGGAGGTCCACTTCCCGGCCTTCGACATCCCCGGCGGCACGTACCTCGGCATCTCCCCGCAGGGCCTGCAGCAGACGACCGAGGCGTTCAAGAACGCCAAGGGCTCCAAGGGCCCCAAGCAGACGGGCGACTCGAGTCGCAGCGGCAGGAAGGCGCGCAGGAAGTCCACCAGGAAGCAGGCCCCGGGCCTCGTGCCCGGCATCGCCCCGGATCCGGTCCAGGGGGAGCGCTACGGGATCGAGGCTGCGACGAAGGTCGCGATGCCCGTCTACTACCCGACGGTGCGGCTCGCCAGCGGCGGCTACGCGTCCGGCGAGCGCGACTACTCGCCGGCCCGTGCCTATCGCATCCACGACCGCTCGGACAACGCGTACGACGCCTACCGGCTCGTCCTGTTCACGGGCGAGGCGGGCCAGTACTACGGCGTGCAGGGGACCAAGTGGAAGGCGCCGCCGATCCTCGACAACCCGACCACGAAGAAGAAGATGGCCGGGCGCACCTATGAGCTGTTCGGCGACGGCGACCGGCTGCGCCTGGTCGCCTGGCGCACCCCGCGAGCGGTCTACTGGGTGTCGAACACGCTCTCGCAGAAGCTGACGAACAAGCAGATGCTCGCCATCGCCCGCTCGCTCAAGCGCGTCGGCTCCTAGCGCCGCTAGCCTGCATCCTCCTTATGAGCAATGAACGTGAACCCATCGGGGTCATCGGGACGGGCTACGTCGGCCTCGTCACGGCCGCCGGATTCGCCGATCTCGGCAGCGACGTCTGGTGCATCGACATCGACGCCGAAAAGATCGCCCGGCTCAATCGCGGTGAGGTGCCGATCTACGAGCCCGGCCTGGCCGAGTGCCTGGAGCGCAACCGCGATCGCCTGCACTTCTCGACGGACCTCGCGCAGGCGCTGGAGCATGCGCGCCTGCTGTTCGTCGCGGTCGGCACGCCGCCCACCTACTCGGGCGACGCCGACCTCAGCGCCGTGCACGCCGTCGTCGCCGCGATGCCGCCGTCGGACCGTCACGCGCTGATCATGAAGTCGACCGTCCCGGTCGGGACGGGCGCCGCGATCCGGCGCGTCTTCGCCGAGCAGGGCAAGCACGGCTTCCGGTACGTCTCGTGCCCGGAGTTCCTCAAGGAGGGCTCCGCGCTGGACGACTTCCTCAGTCCCGACCGCGTGGTGATCGGTGACGAGGGCGACTGGGCCGGCGAGGCCGTCACCGATCTGTACCGCCCGCTGCTGACCGCCGCGCACGGCGGCCGGGGCCGCGGCGAGCTGGTGCGCACCGACATCGAGAGCGCCGAGATGGTCAAGCTCGCCGCCAACGCCTTCCTGGCGACGAAGATCTCGTTCATCAACGAGATCGCCAACGTCTGCGAGGAGACCGGCGCGGACGTCACCGAGGTCGCCCGCGGCATGGGCCTCGACGATCGCATCGGCCCGAAGTTCCTGCAGGCGGGCATCGGCTTCGGGGGTTCGTGTCTCGCGGGCGAGGAGACGGTGCTCGTGCGCCGCCTCGGGCGCGCACGGCTGATGGCCCTGGAGGAGCTGTTCTCCGACCTCAGCTTCGACCTGCACCCCGGCGAGGCCCAGAGTGGGCATCTGCGCCCGTTCGGTACAGAGGTTCTCGCGTGGCAGCCCGGCGCCGCCCGCCCCGAGTGGTTTCCGGTGTCCGCAGTGACGCGCAGGCGCTACGAAGGCGACATGATCGCCGTCCGCACCAAGACGGGCCGGTCGGTTCGCACGACGCCGGACCACCCGTTCGTCGTCGCCGGCAGCGGCGGTCCCCGGGTGGTTCAGGCCGACGCGCTGACCGATCGCGACTGGCTGCCCGTGCCGCTCGGCGGAGCGGAGGCGGTCGCGCAACCGGTCACCCGGCTCTCGCTCACCGAGCATCTCCCGGTGCCCGAGGCGGCAGTCATCGTGCGTCCCCGCGAGCGCGAGGTCGTCGCGCTCGGTGCGCGCCCTGTGTCTGAACGCAAGGCGGCGCTCGCACATGAGCGCGGTTCGCTGAGCCGCATTCACGACATCGTTCGCAGCGGAGCCCTGCGCCTCGACGAGGCCGGAGCGCTCGACCTCGACGTGGAGGGCGCGACCTACTCGACCGCTCGCAATGGCACCCACGTCCCGGGCGAGCTCGTGGTCGACGAGCGCTTCTGGCGGATTGCCGGCCTGTACCTCGCCGAGGGGCACTGCTCGGTCGACGGCCTGCGTCACCGCATCTCGTGGTCGTTCCATCCGACTCGCGAAGACGATCTGGTCGAGGAGGTCGCGTCGTACTGGCGTGATCTCGGCGTCAAGCACGATGTGCGTCAGATGACGACGACGAAGCAGGTGACCGTCTCATCGCGCCTGCTGGCGCATTTCTGGGTCGATGTTCTGGGCCTTGGGGAGAACTGCGGGACGCACCGCATTCCCGACGCGATCTGGGATGCGCCGGAGGCCCACCGCCGTGCGTTGCTCAGCGGCATGTGGCGCGGCGACGGTTCATGGTCGCTCGTCGGCGGCGGTCCGAGCGTGATCCTCGAGTACGGGACCGTCAGCCATCCGGTGGCCGACGGCGTGCTGCGGCTGCTCGCGGATCTCGGAGTCGTGGCGAGCGTTCGCGTGGGACGCACGACGAAGAGCACGCGTGACACCTACTGGCTGCGCATCAGCGGGGCGGAGCAGGTCGAGCGGATGCTCGACCTCGTCGCACCCGCGGACCGTCTCGGCATCGAGTCCTCGATCGCGCGTCAGGGAAAGCGGATCGCACCGACCGGGCACCGTCGCGACGAGAGCGGCACCGCATGGGCGCGGGTCACGAGCGTCGATCGCGTCCAGGGCTTCGCCGATTGGGTCTACTCGCTCGAGGTGCCGGGACCACACACCTTCGTCACGAGCGCCGGGCTCGTCGTTCACAACTGCTTCCCGAAGGATGTCAACGCGCTCAAGCAGCTCGCCGGCAACAGCGGCTACCACTTCCAGCTGCTGAACGCGGTCATCGAGGTCAACGAGCTGCAGAAGCGGCGCGTGATCGGCAAGCTCGAGAAGCATCTCGGGACGCTCGTCGGCAGGCGTGTCGCGCTGCTCGGCCTGGCGTTCAAGCCGAACACGGACGACATGCGCGAGGCGTCCTCGCTCGTGCTGGCCGCGCGACTCCAGGCCGCCGGGGCGCACGTCGTCGCCTACGACCCGATCGCCGAGCAGGAGGCGCGCCAGCTGATGCAGGGCGTCGAGTTCGCGGACGGCGCGCTCGCGGCCCTGCAGGGCGCCGACGCCGCCGTGCTGGTCACCGAGTGGGCGGAGTTCCTCGCCATCGACCCCGCCCAGATCGCCGAGGCGATGGCGGGCACGCTCCTGATCGACGGCCGCAACGCGCTCGATCCCGGAGCCGTGCGCGACGCCGGCCTGACCTATGAGGGAATCGGGCGGTCCGTTCCCGCGTGAAGGCGGTCATCCTCGTCGGTGGTGAGGGCACGCGGTTGCGGCCGCTCACCTCGACGGTCCCCAAGCCGGTCGTGACGCTCGTCGACCGGCCGTTCATGGCCTACATGCTCGAATGGCTCGCGGGCCACGGCGTCCAGGACGTGGTGATGGCCTGCGGCTTCCTTCCGACGAAGCTGCGCGACGCGCTCGGCGACGGCGAGCGTTACGGCGTGCGTCTGACGTTCGTCGAGGAGCCCGAGCCGCGCGGCACCGGCGGTGCGCTGCGGTTCGCCGACGAGCAGCTGCCCGGGGGGCTCGGCGAGCGCTTCCTGATGCTGAACGGCGACGTGCTCACGGACATCGATCTGAGCGAGCAGCTCGCCCAGCACGCCGCGACCGGTGCGCGCGCCACGCTCGGCCTCGTGCCCGTCGAGGACCCGACCGCCTACGGGCTCGTGCGCCTGGGCGACGACGGCGCCGTGCGCGGCTTCCTGGAGAAGCCCAAGCTCGAGGAGATCGACACGAACCTCATCAGCGCGGGTGTCTACGTGCTGGAACGCAGTGTGCTCGACCTGATCGCCCCGACGCGCAACGTCTCGATCGAGCGCGAGGTCTGGCCCGAGCTCGTCGGCGCCGGGCTCCACGGGACCGCGCACGATCGCGCGTACTGGCTCGACATCGGCACCCCCGAGCGCTACCTGCAGGGGAGCGTCGACATCCTCGCGGGCAACGTGAGCACCGCGGCCCACGCGCGGCTGGACGCTCACGGGATCGCTCGCGGCGACGCCTGCACGATCGACGGGCAGCTGCGCGGCCCCGTCGTCGTGGGCGACGGCTGTGTCGTCGCCGAGGGTGCCGTCGTCGGTCCGCAGACGGTGCTCGGAGCAGGCGTGCGCATCGACGCGGGGGCGACGGTCGAGCGCTCCGTGCTCCTCGACGGCGTGCACGTCGGCCGCGGGAGCGTCGTGCGTGACGCGATCCTCGCCCCGGGCGCCGACGTCGGGCCCGACTGCACGATCGGCGGCCACGCCGTGCTCGGCGCGGGCGTCCGCGTCGGTGCCGGGAACCACCTCGATCACGGCATCCGGGTGTTCCCGGCCGTCGAGATTCCCGATGGTGGCGTCGCATTCTGAGCGACTGCGCCATCCTTCCTCGTTCATGTCGACCACCGAAGAACCCCAGGCAACGACGCTCGACCGTGCCGAGCTGTCCCGTCGCGACCCGACGGATCAGCTCACGGACGTGCTCGCGATCCCCGAGCACCTGCGCGACGCGCTCTGGAAGGTCGAGTCGGCGGCGCTCGGACCGTGGGACAGCCCGGGCGGCCTCGTCGTCGCCGGCATGGGCGGCTCGGGCATCGGCGGGCGCCTCGCGCGGGCGATCCTCGGCGACCAGGCCTCGCGCCCGGTGCTCAGCGCACAGGAGTACGCGCTCCCCCCGTGGACGACGCCCGAGACGACCGTGCTCTGTGCCAGCTACTCCGGGGAGACCGAGGAGACCCTCGCGTGCTTCGAGGCCGCCGGCATCGTCGGTGCGCGGCGGGTCGTCGCCGCGTCGGGCGGCACGCTCGCGGAGGCCGCCCGGGCCGAGGGCGTGCCGGTGATCCCGCTGGCCGGCGGCCTGCAGCCGCGCGCCGCCGTCGCCTACGTCACCGTCGCGGCGCTCGAGGTCGCGGCGCTGTGCGGCGCGGGCCCGCGCCTGACGACCGAGATCGACGTCGCCGCCGAGCATCTCGAGCAGCTCGCGGTCGCGTGGGGGCCCGATGCCGGAGAGCAGTCCGAGGCGAAGGCGCTCGCCCGCGCGCTGCACGGAACGATCCCGCTGATCGCCGGCGCCGGCCTGACGTCGTCGATCGCCTATCGCTGGAAGACGCAGATCAACGAGAACGCCAAGCAGCCGGCATTCTCCGCCGTCCTGCCCGAGCTCGATCACAACGAGATCGTCGGCTGGACGCGCGCCGCGAGCCTGGGTCGCTTCAGCGCGGTGTTCCTCGACGACTGCGACGACACTCCGCGGATCGCGCAGCGGATCGCGCTGACCCGGGAGCTGATCGACGAGAGCTCGGCCGGGACGCACGTCGTCCCGAGCCGCGGCCAGACGACGGTGGAGCGGGCGTTCTCGCTGGTCCTGCTCGGTGACCTGGTCTCGGTCTACCTCGCGGCCCTCAACGGCGAGGATCCGGGGACGATCGACGCGATCGATCGCCTGAAGGCGGGGCTCGCCGCCGACCGCTGAGCCCCCTGGGTCGGTGATACCCGACCTCGTGCGACGGAATTGACGAGCTCGTGTTAGGGTTCCCTAACCCATGGAGTTCGCGACCGAGCCCGTTCCGGGCGCCGACGGCGCCCAATCGCCATCCCGCGCGACGAAGCTCGCATGGTGGGGCCTGGCCCTCACCGTCCTGTCCGCGCTCGTCTACCTCATGGCGACCGCGAAGACCGGCCCGCAGGACCCGACGGAGGCGACGCGCGGCCAGCTGAGCCACGGCACCGTCGTCTTCAACACGTCGATGATCGTGTTTCGCGAGGGCCTCGAGGCGATCCTGATCCTCGCGGCCGTGACGGCGAGCTTCCTCGGCGCGAACCGCGTCAAGCGCCGACCGGTGTTCGCCGGTGCGGGCACGGCGTTCGGCGCGACGGTGCTGACCTGGATCCTCGCCGGGGCCGTGCTCCAGGAGCTGTCCGGCCTGGGAATGCGCCTCGAGGCGATCACCGGATTCCTGGCCGTCGCCGTCCTGCTCGTCGTCATGAACTGGTTCGTCCACAAGGTCTACTGGACCGGCTGGATCAGCAAGAAGCACAAGCGGCGCCGCGAGCTGCTGTCGGGTGCGCGGCGGCGGGATCGCCGTGGGCCTGCTGCTGCTCGGGTTCACGAGCGTCTACCGCGAGGGCTTCGAGGTCGTGCTGTTCCTGCAGAACCTGCGCGTGCAGTCCGGTTCCGGCGTCGTGCTCGAGGGCGTCGCGATCGGCCTGGCCCTGACGCTGGTCGTCGGCGTGATCACCTTCCGCCTGCAGCAGCATCTGCCGTACAAGAAGATGCTGATCGCCACCGGCATCCTGCTCGGCGTCGTGCTCGTGGTGATGATCGGCGGGACCGCCGCGACCTTCCAGGACCTCGGCTGGCTGCCGCGCCACGACTTCCTCGTCGGCACGATCCCGACATGGATGGGGGCCTGGTTCGAGGTGTACCCGACCGTCGAGACGCTCGCGATCCAGGTGCTGGCGGCCGGCTTCGTGATCGGGTCGTACTACCTGGCCGAGTACCTCAAGGTGCGGCGGCCGTCGAAGCGCGGCCTGCCGGTCGCGGTCGCCGCCGCTGCGCCGCCGGTCGGCGGCGAGCTCGCCGCCGCCAAACCTTGACACAACTGTGGTAAGGTTGCTCCAGCAATGGACGCCCTCACGATCCACGAAGCGGCGCAGACGACCGGCTGGTCGCCGCGAATGCTCCGCTACATCGAGCGCATCGGCCTGATCGAGCCGCCGCGCTCGGACGCCGGCTACCGGATCTACGGTCCCGGTGAGCTTCAGCGCCTGCGCACCCTGCGGGAGCTGCTCGCCACGCGCGACATCGGCCTCGGAGACGTGGCCTTCGCGCTGCGGCTGCGCCGCGAGGGCGATCTGCGCACCGACGTGGACGCGTGGCTGCAGACCGAGCCACGGCGCCCCGAGACCGTGTCCGCCGACGATTGGCTGCGCTGGGAGCAGGAGAAGCACGCCCGCCTCCTCAGCGCCGTACGACTTCCCACACAAGAGATGGAGACCGCATGACCACCGCTGTCCTGACGGAGAACGACTTCAAGGTCGCCGACCTGTCGCTGGCCGAGTACGGCCGCAAGGAGATTCGTCTGGCCGAGCACGAGATGCCGGGCCTGATGAAGACGCGCGAGGAGTACGCCGCGTCGCAGCCGCTGAAGGGCGCGCGGATCACCGGCTCGCTGCACATGACGATCCAGACCGCCGTGCTGATCGAGACGCTCGTCGCGCTCGGCGCCGAGGTGCGCTGGTGCTCGTGCAACATCTTCTCCACGCAGGATCACGCCGCCGCCGCGGTCGTCGTGGGCCCCGGCGGCACTCCTGAGGCGCCGCAGGGCGTCCCGGTCTTCGCCTGGAAGGGCGAGAGCCTGGAGGAGTACTGGTGGTGCACGGAGCAGGTCGTCTCGTGGCCCGACGGTGGCCCGAACATGATCCTCGACGACGGTGGCGACGCGACGATGCTCGTCCACAAGGGCCGCGAGTACGAGGCCGCCGGCGCGGTCCCGAACCCGGCTGACGCGGAGTCCGAGGAGTTCCAGGTGTTCCTGGGCCTGCTGCAGCGCTCGCTGAGCGAGGATCCGACGCGCTACACGCAGATCGCGGCCGGCATCAAGGGCGTCACCGAGGAGACGACGACCGGCGTGCACCGCCTGATCCAGATGGCCGAGACCGGCGAGCTGCTGTTCCCGGCGATCAACGTCAACGACTCGGTCACCAAGAGCAAGTTCGACAACCTCTACGGCTGCCGCCACTCGCTGGTCGACGGCATCTTCCGCGCGACCGACGTGATGCTCGCCGGCAAGACCGCCGTCGTCTGCGGCTTCGGCGACGTCGGCAAGGGCTCGGCCGAGTCGCTGCGTGCGCAGGGCGCGCGCGTGATCGTCACCGAGATCGACCCGATCTGCGCGCTGCAGGCGTCGATGCAGGGCTACCAGGTGACCACGCTCGAGGACGTCATCTCGCAGCGCGGACGTGTTCATCACGACGACCGGCAACAAGGACATCATCACCGTCGAGCAGATGGCGAAGATGAAGCACCAGGCGATCGTCGGGAACATCGGCCACTTCGACAACGAGATCGACATCGCCGGGCTGCAGACCTACGCCGGCATCGAGCGGATCAACATCAAGCCGCAGGTCGACGAGTGGGTCTTCCCGGACGGCCACTCGATCATCATGCTCTCCGAGGGGCGCCTGCTGAACCTCGGCAACGCGACGGGCCACCCGTCGTTCGTGATGAGCAACTCGTTCACGAACCAGACGATCGCCCAGATCGAGCTGTTCACGAAGAACGACGAGTACGAGAAGCAGGTCTACGTGCTGCCCAAGCACCTCGACGAGAAGGTCGCGCGCCTGCACCTCGACGCGCTCGGCGTGAAGCTCACCCAGCTGACCCCCGAGCAGGCCGCGTACATCAGCGTGCCGGTCGACGGCCCGTACAAGCCCGACAGCTACCGCTACTAGAGGGCACCAGGCCATCGCCTCCCGGCGACAGCTCCCCGCGCACGACGTCGCCGACCTCGGCCTGGCCGCGGCCGGCGACGCGCGGATCGCATGGGCCGGGGGGCAGATGCCGGTCCTGCGCCGCATCCGCGACCGTTTCGCCGCCGAGCGCCCGCTCGACGGCGTGACGGTCGCGCTGTGCCTGCACGTCACCGCCGAGACGGCGAACCTCGTGCGCGCGCTCGTCGCCGGGGGAGCGGACGTGGCGCTGTGCGCCGCGAACCCGCTGTCCACGCAGGACGACGTCGCCGCGGCGCTCGTCTCCGGCGATCGGGTGGAGGTGCACGCCGTCCACGGCGAGGATCTGGACCGCTACGCCGCTCACGTCGGGGCGCTCGTCGCGCGCGAGCCGGACGTGACCGTCGACGATGGCGCCGACCTCGTGAGCGTCCTGCACGAGGCGCGTCCGGACGTCGTGGCGCGCATGCGCGGCGCCACCGAGGAGACGACGACCGGCCTCGTCCGCCTGCGCGCCATGGAGGCCGACGGGACGGCTGAAGTGCCCGGTGATCGCCGTCAACGAGTCGCGCACCGAGCGCGCGTTCAACGACCGCTACGGCACCGGGCCAGTCGACGCTCGACGGGATCCTGCGGGCGACGAACGTGCTGCTCGCCGGCGCGACGGTCGTCGTGCTGGGATACGGCTGGACCGGCAAGGGCGTCGCGCTGCGTGCGCAGGGCCTGGGGGCGCAGGTGGTCGTGTGCGAGGTCGATTCGATCCGCGCGCTGGAGGCCCGGATGGAGGGCTTCCAGGTGCTTCCGATCGTCGAGGCCGCGACTCGCGGCGACGTGTTCATCACCGTCACCGGCGCGACGTCGGTCCTGCGCGGACGAGCACTTCGAGCGGATGAAGGACGGGGCGATCCTCGCCAACGCCGGCCACTTCGACGTCGAGATCGATCTCGGCGAGCTGGACCGCGTGGCGACCGGGCGGCGCGCGGTGCGCCCGCTCGTCGAGGAGTTCGAGGTCGGCGGGCGGCGCCTGAACCTGCTGGCGCGCGGGCGCGTCGTGAACCTCGCCGCCGCCGAGGGACATCCGTCGGCCGTCATGGACCTGTCGTTCGCGACGCAGGCGCTCGCCGTCGAGGATCTCGTGCGCGGCGACTCGAGCCTGCGTCCCGGGGTCCATGCCTTCCCCGCGGCGCTCGACCGCGAGGTCGCGCGCCTGAAGCTCGACGCGCTGGGCGTGACGATCGACGAGCTGACCCCCGAGCAGGCCAGCTACCGGACGTCCTGGGTGCCCGCCCCGCACGAGGACTGACGCGCCGAGCGGCGTGGCAGGATGAGCGCGTGAGCAGCGCCGGAATCGAAGCGAGCCTTGCGAAGCTGCGCGCCGACGGGGCGGCCGATGCCGTCGTCGCCGCGTTCCGTCACGCGGCCGAGAGCCTGCGAGGCCGGGGACACGGGCCTGCTCCGCGAGGACGAGCTGTCGCCGGTCGCCGGGCTGCCCGACGCCGATCGCCTGGAGGATCCCGGCGCCGACGTCGCCGGGCTGCTCGACCGCACGGTGATCATCAAGCTGAACGGCGGCCTCGGGACCAGCATGGGCATGACGCGCGCGAAGTCCCTGCTCGAGGTCAAGGACGGCCTCAGCTTCCTCGACATCGGTGCGCGCCAGGTGCTCGCGCTGCGCGAGCGGTTCGCCGCGCAGGCGCCCCGTCTTCCGCTCGTCCTGATGAACAGCTTCGCCACGCGCGCGGACTCGCTCGCGGCGCTCGAGCGCTACGACGGCCTGTCCGCGGACCTTCCGGCCGACATCGTCCAGAGCCGCGTCCCCAAGCTCCTGGACGACGGGAGCCTGATGCCGGCGTCGTGGCCGGCGGACCCGGCGCTCGAGTGGGCGCCGCCGGGGCACGGGGACCTGTATCCGGCGCTCGCCGGCTCGGGGATGCTCGCGACGCTCGTGGAGCGCGGGTACCGCTACGCGTTCGTCTCCAATGCCGACAACCTCGGCGCCGTGCTGGACCCGCGCATCCTCGCGTGGCTGGCGCACGAGCAGATCCCGTTCCTGATGGAGGTCGCCGATCGCACCGCCGCCGACCGCAAGGGCGGCCATCTCGCGCGCAGGGCGGACGGGGGCCTCGTGCTGCGCGAGGTCGCCCAGACGCTCCCCGAGGACCTCGAGGCCTTCCAGGACATCACGCGCCACCGGTTCTTCAACACGAACACGATCTGGCTCGACCTGCGCGTGCTGGCCTCCGAGTTCGCGCGCGACGGCGTGCTGGAGCTGCCGATGATCGTCAATCGCAAGACGGTCGACCCGGCGGACGGCGCCTCCCCGGCCGTGATCCAGCTCGAGACCGCCATGGGAGCGGCGATCGACGCGTTCGACGGGGCTCGCGCGCTCCGCGTGCCCGCGCTCGCGCTTCGCGCCGGTGAAGACGACCGACGACCTGCTGGTCCTGCGCTCGGACGCGTACGTCCTGGACGAGCGCGCGCAGAATCGCCCTGGCGCCGGCGCGCGGCGGCGTTGCGCCGCTCGTGAGCCTCGATCCGGCCCACTACAGGCTGCTGGCGGACTTCGAGCAGCGGTTCCCCGCCGGCGCGCCCTCGCTCGTCGCCTGCGAGTCGCTGACGGTCCGGGGGGATGTGCGGTTCGGCGGGGGCGTCGTGGTCCGCGGGACGGTCACCGTCGAGCAGCAGGACGGCGAGCCGCGGTTCGTCCCCGACGGGACCGTCCTCGAGCAGTAGCGGACCCTGGCCAGGCGCCTTATCGTTCCTGTTCGTCGATCGACGCGCACAGCGCACGGAGGAGCTATGAGCCGCGAGGGCATGTTCGGCAGGGTGGCGGCGTCCGGCAGCTCGGGACGCACGTACATCGGGGTGCAGGTCTGGCTCGGGCTCGGCGCGCTCGTGGCGATCCTCGCAGCGACGATCATCGTCGCACTGACGATCACGGTGAACCTGAGCCGCCACCAGGAGAGCTTCTCGGATCGTTCGGTGCCCTACGCGCAGGCGGTCGACGAGGCCGCGCTCAACGCGAAGGCGGTCGCGAACGACGAGCGTGGCTTCCTCATCAGCGGAGACCGTGGTTTCGTCACGGAGGCACAGAGCCGGGCACGGCGGGCTGACGCGGCGTTCGCGGCCGCCGCCGCCGCGTCCTCGGGCCCTGCGCAGCACCGCGCGGTGCTGGCCGCACACGACGGGTTCGGCGCGTGGATGACGCGCGTGCGGCGCGAGTTCGCGACCTACGCGGCGGGTCACCGCGAATGGGCGATCGGTTCGTCGATGGGCACCGGGCGCGCGCTGCGCAAGCGCTACGAGGCGTCCCTCGGCGTCGCCGTCGGGACTCGGGAGCACGGCGATCCGCAGCGCCGATCGCCACATGGAGTCGGCGTCCACGCGGTCGGTCGCGATCCTCGTCGGCTGCCTCCTGCTCGCGCTCCTGTGCGGCGGCGCGATCGCCGTGTGGCTCGCGCGCTCGATCATGCTCCCGGTCTCGCGCCTGGTCTCGATGCTCAGCTCGGCGGACACCGCCGTGGGGTAGCAGGCCGCTACGGCAGGCGCCCGAACCAGCGCAGGCTGAACAGCCCGGCGAGCAGGACCAGCATGAGCGCACCGCCGGCGAATCCGGCGGTGATCTCCTTCTGCTCCTTCTTCGTGCCGATGCGCGACCCGAGCTTGTCGTAGACGGTCGAGAGCTTCGCGGCGTCCTCGGCGTTGAACGCGCGGCCGCCCGAGGTCTTGGCGATCTCGCGCAGCGCCTCGGGGTCGGGAGGCACCGGCACGGACTGCGGGACGCCGAGCGGGCCGTTGACCGTGATCGAGCCGTTGGGGGTGCCGAGCGCGACGGTGTAGATGGGGATCCCGGCCTTCTTGGCGATCCGCGCCTGCTCGAGCGGGTCGATGCCCGAGGTGGCCTTCCCGTCGGACAGCAGCACGATCGCGCTCGGGACCTTCTTCGTGCCCGGGTCGGGCTTGAGCGCGTTCAGGGCCGCCTGGATGCCGTTGCCGGTCGCGGTGCCGCCGTTGGGCTGCAGAGCCGCCACGCCGGCGCGCACCGCGTCGCGGTCGGTCGTCGGCTTGGTCAGCGTGATGGCCCGCGTGGAGAACGCGGCGGCGCCGACGCGGACGCGCTTGGGGACCTTGTCGAGGAACCGGTTGGCGGCCTGCTGGGCGGCGGTCAGCCGGGTCGGCGCGACGTCGTTGGCCGCCATCGAGGTGGACACGTCGGTCACGAGCATCACGGACGCCTGTGAGCGGGAGACGGCGACGGACGCCTGCGGGCGCGCCAGCGCCACGCCGAGCGCCGCGAGCGCGAGACACAGCAGCGCCGGCGGGAGGTGGCGTCGCCAGCCCGGCGTCCGCGGGGCGACGGAGGCCAGCGTGTCGAGCGCGGTGAAGCGCACCGCATACTGCTGGCGCCGGCGCTGGGCGATCGCGTAGCCGAGGATCACCAGCGGGACGATCACGAGCGAGAAGAGGAATGCGGGGGACTGGAAGGTCATCGCAGCGCACCTCCGAGCGGGCGCAGCCAGTCGCCCTCGGTGCTCAGCACCGCGTGCCGCGCACCGGCGCGCCGGATCGCCTTCGCGGTGATCTCGCGGCGACGCTCGGCCTCGGCGGCGAAGCGCTCGCGGAGGCCGCGCCGCGACGTGTCGACCTGCATCTGGCGCCCGGTCTCCGGGTCGACGAGCCACAGGTGCCCGACGTCGGGCAGCTCCGCCTCACGCGGTCGCGGATCTCGGCGACGAGCGTGTCGTGACGCCCGCGCAGCGCCGACAGCGGCGCGCGCCAGGGGGATCCTCGGAGTGCGGGTCCGAGCCGGTCTCGGCCATGTCGGACACCACGACGATCAGGCCGGGCGTCCGGGCGATCGCACGCGTGTGGGCGAGCGCGTGCGCAAGCCCCTCGCCGGGATCTCCGTCGGCGCCGACGCCCTCGTCGAGCGCGCGGCCCAGCCGGGCGAGCGCGCCGCGACCTCCGTGCGGCGGCAGGATCAGCGCCGGGCCGGCGCCGAAGCGCAGCAGCGCCACGCGGTTGCCGCGGCGCACCGAGAGGCGTCCGATGACGCGCGCGACGCCGTCGGCGACGTCCGCCTTCAGCCGCTCGGCGGTTCCGAACGCCATCGACGGCGAGATGTCGAGGACGATCCAGGTCGTCAGGGTCCGCTCGGGACGTGCAGCCGCACGTGCGGGATCTGCGTGCGCGCGGTCGCCGCCGGGTCCAGCAGCCGGACGTCGTCGCCGGGCTGGTAGGGACGCAGCTGCGCGAGCTCGCTGCCGGGGCCCAGGCCCGAGGCTCGCTGGTCGCCGGGCATCAGCCCGGAGACGCGGCGGCGCAGCGCGACGTCGAGCGAGGCGACGACGGCGGGCGGCGTCACCCCGTGCCCCTGGCTTCCCGCCGGGGGCGCGATGGCGGCGGCGGACCTCACGCGGCCGATCCGTGACCGAGGTCGATCTCGGGAGCGGCGACGGCCTCGAGCACGCGCGCGAGGATGTCGTCCGCGCTGACGCCGTCGGCGAGCGCCTCGTAGCCGAGCACGACGCGGTGGCGCAGCACGTCGAGCGTGACGTCGCGCACGTCATGGGGAACCACGTGCCCGCGGCCGCGCAGCAGCGCGAGGGCGCGTGCGGCGTGCACCAGGCCGATCGGCCCGCGCGGCGAGGCGCCGTAGTCGATCAGCGGGACGAGGTCCTCGAGCCCGTGCGCGGCGGGGTTGCGGGTGGCGTCGGCGAGCGCGACGGCGTAGGCGATCACCTCGCGGTCGACGATCACGGTCTCGACGGCCGTGCGGTGACGCTGCAGCGCGTCGAGCGCGAGCACCTCGCGCACGTCGGCGGCGGCGCCCAGCGAGCGACCGACGACGGCGGCCTCCTCGCCGATGGACGGGTAGCCGACGAGGACCTTGAAGAGGAAGCGGTCGGTCTGCGCCTCGGGCAGCGGGTAGGTGCCCTCGGACTCGATCGGGTTCTGGGTGGCGAGCACGAGGAACGGCTCGGGGACGCGGTGGCTGACGCCGCCGATCGTCACCTGATGCTCCTGCATGACCTCGAGCAGCGCGGACTGGACCTTCGCCGGTGCGCGGTTGATCTCGTCGGCGAGCAGGAAGTTGCCGAACACGGGGCCGAGCTCGACGTCGAAGCCGCCGGTGTCGGGGCGGTAGATGCGCGTGCCGACGAGGTCGCTCGGCACGAGGTCGGGCGTGAACTGCACGCGGGTGAACTCGCCGCCGAGCGCCTGCGCGAGTGTCTTGACGGTCAGCGTCTTGGCCAGGCCGGGAACGCCCTCGAGCAGCACGTGGCCGCCGGCGAGGACCGCGATCATCAGCCGCTCGAGCATCGCGTCCTGCCCGACGATGACGCGCTTGACCTCGAAGAGGGCGGCCTCGAGATCCTCGCGGACCTCGTGTGCACGGGCGCGCACGTCCTCAGGCGGGGGTGTGGCGTGCGGCCGGGCCGGGATCTGGGTGGGCGATTCGTCGAGGGCGGCCAGACGGCGGCCGGGGCCAGCAGGTGTGGTCATGGCCGATAGAGAACCGGACCTCCCTGAAGGCCAGCTGAATCGGACCTGAGGGCATCCTGAGATTCACGCTCACCCTCGCGCCGCCGCGCGCCGCTCCTCCTCGAGATCCTCGAGCCGCTCCTTGCGCTGCAGCTCGCGCTCGCTCTGCTCCAGCGCCCGGAAGAGGAGGTACACGAGGGCGATGCCCATCACGACCATCTGCTCGACGGTCATCAGCTCGCCGCCCAGTTGCTGATCCTCACTCGGTGACATCCCGAGGATCCCCGGGCGATGCTCGTAGTACGAGTAGAGCGCGTCGGGCGTGAAGGTCAGCCCGATCCCGAGCAGGCTCACGCCGAGCTTCGTGGAGAGCATGTAGACGATCGGGCCCATGACGCCGGTGGTGAAGCGCGAGCGGATCGGCGACAGGAGGTGCCACCAGTAGAGGAGGCCGACGCTGAGGAACACGACGTGCTCCAGCACGTGGATCGTCGGGTGGTTCAGCGCGGCGTCGTAGAGCGCGGGCAGGTGCCAGATCCACATCGAGGCGATGTAGAGGACGACCGCGAAGGCGGGATGGGCGAACGGCCCCGCCGCGCGCTCCAGATGCTGCAGCCGGCGCGTGGCGGGCCGCAGGATGATCTTCGTCAGGCCGAGGATCAGGCAGATGGGGACGAGGTCCAGCAGCAGGACGTGCTGGCTCATGTGGAAGACGAACGCCTGCTCGGCGAGCGCGTCGATCGGCGAGATCAGCGCGACCGCGAGCAGCAGCAGGCCGCACACGTAGACGGCGAGCCGCCATGCGGGGGCGGCGACGGCCCCGTTGTCGCGCCGCACGCGCCTCCAGCGCGGGATGTACAGCCACGCCAGTGCGCCGATGAGCAGGATCGGCCCCGGATCGAAGGTCCACGAAAGGTCCGCAGGCACGCTGCGCCATCGTCGCAGACCGATGGGTGCGATGTGTGTCCTGGCGCGGGAGCATCGGCGCATGCGATGCCTGCTCCTCGACGCGCTGATCCCGCCGACCTGCTGGGCCTGCCGGGACCCCGTCGTGCGCGGGGTGCTCTGCGGCGCGTGCGATGCGGTCCTGCCGTGGCTCGACCGGCCGTGCACGCGCCTGCGCGGCGGGCCGCTGGACAGCGCATGGGCGCCCCTGGCGTACGCCGGGCCCGCACGCGACCTCGTCCACACGCTGAAGTTCCGCCGCGCCCCGGGCGTCGCCCGCGGGATGGCGCGCCACATCACCGACGGTATTCCGCCGTACGTGTTCGCTGCGGGCTGGACGATCGTTCCGGTCCCGGCGCATCCCGGGCGCAGCCGCGTTCGCGGCTTCGATCACGCCGACGTGCTCGCCCGCGCGCTCGCCCTGCGCACCGGCCTCCCGCTGGCGCGGACGCTGCGCCGCCGCGCTGCCGCGCACGCCCACCAGCGCGGGCTCGGGCGCCGTGCGCGGCTCGCCGGAGAGGGCCTGTCGATCGAGGCGAAAGGGCCGGCCGGCACCCGGATCCTGCTCGTCGACGACGTGCGTACGACGGGTGCGACGGGCGCGGCATGTGCGACGGCACTGAGAGCTGCGGGGACGACGCAGGTCGTTGCGGTCTCCTACGCACACGTCGCCTAGCGCCGCTGGATAGCATCGAAGGAAGGACACGACGAGAGGAGCGGCATATGCAGATCGACATCACCGGTCTGAACATCCCGATCACCGAGGAGCTGCGTGAACTGGTCGATCGGCGGTTCGACAAGATCTCGCGTCAGGTGTCCGAGCTCGCGACCTGCGAGGTGCTGCTCTCCGAGGAGCGCAACCCGGCCATCAAGGCCGCGCACAAGGCCGAGGCGAACCTGCAGCTCAAGGGCGTGACGCTGAACGCGAAGGCCCATGCGCTCGACATGCGCACCGCCGTCGGCCAGGTCGTCGACGAGCTTGCGCGCCAGGTCGACCGGCGCCGCGAGAAGGTCCGCAAGGTCCGCAAGGTCGGTGGCGAGACGATCCGCCGCGCGGACGTTCCCGGGCCTGAGCCGGAGGGCGCCCAGGTGGAGTAGTCCGCCCCGGAACCGCAGCTACACTGCGCCCCATGGGGTTGCTCGACAAGGCGCTGAACATCGGCGAAGGCAAGCAGTTTCGTCAATACGAGAAGCGGGTCGCCGCGATCGGGGCGTTCGAGCCTGAGCTGATGGAGCTCGACGACGACGCGCTGCGCGACCGCATGCAGGCGCTGAAGGCGAAGGTGCAGGAGGAGGACGAGCACCTCGACGACGTCCTCGAGGAGGCCTTCGCGATCACGCGCGAGGCCGGCCGGCGCTTCATGGGGATGCGCCACTTCGACGTCCAGCTGATCGGCGGGATGGTGCTGCACGGCGGCAACATCGCCGAGATGAAGACCGGCGAGGGCAAGACGCTGACCGCGACGCTCGCCGTCTGCCTGAACGCGCTGGAGGGCCGTGGCGTCCACCTCGTGACGGTCAACGACTACCTCGCCCGTCGCGACGCCGAGTGGATGAGCCCGATCTACGAGGGCCTCGGGTTCAGCTGGGGCGTGCTGCAGAACATGCAGGACGAGGAGACGAAGATCCGCGCCTACGCATGCGACATCACCTACGGGACGAACTCGGAGTTCGGCTTCGACTACCTGCGCGACAACATGGCGCAGTCACTCGAGGAGAAGGTCCAGCACGGCGGGCGCATCGGCGATGACGGCCGCCCGCTGGCGATGCACAACTTCGCGATCGTCGACGAGGTCGACAACATCCTGATCGACGAGGCGCGCACCCCGCTGATCATCTCCGGTGCCCCGGAGCAGGCTGCGGACCTCTACGCGACGTTCGCCAAGCTCGCCCCGCGGATGCAGGCCGGCAAGACACCCGAGGGCCTGGACCCGAAGTCCAAGAAGGACTTCGTCGCCGACTTCGACTTCGAGTTCGACGAGAAGCACAAGACCGTCGCCGTCACCGAGCAGGGCGTGGCGAAGGCCGAGAAGTTCCTCGGCGTGGATCACCTCTACCGCGCCGAGAACGGCCACATGGTGAACCACCTGATCCAGTCCCTGAAGGCCGAGTCGCTGTACAAGCGCGACGTCGACTACGCCGTCGTCGAAGGCGAGGTCGCGATCATCGACGAGTTCACCGGGCGCATCCTGGAGGGCAGGCGCTGGTCGGAGGGCCTGCATCAGGCGATCGAGGCCAAGGAGGGCGTGCGCGTCCAGGAGGAGAACCAGACGCTCGCGACCATCACGCTGCAGAACTACTTCCGCCTCTACGACAAGCTCGGCGGCATGACCGGGACGGCCCTCACCGAGGCCACCGAGTTCATGAAGATCTACGAGCTCGGCGTCGTCCAGATCCCGACGAACCGCCCGATGGTCCGGATGGACAAGAACGACCAGATCTACAAGACCAAGGACGGCAAGTGGCACGCCGTCGTCGAGGAGCTCGCGACGCGCCACGAGAAGGGCCAGCCCGTGCTCGTCGGCACGATCTCCGTCGAGGTCTCCGAGACGCTCTCGGATGAGCTGCGGACGCGCGGGATCGCGCACACCGTCCTGAACGCCAAGCCCGAGTACGCCGAGCGCGAGGGCGAGATCATCGCCGAGGCCGGCCGCCCCGGCGCGGTCACGATCGCGACGAACATGGCCGGCCGCGGCGTCGACATCAAGCTCGGCGGCAGTCCGGAGCACATGACGCGCCAGGAGCTCGCCACGCTCGGCGTGAAGCCGCAGGACGCCGACTACGAGGAGCGCTTCGCCCAGGTCCTGCCGGCAATGGAGGCCCGCGTCGAGGAGGCCCGCGAGGTGGTCGTCGACGCCGGTGGCCTGTTCATCGTCGGGACCGAGCGCCACGAGTCACGCCGCATCGACAACCAGCTGCGCGGCCGCTCCGGCCGCCAGGGCGACCCGGGCGAGTCGCGGTTCTTCCTCAGCGCCGAGGACGACCTCGTGCGCCTGTTCGCGGGCGACCGGATCTACAAGATCCTCGACCGGCTCGGCTCCGTCGACGAGGACGGCAACGAGGAGCCGATCGAGGCCGGCATGCTCTCGAAGCAGATCGAGAAGGCCCAGCGCAAGGTCGAGGAGCAGAACTTCCTGATCCGCAAGCGCGTCCTCGAGTACGACGACGTCATGAATGAGCAGCGCCGCGTCGTCTACGCCTACCGCGACGATGTGCTCGAGGGCCGTGACCTCGGCGATCAGGCGCGCGACGAGATCTCCGGCGTCGTGGCGCGGATGGTCGACGACTACACCCCGGGCGACTACGTCGAGGACTGGGATCTCGACGGCCTGTTCGTCGCGATGAACGACATCTTCCCCGGCGATGTGACGCCCGGCTCGCTCGATCCGGCCTCCGTGCATTCGGAGAACCTCGATCGCGAGGCCCTCTCCGAGCGGCTCGTCAACGATGCGATGGCGCAGTACGACCACCGCGAGGCCGAGTTCGGCGACGAGCTGATGCGTGCGCTGGAGCGCTACCTGCTGCTCCAGATCATCGATCAGCGCTGGCGCGAGCACCTGTACGACATGGACTACCTGCGCGAGGGGATCCACCTGCGCGGCTTCGCCCAGATCGATCCGCTGATCGCCTACAAGAACGAGGCGTTCGACCTGTTCACCGACCTGATGAACTCGATCTGGTCGGACTTCGCGCGGATGGTCTACCACGTCGAGGTCGAGGTCGAGGTCGACGATCCCGCCGCGGCCGTGCCCTTCGCGGCGGCCGGGGGATCATCGACCCGCCCGGGCAGCGTCAGCTACTCGGGCGGCACGGGCGGCGAGGCCGCGGGCGCGCTGGCGGCCGCGACGGCGGGCGCTCCGGAGATCGTCGGCGCTGACGGTGAGGTCCTGCCCGCGCCGCCGGTCGTGGAGCAGCGCCACCTCTCCGACGAGGAGCTCGTCGGGCGCAACGATCCGTGCTGGTGCGGGTCGGGCAAGAAGTACAAGAAGTGCCACGGCGCTTGAGCGTTCTGGAACGCTGACGCGGGCTGCTCGCTGCTAGCGTCGGCAGGCGCGATGCCGACCGTTCCCAACACCGAACCCACGCCGCAGCGGCTGCAGTCGATCCGCGCGCAGCTGGGTGAGCTCGAGGCGTTCCTCGTCCCCGGCGAGCTCGAGGCCCGTGCCGGCGAGCTGGAGGGCCAGATGGGCGCTCCCGGCTTCTGGGACGACCAGGACCAGGCGGCGAAGGTCAGCGCCGAGCACTCGCGCGTCTCCCGCCGGCTGGAGACGTGGCGCGGCCTCGAAGGCGACGTCGACGACCTCGAGACGATGATGGAGCTCGCCGACGAGGATCCGTCGCTGGCCGAGGAGGTCGAGGGGCAGATCGCCGGGATCGAGGACCGCCTCGCCGCACTCGAGGAGGAGCGCCTGTTCTCCGGTCGCTACGACGCCGGTGACGCGCTCGTCACGGTCAACGCCGGCGCGGGCGGCACCGACGCCCAGGACTGGGCCGAGATGGTGCTGCGCATGTTCATGCGCTGGGCCGAGCGCCGCGGCTTCGAGGTCGAGCTGCTCGAGGCGAGCGCGGGGGAGGAGGCCGGGATCAAGTCCGCGACCTTCCGTGCCTCGGGCGACAACGCCTACGGCCTGTTCGGCGCGGAGAAGGGCGTCCACCGCCTCGTACGCCTGTCGCCGTTCGACTCGGCCAACCGGCGCCAGACGTCGTTCGCCGGCGTCGAGGTGGCGCCGGTCGTCGATGACGTGGGTGACATCGTCATCGACGCGGACGACCTCCAGGTCGACACCTACCGGGCCTCCGGCGCCGGCGGCCAGCACGTCAACAAGACCGACTCCGCGGTGCGGATCACCCATCGCCCCAGCGGCATCGTCGTCCAGTGCCAGAACGAGCGCTCGCAGACGGCGAACAAGGAGACGGCGATGAAGATGCTTCGCGCCAAGCTGCTCGAGGCGGAGGAGCGCCGGCGCCGCGAGGAGATCGCCAAGGAGCGCGGTGAGGCGCAGGACGTGAACTTCGGATCCCAGATCCGCTCGTACGTGCTGCACCCGTACACGATGGTCAAGGACCACCGCACGGGCTTTGAGATGGGGGACGCGCAGCGCGTCCTCGACGGCGACCTCGACGGATTCGTCCGCGCCGAGCTGCTGCGCGCAGCCGGCCGGGCCGCGTAGATCAGGAGCACCATGAGTGACGACCAGCAGATGAGCGAGCAGCCGACCGCGCCGTACCTGGATGCGGTCGTCGGCTACGCGTTCCGCGGGCCGGCCCGCTTCGGCGTCCCCGGTCACAAGGGCGGGCAGGGCGCCGATCCCGGCCTGCGCCACGCGATCGGGGAGGACGCGCTGATGTTCGACGTCCCGCCCGACATCTACGGCATCGACATCGGCCCCGAGCCCTCGCCCTACCAGCGCGCCGAGCGGCTCGCCGCCGAGGCGTACGACGCGAAGCGCTCGTGGTTCCTGACGAACGGCGCCTCGCAGGGCAACCACGCCCTGTGCCTGGCCGTCGCACCGCTCGGGACGAAGGTCATCGCCCAGCGCAACTCGCACGCCTCGGTCGTCGACGGGCTCGTCCTCAGCGGCGGCATCCCGTCGTTCGTGCACCCGGAGTACGACCCGGAGCGCGGGACCGCCCACGGCGTCACCCCCGAGGCGCTCGGCGAGGCGCTGGAGCGCAACCCGGACGCGGTCGCCGCGTTCATCGTCTCGCCGACCTACTACGGGATGGCGGCGGACGTCGAGGCGTGCGCTCAGGTGGCGCACGACGCCGGCGTCGCGCTGATCGCCGATCAGAGCTGGGGCGCGCATTTCGGCTTTCACGACGACCTGCCGCCGAGCGCGCTGCACCTCGGTGCCGACGCGGTGCTCACGAGCACCCACAAGCTCGCCGGCTCCCTGACGCAGAGCGCGATCCTGCATCTCGGCAGGACGGACCGCATCGACGAGGCCGCGCTGGCGCGCGCCGTGCGCATCCTGCGTTCCACGAGCCAGAGCGCAATCCTGATGGCCTCGCTCGACGCGGCCCGCCGCCAGATGGCGGTCCACGGCGAGCAGCTCCTGCACGAGACGCTCGACGCGCTGCACGCCGCTCGCGACAAGCTGCGCTCGATCGAGGGCATCTCGCTGCTGGACGAGGCGCTCGTCGGCCAGCCGGGCATCGCCGCGTACGACCCGCTGCGGATCGTGCTCGACGTCCGCGCAACGGGGCGGACGGGCCTCGAGCTGCGCGACGCGCTGCGCCAGAACTACGACCTGCACATCGAGCTGGCGACCCAGTCGACGATGGTGTTCATCATCGGCATGGGCGAGAGCGAGGCGACGCTGATGCGGATGGCCGGCGACGTCCAGGAGGTCGTCGAGTCGATGCGCCGCCCGGGCGAGAAGACGACGCCGATCCGCCAGCCGGTCGATCCGCCGGAGATGGCCGTCACGCCGCGCGAGGCGTTCCTCGGGCGGGCGGAGAGGATCGACGTCGCGGATGCCGTGGGCCGGATCTCATGCGAGTCGATCGCGGGCTACCCGCCGGGGATCCCGGCGATCCTGCCGGGCGAGCGGCTGACGGCCGACATCGCCCGCTACCTGCGCGAGACGCTCGACTCCGGGGGCCGTCTGCACGGCTCGAGCGACCCGCAGTTCCGCACGATCCACGTGCTGCACGAGGACTGACCGGCGCTCAGCGCATGAGGATGACGGGCTTGCCCGTCACCCGGCGCTGCGCGAAGTCCTCCAGGGCCTGGGCGCCCTGCGCGAGTGGGTGACGTGCTCCGACCACGGGCTTCAGCAGCCCGTCGGCCCACCAGGCCATCAGGTCGCGGTGGGCCGCCGCCGGGAAGGCCTGGTCGTGCGCGAGCGAGCCCCCGTAGTTCACGCCGACGACGTCGATGCTGCGCAGGAGCAGGCGGTTCACCGCCAGCGTCGGGATCGTGCCGCCCGCGAACCCGACGACGAGCAGGCGCCCGTGCGGGGCCATGCACTTCAGGCTCAGGTCGAACCGCTCGCCGCCCACGGGATCGACCACGACGTCGGCGCCGAGGCCGCCCGTGGCCTCGCGCACGCCGGTGACCCAGTCGCCGGCCGGGTCGAGCGCGATGTCGGCGCCGGCATCGAGCGCCACCTGCTGCTTCTCCGCGCCACCGGCGATCGCGATCACCGTGCCCGCGCCGAGAGCCTTCGCCACCTGGATCGAGGCGACTCCGACGCCGCCCGCGGCGCCGTGGACGAGCACGCTCTCATCCCGGCGCAGGCGCCCGCGCACCGCGAGCGCGAGGTGCGCGGTCTGATGGTTGACCACGAATCCGGCGGCCACGTCGAACGGCATGTCGTCGGGGATCGCGAAGGTGATGAACGGCAGCGCGTTGACGACCTCGGCGAACGCGCCGAACGGCGTCGTCGCGGCCACCCGATCGCCGGCCTGGAAACCGCTGCCCGGCGGCGCGCTCCGCACGACCCCCGCCGCCTCGATCCCGGGGATGAACGGGAGGTCGGGCCGGATCTGGTACTCCCCCTTCGTCACGAGCATGTCGACGAAGCCGACGCCCGCGGCATGGACGTCGATCGTGACCAGCCCGTCGCCGCCGTCGGGCTCGGGCACGTCCTCGAGCCTCAGGGAGGACGGTCCACCGAGGTCGCGGAGCAGCAGGGCGCGCATGCCCGCGAACCTACTTGGAAAGGGCGCCGAGCACGGTCTCGACGTCCGCGGCGGTGTTGTACAGGTGGAACGCGAGGCGCGCCCGCCCGTCACGGACGGCGTAGCGCACGCCCGCCTCCTCCAGGCGGGCGCGCTGGGCCTCACTGATGGCCAGCGACACGCACGCGGACGCCGACGGCTCGAGGCCGAGCTCGTCGCGCACGCGCGTGGCGAGCGCGACGTCGTGGGCGTGGATCGCCTCGACGCCGATGCTCTCGATCAGCTCGAGCGCCGGCGCGGTGCCCACCCAGCACAGCCACGCCGGGGACAGGTTGAACCGCCTCGCGTCCGCCGCCAGGCGCAGCGGGCCGCCGTAGAGCGCGTCCCACGGGTCCTCAGCGGCGTACCAGCTCGGGTTCACCGGCCGCAGGGCGTCCCAGTGCTCGGGGCGCACGCTGAGGAACGCCGTCCCGCGAGGGGAGAGCAGCCACTTGTAGGCGCCGCAGACGAGGTAGTCGGCCTGCGCGGCGTCGGTCGGCAGCCAGCCGACGGCCTGCGTGGCGTCGACGAGCAGGCGCGCGCCGGCCGCCCGGGCGGCGGCCGTGACCGCCGCGAGATCCGCGACCGCGCCGTCGGAGGACTGGACGGAGCTGATCGCCACGAGCGCGGTCCGGGATCCGACGGCGCTCGCCACCTGGTCCAGCGGGACCAGCCGCACGCGCAGGTCGGCGCGTGCCAGGAAGGGGAAGATGACGGAGCTGAACTCGTTCTCGTACCCGACGACCTCGGCGCCCGCCGGAAGCGACGCCGCGATCAGGCCGGTGAACGACGAGACCTGGCCGGCCGCTGCGACCCAGCTCGGCGGGACGCCGACGAGCCGCGCGAATGCCGCGCGGCTGCGCTGCACGCTCACGTCGTACCCCGGCGCGCTCGCCGTCCCCGCCTGCCACGAGGTGATCGCGGCGTGGATCTCGCTCACGGCGCCGGTCGGCGGCAGCCCGACGGTGCTCGTGTTCAGGAACCCGGGTGCGCCGGGGAAGCTGCGGGCGCAGGCGGCGCTGATCGAGGTCGCGCTCATCACACCCATCCTTCACGACTGCCGCGAGCCGTGCGTCCTTCATATGCTGGCGGCATGGATCAGCGCACCCGCCGGGAACTGCAGGACGTCGTGGCGCGGGCCATCGCCGAGGACGTCGGCGCCGGCGACCTGACGACGCTCGCGACGGTCCCACCGCAGGTGCGCACGAGGGCGACGATGCTCCAGAAGGAGCCCGGTGTGATCTTCGGGCTGGACGCCGCCGAGCTCGTCTTCCGCTCACTCGAGTCGGACGTCCGGATCGAGCGTCCCGCGTCCGAAGGCGAGTGGCGCGAGGGCGGGCCGGTGCTGGTCGTCGAAGGGTTCGCACAGGCGATCCTGGCGCGCGGAGCGCACCGCGCTGAACCTCGTCCAGCAGCTGAGCGGCGTGGCGACGCGCACCGCGCGCTACGTCCGTGAGATCGACGGCACCGGCGCGCAGGTCCTCGACACGCGCAAGACGACGCCGGGGCTGCGGATGCTGGAGAAGGCCGCCGTGCGCGCGGGCGGCGGCGTCAACCACCGGATCGGGCTGTGGGATCAGATGCTGATCAAGAACAACCACATCGCGATGGCCGGTGGGGTGGGGCCCGCGACGCGGCGGGCGCTCGAGGCCTATCCGGGCGTGCCGCTCGAGGTGGAGTGCCGCACGACCGCGGAGATCGACGCAGCGCTCGCCGCGGGCGCCACCCGGCTGCTGCTCGACAACATGACGGCGGACGAGTTGCGGCGCGCCGTGGAGCACGTCGGCGGGCGCGCGACGCTCGAGGCCAGCGGCGGAATCACGCTCGAGACGATCCGGGCCGCCGCGAGCACCGGCGTACACTTCGTCTCCGTGGGGGCGCTGACCCATTCCGCACCTGCACTGGACCTGTCGCTGACGCTGGAGCCGCTCGTCATGAAGCCCGTCACCCTGCCGATGATCGGGACGCCGTCCCTCACCCCGGCGGACATCGCCGCGCTGCACGACGAGGTGCGCGAGCTCGCTGCACAGCGCGACGCGATCATCCTCGCCCACAACTATCAGGTGCCCGAGATCCAGGACGTCGCGGACTACGTCGGCGACTCGCTCGGCCTCTCCCAGCAGGCGGCGAAGGTCGACAACCCGGTCATCGCCTTCTGCGGCGTGCACTTCATGGCGGAGACCGCGTCGATCCTCTGTCCGGACAAGAGCGTGCTGCTGCCGGATCTCGACGCCGGCTGCTCGCTGGCCGACTCGATCACGCCGGAGGACCTGGCGGCCTGGCAGGCCAAGCACCCGGGCGCGATCACCGTGATGTACGTCAACACGACCGCCGAGATCAAGGCGCTGACGGACTACTGCTGCACGTCGTCGAACGCGGTCAAGGTCGTCGAGCACATCCTGCGCGAGCACGGCGCCGGACACGGAGATCCTGTTCGGGCCCGACATGTTCCTGGGGGCGTACGTCCAGAAGACGCTGGGGCACCCCAACATGCACGTGTGGAGCGGCGAGTGCCACGTGCACGCCGGGATCCGGCCCGTGGACATCACCCGCGTCCGCGACGAGCACCCCGGGTCGGACTTCCTGATCCACCCCGAGTGCGGCTGCGTGACGTCCGTGATGGAGTACGTCGCCGCCGGCGACGTCGACGCCGAGGGCGTCCACATGCTCTCGACGGGCGGCATGCAGCACTACGCCGAGGAGGCCGAGCGCGATCACGCGGGCGAGACGGTGATCGTCGCGACGGAGACCGGCATGCTCTACCCGATGCGCCAGGCGGCCCCGGACGTCAACTTCATCGCGGCCAACGAGGCCGCGACGTGCCGCTACATGAAGATGATCACGCTGCCGAAGCTGCGCGACACGCTGCGCGACGGATCGAACGAGGTCAAGGTTCCGCAGGAGGTCGCCGTCAGGGCCCGCGTCCCGATCGAGCGCATGGTCTCGATCAACGCCTGAGGGCTCGCCGGAAGTACACCCCGTCGGGAAGAGCGGCGATCCTTGCCGCTCTTCCCGGCGGGGCAGCGTGCGGGGGGACACGCTCTCCGTCCAACCTTGGAGGTCTCGCCGAACTGCCAGAGCTGAGAAATGATGCTCGGTGAGTGGTGCCGTTGAGACACCCCTCGCCCGAAAACGTCACGGAGAAGTTGCGGGCGGGTCGTCTTCCGGGCCGTCGGGCCCGTTCGCGATCGCCTCGTCGGCCAGCTCGTCCGGGGTGTCCGGCGGGATCAGCGAGTCGGGGACCCCGTCGGCCGGGATCGGGAGCTCGCCGTTCGCCGTGTCCGGCGGGTCTTCCGCGACGTCGATCAGGTCCTCATCGACGGCTGGTGGCGGCGGGACGGTGACGGTGGCGGTGGGGGACGGCTCAGCCGCGGCGGGGGTCGCGGTGGCCGCGGTGGGGATCACGGTGGCGTCCCGCTCGGTCTGCGCGGGGGCAGGCGGCGGCGCGGGCGCGGGTGATGCGGCCGGACGAGGGGCGGTGGCGGCCGGGCGGCGGTGCTTCACGACGGCGCGCGTGTGCGGCCGGATGCTCCGCGGGCTGAACTGCAGAGCGACGGGCGTTGCGGTCCGCCGGGCGCTGGCCGGCGCCGCGTGGACGGACGCGGCCTTCGGGTGCGCCGACGCACCGGTCGCGTCGGCGACGGCATGGACGGCCTGCGGCCCGGCGGTGGCCAGAACACCCGCGGTGGCGAGCAGCGCGGCGGCCTTCAGCGTGCCGCCGGCGACGATGCCGGCGCTCGTGCCGCCGGCCCCGAGGCCCGCGACGGTGCCGTTGCCCGCGAGCCACGACGCCAGCGGCCACGGGGTGAGTGCGGTCGCCGCGGTGCGGACCGTCGATCGCGCGCGGTGGACGAGCATCTTCACGGCGCCTTCGCTGACGCCCATCTCGCGCCCGATGTCGCGATGGCGGCGGCCCTGGACGCAGACGGCGAGCAGCGCGGTCCGCTGCTGGGCGGGGAGCGCCGCGATCTCGCCGAGCGTGGTCCGGATCGTCTCGCGATGCTCGATCTCGTCCTGCAGATCCATGCCCTGGGCGGGCGCGCCCTCGAGCAACGGCAGGTCGGACGCGCTGGCGCGCTTCATCGCGTTGATCGCCCCGTTGTGGACGACGCGATAGAGCCAGGCTCGCAGGTCGCGGATCTCGCCGCCGTCCTGGAGCTGCTTCCAGACGCTGAGCATCGCGGCCTGGACGACGTCCTCGGCGCGCGTGTCGCCCAGCATGCGGCGCGCGTAGGCGAGCAGCGGCCGGCGGTAGCGCTCGACGATCGCCTCGAACGCACGCTCGCTTCCCGCCGCGGCGAGACGCGCCAGACGGTCATCGGTCTGGGCGCGCAGCAGTGCTGTGGGCAGTTGCGGACTCACAAGGGCTCTCCGGTCGGACAACCGTAGTGCGAAAAGGTCACGCGTGCCAGCCGGAACCCGCCACGCGATGCCCCGGAAATCGGACGCACAACGACCGAGGCGCCCCGGAGGGCGCCTCGGCGTGCTGCGTGATCCGACGGCGGGGGGACTGCCGTCGGGGGACTGCCGTCGATCAGGCGGCGGGCGTCACCACCGGCGCGGTGACGACCGGCGCCGGGGTCGTCGGCGTCGCGAGCTTCAGCTCGTCCCACACGGGACCGTCGGCGGTGAGCTTGAGCTCGGCCTCGCGGACGATGGCGTCCTTGACGAGGCTGGCGCTCGTGCAGGCGACCGGCGGGGTTGCGGGGATCGCGGGCGTGGCGGGGTCGGTGCCCGGGATGGCCGGGACCGCCGGGGTCGCGGGCGTCGCCGCGTTGTCGTCGCCCTGGCCGTCGCCGTGGTGCGACGCCGTGGCGTCACCGTGATGGTCGCCCTGGTCAGCCGTTGTCGCCATGGCCGTCGTGGCCGCCCTGGCAACCGCACTTGATCTCGGTGTCCGCGGTGACCTTGCCGCTGACGGTCGTGCCGCCGGCAGCCGTGATCACGAGGATGCCCGTCGCGGGGTCGAACGAGACGATCGTCCCGACGTTCTCCGCGCCGTCCTTGACGCCGTCGTTGTCGCTGTCGGCCTTGCGCGGGTCGGTGCCGGCCGTGAACTCGGTCGCGTTCTTGGATCCGTCGCGGTCCTGGTCACGCGAGGCCTGGTTCACCTTGAGGCTCAGCTTGTGGGCGCGCTCCCAGCTGTCGGGAAGGCCGTCCTTGTTGCGGTCGGCCTTGTGGGCGACCTTGTGCTTGCTCTTGTGATGGCTCTTGGCGTTGGCCGTTGCCGGCAATGCCGCCAGCATGAAGAGCGCGACGATTGCAAAGAACAACCGGGGGGTGATGCGGGACATTGAGAGGCTCCTCGTCCTTGGGGGTCACCTGTTGTGACAGCGCCCCGTGACGGACGTGACGGCCGCCGGGGAAAGATCCAACGATCGGCCAGTCCGCGATCAGTGACCGCTGAGCAGCTCGGGCTGATCCGTGGCGTCGTGCTGGGTCTTGGTCTCCTGCGACGCCGGATCGGGCGAGCTCGGATCCTTGGTGGCGTCGGAAGGCGATGAATCGGTCTGCGAGCCGGACGTGTCGCCATGCGACTCGGTGGCGTCGGACTGGCTCGTATCGGACTGTCGACGTGTCCTGCGAGCGGCGATGGCGGGTGACCTCGGTCGACCCGGACGTCGTCTCAGACACGTTCGTGCCGTCGTGGGAGTCCGACCCGGAGTCGGACT
The DNA here is from genome assembly GCA_963781935.1 of uncultured Solirubrobacteraceae bacterium. GTDB lineage: Bacteria > Actinomycetota > Thermoleophilia > Solirubrobacterales > Solirubrobacteraceae > F1-60-MAGs163. The sequence goes on from CAWAHX010000005.1 coordinate 226,835, forward strand.
GCGAGTCGGACCGCGGCGTGGTCGTCCCGTGGGTCGAGCGATGGCGTCCCTGACCGCCGTTGTCCTCTCCAGAGGGCCGGCTGCCGTTTGCGCCGCCGTCCTCGGTCGTCCGGGTCGGCGTCGTCGTGCCGCCGCCACCGCTGAAGGTCGTTGCGCCGGAACCACTCTGGCCACTGCCGTGATCCCCGGTGCTGCTGAACCCGGGAGAACCGCCCTGGGCAACGGTTCGCGTCGTCCCGGAAGCCGGCTGCGCGCTCGAGGACGGCGCGACGCTGGTGGCCGCACCCGTCCCGCTGTGGCGCTGAGACGTGCCGTGGCCGCGGTGATGCGACGGGTGCACGACCTTGTCGACCTGCGGGGCGCCGGCGGCGATCGCGCCGACGGTGGCGACGACTGCGCCGGTCTTGATGACGGCTCCGCCGGCCAGGCCCGCGGTTCCGGCGCCGGCGACGGCCTCGGCGATGCGGGTCGTCATCGTGTCCTGCGGGCCGTTGCCGATCTCGGCGATCCACTGCGCGGCGGGATAGGGGGTGAGCACGGTCGCCGCGGTGCGCAGCGAGACGCGCGCGCGGCGGACGAGCTGGCGGACGCCGCTGTCGCGTGAGGCCGAGCTCGCGGCCGACATCGGCGTGGGCGCGGCCGTCGACGGCGACGGCGACGAGCGCGGCGCGCTGGCGGTCCGGAAGCGCGGCGATGCCGTCGAGCGTCCGGCGCACGTCCTCGCGGCGCTCGACCTCGACCTCGGGGCCGAGGCTTCCTGGAAGGGTGTCGCTGAGCGGGGCGTCGTCGCCCCCGGGGCGCTTCATGGCATTCACGGCTCCGTTATGGACGATCCGGTAGAGCCATGGCCGCAGATCGCGGACCTGGGCGTCGTCGCGCAATGCGGCCCACGCGCTGACCAGAGCCGCTTGCACGACTTCCTCGGCGCGGGACTCCGACAGGAATCCACGCGCATAGCGCAGCAATGGGCGGCGGTAGCGCTCGACGATGGCCTCGAACGCCCGATCGTGCCCGGCCGCGGTCAGGTCAGCCAGACGCTTGTCTGACTGGGTGCGCAGCAGGGTAGTCGAGACGTGCGGGGTCACAAGGCTCCAGGTCCTGAGACAACGGTAGTGCCAAAACGTGACGGACACCACCGGAATTGGCCGTTTGGTGACTCATCGGCAGATCATTGAAGGATGTTGAGACCCCGTTCCGCGACCCACCGCACGACCGGGAGCGACTCGCGTTTGCGCTCGAACTCGACCGGCGTGTAGCAGTGGACCTCCGCCGGGGCGCCCATCTCGCCGGCGTCCCACAGGCTCGCGGCCTGGTAGACGCGCTCCAGCCACGGCACGCCGTCGAAGCCCTCGGAGACGAGGATCACCACGAACTCCGGGCCGCGCTCGCGCTGGGGCAGAACGTGGCGCGCGTCGTCGATCCGTGCGCCGCCGACGATCGCCTTCTGCAGCGGCCAGCGGTCGGAGACGCGCCTCGCATAGCGCGCGAGCTCGCGGTCGTTGATGGCCTCGGCGACCGACACGTGGCAATCGTACGCCTGCCGCCGGGCGGTTGCGAGCGCTCAGCTCAGGTGGCGAAATCGGCCGCGCTGTGGGGGCCCGACGCAGGCCACGGCGAGCTCGTCGGGGTCGACCCGCCTGGCCGACCTCGACCACCTCGTCGAAGGTCACGGCGTCGATCTGGCTGATCGCGTCGTCCGGGTCGATGTCCTCGCGGTGCACGATCGCGCGGCGGGCGGCGTAGCGCGCGACGGCGTTCGTGTTCTCGAAGCTCAGCACGCGGCGACCGGCGGCGTAGGCGCGCGCGCGCTCGACCTCCTCCGCGGTCGGGCCGTCCGTCGCGAGCTCGGCGACGATCTCGCGCATCCGGGCGTAGGCCTCGACGGCCTTCGCCGACTCCAGGCCCGCACCCATCTGCAGCACCGCCGTGATCGGAGGCGAAGTGGTCCGTGGCCGAGACGGAGTAGGCGAGCCCGCGCTGCTCGCGGATCTCGTCGAACAGCCGCGAGCCCATCGAGCCGCCGAGCAGCGTCGAGTAGATGCCGAACGCCGCGCGCTGGGCCGGGTCGGCCGGATCGACGTCCGGGCGGTAGATCATCCGCAGGTGCGACTGGTTGGAGTCGCGCTCCTCGACGAGCACCTGCGGGTCGAACGGTGCCGGGGGCGTCGGCCCCGGCGTCCGCCGGCAGGTCCGGGAAGCGGCCGAAGAGCTCGTCCGCGGCGCCGTCGGCCGGGACGTGGTCGAGGTTGCCGACGATGAACGCGCCGCCGTGCGGCCCGACCAGCGGCGGTCGCGGAACGCGACGATCGCCTCGCGGGTGAACGTGTCGCGCAGGTGCTCCTCGGGCCCGAGGACGGTGCGGCCGAGCGGATGGTCGCCGAACGCGGCGCGCTCGATCAGCTCGCCGGCGACGACGGCCGGCTGGTCCTTGTAGCGCTGGATCTCCTGGATGACGACGCCGCGCTCCTGGTCGAGCTCCTGCTGGTCGAGCTTCGGGCGCCCGACGAAGTCGGTCAGCAGGTCCATCGCGGGCATCGCCGACTCGGCGCGCACGGTGATGTGGAACGCGACGAGGTCGTGGCTCGTGTAGGCGTTCAGCGACGCCGCCCATCCGCTCGGCGGTCTCGTTGACCTTGCGGTAGTCGTCGTAGATCTCGCCGCCCTTGAACACGAGATGCTCGAGGAAGTGGGCCATCCCGTTCTCCTCGGCGCGCTCGGTGCGCGCGCCGGCGTCGAAGGCGACGAGGATCGTGGTCGCGCGCGTGCCGTCGAGCGCGATCCGGTGGATCGGGAGGCCGTTCGAAGCCGTGGAGGTCGTGATCTGCGCCATGCCCCGACGATATCGCGCGAGCCGCAAGACCCTGTGCAACCGGCAGGAGAACGACCCCCGCGTGGCTAACCTCAGCTCTGAGATGGCCGCAACAGAAGACGAACTGCGCACTCGCGACAGCGCCGCCGCGCAGCGCGCCGCCGATCCGCGTGCGCCGATCGATCGCCCCGCCGATCCGTCGAACGCGGTCGAGTTCCGCGGCGTCTCGAAGCTCTACGACGTGAGCAAGGCGGGCCTCGAGCAGCGCGACCTTCGCCGTCCGGCGCGGCGAGTTCGTCTTCCTCGTCGGCCCGACCGGCTCGGGCAAGTCGACGCTCATGCGGCTGCTGATCAAGGAGCTCGAGCCGGACGAGGGCACGATCCTCGTCGCCGGGCGCGACCTCAGCGAGCTGACGCACAAGCAGCTCCCGTTCTACCGCCGCAACCTCGGCGTCGTCTTCCAGGACTTCAAGCTGCTGCCCAACCGCACGGTGCACGACAACGTCGCCTACGCGCTGCAGGTCACCGGGAGCTCGCGCAAGGAGATCCGCGCCAAGGTGCCCGACATCCTGCGCCTCACCGGGCCTGTCGACGAAGCTCCACAACTATCCCCGACCAGCTCTCCGGCGGCGAGCAGCAGCGCGTCAGCATCGCGCGCGCGTTCGTCAACCACCCGCCGCTGCTGCTGGCCGACGAGCCGACCGGCAACCTCGATCCCGAGACGTCCGTCGGGATCATGCAGCTGCTCTACCGCATCAACCGCACCGGGACGACCGTGCTGGTCGCCACCCACGACAACTCGATGGTCGACCGCATGCGCCGCCGCGTGATCGAGCTCGACTCGGGGCGGATCATCCGCGACGAGCTGGCCGGGCGCTACGCGCCGACCGACATGAGCACCGCCGAGTTCGGCGCGCTGCTGCGCGAGCCCGCCCCGGAGCCCCAGCGCCGCAGCGCCCGCGCGAGCCCGGCGACGACTTCGACGAGGCGTTCCGAGACTGATGAAGATCGGCTTCTTCTTCCGCGAGGCGCTGCAGAGCATTCGCCGCAACGCCGTCCCGAGCTTCGCCGCGCTGGCGTCGGTGCTCGTCACGGTGCTCGTGCTCGGCGTCTTCATCCCGATCGTCCAGGCGACGACCGGCGCCGCCAACGACGTGCGCGGCCGCGTGCTCGTCGAACGTCTACCTGAAGAACGACGCCAAGCCGGCGGACATCGCCCGCGTGCGCGCGACGCTCGAGCGGCACCGACCACGTCAAGTCCGTCCAGTACGTCACCAAGGCCCAGGCCTACGCCGAGGAGAAGGCCAAGAACCCCGAGGCCTACGAGCTGCTCGGCTCCAACCCGCTGCCCGACACGTTCCGCGTCACCCCCGGGAACCCGGACAACGCGCTGAAGATCGTCGCCGCGCTGCAGCCGCAGACGCCCGGCGGCGGGACGACGGTCACCGACCCGGCGATCGACAGCGTCAAGTCCTCCAAGGACGACACGCAGAAGATCCTCACGGCCACGAAGGTCGTGAAGCTCACGACCGGCCTGCTCGCGGTCCTGCTGATCATCGCGTCGATCCTGCTGATCTCCAACACGATCCGCCTCTCGGTCTTCTCGCGCCGGCGCGAGGTCGACGTGATGAAGCTCGTCGGCGCGACCGACGGGTTCATCCGCTGGCCGTTCGTGATCGAGGCCGTCGTCCTGGGCGCGCTGGGCGGACTCCTGGCGGTGCTCCTGCTGGGCGTGATGAAGGTCGCGCTCGTCGACCCGCTCGTCAGCGACTTCGCGCTGCTCGCCTCGCCGAGCACGATCAACTTCGGCGCTGCTCGTCGCCGTCCTGATCGGCACCGGGATCCTGGTCAGCGCGATCGGGTCGACGATCTCCCTGCGGCGCTTCCTGCAGGTCTGACTCGTACCCTGGGTGTCCGGCTCTCGCCGCACCCGCCCTGATGCCACGCCGTTCCCGCCTGCTCACGATCCTGGTCGCCCTCGTCGGCGGCGTCGCGCTGCTCGCGGTCGGCGTGTGGTTCGGCGCCCGCCACCCCCGCGCGCTCCCGGCCCCGCTCGAGAAGCTGCTGGCCGGCGACCCCAAGAACCGCGTCATCGAGGAGGCGCTCGACCGGATCAACGAGACGTACTACCGCAAGATCCCCGATGCGACGTTGCGCGACGACGCGATCGCGGGCGTCATCTCCAAGCTCGACGACCGCTTCTCGAACTACTTCACGCCTGAGGAGTACCAGCGCTTCAAGGACCAGCAGGACAGCCGCTTCACGGGCGTCGGGATCACCGTCTCGTCCGATCCGCTCGGGCTGCGCGTCGAGAAGGTGTTCGACGGATCGCCGGCCAAGCGCGCGGGGATCGTCGCCGGCGACCTGATCGTCGCGGCGAACGGGCGCTCGCTGAAGGGCCTGGACAGCACGCGCGCGTCCGGGCTGATCAAGGGCCCGTCGGGGACCGACGTGAAGGTCACGGTCGACCACGGCGGGACCCGGAAGACGAAGACCCTGACGCGCAGCGCGATCTCGGTGCCGGTCGTGGCGTCGACGCTGCGCGAGGTGTGCGGGCGCAAGATCGGCGTCGTCGCCCTGTCGCAGTTCAGCTCGGGAGCGCACGGTGAGGTCTACGCGGCGCTGCGGCGCCTGAAGGCGCGCGGCGCTCAGGCCTACGTGTTCGACCTGCGCCAGAACGGCGGCGGCCTGGTCGACGAGGCGCAGCTGATCGCCAGCGCCTTCCTGTCCGACGGCAAGATCGTCACCACGCGCGGGCGCAACGTCAAGGAGCGCACGCTGAACGCCACCGGGCAGCCGGTCGTGCCGAAGGCGCCGGTCGTCGTGCTCGTCGACAAGGGCACCGCCTCGGCCTCGGAGATCGTCGCCGGCGCCCTCCAGGATCGCGGGCGCGCCACGCTCGTGGGGACGCCGACGTTCGGCAAGGGCGTCTTCCAGGAGGTCATCGAGCTGTCCAACGGCGGTGCGCTCGACATCACCGCCGGCCAGTACTTCACGCCCAACGGCCGCAACCTCGGCGGGCGCGGCGTCGTCCAGGGTCGCGACGTGAGCCAGGGCGCCGGCCTGCAGCCCGACGTCAAGGCGAAGGACAACCCGAAGACGAAGGCCGACGAGGGGCTCGACGGCGCCCTGGACACCGTGGCGGCCAAGGCGGGCTGCCGTCGCGCCGGGCTGAAGCCGGCGTCGTGAGCGGGCGCGGCCGGGGCGATCGCCCGCAGCGGCCGGAGGGGCGCCGCCCGCGGGACGAGCGCCCGGCCGGCATGCCGGTCGTCGTGCTGCTCGAGGGCCGCGGGCGGTTCCTGGTGGGCGAGCGGTTCTTCGAGCGCGGGCCGCGCGTGACGATCGGCCAGGGCCCGCGCGACGCGCGCGCCGGGCAGCTGGCGCTCGTGGTCGCTTCGGGGCGCGGAGGGCGCGCGAAGGTCCTGCGCGTGCTCGGGCGCCCGCACATCGCCCGCGACGTGCTCGAGGCGCTGATGCTGGATCGCGGCCTGCGTCGCCGCTTTCCCGCCGGCGTCGAGGCGGCCGCGCGGGAGGCCCGGGACGCTGCGGGCGCGACGCAGCTCGGTGGAGGGCGCCGCGACCTGCGCGACCTGCCGACGTTCACGATCGACCCGGCCAGCGCCAAGGACTTCGACGACGCGATCTCCGCCCAGGACCTCGGGTCCGGGCGCGTGCGCGTCTGGGTGCACATCGCCGACGTCAGCGCGTTCGTGCGGCCGGGCGCGGCCGATCGATCGCGAGGCCTATCGCCGCGGGACGAGCGTCTACGTGCCCGGGCTGGTGGAGCCGATGCTGCCGGAGGCGCTGTCGAACGAGGCCTGCTCGCTCGTGCCGGGCCACGACCGCCTCGCGGTGACCGCCGAGCTGGAGATCGACGGGGCACAGACGGTCAAGGCGAGCTTCTACCGGTCGCTGATCAGCTCCGACGAGCGCCTGGACTATGACCGCGTCGACCGGATCTTCGCGGGCGCGGAGCCCGCGCTGGATCCGTGGGCGCAGCCGCTGGCGGTCGCGCGCGCGCGCGGCGGCGGCGCTGGAGGAGGCGCGGCGCGCCGGTGGGCAGGCGCTCGCGATCGAGTCGGTCGAGCCGGCGTTCGCCTTCGATCGCGGGGGGCACGTGACCGGGGCGGTGGGGACGGTCCAGACCGAGTCCCATCGCCTGATCGAGCATCTGATGATCGCCGCCAACCAGGCGGTCGCGCGGCTGCTCGACGAGCGCAGCGTGCCGACGCTGTTCCGCGTCCACGAGCGCCCCGACCCGGTCGCGGTCGACCGCCTGCTGGCCCAGCTCGCGTCGCTCGACGTCGCGACCCCGCCCGCGCCGGCGCAGATGTCGGGAACCCAGGCGGCGGAGATCGTCGCGGAGGCCTCGGTGCTCGTCGAGGAGCACGTCGCGCGCACCGGTCACGGCCGCATCGGCCTCACCTACCTGATCCTGCGCTCCCTGCGCCAGGCGCACTACACGCCGCTGAACCTCGGCCACGCCGGGCTGGGCCTGACGCACTACTGCCACTTCACCTCGCCGATCCGCCGCTATCCCGATCTGATCTGTCACCGCGCGCTGCTGTCGGCCGTCGGCGGCGGCGAGTCGCGCTCCGCAGGCGGGCGCGATGGAGGAGGGCGGCGTGTGGTGCAGTGCGCGCGAGCGCGAGGCGATGGCGATCGAGCGCGCGGCCGACAACGTCGCGCGCTGCTTCCTGCTCGAGCGGCGCCTGTTCGAGGGCGGCTGGAAGGAGTCGGAGTTCGAGGGCGAGATCACCGGCATGGTCGGCTCCGGCGCGTTCGTGACGTTCGGCGGCGACGGCGACGGGGCGGGCCCGTACGAGGGATTCCTCCCGGTGCGCAAGCTGACGGGCGACTGGTGGGAGCTGAACGAGGAGGGGACGATCCTGCACGGCAGCCGCCATGGTGGTGCGATGCGTCTCGGCGACCCGGTCAGCGTCCGCGTCGAGCGGATCGAGACTGCGCGCGGGCGCGTCGACCTGGCCCCGGCCGAGGCCTCATAGCCGACGCCCGCGAGGGGTGGCCCGTCTCGCCGACGTATGCGGTGGTCGAGACGGGCCACCCCCTGGTGGGGGCTTGCGGGAAGGGCCGGTGTCAGCGGAAGCTTGCGGTCGCCTGACGCACGAACTCGGTCATCTGCGGCCCGGCCTTGCGGGTCGAGCCGCAGTCGTACGGGGGCTCGGGGTCGTACTCGATCAGCAGCTGGATCGCCCGCGCGTAGTCGTCACCGGCGATCTGCCCGGCGAGCCAGAGGCCCATGTCGATCCCCGAGGAGACGCCCGCCGAGGTCACGACCTTCCCCTGGGGCACGACGCGCTCCTCCGTCGGCTCGGCGCCGAAGTCCGCGAGCGCCTCGAGCTCGAGCCAGTGCGTCGTGGCGCGCAGGCCGTCGAGGATGCCCGCGGCGCCCAGGAGCAGCGACCCGGTGCAGACCGAGGTCGTCCAGGTCGACGTCGCATGAGCTCCGCGCAGCCAGCTCAGGATGCGCTGCGTCCTCCAGCAGGTCGCGCGTGCCGATCCCGCCGGGGACGACGATGACGTCGGGCGAGGGCAGCTCCTCGAATGCCGCCGTGCATTCCAGTGCCAGCATGTGGTTGTCGGTGCGCACGAGCCCGGGCTCGTGCGCCAGCCACGTGACCTTCGCCTCCGGCAGGCGTGAGAGGACCTCGTAGGGGCCGATCGCGTCGAGGGCGGTGAAACGGTCGTACAGGGGAATGGCGATGTCCATGGTGGTCCTCCTGGTCAGGCCGCGAAACGGCGGCGGTAGTCGGTGGGGGTGACGCCGGTGCGGCGGGCGAAGGCGCGGCGCATGGTCTCGACGGTCCCGAACCCGCATGCGGCGGCGACGGCGTCGACCTGTGCGGGCGTGCTCTCCAGCAGCACGCGTGCGCGTTCGATGCGCAGCGCCTCGACGTAGTCCGCGGGCGTCCGGCCGGTCTCGCGGCGAAAGGCGCGCGCGAACGTCCGCTCGCTCATCTGGGCGCGTGCGGCGAGCGCTCCGACGCTGAGATCCGCGCCGAGGTGGTCCGCCATCCACGCCTGCAGCTCGCGCAGCGGGGCGAGGGTGGCACCCTGCGCGGCCAGGCCGGCGCTGAACTGTGCCTGCCCGCCCGGCCGGCGCATGAAGAGGACGAGCGCGCGCGCCACCTCGAGCGCGGCCTGCGGGCCGAGATCCTCCTCGACGAGCGCCAGCGCGAGGTCCATCCCCGCGGTGACGCCGGCCGACGTTCGCACGTCGCCGTCCGCGACGAAGATCGGGTCCGGATCGACGTCGACGAGCGGGAATCGCCGCGCGAGCTCGTCGCACCACTGCCAGTGCGTCGTCACGCGGCGCCCGTCGAGCAGGCCGGCGCGGGCCAGCAGGAACGCCCCCGTGCAGACGGAGGCGATGCGCCGGGCGCGCGGCGCGGTGGAGGCGATCCAGGCCACGAGCTGCTCGTCGGCGACGGCCGCCCGCGTCCCTTCGCCACCGGCGACCATCAGCGTGTCGATCGGGCCGCGCACGTCGGCCAGCGCGAGCTCGGGCACCAGTGCGTAGCCGCTCCCGGTGGCCAGCGGCCCCACGGCGGGCGCCGCGACCTGGACGTGGTACCCGCCGGCCTGTGTGAACACCTCGGCCGGCCCCGCGACGTCGAGGGCCTGCACGTCGGGGAAGGCCACGATGACGATTCGGCGCATGGGTGCATCGTGGCGGGTCGCGGCCGTGGCAGCAAGGACCAATACCGGACGATTCCTGCCACCTGCCGTCCACTAGGCTCGGTGGCGATGGCAAAGGGCGCAAAGAAGAAGTTCGCACCGGGTGACGTCGCCACGAACCGGCAGGCGGGGTACCGCTATGAGCTGCTCGACCGGCTCGAATGCGGCATCGTGCTGCAGGGGACCGAGGTCAAGGCGCTGCGCGAGGGGTCGGCGACGATCAAGGACGGGTACGCCCACGTGACCGACGGCGAGCTCTGGCTCCACAACGTCCACATCCCGCCCTACGGGCCCGCGGCGCGCGAGAACCACGAGCCCGAGCGCCCGCGCAAGCTGCTGGCCCACCGGCGCGAGATCGAGCGCCTGGTCGACCGTCAGCGCGAGCGCGGCCTGACGCTCGTGCCGATGCGGCTGTACTTCAAGGATTCGCGCGCCAAGGTCGAGATCGCCCTCGCGCGCGGCAAGGACCGCTTCGACAAGCGTGAGGCGATCAAGGAGCGCGAGACCAAGCGCGACATGCAGCGCGCACTGCGCGAGGCAAACCGCGAGTAGCGCCTCAGGGGCTCGCCGCGAACGAGCGCCTGACCATGCGCGCCCGGGTGCGGGTGACCATCGTCACTCCGTCCTTGCGCCGGAAGCGCTCGGACTTGCAGATGCCGCCCGCTCGCATCCCGCCGACCAGCTTGCCGCCCTGCCGGACCTCGACGGACACGGCGAAGCGCAGCCCGCGGCGCGGCGCGTTGGGGTTGCATCCGATCTCCAGGCCGCTGGAGTCCCAGCTGATGTTGGAGAAGTACCTCGCGACGTAGTCCGGGCCCTGGCCGCCGGTCGTGAGGAACTCGGCCCGCTGGTCGTAGCGGTAGGTGACCTTGTACGCCACCTTGGCTGTGCGGCCCGGCGGCCTGGTCGTGCCGCGACGCAGGCGAACGAGCATCGTCACCGGGCCCGGGGCGCGCGCCTGCGCCTCGGGCAGGCCATCCGGGGGCGGCAGGACGAGACGCAGCCGGTACCCGGCGAGGCCCGAGCCGCCCGGCCCGGAGCTCCCGGTGAACGTCGCCTTCGTCGTGATCGGGCGCGGCGCGTGGACGGGCAGGTTCACCGCGGCCGAGGCGGCGCAGGCGTCGGCGGTCGGCCGTCCCTTGTCGATGTCGACGATCCAGGCGAAGTCGAGATGCAGCATCCCGGGCGCCGTCGGTGTGAACGCAAAGACGTGCCGGCCGCGGTCGGCGTCATCGCGCTCGGCGACGAGCAGCCCGCTCGGGCCGGTCACGCGCGCGCTGCCGTCCCGCAGCCCGGTGTTGCGCCCGCTGTCGCGGCTGATCGCCTCTTCCGGCAGGACGACTGCGGCGTACGGTCTGCCGACCGCGAGCGTGGAGGCCGTCGAGTGGTCGGCGAAGTCCTGCTCGAGCTCGACCGGCGTCGTGGTGCCGGAGAGGTCGGCAGCCGTGCACGCCCGTGGGGCCTGCGCCGCGGCGCCGGACGTTGCGACCATCGCCCAGACGAGGACTCCGACGAGCACGATCGGAGCCTTTGACGCTCGCACGCGTTCGAGACTACTGCAGGCCCGGCTCGTGCCGGCCGCGGGTACTAGCGCTTCAGCGCGGTGAGCGCCTCCTTCGCGGCGCGCTCGCCCGAGCGCACCGCACCGTCCATGTACCCGAGCCAGTACGGCGAGGTCTCCGTCCCCGCCCAGTGCAGGCGGCCGGTGGCACGTCGCAGCGCGGCGCCGTGCTTCGTCAGCGCTCCGGGGGCGGTGTGCCCGACCGGGCAGCCCTTGTTCCACTTCTCCTTGGACCAGTCCTGCTCGATGTAGTCGACCGGGGACCGCGCGCGCGTCGCCGACGAACGCCGCGAAGGTGTCGAGGACCTGTGCCCGGCGCTCGGCGCGCCGGGAGCTTGGCCCACGGCGCCTTGTTGCGGCCGCCGACGAAGCCGAACAGGATCCCGGGGCTTCCATCGGGCGGGCTGTTGTCGAAGATCGTGTTCGTCGCGCCGCCGTCGCTGACGCCCTGGCCACTGAGGCCCGCCTGGCGCCAGAACGGGGTCTCGTACACGGCCTCGCACTTGGCGAGGTTCCCGGGGACGAACGCGCGCAGGATGCCGAGCTTGTCGGCCGGCAGGGACGGCGCGTAACGGATGTCGCGAGCCAGCGCGGGCGGGACCGCGACGACCACGCGCGCGGCCTCGACTGTCACGCCGTCGGCGAGGACGCGCACGCCGTGTGCGTCCTGGGCGATCCGGCGCACCGGCGCCTTCAGGATCACGCGGGACCCGAGGCGGTCGGCGACGCGCTGGCTGATCACCTGCGAGCCGCCGGTGAAGCGGCGCTCCTGCGCGCCGTCCTTCGTCGTCAGGAGCTTGAGGAAGCTCCCGGGCGTCTTCTCGTTGCCGGCGGCCGCCGTGTAGATCAGCACGTACAGGAGTGAGATCTGCTCGGGGTCGGCGCCCCAGACGGCCTGCGCACGCCGCATCGAAGATCGCCCGCGCCGCCGCGGTCGGCACCTCGGCGTCGCGCCACTGCGCGAAGCTCTGGCGGTCCCACTCCTTCGCACGCTTCGCGGTCCAGGGCGCGTTGATCGGCAGCTGCTTGGCCAGTTCGTCGAGCTTCAGCGTGGCGACCAGCGCGGCCGGTGACGTCCTTGTCGCCGGGGATGCCGGGCACGGCGTCGTAGAGCGAGCGCTGCCCGCCGACGATCAGGACGTTCGAGCCGCTGTTGTAGGTGTCGAACGTCGTCACCCCGACGGCCTTGGCGAGCGCGAGGATGCGGTCCTGCGTCGGGCCGACGTACTCGCCGCCGATCTCCGTGATCTCACCGCCGCCGATGCTCTGGTTCGACGTCCGCCCGCCCACGCGGTCGCGTGCCTCGAGGACGATCACCGAACGGCCCGCGCGTCACGACGTTGCGGGCCGCCGTCAGGCCGGCCAGGCCGGCGCCGATCACGACGACGTCCGCCCTGCGCGTGCGCCTGGCCGCGAGCGCCGCGCCGGGCACGCTCGCCAGGCCCGGCCGCCGCCGCGCCCGCCGCGGCGGTTCCGAGCACCTGCCGGCGTGTCAGTCCGCGCTCGCTCATCGCGCGAGCCTAGTCCCCGCGCGACGACGAGCGCTAGCCCTTCATCTCCTGGACGAGGTTCCCGCCGTCGACGATCCAGGACTGCCCGGTCACGTAGGAGGCGGCGTCGGCGGCGAGGAACGCGAGCACCTCGGCGACCTCCGCCGGGCGCCCGTTGCGCCCGAGCGGCGTGTGCGCGCCGGCCTCGGCCTCGGGCGTGGTCAGCGACCCCGTGGCGATCCAGCCGGGGGCGACGCTGTTGACGGTGATCCCGAACGGGCCGAGCTCGACGGCCAGCGCCCGCGTCAGCCCGTCGATCGCCGCTTTGGCGGCGGCATATGCCGATGCGCCGGGGTACGCCGCATAGGGCCCGGTGACCGAGCTGACGTTCACGATCCGGCCGCGCCCGATGCCGCGCATCGCCGGGACGACGAGCCGCGTCATCCGCACCGTGATCCCGAGCGTGCGCTCCAGCTCGCCCGCCCAGCGGTCGGCGCTCATGTCGGCGAACTGCGGCTCGACGAGCTCCTCGCCGACCTGCACCATCCCCGCGTTGTTCACCAGGACGTCGATGACGCCCCACGCGTCGCGCACGGTGTCGAACACGCCGACGGCCTCGTCCTCGTCGCGCAGGTCCGCGACCAGCCCGAGCACCTCGGCGCCCTCGCCGGCGAGCTCCTCGGCGCGGGCGCGGATGCGGTCGGTCGTCGAGACGATGCCGACGCGGGCGCCGCGGCGGGCGAGCGCCGCGGCCGTCGCGAACCCGATGCCGTCCGCTGCGCCCGCGCCCGTCACGAGCGCGACGCGGCCGTCGAGGTCGAGCGCGTCGAACGCGTGCGGGAGCGGCCTCACGACGCGCGCCGCGGAGCGTTCCTCCAGGACCGCGGCGGCGGCCTTCTCGGCCTCGTCGAGCTCGCCGCGGACGAGCTGCGAGCCCCTGCTGCCAGAAGCCGGGGTCGGTGAGGTCCAGGCCGGCGATCTGCGCCAGGTCCTCCGGGCTCTTCGACCCGCCGGCGGCGAGCATCTCGAGATAGGTGGGGACGAAGCCCTCGCCCTCCTCCAGGTAGCGCCCGTAGACCGACAGCGCCAGCAGCTGGCCGTAGGCGTACGCGTAGACGTAGCCCGGCGAGCCGATGAAATGCGGGACGTAGGACCACCAGGCGCGGTAGCCGGGCGTCACCTCGACGGCGTCACCGAGCAGCTCCTCCTGCGACTCCTGCCACAGGTCGCCGAGGCGCTCGACCGACAGCTCGCCCTCCTCGCGGCGCGCCGTGTGGGCCCCGTTCTCGAACCGGTTCATCGCGGTCTGGCGGAACACCGTGGCGATCGAGTTCTCGATGTTCTCGGCGAGCAGCGTCAGCCGGGAGGCCGGCGTCTCGGCGGCCTCGAGCAGGCGATGGAACACCAGCGTCTCCCCGAACACCGAGGCCGTCTCGCAGACGGTCAGCGGCGTGTGCTGCTCGAAGATGCCGCGCGGGATGGCGAGCGCCGCGTGGACGCCGTGCCCGAGCTCGTGCGCGAGCGTCATCACGTCGCGGCGCTTGGCGGTCCAGTTGAGCATCACGTACGGATGCACGCTCGGGACCGTGTACGCGCAGAACGCGCCGCCGCGCTTGCCGGGGCGCACCGGCGCGTCGATCCAGCGCTCGTCGAAGAACCGGCTGACGAGGTCGCCCAGCTGGGGCGAGAAGTCGGCGTAGGCGTCGAGGACCATCTCGCGACCCTCGTCCCAGCCGATCTCGACCTCGTCCTCGTCGGCGACGGACGCCGCGCGGTCGTAGTCGGCGAGGCGGTCGAGGCCGAGCAGCTGCGCCTTCAGCCGGTACCAGCGCTGCGGCAGGTCGTAGTTCTGGCGGACGGCGTCGATCAGCGCGTCGACCGACTCGTCGCTCGCCTCGTTCGAGAGGTTGCGGCTCGAGATCCAGGTCGGGAAGCGGCGCAGCCGGTCGTCGGTCGCCTTGTCCTGCAGGAGCGTGTTGTACAGGTAGGCACGGGTGCGCAGCCCGGGCTCCAGCGCGGCCGTCACGGCTTCGGCCGCCGTCTGACGCTCGCCGCGATCGGGCGAGTGCAGGCGGCTGAGCGCGATCTCCAGTGCGACGGGCTCGGACTCGTCCGGCAGATCGACGCGCAGCGCGCTCGTGAGCTCGCTGAAGAGGCGCGTCCACGCGTCGCGGCCGGTCACCGACTTCTCGGCGACGATCTTCTCCTCGGGCTCGGTGAGCAGATGGGGCCGGTAGCGCCTGACGGTCTGCAGGTGGTGGCGGACCGTCTCCAGGCCATCCGCCGCCAGCAGCGCGTCGGCCGCCGCGTCGCCGACCTCCGCCCACTCGAGGTCGAAGAACAGGAGCTGCGTCTCGATCGCGGTGGCGCGCTCACCGACGCGGGCGATCAGTGCGCCGTTGACGGGGTCCTCGGTGTCGGCGGCGAAGCGCAGGTGCGCGTAGTTGCCGGCGCGGCCCACGAGCTCGGCGATCGCGCCGAGCTCCGCCATCGCCTCGGACAGCCCGGGGCCGTCGAGGGCCGCGACCTCGCCGGCGTGGCGGCTGGAGAATGCGCCCGCGCGCTCGTCGGCCTCGGCGAGATAGCGGTCACACGCCTCGGGGCCGCCCCCGTCCACGAGGTGGTCGAGATCCCAGGTGACGTCGTTCACGACGGTATCGGTCATGGCGCGAGGATATTCAAGCGCCGTGGCGGGTCCCGCTCAACCAATTTTCCGCAGATTGCGGGTTGATCCCGGGAAGCGCTCTTGACCCCCTTCGACGGACCGGCATAGGTTCTACCCAGACGCGGTGCCGAGCCGCAAAGAGCGAAGGCCGAGGGGTGTGAGGCCACGCCTCCCTCCCCGGATCGCACCTGGCAACGGGTCGCGGACCGGGTCGAGGGGACCCCACAGCAGCTCGGCCCGCGTCCCTGATTTGCTGCGCCTGCTCACCCCCCGAACCGGGCGCGCGCTGCACGCGACGCGCTCCTCGCAAGAGGGGCGCGTCGTCGTCTGCGGGTCAGGACGCCGGCTGGCGGGCGAGCCGTTCGCCGATCACGTCGCCGGCCGCCTGGACGGAGCGCAGGTTCCCGGTGACCGACGCGATGAACTCCTCGCTCTCCAGTGCGTAGAGCAGTGCGGGCGTCGCTCGCCCGCACGGTGGCCGTGCGCCGCGAGCCGTTGAGGAGTGCGATCTCGCCGAAGAACTCGCCGCCGCGCTCGATGCGGACGTGCCCGCTGTCGACGAGCACCTCGACCTCCCCGTCGGCGATCACGTAGAACCGGTCGCCGACGTCGCCCTGGCGGATCACCTCCTGGCCCGCGGCGACGCTGACCGGGCTCAGCCGCAGCGCGAGGTTCTCCACCGAGGCGACGGGGAGCGGGGCGAACAGCGGGACTCCGCGCAGCAGCTCGAACTGGCGCTCGGGGATCGGCGAGCCGGCCTCGTAGCGGGCGAGCGTGCGCCAGCGGACGACCGCGAGCAGCGGAAGCGCCGCCCCGACGACGGCGAGCGCGCCGCGCACCCCGACCAGCGAGATCAGCGCCGGAGCCGTCGCCGCGCCGATGCCGGTCGAGGCGACGTAGGTGCTCTCGACGACGCCGAACACGCGCCCGAGCACCTCGTCGGAGGCGAGGCGCTGCATCAGCGTCAGGCCGGCCGTCTCGACGAGTGAGTAGCCGACGCCGACGGCGAGCATCACCGCCAGCGCGACGGCGACGCTCGTGAAGGCCGCGAGCGCGATCAGCGGCAGGCCGATCATCAGCGAGCCGAACGTCAGGCCGGCGGCGAGCCGGCCGCGCCCCAGCAACCCGAGCGCCACGACCCCGCCGACGATGCCGCCCAGGCCCCACAGCGCGTTCAGGTATCCGACGCTCGCGTCGGAGAGCGCGAGCTGATCGAGCGCGACGACGACGATCAGCGTGTCGATCATGCCCTCGACGAACGTCGTCGCGGTGAGCGTGCCGACCAGCGTTCGCAGGCGCCGGTCGGCGATCACCGTATGAAAGCCCAGGAGCGCCTCGCGGCGGATCCGCGACTCCGCCATCGGGACGCGATGCGCTGGGACGCGGGTCGCGGCGGATCCGTGCGAGCAGCAGCGCCGCGACCCCGAACGGCAGCGCCGCGATGGCGAGCGCGGTGGCGGGTGCGAGGCCGGCGATGAGCCAGCCGCCCGCGAGCGCGCCGACGACGAACCCGGCGCTCTCGATCGTCGTCCAGATCGCGTTCGCGGCGGCCATCTGCTGCGGGGAGGCGGCGAGCTGGGGCAGCAGCGCGGCCTGCGCCGGCTTGTAGATCGTCCCGACGATCGTCTGCAGCGCCGCCAGCGCGACGACGGCGCCGAACGGGAGGCCGGCCAGGACCGCGGCGGCGATGAGGACGCCGCGTGCCCAGCCGGGCGAGCGCGGAGAAGAGCAGCGCGTCGCGGCGCGAGTGGCGGTCGGCCAGCAGGCTGGTGAACGGCGCGGTGAAGGCCGCCGGCAGCAGCCGCAGGAGCGCGAGCAGCCCGACCGCCGTCGCGCCCCCGACGCTGTAGGCGTACACGGCGAGCGCGATCGTCCCCGCCCAGTGGGCGACCGAGGCGGCCGCCCAGGCGAACTGCAGCCGGCGCAGGTCGGCTGTGGCGAACGCCGCGCGCAGGACCTGCCGGATCGAGCGGACAGCCTGCTGGACCCCGGCGCTCACGCGAGCACCCTATCCGCGCCGTCAGCCGGCCGCGACGAGCGTCGCGAACGCACCCCCGCGCGCGATCAGCTCGGCATGCGTGCCGCGCTCGGCCACACGCCCGCCGTCGAGCACGACGATCTCGTCGAACGCCTCGAGGCCTTCGACGGTGTGCGAGATCACGAGGATGCCGCGGGCATCGCGCCGGTCGGCTCCGAGCGTCGCCAGCAGCTCGCGCGCCCCGCGCGGGTCGAGGTGCGCCGTCGGCTCGTCGAGGATCAGGAACCGGGCGTCGGCCAGGAACGCCCGCGCGAGCGCGATCCGCCGGCGCTGGCCGCCGGAGACCTCGGCGCCGTCCTCGCCGACCTGCGTGTCCAGGCCTTCGGGGAGGCCGGCGATCCACGCTCCCAGCCCGGCGCGGTCGAGCGCGGCGAGGACGTCGGCGTCGCCGGCCTGCGGCCGCGCGAGCAGCACGTTCTGGCGCACGGTCGTCGTGAAGAGGTGCGCGTCCTGGCTCGCCAGGCGGACGGCGTGCCGCAGCGCGTCCTGGCCGGTGCTGCGCAGGTCGAGCCCGCCGAGCTCGACGACGCCCGCGTCCGGGTCGCGGAAGCGCACGAGCAGCCGCGCGAGCGTCGTCTTCCCGGCGCCGCTGCGGCCGACGACGGCGACGCGCGCGCCGGGTGCCACGCGCAGGGTGACGTCGTCGAGCGCGGCGTCCTCGCGGCCCGGGAACCGCACGGACGCGCCGCTGACGAGCAGGTCGCCGGCCGGGGGCAGCGGTCGCGGGTCCGGCGGGTCGGCCACGGGAACGGGCGCGGAGGTGATCTCCTCGAGGCGCTGCGCCGCCGCAGCGCACGCGTTGAGCCGCTGGGCGGCGTCCGGGAGCGGCATCACGGCCTCGAACGCGCCGAGCGCGACGAAGACGGTCGCCGCGAGCAGGATCCCGTCGAGCGTGCCGTCGTGCGTCGCCGCGACGCCGGCGATCGTCACGCCGAGCAGCGCCGCGGCAGCGATCAGCCCGCCCATGCCCATCGCCAGGCCGGCGACGATCGCATCGCGGCGCTGGGTGCGCATCAGGCGGGCGTCGGCGGCGAGCACGCGGGCGGCCCAGTCGTCCTCGCGGCCGGCGAGGGCGAGCTCCGGCGCGCCCTGCACCACCTCGACCAGCTCGGCGGTGAGCTCTGCGCGCGCGGGGGCCTGGCGCCGGCCGGAGGCGCGGGTCGCGGCGCCCGCCAGCGCAGGCACGACCAGCTGCGGCGGCGACGAGCGCGGACGACGAGCACCACGGCGCCGACCGGGAGCACGATCGCCATCGCCACGCCGACCGCGACGATCACGACGCCGGCGATCAGCGGCGGTCCGAGTGCGCGCAGGTAGAGATCCTGGAGCGTGTCGACGTCGGCGACGAAGCGGCTCAGGACGTCGCCGCCGCGCAGCCCGGCGAGGCCTTCGGGCACGAGCGGCGAGAGGCGCTTGAAGAAGCGCACGCGCAGGTCGGCAAGCACCCGGAAGGCGAGGTCGTGGGAGACGAGGCGCTCGAGGTAGCGCAGCACCGCCCGCGTGATCGCCAGCGCGCGGACGCTGACGGTCCAGACGGTGAGGCTGAGGATCTCCGGGCGCAGCGCGGCCTTGCTGATCAGGACGCCGGCGACGGAGAGCAGTGCGACGGCGGCGAGGATCGCGCCGGCCCCGAGCAGGATCGAGAGCGCCAGGCGCCGGCGTCGCGGGTGGACGAGCGCGGCGGCGCGTCGCAGGGGGGCCCAGCGCGTCGCCGGCGCGGCTGCGGGCTGGGCGCTCACGCCGGCACCTCGCGCTCGGACGGCTGCTCCACGAGGCGCCCGCCGGAGAGCCGCACGACGCGGTCCGCACGCCGTGCGAGCGCCGCCCGGTGCACGATCAGGAGCGTCGTGCGGCCCGCCGCCAGGCGTTCGACGGCCGCGCCGACGGCGGCCGCCGACCCTGAGTCCAGGTGCGCGGTCGGCTCGTCGAGGACGACGAGCGGCGCGTCGCGCAGGAACGCCCGCGCGATCGCCACGCGCTGCGCCTCGCCCGCCGACAGTCTGCGGCCGCCTTCGCCGACGCGCGTGAGAAGGCCTTCCGGGAGCGTCATGAGCACGTCGTCGAGCCCGGCGTCACGAGCGGCCGCGCGCACCGCCTCATCGCTCGCCCCGGGCAGCGCGAGACGCACGTTGTCGGCGATCGTCCCCGCGAACAGCGTCGGGCGCTGGGGCACCCAGGCGACCTGCCGCCGCCAGGCCTCGGGCGCGCACGCACGCAGGTCGATCGCGTCGCAGGTGACGTGGCCCTCGTCGGGGTCCAGCAGGCGCAGGAGGAGCGCGGCGAGCGTGCTCTTGCCCTCGCCGCTGGGCCCGACGAGCGCGACGAGCTCCCCCGGGCGCAGCTCGAGCGAGACGCCGTCGAGGACCGGCGCGCCGCGGCCCGGGTGGGCGAACGTCACGTTCTCCAGGGCGACCGGCGCCGTTCGCGGGTCGGGCGCCGGCAGCGGATCGTCCGGTGCGCTGACCGCGGCCGGCGTGTCGAGCACGTCGAAGAGCTGACCGGCGGCGGCCAGCCCGTCGGTGCTCGCGTGGAACTGCTGGCCGACGAGGCGCACCGGCAGGTACAGCTCGGGCGCGAGCAGCAGCACGGCCAGGCCGACCTCGAAGCTGATGTTCCCGTCGATCAGCTGCACGGCGACGGTCGCGGCGACGAGCGCCACGCCGATCATCGCCAGCAGCTCGAGCACGAGCGCGGACAGGAAGGCGATGCGGAGCGTCTGCATCGTCTGGCGGCGGTAGGCCTCCCCGGCCTGCTCGAGCGTCTGCTCCTGGGCGCGGTCGCGGTCGTTGGCGCGCAGCGTCTCCAGCCCGCGCACGACGTCGAGGAAGTGCGCGCTGAGCAGCGACAGCGTCTGCCAGCGCTTGTCGGTCGACGTTCGCGCGGCGAGGCCGATGAGGATCATGAACAGCGGGATCATCGGGACCGTCAGCAGCAGGATGACTCCCGGCGGCGAGGTCGTTCGGGAAGACGTAGGCGAGGATCACGAGCGGGACGAGCACGGCCAGCACCACCTGCGGCAGGTAGCGCGCGAAGTAGGCCTCGAGCGCGTCGACGCCCTGAACCGCAGTCGCCACGAGGTCGCCGGTCCGCTGGTCGCGCAGGCCGGTCGGGCGCGCGCGCAGGATGTGCTCGGTCAGGCGCCCGCGCAGCTCGGACATCACGCGCCCGGCGCCGAGGCGCCCCGACGTCTCGAAGCCCGCGGCGCAGAGCGCGCGGGCGGCGACGACGCAGGCGAGGACGATCAGGTCGCGCTGCAGGTCGGCGACGCTCTGCCCGTCCAGGAACGCGCGCGCGACGATCCGGCCGAGCAGCACCGCCTGCGCGACGACGAGGGCGGCGCTGAGCGCCCCGAGGAGCACTGCGCCCGCCAGCGGCACGCGCGCCGACCGGGTCGAGCGCAGCAGCCGCTGGTCGACGCGCCGCGCGGCGTCGCGGTCAGCGGCGACGGCCACGCGGTCAGGCGGCGGGCGAGGCCCCGGCCTCGCCGGCGCCGGTCTTGCCCTGCATCAGGTCGATCGGGTTCTTCGTCGTCAGGTCGAACTCCTCGGGCGAGACGCGCTTGCGGAAGACCCAGTATGCCCAGGCGGTGTAGGCCAGGACGATCGGGACCATGACCGCGGCGACGATCGCCATCAGGGTCAGCGTCATGTGTGACGAGGACGTGTTGGCGATCGTCAGGTTGAACGCCGAGCTCGTCGACGACGGCATGACGTTCGGGAAGAGGTCGACGAACAGCGTGACGAAGAGCATCACGATCGCGCCGGTGCTGACGATGAACGCGACGCCTGGGCGCCGCACGAGCTCGGCGACGGCGGCGGTCGCCAGCAGCAGCGCGGCGATGATCGCCGCGACGGCGACGGCCACGGTGACGCCGGTGCGGTCGTCCATGATGATCGAGCGTCCAGATGAGGAAGCCGACACCGGCCACGGCGGCGGCGGGGGAGGCCCAGCGCGCGACGGCGCGGGCACGCTCCGGCAGCTCACCACCGGTCTTCATGTTCAGGAAGATCGCTCCGTGGGAGAGGAACAGCAGCACGAGCGTGACGCCGCCGAGCAGCGCGTAGGGGTTGAGCAGCGTGAAGAGGTCGCCGGTGAAGTTCTGCTTGGCGTTGATCGGCACGCCGCGGACGATGTTCGCCCAGGCGACGCCGAACAGCAGGCTGGCCAGGAACGAGCCGATGACCGTCGCCCATTCCCACGTGGCGCGCCACGCCGGGCGGTCGTCCTTGGCCCAGAACTCGAACGACACGCCGCGGATGATCAGCGCGAACAGCACGAGGAAGAGCGCGATGTAGAAGCCCGAGAAGAGCGAGGCGTACCAGAGCGGGAAGGCCGCGAACATCGCGCCGCCCGCCGTGATCAGCCAGACCTCGTTGCCATCCCACATCGGCCCGATCGAGTGCAGGATCGCGCGCCGGTCGTTCTCCGTCCTGCCGACGTGGCGCAGGAGCATGCCGACCCCGAAGTCGAAGCCTTCGAGCACGAAGAACCCGATCCACAGGACGGCGATCAGGATGAACCAGAGGGCCTGCAGGAAGCTGTAGTCGACGTCCATGATCGGCTCCTCCTAGTACGCGAGCGTCAGGTCGGGGACGTTGTCGGCTCTGGGCGTCGCGTCCGGCTCGGGCGCGCCCTTGCGCACGTACTTCAGGAAGATCCACAGGGCCACGCCGCCGAGCGCGGTGAAGACCAGCGTGAAGCCGATCAGCGTGCCGGCCACCTGGGCGGCGGAGACGAGCGGCGAGTTGGCGTCCTTGGTCTGCAGCAGGCCCTGGACGATCCATGGCTGGCGCCCCACCTCGGTCATCACCCACCCGGCCGTGTTCACGATGAACGGCGCGACGGCCATCCAGATCGCGAACGTCTGGAACCGCCGGCTGGTCTCGAGTTTGCCGCGCCGCCACAGCACGATGCCGATCAGCGCCAGCAGCGCCATCAGCCCCCACGTGTAGACCATCACGCGGAACGACCAGTAGATGACGGCGACGTACGGGACGTACTCGCCCGGGCCGTACTTCGCGATGTCGCGGCGTTCGAGCTCGTTGATGCCGACGACCTTGCCGTCCCACGTGCGCGTCGCCAGGACGGAGAGCATGTGCGGGATCTTCAGGTTGCGGTTCGTGCTGCCGGGGTCGCGCGTGAAGTCGCCGGTCGCGAACAGCGAGAACGCCGCCGGGCCCTCGGTCTCGAACAGCGCCTCGGCGGCCGACATCTTCATCGGCTGCTGCTTGACGAGCAGCAGCGCGAGCTGATCGCCGGCGAGGAAGCCGCCGATCACGCCGACGCACGCGATCGGCAGTGCGATCTTCAGCGCGCTCGTGAACAGCGCGACCTCGTGCCCGCGCTTCATCTGCCAGGCGCTGACGCCGATGACGACGAGGCCCACGGTGATCGCCGATGCCATCAGCACGTGCACGTAGGCCGCGAGCGCGGTGTTGTTCGTGACGACCGCCCAGATGCTGTCGAGCCTGGGCTTGCCGTTGACCATCTTGTAGCCGACGGGGTGCTGCATCCAGGAGTTCGCGGCGATGATGAAGAACGCCGAGAGGGCGGTGCCGATCGAGACGAGCCAGATCGAGACGAGGTGGGTGCGCGGGGAGACGCGGCCCTTCGCGAAGATCCAGAAGCCGATGAACGTCGACTCGAGGAAGAAGGCGATCAGCGCCTCCATCGCGAGCGGCGCGCCGAAGATGTCGCCCACGAAGCGCGAGTACTCCGACCAGTTCATGCCGAACTGGAACTCCTGGATGATCCCGGTCACCACGCCGACCGCGAACGAGATCAGCATCAGCTTCCCGAAGAAGTTGACCTGGCGCGCGTAGATCTCCTTGCCCGTGCGGTAGTGGAGCGTCTGGCAGACCGCGACGTAGAACGCCAGGCCGATCGACAGCGGCACGAACAGGAAATGGAAGATCGTCGTCGTGGCGAACTGGAGGCGGGCGAGGTCGAGAGCGGTCACGGGGCCGGAGAATATTCCGCGCCGATCCGGCAGCGGTAGGCCCATTCCCGTATTCCTCTTGCGGAGATCTACGGATGTTGAGCGCCCGCGCGCCACCGCCACGGTTCCGGGCTATCCTTGCTGTGCAGGAACACCCCGGGGACGACAGGCTTCGACGCGGTCGGTTCGTGGGGGTGGTTGCGAGCCGAGGTGCCGGAGGCCTCGTAAAACCCCGGCAAAACCATATGTGCGGACTCTCACGAGTACGCCCTCGCCGTCTAGCAACAGCTAGACCGTGAGGTTTCGGGCCCCGCCGGCCGGCCGCGGGGGTTCCTGGAATCAGATATGCCGGCTTCACCCGGGGAGGTCTGCCTTCGCCGAACCGGGGACATCTTCAGAGGGCTGGCCCCACGCAACCCCGCCGGCAAGGCGAGCGTGAGGCGAGATCAGAGTGCCGGATACGCTCGTAGACGTCACCTTTCACGCGATTGCGGACGTGGGTTCGATTCCCACCGTCTCCATCTTCGGCCCGGCCCTGCGGCTGCCGGGCTCTACAGCTCGCAGACGGCGATCGCCGGAGCGTCGTGGCGGGCCTTCTCGGTCGCAGTCGGGAGGTCGGCGAGGGGCACGTAGGTGATGCTGTCGGCGTCGATGTTCAGCGCCGCCGCGTCGCCGGGCTCGAGGCGCTCGACGAGGCTCTTCGAAGCGAGCGCACGTCCACCGGTCGCGCACGCTTCGATGCGGGCGCCCTCGTTGACCTCGTCCCCGAGTGCGGTGACCTCGCTGCGCCCGACCGAGACGATCTGCCCCACGTAGAGCGTCGATCCCCAGTGCATGCCGAAGCGCAGGACGGCGTCAGCCTCCTCGAGCCCGCTCCGCGTGGCCACGTCGGCCATCGCGCGTCGGAGGTCGCGGGCGGCGGCGATGCACGCGCGTGCGGCCGCGGACTCCGATCCCGCGGTCTCGGCGAGGAAGAACGCCACGATCCCGTCGCCGACGTGCCGGCCGACCAGGCCGCCGGCCTCGACAACGCACGCGTCCGCGGCGCTGACGAACCGCCGTCCGAGCGCGAAGTAGCTCGCGGTCGACAGGCGCCGGGAGAGACTCGACGACCCTTCGAGGTCGGCGAACAGGATCGCGGCCGGCCGCCGGGCGGCGTGCGCGACGGCCTGCATCCGGTCGAAGTGGCCCAGATCGCCCTGGGCCGCCATGGTCGAGAGGGTGGCCATGCCCGCCGCCGGCTTGTAGAGGATCGCGGTCCCCGCGAGGCGGCCGTCGGCTGCGTGGATCCGCACGCCGGTCGCCGGGATGTCGAGCCGACCGCCGCGGGCCCCGGCACTCTGCTGCTCCCAGGTCAGCGCCGGCGCGGGCTCCGGTTGCAGCTCCGCTGCGAGATCGCGCAGCTCGGGGATCACCATGCCGACGAGGGCGTCGCGGCCGCCGCGCAGGTCGCCGAGCGCCCACGGTCCCAGCGCGGCGAACTGGGTCCGCTGGATGTCCATGGTGTTGGGGCCGACGCGCCCGCCCAGCCGCGATGCGGTCGCCTCCGGCCCGAAGTAGAACGCGCCGAGCGGCACCGTCACGCGTCCGAGCAGGGAGCCGTAGCTGAACCGCAGCTCATCGGTCATGAACACGAGGCGCCACTCGTGGTCCACGAGCTCCGCCCAGTACCCCGCGCCGTTCAGCGCCGCCGCGGCTGCGCCGAGCGCCGGGTCGTCCGGCAGCGGAAGTGTCGCCTGGTCGCCGATTTCGCGACTGTAACCGCGACGCCGGAGGCAGAGCACGCGCTCCGCCCGCCGGCCTGGGTTGCAAACAGGGAGCACGACCCCGCTCGCGCCCCGCACCAAGCGGGTTCTTCGCAGCAACCGAACCAGTCGTCTCCACTTTGGATCGCACCGACCGCCCACGCGGGCGGGTGCGGGAGCGTGCGTCCTACTCGCGGTCGAAGCGCCCGCGCGACGTCAGCGGCGTCTGGCGCACGACCTCGGGGAGGTACTCGTCGAGGAAGACGCGAGCGACGAGCTCCTGCCGCGAGGCGACGCCGACCTTCTCGTAGAGGTTCTTGACGTGGTCGTCGACGGTGTGCGGGGAGACGACGAGGGTCTCGGCCATCTCGGCACGCGAGAGGCCGCGGGCCAGGAGGGTCGCGACCTCTCGCTCGCGGGCGGTGGCGCCGAACGCCTCGAGGCGCACGGTTGCCGAACGCGCGCCCGTCGCCCGCTCGAGGACGACCGCGACCCGTCCGTCGCCCGGAGGCCCGGGCAGCGAGGCGTGCAGCGTCACCCAACCGTCGCTGCCGGGCACCGTGACGACGTTGCCGCCGCCCTGACCGCCGTCCGGCGCGGAGCGGACGAACGACGCGAGCGCGAGCACCGGCGTGGCGATCGTCTCGTCGGTGTAGCCCGACTCTCGCGGATGCAGCGAGGCGAGCAGCTCGCGCGCCGGAGCGGTGATCAGCTCGACCTCGTCGCGTGGGCCGAGCACGACCAGCCCCGGCGCCTCGACGCCGGTGATGCGGCGGGCCGCATCGAAGCGCAGCGACGCGCGGATGCCGCGGGCGATCGCGCCGGTGAGGGCGGCGAGCGCGTCGGCGTCGCGCTGCTGGAATGCGCCGCTGCCCGCGCGGCGGGCGATGTGCACGGCGCCCCAGACGCGCCCGCGGATGACGAACGCGCCGCGCAGCTCGTGGGGGATGTCGGCCGGCAGGAGCAGGTCGCGGTAGCGCGCGCTGCGCTGGGGATCGCCGCGCGTGGCGTGGTCGAGGATGCCGACCGGCACCCGCCGGGCGGCGAGGCCGGCGAAGGTGTTGACGTCGTCGACCATGTACTCGCTGCGGACGATCAGCTCCCCGGCGGCCGGGGCCTCGTCGAGCGTGAACACGCCGCGCTCGATGAGCTCCTTGGGCGCGTCGCTGGTCAGCAGCCGCGTGCTCGGGTCCAGCGTGTGCCAGCAGCTGGCGTCGTTGTCGATGACGTTGCGCAGCCGCGGGGACAGCTCAGCGAAGAACTCCTCACGCGGCAGTCCGCGTGAGCCGAGCAGGTCGATCTCCTCGATCAGACGGGCGACCGTGCCTCCCATGCGGGTCAGTCTCCCACGCCGTGCAAGAAAGATCCCCGGACGCGGGGGGTGGTTGGAGCCCGTCGCGGAGATCAGGATGCACGCATGTCCTCCATCAGCGCAGCAGACACCACCACGACCGCGCCGGACGGCGCCCTCGCACCCATCGCTCTCGGTCCCGGTGAGGGAGAGCACTTCTGGTTCTTCGGTGGCCTGACCACGATCAAGGCCGATGGCGCGGGGACCGGCGGCCGCATGATGCTGACCGAGCAGACCGCCCCGCGCGGCTCCGGCTCGCCGCTGCACGTCCACCACAACGAGGACGAGTGGTTCTACGTCCTCGACGGCGAGCTCACGATCTGGGTCGCGGGCCGGACGGTCGTCGCTCCGGCAGGCTCGTTCGTGTTCGGCCCCCGCGACGTGCCGCACACGTTCGTCGTCAGCTCCGATGAGGCTCGCTTCCTGCTGGTCACGCAGGCGGCCGGGTTCGAGGGCTTCATCCGCACGCTCGGGGCCCCCGCTCCGGTCGCGGAGATCCCACCCGCGCCGACGGCGCCGCCGGACATGGAGCCCGTGCTCCGCGCCGCCGCGGACCACGGCCTCGAGATCCTCGGTCCTCCCGGCATCCCGGGCTGAAACGACCGAGACGGGGAGATGTCGAAGGCCCGCCGAGCACCGGCGGGCCTTCTGCGTGAGGGCTGGGGACACCACCGTCGCTGCTCAGCGCCCGGAGCACGGACGACCTCGAAACGTTCCGGCGGATACTCAAGGCGGCACCGCACGGACGTCCGGCTCCGACCACGAAGCACTCACGTAAGGAATGACCATGGACACCGCCCAGACCGCCTCCGGTTATCCCGCGACGCTCGACGTCGACTACCCCGACCGTCCGCTCAACCGCCTCACGACGTTCTTCCGCGTCTTCACGATCATCCCGATCGCGATCGTGCTCGCCGCCGTGTCAGGGGGCAGCCAGATCTACTCGGGCGGTTCAGGGTCGGGCAGCACCCTGGTGATCATCGGTGCCGGTGGCCTGCTGTTCGCCGGGCCGTTGCTGATGATCCTGTTCCGGCAGAAGTTCCCGCGTTGGTGGTTCGACTGGAACCTCGAGCTCACCCGGTTCTCCTCGCGGGTCACGGTCTACGCCGCGCTGCTCGATGACCACTACCCGTCCACCGACGAGGAGCAGTCGCTGCACCTGGACATCACGTACCCGGATGTGCCGCGTGACCTCAACCGCTGGCTCCCGCTGGTGAAGTGGTTCCTGGCGATCCCGCACTTCGTGGTGCTCGGGTTCCTCGATCCTCGGCGCGTTCGTCAGCGTCGTGATCGCCTGGTTCGCGATCCTCTTCACCGGACGCTACCCGCGCGGCCTGTTCGACTACGTCGTCGGCGTCGGGCGCTGGGGACTGCGCGTCACGCGCCTACGCGCTGCTGCTCACCACCGATCGCTACCCGCCGTTCTCGCTGAAGCCCTGAGCCGCGGCTCAGTTCGTTCGCTCGAGGCCCTGAACGATGAGATCCGCCACCAGGGCGGGCTCTTCGTTGGGCATGAAGAAGCTCGTCCCGGGGAGCGTGATCATGTGGATGCGAGAACAGGCTTCGAGGACGCGGCGCTCATCGTCGGTGACGCCTCCGTCGCCGCGTTCGCCGTGCACGACCCATGCGTCGACGTCCGCCTGGCAGAGTCGCTCGGCGACCGATCCGTGACGGCCCAGATAGCCGAGGTACGCGTGGAAGCCGCGGCGCATGACGTGCGGGTCGTTGCGGCGCAGCACCGCAACGAGTTCGCCGCGGCGACCCGCCGGGAGGGGGCTGTCCTTCACGGCCAGGTGGACGATCTTCAGCATCGCGGCGAACGGCAGGTACCCGAGCAGGCGGGCGGCCTGGTCGAGACCGCGGATGAACGGCGCCTCGTCCTCGAGCGAGAAGGCGGGCGCGAGCAGCACCAGCGGGCCTGAGAATGCGCCCGAGCCGGCCATCTCGAGCGCCACGTTGGCCCCGATGCTGAAGCCGACCACCGCATCGCAGCCGCGTTCCGCCGCCAACTCCGCCGACAGCCGTGCGTAGTTCTCGATGCTGACGTCGTCGGGCGCCGGCGTGCCGCCGTGCCCCGGAAGCGTCGCGGCGACCAGATGGACGTCGGCCAGCGTCGGCTCGGCCATCAGCTCCTCGTACTGCATGGCGGCGCACATGCCGCCGGGCAGGCACAGGACGGTGTGCGCCGCCTCCGGCGGGCCGGACTCAAGCAGGTCCCAGTGCGCGCTGCGGACGTTCACGCGATGTCCCCGCACCGACGGTACTCCGCGGCCTCACGGCGGTCAAAGACCGCAGCGGCGCACTGCGCTCAGGAGCCGGGCGCGCGGACGGCCCGGATGGCGGCCTCGACCGTGGGGTATGACGCGGCCAGGTCGCTGTCTTCGCCGATCGTGGCCCGGAGCATGTCGCGGACCTGGCCGACGTTGCGCGCGATCAGGAGGCGGACCCCTCGTTCTTCGAGCTCGTCACGGGTGTCGGCGAGCACGCGCGCGGCGCTGACGTCCACGAACGGGGTGGTCTCGGCGTCCAGGATGACCGCACGTACGCCCTCGCGGGCGCCGGCATCGAGGATGTGCCGGCGGACGTTGTCGGCGTTCGCGAAGTAGAGGCCGCTCTCGATGCGGAGCACGACGATGTCGTCGGCCGGGAGGGCGTCGGCGTGGCGCTCGACGTCCCGGTAGATCCCGTCCGGATCAGGTGTTCGGCCGAGCACCGCGACATAGGGCCGCGAGGCCCGGTAGATCAGCAGCAGCAGCGAGACGCCGATGCCGGCGAACAGCCCGGCCAGCGTGCCGAGGACGAGCACGCCCATCATCGCGGCGACGGCCGCGATGAAGTCCGGCCGGGCGACCCACCCGTACTGGCGCCCCAGACGCTTGGTGTAGGTGTTGTAGAGCCTGACCAGCGCGGGCACGTCGACCAGCTCGACGACTGCGGCGATGACGATCGCTGCGAGCGTCGTCGTCGGAAGGTCCTCGAACAGGCCCGTCAGGAACAGGAGCGCGACGACGGTCAGCCCCGCGGCGAGCAGCGCCGAGAGCTGCGTGCGCCCGCCGGCCGAGGCGTTGACCGCAGTCTTCGAGAGGCTGCCCGCGACGACCATGCCGCTCGACAGCCCGGCGGCGATGTTCGCACCGCCGAGTGCGACCAGCTCGCGGTCGGCGTCGATCCGCTCCTGCCCGCCGGACGCGAAGGCCTTGGCGGCGGCGAGCCCCTCGGCGAACGCGATGAGCATCACGCCGATGCCTCCGGCGGCCAGTCCGCCGGCGTCACCGAGCGACATGTCGGGCAGGCCGAGCGACGGCAATCCGCTGCCGATCTGCCCGACGGTCGGAACGTCGAGGCCGAAGGCCTTGACCGCGGTGATCCCGAGCACGACAGCGGCGAGTGACCCGGGTACGGCCGGGGCCCACCGCCGCAGACCGAGGATCAGCCCGAGCGATGCGGCGCCGACGAGCAGCGTGAGGCCCTGCGTCTCTCCGAGGTGCGTGACGAAATGCCACGCCTGCTCGAAGAAGTCGCCGGTGCCGTGGCTGACGCCGAAGAGCTTGGGCAGCTGGCCGACGATGATCGTCAGCGCCAGGCCGATGATGAAGCCCTTCAGGACCGGCTGGCTGATGAAGTTCGCCAGGAAGCCGAGATGCAGCAGGCCCGCCGCCAGCGCCGCAGCTCCCACCGTCAGAGCCAGGCCGGCGGTGAACGCGGCGAAGCGGTTGTCGCCCGACGGGATGAGGTCGGCCACCGTCGCCGCCGACAGGACCGCGGTCGCCGCCATCGGCCCCACGACCAGATGCCGCGAGCTGCCCAGCGCGGCGTACAGCAGGATCGCCCCCGGCGCCGCGTACAGGCCGACGACCGGCGAGACCCCCGCGATGCTCGCGTACGCCAGCGCCTGCGGCACCAGGATCGCCCAGACCGTGAGCCCGGCGACAAGGTCGCCCCTCAACCATGCGCGCTGATAGCCGCGCAGGGAGGCAAAGAGAAATGGGGTACGCGGGGGATCCATGCGAGCTCGATCAAGGGCCCCACGAACCGCCGTCAGGCCGTGCCCCTCTCCGTGTGTGGTGGCGCGAGCGTACGGGCGGGCCGACCCCACCGCAAGGCGACCCGCCCGAGCACGCCGAGCCGGCGCCGGGCTGACCTCACCCGTTCGCCAGCACCCCGGCAAGCTTGTCGAACGAGCTGTTCCAGCCGGACTGCGCCAGCGGAATGAGCTCATCGAGGCAGACCATCGTGACGTCGACGTCGAGCTGGGTGCGGCCATCGCCGAGATCGCTGAACGTGATGACGGTGTGCTGGCTCTCCATCATCGGGTGACGGATTCCCTCCTCGGCGAAGACGAGGCGGTCCTTGGGGGTGACCTCGACGAACGTGCCCGGCGGACGGGTATTCGTTGCCGTCGGGATCGACCATCGTCGCCTTGAAGGCGCCGCCCGGCCGCAGGTCGAGCTCGACGGATGCGACGGGCGTGTGGAAATGCTCCGGGCCCCACCAGGCGGCGAAATGCTCGGGCTCCGTCCAGCAGGTCCAGACGAGATCGCGTGGGGCGTCGAAGATGCGCGTGATCTTGAGATGGCGCTCGGTCATAGTCCTGGCAGGTGCGTCGCTCATGGGGTGGGGTCCTTTCCCTGGATGGATTTCAGGTGCTCCTCGAGGCGGTCGAGCCTGCCCTCGTAGAAGTCGCGGTAGTGGGCGAGCCAGTCGACGGCGTCCTTCATCGGCGCGGCCCTGAGTCGCGAGGGGCGCAGCTGTGCGTCGCGCCCGCGCGAGATCAGGCCGGCGCGCTCGAGCACCTTCAGGTGCTTCGACACCGCCTGGACGCTCACGGGAAACGGCTGGGCCAGCTCGTTCACGGTCGCCTCGCCCTCGGCGAGCCGGGCCAGGATCGCGCGGCGCGTGGGATCGGCCAGGGCGGCGAACGTGATGCTGAGCTGGTCGGTCGTCATGGGGCGTATTATTCATCTGAGCAGTTGATAAACCTAACGGTTGAATACTGCCACAGCGCGTGAGCGCTGTCAACGCGGTGTGGCGCGCGGGCTGACCGCGTGGGACGATCGATCCGTGCTCGGCGCTTCGATGTCGCGGGCGGAAGCCCGGATGCCCCGGACGGTTCCCCTGTTCTGGCGGTTGTTCGCGGCCTACGCCGCTGTGGTGCTGCTCGCGCTCGCGGCGCTCGTCCTCGCGCCGGTGCACGTCTCGGTTCCCACGAAGCCGCGCGAGCTGCTCGTCCTGGCTCTGGGCGCCGCGGCGATGCTCGTCGGCTTCTTCCTGCTGCTGCGCCGCGCGCTCGCCCCGCTGCAGGAGCTCACGCGCACGATGCACCGCGTCGATCCGCTCGCTCCGGGGCATCGCATCGAGCTCGAAGGTGCCGATCGCGAGGCGGAGGCCCTCGCGGAGGCGTTCAACGACATGCTGGGGCGGCTCGAGCACGAACGGCGCGCCAGCGCGCGGGATGCCGTGGCCGCGCAGGAGCACGAGCGCCGCCGCATCGCCCGGGAGCTGCACGACGAGATCGGGCAGTCGCTGACCGCGATGATGCTCGAGATCGACACGTTGAGCCGCGCGGCACCCGCTGAGCTGCGCCCCCAGCTCGAGGTGCTGCGCGAGACCGCGCGCCACACCGCGGGGGAGGTCCGGACGATCGCGCGCGGCCTGCGGCCCGAGGCGCTCGACGAGCTCGGGCTGCAGAGCGCGCTCGTGACGCTGCTGGGGTCGATCGGCCGGGATGGCGGGCTGAGCGTCGATCACCAACTCGATCCGGACGTCGCGCTGTCCTCGGAGGAGGAGCTCGTCGTGTACCGCGTTGCGCAGGAGGCGCTGACGAACATCCTGCGCCACGCGCAGGCCTCATGCGCACAGCTGCGGCTCGACCGGGACGATGCGGGGGTCGAGCTGGTCGTGCGCGACGACGGTGTCGGGATGCCCGCTGAGCCTCGGGGAGCGGGATCGGGGCTGCGCGGCATGCGCGAGCGCGCGCTGCTCGTCGGCGGCGACCTGTCGATCACGAACGTCGTGCCTCACGGAACGCAGGTGTGCCTGCGCCTGGCGCGCGACGAGGCGGCCCGATGAGCGGGCCCGGACCGACGCGCGTGCTCCTGGCCGACGATCACCCCGTCGTGCGCCGGGGTCTGCGCGGCCTGCTCGACGTCGAGCCGGACTTCGACGTTATCGCCGAGGCGGACGACGGCGCGCAGGCGGTCGAACGGGTGCTCGCCGGCGACGTCGACCTCGCGATCCTGGACGTGTCGATGCCGCGCATGACCGGCCTGCAGGCGGCGGCGGTCCTCGCGCGGCGGTGCCCGGGCGTGCGGGTGCTGGTGCTCTCGATGCACGACAACGAGCAGTTCTTCTTCGAGTCGCTGAAGGCCGGGGCCTCGGGCTACGTGCTGAAGACCGCGGCCGACCGCGACCTCGTCGAGGCGTGCCGGGCCACGATGCGCGGCGAGACGTTCCTCTACGCGGGCGCCGTCACGGCGCTCGCGCGCGACTACGTCGGCCGCGTGGGCCGTGGTGAGGAGGCGGAGGAGCCGCTGACGCCGCGGGAGGTCGAGGTCGCGAAGCTCGTGGCCGAGGGGCACACGAGCGAGGAGATCGCCGAGATCCTGGTGATCAGCCGCAAGACGGTCGATCGTCACCGCGCGAACATCCTCGAGAAGCTCGGACTGCGCGACCGGGTCGACCTCACGCGCTACGCCATCCGGCGCGGTCTCGTCGCGCCGTAGGTCGCGGGCAGATGGGTGACGCCTCCCGGGCGCAGATACATCCCGCTACCCATTGCCGGCGCGGTGAGGTGGCCATGACGATCCGGGTGATCATCCGTGACCACCGTCCTCGTCAGCGAAGGGCCGGGCTTTGCGGTGCGCCGCGCGCGCACGGTCGACCGTGCGCTGGCCGGCCTGCGGGCGCGCCGACTCGACGGTGAGCTGATCGCCGGCGCCGCCCCGGAGTCGCGGATGGCGCTCTCGCTCCGCGCGCAGCGCCTGATCGGGATGCGCGAGCGGCGCGGGCTGGCCGCCGCGCTGCGCAACGTCGCCCGGTCCGCCGCGAACCCGGGGCCTTTGAACACCACCGCCGGGCCACTGCCGCGCTCGACGGCGCTCGCGTGTTCCGCTGAGCTGCACGAGCTCGCGGACGTGCTCGCCGCGCCCGGGCCGGTGTCGCCGCGCGGCGTCGCGCTCGTGCGGCGCATCCTCAGCGACGGCGCGGGTCGCTCTACGGGTGCTCCCGGGAGGACCGGGCGGACGCGCTGGCGCGGAGGCTGTCCGCTGCCCATCAGGCGCTGATCGACTTCGACATCGTCCACGACAGGAGGGAAGAACCATGACCTACGTCCTCGGAGTCGCAGTGATCGCCCTCTGGGCGTTCGTCGGGTCACTTGGATTCCGGCTCGACCGTGCGAGCTCGCGCAACGTGCGCCGCCACGGCCCCGGCGCGCGAGTCGCGGAGCCCGGTCGAAGGAGTCACCGCCTAGAAGAAAGGCGCTCTGTCAGA
The DNA here is from genome assembly GCA_963781935.1 of uncultured Solirubrobacteraceae bacterium. Lineage (GTDB taxonomy): Bacteria > Actinomycetota > Thermoleophilia > Solirubrobacterales > Solirubrobacteraceae > F1-60-MAGs163. Next base: position 260,622 of record CAWAHX010000005.1, read on the forward strand.
TTCACAACGCCGCCGCGAATCGCTCCGGCCGGCGCGCTGGGCCGCGGCGTAGCGTGGTTCTCCCGGCCCCGTCATCGAGGAGAAGCCAGCATGGCCATCAGCGACCAGCGCACCGACGCCGGAGCGATCGAGGAGCTGCACGAGTCCTTCGCGGCACAGAAGGTCGCGTTCCTGAGCGACCCGTATCCGAGCGCCGCGCGAGCGACGCGAGCGCGTGCTCGCGGTGGCCGCCGTCCTGATCGCGAACCGCCAGCGCATCCGCGACGCGATGAGCTCGGACTTCGCGGTCCATCCCGAGCTGTTCACCGACATGGTCGAGGTCGTCGGGCATGGTCGGCCGCGCGCACCACGCGGCGGAGAACCTCGAGACGTGGATGCAGCCGGAGCCGCGCTTCAGCGATCCGGCGATGTACGGCAGCGGGCGCGCCGAGGTCCGCCAGGAGCCCAAGGGCGTGATCGGGAACATCGTCCCGTGGAACTTCCCCTTCGACCTCGGGATGGGCCCGCTGATCGACGCGCTGGCGGCGGGCAACCGGATGATCATCAAGCCGTCGGAGTTCACCCCGGCGTGCTCGGAGCTGATGCGCGACCTGATGCGCGAGACGTTCGATCGCGACCTCGTCGACGTCGCCGTCGGTGAGCTCGACCTGGCGCGGACCTTCCCGACGCTGCGCTGGGACCACCTGCTCTACACCGGCAGCCCGGCGATCGGCCGCGAAGTCGCCAAGGCGGCCGCCGAGAACCTCGTGCCGGTGACGCTCGAGCTGGGCGGCAAGTGCCCGGCGATCGTCGCGGCCGACGCCGTCGACGAGCGGACGGTGCGCAACATCCTCGGCGTGAAGATGATCAAGAACGGGCAGATGTGCACGTCCGTCGACTACTGCCTCGTCCCGCGCGAGGACGTCCCGGCGTTCGTCGAGCTCGCCCGGCAGTACGTCGCGCAGACCAACAGCGACTACTCGGCGACCGCGAACTGCCCGGGCATCATCAGCGAGCGGCACCTCGATCGTCTGCAGGGGCTGCTCGACGAGGCGCGCGAGGCCGGCTGCGAGGTGATCCAGCTCGACGAGGGCGGCGCGGTCAACCGCGAGACGCGGCAGATGCCGCTGTCGCTCGTCGTCGACCCGCCGCAGGACCTCGGGATCGTGCGCGACGAGATCTTCGGGCCGATCCTGCCGGTGCGCCCGTACGACTCGGTCGACGAGGCGGTCGCCTACGTCAATTCGCAGGAGCGCCCGCTCGGGCTCTACGTGATGGCGCGCGACGAGGAGCTCGCCGAGGACGTGCTGCGGCGCACCTCATCCGGCGGCGCCACCGTGAACGCCTGCGCGATGCAGGGCGCGATGCCGTCGCTGAACTTCGGCGGCGTCGGGCAGAGCGGCACGGGGCGTCACCACGGGGTCGACGGGTTCCGCGAGTTCTCCAACCCGCGCGGCGTGTTCATCCGCGGCGAGGGCGACCTGATCGACCTGTTCGGCCCGCCCTACGGCGAGCACCAGCAGGCGCTCGTGGATGGGGCGCTGGACGCGGCGAGCGGCGCCTGAGCGTCGTCACGCCGCCTCCTCGGCGTAGAGCGGCTCGGCATGGGTCAGCTCGGCGTGGGTCTCGGCCTCGGCGAGCGCCGGGGCGGGCTCGGGGTGCAGGAGCACGGCCGCGAGCCCGATGGCGGCGATGACGAGGCCGGCACCGATCGCAAACGCGAGGTGGTAGCCGGCCGTCAGCGCCGAGGACACCGGGACGCCGTCGGCGAGCAGCGCGTCCGTGCGCGTCGTCGACAGCGTCGCGAGCACGGCGAGGCCGAGCGCGCCGCCGACCTGTTGCGTCGTGTTGACGAGGCCTGACGCGAGGCCGGAGTCGCTCTCCGTCGCCGCGGACATGGCGAGCGTCATCAGCGACGGGATCGCGAGTCCGGCCCCGATGCCGAGCAGGACCAGCGCCGGCAGACGATCCCATACGGGACGATCAGGGCGCGGTCGCGGTGACGATCCAGGTCGACGCGGAGCCCCACACGCTCCCGTCGGGCCGCTCGAACTCACGCAGGCCGTCGCGCAGCTCGGCGTCGACCCGCCCGTGCAGGTGGGCGGCGCTGTCGCCGGCCAGCCGCAGGATCTCGCCCGCCGGGCCTAGTGACATGACGAGGTCGATCGTCTCGTCCATGTCGCGGCCCATCTGGGTGGGGAGGTCGCAGCGCCGCAGCGCGATGTCGGTGTAGCCCGCGTGCTTGAGGATGTCCGACGTCGTGTCGGCGTCGGACATCGAGAACGGACCCGGGCCGCAGGTCGGCTCATCGTGCTCGTCCGGGCGCTCGACGATCTGCTCGACGATCGTCTGCGCGCGGTACAGCCAGTCGTTGTCGAGCTTGCGCCGCCAGACGACCATCGTGAGGCGGCCACCGGGCTTGAGCGCCACGCGGATGTTGCGCATCGCCGGGACCGGCGCCGCGAAGAACATGGTGCCCATGCGCGAGAAGGCCATGTCGAACCCGTCGACGGGCAGACCATGCTGCACGTCGGCCACGAGGAAGCTGATGTTCTCGAGGTCCGTGGTCGCGGCGTCCTCGCGTGAGGCCTCGATGAATCGCGGGGCGGCATCGACGCCCACCGCCTCACCCTCGGGGCCGACCAGTCGTGCGATCTGCTGGGTCGTGTCGCCGAACCCGCAGCCGATGTCGATCACCCGCTGACCGGGCTGCGGGGGCGCGGCCGCAAGTGCGGCGTCACCGTGGGCGCCGAGGCCCGTCGTCAGCAGGTGGCGAAAGCGGACGAAGGTGTCGAACAGCGGGCCGTCCCAGGCCTCGATCGCCTCTGCGTTGGGCGCGGCCGCCCAGCGGGTCTTCGCGGTGTCCATCGTCGCCTCCTCGGCTTACGGATCCGCCGACGATACGCCTGTGAGCGCGGGCGCGCCAGCGCTCAGAGCACGACGCGGCCGCGCTTGCGACTCTCGATGAAGATGCGCTCGAACGCGACCTTGGCCCAGTGCGCCTGTGGCCCGCTCATCACGTGCGGATGCTCCGAGGTCCCGAGCACGTGGTCGGCTTTGAAGAGCGATGCCGTTGTTTCCCGCGTCCAGGATGCAGATCGCCTCCATCTCGGATATGGGGAGGCTGCGACGCGAGCCGCCCTGGAGGTCGGCGGTGATGTTCTGGGCGGCGACCTTCGCCATGACCTCGCTCATCTGCCCGGTCTTCGGCACGCCGGCGGCGACGAGCGTCTTCTGCGGCGGGGCGATCGCGATGTCGACCCCGGCGCCGTAGACGTCCTCGAGGTCGGTGTGGCGGTATTCGTCGGTGACCGGAAGGAAGCCCATCGGGTTGCCGAGGCCCTCGGTCTCTCGGATCACGTCGACGCCGGTGAACGGCGGCACGATCATCGAGAGGGCGAACGGGAGGACGCGGCCTCCGTCGAGCTCGATCTCGCCCTCCCGGACCTCCGTGATGACGTTGTTCGCGATGCCCTCGATCCCGAGCTTGTCGAAGAGGGCCTCGACCCGCTGCTGGGAGTCCGCGACGCCGCCGAGGCCGAAATGCCCGAGGAACGGCTCCGCCGTGATGAACGTCAGCGGGGCGACGTCGTGCAGGCCGGCCTGCTTGATCCGGTGGTGCGTGTTGAGCAGGAACTCGTAGGAGGCCCCGAAGCACGAGCCGCCCTGGGCCGTCCCGATGACGACCGGGCCCGGACTCGTCAGAAAGCGCTGCCACGCCTGACGGGTGAGCATGGCGTGGTCGAGGTTGCAGACCGACTGGGTGTGGCCGTCAACGGGTCCCAGGCCGGGGATCTTCTCGAATGCCAGCCGCGGCCCCGTGGTGAGCAGCAGGCGATCGTAGGTGAGCTCGCGGCCGGCGCTGGTGACGACCATCTGAGCGTCGAGCTCGAAGTGCGCGGCGGCCTCGTTGACGAAGCGGATGCCCTTCTTGGCGTACATGGGGGCAAGGGGGAAGGTCACATCCTCCGGCTCGCGCAGCCCGAACGGGACCCAGATGAGTGATGGGATGAACGTGAAGTCGGGCCGCGGGTCGAGCACGAGGACCTGGTGTTGCGGGTCCAGGCGCCTGCGCAGCTCGAGCGCCGCCGTCATGCCGGCGAAGCTGGAGCCGACGACGATGACGCGCTTGGAGTTCGAGGTGGACACGGCAGGACCCTCCGTTCCTGAGGCGGCGTGCACCCAAAATGATGGTTCGCCGCCCGCTGGGCGGCATCAGCACTTCGTACGGTCACGGATCCGTAGTTCACACTTACACCGATATACAACGGAGTAGTGGTAGACTCACGGAATGGAGATACCCAGGCCGCTCCCGGACCCGCTGGTCGAGCTGATCGCCCAGCGCTTTCGCGTCATCGGCGAGCCGATGCGCATCAAGCTGCTCGACGCCCTGCGCGACGGCGACCTCTCGGTCGGCGAGCTCGTGCGACCGTCTCGGCGCGTCGCAGCAGAACGTCTCCAAGCATCTCGGCGTCCTGCACCAGGCCGGGATCGTGAGTCGCAGCAAGCACGGGACGTCCGTGCGCTATGCGATCGCCGACGACTCCGTGTTCGCACTCTGCGAGCAGGTCTGCGGCGGCCTGCGCCAGCAGGTCAGCGAACTCGACCAGATCCTCACCGGAGGTCTCGCATGACAGCACACTCACGACTGTCCCGCGCCTGGCCGCTCGAGCGCGTCCTGTTCGCGATGGCGGGCACGATGACGCTGCTCAGCGCGCTGCTCGCCGCCACGGTCTCCCCGTGGTTCCTGCTGCTGACCGCGTTCGTCGGCGTCAACCAGTGGCTGTACGTGGCCTTCGGCGCGTGCGGGGCCTCGCTGATCCTCAAGCGCGTCTTCGGCCTGCGTTCGGTCGTCTATCCCGCGCGGAGTCCGCCCGATGACCCGAGTTCGGTCCGATCGGCCGCCTCGGCCGCTACACCGCCACGCATTTCCGCGCGGTCGCGATCGCCTGGGCGCTCGTCGCGGTCGTGCTGGGGTTCTTCGCCCCGAAGGTCGAGAAGGCGCTCTCGGGCGCCGGCTGGGAGGCCACCGGCTCGCAGTCCGTCGCAGGCGCGCAAGACGATCGACCAGAACTTCGGCGGGCTCTCGTCGAGCGCACTGATGGTCGTCGTGCACTCGGACACGAAGACGGTCGACGGACCCCGCGTTCAAGAGGCGGTCGCGCGCGCGTCGTCGACGCTGAAGTCCGACTCGCGCGTGAAGTCGGTCGTGCCGCCGCAGGCCGGGATCTCGATCTCGCGTGACGGGCACACCGCGATCATCCAGGCCGGCGCCGCGGCGGACTCCAACACGATGGTCCGCGCCGCCGACGACCTCAAGACGAGCCTGCACAAGCTTCAGGGCGACGGCGTGCAGGTGTCGCTGACCGGCGCGAGCGGGATGTGGTCGGACTTCAACACCGCCAACCGCAACGCGATGATGAAGAGCGAGCTCATCTCGTGGCCGGTGACGCTGATCATCCTGCGTGCTCGCGTTCGGCTCGCTCGTCGCCGCCGGCCTGCCGCTGATGCTCACGATCCTCGGCCTGATGGCCTCGGCCGGGTCGCTGTACCTCGCCACGCAGGTCCTGCGACATCTCGATCTGGGCGATGAACTTCGCGCTGATGTTCGCGCTGGCACTCGGCATCGACTACGCGCTGTTCATCGTCTGCGCTTCCGCGGCGCACTGTTCGGCTCGCACGAGCCGGTCGAGGACGCCGTCGCCGAGACGATGGACACCGCCGGCAAGGCCGTGCTGTTCAGCGGCGTCACCGTGCTGATCTCGCTGACGGCCGTGATGCTCGTGCCGTCGCCCGCGTTCCGCTCGATGGCGCTGGGGATCATGATCTCCGTCGTCTTCATCCTCGCCGCGACGCTGACCCTGCTGCCGGCGGTGCTCGGCAAGCTCGGGCACGAAGGTCGACAAGCTCTCGCTGCCATGGGTGCACCAGGGCGAGCACCGCTCCCCGCGGTTCGCGGCCTGGGCTGAGCGCCTGTGGCGCCACCCCTACGCGTTCGGGGCGCTCGCGCTGATCGTCCTCGTCGCGCTGATCGTGCCGGTCTTCGGCCTGAAGACCGGGATGCCGTCGATCAAGGTCGTTCCCGCCGGCGACAGCTCGCGCATCGGCTACGCCCAGGTCCAGCAGGCCTTCGGCAAGGGCGCCCCCGGCGCCGTGCAGATCGTCACCGCCCAGGGCGACGCCGCGCGCGTCAGCGTCGTGCGCCAAGGCCGACCCGGGCATCGCGCAGGTCATGCCGGCGATGCCCGGCGCCGGGGCAAGGCGCTCGTGCAGGTCGTCCCGAACACCGACCCCTCCATCCAAGGCCACCGGCGCGACGATCGACCGGCTGCGCTCGGCGCTGCCGCCCGGCGCGCTCGTCGGCGGCTCCGTCGCGGAGAACCACGACCTCGAGACGCTGCTGTCGTCCAAGACGCCGCTCGTCATCGGCGTCGTGCTGATCCTCGGATTCCTGCTGCTGCTCATCGCGCTGCAGGCGCCGATCATCGCCGCGCTCGGCGTGCTCACCAGCCTGCTCGCGACCGGCGCGGCGTTCGGCGTCGCCCGGCTCGTCTTCCAGGAGGGCCACGGAAGCGGACTGCTCGGCTTCGAGCCCCAGGGCTTCCTCGACGCCTGGGGGCCGGTGTTCTTCTTCGCGATGATCTTCGCGATCTCGATGGACTACACCGTGTTCCTGCTGTCAGCTCGGCGAAGGAGCACTGGGATCGCACCCACGACGCCAGGGAGGCGATGGTCGGCGGCGTCGCGCACAGCGGCCGCGTCATCTTCGCCGCCGCCGGCGTGATGGTCGCCGTGTTCTTCACGTTCGCGCTCTCCGGGCCGCTCCCGCCCAAGGAGATGGGCGTCATCCTCGGCGTCGCCGTCCTGCTCGACGCGTTCCTCGTCCGGCTGCTGCTCGTCCCGGTGATCCTGCGCCTGCTCGGCCGATGGGCATGGTGGCTGCCCAGGCCGCTGCGGCGCATCCTGCCCGACGTCCGCTTCGGGCACGCCTCGGGAGCGTCGCCGGCCTCATGAACGACCCAACCCATGACAGGAGCACACGATGAGCTTCACCGCCACCGCCCGACGCGTCGGCGACACGCTGCGCCACGAGGTCGACGTCAACGGCCGCCACACGATCATCACCGACGAGCCCGAGAGCCTCGGGGGCACGGACACGGGGCCTGCGCCGCACGAGCTGCTGCCCGCCACGCTCGCCTCGTGCATCTCGACGATGATCGCCCTGTACGCCCAGCGCAAGGAGTGGGACATCGGCGAGGTCTGCGTCGACGTGACGTATGACCACGAGGCCGAGCCGCGGCGCTTCGACGTCACCGATCCATCTCCCCGACGGCCTCACCGACGGGCAGACGACCCGCCTGATGCGCGTCGCCGACACGTGCCCGGTGCGCCGCGCCCTCGAGGCCGGGTTCGTGTTCGACGAGCACGTCAGCACTCCCGCCGGCGTCGCCGCCGCCATCGCCGCGTAGGTCAAACGTCCACCGGCGTCGCAACTTCCGCCTGCGGGCCGGTTTGCAGCGGGTGTCAGTCCATACATCGCCCGGGACCGTGGAGGACCCGGGCACCGACGCAAAGGACGCTCGCACATGTCTCGTATCCGCTTGATCCTCGCCCTCAGCGCCTGTGCGCTGCTGGTCCTGCCGACAGTGGCCTCGGCCCACCGCGGCCATGGCCATCGTGGTTTCCACCAGACCTACCCCGTCGCCTCGGTGCTCTGCGCCAAGGTCGCCAACGGCAAGACGCCGAAGCGGCTCGCCGGCCAGACCGAGAAGGTCACCGCGGCGTGCACCACGCTGCAGACCAGCCTGACCGCCGCCCAGACCGCCTACACGACGACGGTCGCGCCGCTCAAGCAGCAGGCCACCGACGCGATCAAGACGCTGCGCGCGACCTGCCAGCAGGCCCGCATCGACCACAACCACGCGGCCTGCAAGGCGGCGCGCGAAACCACCCGTGCGACGATCAAGGGCCTGCTCACCCAGGTCCGTGACGCGGGCAAGGCCTACCACACCGCGGTCGACGCGGCCCGCAAGACGTTCTGGGACACGATCAAGGCGCTTCGCGGCGGCTCGACCGTCGCCCCCGACAAGAAGGTCGGCCCGGGTCCCGTGACGACCCTGCCGTCCGACTCGACCGTGACCGGCTGACAGGACCCCTCCCCCAGCCGGTGTGAGACGGGGCGGCCTTCGGGCCGCCCCGTTCTGTTTGCGGCGGTCGGTGGACTACGCCCCCGGCGTGCGCCAGGCGAGCATCAGGCCATCGCCGACAGTGAGCAGCACGTTGTGGACGCGCTCGTCCTCCTGGACCCTGCGGGCGAACTCGCGGATGCCGACGGTGCTGGGGTCGGCGTCGCCCGGATCGAGCGCCGCGCCGCCGCGGAACAGGTTGTCGGCGACGATCACGCCACGCGGGGCGAGCTTCGGCACGACCGCGTCGTAGTAGACGGGGTAGTCGGACTTCCACGCGTCGATGTAGACCAGGTCGAACGGGCCCTCGAGCCCGGCGATCGACTCCATGGCGTCACCGACGATCAGGTCGATCCGGCCTGCATACGGGCTTGCCTCGATGTGCGTGCGCGCGCTCGCGGCGGTCTCCTCGTCGACCTCGAGGGTCGTGACCCGTCCGCCGTCCGGCAGCGCAGCGGCCATCGTCAGCGCGCCGAACCCGGTGAACGTGCCGATCTCGAGCACGTTGCGGGCACCGCCGGCGACGATCAGCGCCTCGAGCAGCCGCGCCTCCGGGACGCCGCTCATCATCTGGGGCACGGCCGTGTTCCCCGCCGTCCACTCGGCGACCTCGGCGAGGGATCCGGCGGGCGGGGTGGTGTGCGCGTCGGCGTAGGCGAGCGCGGCGGGCGAGGCCAGGTCGGTCATGGGTGCAGTCTATTCCGGGGCCGTGGCCTTCCACATGGGCACCGCGGCCGTTTCGCCTCAGCCGTCGCCGAGCCCGAACTGCGCGCGCCGCGTGACCGGCACCAGATCGAGGTACTCGTCGTGACGCTCGATGAAGCCGCGCACGAACGGGCAGAACGGCAGCACCGCGAGGCCCTCGGCGCGCGCGCCGTCGAGCACGGCCCTCACGAGAACCCCGCCCAGCCCCTCGCCCTCGTGCGACGGGTCGATCTCCGTGTGGATGAAGGCGATCGTGCCCGGGCTGCGGTGGTACTGGACGAAGCCGGCGGTTGCGCCGTCGATCGCGATCTCGAAGCGATCGCGATCGGGGACGTCGGTGACGGTGGGCGCGCTCGTCATCGCGCGGTCTCCTCGAGCGGCAGCCAGACGTGGAAGACCGTCCGCGCCCGGCTCGGAGTCGAACGTCAGCGCTGCCGCGGTGGCGCTCGTCGACGATCCGCCGTGCGGTGTCGAGCCCGAGGCCGGTGCCGTTGCCGACCTCCTTGGTGGTGAAGAACGGGTCGAAGATGCGCTCGCGCGACCTCCGGCGGGATGCCCGGGCCGTCGTCGGCGATGTCGACCTCGACGCAGGCGCCGTCGCGGCGCGTGGTGATCGTGATCGTCCCGGTCGTCGCCGAGCGCGTCGATCGCGTTGTCGAGCAGGTTCGTCCACACCTGGTTGAGCTCGGCGCCGCGCACGGTGAGCTGCGGCAGCGTGCGGTCGTAGTCGCGCACGACCTCGATCGTCGTGTGCTTGAGCTTGTGGCCGAGGATCGTCAGCGTCGTCTCGAGGCCCTCGTGCACGTCGACCTCGACGAGCTCGCCGCGGTCCATGTAGGCGTAGCGCTTGACCGCCCCGACGAGGCTGCTCATGCGCTCGGTCGACTCGGCCAGCTCCGTCGCGAGCTCGCGCGCGGTCAGCGACGCGGCGACCCAGTCGCAGCGCCGCATCGGTCGCCGGGCCGGCGAGCGTCGCGACGCGCTCCAGCCACGCGTCGTCGCAGCCCGGCGGCGACGAGCGGCTCGGCCAGGCGCCACGGCTCGGCGACGCCGAGCTCCTCGAGCGCGTCGGTCAGCTCGTCCTCGGCGTCGGCGGCGTCGAGCGCGTCGAGCGGTCGCGCGCGCCGCGGCGCGCTCGAGCGCCTCGCGCTGCAGCCCGACGAGCTGCTCGGCCTCCTCGCGCTCGACGCCGGACTCGACGAACCGGCCGATCGTCGAGCCGAGCACGTCGAGCGCGTCGGCCAGGTCGGCCGCGGCGCGCTTGGCCGCGGCCGCCGGGTTGTTCAGCTCGTGCGCCAGCCCGGCGGCCATCGTCCCGAGCGACGCGAGCCGCTCGCGGTTCTGCTCGATCGCGGTGATGCCGCCCGATCACCGGGCGCACCTGGCGCATCACGCGGCGGTGCACCGGCGGTGCGGCGAGCACCAGCTCGATCGAAGTGCTCGGCCGGGATCGTCGCGAGCGCGCACCGGGGTCTCGGCCTGCATGCGCACCGCGAAGTCCGATCCGGTGAGCGCCGGGATCGCGCCCATCCAGGTCGGTGCGCGGTGCGCGCCGACCGGTTCGGTGCTCTGCGCGTCGCCGATCGTCGCCAGCACCGTCCCCTCGAGCAGCAGGTGCAGGCCGGCCGCAGTTCTCGCCCTGCTCGGCGACGATCGCGCCCGCCGGCAGGGTGCGCTCCACCGCGGCATCCGCCCAGGCCTGCGAGCTGCTCGTCGTCGAGGTCGTCGAACAGGTCGATGGTCCGCAGCTCGTCGAGGGTCGGATGCGGGTCGCTCATGCGCTCGCCAGGTACTCGTGGATCAGCGACACCGCCATCGAGCCCTCGCCGACCGCGCTGGCGACGCGCTTGATCGAGCGCGCGCGCACGTCGCCGGCGACGAACACGCCCGGCACGCTCGTCTCCAGCGCGTAGGGGTCGCGCGCGAGCGGCCAGCCGTGCTCGCGCGCGTCGGGGCCGGCGAGGATGAAGCCGCGCTCGTCGCGCGCGACGACGCCGTCGAGCCAGTCGGTGCGCGGCGACGGCGCCGATGAAGACGAAGCAGGCGTCGGCGTCCTCGGCACGCTCGCTGCCGTCGGCGTCGCGGATCACGCAGGCGCGCGCAGGCGCCCGTCCTCGCCCTCGGCGGCGACCGCCTGCGTGCCCGTGCGCACGTCGATGTTCGGCGAGCGCGGCGATCTGCTCGATCAGGTAGTGCGACATCGACTTCGCGAGCGAGTCCGCCGCGCACGAGCATCGTCACCCGCCGGCGTAGCCGCTGAAGTAGACGGCGGCCTGGCCGGCGGAGTTCGCGCCGCCGATGATGACGACGTGCTGGTCGGCGCACGAGCGCGCCTCGGTCAGCGCGGCGCCGTAGTAGATGCCGGCGCCGGTCAGCTCCGCGAAGCCCGGCGCGTCGAGCTGGCGGTAGGAGACGCCGGAGGCGACCAGCACGCAGTTCGCGCTGAGCGCGCCGCCGCCGCTGAGGCTCGACGAGGCGGCCGGCGCCCTCGACGCGCAGCGCGACGGCGTCCTGGACCGTGAGCAGCTCGGCGCCGAGGCGCCGCGCCTGGTCGGTCGCGCGGCGCGCGAGGTCCGAGCCGGAGAGCCCGGCGGGGAAGCCGAGGTAGTTCTCGATCCGGCTCGACTGTCCGGCCTGGCCGCCGGGCGCCTCGCGCTCGACCATCACCGTGCGCAGCCCCTCCGAGGCGCCGTAGACGGCGGCGGCGAGCCCGGCCGGGCCCGCCGCCGACGATCACGAGGTCGTAGTGCTCGGCTCGACGGCTGGGCGGTGACGCCGAGCCGCTCGGCCAGCTCGAGCACGGTCGGGCGCTCGAGCACGCGTGCCGTCCTCGAGCAGCGCCACCGGCAGGCCGGTCGTCGTCGACGCCGGCGACGGTCAGCAGCTCGCGCGCCTCGCCGTCGCGCTCGACGTCGAGCCAGCGGGCGGGCACGCGGTTGCGGGCGAGGAAGTCGCGCAGGTCGTGCGACTCCTTGGAGAAGCGGTGGCCGATGACCCGCACGCCGCCGGCCTCGAGCGCCGCGCCCGCCTCCCAGGTCGTCAGCAGGTCCTCGACGACCGGGAACAGCTGCTCCTCCGGCGGGTCCCACGGCTTGAGCAGGTAGTAGTCGAGCGCGACCTCGTTGATCGCCGAGATCGCCGCCTCGGTGTCGGCGTAGGCGGTCAGCAGCACGCGCTTGGCCTCGGGGACGATCTTGCGCGCCTGGACGAGGTACTCGGTGCCGGACATGCCGGGCATGCGCTGGTCGGCGACGAGCAGCGCGACCTGCTCGCCGCGCGTGCGGATCTGGCGCAGCAGGTCGAGCGCCTCGGCGCCGGAGCCGGCGCGCACGATCCGGTAGCGCTCGCCGAAGCCGCGGCGCAGGTCGCGCGCGACGGCCGCGAGCACGGCGGGCTCGTCGTCGACGGCGACGATCGCGGGATTCCGGACGCGCCCCTCCTGTGGGGGCGCGGCTGGGTGCGAGGCGATGTCGGCCATCTGTTCGCAACCTAGCGAACGCGCGCGTGCGGCCGGCGGGGAAAGCCCGCAGCGGCGGTGTTGTAGCGTCGAAGGGGTGTCACGACGATGTCAGCACGGGACGGCCGCGGGGTGAGCGGGGCACAGGCTCGGGTGCCCGAGCCGCTCCCCAAGGACCTGCGCGCGGGCCGCCTCGGCCGCCGCGCCGCCGAGCTGGGCGTGCTGGGCCTGATCGTCGCGGCGTCTGATCAGCACGCTGCCCGGCCTGGATGACGTCCGCGAGCGATTCTCACACGCCCAGCCGGGGTGGCTCGTCGCCGTCGCCGCCCTCGAGCTGGCCTCGTGCCTGTCGTACGTCGTCGCGTTCCGAGGCGTCTTCTGCTCGCGCCTGGGGTGGCGGTTCAGCTACGAGATCGGGATGGCCGAGCAGGCGACGAACGTCCTGCTTCCCGCCGGCGGGGTCGGCGGGCTGGCGCTCGGCGCCTGGGCGCTGCGCCAGGGAGGGATGAGCACCGACCACATCGCACGGCGCAGCGTCGCGTTCTTCGTGCTGACGAGCGCCCCGAACTTCGTCTGCGCGGCGGTCCTGGGCTCGGCGATCGCCACCGGTGTGCTGCCGGGCGCCGGGCCGGCGGCATTGACGATCACTTTGGCGCTGCTCGCCTGGGCGACGATCGTCCTGGTCGCGCTGCTTCCGCGGATCCTCGCGCGCTTCGGGCCGCGGCCGCCGCAGTCGGCACACGGCGAGCACTGGGCGGCGCGAACGCGCCGGATCCTGCGACAGGGCGCCGTCACCGCCGCGGCCGGGGTCGGGGATGCCGTGGTGCTGCTGCGCACGCGTCAGCCGATGGTGGTGCCCGGCGTCCTCGGGTACATGGCCTTCGACGTCGCCGCGCTCGCCGCGGCGTTCGCCGCCTTCGGCAGCACGCCGCCACTCGCCACGTTCGTGTTCGCGTATGTGATCGGCCAGCTCGGCGGCCTGATACCGCTCCCCGGTGGCATCGGGGGGACCGACGGCGGGCTGATCGCGGCGCTGACGGTGTACGGGAGCCCGCTCGCCCAGGCGACCGCGGCCGTGCTCGCCTACCGGGCCTTCCAGCTCGGGATCCCGGCGATCCTCGGCTCGATCGCGTTCGTCCAGCTGCGCGGCACCCTGGCCCGGTCCGAGGCTCCCGCGGCGCTGTGCGAGCCGATCGCCGAGGGCCTCCCGGTGTTCCGGCTGCCCGCACTCGAATCCGAGGGCCTGTGACCGGTACGGTCTGCGGATGGCCACCTGCACGCACCTCGATCACGTCCTGATCCGCGAGCTTCCCGGCTCGGTTGACGGCTGTGAGGATTGCCTCGCCACCGGCGGCGTGTGGCTGCATCTGCGCATCTGCCTGGAGTGCGGGCACGTCGGTTGCTGCGACGACTCGCCCAGCCGCCATGCCTCAGCACACGCCCGCGCGACCGACCATCCGATCATCCGCTCGCTCGAGCCCGGTGAGGAGTGGGCCTGGTGCTTCCCCGACGAGCTCGCGATGCTGCTCCCGGACGTGACGGGGCAGACGCGGATCCCGCCGTCCCCGATGCTCTAAAAGCGCCGCGTGCGGGTAGGTCGCCGAGCGGCCCTGGAAGGACAGGATCTGCGGGTTCAGGATCCGGCCCTCGCGGATCTCGATCGCCCGGCGGATCGTCTCGTCCGCGTCCCACGCCTCGGGCCCGGCCATGACGGTCGGCAGGTACTCCAGCAGCGCCTCGCTGATCTCCCACGTCGCCGAGTTCCACAGGAACGACGGGCTGTGGTCGACCGCGTAGTAGTGCAGGCCGTCGCCGACGGTGAACATCGGGTCGGCGAACGACGTCGGGCGGGCCCACTCGAAGCCCATGCCCTCGTCGCACGAGACGTCGACGAACAGCGTCCCGGGCGCGAAGCGGCCGAGATCCTCGTTCGTCACGAACATCAGCGGCTCGTCGGTGTCCTGCAGGATGCAGTTGACGACGATGTCGTACTCGGCCAGCACCTCCGCGAGCGGCCCGGGCTCGGGCGCCTTCGAGCGCGAGCGTGCGGCTCGGGTTGGTCGGGATCGCGCTCGAAGTGCCGCATCCGCACCGAGGCGAACGGCGAGGCGACCGCCGGGACGCTGCGCTGGGTGAGGACGGTCACGTCGCTGACGCCGAGCGCCGAGCAGGCCGGTGACCGCGCCGCGCGCGGTGGCCCCGAAGCTGATCACGGCGGCGCGCAGGCGCCGGCCGTAGTCGCCGGTCGAGCCGAGCAGCTGCAGCGCGTGCAGCACCGAGCAGTAGCCCGCGAGCTCGTTGTTCTTGTGGAACACGTGGACGCTGAAGCTGCCCTCCTCCGTCCAGTGGTTCATCGCCTCCCAGGCGATCAGCGGTCAGCCCGCGGTCGATCGCCAGCTGCGTGATCCGCCGGTCCTGCACGCAGTGCGGCCAGCCCCAGACGACCTGGCCCTCGCGCAGCGTCTGCAGATCCTCCGGCCACCGGCTTGGGCAGCAGCAGCACGTCGCACTCGGCGAGCAGTTCCTCGCGCGAGCGCAGGCCCCCGACCAGCGGCGCCAGGTGATCGTCGGAGTAGCCGAAGCGCTCCCCGTAGCCGCGCTCGAGGAACATGCGCCGGCGCAGGGCCGGATCGATGCGCTCGAGGTGCCCGGGATGGATCGCCAGCCGGCGCTCGTCCGGCTTGCGGGACGTTGCGACGACGCCGACGGTCAGCTGATCCACGAGGCGAGTCTACGGTCGCGCGCCGCGCGCGACGCGGCTCCCTCACGCGTAGCAGACGCGGTTGCGGCCCGTGCGCTTGGCCTCGTACAGCGCGCGGTCGGCGGCGCGGAGCATGTCGTCGGCTGCCGGGACGTCGCGCGAGATGCTCGCGCTGCCCACCGACACGGTGATGTGCAGCGCGCCGGCCGACGTCTCGAAGGGGCTGTCCGCGATCGCGGCCCGCAGCCGTTCGGCGAGATCCTTGACCTGTGCGCCGCCTGCGAGCGCGACGACGCAGAACTCCTCGCCGCCCCAGCGGGCCACGAGGTCGCCGCCGCGCACGACGCCGGCGAGTCGCTGCCCGATGATCCTGAGAACCTCGTCGCCGACGTGGTGGCCGTAGGTGTCGTTGACGGACTTGAAGTGATCGACGTCCACGATGAGCCCGGTCTGCGCGCGGACGGCCAGCCACGCGCCGTCGCGCAGGACGTCATCCATGTGGGTGCGGTTCGGCAGGCCGGTGAGGGCGTCCGTGCGGGCGGCGTGCTCAGCGGCCAGCAGGCGGCGGGAGGCGAGCGTGGCATCGCGCTGCACCGCGACGAACCACTCGGGCTCGCCGGTCGGCCCGGGGACCGGGGAGATCGACCATTCCATCGTGAACGGCGTGCCGTCCTTGCGGTAGTTGATCGTCTGCCCCTGGAAGCACCCGCCGGCGCGCAGCTCACGACCGAGGCGCTGGATCAGGCCCTGGTCGGTCTGGGGCCCCTGAAGCATCCTCGGGCTGTGGCCCAGCAGCTCGCCGGCCGCGTAGCCGGTGATGTCGCAGACCGCCTGGTTGACGTACGCGATCCTCACGCCGTCGGGAGCCGAGAAGTCGGCGTCCGTCACCATGACCCCGTCGAACAGGTCGTCGAGGATCGAGGCGGGCCAGGCCGGCAGGAACGCGCCACGGGGTTCCGGAATCCCGGCACGCGGCGGCTCAGGCGCAGTCCTTTGCATGGCCTGAGCATCGGCCGTGCCGAGCGCCGTGGGAATACCGCAAAGGGGTGAGACGCCGATGCGGCCGCCCGGCGCAGGCCGCGGTCAGGCGGCGCGGACGTGCCGGCGGGCCTGAACGGCGGCGGTGAAGGCCGTGACGACGCCCGGATCGAACTGGGATCCCGAGCAGGCGCGCAGCTCGTCGAGTGCCGCCTGGGGAGTCCGAGCGGGCCGGTGGGGCCGGCCCTTCGTCATCGCGTCGTAGGCGTCGCAGACGGCGACGATCCGCGCACCGAGCGGGATCTCCTCGCCGGCGAGGGCGTCGGGGTATCCGCCGCCGTCCCAGCGTTCGTGGCTCGCGCGCACGAGCGGCCCGATCCCGGCCAGCGCCGTCGATGCGCTGAGGATGCGCTCGCCGATGATCGTGTGCCGGCGCACGAACTCCCACTCGCCATCGTCGAGCGGCCCGGGCTTGGTCAGGATCGCGTCCGGGATCGCGACCTTGCCGATGTCGTGCAGCTCGGCGGCGTGGCGCACGCGTTCGACGTCCTGGTCGCCCAGGCCGAGCGCCACGGCCACGACCTCGGCGAGGTCGGCGACGTCGCCGAGGTGCAGGCCCAGCAGCGGGTCGCGCTCGGCGAGGATCCGCAGCATCACGTCCTTGGTCTCGTGGCGCGCGGTCGCGCGGCCTGCGCCCTTGTGCGCGTACAGGCGCTGATCGGCGATCCCGAGGGCCTCTGACACGTCGGCCGCCTCGGTGGGCACGTCGACCATGCCGTAGGAGCAGCCGATCGAGAATCCCTCGCCGTGCTCGGACAGCGCGCTCGCGCATCCGGCGATGAGGACCTCGTCGGGCGGCGATGCGAGGACGCAGAACTCGTCGCCGCCCATCCGGTATGCGCGGCCGCGGTCGCCGACACGCGCCGCGAGGCTCTCGCCGAGGCGCTGCAGCAGTGCGTCGCCGGCGGGATGGCCGAAGTCGTCGTTGTAGTTCTTGAAGCCGTCGAGGTCGTAGAGCGCGAGCGTGACGGCAGCGCCGGCGTCACGCGCCGCGGCGAACGCCTGCTCGAGGTCGGCGGTCAGGGCCCGCCGGTTGCCCAGGCCCGTGAGCGAATCGGTCAGCGCCTCCTGCCGGCTGGCGGCGAGCATGCGCACGTTCTCGCGGAACGTGATCGCCAGACGCGTCATGACCGCCGCGACCGACGCGGACGCGAGCCCGATCGCGAGGCCGTTCAGGTTGCCGACGCTCCCGACGACGAGGACGCCGAGGCCGACCGTCGCGAAGGCGATCGGCACCGCGATCGCACCCGCGCTCTGCTGCACGCGGGCCATCGACGCCTCGCGCGGAGGTCGCCACGCGGCGACGGCGAAGAGGACGGCGGCGATCCACCAGCCGGGATCGGTGACCGCGCCGAGCAGGTATTCCCCGCGAGCCGAGGAGACGACGTACAGGGAGTCGGCGGCCCAGAAGATGAGGATGCCGGCGATCATCAGCGCGAGCGTCCGGTCGACGCGCCAGCCGCACGCGGCCACGCCGGCGACGATCAGGCTCAGCAGGGCGAGATCGCCGAGGGGGTAGATGAGGTTCGTGAAGATCGCCGCGCGGTCGCCGGAGACGTTCGCGAGCACGGTCTGCACCACGATCGCCGCGCTGACGGCGCTGACCGCGAGCGCCGACGTGATGCCATCGACCCAGACCGTGTGCGAGATGCCCCGCACGCGCGAGCGCAGGAGCAGCGCGACCCCGGTGAAGACCAGCGGGTAGAACAGGATGTAGCCGGCGTCGGCGGGGGACAGTGCGGGCGGGCTGGTCGCGTCCCACAGCACGACCGTGAAGTAGAGGTCGCCGGCGGCCCATGAGGCGATGCCGAGCCCGATCAGGAGCCAAGCGGCGCGCTCACGGCGTTCGGTCGCCGCGCGCGCGATGCACAGGATGCCGGCGACGGCCAGGACGACGAGGTGCACCCACTTGTCCGAGCCGGTCGGAACCCAGTGCAGGCCGAGGCCGCTGAGCTCCCGGGCGGTGAGCCAGAGCCCGCAGACGACCAGCAGGGTGCGAGCGACGATCTTCATCACCGAAGGCATCGACCGCACGAGGGGGAACTTGATCTCCGGGGCCCGCGAGCGGACGGCCGACCGGCCCCGGAACGACGAAGGGCCGGCAGATGCCGGCCCTTCGGAAGCTTCGTCTTGCGACGGGCTCAGATCGTCTGAACGTCCTTCGCCGACGGGCCCTTGGGGCCCTGCTCGGACTCGTACTGCACCTTGGCGCCTTCGGCCAGGGACTTGTAGCCCTCACCGAGAATCGCCGAGTGATGGACGAAGAGATCCTTGCCGGGCTCGTCGGGCGTGATGAAGCCGAAGCCCTTCTCGTCGCTGAACCACTTCACTGTTCCTGTCGCCATGCTGTTTCCTCCACGGCGTCGTGTGCTGCGAACGCGGAGGATGCTTGACGCAAACTATGAGCGGGCGCTGACACTGCTTTCGTCGCGCTTCTGCTGCGCGACATGACCCTGGCGGACGGTAGCAGGACGGGGACGTGCAGGGAAGAATTCACCGGATCACGTCACCGGTCCGTCGTGCCGTGCATCCTGCGGCCGATGCGCAGAGCCCTGTTCGAGCCCGAGCACGACGACTTTCGCGAGAGCTTCCGCACGCTTCCTGGAGAACGAGATCGTCCCCCATCACGAGCGCTGGGATGCCGACGGCATCGTCCCGCGCGAGGCCTATCCGCGCGGCCGGCGAGCACGGCTTCCTGGGCATGGCGGTGCCCGAGGAGTACGGCGGCGCGGGGGTCGCGGACTTCCGCTTCAACGTCGTGATCGGCGAGGAGGTGCAGCGCGTCGGCGTCAGCGGCTTCGGCCTCGGGATCACGCTGCACAACGACATCTGCCTGCCCGTACTTCCTCGAGTACTGCACCGAGGAGCAGCGCGCGGCGCTGGCTGCCGGGGATCGTCTCCGGCGAGCTGATCACGGCGGTCGCGATGACCGAGCCCGGGCATCGGCTCCGACCTGGCGAGCATGAGCACGCAAGGCGCTGCGCGAGCGACGACGTCTACCGCGTCAGCGGGGCGAAGACGTTCATCACGAACGGCGATCAACGCCGACCTCGTCATCACCGCGGTGAAGACCGACCCGACGCTGAAGCATCGCGGCATCAGCCTGCTGTCGTCGAGCGCGAGACGCCGGGCTTCGAGCGCGGGCGCAATCTCGAGAAGCTCGGCCAGCACGCGCAGGACACCGCCGAGCTGTTCTTCGACGACGCGCTGGTGCCGGCCGAGAACCTGCTCGGCGACGAGGGCGCCGGCTTCGGCTATCTCGTCGCGAACCTCGCGCAGGAGCGCCTGTCGATCGCGGTCGCCGCGGTCGCCGCCTCCCAGGCCGCGCTCGACTGGACGGTCGCGTACGTCAAGGAGCGCACGGCGTTCGGCCAGCCGATCGGCACCTTCCAGCACTCGCGCTTCGTGCTCGCCGAGCTGCGCACCGAGGTCGACATCGCCCAGGTGTTCGTCGACCGCTGCACGCGAGGCGCTCGTCGCCGGCGAGCTGACCGTCGAGGACGCCGCCGAGGCCAAGTGGTGGTGCACCGAGCTGCAGGGCCGCGTCATGGACCGCTGCGTCCAGCTCCACGGCGGCTACGGCTACATGCTCGAGTACCCGATCGCGCGCGCCTACGCCGATGCCCGGATCACCCGGATCTACGGCGGGACGACCGAGATCATGAAGGAGATCGTCGGTCGCTCGATGGGGCTGGGGTGACGTTGGGCCGCGATCGTGTGCGATCACGTGAGCCGCAAGGCGGACGCAAGTGCAATCGGACGCAGAAACGTCGCCTCAGGCGACGGAATCGCATCCGATCGCTCGGGTCGTCCGGCGCGCTCGCACCTGCCTACCCCAGCCAGCCCGCGACCACGAACGCCTCGCGACGCGGCCGCAAGCGCGACCGACGGCGCAAGCCTCAGCCCCCCGCCACGTCGCGGCGCAGGAACACCAGCATCCCCACGACCAGCGACGGCACCGCGTAGAGCGCGCAGACCCAGGCCGCGCGGACGATCGGCGCCCAGTCGACCGGCGTGCGCAGCAGCCCCTGCCAGGCGTTGAACTGCGTGCTCAGCAGGTAGGGCTGCAGGCCGCCGAGGCCCGGGATGATCGTGAGCAGCTGCAGCAGCAGCGAGAACATCAGCGTGCCGACGATCGCGGCCGCGCTGTTGCGGAAGATCGTCGAGAACAGCAGGCCGATGCAGGCGATGGCGATGATCGGCATCAGGTAGACGCCGAGGCTCGCGGCGACGAGCGTCGAGGCCCTGCGACGCCGGAGACCTGTGTGCCGCTGAGGCTCGTGATCGGGTTGAAGCCGGAGACGATGACGCCGGCGACGGTCGCGACGATGCCCGTCGACGAGGATCGCGAGCGCCGCGTAGCTGAACGCCGCGAGCATCTTCGCGACGAAGATCTGGCCGCGCTCGACCGAGCGCGTGAGGATCGTCTTCAGCGTGCCGTTGTGGTCCTCGGCGGCGACGATGTCGCCGGCGACGAGCGCGGTGATCAGCGGGAACAGCCAGATCGAGCCGAACAGCAGCAGCACGAGCGGGATCGCCAGGCCGGTGTCGTGTGATGTAGCGCCCGAACGGCACGTCCTCGCGGCCCGCCGCCGGCTGCATCGCGACGGCGACGACGAAGATGATCGGCACGAGCGCCGCGGCGCCGAGGCCGAGGTACGTGCGCTTCTGCGAGCGCAGCTTGCGCAGCTCCCAGCGGTAGATCGTCGAGCGTGCCCGGGGCGCTCATGGCGGCGCTCCTCGACGATCGCGCGCCGTGCGTCGACGTGCGCGGCGTGCCAGCCTCGCGCTCGTCGTCGCCCTCGGTCAGCTCGAAGAACAGGTCCTCGAGCGTCGCCATGCGCGGCGCGAGCTCGAGGATCAGCGCGCCGGCCTCGGTCAGCGCGAGCGACAGCTGCGGCGACGCGCCTCGTCGCCGGCCGGCGCGGAACGTGATCGCGCCGTCGGCGCTGCGGCGTCGACGTCCGTCGATCCCGGGCTGCGCCGGCGCAGACGCGCCGCGCGCGCTCGTCGTCGGTCGTGCGCAGGCGGTAGGACGCGCCGGCGGTGCGGCGCAGGTCGTCGAGCGCGCCCTCGTAGACGATGCTGCCCCTGCGCACGATCGCGACGCGGTTGCACAGCTCCTCGACCTCGGCCAGCAGGTGGCTGGAGAGCAGCACCGTGATCCCGTCGTCGGCGAGCCGGCGGATCAGCGCGGCGCATGTCGCGCATGCCGCCGGGGTCCAGGCCCGGTCGCGGGCTCGTCGAGCAGCAGCAGCCGCGGGCGGCGCAGCAGCGCGGCGGCGATCCCCAGGCGCTGGCGCATGCCGTGCGAGTAGCCGCCGACCTTGTCCTTCGCCGCGGCCGGTCGAGCTCGACGACCTCGAGCACCTCCTCGACGAGCGCGCGGCGCGTCGCCGCCGTCGAGCGCGGCGAGCAGCCGCAGGTTCGTGCGGCCGTCGAGGTAGGGGTAGAAGCGCGGCGCCTCGACGAAGCCGGCGACGCCCTCGAGCGCCGTGACCGACAGCTGCGGGTCGCGGCCGAAGACGCGCACGCGTGCCGGCGGTCGGGCGGATCAGGCCGAGCATCATCCGCAGCGAGGTCGTCTTGCCCGCGCCGTTGGGCCCGAGGTAGCCGAAGACGTCGCCGCGGTCGACGGTCAGGTCGACGTCGTCGACCGCGATGATGTCGCCGTAGCGTCTTGACGAGGCCGCGGACCTCGACGGGCGGCGCGTCGCTCATCGGCCCATGGTCCTACAGACCGCGGGCCGCGGCGGCCTCCGCGGTCGCCGGGATGACCGAGCCGAGGACGACGTAGCGCACGCCGTCGCGGGTGAAGGTCACGCCGTGCCGAGCGCGCGTCGTCGAGCTTCTGGCCCTTGACCGCGCCGATCGTGACCGTCGGCGAGGCTGACGGCCGCTGTCGCGCCCGGGCGCTGCGTCGGCCGGCGCGCCGCCCGGCTGGCTCGGCAGTCTGCAGCACGGCGATGCCGTCGAGCCCCTCGCCGTAGGTGACGAGCGCGCCGGCTGCGCTTGTCGCCCTTGATCAGGCGCACCTCGGCAGCGCGGCATCCCGGCGAGCGTGTCGGGCGCGCTGATCGGGAAGGACAGCTGCGGCCTGGACGGCGGCCAGGCCGGTCACGGGCTTGGCGCGGCTTCGCCGGGTCGGCGGCGTCGCGGCGCGCTCTGGCGTCTGAGGTCGACGACCTTCGCGCCGGCCGGCGGAGCGGATGTCGAAGGTCGACGGCGGGCACCGGGCCGAACGCGACGCGGTCGCCTTGAGCTCGAGCACCGGGTCGGTTGTCGCCCTTGGCGTAGATCGCGGCGCGCAGCGGGGCGCCGTTCACGGCGTCCCAGGCGATCTCGGCGCCGCCGACGAGGCCGCCGTGGCGCTTGGGCGACAGGCGCAGGGTGTAGGCGGGGCGCCCGGCGATCGTTCGTCGGGCGTGGCGTCGGACGAGCGTCGCGCCGTGGCTCATGCGCGACAGCGCGCGCTGGATCCTCGGCGAGCGTCGGCGGCCACGGCTCACCGTTCTTGGCCGACGGCGTCCGGCCTTGGCTCGGGCGGCAGCGTCGCGCGGTAGACGGTGTTCGCCGCGGCGTGGTAGAGCCAGATCTGGTCGCCCTGCAGCACGACCTGCGCGTCGCCGCCGCCGCCGCTGGACTGCAGCTCGAGGCGCACGTCGCCGTCGGCCGACGCCCACAGGCGGCCCGTCGAGCCGGCGAGCACCGGGTCGCTGCCCTGCGCGATGCCGGAGCTGTCGATGAGCTTGTTCGTGAAGCTGATGCGCGCGCTGACGCCCGTCGACGGCTGCGGGCCGGTGAGCGCGTCGCGGATCGCCTGCGCGAGCGGCTTGGCGCGGCGGCTGCTCGCTGCTCATGACGCCGGTCGCCGTCGCGACGCCGGTCGCCATGGCGACGAGCACGAGCGACCGGCGACGAGCGGCCCGCGCAGGGCGTGGGCGCCGCGCAGGCGCGCACAGATGCCCGCGGGCGGCTCGGTCCGCGCGTCGCGCTCGGCGCGCTGTCAGCTGCTCGCCCAGGTCGTCGAGGAAGGGCAGGTCGTCGCGGCCGGGGCGGTGGTCATGTCGTCACCTCTGTTGTTGGTCCTGATCCTTCGAGCGCCGATGCGAGCTGCCGCAGGCCGCGCGAGACGCGCGCCCGGGCGGTCGGCTCGGAGATGTGGAGGCGCTCGGCGACCTCGCCGTACGACAGCTCGTCGACGACCCGCAGCTGCACCGCCGCCTGCTGCTCGGCGGACAGCCGCCGGAACTCCTGGGCGACGATCGACGCGCAGGTCGCCGAGGCCCGCGAGCTCGATCGACGCGGGCGTGCTCGTCGGCGCCGATCGGCCCGAGCGGATGCCGAGCTGGCGCACCGCCTTCTGCTCGACGACACCGCGGCGCACGAAGTGGCCGAGCTTGTTGCGGGCGATGCCGTAGAGCCAGCCGCCGGCCTCCTCGGCGGTGCTGCCGCGAAAGCGCCTGCGGGTGCGCAGCGCCTCGGCGAACGTCTCGGCGGTCAGGTCGCGGGCGACCTCGACCTCGAACGTCCGGCGGGCGAAGAAGGCCAGCAGCTGCTCGGCATGCTCGGCGTAGAACGCCGAGAAGTCGGACGGCAGCGTCGTCGATGGTGCGTGTGGTCGCGGCGGCTGGCTCATGCACTCACTGCTGGGAGGTACCGCGAGCGCCCGGTTCTGTGACGCGCGGCCGCGATCAGTGCAGCAGACCCGCGTCGCGCGCCTCGGCGGTCAGCGAGTCGCGGTGGTCGGGGTGGGCGATCGCGATCAGCGCCTGGGCCCGCTGGCGCAGCGACCTGCCGCGCAGCTCGGCGACGCCGTACTCGGTGACCA
Source organism: uncultured Solirubrobacteraceae bacterium (assembly GCA_963781935.1). Taxonomy (GTDB): domain Bacteria; phylum Actinomycetota; class Thermoleophilia; order Solirubrobacterales; family Solirubrobacteraceae; genus F1-60-MAGs163. The sequence goes on from CAWAHX010000005.1 coordinate 284,519, forward strand.
CGTGGTCGACGGTGTTCTTCAGCGTCGTCACGACCGAGCCGGGCGTCGAGCTGCAGGCGCACGCGGCTGCGGCCCGTGGCTCGTCTGCGAATGCAGGACGAGGAACGCCTGCCCGCCCTCGGAGTACATCGCGCCGCGCGCGAAGTCGGCCTGCCCGCCGCTGGAGGACCAGTAGCGGCCGGCCATCGTCTCCGAGGCGCACTGGCCCATCAGGTCGATCTCGCGTCGTGGCGTTGATCGAGACGAAGTTCTTCTCCTGGGCGATGATCCGCGGGTTGTTGACCCAGTCGACGCCGAGCAGCTCGATGCCCTCGTTGCCGTCGAGCCAGTCGTAGAGCTGCCGCGTGCCCAGGCAGAACGTCGCGACGTGCTTGTTGCGGCGCCGCAGCTTGTGCGTGCCGGTCAGCACGCCGCTCTCGACCAGGTCGATCACGCCGTCGGAGAGCAGCTCGGTGTGCAGCCCGAGGTTCTCGTGGCCCGACAGCGCGGCGAGCACGGCGTTCGGGATCGCGCCGATGCCGACCTGGATCGTCGCCTCGTTCGGGACGCGCTCGGCGATCAGCGCGGCGATCGCGTCGTCCTTCGGGCCGGGGATCGCCGGTGGCACCTCGATCAGCGGGTGGTCGCTCTCGCACCAGCCGGCCACCTGGCTGATGTGCACGAGCGTCCCGCCGACGGTGCGGGGCATCGAGTGGTTCGCCTCCAGGAAGAACGGCGCCCGCCCGATCAGGCTGGCGACGTAGTCGGCGTTCGTTCCGAGGCTGAAGTACCCGTGGCGGTCGGGCGGACTGGCCGCGGCGATCACGAGCGAGCACTTCGTCGCACCCCGCAGCAGCTCCGGCATCTCGGAGAAGTGGTTGGGCACCAGGTCGCACGTGCCCGGCCCAGAACGCCTCGCGGTCCGCGCCCGAGAGGAAGTAGCTCACGTGGCGCAGGCGGTCGCCGAACGCGCCCTTCATGTACTCGCGCGTGCGCAGCGGGTGCATCCGGTGGATCCGCACCCCGGCGAGCTGCTCGTTGTGCGCCTCGAGCGTGTCCATCAGGGCGACGGGCTCGCCGTTGGCGATCGGGACGATCAGGTCGGCGCCGGCGGGGATGTGCTCCAGCACGGCCTCCGGCGGCGAGGACATCGGGACGGCGCGCGGCGTCATGCTCCGGATGCTCTCAGGTCACGGGGAGAACAGGCCCTCGAGCTCCTCGAGCCGGCCCTCCGGCGCGCGCCGCCAGGCCGGCAGGTAGCCGAAGCACTCCTCGACGGTGCGCGATCCGAAGCCCGGCTCCATCAGCTCGAGGATGTCCGGGGTGATGAGGCTCGGGTGCGGGACGCCGCACGTCCGTGTCAGCGCGAGCAGCTCCCCGCGCAGCGCACGGATGTAGTTCGCGCAGCGCTCGGACTTCGTGTCCGGATCCAGCCCGCGGACGAGCCACGGGTTCTGCGTCGCGACGCCGGTCGGGCAGCGGCCGGTGTGGCAGCGCTGCGCCTGGATGCAGCCGATCGCGAGCATCGCCTCGCGTCCGACGTTGACCATGTCGGCGCCGAGGCTGAACGCGAACAGCGCGTTGTCGGGGAGGCCGAGCTTCGCCGAGCCGATGAAGACGATGTCGTCGTTCAGGCCCTCGACCGCAAAGGGCGGGAACGCGCGCGCGAACGCGTGCTTGAACGGCAGCGACACGTGGTCGGCGAAGGCCAGCGGCGCGGCGCCGGTGCCGCCCTCGCCGCCGTCGATGGTGATGAAGTCCGGTCCGCCGCCGGTCTCCTTCATGCGGCACGCGAGCTCGTCCCAGAATGCCTGCGCTCCGACCGCCGACTTGATGCCGACGGGAAGGCCGGTCCGGTCCGCCGAGCAGCTCGCAGAACTCGATCAGCCCGTCGACGTCCGCGAACGCCGAGTGGGTGGGCGGGCTGATGCAGTCCTTGCCGGCCTCGACGCCGCGGATCTTCGCGATCTCGGGCGTCATCTTCTTCGCCGGAACCATCCCTCCGACGCCGGGCTTGGCGCCCTGCGACAGCTTGATCTCGAGCGCGCGAACCGGCGCGCTCTGCGACGGTCTCGAGCAGCTGGGGCAGGCTGAAACGCCCGTCGGCGTCACGGCAGCCGAAGTACCCCGTCCCGATCTGGAAGATCAGCTCACCGCCGCTGCGATGGTGGTCGGAGAGCGCCGCCCTCGCCCGTGTTCTGGAGGCACCCGGCCTGGTGGGCGCCGCGGTTCATCGCCTGGACGGCGTTGCCCCGACAGGGCGCCGAAGCTCATGCCGCTGATGTTCACGACGGACGCCGGCCGGAACGCCAGCCGGCGGCCGTGGGCCGCGCCGAGCACCTTGCCGCACGGGACGGGATGGACGGGCACGCGGCCGGGCTCGTCCACGGCGGCGCGCGGGAACGGGCGCGCCGACTGCTTGATGATCAGGTAGTTGCTGACGTTCTCCATCTCGTTGTCCGAGCCGAACCCGATCGTGTTGATCTGGCGCTTGGACGACGCGTAGACCCAGCCCCGCTGGTCGCGTGAGAACGGGCGCTCCTCGTTGTTCGAGGTGACGATGTACTGCCGCAGCTCCGGACCGACCTCCTCGAGGATGTAGCGCAGGTGCCCGATGATCGGGAAGTTGCGCAGGATCGCGTGGCGGCGCTGAACCAGGTCGAAGGCGACGACGCCGGCCAGTGCGGCACCCGTCGCCGCGGCGGCGCGCTCACGTTTGCGCATGCGTGCTCACAGGCGAAGGTCTACCGGATCTGACCGGCTCCGCGCGAGCGAGCCCTATCGTCGCGGGGATGCTCGCCTCTGCGCTCGCCGTCTTCGCGCTGGCCCTGCCCGCCGCCGCGGGACCTCCACGCCCGGCGATCGCGTGGACGCCGATCCCGTTCGGGGCCGTGCGCAGGCGTGAGATGGCGGCCTACGCGCATCGGCACTACGGCCTGAACACCTATCGCCTGCGCAACCCTCGCGTGATCGTCGAGCACCTGACCGAGAACGCGAGCGTGTCGGCGACCTTCAACACATTCGCCCCCGACGTGCCCGACAGCGAGCTGCACGAGCTGCCCGGCATCTGCGCGCACTTCGTCGTCGGTCGTGACGGCCGCGTCTTCCAGCTCGTGCCGCTCGGGCTGATGTGCCGTCACACGGTGGGCCTGAACTGGACGGCGATCGGCATCGAGCATGTCGGGTTCGTCCCCGGCGACGTGCTGGGCAACGCACGTCAGCGGCGCGCCTCGCTGCAGCTCACCACCTGGCTGCGCTGCCGCTACGGGATCGCCGTGAAGAACGTGATCGGGCATGCCGAGAGCCTGTCGTCGCCCTACCACCGCGAGCGCGTCGCGCGGCTGCGCACCCAGACGCACGGCGACTTCCCGACGAGCTCGATGCGTGCCTACCGCAGCGCGCTCGCGGCACAGGGCTGCCGCTAGACGCCTGCCTGCGCGCGGATCCGGGCGCGCGCCTCGCGGAACCGCACCGTCTCGTATCCGATCAGCACGACGAGCACGCACAGCAGCGCCGCCAGCGCCACGAGCGCCTCGGCGTGCAGGGCGAGCGGGATCAGCGCCACGCAGACGGCGGCCGCCACGAGGCGCTGGCGGTTCAGCGAGCCGACGTTGCGCAGGCGGAACGCGATGTGGGCGAGCAGGTAGAGCGCGACGCCCCCGCACAGCGCGATCGCCGGAACCGCGTGCAGCGTCTCGCCGGGGTGCGCGAGCGTCTTCTTGAGCCCCAGGGCCAGGAGCACGATCCCGGCGATCATCGGCAGGTGCAGGTAGCTGTAGGAGTCGCGCGCCATCGCGTTGCGCCGGACGTCGGTCGCCTCGCGCAGGCGGCGCGCCGCGACGATCGCGACGACGTCGAAGTACATCCACCACAGCGCGCCGGCGACGGCGACGCCCATCACGGCGGCGGCGACGATCTGCAGCGTCACGTTCCCTGAGGAGCTCCCGGCGCCGATCGCGACGACCGACTCGCCGAGCGCGATGATGATGATCAGCCCGTGGCGCTCGGCGAAATGCCCGGGCGAGATCTGCCAGCCGTCGCTCCCGGTCATCAGCGGGCTCGCGTAGTCCAGCGTGATCGCGAACGCCCAGATCGCGATCTGCGCGGATCCGTCGAACAGCGCGCCGATGACGATCAGCGCGGAGCTGATGAGCAGGAGCGGGCCGAGCCGGCGCACCGCGCGGTTGACCTGCGGCATCGCCCGCGTCGAGCGCTCGTAGATGACGACGTGGAGCGTGCGGAACGCGAAGTACGCCAGCGCGAAGACCATCGCGTCGGCCGTGAACGCGGTCGGCACCGTCAGCGACGCGACGAGCATCGCCGCCATCGCCGTCAGGTACGCGAGGCGCATCCCGCCCTCGTCGACGTCCACGCAGTCCGTCAGCCAGGCGTACCCGACCCATCCCCACCACAGGATGGCCAGGATCAACATCCCGCGCACCAGCCCGTGGGGCGTCGGGTCCGCGGCCAGCAGCGCGGTGACCTGCGTCAGCGCGAGGACGAAGACGAGGTCGAAGAAGAGCTCCAGCGGTGACACCGCCTGCTCGGCCTCGACCGGGGCGGACAGCTCCGCGTCGGCGAACATGGGGCTCTGCGGCTGCGCGGGCGCCTCGGTCATCGCTCGTCGATCTTGACATGGCCGACCGCGCGCGCTCGCTCGTCGCTACGTTTGGGCGGTGTCTGACAGCGTCACGTTCGTCGGCCACGCGACGGCGCTGATCGAGCTCGCCGGGGCGCGGCTGATCACCGACCCGGTGCTGCGCTCGCGCATCGTCCACCTGCGGCGCCACGGCGCGCCGGTCGACGAGGACGTCCAGCGCGGCCTCGACGGGATCCTGATCTCGCACCTGCACAACGACCACTACGACTCCGCGTCGCTGAAGCTGCTCGAGCGCTGGACGCCGATCGTCGTTCCGCGCGGTGGCGGGCAGCTCGCCCGCTCGCATGGGTTCACGCAGGTCATCGAGGTCGTGGCCGGGGACACGGTCGAGCTGTCGGGAGTCCGGGTGAGCGCCGTGCCGGCGGATCACGATGACCGGCGCTGGCCGCGAGGCGGCCCGCGGGCCGAGCCGGTCGGCTATGTGCTGGAGGCCGGTCCGCGCGTCTACTTCGCCGGCGACACCGACGTCTTCCCCGAGATGGCGCAGATCGGCGCCTCGGGCATCGACCTGGCGCTGCTGCCGGTGTGGGGCTGGGGGCCGTCGATCGGCCCGGGGCACATGGACCCGTGGCGGGCGGCGCAGGCCGCGGCGCTGCTGCGTCCGCGGATCGCCGTGCCGATCCACTGGGGCACGCTGTTCCCCGTCGCGCTGCACCGCGCGCGACCGACGCTCCTGCGCGAGCCGCCGCACGCGTTCGCGCGCGCTGCGGCGCAGCTGGCGCCGGACGTCGAGGTGCGGATCCTCCCGCCGGGCGAGACGCTGGAGCTAGACGTTCACCGGTAGGGCGTCCGTGTCGCGCCCGCCGCGCATCGCCGCGAGGACCCACGCGATGAAGACGAGCTGGAAGGGCAGGCGCGCGTAGAGCGTCGCCGGGGCGCCGGGAACGTCGCCGAACTCGTCGGCGTTGACGGCCATGTTGACGTTCGCCGGGAAGACGGCGATCAGCGTCGCGAGCCCGAGCAGGCCGCCTGCGCGCTTGACGCGCTGCTCAGGGCACATCAGCGCGAGGCCGCTGGCGATCTCGGCGACGCCGCTGGCCGCCACGAGCTCGCGGTGCAGCGGGATCCACCTGGGCATGATCCGCAGGTAGAAGCCGGGCGAGGTGAAGTGCAGGACACCCGCGAGGACGAAGAACGGGCCGCAGAGGAACCGGATGACGCGCATGGTTTCACCCTACGGCGTGATCGCCGGTAGCGTTGGTCCATGACCACCTCAGACCTGCCGACGGCCGCCGGCCTCGCCTACCGCGAGGCTGTTCCCGAGGGGGTGCCGGAGGGAACGCTGCTCTGCCTGCACGGCTTCCCGGAGTCCTCGCACATGTGGACGGCGGTGCTCGACGAGGCCGCCGCCGCGGGATGGCACGCACTGGCGCCGGACCTGCCGGGATATGGCGACTCGCCGCTCGCCGGCGGCGATGGATCGTGGGAGCGGCACATCGCCGCGGTCGGCGCGTTCCATGCGGCGCTGGAGCTCGGGCCGGTGGTGCTCGCCGTCCACGACTGGGGAGGGCTCATCGGGCTGCGCTGGGCGTGCGACAACCCGCAGGCCATCAGGGCGCTGTCGATCAGCGACACGGGCTTCTTCCCCGACGGCAGGTGGAGCGGCATGGGCGAGGCGCTGCGCACCGAGGGCCAGGGTGAGGAGCTGCTCGAGGGCATGACGGCCGAGGGCTTCGCCGGCATGATGGGCGCGATCTCGAAGATGGACGACGCCGCGATCGCCGCGTCGTGGAAGGCGTTCAGCGATCCGGAGCGCCGCCGCGCGATGCTGGAGCTGTACCGCTCGGGGGACTTCGAGAAGCTCGAGCCGTACGTCGGGCGCCTGGCCGCGCTGGGCGTCCCGACGCTGCTGCTCTGGGGCGCGGACGATGCGTTCGCGCCGATCGCCGGCGCCCACCGCCTGCTCGAGGAGGTCCCGGGCTCACGGCTGGAGGTCGTCGCGGACACGGGGCACTTCGTGTTCGACGACGACCCGCAGGGCGCCGCCGCGCTGCTCGTCGGGTTCCTGCGCGAGCTCTAGATGTAGAGACCAGGCACGTTGTTCTAGAGCTCGAAGGCCTCGTCGCCGAGCGCGATCACGACGGGCTCGCGGCCGCCCGCGCGCGCTGTGATCGACAGCGGCGTCTGCGGGTCGTCGGTCTCGAAGACCGCCATCGCGACGTTGCGTCCGCCCAGCAGGTCGGCGAGCGCGCCGACGGCCTCGCTCAGATGCTCGAGCCCGCCGAGCACTCCCGCGACCTCGCCGCTCGACGCGTCGACCTCGAACGGCGGCAGTTGACGGATCTGCGGCAGCGCGGGCGGCGGCACGGCCAGGTCGACGCCGTGGGGGAGCTGGACGAGACGGTCACCGAGGTCGACCTCGATCGGTGCGAATCGCTCGCAGTCGACCACCGCGGGCCCCTCTCCGACGTCCCGGTCGATCACGCCGACGGCGCGGATCGCGCCGGACACGTGGACGAACTCGCGCAGCAGCGCGACGGCCTCGTCGAGCACCCCGACGGAGCTCACGATCTCGACCGCATCCTCGCTCATCGCTTCGACGCTATCAGCGGTGTCCGCAGCTCGATCTACCAAGATACGGAGTACCTGTATTCGCCTACGAACCCCCCGAGTTTGCGGCCGACGCGTCCAGAACGGCATGGACGCACTCAAGCGACCCGCTCGCGAGCGCGATACCGAACAGGCGGCCTTCCCCAAAGCAGCTCCCGCGAAGCATGCACGATCACCATCTTCAGACGACCGCTCCCACCGCCGGCCTCACACGGGCCACACGGCTGCTCGTCGTCGAGGGCCGTCCGGGCGACGCGCACGATGTCGCGGAGATGCTCGCGGGCGCCGGTCACATGCTCGACGTGCTGGCGGCCGGCCGCCTGAGCGACGCGGTCGACGAACTCCTCGACGCGCCGATCGACGCCGTGCTGCTGGCGGCGCCGGAGGACGAGACGGACGTGCTCGACGCGCTCGGCCAGCTGCACGCCGTCGCGCTCGACGTCCCGATCGTCCTGCTCACCGACGACGACGATCACGACGCCGCGCTGCGGGCCATCCGGCGCGGTGCCCAGGACGTGCTGACCCGTCGACCAGCTCGACGCGCCGACGCTCGTGCGCACGCTCGGGATTCGCGGTCGAGCGCGAGCGCGTCGACAACGAGCTGACCCGGCAGGCACTGCACGACTCGCTGACGAGCCTCCCGAACCGCGTCCTCCTGCGTGACCGCCTCGCCCAGAGCCTCGGCCGCCTCGGCCGCCACGACGGCGCGATCGCCCTGCTGCTGCTGGACCTCGACGGCTTCAAGGCCGTCAACGACAGCCTCGGCCACGATGCCGGCGACCGCCTGCTCGTCGACGTGGCGCGCCGCCTCGTCGGCGTGCTGCGCGCCGGCGACACCGCTGCCCGCTTCGGCGGCGACGAGTTCGTGATCCTCTGCGAGGACGTCGGCGGCGAGCACGAGGCCGTGAACGTCGCGGAGCGCATCGCGTCGAGCCTCAGCGAGCCGTTCCTCGTCGGCGACGACGAGGTCGAGATCCGCGCGAGCATCGGCATCGCCCTGGCGCGCGGGGGCGAGGTGCGGCCGGAGACGCTGCTGCACGACGCCGACTCGGCGATGTACCGCTCGAAGCAGCTCGGCGTGCCCTACGAGGTCTTCGACGACGACATGCGCCGTCGCGCGAGCCATCGGATCGGTCTCGAGGCCGAGCTGCATCGCGCCCACGAGCAGGGTGAGTTCACGCTTCACTACCAGCCCGTCTTCCAGATGACGTCGGGCTCGATCACGGCCTGCGAGGCGCTGCTGCGCTGGGCGCACCCGACGCGAGGCCTCGTGCAGCCGGCCGGCTTCATCGAGGTCGCCGAGGAGTCCGGCCTGATGCTCGGGATCGGCGCCTGGGTCGTCGCCGTCGGCGATGCGCCAGTCGGCGCTCTGGGCGATGGAGCGCCGTGGCGGCGAGCCGCTGACCGTCTGCGTGAACCTGAGCCCGCGACAGGTGCTGCACCCGGACACCGTCGCCGTCGTGGCCGAGGCGATCGAGCGCAGCGGTGCGCCGGCGTCGACGCTGTGCCTGGAGTTCACCGAGGGCGCCGTCGCGACGGATCTCGAACGCGCCGGCCGCGTGCTGCGGGGGCTCAAGGACCTCGGCGTGCGGCTGGCGATCGACGACTTCGGGACCGGTCACTCCTCGCTGCGCCTGCTCGAACAGCTTCCCGTGGACATCGTGAAGATCGACCGGTCGTTCACCGCGGGCATGGCGACGAGCCAGCAGGAGGCGGCGATCGTCGCCGCGGTGATCGGGCTCGCACATGCCTTCGGACTGACCGCGGTCGCCGAGGGCGTCGAGCAGCTCGCGCAGGTCGACCGCCTTCGCGCGCTGGGCTGTGACGCCGCGCAGGGGCACTACTTCGCCGCGCCGCAGCCGCCGTCCGAGCTGACCGGCCTGCTCGTCGCACTCGCCTAGCTGCGCTCAGCGCACGAGGAACTGCGCGCGCTCGATGCGCTTGCCGACCGTCTCGCCCCAGATCGCGCCGCGCGCCTGCTCGCGCACCTTGCGCGCCGCCGAGGCGTGGTCGTAGTGCACGCGGCGATGCTGCACGGTGCCGTCGTCGTGAAGCAGCGCGTAGGCCGCGCGCGGGTTCCCGTCGAACGGCATCCCGACGCTCCCGGGGTTGACCAGCTCGACGCCCTCCGGCGCGAAGCGCATGAACGGGAGGTGCGTGTGGCCGATGTACAGCCGCGCATCGGTGACGTCCTCCAGCAGCGTGCTGTCCTCGGGCTGGGGCTCGGGCAGGAAGGAGAGGACGTCGGAGACGGGAGAGCCGTGCCAGGCCGTGCTGTCGGGGCCGATCGCGGCCGATTGCGGCAGTGCGGCGAGCTGCTCGACGAGCTCGTGGCCGAGCGAGTCGCTGCACGAGGCGATGGCGCCCTGCACCAGCTGCGTCGTCGGGGGCGCTCGTGGGGTCCGCGGTCCAGCGCTCGGCGTTCCCGGCGATCCAGGCCGCGTTGGGGAGCGACTGCAGCAGCGCGACCACGTCACCCGGCCATCCGCCGAACAGCGCGTAGTCGCCGCCGAGCAGGTACTCGTCGGCGCCCCGGTCGCGCGCATCGGTGAGCACCGCCTCGAGCGCCGGGAGGTTCCCATGGATGTCGTACAGCAGTGCCAGCATGCGCGCATGCGAATCTACCGATCGTGGCCTTCGCCCTACATGGACCCACGCTGACGCTCAGGCCGCCCGAGCCGGGCGACGCGCAGGCGCTGCTGGAGCTCGCGGGTGATCCCGACGTCACGCGCTGGTTCTCGTGGGGGCCGTACACCGACATCGAGCAGCCGCGCTCGTACATCGAGCGCTGCGCCGGCCAGCGCGAGCGCGGCGAGCACCTCGACCTGCTGATCGTCCACCGCGAGCTCGGCCCGGCCGGGATCACGGGCCTGAACGAGTTCTCCCGCCGCGATGCCCGCTGCATGGTCGGGACGTGGCTGGGGAAGGCGTTCTGGGGCACCGGCACCAACCGCGAATCCAAGGCGATGATCGCCCACCTGGCGTTCGAGCTGCTCGCGATGCACCGGCTGGGCTCGTACTCCAACCCGGCCAACGAGCGCTCGACGCGGGCGCTGCTCGGCCGTCGGCTTCGAGCACGAGGGCGTGCTGCGCCACTGGCACCGTCATGGCGAGCGGTGGCTCGACGTCAACGTGTTCGGCATGCTCCGCGAGGACTGGCTGGCCGGTCGCCTGCACGACGTCCCCGTGAGCGCCGAGCGGCGACGTCCCGGCAGGCTTTCTCCCCGATTGAGCGAAACCCTCAGCGTCCCCGGCCGTTTGGATGGTCATGTCCCTACGTCTTCTTGCTGAGCGCCGCGATCGTGCCGCTCGCGGTCCTGGCACTCGCCGCACCCGCCGTCGCCGACACGCAGCTGTCCGCTGAGAGCACGGCTTCGAACGTGACGACCTACGGCTCCACGACGATCTGGAGCTACCAGCTGGCCGACAAGAGCTGGGGCCTGGCGATGTCGACCGGCGGCGCGGCCCCGGTGCCGCTCGCGGTCGCCGCCTCGCCGGTGCCCTTCGATCCGGACCTCGGCCCGGGTGCGGCCGGCGGCTCGGTGGCCGTCTACAGCCGCTGCAGCGGGTCGTCCGCGACGAAGGGCTGCGACGTCTACAGCTACAACGTGGCCACGGGCGTCGAGGCCAAGGTCACCGCCGTCTCCAAGAGGGCGACGTCCGAGTACGCAGCGTCGTACTGGAAGGGCTGGATCGCCTTCGCTCGCGCGCCGGCGGCTCGAAGCCCGGCACGTACTGGTACAAGCCGGGCAGGCCGCTGATGCGCCTGGACTCCAGGCCCGCGGCCGAGACCGACAGCTCGGACATCATGGTCGCCTACATCCGGCGGTCCGGCGGATCGACGTCGCTGCGCACGACGAACTACGCCGGGACCAAGCGGCGCACTCGTGGCCACGGGCAACGTCGCCGGCTCGGGCGACGGCGACATCCTCACCTCGCCGAGCGTGCAGCGCTACCGGCTCTACTTCCTCGACCGCTCGCCGGTCACCGAGAGCGCGCAGATCAAGCGCACGGGCATCCGCAACCCGAACCGCGGCACCGCGATCCAGGTCGCCTCGCCGACGCCCGCCGGGGACATCCAGTCGATCTCGGCCTTCCAGCAGCCGATCTTCTACACGCGCAGCTTCGGGGGCGCCGGGCCGGGCGTGTTCGTCACCGATGCGCCGCGTCCCGTGCGTTCTAGTCCCTAGTCCCGGCGCGCGTTCCAGCTGAAGCCGCGGATCGCCAGGATCACGCCGGCGATCGTCCAGATCGCCAGCACGGCGAGGTCGGACAGGTGGTCGGCCAGCCCGGTTCCCGTGACGAGCGCGCCGGTCATGCCGTTGATGACGTGCACGAGCGGCAGCGCGTCGGCGATGTCGCGCAGGAACTGCGGCACGTTGTTCACGTCGAAGAACACGCCGGAGATGAAGATCACCGGCAGGAACACGATGTTCGTGTACGCGGGCGCGGCCTCGAAGTTCGGGATCACGTGCGAGAACGCGATCCCGAGCGACGCGAAGCAGGCGACGCCGAGCAGCGTGAAGACCGCCAGCTCGAGCCAGTCCTTCGGCCATCCCAGCCCGAACAGGAACTTCCCGGCGACCACGACGATCAGGATCTGCACGACGGCGTTCGTGGCCGCGTTCCCGATCACGCCGGCCAGGTAGGAGCCGCCCGGCATCGGCGTCCCGTGCATGCGCTTCAGCACGCCCTGCTCGCGCAGGAACGTCATCTGGTTGGCCAGCGCGTTGAACGTCGTGGCCATGACGCTGAGCCCGGCGATCCCCGGGACGATCACGTCGAGGTTCGCCTGGTTCCCGCTGAAGACCGCGCCGAACAGGAACAGGAACAGCAGCGGCAGCACGAAGCTGAAGAAGGCGGCGGTCGGGTTGCGCCAGAACATCCGGCGCTCGAGCCGGTACTGGCGCCAGGCGAGGGCGGTGTCGCTCATGCGTCGATCTCCTCGCTGACCCTGCCGTCGGCCGTCAGCTCGAGGTACACGTCCTCGAGCGAGGGCCGCGCGACCGTGAGGTCGGCGAGCGGCGCGCCGCGCGCGAGCGCCGCACTCGTGAGCTGGTGCAGCAGCGCGGTCGGATCCTCCTCCTCACGCGTCTGCATCGCGCCGTCGTCGCCGCGCCACGTCACGCGGTAGCGCGTCGTCGCCGCGCCCAGCGTCGCCGGCGGGCCCTCGGCCAGGATGCTGCCGTTCTGGATGATCGCGACGCGGTCGCAGAGGGCCTGCGCCTCGTCGAGGTAGTGCGTCGTCAGCAGGACGGTCTTGCCGAGGTCCTGCAGGCGGCGGATCGTCTCCCACGCGGCGCGGCGCGCGGCCGGGTCGAAGCCCGTCGTCGGCTCGTCGAGGAAGATCAGCTCCGGGTCGCCGACCAGCGCGAGCGCGAGGTCCAGGCGCCGCAGCTGGCCGCCGGACAACGTGCGGGCGAGCGCGTCGGACTTCTCCTCGAGGCCGACGATCCTGATCACCTCGCGCCGGGTCGCGCGGATGCGGATAGAGGCCCGCGAAGTGCGCCACGGCCTCGCTGACCTTCACGTGGCGGTAGATCCCGGAGCTCTGCAGCACGATCCCGACGTCGCTCACGCATCGCGCGCGCGCGCTGCTGAGGATCGAACCCGAGCACCGAGACGATGCCGCTCGTGCGCTCGCGATAGCCCTCGAGGATCTCGACGGTGGTCGTCTTCCCGGCGCCGTTGGGGCCCAGCAGCCCGAAGACCTCACCGGCCGCGACCTCGAAGTCGATGCCGCGAACCGCGTCGTTGGCGCCGTAGGACTTGCGCAGATCGCGCACGAGGATCGCCGGTGCCGGGGCCGTCACGGCCGTCGATGATGTCACGCGGAGGGGAATCACGGTGGACGGGTCCCGGGCAAGGCGCGATAATGGTGCGACGTATGGCAAAGGCACGCGAAATTCCTGGTCTTGAAGCACAGATGACGTACGCACAGGCGGCAGCCAGCACGGTGGCCGTGCGTGCCGAAGAGGTCTTCGAGCACGCCGAGGGCGTCCTGGACATGACGCAGATCGAGGGCGTTCACGCGATGCGCGTGGCCACGCGGCGCCTGCGCGCGGTGCTCGAGGTCTACGAGCCGTGCTTCCCGCGCAAGCAGCTGCAGCCGCTGCTCAAGGACGTCAAGGACCTCGCCGACGCACTCGGCGCGCGACGTGACCCGGACGTCGAGCTGCTGGCGCTCGAGCAGTTCGCGGCGTCGGTCGGTCCGAGCGAGCGGGCAGGGGTCGAGTTCTTCATCGAGCGCACCCGTGCCCAGCAGGTGGATGCGAACGAGCGCCTGGCGGTCGCCCTGGCGCAGGTGGAGGAGCACGACCTGCGCGGGAAGCTCGCGGCGCTGGCCGGCACCGCCGCCGCTCCGGCCGGCGCCTCGGCCCCGGCGCCGACCCGCCCGACCCGCCCGAGCAGCCCGAGCAGCCGGTGCTGGACGAGGAGGAGGAGATCCTCGTGCACGGCGACGGGCATCCCCACGAGCGGATCGGCGAGGACGGGCGGCCTGCCGGCCCCGTCCCCGGATCGGCGTGGTGAGGACGTGAAGCCGCGCAAGGTCAGGCATCTCGACCCCGACGGGACCCTGGGCGACAACGCCGAGCGGATCGTGCTCGTCCGCCTCGACGAGCTCTGCGACTTCGTGCCCGCCGTGCTCGACCCCGCGCGACAGCGGGAGCTGCACGACATGCGGATCGCCGCCAAGCGCCTGCGCTACGTCCTGGAGGTCACCGCCGACACGTGCTTCGGTCCGTACGCGCACACCGCGGGCAAGCGCACCAAGGAGCTTCAGGACCTGCTCGGCGAGATCCACGACTGCGACGTCCAGCTCCCGCGCGTCGAGGCGCTCGTCACCGAGCTGCGCGACCGTGACGCCGCCGAGCTGCGCCGGCGCGCCGGCGCTGCCGACGACCTCGATCCGGCACTGGCCGCGCGGCTGCCGCACCGCGAGGCGTGGCCCGGCCTGATCGCGCTCGAGACCTACCTGCGCGCACGCCGCGACCTGCTCTACGACCGGTTCGTCGCGTTCTGGAAGGAGCTCGAGCGCGAGGCGTTCCGTGCCCGCCTCGAGTACGCGGCGGCCGAACGACCCGCCGATGCCGCCCAGGAGGCCGCTTTCGCATGAACGATCCACTTCCCGCCGAGCAGCTCGAGCCGCGCGACCTCGACCGCCGGGCACGCGAGAACGGGCCTGCGCCGACCGCCCAGGATCCGTTCCCCGCACCGCGCGACTCGCTCGACCTCGCCGACGCCGAGCTGTCGTTCAACCGCGAGGTGTCGTGGTCGGACTTCAACGACCGCGTGCTCGCAGCTCGCCGAGAGCGACTACCACCCGCTGCTCGAGCGCGTGAAGTTCGCGGCGATCTACACGTCGAACCTCGACGAGTTCTTCATGATCCGCGTCGCCGGCCTCCACGACCAGGTCGACGCCGGCATCGAGCGCCTGCGCGCCGGCCTGACGCCATCGCAGACGATCGACCGGCTGCGCGAGCGCATCCAGCCGCAGATGGAGCGCCAGGCGCGGCTCGTGGATGAGGTCCTGTTCCCCGCCCTGGCGGAGAACGACATCCGCGTGATCGCCCTCGACGACGTTCCCGAGGCGCAGCGGCCCGCGCTGTACGAGCGCTACAAGCGCCAGATCCTGCCCGTCCTGACGCCGCTCGCGGTCGGCCTGGGCCGTCCGTTCCCGTACATCTCGAACCTGTCGCTCAGCCTGGCGGTGCTCGTCCGCGACCCGCAGACCGATCAGACGGTCTTCGCCCGCGTGAAGGTGCCCAAGGAGATGATCCCGCGGTTCGTCCCCGTCGTGGAGGGCGAGACGACGTTCGTGCTGCTCGAGGACCTGATCGCGGCGAACCTGCCCGCGCTCTTCCCGGAGATGCAGATCGTCGACCACGGCCTGTTCCGCGTGACGCGCGACGCCGACTTCGAGATCTCCGACGAGGCCGACGACCTGCTCGAGGCGGTCGAGGCCGAGCTGCGCCGCCGCCCGTTCGGCGAGGCGGTGCGCCTGGAGATCGAGGCGGGGCTGAGCGACGAGATCCGCAGCGAGCTGGTCGAGGCGATGCGCGTCGAGGCGCGCCAGGTCTACGAGGTGCCGGGGATGCTCGACCTCAACGACCTGTGGCAGATCGCCGGCCTCCCCGGCCACACCGAGCTGCGCGACGAGCCGTGGACGCCGGTCACGCGGCCGCGGCTGGCCGAGGCCGAGACCGACGAGCACGACATGTTCGCGGTGATCCGTCACGGCGACCTGCTGGTCCACCACCCCTACGACTCGTTCGCCACGTCGGTGGAGCGCTTCGTCCAGCAGGCCGTCGAGGACCCTGACGTGCTCGCCATCAAGCACACCGTCTACCGCACCTCGGACGACTCGCCGCTCGTCCCGTCGCTGATCCGCGCGACCGAGCGCGGCAAGCAGGCGGTCTGCCTCGTCGAGCTCAAGGCGCGGTTCGACGAGCGCGCGAACATCATCTGGGGCCGCAAGCTCGAGGAGGCCGGCGTGCACGTCGTGTACGGCATGCCCGGGCTCAAGACCCACGCCAAGTGCGTCCTCGTGGTGCGCCGCGAGGGTGACGGCGTGCGCCGCTACGTCCACATCGGCACCGGGAACTACCACCCGAAGACGGCACGCCTGTACACGGACTTCGGGCTGTTCACCTGCGACGACCGGATCGGCGCCGACGTCGCCGACATGTTCAACTTCCTCACCGGCTACGGCCGTCCGGCGCGCTACCGCGAGGTGCTGATGGCGCCGAACTTCATGCTCGACGGGATCCTCGAGCGGATCGAGCGCTCGATCACCGCCCGGCACGAGGGCCGCCACGCGGCGATCAAGCTCAAGATGAACGCGCTGGTGCACCCGCGCGTGCATCGAGGCGCTCTACCGCGCCTCGCAGGCCGGCGTCCCGGTGGAGCTGAACGTGCGCGGCGTCTGCTGCCTGGTCCCGGGCATCCCGGGCGTCTCGGACAACATCCGCGTCATGTCCGTCGTCGGGCGCTTCCTCGAGCACTCGCGCATCTATGCGTTCGAGTTCGGGGACGAGTGCGACGTGCTGATCGGCTCGGCGGACCTGATGCCGCGCAACCTCGACAACCGCGTCGAGCTGATCACGCCCGTCAACGATCCCGACTGCAAGGCCGAGCTGCTCGACACGCTCGAGCGCTGCCTCGAGGACAACACGAACGCGTGGGAGCTGCGCCGCGACGGCAGCTGGGAGCGCGTCGCGCGCGGTCCCGACGACGAGGAGCGAAACGTGCAGCGCGAGATGCAGGCGCTCGCCGCCGCCCGGGCCGCCGAGACGCAGGCGCCGGCGTCCTAGTGGAGAAGCCGCAGAGCCTCGCTGAGCAGGTGGCGGCGGCGGATGTGCGTGCGCCGACCCGCGGCAATCGCAAGCTCGAGCAGTTGCTCGACGCGGTCAACGCGGACGACCAGATCCGCGGCTGGTGGTACGGCGCCGGCGTGAACGCGAACCGCCTGGGGATGTCGGACCACTCGTGGGTCCACATCCAGATCGTCACGAACATCGCGCTGCGGCTCGCGCGGCTGCTGTTCCGCGGCGGTGTCGAGCCCGCGATGGTCACCGATCACGGGATGAGCCGCCGCGACGCGGAGGTCGTCATCGCCGGCGGTGCGCTGCTGCACTGCCTGGGCATGTCGATCCACCGCCAGGATCACGAGACCTACTCGCTGTTCCTCGCCGCCGATCGCCTGCCGAAGCTGCTGAAGCGGATCTACGACGAGCCGGAGCGGACGGTCATCTCCAGCGAGATCATGCACGCGATCATCTCGCACCGGTCGAAGGGCCAGCCGCAGACGATCGAGGCCGCGATCGTGCGCGTCGCCGACGCGCTGGACATGGCGCGCGGACGTGCGCGGCTGCCGTTCGAGGCGGGGGAGACGAACATCCACTCGCTCTCGGCGTACGCGATCGAGGAGGTCAAGATCCTGCCGGGGGAGGACACCGCGGTGCGGGTCGAGATCGCGATGAGCAACAGCGCCGGGATCTTCCAGGTCGACGAGGGCCTGGGAACCAAGCTGCGCGGGACACCGCTCGAGCCGCACATCGAGGTCGTCGCCCGCATCGAGGCCGAGCACGAGGAGCGCCTCGTGCCGGTGTTCCGGCTGTAGAGGGTCCCGGATTCGCGACGGTTTGCGGCGGAGTGCGCAGGGTCGTGCGGAGCGCGCGTGTTTCGCGTGGTTGGGCAGCGAGCGGTGAACGATCCGCGGATGTGCCGCCGCTCGTCATCCGTCGCGTGCTGTGCACGTGGATCGTGCACCAGTCGCCGAGGACGAACGCGGAGGGCGTCCGTCGCGCGTCGTGCACGACAGCCGTGCACGAGTCGCGGAGGATGGGCCGGCAGACGTCCGCGATCGCACGGATCGCGGCGTCCCAGCGCGGGCTCGTGACGCGCGCGCAGATGACCGCCGCCGGGCTCGGACGTGGCGCGGTCGCGCACCGCATCAGGAACGGGAGGCTCCACCGCGTGCACCGCGGCGTCTATCTCGTGGGCCATCCGGTGCCTGCGGCCCTGGCCGTCGAGCTCGCCGCGATCCTGGCCGTCGGCCACGGCGCCGCGCTGAGCCATCGCGCGGCCGCGCGACTCCTCGGATTCGTCCGGCCACCTCACGACAGCGGTCCGATCGACGTCTCGGTCGCCTCGGTCAATGCCGGTCGCCGGCCCCGGAATCATCCTGCACGTCGTGGCCGCCCTGGACCCCGTCGACATCGCAGACCACGAAGGCATGCGCATCACCGCACCCGCCCGCACGCTCATAGACCTCTCCTCGGTGCTCGCGGTGCGCACCTCGAGCGAGCGATCGAAGAGGCACTGGTCCAGCGACGCGTGCGAGAACACCGACATCACCGAAGCCGTCGCGCGCCTCGCCCATCGCCCCGGACTCGCGTCGCTCCGCAGTCGCGCTCACGAGCCTTACGACCGAGCCGTCGCTGACCCGCTCGGAGGCCGAACGCCGCCTGCTCGACCTGATCCGCGACGCCCGGCTTCCGCATCCGCTGACGAACACCCGCGTCGCCGGCCACGAGGTCGACCTGTTCTGGCCGGCAAACGGTCTGATCGTCGAAGTCGACGGCTTCGCCTACCACCGCACGCGCGCCGCCTTCGAGCGCGACCGCCGCCGCGACGCGCGACCTGCAGGCTGCCGGCCACCGCGTACTGCGTCTGACCTGGCGCCGGATCACCGAGGAACCGCACGCGGTGGTGCGCCCTTATCGCGCGGGCGCTCCCTCTAGCCTCAACGCCGTGAGCGTGCCCCCGCACATCGAGCACCGGCGTGCCGGTGAGCGCGATCGCCGGCGCCGGCAGCGGCGGGCCGGCTTCGCGGCGCTGCTGGCGCTCGTCGCCGTCGTCGTGGTCGCGGCCGTCGTCATCGCGTCCGGCGGGACGAGCACGAAGCCGTCGTCGACGGGTGACGGCCGGCTCACGCTCCACGAAGGCGGCAGCCACGACGCCGGCCCCGCCCGACGCGCCGAACACCGGCTCATATCGCGGGCGCGTCCCGATCCTGATGTACCACGTCGTCACCGCGGCGCCGGCGGGCACGGCCTACCCCGAGCTCTGGACGCCGCGGGAGACGTTCCGCTCGACGATCGCGCTGCTGAAGCGCGAGGGGTATCGCGGCGTGACCCTCGGCCAGGTGTGGAATGCCTGGCACGGCGGGCAGGGGCCTCCCGGCGAAGCCGATCGTCGTGAGCTTCGACGACGGCTACCTCAGCCAGTACACGCACGCCAAGCCGACGTTGCGGGCCGCCGGCTGGCCGGGCGTGCTGAACCTCGAGGGCAAGAACATCGGGCCCGGCGGCCTGACCGGGCGCCAGGTCCGCAGCATGATCGCCGCCGGCTGGGAGATCGACTCGCACACGATGACCCACCCGGACCTGACGACCGTCGGCGACGCGCAGCTGCGCGCACAGCTCGTCTACTCGCGCCGCTGCTGCGCCGTACGTTCGACGTCCCGGTCGACTTCTTCTGCTACCCGGCCGGGCGCAACGACGCCCGCGTGCGCGCCGCCGTGCGCGCCGCCGGCTACAAGGCCGCCACGACCGTCGACCCCGGGATCGCCAGGCGCGCCGACGACCCGTACGCAGCTCCCGCGGATCCGCGTCAACGGCACCGACTCGCCGCGACCGTCCTGCAGCATCTGCGCACCGGGACGGGCGCCGCCGGTGCCTACGCCTGAGCCAGGTCGCGCAGGTTCAGCAGCTGGCGGCGCATCATCACGAGGTCGCCGGCGGGCAGGATCAGGGACAGCGCGGCGCCGCGGACACCCGCGGGTAGCGGACGAGCATGCGCGCGAACAGGCGGCTGACCTGCGGCCCGGCGGACGTGACCTCATAGGTGTCGGCGACGCGTCCGAAGAGCGAGCCGTCGTGCACGACGGTGATCGAGCGGCCCGGATCGAACTCGACGAGCCGGAAGATCGTCATGATGCGCTGGCCCGTCTCGAGCCGGTCGAGCCCGTCCGTCAGCGTGCGCGGGCTGCGCCGTCCGCGGTTGTCGATCCAGTCGTAGCTGTAGGGGCGGCACGCAGCTGACAGAGCCAGCGGAACATGGTCCGGGCCGGCGCGGCGACCTCGACCGCGCGCACGAGTCGCTGGTCGGGATCGTCGAGGTGGCGGTCGCAGGGCGAGCGTCCGGTCCAGCTCCCCGGGACGCGTGCCCCAGTCACCGAACGGCCCGGTCCAGCCACCGGGCCGGTAGGCGGGAGGGGCCGAGCGTGCCGCGCATGGTCCTCGCGCCTCAGCCGCCGCCGGCCTGCTCGTCCGCCAGCGCCGCGTGGGCGGCGTTGCGCCCGTTCAGGGCGATGACGCTGCCGCCGGGATGCGTCGCCGCGCCGCACAGGTAGAGGCCCTCGACCGGCGTGCGCGGCGTCAGGCGGTTCTCCCACATCTGGTCCGGGGTGACCTCGCCCTGGAAGATGTTGCCGCCGGTCAGGCCGACCCGCTCCTCGATGTGCGGCGGGCCGAGGACCTCGTGGTGGACGATGATGTCCTCGAACCCTGGGGCGAACGTCCCGATCAGGTCGATGAACTGCCGCGCGGCCTCCTCGCGCCGCGAGTCCCAGTCGCCCTCGGCGAGATCGTACGGCGCGTACTGGCCGAAGACGCTCATCAGGTGGTAGCCCTCCGGCGCAGGCGAGGGGTCGTAGCCGGTCTGCATGTAGATCTCGCCGTAGCCGACCCGCATCTCGCCGCGCTTGCACGCCTCGGCGCACTCCTGGACGTGATCCAGGCCCGGCGTCACGTCGACGGTCGCGTAGGCGGGGAAGCGCTCGCCCGGCGCGGCCGTGTAGCTCGGCAGCTCGCTCAGCACCGCGTTGAACTTCACGACCGGGCTGCGGACCTTCCAGGCCTCGAGCCGTTCACGGTAGGCGGCCGGGACGTCCTGGCCCTCGAGCAGCCGCTGCGTGACCTTCGGGTCGGCGTTCGATATGACCGTCGTCGCGCGGATCGTCGTGCCGTCCTCCAGGACGACGCCCTCGCCCGGGAGGATCTGCCCGACCGGGACGCCGGTCGCGAGCTGTGCGCCCGCCTCCTGCGCCGCGTCGGCGATCGCGAAGCTGATCATGCCCATCCCGCCCTTGACGTAGCCCCAGACCGGGCCCTGGCCCTCCATGTCGCCCTGGTAGTGCATCAGCTTGATCGAGGCCGTGCCCTTGTCCTTCGGGCCGTCCCACGAGGCGATCAGGCCCTGCACGAACAGGGCGTCCTTGAGCTTCTGGTCGTCGACGTAGGCGTCGAGGACCTCCTCGATCGAGGCGTCGAAGACGATGTCCTGCATCATCTGCTCGCCGGCGAGCAGCTCCTCGATCTCGGCGCGGGTGGGCGAGTCGCCGACCCAGACGTCGCGCTCGCCCTTGCGCAGGCGGATCCGGATCTGGTCGAAGACCTCCTCGTAGGCCCAGAACCCGTCGATGTTCTTCTGGGAGACGCCGAGCGAGTGCAGGCTCTCGTTCGTCCGCTCCTCGTCGCTCCACTGGGCGAACGCCGTCCCGTCCTCGAACGGCACCCACAGGCCCGGCTCCGCGACGAAGCACTCGTAGCCGCGCGCGCGCAGCCCGAGCTCGTCGATCACGAGCTTGTCGAGCAGGCCGACGACGTAGGCGCACGGGCTGATCGTGAACTCCTCGCCGAACGGGCGCTCCAGCGTGCATGCGCCGCCGAGGCGCTCGCGGGCCTCGAGCACGAGCACGCTCTTTCCGGCGCGCGCCAGGTAGGCCGCCGCGGTGAGCCCGTTGTGACCGCCGCCGACGACGACGACGTCCCAGTGGCGGGCGGCGAGCTCGGAGATGGGGGCGGGGAGGCCGACTTCGCCGAGCTTGGCAGCGATCGGGTTCATGGTGTTGCTCCTGTGGTGGACGTTGTGGTTGCGACGAGGGCGTCGACGGCGACGGCGCCGGCCAGTGGCGGCGATCACGGGGTTCAGCTCGATCAGGGCGAGGTGGTGGCTGAGCAGCAGGTCGCCGGCGGCCGACGCCAGGCGCGCCGCGGCGGCGATGTCGACCGCCGGGCGTCCGCGGCCGCCGGTCAGGATCGCCGCGCCGCGCAGGCCGCGCAGCGCCCGCTCGACGCGAGCGGCGCTCGCCGGCAGCGGGATCACCGCGACGTCGGCGAGCGTCTCCGTCCAGAGGCCGCCCAGCCCCACGACGAGTGCAGGCACGACGGCGTCCGAGCGCGCGGAGACGATCAGCTCGACGCCGGGGGCGGCCATCCGCTCGACGAGCACCTGCGTCCCGGCCACGGCGTCGATGGCGCGCAGCCGCGCGTATGCGGTGCGGGCGCCCGCCTCTGTCCGCACGCCGAGCTCGTAGGCGCCGATCTCGCTCTTGTGGCGCAGGTCGCTGCTCGGTGAGCTTCATCGCGACGGGGGCGTCGAGCTCGTGCAGCGCCGCGACGGCGTCGTCGGCGTCGAGCACGATGCGGCCTTCCGGCACGGCGATGCCCGCGGCGGTGAGCAGGGCCTTCGCCTCGTGCTCGGCCAGCCACGCGCCATGTCCGGCGCCGCGGGCCGTCGCCGCGACGCCGATCTGGGCGATGCGGGCGCCGTCGCCGCCGGGGTCGCCGAGCGCCTGGGCGACGCGGAGCCCGGTGTGCAGCCCGGCCACCGCGGGAATGCCGTCGGCCAGCAGGCCGGCCGCCGAGGCGTCGGCGAGCAGCTCGGGCAGCGTGGAGGAGACGACGACCGGCGTCTCGCTCGCGGCGGCTGCGGCGCGCACGGCGCCGAGCACGACCGCCCACGAGGCGGCGGCGTCCTCGTCCATGTCGGCCGGCTCGTCGTACAGCACGAGCACGCGCCCGATCGCCGGGTCGTCGCCGAGCGCGATGACGAGCGCCTGCAGCGCCTCGGGCTCCTCCCAGAGCAGCGAGGTGTAGTCCAGCGGGTTGCCGGCGGTCGCCGCGCCGGGGAGCAGGCCCGTCAGCTCGTCGAGCGTCGCCGCCGAGAGCGCCGGCAGCGCCACGCCGAGGTCCTGCGCGATGTCGGCCGCGACGCTCGAGTCGCCGCCCGAGCAGGTCATCACGGCGACGCCCGCGGCGCGCACGGGCCGGCGCTCGACGGCGAGCGCCTTCGCCAGCTCGAGCAGCTCGTGCGGGTCGCGTGCCCACGCGGCCCCGGCCTCCTCGACGAGCGCCCGGAAGACGCGCTGATCCCCCGCGACGGCGCCGGTGTGGGCCTGCGCGGCGGCGGCGCCCGCGGCCGACGAGCCGGCCTTCAGCAGCGCGACGCCGACACCGGCGCTCGCGCAGCGCTCGAGCGCCTCGCACCAGCGCCCGCCGTCGCCGTCGTCCTCCAGGTACAGCGCGATCGAGCGCACGCCGTCGGCCTGCGCGAGCGCCAGCAGGTAGTCCTCGGCCCCGAGCACGGCCTGGTTGCCGCAGGAGACGACGGTGTGCAGCCGCAGCCCGCGCCGTGAGGCGAGCGCGTTGACGGCGACGTTGCCACTCTGGGAGATCAGCGCGACGGCGCCCGGCTCGCGCGGGGCGACCATGTCGCCCCACAGCGCGGCGCGCGCCGGCAGGCAGACGATGCCGTTGCCGTTCGGGCCGCAGACCGGGAGCGCGTGGCGCGCGGCCGCGGCGACCAGGCGGTCCTGGAGCTCGACGCCGGACGACGACTCGGCGAAGCCCGCGGCGAAGACCACCGCACCGCCGCAGCCCAGCGCACCGGCCTCGTCGATCACCGGCGCCACGTCGGCGGCCGGGATCGCCACGACCACCGCGTCGGGGGCCTCCGGCAGCGCCGCCAGCGACGGATGGCACTCGAGCCCGTGCGCACGCTCGCGCCGCGGGTTGACCGCGTAGACGCGCCCCGGGTAGCCGAGGCGCTGCAGATTCAGCAGCGCCTCCCCGCCGTAGGAGCCGGGCCGATCGGTCGCGCCGACGACCGCGATCGACTCGGGGCGCAGCAGTCGGTCCAGGGACCTCACGAGTGGAGCACGGACTCCACGCCGCGGCGCTCGAGGGAGCGGGCGATGATGATGCGCTGGACCTCGCTCGTGCCCTCCCAGATGCGGTCGACGCGCAGCTCGCGCCAGAAGCGCTCGGCGACGTTCGTGCGCATGTATCCGCGGCCGCCGAAGGCCTGCAGGCAGCGATCCGCGCAGCGGTTGGCCGCCTCGCTGCAGAAGAGCTTCGCCATCGACGCCTTCGCGTGCACGAGCTTCGGGTCGGCGCCCGCGTCGTACAGCCGCGCGACCTCGAGGGCGAGCAGGCGCCCGGCGGCCGCGTCGGCCGCCGAGTCGGCGAGCGGGAAGGCGACCCCCTGATGGTCGATGAGCCGCGCCCCGCCCTGCTCGCGGCCGATCGCCCAGGCGGTCGTCTCCTCCAGCAGCCGCCACATGGCGCCGCCGCAGCGCGCGGCGATCCCCAGGCGCTCCTCGGTGAACCAGCGGCGCTGCAGCTCGTCGCCGCCGCCGAGCCCGCCGATGATCGCGTCCTCGCCGACCTCGACGCCGTTGAAGCGGATCGTCGGATGCCCGTGCGGGTAGTTGTGGGTGAACGGCGGGTCGTCGACGACCTCGATGCCGGGCGTGTCGCGGTCGATCAGGAACAGCGTGCCGAGCTTCTCGCCGTCGACGAGCGCGTTGGCCATCACGATGTAGACGCTCGCGACGTCGCCGTAGGTCACGAACCACTTCTCGCCGTCGATCCGCCAGCCCGCGTCGGTCCTGGTCGCGGTGGTGCGAATCCCGGACGGGTCCGACCCCGCATGCTCCTCGGTGACGGCGTAGGCGTCATGCGTCTCACCGCGCAGACCGGGGAGCAGGTAGCGCTCGATCTGCTCGTCGCTGCCGTGGGCGAGCACGTTGTAGGCCATCGGGACGAACCACGAGAGCGCGTTCGTCGAACGCCCGAACTGCTCCTCCACGAGGAACCACTCGACGTGCGACCAGCTCTGCCCGCCGTGCTCGGCGCGGTGCAGGCCGCCGCTGAGGCGACGGTCGAGCGCCTCGCGGCGGATCAGCGCGACGTCCTCGTCCGGGATCGCCCCGCCGAGCCGCTCGGCCTTCTCCTCCAGCGGGATCAGGATCTCGTCCACGAACCCGCGGGCTCGGGCCTGCAGCTCGGACTGCTCGGGGGTCAGCGACTCGGCACTCATGGGAACCTCGGTTGGCGGGTAGGGTTGTGCCCGTCGCAGAGCGCACGGGACAGACGGCGGAGGGTCAGGGAGCGGGGGTGGCCACCGCGCGGCAGCGCATGCTCGACGCGGCGGTCAAGCGGATCGCGAGCGAGGGCATCGACGACGTGCGGATCGCGCGGATCGCGATGGACGCCGGCGTCTCCGCGTCGCTCGTGCACTACCACTTCGAATCGCGCGAGGCGCTCCTGGCCGAGGCGCTCGAGCACTCCTACGAGCGCGCCGGGATGCTGCGCACGAGGGCGGGGGACGACCGGCTCAGCTCGTCCGAGCGCCTGCGCGAGATGATCGACCAGTGCCTGCCGCTCGGAGAGGATCTGCGCGACGACTGGCTGCTGTGGGTGGAGCTGTGGCTGCGCGCCTCGCGCCATCCGGAGCTGCGCCCGACCGCCGCGAAGCTCTACGCCCGCATGCACGAGTGGTTCGCGCAGGAGATCGAGGCGGGGATCGCCGCCGGCGAGTTCGCCGCCGGCGATCTGGACCGCGTCGTCGACCGGCTGCTCGCACTGATCGACGGCTACGGCCTGCGCGCGCTGATCGAGGATCCGCGCGTGCCCGTCGAACGCGCGCGCGAGCGAGATCTGGGCGGCGCTCGCGACCGACCTGGGCGTCGCTGAGAACGGCTAGCCTCACCGCGCGACCGCCTCGCGCTCCTCGGTGCTCAGGGCTCGCGGCCGGCCGGTGTTCGCGTCACGCGCGACGATCGTCACCTCGGCCGTCAGGATCGGCGCCCCCGCCACGGTCGTGATCGTCTCGCGCGTGCGGATCGTCGTGCGGCCCACGCGGTCGAGGCCACAGCGCACGAGCACCGCCTCGTCGCTGCGGCTGAGCGAACGGTGGACGTCGAGCGTCAGCTGGGCGAGCGTCGTGTCGGGGACGCCGACCGGCCCGAACTGCTCGGCGAGCCACGCATGGCGGCCCTCGTCGAGGTAGGCCAGATGCGTCGCGGCCAGGACGTGGCCCGACCGCGTCGAGGTCGCCGACCCGCACGGCGACGCGCGACTCGCGGATGCGGCCGGAGTGGCGCGGGGTCGCGGGCCGTGGGCGAGCCGGCAGCGTCACGCCCAGCTCGAACTCGACGAGCCGCCGCGCCCACTGCTCGGCCATCGCCGGGTCGACGTGGTCGATGTGCAGGGTGACGTGGAGCCCGATCCCGTCGAGCGCCGCGACCAGGCGCCCGGCCGTGTCGACCGGGTCGGCGCACTGCCACGTGCCCTGCTCGACGCCGTCCTCGATCACCTGGACGAGGACGGCGCGCCAGCCGCGCGCGAACCGCGCGAGCGTCCCGCGCAGCGCGTCGACGTGGACGCTCTGGCCCCAGCCGTCGATCCAGAGGCGCCATCCCGCCTCGCCCGCCCAGTCGAACTGGTCGAGGAACGCGACGAGCCGCTCGGCTGGGCGCTCGTGCAGGCGCGAGATCTCCTGAAGCTCGGCGAGCTCCTCGGTGATCATCTCCGCGAACGCCTCGGCGACGACGTCGTCCTTGGAGGGGAAGTGGTAGTTCAGGAGGCCCAGGCTCGCGCCGGCCTCGCGCGTGATCTCGCCGACGGTGGCGCTCGCCAGCCCGGTGCGCTGGATGACGAGGCGCGTCGCCTCGAGCAGCTCGTCGCGGCGCGTGTCGGGTCGCGCGCGGCTCCCTCCCGCGACCCGGCTCACGGGGTCGTGCGCCGGTGCGGGCGCTGCGTCGTCCTCGGACGGCGCGGCGCCGGGAACGACCTCCGCAGTCCGGGTGCAGGACGCGCAGGTGCTTGGGCCGCAGGTGCACGCTGACGGGGTCGCCGGACTCGTACTCGGGGGCGTCGCCGTCGTTGGGAACGTCGCCGCGCAGCAGGGCGCCGGTCGCCAGGCGCACGCGCACGTCCTGGTGGAATCCCAGGTAGACGACCTCCTCGACCATCCCGGGGATGCAGTTCTCGCCCTCGGTGCCCTGCGGCTCGATCCGCACGTACTCGGGGCGGATCATCGCCATCGCCTCGCCGCGCACGTCGCCCTCGTCCTCGGTCCGCAGGGAGAAGCGCCCGAGCGTCAGCGACGTGGTCTTCCCGTCGCCGGACGCGGTGACCGGGATCAGGTTCGCCGCCCCGAGGAAGTTGGCGACGAACGCCGTCGTGGGCTCCTCGTAGAGCTCCTGAGGGGCCGCGCACTGCTCGATCTGGCCGCCGCGCATCACGGCCACGCGGTCGCTCATCGTCAGCGCCTCGTCCTGGTCGTGCGTGACGTAGATGAACGTGATGCCGAGCTGCTCCTGGATGCGCTTGAGCTCGACCTGCAGATCGACCCGCAGGCGGGCGTCGAGGGCGCCGAGCGGCTCGTCGAGCAGCAGCACGGGCGGGGAGAGGACCAGCGCGCGGGCCAGCGCGACGCGCTGCTGCTGGCCGCCGGAGAGCTGCGCGGGCTTGCGGTCCTCGAGGCCTTCGAGGCGGACCATGGCCATGACGTCCGCGACGCGCTTGGCGGCCTCGGACTTGGACTGCTTCTGGTAGCGCAGCCCGAAGCCGACG
Organism: uncultured Solirubrobacteraceae bacterium; assembly: GCA_963781935.1. GTDB lineage: Bacteria > Actinomycetota > Thermoleophilia > Solirubrobacterales > Solirubrobacteraceae > F1-60-MAGs163. The sequence continues at coordinate 311,858 of CAWAHX010000005.1, forward strand.
TTGTCGGCCACCGTCTTGTGGGGGAAGAGGGCGTAGCTCTGGAAGACCGTGTTGACGGCGCGCTTGTGCGGCGGGGTGCGCGACATGTCGACGCCCGTCGAGCAGGATCTCGCCCTCGTCGGGGCGCTCGAAGCCGGCGATCATCCGCAGCGTCGTCGTCTTGCCGCAGCCCGACGGGCCGAGCATCGTGAAGAACTCGCCGGGCGGGATGTGCAGGTCGATCCCGTTGACCGCCACGACAGGCCCGTAGTGCTTCACGAGCCCGGTCAGCCGGATGTCGCCACTGCTCATTTCGTTCCTCCTGCGTCGACGCCGGCCTCGATGCCGGCGAGCTGCCCGATCGCCGAGCCGCCGCCCTCGCCGCGAGTCATCAGGCGGAAGACGAGGTAGGCCAGGCCGAGGGCGATCAGGGTGACCGCCAGCATGATCGTGGCGAGCGCGTTCAGCGCGGGCGTCGGGGCCGCGCGGGCCTGCGCGTAGATCCGCATCGGGACGGTGGTGGTGTCGGCGCCCGAGGCGAGGTACTGGCTGACGACGAAGTCGTCGATCGACAGGGCGAAGACGATCAGCAGGCTGGCGGCGATCGCCGGCATCAGCAGCGGGATCAGCACGCGGCGCACGACGTCCCACGGCGGGGCGCCGAGGTCGGCGGCCGCCTCCTCGAGGTCGCCGCCGATCGTCGCCAGGCGCCCGCGCACGATCACCACCACGAACGACACCGAGAAGGTCACATGCCCGATCACCTGCGCCGTCGTGCCCAGCCCGAGGAACTTGAAGGCGGTCGTGAACAGCAGGAACAGCCCGACGGCGAAGACGAGCTCGGGCGTCACGAGCGGCAGCAGCGTCATGACGTTCGCGGTGCCGGAGCCGCGCCCGCGCCAGCGCTGCAGGCCGAGCGCCAGGCCGACGCCGAGCGGGGTCGCGATCAGCATCGCGAAGAAGGCGAGCGTCAGGCTCTGCTGCAGCGCCGAGGAGAGCGTCGGATCGTGCCAGACGCTGAGGTTCTGGTCCTTCCAGAACCAGCGCAGCGACCAGCCCTGCGCCGCCGTGCGCGAACGGCCCTCGTTGAACGCGAAGCGGATCGCCAGGGTGACGGGGACGATCGACCAGACGATGTAGAGCCAGGTGACGAGCGCGAGCCCGCGCGGATGGCCCCACGGGTCGCGCCACTGGAAGCGCCGCCGCCTGGCCTTGCTCGGAGCCGCCCCGATCGCGCGCTCGAGGCTCGTCGTGTCGGTCACGCGATCGCCTCCTTCTGCTCACGGCGCATCGTGCGCAGGTACCAGAGCATGAACAGCAGCAGGAACGCGGACAGCAGCAGCGTCAGCGCGGCGCCCAGCGACTTGTCCGGGCCGCCCTGGACGTAGTTGTTGATCGTGTTGCCGATCATGCTCGTGTTCGGGCGAGCCCGACATCAGGTCCTGTGTGAAGTAGTCGCCCGTCATCGGCAGCGCGATCAGCACCATCCCGGCGAGGATCCCGGACCGCGACAGCGGCAGCACGGTGCGCCAGAAGGACTGGAAGGGCGATGCGCCGAGGTCACGCGAGGCCTCGATCAGCCGGTGGTCGAGGCGATCGAGCGACGCGTAGAGCGGCAGGATGAAGAACGGCAGGTAGCCGTAGACGAGCGCCAGCACGACGGTGACGGGCTGTCCGCCGAGCCAGTCGTTGCCGTCCATGACGCCGAGCTTGTTCATCAGCGTGTCGATGCCGAGGCTGTTCAGCGCGCGTGAGGCGTAGCCGTTGCCCGCCAGCAGGTTGGTCCACGCGAACATCCGCATGATGTAGGAGATCCAGAACGGCAGGACCAGCAGCAGCAGCACGATCCCGCGCGAGCGGCCCGCGTAGCGCGCGGTGTAGTAGGCGACGGGGTAGCCGATGATCAGCGAGATGACCATCGCGATGCCGACGTAGGCGACGGTCCGGATGAAGACCGTCCACGTCGTGCCACCGGGCGCGGCGTCGCTCAGCGCCTGGCTCAGATAGCCGACGTTCCAGTCGAGCGGGTTCCAGTGCGGGACGGGCTCGAACAGCGTCGTGACGTTGCCCAGCCCGACGCTGACGATCGCGTAGAACGCGACCAGGAAGAACAGCGTGAGCCAGACGAGCGCGGGGGCGGCGAGCACCCGCCAGATCCACCTCGGGGTCACGTCAACCTGCCCGGAACTTCACCCAGCCGCGGTCCCAGAGCCGCTGGCCTTGGGGGGTCAGGGTCAGATAGGCGTTGCCGTTCGCGTACGCCTCGCGCGTCACGAGCGCGGTCGCGAGGCCCTTGGGGATCAGCTCCTGGTCGATCAGGACCTTCGCGTCGATCTCGTTCTGCGGCGGCTGGTAGCCGACGTAGTTGACGAAATTGTCCATCGCGACCTTCTTGTCCATCATGTAGTTCAGGAACTTGTGCGCCATCGCGGGCTTCTTGGCGGCGGAGGCGACCGTGATGATGTCGTTGAAGACGGGTCCGCCGGCCTCCTGGTAGGCGTAGGAGATGACGTCGGCGCTCAGCCCCTTGGGTAGGTAGCTGATCACGGCGGCCAGCATGTCGCCCGACCAGACCTGCCCGAGCACGATGTTGCCCGCCGGGAGCGACTCGTAGGCGGAGATCTGCACCTTGACGCTGACCTCGCGGTTGAGCTCCTCGAGCGCCGCGACGGCGGCATCGATCTTCTCGGACTTCTCGGTGTTGAGGTCGATACTGCCGCTGCGCATGATCGCCATGCCGATCGCCTCGCGCGGGTCGTTCAGGAGCTGGACCTTGCCCTTGTACTTCTTCGCGGCCCACATCGCATCCCAGACCGGGATCCATCTTCGACGGGTCGTAGTCGACGATGTCGTTGCGCCAGCCGATGCCCGTCGTGTAGACGACGTACGGGATCGAGTAGCGCGGCCCGACGTCGTAGAAGGGGTTGGCCGCCTCGGGCCAGATGTTCTTCTGGAGGTTGGGGAGCAGCTCGTAGTTCAGCGGCTGGACGAGCTTGCGGCCGACGAGGCGCGAGAGCTGGTCCGGCGTGGAGAAGATGACGTCGAACTCCAGGCGCCCGGTGCTGAGCTTCGAGAACGCCTCGTCGAGGGTCTCGAACGTCGTGACGCGGACGCTGACGTCGTTCGCCTTGCCGAACGCCTTGATCACCGCCGGGTCGATGTAGTCGGCGTAGTTGTAGATCTGCAGCTCGCCGCCGGTCTCGGGCTTGGTGCTCGTCTTGATCGGCTCGCCGATCTTCGGCAGCACGACGGGGTAGTCCCGCCTCGAGAGTGGGATGCCCGACGCGTCGACCGGCCCGCCCGCCGTCGGGTCGCCCATGATGCCCTTGCCACCGCCGCCGGCGCCGGCCGCGGCCACCGGCGTGGTCGTGTTCTCGCATGCGCTGAGCGCCGCGCCCGCGCCGCCGAGCAGCGCGAGGCCGCCGGCGCTCTTCAGCAGTCCGCGGCGCGAGAGGCCCTGCTTGCCGCGTTCCGGGTCCTCAGGTGCTGAAGGCTCGTTCAAGGTGGCGCATTCCTATCCGACTCGCGATGCTCCTGTCAACCACGAACTGTCCGGCTGGCAGGAGCGCTGATCCTGAACGACCGTTCAGGCCTGGGCGCCCGCACGAGGGCGGCGAATGCGGGCCTTCGTACGCTCGCGACGCGCATCGCGCAGCACGACCTGAGCGGCGTTGTGCCCCGATGCGGCGATCACGCCGCCGCCGGGGTGCGTCCCGGCACCGCACAGGTAGAGGCCGTCGACCGGCGTGCCGTAGCGCGAGAGCTCAGGCGTCGGCCGCATGAAGGCCATCTGGTCGAGACCCTGTTCGCCCTGGAAGATCGAGCCGCCGTCCAGGCCGAAGATGCGCTCGAGGTCCGGCGGAGCCAGCACCTCGTAGTGCAGGACCGCGTCCGGGACGTTCGGCGCATGCTGACCGAGCAGCGCGAAGCAGCGCTCGGCGTACGCCTCGCGCGAGCCTTCGGGCCAGCCCTCCTCGTTCCAGGGGCCGAACTGCGTGAACATCGTCAGCACGGTTGTTCCGTCGTCCGTGAGCGTCGGGTCGACGGCGGTCGGCACCTCGACCTCGATGTACGGGCCCGCGGCGGGCACGCCGCGCTGGGCGTCCTGCCAGGCCTGTTCGAGGTACTGCAGCGACGGGCAGATCGCGACGCTGGCGTGCCACAGCTGCTCGCCGACCTCCTGGGAGGCGTTGACGTAGCGCGGTGGCTCGGAGAGGACGGCGTTGATCTTGACCGACGCCCCGCGCGTGCGGTAGCGGCGCATGTCGTCGGCGACCTGCTCGGGGAAGTGCTCGGCCCCGACGAGGTCCAGGACGGTGCGCTTGGGATGCGCGCCGGACATCACGATCGGCGCGTGCAGCGTCTCGCCCGACTCGAGCGTGACGCCGCTGACGCGGCCGCCCGAGACGTCGATCGAGGCGACCGAGGCGTCGGTGCGGATCGTCGCGCCCGCCGCACGGGCGCTGGAGGCGATCGCCTCGGAGATCGCGCCCATGCCGCCCTTGACGTGGCCCCAGGCGCCCTGGACGCCGTCGACCTCGCCGAGGGCGTGGTGGAGCAGGTTGTAGGCGGTCCCCGGCGTGTACGGGCCGGCCCACACGCCGACGACGCCGCTGGAGGCGTACGCGCCCTTGAGCTCGTCGGTCTCGAAGTAGTCGTCGAGCAGGTCCCCGACCGACATCGTCATGAGCTTGAAGACCTCGGCGATGTCGCGGCGGCTCATGCCCGCGGCCCGGCCGGCCTCGCGCAGCAGCTCGAAGACGTCGGTCGGGCGCTTGGAGCCCAGCGCCGGCGGCGGCTTCATCATCAGCGGCTTGAGGAACGCCGCGGCCTTCTCGAAGAGCGCGTTGAACGGCGCCAGCGCGTCCGCGTCCTTCTTGGAGATCCGTGCGACCTGCTCGTAGGTGACCCGCTCGTCGTTGGGGAGCAGGATCGGCGAGCCGTCGGCCGCGAACGTCGCGAACTCGGGGTTCAGCGGGATCGGGTGGTACCCGTGGCGCGTGAGCTCCAGGTCGGCGACGATCTTCGGCTGCAGCATCGAGACGACGTACGACGCGCGTGAGACGCGCTGTCCCGGCCACAGCTCCTCGGTGACGCAGGCGCCGCCGAGCAGGTGGCGGCGCTCGAGCACGCAGACGCGCAGCCCGGCCTTCGCGAGATAGGCGGCGGCGGTGAGGCCGTTGTGGCCCCCGCCGACGACGATCGCGTCGTAGGCGCCGGAGTTCGCCGAGGCGCCGTTCGCGCCGCCTCCGTTGACGGCGCTCATCGCGAGACCTCGGCGCCGAGCGCCTCGAGGTAGCGGTCGGCGACCATCACGTCGAACAGGTGGACGTGGTCCTCCTGGCTCGTGTAGCGGCCCGGCTCGAATCCGCTGGACTGCATGCCGAGCTGCGTGATGCGGCAGACGCCCCAGTCCTCGCGGTTCACCTGGTCCCAGAAGGTGACGGCGTCCTGGGGGTCGAAGCCGTCCATCTCCATCGTCTCGGGCTCGAAGAACCACTCGCAGATGACCTTGGTGCGACCGTCGTTCTGCGGCCACATCGTGTGCAGCATCACGTAGTCCGGGTGCAGCGAGACGAGCGTGTTCGGGAAGACGAGGAAGTACAGGACGTCGCGCTGCTGCTGCTCGGTCAGCCCGCGGATCGGCGGGCGGCCGTGCGTGGTGCCGCCGTCCTTGGCCATCGTCTCGGCGCCCTCGGTGAGCGTCATCGAGCCGCCGCACCATGCGCCCTCGCCGATGATGTCCTCGCCGGAGAGGTAGTGCGAGAGCCGGTTGAGCTCGGGGTGCACGCCCGGGCAGTGCAGGCACTCGTTGTAGTTCTCGGCGATGGCCTTCCAGTTCGCCTCGACGTCGTAGACGACCTGGGCGCCGCGCTTCAGCTCACCGGTGCGGTAGCGGGCGAGCAGCGGGGCGAGGTCGCCGATGTGCTCGGCGGGCGCCGGCGCCTCGCCGGAGAGGTCGAGCAGAACGAGACCGTCGACGACCGCGAGCCGTACCGGCTTGAGGCCGAAGCAGGCCTTGTCGAAGTTCTCGATGTCGTCGGTGAACGGGGCGCTCTTGAGGCTGCCATCGAACCCGTAGGACCACGCGTGGTAGGGACACTGCAGGCGCGGGAGGCTGCCTTCGGGTGCATCGACGAGCCGCGCGCCACGGTGGCGGCAGCTGTTGTGGAACGCGCGGGGGAGGCCGTCGTCGTCGGCGATGACGAAGACGCTCTCGCCGCCGAGCTCGACCATGAGGTACTGGCCGCGCTGGCTGACCTGGTCGATGTGGCCGGCGCAGACCCAGTTCTTCAGGAAGATGTTCTCGATCTCCCACTCGAGCACCGCCGGGTCGGTGAAGGCGGCTCCGGGGAGCATCGTCGCCTGTTCGACAGGCAGTCGCGTCTTCTCGACGTCCGTGGCTGACAGCGGCAGCAGGCCCGGCTCTCCCGAATGCATCCCTGGTACTCCTCGACTCGTGGTTTTCACGGACGGTAGCACGTAGATTGTGCAACTGGCAACAAAGTCAGGATCTGGTAACGAGGCAGCAAACCCGGGGTTCGCGGCCGGTTCCGGGACGCTCGGACCACTGAGGCCCGATCGCCGGGAACTGAGGCCCAAAGCCCTCAGATCGACTGCATTCGCCCGATGTGCGCGGGCCCGTCGCAGTCCAGCATGGATGTCGACCCCGATGCAAGGAGCGACACCATGCAGAGCAACCTGACACCGCTGATCGCCACCGCCCGCGAGCACGAGCTGCGCGGCCACAGCGGCCGTCGCGCCGCGGCCCGGCTGCAGGAGCGCGTGGTCCTGCGCCCGGCGACGGCATCCGACAGGGCCGGGCTCGAGCGGCTCGCCGCCCTCGACGGCAGCGAGCCGCTGCACGGGCCCGTGCTGCTCGCCGAGGTCGACGACGTCCTCGCCGCCGCGCTGCCGTTCCGCGGCGGCCGGGCGATCGCCGATCCGTTCCGGCCGACGGCACACCTGGTCGCCCTGCTCCGGCAGCACGCCGACGTGCTGAAGGGCGCATCGATCTGGAGCCGAGCGATGCACCGCGGCTTCCAGCGCGCCGCGTAAGGGGTGTCGCTGAGCGACTAAGGGGTGAACGGGCGAAACCGGCTCCGTTCACCCGATGTGCGCCGGCGCGAGCGGCGCAACCATGACCGCAATGACCTCGAGCACGACCGAAGGACGGGAACCATGCACAGCGATCTCCACCTCCATCTCGCCGCAGCGCGCAATGCCGACGTCGCACGGCGATACTTGGTCCATGGCGACGCGCATGACGAGCGCACGACTGATCGGCCGCACGGCGGAGCTCGCCGAGCTCGACGCCGCGCTGAGCGACGCGGCCGCGGGGCACCCGTCGCTGGTCTTCCTGGCCGGTGAGTCGGGGGTCGGCAAGTCGCGGCTGCTCGCGGAGTTCGCCGGCCGTGCGCGCGACAGCGGAGCGCGCACGGAGTTCGGCGACTGCGTCGCGCTGGGGGACGAGGAACTGCCCTACGCCCCGATCGTCGCGATCCTGCGCTCGCTGGCGCGAGAGTCGGATCCGGCGCTGGACGACCTGTCGCCCGGGGCCCGGGCGGAGCTGGCGACGCTGCTTCCCGAGCTCGCCGGCGCGGACCGGCCGTCCGCACCACAGGCGCCGAGGCCCAGCGACGCGACGCCCGGCCAGGCCCGGCTCTTCGAGGCGCTGCTCTCGCTGGCCGACCGCCTCGGCCGCGACGAGCCGCTCGCGCTCGTGCTCGAGGACATCCACTGGGCCGATCGCTCGACGCGCGGCTTCCTGACCTTCCTCGCGCGAAGCCTCTGGAACGAGCGTGTGCTCGTCGTCGCCACGTATCGCTCGGACGAGCTCCATCGCCGTCATCCGCTGCGGCCGCTGCTCGCCGAGCTCGAGCGCGACTCGCGCGCGCGCCGGATCGAGCTCGTCCGCCTGACGCGCGGCGAGCTGGCCGAGCAGCTGGCCGACATCCTCGGCGCCGCGGGCGACGACGCGCTCGTGGAGCGCCTCTTCGAGCGCAGCGAGGGCAATCCGCTCTACACGGAGGAGCTGCTCGCCGCCGGCCTCGACGGTCAGGCTGCGCTGCCGACGACGCTGCGCGACGCGCTGATGGTCCGCATCGAGCGGCTCAGCGTCGCCGCCCAGGAGCTGCTGCGCCTGCTGGCCACCGGACGGCTGCTGACGCACGACATCCTTGCGGATGCCAGCGGGCTCCCGGCCGCGGAGCTGCGCTCCGCGCTGCGTGAGGCGGCCGAGGCGCACATCATCGTCGCCGACGACCGCGGCCGTTACCGGTTTCGCCATGCGCTGCTGCGCGAGGTCGTTCACGACGATGCGCTCCCCGGCGAGCACGCCGAGCTGCACCTCGTCCTCGCGCGGACGCTCGAGCAGCACGCCCAGACCGATGGCGCCGACGCGCTGATGGCGGCCGGGATCGCCCACCACTACCTGCAGGCCGGCTGCCAGACCGATGCGCTGCGGGCCTCGGTGGTCGCGGCGGAGGCCGCGGAGCGCGTCCACGCATACGGCGAGGCCGCCGCTCAGCTCGAGCGGGCGCTCGACCTGTGGGCCCGCGTGCCCGATCCCGAGCAGCTCGCCGGAAGCGATCGCCTCGAGCTGCTCGTGCGCGCCGGCCGTGCGCTGCAGAAGGAGGGCGACTACACGAGGGCGGAGGCACTGCTGGAGAGCGCGTACGCCGGGCTCGACCCGGGCGACCGGCGCCGCGCCGTCGAGCTGCTGGAGGCACTGTCACGCACGCAGTGGTCGCTCGGGCGCGCCGAGGATGCGCGCGCCACGATCGCGCGCGCCGTCGAGCTGATCCCGGCCGAGAACGACAGTCCCGACCACGCACGCGTCCTCGCCTGGCAGGCCAAGGCCTCGATGCTCCAGGGGCGTTACGGCGAGACCGTCCCGATCGCGCGTCAGGCGATCGCGATCGCGGAACGCGCGAACGCCTCCGGTCCGCGCAGCGACGCGCTCAACGCGCTCGGGATCGCGCTGATCTCGGGCGGCGACATCGAGGATGGCGCCGCCTGCCTGCACGAGGCGATGGAGAGCGCACAGTCCGACGCCGAGCGCTGCAGCGCGTCGGTGAACCTCGCGGACGCGCTGCACCTCGTGGGGCGCTCGCAGGAGGCGCTCGAGGTCGCCGCCGCGGGCATCGGGACATTCGAGATCCCGGGTCCCTCGCTCGACTGGCTGACGATGACGCTCTCCGAGATCGAATGGGACGTCGGTCAGTGGCGCGCGGCGCGCGAGCACATGCCGCCCGCGGGACGCCGCCGCCTGGGGATGCTGCTCGCGCTCTACGAGCTGCGCTCGGCCGAGATGGCGCTCGCGACGGGACTGCACGACGAGGCGCGCGCCTCGCTCACACTGGTCCATGAGCTCGTCACCGGCTCGCGCGAGCCGCAGTTCATCGGCTGGGCGGCGGCGCTCGTCGCCGAGCTCGAGCGGCGCGCCGGCAACCTCGCGGCGGCGCGTGCCGCCGTCGACGATGCGCTCGACGCGATCGAGTTCTGCTCGGAGGACGTGTCGCGGATCTCACGCGTCGCCGAGACGGGCGTCACCGTCGAGGCCGACGCGGCGCAGCGCGCCCGCGACCTCGGTGACGACGAAGCCGAACGTCTCGCGCTGCTGCGCGCCGAGGGCTTCGTGACGCGTGTCGTCGCGTGCGTGGAGGGCTGGCGGCCGATCGAGCGCGCGCGGCTGGCGAGCGCGCGAGCCGAGCTCGGTCGCGCGGAGGGCGTCGCCGATCCCGTGGCGTATGCGACGGCGGTCACCGCTTGGGAGACCGTCGGGCGCCCGTACCCGGCTGCGCTCGCGGCGCTGCGCCAAGCGGAGGCGCTGGCCGCCGCGGGGCGCCGTGACGACGCCGCCGAGGTCGTGAGCGAAGCGCTCGCCACGGCGGAGCGCCTCGACGCCGGCTGGCTGCGATCCGAGCTCGAGGGCCTTGCCGCGCGCGCACGGCTCCCCGTGGCGTGCGCCGCGGGGGTGGAGCCGGAGGCGGCCGCGGAGGCGGCGCTCGACCCGTTCGGCCTGACGAACCGCGAGCGCCAGGTGCTGGCGCTGGTCGCCCGCGGTGCGACGAATCGCGAGATCGGCGCAGAGCTCTTCATGGCCGAGAAGACGGCGAGCGTGCACGTCTCGCGCATCCTCTCCAAGCTCGACGTCCGCTCGCGCACCGAGGCGGCGGCGGTGGCGCACCGGCTGGGCCTCGCGGGCTGACCCTTCCTACCAGTGCACGCCCTTCATGAGGTTCGCCATCGCGATCTGCTCCATGTTCGCCTTCCCGCTCGGCTCCTTCTCGCCCTTGGCGGCGGCGGAGTCCGGGAACACCTTGTAGGCGGCGTGCAGCAGCTGGTCGACGGCCTTGGGCGCCAGCGCGTAGCTCACCTCGCCGAACGTGCCCAGGCGCGTGTTGATCGTCTTGGGCTTCTTGCGGATCGCCTCGCAGATCATGTCGCCCGCCTCGTCCGGTGAGATCGTCGGGAACGAGTCGTAGATCTTCGTCGGGGCGATCATCGGCGTCCGCACGAGCGGCATGTGGATCGTCGTGAACGTGATGTTCTTGCCGATCAGCTCGGAGCTGACGACGCGCGTCCACGCGTCGAGCGCGGCCTTCGAGGCGACGTAGGCGCTGAACCGCGGCGGGTTCGTCTGCGCGCCGATCGAGCTGACGTTCACGACGTGCCCGAAGCGGCGCTCGCTCATGTGGGGGATCAGCCCCATGACGAGCTTGATCGCGCCGAAGTAGTTCAGCTGCATCGTGCGCTCGTAGTCGTGGAAGCGGTCGAGGCTCTGCTCGACCGAGCGGCGGATCGATCGGCCGGCGTTGTTGACGATCATGTCGACGGCGGCGTGCTCGGCGAGGATCTGCTGCACGAGCGCGTCGATCGAGTCCATGTCGGCGAGGTCCGCCGGTGTAGACGTACGCGCTGCCGCCGGCGGCCTCGATCTCGGCCTTGACCTCCTCGAGCTTCTCCGACCCGCGGGCGACGAGCAGCGGGATGCCGCCGGCGGCGGCGATCTTCACGGCCGCGGCGCGGCCGATGCCGCTCGAGGCGCCCGTGATGACGACCGTGCGCCCGTTGATCGCCGCCTCGAGCGAGCGGTCCTTGAACAGGTCCGGATCGAGGTTGCGCTCCCAGTAGTCCCAGATGCGGTCGGCGTACGTCGACAGCTCGGGCACCTCGATTCCGGTGCCCTCCAGCGCGCGCTCGGTGTCGCGGGTGTCGAAGCCGCAGGTGAAGCCCATGTGGCCGACGATCTCGTCGGGGATGCCGAAGTCCTCGAGGATCGCCCGGCGCACGCCCTTCAGGGCGGGCAGCTGCATCAGCAGCGACAGCGTGCCCTTGGGCAGCGCGTCGAGCAGCTTGCTGTCGACGCGCAGCGCCAGCTGCGGTGCGTGGGCGGCCTTCGCGAACTCGTTGAGCGCCGCGCCGGACTGCACCGAGCGCGACGCGGCGAGGTGGAACGCCTGGCCGTCGAGGCCGTCCTTGTGGGCGATCGCGTCCATCGCGTCGGCGACGTAGTCGACCGGGACGATGTTCGTGTCGCCGACCTCGGGGCCGGCGAGCGGGAACCACTGCGGGAGCAGGTCGCGCGCGCGCTGGATCGCCTTGAAGAAGTAGTACGGGCCGTCGATCTTGTCCATCTCGCCGGTGCGCGAGTCGCCGATCACGACGGCGGGGCGGTAGACGCGCCACGGCACGGTCGACTCCTCGCGCACGATGCGCTCGGACTCGAACTTCGTGCGGTGGTAGGCGGACGGGAGCTTCTGGCCCTCGTCGAACATGTCCTCGCGGAACAGGCCCTTGTAGGAGCCGGCGACGGCGACCGAGGAGGTGTGGTGCAGGATCTTCGGCTGCAGGTCGTTGACGAGCGCGACGAGGTTGCGCGTGCCGCCGACGTTGAGCACCTCGTTGCGCTCCTCCTCGGCGGTCATGTCGTAGATCGCGGCGAGGTGGAAGACGTGGTCGATCTTGCCCTTGTGCTTCGTGATCCAGCCCTTCTTGACCCCGAGCTTGGGCTGCGCGAGGTCGCCGACGACCGGATGCACCCGGCCCTGCGCGCCCCAGCGCTCGATGAGTGCGTCGAGGCGTTCCTGCGAGCCCTCACGGACCAGGACGTGGATGTCCGCGTCGCCGCGCTCGAGCAGGCGCTCTACGAGGTTGCGACCGATGAAGCCCGTGGCCCCGGTGACGAAATACGTCGTCATGCACTCTCCCTGTTTCTCCCCGTGACCCGGTTCAGGCCGACCGGGCAAGCCTACGTGACATCGCCCTCGAAGGGGAGATCGGCGAAGCCGAGTCGTTCACACGCCGGCGCCGGATCCGCCGCGTCCCTCGCCACCGGCGAATCGCGCCGCTCCGGCCACGGCGTCCATGAACACCTCGGGCCCGGCCTGCGCCTCGAGCGCGAGCCCGGCGGCCAGGGGCAGGCCCTGGGCCTGGAGCGCGGCGCGCCGGTCGGCGAGCATCGTCGCCTGCGGGAACGAGGCGATGCCCTGGGCCATCTCGAGCGCGCGCTCCAGATGCGTCCCGGCGGGCACGATCTCGTTGACGAGGCCCATCTCGTGCGCTTCGCCCGCCTCGATGATCCGGCCGGTCAGGATCAGGTCGAGCGCGCGGCCCAGGCCGACGATCCGCGGCAGTCGCTGCGTGCCGCCGTCGATCAGCGGAACGCCCCAGCGACGCTCGGGGAAGCCCAGCCTCGAACCCTCGGCGGCGATCCGCAGGTCGCACCACAGGGCCAGTTCGAGCCCGCCGGCGAGGCACCAGCCGCCGATCGCGGCGATCGTCGGCTTCGACGGCGTCAGCCGCGTGAACCCGAATGGGCCCTCGTGAGCCGTCAGCCGCGGGCCGAACGACTCGATCGCCTTCAGGTCGGCGCCCGCGCAGAAGCTCACGTCGCCCGCGCCGGTCACGACGAGCACGCGTGCCTCGTCGTCGGCCTCGAAGGCGCGGAAGGCCTCGAGCAGCTTCTCCGCAGTGGGCCCGTCGACGGCGTTGCGGCGCTCCTGGCGATCGATCGTCAACACCGCGGCGCGCTCGACGCGCTCGTACCGCACCTCGTCAGTCATGGCCTCGACCCTAAAGAACTTCGTCCCCGAACGAACAACGCCCCAGGGAGGCCGGGGCGCCGTCGACGAGGAGGAACTCGTACCGCCCGGTCAGGCTTGCAGCAGGACCGCCACCCGGTGTGACGATCCGGTGACGCGCGGCGTCGCTGCTACCAGCCGGCTTCCCAGCCCTTCGGCGGTCGCGGCGTGCAGCTTCTTCGCGGCCTCCTTGCGGGCGTCCTTGCGCTTCTCGAGCCGCCACTGGATGAGGCTCATGAAGAGGATGAACAGCGGGAAGAACGCGATGACGATGAAGCCGGTGTTCGTGACGACCTTGTCCGTCGCCTCGCCGTAGGTGCCCTCGCCCGAGATCGGCTCCTGGGCGTCCGCGAAAGCGGTCGTGGCCAGCAGCAGGAACAGCAGCAGCGAGGTGGGCACGACGGCCATGAGGCGGGTCATCACCGTGAATCGTATAGAACCTCGCGGCATGCCTGCACTTCAGCGTGAACGCCACGGCGACGGGATCGAGATCGTGCGCCTCGATCGCCCCGAGGTGCGCAACGCGCTGGACTCGTCGAGCATCGCCGAGCTCGCCGCGGTCCTGACGGAGCTGGCCGCCGATCCGCAGCTGCGGGTGCTCGTGCTCTCGACCACGAGCGTGCGGGCCTTCTGCGCCGGGGCTGACGTCGCGGAGGTCCTCGACGCGGCCGGCGGCGTGGCGCGGATGGAGGCGTTCGCGCGGCTCTACACCGCGCTCGACGCCTTTCCGGCGCCGGTCGTCTGCGTCTGCGTCGGCAACTGCGTGGGCGCGGGCGCGGAGCTCGTCGCCGGCAGCGATCTGCGCGTCGGAGGCGACAACCTGAAGCTCGCCTGGGCCGGTTCGCGCCTGGGCGTTCCCGTCGGCCCGGCGCGGCTCGCGCCGCTGGTCGGGCTCTCCCGGGCGAAGGAGCTCGTCTTCACCGGTCGGGTCGTCGCAGATGGCGGAGGCCCGCGCGCTGGGTCTGCTCCATCGCACGGCGCCCGCCGAGCAGGCCGAGACGGCCGCCCTGCGACTCGCGGGCGAGATCGCCGCGCACCCGCCGGAGGGCCTGCGCCGGCTCAAGGCGATGTTCCACGAGTACGACGGCACCGCGGCGCGCGTGGCACTCGAGAACGCGCGGCTCGTCGAGTTCCAGCGCGAGGGTGCCGGCCTCCCGCAGGGCCCCGCCGCTACCGCGTCCTGATCGCCTTCAGCCAGGGCTCGACGGTCTTCAGGAAGTCGTTCGTCGCGGGGGCGGCGAGCAGCGGATCGAGGTGGCTCGTCGTCGCCCCGGCGTTGACCGTCTTCAGGCCCGACCTGGGCACCTTCGACTTCCTGGCGAAGTTCTTGGCGCCGTTGATCACGCCGTTGCGCTTCGCGGTCAGAGAGGTCTGGAACGCGTAGTAGGGGATGTTGACGTCCTTGAGGTGACGCAGGCGCAGTCCGAGCACCCTGGCCGCCGGGTTGTCGTTCATCTGGCTCGCGGCGTCCGTGTCGATGTTCAGGCGGCTGGGGTAGTACCAGTCGACGCCGTTGACGCGGCCCTGGGCGAATCCGGCCGCGACGTTCTGGATCGGCGTGACCTCACCGTTCTGCCAGCCGCGCGGCTCGGCGCCGGGGGCGACCTGGCCCGCCCGCACCTGGATCAGCGACAGCAGCGAGGGCGACGTCGTCGCGTCGAACGCGTACCCGAGGGCGCCCTCGTTCGTCGTCTGGAACGGAGCCTTGAGGATCGAGGGCAGCAGCGGGAAGTTCTGCAGGATCGACGGCTCGTTCGGGTTCTTCAGCGCGGCGAGCGCGCCGAGCTCCGCGAACGGGCCGGTCGTCCACGAGAAGCCCGGGATCCCGAGCAGGTTCAGCCACGGGCCGTTCTTCGTGGGCGCGAGGCCGGCCAGCTGCTTGCGCGCCTTGGCGGCCGTGTCGGTCGAGTCGAAGCTGCCGAGCAGCCCACCGTCGATCGCGACGATGCCCGCGATGTCCTTGTACCCGGGCGTGCCGTTGAAGTCCCATGCGGCGTACGCGGCGGCGAACGACGCTCCGAGCGAGTGCCCACCGAGGATCACGGTGCGCCCGCCCTTGCGCGCCTCGAGCACGACGCGGCGCGTGTCCTCGAGGTTCACCTTCATGCCCCAGTCCTTCATGAACGCGTAGTCCTTGGCCGCGAGCGGGCGGTAGTGGCTCGCGGGCTCGGGGTTCGCGCCGATCCAGCCCAGGTAGTAGTCGAGCGCCTGCTTGGGCGTGGCCGTTCCCTTGAACGCCTGCTCCATCAGGGACGTGTCCTCGAGCGCCTGCTCGCGCCGGTCGAGCGACCACACCTGCAGGCCCGGGACCTTCTTGACGAGCTCGCGCGCGACGAGCGTGAAGTTGCCGGCGCCGCCGTTCGTGCCGGGGATGAGGACGAGGACCTTCTTCGCGCTCGCGGAGCCGAACTTCGTCACGAAGACCTTGTTGAACTTCGACGGCGTGCCGGGCGCGGGCCCGACCTTGATCGTCGTGGTCGTCTCGGCCTGGGCCGTCGACGACATGAAAAAGGCCGCCAGTGCGACCAGCGGCAGCGCGCGCGTCAGGAGGTATCTCATCGTCGGGCGATCGTACCGGGACGGCGCAGGGCGATGCGCCGCCTGAGAGGGCATCTAGCATGGGAGGCGTGGCCGTCCTGATCGCCTCCGACCTCTCGAAGGACATCGCCGGGGAGCCCCTCCTGCGCGGCGTGTCGTTCAAGCTCGAGCGGCGCGACCGGATGACGATCGCGGGGCGCAACGGCGCGGGCAAGACGACGCTGCTGCGGATGCTCTCGGGCGAGACCGGCGTCGACGGCGGGGAGCTCGTGTTCGAGAAGGGCGTGCGCGTCGCGCTGCACGATCAGCGGCCCCCGCGCGAGCGCGCGCTGTCGCTGAGCGACTACGTGCTCAGCGGCTGCAAGGAGCCGCTCGAGCTCGAAGCCGAGCTCGGGCGCCTGGAGGCCGCGATGGCCGCCGGCGATGAGCGCGCGATCGAGCGCTATGCGGGCGTCCAGGCGCGCTTCGAGGCGGCCGGCGGATACACGTGGCGCGAGGGCGTGACGAGCATCGTCCACGGCCTGGGCTTCACCGACGCCGACCTGCAGCGCCCGCTCTCGACCTTCTCCGGCGGTGAGCTCACGCGCGGATCGCTGGCGCGCGCGCTCGCCTCCAAGCCCGACCTGCTGCTGCTCGACGAGCCGACGAACCATCTGGACATCGAGTCGCTCGAATGGCTCGAGCAGACGCTCGTCACGCTCGATGCGGCCGTGATCCTCGTCGCCCACGACCGCTGGTTCCTGGAGGCCGTCGGGACGTGCGTGCTGGAGCTCGAGGCCGGCCGCTCGCGCTTCTTCAGCGGGCCGTGGCACAAGTGGCGCCAGGAGCAGGCCGCACGCGAGATGGCGCTCGGCAAGGCGATCAGCAAGCAGCAGGCGGAGATCGAGCGGATGGAGCGCTTCGTCGAGCGCTTCCGCTACAAGGCGACGAAGGCCAAGCAGGCACAGTCACGGCTGAAGAAGCTCGACAAGATCGAGCGGATCACGCGCGACCCGAAGGACGGCAAGGGCCTGGGGTTCCAGTTCAAGCCCGTGGAGCGCTCGGGCCGGGTCGTCTTCGAGCTCGAGGACGGGCGCGTCGAGGTGCCCGGCCGCACCCTCCTGCACGACGCCCAGCTGTGGCTCGAGCGCGGCGAGCACGTCTCGCTCGTCGGGCCCAACGGCACGGGCAAGACGACGCTCATCAGCTCGCTGGGCGGCGCGCGCCCACTGGCGGGCGGGCGGCTGCGCACCGGCCACAACGTGAAGGTCGGCTACCTCAGCCAGCATGGTGAGGAGCTCGAGTGGGGCGGCGCGCGCACGGTGCTGGAGGCGGCGATCAAGCGCACGGGCCTGTCGCCCAACGAGGCACGTTCGCTGCTCGGGCGCTTCCTGTTCTCCGGTGAGGAGGTCGACAAGCCGCTCGACGGGCTCAGCGGTGGCGAGCGCAAGCGCCTGGGGCTCGCGATCCTCGTCAGCGGCGGGGCGAACGTCCTGATCCTCGACGAGCCGACGAACCACCTCGACCTCGAGAGCCGCGAGGCGCTCGAGGATGCGCTGCGGGCCTATGAGGGCTCGCTGCTGCTCGTCACCCACGACCGCGCGCTGCTCGACGCGGTCGGGACGCGCACCGTCGCCGTCGAGGAGTACACGCTGCACTCGTACACCGGCGGCTGGGCCGAGTACGCGCGCATCCGCGAGGAGCGCAAGGAGGCGGGGATCGTGCCGAGCTCCGCGCCGCCGCCCCCGCCGATCGGCGGCTCCGTGGCGACCGGGCTGGAACGGCGGCCGGACGGGATGGCTGCGCGCGCCACCGATGCGCCGGCCGCTCCCGCTCAGCCGGCGCAGGCGAGACAGCCCGCCGCTGCGCCTCAGCCGAAGGGCCCGTCGAAGAACCGTCAGAAGGAGCAGCGCCGGCTGGAGCAGGCGGTCGAGGCGGCGGAGGCGGTGCTGTCCGCGCTCGAGGACGAGCTCGCCGATCCGGCCGCGTGGGCGACGAAGTACGAGTCGGCCAAGTCGACCGCGCGCCACACGGCGGCGAAGCGCGCGGTTGAGGAGGCGTACGAGGCGCTCGCGGCGTTTGAGGAGCGGGTACGCCGGCCTGACCGGCCACAGGTTCTTCAGGCGACGGGCCAGTCACACAAGCCGAAAACACCTGCAAACGAGCAGGTGTCGAAGATGACGTCCGTGATGCGTCTCGGCTCGAAGGACATCGGTTCGCGGCTGGGGCTCAACGTCCCGCGTGAGGTCTGGCCGTCGACCGGTTCACTCGCCGAGTACCGGGCGGCCGGCTTCGGCTGGGTCCAGCTCCACACCCCTCCCGCCCGGGTTCTCGGCGATCGCCGCCGCGCGCGTCACCATGCGCGAGCCCTGCACTCCCTGCTGGATCAGGCGGAGCTGCGACTCGTCCTGCATGCGCCGGACAGCCTCAGCGCCGGGACGCCCGAGAGCGACGCGGCGTTCGACGCGATGCTCGACTACGCGGCGGAGGCGGGCGCCGAGCGCATCGCCTACCACGGACTGAACTTCCCGGACACTGATGGCGCAGATGCCGCGCACGTCCGGGAGCGCGTCTCGCTCGAGGAAGGCGCTCTCCACCGCCTCCTCCAGCGGGCGCATACGCTTGGGCTGATCGTCGCGATCGAGAACCTCGCGCCGGTCTTCCCCGGGCCGCGGCGGTTGTGCGATGACCCGATCGTGGTGCGTGACCTCGTCCGGCGGCTCGGTCTGCCGGGCGTGGGGATGCTCCTCGACCTGGGGCACCTGCACGTGACCGCCGACGCTTCGCACGTCTCGCTCGCGGCGCTGGCCGCCGAGTGCGCGCCGGACGTGGTCCTGTTCCACGTCCACGACAATCTCGGCGCGCGCCGCCGCGAGGTCGACGCCCCAGGGATGGACCCGCTGAAGCTGGACCTGCACCTGGCCCCCGGCGGAGGGACGCTCCCCTGGGCTCGTGTCGCCGCGATCACCGCTGAGCACGATGCGCCCCTGGTCCTCGAGGTGCAGCCTCAGCACCGTCCGGCGCTGCACCTCCTGCAGACGCGCAGCGCCGCTCTGCTGGCGCCCTCCGCCCAGCTGCGAGCGGCCGCC
Source organism: uncultured Solirubrobacteraceae bacterium (assembly GCA_963781935.1). Classification (GTDB taxonomy): domain Bacteria; phylum Actinomycetota; class Thermoleophilia; order Solirubrobacterales; family Solirubrobacteraceae; genus F1-60-MAGs163. The sequence goes on from CAWAHX010000005.1 coordinate 330,531, forward strand.
TGACCATGTGCGACGATCGCGAGGAGATCGCGGTGTCGCTGCACGACGTGGAGCCCGCGACGTTCACCCGCTGTGCCCTGATCCGCGACTGGCTCGATGACCACGGCATCGACCGCGTGACGCTGCTCGTCGTTCCCGCCCCGGATCTCCATCCGCTCGGGGATCGCAGCGAGGGCCTTGTCGCATGGCTCGACGAGCGCCGCCGGATGGGCGACGCGATCGCGCAGCACGGACTGCGCGACCGCTGCTCACGACCGCAGGGCTGGACCGCGCGGGCGCCGCTCTCGCGCTCGCGCCCGCCGGACGCGGAGTTCGCCTCCCTCGACGCGGACGAGACGCGGCGCGCCGTCGAGTCAGGCTGGCGGATCCTGCGCCTCGCCGGGCTGGAGCCGCAGGGCTTCGTCGCCCCGGCGTTCGCGTACACGCCCGCGCTGCACGCGATTCTCCCGCTCCGCTTCTCCTGGTGGGCCGGGATCCGGCGGCTCTACCGCCCTGGCGGCCCGGCCCAGGGCGCGGACGTGGGCCGGGCTCTCGCGATGGGCACGAGCTCGTGGCTGGAGCGCGCGACCGGGCCACGGCGCGTGCGCCGGCGGGCGGCGTCAGCCGGACGCGTCCTGCGCCTCGACCTCAGCCCCTACGACCTCGAGCGGCCGAGACATGTCGGGGCCGTCGAGGCGGTGCTCCAGGGCGCACGAGGCCGAGTGCCGGTCACCCTCTCTGACGTCGCCCTCGACAGGACAGGTCGGGCCTCTCTGACGTCGCCCTCGAAAGGACAGGTCGGGCCCCGCCCGACCTGATGGAGGACCGGCGAAGCCGGTCCGGTCATTCAGGAGCGCCGCCAGCGTCATGTGACCGGGTCCGGCTGCGCCGGACCCTCCATCGCATCGGGCTATCGCCCGCTGCGTCCCTTCGAGGGCGACGTCACCCGGACCTTCACCTTCAGCGCATACTTGCTCGGCTTCACGGGCACCGTCGGATTCTGGATCGCGCTGATGCGGCCGATGAGCCGGCTCCACTGCCCGGGCTTGAGGATCGTCGCGGTCGCCTTGCCGGTCTTGATGTTCTCGCCGTAGAGCGGCTGGAACCCGACGTGGATGTGGTCGTAGTGGTCGGGCAGGGCAAGCGTGTTGTCGACCCCGGCGTACTGCATCAGCGTGATGATCTGGTGCGGCTTCATCGCCCCCTGCAGCGTCAGCAGCTTGCGCACCGTCGTGTCGGTGATCGAGCCCGGGCCCTGCGTGGCGGGCGTGATGACCGTTCCGTTGATGGCGCCGATGTCGACGGCGTTCCCGGAGCTGTGCTCGGAGACGTTGCCGCTCGTCGTCAGGTAGCTGTGGCCGCACTTGAGCGTCGAGACCGTCGGCTGCAGGCCGCTCGCGGCGAGGAACTCGAGCGTGGCGAGCACGCGCCGGTCGATCGCGCCCGCCTGGATGTCGGTGCGCCCGCACGGGTAGATCTGCACGGCGGGGTCGGCGAGCACGCGTCGCTCGAGCGTCTCCTTGCTCATCAGCAGGATCTGCCCGATCGTCGCTCCGCTCCCGGCGCCGGCCGAACCGGCGAGCAGCGGATTCGAGGAGCCGTAGACGTTCGTCGAGGCGAGCAGGTGCCATCCGTCGAGGATCGGCGTCGGATCGATGCGCGGCGCGCCCGTTCCGGACGGGCGGATCTCGAAGCGCAGGTGCGGCGCGCGCGCGAGCTTCAGGTGGCGGGCGGCGGCGACTCCGGCGGCCGTGCCCTTGTCCCACGCCAGCGAGGCGGGGCCCACGCGCCCGAGGATCGTGCCGGCGATCACGCGTGAGCCCTGCTTCAGCGGGAGCAGGGCGACCTGGTCACGGCGCAGTGAGTAGGGCTTGGCGAGGTACTGGCCGAGCTGCCCGTCGCTGACGGCCTTGGGCGCGGCGGCGACCGGCGCGGCCTGCTTGAGCTGCCGCTGTCCGCCTGCCTGGAAGGCGTGGACGCGCTGGGGGTTGGCGAACAGCCGCTCCTTGACGGCCTTGGGCCGCGCCGTCCGGCTCGACGTCCCGGCCTTGGAGCTGTGGGCCGAGGTCGTCGCGCGTCCCTCGCTTGCCGGCGGTGGCGGGCGCCGTGGGCGCGGGATCCTTGGCCGGCGTGCGGGCGGCTTCGGCGGCGTCGGCCTTCGCACTGGTGCGCGGCACCGCATGCAGCCCGTTGACCGAGTCGAGGTGCCCGTAGGTGTACGTGTTGCCGTAGACGTCGCGCAGGCTGACGAAGCGCCCGAGGCGCTTGGTGCTGCCGATGCGCACGACGCGGCCGTCCTGGACGGCGATCGCCGCCGAGCCGTCGCGCGCGTAGACGTCGATCGAGCGCCGGCCGGCGGTCGAGGCGATCGCGACGGATGCGTTGTCGGCCGTGGCGGCGGTCGTCTTCGCGTCGAAGCCGTTCGCGTACGACGTCGGGCCGGACACCGGGAAGCGGCCCATCGTCAGGCCGGTGAGCGCCCCGACGACGTCCGACGGCAGCGCCGCGAGCTTGCCGGCACGCGCGAGCACGTCGTCGACGTACCACTGCGCATGGTTGTAGGCGAAGATCGCCGTCTGCAGGTTCGTGTCACCGCCGGCGGCCTTGAGGTAGCGCGCGGCGGCGAAGATCGCGTCGACCGGGTTGTAGGGGTCCTTGCGGCCGTCGTTGTTGGCGTCGACGCCGTAGGTCTCCCACGTCCCCGGCATGAACTGCATCCAGCCGACGGCGCCGGCGGTGCTGACGCTCAGGTTGCGCCCGTAGTCGGTCTCGATCTCGTTGATCGCGGCGAGAACCTCCCAGCGGATCCCGTACTCGACGCCGGCGGCCTGGTAGATCGGAAGCAGGAACGGCGGAACGCGGAGGCTGTCGATCAGGACGTTCGGGACGCCCGTGACCGGCGGGATCAGGTCAGGGGAGGGAAGTCCGGCGAACGGGGCGTTGGCGACGTCCAGCTGCTGCTGCTTCTGCTGTTCGGCCAGTGCCTTCTGCTCCGCCTTGAGGAACTTCGCGGCATCGTTGCGACGCTGCTGGTCGGCGCTCTTCTTCTTCTGCGCGACCGGGGGCGGCGTGGCGACCTGGACGTCGATCGTCCCGAGGTCGGTCGTCTGCGCGGCACCGGGCAGGCCCGAGACGGTCGGTGGCGGAGCCGGCGTCGCGGGGGCGGGCGTCGTGGAGGCGGGCGCCTCGGGCGTGGTGGTCGTCGCCGGAGCGGCCGTCTGCTCCTGCGCAGCGGCAGGCCCTGCGAGTGCAGTGGCAGCGACGAACGCAGCCGTGGACACGGCTGCTGGGACCCTCCTCCGAATCACGATGAGGTGTTTGTATCGGAAACGGCCGCTGCGTGCAGCAGGTTCGTGGTCCCTCGGCGGACGCGTGTCAGTGGCGTCCGCGCTTGAGGGCGATGCCCTCGAGCAGGTGGGCGACGTGCTCGCACGCGTCGATGCTCGCCTCCAGCGACGTGAAGATGTCCTTCCAGCGGATCACGACCATCGGGTCGACTCCTCCGGTGAACAGCGCCGCCAGCGCCTCGCGGCTCAGGCGGTCGCCCTCGTTCTCCAGGCGGTGGATCTCGATCAGGGCCGGTCCGACGTCCGCGCCCGTGCGCAGGGCGCGCAGCGCCTGGGCGACCTGCTCGGCTGCGCCGACGAGCACGTCCGCCATCTGTGCGGCCTGTTCCATCGGTGCCTCGACGCGGTAGATCCCGAGCGTGTCGACGGTCTGCTCCGCGTAGTCGACGATGTCGTCCAGGGCGGTCGCCAGCGCATACCCGTCGGCGAAGCCGAACGGCGCGGCCACCCGGCCGGCGCCGAGGCGGTGGATGATGTCGTGGGTGATCCGGTCGCCCTCGTGCTCGCAGATGACGAGTTCGCGGGCGAGCTCCGCGTGCTCCGGGTAGTCGACGATCACCTCGCGCAGGAGGAGCGCTGCGCGTTCGACGTTGCGGCCCGACTCCTCGATGAGCCCGAGCAGGTGCTCGTCGTGTCGTCTGCGCAGGAACGCCATGAAGCGACGGACGATAGGTCTGCTCGCGCCAAAGTTCGACGAGGTTCACAGACCGTTCACATCCGTTTCACGGGTCGGTAACTCCAGCGGGTTGACCGTCGGAGAAGCTGATGCCGCGATGGAAGCGCCCGCAGACACTGACCACGGAGCCGGGCCCCGCGTGCTTCGCATCGGCGTGCTCGAGCTCCGCCCCGAAGAGGGTCTTGCGATCGCCGGCGGCCGAGCGCTGAGCCTGTCGGTCCGCGAGTTCGGCCTGCTGACCGAACTGGCCCGCAGCGAAGGGCGGATCGTCCGCCGCGAAGACCTGTACGAGCGCGTCTGGGGAGCTCCGCTTCGGCGCGGCGACCGCACCATCGACGTCTACATCCGCAAGCTCCGCGTCAAGCTGGAACAGGCATTGCCGGAGTGGCGATTCATCCATACCCACGTGGGGTTCGGTTACCGATTCGACCCCGAGCGTTCACAAGGCGTTCACACAAATGCCACCAGTCGGTAACAGACTGGCCGTGGCGCAGTGGGACCCTCGAACTCGCATGACATCCACAGAGGAGATCACATGAGGTATCCGATTCTGGCCGCGTTCGCGGCCGGTGCCCTCGCGCTCGGCGTCGCCGCGTGCGGGAGCAGCGACTCCAGCAGCACCGGCACCTCCGGCGGCTCCACGTCGGCGGTGGCGGCTCCCTGACCGGCGCCGGCTCGACGTTCGTCGCGCCGTTCTACAGCGAGCTCGCGTCGCGAGGTCAAGGGCAAGGACGGCCTGACGGTCGACTACCAGGCCGTCGGCTCCGGCGCCGGCGTCGCCCAGTTCACGCAGAAGACGGTCGACTTCGGTGGCAGCGATCCGCCCTCGAAGCCGACTGAGCTCGCCGCCGCGCAAGACGGCCGGCGGTACGGACCCCGTCCAGGTGCCGACGGTCCTCGGCGCCATCACGATCTCCTACAACGTCCCCGGCGTCGATACCGGCCTGAAGCTCGACGGCAAGACGATCGCCGGGATCTTCAACGGGAAGATCACGAAGTGGAACGACCCGGCGATCGCCTGCGCAGAACTCCGGAGTCGACTCTGCCGAGTACCGACATCACGACCTGCCACCGCTCGGACTCGTCGGGTACGACGAAGGGACTTCACTACGTACGTCGCGATCTACGACTCGACGTGGGAGAAGACGATCGGCGTCGACAAGACGGTCAAGTGGCCTGGCGGCACCGGCGCGAAGGGGAACGACGGCGTCGCGGCGTGCGTCAAGCAGAACGACGGCGCGGTCGGGTACGTCGAGCAGGCCTACGCGCTGCAGAACAAGTTCGACACCGCCGCGGTGAAGAACAAGTCGGGTGCGCTACATCGCGCCGACGCTCGAGTCCACGAGCGCTGCGGCCGAGGGCGTGACGGTCGAAGCCCGACAACACGTTCGACCCGCTCGACTCGCGCGAACCCGAAGGCCTACCCGATCACGGCGACGACCTACCTGCTCATGTGGCAGGACGCGTGCAAGGCCGGCCAGAGCAAGGACAACGCGAAGAACCTGCAGACGTTCGCGAGCTTCGCGCTCGGCGAGGGTCAGGCGGTCGCCAAGCAGCTGCAGTACGCGCCGCTGCCGGACAACGATCAAGCAGCAGGCGCAGAAGTCGGTCGACGGCCTGCAGTGCAACGGTGCCGCGGTCTAGACCGCTGAGCTGACGAAGAGACAGTCGCGTCGCATGGAAGCCGGAGCCGCCAGCAGCAGCACGACCCCCGGGTCGCCGCTGCACCGCTCGCTGGCGGCCCGGCTTCCCGACCGCGTCCTGCGCTGGCTGCTGGGAGCACTGGCCTTCAGCGTGCTGGCGCTGCTCGTCTACTTCTTCTACACGCTGTACGACGAGTCCCGGCCGCTGCTCGCGCAGATCGGGATCGTCGACTTCGTCTTCACGAACGACTGGAACCCGGCGAAGAACCAGTACGGCGCGTGGGCGCTCGTCGTCGGGACCATGATCACCTCGGCGCTGGCTCTGGTGATGGGCGTGCCCGTCGCCGTCGCCGTCGCGATCTACATCGTCGAGCTCGCACCGGCGCGCGTGAAGCGCCCGCTGAGCGGGCTGATCGACCTGCTCGCCGCGGTGCCGTCGGTCGTCTACGGGCTGTGGGGCGTGTTCGTCCTGATCCCCCACCTCAAGCCCGCGGAGCAGTGGTTCTCTGACACGTTCGCGTTCCTGCCCTTCGTGGGCGGCCCCGTCGCCGGACCGAACTACTTCATCGCCGGCCTGATCCTGGCGATCATGATCCTCCCGATCGTCAGCGCGATCTCACGCGAGGTCATCTCCACGGTCCCGGTGGAGCTCAAGGAGGGCGCGCTGGCGCTCGGGGCGACCCGCTGGGAGATGATCCGGATGGGCGTGCTGCCCTACTCCTGGAGCGGTATCGCGGGCGCATCGATGCTCGGCCTGGGCCGGGCACTGGGGGAGACGATCGCCGTCGTCCTCGTGATCGGCAACGCGCCGCAGATCGGCAAGACGATCTTCTCGCAGGGCTACACCCTCGCGGCGGTGATCGCCAACGAGTTCGGGGAGGCGGCCAACAACAACCTCCACAAGGCGGCGCTGATCGCCTGTGGACTGGTGCTGTTCGTCCTCACGCTGATCGTGAACTTCATCGCCCGCTGGATCGTCGAGCGTGCCGAGCGCGGGCGCCACGCGGGAGCGCCGGCCGCCGAGCCCGTCCATCAGCGCCCCGACCCTGCCATCGATCTGGGCGCGGTCTGATCATGGCGACGAGCACGCAGGCACTTCTGGACCGTCGTCCCAGCACTCGGCGGCGTGTCGTCGACAAGGCGATGCGCGGTCTCACGATGATCGCCGCGGGCATCGCGCTCGTGCCGCTGTTCTTCGTCGTCTACTACCTCGTGTCCAAGGGCCTGCCCGCCTGGAACGTCGACTTCTTCACGACGGACCCGACGGGCAGCTTCCTCGGCGATCCGGGCGGCATCAAGAGCGCGATCGTCGGCTCGATCGTGATCGTCGCGATCGCCACCGCGATCTCCGTGCCGATCGGCATCGGGGTGGCCGTGTGGCTCACGCAGTACGGCGCGAAGAGCTGGTTCGCCCGGCTGATCCGCTACCTCGTCGACGTCATGACCGGCGTCCCATCGATCGTGTTCGGCCTGTTCATCTACGGCGTCCTCGTCGTGGGCGGGGGATTCGCCGGCTGGAAGGGCTCGCTCGCCATCGGCCTGCTGATGCTGCCGGTGGTCGCGAAGTCCGCCGAGGTCGCCCTGACGCTCGTGCCGAACCTCCTGCGCGAGTCGGCGCTGGCGCTCGGGGCGCCGAAGTGGCGCGTCATCTTCCGCGTCGTGCTGCCGACGGCCGCCGGCGGGATCCTCACCGGCGCGTTGCTGGCCGTCGCCCGCGGAGCGGGTGAGACGGCGCCGCTGCTGTTCACCGCTTTCGGGCAGAAGGGGACGACGACGGACCCGTCGCAGCCGATGAACGCGCTGCCGCTCCAGATCTTCAACGACATCGGGCAGCCCCAGGACGCACTGGTCCAGCGGGCGTGGGGCGCCGCCCTGCTGCTCGTGGTGGGCATCCTCGTCCTGAGCCTCATCGCCCGCTTCATCCAGAGCCGGAGCAAGGTGTGACACGATCGTGAGCGAGTACATGTCGACAGAGCAGCCAGAGCAGTCACCGGAGTCCCGCGAGGCGCGCGACGCTGAGGCGACGACCGAGCGCCGACCGGCCGAGGTCTCGCGACCCGTCGCGCGCGAGCGGACGGTCGATGCCACAGAGGCGGACGGGGTCGAAGGCACCGGCCATTCGGTCTCGGTTCGTGACCTCAACATTCACTACGGCAAGAACCACGCCGTGAAGGACGTCTCGCTGGACTTCGCGGCCAACAGGGTGACGGCGCTGATCGGTCCGTCCGGCTGCGGCAAGTCGACGGTCCTGCGTGCGATCAACCGCATGCATGACGAGACGCCCGGCGCGCGCGTCGAGGGCGAGGTCCTGCTCGACGGTGCCGACATCTACGGCTCGGACGTCGACGTCACCGCGGTGCGCCGGGTGATCGGGATGGTCTTCCAGAAGGCCAACCCGTTCCCGACCATGTCGGTGTACGAGAACGTCGCGGCCGGCCTGCGGCTCTCGGGCGTCAAGGCACGCGGCAAGCTCGACGAGGTCGTCGAGCGCTCGCTGCGCGGCGCCGGCCTGTGGGACGAGGTCAAGGATCGCCTGAACGCACCGGGCATCGGCCTCTCGGGCGGACAGCAGCAGCGGCTCTGCATCGCGCGCGCGACCGCGAACGAGCCCGACGTGATCCTGATGGACGAGCCGTGCTCGGCGCTCGACCCGATCGCGACGCTGCGCATCGAGGAGCTCATCAACGAGCTCAAGCGCCGCTACACGATCATCATCGTCACCCACAACATGCAGCAGGCGGCGCGCATCGCCGACACGACGGCCTTCATGCTGCTCGGCGACCTCGTCGAGCACAATCCGACCGAGAAGATGTTCAGCAACCCGGACGATTCTCGCACCGAGGACTACGTCACCGGCAAGTTCGGGTAGAGCGGAGAGACGATGCCTGAACGTCAAGCCACGCGCCAGCACTTCGCCGACCAGCTCGAAGCGCTCGAGCACCAGGCGCTCGGTGCCCTCGACCTCGTGGTGGAGAACCTCGACCGGGCCATGGAGGCGCTCGCCGAGCGCGACGTCGAGCTCGCGACCTTCGTCATCGCCGACGACGACCGCATCGACGGGCGGTACCTCGAGGTCCACCAGGGAATCCTCAGCCTGCTCGCACTGCAGGCGCCGGTGGCCGGGGACCTGCGCCTCGTCGCGGCATTGCTGCACGTGATCAAGCACGCGGAGCGCATGGGCGACCAGTGCGTCAACATCGCGAAGATGATCCCGCTGGTCGGGAACGAGCCGCCGGTCGAGCCGGAGATGCTCTCGAAGGTCCTGCACATGGGGACCGCCGCGCGCGCAGAGGTCGTCGAGGCGAAGCTCGCCTTCGCCGGCCGTGACGTCGCCCTGGCCGCCGACCTGTCGCGCCAGGATCGTGAGGTCAACCGGCTCAACAAGGAGGTGTTCCGACTCGCCGTGACCATCGGCGATGACGAGGACCGCCGGGAGTGGGCGATGATGATGATCCTCGTGGCGCGCGCGCTCGAGCGCGTGGGGGACAACGCCGTCGGCGTGGGCGAGCAGGTGATCTTCGTCAAGACCGGGCTCTTCCGCGAGTTTCCGGTCGACGAGCACGCCGCGGTTCCGGGCTTCGAGGGCCACGAGGCGCCTCCGGCCGCCTCCTGAGCCGCGCGACCCGATCCGGCCACTTGTAACGGGGCTGTGAAACCGGGTGGTCGTTCCCGACTTCGCCGCCGCTCGGTCCCTACACTCCCGAGCGTCATGAGTTCCTGGACCAGCGCTCGCCCCGACACGGACCGTCCGGGGAGCCATGCCGCCGCCGGCGCCCCGCCGCGCGTCGCGATCATCGATACCGATTCCGGCTTTCTCCAGGTGCTGACCAAGCGCCTCGACCGGCTTGGGTGGGAGCACCGTACGCTCGCCAGCCCGGTGCCCGTCGAAGACCTCGTCGCGATGCGCGTGAGCGCGCTGATCGTCGATCTCAACGTCCTCGGGCCACAGGCATGGGAGTACCTCGAGCGGCTGTCGAACGCGCTGCCGGGCCTCGGCGTCGTGGTCTGCGGGCGCTCGTCGGTCGCCCAGCGCGTTCGCGGTCTGCGCCTGGGAGCGGACGACTGGCTGGCGAAGCCCTGCCACCCCGAAGAGCTGATCGCGCGCGTCGAGGCGGTCATCCGCCGCCGGCGCCGCACGGAGTCCCGCGCGGAGGCTCAGCCGATGCAGGCCGGCGAGCTGGAGATCCGGTCCGACCGCTTCCAGGCGTTCGTCGAAGGCACGTCGGTCGACCTCACCAGGCGCGAGTTCGAGCTCATCGAGCTGCTGTCGGGTGCGGATGGCCGCGTCCTCGAGCGCGAGGAGATCTACCAGCGGGTCTGGGGCTACGCGATGGCTCGCGGCGACCGCTCGGTCGACGTGTTCGTCCGCAAGCTGCGCCAGAAGCTCGAGAAGGCCTCGCCCGACTGGCGCTACATCCACACGCATTTCGGCGTCGGATACCGCTTCGCGGCCGAGCCGGTCGAGGGCTCGATCGTGGTGCCCGACACGCTTCCGGCGGATGTCGTCTCCGGCGCGCCGATCGCGGCGCCGGAGCGCGTCACCCGGTAGCGCCGGCGCGTACGCTGTGGGCGTGACCACCGCCCGCAACATCGCGATCGTCCTGGCGATCGCAGCGGCCGTCGAGTTCCTGCCCGGGCGGCGGGGACGCAGCGGCCATCATCTCGCGGATCCTGTCGCTCGCCTTCATCGCGGTCATCGTGTTCGCGGGTGCCTACCTGTACCGCCGCCACCGGCTCGACGTCGAGAGCCTCTCGGTCGGATACCGGGTCCTCGGCTACGGCGCCGTCGGCGCCCTCGTGCTCGTCTTCGCGGCTTCGGGTCGCATGACGGCGACCGCGGCCGGCGGGCTCGCGTTCGCAGCGATCATCGCCGCGTCGGTGCTCTCGCTGATCCTCGTCTGGCGGGAGTACCGGTCAGTGGTGTGAGGTAGGTTTCGGGGGATGCAGCAGCGGCGCGCGATCGCCATAGCGGCGATTCTCGTGACGGTCCTCGCTGGAGTGCTCGCCGCGCTGGCGATCTGGCACGGAGAGCAGCAGCGCTTCGATGAACGCCGCGACGGGCTCGCCGGCCAGGCGGCGGAGGCGATGCGCAACGCGGTGGTCGGCAGCGCCGATGCCTTTCGCGGCGCGAGCGGGCAGGTGACGTCGGACGGACGGCTGCGCCCGGAGAGCTTCGCGGCGTCCGCGCCGGACTTCGTCGCGCTGGGCATCCTGTCCGGCATCGCGTTCGAGCCGCTGCGAACCCGCGCCCAGCGGGCGGCGACGGAGGCCCGGCTGGGACGGCCCATCACGGAGCTCGCCCCGGCGGGCGGCCTGCGCCGCGCTCCGCAGCGCCCGCTCTATGCGCCGGTCACACTCGTCTATCCGCGCGACGCGCAGCGCCGTGCAGTGGTCGGCTTCGACATCCTCTCCGAGCCACGGCGTGCCGCCGCCGCACGACGCGCCGCCGCAGCCGGGACGCCACAGCTGTCCGCCCCGATCGAGCTGGCGAGCTCACGGCAGGCGGGTCTGTCGATCTACTACGCGCTCTACCGCAGCGGCAGGATCCCGACGACCGCGGCCGAGCGCCGGGCGCAGGTCATCGGTTGGTACACGGGCAGCATCCGGTCGGCGCAGATCGAGCAGCGGCTCCGCAGACAGCTCCCGCAGGGCACGGGGCTGCGGGTCGTGGACCGGGCCGGCGGAGTGGATCGGCGTGTGTTCGGCCCGGCCCAGCCGCTCACGGACGCCAGCACGCGCTCGGTCGCGATCGCCGGTCGCCGGTGGCTCGTGGCGGTGACGCCGGCCGAGCGCGCCGATCCGTCGACGGCCCTGATCGTCGGATTCGGGGGTGCTCTCGTGGCGCTCCTCGTCGGGATCGCGCTGCTGCAGAGCGCGCGTCGCGAGCGTGCCGTGGGAGAGGCGCGCGTCCTGGCCGAGCGCGAGCGCGGCCGTCAGGCGGTCCTCCTGCGGGCGGCGGAGTCGATGGAGCGCGCCACGGGATCGCAGGACCGCCTGCGCCGGCTCGCCGCGGCGCTCGTCCCGGACCTGGGCGACATCGCACAGGTCGCCGAGCTCGGCGACGGTCCGGCGTTCCGTCACGTCGCGACCGCCGCTCGCGATCCGGAGCTCGAACGCGAGGCGGGCGAACGCGTGATCCGCGCCGACGACGCGCCGATCGCCGAGGCGCTGCGCAGCGGTCGACCCCAACCGGCGGCGACGCACGACCGGTCGGCGCTCGTGGTGCCGCTGGCGGCACGCGGCCGCGCGCTCGGGGTCCTGGCGATCACCCGTGTCGGGGAGCGCTCGGCGCCATTCGACGCGGGCGACATGGCGCTCACCGCTGAGCTCGGCGCGCATGCGGCCCTGGCGCTCGACAACGCGCGGCTCTACGAGCTCGAGCACGACATCGCGCAGACGCTGCAGCGCGCGCTGCTGCCTCCGAAGCTGCCGGACATGGCGCCGCTGGAGGCCGCGGCCAGGTTCCGCCCCGCGGGCGAGCGGATCGAGGTCGGCGGCGACCTGTATGACGTCTTCCGCGTGCCGGGCGGGTGGATGGCGGTCGTCGCCGACGTCTGCGGGAAGGGCCCGCGCGCTGCGGCGCTCACGGCCGCCGCCCGCTACACGCTGCGCGCGGCCGGGGACCCACGGCCCGCCGAGCTGCTGAAGACGCTCGATCGCGAGCTGCGCTCGCAGAGCGACGGCGAGCGCTTCGTGACCGTGGCGCTCGCGCGCCTGACCGTCGCCCCCGATGGGCGCTCGGCGGCGGCGCTGATCGCGGTCGGGGGTCATCCGCCCCCGCTCGTCGTCCGCGCCGACGGCTCGGTCGAGGAGCCCCGCGTCGCCGGGACGATCGTCGGCGTGCTGGACGAGACGACCTTCGGCGAGATCGAGGTCGGCCTCGGACCGGGCGACGCGCTGCTGCTGTACACCGATGGGGCACCCGAGGCGCGCCGCGACGGCGAGCTGTTCGGCGACGAGCGTCTGCGCGCCGCCGCGGCGGGCGCCGCGGGGGCCGGCCCGGAGCAGCTGGTGGGCGCCGTCGAGGCCGCGGTGCTCGACTGGGTTCACGACGCTCCTCAGGACGACATCGCGCTGCTCGCGGTCGCGCTCCCGCGCGGCTGATCAGCGTCAGGCCTTGTCGCTGCGCTCGCGCAGGCCGTCCAGTGCGTCCTTGGCCTTGTCGACCGCGTCGTCGACCTTGCCCTTGAGCTTGCCCTTGCGCTCGTCGTTCCTGCCCTCGCGCTTCAGCTTCTCGTCGCCGGTGATGGCGCCGGCCGCCTGCTTCGCGCGGCCGCCGATCGTGTCCGTCGTCTTGCCGGTCATCGTGACTCTCTCGTTCGTGGGTACGTCACGGAGACATACCCACGAGGCCCGGCGCTAAACCGCGAGTCTCTCGCGCAGCGTCTCGATCGAGCGGCGCAGCAGGCGCGAGACGTGCATCTGCGAGACGCCGACCGCCTCGGCGATCTCGCGCTGCGTGAGCCCTCCTGCGAACCGCAGCAGGACGATGCGCCGCTCACGCGCTGGAAGCGCGCGCAGACCCTCGTCCAGGGTCGCGCGCGCTTCGGCGAGCGCGTAGCCGTGATCGGTGCCGCCCAGTGCGTCGAGAGGGGAGGGGGCGCCGTCCTCGACCGGGGCGTCCAGGGAGCTGGCCGTGTAGCTGCGGCCCGCCTCGATCGCATCGAGCACCGCCTCCTCGGTGGCGTCGAGCGCCTCGGAGAGCTCCGCCACGGTCGGAGCGCGACCGAGGATGAGTGACAGCCGGTTCGTCGTCGCGCTGACCTTGACGTACAGCTCCTGCAGGTCGCGCGGCGGACGGATCGACCAGCCGTGGTCGCGGAAATGGCGCTTGATCTCACCGGAGATGTTGGGCGCGGCGAAGGTCGACAGGCGCAGTCCCCGATCGAGGTCGAAGCGGTCGATCGCCTTCACGAGGCCGACGCAGCCGACCTGGACCAGGTCCTCCATCGGCTCCCCGCGGCCCACGTAGCCACGTGCGATGTGGCGCACGAACGGGAGCATCTGCTCGACCAGCTCGGCCCGCGCCCCGCGGTCGCCGTCGCGGTGCCAGCGCTCGAGGAGCGTGCGCTCGTCAGCCGCACGCAGCCCTTGTGGCCCGGATGTGCGGCCCATGACGCTGGAGGTCGTCATCACGTTGGTGTTCCCTTCCTCGTCGGAACTGAACCGTGTGTCTCAGAGCTTCAGACACGGTAGCGCGCCGTTCGTAACGCAAAGGACGTTTGCGCGCCTGCGGATCGGGCATGACGACGGGGGTGCGGGGCATTCAGCGAACGTGGGGCCCGAGCGCCCAGTCGCCTGCGGCCGGTGGGATACTGCCGCCGAGCGGCGCGGGAGTGCCGCGCCACATGCCCGATCAGATCTCATCGCAGCCGGCAGAGGTCGAGCTCACGCTCGCCGCGCGACCGGAGAACGTGGCCGTGGTTCGGCACGTTCTCGGCGGCGTCGGCGACGTGCTCGCGCTCGACGCCGAGACGCTGGGCGACCTGCGACTCGCGGTGAGCGAGGCCTGCACGAACGTCGTGGTCCACGCGTACGACGGCGGGGGAACCGGTGTCATGCAGGTCGAGGCGCGGATCCAGGCGCCGCTGCTGCACGTGACCGTCCGCGACCACGGGCGCGGCGTGGCACCACGACCGGATTCACCCGGCCTTCGCGTGGGTCTTCCGATGATGGCCGCCCTGACCGAGTCGCTCGAGCTCGCCAACGTCGATGGCGCCACCGAGGTCCGCATGACGTTCCTCATCCCACCGCCGGTCTGAGCGCGATGACAGACCGCGCCGCTCCCGACGATCGCCTGCACCTGGCCGTGGCGTGCGGACCGCTGGCCCGCCCGGTCGTCGCGCGCGTCGTCGGAATCGCCGCGGCACGAGCCGACCTCCCGGTCGATCGCGTCGAAGACGCACTGCAGATCGCCGATGCGGTCGCCGCGCAGGCGCCGGCCGTGTTGCTCGGCCGCCGCCTCGAGGTCGCGGTGGACCCGCGTGCCCAGGGCATCCGGATGAAGGTCGGTCCGCTGCGGTCCGCGGGCGCCAGGGTGCTCGCCGAGCAGGGCGCCGACCCGTCCGCCGGAGGCGTGATCGGGCGGCTTGCGACGTGGACCGGCGTCGAGGTCCGCGAGGATCGGTCCGAGGAGCTGATCATCGACATCGCTGCCCGGGTCTCAGAGGGAGGGCGCTAGCGTGCAGGATCCGATGACCGAGGACTTCAGCCTGTCCCGCGAGCGCGTCGCGGGCGACATCGACGTCGTCGCGGTCCGTGGCGAGATCGACATCTTCACCGCACCGGCGCTCAAGCGCGAGGTCTCCGAGGCGATCGACGGCGGGTCGCGGAGGATCGTCCTGGACCTGACCGAGACGAGCTTCCTGGACTCGACGGCGCTCGGGGTCATCATCGGCGTCTCCAAGCGCCTGCGTCCGCTCGGTGGAGCGCTGGCGATCGTCAACGTCACCCCGAGCATCGCCAAGACGTTCGAGATCACGGGCCTGGCCGAGCTGTTCCCGATCCTCGAGACGCGTGACGCGGCGATCACGGCGCTCGCGTCGCCGAGCGCGCCCGCCTGACGCATCCTCGTGTTTCGGCCCCGTTGCGAGCGGGAAGACCTCCTGGCGGTAGGAAACGCCAACGACGTCTCGCAAGGAGACCCCACTGTGATCGGACTCATCATCACCATCCTCGTCGCAGCGCTCGTCTACGCGCTGTGCGTCGCCCTCGGCCTGCCGGCCATCGTCGGCATCGTGGCCGCCATCCTCGTCCTGCTGTCCGGCTTCCCCACGGGGGCGTACGGACGACGAGGTGGACGCGTCTGATCAGGCTGCACCGAACCTGCGACTCCGCGAGGGGTCGCACCCGGAGGAGCCGCATCCCCCTCGCGTCGCTCCTCCTGATGTGACCGGCCCGGCACTCTCCTCAGAGTGCCGGGCCTCTTTACGCAGTCCCGCAACATCTCCGTCGTAGTCGCGTGACGCGAGACGCGGGAGCCTCGTCGCATGAGTCTTCGAGACGACGAGCGGGGCCAGGCAAGCGTTGAGCTCGTCGCGCTGCTGCCGTTGCTGGCCGGTCTCGTGCTCGCGTGCTGGCAGGGTGTCGTGGCCGGCGAGTCATGGTGGCTCGCTGCGACGTCCGCGCGGGCCGCGGCGCGCGCGGACGTGATCGGCTCAGATCCGCAGGCGGCTGCACGTTCAGCGCTTCCGCAGCGTCTGCGCGGCAGGCTTCGGGTGGTCCGCGGGGCGGACGGCCGCCTCGTCGTCCGGATGCGTGTTCCGGCGGTCGTCGGCACGACCTCGCTGTGGACCGTCGCCGTCGCGGTCGCCGGGGCGAAGGCGGCCTCGTGAGGCGCTGCGGTGGACAGGCCACCATCGAGATGCTCGGGGCGGTCCCGCTGCTGCTGGCGGCGATCCTGGGGCTTGCGCAGCTCCTCGCCGCCGGCGTCTGCCGGGAGCTCGCGGCCCACGCCGCGGGAGCGGGGGCGACCGCGCTGCTCCAGGACCGCGACGCGGCCGGCGCCGCGCGGGCGGCGCTGCCGGGGTGGTCGCGCGCGGGCCTGTCGGTCCAGGTCAGCGGTCGCCGTGTGCGCGTCGTGCTGCGGCCGCCGTCCGCGGTGCCCGGGCTCGCGGCCCGTCTGCAGGCGAAGGCGGTCGCCGACGCCGGGCCCGGCGCGTGAGCGCGCCTGTCGACGTGGCCGTCGTGGGACGTCCGGAGCACGCCGAGCCGCTGGCGATGGCCGCCGCCCTCGCCCTGACGGTGCGCGGCGGGGGAACCCCGGTCGTGCTGCTGTGGCGCGGCGGGGCGCACCAGCACTCGATCGCCCTCCCGGCCACTCCCGCGGCGCGGCGGGTGGCCGCCGCGATGACGGCTCGCGGCGTGCCGGCCGCGGGGCGCGGGCGCCTGGTGCTGGCGACGATGCCCGCGGCTCCGCCCTCCGCGATGCGCGCCGTCGAGCGGGTGTCGGCTGCGGCGCGCGGCCCGCTCGTCCTGTCGATCTCCGGCCCGCGCGCCCGCCCGCTGGACGACCTCCTGGCGGACGCCGGCGGCGTCCTTTACGCGGGCGACGAGGCGGGCGTGCTCGCGCGGCTCGTGCTCGGGGAGCTCGCCGATGCCGGGATTCAGGGCGAGGTGGCCACGCCGCTGCCCGGGGTCGCGGCAGCGCTGGCGCGCGCCGGCCTGGCCGCGCCGGCGTCCCTGCGTCGCAGGCTCGCGCCGCGAGCGCGGGCAGAGCGGTCAGGCGCTCCTGGCGCTGCTCGCCGGACTGCTCGCGCTCGCGGCGGGTGCGGTGGTCCTGGGGTGGTTCGCCGCGGCGCTCAGCGCCCACGGGGCTCATCAGCGGGCGGCCGACCTCGCAGCACTCGCCGGGGCGCGCGCGTTGCTCGACGCTCGGCCGCGCGTGCTCGCTCCTCGCGCCGCGGCGATGGTGCCTGCGGCGTACCTGGCGTTCGCACGCGATGTCGCCCGGCGCACGGCCGCGCGCAACGGCGCGCGCCGCACGACGGTCACGTTCGGCGCCGGGGAGCTCCCGGACCGTGTGCGCGTCGTCGTGCTCGACCGCATCAGGATCCCGGGTGGGGAGACGGTCGGCGGTCAGGCCGTCGCGGAGGCGGAGATCAGCGCGGCAGCCGCCGCGATCGGCGACGGGACATACGCAGGGCCGCTTGCGGTACGGCAGGGCAAGCCGATGCGCCCGGACGTCGCGCTGGCCTTCGATCGTCTGGCGGCTGCAGCGAGGCGCGACGGCCTGAGGCTGACGGTCGTGAGCGCCTTTCGCACCGACGCCGAGCAGGCATCGCTGTTCGCCGCCCACCCGGATCCGAAATGGGTCGCGCCGCCGGGTCGCTCACTGCACAGGCTCGGCACCGAGCTCGACCTGGGCCCGGCGGGCGCGTATCGGTGGCTCGCCGCGCACGCCGGCGCGTCCGGCTTCGTTCGCCGGTACTCGTGGGAGCCATGGCACTTCGGGTACGGCCGCAGCCCGGGAAGCGCCTCGGTCGGCTTCGGCGCGGCGGCGGGAGGAGTTCCCGCGTTCGTGCCCGCCCGCTACCGCGCGGCACTGCGGACGTCGTCGCAACGCTGGGGCGTCGGCTCTGCGCTGCTCGCCGCGCAGCTCGAGCAGGAGTCGGGCTTCGATCCGGGTTCGCGATCGCGCGCCGGGGCGCTCGGCATCGCCCAGTTCATGCCGGGGACGGCGCGCGCCTACGGGCTGCGCGATCCGCTGGACGCCGCGTCGTCGATCGACGCGCAGGCGCACCTGATGCACGATCTGCTTCGCCGGTTCGGATCGGTGCCGCTGGCGCTCGCCGCCTACAACGCCGGGGCCGGTCGCGTGTCCTCGTGCTGGTGCGTTCCACCGATCCCCGAGACCCAGGCCTATGTGCGAGCGGATCGTTGCGCTCGCCACAGGAGCGGGCGCGACCGCCGGCAGCGGTGGCCCACCGGTCAGGCTGGTCCGGTGACACGTTGCTCGCACCGCGTCAGGGTTCCGCGTAGTGTCCGCCGCCATGAAGCCAGTCATCGTCTATGGCGCCTCGGGTTACACGGGCCGTCTGGTGTGCGAGTACCTGCGCGAGCTGCAGGTCCCGTTCAAGGCCGTCGGGCGAGATCTCGAGCGCACCCAGGACGTCGTGTCCCACGTCCCGGGCGTCGACACCGTCGATCACGAGGTCGTCGACGCCACGCACGACGTCGCGTCGCTGACGGAGGTCTTCGAGGGCGCGTCCGTCGTCTGCAACACGGTCGGCCCGTTCATCAGCTACGGGCACGAGGTGGTCGAGGCGTCACTCGCCGCGGGCTGTCACTACCTCGACACCACGGGCGAGCAGGACTGGGTGCTGGCCGCCCAGGAGCGCTGGAGCGAGTCGTTCGCGGAGGCCGGGCTGCTGCTGTCCCCCGGGGTGGCGCAGATGTACACCACCGGCGAGATCGCGGCGAACATCGCGCTCGAGCCGGGCGGGATGGAGACGCTCGACATCCTCGTGCTCTGGAAGGGCTTCCCGACCTACGCGTCCACGCAGACGATCTTCACGATCCTCAAGGCGGACTGGTTCCACCTCGTCGACAACGAGTACGTCGCGTGGGATCACACTTCCGCGCGCGAGTGCGTCGTGCCCGGCCAGCACGGCACGGCCCTGACCGTGCCGTGGGGCGGAACCTCCCATCCGGTCTGGTTCAAGAACGATCCGCGCGTCGCGACGGTCACGGTCACCGGTGGCGTCCTGGACCGGGCCGTCATGGACGGCGTGGTCGCGACGACGCAGATGTTCGAGGAGCAGATCCGGCCGCTCGCGCCCGCCGAGCAGGAGGCGAAGCTGGCGGAGATCGCCGGGTCGCTGCAGTCGGGGATGCCGCCGCGCGAGAACCCGCGCGTGAACACGTCCGTGGACTCCGTGTACGCGAGCGGGCCGCTCGGGCGCGCCCACTGCGTCATCCACGGCAACTCGAACTACAAGCAGACCGGGCTGCTGCAGGCCCATGCCGCGTACTCCCTGCTCCAGCAGGCTCCCCGGCGTGTCGGCCTGGCCTCGGCGTGCCAGGCGTTCGGGCATCGCGAGCTGCTCGGCGTCCTGCGCACCCACGGGCTCGTGATGAACCCCGTGGTGACCGTCCACAACTGATCACTGCCCGCCCGCTGGTCCGGTGAGCGTTGCGGCAGACTTCGTCACCCGATGCCGCCCTTCCGCCACGAGCTGCAGGTCCGCTACAACGAATGCGACCCGCAGAACATCGTGTTCAACGCGAACTACTTCACGTACTTCGACATCACGATCACCGAGCTCTGGCGAACGGCGTTCCAGACGTCGTACGCGTCGATGATCGCCGACCACGGGATCGACATGGTGGTCGCTGAGGCGAGCGCACGATTCCACGGCTCCGCGCGCTTCGACGATCGAGATCGTGGTCGAGGCATCGATCACGCGCCTCGGGACCACGGGGATGACGACATCGCTGGTCGTCGAGCGCGACGGGGAGCGGCTCGTGGAGGGTGAGCTGCGCCACGTGTTCGTCGACGCCGAGACGTGGAAGAAGACGCCGATCCCGGACGCGGTCCGGTCGGCTCTCGCGCCCTACGCCGAGCGGCGTGACCCCCGCCGCCCGAGCGGCGCGGAGCGCCGGCGCGCCGTGGTACCTTCGCGATCCCCTGGCGGTCGTGCACGGAATGCACGGTCGCCGACGTCGTAGAGGAGAACGCACGTGAGCAGGATGAGTCTGGTCGCCGTCGCCGGCGCCGTTGCCATGGTCCTCGCCGCCGCCCCGGCGGCATCGGCGAAGACCACCCATTCAGCCGGTTGCGATCCGCTCGACACGCGCCAGTGCCTGCTGCCGTTCCCGAACAACGCCTTCACCGTCAAGGATTCGCGGACGGACACCGGCGTGCGGCTGAACCTCAACAGCGCCCAGCTCCCGAAGAACAAGCAGGGCAAGCCGATCGCCGCGTCGCGAGTACAACCGCAACGACGGCTTCAGCCCCGGCACCGCGATGCTCACCCACGTCCCCGGCCTGGACCTGAAGAAGACGGGCGCCACCCCGATCACCGACCTGCGGACCTCGCTCGATCCCGGCCAGCCGATCGCCGTCATCGACACGCAAGACCGGCAAGCGTCAGCTCGTCTGGGCGGAGCTCGACTCCGGGCGCGACCCGGGCGCGCGACCAGCTGCTGCATGATCCACCCGGCGAAGAACCTCCTCGAGGGCCACCGCTACATCGTCGGCCTGAGCAACCTGCGCCGCGCGAGACGGCTCGATCATCCCGGCCGGCAAGGCGTTCCGCACGCTGCGCGACGGTCTGAAGACGACCAGCGCCGCACTGAACGGGCGCCGCGCGCGCTACGCCTCGATCTTCCGGACGCTCGGCCGGGCCAAGATCCATCGCAAGTCGCTCTACCTGGCCTGGGACTTCACGGTCGCCAGCGAGCGCAACCTCACCGAGCGCATCCTCGCGATCCGCGACAACGCGTTCGCGCTGCTCGGCGACACGAACCTCGTCGACCGCAAGATCGTCGGCTCCGCGCCGAGGTACCGCATCGACACCGTCCAGGACTTCGCGCCGTGCGACGCCGACGGATGCAAGGACGGGCAGAACGACAAGCTCGCCCGCAAGGTCATCGGCACCATGACGGTGCCGTGCTACCTCGACAAGCCCGGCTGCCCGCCCGGCTCGGGGTTCGCCTACCAGAAGACGAGGAAGACGGCGTTCGCGTGGATCCCCCAGCGCATCAAGGGCAACACCATGGACGCGCAGTTCATCTGCGTGATCCCGCGGGTCGCGCTGACCCAGCCCGCCCGCCTCGCGCTCTACGGGCACGGCCTGCTCGGCGACCCCGACGAGGTGATGGCCGGGAACATCCAGTCGATGACGAGCGAGCACGACTTCGTCTACTGCGCGACGCGTGAGATCGGCATGGCCGACGAGGACGTCCCGAACGCGATCTCGATCCTGAAGGACTTCTCCGGCTTCTCGACGCTGGCCGACCGCCTGCAGCAGGGCCTCGTCAACGGCCTGATGCTCGGGAGGCTGATGGCCCATCCGCAGGGGCTCGTCACGAACGCCGCGTTCCACAACGCGGCGGGCGCGCCGGTGATCGACACGTCCGCGCTGTACTACGACGGCAACAGCCAGGGCGGGATCTTCGGCGGCGCGCTGACCGCGATCGCGCCGGACTTCGAGCGCTCGGTGCTCGGCGTGCCGGGCATGAACTACAGCCTGCTGCTCCCGCGCAGCGTCGACTTCGACACCTACAACGCGTTCTGGGTGCCGGCCTATCCGAACCGCCTCGACCGGATGCTGACGCTGTCGGTGATCCAGACGCTGTGGGATCGCGGCGAGGCCGACGGCTACGCGCAGCACATGACGGGCCGGCCGCCCGCGAACACGCCGCTGCACAGCGTGCTGCTGCACGTCGGCCTCGGCGATCACCAGGTCGCGCAGATCAGCGCCGAGAACGAGGCGCGGACGATCGGCGCGGTCGGGCCGCCAGCCGGCCTACGACCCCGGCCGCAGCTTCGACAAGATCCCGCTCTACGGCATCACGCCCGCCGGCGACTTCACCGAGGGCTCGGCGATCGTGATCTGGGACAGCGGCCCGATCCGCGCCGGCGGCACGCTCGGCACCGACGTCGCGCCGCTCGGGAACCTCCCGCCGCGAGCCGGCAACGATCCCCACGAGCTCGTCCGCAGCACACCGGCGGCGCGTCAGCAGAAGTCCGACTTCCTCAAGACGGGCGGAAAGCTCACGGTCGTGTGCCCGGTCGACCAGGGCTGCCACACGGGTTGATCAAACGCCCAAGGAGCGGCAGGCTCCACCGGGGCTCCTGGCACGCGAGCGCAGCTCGCGGGGCAGGAGCCCCGGCTTCGCCCTGACGTCGCCCTCGAAAGGGCGGGATGGGCTCTGCCCATCCCGATGAGAGGGCCGGCGAAGCCGATCCGGTCACCGGCCCGGCAGGCGACCACGGCCGCCGGCGCCAGCTCCACCGGGATCCCGTTCAGCACCGCGGTCCCGGACAGCGGCTCGAGCAGGCTGGTGTCGCCGAGCAGGTTGACGTTGACGCCGGCGTGCTCGCGGGCGACGGTCATGTCCGTCCCGTCGAGGTCGTGCCCCCAGCCGTGCGGGACGGAGACGACGCCGGGCATCATGTCCTCCGTGACCTGGGCGGTCAGCCGGATCTCGCCGTTGGCGGATGACAGCACGGCGGCTTCGCCGTCGATGACCCCGAGCCGCGCAGCGTCGGCGGGATGGACGAGCACCGTGCAGCGCTCGGGCCCGGAGACGAGCTTGGGGAGGTTGTGCATCCACGAGTTGTTCGAGCGCAGCTGCCGGCGGCCGATCAGGACGAGGTCGCCGTTGCGCTCGTGCGCGAGCGCGAGCGCCTCGCGGAGCCGCGGGACGTCGTCCTGGAGCAGCTGGGGCGCGAGCTCGATCATCCCGCTCTCGGTCCGCAGCACCTCGGGCAGCCGCGGCTCCAGCGCCCCGAAGTCGATGCCGTGCGGCTGCGCCTCCAGCGCGGCGAGCGTCAGGCCATCGGGATCGGCGCCGAAGCCCTCGCCGTAGGGCCCGGTCCGCAGCAGCAGGTCGAGCATGCGCTCGGGCCCGCGGCGCGGCTCGAGCGCGGCCAGCAGCTCGTCGGGGTCGCGGCCGGCGACGTTCGATCCGACGGTGCGCACCGCGCGCTTGACCGCCTCGCCGGCGACGAACGCGTCGAGGGCCTCGACGTCCGCCTCCGGCCCGGCGCCCGCGGCGATGCCGGTCAGGCGCAGCAGGATCTCCCATTCGTCCAGCGCACCGTCGTCGAGCGCGAACAGCGGCGGCGAGTAGTTCGCGACGTTGCGCACCGCGAACGAGTACAGCGCGAGGTCGTAGTGGGACCGCTGAAGCGCAGAGGGCACCGGCAGGATCACGTGCGCGTGGCGCGTCGTCTCGTTGAGGTACATGTCGACGCAGACCATCAGGTCGAGCGTGTCGAGCGCCTCGGCGAGCCGGTCGCCGTTCGGAGTCGACAGCACGGGGTTGCCGGCGATCGTGAACAGCGCGCGGATCTGCCCGTCGCCCGGCGTCTCGATCTCCTCGGCGAGGACGTTCACCGGAAACTCGCCGAACACCTCGCCGCGATCGCTGACGCGCGAGCGCCAGCGGTGAACGGCGGTTCCGCGGCCACGGCCCGGCTCGCCCTGCGTGTTGCCCGACCCGCCGGCGGGCTTCGTGAACATCGCGCCGCCCTCGCGGTCGAGGTTCCCGGTCAGCGCGTTGAGCACGTCGACGAGCCAGCTGGCGAGCGCCCCGAACGTCGTCGTCGTGGTGCCGATCCGGCCGTAGACCGCGCCGCGCTCGGCGCCGGCCAGCTCGCGCGTCATCCGCCGGATCACGTCCGCCTCGATGCCGGTCGCGACGGTCACGGCCTCCGGCGGGAAGTCGGCGGCGAGCCGGCGCACGTCGTCGACGCCGGCCAGCAGCGGCTCGAGGTGCTCGCCGGGCGCGGCGAGGCCCTCGTCGAACAGCGTGTGCACCATCGCCAGCAGCAGCATCGCGTCGCTGCCCGGCCTGATGAAGTGGTGCTCGTCGGCCTCCTGTGCGGTGCGCGAGCGGCGCGGATCGACGACGACGAGCTTCCCGCCGCGGGCCCGGATCCTGCGCAGCCGCCCGCGCGCGTCCGGGGACGTCATCAGCGAGCCGTTGGAGACGAGCGGGTCGGCGCCGAGCACCAGCAGGTGCGTCGTGCGGTCGAGGTCGGGAACCGGGACGCTCAGCCCGGTGCCGAACATCAGCGCCGACGGCGAGCTGCTTGGGGTACTGGTCGACGGTGCTCGCCGAATAGATGTTGCGCGTGCCGAGCGCCTTCGCCAGCACGCGGCCGTAGAGCAGCGCGCCCATCGAGTGCGCCGACGGGTTGCCGAGGTACATCGCGAAGGCCTGCCGGCCGCTCTCGGCGTCGATCGCCTTCAGCCGCTCGTCGATCTCCGCGAACGCCTCATCCCACGAGACCGCCTCGAACGTGCCGTCGGCGGCGCGGCGCATCGGGGTGCGCAGCCGGTCGGGGTCCTCGTGCAGCTCCCGGATCCCGGCGCCCTTGGGGCAGATGAACCCCTTGCTGAAGACGTCGTCCGCATCGCCCTTGACGCGCGTCACGCGGCCGTCCTCGATCGTCAGCTCGAGGCCGCAGGTGGCCTCGCAGAGTGGACACGTGCGCAGCGCCGTCGTCGTCGTGCTCATGCCCTCGGACCCTACTGCGCGAACGGGCCGTCGCGGGCGCGTTCGTATCCTGATCGCGTGGCCTCCACCGGGGACAGCGAGCGCGAGAACCGCCTGCGCGACCAGCGCAGGCAGCTGCCCGACGGGCCCGGCGTCTACCTGTTCCACGACGCCAAGGGCGAGGTCATCTACGTCGGCAAGGCGCGCTCGCTGAAGAAGCGCGTCGCGAGCCACTTCAGCAACCCGGTGACGCGCGGCGCGACGGAGATGGTCGGGCTCGCGGATTCGATCGAGTTCCTGCTCCTGGCGACGGAGGCGGAGGCGCTGCTCGCCGAGCAGAACCTGATCAAGCGCCACCAGCCGCAGTTCAACATCCGCCTGCGCGACGACAAGAGCTACCCGTACATCGCGATCTCGATGGACGAGGAGTTCCCGCGCGTCTACTTCACGCGCGAGCGCCATCGCAAGAGCCGGCTCTACTTCGGGCCGTACTCGAACGCCAAGCGCACGCGGTCGACGCTCGACGTGCTCGGCAAGGTCTTCCAGTACCGCTCGTGCACGGGGAAGGAGCCCGGCCGGCGGTCCGGCTCGCCGTGCCTGGACTACCACATCAACCGCTGCGGGGCGCCGTGCGTCGACTACGTCACGCGCGAGCAGTACATGGAGTCGATCGACGGCGTGATCGCGTTCCTCAGCGGGCGCTACAAGGAGATCGAGCACGACCTCGAGGAGCGCATGACGGCTGCGGCGCAGGCGCAGGAGTACGAGACCGCGGCGCTGGAGCGCAACCGCCTGCGCGCGGTCCGGTCGCTGCTGGAGCGCCAGCGCGTCGCGAACGAGGCGGTCGGGACGCTCGACGCGATCGCGGTCGCCGTCGACGGCACCGACGCGAACGCGCAGGTGTTCCAGGTGCGCGACGGCGTGCTCTCGGACCGCCAGTCGTTCTACCTCGAGAACGCCGGCGAGCTGGATCTCGGCGAGGTCGCGCTCGAGTTCATCGCGCAGTACTACGCCGACCGCCACGGCATCCCGCCGCAGGTGATCGTCCAGCAGGAGCTCCCCGCCGACGAGCGCCGGACGCTCGGCGAGGCGCTCGCCGAGCGCCGCGGCGCCGCGGTCGAGGTGCGCGCCGCCGAGCGCGGGGACAAGCGCCGGATCCTCGAGCTGGCCGAGCGCAACGCGCTGCTCGCGCTGGATCAGGAGCGGCTGAAGGCCGAGCGCAGCCGCCGTCAGCGCGTCGAGGCGCTCGACGAGCTGCAGGCCGAGCTGGGCCTCGACGCGCTGCCGCTGCGGATCGAGTGCTTCGACATCTCGAACCTGATGGGGACGCACACGGTCGCCTCGATGGTGGTCTTCGAGGGCGGCGCACCCAAGAAGTCCGACTACCGGCGGTTCACGATCCGCTCGCTGCAGGACGGCGTGCCCGACGACTTCGCGGCGATGCGCGAGGTGCTCACGCGCCGGATCCGCAACTGGGAGAGCCAGCGCGAGCTCTCGCCGCACGATCCGTCGTTCAACGAGTCGTTCGCCGCGCTGCCGAACCTCGTCGTGATCGACGGCGGCAAGGGCCAGCTCTCGGCCGGTCTCGACGTGCTGCAGGACTTTCGCGAGCGCGGCGTCGCGGTCGTGTCGCTCGCCAAGCGGATCGAGGAGGTGTTCCTCCCGGGAAGCACGTCGCCCGTGGTCCTTCAGCACGACACGGCCGGCCTGCAGCTGCTGCAGCGCGTGCGCGACGAGGCGCACCGGTTCGCGATCGGCCATCACCGCATGCGCCGCGACCGGGCGATGACCGTCTCCGCGCTCGACGGCCTGCCGGGCATCGGGCCCTCGCGCAAGAAGGCGCTGCTCTCGCACTTCGGGTCGCCGGATGCCGTCCTGGCGGCCAGCCGCGAGGACCTCGAGGGGGTGCCCGGCCTGCCGCCGAAGATCGCGCGCGACGTGCACACCTTCCTGCGCCGGCCGACGCCGTGAGGCACTCGCTGACCGCGACGACGTTCGCCTGACGAGCACTGTCCTCGATGACCTCCAGGGCACCTGCGACGATGCAGGAGATGACCAGCGCCGACGACGCGGCACAGCCCGCGGCCGACATCCGCCTCGAGGATCTCGTCGTCATCACCGGCGTCTCGGGCGCCGGCAAGTCGACGGCGATGGAGGTCTTCGAGGACGCCGGGTACTTCTGCGTCGACAACCTGCCGCCGGAGATGATCCGCGGCCTCGTCGACCTGTTCCGGCACGAGGGCTCGAAGGTCCAGAAGGCGGCGATCGTCTCCGACGCCCGCGGCGGGGCGTACTTCCCGCAGATGGTCGCCGTGCTCGACGAGCTCGACGCGGCCGGGATCAACCACCGCGTGCTGTTCCTCGACGCCGACGAGGAGGCGCTGCTGACGCGCTACAAGGAGACGCGGCGCCGCCACCCGCTGAGTCCGGCCGGCAGCGTCAGGGAGGGCATCGAGACGGAGCGGCGGCTCGTCGAGCCGCTGCGCACGCGCGCCGACGTGACCGTCGACTCGACCGGGATGAAGGCGAACGACCTGCGCCGCAAGCTCGCCGACGAGCTGCTGCCGCGCGCCAGCGCGACGCGGATGGCGCTGACGTTCGAGAGCTTCGGCTTCAAGAACGGCCCGGCGCGCGACGCGGACATGGTGCTCGACGTGCGCTTCCTGCCCAATCCCCACTACGTCCCGGATCTGCGGCCACTGACCGGGCGCGATCCGCGCGTCGTCGAGTACGTCGCGCGCGACGGTCACCTGGACGCGTTCTACGAGCGGCTGCTGCCGCTGCTGGACTACCTGATCCCGCAGTACGTCGCCGAGGGGAAGGCGCATCTGACGATCGCGGTCGGCTGCACCGGCGGGCGGCACAGGTCGGTGGCGATCACCGAGGCCCTGGGTCAGCGTTTTTCCGCAACCGATGCGGTGGTGGTGGACGTGGTTCACCGCGATGCCGACCGCACCCCGGCGTAGGTAGCCTTCCGCATGCCGCCGGGGCCGGGCGGCAGCTCGCCCGCCCCGCATCTCCCCAGACCGCCCTCAGGAAGGACCGACCACCACATGTCCGTACGCGTGGGAATCAACGGCTTCGGCCGCATCGGCCGCAACGTCGTGCGCGCCGCGAAGGCCGCAGGCGCCGACATCGACATCGTCGCGGTGAACGACCTCACCGACAGCAAGACGCTGGCGCACCTGTTCAAGTACGACTCGATCCTCGGCCCGTACCCGGGCACCGTCGAGGTGACCGACGCCGGCATCGCGATCGACGGCGACGAGATCAAGGTGCTCGCCGAGCGCGACCCGGCGAACCTGCCCTGGGGCGACCTGGGCGCCGACGTCGTCATCGAGTCGACCGGGTTCTTCACCAAGCACGAGGACGCGTCCAAGCACATCGCGGGCGGCGCGAAGAAGGTCGTCATCTCCGCACCGGCGAAGGGCGAGGACAAGAGCTTCGTCCTGGGCGTCAACTTCGACGAGTACGACAAGGACGTCCACCACGTCATCTCCAACGCCTCGTGCACGACGAACTGCCTCGCGCCGTTCGCCAAGGTCGCGCAGGACACGGTCGGCATCAAGCACGGCCTGATGACGACGATCCACGCCTACACCGGCGACCAGGCGCTGCAGGACGCACCGCACAGCGACCTGCGCCGCGGGCGTGCCGCCGCCGTCAACCTGGTCCCGACGTCGACCGGCGCGGCGAAGGCCGTCGCGCTCGTCCTGCCGGAGCTGGCCGGCAAGCTGCACGGCTTCGCGATCCGCGCCCCCGTGATCACCGGGTCGCTCGTCGACCTGACGTTCGAGGCCGAGCGCGCCACGACCGTCGAGGAGCTGAACGCGGCGTTCCAGGCCGCCGCCGACGGGCCGATGAAGGGGATCCTGAAGTTCACGACCGACCCGATCGTCTCGACGGACATCATCACCGACCCGCACAGCTCGATCGTCGACGGCCTGCTCACCGTGGTCCTCGACGACACGCTGGTGAAGGTCGTGAGCTGGTACGACAACGAGTGGGGCTACTCGAACCGCCTCGTCGACATCGTGCAGAAGCTCCTGTAGTGGTCTCTCGTGAGGACGCTCGACGACATCGACGTCGCCGGACGGCGGGTCTTCGTGCGGGTGGACTTCAACGTCCCGCTCGACGCCGCCGGCCAGGTGACCGACGACACGCGCATCCGTGCGGCGCTGCCGACGCTCGAGCGTCTGCGCGCCGCCGGCTGCCCGCTCGTGCTGGCTGCGCACCTCGGGCGGCCGAAGGGCGTCGACCCGGCGTTCTCGCTGCGCCCCGCCGCCGACCGCCTGGCCGAGATCACCGGCTGGGACGTGACGCTGGCTCCCGCGGTCGTCGGCGAGCAGGTCGAGGCGTTCGCGAAGAACCTCGTGCCCGGCGACGTCCTGATGCTCGAGAACGTGCGCTTCGAGGCGGGGGAGACGAAGAACGACCCCGCGCTCGCCGAGGCCTACGGGCGGCTCGCCGACGTCTACGTGGACGACGCCTTCGGCGTCGCCCATCGAGCGCACGCCTCGAACGTCGGGATCGTCGCGCATGTCGCCGCGAGCGCCGCCGGGCTGCTGCTCGAGCGCGAGGTCAAGACGATCACCGGCATCCTGGCCGATCCGCCGCGCCCGCTGGTGGCGATCGTCGGCGGCGCGAAGGTGACGGACAAGATCGGCGTCCTCGAGGCGTTCCTGGAGCGCGCCGACGCCGTCCTGATCGGCGGGGCGATGTGCTTCCCGTTCCTGAAGGTGCAGGGCCACGCGGTCGGTGCATCGTTGTGCTCGGACGAGGATCTCGAGCCGGCGCGCCGCGTGCTGGCCGACGCGCAGGCCGGCGGCAGGCGGCTGCTGCTGCCCACCGACCTCGTCCTGGGCGACCGCTTCGCCGCCGACGCCGAGCGTGCCGAGCTCGACGGCGTCGACGTGCCCGACGGCTGGATGGGCCTCGACGTCGGTCCGCGAACCGCCGAGGCGTACGCCGCGGAGATCGCGGGCGCGGGCAGCGTCTTCTGGAACGGCCCGATGGGCGCGTTCGAGCTGGCGCCGTTCGCCGCGGGCACGCGTGCGGTCGCCGAGGCCGTCGCGGCCTGCCCGGGCACCACCGTCGTCGGTGGCGGGGACAGCGCGGCCGCGCTGAAGATCTTCGGTCTCGAGGACCGCGTCACCCATCTCTCGACCGGCGGGGGCGCGACCCTCGAGCTCGTCGAAGGCCAGACCCTCCCGGGCGTGGAGGCCCTCAATGTCTAGAACCCCGTTCGTCGCCGGCAACTGGAAGATGTTCAAGACGACCGCGGACGCGGAGATGTTCATCTCCGGGCTGCTCCCGCTCGTCTCGTCGTCGGAAGGCGTCGACGTCGCGATCTGCGTGCCGTTCACCGCGCTGCAGGCGATGGTCGACTCGACCCGCGGCTCGCGCGTGCAGGTGTTCGCGCAGAACATGCACCAGGCCGCCGAGGGCGCGTTCACCGGCGAGGTCAGCGCCCCGATGCTCGCCGACCTGGACGTGCACGGCGTCGTGCTCGGCCACTCCGAGCGCCGTCAGTACTTCGCGGAGACCGACCAGGCGCTGGCGGAGAAGGTGCCCGCTGCGCTCGCGGCGGGCCTGATCCCGATCCTCTGCGTCGGCGAGACCGAGGACGAGCGCGAGGCGGGGGAGATGGAGGCCAAGCTGCGCCGCCAGGTGCAGGTCGGGCTCTCCGCCGTGCCGGCCGACCGCCTGCGCCGAGGTCGTCGTCGCCTACGAGCCGATCTGGGCGATCGGGACGGGGAAGGTCGCCACGCCCGACCAGGCGCAGGAGGCCTGCGCGTTCGTGCGTGCGCTGCTCGCCGACATGGACGGCGCCGCGGCGGAGGCGATCCGCATCCAGTACGGCGGGAGCGTCAAGCCCGACAACGCCGCGGAGCTGCTCGC
Organism: uncultured Solirubrobacteraceae bacterium; assembly: GCA_963781935.1. GTDB lineage: Bacteria > Actinomycetota > Thermoleophilia > Solirubrobacterales > Solirubrobacteraceae > F1-60-MAGs163. The sequence continues at coordinate 360,749 of CAWAHX010000005.1, forward strand.
GCTGCCCGACATCGACGGCGCGCTCGTCGGCGGAGCATCGCTGGATCCCGCGTCGCTGGCCGCGATCATCGAGGCGGCGCGCTGATGAGCGCCCCCGGCCTGCCGGCGCCGTCGGCCGTCCTCGTGATCCTCGACGGGTTCGGCATCGCGCCGCCGGGGCCGGGCAACGCCGTCGAGCTGGCCGACACGCCGGTCTTCGACGACCTCTGGGCTCGTTACCCGCACACGCAGCTCACGGCGTGCGGACGAGCCGTCGGCCTGCCCGATGGCCAGATGGGGAATTCGGAGGTCGGGCACCTGAACCTCGGCGCGGGCGCGGTGATCCGCCAGGACCTGACGCGCATCGATGACGCCGTCGAGGAGGGTCAGCTCGACGAGAACGCGGTGCTGCAGGATGCGATGCGCGGCTCCGGTCGCGTTCACCTGATCGGCCTCGTCAGCGACGGCGGCGTGCACTCGAGCATGGATCACCTCCACGCGCTGATCCGCATGGCGGCCGACCTCGGCGTGAAGGATCTCGTGATCCATGCGTTCACCGACGGTCGCGACACGTCGCCGACCGGGGGCGAGGGCTACCTGGCCCAGGTCGAGGACTGGTGCACGCAGGCCGGCAACGCGCGCATCGGGACCGTCGTCGGCCGCTACTTCGCGATGGATCGCGACAAGCGCTGGGACCGCGTCCAGCAGGCCTACGACATGCTCGTCCACGGCCGCGCGCCGCATCACGTCCCGGTCGCTCCGGCCGCTGCGCGCGACGCCTACGCGCGCGAGGAGACCGACGAGTTCATCACCGCGACGACGGTCGGCGAGGAGGCGCGGATCCGCTCGGGCGACAGTGTGATCGGCTTCAACTTCCGGCCCGACCGCATGCGCGAGATCACGCTCGCGCTCGCCGACGAGTCGTTCACGGACGTCGACCGCGGCGGCGCCGGCGTCGTCTCGCAGTACGCGTGCCTGACGGAGTACGAGGAGAGCTGGACCTACCCGGTCGCCTTCCCGCCCGCGCGGCCGGGGATCACGCTCCCGCACGTGATCGCGCAGGCCGGCGGCCGCCAGCTGCACGTCGCGGAGACCGAGAAGTACCCGCACGTGACCTACTTCTTCGGTGGCGGCGAGGAGACGCCCGAACCCGGCGAGCGGCGCGAGCTGGTGCCGTCGCCGCGAGACGTGCCGACCTACGACTTCAAGCCGCAGATGAGCGCCCGCGAGGCGGCGGACGCCTTCATCGCCGGATGGCGTGAGGACGCTCCGCAGTTCGGCATCATCAACTTCGCCAACCCGGACATGGTCGGCCACACGGGCGTCATCCCGGCGGCCGTGACCGCGATCGAGACCGTCGACGCATGCCTGGCGGACGTCGTGCGCACCGTGCAGGACGGCGGCGGCGTGCTGGTCATCACCGCCGACCACGGCAACGCCGATCACATGCTCAACGACGATGGCACGCCGAACACCGCCCACTCGCTGAATCCGGTGCCCGTCGTCGTGACCGCCGGCGGGCTGGAGCTGCGCGACGGGGGCGTCCTGGCCGATGTCGCGCCGACGATCCTGCAGCTGCTGGGCATCGAGCAGCCGGCGGCGATGACCGGCGTCTCGCTGATCAGCGGCTGAGAACCCCGTCCAGCCAGGCCGGCAGCGTCGCGAGCTGGCGCGGGTCGACGTGGTGGGCCGCCTCGCTCTCCTGGTAGGTCACCTGCAGCCCGCCGGCCGTCAGCAGGTCGCGCGCGGCGCGCCCGAACTCGACGGAGATCACCGGGTCGTTGCGGCCGTGCGCGATCCAGACGGGCAGGGCGGCGCGGCTCGCGAGGTCGGGCTCCCAGCCGGGCACGGTGGGGACGAAGCCGCTCATCGCGACGATCCCCGCCGGAACGGGGCGCCCCGTTCCGAGCCCGAGCGCGTACGACATCACCGTCCCCTGGGAGAAGCCGCCGAGCACGATCCGGTCCCATCCGACCCCGGTCGCCTCCGGGATGGCGTCGACGAACGCGGTCAGCGTCGCGTAGGTCTCGGCGAAGCTCTGCGGGTCCGGGTATCCCACGCGCGGTACCGCGTACCAGTGCCGCCCGCCGGGGGGCAGGTGCAGCGGGCCTCCGGGCGTGATCCCCACGAGCCGCCGTCTGGGGTCCAGCAGATCGAGGAACGGCACGAGGTCGTTCTCGTCGGCGCCGCGCCCGTGCAGCAGCACGAGCGCGCCCTGCGGCTCCCCGTCCGCCTCGCGAATCCGGTGGACGAGCGTGTCCGGCAGCGTCGTGGTCATACGGTCGCGCGGGGGTTCACGAGCGGGGTGAGGCGCGGCTCCAGCTCGGCGCGCCGGCTCTCGTACTGCGGCGGCAGCTTCAGCGCCTCCCCGAGCGTCTGGGCGGGTTCGTCGTAGTCGAAGCCGATGTCGCGCGAGGCCAGCTCGAACAGCACGCCGCTCGGCTCACGGAAGTAGACCGAGTGGAAGTACTGGCGGTCGATGATGCTCGTCGCGTGCATCCCGGCGCCATGGGCCACACGGCGGAAGTGCTCGAGCTCGGCGTCGTCGGCCGCCGACCAGGCGATGTGGTGGATCGTCCCGCCTCCCTGTCGCGGGCGCTCCGTCGGAGGACTCTCGTAGAGCAGGTGCGCGTGGCGCTGCTCGCCGGCCAGCAGCCAGTGGCCGTGCTCACCCTCGCGCCGGAACCCGAGCGCCTCCAGCACGTCGCTGCTGTCGTCCGGGACGGACGCGTAGGCGCGTACGCCGTGGAATCCCTGGATCGCGTGCTCGGCCGGGACGTCCGGCGCCAGCGCCGCGAGCGGTGCATCCTCGCCGCCGGCGACATGCAGCTCGTGCGTGAGACCCTCGGGATCGCGGAACAGGAGGACGTCGCCGTCGCGCTCGGTGGCGGTGCCGCCGTCGCGCAGCCGCCGCTCCCAGAACTCGATCGCCGCCGGCTCGCCGACGCGCCACTGGATCGCGTGGACCATCCCGTCGCCGGCGCGGCCCGGCGCGGCGCCGGGGAACTCGAAGAACGTCAGGATCGAGCCGGGCGTGCCCATCTCGTCGCCGAAGTACAGGTGATAGACGGACGGCTCATCGAAGTTGACGGTCTTCTTCACCAGGCGCAGCCCGAGCAGTCCCGCGTAGAAGTCGACGTTCGCCTGCGCGTCGCCCGTTATCGCTGTGATGTGGTGCAGGCCTTCGAGCTGCATCTGCGCTCCCTCTCTCGTCGTCGGTCGGAGCCTAATTACCCCGGGTAGTTGCGTAAGCAACGATATCAGATGATTGCATGTGCAACAATAGGAGTGCAAGCGCGCCGATCCCGCTGCTAGCGTCGATCCCAGCGGAACCCCGGAGAGAACCGAATCGCCATGGCCACCGTCTCAACCAGCCCCGATGCGACCCAGTCGCTCGACCCGCGAGAAGTCCGCGCCTGGCGCGGGATGCTGCGTGCCCACGCGGCGCTGACGAAGGCCCTGGATGCAGAGCTCGAGGCGGCACACGGCCTGCCGTTGTCGTCGTACGAGGTGCTCCTGCACGTCTCCGGCAGCGCATCGGAGCGGATGCGCATGCACGACCTCGCCGAGTCTGTCGTGCTCAGCCGCAGCGGCCTCACGCGGCTCGTCGATCGTCTCGAGCGGGAAGGGCTCGTCGTTCGCGAGTCTTGTCCCAGCGACGCGCGCGGGGCGTACGCCCGCCTCACCGATGCCGGCCGCGAGAAGCTCGCCGCCGCACGCCGCACCCACCTCGCCGGCGTTCGCGCCCGGTTCCTTGATCACCTGACCCCGGCGGAGCTCGACGCGCTCGGTGACGTCTGGGAGCGCGTGGTCCCCGCGGCGGTGTCCACGGACGGCCCTTCCTGCGGGTAGCGCCGTGAGCAATCTCGGCCTCTACGCGATCTGCCTCGGCATCCCGCTGCTGATCGGGCTGTGGACGCAGCACAAGGTCAAGAGCACGTTCCAGCAGTGGTCGCAGGTTCCGGAGGACACGGGCCTCACCGGCGCGGACGTCGCGCGCCGCGTCCTCGACGCCAACGGCCTGCAGAGCGTCCCGGTCAACGCCGTCGCCGGCGCGCTGACCGACCACTACGACCCGCGGACGCGCAGCGTCAACCTCTCCGAGCCGGTCTATGGCGCGGCGACGATCAGCTCGACGGCGGTCGCCGCCCACGAGTGCGGCCACGCGATCCAGCACGCGAAGGCGTACGTGCCGATGACGGTGCGATCCGCGTTGTGGCCGGCCACCGCGTTCGCCTCGAGCACCTGGACGATCCTGCTGCTGATCGGCGTCGTCCTCGGCGCGTTCAACCTCGTGATCGTCGCGGTCGTCCTCTACGCCGCGGTCGTCCTGTTCCAGTTCGTCACGCTGCCCGTCGAGTTCGACGCATCCCGCCGTGCCGCGGTGCAGCTCAAGCAGCTCGGCATCGCCAATCCGGACGAGGCCGTCGGCGTGCGCAAGGTCCTGACGTCGGCGGCGCTGACGTACGTCGCGGGCGCGCTCGCCGCACTGTCGCAGCTGATCTACTTCGCGACCGTCTTCCTCGGCAACCGCGGCTAGCCGGTCAGGGAGAGCGTCAACCAGACGCGATCTCGCAGCGGGATCCCGTCGATCCTGATCCCGGCCGGGTAGCCCTTGTCCGCCGTGAAGGCGTCGCGCTCCACGCGAAACATGCGGAAGCCCATGCGCTGGTAGAAGCGCAGGTTACCGATGTCGGCCGTGGCCGTCGCCACGAACAGGGTGCGCTCTCCGGCGGCGCGACACTCAGCGACGGCGCGGTCGATCAGGGCACGCCCGACGCCATGCCGTTGACGGGCCTCGGCGACGGCCAGGGTCCGCAGCTCGATCTCGCCGTCGGCCTCGCAGCCGACGAGCTGCAGGTGACCGACGATCGATCGTCGCTCGATGGCGACGAGGATGCGTCCGAGCTGCAGGTGGCGCTCGAGTTGCTCTGGCGAGTCCTCGGCCAGCGCGAACAGGGCGCGAAGTTCATCGCGCGCCCCTGTGTGCCACAGGATCTCGACCCCGGGGGCCGGGCTCGGATCGTCGTCCGCGGGCATGTGGACACCCTAGGGCGTGTTCCGGAGTGACCGACCTGGGCCGTTTGCGCCGATCTGCGCAACTGTTGCTCGGGATTGCGCAAACCCGGATCGGGGGGATTTGCTCAGATATGCGTAAACTTTGCGCAAGACTGCGCAAACACGTAGACTCGCGACATGCGCCAGCGCAGCGCCGATCTCTTCCCCACCGACAGCCCGATCCCGGCGAGTCAGCTGATCGGGAGAGCTGGTGACGTCGAAGCCGTCGTGCAGGCGATGGAGGCCGGCACTCACCTGGTGATCGCGGGGCCGCGGCGCACCGGCAAGACGAGCGTCTGCGAGGCCGCGCTGACCGCCCTTCGCGGCGAGGGCTACTACACCGTGGAACTGGACCTCTTCAGGATCGCGGACGCCGCCGAGCTGGCGGAGACGATGGCGGTCCGCGTCGTGGAGAACCGCTCTGCGGGCGCGAAGGTCGTCCACCAGGCTCGGCGCGTCGGCCGCGGGGCATTGACCGCGGCTCAGGGGCTCGTCGCCATCAAGATGAAGGACCAGCTCGGCGACGCGGTCGAGCTTGCGTTCTCACCCGGGGCGGCGCGCAGCGATCCCCAGCGTGCCCTCGACGCCGCGCTGGGTCTGCCGCAGCGGATCGCCGCGGCCGACGGCAAGCGCATCGTCGTCTTCTTCGACGAGTTCCAGGAGGTCGCCGGCGAGCGTCACCCCTACGGCGATCCCGACGCGGTCACCAAGCGGATGCGGGCGATCTTCCAGAGGACGACGGACGTGAGCTACCTGTTCGCCGGCAGCATCGAGCACATCATGCGCGACCTGTTCGCGCCGAACACCCGGGCGTTCAGCGGCTTCGGCGGGTTCTTCAGCCTGGCTGCGATCAGCGACGAGGCGTGGCGCGATGGAATCACCGCGCGCTTCGCCGCCGACGACTGCACGGTCGACGAGATCGCACTCGAGCGCCTGATCGAACTCGGGGAGGGACACCCGCGCGCAACGATGCGCATCGCGCAGCAGACCCACCTGCGCGCAGTGCAGCTCGACACGCACGAGATCGGAGCCGACCTGGTGGAGCTCGGATACCAGGCGGCGATGGAGGGGGACACGCCGATCATGGATCAGACGCTCCTGCGCATCCGCGCGATCCACAAGGACGCGCTCGCGATGGTCCGGGCGGTCGCCGCCGGGAAGCCGCCGCCGAAGCACGTGGCCGTCGGGGTGCGGGACCGGCTGCTCAAGCAGATGCGCGACGCCGGGATCATCGAGAAGGTCGGTCACGGCCGCTGGCGGGTCATCAACCCGCTGCTGCGCGCCTACCTGCAGCAGTCAGACGACCTCGCCGGCTGAGGGTCCGCAGCTGAGCCGGAAGCCCGATCGCGCGTCGCATCGCCGCGCGCGTCCGCTCGAGCGCGGAGGCGTCCCCGAGCAGGCGGCCCGCGACGCCTCCGCCCGAGGCGAGGCTGTGCAGCTCGAAGGCGACGTCCGCGGGATCGCGGTCCGCGGGGAGGTCGCCGGCCTCCCGCGCGCTGCGCGCCTCGGCCTCGAGCACGCCCAGCCAGCGGCTGACGGCCGCCGCCACGTCGTCGTGGAGCGGGCCGGGCCGGGCGTCGTACTCGACGGATGCGGTGGTCACGAAGCACCCTCCGGGGAACACGTCGTCGCTGAGGTGGCCGATCCACGCCTCGACGATCGCCTCGAGGCGCGGAAGTCCGGGCTCGGACCGCCTGGCCGGGAGCCAGACGGCGCCGGTGAACCGCTCGACCGCGGCCGCGAGCACCGCCCGCTGTAGGGCCTGCTTGTCACCGAAGCGCCCGATCAGGCCGCTCTTGCTCATGTCGAGCTCGCCGGCGAGCCTCCCGATCGTGATCCCCTCGAGTCCTTCGATCGACGCGAGGTCGATCGCGGCCTCGACGGCGCAGGCCCGGCTGTCGGCGACGTCGGCTGCGGATCGGCGCGGCATCCAGGGAAGGATACCGTACGAACGATCGTGCTGTATAACTTCCCGGACTCGGAGCGAGCGACCTGAGGACGGACGATGCGACTGACATGGCTGGGCTGGGCCGGGGCGGAGCTGGAGGCGGACGACGCGACGGTGGTGGTGGATCCGCTGGCGGATGCGGGTGCGGTGTTCGCCCGGCTCGGCGAACAGGCGGCAGGGACGCCTCTGCCGCAGATCGTCCCGCCCAGCGCCGGCAGGGCCGTCGCCGGGCTGGTCACCCATCTGCACCGCGATCACGCCGATGCGGCGGCGCTGGCCGCGGCGCTCGTGCCCGGCGCGCCCGTGCTCGAGCCGCCCGCCGGCGGCGGCGGCGCGCTCGAGGAGCTCGCCCTGGCGCAGGCCGACCATGAGCTGGCGGCGGCCGGTGTGGACCGCAGGCGGATCGCGCCATGGGAGTCGGTGACGGCCGGCCCGTTCACGCTGACGGCGCTCCCGGCCTGCGACGGCATCGGCGACCCGCAGGTCTCGTGGCTCATCGAGGCAGACGGGGTGCGCGTCCTGCACCTCGGCGACACCATGTTCCACGGGTACTGGTGGCGCATGGCGCTCCGGCACGGGCCGTTCGACGTGGTCCTCGTCCCGGTGAACGGCGCGGTCCTCGGCTTCCCCCACCGCCGCCCGGCCAGCCCGTTGCCCGCAGCGCTCGACCCCGCGCAGGCCGTGATCGCGGCCGGGATCCTGGGCGCCCGCCTGGCGATCCCGATCCACGCCGAGGGCTACGAGATCGACGGCGTCTACCGGCCCGTCCCCGGCGCCGCGCTGCACTTCGCCGCCGCGGCCGCCGAGCACGGCGTCCCGGTGAGGATCCTCGACGCCGGCGAGACGATCGAGATCCCCGGCGGTTCGTGAGACGCGCGCGCCGCGCGCGTCGTCCTCAGCCGTTGTTGTTCCAGCGCGGGACCGGGACCTGCATCGAGAACAGCGGTGCGCCGTCGAGCGAGGACAGGTACTGCAGCGTGCGCACGCCGGCGCGCGTCTCGAACGCCGTGCCGACCGATGGTGTGCGGTCGAACGCCTTGCGGACGCCCGCCTGCAGCTTGTCCGTGAAGCGGCGGACCGGAGGCTGGTTGGGGTAGCCCATCGTCGTGACGACAGTCGCCGCTGCCGTCGAGGTGGCTGTCCAGGCGTACGTGCGGCTGTTGAAGAACACCTGCTCGACGGTGACGCCGGACGGCGCGGTGATGACAGTGCCGAAGCGCGTGCCGAGGTGGTGGCGCCAGGTGCCGTTCGCCATCAGGAGGTCGCCTGCGAGCGCGAAGCGGCTGTCCCCCTTGCAGGCGGCGCCCGGTCGCGTCCCTGCCGAACACAGCGGGACGGGCGCGGATGACGTGCGCGTCACCATGACCATGATCCGCAGCGCGTCGGGAGGGGTTGCGGGCCGGTCGACCGTGAAGGTTCGCTGCACCTGCGTGACGCCGGTGGGCAGGCTGAGGCGGGTGGAGGCCGTCGCGCGGCACGTCGGGCTGCTCGCGCTGCCGGTGCAGCGAGCGACCGCGAGCACGAGCCGCCGGCCGGTGCGGGAGGCGGTCGCGGTGACGTAGACGGTCACGCGGACGCGGTTCCCGCTCACCAGCTGCATTGCGGCCTGCGTGCGCGAGACGCTGACGCTGTCCGCGACGCCGGCACCGGCGATCGTCCGCGGGTAGCCGTTGGGGAGGCCGACGGCTCCGGCGGTGGCGGGGACGAGGAGTGCCGCGGTCGCGGCGAGAGTGATCAGGCCGAACGTGCGCATGGACCAATCGTGACGGGCGGGCGTGCCTCCGTCATCCGGTGCAACATGAAGGCGGGGACCGTAGTTCGAAGCAGTTCGCAGGCGCATAGAGTGGCGGCCGATGGCCCCTGAGACGCTCGAGATCATCGCCCGCGACCCGGGCTCGCGGGCGCGGGCGGGCGTGCTGCGCACCGCCCACGGCGAGGTGCGCACGCCGGCGTTCGTGCCGCTGGCGACGAAGGCGACCGTCAAGAGCCTGCTGCCCGCGGAGGTCGCCGCGCTGGGGTTCGACATGGTGCTGGGCAACACGTTCCACCTGCACCTCGATCCCGGCGACGAGCTGATCGCGGGCCTCGGCGGCCTGCACCGGTTCATGGCGTGGGACGGCCCGATCGTGACCGACTCCGGCGGGTTCCAGGTGTTCTCGATGGGGCACGGGACGGTGGCCGACGAGATCAAGGGCCGCGCCTCGCACGGCTCGGAGCGCCAGGGCCGGATCCTGTCGATCGAGGAGGACGGCGTGCGCTACCGCTCGTATCTCGACGGCTCGGAGAAGTTCATGGCGCCCGAGACCTCGATGCAGATCCAGGCGAACCTCGGATCGGACCTCGCGCTCGTGTTCGACGAGTGCACGCCGTTCCACGTCGATCGCGAGTACACCGCCCGCTCGACCGAGCGCACGCACCGCTGGCTCCAGCGGTGCCTGGACTGGCACGCCGCGCACGGGCCGCGAGCGGCAGCTCGTCTACGGCATCGTGCAGGGCGGGGTCCACCGTGACCTGCGCGTCGAGAGCGCCGAGCACATCGCCGCCAGCGCGTGCGACGGGATCGCGATCGGCGGCTCGCTCGGCGCCGACAAGCCGCAGATGTACGAGGTCGTGGGGTGGGCGACCGCCGTGCTGCCGCGAGGACCGGCCGCGGCACCTGCTCGGGATCGGCGACATCGACGACCTGATCGCCGGCGTCTCCCTGGGGATCGACACGTTCGACTGCGCGATGCCCACGCGCCTGGGCGCGCCACGGCGTCGCGCTGGTCGCCGATCCCGAGCATCGCTGGCGCGTCGACCTGACGTCCGCACGCTGGAAGACGAGCGACGAGCCGATCATGGAGGGCTGTCCGTGCCCGGCGTGCGCGATCGGCTACTCGCGTGGCTACCTGCGCTACATGACGAAGGCGCGCGAGATCACCGCACAGCGCGTGCTGACGCTGCACAACCTCGCCTTCGTCGAGCGTCTGATGCGCCGCCTGCGCGACGCGGTGATCGACGGGACGCTGGCCGGGACGTCGGCGGCCCTGAGCGCGGGACAGGCGCCGTAGGATTGCCGGATGTCCGCCACCGAGTCACACGCCGCCGCGACGACCCTGGGTCTCTTCAACCCGCGCACCTACGACGCCGCGGGCTTCGACCCCGAGACGCGGCGGGTGCTGCTGGCGACGATCGACTGGTTCGAGACGCGCGGCAAGGTCGCGCTGAAGGCCCACCACCACGACCGCACGTGGTACGCGGACTTCCTGGAGTTCGTCAGGCGCGAGCGCGTCTTCGCGACGCTGCTGACGCCGGCCGCCGAGGCGGGCGGCGACCCGGACAAGCGCTGGGACACCGCGCGGATCTGCGCGTTCAACGAGATCACCGCGTTCTACGGGCTTGCCTACTGGTACACGTGGCAGGTCTCGATCCTGGGGCTCGGGCCGATCTGGCAGAGCGAGAACGCCGGTCGCCCGGGCACGCGCCGCGGCCCTGCTCGACGAGGGCGCGATCTTCGCGTTCGGCCTGTCGGAGAAGGCCCACGGCGCCGACATCTACTCGACCGACATGGTGCTCACGCCGGACGGCGAGGGCGGGTACCGCGCCAACGGCGGCAAGTACTACATCGGCAACGGCAACCTCGCGGGCATGGTCTCCGTGTTCGGCCGCCGCGCCGACCTCGAGGGGCCGGAGGCCTACGTCTTCTTCGCCGCCGACAGCCAGGCGCCGCAGTACGAGCTGATCAAGAACGTGGTCAGCTCGCAGATGTTCGTCAGCGCGTTCGAGCTGCACGACTACCCGGTCGGCCCGGATGACGTGCTGCACACCGGGCCCGCCGCGTTCGACGCTGCGCTGAACACCGTCAACATCGGGAAGTTCAACCTCGGCTTCGCGTCGATCGGCATCTGCGAGCACGCGTTCTACGAGGCGATCACCCATGCGCACGGGCGCGTGCTGTACGGCCGCCGCGTGACGGACTTCCCGCACGTCGCGCAGATGTTCACCGACGCGTACGCACGGCTGCTGGCGATGAAGCTGTTCGGCCGGCGGGCGATCGACTACATGCGCTGCGCGACCGCCGAGGATCGCCGCTACCTGCTCTACAACCCGATCACGAAGATGAAGGTCACGACCGAGGGCGAGCGCGTGATCGACCTGCTGTGGGATGTCGTCGCGGCGCGCGGGTTCGAGCAGGACACGTACTTCGAGATGGCGGCGAGCGACATCCGCGCGCTCCCCAAGCTCGAGGGAACCGTCCACGTGAACATGGCGCTCGTCCTGAAGTTCATGGCCGCGTACCTCTTCGCCCCCGAGGAGTTCCCTCCCGTGCCCGTCCGCGGCGACGCGGCCGACGACGCGTTCCTGTTCGCCCAGGGCCCGGCCAGGGGGCTGTCGAAGATCCGCTTCCACGACTGGCGGGCGGCCTACTCCGACGTTCGCGCACGTCCCGAACGTGGCGCGCTTCCTCGAGCAGGCCGAGGGGCTGCCGCTCCTGCTGCAGAGCGCCCCGCCGGACGAGGCCCAGCAGCGCGACCTGGACTTCATGCTCGTGCTGGGCGAGCTGTTCACGCTGATCGTCTACGGCCAGCTGATCCTGGAGCAGGCGGCGCTCGGCGATCTCGGTGACGACGTGGTCGACCAGATCTTCGACGTCCTGGTCCGCGACTTCTCCGCCTACGCGGTCGAGCTGCACGGCAGGGCGTCGTCGACCGAGGCGCAGCAGGCCTGGGCGCTGGAGCAGATCCGCAAGCCGGTGGTGGATCCGGGGCGCTTCTCGCGCGTCTGGGAGCAGGTCACCGCGCTCGCCGGCGCCTACGAGATGAACGCGTAGGCGCCGGCGCGCTCAGCGCGTGTTCTGGCGGATCAGCTGCTGCAGCTCGGACACGGTGCGGTCGACGTTCTTGTAGACGACCTGGCGCAGGCGCACGGTGTCGGTCGAGTCGTTCACCACGACGTACGCCGCCACGCCCGCGGCCAGCGCGAGGATCACGACGAGCAGCGGCGCGAGGCTGCGGCGCCGGCGTGCGGGCGGCGGCGCGGGCGCGATCGGCATCGGCGGCTGGTTGCGCGGCATCGCCGGCTGGAGCGGCTGGCGCTGCTGGACCGGCGTGGCCGGCCCGGGAGCGGCCGCTGGGGGCGACGCTGGTGCGGTGCTTGGCGGCGGGGGTGACGCGCGTGGCACTCGTGTCGGGGGCGATGCCGCGCGCGCCGTCGCTCAGCGCCTGGCGGAACTCCTCCGCGGTCGCGTAGCGCTCCTCGGGCTCGAGCGCGAGCGCGCGATCGACGGCGGCGGCGAGCTCCGCCGAGACCTCGGGGTTGAGCTGGTCGAGCAGCGGCGGCGCCTCGCGCTGCTGCTTGAGCGCGAGCTCGGTCAGCGACTGCGCCTCGTAGGGGAGGCGGCCCGAGAGGAACTGGTAGGTCACGACGCCCAGCCCGTAGATGTCCGAGCGCGACGTGGCGGTCTGGCCGGTCGCCTGCTCGGGCGCGAGGTAGGCCGCGGTCCCCAGCACCGAGCCGACCGCGGTGATCGACGACTCCTCGCTGATCGCCTTGGCGATCCCGAAGTCCGCGAGCTTCACGACGCCGTCGTCGGAGCGCAGCAGGTTGCCGGGCTTGACGTCGCGGTGCACGACGCCGCTGCGATGCGCGTAGTCGAGCCCGCGGCAGGCCTGCGAGATGATGCCGAGCGCCTCGCCGACGGGCAGCATGCCGCGCTCGCGCAGGATCTCCGCGCCGGACTGGCCCTGGACGTACTCCATGACGATGTACTGCCGGCCGCTGGACTCGTCGAGGCCGAAGTCGAAGACCTGCACGATGTTCGGGTGCACGAGGCGCGCGACGCTCAGCGCCTCGCGGCGAAAGCGCGCGACGAACTGGCGGTCGTCGGCGAGATGCTCGGCGAGCAGCTTCACGGCGACGTGGCGCTCGAGGCGCTCGTCCATCGCCAGCACGACGGTCGACATCCCGCCGCTGCCCAGGCGCTCGCCGAGGCTGTAGCGGTTGGCCAGCAGCTGCGCGCTCATGGGGTGCCGCCAGGGGCCGGCGTGCCGCCGGGCGCCACGCCGCCGTTGGGCGACGTCGTCGTGGTGCGGTGTGGTCGTCGGCGTCGTCGTCGTGGTGGTGGGCGTCGTCGTGGTGGTCGTGGGCGTCGTGGTCGTGGTGGTCGTCGTCGTGGTGCTGGGCGTGCTCGTGGACGTGCTCGTCGAGGTCGACGGCGTGCTCGGCGTGGACGTCGTGGTGCGGCCCGCATCCAGACACTGCGTCGGGACGGTGTCGGCCAGCTGTGCGAGCCCGTCGTTGATCCGTGTGCGCAGCGCCGTGCTGACGCTCGCGGGCATGGCTGCGAAGGCCTTCTGCGCCGTCCGCCAGCGCATTCATCGCCGCCGTGCAGTCGCCGGCGCTCGTCGCCTCCGAGACGCGGGCGAGCGCCGTGTCGAGCGCCGAGGCGTCGCCGGCGGGGATCAGCTTCTGCGTGCTTCCGCAGGCGATCAGGCCTGCGGCGCAGACGCCCAGGACGAGTGCGGCGAGCAGTGCGGACGGGTACCGGAACATCGTCACTGACCGTACTGAAGGCGCTCAGCCAGCGAATCGGGGAGCCGGGCGGCACGGATCGACGCGGCGGCGCCGTCGACGTCGTACTCGGTGCGACGCCATGCGGCCGTCTGCCCGGTCAGGTCCAGCAGCAGCCACGCGGCCTGCGGGTCGCCGTCGCGCGGCTGGCCGACGCTGCCGGGGTTCAGCAGCCAGTGCCCGCTGGCGATGTCCGCGGACTCGTCCTGGCGACGGGCGCTGCCGGTCGCCGGCTCGCCCTCCTGGCGCTCGAAGCTCAGCGCCACGTGGCTGTGGCCGACCAGGCCGATGCGCTCGTGCATCTCGTCGAAGCACAGCTCGGCGAGCAGCGCGCTCAGCACGTACTCCCAGACCGGGTCGCGGGGGCTGCCGTGGAACAGGCCGATCTCGCCCTCCTCCGCCTCGGGCCGCAGCGTCTGCAGCCATTCGAGGTTCTCGGGCTCGATGATCTCCTGTGTCCAGCGCGCCGCGAGGGCGGCGCCGCGCGAGAAGTCGTCGAGCGAGAGATCGCCGGTGACGGCCAGGTCGTGGTTCCCGGCGATGCAGAGCGTCGCGTGGCGGCGGATCAGCGAGACGCAGTCGTTCGGATCGGCGCCGTAGCCGACGAGGTCGCCCAGGCACCACAGCTCACGCGCGCCCGTGTGCTCGATGTCCTCGAGGACGGCCTCGAGGGCGTGGCGATTCGCGTGGATGTCGGAGACGATGGCGACCTGCACAGGAATGCCGGGACCGGGTGCTGTCAGGAACGTGTCGCGCTGGGGAAGGTTGCGACGACGGCACGACCACCACCCAGGGTACCCGGCGCCCTACAAGAGCCGGCTAATGGTCGTCGCCGACCTCCGGGAGGTTCTTGATGTTCTCGCGGGCGCGCCAGCGGCCGTAGTTGTCCTCCATCGCGTCGATCAGCTCGCGCATGAAGCGCGGCGAGAGGTTCACGCGGGTGACGACGACACCGGGGATCTCGCCCTCCTCGACCTCGTGGTCGACGCGCGCGAAGGTCACGCTGAACTCGTAGTCGGAGTGGCTGACATTCGCGAAGTTCGCGTAGTGCCCGGCCATCTGCTGGGGCTCGATGTGAATGTTGATGTGCCGCTCGGGCTGCTGATCGTCGTCCATGAACCTAGTATCCCCCCTCGTGACCCCGGCCGTCGCCGCCTCGTGAAGATCGTCGTCGTCGCCGTCGGCCGCCTGCGCCCACCGTTCGTCGACGACGTCCAGCACTACCAGCGCATGATCGCCGGGCACTGCCGCGTCGAGCTGATCGAGGTCCGCGAGAACGACAAGGTGCGCAAGCGGATCCCGGAGCGCGCGTTCGTGAGCCTGCTGGACGCCGGGGGGGAGACGTACGACAGCGTCGCGTTCAGCCGGTTCATCGAGGAGCGGCGGATGAGCGGGCGCGACCTGTGCTTCGTGATCGGCGGGGCCTACGGGCTCGAGCTGGACAAGCCCGATCACACCCTGTCGTTCGGGCCGATGACGCTGCCCCACCAGATGGCGCGCGTCGTGCTGCTCGAGCAGATCTACCGCGCGCACAAGATCCTCGCCGGCGAGCCCTACCACCACTGATGCCCTCGTCCGGCAGGCACCAGTCGATGGAGGAGCGGGACGTCTTCGCGCCGCGCGTGCGCTCCAGCAGGGAGCTGGCCCGATTCCTGGGACGCTTCGCGTGGGTGGCGGCCGCGCTGGTGGTGCTGATGGTGTTCGGCACCGCCGGATACGTCGCGTTCGAGGGCGTCAGCGTCTGGAACGGCTTCCTGTGGTCGCTCGACACGGTCGCCACCGAGGGCGCTCGCAACCGGCCGGACAGCACCGGCGGGGAGATCGTCTGGGTCGTGCTGATCGTGCTCGGCGTCGGTACGCTGCTCTACGCCCTGGTGACCGCCGTCGAGGTCCTGGTCTCCGGGCACCTGCGCAACCTGCTCGGCGACCGGCGCAGCCAAAAGACCATCGACGCTCTTCAAGACCACGTGATCATCTGCGGCTTCGGCCGCGTCGGCCGCCAGGCGGCCGCGGATCTGCGCGCCGCCGGCAGCCGCTACGTCGTGATCGACCCGCGGCGCGAGAACTTCGAGGAGGCGCGCGGCGTCGGGGTGCGACTGATCGAGGGCAGCGCCTCGCAGGACGACGTGCTCCTGCAGGCGGGCGTCGATCGCGCCCGCGCGCTGATCGCCTGCGTCGACAACGACGCCGAGAACGTCTTCATCGTGCTGTCGGCGCGCCAGCTCAACCCGGGCCTCTCGATCATCGCGCGCGCCTCGACCCGCGAGACGGAGCCCAAGCTGCTGCTGGCCGGCGCGAACCGCGTGATCTCGCCCTACCGCACCAGCGGCTCGGAGATGGCGCGCGTCGCGATCACGCCGCAGGTCTCCGGGGCGCTCGACGTCGCCCCCGAGTACCGACTCGAGGAGATCGAGGTCGAGGGCGGGTCCGCCGCGGACGGCGGCGCGATCGTGGACATTCGCGGGGATGCCATCATCGTCGCCGTGCGCCGCCCGAACGGGACCTTCCAGACACAGCCCCCGGGCGACACCGCGCTGAACGCCGGTGACGTCATCCTGGCGATGGGCCCGCTGCAGACCATGAAGCGCCTCGAGGGCGTGCTGGCGCCCCATCACGGCTCCGGCGGCTCATGAGCCATCCCGTCGCCGATCTGCGCGCCGCACTCGACGGCGCCGTCGCCGCAGTCGCGGACGGCCGGACGCCGCCCTCCGCACCCGGGCTGGAGCGCCCGCGCCAGGCCGAGCACGGCGACTACGCGACGAATGCCGCGCTGATGCTCGCCAAGACGGTCGGCGCGCCGCCCCGCGACGTCGCCGCCCGCCTGGCGGCCGAGCTCGGCGAACGGCTCGGTGCGTCGCTGGCGAGCGCCGACATCGCCGGTCCCGGGTTCCTGAACCTCGTGCTCAGCGACGCCTGGTACCTCGCCGGCGTTGCGGCGATCGCCGCCGCCGGCGAAGGCTGGGGCGGGGGCGGGGCCGACCCGGTTCGCAACGTCAACGTCGAGTTCGTCAGCGCGAACCCCACCGGCCCGGTGCACGTGGGCGGGACGCGCAACGCCGCCTACGGCGACGCCCTGGCGCGGCTGCTGGCCTTCCGCGGCCACCGGGTGCACCGCGAGTTCTACGTCAACGACGCCGGCTCGCAGATCGATCTGCTGGGCGCATCGATCCGCGCTCGCGCCCGCGGCGAGGAGCCGCCGGAGGGCGGATACGTCGGCGACTACATCGTCGATCTGGCCAAGGAGATCGAGGGCGCCGCCGACCTGCCGGTCGACGAGCTCGCGCACCTCGGCGTCGATCTGATGCTCGCGCAGGCCGAGCGCAGCCTCGCGCGCTTTCGCATCACGTTCGACACGTGGTTTCGCGAGCACACGCTGCACAGCGGGTCCCCGACGCCGGTGGAGCACACCTTCGCCGTGCTCGAGGGCCAGGGGCGGACGTTCCGCAAGGACGGCGCGCTGTGGCTGCGCACGACGGAGTTCGGCGACGACAAGGATCGCGTGCTGGAGCGCTCGAACGGCGAGCACACGTACTTCGCGTCCGACTGCGCCTACCACCAGGACAAGCGCGAGCGCGGCTTCGACCTGATGATCGACGTGTGGGGCGCCGACCACCACGGGTACGTCGAGCGCACGCACGCCGCCTATCGCGCGCTCGGCGGCGGTGAAGGCGAGCTGGAGCTCGTGATCATGCAGCTCGTGCACCTCGTCGAGGGCGGGGAGCGCGCGCGGATGAGCAAGCGCGCGGGCGAGTTCGTCACGCTCGACGACCTCGTCGAGGACATCGGCGTGGACGCGGCACGCTGGTTCCTGCTCGCGCGCTCGCACGAGACGACCATGGAGCTGGACCTCGCGCTCGCCCGCGAGCAGTCCAACGACAACCCGGTCTACTACGTCCAGTACGCCCACGCCCGCATCGCGTCGATCCTCGTGCGGGCGACGGAGGCGGGGGAGACCGCGCCGGTCGATCCGGCCTATCGCCTGCATCCGAGCGAGCGCGCGCTCGTCCAGCGACTGCTCGACTTCCCCGACGAGGTGGCGGAGGCCGGGGACAAGCGCTCGCCGCACCGGATCGCCACCTACGCGCTCGACACGGCCCAGGCGTTCAGCGCCTTCTACCGCGACTGCCAGGTCGTCGGGGCCGAGCCCGCCGCCGCCGGCTTCCGCGTGCAGCTGTGTGCGGCGGCGAAGCAGACCCTGGCACGCGCGCTGGACCTGCTCGGCGTCTCGGCGCCGAGCGAGATGTAGCTCCTACGCCGGTGTGCGCGTGCGGCGGGTCACGACGATCTGCGGGTCGAGCGCGCGGCGCTCGACCGTGATCTGATCGCCGGGGACGTCGGCCTCGACGACGAGCGAGCCGCGGCGGGCACGCAGCGCCTGCACCGCCAGCACGCCGCCGGCTGCTCCGCAGGCGACGAGCAGCGGAAGTACGCGCAGGTTGTGGCGCGCCTGCGCGACGAACGCCGCGTTGACGGCGGTGCTCCCGAGGACCGGGCACGAGCAGCAGCGCAAGCTCGGGACGCCGGCGGCCTCCGAGCGCGAGGCCGAGCGCAGCGCCGGCGAGCGCCAGGCCGACGAGCGCCAGGTGCCATGCGGTCAGCCAGCCGCGCGGGTTGCGCGTCCCGCCGCGGTAGTAGCCGCCCCACATGCGCGCGACCTTGCCGACCTCCATGCGCGCGTAGGCCAGCGGCTGCCCGATCGCGTAGGTCTTGAGGTTGCGGCGCGCCTCGAATGAGAGCGCATGGCGCAGGTCGCGCTCGGGGATCGCCCGGTAGGGCCCGGGAACGAGCTCCGGGTGGCGCTCGCGGATGTAGGCGCGCAGCACGTACTCGCCCTTGAGGTTCGCCGTCGAGACGTTGTGCAGGTTCGACATGTGACGGCGCACGTACGGCTCCAGCACCTTGCGCACACCGCTCAGCTTGCCGTCGCCCGGCAGGTACGTGCCCACGAACAGGGTCGACGGACCGCTGCTGGCCACCGGGATCACGCGCCCGGCGCTCAGCGACGCGTACGCGATCCACGGAGCGGCGACGATCAGCGGCAACGCCGCGATGAGTGCGCCCTGCGCCACCGCGGTGCGCAGTCCGGCGCGGCGCCGGGCGAGCAGCATCCACGCCGCGCCGACCAGGAACGGGATCACGAGCAGGTCGGCGCGAACCAGCAGCGCGACGCCCAGCGCGGCTCCGCCGAGCGCGACGCGTCCCCACGTCGGGTTGCGCCACGCGCCGAGCAGCGCGAGCATCGCGAGCGCGAGCGTCAGTGCGCCCAGCGGCTCGCTCACGAGGTCGCCGGTCGCCGTGAGGAATGGGGGATAGACGGCGATCGCCCCGGCGGCGAGCAGGCCGGCGATCGGGCCGCCGATCCCGGCCGCGAGCAGGAACGCCACGAGGATCAGGGCGGCGCCGACGGCGGCCTGCGCCCAGAACGCGGTGCGGATCTGCTGGGGGCTCCCGTCTCCGTCGGCGTGGGGCGCCAGAAGGTGGGCGACGGCGAACAGCGCCGGCGTGCCGGGTGCCCAGTGCCATGGGTCGGCCAGACCGGGAGCGGCGTACTCGCCGGTGCGTCGCGAGGCTGACCGCGACGCGCGCGTAGGAGCGCTCGTCGGCCGACAGGTAGCGACCCGGGGACGTCGCCGCATGCACCCGCAGGCCTGCCCCCAGCGCGATGATGCCGATCAGCGTGATGGCCACCCAGTGGCGGGCGAGGACGCGCGGGATCGCCCCGATGCGGGGGGCGCGCACCGGGGGCGCGGAGATCGTGGAGGGCACGGAGAGCCCGCCGGTCCTGGCGGCCATGCCCCTGAGTTCGCCGACAGGTGCCCCATTCCTTGCCGTGCGCTGATATGCGAGCAGGCTTGCCAAGCGGCCGGAGCGGATCGATACCCGAATCGCTGGTCCGGCAGATGCACCATCCACCGTCCAAACCAGCCGATGTGCAGGGCAAAGATCAACTACGCGCCGGACGGAACCGGCAGCGGGTCGGTCTAGATCTTGTAGAGGAAGTCGAGCCCGATGTTGTTGAGGAACTGCTGGGCCTCGACGTTCAGGCGCGTGACCTCGCCGGTCAGGATCAGGATCCCCATCGCCACGAGGATCGCTCCCGACACGAACGTCACGACCAGGTAGCGGTCGCGCAGCCACTTGAACGCGCCGGTCGCCTTGTCGAACGCGACGGCGCACAGCAGGAACGGGACCGCCAGGCCGAGCGAGTAGAACGCGAGCAGCACGCCGCCGTGCGCCACCGAGTCCGACGTCGACGCGGCGGCCAGGACGGCGGCGAGCGTCGGCCCGACGCACGGCGTCCAGGCGACGGCGAACGCGAGGCCGGCGATGATCGGCCCGCCCGTGCCCGCCTTGCGGATCAGCTGCTCCGGGCGCCACTCCTGGTTCAGCCGGGTCACGAACGGCGTGAGCATGAAGAACAGGCCCATCGCGATGATCAGGACGCCGGAGATCGTGTCCAGCGTCTGCTTGTGGTCGCGCAGCGTCGAGCCCAGGCCGGTCGCGGTCATGCCGAGCGCCACGAACATGACCGTGAACGACAGGCAGAAGACGATCGCCGGCGCCAGGACGTGCGACAGGCGCCGCTCGCCGGAGCGGATCTCGGCCAGGCTGATGCCGGAGATCGCCGACAGGTACCCGGGCACGAGCGGCAGCACGCACGGCGAGATGAACGAGATGAAGCCGACCGCGAAGGCGGCGACGACGGTCGTGTCGGCGGTGGCGAGCGGCGGCATGGCTACCTGTTGAACTGCGCGAGCTCGTCGTCGAGCCGGCGCTCGTCCGCCTCGCTCAGCACGGGCCCGGACGGGCCGTCGCCGCCGTCCCTGCCGCGCCGTCGCCAGCGCGGGATCAGCATCACCAGCAGCCCGAGCAGCGCGAGCGTCGCGAGGATCGGGACGAGGTAGGCCGCGAGGCTGAAGCCCTTGTCGGGCGGAAGCGCCAGGATCGCCGGGCCGTAGCGATCCTTCAGCGTCGACTTGATCTGGGCCTTCGTCTCACCGCGGGCGATCAGCGAGCGGATCTCGCGCCGCAGCTGATCGGCACGCGGGGATTCGGCGATGAACAGCGGCACGTTGCAGGTGTCGCACATCACCTCGTCCTCGACGTCGGTGAACGACGCGCGCGGGGTCGACGGCGCCGGCGGCGCCGGCGAGCGCGCCGAAGCCGTGGCCGCGACGAGCGCGAGCAGCAGCACGATCCGCCGGCGCGTGCTCATGCCCGCGGCGCTCGCGAGGGCCTGGTCGATGGCGTTGGTGAGGAACTTCTCGTCGATCTGGCCGCGTGAGATCGCGACGACGTGCCCGCGGCGGTCGATCACGAAGGTCTCCGGCAGCCGCGTCGTCCCGAACTTCGGCGCGAGCTGCAGCTTGTCGTCGCGCAGCGACGGGTAGGTCACCTTGTAAGCGGCTGACGAACTTGCGCGACTCGTCGGCGAAGTCCTTGTAGGTGACGCCCGAGCACCGTGCCGTTCTGGCCCTGCGAGGCGCTTCTGCGCGCGCTCGAGCACCGGCGCCTCGGCCTGGCACGGCTCGCACCACGAGGCCCAGAAGTTCAGCACGACGACCTTGCCGCGCAGCCCGGCGATCGACGTCGCCGGGTTGCCCTCGAGGCCGGGCAGCGAGACCGTCTGCCCCGGGGCCGCCGGGCGCTTGCCCTTCTTCACGGCGTTGTCGAGCGACGTGTCGCTGCCCGTGTTCAGCACGCCGTAGACCAGCAGGCCGAGCAGGCCCGCGGTCAGGACGATCGCGGCGATGGGGATGGGGCCGAGGCGCTTCACCGGCCACAGAGGGTAGATGGGGCACGGGCCCATCCGCGCCGCCCCTGCTCGAGCGCGCAGCGCTGGCGCCTGTGCGACAATCGCGCAGCGCATGCGGCGGTAGCTCAGTTGGTAGAGCATCAGCTTCCCAAGCTGAGGGTCGCGAGTTCGAATCTCGTCCGCCGCTTTAGGCGAAAATCTGCGACGCGATGAAGATCCCTGCAAGCGCGGGGATCTTCGCGTTTCGCGGCTGGGGCGACCGTCAACCTCGCACCGCGTTGCATGCCCTCGCTGGGGTGTCGAGGTCGCATCGGGGGTCGCATCCGTCCACAAGCCGTTGCGCCGACGGGGCTTCGTGAGCCAACGGGACCACCGTTGCAGGTCAGCAGTCGGCGGGGATACGGTCGCGATTGTCTGGGAAACCTCGTGAAGGAGACTCCTGTGGATCGCTCGCCAAGTGCATCGTGTTGCTGGGCTGCGGCCGTGGGCTCGGACTCGGCACCGTCACCGTCGCGACTCGGGCTCGTCGGCGCATCGTCGGGTGCGGCAGACGCTCGGATCGTTCTCGTGCGAGCACGGCGAACCAGCGGCTCGTCCGAATCGCTGACGTGGCGACCCGGCTGGGCGAGGCGATCGACGGCTACGACCCCGCCGGACGCAACATCACAACCCTGCCTGTGCCGACTCACAAGCTCCTGGAGCGGATTTGCACCAACACGTCCACGGGGAGCGGCTCCCTGGCTTACATCGGTCAGTAGCCGCTCTTCACGGGTGAGGCGCTCACGGGGCGTTCGGCGCGCACTCCTGACGGGCCGGACCGACCCATTCCCTGGGGCGATCCGACCTTGAGACCCGCCGGGGGGTTGCGGGTCCACCGGCGAGTGTGGCGGCAACCAGGGTGCCGCGCCGGGGGTGTTTCTCCGTCGGCGGGGACCGTCAGTCACTGGCCGGTTGCCTGAAAGAGGAGTAGCGTCGCGTCCGATGTGACAGTGCGGTCGCCCGAGGGGTGACGGCCGTGCCGGTCCGGAGCTTCGCACCACTGTTCAGAGATGTCGCGGGAGGTGCGGAGCTTCGATCGGCTGGACGAATGGGCGCTGCTCGGTCGACCGTCGGTAGTTCGCACGCTTGTCGTCGGCTCCGCAGCGTAGCATTCGGAGCGACCGTCTCCGGGAGTCTCCGCGGCTCGGCCTGCAGCGGCAGAGCGCGAGACGCCCGGGCGGTCATCAGAGGACTTGCAGGTTGATGGCGAGGCCCGTCGGCGACCACCTCCGAGGACCGGCGGGCCTCGAGCCTTGCCTCTCGTGCGGGCAGGCGGGACCAGGGGCGGCGGTACCTCCAACGCGGGTTCCCCCCGAACACGCTTCCGACCTCACCGCCCTGGGCCTCGACGCGAGCCTACGCCCGGACCTGAACGCGCGCAAATTGGAGACGCGCAGCGGCCTGCGTCGGGCAGCCAGGGGGACGGCTGGACCGGCGAGGCTGCCGGATGATCGAACCAACAGACGCGCTGACGTCTGTCGGGCGTTCGGCCGGCCGGGCGGGAGGATCGTTGGTTCGACCGGTGATGGCGATGCGGGAGGGCGCTGCCACGCCCGGGGGGTAGCACTTCGACGGGCAGCGCCCACACCTGGACGACAGGCGCTGGACGAGAACGTTTCTGACCACTTGGCAGGCGGAGCCGCCATCTTGCCCGGTTCCGCGTGCTCAGACTGCGAGCGGCGGCGAGGCGCGAGCCCTGACGGGGGACCGTGGACGAAGCGGACCACGCCGCGCGACCTAGACGCCGGAGGGCTCAGCGCATAGAAAGCCGATTTTCGCGGGGGAGCGTCCCGGGGCGAAGGCCGACGCCGGCTAAGGCGCTCGGGAGTGGCGGAGCGACAATTGAAACCGGGGGAGGGTGGCGGTGTCGGCCGACGCGGGGCTTAGTCGCCTGGCTCGCTCGCTGTACCCCCGGAGAAGAAGGGGGCTCATCGCCCACTCGTCTGACCCGTTTCTACTTCGGTTGCCGCCGCTGCTCGTGGGCTCGTCGACGTGAGCCGAGGGCCGTCCCGGGAACGACCCTCGGTCTCATGCATTCGATCAATCGGCGGGACTATTCATTGGACTCCGTGCCCTGCAGGCACATTGCGGTGGCAGAGAGCGTCAGTGTCGCGGGAATGGGGCGGTCGTCGCGGAAGGTCATGATCCGGCCTCCTCCGGGAGGGGTCGGCTCCATCCCAGGAGTGAGTGCTCCACGTCGCGGTGATCCCTGGGTAGAAGTAGTACGAAGAAGCCATTGATCGCGACCTCTCCCGGTGAGCACTGAGCGCTGACAGTTGCTTGCTCGCCGGGCTGGAATCCCACAACGTTTCGCCCTCGGTAGCGGAGGACGACACTCGTGCGCCAGCCCGGGCTCACACGGTCCGCGAGCGGACGCTGCTGATCACGTTCCTCGAGCCCGGCGCGGAGGCGTACGTGTTCACGTTCGGGTAGTCAGGAACGGCGAGCTGCGGGACCCGGGGATCGACCAGGGCAGGCACGGGCGCGAACGGTCGCTCGAGCCCGCGACGGTGTCCGCGGACAGCAACCCCAAGGAGGCAGCCGTGAGCACCGCTGACGTCAGCGCCCGGACCGCGACCGAGGTTCCCGGGATCAGCAGTGTGGACATGAAGCTCGAGGTCGTGCTGCTCGGCGTCTCGGACGTCGACCGGGCCAAGGCCTTCTACGAGTCGCTGGATTGGCGACTGGACGCCGATGTGTCCGGCGACGACGGCCAGCGAGTGGTCCAGCTGACGCCCCCCGGCTCGACGTGCTCGATCATCTTCGGCGACAAGATCACGTCGGCTGCGCCCGGATCTGGTGACCTGCTCCTCGCGGTGACCGACGTCGACGCGGCACGCGCCGAGCTCGTGGCTCGCGGAGTCGGCGTCAGCGAGGTGTTTCACGACGCGAGCGGCGGCTTCTACCACGCCGGCACAGAGGCCCGGGTCCCAGGCCCGGACCCCGACGGTCGCTCGTACTTCTCGTTCGCGTCCTTCAACGATCCGGACGGCAACCGCTGGGTTCTCCAGGAGCTCACGACCCGCCTGCCCGGACGATGACCTGATGGACATCGCGGCTCTGTCCGAGCTCCTGCATGAGACGGCCGAGCATCACGGCGCGTTCGAGGCGGTCGCCCCGCCGCACGACTGGTGGGACTGGTACGCGGCGTACATGGACGCCCGCGAGCGCGGGAGCACCCCGGAGGAGGCTTCCGCGACCGCCGGGCGCTACATGGCCGACGTCAAGCACGTGGTGGCGCGGCCGGCGGTCTGAGATGCAGGTGCGCTTCACGACGATGGATGGGACCAGGATCCGTTACGCGGTGAGCGACGGATCCGCGGAGCCGGTGATCCTGCTGACGAGCCCTTGGCCGGAGAGCGTGTACGCATTCGCGCCGATCTGGCCGTTGCTCTCGCCGCGCTTCCGGCTCTTCGCCGTCGACCTCCCGGGCTTCGGCGGATCCGAGCGGCGCGACGACCTCCTGGCTCCTGAGGCGATGGGCGGCTTCCTCGCGCGGCTGATCGAGGCGTGCGACCTGGGCCGCGCGCATGTCGTCGGACCGGACATCGGGACCTCGGCGGCGCTGTTCACGGCCGCGTCACGCCCGGACCTGGTGTCCAGCGTCGTGGTGGGCAGCGGTGGGGCCGCCGTCCCGATCCGGCTGGCCGGCCCGCTCGAGGAGTGGGTGTTCGCGCCCGACCTCGACCGTTTCCGGGCGATGGACCCGCGCGCGATCGTCGCGGCGGCGCTCGACACGATCGAGGGTGACGAGCTGCCGGCCGAGATCCGCGAGGACTACCTCGACTCGTACGACGGCGACCGGTTCGTGGAGTCGATGCGGTATGTGCGCAGCTATCCCACCGAGCTGTCGAAGCTCGCGCGGCGCCTTCCGGAGATCGAGACGTCGGTCCAGATCATCGCGGGCGGCCGCGACGCGGTCGTCCCGTTGGTCAACGCCGAGTTCCTCGCCGAGCGCCTGCCGCACAGCACGCTCACGATGGTCGATGCCGGGCACTTCGTCTGGGAGGAGGCGCCGGGCGAATACGCGTCGATCGTCACGGACTGGGTCGAACGGAGGTCGTCATGAGCAACGAGTACGACGTCATCGTGCTGGGTGCCGGCTCGCCTGGTGAGCACTGCGCCGGCGCGCTGGCCGAACGGCGGGCTGCGCGTCGCCGTCGTCGAGCGTGAGCTGGTCGGGGGCGAGTGCTCGTACTGGGCGTGCATCCCGTCGAAGACGCTCCTGCGACCCGGCGAGGCGGTGCATGCCGCGCGCGAGGCGACGGCCGCCGCACAGGTCGACGTCGGGGCCGCACTCGCGTGGCGCGACTTCATGGTGTCCGAGTACTCCGACGCCGGGCAGGAGCGCTGGCTGGCGCGAACGGGCATCGACCTCCTGCGCGGCACCGGCCGGCTCGCCGGAACCGGCGTCGTCGAGGTCGACGGCGTGCGCCATACGGCCGAGCACGTCGTCGTCGCATGCGGCGCCGACCCGGTCATCCCGCCGATCCCGGGGCTTCGCGAGCTCGACGGGATCTGGACCAACCGCGAGGTCACGGGCATGAAGGCCGTCCCGCGCCGGCTGCTCATCCTCGGCGGCGGCCCCGTGGGTGTGGAGATGGCGCAGGCCGTGCGCCGCCTCGGCGGCGAGGTCGCGCTCGTCGAGGGCGCCGCGCACGTGCTCGCCCGCGAGCCCGCGCCGCTCGGCGACGCTCTCGGCGAGGTCCTGCGCCGCGACGGCATCGAGCTCGTCCTGGGCGTCCACGCGACGGCCGCGCGGCGCGACGGCGCCGACTACGTCCTCGCACTCGACGACGGCCGCGAGCTCCGCGGCGAGCGCCTGCTCGTCGCGACCGGGCGCCGACCCCGGGTCGAAGGCATCGGACTGGAGACGGTGGGGATCACGCCCGACGGACACGGAATCCCGGTCGACGCACAGCTGCGCGCCGGCGAGCGCCTGTGGGCGATCGGCGACGTCACGGGCCTGTGGCCGCTGACCCACGTCGGCAAGTATCAGGGCGAGGTCGTCGCCGCGAACATCGTCGGCGAGGACCGGGAGGCCAGCTACGAGGCCGTGCCGCGCACCAGCGTACACCGACCCGCAGGCGGGTGCGGTCGGCGCGACCGAGGCGCGCTTCAGCGCGACGTCCCGCCTCTCGGAGCTCCCGAAGACCGAGACGTACACCCGCGCGTACGCCGAGTCCAACGGCTTCCTGACACTCCTCAGCGATGGGCACCGCCTGACCGGCGCCTACGCCCTCGGCCCCGAGGCGGGCGAGTGGCTCCAGCAGGCCACGCTCGCCATCCGCGCCCGGGTTCGCGCTCGACGTCCTGCGCGATGTCATTCAGCCTTTCCCGACGTTCTCGGAGATCTACGTCGACGCGCTCAAGGCACTGCGCGCCGAGACCGCCGCGGCACTGGAGACGGCATGACCACCGCAACGACCGCAACCACCGCGCGGCGCGGGCCCGAGCTGCTCGGGCAGACCGTCGTCGTCATCGGCGCGAGCGCCGGCATCGGCCTCGAGACGGCCCGCCGGGCTCGGGCCGAGGGAGCCGAGCTGATCCTCACCGCCCGCAACCCCGAGCGCCTCGAACACGCCGCCCGCGAGCTCGGGGCGCGGAGCACCACGGCCTTCGACGCAGCCGACTTCGATCGGCTCGAGCGCTTCTTCGAGGACCTGCCGACGCCCGTCGACCACGTCATGGTCACTGCCGGCGGCCCCTACTACGCCCCTCTGGCGGAGATGGACTTCGCCGAGGCACGCCGCTCCGTCGACGATCACGTGTGGCTGGCGCTGCACCTCGCCCGCCACGCCGTCGGCCGGGTCCGGCCCGGAGGCACGCTGCTGTTCATCGGCGGCACCGGCGGCCGTCGCCCGGCGATCGGCCTGGCCCTGGCTACGGCGGTCACCCACGCGATGCCCGCCCTCGTGGCCGGCCTGGCGCTCGAGCTCGCCCCGATACGGGTCAACCTCATCGCCGCCGGATTCGTCGACACGCCCCTGTCCGCGTCGCTGCTCAAAGACGGGCTCGAGGCCCGCCGCGAGCAGCTCCGCACCACGCTCCCGATCCGCCGCGTCGTCGGACCCGAGGACGTCGCCTCCCTCGCCGTGCACCTGATGACCAACTCCGCGCTCACCGGCGCGACCTACGACATCGACGGCGGTCAGCAGCTGATCTAGGCACGGGCACGATCCGCGATGAGGTCTCAGGGATTGCAGAGCGAGCCCGGGGTCCTCTAGTCTCAAAGGCCGAATGGCCGCGCAGCATCGGCAGGGTCTTCTCGGCCGGCCCAGCGAGCGACAGGCGCTTGACGGCATGCTCGACCATGTGCGCGGCGGCCAGAGCGCGGTCCTGGTCGTCCGCGGTGAGGCGGGCATCGGCAAGACGGCGCTTCTGCGGTATGCCGCTCGGCAGGCCTCTGGGTTCCGAGTCGCTCAGATCGCGGGCGTCGAGTCTGAGATGGAGTTGCCGTTCGCGGGGCTGCATCAGCTGTGCGGCCCGATGCTCGACCGGCTCGGCGGGCTTCCCGAGCCTCAGCGAGTCGCCTTGAGCGTCGCCTTCGGCCTGGAGTCCGGCGACGTCCCGGATCGATTCCTGGTCGCGCTGGCGGTTCTCAGCCTGCTGTCCGACATCGCCGAGGAGCGGCCGCTGCTCTGCGTCGTGGATGACGCCCAGTGGCTGGACGCCGCGTCGGCTCAGGTGGTCGGATTCGTGGCGCGGCGCCTGCTGGCGGAGTCCGTGGCGATCCTGTTCGCCGTTCGCGAGCCCAGCCGGAACGGCGACCTGGCGGGCCTCCCTGAGCTCTCGCTCGGAGGCCTGAGCGACGACGAGGCCCGCGCACTGCTGACGAGCGTCATCCCCGGCCCGCTGGATGAGCGCGTCCGCGACCGCGTCGTCGCGGAGACGCGCGGCAACCCGCTTGCGCTGATGGAGCTGCCCCGCGGGATGAGCGCAGCCGAGCTCGCGGGTGGCTTCGCGCTTCCCAGCGCGGGAGACGTTCCGGGGCAGATCGAGGAGCACTATCTGCGGCGCGTCGGCGCGCTGCCGGAGACGACGCAGCGACTGATGCTGCTGGCGTCGGCCGACCCGGTGGGGGACGCGACGTTGCTCTGGCGCGCCGCGCAGGCGCTCGGGCTCGACCCGAACGCAGCGGAGCCCGCGGCGACCGAGCAGCTGCTGGAGATCGAAGGGCAGGTGCGCTTCCGGCATCCGCTCGTCAGATCGGCGGTGTACCGAGCGTCGCTCGCGACCGACCGGCAGGCCGCCCACAGCGCCCTCGCCGCAGCCACGGATGCCGAGACCGATCCCGACCGCCGGGCCTGGCATCGAGCGCACGCGGCAACGGGGCCCGACGATGCGGTGGCCAGCGAGCTCATCGAATGCGCGGGCGGCGCGCAGCGTCGCGGGGGCATGGCCGCCGCCGCGGCGTTCCTTGAGCGCGCGGCCGTGCTCACTCCCGGCTCGGCGGAGCGGGCTTCCCGGTCGCTGTCGGCCGCCAGGGCGAAGTTCGAGACCGGGGACTTTGCGTCAGCCGAGGCGCTGCTCGCGAGTGCGGACGCGGGGCCGCTGGACGAGCTCGATGGCGCAAGGGTGCAGCTGACGCGTGCGCAGATGAGCTTCGACCAGCGTCGCGGTCGAGATGCGCCGCAACTCCTGCTGCGAGCGGCGCGGCGGCTCGAGCCACTCGACGGCGAGCTCGCATGCGAGACCCATCTCGGAGGCCCTCGTCGCCGCGATCTACGCGGGGCGGCTCGCCGATCCCGCCGACGTGGCCGACGTCGCCGTCGGCGCCCGGTCGGCCCCCATCGGTGCCGAGCCGCTGCCGGCCGAGCAGTTGCTGCTGCTCGGCCTCGCGATCCGCTTGACCGATGGGTGCGCCGCCGCGGCACCGACCCTCAGCCGGGCGCTGCACGCCTATCGCGCCCAGGAGCGGAAGCTGGACCGGATGTGCCTGGCCTACAACATCGCCGCGGAGGAACTCTGGGATGACGAGGCGTGGCTCGAGCTCGCTTCCAGTCAGGCGGATCTGGCACGCGCGACAGGGACGCTGCTCTTGCTTCCGTACGCGCTCGACTACCTCGCGGGGGTGTACATCCAGCAGGGTGCGCTGTCGATCGCGGGCCGAGCTGCTGGCCGAGGCCGAGGGGCTCGATCTGGGAGTCCGGCCCGAGTTCCCGCTCGCGGCTCGCCGCGTTCCGGGGCCAGGCTTCGACCGCCCTGCCGCTGGCCGAGGTCATGACCACCAGCGCCCTGACCCGAGGCGAGGGCTGCGCGATCGCCGCTGTCGGCTACTCCGAGGCGGTTCTCTACAACGGCCTCGGTCAGTACGGGCCCGCGGTGGAGGCCGCACAGAAGGCGACCGCGACGGACGACATCGTCACATCGTCGTGGGCATTGCACGAACTGGTCGAGGCCGCGGCGCGAAGCGGCCGGCCCGAGCTGGCGCGGGATGCGGCCGATCGCCTGTCTGAGCGCGCCGTAGCGAGCGGAACGCCCTGGGCGATGGGGGCGGCCGCCCGCTCGCGCGCTCTCGTCGCCGACGGTGAGGCCGCCGAGGAGCTGTACCGCGAGGCGATCGATCGACTCGAGCCATCACGCATGGCGTGGTACCTGGCCCGTGCCCGGCTGAGCTACGGCGAATGGCTGCGTCGCGAGAACCGCCGCGTGGACGCACGCGGGCAGCTGCGCGAGGCGTACGACATGTTCGCCTCGATGGGCTCCGAGGGATTCGCCGATCGCGCGCGCGGTGAGCTGCTCGCCACGGGAGAGAACGTGAGAAAGCGCCGAGACGACACGCGTGACGAGCTCACGCCTCAGGAGGAGCAGATCGCGAGGCTTGCCCGGGATGGACGGACCAACGCCGAAATCGGCGCCCAGCTGTTCCTCAGCCCTCGCACCGTCGAATGGCACCTCAGGAAGGTGTTCGCCAAGCTCGCGATCAGCTCTCGCCTGGGCCTCCGCGACGCGCTGCCCAGCCGCGACCCGGAAACCGAGACCGTCCTGGACCAGGGCGCTCGGCCAGTGACGCCACGGGCGCGATCCGCGCCGGTCGGCGCGACCGTGATCCGACCACGAACCACTGGAGGATCACGATGCGCTCCGACATCACACCCGGCGGCGTGTTTCCGGACTACGAGCTGCCCGATCACACGGACACCCCCCGAAGGCTCAGCGAGCTGCAGGGCGACGACCCCCTGATCCTGACGCTCTCGCGCGGTCACTACTGCCCCAAGGAGCATCAGCAGCACCTCGAGCTCGCCGCGTTCTATCCGAAGATCGCCGTGGCCTACACGCAGATGGCCACGATCTCCACCGATGCCCACCACGAGCTTCAGGAGTTCCGCGCGTCGGTCGGCGCTCAGTGGACCTTCCTCTCCGACCCGGGCCGCATCGTCCAGCAGGACCTCGAGATCCAGGAGTACACCGACCCCGAGCACGATCCCATGATCCCGCACACGCTGGTGCTCGGCGCCCGGGCTCGTCGTTCACAGCATCTACAACGGCTACTGGTTCTGGGGCCGGCCCTCGGTGGTCGACCTCTGGCACGATCTGCGGGCGGTGACGAGCGAGATCCGTCCCGACTGGGACCTCGCCGCTCCCGGGTTGCGCGACGCCTGGGACAGCGGGCGACCACGCGCCCTTCCACGGCTGGGCCAGGAAGGCCGCGGCAGCCCGGAGTGCGACCTGATGGGATGCCTTCGGCGTGCCCTGGGCACCTGAGCTCTTCTCCGCCCCCGCGCTGCAAGGCGTGCGGGACAGGTACCGGCGCGAGCATCTCAGGTCGGTGCCGTTCTTCGACGGCCTGATGACCGGGGAGGTCGACGCACTCGTCGATTCGTTCTCGGCCGTGCCCGAGGTGCATCTCCCGCTGCGCGGGCGGATCAAGGGCGAAAGCGGCTTTCCGGCGGTTCGTCGCCGACACGACCTCATGGCTGGCGGAGCGCCATGTCAGCGTGGAGGACGTCAACGTCGTCATCACGGGTGGGCGCGGGGTCGAGGAGCTCGTCCTCCACGTCGACCTCGGCGGCGGACGCATCGGCCTGCCCCTGGCGCTCGCCGCCGACCACGACGAGAACGAGCGCATCACCGAGCTGCGCCTGTACTTCAGCACCTGGCCGCTGACCGGGCGACACGCCAGTCGCCCGCCGCTCCTGCAGGCGAACCTCGACCTTCACGAGCCGGACGTCGTCGGCGCGTACCAGCGCGCCCTCGCGGCAGGCGACGTCGAAGCGGTCCTCGCCGCGTTCGAGCCCGACGGCGTCATGCGCGAGCCCGCCGGGGACGCCCATCTGCACCGGGGCACCGACGAGCTGCGCGCGCTCTACGCGTGGTTCTTCTCCAACGGCGGCGGCGTCCAGCTCGAGCATTGCTCGGTCACGGACGACGGCCGCTCCTGCGCGCTCGAGTACAACGTGGTCGCCTGGGGCCGGACGGCGGTGCCTCCCCAGGCGGGCCTCGCCGTCTACGTGCGCGGCGAGAGCGGCAGGCTCGCCGCCGCGCGCGTCTATGCCGACGCGGACCCGCCGCTGAGCGCGCACGCCTGAGGGGGCGTCCTCACTGCAGGTAGTCCTCCACCGTGTCGGCGTCGCGCACGGTGGCGCTGTCCGGGTCCTCGCCGAACTCGCGACGCGCGCGGCGCTGGCGCAGGAGGTCCCAGCACTGGTCGAGCTCGACCTCGACGGCCTTCAGGCGGGCGTGCTGGTCGGGCGGGCGCACCTCGTCATCGATGTTCAGCAGCGCGTGCTCCTCCTCGACGAGTTGCTCGATCTGGTTCAGGATGCCTGCGTCGTCCATCGTCGCTCCTTCAGTGCTGTTCAGGGCAATGTGAAGCCTATGCCCAAGGCTTCGTAGGATCACGCCATCACCACGCGTGGGACGGACGATTTCCTCAACGCGAGCTGGTACACGGTGCGACCGGCGTCCAGCACCAAGCCGGCGACGTACCGCTGCCCGCTCTGCCGCCGGCAGCTCCCGGCCTTGAGCGCCCACATGCTCGTGTTCCCGGACGGCGATCCGCGGCGCCGTCGCCACGCCCACACGGCCTGCGTCGTGAAGGCGCGCGGGGCGGGTCGCCTGCCGCTGCGCGACGAGGTCCGGCCGCGACGGCGCGGATGGCTCTCGCGGCTGTTCCGGCGGGGGTGAGACGTGTCCCTACGGGACGGCCTCGGGGGTGCGGAGCACTGCTGCCCTTTCGAGGGCGACGTCCGCGAGGACGACCTCTTCGGGAACCGCCACAAGCTGCCCGCCGGCGCAGCCCTCCGCATCGACCTCGCGCCGCGGGTTGACGATCCCGGCGAGCCCGAGCAGGCCGCCGAGGAAGACGAGCGCCGCCGAGACGCTGATCCCCAGATGGAACGCGTCGACCGATGCGTGCTGGACGGTGCGCGAGACGAGCCGTGCCTCGCGCGGGGGAAGGCCGGTCACGTTCGCCTGCGCGAGCGTCTGCTGCTTCGCCTCGGCGACCGAACGCTGCGCGGCGGGCGTCAGCGTCCGGCCCGCCAGCTCGCTGTCGATCGAGGAGCTGAAGCTGCCGGCCACGAGCGCGCCGAGCGCGGCGATCGCCAGCAGCGCGGCGACGCGCGCGACCGCGTTGTTCACGCCTGAGGCGATGCCGGCATTCGATTCGTCCGCATCGGCGAGCACGGTCGCGGTCAGCGGGGCGACGGTCATCGACAGGCCGAGCGAGAAGACGAGCATCCCCGGCAGCACGTCGACGGCGTAGTCGACGTCGGCCGGCATCCGGGTGAACCAGAGCAGGCCGATCGTCGCCACCATCGGGCCGCCGCCCATGAACGCCCGCGGGCCGAAGCGGTCGGCCAGAGCGCCGAACCGCCGTGACAGCAGGAACATCACGACGGTCGCGGGCAGCGTCGCCAGCCCGGCCTGCAGCGCGTCGAAGCCCGCGACCTGCTGGAGGTAGACGACGAGCAGGAAGAACGTGATCGACAGGCCGCCGTACATCGACAGCGTCTGGATGTTCCCGACGGCGAAGTTGCGCCGCCGGAAGAGGCCGAGCGGCAGCATCGGGTCGGTCGTGTGGGCCTCACGCCACAGGAACGCACCGAACACCGCGACGCCACCCGCCATGGCGACGATCACGAGCGGGGACCAGCCCATGTCCGGTTGGCGGATCAGGGCGTAGACGGGCCCGGCCAGCCCGATCGCACACAGCACCGCCCCGAACCAGTCGACGGTGCGCCGCGTCCCGCCGGGCTCGCGCGCGGGGATCGCGACGGCGATCAGCGCGAGCGTGGCCAGCACGAACGGCACGTTGATCGCGAAGATCCAGCGCCACGAGGCGACGTCGATGAGCCAGCCGCCGATGAACGGACCGACGACCGAAGCGATTCCCGCCCAGGCCGTCCACGTGCCGATGGCCCGGCCACGCTCGTCCGGCGGGGAAGTTGTTGACGATCACCGCCAGCGCACTCGGGACGAGCAGCGCGCCGAACAGTCCCTGCAGGCCCCGCGCGGCGACGAGCAACTCGATCGACGGCGCGAGGGCACAGAGCAGCGAGGCCGCTCCGAATCCGGCGACCCCGAACGAGAACACGCGCCGCTCGCCGAACACGTCGCCCAGTGAGCCACCGATCAGGATCACCGAGCCGAGCGACAGGAGGTACGCGTTCGACACCCACTGCTGCCCGGCGAGCCCGCCGCCGAGGTCACGCCCGATCGCCGGCAGCGCGACGTTGACGACCGTCGCGTCGAGTCCCGCGACGAACGAGCCCATGATCGCCGCCAGCAGGGCGAGACGCTGTCGCTCGGGCGTGAGCCGCGCGGTCACACGGGCGATCCGGCGAAGGCGAAGAACCAGACGGCGAAGCAGAGGCACGCGACGGACACGCTCCACACCATGACGACGTCGAGCACGGTCCGCGGGCGCGGGCTGCCGCGCTCACCGCGCATCGAGCGCAGCCACGGCAGTGGGTTGCGCGAGTAGAGCACCGCCTCTGTGTCGGTCACCCGCGCGTACGTGCGGTTGAGCATCGAAAGCCCCTTGCCGACGAGCGCGATGCTCGCGCGGGATCCCGACGATCAGCATCACGTAGATGCCCATGCCCGGCTGCTGCGAGGGACGCGATGCGGGACGCGAGGAAGATCCACAGGGCCGGCACGCCGAGCCACATGAAGACCGACCCCACGGCCATCACGGCGATGATCAGCCAGGCGAGGGGGCGGTTGCGTCCCACCCGGGCAACGTACCTACCAGGTCTGCTCGGTGCCACAGTGCGGGCACGGCACGCCCGCCTGGACGTCGGCCTCGAACACGTACCCGCAGGAGCAGGTGTACAGCGCGTGATCCTCAGGCCCGCCGCTGTCGCGGATCCGCCGCTGCAGCGCGGCGGCGTGCTCGTCCTCGCCCGTGGTGGCGGGAGGGACGTCCACGGACGGACGCGAGACGCGCGGACGCAGGGTTCTGCGCGGAGACTTGGTGACGGTGTTGGAGCGACGGGGACGCATGGTGTGTGGTACAGAGAGAAACGCCATCACGGCATCATTGTTTCTCCCAACATCGGATATTCCTTCCCGACCTTGAGTGATGCGCCGGTTTTTCCGCGCCTGGCCGATCACGCCGAGCAGCCCGCGGCCGCGCCCGGAAGGCCATGACGGGGTGCTTCGGGGGCGATGTTTGGGATACTGCAGGGGTCCGATGAACCCCGCCCGCAAGCGCCGCATCCGCCTCGTCGTCGCGCTCACCGCCGCACTCGTGCTGGCCGGGGCGCTTGCCTACACCAGCTTCTCCGCCTCCAGCTCGGCGGTCAAGCCGAGCCAGCTGCTGGCGTCGGCCACCGCGGGGCAGAGCTATCAGCTGACCGGCAAGGTCGTCGACGGATCGCTCGTGCGGACCCACGACGGCATCGACTTCCGCGTTCGCGATCGCACCGGGACGACATCCGTCCCGGTCAGCTACACCGGCGCCGTGCCGGATCCGTTCCGCGAGGGCCGCGAGGTCATCATCAACGTCCGCAAGCACGGCGACACCTTCGTCGGCGAGAAGGACTCGCTGGTCACGAAGTGCCCGTCGAAGTTCTCCGACAAGCAGAACACCGCCGGCCAGCCTTCCTGAGCTGATGGCGACCGTCGGCCAGGCCTGTCTGCTGATCGCGCTCGGCCTCTGCGGATACGGCGCCGTCGCGTCGGTCTACGGGGCTCGCACCGGTCACGACGCGTTCGTGCTGTCGGGTCGCCGCTCGCTGTACGCCGTCGCGATGCTCGTGACCGCCGCGTTCGTGATCCTCGAGATCGCGTTCCTGCGTTCGGACTTCTCGTACACCGTCGTCGCGTCGCACTCGTCGACGACGACCCCCTGGTACTACCGCGGGGCGGCGATGTGGTCCTCGCAGCAGGGCTCGCTGCTGCTGTGGCTCTTCCTCCTGTCGGTGTGGTCGAGCGTCGCGATGCTGCTGCTCCGCGGGCGGCTGCGCGACGTCGCGCCGTACGCGACGGCGGTGCTGCTCGGCCTCGGCGCGTTCTTCGCCGGGCTGCTCGTGCTGACCGCGCAGCCGTTCACGACCGTCGCCGTCGCCCCCGCCGAGGGCGTCGGGCTGAACCCGCTGCTGCGCCACCCGAGCATGATGATCCACCCCGTGATGCTCTACTCGGGCTACACGCTCTTCTCGATCCCGTTCGCGTTCGCGATCGGGGCGCTGATCGTGCGCCGCGTGGACGCCGAATGGATCCGTGCCACGCGGTTCTTCTCGCTCGCCGCGTGGCTGTGCCTGGGCTTCGGCATCATCCTCGGCGCCCGCTGGTCGTATTCCGAGCTGGGCTGGGGCGGATACTGGGCCTGGGATCCCGGTCGAGAACGCGTCGCTGCTGCCGTGGCTGACCGGCACCGCGTTCCTGCACTCCGTGATGATCCAGGAGAAACGCGGGATGCTGAAGGTCTGGAACGCGTCGCTCGTGCTCGCGACGGGCATCCTCGCGATCCTCGGCACGTTCCTCGTGCGCTCGGGGATCCTCGATTCGATCCATGCGTTCGTGGAGGAGGGGAACACGATCGCCTGGGCGTTCACCTCGCTGATCGCGGTGCTCGTCATCGGATCGGTCTACCTCGTGGTCTCGCGCCGCAACGACGTGCTGCGCAGCGAGGCGCGGCTCGACTCGATGCTGTCCCGCGAGGCGGCGTTCCTGGCCAACAACGTCGTCTTCGTCGCCGTCGCGTTCGTCGTCTTCTGGGGCACGTTCTTCCCGCTGATCTCCGAGGCGGTGACCGGGCTCGAAGTCTGCGGTCGGCCCGCCGTGGTTCGACCGCTACACGGTGCCGCTCGTGCTGATCCTCGTGCTGCTCTCCGGCATCGGGCCGGTGATCGCCTGGCGTCGCGCCAGTCCGTCGCGGCTGTGGCGCAGCGTGCGCGGGCCGGTGTTCTTCACGGCGCTCGTCGGAGTCCTGCTGGTCGCGTTCACGAATGCGACCGACGACGTCGCCTCGTTCCTGCTGTTCGTCGTCGCCTCGTTCGCCATCGCCGTCGCGGTGCAGGAGCTGTGGCGGGGGATGCGCGCCCGCCAGCTGATGACCGGCGACGGCCCGGCCGGGGCGCTGACCGGGCTCGTGAAGCGCAACCGCCGGCGCTACGGCGGCTACATCGTCCACATCGGGATCTCCGTCGTCTTCATCGGCGTCGCCGCCTCGTCGGCGTTCCAGCACGAGCGCGACGTGCGCCTGGGCTCCGGCCAGTCGGTGACGGTCGGCGGCTACGTCTACACGAACGTCAGGCCGACGGCGAAGATCGAACAGCGCGCCGGCGAGCTCGAGCGCATCAGCCTCGGCTCGACGGTGCGGGTCACCAAGGACGGCAAGCAGGTCGCGCTCCTGCAGCCCAACCGCGGCTACTACCCGGCGAACGCGCCGATGGTCGGCGTCCTCAGCCGCTACTTCATCGGCGAGTCGACGAGCGAGATCGGCCTGAAGGCCGGGGCCCGGCGCGACCTGTGGGTGGCGATGCAGCCCGACATCTCGGCGCTCCTCCCGATCATCCGCAGGGGTGACGCGGTGTTCGCCAGGGCGGCGAAGAACGGCCTCGGAGAGCGCGCCCGTTCGCTGTTCCTGGCGCCAGGCGCTCGGCGGCCTCGTGCAGCGCTATCGCACGGACGCTCCCGCCGCGCAGTTCCGCATCATCGTCTCGCCGCTGACCGGCGTGGATCTGGTTCGGATCGCTGATCGTGCTCTTCGGCGGGATCACCGCGGCATGGCCGAACCCCGGAACCGTGCGCGGGCGGGTTCGCGCGCGGTACGCCGCGCGCGTCGCGCAGGACCTCGGCCGCGCGTAGGGACCTGCGATGGACTTCCTGATCCCGATCGCCGTCATCGCGCTGGTCTTCGCCGCCGTCTGGTTCGTCGGGCAGCCGCTGCGCCGCGGCGAACGCGCAGCGCAGCCTGGAGACGACGGAAGGTCGCCTGGCCGACCTGCGCGCGGCGCGCGACGCCAAGTACGGCGAGATCCGCGACACGGAGATGGACTACCGGACCGGCAAGCTCTCCGAAGCGGACTGGCGCGCCGCCGACCGCGAGCTGCGCGCCGAGGCGGTGGAGATCCTGCACGAGCTCGACAGCCTCGGGGAGCCCGCGCCCGCGGCGCCGCGACCGCCGAGGACGACGACGCCGATCTCGCCGGAAACCCCCGAGATCGCTACCATCGCTGACCGATGACCTTCATCTTCAACGCGTCTGACCGTCCTCACGTCGATCATCCTGATCTTCCTGATCCTCATGCATTCGGGCAAGGATGCCGGGCTCTCGGGCGCCTTCGGCGTCGGCAGCGGCCAGGGCTCGCTCGGCGGCGGGTCGCTCGTCGAGCGCAACCTGAACCGCTGGACCGTCGCGCTCGCGATCGTCTGGGTCATCTGCTGCGTCCTGGACGTCACGAAGCCCTGGCACTAGGACGCGTACCCGCGTCACCACACGCGCCGGTACAGCTCGAGCAGCTCGGCGGGCCGGCGGGCGGCGGCGTGAGCGCCAGCTCGGAGCGCTGCGAGGCGGCCTGCGCGTAGGCGTCGAGGGCGTCCTCGCGGACGCCCAGATCACGCAGGCGCGTGCTGCCCGCGAGCTGCGCGAAGCGGCGCGCGACGTCCTCCATCGCCTCGCCGGCGACGTCATCGAGCGCGTCCAGCGCGGCCGGGTTGCGCTCACGCAGCGCCGCCGTCGTGACGGGCAGCATCGCGGCGTTCGCCGGGCCGTGGCCCACGGCCGCCTCGCGCACGAGGGTCTGACTCATCACGTGGTGCAGGCCGTACCAGTTCGCGTCGATCGCGTAGCCGGACAGCAGTGCGCCCAGCGCAAGCTCGTCACGGTCGGGCTCGCCGTCGCCGGGCCACGCGAGCGCCAGGCGCCGCGCGGCATCGCGCGCCGCGAGCGTCGGAACGGGGGTGCCCACGGCCGTCGTGGCGCCCTCGATCGCGTGACCCAGGGCGTTGGCCGCGCTGGCGGCGAGCTCTGAGAGCGGCTGCGAGGCGGACAGCGCCGGGTCGTTCAGCACGAGCCGTGGTCGTGCGCGCGCGGTCGCCGGGTCGACACCGCGCGCGTGCCGGTGGACCCACGTCATCTCGGCGGCGCTGAGCGTCGTGGGAACCGCGGCGACGATCGCGCCCGGGCCCGAGGCGGCGGCGATGGCCTTTGCCACGTCGATCACGCGACCGCCACCGAACGCGACGATCGGTCCGGCGACGGGCCCGCGCTCGAGGACGTCGCCCGCGAGGTCGTCCACGCGGCCGGCGCCGACGAGCTCGACGGTCTGCGCCGCATCGGCCAGCTCCGGTGCCGCATGCAGGGCGCGCGTGGTGGTCAGCAGCGTGTACCCGTCACCGAGCAGCGCGGGCGCGTCGCCGCGCGCCCCGCGCCCGAACCGGATCGTGCGTTCGCCGTCGCGCCAGGTGAAGTCCTCAGCCATCGCTGAAGCGTCGCACGTCGGGATCGGACGGCGAGCGCCGGCCCGGGTGCCCGGGCCGGCGCGCCGTAGGGCGGCTCAGGCGTGGCGCAGCTGCTCCAGCGGTGAGAAGCCGTGCACGAGTGCGCGGCGCGGTGCGCTCGCGGTGATCTCGCGCCGGACTCCGGCCCTGGCGGCGAGCGCCATCAGGAGGTCGGTGGTCGGCATGAACGGATCCGCGATCGACCGGCCGCTTGCGCTCTCGCGTGCCGCGACGATCTGCCCGCGGTGCTCGGCGACGAGGATGTCGCCGCGCAGTGGCGCGGAGCTGTCGAGGTGTGCGAGGCGGACCAGGGCGGGGTCGTCGCGTCCGTCGGCGGGGCGGAGCACGATGACGTCGGCCGCGTCCCGGTTGTGTGTGTGGGTGGTGGCTGTAGTGCTCATGGATCACAGGGTGGCACCTGGCACCTAGAAGCACAAATGACATAAGCGCTCACCTGGTATAAGCTTCACTGATGCTCGACGTCCGCCGAATGAAGGTCCTCCGCGAGGTCGCCAACTGCGGGTCGTTCTCCGCCGCAGCCGAGTCGCTCGCCTACACCCAGTCCGCGATCTCCCAGCAGATCGCAGCCCTCGAGCGCGAGACCGGAACGAAGCTGGTCGAGCGCGGGGCGCGCGGCGTGCGACTCACCGATGCCGGCCGCACGCTCGTCGACCACACCGACGCGATCCTCGCGCGGCTCGCCGATGCCGAGTCGGAGCTCGAGGCGATCGCCGGTCTGCGCGGAGGGCGCCTGCGCGTCGTCGCGTTCCCGAGCGTGGCCTCCTCGCTGGTGCCGCCCGCGATCGCCCGCTTCCGCGCGGCGCATCCCGCGGTCGAGCTGACGCTGCGCCCGGCCGAGCCCGAGGACGGGATGGCGCTCGTCAAGGCCGGCGAGGCGGACATCGCCCTGGCGATCGAGGCCGTCGGCGACGAGCTCGTCGCCGATGACCTGGAGCGCACGCCGCTGCTGGACGACCGGATGCACGTCGTGCTCCCCGCGGGCCACCCGCTGGCCGAGCGCTCACGGCTGAAGCTGGCGGACCTGTCGGGCGACGACTGGATCATGGGGTCGAGCTCCGGGACGTGCCCGGACGGACGGATCCTCCTGCGCGCCTGCGCCGCCGCGGGATTCGAGCCCAACGTCGCGTTCCAGATCGACGACTACAACGCGATCCAGGGATTCATCGCCGCCGGCGTCGGCGTCTCGCTGATTCCCGATCTCGCCCTGGTCACCGTCCGCGACGACGTCGTCGTGCGGTCGCTCGGCGCGCGCCCGCCACATCGCAGCATCGTCGCGGCGACGCTGTCCGACGCGTGGGCCTCGCCGGCGAAGGCAGCGATGCTCGAGGTGCTGTGCGCGGTCGGCGCCGAGTTCGCCGAGCAGCGGACGCGGATGCAGGTCGCCGCGTAGCTCAGCCGGCGGCCGTCGTCTGGTCGGTGCGCAGGACCTGCATCAGCTCCTCGTAGGGGCCGACGAGGTAGGCGCGGTCGCCGGCGGCGAAGCGCGTGTCGCGGCGCGGCGGGTACTCCAGGCGGCCGCCGTCGGCTCCGCGGCTGATCGCCATCACCCGGACGTTCGCCGTCAGCGCGCGCATCTCCAGGCCGGCCAGGCCGCCGCCGTCGCGCACCGTCAGCCGCGCGACGAGGAACGGCTGGCGCCCGACGTAGAACGTGGCGAGCACGCCCATGCCGATCGCCGCGCCGACGAACCACGGCGCCGCGATCGCCGCGGTCGACCAGACGTGGCGGAAGTCGAACGTCTCCTCCAGCCGGTGGCCGAGCGAGCGGTCGAACACGCGCAGGATCACCGGCACGTCCTCCCAGCGGTCGCGCGAGCCCCTCGCGGACCGCCAGCCCGGTCTCGATGTTCG
Source organism: uncultured Solirubrobacteraceae bacterium (assembly GCA_963781935.1). Classification (GTDB taxonomy): domain Bacteria; phylum Actinomycetota; class Thermoleophilia; order Solirubrobacterales; family Solirubrobacteraceae; genus F1-60-MAGs163. The sequence continues at coordinate 401,847 of CAWAHX010000005.1, forward strand.
TCATGTCGTTCGAGGTCATGCACGGCGACGGCCGACGCGGTCGAGAGGTTCGCGGCCTCGAGCGTGCGGCGCGAGCGTCGCGTCGCCGACGATCACGCGGACGCCGAGCAGGCGTGCCTGGCTGGCGTAGCGGTTGTCCTCGTCGCGCTCGATCACGACGACCTCGCGCCCGCGCTCGGTGCAGCCCTTCGAGGATGCGCATGCCCGACGGAACCGAGGCCGATCAGGATCACGTGGCCCTCGGTGCCGCGCACGCGGGCCCGTCCGAGCGAGGCCTCGATGCGCCGGCTGACCAGGGCGTTGGTGACGAACGCGAACAGCAGGCTCACGAACGTCGTCCCGGCGATGATCAGCCCGATCGCGAACGACCTGCATCGCCGGCGTGACTGCTGCGCGAACGAGAAGTCGCCGAAGCCGACGGTGGCCGCGGTCTCGATCGTGAAGTACATCGACTGCAGCAGCGTCATGTGGGCGCCGCCGTCGGCCTCGTAGAAGAGCCGCAGGACGATCGTCGAGATCGACGAAGATGATCAGGCCGGCGAACAGGGTGGCGCGCACCGCGCGTGTCGGCGTAGTCGGCGGCGTCGCGGATCCCCAGCGCGATGCGGCGGCTCAGGCCGCGGTGCCCGCCGCGCCGCGGTCTCGCGCGGCTCGCGCGGCTCGATCCCGGCCTCCTTCAGCGCCGCCGGGGTGCCGAGCAGTGCCACGTCGTCGCCGGCGCGGACGAGGTGGTCGCGGCCCGGGCAGGCGACGACGCGTCTCGTCGGGGTGCGAGAGGACCGCGACGGGCGCCAGGTCGCCGTACAGCTCGCGCAGCGTCCCGTCGCGCGGCGCGCTGACCTCCGCTGCGACGAAGTGCTGGCCGCCGAGCTCGAGGTCGTGCGCGCTGCGGCCCAGGCAGGCGTCGACGACCGACGGGGCGAACAGCCCGGCGACGTCGAGGACGCTCCCGGCGCCGGTGATGCCCTCCACGGCGCCGCCGACGGCCGGGTTGTCGAGGTGCACGACGACGCGCACGTCGGGGCGCAGGTCGCGGACCAGCAGCGCCGTCTCGAGCGTGTGCAGGTCGGAGCTCTCGACGCAGATCACGGCCGCCGCGCCCGCGAGGCCCGCGGCCGAGAACGGGTCGCTGAGGATCGTGTTGCGCGCGATGTAGGGGATGCCCCAGGCCTGCGACGACCGACACGAGGCGCGGGTCGGGATCGTCGTCGATCACCACCACCGGGATCCCGGCGAGGTAGAGCTGCTCGACGGTCCGCAGCGCGACGTTGTGCAGGCCGCAGACGATGACGTGGCCGACCCAGCCGCTGATGTCGCGATCGGCGGTCGGCTGGTCCTGCGAGATGGTCGGTGGGCGCGAGGTGCTCAGGGTGGGTCAGCGATCTGAAGACGATCAAATCAGCGCGGTGACCCATCAGCGCCGGAACGACGCCCGCGATCATAACGACCGCGGCCCCCGGAGCGGGGGCCGCGGTCTGCACGATGTGCCGTGTGATGCGCCGAAGAGGACTCGAACCTCCACGGGCCATTCAGCCCACCAGGCCCTCAACCTGGCGCGTCTACCAATTCCGCCATCGGCGCGAGAGCGGCCCGCGCACGCGCGGGGACGGCGAGGATAGCAGCGGGACGGCGCCCGTCACCGGCCCGCGCGGGGGCGGGCGGGGCTGAATCCACGGGCATTTGCGTTCCGTCCAGAGGGCGCGCTACCTTATCGAACACATGTTCGCTTCGACACCTTTGGGGCCACGATGGATCTGACCAAGCGCCAGCAGGAGATCTTCGACTTCATCAAGACGTACTCGGCGAAGTACGGCTACCCGCCGACGGTTCGCGACATCGGAAAGGCGGTCGGCCTCACGTCCTCCTCGACGGTCCACGCGCATCTCGCCAACCTCGAGAAGCTCGGTCTCCTGCGGCGCGATCCGTCCAAGCCGCGAGCGCTCGAGCTCCTCGATCGCGCGACCCGTGGGGCGGGCGCGGCGGTCCAGGAGGCGCTCAGCAAGGTCGCGAGCCCCGGGCTGCCGCTCGTCGGCTCCGTCGCCGCCGGCCAGCCGATCCTCGCCGAGGAGAACATCGAGGAGTACGTGCAGGTCCCGCAGGCCGCCGGCGGCGAGGACGGCGAGTACGTCCTGCGCGTGCGCGGCGACTCGATGATCGACGCGGGCATCCTCGAGGGCGACTACGTCGTCGTGCGCCCGCAGGACACCGCCGGCGACGGCGAGATCGTCGTCGCCCTGGTCGGGTGAGGAGGCCACGGTCAAGCGGTTCTTCCGCGAGAGCGATCACGTCCGGCTGCAGCCGGAGAACCAGACGATGGAGCCGATCCGCTCGAAGGACGTCCGCGTCCTGGGCCGCGTCGTCGGTCTCTTCAGGAGCGTGCGTTAGCCATGACCACCGCCACCATCTCCCGGTCGCAGACGACCTTCACCTTCGAGCTCGACCCGCGTGCCCTCGTCGCTCCGCGACGATCGTCACGCCCTCCCGGAGCTCGACGACCGCGGCAGGCTCACGCTCGACGAGGTTCTCGTCGGCGTATGGGAGGGCCTCCGCTCCGACCGGACGGCCGCGTGCCCGGTCTGCGGCGGGGCGATGCTGCCCCGCCACGGACACGGGCCGCGGCCTGTCGGTGGCCGTTGCGCGGACTGCTCCGCCGAGCTCAGCTGACCTGTACGCGTCCGATCATCGGCGCTACTCTCGCTCGTGTACGCCAGACAGTCGCGGAGGAGAGACATCCTTCGAGGAAAGTCCGGACATCACAGGGCGCGGTGGTCGGGAGACCGACCCGGGGAAACCCGCGGGACAGTGCCACAGAAATACACCGCCGATGGCGTGGGTGGGCTGGACGTCCGCCCATCCGCGCACAGGCAAGGTTGAAATGGTGCGGTAAGAGCGCACCGGCGTCGTGGTGACACGGCGGCCAGGCAAACCCCACCGGATGCAAGACCAAGCAGGACCGTTCGCAGGCTGCCCGCCAAGGTCCAGGTAGGTCGCAGAGATGGATGACTGTCCACGACAGAATCCGGCTTACCGGCGTACTACGGGACGGGCCTCCGCAAGGGGGCCCGTCCTATGTTCGCGGGCGGTGCGCATCCCTCTAGCCTGATCGTCGGCATGCCCACCCGCTCAGAAGTCGCATTTCGCTCGTTCGTGGCTCGCTCGAGCGATCGCCGGCTCGATCGCGTGGCGGGCTCGCGGACGGCGCAGCGCATCGTCTTCGGGCGGCTCGTGCGCCGCTTCGATCCCGGCGGGGGCGCGCGGCTTCAACGGCGAGCTGCAGTTCGACCTGCGCGGATCGGGCGACCGCGTCAACGTCTGGACCGTCGAGGTCACCGACCACCTCGCGATCGCGCGGTTCGGTCCCGGCGGCGCGACTACGCGGACGTGACGGTCACGGCGCGTGCGGCCGACGTCCTGCGGATGGCCGCCGGCGAGCTCGGCCCTGGGCGCGCGCTGCTCGACGGCCGGCTCGACCTCGCCGGCGACTGGGGCGTCGCGATGCGCCTGGGGAAGATGTTCGGAGCCGGCTGAACCGCCGGTCTCCTGCTAGTTCTGCACGGGGTCGACGTACGCGGGCAGCGGCGCCGACTGCGGCAACAGCCGCAGAGCGAGGTGCACCGCCGGGCCGATCAGCAGCGCGAACGCGATCGTGCCGATGCCGAACAGCCCGCCGAGGGCGACGCCGACGACGAGCGCGGTCAGCTCGATGGCCGTGCGGACGAGTGCGATCGGCCGGCCGGTGTGATGGCTGAGCGACGTCATCAGCCCGTCGCGCGGGCCGCGGCCGAGCGCCGCGTTGATGTACAGCCCGCTGCCGAGGCCCACGATCGGCGATGCCGCTGAACAGCAGCAGCGACGCGCAGGGCCAGGCGCGTCCGGCGACGAGAACAGGCCCAGGGTCGCGTCGATCGCCAGCCCGACGACGATCGCGTTCGCGATCGTGCCGAACCCGGGCCGCTCGCGCAGCGGGATCCACAGCAACAGGACGACGACGCTGATCAGGATCGTCGCGGTCCCGATGTCCAGTCCCGTCTGCTTGGAGACGCCGGAGGCGAGCACGGTCCATGGCGAGTTGCCGAGCTTCGAGAGGACGATCAGCGCCTCCCCGAAGCCGAAGACGGTCAGCCCGGCGAGCAGCCGCACGAGCTGCGCCGGCGTCGGGCGCCAGGCCGCATCGCGCAGCGCCGAAGGTGCCGGGGAGGACACGCCGACTCCTACAGCTCGCCGTCGGCGCGGCGCAGCGGGCCGTCGTCGCCGCGGGCCAGCGCAGCGGCGATCGACTCGGCATGGTCGAGTGCCGCGCTCGCCAGGCCCGAGCCGACGCTCACCCGGGCCACGCCCAGATCACGCAGGCGCGCGAGCGACGGGCTGCCGGCGTACAGCAGGGCGTTCACGGGGGCGCCGGCGCGCGTGACGAACGCCTCCAGCTCGTCCTCGTCGTCGAGCAGGATCGGGAAGACGCTGGTCGCGCCGGCCTCCAGGTAGAGCGCGGCGCGCCGCAGCGCCTCGTCCAGGCGCGTCCCGGGCTCGCCGACGGCGTTCAGGTGCACGTCGATGCGTGCGTTCACCACGAGGCCCGCGCCGGCCAGCGTCGCGATGCGCGCCGCGTGGTCCTCGGCCGGCACGAGCCCGCCGGGAGTGGTGTGGTCGCTGTCCTCGAAGTTCAGCCCTACGGCACCGGTCTGCAGCACGCGCTCGGCCGAGCTCGTCGGCCGCCAGGTCGTAGCCGGCCTCCATGTCCGCGGTGACGGGCACCGTGACGACGGCGGCGATCCGGGTGACGGCGTCGAGCATCTCGTCGACCGGCGTGTTCTGCCCGTCGTCGAACCCGAGCGCCCGGGCGACCCCGCCACTGGTGGTGGCCATCGCAGGGAAGCCGAGCGTCTCGAAGCGCAGGGCGCTGGCGGCGTCCCAGGCGTTGGCGAGCAGCAGCGGGTCACCGGGGCGGTGGAGTTCGCGCAGACGCGCGGCGAGGTCGGTCACGCGACGAATCCTCGCACGCCGCTTGCATGACGGGTACCTCGATGCGAACATGTGTTCGATTCCATGGTGATCTGTGTTCTCCTGCCACGTTTCGAGCTCGTCGTCGCCGCAGGTGGACGCGCCGCGCTGGCGCAGGGGCCGATGGCGCTGGCGCCGGAGCCCGGTCGCGAGCAGGTGGTCGGCGAGGTCTCGCAGGCCGCCGAGGCGCTGGGCATCCATCCGGGGATGCGGCTGGGGGAGGCGCTCGCGCGGGCGCCGCGCCTGGCACTGACCCCGCCGGACCCGGTCGGCGTCGTCGACGCCTGGGAGAAGATCCTGACGCGGCTGGAGCTCGTCGGGGCGGCGGTCGAGGACGAGCGGCCGGGCGTCGCGTGCTTCGAGGCGCGCGGCCTGGGCCGGCTTGCACGGCGGCTCGCTCGACGGCGTCGTCGAGGCGGTCCGCGGGGCGCTGCGGCTGCCCGCGCGCATCGGCGCGGGCCCGTCGCGCTTCTGCGCGCTGGCCGCCGCCGGTCGTGCCCGCACGCGCCGGGCCCACATCGTCCGCGGCGCCGAGGACCTGGCTGCACGAGCCGGTCGCGCTGCTGCGCAGGCGCCCGCAGACGGCCGCGCTGCCGAGTGCGCTCGAGCGCCTGGGCATCATGACCCTCGGCGAGCTGGCGGCGCTCGACCGGGGCGCCGTGGCCGACCGCTTCGGGTCCGCCGGCCTGCATGCGCACGACCTCGCCCACGGTCGTGACACGCCGCTGCGTCCGCGCGTGCCCGGCGAGCTGCTCGAGGAGACGCTCGACCTCGAGGAGTCCGCCTCCGGCACACAGCTCGAGCGTGCGCTCGGCCTGCTGATCGATCGCCTGCTCGCCCGCCCCGAACGCCGTGGCAGGACGCTGCGCGCCGCCGTCATCTCCGCGGTGCTCGTCGAAGGCGGCACGTGGCGCGAGCGCGTCGTCTTCCGCGAACCGCTGGCCGACCCCCTGCGGATGCGCCTGGCGCTGACCTCGCGGCTGCAACTGCTCCCGGCCCCGGCGGAGTCGCTGCGCCTGTCCGCGGAACGGCTCGGCCCGTCGAGCGCCGGTGGGCGTGCGCTGTTCGACGACAAGCAGGTCCAGCGCGCCGAGCGCCTGCGCGAAGCGGTCGGCCAGGCGCGCGCGGTCGCGGGGCCGGAGGCGGCGCTGCGGGTGCTGTCGGTCGACCCCGACTCGCGGGTGCCGGAGCGCCGTGCCGTGCTGACGCCGTTCGAAGGATGACCCCGGGTGCTCGCCGCCTCGGTGTGCCGCGGCCCGCGCAGGTGTTCGCCGGGCCGGCGGGCGGCCGCTCGGCATCGACGGCCATGAGGTGATCTCCGTGCGCGAGTCCTGGCTGATCGAGGATCGCTGGTGGACGGACAGGCCGCTGCGCCGGCGCTACTGGGAGGTCGTGACGGTCGACGGGCGTGACCTCGTGGTCTTCCGCGATCTTGTAGGCCGGCAGCTGGTTCCGGCATCGATGATGGGATGCCTCGGCTTGACACGTGACTAAAAGGTCACGTATTGTGCTCGCCCATCAGCTCAACCCGATGGGAGTGCGGCATGGAGAAGGTGTACGAGATCTACATCAAGACGACACCGGAGCGACTGTGGGAGGCGATCACCGACAGCGAGCAGCGGGCGAAGTACAACTTCGGCGTCGGCGTCCGCTCGGATTGGACGACGGGTTCGCGGTACGAGGGCGTGCACCCGATGGCGCCCGCGGCGCTGCTGGGCGGGGAGAACCTCGAGGTCGACCCGCCGCATCGGCTCGTCCAGAGCTTCACCGCGCTGTGGAGCGAGGAGGTCGAGAGCGAGGGCTCCTCGCGCGTCACCTGGGAGATCGAGCCCGTCGGCGATTCGTGCCGGCTGACCGTCACGCACGACGAGCTGCGCGAGGACGCCAACAGCGAGCTCTACGGCGGCTGGCCGATGATCCTGTCCGGCCTCAAGACGCTGCTGGAGACCGGCGAGCTGCTCACCACGCCGGGCTCGCTGCGCTACGCGCAGGCGGCACCCGGGAGCCTGAGCGCGGCCTCGGTTCCACCCCTGATACGGCACGGATGCCGCGTTGTCCCGTCACACGATCGGCGCGACTGTCCTGGCGTGCGCGATTCCGCCGGCCAGTCGACGCTCGAGTACGTCGCCCTCGTCCTGCTGGCCCTCGCCGTGTTCGCGGCCGGAGGGCTCGCCGTGTCGGCGACCGGGATCGCCGATGCCGTCGTCGCGGAGATCGCTCCGCGGGCTGTGCCCATCGGCGGCGGGAGCTGTGCCAGGCGCGCCGAGCCGTGCGTGATCGCCTCGCGCACGGCGTCGAGTGACGTGAGCGTGCGGCTCGCGTTCGTCCGTCTCGGCGGCGGGCAGACGCTGATCCGCGAGCGCCGCTCGGACGGCACCGAGGTCGTGACGCTCGTCGAGCGCGGCGGCGGAGGCGTGGGGGTGAGCATCGGCGGTGAGCTGCGCATCGGTGACCGCACGGCCGGCACCTCGCCGGCGGATCGGTGGAGGCGCGTCTGGGCCACGGCCGCGTCTGGCATCTCGCCGGCGCCCGGGCGGGCGATGAGCTGATCCGTCGGCTCGCCTCCGTCGCGCCGACCGCCGGGCGCGTGGGCCTCATGCACCGTGAGGGCTCCGCCGCCTCCGCAGCCCGACGTGAGCTACGGCGAGCATGGTCTCGACACAGCGGTGCGAGGCGCGCTCGGCGCTGTCGGGCTGGAGCTCGACACCGAGGACGTGCTCGGCTCGCGGGTCGATCACCGCACGGGCGAGCGGACCTTCCTGATCCGCCGGCGCAACGAACTGCTCGGCACGGTCGGGCGGGTGGGGGGCTGGACGCCGGGGCGCGGGCGGCGCTGCGCCGCGACGAGCGGTACGCGCTGACGACCGATCGCGACGGGCAGCCGCTCGATCTGGCGGTCACGGAGTCCCTCCGGGTGCAGGCCGGGGTGTCGCTTCCCGGGCCGCTGCGGGGGCTCGTGGGCGCGCATCTGCCGCCCTGCGGCGTGGGCGCGTCGTGCAGGTCGAACGCCACCTCGACCTGACCGACCCGGCGAACCTTGCGGTCGCCGGGGCATTCGTGCGTGCGCTGCGCCGCCCGCGGCTGCGGCTGGGTGATGCGGTCGCGGTCTCCGACGGGCTGCGCGCGCGGCTCGACGTGGCGGGCTCCGGGCAGGTGCGGGTCTACGCATTCGACGCGCGGCACACCGGCGGTCATGTGGTGCTCTCGGCCGGCGTGGGACTGGGCGGCGGCGCCGAGGGCCTGGTCGAGACGCTTCGCCTGGAACATGCGGCTGAGCGCGACCCGGGCGGTGCCTGGCATGCCAGCGGGACCTGCAGGCCACTTCGGGTCGGCATGGCATGACGTCCCCGGGGTATGCGAACATACGTTCGTGTCGTACGTCGAACTGCACTGCCACTCGGCCTTCTCGTTCCTCGACGGAGCATCGCTCCCGGACGATCTGGTGGAGGCCGCGGTGCAGCGCGGCCACACGGCGCTCGCGTTGACCGACCATGACAGCGTCTCCGGTTCGATGGAGTTCGCGCAGGCGGCGAAGGCGGCCGGCCTGCGGGCGATCCACGGGGCGGAGGTCAGCTTTCGCGACGATGGGGAGCCGCTGGAGGCCGAGCACCGGCATCTCACGCTGCTCGTGCGCGACGCGCGCGGCTGGTCGAGCCTCTGCCGGCTGTTGACCCGCGCGCACAGCCACACGCGCGACGGGCGGGATCGCAGTGCACCCGAGTCTCGAGCTGCGCGACATCGAGGAGCATGCCGAGGGGCTCGTCTGTCTCAGCGGCTGCGCGCGGCGCGGGGTGCGCGACGAGCCGACGATGCGACGGCTGCTGAAGGCCTTCGGCCCGGATGCCTTCAGGGTCGAGCTGCAGCGTCCTTTCGCCCGATACGACCGCACGCTGAACCGCGGGCTCGCGGGGCTTGCCGAGCGGCTGGGGGTGCCGTGCGTCGCCACCGGCAACGTCCATGCGCACACGCCGGCGCGTGCGCGGCTGCAGGATGTGCTCGTCGCCGTCCGCGAGCACACGACGCTCGACGCCTCCGAGCCGCTGCGTCGCGGCAACCACGCGCACGTGCTGGCCACCCCGGCGGCGATGGCCGCGCGCTTCGAGGATCATCCACAGGCCGTCGCCGAGACGGCCCGGCTCGCAGCGACGCTGACCTTCGACCTGACGCAGGATCTCGGCTATCGCTACCCGGGCGCCGAGGACGACGATGCAGACCGCGCGCTCGCCGAGGCCTGCGACACGAGCTTCGGGCATCGCTATCCGCTCGGGCACCCGCTGCGTGTGGAGGCTTCCGCTCGGCTGGAGGAGGAGCTGCACCTGATCGCCGGGCTGGGCCTGTCCGGTTTCTTCCTGCTGCACCGCGACATGCTGGAGCTGGCGCGCGAGGTCGCCGTCGAGGTCCGTGGGCCGAGCACGGCGCGCGCGCTGCTGCCGCCGGGGCGCGGCCGTGGCTCGTCGGTCTCCTCGATCGTCTGCTACCTCACCGGCCTCTCGCACGTCGATCCCGTCGCCAACAAGCTCTTCCTCGGGCGGTTCCTGAACGAGGAGATCTCGGCGCTGCCGGACATCGACCTCGATTTCCCGCGCGACGTGCGCGAGGTCCTGATCCCGCGGATCCACGAGCGCTACGGGCACGATCGCTCGGCGCTCGTCGCCGCCTTTCCGACCTATCGCGCGCGGGGTGCGATCCGTGAGCTGGGCAAGGCACTCGGTCTGCCGCCGGGGGAGATCGAGCGCGTCGCGCGTGGATCGGAGGGCTGGTCGACGAGGAGCATCGATGCCGACATCGTCACGGCGCTCGGCCCGGGGCGTGAGGGCGAGGGGCGCTGGCGGCACCTCGCCGCGCTCGCCCAGGAGGCCTACGGGCTTCCACGCCATCTCTCCCAGCACTCGGGCGGGATGATCATCGCGACGCGCCCGCTGATCGACTGCTGTCCCGTCGTCCCCGCAGCGATGGAGGGGCGCCAGATGGTGATGTGGGACAAGGACTCCTGCGCCGATGCGGGCTTTCTGAAGATCGACCTGCTCGGCCTCGGGATGCTCTCCGCGGTCGAACGCTGCGTCGAGCAGATCGCCGCGCGGCGCGGGGAGCGCATCGACCTCTCGCGGATCCCCTACGACGACGCTCAGACCTACGACGCCATCCAGAACGCCGAGACCACCGGTGTCTTCCAGATCGAGAGCCGTGCGCAGATGGCCTCGCTGCTGCGCACACGCCCGGAGAACCTCGACGACATCACGATCCAGGTGGCGATCGTGCGCCCCGGCCCGATCCAGGGCGGTGCCGTCAATCCCTACATCAAGCGTCGCCAGGCGCTGCGCAGGGATCCCTCGTACATCGTCCCCTATGAGCACCCGTCGCTCGAACCCGTCCTGCGCGACACGCTCGGCACGATCATCTTCCAGGACCAGGTGATCGAGGTCGCGATGGCCTTCGCCGGCTTCTCGCCCGGTGAGGCCGAGGGACTGCGGCGTGCGATGAGCCGCAAGCGCTCCGTCGCGGCGGTGGAGTCCCACCACCGGCGCTTCGTCGACGGGGCGATGGCTCGCTGGGACGACGTCGACGAGGCGCTGGCCGAGCGCGTCTTCAGCATGATCATCGGGTTCTCCGGCTTCGGATTCCCCAAGGCCCACGGCGCCGCGTTCGGACTGCTCGCCTACCAGTCGACGTGGCTGCGGGTCCACTACGGACCCGAGTTCCTCGCCGCGCTGCTCGACGAGCAGCCGATGGGCTTCTACCCGCCCGACGCGCTGGTGCACGAGGCGCAGCGCCGTGGCATCGAGGTCCAGCCGCCGGAGGTCAACGCCAGCGGGGTCGGGTGCACGGTCACGCCCGAGGGCGCGGTGCGCCTGGGCCTCGGGCATGTCCTCGGGGTCCGCGGCGACGAGGTCGCCGCGATCGTCTCCGAGCGGGAGGAGCGCGGCCCGTTCCGTTCGCTGGAGGACCTGGCCTCTCGCGCGGGCACGGGCCGGTCGTCGCTGGAGCGGCTCGCGTGGTCCGGCGCCTGTGATGCCCTCACGAGCGCGGGCATGGCCGCCGGGTCCGCTGGGTACGCCCGCCGCGAGGCGCTCTGGCGCCTGGGGATCGCGGCCGCTCCGCTGTCGGTCCACGGGCGCGAGGGGACGCAGCTGACGCTGCCGCTCGACCTGCCCTCGGCGCCGCGGCTCGCGCGCCTGGGCCCCTGGGAGTCGATGCTCGCCGATTACGCCACGACCGGCCTGACGACCGCCACCCATCCACTCGAGCTCCTGCGCGACGGGCTGCGCGAGCGCGGCGGTGTGACGAGTGCGGATCTCGCGCGGATCGCCCACGGCTCGCGGGTGCGTGTGGGCGGTCTGGTCGTGGCACGCCAGCGCCCGGGCACGGCGAGCGGGATCGTGTTCATGCTCCTGGAGGACGAGCACGGGACGGTGAACCTCGTCGTCCCGCCCCAGGTCTACGAGCGTCACCGGCTCGCGGTCCGCACCGAGCCGCTGGTCATCGCAGAGGGTCTGCTCGAGCGCCATCCCGCGGCGGGTGGGGGAATCAACGTTCTCGTCCGCCGCGTGATGGCGCTCGAGACGCCCGACCGTCCCGACGCCGAGATCAAGGACTTCTCACCGCTGGATCTGCGGGAGCTGGAACGCCTGCGGGAGGAGCGCGAGGGAGGGGCGATGGTGGCGGCCGGGGGCGATTCGGCGGGGTTTCGGGCCGTCGCGCCGCCCGTGATGTCCTTCGCTCAGGGGCGTCGCCGGTGAACGCCTTCCCCTCGCGCACGCGCCAGGCCCGCACGCGCGACCCGACGACAGCGCGTTCTGCGGACCGTGGCGTGTAATCTGGCGCCTCGATGCTCGCTCTCGCCGCACTCGTCTCCGCGTTCATTCTCGTCGGGCTGCTTGTCCTGGGTGTCGCGTTCGCCTCGCGACGCAAGCCTGCCGGCACATCGCCCTCGCGTGAGTCGAATGGGTTCCTCTACACAGGCGTCCTGATCGTGTGCGTGGGGATCGGTCTCGCGCTTCCGCTTGCTGCTGCTCGTCAGGAACGCCGACAGCGCCGACACGAAGGCCGTCGGCGGGGTGGATCTGACCGCTGCGCAGGCACACGGGCGCGAACTGTTCGCCCAGAACTGCGCGACCTGCCACACGCTGCAGGCGTCGAACTCGGTCGGCAAGATCGGTCCGAACCTCGACGTGCTCCGCCCGCCCGCCGGGCTGATCACGAACGCGATCCAGATCGGGCGCGCGCGGGGCAACGGCAACATGCCGGCGCTGCTGCTGCGCGGCGAGGACTCGAAGGACGTCGCCGCATACATCGAGGCCGTCGCCGGCCGCGGCGAAGGCGTCAAGAGCGACCCCGCCACGACCACCGGCGGCGCGCCCACGTCCGTGAGCACGGCTCCGACGCCCTCCTGAGCTACCATTCAGGGCGTCATAGACCGCTGAATCTCCCGACGTGATCGGCCTGACGGCAGATGGCGCCGGGGAGCGGGGGACCCGAGAACATGGGGCGAATCGCCGGGAATTCCGGCATAGCGCAGCTCTTTCAGCGCGAGCCCGTCAGCTAACCCCGTAAGCGTCCGAGAAGAGGACGTCCACATGTCGCACAACGAGGCCCGCGCCTGGTGGGCAGATGTCGAACATCTCCGCGAGCAGCTCGAACAGCCCGGTGGCCCGACCGCGACGCCCGCGGCACCCGTGATCGCGCCCGACTGCTCCGCCGCGCGAGCGTCGCACCGTTCGGATCACGGGGCAGGGTTCGCGCCCGATCAGCCCGCGGCCGCTGGTCGAGACCGGTCACCGGCGAGCGATCGCGCCGCGCGGCAGCCGGCACACGCGCCACCCGCCGGCCCGACCAGATCGCCCTGTGGGCCGTGTTCCTGGGCTTCGCCCTCGTGCTGGTCGCGATCACCAGCGCGCACGCGTAGGCTCCCGCGCCGCCTCCGGACGAGACACACCTGGCGCGCCGCCATTTGGACCGCGCCCGACTCGGCGTGCGTATCAGGCAGAGAGCTTGCGTTCTCGCCGGCGATCGTTATAGACTTACCGATCGTAAGAGAGTTGCACGGACGAACACGTCAGCACGGACCGTTCCCACCTCCCGAAGGCACGCCATGACCGCGATCAGCCGCTTCACCGTTCACGACGAGCTCAGCGCTCCCGAAGCCTCGGTCCCGGTGCTTCGCGGCGCCCTGGCCACTGCGGGTCAGCTCCCGAACTTCCTCGGCGTTCTCGCCGGCTCCCCGGCGGCCCTGCGCGGCTACGCGCGGTTCCGGTCGGAGCTGCGTCACGGCGCCCTCCCTCCGCAGTCGCTGGAGCGGATCTCGCTCGCCGTCGCCGAGCATCACGGATCCGAGCCCGGGATCGCGATGCACAGCCGCTCGGCCCGTATGGCGGGACTGCGCCTCGACGAGATCGCCGCCGCGCGGCGCTTCGAGTCGATCGACCCGCGTGAGGCCGCGCTGCTGCGCTACCTGCGCGCACTCGTCGTCGACCGGGGCCACCCGCCGATGCACCTCCACGAGGAGGCGCGCGAGGCGGGCTGGAGCGATGAGCAGCTCCTGGAGGCGATCGCGATCATCGCGCTCGAGTCCTTCACGGCGATGATCAACGTCGCCGGGGACGTCCCGGTCGATGGCTCGACCGAGAACACGCGGCTGATGGCGGCCTGAGGCTCGTGCCCGTCGCCCATGCAGCGACCCAACCCTTCGCCCGCGGAGGCGCCGGCGAAGGCGACGTCCCATTGCTGCCCGCTCTACCAGGAGACGGTCGAGCTGATCGGACGCCGCTGGACGGGCGCGATCATCGCGGTGCTCCTCGCAGAGCGAGCCGATGCGCTTCTCGGAGATCGCCGCTGCGGTCCCGCAGCTGTCGGATCGCCTGCTGTCGGAGCGCATGAAGGAGCTCGAGACCCGCGGGTTCATCGTGCGCCACGTGCATCCCGGCCCGCCGGTGCGCGTCACCTACACGCTCACCGACATGGGTCGCGACCTGGCGCCGGCCGTCAGGGCGCTGCACGACTGGGCGCGCGTGTGGATGAGTCCAGTCGAGCGGACGTAGCGATCGACACTCGGTCCAGGACCCCGCAAACCGCGCCTCGCTAGGGTCTCGCGCATGCCCGACATGCCCAAGACCGCTGCCGACGTCCAGGCGATGTGCGAAGAGCGGAACATTCGCTTCATCCGGTTCTGGTTCACCGACATTCTCGGACAGCTGAAGTCGTTCTCCATCGGGCGTGACGCGCTGGAGGAGGCATTCGAGGGTGGGATGGGCTTCGACGGCTCGTCGATCACCGGCTTCAACGCCGTCGAGGAGTCCGACATGCTCGCCATGCCGGATCCGACGACGTTCGCCGTGCTCCCGTGGCGACCCGAGGAGCAGGGTGTCGGCCGGATGTTCTGCGACGTCCTGACTCCCGAGCGGACGCCGTACGAGGGCGACCCGCGTCACGTGCTGCGACGCGCACTGGAGCGCGCCGGCCAGATGGGCTTCGACACGTTCAACGTCGGTCCCGAGCTCGAGTACTTCCTGTTCAAGGACAAGAACGGCACGGAGGTGCTGGACGAGGGCGGGTACTTCGACCTGACCACGCTCGATGCCGGCTCCGACGTGCGCCGCGAGACCGTTCTCGCGCTCGAGCAGCTGGGCATCCACGTCGAGTACAGCCACCACGAGGTCGGGCCCAGCCAGCACGAGGTCGACATGCGCTACTCGGACGCCATGAAGATGGCCGACGACTGCATGACCTACCGCATCACCGTGAAGGAATACGCGATGAAGTACGGCTGGCACGCGACCTTCATGCCCAAGCCGCTGTTCGGCCAGAACGGCTCCGGGATGCACACCCACATGTCGCTCTTCTCCGGCGGCAAGAACGCCTTCTTCGACGAGGGCGATCCGTACTTCCTCAGCGACGTGGGCAAGGCGTTCATCGCCGGTCAGCTGCGCCACGCGCGCGAGCTCAGCTCGGTCTTCGCGCAGTGGGTCAACTCCTACAAGCGTCTCGTCCCCGGCTACGAGGCCCCCGTGTACGTCGCCTGGTCGCGCCGCAACCGCTCGGCACTGGTGCGCGTGCCGCTGCACCGCGCGGGCAAGGAGCAGTCGACGCGGATGGAGCTGCGCTGCCCGGACCCGGCGTGCAACCCGTACCTGACCTTCGCGGTGCTGCTGCAGGCCGGCCTGGAAGGGATCGAGAAGGGCTACGAGCTTCCCGAGCCGATGGACAAGAACCTCTACCACCTGGCCGCGGACGACCGCCGGCGCCTGGGCATCGAGCAGCTTGCCGGAGACGCTCGGCGAGGCCGTCGAGCTGACCTCCGAGTCCGAGCTCGTGCTGCGCGCGCTCGGCGAGCACATGTTCAACCGCTACATCGAGATCAAGCGCCAGGAGTGGGAGGACTACCGCGTCCAGGTCACGCAGTGGGAGCTCGACCGCTACCTGCCGGTCCTGTAGGTCAGCGGAACGTCGTGAAGACGGTCGTCGAGGAGGTCAGCCGCGGGCTGGCCTTCGCCTTGTAGGACTTCTCGTAGTCGATCTGGACCTTCCACGTCCCGGACTTCGCCCTGCGGACGGGGATGCCCGGGGCGCGCTTCTTCAGCGTGCCGCAGGGTCCCTTCGGGACGCCGAACCGGTAGTTCGCGTACGTCTTGCCGCCGTGGCGGAAGTGCCCGTAGATCGGCTTGCCCGGCTTCTGGATGAAGCCGCTGAACGTCCAGGAGCGCAGGGCGCTCGGCGCCTTCACGCCGGTCGACGTCGCGAACGAGAACGTCGCGACCTGCACGTCGACGCTCGCCTGCGTGCCGTCGTTGCCGTCCGTCGCGGTGACCGTGAACGTCTTCGTCGCCGGGGCGATCGTCCCGAGCAGCGGTGCCTTCACGGTCGCCAGGAACCCGCCGTTCGCATCCGCGGGGCCCGTGAGCGCGATCTGCTCGCCCGACAGCGTGATCGGCGCTGCGGCGCCGAAGCCGCTGCCGCCGATCTGCATGGTCTGGGTCTCGATGTAGCAGGCGAGGTCGGCCTGCAGCGTCGCCGCCTGCGCCGCCGCGACGGGGACGAGGACGGCGGTGACGAGGCCTGCGAGGAGCGCCATTCGACGAATCATGGTCGCGACCCTACAGCCAGATCCACGGTGTTGACGGTCTCAACCCGGTCTCAGGTTCGCTCTGCGAACTCGCCGGCCGGGGCGCCCGAGCCTGCAGGGACGTCATCCTCCTCCTCGTGCTCGGCCTCGGGTGGCGCCACGCCCGCCGTCGCCCTCGCGCGAGAGACGTGACGGCCACCAGACCCGCCGGCCGATGTCGAGCACGAGCGCGGGAACGAGCACGGAGCGCACGAGGAACGTGTCGAGCAGCACGCCGAACGCGATCACGAACCCGAGCTCGGTGAGGAAGACGAGGGGCAGCACCCCGAGCACCGCGAACGTGCCGGCGAGGACGATGCCGGCCGCGGTGATGACGCCGCCGGTGACGGCCAGCCCGCGGATCATCCCGGCGTGCGTGCCGTAACGCCGCGTCTCCTCGCGGACGCGGGTCATCAGGAAGATGTTGTAGTCGATGCCCAGCGCGACGAGGAACACGAAGGCGAACAGCGGGAGCGAGGGGTCGCTGCCGGGGAACCCGAACACCCAGTCGAACACCACGTAGCCGACGCCGAGCGAGGCGGCGAACGACAGGATCACCGTGCCGATCAGGAGCAGCGGCGCGATCAGCGCCTGCAGCAGCACCATCAGGACGAGCAGCACGACGACGAGCACGATCGGGATGATCACCCTGCTGTCGCGCGCGGAGTACTTGCGCACGTCGCGCTCGAGCGCCGTCGGACCGCCGACGAGCACCTCCTGGCCGCCGGCCGCCTTGGCGGCCGAGCGCATCTTCGGCACCAGGTCGAACGCGGCCGTCGAGTAGGGGTCGTAGGTCATCACCACGGCGAGCTGCGTCCCTGTCGCACCCGCGCGCACGGTGCGCACGCTCGCGACGCCGTCGAGCTCGCGCAGCGCCGCCGTCACGGGTGCGACCTTCGCCGGGTCGGGCACGATCACGTCCGACGGTGCGTTCGCGCCGCTCGGGAACGCCTTCGACAGCAGCTTCTGACCCTGCACCGACTCGACCGAGCCACGGAACGAGTTGCCCTGCGTCAGGCCGTCGCTGTACTTCGTGCAGCCCGAGGCACATCACGAGCAGCAGCGCGATCGCGGCGAGCCAGACCGGTCGGGGCCGGCGCGCGATCCTGTCGCCGACTCGGCGCCAGGGTCCGTGCATCGCCGTGTTGCCGCGGTCGCCGACGTGGGGGATGAACGGCCAGAACGGCCAGCGGCCGAACACCACCAGCAGGGCGGGGAGCAGCGTCAGCATCGAGATCATCGCGATCGCGATCCCGAGCGCCCCGATCGGGCCCAGGCCCGCGGTCCCGTTGACGTCGGCGATCGACAGGCACATCAGCGCGAGGATCACCGTGACCGCGGAGGCGACGATCGCGGGGCCGGCCGTTGCGCAGCGCGGTCGCCAGGGCGACGTGCCGGTCGGGCTCGTGCCGGAGCTCCTCGCGGTAGCGGGCGACGAGCAGCAGCGCATAGTCGGTGCCCGCGCCCAGGACGAGGATCGAGAGGATCGCTGACGGACTGTCCGTTGACCGTCACGCCCGCCTTGGCGATCAGGTAGCCGAGCGAGCGGCTCGCGATCTCCGCGAAGCCGACCGCGGTCAGCGGGATCAGCCAGAAGATCGGGCTGCGGTAGATGATGATCAGCAGCAGGATCACCAGGGCGAACGCCGCGGCGGCGAGCGTGCCGTTGATGCCCTCGAAGACCTTGATGGCGTCGGCCGAGTATCCGGCGGAGCCGGTCACCTTCACCTGGAGACCGCCGCCGGGGTCGCTGACGATGTCGCGCACCTTCTCGACGGGCTTCTGGATCGTCTTCCCGTTCCCGTCCGTGTCGATGTCGGCGAACAGCAGCGCGCTCGTCGCGTCCTTGGAGAACTGCGGCGCGGAGAACTTGTGCGTCGCGGGGAGGGTCAGTGCGTTGAGCTGCGCGCGGTCGGCCGCGATTCGGGCGCGGTCGGCGGGGGTCAGGCCGTCGTCGCGGCGATAGACCACGACCATCGTCACCTGCTCGTTGCCGCTCTGCAGCGCCTTCTGGGCGTTCAGCGCCTTCGTCGACTCGGCCTTCTCCGGGAGGAACGACGCCGAGTCGTTCTTCTGGATCTTGTCGAACTTCGCCGGAAGGTTGAGTGCGCCGGCAGCGAAGATCGCAGCGACCCACACGAAGAGCACGACCCACTTGGCCCGGCGTCCGGCGGCGAAGGTGAGGAAGCGGCCCATGCCCGCGCAGGGTACGAGACGCCTAGGTCGAGTTGACCGTCCAGGAGCGCGGCCAACGCGCCAGGTTCGGTCACCGGCGTGCGGCAGGCGAAGCGCTCGCAGACGTACGCGGCCGCGACCCCGTCGATCGGCGTGCGCCCGGCGAGCAGCGCGACATGGCCCGGATGCCCGGCTTCGGCGTCGTGGCGATCCCCGGCCAGGACGGTCCGCGGGCGCAGCCGCTCCCGCACGACGCGCTCCAGCGGCTCGAGGCCCTCGCCGACGAGCGCGATCTCCCGGCTCGGGCCGACGTGCAGGTCGATCGCCTGCAGTGCGTGCCCGAAGGTCGTGGGGTGGCCGGCGGTCAGGGGGTGGACGAGGCGCAGGTGCCCCAGGGCCGCCTCCTCGTAGGCCGCCTCGCCGGTCAGCAGCGCGAGGCGCAGCAGGCCGAACGCCGCGCTCGCGCCACCGGAGGGGATCGGCGCGTCCTCGAGCTCCTTGCGGCGCGCGACGAGCTGTGGGGCGTCGTCGGCGGTCGAGAAGAATCCGCCGCTCTCGGGATCGGCGAAGCGGGCGAGGATGGTGTCGGCGGTGTCGCGTGCGGCGTCGAACCAGCGCTCCTCGAACGTCGCCTCGTACAGGGTCAGCAGCGCCTCGAGCAGGTAGGCGTGATCCTCGAGGTAGGCGGGCAGCTTGGCCTGGCCGCGGTTGTAGGTCCGCAGCAGCCGCCCGTTCTCGTCGCGCAGCGTCTCGAGCAGGAAGGTCGCCGTCGAGCGCGCGGCGTCCAGGTAGTCCGGCCGCTCGAGGACCGCACCGGCGTCGGCGAGCGCGCTGACCATCAGCGCGTTCCAGCTCGCCAGGCGCTTGTCGTCGGTGCCCGGCCGCACACGCTGCTCGCGTACGGCCAGCAGCCGTGCGCGGATCCGCTCGCGCACGACCGGATCGGGCTCGGGGCCGCGCGACTCGAGGATGTTCGTCCCCTCGAAGTTGCCGGCGTCGGTCGCGCCCAGCCATCCCAGTGCCGCGTCGGCGTCCGCGCCGAGCGCCGAGACGAGCTCACCCGTGCTCCACACGTAGTAGCGGCCTTCGACGCCTTCGGAGTCGGCGTCGAGCGCGCTGTAGAAGCCACCCTCCGGCGCCGCGCATCTCGCGCAGCGCCCAGTCGAGCGTCTCCTCACACGTGCGGCGCAGGATCGCGTCGCCGGATGCGAGCCATCCGTGCAGGTACGCGCGCGCCAGCAGCGCGTTGTCGTAGAGCATCTTCTCGAAGTGCGGGACGGTCCAGCGGGCGTCGACGCTGTAGCGCGCGAAGCCCCCGCCGACCTGGTCGTAGATGCCGCCGGAGGCCATCGAGCGGAGCGTCTGCAACGCCATCGGACGCTCGCCACGGGCGAGGAGGAACTCGATCGTCGACGAGGCCGGGAACTTCGGGGCGCCGCCCCATCCGCCGTGCACGCTGTCGAACCGTGCGCGCAGCGCTGCGACCGCCTCGTCGAGCACGGCGCTCGTCATCGCGTCGGGGCTGGGCTTCAGCAGCGCCCCTCCGCGCAGCCGCTGCGCCATCGTCGCGGCATCCGCCGCGATGTCGTCGCGGCGCTGCGTCCAGGCCTCGGCGAGCGCGGCGAGCACCTGGCGCCAGGACGGAAGACCGTGGCGCGGAACCGGCGGGAAGTACGTCCCCCCGTAGAACGGGATCTGCTCAGGGGTCAGGAAGACGTTCAGGGGCCAGCCGCCCTGGCCCGTCATCACCTGGACGGCCTCCATGTACAGCGCGTCGACGTCGGGGCGCTCCTCGCGATCGACCTTCACGCAGACGAAGTGCTGGTTCATCAGCGCCGCCGTCTCCGGGTCCTCGAAGCTCTCGCGCTCCATCACGTGGCACCAGTGGCACGCCGAGTAGCCGATCGAGACGAGCAGCGGGCGGTCCAGTTCCCGCGCCCGGCTGAGTGCCTCCTCGCCCCAGGGGAGCCAGTCGACCGGGTTCTCCCGGTGCTGGAGGAGGTAGGGCGACGTCTCGTGGGCGAGGGCGTTGGCCATCGGCTCAGAGCGCGCGCGGCGCCGATCGCAGAGCCGGTGGGAGGCTGCCGCGCGCCGAGGCGGGGTGCGCACTCGTCTCGCCGCCGGCCTGGGCGTCGATCCGCTTCCCGCCGAGCGAGCCGGTGATGTGGCCGGTGGAGCTCACGCTGAGGGTCCCCGCTGCGGCCGCGGGACCGGTCACGGCGAACTGCGAGACGCCGGTGTCGGTCGTCGCGTACGTCCCGGAGACGCGCACCCCGGGGACGTAGGAGACCCGCCGGAACGTGATGAAGCTGCCCTCGACGGTCGCCACGCCGCCGCGCAGCCCGCCGGTGCGCGAGCCGGGCGTGACCGACCGCTGCGCGGCGATCGCGTCGCCGAGCAGCTGACGGCGCACGTCGTTGACGGTGGCGCGCATCGCCGAGAGCGTGCGCACCGCCTTGGTGGCGCCGCGCATCGCCGCGAGGGTGCGCGGCGGGACGGCGGTCGGCGTGAACGGGCTGGCCTTCGGCGTGCAGTTGAGCGGCGACCCGGCGGCGAAGGCCGTCACGGCGGCCTCGGCGCAGCCGCCCAGGTCGCTGGTGAGGACGGAGTGGCCCGTCTGCGCGACGACGTCCACGATGGCGCCCGGGATCGAGGCGACGGCCGCTCGCGCCTGGGCGACGGGGGTGCGCAGGTCGGCGGCGCCGTCGAGGACGAGCGTCGGGACCGCGGGCAGCGGACCCGCCGGCGCCGGCGCCGGCGCGGCGTTCGGCCAGAACGAGCAGAGCGGCATGACGCTCGCCGCCAGGGCGAACGACGGCCCGAAGGGCGCGAACGGGGCGGATGGCAGCACGCGCGCGGCCGCGCGCGCCTGGGCCACGCGGTCCGCGGTCGTGGCCGTCCGCTGCCAGGGGAAGACGGTCTCCTCGCAGCGCGTGGCGGCGAACAGCGCGTCGGAGCCGTCGTCGGACGACGCCTGCAGGTGGGCGGTGCCGGTCAGGCCCGCCGCGCGGGCACGCAGGCGCAGGATCGGCGTCGCGTCGCCGCGCAGCGCAGCGCGCATCGCGCCCGGGAGCTCCGCGCGGAGCGCCGGGTTGACGTCACCGCCGAGCAGGATCTGCCACAGGCCGAGCGTCGTGAGCGTCACGCGCACCGCGGTGCCCTGGGGCGAGGTGATCGTGCCGTTCAGCTCATGGCGCTTGAGCTTGGCGACCAGCGCGCTCAGGTCCGCACGCGGATTGCGCGAGGCGTAGCGGCAGGCCCTGTTCGCACAGAGCGCGCGCAGAACGCCGGGCACTGCGGCGAACGATGCGCGGCCGAAGGCGTCGGGGCCGTCGACCGGCACCACCGAGTCGAGGATCAGCGCGGCGACGTTGCCGGGGTAGCGGGCGGCGTAGGTCAGCGCCACCTTCGTCCCGTACGAGACGCCGTAGAGGACGAGCTTGCGGTAGCCGCCGGCGACGCGCAGCGCCTCGATGTCGTCCGCGCTGTCGATGCTGCGGTAGAAGCCGCGGGCCGGGCCGATCTGGCTCGCGCACAGCCGGATGGTGAACGGCGACGTGGTGCCCGATCCCAGCGCCGAGCACTGCAGGAGCCCTGACGCGCCGGTGCCGCGCTGGTCGAACACGAGCAGGTCGTGGGTGCTCATGAACGGCTTCAGCGTCTCGGCGAAGGTCGATCGCAGCGGGAGCGCGGCCTGGCCGGGGCCACCGGCGAGGCCGATGACGGCGTCCTGGGTCGGGGCTGCGGCGGCGGCCAGGCGCGCGACCGACAGGTCGATCGTTCCCGGGACCACTCCGGAACGGTCGATCGGCACGGGGACGGTGTCGCACACGAAGCCGTCCGCGCAGGCCCGCGTGCCGATGGCTCCAAGGGCCCCCGCCGGCGAGGTCGCGGCGAGAGCGAACGCGAACACGAGCGCGAGGACTCCGGTGAGCGGCACCGGGAGGCGGCGGGCGGGCATCGCCCCGACGCTAGCGCACGACCCGAAGAACTGACGAAGTTGCCTGGGACGGCCGGAGCCTGCGAGGATCGAGCGTGCCAAAGGTTCGTCCCCCAGACCTCTTGAGAAGGAGCTGATCCGCGTGTCCCACGATCGTCAGCCGGTGACCGCACCAGGTGCGCCTGCCGCACTCGGTCCCTACAGCCACGCCGTGCGGGCGGGCGGCCTCCTCTTCTGCTCGGGTCAGACGCCGCTCGACCCGGCGACCGGGGCGCTCGTCGAGGGGGGCGTCGGCGCGGCGACGACGCGCTGCCTGGACAACCTGCGGCTCGTCTGCGAGGCCGCGGGCGCGCGGCTCGAGGACGCGGTGCGCTGCGGGATCTACGTGACGGACCTGGGGACGTTCGCGGAGGTCAACGAGGCGTACGGCGCGTTCTTCGGCGACGCACCGCCGGCGCGCACGACGATCGGGGTGGCCTCGCTGCCGCTCGGGGCGGCCGTGGAGATCGACGCGATCATCGCGACGGGGGACTGAGGGCCGCGGCCGTGGGCTCGGTCACTGCGGGCGACATCGCGCGGGTGCGGCCGATCGTCGCCCGCGTCGCGCGCTGCACGCCGGTTCTGGAGTCCTGGACGCTGACCGAGCGTGCCGGCGGGCAGATCGTGCTGAAGGCCGAGAACCTCCAGCGCACCGGGTCGTTCAAGGTTCGCGGCGCGACCGCGAAGCTCGCCGCTCTGGGCGACCGGGCCGAGCGCGGCGTCGTGGCCGGGAGCGCCGGGAACCACGCGATGGCCGTCGCGCTCGCCGCACGCCAGCGCGGCGTCGCCTGCGAGGTCGTGATGCCGCCCGACGCCCCGCTCAGCAAGGTCGAGGGCTGCCGCGCCCTCGGAGCCACGGTCGTGACCGGCGGCGGGTCGGTCGACGCGTGCGTCGCGCGCGCGCGCGAGCTCGCCTCCGCCCGCTCGATGGCGTTCATCCACCCGTTCGACGACGTCGACGTGATCGCCGGCCAGGGAACGCTCGGGCTGGAGCTCCTCGACCAGGTTCCCGACCTGGCCCGCGTGATCGTCTGCATCGGCGGCGGAGGGCTCGCCTCCGGCGTGGCGATCGCCGTGAAGACCGCCCGCCCGGATGTCGACGTCATCGGCGTGCAGGCGGCCGTGGTCGCGTCGTTCCCACCGTCGCTGCGAGCGCGGCGAGCCGGTCGAGATCGAGGGCGCGTCGACGATCGCGGACGGCATCGCGCTGAAGCGCCCGGGGGACATCACGCTGCCGCTCGTGGCGCGAATGGGTGGACGACGTCGTCACCGTCGACGAGGACGACATCGCCGCGGCGATGGTGCTGCTGATGGAGCGCGCAAAGCTCGTCGTCGAAGGTGGCGGCGCCGTCGGCGTCGCGGCGCTGCTCACGGGCGCGGCACAGCCCGCGACCCACGGAACGACCTGCGTGATCCTCAGCGGCGGCAACGTCGACGCGGGGTTGCTCGCGACCATCACCCGCCTGCACGAGAGCCGCATGGGCCGGCGGCTCGTGCTGCTCACGCGCGTCCCGGATCGCCCGGGCGGACTCGCGCGGCTGCTCGCCACCGTCAGCGAGGCCGGAGCCAACCTCGTCGGCGTCGACCACCTGCGCGAGGGCATCGACCTGCACGTGCGCGAGACCGGTGTGCAGCTCGTGATGGAGACGCAGGGACGCGACCACGCTGTGCGCGTGATCCAGGCGATCGAGGCCGCGGGCTACGCCACGACGGTGTCGTGAGCCCGCGCCGTCGTGGCGTGGATCGTCTCGACACAGGGCGCGGGATCGTCGGTGAACGGCACGTGGCCGCACCCGTGAAGCGTCACGTGGCTCGCGAACGGGAGCATCCGCCGCGCTCGTGCGGCCTGCCGGTAGAGCAGCAGCCGGTCGCGATCGCCCCACGCGACCGTGAGCGGGGTGTCCCGCAGCTGGTCGGCGTCGTGGAAGCGGTAGGCCTCGAAGGCCGCGCTGCACGCCTCGAACGCCGGCGGTGATGCGGCGCCGCGCAGTGTCTCGCGCGCCTCCTGCGCGGTCATCCGCCACGGGCGCGCGAACGTCAGGCTGAGCAGCGCGGTCCGCCCGGCGCTCGTGCCGGCAAGGGCCGCCATCATGCCCGGCGCCGCGCTCGACAGGGCGACCGCCAGGCCGAGCGATCGCCGGGCCCACGTGCGTTCGCGATCGGTCCAGAAGCCCGACCGGGGCGAACGCCGTCGCCGACCGGACCGCGTGGCGGCGCGTGAGCTCCAGCGCGATGCCGCCGCCCATCGAGAATCCGGCGACGTGCGGATGCTCGATGTCCGCCTCGCCGAAGAAGGCCTGAACCCGGTCGGCCTGCGCCTCGATCGACGGGCCCGTCCCGTCCGGCTCCGAGCGCCCGAAGCCCGGCAGATCCAGTGCGAGGACGTCGTAGCGCTGCTCGAGCGCGGGAATGATGCGTCCCCAGGCATGCCATTGCGCGCCCAGCCCGTGGATCAGGACCAGTGGCTCGCCCGACCCGCCGCGGTGGTGGTTCAGCGTCATGCGTTGACCCTAACGAGCTGCGGACGTGGGTAGTTCTCCGCACGACGCCCGCCGGGAAACGGCCGATGCGACGTCGCGGGCGGAGCGTCAGGGTGTCGGACATGCCGACACTGCGCGAAGCCGCCGAAGAGTTCCTGTCCCAGCAGCGGATCGCGGTGGCCGGTGTCTCGCGTGATCCCAAGCAGCCCGCCAACCTCATCTACCGGCGCCTGCGCGACACCGACCACGAGGTGTTCGCCGTCAACCCGCACGCGGAAGAGGTCGAAGGCGATCCGTGCTACGCCTCCGTCGTCGACGTCCCGGGCGGCCGACTTGACGGAGTGGTCGTCGTCACGACGCCCGAGGCCGCTCAGGAGGTCGTCGCCGAGTGCGAGCGCGCAGGGGTGCCGCGCGTGTGGCTGCACCGCGGGAATCGGGCCTGGCAGCACGTCCGAGGAGGCGGTCACCTTCTGCCGTGAGCACGGGATCAACGTCATCCCCGGCGGCTGCCCGAACATGTTCGGTGCCACCTCCGACCCGGCGCACAAGTGCATGTGCTTCATGCTGCGCCTGACGGGCAAGCTGCCATCCACGGTGCCGCCCGCCTGAGGACGCATGTTCGAGCGGCCTGTGGGCGCGTGCCCACAGGCGGCCCTCCGGGGGGTGGAGGACCGCCTGCAGAAGTGCGCCGACAACGACGTCGGCGTGGAACCGCATCGATCGGTCACAGACCGGTCGAACGAGCGGTTCTCACCAGGAGTACCTTTGCTTGCGCCGAGGCGGTCCGGCGTTGAAGAATCCGGCGTCGCGGGGGTCGAGAGGCTGCACGCGCTTGGGTAGAAACTTCACCTCCGGCGCGCGATAGTGTTCACCTTTCGAGGCTCGCGGCCGTCAGAATACTGCACGCAGACGGCTCGCAGGGGGGACAAACCAATCGGGGGGTTGGAATGCAGAGCATCGAGCAGGATCTTGGACAGTTCCGCGCGACGCACGCAAGCCCGCGCGCCAAGCGCCTGACCAGCGGCCCGCGTTGTCGCGCGCCGACGAGATCCGGCACGACATGCGGACGCCGCTGGCGGTGATCCTCGGGCTGTGCCGGCGGGCTCGAGGACGCCGATCTCGCGCCGGACGTCGCGGCGGACGTCGAACGGGTGCGCGCGAATGCGGAGCGTCTGGCGGCACGGCTCGACGACCTCTTCGCGCCCGCGCCGCCGGCACGACCGCAGGCCTCCGTCCCGGCAGCTCGTCGACGTCGGCGAGGTCGCCCGGTCGGTCTGCGAGGACCTGCGGGTGATCGCGTCGATGCGCGGTCAGGACCTGCGTGGTCGAGGTGTGGGGTGCCCCGACCGTGGTCGGCCGCGAGGACGACCTGCATTCGGTGATCACCAATCTCATCGGCAACGCGATTCGAAACGCCCCGGTGGGCGGGCTCGTGCGGTGCTCGGTCTCCATGCGCGGGGGGCGCGTGCAGGTCGAGGTCGCCGACGATGGTCCCGGGATCCCGCGAGACGAACGGGCTCAGGTGCTGCGCCCGTTCGTTCGCGGGGCCGGTGCCGACGCGCGCGACGGCGGGTCCGGGCTCGGGCTCGCGATCGTTCAGCGGATCGTGGCCGAGCATCGGGGACGGTGACGATCGCCACCGCCCCGGAGGGCGGCGCGCTCGTGGCCATCGAACTGCCGGCACTCGCGTGGCCCGACCGCAGTCGCCGGCGCGAGGCGCCGGCGACGTTCGCGTTCGCCGTGTAGCCGGCCCTTCGCGCCGGATCAGGATGGATCGCCCAGCGGCGTCACGTACGCGCCGCTGATGCCGCCGTCGACGAGGAAGTTCGCCGCCGTGATGAACGACGATTCGTCAGAGGCGAGGAAGACGACGGCATTCGCCATCTCCTCGGCGCGCGCGAAGCGGCCCATCGGGACGTGTACGAGCCGGCGGGCCGCACGCTCGGGATCCTTGGCGAACAGCTCGCGCAGCAGTGGGGTGTCGACGGGGCCCGGGGAGAGGGCGTTGACCCGCACTCCCTGGCGCGCGAACTCGACACCCATCTCGCGCGACATCGCCAGGACGCCGCCCTTGGAGGCCGTGTAGGAGATCTGCGAGGTCGCGGCGCCGAGCGTCGCCACGAACGAGGCCGTGTTGATGACCGATCCGCCGCCGCTCTCGAGCAGGTGCGGGATGCCGTAGCGGCAGCAGAGGTAGACCGACTTCAGGTTGACGTCCTGCACGCGCTGCCAGGCGTCGAGCCCGGTCTTGAGGATCGAGTCGTCGTCGTTGGGCGAGATCCCGGCGTTGTTGAACAGCACGTGGATCGCGCCGAAGCGCTCGCGGACCCGGTCGTACATGCTGCGCACGGCCGACTCGTCGGTGACGTCCACCGCGATCGCCAGATCGCCCGGGGCGCCCTCCTGCAGATCGGCACCGACCACCTGCGCGCCCTCACGCTGGAACGCGGCGACGGTGGCCGCGCCGATCCCTCCGCTGGCGCCGGTGACGACGCAGACCTTGCCCTCGAGACGGCCTGGCATTACTCCTCCGTGCGGTAGTAGATGGTCTTGACCTCGGTGTACGCGTCGAGTGCGTGCGGACCGAGCTCGCGGCCGTAGCCGGACTGCTTGAAGCCGCCGAACGGCGTCGTCACGCGGACCGAGCTGTTCGAGTTGATCGACAGGTTCCCGGCCTCCACGGCCCGGGCGACGCGCAGCGCCCTGGCCCCGTCGCGCGTCCACACCGACCCGGAGAGCCCGTAGATCGTGTCGTTGGCCATCCGAATCGCCTCGGCCTCGTCGCGGAACGGGATGACGCAGGCGATCGGCCCGAAGATCTCCTCGGTGGCGGGGCGAGACGCCGGGTCGACCGGACAGAGGATCGTCGGCGGGAACCAGTAGCCGGGGCCCTCGGGCGCCGAGCCGCGGAAGGCGACCGTGGCGCCGTCCTCCAGGAACGAGGAGACCGTCGCGTGGTGACCGGCGGAGATCAGCGGCCCCATCTCGGTGGCCTCGTCGAGCGGGTCGCCGACGCTGATCGCCTTGACCGCGCCCTCGAGCCCGGAGAGGAACGCCTCCAGCGCCGACTCCTGGACGAGGATCCGCGAGCGTGCGCAGCAGTCCTGCCCGGCGTTGTCGAAGACGGCACCGGGAGCGGCCGCGGCGGCGGCGGCGACGTCGGCGTCGGCGAAGACGATGTTCGCCGACTTGCCGCCGAGCTCGAGCGTGACCCGCTTGATCGTCGACGACGCCGACGCGGCGATCGAGGCGCCGACCTCCGTCGATCCGGTGAACGCGACCTTGCCGACCTGCGGGTGCTCGACGAGGCGCTGGCCGACCGTCCGGCCCGGTCCCACGACGACGTTCACGACGCCCTCGGGGATCCCCGCCTCGAGCGCGATCTCGGCGAACCGCAGCGCGGTCAGCGGTGTCAGCTCGGCGGGCTTCAGCACGACGGTGTTGCCGGCCGCGAGTGCCGGCGCGAGCTTCCAGGCGGCGATCGCCAGCGGGAAGTTCCACGGCGTGATCAGCGCCGACCACGCCGATCGGCTCGCGGAACGTCATCGCGATCCCGCCGGCGACCGGCACCGTGTCGCCGAGCAGGCGCTCGGGCGCACCGGCGTAGTAGCGGAAGGTGTCGATGACCATGCCGATCTCGCCGCGCGCGGCGCCGATCGGCTTGCCGGCGTTGCGCGCCTCGAGCCGTGCGAGCTCCTCGTGGCTGGGAGGCCAGCGCTTCGGAGAGGTCGCGCAGCAGGCCGGCGCGCGTTCCGGGCGCCATCGCCCGCCACGCCGGGAGCGCGGCCGCGGCGCGGGCCACGGCGGCGTCGGCCTCCTCGATGCCGGCGCGCGGGATGCTCGCCAGCACCGCCTCGGTGGCCGGCTCGATGACGGTCAGGGTCTCGCTCATGCCGCCCAGTCTGTCAAAGGTGTGCAGGTCATGCCATTGACCTGTGGGAGCTGCGCCGCCGGCCGGTCCACCCGCTCAGGGTGGACCGGCCGGAACGCGAGAGGGGCTGGCCTACGGCGCTTCGGGCAGCGGCGGCGGCGGGCCGATCTCCGCGTCGATCTCGGAGATCGTGTGCTTCGGCCCGGTGAACCATTTCCGCGCACTGACCCACCACCAGATGCCGATGACGAGTGCCAGGCCGAACGTCACGACCGGCGTGTAGTTGAACAGCGACCAGTTGAACTCGTCCCGCCACGGAACGCCGCCCGGGCCGTACGGGAGGTTGAAGCCGATCACCACGACGATCAGGACCTCGAGGACGGCGATGACGTTCATCCACTTGTACTTGTTCCCGAGGTTCCACGGTCCGGGGACGAACTTGTCGCCGATGCGCCAGCGCAGGAAGATCGGCGTGACGTAGGCGACGTAGAGCCCGATCACTCCGATCGAGACGACCGCGGTGAACGCGACCGTCACGCCGTCCTTGTTGCCCTTCAGCGCCGGGAGGGTGACGATCAGCGCGAAGAGTGCCACGCCGATGACGGCGTTGAACGGGATCTGTCGTGCGTTCACCTTGCTCCAGAGCCGCGAGCCCGGCACCGCGCCGTCGCGGCTGAACGCGTACATCATGCGCGACGAACTCGTCATGCAACTCATGCCGCAGAAGAACTGGGCGACCACGCAGATGACCAGGATGAACTTGACCCACGCCGAGGTCATCGAGCTTGCGAACACGGCGATCACCGAGCCTGCGCCGTAGCCGAGCCCGTCGGTGACCTGCGCCGGGTGCGCTGCTGCGAACGTGATCGCCAGCAGCACGATGTAGCCGATGATGGCGGAGTAGAACACCGACCGCCACACACCCTTGGGCGCAGAATCCGCCGCTCCGTGCGTCTCCTCCGAGATGTGCGCCGAGGCGTCGTAACCGGTGATCGTGTACTGCGTCATCAGCAGGCCGAGCGGCAGCACGTACCACCAGAACATGTGGCCGCCGAAACCGGTGTTGTTGATGTGGTCCGTGAAGACGAAGTTCGCGCTCGCGTGCTTCGAGGGGACGAAGATCAGCACGCCGACGATCACCGCCACGCCGAGCAGGTGCCACCACACCGAGATGCCGTTGAACATCGCGACGAGGTGGCTGCCCGCGATGTTGATGATCACGTGCAGCGTCAACAGGATCACGAAGATCAGGAAGGTCTCGGAGAGGTTGTGCGCGGCGTCGGCGAAGTTCATGCCCGAGGATGTCGACGTTGTAGAGCCCGAGCAGGGCGTGGATGAACGTCGCCGCGAGGTAGTCGACGGAGGCCGTGATCGCGATCAGACCGAGCAGGTTGAACCAGCCTGTGAACCAGCCCCATCCCGGGCCGCCGAGCTTCGCGGCCCACCAGTAGATGCCGCCGGCGGTCGGGAACGCCGAAACGAGCTCGGCCATGCAGAACGCGATGATCAGGATGAATGCCGAGATGATCGGCCAGCCCCACGAGATCGCGATCGGGCCGCCGTTGTTCCACGCCACGTAGTAGGTCGTGAAGCAGCCGGCGAGGACGGAGATGATCGTGAACGAGATCGCGAAGTTCTGGAACCCGCTCCAGCTCCGGTTCAGCTCCTGCTTGTAGCCCATCTCGGCCAGGCGCCGCTCATCGGCGTCCTGGATCTGTCTGTGTTTCTGGTGACACGCGCTTCCCCCTCTCAAGAAGTGCGGTATGTGGGCGAACGTACCGTTGGGTCGGCCGCGAGATGGCGCGTCAGCCGCTAATGGTCTGATGCCCCGTCCTCTTGGGTCAGCGCGAATCTACGGAGCGCCCAGGACGGAAGTCAAGCGACACTTGACACAAACCGTGCATGCGCCCGGTCCGAGCGGAACTTCAGGCCCCCGGCATGAGGCCCGCGAGGACGTGCTCGGTCCCGTGAAGATGGTCCGCGACGACGTCGAGAGCCCGCGGGGCATCGCGCTGGCGGACCGCGACGAGCAGCTGGGCGTGCTGCTCGTTGGCGTGGGCCAGGACCTCGTGCGGGTGCGGGATGTGCGAGATCAGGCCGGTCATCTCGCCCTGTGCCTCGGTCATCGCGGCGACGAGGCGCGAGCTGCCCGTGACCTCGGCCAGACCGATGTGGAATCGCACGTCCGCCTGGCGGTAGGCGTCGAACTCGTCCAGCAGGTCGTCCATGCGCTCGACGAGCGCGGCGAGCGGCGCGAGCGACTCCTCGGTCGCGCGCTCGCAGGCGAGCGCGGCGGCCGCGAGCTCGGTCGCGAGGCGCACGTCGCACGCCTCGCGCCAGTTCGCCAGCAGCTCGGGCGAGGGCTCGTCGACGGGCGGCAGCGGATCGACGACGAACGTCCCGCCGCCGCGTCCGCGGACGGCGTAGAGCAGGCCGCTCTCGGTCAGCGCCGTCAGCGCCTGGCGCAGCGTCGAGCGAGCGATGCCCAGATGCGAGCAGAGCTCACGCTCGGGTGGCAGCCGCGTGCCCGGGGCCGAGCAGCCCGAGCTTGATCGCGGTCCCGAGACGGTCGACGGTCTCCTCGAACGCCGTCTGCGAGCGGACCGGTCGAGAAGACCGTCTCCAGCGTGGGATCGAGGGCGCGCGTCACAGACGCTCGAATCCGCGGTAGCGCTCCCAGTCGGTGACGGCCGACTCGAAGGCCGCGAGCTCGACGCGCGCGTTGTTGAGGTAGTGCTCGACGACGTCGTCGCCGAACGCCTCGCGGGCGATCGTGCTGGCGGAGAACAGGTCGTGTGCGTCGCGCAGCGTCCCGGGGACGCGCTGCTTGTCCGAGGCGTAGGCGTTGCCCTGGAGCTCGGGCTCGAGCGTCAGGCCCGCGTCCACGCCGTGCAGCCCCGCTGCGATCATCGCGGCGATCGCGAGATACGGGTTGACGTCGGCGCCCGGCACGCGGCACTCGATCCGCTTGCCCTTGCCATGGCCCAGGACGCGCATCGCGCAGGTGCGGTTGTCGGTGCCCCAGGCGATCGTCGTCGGGGCGAACGACGCGGACGCGAAGCGCTTGTAGGAGTTGATGTTCGGCGCGTAGAACAGCGTCAGCTCGCGCAGTGCCGCGAGCTGCCCGGCGAGGAAGCTCTCGAACAGCTGCGGCTGGTCGGCGAAGACCGGGCCGTCGGCGCCGTCGCGCAGCGACAGGTGGATGTGACACGAGCTGCCCTCACGCTGGTCGTACTTCGCCATGTAGGAGATCGACATGCCCTCCTGGTCGGCGATCTCCTTCGAGCCGTTCTTGTAGATGACGTGCTTGTCCGCGGTCGGCAGCGCCTCGTCGTACAGGAAGTTGATCTCGTGCTGGCCGAAGTTGCACTCGCCCTTCGAGTTCTCCACGACCATGTCGGCACCGAGCATCTCGTTGCGGATCCGCCGGATCAGCGGCTCGACGTGCGAGGTGCCGAGCATCGAGTAGTCGACGTTGTAGTGGTTGGCGTTCTCGAGGTCCTGGTAGCGCTGCTCGTACGCGTCGCGGTAGGAGGTCGCGAACAGCATGAACTCGAGCTCCGTGCGCGGCGAGCGCGGTCCAGCCGCGCTCCTTCAGGCGGTCGAGCTGGCGGATCAGGATCTGGCGCGGCGACGCCGGGACCGGGGTGTGGTCGTGCCACTGCAGGTCGGCGAGCAGCAGCGCGGTGCCCGGGAGCCACGGCGTGCGGCGCAGCGTGCGACATGTCCGGCGCCATCACGAAGTCGCCGTAGCCCGTCTCCCACGAGGACATCCGGTAGCCCTCGACGGTGTTCATGTCGACGTCGACCGCCAGCAGGTAGTTGCAGGCCTCGGCGCCGGCCTCCAGGGCGGTGTCGAGGAAGTGCCTGGCGGTGAAGCGCTTGCCCTGCAGGCGGCCCTGCATGTCGGTCAGCGCCAGCAGCACGGTGTCGATCTCGCCGTCGGAGACGGCCTTGCGCAGCTCGTCGAGGGTCATGGCGCGTGAAGGTATCCGTGTTGTGCCTTTCAGCGCAATCCCGTAGTGTCGGCGATTGGATCAGTCCAATGGCCGTCAGCATCGATTTCACAACCGGCATCCCGGTCTACCAGCAGATCGAGGCGCAGCTGCTCGCGCAGATCGAGAGCGGCGAACTGGCTCCCGGCGACCGCCTCGCACCCGAGCGCGTGCTCGCCGCCGACCTCGGCGTCAGCCGGATGACCGTCCGGCAGGCGTTCGATGCACTGGCCCGCCGGGGCCTTGTCGAGCGCGGCGTCGGCCGCGGCACCTTCGTCACCGCTTCGAAGGTCGACCTGGATCACAGCTCGCGTGTCGCGGGCTTCACCGAGCAGATGGAGGCGGCCGGGCTCGAGCCCAGCGCGGACGTGGTCCACGTGGAGACCTGCGTGCCGCCGGACGACGTCGCCGCCGCGCTGAAGCTCGGGGCCGAGGCGCTCGCGGTGCACGTCAACCGCGTGCGCTTCGGGGCCGGCGTGCCGCTGACGCTCGAGGACTTCTGGCTGCCCGCGGCGCTGTTCCCCGGCATCACCGAGCTCGACCTGACCGGATCGGTCTACACGCTGATGCGCGAGCGCTACGGCCACGCACCGGTGCGCACGGTCGAGCACCTCGAGCCGGTCGCGGCGCGCGCGCAGGACGCCCGCGCCCTGCTCGTGCGCCCGCGCTCGCCGCTGATGCTCGTCGAGCGCGTCGCGTACGACGAGACGGGCATCGCGGTCGAGTTCGCCCGCGACCGTCACCGGGGTGATCGCGCGCGCTTCGTCGTAGAGGTGGCACCGCGTGGATGACGTGCTCGCCGGCATCGTCGGGCGCCTGGAACCGGAGCTCGGCCCGCTCAGCGGCGAACCGCTGGTGCTCTCGGGCGGTATCACGAACCGCAACGTGAAGGTCACGCTGGGCAGCGCCGACTACGTCCTGCGCCTGTGCGGCAAGGACACCGCGGTGCTCAGCATCGATCGCGACGTCGAGGTGGCCGCGACGCAGAACGCCTACGAGGCCGGAGTCGCGCCGGCGGTCGTCCGCTGGATGCCGCAGGACGGCTGCCTCGTCACGGCCTTCATCGAAGGGGAGCCGATCTCCGCGGAGCAGCTGCGCGAGCCGGCGCGCCTCGCGGCGACCGCGCGCGCGCTGCGCCGGGTCCACGCCGGCCCGCCGCTGGGCAAGGCCGTTTCCGACGTTCACGCTCGTCCGCGAATACGCGGACGTCGCGACCTCTCGCGGCGGCAGCGTGCCGCCGGGCGACTGGGGGCTCGCCCGCGAGCTGTCGGCGCGCATCGGCGCCGCTCTCACGGGCCCCGACCACGAGCCCGTTCCGTGTCACAACGACCTGCTGACGGCGAACTTCATCGATGACGGGCGGCATCTGCGGATCGTCGACTGGGAGTACGCGGGCATGAACGACCGCTACTTCGACCTGGGCAACCTGTCCGTCAACAACGGGCTCGACGAGGACGACGACCGGCGCGCTGCTCGAGGCCTACTTCGGCGAGCCCGTGACCGAGCGGCGCTTCGGCGCGCTGCGCCTGATGCGCCTGATGTCCGACGTGCGCGAGGCGATGTGGGGCGTGCTGCAGAGCGTGATCAGCGAGCTGGACTTCGACTACGGCGCCTACGCCGCCGACCACTTCGACCGGCTGCGCGTCGCGGCCGGTGATCCGCGACTGGAGGACTGGATCCGTGATGCGTCCGCGTGAGCTTCCCGACCGCGCGCGCGTGGTCATCATCGGCGGCGGCGTCGGCGGGACGAGCATCGCCTACCACCTGGCCGAGCTCGGCGAGCGCGACGTCGTGCTCGTCGACCGCGACGAGCTGACCAGCGGCTCGACCTTCCACTCGGCGGGCCTCGTCGGCCAGCTGCGCTCCAGCGTCTCGCTGACGAAGATGATGATGTACTCGGTCGAGCTGTACCGCAGGCTCGAGGCCGAGGGCCGGACTTCGGCCCGGGGTGGACCGAGTGCGGCGGCATCCGCCTCGCGTGCACGCCCGAGCGCGAGCAGGAGATCCATCGCCAGGTCGCGTGGGCCAAGACGTTCGGCCTGCCGCTGGAGCTGCTCTCGCCGCAGGAGGCGCGCGATCGGTTCCCGCTGATGGTCACCGACGGCGTGCGGGTGGGGTCCTACCTGCCGACCGACGGCTACCTCGACCCGTCGCAGCTGACGTATGCGCTGGCCGACGGCGCGCGGCGCGGCGGCGTGCAGATCTTCACCCACACGCGGGTGCTCGGCATCGACGTCCAGGACGGTGCGGTCAGCCGGGTGCCGCACCGAATGGGGCGACATCGAGGCGAGGTCGTCGTCAACGCGGCGGCATGTACGCCGCCGAGATCGGCCGGCTCGCCGGCGTCCGCGTCCCGATCATCCCGTTCGCCCACGAGTACCTCGTGACGCAGCCGTTCCCGCGAGATGGAGGCGATCCGCGCGGGCGGCACGCACCTGCCGACGCTGCGCGATCCCGACCTGCTCGTCTACTACCGCGAGGAGGGCGGCGGCCTGGTGATGGGCGGCTACGAGCGCCACTCCGCGCCGTGGTCGCTCGACGAGCATCTCGTCGACCGCATCCCGCCGACCTTCAACGGCCAGCTGCTGGAGGAGGACTGGGACCGCTTCGAGGAGATCACCGAGAACTCGAAGCGGCGCGTGCCGGTGATGGACGACGATCAAGGTGACGAAGCTCATCAACGGGCCCGAGGCGTTCACGCCCGACAACGAGTTCTGCCTGGGGGAGACCGAGGTCGCGGGCTTCTACGTCGCCGCCGGGTTCTGCGCGCACGGCCTCGCCGGCGCCGGCGGCATCGGCAAGGTGATGGCCGAGTGGATCATCGCCGGTGAGCCGCAGATGGACCTGTGGCACATGGACATCCGGCGCTTCGGCTCGCAGTACCGCTCCCCGAGCTACACGCTGAAGCGCACCAAGGAGGTCTACGAGACCTACTACGACATCCGCTACCCCGGGCACGAGCGCGAGGCCGGGCGGCCGCTGCGCGTCTCCAGCGCCTACGCGTGGCACCAGGAGCACGGCGCCGCGTTCGGGGAGAAGTCCGGCTGGGAGCGCGTCAACTGGTACGAGGCGAACGCCGCCGCGGGCGACGCGTCGCTGCGACCGCGCGGCTGGGCCGGGATGCACTGGTCGCCCGCGATCGGCGCCGAGCACCGCGCGGCCCGCGAGCGCGCCGGGCTGTTCGACGAGTCCTCGTTCGCCAAGATCGAGATCAGCGGCCCGGGCGCCGCGGCGTTCCTCGAGCGCCTGTGCGACAACCACGTCGCCCGCGGGGTCGGGCAGATCACCTACACCCAGATGCTCAACCGCGCGGCGGGATCGAGTGCGACTTCACCGTCACGCGGCTCGCCGAGGACCGCTTCTCGATCGTCACCGGCACGGCGTTCGGCGCGCACGACATCGGCGTGGCTGCGCGCGCCATGCCCCGCGCGACGGCGCGTCGAGATCCACGACATGACCGCGCGCGGGCGTGCTTCGCGCTGTGGGGCCCGCGCGCCCGCGACATCCTCGCGCCGCTGACGCCGGACGACCTGGGCGACGACGCGTTCCCGTACATGACGATGCGCGAGCATCACGGTCGGCGACGTCCCGGTGCGCGCGCTGCGCGTGACGTTCGTCGGCGAGCTCGGCTGGGAGCTGTACTGCCCGACCGAGTACGGCGCGGCGCTGTGGCGCACGCTGTGGGAGGCGGGCCGGCCGCACGGCCTCGTCGCCTGCGGCTACCGGCGATCGACACGCTGCGCCTGGAGAAGGGCTACCGCGTGTGGGGCGCCGACATCACGCCGGACGAGAACGCCGCTACGAGGCGGGCCTCGGATTCTGCGTGAAGCTCGACAAGCCGAGCGGCTTCGTCGGCGACGCGGCGCTGCGCGCGGCCAAGGACGCCGGCGGCCCGCGCCGGCGGCTGGTCTGCATCACGCTCGACGACCCGCGCTCGGTCGCGCTGGGCAACGAGCCGGTGCGCGATCGGCGGTCGAGATCGTCGGCCGGGTCACGACCGGCGGCTACGGCTACACGGTCGAGCGCTCGATCGCCTACGCCTACGTCCCGATCGCCCACGCGGAGGCGGGCACCGCCGTGGAGGTCGACATCTTCGGGCAGTGGATCGCGGGCGAGGTCGACGCGCGAGCCGTTGTACGACCCGAAGGGCGAGAAGGTCCGGGGTTGACCACGTTGGAGGGCCCCCGACCGTCTAACGTTCCCGCAGCAGATCAAACGACCAAGGACCACTTCGATGGCCGTCTCACCGCAGTACACGCAGCTCGATCGCGAGCGCATCAGGCAGCTCACCGAGCGCGAAGAGGCAAGCGCCTGAACGCGAACACCTTGAAGTCCGAGGTGATGTACCAGGCGCGCCGGGGTCGCCCTCAGCGGCGGCGTCGCCTCCTCCTACCAGCTGCGCGATCCGTGGCCGATCTACCTCGAGCGCGGCGTCGGCCCGAAGGTCTGGGACGTCGACGGCAACGAGTACTGGGACTTCCACAACGGCTTCGGCTCGATGGTCCAGGGCCACGCCCACCCGGTCATCGGCAAGGCGATCTCCGATCGCTACGCGCAGGGCACCCACTTCGCCGCGCCGACCGAGGACTCGATCGTCCGTCGGCGAGAACCTCGCCCGCGCGCTGGGGACTGCCCAAGTGGCGCTACACGAACTCCGGGTCCGAGGCGACGATGGACGCGATCCGCATCGCTCGCGCGCACACCGGCCGCGACACGATCATGAAGATCTTCGGCTCCTACCACGGCCACCACGACAGCGTCATGGTGAGCATCGGCGTCGAGTACGACGAGATCGGCGACCACGGAGAACCTGAAGTCTCGCTGCCCTACGGCGCGGGCATCCCGCAGGCGATCGTCGACATGACGATCGCCGTGCCGTTCAACGACGCCGGCGCGATGGAGCGTCGGATCGAGCGCCTCGACGCCGAGGGCCGCAAGCCCGCCTGCGTGATCATGGAGGCGGCGATGATGAACCTCGGCGTCGTGCTCCCCGAGCCCGGCTACCTGGCCGAGGTGCGCGACATCACCAGGCGCCACGGCATCGTCCTGATCTTCGACGAGGTCAAGACCGGCCTCTGCATCGCCGCGGGCGGCGCGACCGAGAAGTACGGCGTCGCTGCCGGACATGGTCACGCTGGCCAAGGCGCTGGGCGGCGGCACGCCGGTCGGCGCGATCGGCGGCAGCGAGGAGGTCATGGCCTGCGTCGCGGACGGCAGCGTCTACCAGGTGGGCACCTACAACGGGAACCCGCTCTGCATGGCCGCGACGCGCGCGAACCTCGAGCAGGTCCTGACGCCCGAGGCCTACACCGCTCCTCGACGCGCCTGAACGACCGCATCCTCGCCGGCTGCAGCGCGGTCGTCGAGAAGCTACAACCTGCCGGGCTACGCCGTCGGCATCGGCTCCAAGGGCTGCGTCACGTTCGCGACCTCGAAGGTCGTCGACTACGAGACGTTCAAGGCCAACCAGGACGCCGACGCTCGCCGACCTCGCGTGGCTCTTCAACATGAACCGCGGCATCTACATGACGCCCGGCCGCGAAGAGGAGTGGACCCTGTCGGTCACCCACACCGACGAGGCCGTCGACGCGTACGTCGCGGTCTTCGAGGAGATGGCACGCGAGATCACGTCGTAGGTGGACGTCGCCAGCTCGATCCGGGCTTCGCCCGGTCGAGCTGTGCGAAACCTCTTCTGACGGGCTCCGCACAGAGCGCCGAGGGGCTTCGCCCGGGTCGAGCTCGGCGAGCGTCACGGCGCTCCGAAAGGCCGATGGGGCTTCGCCCGTCCGAGACCGTGCGCAACCCTGCCCGGCGCCCGTAGGCCGCCGCGGCACCACCACATTCAAGACCTCCGCCACCACCACGAACCCCAGGCGCTCATACACACCCCGCGCCGGATTCCCCAGCGTCACCGCGAGGCCCATGTGATCAAGCCCATCCTCGCGAGCCTGCTGCAGCGACGCGCACAGCAGCGCGCGACCGGTTCCGCCGGCTGAGCGCCCGGGGTCACGGAACAGCTCCGCCAGCCACGGTCCACCGAACGGCGGCGGCGCGCCACCGTGGTCGCAGACGATCGCCGCACCGACCACGTCGCCGGCTGCGTCGACCGCCAGGCGGCTGCATCCCAAGATCGGTCCGACGACGCTCCCGCTGAGCAGCGCGACGAGATCGGCCAGTTCGCGCTCGCGACCTTCGGGCCGGTGGTCGGGGTGCCCCGAGGGGAACGCCGCGACGATCGCGTCGAGCATGTCGGCCGCCGGCCGGTCGAGCCGCTCGATCGTGATCCCGGCCGGCACGTCGGGCTCTGGGCCGGGCTCCGCGAGGCCACGCGACATGACCGTCAAGGCGCGAGTGGGTGTTGCACCCGCGGCGACGAGCGCCTCGCCGAGCGGGCGCGCGGGGCCGATCTCCCAGCCGGGCAGGCGCCGCACGACGGCGGCGGCCACCTCGGCGTCGCTGACGCCGGGTTCCGTCTCCAGGAGGTCGGCGAGCGGTCGTCCGCCGCGGTGGCCCTGGATGTAGGTGGCGACGACGCGATCGGCGGTCGTCGCGGAGCTCGACCCGCTTCCCGGTGTCCGACCGTTCGTTCCGCGGGCGACGTCAGACGGAGCGGCGGACCGCCGGACCTTCCCGCTCGCCGTCTTCGGCAGCGTCGTCCGCGAACTCGACGATCCGCGGGTACTTGTAGGGCGCCGTCTCATGCTTGACGTGGTCCTGCAGCTCGGCGGCGAGCGCTTCGGACGGCGCGTGGCCGTCGCGCAGCACGACGATCGCGCGGACCACGGCGCCGCGCTCGTCGTCCGGGGCGGCGACCGCCGCGGCCTCGGCGACGGCCGGGTGGGACACGAGCGCGGATTCGACCTCGAACGGGCCGATCCGGTACCCGGCGGAGATGATCACGTCGTCGGCACGGCCTTCGAAGAACAGGTAGCCATCGTCGTCGCGGGTCACGCGGTCGCCGGTTCGCCACTCTCCCGCGTTGCGGCGATCATCGACCTGCCACGTGCCGTCGGGCCGGCGCACGACGCCCTCGCCGAGGTAGCCGAGGAAGAACGTCGGGTCGCTGAGCGGATCCAGACACAGCTCGCCGTCGTCGACCCACAGGCGGATCCCGTCGAGCGGAAGGCCCATGGACCCGGGCTTCGGCGACGATCCCGGCGGGTTGCCCGGTCGTCTGGCCGGTCTCGGTCTGGCCGTAGCCGTCGCGGATCCACAGGCCGGTGGCGGCGTGGAACGCGCGCAGGATCTCCGGGTTCAGCGCCTCACCGGCGGCGACGAGGCCGCGCAGCGACGCGATCGGGCGCGGCTGCGCGCGCTTGGCGATGACGCGGAACTCGGTCGGCGCCATGCACAGGACGGTCGACGCGCTCCTCCTCGAGCAGGTCGAGCCGCTGGTGGGGGTCGAAGCGCTCGTCGTGCAGCATCGCGGCGGCCCCGCGGAGCCACGGCGCGATGAAGACGTTGCGCGCCGACTTGCTCCAGCCGCTCGCGGCGGTGCACCAGACGAGGTCGCCGGAGCCCGCGCCGAGCCACGCGCTGCGCCTGCAGCGGCCTGGCCCGCGAGGTAGCGCTGGCCGTGCACCACGGCCTTCGCCTCGCCGGCGGTGCCGCTCGTGAACGTGATCAGGCACGGCTCGTCGGGCCGCAGGTCGGCGTGCGGCGGCGCGCCGTGCTCCGCGCCGTGCGGCGAACAGCGACTCGTCGGGCACGAGCAGCACCGGGCACGTGACGCCGGCCGCCTCGAGCTCGGCCCGATTGCGCTCGTCGCAGACGACGGCGGCGGGTCGGTCGCCGTCGAGGCGCAGCTGCAGGTCGTGCGCGCGCAGCTGCTCGGTGCACGGCAGCACGACGTAGCCGGCGCCCAGGCACGCCACCATCGTCTGCACCCACTCGGGCCGGTTGCCGATCAGGGTCAGGACGACGTCGCCGCGCCGCACGCCCGGAGGCGGTGCAGGGCGGCCGCCATCGCCGCGGAGCGTCGCGCGGTCTCGCCGAACGTCCACGTCCGCCGCGACCCGTCGCGGGCGCGCTCGACGAGCGCGAAGGCTCCCGGGCGGCGCCGCCTCGACGACGTCGCGGGCGAAGTTCACAGAGCGGTCGCGACCAGCACGATCGCCAGAGAGTCGAGCAGGATCAGCATCTGCAGGAGGCGGTTGGTCCCCTTCGTCACGAAGACGTGGACGAGCACGAGGACGATCGCGAGGGCGACGAGCCCGAGCTTGGCGCTCATCGCCGAGTCGCTCCACAGGTGCTTGTGGGAGGCCATCGCGGCGCCGGTCACGAGCGAGATCGCCAGCGCGCCGAGCGTCGCCCAGCCAAAGCGCCGTGCGATCGGGAGCATCCACTCATGGGCGGGCCCCGCCGATCCGCCCTGGGCTCGGAACACCGGCACCACGGCGATCCCCAGGAACAGCTGCCCGCCGACGAAGAACGCCATCGCGAGCAGGTGGATCCACAGAAGCACGTCCCAGCCGTCGATATGCATGCTCCGCAGTCTGTCAGCCGGGGCAGGCGGCACACCGCGACCCGCGATGCGCGACACTCGCGCGGATGCGTCGATCACGAGTCCTGCTCGCTCTGGCGGTCGCCGTCACCGTGGCCGTGCGCCGAGCTGCGGTGGCGAGCACGAGCACGGCGAAGACCGAGCTCGGGGGATCGGGCCGCCGCGACGTCCGCGCACCGGCGCCCGCCCGGCATCTGCAGCGCGACGGGCGCGACGGTCACCGGCCACGTCCCGACCCGGAGGCGACCGAGCTCTCCGGGCCTCGTCTTCAGCCGCACGCGGCCGGACGTGCTGTGGACCCACAACGATTCGGGCGACGTGGCCGCGCGTGTTCGCGCTGCGCGCGCGACGGCTCCTCGTTCGGCCGCACGCGATCACCGGCGCCGAGGCGGTCGACTGGGAGGACATCGCCACCGGCCCGGCGCCCGGCGGCGGCGCGCTGCTGTACCTGGCGGACATCGGGGACAACGCCCGCGCTCGCGAGCGCGATCGACGTCTACCGCGTGCCCGAGCCGCAGCCGGGCGCGTCGCGCCGTCGGCGCCGGCCGAGCGCCTGCGGCTGCGCTATCCCGACGGCGCCCACGACGCCGAGGCGCTGCTGGTCGACCCGCGCACCGGCACGCTCGTGATCGTCACGAAGGACCTCAGCGCGGGCCGTGCCTACTCCGCACCGCCGGCCTGGCCGCGGGCTCGCTGACCACCCTGCGCCGCGGGCCCGCGATCGCGCTGCCGTTCGTCACGGCCGGCGACGTGAGCGCCAACGGGCGCATCGTCGCGCTGCGCACGTACTCGAACCTCTTACGCTGGGCGCGCCGCAGCCGGCGAGTCGCTGACGCAGACGCTCGCGCGCAAGCCGTGCGTGATGAGCGCGCTGCTGCTGCGCGAAGGGCAGGGCGAGGCCGTCGCGCTGACGGCCGCGGGGTCGGCGGCGTACACGACGTCCGAGGGCAGCTCACCGCTGCTGCGCCGCTACTCAGCTCCGCGGTAGGGGGACCATCTGCGTGCAGACGAAGTTCGCCATCAGCCGCTCGCCGCGGTGGATGCGGACCTCCGAGACCTGCGTGCGCCGACCGACGTGCAGCGGCTCGCCGACGGCGGTCAGGACGTCGCCGTCGACGGCCGCGGCGAACACGTTCGTCTTGAGCTCGATCGTCGTGAGGTTCGAGCCGGGGTCGAGCAGGCGCATCGTTCCCCCGCCGCGACGGTGTCGGCGAAGGCGGTCCAGACGCCGCCGTGCACGTAGCCGCCGGGGTGCAGGTGGCGACGGTCGACCGTCACCCGCCCGCATGCCCGCCCTTCGCTCAGCTCGGTGAGCTCGAAGCCCATGTCCCCGGGGAACGAGCCGGCCAGGGCGGTGCGGCTCAGCTCGGGGGTGATCGCGGGGTTGGCGGTGCTCATCAGGGCGCCGAAGTCTATGCCGCGCGGGCGCCCGGTCGCTCGTCGCCGGTGGCGTTGGCCCCGTACCATGAGGGTCGTCCCAATCCGGAAACGTGAGGAACCCAGATCATGGCCGTAG
Source organism: uncultured Solirubrobacteraceae bacterium (assembly GCA_963781935.1). GTDB lineage: Bacteria > Actinomycetota > Thermoleophilia > Solirubrobacterales > Solirubrobacteraceae > F1-60-MAGs163. The sequence goes on from CAWAHX010000005.1 coordinate 444,459, forward strand.
CCGTTCCCTTCGAGGAGAAGACCGACGAGCAGAAGGCGATCACCGAGATGGTGCGCCAGTTCGCCGACGAGCAGATCCTCCCGAACGCCGAGCACTTCGACCACGAGGACGAGTTCCCGGCCGAGATCGTCGAGCAGATGAAGGAGCTCGGGCTGTTCGGGGTCACGATCCCCGAGGAGTACGGCGGCATGGGCCTCGACCTGACGACCTACGTGATGATCGTCGAGGAGCTCAGCCGCGGCTGGATCTCGATCTCCGGCGTCATCAACACGCACTTCATCGGCTCCTACCTGCTGATGAAGTACGGCAACGACGAGCAGAAGCAGAAGTACCTGCCGCGCATGGCCACCGGCGAGATCCGCGCCGCGTTCTCGCTCTCCGAGCCCGAGCTCGGCTCCGACGTCCAGGCGATCAAGACGTCCGCCAAGAAGGGCGACGACGGCCTCTACGAGATCAACGGCCAGAAGATGTGGGTCACGAACGGCCTGCGCTCGGACCTCGTCTTCGTGCTCGTCAAGACCGACCCCGACGCCGACCCGCGCCACAAGGGCTTCACCTGCTTCATCACCGAGAAGGAGGCGGGCGCCCACGAGAACACGGGCGCGTACGCCGGCCTGACCGTGCCGCCGCAGCTCAAGAAGATGGGCTACAAGGGCGTCGAGTCCACCGAGCTCGTCTACGACGGCTACAGCTGCCCGGCCGAGAACATCCTCGGCGGCGAGGAGGCCGGCCTGAACCGCGGCTTCGCCCAGATGATGGACGCGCTCGAGGTCGGCCGCGCGAACGTCGCCGCCCGCGGCGTCGGCATCGCCCAGCGCGCGCTCGAGCTGGCGCTGAAGTACAGCCAGGAGCGCAAGACGTTCGGCAAGCCGATCGCCGAGCACCAGGCGATCCAGTTCAAGCTCGCCGACATGGCCACCCAGGTCGAGGCGGCGCGCCTGCTCACGATCCGCGCCGCGCGCCTGAAGGACGCCGGCGTGCGCTCGGACATGGAGGCCGGGATGGCCAAGCTGTTCGCCTCCGAGGCCGGGCGCTTCTGCGTCGAGGAGAGCTTCCGCATCCACGGCGGCTACGGCTACTCCAAGGAGTACGAGATCGAGCGCCTGTACCGCGACGCGCCGCTGCTGCTGATCGGCGAGGGGACGAGCGAGATCCAGCGCATGGTCATCGGCAAGAAGCTGCTGCAGCGCCACAAGATCTAGGGGAACGCTCGAGGGCCCAGGGCGACGATGCCGTCAGCGGCGTGCTCGGATCGGCGGCGCAGGCAGACGATCTGCGGACTTGCTGACGGCGCGGATGGCGTTCGGGCGAGCCGAGAGACCCAGCGGCGCGTCGCGCCGGGGCACGTCGTGGGCCTGGCGGCCGCGTGAGGCTCCCGCGGCCGGGGGCAGCATCACCGAGGCGATCTACGGCCTGATCCTCGCCACGTCGGTGATCGCCGTCTCGCGCGAGTACGAGTCGACCGATGCCGGCCTGATCGCGGTGACCGTCCTCGTGACCGGGATCGTCTTCTGGCTCGCGCACGTGTACGCCGCGCGTGCTCGCGCGGCACATCGAGACGGAGCGATGATCACGCGCGCGGAGCTCGCCGCGGTCCTGCGCCACGACTGGCCGCTGGTGCAGGTGACGATCCCGCTGCTCCTGATCCTGCTGCTCGGCGCGATCGGCGTGCTCGCGGACCGCACGGCGGTGCTGCTGGCGATGCTGGCGGCGCTGGTCGAGCTCGAGCGCGACCGGCGTCTACGCGGCGCGCGCGGCCGGGGCGCGCGGCTGGTGGGTGTTCGCGTCCGGGGCGATGGCGCTCGGCTGGGCGGCGCCGTGGTGCTGCTCAAGGTGCTCGTGCACTGACGGCGCTAGGCTGCGCGGGATGTCGGAGGACGCACGGAAACTGATCGCCAAGGCCGCCGGGGACGTGCTCGAGGAGGTGCCGGCGCTGAAGCCGCTGAAGCTCGTCGTCGGCGTCGAGCTCCACGGGCGCGGTGACGTGCAGGTGTTCCGCCTGCAGCTCCCCGAGCTGACGGTCAGCAAGGACCTGCCGAACGACGCGAAGGTGCGCGTCGAGATGCGCCGCGAGGAGTTCAACCGGCTCGTCGAGCACGGCACGGTCGAGGGCTGGCGCAACGCCTTCGAGATCGGCCGCGTGAAGGCGACCGGCGTCCAGCAGTACCTGCAGCTGATCGCGCAGGTCGTCGATCGCCAGGACGAGCGCAGCCGCACGCGCCGCGCGCGCCACTGATGCGCGTCGTCGCGACGCACTTCACCGACCCCGGCTGCCCGTGGGCCTACTCGGCGCGGCCGTGGCACGCGAAGCTCGACTGGCTCTTCGGGGGCCAGCTCGACTGGCGCCTCGTGACGATCGGGCTGACGGAATCGCCCGAGCGGTACGAGCAGCGCGGATACACGCCCGAGAAGCAGGTCGCGGGCTATCGCGTGTTCAGCGACCGGTTCGGGATGCCGTTCGCCTTCGAGCCGAAGGCGCGCGTCGCCGCGACCTCACGCGCGTGCCGCGCGATCGTCGCCGCGCGCGAGCAGTCGCCGCAGGCGGCGCAGACGGCGCTGCGCGCGCTGCAGTTCCTGCAGTTCACGACCGCCGGGCGGCTCGACGACGACGACGCGCTGCGGCGGGCGCTGCGACGGCGCCGGCCTCGACGGCGACGCGCATCGTGGCGCGGATCGACAGCGCGGATCTGCGCGAGGCCTACGAGGCCGACCGCGCGCAGGCGCGCAGCGCCGGGGGCGGCCGACGCGACATCCAGGGCCGCGCGCGCGCAGACCGACGGGCCGATCCGCTACACGGCGCCGTCCGTGATCTTCACGCGCGCCGGACGGGGCGTCACTGGAGGTCGGCGGCTTCCAGCCGTTCGAGGCCTACGACACCGCCCTGGCGAACCTCGCCCCGCAGCTCGAGCGACGCGCCGAGCCGGACGACGCGGCGGCGGTGCTGGCGGCGTTCCCGGAAGGCCTCACGACCGCGGAGGTCGCCTGGGTGCGCAAGACGAACCTCGGGGCGCTCGATCTCGACGGCACGCGCGCCGAGCTCGAGTCGCTGGTGGCCGGCGGCGCGGCGCAGCGCACGCCGCTCGGCGACGACGCGCTCTGGCTTGCGGCCTGAGAGTCAGGCGTCCTCGTCCATGTGGAACGTGAACATCCGCTCGGCCTCGATGCGCGCGTAGACCGGGCCGCTGTCGAGGAAGTCCGTCTCCCACTGCGGCCCGTAGCGCGGCACGTAGATGTCGAGCAGCGTCCGGCGCAGCTCGGCGCCCTCCTCGCTGCGGATGTCGACCGGGACGGCGCGGCCGTGGACGGTGACCGCGAGCTCCTCGCCGGGCAGATGCGTCGCGCTGACCTGCGGGCGTGCGCGATGTGGCGAAAGCGGATCGAGTCGGGTGCGGACCCGAAGTGGAACGCGCCGCGCAGGAAGACGCCGTCGACCGGGCCGACGATCGGCCGGCCGTCGGCGGTGACGGTCGCCAGCGCCAGCAGGCGCATGCCCGTCAGCCGCTCGGCGACCTGCTCGGCGTTCAGGCGCCGCTCCGGCGTGGTGATGCGCAGCAGGTGCGGCCCGGCGAGCGCGTAGCTGCGGTCCAGCAGCTCCTGCAGCGCGGCGAGATCATCCGGCGTCTCGTGCATGACGGCATTCAATCAGCGCCGCGCACCTGCGTCCCGCCGCGTCCGCCGACCAGCTCCGCGATCGCATCGAGCGCCCCGATCGCCGCGCGCCCGCCGCCGCGCTCGACGAACCGGCAGGCCGCCTCGACCTTCGGGCCCATCGACCCGGCCGCGTAGCTCGCCGCGCCCGCAGCCGCGCGGGCGTGACGGCCCGAAGCAGGCGCTGCTGCGGCTCGCCGAAGTGCGTCGTAGACACCGTCGACATCGGTCGCGAGAACGAGCACGTCCGCCTGCAGCTCGCTCGCCAGGAGCGCGGAGGCGAGGTCCTTGTCGATCACGGCCTCGACGCCGGCGTCCGTGCCGTCAGGCCCGCGGACGACCGGCACGCCCCCGCCTCCGGCGCAGACGACGAGGAAGCCGCCGTCGATGAGCCGCGCGATCGCGGCGAGCTGGACGATGCGGCGCGGCTCGGGGGACGGGACGACGCGGCGCCAGGCATCGCCGTCCCGCTTGACGGTCCAGCCGTGCTCCTGGGCGAGGTGGCGCGCGTGGGCCTCGCCGTAGACCGGGCCGATGAACTTCGCCGGGTCGCTGAACGCCGGATCGTCCGGCGTCGACCTCGGTGCGCGTGACCACCGCGACGGCGTGCTGATCGGTGATGGCGTTGTCGAGCTCCATCTCGATGATGTAGCCCAGCTCGCCCTCGGTCTCGGCTCCGAGCACGTCGAGCGGGTAGGGCGAGACAGCGGGGTAGGCGTCGTTCATCAGCGCCAGGAGGCCGACCTGTGGGCCGTTCCCGTGCGTGACGACGAGGCGGTTCGCGCCGGCGAGCGGGGCGAGCATCCGCGCGGCGCGGCGGGCGGCCGCGTGCTGGCTCGTCGCCTCCAGGCGCTCGCCGCGCGGCAGCAGCGCGTTGCCCCCGAGGGCGACGACGACGGTCGGCCGTGGCGCGCCGGTCATCCGGCGGCGGACGCCGCTGCCGGGATCTGCTGCGTGATGCAGTGGATGTTCCCGCCGCCGAGCAGGATCTCGCGGCCGGGAACGCCGACGACCTCGCGGCCGGGGAACAGGCCTTCGAGGATCGCGCCGGCCTCGTCGTCGGTGCGCTCGTCGAGCAGCGGGTACACGATCCGCGTGTCGGCGATGTAGAAGTTCGCGTACGAGCCGGCCAGCCGGTCGCCCGCGCGTCCGCGGCGGCGTGCCCGCGACGTGGTCCAGGCCGCCCGCCTCCTCGGCGGTCAGCGTCAGCGGCCCGGGCATCGGCAGCTTGTGGATCTCCAGCGAGCGCCCGCGGGCGTCGGTCATGCCCTCGAGCCGCCGCAGCGCGTCGACCGAGATCGCGTGCTGGGGGTCGGAGGCGTCGTCGGTCCAGTGCAGCGCGACGACGCCCGGGGCGGTGAAGCAGCAGATGTTGTCGATGTGGCCGTCGGTCTCGTCGTTGACCGTGCCGCGCGCCGAGCCACAGGACCTTCTCGACGCCGAGATAGTCGTGCAGGTGCTGCTCGATCTGCTCGCGCGTGAGCGTCGGGTTGCGATTGTGGTTGAGCAGGCATTCCTCGGTCGTGATGACCGTGCCCTCGCCGTCGACGTGGATCGACCCGCCCTCGAGCACCAGCGGTGCGCGGTAGCGGCCGGCGCGCTCGACCTCGAGCACCTTGCGCGCGACGAGCGCGTCGTTCGCCCACGGCCAGTAGAGGCCGCCTTCGGTGCCGCCCCACGAGTTGAAGATCCAGTCGACTCCACGTCGCCCGCCGTCGCCGTCGATCACGACCGTCGGCCCGACGTCCCGCATCCAGGCGTCGTCGGTCGTCATCTCGACGACCCGGACGCTCGGCGGCAGGGCCTCGCGCGCGTGTTCGAACTGACGCGCGGACACCGCCATCGTCACCGGGTCGCTCTCGTTGATGGCCGCCGCGACCGCGGCGAACTGCTCCTGCGCCGGCCTCGCGCCGAGCCTCCAGTTGTCGGGCCGCTCGGGCCAGATCATCCAGCAGCCGGTGTGCGGCGCGAACTCGGCCGGCATGTGGAAGCCGTGCTCGCGGGTGTCCCGTCGTAGGTGAGGGTCATGAGATGTTCGAGACGATAGGCCAGATCGTCGCCGAGGCGGGAAGGCTGGCAGACTGGCGCGATGCGACTGCTGCCGCGCGAGGAGGACCGTCTGCTGCTGTTCCTGGCCGCGGAGCTCGCGCGCAAGCGCCGGGCGCGTGGCCTGCGCCTCAACCAGGCCGAGGCGGCCGCGCTGATCGCCGACGAGGTGTGCGAGGCGGCGCGTGACGGCGTGAGCTACGCGGACGCGGTCGCGCGCGGGTATGCGGTTCTGTCACCCGCGGACGTGCTCGACGACGTCCCGCGCCTGCTCCCGCGGCTGGAGGTCGAGGCGCTGTTCGGCGACGGCTCCCGGCTGATCGTGCTGCAGGACCCGATCGGCGCCGGCGGGGCCGCGGGCCTGGAGCACCTGCCGGTGACGTGGGACGACGACGCACAGGTGACGCTCGAGGTCTGCAACGACGGCGACGTGCCGGTCGGCGTCACCTCGCACTTCCACTTCTTCGAGGTCAACCGCGTCATGGCGTTCGACCGCGCCGCCGCCTGGGGGCTGCGGCTCGCGATCGCCCCCGGTTCGAAGGTGTTCTTCCAGCCGGGCGAGCCGCGCGAGGTGCGGCTGCGCCCGATCGGCGGGGCGCGCGTCGTGCGCGGCCACGGCGGCCTGGTGGACGGGCCGCTGGATGCGCCGGGGGCACTCGAGGCATCGTTGACGCTGGCACGGGAGCGGGGGTACCGCGGTGCCTGAACAGGTCGGCGGGGCGCTCGCGCCCGAGCATCCCCTCGAGCCGGTCCGCCTGGGCGACAGCGACCTGCACGTCGTCGCCGAGGTCGATCAGGCCGGCGGGCGCGACGCGATCCTGCCCGGGTTCGGGGGCACGCTGCGCGACGGGCTCGGGGTGCGCGCCGGTCGTGGCGGGGTCGAGCTGGCGATCGTCGGCGGGCTCGTGCTCGACCCGGTGCTCGGCGTGCGTCGCACGAGCATCGGGATCTCGGGGGGGCGCATCGTCTCGATCGGCCGCGCCGGCAACCCGGACACGATGGACGACGTCTCCGTCGTGCTCGACCCGGGGACGGCCGTCCTGGACGCCGTCGGGATGATCGTCACGCCCGGGGCGATCGATCCCCACGTGCACTGGCTCTCCCCGCAGGTCGTTCCGGCGGCGCTCGCCGGCGGCATCACGACGCTCGTGATCCAGGACTACGGGCCGATCTGGAACCTCGGCTGCAACCCCGCCGAGGGGCTCGCGGCGACCTGGGCGGCGCTCGAGGCGGTGCCGGTGAACGCCGCGCTGCTCGTGCGCGGATCGTCCGCGACACCCGAGCGGGTCGAGGAGAGCCTGCGCGCCGGAGGCGCCGGCCTGAAGATCCACGAGGACGTCTCCGCGGGCCCGGAGCAGATCCGCACGGCGCTCGACCTGTGCGACGCGCACGACGTCCAGCTCGCGATCCACACCGACGGCCTGAACGAGGCGCTGTCGGTGGCGGACACGCTCGCGGCCTTCGGCGGCCGCACGATCCACGCGTTCCACATCGAGGGCGTGGGGGGCGGACACGCGCCGAACCTGCTCGACCTCGCGGGCGCGCCGTACATCCTGACCTCGTCGACGTCGCCGACGCTGCCGTTCGGCGTCCACGCGGTGCAGGAGCACGTGGAGATGGTCAGCGCCGTCCACGTCCTCGATCCGCACGGCCGCTCGGGCGACCGCGAGGCCGTCGATCTGCGCGTGCGTGCCCGCACGATGGCGGCCGAGGGCGTGCTGCACGACCTCGGCGTGATCCCGATGATGAGCTCGGACTCGCAGGGGATGGGGCGGATCGGCGAGGTCGTGCGGCGGACCTTCCAGACCGCCGACGTGATGAAGGGCCTGTACGGAGCCGGCTCCGGCCCGGCCGACAACGAGCGCGTCCTGCGCTACCTCGCGAAGCTCACGGTCAACGTCGCGATCACGCACGGGCTCGCGGGCCATGTCGGGACGCTGCAGCCGGGGCGGCTCGCCGACGCGGTCATCTGGCAGCCGCACCTGTTCGGCGTGCGGCCCGAGCTCGTCGTCAAGTCGGGGATCTCCGTCTGGGGTTCCAGCGGCGACGGGAACGCGACGACGATCCTCTGCGAGCCGACGCGCGTCGGGCCGCAGATCGGCGCGCTCGGCTCGAACCCCGCGCGCCTGTCACTCGCCTTCCTCGCCGGCGCCGCGATGGACGCGGAGCTGCCCACGTCGCGGCCGCGGGCGCAGGTGCAGGGCTGCCGCGGGCTCAGCGCGGCCGACATGGTGCGCAACGACCGGCGCGGGACGGTGCGCGTCGATCCGGTTGATGGTGGGGTCACGCTCGACGGCGAGCTGCTGGAGGCGCCGGCGGCCGCAGAGGTCGCGTTCTCCGGTCGCTACCTGCTCGGCTGACAGACCGGGCACCAGTAGGTCGTCCGCCCGCCGATCGTCGCCCGCTCCATCGCCGCGCCGCAGCGCGGGCATGAGCCGTCGCGGCGGCGCGCCGGGATGATGACGCCCTCGTGAACGCCGCCCAGCCGCGTCGCGCGGCGGATCGACGAGCGCAGCACGCGGCGCAGGTCGTCGAGCTCGTCGGTGCTCAGGCTGCCCGCCGCGCGCTCCGGGGAGATCCCGGCCTGCCACAGCACTTCGTCGGCCAGCAGGTTGCCGACCCCTGCCAGCACGGACTGGTCCATCAGGCGGGCCTTCAGCGGCGCGGCGCCCCGGCCGACGCGGCTGCGGAACCCCGCTCGCGTGATCCGCGCGGCATCGGGACCGAGGCCGGACAGGTCCGGGTTCAGCACGGCACGCCCGAGACGCCGCCTGTCGCGCAGCACCAGCGCCCCGCCGTCCTCGAACTCGAGTGCAAAGCGGTCCCAGACGGGGTTGCGGGCGAGGGCCGGATGCCCGGCGCCCTGCTCGTCCACCAGGATCCGCCCGGCCATCCCCAGGTGCAGCCCCAGGTCCGGACCCTCGCCGCCGTCGGTCTCCAGCCACATCGCCTTCCCGATCCGCTGTGCGGAGGTCAGCGTGCGGCCGGCGAGCGCGTCCGCGATCTCCCCCGGGCCATGCGGGCGGCACACGTATGCGTCGCCGTCATCGACCGCGGCGATCACGCGACCGAGGGCGCGCGACTCGATCAGCGCCCGGGCGCGTTCGACCTCGGGGAGCTCAGGCATCAGGCCGGGATACGGGGTAACCGCCGATCGCGCGCACTGTACTTTCAGCGCCCACCATGGACATCGTCGGCTACTTCACCGCGCTCGGGCTCGCGACCGCCGCAGGGCTGAACGCCTGGGTGCCGCTGCTCGCCACCGGCCTGCTGGCGAAGTACACCGACGTCATCCACCTCGACGGGACGTGGGACGTGCTCGAGCAGCCGCTGGTCCTCGGGGTGCTCGCGCTTGTGGCCGTGGCCGACTTCATCGGCGACAAGATCCCGGCGGTCGACCACGCGCTGCACGCCGTCGGCACCGTGATCGCCCCGGCGACCGGCGTCGTCTCCGCGCTCGCGGCGACCGGCGGCGTCGACGTCTCCTCCCCGCTGATCGTCGGCTCTGGGGCTCGTCGCCGCGGAGACGGCCCACGGAACGCGAATGGCGATCCGGCCCTTCTCGACGGTCGGCACCGCGGGGGTCGGCAACCCCGTGATCTCGCTGATCGAGGACGTCGCCTCGGTCGTGCTGTCGTTCGCCGCGATCCTGCTGCCGGTGCTCGCGCTGTTGATGGTGCTCGCGCTGTTCGGGGGCGCGTGGTACGTGATCCGCCGGGTGCGGCGGATGCGCTCGGCGCCGGCGTAGCTCTGCCTACAGCTCCGCGCCGTCGTCGTACAGCTTGCGCACGATGACCTGCCCGGGCGCCGCGTCGAGGCACAGGCGGCACAGGACGCACTCGTCGAGGTTGCCGTTGTGCAGCTCGAGGCTGCCGTCGGCGGCGCTGGCCGAAGATGTCGACCGGGCAGACCTCGGTGAGCTTCGCCGCCACCGCGGCGTCGGCCGCCGCCGCGTCGTCGACCTCGACGCCGATGAACGTCGCATCGCTTCTCATGCTGCGCTCCTCTCGGCGATCTTCGCCTTGATGATGTCGGGGATCTCGGAGATCTCCTCGGCGACGGTGATGCCGGCCTCGGCGAGGCGGGCGATCTTCTCGGTCGCCGTGTCCTCCTTGCCCTCGACGATCGTGCCGGCGTGGCCGAAGCTCATGCCGGGCATCTCGTCCATGAAGCGGCCGGCCATGAAGGCGACGATCGGCAGGCGCGAGTTGTTCTCGGTCACCCAGCGCGCGAGCTCGGCCTCCATGCGGCCGCCCGGCTCGGTGTAGATGACGATGCCCTGCGTCTGCTCGTCGGCCTCGAACAGCGGCATCAGCTCGGCGTAGCTCGAGCCGATGATCGCGTCGCCGCCGATCGACACCGCGGTCGACTGGCCCAGGCCCGCGGCCGTCAGCGTCGAGGACATCTCGGTCGTCATGCCGCCGGAGCGCGAGATCACGCCGATCGGGCCGGGGGAGTAGGCCTTGGCGGCGTCCTTGGCCGGGCCGCCGATGCCGCCCATCTTGATCACGTCGGGGACGATGATCCCGAGGCAGTTGGGGCCGATGATCCGCGCGCCGCGCAGGTTCGCGAGCTCGACCATCTGCGCGACGTCGCGGCGCGGGATGCGCTCGGTGACGATCACGATGATCTTGATGCCGTTCTCGATCGCCTCGAAGACGGCGTCCTTGGTGAACGCGGGCGGCACGGTGACGACCGAGCCGTCGATCGGCGCCGCCGTGGTGGGCGACGGCCTGCGCGACCGTGTCGAAGACCGGCACGCCGTGGACCTCGCGGCCCAGGCGGCCCGGCGTGACGCCGCCGACGACCTTCGCGCCGGCGCCGTAGTCGAGGCACTCGCGGGTGAGGTTGACGGCCTCGCGGCCGGTGATGCCCTGGACGATGAACGTCGTCTCTGCGTTGACGAGGATCGCATCAGGCGGCCGCTCCGATCTTCTCGACGGCGCGCCGCGCCGCCTCGTGCATCGACACGGAGCGGTCCGCGTACTCGACGCCGTACTTGTCGAGGATCTTGAAGCCCTCGTCCTCCCAGGCGCCGGGGATGCGGAAGATCGCGATCTTCTCGGCCGGGTCGTAGCCCAGCTCCAGGCAGGCCTTGATGACGCCGCGCGCGACGATGTCGACGCGCGTGTTGGAGACGATCGACATCATCACGGCGATCTTGTCGACGCCGGGCTTCTGCAGCACGAGCTTCGCCAGGCCGCAGGCCTTGGCGACCGACGGGTTGCCGCCGATCTCGCAGTAGTTCGCGGGCTTGCCGCCGTGCGCGCGGACCGCGTCGAACAGCGTCAGCGAGCCGCCGCCGGCGCCGATCACGAGGCCGAGGTTGCCGTCGAACTCGGTGACGTTGCCGGCGACGCCGCGGTGGTCCATCGCGTCGACCGCCTCGCCGGCGAGCTCGAACGGCGTCGGCTCGCGCGCCTCGCGCGTCTCGTCGTCGCCGATGCCGAGGTCCTTCAGCAGCGCCTTCTGGCGCCCGCGGGCCTCGTTCTCCATGTCCATGTGCGCGTCGAGCGCGACGAAGGAGCCGTCCTCCAGCTCGCGCGAGCGGGTTGATCTCCGCCAGCGTCATGTCGTTCTCGACGAACAGCTGCGCCAGGCGCGTGAGGATCGGGACGATCTTGTTCAGCCGCGAGCCGGTGACGCCGGTCTGCGGAGACGCACCTCCTTCGCCTGGAAGTCGCTGAACGGCAGGATGTTCGAGAAGTGCACGCGGCCGACGTGGTCGGGGTGCTCCTCGGCGACCTGCTCGATGTCGATGCCGCCCAGGTCGCTGAACAGCATCACCGGCTGCTTGCGGATGCCGTCCCAGACGACGCCGGCGTAGTACTCCTGCTTCACCGACGCCTTCGGGTCGACGAGGATGCCGCGCGGCATGTGGCCGTTGATCTCGAGCGCGAGCACGTCGTGGGCGTGCTGCTCGGCCTCGTCGGGCGTGTCGGCGAACTGCACGCCGCCGGCCTTCATGCGCCCGCCGGAGAGCACCTGCGACTTGATCACCGTCGGGCCGCCGATGCGCTCGGCGATCTGCCGGGCCTCGAGCGCCTCGGTGGTGAATCCGTAGTCGGTGACCGGGATGCCCGCGCGCTTGACGATCTCGCGCGCCTCGTACTCGAAGAACCTCATGAACCCTGCCTCTGCTCGGAGGTGAAGCCGTACGCCTCCGCCAGCTCGGGGTCCTTCTCGCTCAGCATCTCCGCGAGCTGCACCATCACCTGGCACTGCTTCCAGGTCGCGTCGTCCTGCATCTTGCCGTCGATCATGTGGACGCCGCGGCCGTCGGGGATCGCCTCGATCACCTTCTTCGCGAACAGGACCTCGTCCGGATCGGGGGAGAAGACCTTCTTGGCGATGTCGATCTGGACGGGGTGCAGCGACCAGGCGCCGACGCAGCCCATCAGGAAGGCGCTGCGGAACTGGGCCTCGCAGCCGTCGACGTCCTTGATGTCGCCGAACGGGCCGTAGAACGGGAGGATCCCCGCGCTCGTGCAGGCGTCGACCATGCGGCCGATCGAGTAGTGCCAGAGGTCCTGCTGGGCGCTCTCGCGCGGGGCGTCCGGGTTCTCGGGATCGGGGTCGTCGATCACGCGGTAGCCCGGGTGGCCGCCGCCGACGCGCGTGGTCTTCATGCGCCGTGACGCGGCGAGGTCGGCCGGGCCGAAGCTCATTCCCTGCATGCGCGGGCTCGCGTAGGCGATCTCCTCGACGTTCGCGACGCCCAGCGCCGTCTCGAGGATCGCGTGGATCAGGATCGGCTTCTGCACGCCGGCCTTCGCCTCGAGCTGGGCGAGCAGGCGGTCGACGTAGTGGATGTCCCAGGCGCCCTCGACCTTCGGGACCATGATCACGTCGAGCCGGTCGCCGATCTCGGTGACGAGCGTCGTCAGGTCGTCGAGCACCCACGGCGACTCGAGCGAGTTGACGCGCGTCCAGAGCTGCGCGCCGGAGAGGTCGAGCTCCTTGCCGACGCGCACGAGGCCGTTGCGCGCCGCCTCCTTGTTCTCGACCGCGACGGCGTCCTCGAGGTTGCCGAGCATGATGTCCGACTTCGTCGCGATGTCGGGGACCTTGGCGACGATCTTCTCGTTGCTCGGGTCGAAGAAGTGGATCATCCGCGAGGGCGGGAACGGGATCTCGCGAACGGGATCCGGGGCACCGGCGGCGAGCGGCTTGAAGAAGTCACGGGGGTGGCGCATGGGCGCAGACGATATTGACTCGCCAGTCAATCCGGCGGCTCGTGCGGCATCCTGTAGGCATGACCGACACCACCACCGATACCGGATTCACGACAGATCAGCGCGAACGCGAGGCCAGCGGCGCGCATCAGTACGGCCGCTACCTCGAGGAGTTCGAGGTCGGCGACGTCTACCAGCACTGGCCCGCGAAGACCGTCACCGAGTCCGATGACCACCTCTTCTGCCTGATCACCATGAACCACCACCCGCTGCACCTGAACGACGTGTACGCCGCGCAGTCCCAGCAGAAGCGCAACGTCGTCGTCGGCCCGCTCGTCTACTCGCTCGCTCTGGGCATGAGCGTCAGCGACGTCTCCGGCAAGGCGATCGCCAACCTGGCGACCGAGGAGCTCTCGCATCCCAACCCGGTCTTCCACGGCGACACGCTGTTCGTCGAGACCGAGGTGCTCGAGAAGAAGGAGTCGCGCAGCAAGCCCGACCGCGGCGTCGTGAAGGTCCACACGAAGGTGCGCAACCAGGACGGCGTGCTGGTCGCCGAGTTCAAGCGACTCGTGCTCGTGCCGCGCCGGACGCCGGGCGAGGCGCCGCAGGCGTAGGCCTTCTCCGTGATCTCCACGGATACGCGCGCGGTGTCTGGCGCGCCATCATCGAGAGGTCGTCGTGCCGACCCACGCGGTAGCATTGCCGCACGCTGGGGGCGAGTTTCTCGCCCCCACTGCCGTTCCCGGAGCGGTTCGGTAATCCCTTTCAGCGCGCAGGAGGCTCTTCCAGATCGTGTCCGAGATCACCATTCCCACCAAGAACGAGAAGCTCATCGCCTGGGTCGACTCGGTTGCGAAGCTCACGCAGCCCGACGCGATCCACTGGTGCGACGGCTCGGCCGAGGAGTACGACGAGCTCTGCCAGCTGCTCGTCGACCACGGCACGTTCACGAAGCTCAGCGAGGCCAAGCGCCCCAACTCCTACCTCGCCTGGTCGGACCCGGCCGACGTCGCGCGCGTCGAGGACCGCACCTTCATCTGCTCCGAGAACGAGCACGACGCCGGCCCGACGAACAACTGGAGGCACCCGACGAGATGCGCGGCATCCTCACGCCGCTGTTCGACGGCGTCGATGAAGGGCCGCACGATGTACGTCGTCCCGTTCTCGATGGGCCCGCTCGGCTCGGACAAGTCGCACATCGGCGTCGCAGCTGACCGACTCGCCCTACGTCGCCGTCTCGATGCGGATCATGACCCGCATGGGCCAGGGCGCCTCGACGTGCTCGGCGACGACGAGTTCGTGCCCTGCCTGCACTCGGTCGGCGCGCCGCTGGCCGACGGCGAGGAGGACGTCCCGTGGCCGTGCAACACGGAGAAGTACATCGTCCACTTCCCCGAGACGCGCGAGATCTGGTCCTACGGCTCGGGCTACGGCGGCAACGCCCTGCTCGGCAAGAAGTGCTTCGCGCTGCGCATCGCCTCCGTGATGGCGCGCGACGAGGGCTGGATGGCCGAGCACATGCTGATCCTCAAGCTCACCTCGCCCGAGGGCAAGGTCAAGTACATCACCGGCGCGTTCCCGTCGCGCCTGCGGCAAGACGAACCTCGCGATGCTCGTCCCGACGCTCGCGGGCTGGACCGTCGAGACCGTCGGCGACGACATCGCCTGGATGAAGTTCGGCGACGACGGCCGCCTCTACGCGATCAACCCCGAGGCCGGCTTCTTCGGCGTCGCCCCGGGCACCGGCGAGAGCACGAACCCGAACGCGATGGCGTCCGATCACGCGAGAACACGATCTTCACCAACTGCGCGCTGACCGACGACGGCGACGTCTGGTGGGAGGGCATGACCGACGAGACGCCCGCGCACCTGATCGACTGGCACGGCAACGACTGGACGCCGGCCTCCGAGACGCCGGCCGCGCACCCGAACTCGCGCTTCACCGCGCCGGCCGAGCAGGATCCCGCGATCGCCGCGGAGTGGGAGGACCCGGCCGGCGTGCCGATCGACGCGTTCCTCTTCGGCGGCCGCCGCGCCACCGTCGTGCCGCTGGTGCGCGAGGCGTTCGACTGGGAGCACGGCGTGTTCCTCGGCGCGACGATGAGCTCCGAGATGACCGCCGCCGCCGCCGGGACCGTCGGCGAGCTGCGCTTCGACCCGTTCGCGCATGCTGCCGTTCTGCGGCTACAACATGGCCGACTACTTCGCCCACTGGCTGAAGATCGGCGCAGAGCGCCGACCCCGAGAAGCTGCCGAAGATCTTCTACGTCAACTGGTTCCGCAAGGACGACGAGGGCAAGTTCATGTGGCCCGGCTTCGGCGAGAACAGCCGCGTGCTCGAGTGGGTCTTCCGCCGCTGCGACGGCGACGTCGACGCCGTCGAGACGCCGATCGGCTACGTCCCCGCCGACGACGACCTCGAACGTCGAGGGCCTCGAGCTCGACGACGCGACGCTCGACGCGCTGCTGAGCGTCGACGAGGCCGGCGTCAGGGCCGAGCTGCCGCAGACGCGCGAGCACCTGGCGAAGTTCGGCGACGACCTGCCGCGGTCGCTGCGCGACGAGCTCGACGAAGCTCGAGTCCCGCCTCGGCGCCTGAGGGCCTGAGCGGGCCTCCGGCCGCGGGTACTACCCCTGCGGGTGCTTCCCGTAGTAGCGGCCGGAGAACGTCGACTGCAGGCAGGCCGTGTCGGCCCCCGGCGTGTACGATGCCCTTGGCCTTCCCGCCGGTGAACTTCCCGTCGACCTTGAGGTGGACCTGCGTGGGCTTCCCGGAGGACGACGGCAGGAGTGCGGTGCCCTCGTACTTGAACGAGCCGTTCGCCTTCACCTTGATGCGCTTGGTCTTCGCGAGGTAGATGCTGCCGGACTGCGTCGTCGTCCCGTCGGCCTGCCGGATGAGACACGCCGCCTGGAAGGACTTCACGGAGTTGCGCTTGGCGGTGACGATGACGTATGTCTGCGTCTTGGCGTCGATGTAGTAGCCCTGCTTGGGCGTGTCGGCGACGGCGGGCACGGCGGCCCCCAGGACGATGAGGCCGGCGAGGCCGGCGGCGACTCGGGCGATTGGCATGCGCGGGACCCTACCGTCCGCGCAGGCGCCCGCTCAGTGGTCGGGTCCGTCCGCCGACGAGGCCGGCGGGCGGGACTCCTCGGCGAGCGACGTGATCGCGAGCGCCCCGCGGGCCGCCTCCTGCAGCACGTCGGTCGCCTCCTCCTGCGATCGCGCGTAGAGCTCGACGAGCAGGTGCACGACGATCTTCTCGTCCTCGTGCTTGTGGAAGCGCACGTGCGTGAAGAACTCGCGCGTGCCGTATTCGCCGAACGCCGCGAATGAGAGTGCGTCACCGGCGTCGGGGCCCGAGCACGTCTCGACATCCTCGGCCTCGACCGTCACGGTGCACGACGCGACCCACGGCGTCCCGGTGATCATGCGCTCCCAGCGATCCTCGATCGGCTCGACGCGGCCTTCGCGGAAGCCGAGGTGGGGCTGGTCGTGCATGCAGTCGAGGCACTGCACGACCGCCTCCTGGATCTCGTCGACCACCTCGGCGCGCTCGCCGGTCTGCGGATCGATGCGATGGATCCCCTCGTAGTGCACCTGCACCTCGAGGTCGGTCGACCAGCACCGGTAGCAGCGCAGCCACGAACGTGCTTCGACAGGTCGATCCACAGGGTCAGTCTATTCTCCGGCGATGCCCGGCACCGTTCTGTACGCCGCCGCCGAGGGTGTCGCCACGCTGACCCTCAACCGACCGGATCGCCTCAACGCGATCACGCCGGAGCTGATCGGCGACCTGCGCGAGCAGCTCGTCGGCGCGCAGATGGACGACAGCGTGCGCGTGATCCGCCTGCGCGGGGCCGGCCGGGCGTTCTGCGCCGGGTACGACATCGGCTGGGGCGCGGAGATCATGGAGGAGACGGAGGCGGGGCGGCCGTGGGACCCGATGGAGGACCAGCGCCTGATGTCGGGCTTCGTCGACACCTACATGGCGCTCTGGCGCTCGCCCAAGCCGGTCGTCGCGCAGGTACACGGCTACTGCGTCGGCGGCGGCAGCGACTTCGCGCTGTGCTCGGACCTGATCGTCTGCGCCGAGGACTGCCGCATCGGCTACCCGCCCGCACGGGTGTGGGGCTCGCCGACGACCGCGATGTGGACCTACCGCGTCGGCCTCGAGCGCTCCAAGCGGCTGCTGCTCACCGGTGATGCGCTCGATGGCGCGCGCGCCGTGGAGTGGGGGCTCGCCAGCGAGTGCGTGCCCGAGTCCGCGCTGGACGAGGCGGGCCTGACGCTCGCGCGCCGCGTGGCCCGGCTCCCCGCCAATCAGCTCCAGATGATGAAGCTGCTCGTCAACTCGGTCTACGAGCAGATGGGGCTGCACACGACGCAGCTGCTCGGAACGCTGCTCGACGGCGCCGCCCGGCACACGCCCGAGGGCCAGTCCTTCACCGATGCGGCACTGCGCGACGTCCGCGCGGCGGTTCGCGAGCGCGACGCGCCGTTCGGGGACTACGGCGAAGGGCCGCAGTCGGTGTGAGCGCCGCCGACCGCGCTCCGATCGGCGTCGTCCTCGCCGGCGGCGACGGGCGCCGGCTGGGCGGGAACAAGCCCGGAGCGCTGCTCGCCGGCCGGCCACTGATCTCCTACCCGCTCGGTGCGCTGCGCGCGGCGCTGCCGCAGGTCGCCGTCGTGGCGAAGGCCGCGACCGAGCTGCCGGCGGTCGGCTACGGCGTGCTGATCTGGCGCGAGCCCGACGAGCCGCGCCATCCGCTGGCGGGCGTGATCGAGGCGCTGCGACGCGCCGGCGGGGACGCTGTCGTCGTGCTTGCGTGCGACATGCCGTTCGTCACCGCCGAGCTCGTGCGCTCGCTGGCCGAGCATGACGCGCGCGGGGCGCCCGCGGTGCTCGCGCGCGCCGACGGCCGCCTGCAGCCACTGTGCGCGCGTTACGAGCCGGCGGCACTCGAGGCGCTGGCCGGCTTCGATCCGGACGGACGCGCGATCGAGCAGGTCGCCGCGCTGGCGCCCGCGATGCTCGAGGTGGAGGGCGCGCTGCTGCGCAACGTCAACCGCCCCGAGGATCTCGCGCAGGCCGAGGCCGAGCTGCGCTGACGCGCGCTACCCGAAGGTGAACGCGTAGGCGCCGACGCCGGCCGACGGCTTGCAGGGTCAGGCGGTGGCGCCCCACGGAGCGCAGGTGAACGAGGTGGTAGAGCCGCTGGCTTCGAACGTCCACGACGCCGCGGCGCACGTCGTCGCCGGCCTGGGCCGGGGTGATCGGTCGTCCGTCGAGGAGCACGGTGACGCGTCCGGATGCGCTTGTCGCGGGTGACATGACGAGATAGACGTCCTTGCCCTGCACTGCCGCGTCGAGCCCAGCCCCGGGGCCGGCCACGGCGTGCTCGCCGTCCGTCGTCCAGGTCCCCGACAGCGCGAACGTGTTGAGCGCCAGCGTCCGGGGCGCGGCCGGGTAGGTGCGGCGTCCGTCTCGCGGCGCCCCGTCGCGGGTGTAGCCCTGCGCTCGCGCCGTTCCGACGTACGTCTCGGGCGTCGCCTGCGGCGCGGGGTCGAACGTCCTGGCCGGCCGCGCGCGTCGCGGCGCCGACGCGGGCGCCACGCTCGCGCAGCAGCGCGCGGATGTCCGCCTCGGTCGTGTCGTAGGCGCCCTCGCCGAAGTGGACGTCGCGCACCTTTCCGTGGGCGTCGATCAGGTAGTGCGCGGGCCAGTACTGGTTGCCCCAGGCGTTCCAGGTGGCGAGGTCGTTGTCCTGGGCGACCGGGTAGCCGATGTGATTCTGGCGGATCGCCGCCGCGACGTTCCCGGCGTCCTTCTCGAACGGGAACTCGGGCGAGTGCACGCCGACGATCGTCAGGCCGGCGTCGCGGTAGCGCCGGTCCCACGCCGTGAGGTAGGGCAGCGTGCGGATGCAGTTGATGCAGGTGTACGTCCAGAAGTCGACGAGCACGACCCGCCCGCGCAGGCCCGCGAGCGTCAGCGGGCGGCCGCCGGGCGTGTTGAACCAGCGCTGCGTCCCGGTGAAGTCGGGGGCCGTCCCGAGCACGGGGAGCGCGGATGATCGGTCCGTCCGGGCGGCGGTCGCGGGCGCGCGGCGAGAACTTCGACGGGCCGCGGAGCGCCTGCAGCTCGCGGCGGGCCGCGCCGGAGTCCTCGATCGCCTTCGTCGGGTTCACGAGCGCCGAGGGCAGGTGCCTGGCGATCGCGGTCTGGAATCGCACGTCGAGGTCGGCGGCCATCGCGACGGCGGTCAGGATCATCACGACGCCGAGCACCTGCCGGACCTGCGGCCCGCGTCCGGCGGCCCGCACGCGGTCGGCCAGCGCGCGGCCACCGAGTGCGAGCAGCAGCAGGACCGCGCCCGACCCGGCCGCGTAGGCGATCCCGACCCCGACCGCACGCCCCGATCCCGCGCCGACGACGATCACCGCGGCCAGGATCGGGCCGGCGCAGGGGGCGTACAGGAAGCCGAGCGCACCGCCGACCACGAGTCCGGAGCGGAACCCGTCGCCGCCGGAGCGCGGACCGAACCGGGCCAGCCGCGACAGCGGCGCCTCGAGGCGGTCCCCGACGGCCGGGAAGGCGACGGCGATGCCGAACGCGGCGAGCGTCACGATCGCGATCGTCCGCGTCGCGCTCGCGCCCAGGCCCACGCCGTCGACGACGGTCGCCAGGCCGATGATCGTCACCGCGAACGTCACCGTCAGGCCCAGCACGATGCCCAGCGGCCGGCGGCGCCCGCCGGTCGCGCCCGCGCTCAGCAGGGCGGGCAGCACCGGGAGCACACACGGCGACAGCGCGGTGCCCATGCCGGCCACGAACGCGAAGAGGATCAGCAGCATCGCCCTACATCATGAGCGCGCGGCCGTGAACGGACGCTGCTTGGCGCGTCAGCCGCCGATGGCGCTCATCGTCCGCGCGGGCTGGATGAAGCCCGGCTCGTTGACGTGGTGCTTGAGCTCCTTGCGCCAGACGGCGTCGCGGATGATCTGCTCGAGGTCGTCGTCGCTGGCGCCGGAGCGCAGCGGGTCGCGCAGGTCGGTCTCGTTGAGCGAGAACAGGCAGGTCCGCAGCCGTCCGTCGGCGGTCAGGCGGATGCGGTTGCAGTCGCGCGCAGAACGGCTCGCTGACGGGATTGATGAAGCCGATCTGCCCGTTGCCGTCGGCGAAGCGGTAGACGCGCGCCGTGCGCGCTCGGCTCGCGCGGCTCCTCGATCAGGGGGAAGTGCTGCGTCGATCGCCGCGCGGATCTCCGCGCCGGTCAGGACCTTCGCGGGCTACCAGGCGCGGTCGGCGTCGAGCGGCATGAACTCGATGAAGCGCATCTCGAACGGGTGCTGCGCGCGCGAAGCGCGCGAAGGGGAGCACCTCCTGCTCGGTGAAGCCGCGGATGGCGACCGCGTTGACCTTGATCGGGTGCGCCTCGGGGAACGCGGCCAGGGCCTCGAGCCCGGCGAGCACCCGCGGCAGCGCGTCGCGGCGGGTCAGCTCGTAGAAGCGGTCCTGCTGCAGCGAGTCGATCGAGACGTTGAAGCGGTCGACGCCGGCGCCGACGAGCGCCGCGGCGTCGCGCTCCAGCAGGAAGCCGTTCGTCGTGACCGACAGGTCGTCGACTCCGGGCACGGCGGCGAGCATGCCCGCCAGCCGCGGGAACTCGCGCCGCACCAGCGGCTCGCCGCCGGTCAGCCGGACGTCGCCGACGCCCATCTCGGCGAGCAGGGCGACGACGCGCTCGATCTCCTCGAAGCGTGAGGACGTCGTCGCGGTCCAGCCACGGCAGGCCGTCGGCGGGCATGCAGTACTGGCAGCGGAAGTTGCAGCGGTCGGTGACCGAGACGCGCACGTCGCCGATCGTCCTGCCCGTGACCGTCCATGAGCTGCTCGCGCGGCATGACCGACAGCCTACGGACTGCGCTCAGCGGGGAGCCGGCGCGCCGGCTCGCAGGGTGGCGTCGAAGTCGCTCTTGGCGATCGGGCCGATGCACGGCGACGTGGCTCCGGCCTCGAGGTAGCGTGCGATCCCGGCCTGCACGGCGGCGTCGTCGCCGACCGCCGTCAGCGTGTCGAGGAACGCGTCGGAGATCCCGGCGGCCATCGCGACGGGGTCCCCGGCGGCCGCGTCGTAGCGCTCGATGTCCTCGCTGAAGCCCGAGCGCTCGAGCATCGCCCGGTAGAACGGCAGGCCGAAGTACGGCAGCAGGTCACGGCGCTGCGCGTCGTAGACGGCGCCGACGTCGTCGGTCCGGGCCGACGGGACGGCGGCGACGATGTCGAACCCCTCGAGCGGCTTGCCCGGCCTTCTCGCGACCCTCGCGCACCGCCGGGACGACGACGTCGCGGATGTAGTTCGGGTTGCAGAGCCACAGCACGACGCCGTCGGCGATCTCGCCGGCCAGGCGCAGCATGTTCGGGGACAGGCCGGCGATGTAGATCGGGAGGTCCGGGAAGCGGGCCGATCCCGGCAAGGGCGAACTTCGTCGTCCACTTCGACACCCTCCGGCGGCCTCTCGCCGCGCAGGATCGCGCGCACCAGTGCGACGTACTCGCGCGTCTCCGTGACGGGCTTGTCGATGGTCTGGCCGTGCCACGCCTCGACGACCGGGCGGTGGGAGACGCCGAGGCCGAGGTTCAGCCGCTCGCCGGAGAGATCGGCGATCGTGGCGGCCTCCTGTGCCATCGCCGCCGGTGTGCGCGTGTAGATCGGCATGACGCCCGTTCCCAGGCGGATGCGATCGGTGTTGCACGCGTAGGCCGTGATGACGGCCAGGGCGTCGCGGCCGTTGATGTGGGTGACCCACGCGGACTCGTATCCCAGCGACTCGGCAAGGCGCACGCGCGCGATCGCATCGTCGAAGGAACGGCCCGTGGAGATGAAGCAGCCAGTCGCCATCGGCGGATCGTAACGAGGGCGCGACCTAGCGCCTCAGGATCACCCAGACGAGCGTCGCCGCGAACGCGAGCTGGCCGAAGGTGAGCGCGATCCCGGTGTTCGCGGCGCCCAGCAGCTCCGCGATCAGCGTCCCCGCGGCGAACGCGCCGAGCATCATCATGAGGTCGATCATGCGCGGACGGCTCATGCGCGTGCCGCCTGCGTCGTGAGCGATGCGACGAGTGTCGGGACGTCGGCCGCCGGATCCTGCCCTGCGAGCCAGCGCTCCGCGGCTCGCCGTCCCTGCAGTGCGCGAAGCCCGCGCTCGCCGTGCTCGGCGGCGAACTCCGCCAGCGCCGTCGCGCGGCGCGCGCCGAGCCGCCGCGCGCGCAGGTCGATCCGCTCGCGGTGGGCGTCGAGCTCGGCGACGAGGTCGTCGATCCCCGAGGCCGGCGGGAGCGAGGAGACCGCGACCACGGCGGTCTCCCGCTCACCGACCGATCGCAGCGCGGCATGCAGGTCGCGCCGCGCCCGCAGCGCGATGTCGCCGAGGTCGGCCTTGGTCACGACGAGCACGTCCGGGATCTCCATGATGCCGCTCTTGAGGAACTGGAGCGCATCGCCGGATCCGGGCTGGACGACGACGGCCACGGTGTCGGCCAGCTCCGCGATCTCGGTCTCGCTCTGGCCGACGCCGACGGTCTCGACGACGACGACGTCGAACGCCGTCGCGAGCGCGGTGGCGGCGGCGCGCGTCGAGGAGGCCAGTCCGCCGAGCCGGTCTGCGGCGGCCGTCGAGCGGATGAACACGGCCGTCGTCCCTCGGGTCGTGGACGATCCGGGCGCGGTCGCCGAGCAGCGCGCCGCCGCTGCGCTTGGACGACGGGTCGACGGCGAGCACCGCGACGGAGCGGTCGCCGGCGCGCCAGGCGGCGACGAGCTCGCTCAGCAGGCTCGACTTGCCCGCGCCCGGCGGGCCGGTGACGCCGATGATGTGTCCCGGTGCCTCGCCGCCGGTCGCGGCCGGCGACACGGCGCGCAGGAGCGCATCGGTCTGGGCGCGCGCCTCCACCGTGCGGTTCTCCACGAGGTTCAGGACGTCCGGAGCCGCTGAGAGGTCGCCCGCGCGCAGGCGGGCGCCGAGCGCCGACCCGTCGGGCAGGGCCATCAGAGCGGCTCCCCGCCGCGCAGCCGCCGGCGCAGCTTCCTGCACCGCGTACGCCGCCGCGGTGCTGTGGCGCTCCTCACGCCACGGGTCACCTTCGTTGTGGTAGCCGTTGCGCTCCCAGAGGCCCGGCTCGTCATGGTCGAGCAGCTCGATCGCGCTGACCCATTTCGCCGACTTCCACAGATACCGGCGCGGGACGAGCAGCCGGGCGGGGCCGCCGTGCTCACGCGGAGCGGCTCGCCCTCGTACTCGTGGGCGATCAGGACGTCGTCGTCGAGGAGCGCCGCCAGCGGCAGGTTCGTCGTGTAGTCGCCGTGCGCGTGGATCAGCACGTGGGTCGCGGACGCCTGCGGCCGGGCACGCTCGATCAGGTCGCGCACCCGGGCGCCGCGCCAGCGCATGTCGAACTGGGACCAGCGCGTCACGCAGTGCAGGTCGACGGTCTGCTGGACCTGGGGCTCGGCGAGCAGCTGATCCCACGTCAGCACATACGGCGCGTCGACTGCGCCGTGGATCGAGAGCGACCACGTCGCCGTCTCGACGATCGGGTCGGGACCGACCGTCAGCACCGGGAACTTCACCGTCGGCGACTGGCCGGGCGGCAGGCGATCCGGGTCGATGCCGAGCTTCTGCGCGCGCTTGCGACCGCGGTCACCGAACGCCTTCGGCGTGATCGGCACGGCGATCAGGCGATCGCGCCGGCGGCGGTGCTCACGCCGCCGCGCTCGGCGACGAGGCGGACGATGTCACGCATGATCACCGTGATCTCGAAGTCCTTCGGCGTGTACACCGCGGCGACGCCGGCGGCCTTCAACCCCTCGACGTCGGCGTCGGGGATGATCCCGCCGACGACGACCGGCACGTCGACGCCGCGCTCGCGCAGCGCCGCGACGACCGCAGGGATCAGCTCGCGGTGCGAGCCGGAGAGGATCGACAGGCCGACGACGTGGACGCCTTCCTGGAGTGCGCTCGCGGCGATCTGCTCCGGAGTCAGGCGGATGCCCTCGTAGACGACGTCCATGCCGGCATCGCGGGCCCGCACGGCGATCTGCTCGGCGCCGTTGGAATGCCCGTCCAGGCCCGGCTTCCCGACGAGGATCTTGATGCGCCGCCCGAGCGCCTCGCTGACCCGGTCGACCTCGTCCCGCAGGATGGCGAGGTCCTCCGAGCCGCCTGTGGAGACGGCCTCGCCGACGCCGGTCGGCGCGCGGTACTCGCCGAACACGGCGCGCAGCGTGCTCGACCACTCGCCGGTCGTCGCCCCGGCGCGGGCGGCCGCGATCGTCGCGGGCATGATGTTCTCGTCCTCGCTCGCCGCCACCCGCGCGAGCTCGGCGAGCGCGTCGTCGACGGCCTGCTGGTCGCGTGCCGAGCGCCAGGCCCGGACGGCATCGATCTGCTGGGCCTCGACCTCGGGGTCGACGGTCATGATGCCGCCGTCGACGCCTTCGACGAGCGGCGACGGCTCGCTCTCGCGGTAGCGGTTCAGGCCCACGACGACCTGCTCGCCGTCCTCGATCCGCCGGATGCGCTCACGGTGCGAGTCGACCAGCGCGGCCTTCATGTAGTCGACGCCGCTGACCGCACCACCGTGCTCGGCGACGACGGCCATCTCGGCGCGCGCGCCGTCGAGCAGCTCGGAGACCAGCCCGTCCATCACCTTCGAGCCCTCGAAGATGTCGGGGTACTCGAGCATGTCCGTCTCGAAGGCCAGGACCTGCTGGATGCGCAGCGACCACTGCTGGTCCCAGGGGCGGGGGAGCCCGAGCGCCTCGTTCCACGCCGGCAGCTGGAGCGCTCGGGCGCGGGCGCTGCGCCCGAGCGTGACGGCGAGCGCCTCGAGGACGATCCGCTGGACGTTGTTCTCCGGCTGGGACTCGGTCAGCCCGAGCGAGTTGACCTGGACGCCGTAGCGGAAGCGCAGCTGCTTCTCGTCGCTGACGCCGTAGCGCTCACGACCGAGCTCCTCCCAGATGATCCCCATCGCGCGCAGCTTCGCGTGCTCCTCGATGAAGCGCACCCCGGCGTTCACGAAGAACGAGATGCGCCCGAACACCGCGCCCATGCGGTCGGCCGGGACGCGCTCGCGCACCGCGTCGAGGACGGCGATCGCGTTGCTCATCGCGTAGGCGATCTCCTGGACGGGCGTCGCGCCGGCCTCCTGCAGGTGATAGCTGCAGATGTTGATCGGGTTCCACTGCGGGACGTCCTCGACGGTGTAGGCGATCATGTCCGCGATCAGCCGCATCGAGGGCCCGGGCGGGAACGCGTACGTGCCGCGCGCGAGGAACTCCTTGATGATGTCGTTCTGGGTGGTGCCCGGAGAGCTGGTCCTGCGTGTGGCCCTGATCCTCGGCGGTGACGATGTACAGCGCCAGCAGCCAGGCCGCGGTGGCGTTGATCGTCATCGACGTGTTCATCCGGTCCAGCGGGATGCCGTCGAGCAGCGCCGCCATGTCGCCCCGGTGCGCCACCGGGACGCCGACCTTGCCGACCTCGCCGCGCGCCAGCTGGTGATCGGGGTCGTATCCGGTCTGCGTCGGCAGGTCGAACGCGATCGACAGCCCGGTCTGCCCCTTGGCGAGATTCGACCGGTAGAGCTCGTTGGACTTCCGGGCGGTCGAGTGCCCGGCGTAGGTCCGCATCATCCACGGCTTGTCGGGCTCGGGCAGGCGGTGGCTCATGCCCGGATTGTATGGTCCTGCGCCGTGCCCGAGTCCCGACCCACGCGCCCTGCCGCCTCGCTGCGCCTGCGGATGCGCGACGCCGCCGACGCCGTCCTGCGCCGCAACGACCGGCTGGTCCCGCCGCGCCGCCTGCGTGGAGCTGACGACGAGACGTACATCGCGGCCGGCGATCGCGGCCTGCGGCTGCTGATCTCGCTCGCGAAGCTGGGGCCCGACGACAGGGTGCTCGAGATCGGCTGCGACACCGGCGAGCTGGCGCGCCCGCTGTCCGACTACCTGGGCCCGGGTGCCTCGTATGACGGGCTCGACGAGGACGCGCAGGCGATCGAGTGGTGTCGCCGCGCCTATCGCGACCGCCCCGACTTCGAGTTCCAGGAGCGTGGCGACGCGGCGGCGCCGCTCCCGTTCCCCGGCCCGCGATTCGACCTCGTGATCGTGCTCGTCGGCCTTCACGCGGCTCCTGCCCGAGGCGCTCGATCACCATCTGCGCGAGGCGCGGCGGGTCCTGCATCCCGATGGCCGCGTGTTCGCCTCGGCCTACCTGCTCGACGACGACGCGCGCGCTGCGATGGCCGCCGGCAACGCCGCCGTGACGTTCCAGTCCGCGGGCAGCCGCCACGCACTCGCCGATCCCGCCGACCCGAGGTCGCTCGTGGCGTACGACGAGGAGTGGTTCCTGGACCGCGTCGCCGACTGCGGCTTCAAGACCGCCGGCATCCGGCACGGCACGTGGAGCGGCCGCGACGCCGGCCGCGCCCACGAGGACATCGTCGTCGCGCGGCTGTAGAGGAGTCTCGGATGCTTGAGGAGATCGACGTCCACCACCTCGGGCGTCCGCGCGTGATCTGCTGCTACCGCCAGGGCGACGTGCTGATCGACCCCGGGCCCCAGGTCAGCGTCGACGCCGTCTTCGACGCGCTCGGCGGGGAGGCCCCGCGCGCGATCCTGCTGACCCACATCCATCTCGACCACGCGGGCGGCGCGGGCGCGATCGTGCGCCGCTGGCCGGACGTCGAGGTCTGGGTCCACGAGCGCGGCGCGCGGCACATCGTCGACCCCTCGAGGCTGATCGCGAGCGCGACGCGGCTCTACGGCGACGACATGGCGCGGCTGTGGGGCGACATGCTCCCGATCCCGCAGGCGAACGTCCGGGTGCTGCACGGCGGCGAGGCCATCGGCGGATGGCGCGTGGAGGCCACGCCCGGCCACGCCCAGCACCACGTCGCCTACCTGTACGAGGAGACCGGCACCGTCTTCGCCGGCGACGTCGCCGGCGTGCGCATCGCGGACGGCCCGGTGCTGCCGCCGACGCCGCCGCCCGACATCGACCTGGAGGCGTGGGCCGCCTCGCTGGACATCGTCGAGGCCTGGCATCCCGAGCGCCTCGCGGTCACCCATTTCGGGACGTTCACGGACGTCGACGGCCCACATCGCGGAGCTGCGCGAGAACCTCGCGCTGCTCGGCGGGCTCGCGCGGCGCACCGACGCCGAGGGCTTCAGCGAGGCGGTGCGCGGGATCGTCCGGCGCCGCACCGGCGAGGGGCTCTGAGGGTCGTTCTTCCAGGCGATGCCGCCCGAGACGCTGTGGTCCGGCCTGGACCGCTACTGGAGCGACGCGACGACGCGTAGCCTTTCCCTGCAGTGATGTCGCAGACCGTCGAACTTCCGCGGACGCAGGGCCCCGGCTCAGGCCTCGGGGGCGAGTGGCGCGTGATCGTCCGCAACGACGATCACAACACCTTCGACGGCGTGGCGATGACGCTCGCGCGGTACATCCCCGGCGATCACGCTCGACGAGGGCTACGCGGTCGCGGAGCGGATCCACCGCGCGGCCTGGCGATCGTCTGGAGCGGCCACCGCGAGATCGCCGAGCTCTACTGGGAGCAGCTGCGCGACTGCGGGCTCACGATGGCCCCGCTCGAGCAGGGCTGAGCCTCAGGCTCTGCGCGCGTGCCCGCCGCCCAGCGCGGCCGCGGCACCGAGCGCGATCAGCAGCAGGCCGCTGAGCCGCTCCAGGCGCAGCGCGGCGCGGGTGTTGCGACGCAGGCGCCCGGCGATCGAGCCGGCGAGGACGGCGTAGGTCCCGTCGCTGAGCATCGCGATCACGATGAAGCACAGGCCGAGGGCGAGCACCTGCAGCGCGGCCCCGCCGCGCGCCGGGTCGATGAACTGGGGGAGGAAGGCCAGGAAGAACAGCGCCGTCTTCGGGTTCAGGATGTTGACGACGGCTCCCTGCCCGAACAGCCGCGCGTTGGCGGCGCGCACCGGGGCGTCCTGGCCGAGGTCGGAGACCGACCGGGCCCGCAGCCGCTGCACGCCCAGCACCACGAGATAGGCGGCACCCGCGAAGCGCACGACCGAGAACGCCGTGGCGGAGGAGGCCAGCAGTGCGGACAGGCCGACGGCCGCCGCGGTCACGTGGACGAGCGCGCCGGCCTGCACGCCGAGCATCGAGACGAGGCCGGCGGCGCGCCCCTGATCGATGCTGCGGCTGACGATGTAGATGACCGAAGGGCCGGGAATCACGACCAGCACGAGGCTCGCCAGGGCGAACACGCCGAAGGTCGAGATCGCCGGCATCCTGCGCGGCGGGTCCTACGCGGCCGTCGAGGGCTCCGCGGCCGGCGCCTGGACGTCGCCGTTCGGGGCGTCGGCGACGACACGGCCGCCGCCCACGAGGTCGTGCGGGGTGTAGATCAGCGGTACCTGGTACCAGCCGGAGGTGATCGCCGCGGAACTCGATCATCTCGGGGCCCTGCCACCAGCGCTCGAACGTCGGTCTTGTCGGTGAAGCCCACGATCTGCAGGATCTTGTAGCGGTCGTCCTTGCTGCGGTGGAGCGACCACTCCGTCGCGCCGTAGCGCAGCGACGTCGCGCGTGACGTCCTCCAGCGCGCGCTCGAGCTTGTCGCCGCGGAACCCCGTGGCGTACCAGGGGATGTGGAACGAGTCGGCCATCAGGCACCCACCTCCGCATGGATCGCGCCGGGTCCGTCGGCGGTGCGGCCCTGGCCGGGCTCGTCGGCGCCGACGAGGATCGAGATCTTGCCCGCGTGCTTGTTCTCGTGCATCAGCTGGTGGGCCTCGGCGACCTGGTCGAACCCCATGGTCTTCCACAGGACCGGCCGGATCAGGCCGTCGTCGATCAGCTTGTTGGCCTTGTTGCACTCCCAGGCGTTGGCGAAGTGCGAGCCGAGGATCTCCTTCTGGCGCATCCAGAGGTAGCGCACGTCGAAGTCGAGGTTGAACCCGGAGGTCGCGCCGCAGATGACGACCTTGCCGAACGGCTTGACGGTGAAGACCGAGGTCGGGAACGTCGCCTTGCCGACGTGCTCGAAGACGATGTCGGGCGAGTCGCCGAGGATCTCCTTGACGCGCTTGGCGAACGCGCGCGAGACCTTGAAGCGCTCCTTCTCCTCCTCGGGCGTCTCGCCGCCCTTGCGCATCATCCCTGCGAACTCGCTGCGGTTGATGTAGCCCTTGGCGCCGAGCTTCATGATCAGCTCGCCCTTCTCGTCCGAGGAGACGACGCCGACGCTCTCGCGCGCCGGCCGCCTTCACGAGCTGCGTGGCGAAGACGCCCAGGCCGCCCGCGGCGCCCCAGATCAGCACGCGGTCGCCGGCCTGGATCTTCGCGCGGTCCATCAGCATGCGGTAGGCGGTGAAGTACGTGAGGCCGTACGACGCGGCCTCCTCCCAGGAGAGCGCCGCCGGCTTGGGCAGCAGCTGCTGGGCCTGGACCTTCGTGAACTGGGCGAACGAGCCCCAGGTCGTCTCGTAGCCCCAGATCTTCTGCGACGGCGCGGCGAGCGGGTCGAGGCCGTGGACCTCGGGGTCCTCGTAGGAGGCCTGGTTGCAGTGGACGACGACCTCGTCGCCGGGCTTCCAGCGCGTGACGCCCTCGCCGACCTTCCAGACGACGCCCGAGGCGTCGGAGCCGCCGATGTGATGGCCGTACTCCGGGTGGTCGCCGTAGCCGAAGACCGACACCGGCTTGCCGAGCGCCGCCCAGACGTTGTTGAAGTTCACGCCGGCGGCCATCACGCGCACGATGACCTCGAAGGCGGCGGGCTCGGGCACCTCGATCTCCTCGAGCTGGAAGGCGTCGACGGGCTCGCCCTGGCGCTCCTCGCGGATGACCCAGGCGGCCATCGTCGCGGGCAGCTCGCCGGGCTCGGTGGAAACGGTCGAGACGTGGGTCAGATCGACGGCCATGGTGACGTTCGGAACCTCGTGGATCGGCGGCGTACGGGACGTGCGGCGGCGAATACTACGGTCCCGGCGCCGCCTCGGGCGTCCGGCGGCGCCCGAGGCGGGGGGCGCTCATGAACCCGGCGCGGATGAACGCCCACGCGAGCAGCACGCAGATCGCCACCGCAAGCCCGACCCCGAAGATGAGGAAGCTCGCGAACGTGTTGACGTGGCGCACCAGCCAGCCGAAGTTCTGCCCGAAGAACCCGGTGAGCAGGGTCAGCGGAAGGACGAACGTCGCGAGGATCGTGAGCAGCTTCATGATCTCGTTGAGGCGGTTGGAGACCGAGGAGAGGTACAGGTCCAGCGCGTTGGCGACGAGCTCGCGGACCGACTCGATCTGCTGCGAGGTGCGCGCCAGCTGGTCGTGGACGTCGCGCAGGTAGTCGTGCGCCGTGTCGTCGGAGAAGCCCGGGAGCTGCTCGATCAGGTCGCGCCGGGAGGCCATCAGGTCGCGCTGGGGGTCGACGACCTGGCGCACGACGAGCAGCGCGTGCTTGATGTCCGAGCAGGCGCTGGCGCAGCTCCGGGCCGCGGGTCGTCGAGCGCGCGGTCCTCGAGCTCGTCGAGCTCGTCCTCGACGTCGCGCAGCGGGACGAGGAAGCTCGTCGGCCAGCGCGTCGAGCACGCGGTAGAGCGCCTCCTCGTCGTCGTGAGTCGCGCTCGCGCACGCGGCGGCAGGCGTCGGCGAGCTCGGGGATGTGCGTCCGCCGGACCGAGATCACCGCGCGCGGGTGATGTGCAGGTGGACCTCGATCGGCTCGGGCAGGCCGGGGAATCCGTCGCCCGGGCCCGTCCGCGCCCCGTAGAAGACCAGCAGCACCGACCCGGGGTAGTCGTCGAGCTTCGGGCGCTGGCCGAAGTTCTCGTGTCCTCGATCGCGAGCGGGTGCAGGTCGAAGAGTCTCGCCCAGCGCGGCGACCGTCGCGGCGTCGCGGGTCGTCGAGGCTCGATCCAGAGCAGCTCGCCGCGGCGCGAGCGCCGCGCGGATCTCCTGCCGCGTCGAACTGTTCGAGGACCTCCACGCCGCGACGCTACGGGGCGCGCGGACGTCGGTCACGCGCCGACGGGCTCGCGGAGGCGGCTTCGCCCTGCGGTGCGCCGCCGGCGTCCCGGCCGCGACGCAGCGTCGAGCTCCAGCCGTCGGCGAGGCGCTGTCGAGCGCCGCCTGCTCGGGCCGGTCGGCGATCAGGAACCAGGCGATCAGCGCGCCGACCAGCGCGACGCGGCGCCGATCTGCAGGCTCGTGTTCATCGCGTCGACGAACGCGGTCTGCACCGCGGCGCCCGGCACGGCCGGGGATCCCGCGCGCCGCCGTTGGCCAGCGACTCCGTCAGCCGGCTGATCTGCGCTCCGGTCGGCCCGCGGGAGCAGGTCCTCGCAGCTGCGAGCGGCCGAGCCCGCTGATCAGCGCGCCGACGACGGCGACGCCGAACGTGCCGCCGACCATGCGGCTCATCGACAGCACGCCGGAGGCGACGCCGGCCTTGGCCTGATCGACGGCGTTCATCGCGGCGGTGCTCATCGGCGACATGACGAGGCCCATGCCCAGGCCCATCAGCACGAACGCGCCGACGAGGAAGGCGTAGCTCGTGTCGACGGCGAGGTGGCCCTGCCAGAACAGCGAGATCGCGACGAGCACGAGGCCGATCGTCATCGGGATCCGCGGGCCGATCCTGTCCGCCAGGCGGCCGGCGATCGGGCCGATGACGATGATCACGACGGTCGAGGGCAGGAAGCGCACGCCGGCCTCGCAGCGGCGGTGTAGCCGCGGATGTTCTGCATGTACAGCGCGAGGAAGAAGAACATCGCGAGCATCGCGAAGCTCACGATGAAGGCGACGATGTTCGAGCCCAGGAACGAGCGCGAGCGGAAGAACGTGAAGTCGACCATCGGCGCCGGCGCTGCGGCGCTCGGCGCGCACGAAGGCGACGAGGCTGACGGGCGGAGACGGCGAACAGGCCGAGGATGCGAGCCGAGCCCCAGCCCCAGGAGTTGCCCTCGACGAGCGCGAGCACGAACGCGCCCAGGCCGACGCCGATCGTCACGACGCCGGGGTAGTCGACGACGCGCGGGGCGGATCTCGTCGCGCGATTCGTGCGTCGCCCAGAGCGTCACGCCGACGGCGATGACGGCGACCGGGACGTTGATCAGGAAGATCGACTGCCAGGAGACGTTCTCGACGAGGAAGCCGCCGACGACCGGCCCGATCGCCAGCGCGATCGCGCTGACGCCGGCCCAGGTGCCGATCGCCTTGCCGCGCTCGTGCGGCGGGAAGGCGTTGGTGATGATCGACAGCGTCGCGGGCATCATGAACGCGGCGCCGACGCCCTGCACGGCGCGGCCCGACGATCAGCCACGTGTCGGTCTGCGCGAAGGCGATGAAGAGGCTCGACAGCGCCGAAGACGACGACGCCGACGAGGAACACGCGGCGGCGGCCGAAGATGTCGCCGAGGCGCCCGCCGGTGACGAGCAGCACGGCGAAGGTCAGCGTGTACGCGTTGACGGTCCATTCGAGGGCGCTGATCGGCACGTCGAGGTCGCGCTGGATCGATGGCAGTGCGACGTTCACGACGGTGTTGTCGAGCATCACCATGAACAGCGCGAAGCACATCGCGCCGAGCGTGAACCAGCGGCGGTTGTCGTGGTCGATGGTGGGGATGGAGCGAGCCATGCGGTGTGTCCTGACGGGTGGTGTGGTGTGCTGGGTCAGTCCGCTGGACCGTCGAGGGGGATGCGCCGCAGCGCTTCGGCGAGATGCGTGCGCTGGTCGTCGTCGAGGCGGGCGGTGAAGCGCTCGAGGCTGTTCAGGCGAGCGCCGTCGATGCGCCGCACGACGTCGCGCCCCGCCTGCGTCACGCGCACGCGCTTGACGCGGCGGTCGTGCTCGTCCTCGCGCCGCTCGAGCCAGCCGCGGCGCAGCAGCGCCTCGACCGTGCGGCTCGCGCTCGGAAGGGAGTAGCCGAGGCGCCCGGAGAGCTCCTTGACCGACAGCTCGTCGTCCGAGCCGCTCAGGCAGCCGAGCGTCTTGATCTGGATGAGCGACAGGTCGAGCTCTTCGATGATCGCGAAGAACTCGCCGCTGCCGCCGCGCATGAGGTACTGCCAGAACGCGTGGAGGTCGGCGGCGAGCGCCGCGGACTCGGTTGCTCTGGCGGATTCAGTTGCATGCACAAGCGAAAGTATTTCGCAGGTGCAGCGATTACGCAAGTGTGATCTACATCACACGAGGCCTTTCCTACGGGAGCATCAGGTCGTTCTGCGAGGAGATGCGCTTGGGGCCGATCAGGACGATCGCCGGGGTGACCTCTTCGCCGGCGACCTTCACGCGGTAGGCGCCCGGCTTGACGTTCGCCTTGAGGTTCGCCGTGTCGCGGGGGTTGATCGGGGCCGTCTGCTGACGGATCGGCGCGCCGCCGCCGAGGTTCGAGGACTCGAACGTGACGGTCTGGGAGCTGCCGGTCAGGTTGGTGATGATCACCTGGATCGGGCCTGCACCGACCCGCGCCGGGGACACCGTCACGCGTGCGGGCGTGATCGTCGCGCTCATCAGGATCGGCGCCGGCGGGCGGAGCTCGTTCGTGTGGCGTTCCGTGGTCCCGCAGCCCGCGGCCAAGAGCGCCAGGGAGCCCGTGACCACGATCGCAAGCGTCGTGCGCATACCTCGTCCTCACTCCTCCAACCCATGCGGCGGAATCGCCGCGAGGCGCACACTACCTGTAACGGCCCCTGCCAGGACAGAACGCCGAAGGCGTTCTGATGAGTCTCAGGACTGGACGCCGCCAGCGTCCCAAGGAGTTCCAGGACAGAACGCCGAAGGCGTTCTGATGAGTCTCAGGACTGGACGCCGCCAGCGTCCCAAGGAGTTCCAGGACAGAACGCCGAAGGCGTTCTGATGAGTCTCAGGACTGGACGCCGCCAGCGTCCCAAGGAGTTCCAGGACAGAACGCCGAAGGCGTTCTGATGAGTCTCAGGACTGGACGCCGCCAGCGTCCCAAGGAGTTCCAGGACAGAACGCCGAAGGCGTTCTGATGCGTCTCAGGACTGGACGCCGCCAGCGTCCCAAGGAGTTCCAGGACAGAGCCAGGCGCCGCTCAGATGCCGTCGGCCCCCGCGGCGCGGGCCGCGGCCTGGGCGTACGCGGCGGCGATGTCGGCGAGGTCCATCTGCAGGCGGTCCCACGCGTCGCTCTCGGCGTCGACGTAGTCGCTGCCCTTGCGCTCGCGCAGCTCCTCGGCGTACCGGTTCCAGGCGTCCTTCGTGCGCTCCTCGAGCTCGACGTCCTGCTGCGGGGCGGTGATGCTCACGATGTACCTCCTCGTCCGATGTGCGCACGATACCCCCGGCGGCGGCGGGTTCGCGCAGGTGGGCGCGCACGGCGTCTTGCACGGCGTCCTGGCGGCGGCGTAGACCTCCGTTGCGATGCACCCCTCCGCCGCGCTGCGCGATGCCGAGTTCCTCGTCGTGGACACCGAGACCAACGGCCTCGCGGGTGAGGCCTGCGAGCTCACCGAGGCGGGCGCGGTGCTCGTCGGCGGGGGCGAGCTGCACGACCGCTGGGAGGCGCTCGTACGCACCGAGCGGCCGTTGTCGCGGCGCATCCAGCAGTACACGGGGATCACGCAGGCGATGGTCGACGAGGCGCCGCCCGCCGAGGCGACGCTGCCGGAGCTTGCCGAGCTGCTCGGCGGCCGGGTGCTGGTCGCCCACAGCGCGGCGTTCGACCGCCGCGTCCTCGAGCAGGCCTTCAGGCGCGCCGGCCTGGACTGGCCCGACCCCCCGGTTCTGTGCACCGTCGCGATGGCGCGCCGCCTGCATCCGCTCGCACGGCAGCGCAAGCTCGTGCCCCTGGCCGAGTCGCTCGGGATCGAGGTCGAGGTGGCGCATCGCGCGCTGGCCGATGCCGAGACGTGTGCGCGGGTCTTCTGCGCGTTGTTCGGCAGGCTCTGCGCGAACGCCGCGACGCTCGCCGAGGCGCAGGCGTTGCTCGGTCCCAGGACACCGCGCCGCCGGCGTGGTGGCGCGACCGACGGCGGCCCGCTCGCGCCCCGCACCCGCAGGCGGCTGCCCGACATGTCCGGGCTCGTCGACTCGCCGGGCGTCTACGTCGCCCGCAACGAGGCCGGGCAGGTGCTCTACGTCGGCAAGTCGATGCGCGTCCGCACACGCGTGCGCGCGCACTTCGCGCCCTCATCGTCGTCGGGTTCGTGGACCGCGCGCGCGGAGACCGTGGAGCATCACCGCACGGCCTCCGAGCTCGGGGCGCTGATCCTCGAGCAGCAGCTCGTCGACGAGCTCCGGCCGCCGGGCAACGCGAAGCTCAAGCCCGTCGACGAGTGGGTCTGGCTGCGCTGCCGGCTCGACATCGCGTTTCCGATCCTGGAGGTCGCGCGCGAGCCGGCGACCGGCAGCGCGGTGAACGTGGGCCCGCTGCGCGGCAGGGCGAGCGCCGTCGAGCTGCTGGAGCAGCTCACGTCGCTGTTCGGGCTGCGCCATTGCGGGCGGCGGCTGCAGCGCCGCGATCACCCCTCGGCCTACGGGCAGATGGGTCGCTGCCTCTCGCCGTGCCTGGGCGACCTGGATCCCAACCTCTACCGCCGCCGGCTCGACCAGGCGCTCGCGCTGTTCGCCCAGGCCGACGGCGCCCGCGCCATCCTGCGCCACGTCGACCGGATGATCACCGACGCCGCGGCCGAGCGGCGCTACGAGCGGGCGGCGTGGCTGCGGCGCCGGCGTGAGCGCATCGCGGTGCTCGTGCGCCGCCTGGGCCGCGGGCTCACCGCTTCCGACGCGCGTGCGCGACTCGTGCTCGCGGACTCGCCGGAGGGCGACGAGTGGGACGCCTTCTGGCTCGTCGGCGGGCGCGTCGCCGACTGGGGGCCACTGCCCGGCGTGGACGAGCTGCTCGCGCGCAGCGATGCCGCCCTGCGCGGCGCCGGGCGCCCTCTCGACCCTGCGGAGGTCGCCGTCGCGCGGACGGCGGCGACGTGGATCGCGTCGAACGAGCCGTACGCGCTCGACCTGCCCGCCGGGCTGAAGCCGGATCGGCTCGCGCGCTTCCTGGCGGCCTGCGGCGTGCGGGCTCCCAGGGCGGCGCTCGCGGCGTGACGGTCCGTCGCCGCGGCGCGTGTAGGTTTGCCCGATGGCGGACTCCGGCGAGACGGGCCAGGTCCTGCGCGACTACGCGGATGCGTGGCGCGCCGCGGATCTCACGCGGATCCTTGCCGCCTATCACGAGGACTTCGTCCTGCACTACATGGGTGAGAGCCCGCTCGCCGGGACGCACGCGGGCCGCGAGGCGGCGTTCGTCGCCCTGGGGCAGGCGAGCGAGCGCTCGGCACGCAGGCTGATCGAGATCGAGGACGTGCTGGTGGGCGCGGAGCTCGGGGCGATCCTCGCGATCGAGGAGCTCGGCGACCCCCCGCGGCGCGTGCGCCGCGTCCTCGTCTACCGGGTCTGCGACGGGTTGCTCGGGCGAGTGCTGGCTGTACGACGAGGACCAGCGGTTCATCGACGCGCTGTGGTCGGCGGGCTGACGACCGCCTCGAACGGAAGCTCGACCACCTCGGCCGACACGGAGGTGCCGGCGACGGCCAGCGTCGCCCCGGGCGCCGCCTCGCGGCGCACGAGCGCGAGCCCGACAGGCCCCAGGCGAGGCGAGACGGCGGCGCTCGTGAGCGTCCCGACCTGCTTGTCGGCGAGCATCAGCGGCGCGCCGGGGTCGCACGCGGCCGAGAGCCGCAGCCCGCGCAGATGACGGTTGGGCTTGCCCTTGTAGAACAGCCGCGCGACCGTCTCCTGCCCGACGTAGCACCCCTTGGTGAAGTTCACGGCGCGGTCGTTGAGGCCGGCCTCCTGCGGGATCACGGAGTCATCCAGGTCGACGCCGTAGCGCGGGCGCCCGGACTCGACGCGGACGATCTCCGCGTCGTCGGGCGACGTCTCCTCGGCGCCCGCGGCGAGCAGGGCCTCGCGCACCCGCGGGAGGTCATCGGTCAGGCAGATCACGTCGATGCCGAGATCGGTGCGCGCCAGGATCACCGGCGCGCCGCCGATCGTCGCCGCGGAGCTGGAATGCTCGGCGGCTGCGGGCGCATCCGGTCCGCAGACCTGGTCCGCGCGAGGGCCGATCAGCGAGAGCATCCCGCGCTGGAGCGTGCGCTTGTCGAGCTGCACGTCGAATCCGATCAGGCCGTGGCGCACGACGTCGAACACCGCCTGCAGTGCGACGCGCTCGGTGTCGAGGAGCAGCTCGTCGCCGGTGTACAGCACGCGCAGATCGCCGTGCATCTTGCCCTTGGGCGTCAGGACCGCCGCGTAGAGGCCGGTCCACGGCTCGAGCGTCTCGACCTCGTTCGTGACGACGCCGTTCAGCGCGGCCCGCGCGTCGGGCCCCAGCAGCGCGAGCTTCCCGCGCTCGGAGCGATCGACCAGGGCGGCGCCGGCGGTCAGCGCCGCGTAGGCGCTGCTCGAAGTGGGGGTTGTGACCATGTCCACCACCGAGGATACGTGCGCGGTGCGTTGAAAATAATGTTTGGCATGCCATAATCCCTGTTGTGGAGCGCGAAACTGATCGCCCGTCGGCGGCCGTCGAGGACTATGCGAAGGCGATCTACGCGCTCGAACGCCGCGCCGACGGCCCGGTGACGACGACCGCGCTCGCCGAGCGCCTCAGCGTCACGCCCGGGTCCGCTTCGGGCATGGTGCGCAAGCTCTGCGAACTGGGTCTCGTGGAGCACGAGCCCTATCGCGGCGTCGCACTCACCGACGACGGGCGCCGCGTCGCGCTCGAGGTGATGCGCCACCACCGGCTGATCGAGCTCCTGCTGGCCGACCTCGGAGTCCCGTGGGATCGCGTTCACGACGAGGCCGAGGTGCTGGAGCACCACATCTCGGAGGATCTCGAGGAGCTGATCGCCGCGCGCCTGGGGCACCCGACGCATGACCCGCACGGCGATCCGATTCCCACGGCCGACCTGACGATCGACGAGGGGGAGAGCGTCGCCCTCGACACGCTCCCCGCCGGCGCTCGCGGGTGCTTCGTGCGCGTGTCGGATGCCGATCCCGACATGCTGCGCTACCTCGGCCAGCGCGGGATCACCCCCGGCGCCGACTTCGAGATCATCGAGAAGCAGCCGTTCGACGGCCCGGTCTTCGCACGCTTCGGCGACCAGGTGCACGTGCTCGGCGGGGCACTGGCCGCCGCGATGCGCGTCGAGGTCGCCGCGTGACCGCGCCGCCGCCCCCGCCGCTGCGCGACGCGCTTCCCGCTCCGGCACCGGGACCGGCGCCGCTTCCGGCCGGTCTGGACCCGGAGACGGCGGGCCTGCGCACGCTGAGCGATCTGGAGCGCCTGCGCGGACGCGGGCGTCTGCGCACCATGCTGGCGATGCTCGGGCCGGCCTTCGTCGCCTGCATCGCGTACGTCGACCCGGGCAACTTCGCCACCAACATCGCCGCCGGCGCGAAGTACGGGTACATGCTGCTGTGGGTCCTGCTCGCCGCGAACCTCATGGCGATGCTGATCCAGAACCTCTCGGCGAAGATCGGCATCGCGACCGGCCGCAACCTGCCCGAGCTGTGCCGTCAATACTTCCCGCGCCGTGTGAGCTTCGGGCTGTGGGTCCAGGCGGAGATCGTCGCGATGGCGACCGACCTCGCGGAGTTCGTCGGCGCGGCGATCGCGCTGAACCTGCTGTTCGGCATCCCGCTGTTCCCGGCCGGCCTGATCACGGCGGTCGTCTCGTTCGGCGTCCTGGCGCTGCAGCGCCGCGGCTACCGGCGGTTCGAGGTGGCGATCGCGTTCTTCCTCGGGATCATCCTGCTGGGCTTCCTCTACGACACCCTGCGCATCGGTTTCGACGGCGGTGAGGCCGCGAAGGGGTTCATCCCGTCGTTCGACGGCGGCGACAGCGTCCTGCTGGCGACGGGCATCCTCGGTGCCACGGTGATGCCGCACGTGATCTACCTGCACTCGGCGCTGACCCAGGACCGCATCCGGCCGCGCGACGACGAGGAGAAGCGTGCGCTGCTGCGCTTCCAGCGCGTCGACGTGACGATCGCGATGACGATCGCGGGCCTGGTCAACATGTCGATGCTGCTGATCGCCGCGTCGCTCTTCTATGGCGGGCCGCTGGGCTCGATCGACTCGATCGAGGGCGCCTACGCCGGGTTCAAGGCGCTCGTCGGCCCGGAGGCCGCGCTGGCCTTCGCGCTGGCCCTGCTGGCCTCCGGGATGGCCTCCTCGAGCGTCGGCACCTACGCGGGGCAGGTCGTCATGCAGGGCTTCATCGCCAGGACCATCCCGCTCGGCCTGCGCCGCGCCATCACGATGGCCCCGGCCCTGATCGTGCTGGCGATCGGCGTCGACCCGACGCGCGCGCTCGTCATCAGCCAGGTGCTGCTGTCGTTCGGCATCCCGTTCGCCCTGGTGCCGCTCGTGCTCCTCACGCGCCGCGCGGACATCATGGGCACTCTCGTCAACCAGCGCCGCACGACGCTGGCCGCGTTCGTCGTGGCGGGGATGATCATCACGCTGAACGGCTTCCTGCTCTACGAGACGTTCTTCGGGTAGGGCGAGGTACGCTCCAGCACATGGGCCTTGCCGACTCCTTCCAAGAGGTCATCGACTCGCTGCCGGACGACTGGACGGACCTCGAGCTGGATCTGCGGATCTTCGACGAGCTGCGGTACGTCGAGGCGGCGACGTTCCTCGTCACCTGCAACGCGCAGCCCTACTCACAGCACGACTGGCACTGGCGCGTGCTGTGCGCCCATCGTTTCGGTCACGCGGCGGCTGCGCCGGCGGTGCACCGCTCGCTGCTGTTCCTCGACGAGGCTGCGATCGACGGCGAGTTCGTCGTGCGCGAGGTGCGCACCGGTCGCGCTCCGGTCTTCCACGAATGGGGCCGGCCCGAGACGGTGCGCGAGGAGTTCCGCCAGCTCCACGACCAGTAGTCGCGGCGCAGGATCGCGGGTCCGGGGCGCGAAAGAACGGGCATCATGGGTTTCGCGGCAAGGGTCGCCGCCCCGTAGCCAATCACCGTCATAAGAGGAGTCACCCCCGTGGAACACAAGACCGCGCGCTCATACGTCGCGGAACTCGTCGGCACATTCCTGCTGGTGCTGTTCATCACCCTGGTCGTGTCGATCAGCTCGCGCGCCGGACTGGGCTTCACCGACTGGGCTGTCATCGGGCTGGTCCACGCGTTCATCCTGACGATGCTCGTCGCGTCGCTGGCGGGCATCTCCGGTGCGAACTTCAACCCGGCCGTCACCATCACGCTCGCCGCGATGCGCAAGATGCGCTGGAGCGACGCCTCGATCTACATCCTCATGCAGCTC
Organism: uncultured Solirubrobacteraceae bacterium; assembly: GCA_963781935.1. Lineage (GTDB taxonomy): Bacteria > Actinomycetota > Thermoleophilia > Solirubrobacterales > Solirubrobacteraceae > F1-60-MAGs163. Next base: position 484,668 of record CAWAHX010000005.1, read on the forward strand.
GCCGGCGCGACGCTCGCCGCGCTGGTCACCAAGAGCCTCCTGCTCGACGAGGGCAAGCCCGTGAACTATGGCGCGACCCTGATCGCCAAGTCGTTCTTCCAGAACGACTTCTCCGGCGCCGTCGCCGAGGGGATCGGCACGTTCGCGCTGATGATGGCGATCGTGGGCACCGCGATCATCCTCAAGAACAAGAGCGACCTGTTCCCGTGGGTGATCGGTGGCACGCTCGGCATGGCGGTCATGTGCATCGGCCCGATGACCGGCGCCGGCCTCAACCCGGCGCGCGCGTTCGGCCCGCTGCTCGTGGCCGGGCAGCTCGGCGACCACTTCGGAACGTTCATCACGGTCTACACCCTCGGGCCGATCATCGGCGCCCTGCTCGCAGGCTTCCTCGTCGCCTGGCTCTACGCCGGCGACCTCGAGGAGGCCGAGATCGTGGCCGTCCGCGAGGACGTGATCGACGTCGGCGAGGTCGATCTCTGATCTGGGCCCGCGCGGCGCATCGGTAGGCTTGGGCCAGCCGATGCGCCGCCGTGTCACGTTCTCCCGCAACTACACGCTCTCGCTGTCGCGAACGTGTCAGTGCTACTGCAAGTACTGCGCGTTCGCCACGCACAAGGCGCACCTGTACTCGCCCGCCGAGGTCGATGACTTCCTCGAGCAGGCGGTCCGCCGCCGCGCCAAGGAGCTGCTGATCCTCACGGGCGAGAAGCCCGAGGTCGATCCGGTCGTCCGCGAGCGCCTGGCCGAGTACGGCCACGAGGACTTCACGAGCTACGTCGTCTGGGCCTGCGAGCGCGCCCTGGAGCGCGGGCTGCTGCCGCACACGAACCTCGGGGTCCTGAGCCGCGAGGATCTCGCCCGCCTGCGCGAGGTGACCGCATCGCAGGGGCTGATGCTGGAGTCGATCTCCGAGCGCCTGATGCAGACGGTGCACGCCGGCTCACCGACGAAGCATCCGCTGCGCCGCCTGGAGACGATCCGCGCCGCGGGAGAGCTGAAGATCCCGTTCACGAGCGGCATCCTGGTCGGGATCGGCGAGACCGAGGAGGAGCGCGTCGCGTCGCTCGAGGCGCTCGCCGCGGTGCACGGCGAGTTCGGGCACATCCAGGAGGTGATCCTGCAGAACTTCGTGCCGCACGAGCGCTACTACGGCCGCGAGCCGGCGCAGATCGCCGACGAGAGCGCGCGGCGCTACTGGGCCACCGGGATCGGCGAACAGCCGCAGCTCCCGCTGCCCGGACTGGGCCTGCGAGGTGACGATCGAGGACATGGTGCGCCTGATCGGCGAGACACGCCGCCTGATGCCCGGCGTCGGGATCCAGGTGCCCCCGAACCTCGCGGACTGGTGGCCGGAGCTCGTGCGCGCGGGCGCCACCGATCTCGGCGGGCTCAGCGCCAACGGCGACCACATCAGTCCCGAGCATCCGTTTCCCAGCCCCAATCAGGTCCGCAAGGACCTGCAGGGCGACGGCGTCGCGCTGACCGAGCGCCTCTGCGTCTACCCCCAGTACATCGACTCCGAGTGGGTCGATCAGAGCGTCCTCGACACGATCCGCCAGGCCTACTGGAGCTTCATCCCGCGCCGCGGCTCGGGACGCACCGAGCCGCCCAGGCCGATTCGCCCCGACCTCGTCGGGGCCGCCATCCAGAAGGGCCGCGAGCGGCGCGGCGCTGAGCGCCGATGAGCTGACCGCGCTGTTCGCCGAGACACGCCCCGAGGCGATCGAGGACATCCGCCAGGCGGCGGACGAGCTGCGGGCCCAGCTGGCGGGGGAGACCGTCAGCTTCGTCGTGAACCGCAACATCAACATGTCGAACATCTGCACCGTCGGCTGCGCGTTCTGCGGCTTCGGGCAGGGCAGGCGCTCACCGGAGGCCTACGACGTCGAGCGCGAGGACTTCGTCGGCCGCGTCCACGACGCCGTCGCGTTCGGGGCGACGGAGCTGTGCATGCAGTCGGGCATCCACCCGGACTGGCAGCTCGAGGACTACCTGGAATGGCTGCGCCTGGCGAAGGCCACCGCGCCGCAGCTGCACCTGCACGCCTACAGCCCGATGGAGATCGCGCACATGTGCGACGTCTCGGGCCTGCCGCCGGCCGAGGTGTTCGCGCGCCTGGCCGACGCCGGCCTCGGCTCGACCCCGGGAACGGCGGCGGAGGTGCTGCACGACGGCGTCCGTGAGCGGATCAGCCCGAACAAGCTGCCGGTCGCGCGCTGGGTGGAGATCATCGAGGCGAGCCACCGTGCCGGCCTGCGCTCCACGTCGACCGTCATGTTCGGGCACATCGAGGAGCCGTGGGAGCTGGCCGAGCACATGCGCGTCATCCGCGAGCTGCAGGAGCGCACGGGCGGCATCACCGAGTTCGTCCCGCTGAGCTTCATCCCGTTCCACACGCTGCTCGGCCGCACGCACGGCATCGAGGAGATCACGCGCGAGGAGAACCTCAAGCACACGGCCGTGTTCCGGCTCGCGCTGGGGACGACGATCACGAACCTCCAGGCGAGCTGGGTCAAGATGGGCCTCGACGCCGCGACCGAGGCCCTGCGCTGGGGCGTCAACGACCTCGGAGGGACGCTCATGGAGGAGAACATCAGCCGCCTGGCCGGCAGCTACCACGGCGTGATGCTGGAGGCTCACGATCTCGCCGCGGCCGCGCATCGCGCCGGGCGGCCCGGCCGTCGAGCGCTCCACGCTCTACGCCCATCTGCGCGACTACCCGGTCGGGACGCTCCCGGAGTCCGAGCGCGACCACAGCGCCGTCGGCGACGCGCTCCTCGCCGCGGAGCTCGCCGCGTGAGCTCGCGCGACCAGGGCCAGTCGATCACCGCCGCGGGCCTGGAGGCGCTCAAGGCCGAGCTCGCCGAGCTCGAGGGCCCGCGCCGCCAGGCGCTCTCCAAGCGGATCGGCGCGGCGATCGAGGAGGGCGATCTGAAGGAGAACGCCGAGTACCACATCGCCAAGGACGATCAGGCGCATCTGGAGACGAAGATCCTGCGCCTGCGCGAGCGCCTGCGCCTCGCCGTCGTGGTCGAGACGGACGCCGACGCCGCGGTCGTCGGGTTCGGCAGCACGGTCACGATCACGGACGTCGAGTCCGGCCGCCAGCAGACGCTGACGATCGTCGGGCCGACCGAGGCGGACGTCGCGTCCGGGAAGATCTCCAGCGAGTCTCCCGCCGCCACGGCCCTGATGGGCGCCGCCCCCGGTGACACCGTGGAGGTCGCCACGCCGCGCGGCGGGCGGCAGTGGCACGTGGACTCCCTCGGCGGGTAGCATCGCGCAACCCACATCCAGGAGGAGATCACCATGGCTGAGTTCCGGGCGATGAGCATCGACGACATCGAGGCGATCTACGGCGGAAGCTTCAAGCGCGCGCGGTCCGCGCTCGGCGTCACGGCCTTCGGCCTGCAGGTGATCGACATGCCGCCGAACGCGACCGGCTACCCCGAGCACGACCACAGCGCCGACGGGCAGGAGGAGGTCTACGTGACGCTCCACGGCTCGGCGACGATGGACATCGAGGGGACGAGCGTGACGCTCGAGCCCGACCAGCTCGTGAGCGTCAAGTCGGGCACGAAGCGCAAGATCGTGCCGGGCGACGAGGGTGTGCGCGTCCTCGTGATCGGCGGGGTTCCCGGCGAGGCGTACGCGCCCGCGGAATGGACCGAGGTCGGCACGCCCGACCCGAGCGCGAGCTAGGAGAAGAGGTCCTCGTCGGCGCCGCGCAGCAGCGCGGCGACGCCGGGGCCGTCCTCGTCGGTCACGTGGCGCTCCAGGCCGCGGACGACGACGACGGGGATCCGTGAGTCCTTGCCGCGCACGAGGTCGGCCGCCGCGGCGGCCTCGTCGGCGATCGCGATCCACGTGGCGGACAGTTCACGGCCGTGGGCGTCGGGCCGCCCGCGCCAGTCCTCGAGCGGCGCCAGCCCGGCGATGCCGATCGCGACATCGGTCTGTCCGTGGCGCCAGGCCCTCCCGAACGAGTCGGTCACGACGACGGCCGGCCGGCCGGGAAGTGCGGCGCGCAGCGCGCGGGCGCTGGCGTCGGAGTCGCGCGGCAGCGTGATGACCCGTCCGGGCGCGCCGGCGTTCGACGCGTCGACGCCCGCGTTCGCGCAGACGAATCCGTGATGCGTGCGGCAGATCAGGATCCCGCGCTCGGCGCGTACGAGCTCGGCGCTCTGGTCGAGGACGACCTGGACGTGCCGCGGGTCCTTGCCGAACGGCTCGGCGAGCTCGATCGCCCGCTGGGAGGGCTCGACGCCGGCCAGGTCGACGACGGCGCCCTCGGCCTTGGAGACGACCTTCTGGGCCACGACGACCACGTCGCCCGCGTGCAGCTCGCCGGCGGCCGCATCCTCGATCAGGGCCGCGAGGTCATCACCGCTGCGGACCTCGGGCAGCGGATCGAGCGCCACGACCTCGAGGCGGCTCATCGGGGGCGCACGCGGCTCATCGCGTCACGGGTGTAGAGCGCGGTGGCTCTCGGCAGGCCCGCGAGCAGATGGGCGAGAGCGTCGAGATCCTCGCGCGTGTCGACGTCGAGCAGCAGCGAGTCGACCTCGACCACGCGCACGGCGGCCCCGGCCTCGCGGGCGAGCCGCTCGTGACGCTCACGACTGCCGTCGCCGAACTGCGGCGCCATGACGTCGGGTGGGGTCAGCAGCAGCGCGTTCGTGCCGGTGCCGTGGCGGTCGGGGACGATCACGACCTCCGGGCCGTCGGCGAGCTGTTCGACGAGCCCGTCGATCTCGGCCGGGTCGATCGCCGGAGCGTCGCCCGGCAGCACCAGCGCGTGGAACGCGCCGTCCTCGACGGCCCAGCGGATGCCTCGCAGCGCCGCCTCGCTGTGCCCGTCCTGTGGCGTGTCGTGGACCACCTGGGCGCCGAGGCTTCGCGCCAGCACCTCGGCGTTCGGGTCCGAGGTGACGACGACGACGTCGTCGATGCGGGTGCAGCGGCGCAGTGCCTCCAGCACGTCGGTGAGCATCCCGGTGGCCAGCGCAAGGCGGTCGGACGGCCGCAGCCCGTCGTCGGCCAGCCGGCGCTTCGCCTCCGCGAAGCGCTTGACCGGCAGGACGACGACGACGCTCATGAGCCCATTCTGACGGCCCGGGCGAGCGCGAGCGCCTCGGAGGCCACGCGCCGGCGCCCGGCGGCGTCCGCCATCAGCGTGTCGGCGATGCTTCACCGGCATCGCGCAGTCCCCGTCGGCCTCGTCGGCGAGCAGCGCGTCGGCGACGTCGCCGTACAGCGCGGCGATGCCCGCGGAGGTCAGCGGCCGGCCGGCCCACTGCATGAACGCGGCGGTCGGGCCCTTCAGCACCTGGCCCGCGACGATCGGCGAGATCGCGACGACCGGCGCCGGGTGCGTCCCGCAGCGCGGCGGTCATGCCGGGGACGGACAGGATCGGCCGGATCGAGATGATCGGGTTCGAGGGCCCGATCACGATCGCCTCAGCGCGCGCGAGCGCGTCGGCGACCTCATCGCTGATGCTGGCCGCCTCGGCGCCGTCGAACGCGACGTCCTCGACGGGTCCCTCGCCGCGCTGACGGATCAGGAATTCCTGAAGCCCGGTCCAGGACCCGCGCGCGTGCACGCGCGTGCGGACGGGCGTGTCGCACATCGGGAGCACGCGGGCGCGAACGCCGATCGCGGCCGTCAGCGCTGCGAGCGCCGCGGTGGCCGTCTCGCCCTCCCGCATCCGGCGGGCGCGCTGCAGGCACCACGCGAGGTCCGCGTCGCCGAGGTTGAACCAGACGTCCTCGCCGAGCGCGCGCAGCGCGTCCATGACCGCGAACGTGTCGCCCTCCAGGCCCCATCCGCGCTCGTCGATCCGGTCGGCCAGCCAGAACGCGATCAGGTCGGGGTCCGGCGAGACGTGGGACCCGTAGATCTCGAGGTCGTCGCCGGTGTTCGCCACGACGACGAGATCGTCGCCCACGACGTCGAGCATCCCGCGGGCGAGCTTCGCTCCACCCGTGCCCCCGGCGAGGACCACGACGGGGCCGGCCATCAGGCGACGTCGGCGGGTGAGCTGGAGGCGGGCCCGCGCATGGCGGCGGAGTATAGGTTTCTGTCCATGCGACTCGAGGGACGGACGGCACTCGTCACCGGTGGTGCCAGTGGTATCGGAGCGGCGAGCGCCCGGCGGCTGGCCGCGGAGGGCGCCCGTGTCGTGATCGCCGACCTCGTGACGGGACAGGCTCAGGAGGTCGCGGAGGAGATCGGCGGTCTTGCGCTGGAGCTCGACGTCACCGACGTCGCGGCGGTGCACGCGGCGGTCGCGCGGATCGCCGCGGAGATCGGGCCGGTGGAGATCCTCGTCAACAACGCCGGCACCGACCGCTTCGCCTTCTTCGTCAACACGGACGAGGAGCTCTGGGACTTCGTTCTGGGCGTCAACCTGAAGGGCGTCCTGGCCTGCACCCACGCGGTCCTGCCATCGATGCACGAACGCGGCGGCGGGGTGATCGTGAACGTCGCCAGCGAGGCGGGCCGCGTCGGCTCGCAGGGGTCGGCGACCTACTCGGCCGCGAAGGCCGGCGTGATCGGGTTCACGAAGGCGATCGCGCGCGAGTCGGCGCGCTACCACGTGCGCTGCAACGCGGTGGCGCCCGGGCCGATCGAGACGCCGCTGCTGAACGCCGCACCCGAGCTGCTGGGCGAGCTCGGCGCGCGCCTCAAACAGGGGATGGTCGATGCGACGGCGATGGGCCGCACCGGCGTTCCCGAGGAGGTCGCCGCCGTCATCGCCTTCCTCGCATCCGACGACGCCTCCTATGTGACCGGCCAGACGCTGAACGTCAGCGGCGGGCTCTCGATGCCATGAGCGCCGCTCCCGAGCTTCCCCAGGCGGTCCGGCTCCGCGAGGTCGGTCCGCGCGACGGCTTCCAGAACGAGCCCGAGGTGATCGCCACCGCCGACAAGATCGCCCTGATCGACGCCCTTGCGCGCACCGGGCTGCGCCGCATGGAGGTCACGAGCTTCGTGCGGCCCGACGTCATCCCGCAGCTCTCCGACGCGGCCGAGGTGCTGCACGGCGTCGACGTGCCGCCGGAGGTGGCGATCTCGGTGCTGATCCCGAACGAGCGCGGCCTGGACAATGCGCTCGCGCTGCGCGACGCCCACGAGTGGGATCGCCCGGCGTTCGACGAGGTCAACGTCTTCCTCAGCGCGACCGAGTCGCACAACCGCGCGAACGTGAATCGCTCCGTCGAGGAGTCGCTCACCGGGCTCGAGCGCGTGCTGCCGCGTGCTCGCGCGGCCGGGCTGCGCTGCGAGGGCGTGATCTCGGTGGCGTTCGGATGCCCGTACGAGGGGCACGTCGAGCCGCAGACGGTGTTCGCGATCGCCGAGCGACTGATCGCCGCGGGGGCGCAGGAGATCGGGTTCGGCGACACGACGGGAATGGCGAACCCGCTGCAGGTGCGCGCGTTCTTCCTGGCGGCGCGCGAGCGCCTCGGCGACGACGTCGAGCTGACGGCGCACTTCCACAACACGCGCGGGCAGGGCCTCGCGAACGTCCTCGCGGCGCTGGAGGCCGGCTGCTCGAGCTTCGAGGCGAGCTTCGGGGAGCTCGGCGGCTGTCCGGTGCCCGCCGGCGCGACGGGCAACATCGCCTCCGAGGACCTCGTGTCGATGCTGCACGAGATGGGCATCGCCACCGGCGTCGACCTGCCGGCCCTGCTCGCGTGCGCCGCGGCCGTGCGCAAGGTCCTCGGGCGCCCGCTCGGCAGCCACACCCTGGTCGCGGGGCCCGTGGACTGGCATGGCTGAGCGCCTTGCCGCGGGGGCGGTCGCGGTCGCGGTGGTGCTGATGCTGGCGGCGTGCGGGGGCGGGGGAGGGACCACCAGCGCGACGACGGCCGCGACGACCGGGTCGTCCACCTTCGCGGCGAAGGTCGATGCGGCCTGCAGGCCGCTCGCGGACAGGATCGCGAAGCTCTCCTTCCCCTACCCCGACTTCAACGCGCAGGCGCCGGACACCGCGACGCTGCCGAAGGTCGGCCGCTATCTGCGCAGCACGAACGCCTCGCTGGGGTACGACGGGCTCCTGACGCGGCTGAAGGCCTACAAGCCGCCCGCCGCCCAGGCCGTGGCCTACGCGGCACTGCTGGCCCGGCTGCAGGCGCTGATCGCGTTCAACGACGAGCAGGCGGCGGCCGCCATCGCGGGTGACAAGGCAGCATTCGCCGCGACCGTGAAACGGGCGCAGAGCGTCACGGACGACGCCCACGCGGCGGCGCGCAAACTTGGCGCGCCGGCCTGCGCACAGCTCTGAACCGAGCGCTTATCCGCTCCTTCGGACGGAATTCGACGGATGGTGGGCGTTTCTGTCACGCTATTTGGGGGAAAACCTCCATGCAAGGAGCCAGGCCGCCGACGGCGAATTGACTGGTGGCCATGCTGCAGGCGAACGGAATCTCGATGCTCGTCACCAGAGCCGGAACAAGACCGCTGCCACGCGGGCTCTCGCGTGCCGAGCGCAACGAGCTTGCCGACGTCCTCGCCGAGGGCGCGGTTGAAGCCGGGTTCCAGCCGATCGTCGAGCTCTGCACCGGACGGACCATCGGCTGGGAGGCGCTGGCCCGCGGGCCGCGCGGAAGCTCGCTCGAGCGTCCCGACCACCTTTTCGCGGCCGCCCGTGCCGCCGGACGCCTCGAGGAGCTCGACTGGCTCTGCCAGCGCCAGGCGCTGCGCGCCGCCCTCGATGCCGGCGTGCGCGCCCCCTGCGTCCTGTTCCTGAACATCGAGCCGGACACCTCCGGGTTCCTGCCGCTCGAGCTGCGCAACCTGTATGCACGCGCCGTCGCGCAGATGACCGTCTGCGTCGAGGTGACCGAGCGCGCGCTCACGCAGCGCCCGGGAGCCCTGCTGGGCCACATCGCCGACATGCGTGCGATGGGCGTCGCCGTCGCGCTCGACGACGTCGGGACCGATTCGGACACCCTGGCGATGATGAGCCTGCTGGCTCCCGAGGTCATCAAGCTCGACCTCGCCCTCGTCCAGGGAAGTCCCGACGCCGAGGTGGCGGAGGTCGTCCACGCGGTCGCCGCACAGGCGGAGCGATCGGGAGCGCGGATCCTCGTCGAGGGCGTCGAGACCCGGGAGCAGGCGCTGGCCGGTGACGCGCTCGGCGCGAGCCTCGCGCAGGGCTTCCTCTACGGCAGGCGCAACCCGATGCTCGAGCTGCCGCAGTCGCTCGAGGACGAGGTCGTCTGCCCGGGCCGCCACTCCGACCCCCGCGACGTCGCGCCCTTCGAGCTCGTCGCCGCCCGCCGCCCGCCGCGGCCCGCGACGCGCGCCCTGCTGACCGCCATGACGCAGCACCTCGAGGATCAGGCGCAGTCGCTGGGCCGGACGGCGGTGCTCGTCGCGTCGTTCGAGCGCGACCAGCGCTACACGCTCGCCCTGCGCGACCGCTACACCGAGCTGGGCGGTGCCCTGGCGTTCTGCGCGATCGTCGGCCGCGGAGTCCCGCTCGAGCCCGCTCCCGGGGTGCACGGCGGCGCCGTCGTGCCGGGGGATCCGGTCGGAGGCGAGTGGACGGTCGCCGTGATCGCTCCCCACTTCGCCGCCGCACTCGTCGCACATGAGCGCGCGGACACGGGGATCGACGGGGAGCTCCTGTTCGACTACGTGCTCACGTACGACCGCGAGCTGGCGACGTCCGTCGCCGCGTCGCTCACCGCACGCGTCGTCAGCTAGCGCGCACTGGGGTTCCTACGACGTCGCGGGCCCCCACGCCGCCTCATCCGGCGGACCACCGTTAGGGTTCGCCGCCCACAGCGGATCCCCGGGAGGGACTGACTCACCATGGCGGACATCAAGAAGGTCGGCGTGCTCGGCGCGGGCCTCATGGGGCACGGAATCGCACAGGTCACGGCCACGGCCGGCTACGACGTGGTGCTGCGCGAGGTCGACGAGGAGACGCTCGCCAAGGGCGTCGGGCGCATCGAGAAGCAGCTCGCGCGCGCAGTCGAGAAGGGCAAGAGCAGCCAGGAGGACGCCGACGCGATCCGCGCGCGCATCCACGGGACGACCGACTACGCGGATCTCGCGGACTGCGACCTCGTGATCGAGGCGATCACCGAGAACCTGGAGCAGAAGCTCGAGATGTGGCGCACGGTCGATCCGATCGTCAAGCCCGAGGCCGTCTTCGCGACCAACACGTCCTCGCTGGCGGTCATCGACCAGGCGGCGGCCACCGGTCGGCCGCAGCAGTTCATCGGCCTGCACTACTTCAATCCCGCGCAGGTCATGAAGCTCACCGAGGTGATCCGCGCGGTCACCACCTCCGACGAGGCGTTCGAGACGGGGATGGCCTTCGCGCGCTCACAGGGCAAGCTCGCCACACCCACGCGCGACACCGCCGGCTTCATCGTCAACCGCCTGCTGGTCCCGTACATGCTCGACGCGATCCGCGCCTACGAGGAGGGCGTCGGCTCGGTCGACGAGATCGACGAGGCGATGAAGGCCGGAGCCGGCCATCCGATGGGGCCCGCTGACGCTGTCGGACTTCGTCGGCCTCGACACGCTCGGGTCGATCTGCGACGTGCTCTGGGACGAGTACCGCGAGCGCCGCTTCGCGCAGCCGCCGACGCTGCGCAAGATGCTCAGCGCCGGCTGGTACGGGAAGAAGAACGGGATGGGCTTCTACGACTACTCGGGTGAGACGCCCGTCGTGAACCCGGGCGTCTGAGGCAGCGATGACCGACCTCGACGCAGCAACCGAGCGCGCCCTCTCCGGCGGCCCAGAGCGCCACCGCCAGAAGGCGGCCGAGCAGGGCAAGCTCCCGGTCCGCGAGCGCCTCGCGCTGCTGCTCGACGACGGCTCGTTCGCCGAGGAGGCGCTGCTGGCCAACTGGGACCAGGACGGGCTCGGCGCGGACGGCGTCGTCACCGGGATCGGCGAGGTCGATGGCCGGCCCGTCTGCGTGATGGCCAACGATCCGACGGTGAAGGCCGGATCGTGGGGCTGGAAGACGGTCGAGAAGATCATCCGGATCCAGGAGCGCGCGCTCGCGCTGCGGATCCCGATGGTGTACCTCGTCGACTCCGCCGGAGCGCGGATCACCGACCAGGTGCTGATGTTCCCCGGCCGGCGCGGGGCGGGCAAGATCTTCCACAACGAGGTCAAGCTCTCCGGCCTGGTCCCGCAGATCTGCGTCCTGTTCGGGCCGAGCGCCGCGGGCGGCGCCTACATCCCGGCGTTCTGCGACATCGTGATCATGCGCGACGGGAACGCGTCGATGTACCTCGGCTCGCCGCGCATGGCCGAGATGGTGATCGGCGAGGTCGTGACCCTCGACGAGATGGGCGGCGCCCGGATGCACACGAGCGTCTCGGGCTGCGGCCACCTGCTCGCCAAGACCGACGCCGAGGGCATCGACCTCGCGCGCCGTTACCTGGGGTACTTCCCGACGAACTGGGAGCAGCCGCCCCCGGCGGCGGACCCGGTCGCGCCCGCCTCGGCGACGCCGTACGACGAGATCGTCCCGGCCGACGAGAACAAGCCGTTCGACATGAAGCTCCTGATCGACACGCTGATCGACGCCGGCTCGTTCTTCGAGATCCACGCGCGCTGGGCCAAGGAGCTGATCGTCGGCTACGCACGCATCGAGGGCAGGGTCGTCGGCCTCGTGGCCAACCAGCCGCGCCAGAAGGGCGGCGTGCTGTTCGTCGACTCGGCCGACAAGGCGGCGCGCTTCATCACGACCTGCAACGCCTTCAACGTGCCATTGCTGTTCCTGGCCGACGTGCCGGGGTTCATGATCGGCACCGCGGTCGAGCGCCAGGGGATCATCCGCCACGGCGCGAAGATGATCTGCGCGGTCAGCGAGGCGACGGTGCCGAAGCTGTCCGTGATCGTGCGCAAGGCCTACGGCGCGGGGCTGTACGCGATGGCCGGACCGGCCTTCGAGCCGGACGCGACGATCGCGCTGCCGTCCGCGTCGATCGCGGTCATGGGGCCGCAGGCGGCGATCAACGCCGTCTTCTACAACCAGCTCCAGGCGATCGACGATCCGGACGAGCGCGCGGCGAAGACGGAGGAGCTGCGGGCCGAGTTCGCCCAGGACATCGACGTGATGCACCTGGCGAGCGAGCTGGTGATCGACGCGGTCGTGCAGCCTGAGGACCTTCGCGGCGAAGTGGCGCGCCGGTTCGGTCATGCGGCCACGAAGTCCCGCGACTGGCCGGCGAAGCGCAACACTGTGACGCCGGCCTGAGGGTTTGACGTCAAGAGTCGAGGAGCTCGAATGCGCTCGCGGATCCGTCCCACGTTGGATCACGCCACGGTGGTGGCCTATCTGGCGCTGTTCCTCGCGCTGACCAGCGGGGCATGGGCGATGTCCGCCCACCAGACGAAGACGAAGAAGCCGGCCGCCCGGACGCTCGTCGCGTGCGTCGCCAGGAGCGGCGGCGCCGTGCGCCTGGTGACCTCCAGGAAGGCCTGCCGTCGCTCGGAGCGCTCTGTGTCCTGGAACCGCAGCGGGATCACCGGGGCGGTGGGACCGGCAGGACCGGCGGGACCGGCGGGAATGCCCGACGTCTCACGGTTCTACTCGCGCACCGAGGCCGATGCGCGGTACCTGTCCGCGGCGCGCTTCGGCGGGGCGGACACGAGTGAGCCGGTCAACCAGGGCGGCTCCGGCTTCCCCGGTTGCACGGTGGGGGCGGTCATGCTGTTCGCCGGGAAGTACGCGCCGAAGGGAACGCTCTTCGCCAACGGGCAGACGCTGCAGATCGGGGCGAACACGGCGCTGTTCCAAGCTCCTGGGACGCGCTACGGCGGAGACGGTCAGACGACGTTCGCCATCCCGGACATGCGCGGCCTCGAGCCGGCGGGCGTCAACTACGTGATCTGCACGGTCGGCGTCTACCCGTAGGGCGGCAGGCGCCGTTCTGAGGCGCGGCGCGGCGCGGCGGGCCGTGGCGCGGGCCGCGGGCCCTGATCGTTCAGCAGGCGCATGGCGAACAGCGCCGCGGCGGGCACGGCGGAGGCCAGCAGGATCACGCGCAGCCAGAGCTGGCCGCTGTCGGTCCCGGCACCCAGCACGTGGATCAGCGCGAGCCCGTAGGCGAGCACGGTGAAGCGATGGATCGAGCGCCAGCGCTGTGCGCCGATCTGGCGGCGCGCGTAGAACGACAGCCCGAGCAGGAACACGCCGTAGCCGGCGATCACGCCGATGCCGGTGAACAGGGGGCGGTAGGGCGAGGTGAACGGCAGCGAGATCCCGCTGAGGCCGGGCTTCAGCCACGGGTCTCCGAGCAGCGTGACGCCGTGCACCGCGAGCGCGACCATGCCGGCCAGCGCGATCGACTCGTGCAGCGGGCGCAGCCGCGCCTTGGCGCCGGGCCTGCGGGGCAGGTTGTTCGCCATCATCAGGCCGAGGATGACCGACGCGCCGACGCACAGCACCGCGACGACCCCGGCCGAGCGCGACGCCAGCCACCAGCCGTAGTTCAGCGGGTCGGGCCCGTTCACGTCAGGACGTCGTCGACTGCAGCGGGGCCGGCTGCTGCTGGGGGGCCGGCTGCTGCTGCGGGACCACCGGCTGCGGGGCCGCCTGCTGCTGGGTGTCCTGCTGGGGGGCGTACTGCTGCTGGGTGTCCTGCTGGGGGGCGACGTAGCCGTCCTGCGAGCCGTCCTGCGAGCCGTCGGCGTAGTACCCGGGGTCGTTGTCGGTGGAGTACCCGGCACCGTCGTCGTACGTCGGCTCGTCGTAGCTGGGCTGCGGCGGAGCCGCGGCCTTCGGAGCGGCCGCGACGCGCTTCACCGGCTTGGCGGGCTTGCCCGCGCCGAGCGCGGGATCGTGGCCGCTGGCCATCTGGACGGCGAGCAGGACGAGGACGATGAGGAACAGCGAGATGCCGGCGACGGCGACGTGCTTCGCGCGCGTTCCGGTGGCAAAGCGATCAGGCATGTCCAAGAGTCTCCATACGGATGATCAAGAGCATGCAAAGGAACTCTTAGAGAACCCTTACGACGTCTGCGTCTTCAGTGACGGGCCACCGCTGCCTGCACCGTCGTGGCCCTCGTCGCCGTCGGTGACCACGCGGGCCGCGAGGCTCAGGATCGAGCCCAGGAACGACCCACGCTCGCCTTCGGACGCGGGAGCCTGCTTGGCCGCGGCCACCTGCTGCGGGGCCCGGACCGCCGGGTCGCGCCCGAGCAGCATCTGCAGCGACAGGAACGTCAGCAGCGCCGCGAACAGCGCGGCCGACGCGAAGAGGGTGCGCTTCAGGGCGCGCAGGCGTGCGGACATCGCGAGGACGCTAGGCCCGCAGCCTGAAGGGAAGGTGAACCGCTCCTTACGGGTAGATCTGGTCCCCGGTCGCGCTGTCGGTGACGATGATGGCGACCGACGGGCACCCCTCGGCGGCCTTGAGGATCACGTCGTCGGGGGCGGTTCCGATGACCTCCGCGACGTCGCCCTCGAGGATGAACACGGTCGGGGCGATCTCGACGCAGTCGCCGTGCGCAGCGCACGCGCCGTCGTCGATCGTGGGAATCAGGGTCATGCGGCCTCCGGGGCGGATTGAGGTGCGGACTGGGGTGCGGACTGCGGTGTATCGGTCAGGAGCTTGCGTAAACGTGGCACGTCGCGCGGACGGGCCACCGCCGTTGCGGCCACCGGGACGCCGTCGCGCAGCGCGACGGCCGTGAAGCAGCGCTCGTCCATGTCACCCTCGATCTGCAGCTCGCCGGCGTTCGCCGGATCGCCGAGACCCTGGATGCGGACGCCGTGGACGTCGCTCCACCACGTGGTCACAGGGGCGGGGACGGGGTCCTTCCCGAGGATCGCGTTCGCGACGGCCTTCCCCGAATGCGTCGCCTGTTCCCAATGGTTGCCGCCGGCGGCGTCGCCGGCGACGTGGATGTTGGGGTGCGTCTCGAAGTCGCGCACATCCGACCCGACCCAGTCCGTCGCCGGGACGATGCCGATGGCGACCAGCAGCGCGTCGAGCTCGACCCGCGTGCCGTCCGAGAGCTCGAGCGCCTCGAGCGTCGCACCGTGGCCGACGAGCTTCTCGACCCGGACGCCGAGCAGGACGTTCACGCCCTCCTCGCGCTGCATGTCCACGATCCATTGCGCGAGCTCGGGATGCAGCGCGCGGCCGAGCGGAAGCTGCTCCGCCTCGATCAGCGTCACGTCGACTCCGGCCTTGCTGGCCGTGGCCGCGACCTCCTGGCCGATCAGGCCCGCGCCGAGGACGGCCAGCCGCGCGCCGGGGCGCAGCGCCGCCCGCAGGGCGATCGAATCGTCGAGGCTGCGCAGGCTGTGGACGTTCTCGAAGCCCTCGGCGCCCGGCAGGGGGCGCGGACGGCTGCCGGTGGCGATGATGAGGTGCTCGAAATCGAGCGCGCGGCCCGACTCGAGCAGCAGCCGCCTGCCTTCGACGTCGAGCCCGGCCGCCGCGTCGCCGAGCACGAGCTCGACGTCGTTCGAGGCGTGCCAGTCCGCCGGCCGCAGAAGCAGCTCGTCGATCTCACGCTCGCCGGAGAGGAAGTCCTTGGACAGCGGGGGCCGGTCGTACGGGGCGTGCAGCTCGTTGCTGACGATCCGCACGCGGCCCTCGTAGCCGCCGCGGCGCAGCGCCTCGGCGCTGCGCTGGGCGGCCAGCCCGCCGCCGGCGATGACGACGCCGGCGCTCATCGGGTCGCCTCGATCGGACGGCGGCCGGTCCGCTGCTCGGCGGCGGCGAGCCGCTCGGCCTGCGTGCGGCCGCCCGTCCGGCGGGCCGGGGGAGCCGGTGCCGGCGCGCGGTCGGTGTCCGAGGGCAGGACCCGGCGCAGGAAGAGGAACACGATCGGCGCCCCGGTGACGAGCAGGATCGCCTCCATCCAGGGCTGCGTCGCGTCCGTCCCGGCGCCGAGCGTGTGCACGACGGCGAGCGCCCACACCACGATCGTCGCGCGGTGCATCTTGCGCCACAGCTTCGCGCCGATGCTCTTGCGCAGGTAGAAGCTCAGGCCCAGGAAGGCGGCGAGGTAGAACGCGATGGTCCCGAGGCCGGTGAAGGCCGTCTTGTAGCCCATCGAGAAGGGCACGGCGATGTTCGTCAGGCTCGGGTGCATGAACTTGTCGCCGAGCAGCGTGAGCCCGTGGACGGAGATCGCGACGAGCCCGGCGAGCGCCGTCGACTCGTGGACGGCGAGCAGCTTGCGCTTCATGCCGGGCTTGCGCGGCAGGCCGTTGGCCATCATCAGGCCGATGATGACGCTGATCGAGACTGCCAGCAGGGCGACGACGCCCGCGGATCGCGAGGCCAGCCACCAGCCGTAGTCGAGGGGGTTCGGTCCGGTCATGCGATTGTCCTTTGGGTGAGTCGGAGCTTGACGCGAGGGGCCGGCTCGAGGCGGCCGATGCGGTCGACGTGGCCGTCCTCGTCGATCGTGATCCCGCCGTGGCGGGCGAGGACGAGCCGGGCCTGCTCGGGGCCGCACAGGAGCGCGGCCTTCGCGAGCGCCTCGGCGCGGACGGCGGTCGGCGCGAGCGCGGTGGCCGCGACGAGCCCGGTGAAGGCCGGCTTGCCGGTCGACGGGTCGATCATGTGGTGGGCGACGCGCCCGTCGGCTTCGCGCCAGATGCGCGAGCGCAGGCCGGAGGTCGCGACGGCGCCGTCACGGACGCGCACCGTCTCGAACATCTCGCCGGTGAAGGGGTGCTCGACCTCGACGTCGCGAACGACGCCGGCGTCTCCGCCGATGCGCAGGTCACCGCCGCAGTCGACGGCCCAGGCGTCGTACCCGTCGAGCAGCGCGCCGGCGAGGTCCGCGGCGTGGCCCTTGCCGGTGCCGCCGGTGTCCAGGTGCAGGCCGGCGGGGCGTGTGATCGTGCCGGCGACGTCGTCGACGTGGACCTCGGTCCAGCGGGAGTCCTTGCGCGCGTGGGCCGGGGCCGCGGGCGGGCGGCCGGGGGTGTCGAGCGCCTCGCGCAGGTCGAGGCGGCGGCTCGGATCCCAGCTGTCGCGGTAGCCCGCGAGCTCGAGGTCGTCGAGGACCGTCGGGTCGACGAGCCCGCCGGTGAACTCGGCCGCGTCGAGCGCCGCGCTGATGGCGCTGCGCAGCAGCTCGGAGGCGGGAACGACGTCGCGCGGGTCGGCGTTCAGGGCGCTCAGCTCGGAGTCGGGACGAAAGCGCGACAGCGTCTCGTTGTACGTCCGCAGCAGCGCCTGGACGCTGTCAGCGGCCTCGCCGGGTGTCGGGAGGCCGTCACGCGCCGGCGCGCCGACGACGACGCGCATGTGGGTTCCCATGAGCGGGAACTCGCGGTCGGCGCCGTGCTGCTCGCGGATGTCGTCGGAAGAGGTCATCTACCTGGTGTATCGGCGTCTTCGCCCTTAAGAGGTCGAAGTCTGGACGGGTGTGACGCTGGTGGACGAAGTGCTGGTCGTCGCGGGAGGCCGCCGCCGTCGCTGTGCTGGTCGACGCGACCGTTGTCGTATTGGTCGTCTTGGCGGCCCCGGCACCGAGTGACGGGTCCTGGCCCTGGGCGACGCGCAGCCCGAGGAAGCCGAACGTGGTGACGAACAGCGCGGCGGTCGTCGCGTAGACGGCGAGCGCGCTGCCGCGGGTGCGTCTGCTGCGGCGGGCCGGGGCGCGGCGCGCCCCGGGCGGTGGTGTGGATGTCGGCTGGGGGGTCATGTGAAGTGTCCGTTTCGGTTGGAGTGCTGTCATCCATTCTCCACAGGGGACTGTGGGTCTCCTCAACGTTTCCTGTGAGCTTTCTGAGAGCCCGCGAGCTACGACGTGGAGGACTGCACGGGCGCCGGTGCGGGCGCGGGCGCCGCGGCCGGCGCGGGCGTGTAGGCCTGTGCCGGAGGGGTGTACGACTGGCCGGATGACACGGGCGCCGAGGCCTGCACCGCGGTCCCGCCCGCCGCGGCGGACGGCGCGGCCGGCTTGATGACGACGATGCGCTTCGTGACGATCACCTTGCGCACGAGGACGCGGCGCGGCTGCACGACCTGTGCGACCGGCTGCTTCTTCGGGCCGAGCGCCGGGTCCTGGCCCTGCGCCACGCGGACGCCGAGGAAGCCGAGGAAGCCGACGAACAGGAGCGTCGTCGCCAGATAGGTCGTGATCGCGCTGCGGCTCGGGCGATCAGTCATCGCCGCCACCCTCGTGCTCGCCGCGCGCCGCTCTCGTGCTCGCCGGACCCGGAGGATCCGCCGCTGCTCTTGGTCTGCAGCTTCTTCGCGGGCGTGTAGGCGGGTGTCGTCTGCGCCACCGGAACGGCGGCCGGGGCCGGAGCCGCGGCCCGCGCGGCGCCGAGGCGGCCGGGGCGGGCTTGACGCGGCCTGCGGCTTGGGCTTGACGTGCTTGACGACCTTGACCGTGCGATGGACCACGACGGTGCGGATCTCGACCGGCGGCGGCCGGGAGTCTTCAGCGGTCGTGACCTGCTTCGTGTCGACGGAGTTGGCTCCGACCGCGACTGCGGCGAGGACTCCGAGGGCCGCGAGCGTGCCGCCGGCTGCGATGTGGGTGCGCTTGAACATGACTGCATGGTGCGCTCCCTGCTCCAAACCCCCCGGCAACCAGCGGGAAAGCTTCGGCAAAACCTCATTGGCCCCGCTGGTGGCCCGAGTACGCTCACCTCGTGTCCGGTCCCCGCATCCTGCTCGTCGAGGACGAGGCGTCCATCGCCGAGCCCTTCGCCCGCCTGCTGGCGCGCGAGGGGTTCCTGCCGACGATCGCCGCGACGGCGGCCGCCGCGCTCGAGCTGTTCGAGAGCGAGCCGCCCGACCTCGTGCTGCTGGACCTGAACCTGCCCGACGGCGACGGACGCGACGTCGCACGCGAGCTGCGCCGCTCGTCGAACGTCCCGATCATCATGCTCACGGCCCGCGGCACGGAGACAGACCGCGTCGTCGGCCTCGAGCTGGGCGCCGACGACTACGTCGTCAAGCCGTTCTCCAGCGCGGAGGTGGTGGCGCGCATCCGGGCGGTGCTGCGCCGCAGCGCCGAGGAGCAGCTCTCGGACGAGCCGATCGAGCTGGCCGAGCTGCGGATCGAGCCCTCCGCGCGCCGCGTCTTCCTCGGTGATGAGGAGCTGGAGCTCAGCCGCAAGGAGTACGACCTGCTGCTCGAGCTGGCGCGCAACGCCGGGCATCGTGATCACGCGCGAGGACCTGATGGCCCGCGTCTGGGACGAGAACTGGTTCGGATCGACGAAGACGCTCGACGTGCACGTCGGGTGGTTGCGCCGCAAGCTGCACGACGACGCCGCGGAGCCGCGCTGGATCGAGACCGTGCGCGGCGTCGGCTTCCGCTTCGCCGATCCGCAGAAGGGTGAGGCGCCGTAAGCCTCCGGCGCGGACTGCTGCTGGCGCTCGCCTACGTGCTGGTGCTGGCGATCGTGGCGTTGCTGGTGCCGCTCGGCATCAGCCTGCGCAGCCGCGTCGACGCCGAGGTGCGCGCGCAGGCCCGCAGCGAGGCCGAGGTCGTCGCCGCGCGCGCCTCGGGGCTGATCTCCCCGCCGCAGACCAGGCAGCTCGAGGCGCTGGCGCAGCTCGCCGGCCGCAAGGTCCGCGGCCGCGTGCTGATCGTCGCCTCCGACGGGTCGCTCGTGGCCGATTCGGCCGGGGGCGTCACCGGAGGACCGCGGGAGCTATCGCAGCCGGCCGGAGATCGCCGGCGCTCTGCGCGGCGCAGTGGTCCAGGAGCGGCGGACGTCGAAGACGCTCAACGCCGAGATCCTCGCGACCGCGGTGCCGGTCCTCACCGCGCGCGGTGTGCGCGGGGCCGTCCGCGTGACTCAGAGCGTCGCCGCGGTCAACCGGGCCGTCAGGCGAACGTGGCTGGCGCTCGGGTTGATCGGCGGGCTCGTGCTGGCGCTGGGCCTCGTCGCAGGGTCGGTGATCGCGCGCCGGATCTCACGCCCGATCCTGGAGCTCGACGAGGCCGCGCGGAAGGTCGCGGGCGGCGACCTCGGGGCGCGAGCGCGTGTCGAGGGCAGCCTCGAGCAGCAGACCCTGGCACGGACCTTCAACGGGATGACCGAGCGGGTCTCCGTCCTGCTCGCCTCGCAGCGCGAGTTCGTGGCGGACGCCTCGCACCAGCTCCGCACGCCGCTCACGGGCCTGCGGCTGCAGCTCGAGGAGGCGCGGGCGCTGGCCACGATCCCCTCCCAGCAGGAGGACCTCGACGCCGGCCTGCGCGAGGTCGACCGGCTCGCGGGGATCGTCACCGAGCTGCTGGAGCTGAGCCGCGCGGGGGAGGGGGACCGGCCCGCGGCGACCAGCGACCCGGCGGACGCCACGCGGCGCGCGGGAGAGCGGTTCGCCGCCGCGGCGAGCACCGTCGGATGCGAGCTGCATCGTCGATCCCGGCGCGGGCGCGCGGGTCGTCGCCTGCCATGCGGCGGACCTCGACCGCATCCTCGACGTGCTGATCGAGAACGCGATCGCCTATGCGCCCGGCAAGCCGGTCGAGCTCACCGCTTCCGGGGGGATCGTCCGCGTCCGCGACCACGGCCGCGGCCTCGACGAGGGCGAGATGCAGGCCGTGTTCGACCGCTTCCACCGCGGCCGCGCCGGTCGTGCCGGACCGCCCGGCACGGGCCTGGGCCTCTCGATCGCGCGCGAGCTGGCCCGTCGCTGGGGCGGCGACCTGACGCTCGCGAACGCCGAGGACGGCGGTGCCATCGCGCAGATCACGATGCCGGTGGCGTCCGCTCGATGACTTTGCCGGTCCTTTCCCGCGTGCGGACTAGGCTCGCGAACGTGCGCGTCCCCCGCATCACCGGCGCCGTGCTCCTGGCGCTCCTCGGCGTCGCACTCGCCGCCGGGATCACCTACGCCGCGAGCACCGTCGTCTCGACGCCGATCGGGCTCTCATCGGAGTCCACGGACGTCGGCCAATCGCTCGCGCCGCGCACGACGCCGGCGCCGACGTTCACGACGCCGCCGGCGAAGACGACGACGACAACGACGGTCACGACGACGACCACGGCGCCGCCCGTCACGACGCCGCCGACCACCACGACGACCGCCGCCGACCGTCACGACGCCGCCCCGCCACGGCGACGACGACGGCGACGACGACTAGCCGGGCGGCTGACCCGCTCAGTCCTGCGGGCCCGGCGGCGGGGCGGGCGGGTCGAAGTCCTCGAGGCCTGCGATCCCGGAGGACGGAGCCTCGGAGGCCGGCGTCGCCGGCGGGATCGGCGCCTCCGGCGCGGCGAGCTGCGCATCGCCGGAGCTGCGCGGCACCATCGCCTGCGCATCCTCGTCCTGCGTGAAGGCGGGCCAGTCCTCGGTCATCAGGAGGTAGTACGGCGTCGCGCGGTGCACGTAGCTCAGGCCCAGATGGAGCATCTGGTGAATCCCGTGCGGCAGCTTGCCCGTGAACACGATCGCGAACCAGGCGACGAACGCCGCGATCTGCGCGACGACGTTCATCGCGTACGCGATGATCATCACGGGGATGATCAGGAAGATGCGCAGGAGCACCTTGACGCGGTTGTACTCCTCCAGCGGCGGGCCGAGGTGCAGCTGCACCGGGTAGCCGACGTCGGGGCTGCCCGAGAAGCCGGGCCAGCGATCCGTGGCGAGGTACATGTAGCCGTAGGTGTACGTCGTGTAGCGCGCGAACCCCGCGTGGAAGTCGTAGAGGCCCTGCGGGTAGCGCCCGGTGAACAGCGTTGCGAACCACGCGATGATGACGGTGAAGAAGACGGCGAAGCCCCAGAGACTCGCGAGGATCGCCGCCGGGATGGCCGTGATCAGCCGGAAGAACGTCGTCAGCCGGTTCTGGTGCTCCTGGTACTCCATCGTGAACACCGGCTGGCGACTCAGCACGGCGGGTTGCGTGGTCATGTGATGCTCCTGGTCTGGACAGGCTGGACCGGCTGGTTCGCAGTATGCACCTAGGGGCCGACGTGCACCCGTCGGAGGCGGCCAGCCCTACCCGGACGCGGGGGTGGCGAGGCGCTCGTCGAGGTCGCGGACCAGGGCTTCGGCGAACGCGACGCTCACCCGCGCATCGTCGCCGACGCCGACGGCGATCGCCGGCCATCCGGCGCCGCGAGCGACGCCGGCGCCCGTCGCGTCCGGGCCGGTGACGGCGCGTGCGCCGAGCTCCGGATCGCCGGCCGCGGCGCCGCGCGCGGCACTGCGCAGCTGCGGGTGCAGTCCGGTGGCGAAGACGACGCCGTCGCGCTCCCACCACACCTGCTCGGACCCGGCATGCGGCTGCAGGTCGACGATCGCCACGTCGCTCGGGCGCATGCCGCGCGCGCGGCGTCCGGCCAGCCAGGCGCGCAGCCCGGCTCCGTGCGAGCTGCCGGCGCCGGCGAGCACGACGGCGACGTCGAGGTGTCGCGGCGGGTCCGCGTCGAGCTGTCGCACGAGCGCGAGCGCCGCCTCGGTCGCGCGGTCGTCGGGGAACGGCTCGGCGAATCCCTGATCGAGGAACGCCACCAGGGCGACCAGCAGGACGATCGTCGGGACGAGCTGAACGGCGCTGAGCCAGGTGGCGTCGACGTCGGCGAGCCGCGCGCCGGCACACGCGGCGACGACGGCGAGCGACGCCAGCGACAGCGCGATCAGCGGCACGTGCAGGCGGTAGGGGAGCCCTCGCCGCAGACGGTCCAGCGGTGCCGTGATCACGAGGGTCACCGCCCGCTCGCCGTCGCGGCGCGGCGGCGGTGAGACGACGTCCTGGGTCGCCCGCGCGATCGTCAGCCGGCGCAGCAGCGGGACGCGCGTCACGTCGGCGATCGCCAGCAGCAGCGCGGCCGCCGCGACGATCAGGCCGGCAAGCGGGGTGTCGACGCTGACCACGCTGGCGACCACGCCGGCGCCGGCGCACAGTGCCTGGACGAGCCACCACGCCGGGCGAATCCATACGGCCTGGATGCGGGTCTCGCGACCCGTGGCGCGCAGCTCCGCGGCCGCCGCACGCGCGAAGCGCCGCTCGGCGTCGCTGCCGGCGGGGCCGCTGTGTTCGCGCTGCTCGTCGTCTGCACCCATGCGGCCCGGGACACTAGTGTTCCGACCCACCATGGACGCCACTGAACTCACGTACGCCGGGGCCGCCGAGCAGGCTCGCCTGATCCGCGACGGGGACGTCTCCGCGCGCGAGGTCGTCGAGGCGACGCTGCGGCGGATCGACGCGGTCGATCCGCTGCTCGGGGCCTACCGCGTCGTCTTCGCGGAGCGGGCGCTGGCCGAGGCCGACCAGGCCGACGCACGGCGCCAGTCGGGGCAGGAGCGCCCGCTGCTGGGCGTGCCGGTGGCGATCAAGGACGACACCGACGTCGCCGGGGCGACCACGGCGTGGGGGAGCCTGGCGACGAGCACGCAGCCGGCCCGCGTCGACGCCGACGTCGTCGCGCGCCTGCGCAGCGCCGGGGCGATCGTGATCGGCAAGACGCAGACGCCCGAGCTGACGATCTGGCCGTTCACCGAGACGCTCGCGTTCGGCGCGACGCGCAACCCGTGGAACACGGACTACACCCCCGGCGGCTCCAGCGGCGGCTCGGGTTCGGCGATGGCCGCAGGGCTCTGCGGCGTCGCGATGGGCTCCGATGGCGCCGGATCGATCCGGATCCCGGCAGCGTTCTGCGGGCTCTTCGGGCTGAAGCCCCAGCGCGACCGGATCCCGCTCGGTCCCAATCATCACGACGCCTGGCACGGGCTGACGGTCTACGGCCCGCTCGCCCGGCGCGTCGCGGACGCGGCGATCTTCATGGACGCGACCGCCGATGACCGGCCCGAGGGTGGATTCGCCGCGGCGCTGGACGAGCCGCTCCCGCCGCTGCGGATCGCGCTGTCGGTCAAGCCCCCGCCCGGGGCGATCACGCGGCTGGGCGGCGAGCAGCAGCGCGCGCTGAAGCGAGTCGGCCGACCTGCTGCGGGCGCTCGGGCCATCAGGTGACCGAGATCGAGATCGACTACGGGCCCGCGGCGTTCCTGAACCTCCTCGCGCGCTACCTGCGCGGCGCCAGCGACGACGCCGACGGGCTGCCGCACCCGGAGCGCCTCGAGCGCCGCACGCGGGGGATGCAGCGCCTCGGGCATCTGATCTCCGACACGCAGCTGGCCAAGGCCCGTGCCGGGGAGGCCGCGGTGGCCCGGCGGATCAACGCGATCTTCGAGCAGGTCGACGTCCTGCTGATGCCCGGGCCCGCCGGCCCGCCGTTCGAGATCGGCGCGCTGCACGGCCGCGGCGCGCTGTGGACGCTCAACACGGTCGCCGCGCGCGTGCCGTTCTACGGCGCCTGGAACGCGATCGGCCAGCCGGCCGCGTCGGTGCCCGCGGGCTTCGGAGCGCACGGCCTGCCGCTGTCGGTGCAGCTCGCCGGCAAGCCCGGTGACGACGTCACCCTGCTGCGCCTCGCCGCGCAGATCGAGGAGGCGCGCCCATGGGCGGACACCCGGCCGGCTCTGGGTGACCCGGTCGCCGTGGCGGCCGCGTGAGCGACGCCGAGCTGCTGGCGGTCGCCGAGCGCGCCGCCCGCGCCGCGGCCGCGATCCTGCTGGCCCACCGGGTGCGCGGGCGCCTCGACGACGTGCGCTCCAAGAGCACGCTCACGGACCTCGTGAGCGACGCCGACGTCGAGGCCGAGCAGGCGATTCGCGCCGTTCTCGCCGCTGAGCGCCCCGGCGACGCGATCCTCGGCGAGGAGGGCGACGACGTGCAGGGCGACAGCGGCCTGCTGTGGGTCGTCGATCCGCTCGACGGCACGATCAACTACCTGTTCGACATCCCGCAGTGGTGCGTCTCGGTGGCGTGCGAGGGGCGCGCCGGCGTCGTCCTGGATCCCGTGCGCGGCGAGTGCTTTCGCGCGACCGTGGGCGGCGGCGCGACGCTCGACGGCGAGCCGCTGATCGCGTCCAGGCGCGAGGACCTCGGCACCGCTCTCGTGGCGACGGGGTTCGGCTATGACGCACAGGTCCGCCGCGTGCAGGCGGCGCAGCTGGCCGAGGTGCTTCCGCGCGTGCGCGACATCCGCCGCATGGGCAGCGCCGCGCTCGATCTCGCGTGGACCGCCGCGGGGCGCTACGACGCGTACTACGAGCGCGGGGTTCAGCGCTGGGATGTCGCGGCCGGCCTGCTGCTGTGTCACGAGGCCGGCCTGCGATCGCGCACGCTGGAGGCGCGCGACGGCATGCCGGCCGGCGTGCTCGTCGCCCCGGAGGGGCTGATCGAGCCGTTGTACGAGCTCGTCGGGTGACCCCGCGGCGGTTCACTAGGGTTTCGAGTGA
The DNA here is from genome assembly GCA_963781935.1 of uncultured Solirubrobacteraceae bacterium. Lineage (GTDB taxonomy): Bacteria > Actinomycetota > Thermoleophilia > Solirubrobacterales > Solirubrobacteraceae > F1-60-MAGs163. The sequence goes on from CAWAHX010000005.1 coordinate 509,902, forward strand.
TGCTGCACACGGCGACCGGATGGTGGATCGAGGAGGCGGGGGCGCCGGAAGCGCTCGCACCGCTCGAGGAGCGCGCCGAGGCTGACGTCGTCGTGATCGGCGGCGGGTACCTCGGCATGTGGAGCGCCTGGCACCTGCTCGAGCGCGCGCCGGACACGAAGGTCACGCTGCTCGAGCTCGATCGCTGCGGGCACGGCCCGAGCGGGCGCAACGGCGGCTTCGTCAACGGGTACTGGGGGTATGTCCCGGAGCTCGCCCGCCGCTATCGGGAGCGACGCGGCGATTCGCCTCGCCCGGGAGGCCGACGCGTCGGTCGCCGCGATCGGCGCCTTCTGCTCGGCGCAGAAGGTCGACGCCTGGTACCGCGCCGCTCCGGAGGTGACGATCTCCACCGCGCCCGCCCAGGACGGCCAGTGGGCGGAGCACATCGCCGGCCTGCAGGCGCTCGGCCTGGGCGACGAGGAGGTCGAGCTGACGCCCGAGGAGGTCCAGGCCGTGTGCCGCTCGCCGCTCTTCCGCGGAGGGTCGATGCAGCGCACGGCCGCCACGGTCCAGCCCGCGCGGCTGGCGTTCGGGCTGCGCCGCGCGCTGCTGGCCCGCGGCGTGCAGATCCACGAGGGAACACGCGTGACGGGCGTCGAGCACAAGCGCGGGCACGTGCTCGTCAGCACGCTCGGCGGCGCGGTGCGCTCGCGCGCGGCCGTCCTCGCCGTCAACTGGCGCACGCTCGGCTGGCCGGCCTTCGCGCGCGAGCTGAGCGCCGCGTCGAGCCACATCGTGCTGACCGAGCCCGTGCCCGACGTGCTGCAGGAGATCGGGTGGACCGGCGGGCAGGGCCTGGCCGATCATCGCCGCCTGCTCCACTACTTCCGCACGACGAAGGACGGGCGGATCGCGTTCGGCTGGGGTGGCGGGCGGGTGGCCCGCGGCGCAGCGCACGATCCGCGTCTCGACGTGGACACCGAGGTCGTCGGCACGGTTGCCGCGACGCTGCGCCGCTTCTTCCCGCAGCTGCAGTCGCGAGCGATCACGCACGCCTGGGGCGGGCCGATCGACGTCTCGCCCACCAGCCTGCCGATCTACCGCAGCACCGGAGCCGTGCACGCCGGCTGGGGGTTCACCGGCCACGGCGTCGGCCCGTGTCATCTCGGCGGCCGGATCCTCTCCGGGCTCGCGCTCGGTGTGCGCGACGAGATCACGACCCTCCCGCTCGTCGCGCCCGCGCCGAAGCACTTCCCGCCGGAGCCGGCGCGCTGGATCGGCGGCTCGCTGATCCGCGAGGCGCTGGTGCGCAAGGACGAGCGCGAGGAGCGCGACGAGCCGGTCGGACCGCTCGCCGGCGCGGTCGCGAAGCTGCCGAAGCTGCTGGGGATGAACCTGCCGCGGTAGTGCACCGCACGGCCCGACCGGTCAGAGCTTCGGGCCCGACGTGCGGTGTCGCTGCACGCAGGTGTGGTAGGTGCGCGTGCCGGTTGCGGTACGTCCGTCGCCGGCCGTGGCGGTGATCGAGACCTTGAAGGTTCCCTTGGGCAGGCCGGTGAGGTTGACGGGCGCCGTGAGCCGTGGGCGCCTGACGGTCTTCACGCGCTTGCCGCGGACCTTCACGACGGCACTGACCCACGTGACGCCCGGGAGCTTGCGGATGTGGATCGCGAACCTGCGGTGGCTCACGCACTGCTTGGAGGAGGGAAGGGACAGCGCCTGAGCCGCGGGGATCGGCGCGGGCTCGGTGCCCGGTCGCGCGGGCCAGCATGCGAGCCTGCCGTCAGTCCTGATCGCGCACGCGCCGTGATAGCGGACGCTGAGCGCCTTGAAGCTCCCGGAGGGCGGCGTCGCCTCGCCGTCGACGTTGTAGCCCCAGCAGGTGAGCGTCGTGTCGGCCTTGATCGCACAGGCATGCACGGTTCCGCCGCTCACCGCCGTGAAGCCGCTACCCGACGGCGTTGACGGCACGGAGAACGTGTCGTCGCCCCAGCACGCGATCGTCGCGGCGGTGCTGACCGCGCAGGCGTATCCCTTGAGCGACGTCGAGGCTGCACTGACCGAGCGGAAGGTGCCCGCCGGGGGCGTCGACTGCCGGGCCCGGTTGTCCCCCCAGCAGGCGATCGTCGCATCGGTCCTCAGCGCGCAGGCGAAGTAGGCGCCGGCGCTCAGCGACGTGAAGGTGCCCGCGGGTGGCGGGGCGATCGACCCCCAGCACGCGAGCGACGCATCGCTTCGGATCGCGCAGGCGAAGATGTTGCCCGCGCTGACCGCTGTGAAACCGCCGGCCGGCGGCCGCGACTGCCCGTACGTGTCGTCGCCCCAGCAGGCGAGCGTCCCGTCGGTCCGCAGGCCACAGCTGTTCTCGTTGCCGGCACTGACCGCGCGGAACGTCCCCGGCGGAGGCACCGATGCCCCGGGAGCGAACGTGTTCGTCCCCCAGCAGGCGAGCGTCGCGTCGGTGCGGACCGCACACGCGTGCAGGCCGCCGAGACTGACGGAGGTGAAGGTGCCGGCCGGCACGGTCACCGGCACCTGGGCGCTCGCACCCGCCGCTGTCGCCAAGAGCAGGACCCATGCCGCGGCCACCCCCGCGAGGCGCTGGGTCATCCGGCCATCGAGGCCCGGCCTCGTGCAACAAGAGCGGCGGTCGCCTTCCACGCCGCCGACCCTACCCGCCCTTGCACGAGTACCCGGGGTGGGATTCGAACCCACACGCCCTTGCGGACAGAAGCTTTTGAGGCTTCAGCGTCTACCGTTCCGCCACCCGGGCAAGGAGGCGAGGGTACCGACCGCGGGGGTCGCCCAGCGCCTGCTCAGGCCGCGGCGGGCATGGCGCCGGCCTCTTCCTCGGGCCAGTGCTCGACCTCGACGTTCCACTCCTGGCGAAAGCCCTGCATCGCGGCGATCATCAGCAGCGCCTGCACCGGGATGATGATCGCGGTGATCGTCGCCAGGACGCTCGCGTCGATCGCCGGCTGCGTGTAGCCGACCGCGTCGCGATCCAGCCACGAGGGGACGGCGATGATCGCGAAGATCAGCATGATCATCGCCAGTGCGGCGGCCACCGGGAGGACGCCGCGATTCCAGCGCCAGACGTAGAACGCGAACAGGAGGTAGATCAGCATCCAGGCGATGTTGATCACGACGACGCCCTGGAGCACATGGAGCCCGCCGAACGTCACGAGCCCGATCAGGAGCGTCGAGACGAGCAGCAGGATGATGATGACCACACGCATCGTCTTGCTCGCCGACTTGTGGCGATTCGGGTGGTCGATGATCGGCTCACCACTGTGCTGCGCGTGCAGGGTCATCGGGCGCGAGCCTACAATGCGCCGCGGTCGCGCGCGAGCGCCGACGCGGGCGTGGCGGAACTGGCAGACGCGCCGGCCTTAGGAGCCGGTGCCGAAAGGCATGGGGGTTCGAGTCCCTCCGCCCGCATGACCGACCGGCTCAGCCGGCGCCGCTCGCCGGCCCGATGAGCTGGTAACAGATCATCGGGCCCTTGCCCTTGATCTCGATCATGCCGCGCGTGCGCAGCTCGAACCCGTGTCGCAGACGCGCGTAGGTCCGTTCGGTCACCTGGATGGTGCCGGGCAGCGCGTGGGATTCCATTCTGCTCGCGGTGTTCACCGTGTCGCCCCAGAGGTCGTAGATGAACTTCGCCCGCCCGATGACGCCGGCGACGACGGGGCCGCTGTCGATGCCGATCCGCACGTCGAGCGGCACTCCGGTCTCGGCCGTGCAGCTCGCCAGCTCGGGGCCCATCGCCAGGGCCAGTGCGGCGATCGCCTCGGCGTGGTCGGCCCGCGGGACGGGAATTCCGCCGGCGACCATGTAGGCGTCGCCGATCGTCTTGATCTTCTCCACGCCGTGATCGGCCGCGAGCGCGTCCCAGCGTGCGAACACGCGGTCCAGCAGCGACACCAGCTCCGCCGCGGAGAGCCGCTCCGAGAGTGGCGTGAAGCCCACGATGTCCGCGAACAGCACCGTGACGTCGGGGAATGCATCGGCGATCGTCCCGTCCTGCTCCTTGAGGCGCGCCGCGACCGGCTCGGGAAGGACGTTGAGGAGCAGGCGCTCGGACTTCTCCTGCTCGCGCTCGCGGGCCCGGACGAAGTACTGCAGCAGCGCGAACACCGTCGCCCCGACGCCGAGGATGTTGAGCGCGAAGAACGCGACGACGACCCCCTGCGGGATGTCGGGCGCGTGGGCCGCGAGGGTGGAGTTGATCGCGGCGGAGAACACGACGAGCCCGAAGAAGGCCATGAACCACGGCACGGCCCGCCGCGCACCCACGAACAGGAGCGCACCCAGCGGTGACGTGATGCCCCACAGGCACACCGCGGAGGACGTCTCGAAGCCGCCCAGGCTCCATTGCAGGACGAATGGCAGCACGAGGCTCATGCCCAGCTGGCTCTCACGGAACAGGAGGTAGCGGCGGGTCCGGGCGAACGTGAAGATGCTGGCCGCCGACGCGAGCTGGTAGACGAACGGGATCGCCGCCGAGACCCACAGCCCGAGGATCGCGTACGTCACGACCCAGATCAGCGCGAGGCTGGCCATCAACGTCGAGGACAGGACCAGCACCGCCTTGCGAGCGCGGAGCTCGGCCGAGTCCGACGGCAGTGCCCCGATCTCCACCAGGCGCTGCAGCCAGCCCGGAAGCCGCTCCAGCCGACGGCGAAACCGGGCCTCCATCTTCACTGCCGCTCGCGCTCGTCCGTGATCTCGAGCAGCCGGTCGGTGTGCTCGTGGTCCACCTGCAGCGTCGTGTGGACGATCCCGAAGCGCTCGCGCAGGAGCATCTCGAGCCTGCGGCGATGCTCGTGGCAGTCGCAGCCCTCGCGGACGAGCACGTGCGCGGACAGCGACGGAAAGCCCGAGGTGATCTCCCAGACGTGCAGGTCGTGGACCTCGACGACGTGCGGGCTCGCGGCCATGGTCATCCCGACCTCCTCCGGGTCGAGCCCCGCGGGCGCGGCCTCCAGGAACACGCGCGTGCTCGCGCGCACGAGCCGCCAGCCGGAGATCGCCATCGGGATGACGATCAGCAGCGAGGCGATGGGGTCGGCACGGTCGAAGCCGGTGGCGAGGATCACGATCGCGGCGATCGCCGTCGTGATCGACGCCAGCGCATCCATCAGGTTGTGCAGGAACGCGCCCTCGACGTTCAGGCTCTCGCGGTTGGCCCGCGACAGCGCCCACGCGGCACCGAGATTCACGAGCAGGCCCGCGAGCGCGATCACCAGCACGAGGCCTGCGTCGACCACGGGCGGGTTGAACAGGCGCACCACGCCCTCGACCGCGATCAGCCCGCCGAGGATCAGCAGCGTCAGGCCGTTGGCCTGCGCCGAGAGGATCTCGGCACGCCCGAGGCCGAACGTCATCGAGCCTTCAGGCCGGCGCTGCGCCAGGCGAGCGGCGACGAGCGCCAGCCCGATCGCGACCGCGTCGGTGAGCATGTGCGCCGCGTCCGAGAGCAGAGCGAGCGACGAGCCCAGGATCCCCGTGACGACCTCGACCAGCATGAAGGCGAGGTTCAGGCCCAGTGCGACCGCCAGCATCCGCGTGTCGGTGTGCACGCCGACGCCGTGGCTGTGGTCGTGATGCTCGTGGGCGTGGTGGTCGGTCATGGCGGACGGACGTTCAGGGCGCGTGCTGGCTATCCTGACCAACCCCGCTGGGGGACTGGTGTAACGGCAACATAGGGGTCTCCAAAACCCTTGCTCGAGGTTCGATTCCTCGGTCCCCCGCTCAGTAGGATCGCGCAGATGGCCGATCCTGCCGCCGTTCGTCACACCCCGATCTCCGAACACGGCCTGATCGGGGACCTGCAGACGGCGGCGCTCGTCGCGACGGACGGCACGATCGACTGGTTCTGTGCGCCGCGCTTTGACTCGCCGAGCATCTTCGCGTCGATCCTCGACCAGCAGAAGGGCGGCCTCTTCCGGATCGCCGCGGTCGCCGACGAGGTCGTCGTCAAGCAGCTCTACCTGCCCAGCAGCGCGATCCTCGTCACGCGCTTCCTGACCTCCGACGGCGTGGCCGAGGTCGTCGACTTCATGCCCGTCCACGAGCCGACGCAGGCGACCGACCACCACCGGATCGTGAGGCTGATCCAGGTCGTGCGGGGCGAGGTGGAGTTCGAGCTCGAATGCCGGCCGCGCTTCGACTACGGCCGCGAGGAGCACTCGCTGCTGCTGACCGATCACCACGCGACGTTCTCGACGCCGGAGATGACGACGTCGCTGTGGACCGGCTGCATGCTCGAGGCCGACGGCAGCGACGTGACGAGCCGCTTCACGCTGAAGGCCGGCGAGCGGCTCGGGGCGATCTTCGAGACGAGCCCCGACGACCGTGAGCCGGGCAAGATGCCGCGCGATGTCGCCCCGGCGCTGTTCGCCGAGACGAACGCGTTCTGGAGCGAGTGGATGGGCCGCTGCACGTACCGCGGGCGCTGGCGCGAGATGGTCCACCGCTCGGCGATCACGCTGAAGCTCATGACGTACGCACCGTCCGGCGGCATCGTCGCGGCGCCGACGGCCGCGCTGCCCGAGGAGCCGGGCGGGGAGCGCAACTGGGACTACCGCTACACCTGGGTGCGCGACGGGTCGTTCTCCGTCGGCGCGCTGATGGCGCTCGGCTACGAGGACGAGGCCGACGCCTTCCTGCGCTGGCTCAGCGACCGCGTCAACGAGCAGGCGGGCGAGGATTCGGGGCCGCTGAAGATCATGTACCGCGTCGACGGGTCGTCCGACCTGGTGGAGGAGACGCTCGACCACCTGAGCGGCTACGAGGGCGCGGCGCCGGTCCGGATCGGCAACGGCGCGGCCGATCAGCTGCAGCTCGACATCTACGGCGAGGCGTTCGACGCGCTGTACTTCGGCGAGATGAACCTGCCCAGCGGGCGCAGGGTCAGCCACCGCGCGTGGGAGAAGCTGCGCGGCGTCGCCGACTGGCTGTGCGACAACTGGGACAGCGTCGACGCGGGGATCTGGGAGACGCGCGGCGGGCCCAAGGACTTCGTCTACTCGCGCCTGATGTGCTGGGTCGCCTTCGACCGCGCGATCCGCCTGGCGAACCATCACGCGATGCCGGGCGACGTCGAGCGCTGGATGACCGAGCGCAACGCGATCTACGAGCAGGTCATGGAGCGCGGCTTCAACCCGGAGATCGGGGCGCACGGCGCCTTCGTGCAGCACTACGGCAGCGACGTGCTCGACGCGTCGATCCTGAAGATGCCGCAGGTCGGCTTCATCGCCCCGCGCGACCCGATGTGGATCTCCACGCTCGACGCGATGAACGAGCAGATCGTCTCCGACAGCCTCGTCTACCGCTACAACCCCGAGGCCTCGCCCGACGGCCTGCGCGGCGGCGAGGGCACCTTCTCGCTGTGCACGTTCTGGTACGTCGACGCGCTCGCGCAGGCGGGACGCGTCGACGAGGCGCGGCTCGTGTTCGAGAAGATGCTCACCTACGCCAACCACCTCGGCCTGTACTCCGAGGAGATCTGGCCGACCGGCGCGCAGCTCGGGAACTTCCCGCAGGCGTTCACGCACCTGGCGCTCGTCAGCGCGGCGATCCGGCTGGACCGCACGCTCGGGTAGGGCCGCCGCTCAGGCCGCGACGCCGAGCGGCTCGGCCTTCGCCAGCCGGCCGAAGACGACGATCCGCTTCGCCGCCGAGTAGAGCGGATGGCAGGCGGTCAGCACGATCTGCTCGGTCCCGCGCGGACGCGCGAGGACGTTGACGGCCGACGGCTCGACGATCCGCGTCCCGCGCACGAGGTAGGTGAACCGCCCGTACGGCATCGTCATCACGATCCGGTCGCCGGGCCTCAGCGCGTCGATCGAGCGGAACGGCTGCAGGTGGGTCGTGCGGTGCCCGGCGAGCCCGACGGTGCCGCGCTGACCGGGCAGGGCGGTGGCGGTGTAGTGGCCGGGGCCGGCGCGCAGGTCCGCACCGGCCGTGCCCTGGACGACGACGAAGCGCGCGCCGATCCGCGGGATGTCGATCCGGCCCAGCGGATCGCCTGGGCGCAGGCGGCGGCCGAGCGCCTCGGCCGCGAGCGCCATGCGCGGCGCCGCCGGCGCCTGCGCCGGGAGCGCGGGAGCGAACGAATGGTCCAGTGCCGTCAGCCCGCGCTCCAGGCGCGGCTGCTCTCCGCGATCCATCAGCCACGTGACGGGCTCGCGCCAGGCGAGCGTCAGCGCGACGTCGAGCAGCAGCAGCGCCCCGATCACGGCCAGCGCGGTGCCGGCCACGCGTCGCGCGCGGGCGCCGGGCCCCGGCTCGGCGCTCACGCCGTCGCCCGCGTCATGGCCGCGATCCCGGCGACGCCGTCGGGCCCGATGCCGCAGCACCCGCCGACGAGGCGCGCCCCCGCCGCGGTCCACGCGTCCACCGTGGCCGCCGGGAACGCCGCGATGCCCGTCTGCGTCCACGCGCGCCGGGCACCGTCCCAGACGCGGCCGTTGTTCGGATAGGCGATCAGCGCGCGGTCCGTGACGCTCGCCGCGCGCGTCAGAAGCTCCTCGACGTGCTCGGGTGCGGTGCAGTTCACGCCGACCGCGACGACTCGCGGGCTGGCGGTCGCCGCCGTGACGGCCTCCTCGATCGGCTCGCCGTGGCAGGTCGTGCGGCCGTCCGCGCAGGAGAAGCAGATCCACGCCTGCGGCCCGTCGAGGCGATCCAGGACACGCGCCAGGGCGGCCGCCTCGTCGGCGCGCGGGATCGTCTCGCACGCGACGCAGTCGGGCCCCGCCTGCAGGAGCGTGCGAAGCCGCCGTTCGTGGAAGGCCTCGACCGCGGCGATCGTCACGTCGCCGTAGTCGCCGGTGTACTCCTGGCCGTCGGCGAGGATCGCGCCGTAGGGGCCGGCGGACGCCGCGACCAGCGCGCGGGGGGCATCGGGGCGCTCGGCGCCGAACCTGGCGACCGCGACGCGGGCGAGCTCGACGCTGCGCCGCAGCAGAGAGGCCGCCTCGCCCTCCGCGATGCCGGCCGCCGCGAAGCCCTCCTCGCTGGCCTGGTAGCTCGCGCTGATGACGATCCGCGCGCCCGCGCGCAGGTACGCCAGGTGGGCGTCCTCGATCGCCGCCGGGTCGTCGCGCAGCAGCCGGGCGGACCACAGGTCGTCGGACAGGTCGAAGCCCTGGGCCTCGAGCTGCGTGGCGAGCCCGCCGTCTATCGCCGTGACGCTCGCCATCGGCGAGCAGGGCCGAGAGCGGGCCGGCGAATGGAGCCTCGGGCGGCATCACCCCAAGTGTGACGCCCGCGCCCTTCGCGAGGCGCCTGTAGGGTCGGCGCGCGTGCCGCAGACGAGTGAGATCTTCGCCCCGGGCCTGCTCGACGAGCGCGTCGTGCTGGTCACCGGCGGCGGGACGAACCTCGGTCGCCACGCCGCGCGCGAGCTGCACGCGGCCGGGGCGACCGTCGTGATCGCCGGGCGCCGCGCCGAGGTGCTCGAGGAGGCCGCGCCGCAGATCGGCGAGCGCTGCAGCACCGTCGCCGGCGACATCCGCGAGCCAGAAGGCGCCGCCGCGATCGTCGGCGCGGCGATCGAGCGCCACGGACGCCTGGACGTGCTCGTGAACAATGCCGGCGGCCAGTACCTCGTCCCGGCAGAGGACCTCAGCGCCAAGGGCTGGGCCGCCGTCTGGAGGCTCAACGTCGAGGGCACGCAGGGCGATGACGGAGGCGGCCGTCGCGGCGGGCTTCGGCGCGGACGGCGGGACGGTCGTGAACATCACCGTCTCACCCCACCACGGCTACCCGGCGCTCGCGCACACCGGCGCGGCACGGGCGGCGGTCGAGGCGATGACGCGCGAGCAGGCGCGGCGCTGGGCCGATCGCGGCATCGCCGTCGTCGCCGCGGCGATCGGGCGCTTCGACACGGAGTCGCTGCGCAAGTACCCGGAGATCATGTGGAAGGGCGCCGCCGCGACCGTGCCGCTGCAGCGCCTGGGGACGATGGACGAGTTCGCGTGGCTCGTGACGCTGCTGGCGAGCCCGCTCGGACGCGAGCTCAGCGGCTCGGTCGTGACGCTCGACGGCACGCTGGACAACTGGGACGGGCCATGGCCGCGGGAGTCGATGGTGGACGAGAGCGGCAACGTCCCGGCCGAGGAGCGACGCTCGCCGTGACGGCCGTGGGGGACGGCCACGCCGATGGCCCCCGCGGTACCCTTCACCTCCCTGGCGGGCGAAGTGTTGTGGTTGCACAGAAGCCTTCCAAGCTTCTAGGGCGGGTTCGATTCCCGTCGCCCGCTCTGGCGGATGCAGTAGGCCACGGGGAGTGGCGCAGTCTGGTAGCGCACCCGGCTGGGGGCCGGGCGGTCGCAGGTTCAAATCCTGTCTCCCCGACTGTCGAGGGCCCCGTTCCACCGGGGCCCTCGGCGTTTGTGGACCCGGCCGAGTCGGCATCGCGGTCACAGGACGTCGCGCCGCACGACGAGCAGGACGCAGGCCGATGTGATCGCAGCCGTCATCGCGGCAAGCATCAGCCCACCGGCCAGCGGAGCGATCGCACCGACGTCGAGCAGCGAATTGAGCAGCTGGTAGGGCATGTACCGACCCACCGGGCCGAGGACGTCGGCAAAGAGCTGCTCCCCGATGAAAACGCCGAGGATGGTGAGGATCGCCGCCGTCGGATTGCGGGTGACGAATCCGACCGCGACGCCGAGAATCGCGAACAGCACGCTGCCGGCCACAGCCTGGCCCGTCACTCCCGCCACGTCGCTTGCCGACAGTCCCAGTGACACGCCCTTGTGGGCTGCCACCGCGTTTGCGACGGGCGTGACCGCGGCGACTGTGACCATGGTCATGATCGCCGCGAGCGCGCCGTAGGTGACGCATCTCGCAGTGACCAGACGCCAGCGGCGTGGAGCCGCGAGCGCGCGCTGGCCGATGGTGCTGTGGCGGTACTCGCCGCCGACGCGGCTGGCGGCGAACAACCCGAAGGCGACGGCGGTGACAAGGCCGCACACCGTCGTCAACTCGTCGCGGAACTCTTCCAGGGACCTCATGTGCGGCTTGCCGGCATTGGAGAAGTCACCGACGGCGATCGCGATCGCCAACAGGACGACGACGGCCAGAACGCCGTAGGTGCTTCGCAAGGTGCGCAGCTGCGTGAGCTCAGCACGGATGGTGCGGGTCATCGGAGGGCCTCCTCGGCGGGCGTGGTTGTCAGGGTCAGGAAGACGTCCTCGAGGCTGGTCGTCTCCTCGGCGATCTCGTAGAGGACGATGCCCCGCGCGAAGGCCAGCTGGGCGATGCGCTTCGGCCCCTCGCCGACGATGGTGAACGCGTCGCCGTGCTGCTCGGCGACGTCGATGCCGGCTTCGAGCAGGACCTCAGACAGGGCTTCGGGATGGACTGCGCGGACCTTGACGCGGAGGGCCGCGCCGGCGGTCAGCTTGTCGAGCGACTGGTGGGCGACGAGCCGGCCGTCGTGGATGACCACGACCTCGTCGACGGTCTGCGCGACCTCCGAAAGAACGTGGCTCGACAGCAGGATCGTGCGGCCCTCGGCCGCGAGGCCGCGCAGGAAGTCGCGAAGCCAGCGGATCCCTTCCGGGTCGAGTCCGTTGGCGGGTTCGTCAAGGACGAGGATCCGCGGGTCACCGATCAGGGAACCGGCGATGCCCAGCCGCTGCCGCATCCCCAGCGAGTATCCGCCGACGCGGCGATCCGCGGCCGTGTCGAGCTCCACGAGCGCAAGCAGCTCGTCGACGCGCGAGCGTGGAACGCCGGCCTCGGCGGCCACGACCCTGAGTTGGCCGCGGGCGGTTCGTGCGGGGTGGGCGGCGGCCTCGAGCATCGCGCCCACCTCGTGCAGTGGGGAGCGCAGCGCGGTGTAGGGCCGGCCGCCGAGAGTCGCCGTCCCCGACGTCGGGGTGACGAGGCCGAGAAGTGAGCGCAACGTGGTGGTCTTGCCCGAGCCGTTGGGGCCCAAGAAGCCGACGATCGAGCCGGACTCGACGCTGAACGTCAGGTCGTCGACGGCTCGGACGTCACCGTAGTCCTTGATCAGGTGGTTGATCTCAATGAGTGGCATTTCGGTCTCTCCGTTCATGGAATTTCGACGTCGCGGACCTCGACGGGGTCTGTCCGGCATGCGACGAAGGTGGGCAGGAGGGCGAGCGCCTGCGATGGCCCGTTGGCCTCCACGCGCCACCACAGCTGGTGGTCGCCGGCCAAGCACGTGGATGGCGCGGGCCGGTGGCGGAGCGGACTCTGGAAGCCCTGCCACGCCGCGAAGGCAGCTGCGCACTCGCTCGGCAGGTGTGTGTGGTGAAGAAGGAACGTCGGCATGGCTGGAGCGTCTCTCGATTCCCGATCGCGTTCATCAGGGGCATGCCCTGAACCGACGCGGGCGGCCCTGAACGACAGCCGGCGCCCGCCGAGAGGGCGGGCGCCGGTGCGGTCAGGCGGCCGATGTGTTCTGGGGTTACGCCTCGGCGGGGGCCACCTCGCCCTCGTGCTTGATCTGCGGCAGCCAGCGCAGCGACCTCGGCAGCCACCAGTTCCAGTCGCCGAGCAGCGTCATCGTCGCCGGCAGCAGGACGCCGCGAACGAGCGTGGCATCGAGGAACACGGCGAACGCCAGGCCAACGCCCATCTGCTTGAACATCATCCAGGACAGGCTGCCGAAGACGGCGAACACGCAGACCATCACGAGTGCTGCGCTCGTCACGACGCCGGCGGTGTTCTTGATGGCGTAGGACACGGCGTCCTGCGTCGTCATGCCGCGGTCGTAGGCCTCACGGACCCGGCTGAGGATGAACACGTGGTAGTCCATCGACAGGCCGAACAGGATCACGAACATGAACAGCGGGAGCCACTGCTGGATCGGCCCGGTCTGGCTGAATCCGAGCAGGCTCTTGAACCAACCATGCTGGAAGACCAGCGTCATCGCGCCGTACGCCGCGAAGACCGACAGCAGGTTCAGGACGATCGCCTTGATCGGGATGACGATCGAGCGGAACGTGACCAGCAGCAGCGCGAATGCCGCGGACATGACGAACGCGAACACCAGTCCGATGTTGGAGCTCAACGTGTCCCGGAAGTCGCGTGCCTGCGCCGTGTCGCCGTCGACGTAGGCGTCGACGCCGCTGACGGACCCGATCGTCTGGGGAATCAGTTCGTCACGCGCGACATCCAGCGCGTGCTCAGACTGCGTGTCGGTCCCATTGCCGGCCGTGGCGAAGGTGACCCTGGCGACCGTTCTGTTCGGGCTCACGTCAACGCCGACGTTCGGGTCCGGGAACAGCTTCGGCTGCTTGGCCATCTCCTGCTCGAACTTCTGGATGGCGACGGTCACTGCCGGGGCGGTGACGTCCTTGGCCCTGATGACGACGTCCATTCCGTTGGTCTCGGAGGGGAACGCGGCCTTCAGGCGCTGGAACGTCTGTACGACGGGCAGGTTCTTCGGCAGGGTCTCCGTCCCGGGCTCACCGGTCGTCATGTGCAGTGCCGGAATCGCCATCGCGACGAGCAGGCCGACAGCCAGGGCCGTCGACAGCGCGGGGCGCTTCAGCACTCGGTCGGTGATACGCGACCACAGGCCGAAGTCGGCGGCACGGGCCTTGAGCCGGGCCAGACCCGGGATGCGGCCCGGCTTGACCACGCGGTCGCCAAGGCTCGCAAGCAGTGCCGGAAGCACCGTGAGCGATCCGATCATCGCGACAGCAACGACGGCGATCGTGCCCGTCGCCCATGCGGTGAAGTCGGCGACGCCGGCGAAGTACATGCCGGCCATCGCGGTCATCACGGTCAGTCCGGAGACCAGCACCGCGCGCCCGGATGTCGCCGCCGCAGCTTCGATGGCCGCTTGATGCGAACGACCCGCGGCGCGTTCCTCACGGACACGGCGCAGATAGAACAGTGAGTAGTCGACGCCGACCGCGAGGCCGATCAGCAGGAGCACGTGGTTGATCGAGTCGGTCACCGGGGCGAGCCGGCTGAGCGGGCCGACGAGGCCCATCGTGGCCATCACGCCGGTGATCGCGAGCACCAGCGGAACTCCGGCTGCCAGCATCGTTCCGAAGGCGACCAGGAGGATGATCAGCGTCAGCGGAATCGAGCTGAGACCTGCATTCTTGAGGTCGCTGCTGAAGATCTTCATGAATGCATCCTCGGAGCTCGCATCGCCGAACTGCTCGACGTTGAAATCCGGGTGCGCCGCCTGTGCGGTCTTCGTCGCGGCGAGCGTCTGCGTCACCAGCGGCTTCAGGGTCTTTCCGTCCTTCGCATAGTCGCCGGGGATGTCGAAGGCGACGAGCACGGAGTGACCGTCCTTCGAGGTCGGTCCACGCGCCGTGCCTGATCCATAGGGCCCCGTGATGTTCTCGACGCCCTCGACGGTGTCGAGTCGGCGGACCACGTCGGCGACCGTGGCCCGGTACGCGGGGGCACCAGACGTCAGCGTCCTGCTCTGGATGAGCACTGCCTCGTGAATGTGCTTGGGGTAGGCCTTGTCGGCGATCTTGGTGGCGGTGCCGGAATCACCGACGCCTGACTGTGCCTGGGTGAGCGTCCGTGTACCCACCGAGTTGCCGACGGCGAACGCCAGGACGACGAAGAGGATCCATCCGAGGATGGCCGTCTTGCGATGCTGGGAGCTCCAGCGGCCGACTGATGCGGCGATGTTGCGCTGCGTACTCATGGTGTCTCCTCCGTTGAAGTGATGGTGCAGTCCAGCCACCCTTCTCCGAGAAGCCCGCTCGATCATCGGGGCCGGTCCCTGAACCGGGCCCTGAAGTTGCGGAGTGGGCGGCGTATGCTCGGCGGCGTCGTGGATCCGAACGTCAGCGCTGGTGATCTGGTCGGGCGCGATCGAGAGCTGGAGCAGCTCGAGCGGTCGCTCGGCGCGTTGCAGGAGGGGCTCGGCGGATGCCTCGCGGTCGAGGGCGAGCCCGGGATCGGCAAGACACGACTGCTCGGCGAGTTGCGCGAGCGTGCGGAGCAGCGCGGGCACCTCGTGCTGGGCGGGTCCGCGGCGGAGTTCGAGCGCGACGTCCGTTCAGCGTTTGGGTCGACGCGCTCGACTCGTACATCGCCTCGCAGGACCTGAGCGGTCATGAGGCGTGGAACGCGGAGCTCGCCGCGGAGCTGGGGAGCGTCCTGCCGAGCCTTCGCCCCACCGGCGCTACGGCCCGCGAAGGCCTTGCGGATGAGCGCTTCCAGGTGCATCGTGCCATGAGCACGCTTCTGACACTCCTGTCCGACCGCCAGGCTCTGGTGCTGGTGCTCGACGACCTGCACTGGAGCGACGGTGCGTCAATCGAGCTGATCGCGGCGCTGGTCCGGCGCTGGGCGGGCGACTCGGTTCTGCTCGTGTTGGCGTTCCGCCCGGCTCAGGCTCCGTCGCGGCTCGCCGCCGCCGTCGCCGATTCCACGGTGACGGTGCTGACGCTCGAGCCACTCAGCGAGAGCGAGGCGGCCGAACTTCTGAGCGGTGTCGACGCGACATCCGCGGCATCGATCTATCGCAGCGGCGGCGGAAATCCGTTCTACCTCGAGCAGTTGGCCCGGCGCGCCGCGGACGACTCAAAGGGCGGCGGCGCCGGGGGCTTCGCCGACGCGTTCGTCCCCGATGCCGTGGCTGCCTCCCTCGCTGACGAGCTGGCCTCGTTGCCGGCGACATCGCACGCCTTGCTCGACGCGGCGTCCGTCGCGGGTGAGCCCTTCGAGCCTGCCGTCGCGGCGGCGATCGCCGAGCTGGACGACGGTGATGCCCTGGCGGCGCTCGACGATCTCCTGGCGACGGATCTCGTGCGCCCGACGCGCGTTCCGCGCCGGTTCATCTTCCGTCACCCCCTCGTGCGCCGGGCGGTGTACGAGTCGACGCCGGGCGGGTGGCGCATCGGGGCGCACGCTCGCGCGTCCGACGTGCTCGCCTCCCAGGGCGCAGGCCCGGCGGAGCGGGCGCATCACGTCGAGCATGCTGCGGGTCCGGGCGACGAGGAGGCGATCGCGCTGCTGCTGGCGGCGGGAGCGGCAACGGCACCGCGGGCGCCGGCGGTCGCGGTCCACTGGTTCGAAGCGGCGCTGCGGCTGCTTCCAGCCGACGACGACACACGTCAGGTCGACGTGCGCGTGGCGCTGGCTTCAGCTCAGCGTTCGCTCGGCGAGCTGGACCCGTGCCGCCAGACGTTGCTCGAAGCCATTGACCTCGTGCCCGCGGCCTCCGTCGCGCGCCGGATCGAGCTGACCGCGCTGTGTGCAGCGGTCGAGCATTGGCTGGGACGCCACGACGATGCCCATCGCCGGCTCGTCCGGGCGTGGGACGACCTGTCCGACCAGGGATCGGCCGAAGCGGCGATCGTCCAGATCGAACTGGCGGTCGACGGTATGTACGAGCTGGACTTCGACCAGACGCTGGCGATGGGCAGCGGGGCGCTGGCGATCGCGCGTCGGTTGGGCGATCGCGCTTTGATCGCGGCGGCAGCGTCGGTCCTCGCGCTCGGAGAGGCCTCGTGCGGCCAGAGCGCCGCTGCCCGAGACCACCGTGATGAGGCCGTCGCGCTGATCGAGCAGCTCTCGGACATCGAGCTCGCCCCACGGCTGGAAGCGCTGTACTACCTCGGCTGGGCTGAGAACTACCTCGAGCGCTACGACGACGCAGTCGCGCACGCCCAGCGCGGGATCGCGATCGCGAGGGCGACCGGCGAGGGTCGATTGCTGGTGCCGCTGATGCTCGTCCAGGGCTATCCGTTCGAGATGCAGGGACGACTCACCGAGGCGCTCGCGATGTGCGAGAGCGCCGTCGAGATCGCGCGCGTGGCAGACAATCCGCATTACCTGTTCTGGGCGCTGTTCGAGCTCGGCTGGGCGCACTACTACGCCGGGCATCTCGAGGCCGCGACCGGCGCCTGCGAGGAGAGCCTGCGGGTGGGTGGCCGTCTGACGCGGGGGACGATGCCGTCCGCGGGCGGAGGGCCCGGCTGGGCGTTGGCGGTCTGCCGGTTTGAAGCAGGCAACCCGGCCGCGATGCTGGACACGATGCGTGAGCTCGGCGACGACGAGCTCGGGTGGGCGATTCCCGTCGAGAAGTGCTTCAACTGGGAGATCCTCGTGTTGGCCCAGCTCGCGCTGGGCCGGCGCGACGCCGCCGGCGTCTATGCGGACCGCGCCGAACGCGACTCGGCATCACTCGAACTCGATCTTCCGGCCGCCGTCGCCGCCCGCACACGCGCGGCGATCCTGCTCGCTGACGGCGATCCCGAGCAGGCGGCGCACGTTGCTCAGCGGTCGGTTGTCGGCGCCGACGCGGCCGGCGCCCGGCTCCAGGCGGCCTTCTCGCGCAGCCTGCTCGGGCAGGCGCTCGCGGCCGCCGGCGACCGCAAGGCGGCCATCAAAGAGCTGCGCGAGGCCGAACGCGAGCTGGACGCCTGCGCATCCGTGCGTCCGCGAGACGAGGTCCGGCGAGAGCTGCGCAAGCTGGGTGCGCGGGCCGAGCCGCGCGGACCGGCGGCGGCCGGGGACTCGGGCGTGGCGGCGTTGACCAGACGCGAGCTGGAGATCGCGGGACTCATCACCGATCGCTTGACGAACCGTGAGGTCGCCGCAGCGCTGTTCCTCAGCGAGAAGACCGTCGAGTCCCACGTTCGCAACCTGTTCCACAAGCTCGGCGTGTCGTCGAGGACCGAGGTCGCGCGAACGATGGAGCGGGAGCGCGCCGCTGGTTCGGATCCGTCGTGACCGCCGCCGGCGTTCCAGCCGATCCGGATGCCGCTCGACTCGCCGAGCTCGGGTACGACCAACAGCTCACGCGCAGCCTGCGAACCCGCGACAACATCGCGCTCGGGTTCGCGGGAATCTCGCCGGTCGTCGGGCTGTACGCCGTCGTACTGGTCGGGACGCTGGTGGCCGGTCCGGCGTGGGTATGGGTGTTGCCGGTCGCGCTGGCCGGACAGTGCCTGCTGCTCTGCGTGTACGCGGAGCTTGCCTCCGAGTTCCCGATCGCGGGCGGGGCCTATCAATGGAGCCGGCGCCTGATCGGTGGGTCCTACGGTTGGCTCACCGGCTGGGTCGCCGTGTGCGCGTACGCGGCTGCGAACACGACCATCGCCTATCTCGGTGCGCCGTGGGCGCTCACGTTGCTGGGCATCGACGTCACGCCCGATCGGATCGTGGTCACCGGCATGGTGCTGGTGGTGGTGTGTTCCCTCGCAGGCGTCCTGGGCGTCGCTGTGCTCGGCCGCACCATCAAGGCCGGGATCGCGGCGGAGGCCGTCGCATCAGTCGGGATCGGCATCGCGCTGCTGCTCGTCTTCCGTGAGCAGGACTGGTCGCTGCTCGGCAGAACCCTGGGCGCCGAGACGTCGTCGGGCGGGTCCGTGGGTGCGGGCATGCTGGCAGCACTCGCCGTCGCGGGATGGGTCTTCATCGGCTTCGATGCGTGCGCGAACGCCGCGGAGGAGACCCGGGATGCCGCTCGTCACGTGCCCCGGGCGATCTGGGCGGCGATGCTGAGCGTCGGCGCGCTCGTGATTCTCAATGCGGTCGCGGTCGGTCTGGCGCACCCGGATCCGTCAGCCATCGTCGCAGGCCGGGATCTGGATCCGGTGACGACGTCGGTGGTCTCGAGCTTCGGGTCGTGGTCGACGCGGCCGTTCACCGCCGTCGTCCTCGTCGCCTTCATCGCCTGCGGCATGGCCGCGCAGATGCTCACCGCGCGCGCCATCTACTCGCTCGCACGGGACGGGGTCCTGCCCGCCTCGCACATGCTGTCCACTGTCAATCGGCGCGGCGCCCCGATCGGCGCGATCGGCGCGACGACCGTGGCGGGGTGTCTCGGTCTGCTGTTCGGCCTGCAATCGGCAGCGGTGGGGAGCCTGATCGCGTTCGGGACGGCCGGCATCTACGTCGCCTTTCTGCTGATCGCTCTCGCGGCGCTGATCGCGCGCCTGCGCGGAACCTGGACGCCCGCGGGGCATGTGCGGCTGGGCCGGGCCGGGACGGTCATCAACACGTTGGCCGTGATCTGGCTCGCGTTCGAGTCCATCAACATCGCCTGGCCGCGCGAGGCGCTCGCACCGCCGGGCGCGCCCGTGTACCAGGTGTGGGCGGCCCCGATCGTCCTGGCCGTGATCGGGGCGGCCGGCGTCGGCTACCTCGTGGTCGCGCGGCCGCAGGACCGGCGACCCGGGGAGTCGCGGGTTCCTCGCAAGCTGTGAGTGGAACTCGATCGAGAACGTGTCGAGGGCCCCGTTCCACCGGGGCCCTCGGCGATTCTGGGCTCGGCGCTGCGGCGCACGTGCTTTGGCCGGCCACACGCCGTCAGGCCGACGGCGGCACCTGAACCTCCGGGACAGCGAGGGCGATGACGAGCTCGAGGACCACCGCGGGATCGTGCAGTCGCTCGCCGTAGAGGTCGCGCAGCTGCGTCATGCGGTAGCGGACGGTCTGCGGGTGCACCATGAGCTCGGCGGCGACGTCGTCGCGGCGGCCCTGGTGCAGGAGCCAGGCGCGGAGCGTCTGCTCGAGACGCTCCGCCGCGTTCGGGCGGAGCTCGGCCAGCGGCGCGAGGACCCGTCGGCGCAGGTCCGCGAGCGCTTCGGGATCGGACTGGATGAGCAGGGTCGCGAGATGCGCCTCGGTGTCGATGACCTCGCGGCCATCCACGGCGATCAGGTCCCGTGCCTGCCGCGCGCGGTGCACGGATGCGGCGACGGCGGTCCAGCGGCGGGCGGGCCCCACGACGGCATCGTGCCCCTCGAGTGCGTGCACCAACCGCGCGCGGCGCGAGCCCGCCGCGTCGGGGACCAGCAGGATCGCGGCGTCGTCGGCGCCCGCGAGGTCGCCGGCCGGCCTCAGGGTCCGCGAGTCGAGCGTTGCCAGGGCGGAGCGGACGTGCGCCTCCGGCACGAGAACGGCGGTCAGCGTCGAGGGTGGGGCCCAGCCGGCGCGCTCCGCGGCCTGGGCCAGGACGTCGTCGGGCGCGCCCTCGAGCAGCCGCCGGCCGAGCTGTTCGAGATAGAGCTCGCGCACGCGGCCGGTCGTGTCGCGCTCGTCGGTGTGACCCGCGACGCTGGCGGCCGACAGCTCGTCGATGTAGGCGAAGACGAGCTCGGCGAACTGTGCGACATCGCCGCGCCGGCAGGCCCTCGTCGACCAGGACGGAGGAGAGCTCCCGCCACGCGACGCGGGCGCCGACGCGGTAGGCCGCGAGCAGCGCGTCCATCGTGCGCCCGTCGCGCGCCTCGCCGCGGCCCGAGCTCGTACGCGGCGTCGAGGGCGGGCTGCAGCGGGGTCCGGGGTCTGCGTCCCGGGCGTTCTCGGCGAGGCGCACGAAGCCGCCGAGCGCCACCTGCACCGCTCGCTCGATGTTCGCGCGCATGTCGCCACTGAGCCAGGCCGCGTAGCCGGGGACCTCGGCGATGACGGCCAGCACGGTCTGCTCGGCGACGGACGGCAGCCGGTCGCGCAGGCTTCCCGCGATGCCCGCGTCGAGGCCCGGTTGCGGCGCGCCGCGTGCTGTGGGGGACTCGGTCATGTTGTCCTGTGCGAACAGATTTCGCTGTAAATCCTCACGTCGCATGCGACAAGAACTTAGCTCACGGGACAACGTACCTTGCCCTCATGCCCGCTTCGCCCGCTCCGCACCACGTCGCCGCCCGGCTCCGCGATCGTGCAGTCGAGCTCGTGGGCCTGATGACGACGCCGCTGCTTCCGGCCGACTACCTCGACCTCGTCAGCCCGCTGCGCGCCGGCGCCGACCTGCGCGGGCGGATCGTGGACGTCCACCCCGAGACCCGCGACGCCGTCACGCTCGTGCATCCGGCCCGGACGCGGCTGGCGCGGGCACATGCCCGGGCAGTACATCCGGATCGGCGTCGACGTCGACGGCGTGCGCCAGTGGCGCGCCTACTCGCTGACCTCGCCGCCGGACCGCGCCGACGGCTGCATCGCGATCACCGTCAAGGCGATCCCGGACGGCATGGTCAGCAACCACCTGGTGCGCCGCGCGCGGCCGGGCATGCTCGTCCACCTCGACCAGGCCTCCGGCGACTTCGTGCTGCCCGACCCGCCGCCCGGCAAGGTCCTGTTCGTCACGGCCGGCAGCGGCATCACGCCGGTGATGGGGATGCTGCGCAACCGCGCTCGACGAGCTTCGCGACGTCGTCGTCGTGCACTCCGGCGCCGACCGCCGACGACGTGATCTTCGGCGGCGAGCTGCGCATGCTGGCCGGCGCGCGGGCGGCATCACGGCTGATCGAGCGGCACACCGACGCCGACGGCATGCTCGACGCCGGCGAGCTCGCCGACCTGGTCCCCGACCTCGACCGAGCGCGAGACCTGGGCCTGCGGGCCGGCCGGGCTGCTCGACGCGCTCGAGGAGCACTGGGCCGATCGCGGCGATCGCCGGACCGCCTGCACACCGAGCGCTTCCGGCCGACCGTCCTCGTCACCGGCGACGGCGGCGACCGTGACCTTCACCGGCCAGCGGCTCGACCGTCGACGCCGACGGCGCGACGCCGCTGCTCGACGCCGGCGAGAGCGCCGGCGTGCTGATGCCGTCGGGCTGCCGGATGGGCATCTGCTTCGGCTGCGTCGCTGCCGCTGCGCGAAGGCGCCGTGCGCGACCTGCGCAACGGCGACGCTCACCACCGCCGCCCCCGGCGACGGCGTGCTCATCCAGACCTGCGTGTCGGCTGCCGCCGGCGCCTGCGACATCGACCTCTGAGAGGAGACCGCACATGACCGCCATGCAGAACAAGCCCAACAACCCCATCGCCCACCTCACCGCGGAGGACATCGAGAACCTCGGCGCGCGAGCTCGACGCGATCCGCGAGCAGGTGATCGCCAGCCGCGGCGAGCGCGACGCCGACTACATCCGCAAGGTCATCACCGCCCAGCGCGCGCTGGAGCTCGGCAGCCGCGCCGTGCTGCTCGTTCTCGCTGTTCCCGCCCGCCTGGCTGGTCGGCACCGCCGGCCTCTCGGTCGCCAAGATCCTCGAGAACATGGAGATCGGCCACAACGTCATGCACGGCCAGTGGGACTGGATGCGCGACCCGAAGATCCACTCGACGACCTGGGAGTGGGACAACGCCTCGCCGGCCGAGCAGTGGAAGCACTCGCACAACGAGCTGCACCACACGTACACGAACGTGCATCGGCCACGACAACGACCTCGGCTACGGCATCATGCGGGTCGACGAGGACCAGCGCTGGCACCCGTTCTACCTCGCGCAGCCGCTGTGGAACTTCATCAACGCCTGCTTCTTCGAGTACGGCATCGCGGCGTACGACCTCGAGATCGGCAAGGTCACTCGAAGGGCCGCAAGGACAAGGACGCGAGTTCCAGGCCCAGGTCAGGCAGCGTGCTGGGCAAGATCCGCAGGCAGGCGACCCGGACTACGTCGTGCACCCGCTGCTGTCCGGGCCCGTCCGCGCTCACCACGCTCGCCGCGAACGCCACCGCCAACCTGGTCCGCAACCTCTGGACGCACTCGGTGATCATGTGCGGCCACTTCCCGGAGGGCGTCGAGACCTTCGAGAAGACCTCGATCGACGGGCGAGACCCGCGGCGAGTGGTACCTGCGCCAGATGCTCGGCTCGGCCAACATCACCGGCAGCCCGCTGCATGCACCTCATGACCGGCAACCTGTCCTTCCAGATCGAGCACCACCTGTTCCCCGACCTGCCGAGCAACCGCTACCAGGAGATCGCCCCCAAGGTGCGAGGAGCTCTTCGAGCGGTACGGCCTGACCTACACGGCCGGCCCGCTGCCCAAGCAGGTCGCCTCCGCGTGGAAGAAGGTCGTTCCGGCTCTCGCTGCCCAACGACATGCTGAGCAGGGATGTCGAGACGGACGTCGCCCCGACCGTCTCGACCCGCCCGGAGCTCGAGCTCGTGGCGGCATGAAGACCAAGGGCTCGCGCTGCTGAGCGGGCGGAGCCGTTGACACCCGCCTGACTTGGAACTACGGTCGCATCACAGGCCCTTAGGACGACCGAGGGTTTCGATGCGGAGTCGGAGACCAGGCAGCGGAGTTCTGCTCGGCGCGATCGCACTGATCGTCGCGTTGACCGGAACCGCCGTCGCGGCGTCTCTTGTCACCAGCCGGCAGATCCAGGACGGGACCATCCGGCTCGCCGACCTGAGCCCGGCGACGCGCAAGGCGCTGAAGCGGACCGGCCCGACCGGACCCCAAGGGGTCGCCGGCGTCGCAGGTCCCGCTGGGCCGCAGGGCGAGGTCGGGCCGGACGGCCTGAAGGGTGACCGGGGTCCGCCCGGACCCAAGGGCGACACGGGATCCGGAGGGCCGCCCGGCCCGAATGGGTTTGGGCGCACCTTCGAGGTCCGGCGTGATGGCGAGGTCGTCCTCGGCACCGGCTTCACGACGCTCGCGACGCTCACGCCCCCGAACGGCAAGCAGCTGTCGATCCACGCACGGACGCTGATCGACTCGATCGAGAACGACGTCGACAACCAGGTCCTGTGCGAGCTCATCGTGGTGCGGCCCTCTGACGGCGCCGAGTTCAGCGGCGACGTCGCGTTCGCGTACGTCGGCTTCAACCAGAAGGGCGACGCCAGCCGCGCCGCCCTGCGGCTGCAGGCGGTGACGTCGAACCCCGGCCGCTCGGCGTTGCTCAGATGCAAGCTGTCGGACCCGCCGACGCCGGCCAACGCGGTGCGGGCCTTCATGACGAAGATCGTGGCGGTCGAGCTCAGCGCCACGACCGGAGACACGGTGACCGGGTGAGCCGGCTCAGGCGTCATCGGTCCTGGCGGCCCAGCGGCGGCCAGGTGCTTGCCGTACTCGCCCTGGTGGTCGCGCTCAGCGGCCCGGCGCTGGCGGCCTCCCTCGTCACCTCGCAGCAGATCAAGGACCGGACGATCCGGCTCGCCGATCTGAGCCGGTCGGCACGAGCGGCGCTCGTCGGAGGGCTGGGATCGGCAGGCGGACCCGGGTCGCCCGGAGCCCCCGGCGCGCGAGGGGCACAGGGTCCGGCCGGGCGCAAGGGCGCCACCGGCACGGCAGGCGGTAAGGGTCAGGGCGGTCCGACAGGGGACACGGGGCTCGGGTACGGCGGCCTGACCGCGGTGAGCGCCAACCCCGCTGTGTTGCCGTTCGCTCCCCTCACCCAGATCGACGCGATGATCATCCCCGAACACCAACCCGACCGGACAGTGGGCGATCCGGGCGAAGACGGTGATCGATTCGGTCCAGGGAAACGCCGACAATCTCGTCACCTGCGAGCTCCGGTACTCGCCTTCGTCGGGTGTCCCGTCGGCGACCGTCGACCTGACGAACTCGGTGATGGGCTTCTTTTCCAACGGCGGCGCCAGCAGCGCCACGCTTCCGCTCGAGGCGACGGTCGCCGGTGCCGGAATGGACGCCGTCGTGAGCGTCGTCTGCGGCGCGAACGTCGCGGTGAGCCCTGCGAACGCGCTCTCCGCGTCCCACACGCAGATCGAGGCGCTGCCGGTGACGTCGCGCTCGGATCAGGTCGTGACGGGATGAGACTCCGGCGGATCAGGCGACCGACTCCCGGCATCGTGATCGGCGTGCTCGCGCTCCTGGTCGCTCTGAGCGGGTCGGCGGTCGGGGCATCGCTGATCACGAGCAAGCAGATCAAGAACGGGACGATCCGGATCGCCGACCTCAGTCCGTCAGCACGAGCAGCGCTGCGGGGGACGTCCGGACCCACGGGAGCGCAGGGGAACACCGGGGCCGCCGGCCTGCAGGGATCGCGAGGGGTGGCAGGCGTGCAGGGCACGACCGGCGACGTCGGCCCGGCCGGCCCGACGGGCGACAAGGGGACGCGCGGAAGCTTCGGAACCGCCACGGTGATCGAGGCCACGCGCGACGGCGTTCAGGCCTTCGGCACGACGCCCGTGACGATCGCGACGCTGACGCTGCCCGCCGGCTCGGCCTGGATGGTTCAGGCGCACGCTGATCGGGTCCGACCAGAGCAACGCGGACAACCTCATCACCTGCGACCTGCGGTTCCGCACGCCGAACGGGTCCGCGGACTACTTCGTCGACGAGGTCACCGCCTACATGGGCTTCAACCAGCCCGGTGACGTGGCACGAGCGCCGTTCCCGTTCATCGGCGTGCTCGGACCGACCGACGCGGGATCGACGCTCGCGGTGCAATGCCAGTCGTCCGGCACACCGAGCCCGGCCGGCAACGTCACGGCACGTCGCACGAAGGTCTGGGCGCTCGAGTCGAGCTCGGCGAGCTCCGCGAACGTCACCGGCTGAACGCTCGCCGACGCTCGCCGGGGACCTTCTCCGCGACGACCGCGATCTTGCGGACCCGTCCTTCCCGCAGCCAGTCGCTCCAGAGCCGGTGGGCGGCCAGCAGATCCTCCAGTGCCCGGCGTCCGATCTGCGCGGCGATGTCCGTGGCGTCGGCGGCGAACGCGTCGATCAGCGAATCCGCCACGGCACGGTGCGCCCGACTGCAGTCGTCCTGCCAGCGGACGACCAGCCCGGCCCGCTCGAGGCACGTGAGCATCTCCTGCAGCGGCGTGAGCCAGACCGTGTCGGCGTCGGGCATGCGCTCTCGCTCTGCCTCCGTGAGGGGCAGGCCCTCTTCCATGGTGAAGGCGAACCGCCCGCCGGCCGGGAGCGCCCGGGATATCTCCTGAAGCAGCGTCTCCTTGTCGGGAAAGGCGAGCATGGTCTCGAGCAGGAGCACCACGTCGAACGGGCCGGGCGGGATCGGGGGGATCCGCGAGACCTCGAAGCGACAGGGAAGGTCGCGGGCACGCTCACGCGCGATGTCGATGGCGCTGGAGCTGAGGTCCACCCCCAGATAGGTGCAACCCAGCTCCCGCGTGATGAACCGCCCGGGCCCGGCGACTCCGCAGCACAGGTCGAGCACGGAGACCCCGGGCGCGATGCCGGCCTGACCCGCCAGGGCCCGGATCTCTCCGGCGCGCATGAAGCTCTCCTGCTCGACGAACTCGCCGGGAGCGTAGGCCGACACGCGGGCTCGCTGCGAGGGCCTGGACGAACGGAGCGCGGTCGTCCTGCTTCACGGCGAAGGTTCGCCGATCGCTGCGGGCGTCTTGCGTAAGCATGGAGCCCAAGCATGCAGCAGCAGCCGCCGCCCGGGCGCCGACGACGACCGAGTCCGCTCCTGACACCGACGCATGATGCGAACGGTTCAGGCCGGCCCGCTGACCGGGCTCATCGCCCAGGTGCTGCTGATCGCCGCACTCGCGGGGACCGTCGCCCTCAGCGGCGCCGGCCTCAGCGCCGCCGGCTGGGTCGTCGGAGTGACCTGCGGCGTGATCACGAATGCCGCACTCGCGCACGGCCTCTCGCGCCACCGCGCCGACCGGCTCAGCCCGGCCGACTGGGTGACCCTCGCTCGGGCCACGCTCGCCGTCGGCGTCGCGGCGCTGGTCGCGGACTCGTTCGTCCAGCCCGCGCCGGTCACGATGCTGGTGTCGCTCTCGGTCGCTCGCGCTCGTGCTGGACGCGGTCGACGGATGGGTCGCGCGACGCACGAGGACGGCGGCGACGCTGGGCGCGCACTTCGACGCGCGAGGTCGACGCGTTCCTGATCCTCGTCCTCAGCGTGTACGTCGCCCGCTCGGCCGGCGCGTGGGTGCTCGCGATCGGCGCGGCACGCTACGCGTTCCTCGCGGCCGGGTGGGTGCTGCCGTGGATGCGCGAGCCGCTGCCGCCGCGCTACTGGCGCAAGGTCGTCGCTGCGACGCAGGGGATCGTGCTGACGATCGCGGCCGCCGACGTCCTGCCGCCGGCCGTGATCCAGGCCGCGCTCGTCGTCGCTCTCGCCCTGCTCGCCGAGTCGTTCGGCCGCGACGTCTGGTGGCTGTGGCGGCGACGGCCGTCCGCGCCCGCCACGTCCCGCCGGTCCCGGACGGCGGCGAGGCGCGAACGAGCGTCGCCGTCGTGCTGACGATCCTCGCCGCGCTGCTCGTGTGCGCTCGCCCTCGTCGCTCCGGACCAGCCGAGTCGCCTCACGCCCGGCGCGTTCGTGAGGATCCCGCTCGAGGGCCTCGTCCTCGTCGCCCTGGCGCTCGTCCTGCCCGCCCGCCGCCAGACGCGTCCTGGCCTGGGTCGTCGGACCGGCTCTCGGTCTGCTGGTCATCCTGAAGATCCTCGACATCGGGTTCTTCACGACCTTCGACCGGCCGTTCGACCCCCATCGACGACTCGAGCTACGCCGGGATCGGCATCGAGACGCTGCGCGCCTCGATCGGTCGGACGGAGGCGAACCTCGTCGTCGTCGGCGCGGTCGTGCTGGCCGTCGCCCTGCTCGTCCTCACGACGCTGGCGGTGCTCCGGCTGACCCGGGTCGCGGCCGGCCACCGGCGGTGGTCGCTCCAGGCCGTCGCGGCGCTCGGCGTCGTCTGGGTGCTGTGCTGGGCGTTCGGCGCCCAGCTCGTCTCGCACACGCCCGATCGCCTCCACGAGCGCCGCCGGCCTGGTCGTCGACAAGGTGCGCGTGGTGCGGGCCGACATCCGCGACCACGGCGATCTTCGCCAAGCAGATCAGCCACGACCGCTTCCGCGACACTCCCGGCGACCAGCTGCTGACCGGCCTGCGCGGCAAGGACGTCATCCTCGCGTTCGTCGAGAGCTACGGCAAGGTCGCGGTCCAGGGCTCCTCGTTCTCGCCCCAGGTCGATGCCGTTCTCGCCAGCGGAACCAGGCGGCTGCAGGCCGCCGGCTTCTCTGCGCGGAGCGGCTTCCTCACCTCGTCGACGTTCGGCGGCATCAGCTGGCTGGCGCACTCCACCATGCAGTCGGGCGTCTGGGTCGACAGCCAACGGCGCTACGACCAGCTCGTCAAGACCGACCGCTTCACGCTCAGCCAGGCGTTCGGACGGGCCGGGTGGCGAACCGTCGATGACGTGCCGTCGAACAACCGCACATGGCCGCCGGGGTCGTCCTTCTACCACTACGACAAGGTCTACGACCGGCGCAACGTCGGATACCGCGGCCCGCGCTTCGGCTACGCCACCATGCCCGACCAGTACGTCCTCGCGGGGCTGCAGCGCCTCGAGCTCGCGAAGCCCGACCGTCGTCCCCTCTTCGCGGAGGTCGACCTGGTGTCGAGCCACATCGCCGTGGACTCGCATCCCGCGGATGATCGACTGGAGCGACGTCGGCGACGGCTCGATCTTCAACCGCCTTCCCGTGGACGAGTCGGCGAAGGCCGCGCTCTTCAGCGATCCCCGGCGGGCACGTGCGGCATACGGCCGGTCCATCCAGTACTCGTTGAACGCGCTGGTCTCGTTCGTGCAGCACTACGGCGACAGGAATCTCGTGCTGGTCGTCCTGGGCGATCATCAGCCCGCGACGCTCGTCACCGGGCAGGGTGCGAGTCATGACGTGCCGATCTCGGTCATCGCCCACGACCCGGCGGTGCTGCAGCCGGATCGCGGGGTGGGGCTGGGACGACGGGCTGCAGCCCGGCTCGCGGGCGCCGGTCTGGCCGATGAGCGCCTTCCGCGACCGCTTCCTCACTGCGTTCGGCTCGCAACCGGCGACCCGGTAGCTCGTCGTGAGTCGTCGACCCAACTGCACCCGCCGCTCGTCCGCGAGAGCGCCTGGCCGGCCTGGACGGCCTGCGCGGCGCTGGCCGCGCTGTTCGTGGTGGTGAACCACGTCTTCCTGCGCGCATTCCCCGGCTACCCGGTGGACCGGGCGCCGTTCTGGGCCGGCTGGTTCATCTACGGGCGGTTCGCGGTCGTCGTGTTCATCGTGCTGTCGGGCTTCTCGCTGGCCCTGTCGCCGGCCCGCCACGACTGGCGGCTCGACGGCGTCGCCGGCTTCGCCCGCCGGCGCGCCCGGCGCATCCTCCCGCCGTACTGGGCCGCCCTGGCGTTCAGCCTCGCGGTGGCGTGGCTGGTCGTGCCTGCCGCCAGGACAGGGGGTGCCCGGCGCGAAGTCGGTCGTCGTCAACGGCCTGCTGGTGCAGAACCTCGTCGGCGCGTCGAGCCCCAACCGATCGTTCTGGTCGATCGCCGTCGAGGCCCAGCTGTACGTCGTGTTCCCGCTGTTGCTGCTGATGGTCCGCCGCTGGGGCGCCGTCGTCATGGTCGCCATCGTCACGCTCGTCGTGGCGACGGTGGGGATCCTGGGCCCGCACGTGTCCGGCATGGACACGTTCGTGATCCAGTCCCCGCCCGACCTCGCCGCGCTGTTCGCGGTCGGCATCCTGACCGCCGGGATCGTGGGTGCGAGCAGCGCTCGCAGGTCGTGGCCGTGGGCCTGGCTCGCGCTTGCGGCCGCAGCTCCCGTGCTCGCGACGATCTGGTGGCAGGGTTCGGTGTGGACGCTCGACCACCTGTTCTGGGTCGACCTCGCGCTGGGCCCGGCCGTCGGGTGCCTGCTGGCCGGTCTGGCGACCGGACATCCGGCCGCGCTGCTGCGCCTGCTCGACGCGCGGCCGATGCGCAACCTCGGCCTGTCGTCCTACAGCCTGTACCTGACGCACGGGCCGATCGTCGTCGTCGTGTGCGAGGTCGTGGCCGGCCGGGTCGGCCGGGGCGTTCCGGCCTTCGTCGTCTCGCTCGCCCTGGCGCTGCCGCTGACGATCGCGTTCGCGCGGGTCTTCGCCTCGGTGTTCGAGACGCCGTTCCGGCAGCCTCGGGGAGGATGGCTTGATCGCGGAGGCGAGCGGGCTGCGCTTCGACAGGCCCGCTCACTCGGAGGTCTGGCAAGGTGAGGCCCGTGCAGGACGACGCACACGCGTTCTGGCTGCGCGCGCCCGGCTGCGGGGAGATCCGGCCGGTCACGCTGCCCGAGCCGGGGCGAGGGCGACGTGATGGTGCGCACGCTGCGGTCCGGCGTCAGCCGCGGCACCGAGACGCTGGTGTTCCGGGGCGGTGTGCCGCCGGGCCAGTACGCCGCGATGCGGGCACCGTTCCAGGAGGGGGACTTCCCGGGCCCGGTCAAGTACGGCTACCTCAACGTCGGCACCGTGGAGCAGGGGCCGCCGGAGCTGCGCGGCCGCACGGTCTTCTGCCTGTACCCGCACCAGACGGCCTACGTGGTGCCGGCCGGCGCCGTGACCGTCGTGCCCGAGGGCGTGCCGCCGGCTCGCGCCGTGCTCGCGGGCACCGTCGAGACCGCCGTCAACGCCCTGTGGGATGCCGCACCGCTGCTCGGCGACCGGGTCGCCGTCGTCGGCGCCGGGATGGTCGGCTGCTGCGTCGCGCGCCTGCTGGGCCGGTTCCCGGCGGTCGAGGTCACGCTCGTCGACGTCGACGCCGGGCGGGCCGACGTCGCGGCCGCGCTCGGCGTCGACTTCGCGCTGCCGGCCGACGCCGCCGGCGGGCTGCGACCTGGTCGTGCACGCCAGCGCGACGTCCGCCGGGCTCCAGCGCTCGCTCGACCTGCTCGCGCCCGAGGGCACGGTCATCGACCTCAGCTGGTACGGCGACACCGAGGTCCGGCTGTCGCTGGGCGGCGCGTTCCACTCGGGCCGCCTCGGCATCCGCGCCAGCCAGGTCGGCACCCTCTCCCCGGCCCGCAGCGGGCGCCGCACGACGGCCGACCGGCTGGCGCTCGCACTCGACCTGCTGCGCGACCCGGCCTTCGACGCGCTCGTCACCGGGCAGTCACGCTTCGGCGAGCTGCCCGACGTGATGGCGCGACTGGCCGCGGGGAGCCTGCCGGCGCTCTGTCACACGATCACCTACGACCGGGAGTAGACCGTGTTCAGCGTGACCGTCCGCGATCACATGATGATCGCCCACAGCTTGCGCGGCGAGGTGTTCGGGCCCGCGCAGCGCCTGCACGGCGCGACGTACGTCGTCGACGCCACGTTCCGGCGCGCGGACCTCGACGCCGACGGCATCGTGGTCGACATCGGTCGAGCGGCCGAGGAGCTGCACGCCGTGGTGGCCGAGCTCGGCTACCGCAACCTCGACGACGAGCCCGCCTTCGCGGGCGTGAACACCACCACCGAGGCGCTCGCCCGCGTCGTCGCGGATCGGCTCGCGGACCGCGTGCACGCCGGCGCCCTGGGCGACAGCGCTCGGGACCTCGACGGGCTGGTCGTCACGCTGCACGAGTCGCACATCGCCTGGGCGAGCTACGAGCGGCCGCTGTGACGACGGTCCACGTCGTCGTACCCGACGGCATCGACGACCCGGCCCGGCCGAGCGGCGGCAACGCCTACGACCGTCATGTCTGCCGCGGGCTCGCCGCGATCGGCTGGTCGGTGCACGAGCACGCCGTGCCCGGCTGCTGGCCGCGACCCGACGCGGCGTCGCGCGCCGCCCTCGACGGCGTCGTCCAGCGGATCCCCGACGACGCGGTCGTGCTGCTCGACGGACTGGTCGCGTCGACGGCCCCGGAGGTGCTGGCGTGGCAGGCGAGCCGGTTGCGCCTGGTCGTGCTCGTGCACATGCCATTGGGCCACCGCCCGGGGGACGGACGGGTCGGCGACGTCCGGATGCGCGAACGCGAGGTGCTCTCGGCCGCCGCCGCCGTCGTCACGACCAGCGCATGGACGCGGCGCCGGCTGCTCGAGCTGTACGCGTTGCCGGCCGACCGGGTGCACGTCGCCGAGCCCGGCGTCGACGCCGCCGACCTCGCGCCCGGGACCGCGGCCGGCGGGGCGCTGCTCTGCGTCGCGGCGGTGACCTCCGACAAGGGGCACGACGTGCTGCTCGATGCGCTGGCGACGACGACGGACCTGTCCTGGCGCTGCGTGTGCGTGGGCAGCCTGGACCGCGAGCCGGCGTTCGTGGACGGTCTCCGCCGCCGCGCGCTGGACGGCG
This sequence comes from uncultured Solirubrobacteraceae bacterium, assembly GCA_963781935.1. GTDB lineage: Bacteria > Actinomycetota > Thermoleophilia > Solirubrobacterales > Solirubrobacteraceae > F1-60-MAGs163. Next base: position 541,623 of record CAWAHX010000005.1, read on the forward strand.
GGCTGAGCGACCGGCTGTGCTTCGCGGGGCCGCGGACCGGCGCCGAGCTCGACCGCGCCTACGCCGCCGCGGACCTGCTGGTGCTGGCGTCGCGCGCCGAGACGTACGGCATGGTCGTCACCGAGGCCCTGGCCCGTGGCCTGCCGGTCGTCGCCACCGACGTCGGCGGGCTGCCGGAGGCGCTCGGTCACGGCGCCGACGGGATCCGGCCGGGGCTGCTGGTCGCGCCCGACGACCCTGCGGCGCTCGGCGCCGCGCTCCGGGCCTGGCTCGGCGACGCCGAGCTGAGAGGGCGGTTGCGCCGGGCCGCCCGCGAGCGGCGCGCGTCGCTCCCGGGATGGCCGACCACCACGTCCGTCCTCGCCGGCGTCCTGGCCGGGGCGTCGCGATGACCGTCGAGGCCATCCGCGTCAGCTCGGGATGGCTCGCCCTGCGCGAGCCTGCGGACGCCGCGGCCCGTGCAACCGACCTCGTCGAGCACGTCCGGCGAGGCCTCCCGGCCACGGACCGCCTGGTGATCCACGACCTCGGCTGCGGCACCGGGGCGATGGGCCGCTGGCTCGCGCCGCTGCTGCCCGGGCCGCAGCACTGGGTCGTGCACGACCGGGACGCCGACCTGCTGGCGGTCGCCGCCACCGACCTGCCCGTCGCCGCCCGCGGTCACCGTCGAGGCGAGGCGGTCCGACGTCACCCGGCTGCACGCGGGCGACATCTCGCGGCGCGAACCTCATCACGGCCTCGGCGCTGCTGGACCTGCTGACCGCGGACGAGCTGGCCGGGCTGATCACCCTCGGCAGCGACACCGGGTGTCCCATGCTGCTGACGCTGTCGGTCGTCGGTCGCGTCGAGCTGACCCCGGCCGATCCGCTGGACGCCGCATCGCCGCCGCGTTCGACGCCCACCAGCGCCGCACGACGAAGCGGGGCCGCCTGCTCGGCCCGGACGCCGTCGCCTGCGCCGTCGAGGGCTGCCGCCGGCTGGGGGCGCAGGCGCTCGTCCGGCCGAGCCCCTGGCGCCTCGGCGCCGCGCAGGCCGATCTGATGGCCGAGTGGTTCACCGGGTGGGTCGATGCCGCGTGCGAGCAGGAGGTCGAGCTGGCCGCCGAGGCCGGCGCCTACGCCCGCCGCCGGCTCGCGCAGGCGACCGCCGGAACGCTCGCCGTCACGGTGGACCATGCCGACCTGCTGGTCCTCCCGCGCCGGCCGGCGCCGGCTGGGGGTGGGGCGCCATGCTGAGCCCGACCGTGTGGACGTGGGCCCGCTTCGCGGGCGCCGCCGCGACGCTGGCGGTCCTGGTCTGGCGGCTGGGCACGGGCCCGTTCCTCGACGGCGTGCGCACGGTCGACGGCCGGGCGCTGGCGGCGGCCGCAGTCCTCGCTGTGCTGACCACCGTGTGCTGTGCGTGGCGCTGGAAGCTCGTGGCCCGTGGCCTCGGCGTCGACCTGCCGCTGCGCGCCGCCGTGGCGGCGTACTACCGCTCGCTGTTCCTCAACGTCACGTTGCCCGGCGGCGTCGTCGGCGACGTCCACCGCGGGATCAGCCACGGTCGCGACGGCGGCGATGTCGGCCGTGGGTTGCGGGCGGTGGCGTGGGAGCGCTCCGCCGGGCAGGTCGTCCAGGTCGTCCTGACCGTCGTCGTCCTCCTCGCGTTGCCGTCGCCGGTGCAGACGGCCATGCCGGTGGTGGCGATCGCGGTGCTCGTGGTGGTGTGCGGCGTCGTGCTGGTGGCCCGCGCGGGACCCGGTGGCGGCCGGTCGTGGTGGGCGCGGATCCGCGCTGCAGCGGCGCGCGACGTCCGCGACGGGCTGCTCGCCGGGAGGGCGTGGCTGGGCATTGCGGTCGCCTCGGCGCTGGTCGTCGCGGGCCACACGGTCACCTTCCTGATCGCCGCGCGGACCGCGGGAGCGACCGCGCCCGTGGGCAGGATGCTGCCGCTTGCGCTGCTCGTGATGCTCGCCATGGTGCTGCCCAGCGTCGGTGGCTGGGGGCCGCGCGAGGGCGTGACGGCCTGGGCGTTCGGCGCCGCCGGCCTGGGCGCGGACCGCGGGGTTGCCACCGCGGTCGTCTACGGCGTCATGGTGCTCGTCGCCAGCCTGCCGGGTGCTGCCGTCCTCATCGCGGCGTGGATGCGTCGCAACCGGCCTCCCGCGGGGTGGCTGGGGGCGCCGCTCCCCGATCGGGCCCCGCTCGTCGCGGGGCCGGACCGAGCCGCCGATGCCTGACCGCCCGTACACCCTGCTCAGCTGCAGCGTGTCGATCGACGGCTATCTCGGCGCCGCCACGCCGCGCCTCGCGCTGTCCAACGATGCGGACTTCGACCGGGTCGACGCGGTGCGCGCCTCCTGCGACGCGATCCTGGTGGGCGCGGCCACCGTGCGCAGCGACAACCCGCGGCTGCTGGTGCGCTCGCAGGCCCGCCGCGACGAGCGGACGGCCCGCGGGCTCGCACCCTCGCCGATGAAGATCACCGTGACCGACCGGGCGGAGCTGGATGCGCGCGCCGACTTCTTCACCACCGGCGACGCCGAGAAGCTCGTCTACTGCGCGAGCCCGCGTGTTGCTGATGCCCGTTCGCGACTCGGGCCGGTGGCGACCGTGGTCGACGGTGGCCAGCCGGTGGAGATGCGCACGATCAGCGAGGACCTCGCCGCTCGCGGCGTGCAGCGGCTGATGGTCGAGGGCGGCGGCAACGTGCACACCCAGTTCCTGACCGACAACCTCGCCGACGAGCTGCAGCTGGTGGTCGCTCCCATCTTCGTCGGCGACTCCCGCGCCACGCGGTTCGTGAGCGACGGCCGCTTCCCCTGGAATCCCGACCGGCGCGCGGCGCTCGTCGGGGTCCGCCAGATCGGAGATGTGGTGCTGCTGCGCTACGCGCTCTCTCCCCGGTTCCGTACCGACTGAGCGAGAGGCTTCGCGGCCGCGCACGCATGACCTGTCCAGCGCGCCATCGGTCGCTGGTACGGTCCCGCACGTGCTCCGGACCCCGCTGTCGCGCGCGCGCCTGACCGCGGGCCCTCTCGCCGCCCTGCTCGTGCTCTGTGTGGCCGGGGCCTCAGGGGCCGACGCTCGGCCGGCCGGGAGCGCGATGCGGCACGCCGCACCCGCACCCGCACCCGTGGCGGCGAAGGCCAAGCCCAAGGCCTGCAAGCGCGGCCAGACGCGGCTGCGCCTCAAGGGACGCGCGCGGTGCACCAGCACGCGCGCGCTCTTCCGCGGGTTGCCGAAGGGCGCCGATGCGCTCGCAGGCAGGATGGTCGGCTCGTCGCGCCGGCTCGACGCCAAGGCGGGCGGGGCGACCTCCCTCGCGACCCTACTCGGCGCCGACGCCGCCGCCATCGGCGCGTGGGAGGACGCCGTCGCGAAGGCCGGGCTGGCCGAGACGAACCGGCGCCTGAGCGCCGCGGGAGCCGCCGCGCACGCGCGGGCGGCCCAGGATGAGTCGCTCGGCCTGCCCAAGCTTCCGGGGAGCCTCTCCGAGCTCGTGCAGCGGGCCTCGACCGCGATCGGCATCGATCCCAAGCCCGACCTGCAGAACGACCAGGGTCGTGCGACGGTCAAGGCGTCGCTCACCGGCAAGGGCAAGAACTACCAGTTCGAGATCGACGAGACGAAGCCGCAGGGCGTCTACTGCCCCGACACGAAGGGCCAGGTCAACGCCTACGGCGGGCTGAAGGCGCGCCGCGACGGGATCCAGGACGGTCGGGAGGTCGTCGAGGGCTTCGACGCGACCTACACCGTCAACGGGCATGTCGACGGCGCCGGAAACCTCAAGAGCTACGACATCATCGTCCAGTGGGAGAACGCGACGGGCACGCTGAAGGGCGTCAGGCCGACCGCCAGTGCGTTCGCGATCCTCGACGCGAAGTCGATCGACATCAGCTGGCCCGAGGGCCGCTCGAAGGACCTCGAGTTCGGCATGGCCGAGGCGATGCGCTACGCGCAGGAGCAGGCGCTGCGTCACCTCGACAAGGCCGAGAACGTCTGGAACAAGGCGGCGAGCTGCATCCGCGTCGTGACGACGCCGAAGGTCGTCAAGGCCGGCAAGTCGGCCACCGCCACGATCAAGGCCTTCAGCCGGCTCACGGGCAAGCCGATCGAGGCGGACGTGAGCCTCGAGCCCGCCGGCGGGGCGACGGTCACGCCGACGAAGACGACCACGTCGCCGGCCAAGCCGGGCAAGGCGAAGGTCACGATGCCGCGCAAGGCCAAGGGCTCGCGCGCCCGCGCCGCCGCGGCGGCGAAGGTTGCGGTGACGGTCCGCTCCAAGCAGGGTGTCGGCCGTGCGTCGATCGGCTCGACCGACGTTCCCGAGGCCTACGAGGTCGCGCTCGACCTCAACGGCCTCGGGCGCTTCGCGACCCACGATGCGACCGGGACGATGAACGCGACCTGGCAGGCGAAGCAGGTCGACGCCGCGGGCGCGACCCGCTGGACCGGTGGCGTCGGCACCGCCTGGGCGAACCTCGTCGCCACGACGAAGACCCCGGGCTGCCCGCTGGACACACCGGTCGACGGGGCGGGCACCCTGAGCGTCACGGTCGTGGCGAACGACAAGGGCGATGCGGTCACCGTGACGCTCGGCTACGGCGCGGGAACGGTCGGCGCCGCCTCGGTGCTGCAGTCGAGCTTCACGGTCCGCTGCGACGGTGACCCGCCGCCACCGCCGGTCCCGGGCATGCCCGGGCCATCGCTCGTCGATCTCGGGCCGCTGACGTTCACCCTCCCGATCACCGGCGGGACGCAGGCGCTCGCCACCGGCCCGGAGGTGCAGAGCGGCGGCGACGGCTTCTTCACGACCGGGACGCTGAAGCTCACGCCCGTCGGCGCCTGACCGCAGCGGGGCGCCGGCCCGCGGCGTGTGCTGGTCCTGAACTCGGCCTCGTGGGAGACTCCTCGCGTGGGCATCACCAGGCTCGCTCGACGCGCAGCATTGCTGGCCGGTGCGGCACTCTCACTGGGGCCGCTCTGCCTGCCGGCACAGGCGGCGCAGTTCTTCTTCTCCACCGGCAATCCGGACGGGAAGCTCGCCCTCGCCTCCCGCCCGGCCTCGGGCGGCAGCTCGGAGATCGAGGCGGCCGACGACTTCGCGCTGACCGACGCGGCGGGCCTCGAAGGCGCGAGCTTCACCGGCCTGATCCCTCCCGGGGCGTCGCTCGCGTCGATCCAGCAGGTCCGGGTGGAGATCTACCGCGTGTTCCCCGCCGATTCGGACGCGACGCGCGCGTCTCAGGTCCCGACGCGCGTCAACTCGCCGTCGGATGTCGACACTCGCCTGCGCAGCAGCACCGACGGGAGCCTGTCGTTCATCGCATCGGTCATCGGTGCGTCGTTCACGACGTCGAACTCGGTACTGAACGGCATCCACCCCGCGCCCAACCAGCTCACCGGCGGTGAAGGACCGGTGACAGGCCAGGAGGTCGCGTTCAACGTGGTGTTCGGCACCCCGGTCCCGCTGGCGTCCGGTCACTACTTCTTCGTGCCCCAGGTTCGGCTCTCCGCAGGTGACTTCTTCTGGCTGTCGGCGGCCAGGCCGATCGTCCCGCCCGGGACGCCGTTCCCGTCAGGCGCGACCGATGTTCAGAGCTGGACTCGCAACGCGGCCCTCGATCCGGACTGGCTGCGCGTGGGAGCCGACATCATCGGCGGGGCGACGACGTTCAACGGAGCCTTCTCCCTCAGCGGCGAGGTCTGCCAGCCGATCGCGCTCTCGCCCGCAGGCGTTCCGGCGGCGACGGCCGGCGCCGCCTATGCCGTGTCGTTCGATGCGTCCGGAGGCCTGGCGCCCTACAGCTTCAGCGAGACCGGGGCATTGCCGGCCGGGCTCGCCCTCGCCGGCAACGGGAGCCTCGCCGGCACGCCGACGCAGTCCGGGACGTTCCCGGCCGTGATCCAGGCCACGGACGCCAGCGGATGCACCGGCACCACGGACGTCACGCTGAACGTCGCGCCCGCGGCGCCGGGGACGCAGCCCGCGTCGACCGTCCCGCCCGGGGTGACGTCTGCGGTGCCGTCGATCACCGCAGCCCGTCTGTCGCCCAAGACCTTCCGGGCGGCGGGCCGCGGCGCGACCCTGGCCCGCACGAGCGTGGCGCCCGTCGGCACGACGGTCACCTACCGCGATTCGCAGGCCGCGACCACGACGTTCACCGTGCTGAGACCCGTGACCGGGCACAGGAGCGGGTCCAAGTGCCTCGCCGGCCGACCGCGGAAGCGTCAGAAGCGCTGCACGCGCTACGCGTCGCTCGGCGCAACGAGCCACCGCGACGCCGCCGGCAGCGTCAGCGTCCGCTTCGGCGGCCGCGTGCGCGGCCACAAGCTCAGTCCGGGTCGATATCTGATGACGCTCACCCCGAAGGCGGGCGGCGCCACGGGGCGCACCGTCAGGCTGGCCTTCCGCATCGTGAAGTAGGCCGTCGCCTCACACGACTCCGCGAGCCGCCCAGGCACGCACGGTGAGCACGAACGGGGCTTCGGGGAGCGCGGCGCGGCAGCGGTCGCGCAGCTGCGCCCGGTGTTGCGGGTCGAGCCCGGCCACGTGTGCGCCCGCGGGGCCGACGCCGAGCGTGAACGGCTCCCACCAGTCCTCGAAGCTCGCGTGCTCGAGGCTCACGGACAGCGCCGTCTCCTCGACCGCGTGCAACCCGGCCGATTCGAACAGGTGCGCCAGGTCTCCTTCGCGGGTGCCCGCAAGCCGCGATTCGTCTTCGAGCTCGGGGTTGAGATCGCGCGCCGCCGTCCACAGCGGGCTCAGTGGCCCCTGCCCGCCGGCGTGATCCCAGACGCAGGCCACGACGACGCCGTCCTGCCGCGTCACCCGCTTCATCTCCGCCAGCCCCGCGGCCGGGTCCGACATGAACTGGACGACGAGTTGCGCGAGCGCGGCGTCGAACGACTGATCCGGGAACGGGAGCTGCTCGGCGGGTGCCTGCCGCACATCGACTCCCGGATGGCGAGCACGCGCCGCCGTCACGAACGGCTCCGAGGGATCGACGGCGGAGACGGCTGCGGGGCCCACCCGAGCGACCAGTTCGGTCGTGAGCGCGCCGGGCCCGCAGCCGACGTCGAGCACTCGCTGACCACGCGAGATCCCCGCCAGGTCCGAGAGCTGGGATGAGAGGAGAACCGAGTACCTGCCCATGAACCGGTCATAGGCATCCGCGGGAACGACGAAGCTCACCAGCGGAACCTACGCCCGGTCGGCCCCGCATCACAAGCGCGCGCCCAGCTCTGCTGCCGTCTGTGGTACTTCTCGCCTTCGTGGCGAACGTCAGCGTGAGCCTTCTGGGCGGCTTCGCAGCCGCCGTCGACGGCGTGCCGGTCCCGGAGACGGCCTGGCGGCTGAAGAAGGCGCGCGAGCTCGTGAAGCTGCTCGCGCTCGCGCCCGGCCATCGCCTGCACCGCGAGCAGGCGATGGACGTGCTCTGGCGCGACCGCGCGCCGGCGGCGGCGGCGAACAATCTCCACCAGGCGGTGTACGTCGCGCGGCGCGCGCTCGACGCGGACGCGATCGAGGTCCGGGACGGAGGTGCTCCAGCTCGCGGCGGAGGTCGACGTCGACCGGCTCGAGCTGGCCGCCGCCGACGGCGCGCCGCGCGGGGACACGCGCGGCGTACCGCGCGGCGCTCTCGCTGTACGGCGGCGAGCTGCTGCCCGAGAACCGCTACGACGACTGGGCCGCAGGAGCGGCGCGACGAGCTCGCGGAGCTGGCCGCGGAGCTCGCGGAGGAGCTCGCCGCGCTCGGCTCGGACGCGGCCGCATGCGCCGCCTCCGCTGCCGGCGGACGCGAGCTCGTTCGTCGGGCGCGACCGCGAGCTCGCCGAGCTGAAGGCGCTGCTGCGCGGAACGCGCCTGCTCACGCTCGCCGGGACCGGCGGGGTCGGCAAGACGCGGCTCGCGCTCGAGCTGGCCCGCGCCGCCGAGACGGCGTACCCGGACGGCGCGGCGCTCGTCGAGCTCGCCGCGCTCGCCGACGCCGCGGCTCGTCCCGGATGCGGTCGCGGCCGCGCTCGACGTGCGCGCGCTGCCCGGGCAGACGCTCGTCGACGCGGTGGTCGAGCTTCCTCGCGCCGCGCTCGCTGCTGCTCGTCCTGGACAACTGCGAGCATCTGCTCGCGGCGACGCTCGGCGCTCGTCGACACCCTGCTGCGCTCGGCGCCGCAGCTGACGATCCTCGCGACGAGCCGCGAGCCGCTGCGCGTGCCGGGCGAGGTCGTGTTCCGGGTTCCGTCGCTCGACATCCCCGATCCCGAGCAGACGCTCGAGCCGCAGCGAGCTCCTGCGGCTACGAGGCCGTGCGGCTGTTCGTCGAGCGGGCGGCCGCGGCGGCGCCGGGCTTCGTGCTCGATGAGCGAGAACGCGGTGGACGTCGCCCGCATCTGCTTCCGCCTCGACGGCCTGCCGCTCGCGCTCGAGCTCGCCGCGGGCCGCGTCGGAGCGCTGGGCCCGGCGGCGATCGCCGAGCGGCTCGACGATCGCTTCCGCGTGCTCCGCAGCGGGAGCCACGCGTCGCCGACGCGCCAGCAGACGCTGACCGCGACGCTCCAGTGGAGCCACGACCTGCTCGACGCGGACGAGCGGACGCTGTTCCGGCGGCTCGCGGTCTTCGCCGGCGGCTTCGAGCTCGAGGCGGTCGAGGACGTGTGCGCCGGCGGCGAGCTCGACGCGTCCGGGCATCGCCGACGTGCTCGCGCGCCTCGTCGAGAAGTCGCTCGTGGCCGCCGACGAGGGCTCCTCCCGCGAGCGCCGCTACCGCCTGCTCGAGACCGTTCGCCTGTACGCGCGCGAGCGGCTCGACGAGGCCGGCGAGACGGCGGCGCTCGCGGAGCGGCACGCGCGCTGGGCGCTCGCGCTGGCCGAGGAGGAGCGCGGCTCGCCGCGGCTCGACCGCGACGCCGCGAACCTGCGCGTGGCGCTCGACACGCTGCTCGAGCGCGCGCCGGGCGACGCGCTGCGCTTGTGCGTCGCGCTGTGGCCGTTCTGGCTGCGCCGGATCGACCTCCACGAGGCGCAGCGGCGCTTCGACGAGGCGCTCGCCGCCGCCCCGGAGCGCACGGCTCTGCGCGCGAGGCGCTGCTCGCCGCGGCGGCGATCGACTTCCGCAGCGGCGCGCTCGCCCGCGGCCTCGCCGTACGCCGAGGAGAGCCACGCGGTCGCGTCGCGAGATCGGCGATCGCGCGCGCCGAGTGGCGGGCGCTCCAGTTCCTCGGGGAGTTCGGCATCGCCGGCGACGCGGCCGACGTCGCGATGCCGTGGCTCGAGCGCGCGCTCGAGCTCGCGCGGCGCGAGGGCTTCGCCGCCGCGGAGGCGATCTGCGTCTACTCGCTCGGCGTCGCCCACTGGATCCTGCGGGGATCTGGCCCGCGCCGAGGAGCTCGTGGCCCAGAGCATCGAGCTCTTCCGCGCGCTCGCCGGCTCGCCCGAGCGGATCACGTCGCCGGTCAACATCGCGGAGATCCGGACGAGCCCAGCCCGGCGGCCGGCCCGGGCTGCGCGTCGTCTTCGAGGACACGCTGCAGCCGTTCGTCGAGATCTCCTGCGACGCCGCGGTCAGCTACGTCGCTCGCCAACCAGGCCGGGATCGCGCGCGCGCGCGGCGACCTCGCGCGAGCGCGCGCGCTGCTCGACGAGAGCGCGGCGCGGTTCGAGGACTCCGGCGACGAGCGCGGGCAGGCCGCGGTGCTCGTCCGGCGCGCGTACCTCGAGCTCGCCGAGGACGATCTGCCCGCGGCGCGCGCGGCGCTGCGAGGAGGCGCTCGAGCTGCGCCGCCGGCAGCGGCGACCGGCGCGGCCTCGGGCTCGTGCTCGCCGGGCTCGGGCTGATCGACACGACGGCCGGCGACTACGACGAGCGCGGAGCGGCACCTCGCCGAGGCCCGCGACATCTTCCGGCGCGCCGGCGATCGCTGGGGGCTCGCGAGCACGCTGTGGCGGACGGCCGACCTCGCGTTCGCGCGCGGGAGCCTCGACGACGCGGAGGCCGCGCTGCTGGAGGCCCGCGCGGTGCTCGGCGCGACGCGGCGCGAGCGCTGGATCGCCAACACGCTGGCCGGGCTCGCCGAGGTCGCGCTGCTGCGCGGCGACCGCGAGCGGGCGTGCGCGCTGCTCGCCGACGCGCGCGAGCGCTACGCGGCGCGGGACGACGCGCTCGGCGTCGCGGACGTCGAGGAGCGCCTGCGCGACCTGCGCTAAGGAGCCTGCTAAGTCGAGCGCAAAGCGGCGCCGGATAGAACTCCCGGCACACTCACAACACAAAGGGAGCAGGACATGAGCCAGACCATCACCCCGGTGCTCGGGGAAGCGACGGTCCAGGAGCTGCGCGAGGCCGTTCGCGGGGAGATCGTGACCCCGGGCGACGACGGCTACGCCGAGGCGTGCCGGATCTGGAACGGCGCGCACGACGGGCGCCGGCCCGCCCTCGTCGTCCGCTGCACCGGCGCCGCCGACGTGATCGCGGCGGTCGGCTTCGCGCGCAGCAACGACCTGACGATCGCCGTCCGCGGCGGCGGCCACAGCGTCGCCGGCTTCTCGACCTGCGACGACGGGATCGTGATCGACCTCTCGCCGATGACGGGCGTCCGCGTCGATCCGGCGCGCACGCCGGGCGACCGTCGGCGGCGGCGCCGTCTGGGCCGACGTCGACCACGAGACGCAGGCGCACGGGCTCGCGACGACCGGCGGCCTCGTGTCGACCACCGGCGTCGCGGGCTTCACGCTCGGCGGCGGCATCGGCTGGACGATGCGCAAGTTCGGCCTCGCGTGCGACAACCTCGCGGCGGCCGACGTCGTCACCGCGGACGGCCGGCTCGTGCACGCCAGCGAGACCGAGAACGCCGACCTGCTCTGGGGCCTGCGCGGCGGCGGCGGCAACTTCGGCATCGTCACGCAGTTCGAGTTCGACCTGCATCCGCTCGGCCCGATGGTCTACGCCGGGCCGGTCTTCTACCCGGCCGAGGCCGCGCCGCGACCTCCTGCGCGCGTTCCGCGACTGGGCTCCGGGACGCCCCGGACGAGGTCACCGCGCTCGTCAACCTGACGACCGCGCCGCCGCTGCCGGTGATCCCGGAGGAGTGGCACGGGAAGAAGGTCGTGGCGCTCATCGCCGCCTCGACCGGGCCGGTCGAGGAGGGCGAGGCGCTGTTCGGCGCGGTCCGCGGCGTGGCGGAGCCGATCGCCGACCTGCTCGGCCCGATGCCGTACGGCGTGATCCAGACGCTGATCGACCCGCTCTGGGACAAGGGGATCCACGCCTACTTCAAGGCGACGAACCTCGCGCGTCTCGACGACGAGCTGATCGACCGGCTGTGCGAGATCCACCTCGCCGCGCCCGGCCCGCAGTGCGAGATCCACGTGCACCAGATGGGCGGTGCGGTCGGGCGCGTCGCCGACGGCGCGACGGCGTTCGCGGAGCGCTCGATGCCGTTCGTGCTCAACGCGGTCACCGGCTGGCACGACCCGGACGCTGGGCGCGGCGCACAGGGAGTGGGCGCGCACCGTCGATCGCTGCGGCGTCCGACGCGTCGACCGGGCGCGCGTACGTCAACTTCCTCGGCGACCCGGACGCGGCGCGGACGTCGTACGGCGAGGAGACGTACGCCCGGCTGGTGTCGCTGAAGAACGAGTACGACCCGACGAACGTGTTCCGGCTCAACCAGAACATCGAGCCCTCCGCGACGGGCTCCTGACAGGTTCGCGGCTCGATCGCCGGCGTGGGCCCGTTCGCCCGCGCCGGCGATCGGCCTTGCATGTTGTGATCAGCCCGCGCATTGGTTCCCGCGGCGCTCGCGGCGACATGCGATCGTGTTGCACCATGACGTCGCAGACCCGGCACCGCTGAGCGCTGCATCATGAGTCCTCTCCGTGGCCGCTCTCTGACGCATCGATGACGACCGAAACGCATCCCGCGGCGTACGCCGGCCGGACGGCGTGGGCGCGGAACCTCGCCGCGCCCGTCCGCGACTTCCTGAGCGCGGAGACCGGCGGCGCGAGCGTGATGCTCGCCGCGACGGTCCTCGCGCTGCTGTGGGCCAACTCGCCGTGGCGCGACACCTACGAGTCGGTGTGGACGACGACGCTGTCGATCAACGTCGGCAGCAGCGGGATCTCGGCGGACCTGCGCGACTGGGTCAACCAGGGCCTGATGACGTTCTTCTTCCTCGTCATCGGCCTCGAGGCCAAGCGCGAGCTCGACCTCGGTGAGCTGCGCGAGCGCCGCCGCCTGGCGATCCCGCTGTTCGCGGCGATCGGCGGCATCGTGGTGCCGGTCGCGATCTACCTCGCCTTCAACGCGGGCGGCGCCGGGGCGCACGGATGGGGCGCGGCGATGTCGACCGACACGGCGTTCGCGCTCGGCGCACTCGCCCTGCTGACGCCGCGCGCGGCGACGCGGCTGCGCGTGTTCCTGCTGACGCTCGCGGTCGTCGACGACCTCAGCGCGCTGCTCGTGATCGCCACGGTCTACTCGAAGGACGTCTCGCTGGTCGCGCTCGTCGTCGCGGCCGCGTTGTTCGCCGTGCTGCTCGCGCTGCGCTACGCGCCTCGCGGCCGCGGCGCCCTGTCGGTCGTCGTCGCCGTCGGGCTGTGGGTCGCGCTGTTCGAGTCGGGTGTCGACCCCGTGCTCGCGGGCCTGGCGATCGGCCTGGCGACCAGTGCCTACCCGCCGTCGCGTGAGGATCTCGAGCGAGCGACCGCGCTGACGCGCTCGTTCCGCGAGCAGCCGACCCCGGAGCTCGCGCGCTCCGCGCAGCAGGGCGTGCTGTCGGCGATCTCGCCGAACGAGCGCCTCCAGCACAGCCTGCTCCCGTGGGTCAGCTACGTGATCGTGCCGCTGTTCGCGCTCGCCAACGCCGGCATCCACATCACGGGGAGCCTGCTCGGCGACGCGATCCGCTCGCCGATCACGCTCGGGATCCTCGTCGCCTACGTGGTCGGCAAGCCGCTCGGCATCTTCGGCGGCTCGTGGCTCGCCTCGCGACCCCGGCTGCGAGGCCCGCGCTCACCGCTCAGCGGGCCGTCGCTCGCCGCCGGCGGCGCCTGCGCCGGCATCGGGTTCACGGTGTCGCTGCTGATCTCGAACATCGCGTTCAGCGGTCGCAGGCTCGACGAGGCGCGCCTTGGCGCGCTGGCGTCGGTCGTGATCGCGCCACTCGTCGCGTGGTGCATCATCGCCGTCATGCGCAGGCTCCCGGCGGCTGTGCGCGCACGCCAGATCGGTCGCACCGCCGAGGACATCCTCGACCTCGCCGAGGACGTCGACCCCGACCGCGACCACATCCGCGGCCCGGACGATGCGCCGGTCACGCTGGTCGAGTACGGCGACTTCGAGTGCCCGTACTGCAGCCAGGCGGAGCAGGTCATCGGCAAGTTGCTGGCATCGCCCGGGGGCGACGTGCGGTACGTCTGGCGCCATCTGCCGCTGAACGACGTGCATCCGGACGCGCAGCTCGCGGCGGAGGCGGCGGAGGCGGCGGCGGCCCAGGGCCGGTTCTGGGAGATGTACGACACGCTGCTCAGCCACCAGGACGCGCTCCATCCGCGCGACCTCGTGGCGCACGCGCAGCGCCTCGGGCTCGACACCGAGCGCTTCATCGACGACCTCCGTCGCCACGAGCACGCGTCCCGGATCCGCGAGGACGTCGCCAGCGCCGACGAGAGCGGCGTCTCGGGGACGCCGACGTTCTTCATCAACGGCCGGCGCCACTACGGCGTCTACGACGTCGCCACGCTGACCGCGGCCGTCAAGGCCGCGAAGAACCGCGCGCGGGCGACAGCGGCGGCCTGACTACCGCGCCGCGCGCAGCGGGTCCCACAGCTGCCCGGGGTAGTAGTCGTAGACGACGTCATCCACGACGGCGAAGCGCACGCCGGCGCGCGCCATGCGCACCGTGAGGAACAGGTCGCCGGGGAGCCCGAGCAGCGAGGCCGCTCGGATGCGCGTGAACGAGCGCAGCCCCGTGTGCCAGAGCGCGGCCGTGCATCCGCGGGCGCGCCAGTCGTCCGCCAGCCCCGACCAGGCCGGCAGGATCTCGGGTGGGAAGCCGGCGATGAGGGCCGGCTCGTCCTCGCCGGGGGAGTGCTGGTGCATCAGCCCGGACACGACCTCGGCCCGGTCCGCGCGCGCCCTCGCCAGGAGCACCTCGACCGCGTCGGGGCGCAGTGCATCGTCGTCGTCGAGATCGGTGATCCATGCGCCCTGCGCGACCCGGCGCGATTCCTGGCGCGGCAGCGTCGAGGCGGTCAGCCACCCTCGCTGGGCGTCGCGATCCACGAGCCGATGGGTCACCGTGCCGAAGCGCAGCCGTGGGTCGTCGAGCGCGCGCAGGCGCGGGTCCGTGCCGGGATCGAACCCGTCGCCGACGATCACGACCTCGATGTTCGGGTGCGTCTGCGACAGCGCCGACGGGATCGCGCGCTCGAGCAGCAGGTCCGTGCGGTCCGCCCGCGTGGGGATGCAGATCGACACCAGCGGCTCGGGCTCCTCGAAGGGAAGCAGGTAGTCCGGGAGGGCCCGCATCGCCTCCAGGCGCCTGCGGTTCCCCGCATCGTCGATCAGCAGCTCGCGCAGCAGCGCGATGACCTCCTCGTCGACTTGCCCCTGCAGCCGCGACAGCGCCTCGCGGGTCTCGCGCGCCTCGCCATCGAGCCTCGCGAGCGTGTCGCCGAGCTCGCCGATCGTCCGCTGCGTCGTCCTCCAGCTGATCTCGCAGCCCGGCGACGTCCGCGCTCAGCCCACCGATCCCGGCCGAGATGGCGCCGAACCGCCGGTCGAGCGCGTGGGCCAGCCGCGCGCGCACCGGGTTCCTCATGCCGGGCCCTCGGTCGTGAACGGTCGGGCCGGGACGCCCTGGACGCGTTCACCCGCCGCGACGTCGCGCACGACGACGGCTCCGGCCGCGATCAGTGCACCGTCGCCGATCGTCCGCCGATCGGCGACCGCCGCTCCCATGCCGATCGTGACCCGGGTGCCGAGCGTCACGACTCCGGCGACGTTCGCGCCGGGGTTGAGCGTCGAGCCGTCGCCGATGGTCGTGTGGTGACCGACGAGCACGCCGCGGCCGAGCAGCGCATGCTCGCCGATGCGCGACTGCGCGCCGACGACCACGAGCGGTCCGACGATCGCTCCGGCGCCGATGACGGCGCTCGGGCTGACGACCGCTGACGGGTGCACCACCGTCGCGGCGGCCCAGCCCGCGGCGGCGAGGAGCCGGGCGATCCGCAGGCGCTCATGGCCGACACCGACGACGGCCGCCCCGCCCGGGCTCGGCGGCGCATCCGGATCGAGGATGGGCAGTCCGTACGCCTCGCCGCCGATCCGCGAGGGGTCGATCGGCTCGACCAGGCCGGCGACCTCCATCCCGGCGGCGCGGGCGAACTCGATCACCTCGGCGGCGAACGATCCCGTGCCAGCGATGTAGACGAGCGGGCGTGACATGTCAGGCGGCGAGCGGTGCGTTCACCGGCGCGAGCTGCAGGATGCGGCGCGCCTGGGCGGCGTCGGCGACGGCACGGCCGGCGGCATGTGCCTGGAGCGCGGCGCGCTCGACGAGCTGGGCGTTCTTCGCAGGCTCACGACTCACGTGGTCGAGATACGGATTGTCCTCGAGCCCCGTTCGCACATGCCCGCCCATCGCCGCGGCGAGAGCGCCGGCCGGCTGCTGGAAGGCGCCGAACCCGGCCGCATGCCAGGGCCCGGCGCACGCGGGAAGCGCGTCGACGAGTGCGACCAGCGAACGTGCGTCGGCCGGGGCGCCGTTCGGGAAGCCGAGCATCAGGTTCGCCGGGCAGACGGCCGGCAGGAGCCCGCGCCGCTCCAGGCGGTGCGCGAGGTGGGCCATTCCCAGGTCGAAGATCTCGAGCTCCGGCACGACGCCGTGATCCGTCATGCGCCGCGCGAGCTCTTCGATCGTGGAGATGTCGTTGACGCTCGCCCCGCTGGGGAAGTTCACCGAGCCGAGAGTGAGGCTGGCCAGGTCCGGGCGCTCGTCGCCGTCGAGCAGGAGGACGTCGGTGCGCTCGTCCAGGTCGGCCCCCCCGCGCCCGCTTGTCGTGGCGCACACGATGACGCCGGCGCAGCGGCGCCGGATCTCGGCGATCATCGCCCCGTAGGCCGCGCGTTGCCAGACGGGGCGGCCGTCCGGAGCGCGCGCATGCAGGTGGAGCACGCTCGCTCCGGCCGCAAAGCAGCGCTCGGCGTCGGCGACGATCTCCTCCGCGCTGAGCGGGACGTAAGGAACCCGATCACGCTGCGCCGCCATGCCCGTGAGCGCGGCGCTGATGATCATCGGCGGATAGGGGGTCAGCGGGTGCGCCGGGTAGGGAAAGCGAGACATCTACGGCGAGGGTACGCGGACCGTCCTCAGCTCGCGCGCAGGTTCTCGGGCGGCGCAGCGGCCGCGATCGCGCCGTCCGTGAGCACCAGGATGTCGCCGGCCGAGGCCGCGATCCCCGCCCAGCGCGCCGCGAACGCGTCCGGGTCGAGCGACCAGAGGGCCGCGTCGAGGCGCGCGGCGCCCGCGGGGGGCGGCGGGGTGCCGTCCCACAGCGGTGCGCTGAGCGCGTACCCGGGCGGCGGCTCGCGGCCCGGCAGCGGGCAGATCACCGAGTCCACGCGGTGGTGGGCGAGAGCGCGCGCGAGCGGCGCGTGGGAGCGGTCGCGGTCGGATGGGTCCAGACCGCCCGCCGCGTGCTCGACGACGATCACCGTGCCCGCCCCGGCGGCGGCGTAGGCGCTGACGAGGCCGGCCAGCGCGTCGGCGGCGAGGTCGGCCAGCTCCGAACGGTCGCCGGGGTCCTCACCGACGCCGAGCGGGCCCGCCGCGGCGGAGGCGACGTCCGCAGGTGCGCTGAGCACGGCGGCGACGCCGAGCCCGCCGCGGAACGCTCCGGCGAGCGTCGCCACGAGCTCGACCGCAGCGGCTCCGGGGCCGCTCGTCGCCAGCGGCGCCGCGTCGGCCACCTGGTCGACCCAGTCACCGCCGCCGGCGAGCCCGGCGAGCAGCGCCTGCGCCTCGAGCTCCGCATCGAGGTGCGACAGCACCAGCGCCGCCGGCGCGAGCGCGACGGCGTCGCGCAGCGCGTACGCCCAGCGCACCGGGTCCTCGCGCAGCGCCGCCGCCGGCTCGAGCGACGCCAGCCGGCCGGCGACCTCCTGAAGGACGGGGGCGAACCTCAATCCGGCCAGTTCCAGCTCCCGAGGAACGGGAAGCCCGCCGGCGGCTCGTCGCGGCGCCACTCGCCGATGAACTCGTCGTACGGCTTGCCGCGCGCCGCTCGCGCCGCACGCTCGGCGGTGCGCGCCGCCTCGGTCCCCGCGACGTCGACCGACTGCTCCTCGCGGTCGTACACGACGCGGTAGATGTTCTCGGCCACCCAGTCGGTGATCAGCTGCTCGCGCAGGTCGCGCATCACCGCCTCGGGCTCGCGCTCGATCGGATCGCCCCAGCCGCCTCCGCCGCCGCACTGCAGGATCCACAGGTCGCCCTCACCCTGCCAGTCCGCGGACTGCGTCGGGCGCATCGTCGAGTACGTGCCCGCGAACGGCTTGTCGCGGTGCAGGTCCTCGGCCGAGTAGGGCACCTTCTCCGGCGAGTCGCGCAGCACCGACTTCACGGCCTCCGGGGACTCGGCCTTGAACACCGTCAGCGGCGTGGAACAGGGCCCGTAGCCGCCGAACATGCCGGGAACGGTCGGGATCTTCGCGCCGGTCGCCATGCAGCCGAAGGCGAACATCGGCACGCCCCAGACCATGTAGGCGCACTCGACGGACGCGCCGCCGCGGAAGGTTCCGTAGCCGTGGTTGTCCTTGAGGATCTTGCGCGAGAGGCCGAGCACGGGCAGCTCCGTCTCGCGCTCCTCCATCTCGCCGTAGTCGGCGAGCGCGGCGAAGAACGGCGCGGCCGCGTGCTCGCCGTCGCGGTCGGGGTGCGCGGCGCCGCCCATCGCGTTGATGTCCGTCATCAGGTTCGCGACGACGGCGCCCCACTGGTTGAGGCCTCCGTAGAAGAGGCCCTGCACCATCGCGTACCACGGCGCGGTGATCGCCGCCGTGCCGGGCCGGTTGTAGGCCATCTTCGTCATGCACGTGTGGGTCGCCGTGTGCATGAACATGCATGACAGCATCGACAGGCCGGTCGGATGGTCGGGCGGGGCGGTGAGGATCGAGTTCTCCTCCAGGGCGAAGTCGACCGCGGCGGTGAACCCCGCGTTGCGCGGCAGGTCGGCCCAGAAGAAGTTCATCAGGTCGTTGGCGACCAGCGACTTCGACAGCGTGACGCCGGCGTTGATCGCACGGTCGAGGATCGCGGGGGCGGA
Source organism: uncultured Solirubrobacteraceae bacterium (assembly GCA_963781935.1). Lineage (GTDB taxonomy): Bacteria > Actinomycetota > Thermoleophilia > Solirubrobacterales > Solirubrobacteraceae > F1-60-MAGs163. The sequence goes on from CAWAHX010000005.1 coordinate 559,932, forward strand.
CCCCGTCGTGTTGATCATCATCCGGTCGCCCTGCTTGATGATCTCGACGCTGATCTTGATCATCCGGTCCTCGAGCAGCGTCGTGTCGCCGAAGGCCACGGCCCGGTAGGTGCCGTCCGGGAACTCGCGCGATCCGCCGGTGCACCTCGGCCTCGGTCGACTCGAGCACGTTGCGCAGCGTCCCGATCACCGTGTCCGCGCCGCGCTCGCGCGCCGACCTCGAGCACGCGCTCCTCCATCCGCATCGCGGCGGACAGCTTCGAGCGCATGTCGATCAGCTGCAGGAGCGGATCGCGCACGTTGTTCTGGAACAGGTTCACGATGTCGCGCCGGAACGTGTAGTTCTCGGCGACCTTCATCGGCGAGATCTTCAGGCCCTCGTCGTACGGCGACTGTCGCGCTCGGGCGACAGGCCGCCCGGCTCGTTGGCGCCGTTCTCGCCCTCGTGGATGATCGCCCCCGCCCAGCAGAGGATCTCGTCCTCGTAGAAGAGCGGGATGAACAGCGATGTGGTCGGGGTTGTGGACACCGCCGTAGCGGGAATCGTTGTGGTAGAAGACGTCGCCCGCGATTGATCCCGACGGTGCCCTCGCCGGCCCAGTTCTTCATGATGAACTTGACGATCGGGACGGCCACGGCGGCGAACACGACGACGCCGGTGGACGATGCGAGCGACGAGGTCGCCGCTGGCCGAGTAGATGCCGATCGTCAGGTCGCCCCACTTGGCGGCCGGGGCCGCGCCGATCTGCTCGAGCATGTCCTTCGGCGACTCGTCGATGATCGCCTCGAGCGCGGCTCTGCGCGATCATCAGCTCGATCGGGTCCGTGACCGCGGCGAGAGCGCGCTCCTCCTCGGCGCGTGCGCGGGCGGATCCGGTGGTGGTTGCATGATCTCCGGGTCGGGCCCGTACATGACCGGCTGGTCCGTGCAGCAGGTCGGTGAGGAACGCCTCGGTCTCCGGCGTGCGGCGCCGCGGCGTCCGCGGCGGCGGTCTCGTGGGGTCGGCGTTCATCGCGATGCCTCTCCTTGCGTCACGTGAGGAATCCGAACGGTCCATCCGTGCGCTGCCAGCCGGTCGTAGACGAGGATCGTCGTGTCGGCGGCCTCGAGGACCGCCGGGCCTTCGAGCTCGTGGCCCGGCGCCGATCGCCGCGTAGTCGTAGACGGCGTGGGGCCCGTAGGCCGCCCGTGCTGCGACCAGCAGTCGCGTCGACGCCGCGCAGCGCTCGACGCCGCGATCGACGGGCTCGGAGCTGCCGGACAGCTCCCACGGTGTGCGCGCGCGACCCACGCCCGCAGGCGGATCGCGTCGATCGAGACGCCGACCTCGCGCGTCAGCGCGTAGCCGCCGAAGCGATCGGCGTACTCCGCGAAGTACGCCTGCAGGACGGCGGCGAGGTCGTTGTCGCTCTCGATGCGCTCGACGGGGCTGGCGATCGTGATCACGTTGAGCTGACCGCCCGAGCGAGCGTCGAGCTCGACCGTGATGCTGAGCTCGTCCTCGTCGAAGCCCTCGTCGGCGAAGTCCTTGACCGCCTGCGCGCGGAACTCGTCGACGATCGCGTTGAACGCCTCAGTAGTCGGTGAACAGCTGTCTTGGTCAGCGGGTCGAACAGCGTCATCCAGGCCGAGCGCTCGTAGATCCGGAGCAGCTCGAGCCCGGCCGCGCCGCAGGCCGAGAAGACCGAGCTAGTGCGGGGGGACGACGACCTGCTCGCGTCGAGCACGCCCGCATAGCCGCAGGCGTGCAGCGGGCCGCCGCCGCCGAAGGAGAAGCACTGTGAACTCGCGCGGGTCATAGCCCTTGAGCGTGACCTCGCGGAAGATCTCCGACCCATGCGCTCGTCGACGACCTGGCGGATCCGCCGCGCCGCGTCGAGCACGTCGATCCCCAGCGGCTTGGCGATGCGCCGCTCGATCGCGCGCTCGCGCGCCGGCGCCGTCGAGCGGAAGCTCGCCGCCGTGGTAGCCGTCGGGGTCGAGGTAGCCGAGCACGAGGTTCGCGTCGGTGACCGTCGGCTCGGTGCCGCCCTGGCCGTAGCAGGCGGGGCCCGGGGTCGAGCCGGCCGACTGCGGACCGACCGCGACGCCGAGCGACGGCATCGAGACGGGCGATCGAGCCGCCGCCGGCGCCGATCGCCTTGATGTCCATCATCGGCACCTGAACCCGCCAGCGGTCGATCGACCGGGTTGAACTGGTAGAAGCGCACCGAGCCCTGCACGACGACGCCGACGTCGAACGACGTGCCGCCCATGTCGGTCGTGACGAGCTTGTCGTAGCCGAAGCTCGCGGCGAGGTGGCGCGAGCCGTACAGCCCGGCGACCGGGCCGGCGTGGACCGTGCGCACCGGCGTCGTGCGCGCGAGGCCTGCCCATGCCGCCGGTGTTGTGCACGAGCAGCAGCTCGCCGCGGTAGCCCGCGCACGCGCAGGTCGTCGCGCAGCGCGGACAGCCGGTCGCCGGTGAAGCGGTGCAGATAGGCGTCGATGATCGTGGTCATCGAGCGGACGTACTCGCCCGAGCGCCTGGATGACCTCGTGGGAGAGGATCACCGGGAAGCGGCCGAGGTAGCTGCTCGGGTACTCCTCCTCGAGGACCTCCCGGACGAGCAGCTCGTGCTCTGGGTTGACGTGGGCGTTGAGCAGGCAGACGACGAAGCCGCGCACGCCCAGGTCGACGAGGTCTCCGCACGCGCTCGCGCACCTCGTCGCTCGAGAGCGGCATCAGCACCTCGCCGCGTGTAGGTGACCCGCTCGCGCACGGTCGGCGATCTGCTCGGGCGGCACGAGCGGCTCCGGACGCTGGGCGCGCGCGAGGTCGCGCGTCATCGTCGCCGGCAGCCCGTCGCCCCACTGACGGCAGCGGCCGATGCCGACGGTGTCCGCGTGCCCCATCGTCGTGATGAGGCCGAGGCGCGGTCCGCTGCGCTCGATCAGGGCGTTGGTGCCGAGGGTGGTCGCGTAGCGGATCGCCTCGGTCTGCGGCGAGCAGGGCGTCGGCGTCGCGGTCGAGCTCGCTGGCGATGTCCTCGACGGCCGCGCATGAAGCCGAGCGCCAGGTCGTGATGGGTCGTCAGCGCCTTGGCGGTCGCCACGCCGCCGTCGCCGGTCGTCGCGAAGCAGTCGGTGAACGTGCCGCCGATGTCGACGTTGATCTCCATCACTCACGCTCTCCGCCCGGCCCGCGCCGCGCTGGCGCGGCGTGCTGGCGCCTTGAGCGCGTCGACGTCGATCTCGATGTCGTGCGTGAGCGGATGGCCCGGCGGCAGGTACTCGGTCTCCACCTGCGTGCCGCAGCCGGGGCAGTAGAACTCGACGATTCGGCACCAGCCGGGGTCGGGAGCGAAGCTGAGCTCGCCGTCGATGCGCGCGGGATAGATGTCTCGCGGATCGCGGTCGTAGAGAAGCAGCCCGCGCTTGTAGTCCTCGCGCGCGGGGCCGATCACGTGCTCGCAGCACCGCGCAGTGTCCAGCTCTCGGACTCGAGGTCGACGTCCAGGTACTCGGTGATGCGCACTCGCGGGTGCTCATGGCTGCCCCGCTCCCTCGAAGCTCAGCCGCTCGGCGCCGTACTCGTCGATCGCGCAGCGTCCAGCCCGGTGGAACGGCGCACGTGGTCGTCGCGCGACTCGACGAGCGCCGGGCCGCGCGAGCTCGGTCGCCGGTTCCGAGTCGCTCGCGCGCGTGGATGGGCGTGGCGGCGATCGCCCACACCGGGCCAGCGGACCTCGCAGCGACCCTCGGGCTCGGTCGGCGGCACGGCGCCGACGGCGGCGATCCGCGCCAGCTCCACGTGCGGAAGCTCGCGCGTGGCCTCGAGCGCGACCCACTCCGTCCCGTCGCGCTGAAAGCGCGCACGTCGATCTCGACGTCGCCGGCCGCGAACCCCTCGCCGCGCATGTCGCGCAGCGCACGCACGCGCAGGGCCTCGCTCGCCGTCGCTCGGCACCGCGCCTCATAGCGGTGGCGCGACGTCGGCCGTCGAGGCGCCCGAACGCGCTGAACACCGGCGAGAACGGCAGCGTCGATCACGTCGCCGATCCCGGCCGCCTGCGGCGATGCCGGCGCAGTGCGTGGCGCCGTTGCCGCCGAACGCGAGCACGGTGGCGCCGGCGGGGTCGACGCCGCGCGCGCGCAGCTCGGCCGCGAGCCGCGCGCCCGTCGTCGGCGTGCACCGTGTGCGCACCCGCCACGCCGCGTCCTGCGACGTCGCACCCGAGACGGCTCGGCGATCGCGTGCCGAGCGCCGCCGCGCCGCCTCGACGTCGATCGCCATGCTGCCGCCCAGGAACGCGTTCGGGCGCAGGATCCCGAGCACGACGTCCGCGTCCGTGAGCGTCGGCGTCCGTCGCCGCCGAAGCCGAAGCACGCCGGGCCGGGCTTGGCGCCCGCGCTGCGCGGTCCGACGCGGAGCTCGTCCGCCGTCGAGCCATGGCGATCGAGCCGCCTCCGGCACCCAGCGGCGACCAGGTCCGGAAGCGGGAAGGCGACCTCGACGCCCTCGACGTGCCCGTGCGCGAGCATCGGCACCTCGGCCGCCGGCACGATCCCGATGTCGAGGCTCGTGCCGCCCATGTCGAGCGTGACGAGCGTCTCGAGGCCGTAGAGGGCGCGCGATCGCGCGGCCGCCGAGCAGGCCCGGCCGTCGGGCCCGAGTTGTAGGTGCTTGCGCCGCGACCGTCTTGGCGACGCGCGCGCAACCTCCGTCGTTGTGCACGACCAGCAGCGGGCGCCGATAGCCGTTGTCGCGCAGGTAGTCCTCGGCGCGGTAGAGGTAGTCCGCGACGTCCGGGTGGACGTACGCGTTGAAGAGGGCCGTGGCCGTGCGCCGCGCGTCGTCGCGATCGATCGTGATCTCGCCGCGCGAGCAGCAGCGGGACCGTGTCGAGGCAGTGCTTGGGGTAGTGCTCCTCGAAGCGCTCGCGCACGACGTCCTCGCCGTCGCCCGCCCGGGAGCGCGCAGACGAGGCCGCGCGCACAGTCGTCGAGAAGCTCCTTGACGGCCGGAGCCCGCGGCGTCGCCGTCCCCGTCGGCGCCGACGGTCGCCACCATCTCGCGGTCGAGGAACAGGTCGAACACCGCGTCCCGCCTGCGCGGCATCGGCGTACAGCGCGTCGCCGCCGGCGCCCGGCGATCAGCCCGAGCCGCGGTCCGGTGCGCTGGATGATCGCGTTCGTGCCGACGGTCGTCGCGTAGCGCACGGTCCGCGTCTGGCGCAGCAGCTCGCCGACCTCGAGGCCGCAGCTCGCCCGCGGACTTCTCGATGACCTGCTGGAAGCAGACGGCCAGGTCGTGCGGAGTCGTGAGCACCTTCGCGGTGTGGGGCACCCCGTCGCGCACGAGGAACACGTCGGTGAACGTCCCGCCGGTGTCGATGTCGATCGAGGTCGTCAGTGCCATTGGTGGTCCCCTCGCGAGGTGATCAGTTGACGGCGCGCTCGCGCCCCGCCCAGTAGGTGGAGCGCAGCGCCGGCTTGTCGTGCTTGCCCACCGCGGTCAGCGGAATCGCATCGACGAAGTCGACCGTCTTGGGTGTGAGGACGGGCCCCTTGCGCTCGCGCACCCAGGCGATCAGCTCGTCGCCGCTCACGCCCTCGGCGACGACGACGGCCTTCACCGCCTCGCCCCACTTCTCGTCCGGCACGCCGATCACGCAGGCATCGCGGACCGCCGGATGGGCGAACAGCGCCTGCTCGACCTCCTTGGGGTACACGTTGAACCCGCCGGAGATGATCATGTCCTTGATGCGGTCGACGATGTAGATGAAGCCGCGCTCGTCGGCCGTCGCGACGTCGCCGGTGTGCAGCCAGCCGCCGCGCAGCGTCTCGGCCGTCTCCTCCGGCCGGTTCCAGTAGCGGAGCATGATGTGGGGGCCCTGGGCGGTGATCTCGCCCGGCTCGCCCTGCGGCACCTCCGTCCCGTCCGGTGCCGCGAGCCGCACGCGGGCGATCGAGACCGGCCGCCCGCAGCTCGTCAGCGGGGTGAGGTCGCCGCTCGCGACGGCCTCGGCGTGGTCGGCGCGCGAGAGCACGGTCAGCTGGTTCGGCGCCTCGGTCTGCCCGTAGAGCTGCACGAGCACGGGCCCGAAGCGCTCGAGCGCCTGGACGATCCGCTCGCGGCCCATCGGCGCCGCGCCGTAGACGATCGAGCGCAGGCTGCTGGTGTCGGCCGTGGCGGTCGCCGGATGGTCCAGCAGGACGTAGAGCATCGTCGGGACCATCATCGTCGCGGTCACGTGCTCGCGGGCGATCGCGTCGAGCAGCTTCTCGGGATCGAAGCCGCCGAGGACGACGTTCGTCCCGCCGCGCATCAGCACCGGCAGCACGAAGGCTCCGCTCGCGTGCGTCAGCGGAGCGACGTGGGCGAACACCTCGCGCTCGGCGATGCCGATCTCCAGCAGCTCGCTGATCAGGGCGGCGGTGAAGGTGCGGTGCGAGTGGGCGACGCCCTTCGGCTGCCCGGTCGTGCCGCCTGTGTAGTAGATGCCGAACAGGTCGTCGGGCTCGACGTCGGGCCTTCCGGGCCCCGCGTCCTGCGCCGCGAGCAGCGCGGCCAGGTCGTGCCCGCCGTCGAGCACGCCGTCGGCGTCGACGCAGACGTAGAACTCGGCGGGCACGTCACCGCGGATCTCCTGCACGCGCTCGGCGTGCGCGGCGTCGTGGCAGACGATCCGCGCCCCGGAGTCGGCCACGATGTACGAGTGGTCCTCGAGGCCGGCACGGGCGTTCAGCGGAACGACGGCCAGCCCCGCCCAGAGCGCCCCGTAGTACGCGTTCAGCAGTTCGGGCCGGTCGCTCATCAGCAGCGCGACGCGATCGCCCTTCGTCAGCCCGAGCGCGAGGAACGCGCGTCCGGTGCGGCGCACGTCGGCGATCAGCTCCGAGTACGTGACGCGGCGATCACCCTGGACCATCGCGGCGCGCGGTCCGTGGAACAGGCACGCCTGCTCGAGGAGATCGCCGACCGTCTGGTCCAACACGTCTCGATACTAAACCCCGGTGTCCGTCCGGGGTCGGGCACCGTGCGTCGGCGGCTTGTGAGATCTCCCGAGGAGTGCGGGACGCATACCCTGTGTGCGTGGCCCCGCCTCCCGCCGCACCCACCGGTTCCGGGCCGCCGCCGTCGATCGCCGACGCGGTCGGCGGGCCGCTGGGCATGCTCGAGTCGGCGCTGCCCGCCGTCGTCTTCGTCGTCGTCTACAGCTTCTCGGGCTCCGACACGAACGCGTCGGCGATCGTCGCGGTCGGGCTGGCACTCGTCCTCACCGCCGTGCGACTGGCTCGGCGCGAGTCGCCGCGGCACGCGCTCTCCGGCCTGATCGGCGTCGCGTTCGCCGCGTTCATCGCGGCGCGCAGCGGGCGCGCCGAGAACTTCTTCCTGCCGGGCCTGCTGGCGAATGCGCTGTATGCATCGGCATTCCTCGTCTCGATCGCGGTCCGCCGGCCGCTCGTCGGGATCATCGTCGGGTCGCTGGACGGCGAGGGGGAGGGGTGGCGCGAGGACCCGCAGCGCGTGCGCGCCTTCACGCGGGCGAGCTGGCTCTGGGCGGCCCTCTTCCTCACGCGCCTGGCGGTGCAGCTGCCGCTGTACCTCGCGGGCGCGGTCGTCGCGCTCGGAATCGCCAAGACCGCGATGGGCCTGCCGCTGTTCGCGCTCGGCCTGTGGCTGACCTGGCGTCTCGTGCACCGCGAGCGCCGGGCGGCGCCGGCGACCTGACCCGGCCGCGTCACTGGGCGACGAAGCCGCCGTCGAGCACCAGCGTGTGCCCGGTCATGAACGACGCGTCGGTGGACGCGATGAACAGCGCCGCGCTGGCGATCTCGTCGGGCTGGCCCATGCGCCCCATCGGGTGCAGCCCCGCCACGACGTCATACATCTCGGTCCCGGGTGCGGCGGCGATGCCGTGCACCGTGACCATCGGCGTCTCGATGAACCCCGGGCAGATCGCGTTGACGCGGACGCCCTGCTGAGCCGTCTCGAGCGCGGCGCAGCGGGTCAGGCCGACGACGCCGTGCTTGGCGGCGGTGTAGGCCGCCGCGCCGGCGAACCCGACGAGGCCGAGCACCGAGGCGATGTTGACGACCACGCCGCTGCCCTGGGCGACCATCACCGGCAGCTCGTAGCGCAGCCCGAGGAACACGCCGCGCAGGTTGACGGCGAGGATGCGGTCGAACTCGTCGACGTCGAACTCCGCCGTGGGCGCGGAGAGGTGCGTGATGCCGGCGTTGTTCACCGCGACGTCCAGGCGGCCGTGTCGCTGCACCGCCGCGTCGATGAGGCCACGCACCTCATCGGGCGACCCGACGTCGCAGGGGACGAAGGACGCATCGACGCCGTCGGCGCTCAACCGCGCCGCGAGTGCCTCGCCCGCGGCCTCGTCGACGTCGCCCAGCACCAGCCTGTCACCCGCTCCCGCGAACGAGCGGCTCAGCTCCTGGCCGATGCCTCCGGCCGCACCTGTGATCACGACGACTCTGCTCATGGCTGGCGACCCTAGTCCCGCCGGTCGATCCGCCGCCTCGGCCGGTGATCCAACGCTTGGAACCTTCACATGGCCCGTCCACTGCCGCACCACGTCGCAGTGGCCGGGTAGCCTGCCGCGATGCGCCTGACCCGTCTTGCCGCCGTCGTCGTGGCGCTCACCTGTGTAGCTGGCGTTGTCGCCGGCCATCTCCTCCGCGAAGACGACCGCGCTGACGGCCCGCGGCAGCATCGGTCAGGCGTACGTGCTCGGCGCCAAGCCCGGCGAGCAGCTGCGGCTGCTCAACGCCAGGGGCCGCGTCGTCGCCACCGGGCGTGCTGATCGCCTGGGCAGCAAGGTGTTCATCGACATCGCGCCCGGGCAAGGGGTATCGCGTGCGCCGCCAGGCCGCCAAGGCCGCCGTCACTCCGCGTTCCCCGTGCTCTCCACGAAGAGCAACCCGCCCGCCGCGTTCTTCCACAGGACGAAGCTCAAGGCCGGCCTGAACTACGTGACGATGCGCGACGGCGTCGAGCTCGCGATGACCGTCCGGCTGCCCGCGGGCAAGACGCTCGCCGACGGGCCGTTCCCGACCTTCATCGAGTACTCGGGGTACCAGACCGCCGCGCCGCACGATCTGCTCGCCTCCGTCGTCTCGTCGGTGACGGGCGGGAAGGCGACGAACGATCCGCTGGCGCCCGGCCACGTCGACCGTCGTCGGGCTCGGTCATCGGCCCGCTGCTCGGCTTCGCGGTCGTCAGCGTGCAGATGCGCGGCTCCGGCTGCTCGGGCGGCGCGTTCGACCTGTTCGGGCTGCCGACGACCTACGACGGCTACGACGCGGTCGAGACCGTCGCCGCGCAGCCGTGGGTCAAGGGCGGCAAGGTCGGCATGGCCGGCATCTCGTTCTCCGGGATCACGCAGCTGTTCACCGCCGGGACGCAGCCGCCGCACCTGTCGGCGATCGCGCCGATGTCGGTCACCGACGACCTCTACAGCGCGCACGTCGTTCCCGGGCGGCATCTTCAACAAGGGCTTCGCGCTCGTCGTGGGTCAAGGAGCGCATGGACGACGCGCAGCCCGCGCCCGCCGGCGGCCAGCCGTGGGCGAAGGCGCTCGTCAAGGCCGGCGACACGCACTGCATCGCCAACCAGAAGCTGCGCCTGCAGACCCGTGACGCGCTGAAGCTCATCAACGACAACCCGTTCCGCACGCCGTCGCTGTTCGACCAGCGCTCACCCGGGCGCCTGGATGAAGCACATCAAGGTCCCGACGTTCCTCGTCGGGCAGTTCCAGGACGAGCAGACCGGCGGGCACTTCCCCGAGAGCCTCGCGGCGCTGAAGAACAACCCGAAGGTCTGGATCACGCTGCAGAACGGCGTCCACGCCGACTCGCTCGGGCCGGCGACGATCACGCGCTGGGCCGAGTTCATGAAGCTCTACGTCGGCAACGAGATCCCGGTCGTCCCGCCGTCGATCCTGGCCCTCAGCGGCGAGCTCTACAAGTACCTCGCCGACGCCGGCGCGTCGCCCGTGGAGCAGTCGCGGTTCGCCGGCGACGACCGACGTGGCCGCGGCCAAGGCCGCGTTCGAGCGCGACCCGCGCGTGCGGCTGATCATGGACAACGGCGCCGGCCCCGCCGGGCCCGGCTCGATCGGCGCGACGTGGGAGCTGGGCTACGACTCCTGGCCCGTCCGCCAGGCGCAGGCGACGCTCGTACTACCTCGGCGGCGCCGGCGCGCTGACGCCGGCCAAGCCCGCGGCGCCGGCATCGGTCAGCTACGTCGCCGACCCGAAGGCGCGCCCGGCGCAGACGCTGCCGGGCGACGGCGCCGGCGATGCGTGGAAGGCCCAGCCGCCGTACGACTGGAAGCCGCTGGCCGCCGGCAAGGGCGTCGGGCTTCACGACGGCCGCGCTGCCCGCCGACGTGGTGATCGCCGGCGCCTCGAGCCTCGACCTGCAGCTGAAGTCCTCGGCGCGCCGACACCGACCTGCAGGTCACGCTCAGCGAGGTGCGGCCGGACGGCAACGAGACCTACGTCCAGAACGGCTGGCTGCGCGCGTCGCATCGCAAGCTCGACGCGAAGCACTCGACCGCGACCGATCCCGTGCCCACGCACCTGAAGCGGGACGCCGCTCCGCTGCCCAAGGGTCGCTTCACGCTCGTGCGGGTGCCGCTCTTCGCGGTCGCCCACGCGTTCCGCGCCGGCTCGCGGATCCGCGTCACGATCCAGGCGCCCGGCGGCGACCGCCCGCGCTGGGACTTCGCCAGCGTCGACAAGGGCCGCACGACGAACACGATCGGCCTCGGCGGGGCGCTCGCCTCGCGGCTCGTGCTGCCGGTGCTCGCGGGCGTGAGCGCCGACGGGACGCCGCTGCCGGGGCCGACGGCGCTGCGCGGGGAGCCGAACCGCCTGTACGTGCGCGGCCGCGAACGGCGGCTGACCGGTCGCACGCGGCCCGAGCCCGAAATGCAGAAGGCCGGCGCGAGGCCGGCCTTCCAACTCAGGTGCCGCTCTGGGCGGCGCGGCGCGCGCAGCGCCGCATCAAAAAATGAACTGCGTTTCGGGTGTCAGACCTTGCGGTCCGGCGGACTGAGCTCGTCCATGGACGGTCCTTCCGATGGTTCCCGACGCACACCTGCGGCGGCTTCTGAGGGAACCGTAGCACCGCCTCCGGCGACCCTCATAAATCTGTCCGGACGGCGATGCGGGCGGACGCGATAGCGTCGCGCGATGCCCTCACTCCTGATCACCGGCGCGGCCCGCGGGATCGGCCGCGCCGCCGCACTGCGGATGGCCGCGGCCGGCTGGGACGTCCACGCCGGTGTGCGCAGCACCGCGGACGGCGAATCGCTCGCCGCGGCCGACCCGTCGGGCCGCGTCACGCCGGTCCAGCTCGACGTCACCGACGGCGCGCAGCTGGCGGCACTGGACGCGGTGCTGCCCGAGCGCCTCGACGCCGTCGTCAACAACGCGGGAGTCGTCGTCTCCGCGCCGGTCGAGGCGGTCGATCTGGATGACCTGCGCCGCCAGATGGAGGTGAACGTCGTCGGCCCGGTCGCCGTCACCCAGGCCGTGCTGCCGCGGCTGCGCGCGGCACGCGGGCGCGTGGTGTTCATCTCGTCCGTCAGCGGGCGGATGTCGGCGCCGCTGATGGGGCCCTACTCGGCGTCGAAGTACGCGCTCGAGGCGCTGGCCGATGCGCTGCGCGTCGAGCTGCGTCCCTGGGGCGTGAAGGTCTCGCTGATCGAGCCCGGCGCGATCGACACCGACCTCTGGCGCTTCGCGCTGGACACCGCCGACGCGACCGAGGCGTCGCTCAGCACCGAGCACCGCACGCTGTACGCCGGTCACCTCGCCGGGATCCGCGGGACGATCAGGCGCACCCAGAAGCAGACGACGCCGGTCGACAAGGTCGTCGACGCGATCGAGCGCGCGCTGACCGTCGCCAAGCCCCGTGCGCGCTACCTCGTCGGGACCGACGCACGCGTCCAGGTCGCGATGCGCGGTGCGCTGCCGACCGCGCGCGATGGACGCCGCGGTCGCCAAGCTCACGGGAACGCCCGGCTCGACCTGACCGTCAGAGCAGGTCGCGACGGCGCAGCCCCCAGACGGCGAGGCCCACCAGCAGCGTCGCCTCGGCGGCCAGCACCGCGAACCGCGCGAGGTCGAAGCCCGTCTCGATCGGCGCGTAGCCGAACGCCTGCCACGCCGGCGAGAACGCCTGGCTTCCCGCCAGCGACCCGACCAGCGGCGACAGCGTGCTGTAGAGGAACCCGGCCACGGCAGCGGTTGCTCCGGCGCCGATCGCGAGGCCGCGGCGATGCGAGAGGGCGCCTGCGGCGAACGCGACGTATCCGAACACGAGCGCACCCCCGGCCAGACTCGCGGTCGCGCCGATCAGCCGGCCGGCCGGAACGTGCAGGTCGAACAGCGGCCCAAGGACCAGCACCGAGGCGACGACCGTCACACTCAGCAGCGCCGCCTCGACGGCCCAGCCCAAGCGCGCGCTCGAGCACCAGGCGCGTGCGCGACGTCGGGCCGGCGAGCAGCAGTTCCAGCAGGCCATCGCGCTCGTCGCCGGAGATCGCCCGCGCGCCGCGGCCGATCGTGAAGACCGCGAACAGGATGAACCCGAGGGAGCCGAAGAACTCGCGCTGCAGGTAGCCCGCCGGCGTCGCGATCTGGCCGCTCGAGCCGGAGATGCGCCGCAGCGCCTCGGGCAGCCCCTCGAGCGCCTTCTGATAGGCCGCCGCGTTGTCCCGGATCGACGGGTAGAAGATCAGGTACAGCAGCACCGTCAGCACGACGCCGATGGACCACCCGAGCAGCGCGCGCCGGTCGACGCGCAGTCCGTGCAGGGTGATCTCAGGCATGCTCGTCACGCTCGTCGGCGGCGTCATAGAGGTTCAGGAAGATCTCCTCGAGGTCGGGCTCGGTCGACGTCAGGTGGACGACCTCGTGCTGGGCCGCGACCCGCATCGCGTCGGCCATCGAGCCGCGCAGCACGAAGCGCACGACCGGCCCGTCGAACTGCACCTCGGAGACCTCGGGGACGGCGTCGAACAGGTCGGCCGGTACCGGGTCGCCGAAGCGGATGATCACGCGATGGGGAGCGTCGCGCTTGAGGTCCTCGACGCTGCGCACGGCCAGCAGGCGTCCCTCGCGGATCATCGCGACCCGGCCGGCGGTGTGCTCCAGCTCGCTCAGCACGTGCGAGGACAGGAACACCGTGACGCCGCGGTCATGGCATTCCTCGACGAGCTCGTGGAACACCTGCTGGAGGATCGGGTCGAGCCCGCTCGTCGGCTCGTCGAGGATCACGAGCTCGGGATCGTGGAAGAAGGCGAGCATCAGCCCGACCTTCTGCTTGTTGCCCTTCGAGAGCTCGCCGGCGGGGCGGTCCATCGGGAGCTGGAAACGCTCGGCGAGCAGCTCTCCGGCGCGTGTGTCGCTGACGCCGCGCAGCTGTCCGTGGAACTGCAGCGTCTCGCGCGCCGTCAGGCGCTCGTCCAGGTGCAGCTCCCCGGGCAGGTACCCCAGGCGCGAGCGCAGCGCGGTGCCGCCCTGGCGCACCTCGGTGCCGAGCACGCTGGCGCTCCCGCTCGTCGGGCGCAGCAGGTCGAGCAGCAGGCGGATCGTCGTGCTCTTGCCGGCGCCGTTCGGCCCGATGAAGCCGTAGATCTCGCCGCGCATGACCTCGAGGTCGAGCTCGTCCAATGCCCGCACGCCGCCGCGGAAGACCTTGGTCAGGCCGCGCGCGTGGATGACGCAGTCCGGGTCGGGCACGAGGGGCGACGATAGCCGGCGCACGTGCGGGCAGGCTCCGTAGTGGCTACGGATCGTGTGCGGGCGGCGTAGCCTGCAGGTCGTGGACCCCGCCGAGCGACTCGCGGTGCTGGAGGATCTCGCCGCGGAGGCGGGCGCGCTCGCGCTGAGCGCGTTCACGGACGGAGTCGGTGCGATTCGCGTCAAGAACGGCCCGCACGATCTGGTCACGGAGACCGACGTGCGGATCGAGCGGATGATCGCCGGGCGGATCGCGGAGCGCTGTCCGCAGGACGGCTTCACCGGCGAGGAGGGGACCAGCGAACGGCCATCGGAGTCGGGCGTCACGTGGACGGCCGATCCGGTGGACGGGACCTGGAACTTCGCCGCGGGCCTGCCGCAGTGGTGCGTCGTGCTCGCGTGCGGCGACGACGACGGGCCGCTGGCCGGCGTGACGTTCGACCCCTGCCGCGACGAGCTGTGGGCCGCCGTGCGCGGCGGTGGGCTGCGGCTCAACGGACGGGCGGTCGAGCGGCGCCCGGTCGCGCCCGTGGCCGACTCCACGTGGGCGGCGGCGCTGGGTCCCTCGTTCCGCGAGCCGCGCTGGCAGCGCCTGATCGGTCGCATCGGGCCGATCCGGATCATGGGCAGCCTCGGGCTGGACTTCGCGTGGACGGCCGCCGGGCGCTTCGACGCGCTCGCGTACACCTGCGGGATGAACCCGTGGGACGTGTGGGCCGGCATCCTGATGGCTCACGAACAGGGGCTCGACGTCTGGCGCGACGAGCCCGCGCGCCTGTTGACGGTGCTGCCGCAGGGCTGGCGCGCAGAGCTGCGCCTCGATCAGCCGTGAGCGCCGCGTTCATCTTCCAGGATCTGCTGCTGCTCGCCGTGCAGGCGACGCTCGTCGTGCTGCCCGGCGCCGGCGTTCCCGCGTGGGTCGAGCGCCTGCGCGGCGGGGCATGGGCGCTGGTCCTGCCGCTGTCGATCGTCGTCGTGATCGTGGCGATCAACCAGACGCCGGCGGCGGCCGATGCGCTGACGTGGCTCGCGCTGATCGCGATCCCGCCGCTGGCGGCCGCGGCACTGGGCTGGGCAGACCGCGGCGCCCGCCCGTGGCTGGCGCCGCTGGCGCTCGTCCTGCTGGCGCTGGCCTGGGCCGATCAGGACGCGCTTCCCGGCCAGCTCGCGACGCTCGCGCTCGCCGCGCTGAGCTGCGTCACGCTCGCGCGGCTGCTGGCCGGCGTCGCGCCGCTGCTGCTGCTGAAGGCCGGCGATCGTGCTGATGGCCGTGATCGACGCGTGGCTGGTGTTCGGCGGGACGCTCGAGCATCCCAACGCGGTGCTCAACGCCGCCGTTCCCGCGAAGGGCCTGCCGCAGCTGCAGTACGTGCAGCTGCCCGCGGTGAGCTTCGGCTACGGCGACCTGTTCGCCGCCGCCGTGTTCGGGGCGGTGCTCGCCGTGGAGGGCCGCAGGGTGCTGCCGGCCGCGCTGCTGACGTTCGCGCTGGCGGTCGCCTTCGACCTGCTCTTCTTCGTGCGGGACTCGCTGCCGGCGACCGTGCCGGTCGCCGTGGCGCTCGTGATCGTGGAGCTCTCACAACGCAAGAGGCCGGCGGTTGCCGGCCTCTCGGACGCTCGATGCGGATGAGAGGACTCGAACCTCCACGGAATTTCTTCCACACGGACCTGAACCGTGCGCGTCTACCAGTTCCGCCACATCCGCTCGCTGCGGGAGGCGACAATAGCAGCGGCCCCCTTGCTAGGCTGGAGTACGCGCGCCGCTATCGTCCAGGGGACTAGGACGCCGCCCTCTCACGGCGGAAACCCGGGTTCGAATCCCGGTAGCGGTACTCACGAAAGCCCCAGTTCTGGGGCTTTTTCGCGTTCACCGGACACACGTGAGGACATGGGGCGCGTCCGACGGCGCATCTACGCTCGGGTCGATGTCATCGGAGCGCCAGAACTCCCAGGCGGTCAGGACAGCGGTCACCGCAGGTGGATTCGTGCTTCTGGCCGCCGTGTCGATCGCGGTGGCCACCAGCAGCTCAGACGTCGCGGCGATTCTGGCGTTCGCGGGCGCGCTGCTCGTTGCATTGCTCACGGCCGTCACAACGAGCAGACGTCAGGAGGCGCAACTCGCGGCCGAGGAGCGGCGGCTGGAGATGGAGCTCAAACACGACAGCAGTGTCCGGGACGTCGCCCACGTGCGGGAAGTGATCGATGCCGTCCTCGTCGACGTCACCCGTGCCAGGACTCACGCAAGTGCCGGTATCGACGCGTACCGCAGCGGCGACATGAAGCGGAAGGAAGCGCACTCGCGTGCGGCCGGCCTCAGGGTGATTCGGGACGACCTGGACCATGCCCGCGACCGTGTCAGCGTTCGTTTTGACCCCACGCATCCTGTGGAGGAGGCCATGGCCGAGATCCACGCGGCCTACGCAGCGCTCGTGGACTTCGCCATCGGCCTTCTGGTGGGGGCGGGCCGATCGTCGAAGGCCGGCTCGAAGACGCCGCACTTCGATCAGCGACAGTACATCGAGCTCTCGTGGGAGGCCGGGGCTGCGCACCGCTATTTCACGTACGCATGCCAACTCACCGTCGGCGCCTCCGTGGCACCGAAACCTGACGCTGCGAAGCGTCTGCTGGAATACGCTCGCCCGGCGAATCCGCATGCGACACCCGTCGAGACGGAGCCGCAATCGTCGTAGCGCTGTGTCAGGCGAGCGACTCCATGATGAGCGGCACGGCGTCCTCGATGTCCAACATCACCTTGGAGTCGTACTCGACCCACGCGGTGTAGTTCTGCAGGTTGCGGTAGATCCCCGTGATGTCGTCGGTGTCCGACACGACGACGCCGTGACTTCCGTCGGCTGCGACGTAGTGCGCGGTCGTCCCCGGGCCCGGACCGGCGGAAGCGAAGACCTGCAACAGCGTCTTCTGCTCCTCCTTGCTGAGGAATGGCTTGATCTTGTACGTCGTGACGAACAGCATGCCGACCGCCTTGTGATTGTTGTCACGAACAAACGTACAGAGATCAGGTGCGTCGGAGTGTTAAGACGGCTCTGCCGGACGCGACGAGGAGTCGATCGTGGTTCACAAGCGCCGGCGATCGGAGTACTGTCGGTTGTGAGCTGGCCCTGCGGCCAGAGCGCTCAGCCCAAGCCCGAAGGCCACCTACGGCGCGTCCTGCGTCACGCGGCGGGAGGCGGGGGCTACTGGTTTTGACTGCGGGGCCGGTGTCGTGACGGTGGCCACCGTCCGGGTGGCTTCGTCCGAGACTGATCGAACGCGCGGGATCCTGGACCCCGCGTTCCCGTGCGGACGAACAGAGACGGGAATGCATGAAGGCGATGAACCGCAACGAACAGGACCCGGCAGCGCGAAGGCGCGCACTCAGCCATCGGCTCTCGGCGGCGATCGATGCTCAGCGACGTCTGGCCGCCCAGCGACCGGACGGTCGCCCGGCCAGAGCAGATCCGATCGGTCCGAGGGATCCGCGCTACGCCTACCTCACGCACTCCCACGACTAGCGGTACCTCGTCAGCGGTCGGGCATGCCGCCAGGTGAGCCCGCGCGCTTCGATGCCTGTCGCTCGTCGCTCACCCGCACGACGTCCCACGCCAGGCCCGCCTTCTCCAGTCCGTCGATGACGAGCGCCGAGACGTCGACCTCGCGGCGCCGCAACCCGTGCGCCGCCGAGGTCGGGAACGCGTGATGGTTGTTGTGCCACGCCTCGCCGAGCGAGGGGATCGCCAGCCACGCGAGGTTGCGTGACTGATCGTCGCTCTCGAAGCGCTGCCGGCCGAAGAAGTGACACAGCGAGTTGATGCTGTAGGTCACGTGGTGCAGCACCATCATCCGCACGACTCCGCCCCACAGGAGCCCGGTCAGCGCGGCGGTCCAGGTGCCGCCGATCGCCAGGCCGAGCCAGAACGCGGCGAGCAGGCCGCCGACCGCCCACACGACGAACAGGCGGTCGATCCGCGAGATCATCGGGTCCGCGATCAGGTCCGGCGCGTAGCGCGCCTTGGCACCGCGCTGGGTGTGGATGAAAAGCCAGCCGACGTGCGCGTGCAGGAGGCCGCGTAGCGCTCCGCTCCAGCCGCGCCCGTGATCCACGTGCGGGCTGTGCGGATCACCGGGCTGGTCGGAGAACGCGTGATGCTTGCGGTGGTCGGCGACCCAGCTGATGACCGGGCCCTCGATCGCCGCCGAACCGAGGATCGCGAAGACCGCGCGCAGCGGGCGTGTCGTGCCGAAGCTGCGATGCGTGAACAGGCGGTGAAAGCCGACCGTGATGCCGAGCGCGGTCAGCGTGTACAGGGTCAGGAACACGACGAGGTCGCTCCAGAAGAGGACGTTGTCCCAGGCCAGCCAGACGCCGACGGCGAGCGCCGCGAACGGCACGACCGTGATCGTCCCCGTGAGGATCCGGTCGCGCGTCTCATGCGCAACCGGCTGGACCTCCTCGCGATCGGAGGTGGGGCGGGCGCGTGGCGTGGCGATCGACATGGATACCGACTCTAGGGCTGCCCGCCGCGTTCGACGCCACGTCGACCGCCCGCCGGTTGGCCGCAAATCCAATGGCTAGTGGTCGTGGCTGTGCGCCGCGCCCCAGACGTCTGCGCGGACGGTCAGCCAGGAGGCCCAGGTGATGCGCAGGATCGTCGCCGTGATGAGCAGGCCGATGACCGGGTCCAGGACGGGTAGGCCGACCGCGACCGCGGCGGCTGCGGCGACCACGGCGAGCGAGACGTACGCGTCGGCCCGGGCGTGGTTGCCGTCGGCGATCAGTGCGGCGGAGTCCAGCCGCTTCCCGGCGGCCGTCCGAATCTGCGCGGCGATCCGGTTGCCCAGGTAGCCGATGACTCCCGCGGCGGCCAGGACCCACAGATCCGTCGGCGGATTCGGGTCGATCAGGCGGCGGATCGACTCGACGCCCGCCACCAGCGCCGAGATGAAGATCGCCGCGACGACCGCCAGCCCGGCGTAGCCCTCGGCGCGGCGCGATCGCATCGCGAACGCGATCCCGAGCGGCACGGCCGTCAGCGCGTCGCCGCCGTTGTGGATCAGGTCGGCGAGGAGCGCCACGCTGCCGGAGACGCTGAAGATGACCCCCTGGATGATCGCGGTCGCGCCCAGAACCACCAGCGACAGGACCACTGCTCGCAGGCCCTCGTGCGAGCGCTTGATGGAGTCGTGGACGAGGCCGTGGCTGTGGCCGTGCTCATCGTGGCCGTGCTCGTGCGCGTGCTCGTGCGTGTGGGCGTGGCCGGACGCGCCGGCCGACCGCTGCCACCCGCGCAGCCAGTGCCGGTGTGGCCCCGCGTGGGGATGGCTGTGTTCGACGCTGCCGTGCCGGTGGACGGTGGTCTCGTGCACGACTCACACGATACGAGCGCGGGGTTACGATTTGCGCATGTGCCGAAACATCCGCCCGCTCTACAACTTCGAGCCGCCCGCGACAGAGGACGAGGTTCGCGACGCCGCCCTCCAGTACGTCCGCAAGGTCAGCGGCTTCAGCAAGCCGTCGGCGGCGAACGCCGAGGCGTTCGAGCATGCCGTCCAGGCCATCGCGGCAGCGACCGGCGAGCTGCTCGACCAGCTCGTCACGTCAGCGCCGGCGAAGGATCGCGAGGTGGAGGCCGCCAAGGCCCGGGCCCGGAGCGCGCAGCGCTACGCAGCGTAGCCCTATCGCGTCAGCCGCAGCGTCCGGCCGAGCTGCTGGGCCGTCGCGCCCGGAGCGGTCGCGACCGCGCTGAGGGAGAGCGTCACCCGCTTGCGGCGCTTGAGCGCGTTCGTGACGCGCGAGCGCAGCGCCTTCTTCAGCTTGAGCACCACGGCGACGCTCTTCCCGGCGGGGAGGTTCGCGGTCACCGGCGTCAGCGCGGCGCTCTTGCCGCCAAGCCCGGAGAGCTTGCCGCTCACCTTCAGCCGGCAGGAGATCGCGCACTTGAACGGGATGGCGA
Organism: uncultured Solirubrobacteraceae bacterium; assembly: GCA_963781935.1. Taxonomy (GTDB): domain Bacteria; phylum Actinomycetota; class Thermoleophilia; order Solirubrobacterales; family Solirubrobacteraceae; genus F1-60-MAGs163. The sequence goes on from CAWAHX010000005.1 coordinate 579,638, forward strand.
TGCCCTTCGCGCCGAGCTTCAGCTTCGTCACGGAGCCCAGCGAGATCGACGCCTTCTTGACGGCGCCCGTCGGGCCGGTCGGCGCGGGCGGCGGTGGGGGTGGAGGGACGACGGGAGGGGAGACCGCGCACGAGTACGGGAAGCAGCGCGTCGTCGTGATGCCGGTCGCGATCCGCATCTTCGTCGGGTTGGTGCCGTCGCTCGTGGCGAGCGGCGTCGCGCTTCCGGTGCCCAGGTCGACGCGATAGACCGTGCCTCCGAGGCCGTCCTCGGAGTCGAGCAGCAGCATCGAGGTCGCCGACTCGAAGGCGAGGCCGTCAGGGTCGATGAACCCTGTGCTGCTGATCGTGACGCCGTCGACGAGGCCGTCGGCGAACAGGCCGGCGCCCTTCGCGTTCGCGATCACCCGCGTGCCCGTGTCGGTGTAGCCGATCGCCGCGCCGCCCGGAGTTCCGAGTGAGCCGTTGCCGTTGAGCGCGGTCGCCCCCGACGGCCCGGAGAGCGTCGTCCCCGAGCCGCTGTAGCCGAACAGCTCACCGTTGGGGTAGGCGTGCGCCCAGATCTCGGCGGTCCCGTTCAACAGGTTGCCGCCGATCGCGATGTAGGGCGCCTCGCCGAAGGGGAGCGGATCGCCGATCGGCGTGAGCGAGCCGGACACGGTCATCTTGTAGACCTGGTTGCTGGAGGCGACGAGGAACGTGTCGCTCGAGATCCGTGCGATCGCCCGCGCGCTCGCCAGCGGTGCGACGGATGTGACGTCTCCCGTCGCGACGTTCACGCGGTAGACGCCCCGGCTGCTGGAGCTGCCCTGGTCGCCCGTCACGAACAGATCGCCGTTCGGCAGCGCGGCGATCGAGTTCGGGAACACCTGGCTCGTGAGGATGCTCTGCGCGCCGCTGGAGGCGTCGATCGCGATGACGCCGCGCGAGAGGTCGGACACGAAGAACGGGGCCGGACCGACCACCGACAGCGCGTGCGCGGTTGCCGGGATGCCCGCGAACGCGAGCAGCAGCAGGACCGTGGCGCGTCGAGCGCGGGGCACGATGAGGTGCAACCTACCCCCGCGCTCGACGATGCGCCAGCGGGACTACGCGGCCGGCTCGAGGAACCCGGTGACGCTGCGCAGCCGTCCGTCCTGCGCGAGCGTCCCGAAGTCGATCCCGATCGCGATCGTCTCTTCGCCGTCCTGGGGCTTCAGGTGCCAGGTGAAGCGCACCCGGTCGTGGTGGTGGTCGGGGGCTCCGGCGAGCTCGAAACGCACGCCGGGGTGGCTCGCCTGGGCGCCGGCGATCATCGCGTCGATCCCGGGCTGCCCTTCGCCGCTCATCAGCGGATCGACGTAGCTCGCGTCGTCCGTCCACGTCTGTGCGATCAGCGCGCGCCGGCGCGTCCCGTCGGTCTCGTTCCAGCTCGCGATGTAGTCGTCCACGAGCGTCGTCACATCAGGCATGTCCGCCTCCTGGTGGGTTGGTGTGCGGCCACCGTGCCAGCCGCGCGTCAGCGTGTCGATGACCTCGGAGGTAGGTGCGCCGGAGGCAGATCGTGGGTACGGTCGCGTGGCGATGACGAACAGCGCGACGCATGTCACGGTCGGGCCGATGTTGCGCTCCTGGCGCGAGCGGCGCCGGCTGAGCCAGCTCGAGCTGGCCCTCGATGCCGGCGTCTCAGCGCGGCACGTGAGCTTCGTCGAGACCGGCCGATCGCGGCCGAGCGCCGAGATGGTCCTGCACCTGGCCGAGCAGCTCGAAGTCCCGCTGCGCGAGCGCAACACACTGCTGCTGGCGGCCGGCTATGCGCCGGCGTACGGCGAGCGCCGCTTCGACGATCCCGAGCTCGACGGGGTCCGCGAGGCGATCGGGCGCGTGCTCGAAGCGCACGACCCGTATCCCGCGGCGGTCGTCGACCGCCACTGGGATCTCGTGGCCGGCAACCGCGGGCTGCAGCTGCTGATCAGCGGCGTGGACGAGGCGTTGCTGCGCCCGCCGGTCAACGTCGTGCGGCTCAGCCTGCACCCGGGCGGCGTGGCGCCGCGCATCGTGAACCTCGGGGAGTGGCGCGCGCACCTGGTCGAACGTCTCGAGCGGCAGCTGGCCCTGACCGGTGACGAGGACCTGCGCGCGCTGCTCGGCGAGGTCGCCGGGTATCCGGGTGCGTCCGAGGGCACGCCGACCGTCGACGCGATCGCGGTGCCGCTGCGCGTTCGCACGGACCACGGCGAGCTGGCGTTCCTGAGCACGATCGCGACGTTCGGCACGGCGATCGACGTGACGGTCGCCGAGCTCTCGATCGAGTCGTTCTTCCCCGCGGACGCGCAGACCGCCGAGATCCTGCGGCGAGCCGTGCCCGCTGGTGCAGCACGACCTCGCGGTTGACGACCGTGTCGCTCGAGCCCGCCTGAATGCTCACGGCCATCTGCTTGCACGCCGCCCACCCGCCTGGGACGCTCGCGCCATGGCACGGCGCACGCTGATCCGGGACGGGCACGTCCTCTCGATGGACCCGGCGGTGGGCGAGCTGGCCCGTGGGAGCGTGCTGGTGGTCGACGGGATCATCGACGCGGTCGCGACGGACATCGCGGTCGAGGACGCGGAGGTCGTCGACGCGGCCGGCCACGTCGTCATGCCGGGCTTCGTCGACACGCACCGCCACACGTGGCAGACGGCGCTGCGCGGGATCTGCGCCGACTGGTCGCTGATGGAGTACTTCCGCGGCATCCGGCAGACGTTCTCGCCGCGCTACCTGCCGCAGGACGTCTATGCGGGGAACCTCGTCGGTGCGCTCGAGGCGCTCGAGGCGGGCGTGACGACGCTGCTGGACTTCTCGCACTGCAACAACAGCCCCGAGCACGCCGACGCGGCCGTCCAGGGCCTGCGCGAGGCGGGCGGGCGGGCGACGTTCGCCTACGGCTACTTCCCGGCGCCGGCGCCCGAGCCCGTGTTCACCGACCACGAGCAGCGCCTCGCCGACGCGCGGCGCGTGCAGACCGAGCACTTCTCCAGCCCGGACCAGCTGCTGCGCATGGGGGTCGCGCTGACCGAGTCGGGCCTGCTGCCGTTCCACCTGCACCGCGCCGAGGTGCAGTCGGCCCGCGATCTCGGCGTCCTGCTGGTGGCACACACCGGCTGCGTGTGGGGCTCGACGATCACCGGCGGCGTCGAGCAGTTCCACGAGCACGGGCTGCTCGACAGCGACCAGGTCCACGTCCACTGCAACAGCCTCACCGATCACGAGTTCGACCTGCTGGCGCGCGCCGGCGCGAAGGTCTCCTCGAGCCCCGAGACCGAGCTGCAGATGGGCATGGGGCATCCGGTCATCCGGCCGTGCGCTGGATCGCGGCATGAAGCCCTCGCTGAGCTGCGACATCGTCTCGCTGAACTCCGGCGACATGTTCACGCAGATGCGCATGGGCCTCCAGTTCCAGCGCGCGATGGACAACGACCCGATCCTCGCGGCCGGCGGCATGCCGGGCTCGATCGACCTGAGCGTCCGCGACGCGCTGACCTGGGCCACGGTCAACGGCGCCGAGGCGATGGGGCTCGGCTCGGTGACCGGGACGCTCACCCCCGGCAAGCAGGCCGACGTGATCGTCGTGGGCGGCGAGCGGCTGAACATGACGCCCCAGGCCGAGGCCGCCGCGGCGATGGTCGTGCAGGCGAACGCCGCGAACGTGCGCGACGTGTTCGTCGCCGGGCGAGCCGTCAAGCGCGACTTCCAGATGGTGGGCGTCGACGCGGCGCGCATCAGGCGCCTGGCCGACGAATCACGCGAGCGGATCTTCGCCGCCGTCGCCGCCGGTGGCGAGCCGTTGCTGCCGCCCGAGCCCGAGGGTTACCAGGATCTGCTGAACGCCATGGCCGAGGCGAACTTCGCGCAGGTCGAGGCGCCCTCTACGCTGCCCGGACCGTGAGATCGTCCTCCGTCCCCGCCGCGTGCGCCGTCGCTGCCGCGCTCATCCTCGCCGCCGGCTGCGGCGGTGGTGGGAAGACCTCGGACGCCGACAGCGTGAAGGCGACCTGGAAGACGGCGGCGACCGCGGCCGTGGACGGTCAGGGGACGGCGTTCTGCAAGCTCGTCACCGATGCCGGCAAGGCGCAGATCACCGCGCGCACGCAGCTCCCGTGCGAGGACAGCATCCGGCTGCTGGCCTCGCAGCTGAGCGACGCGGACAAGGCGAAGATCAAGGCCGCCGACATCACCAGGGTCAGCGTCAGCGGCGACAAGGCCACCGTGACCTACGCGACCACGCCGACGCTCGCGACGCTCGGCTTCACCGGCCGCACGACGCTCAGCAAGTCGGGCGGGGACTGGCTGCTGGTCGGCATCTGATGCCCGGCGCCGAGGTCGTCGTCGAAGGCGTGACGAAGCGGTTCGGCGAGCACGTCACCGCGCTGCGCGACGTCTCGCTCCACGTGCGCGGCGGCGAGTTCGTCCTCCTGACGGGTCCGTCGGGCTCGGGCAAGAGCACGCTGCTGAACCTGATCGCCGGCTTCGACCGGCCCGACGCCGGGCGCATCGTCGTCGGTGACGAGTCGGTCGGCGAGCTGGACGACCCGGCGCGATTTCGTCGTGAGGCCGTCGGCTTCGTGTTCCAGCTGCATCACCTGCTGGGCGGGACTGAGCGCGGAGGAGAACGTCGAGGTGCCGCTGATCCCGTCCGTCGCGCGGCGCTCCGAGCGACTCGAGCGCGCACGCGGCGCCCTCGCACGACGTCGGGCTCGACGCGCGGCGGACCCACCTTCCCGGTGAGCTCTCCGGGGGCGAGCGCCAGCGCGTGGCGCTCGCCCGCGCGCTGGTCGGGAGTCCGCGTGTGCTGCTCGCCGACGAGCCGACCGGTGCGCTCGACTCGGCGGCCAGCGCCGAGGTCATGGGGCTGCTCGCGGCGCTCTCGCGACGGTCCGAGACGACCGTCCTGCTCGTCAGCCATGAGCTCGATGCCGCCGCCCGGGTCGACCGCGTCGTCGAGATGCGCGACGGCGAGATCACCGGCGAGCGCGCCGGCGGCGCCGCTACCCGAGCGACTGCGCCGGGACCAGCCGCGTGACCCACCAGGCCGGGTAGAGGCTCCCGAGCGTTCCCATCGCCAGGGCGACGAGGAACGCGCGGGCAAGCGTCCAGGCGGTGTACTGCGGCGAGACGAGCGTCGACGCCCCGAACGCCTGCACGAGCAGCTCACCGCCGGCGATGCCCAGCGCCACGCCCGCGAGTGCGCCGCCGAGGCTCAGGAGCAGGCCCTCGCCGAGCACGAGCTGGGCCACCAGGCGCCGCGGCCAGCCGACGGCGAGCAGCAGCGCGAACTCGCTGCGGCGTTCGAACACGGCCATCAGCATCGTGTTCATCACGGCGATGCCGCCGATGATCAGCGCGAGCGCCACGAACAGTGCGGCGGCCTTGCGCACGAGCAGGCTGTTCGTGTCGACGCGCGCGACCTGCCCCGGCTGGCTGATGGCGACCGTGCCGGGGAACGTCCTGCCGAGCTGGTCGCCGACCTCCGAGGCCCGGGCCCCGCGCGCGATCTTCACGGCGATCGTCGTCGCGTCGCCGGGCCGCCCGCGGATCTTCTCCACGACGCGCAGCGGCAGCGCGGCGCCCTGGTCCTCGAACTGCACGCCCGCGTGGTAGATGCCGACGATCCGGAACGTCCCGGCCGACAGCCGCAGCTGCTGCCCGACGTCGAGGCCCAGCTGATCCGCCGCGCCGTCCCCGATCACGGCCTCGCGCGGACCGTGCGCCGCCCGGCCCGCGACGAACACGAGGCTGTGCACCACGAAGCTGCCGGGCTCCACGCCGAAGACGAAGAATGACGGGTGCCCCTTCAGCTCGCCGGTCGCGACGGCGATCGGCGTCGCGTCCGCCACGCCCGGCTGCCGGCGCACGCGCGGCGCGAGCGTGTTGGGCAGCGAGGAGGCGGTGAGCTCGCCGACCCCGCCCTGGAACATCCCGAGCTCGGCGCCGCCGAGGTTGATCAGCCCCGCGGCGCTGCGGTCGATGCCGGCGCTGAGCGCGAGCAGCGCCACGATCGTCGCGACGCCGATCGCGATGCCGAGACCCGTCAGGACGGTGCGCGCCGGGTGACGGCGCAGGTCGACGAGGATCATGTGGCGCATCGCCCGCGGGAGTATCCCGCGCCCGCCCCCGGTGCGGGCTGGGGAGAACTGCGGATGCATCGCACGCCTGCCGGCAGGACGATTGCCCGACATGGCTCGGACCCGGATCTATCGCGACCGTCGTGCGGCGGGCGTCGCGCTCGCCGAGGCCCTGCCTGCGCTGGCCGGTGAGGATCCGGTCGTGCTGGCCCTGCCGCGGGGCGGCGTGCCGGTGGCCTACGAGGTCGCCCGCGCCCTGCATGCGCCGCTCGACGTGCTGCTCGTGCGCAAGGTCGGCGCACCGGGCAACGCGGAGTTCGGGATCGGCGCGATCGCCGAGGGAGGCGTGCTCGTCCTGGACCGCGCGACGATCGGCTCGCTGCTGATCAGCCTCGACGAGCTCGAGCGGTCCGTCGAACGGGCTCGAGCCGAGCTGGCCGCCCGGCTCGAGCGCTACCGGCGCGGCCGCCCGGCGGTGGACCTGCACGGACGCACGGCGATCGTGGTCGACGACGGCCTGGCGACCGGTGGCACCGCGAGCGCGGCGCTGCGGGCGGTTCGCGAACGTGGGGCACGCCACGTGGTGCTCGCCGTGCCCGTCGGCTCACGGCAGGCCGTGGAGCGGCTGCGGCCGGAGGCCGACGACGTGGTCTGTCTCGAGACGCCCGCGAACTTCCGCGCCGTGGGCGCCTGGTATCGCGACTTCGACCAGACGAGCGACGCGGTGGTCGCCGACCTGCTCGAGCGCGGCGCCGGCGGCGTCGCGCCTGACACGGCGCCGGCCGCCGCCGCCGGACGATCCGCCCGCCGCGCAGAAGGTCGAGATCACCCCGCCGGGAGGGGTGCGGCTGATCGGCGACCTCACCCGCCCGGTGCACGCCCGCGGGCTGGTGATCTTCGCTCACGGCAGCGGCAGCAGCCGGCACAGCCCGCGCAACCGGCACGTCGCGGCGCTGCTGGCCGGACGCCGGCCTTGCGACCCTGCTGCTCGACCTCCTCACCGCGGCCGAGGAGCGCGACCGGCGCAACGTCTTCGACATCGAGCTTCTCGCGCGCCGGCTCGTGGCGGCGACGGCGTGGGCCGCCGCCGAGCCCGGCCTGGAGGATCTCGCCGTCGGCTACTTCGGCGCCAGCACCGGCGCCGGCGCGGCGCTGTGGGCGGCCGCGGAGGCCGAGCCGCGTGTGCGCGCCGTCGTCTCGCGCGGCGGGCGCCCCGACCTCGCGCTGCGCGGTGCTCGACCGCGTGGACGTGCCGGTGCTGCTGATCGTCGGCGGTGAGGACCGCGTCGTGCTCGAGCTCAACCGCGAGGCACTGGCGGCGCTGGGCGCCCGGTCACGGCTCGTCACCGTCCCGGGCGCGACGCACCTCTTCGAGGAGCCTGGGGCGCTCGACTCCGTGGCCGCGCTCGCCACAGACTGGTTCGAGGCGCACCTCGCGCCGGACTCCGCCTGATCCGGCGTCGGCTCCGGAGCTCAGGACTGGTTCTCACGCACCCGGTTGGCGAGCTGCTCGAGCAGCGACCAGGCGATCTCCGGATGGTCCATCACGAGCGGCTTGAAGTGCCAGCTGGTCAGGACGTAGGTGACCATGTCGGTGTCCGCGACGATCTCGGCGCTGCGCGTCTTCCCGGTGATCAGCGCCATCTCGCCGAAGTGATCGCCCGGGCCGAGCGTGCCCTTCACCTGACCGCCGACGGAGACGGTCGCCGTCCCCTCGGCGATCAGGAAGAACCCGATGCCGCCCGCGTCCGCACTGGAGATCTGGTGGCCGGCCGGGAAGCGCCGCTCGTTGAGCGACTGCGCGAGCGACTTGCGGTCCCGGTCGCTGAGGCTCGCCAGGAGCGGCGTGCGGCTGATCGTCTCTTCTGCGGTGGGGGCCATGCGCCGACCTTCTCACGCCGGGGCCCGGCGAGCAATGCCCGGCGGTTGGTAGCGTCGCGGATCGTGATCGCGCTCTTCGCCGCCGCCTCCGCCGAGCGCCTGGACTCGGTCTGCGGCCAGGATCCGGGCTGGGTCTGCCGGGAGCTTCTGAACCGCACGGGGAACTCCACGCTCGCCGAGATCGGCGACTGGCTCGCCGGGCCGCTGGCGCGCATCCTGGTGATCGTCGTCGTGGCCCTGATCGCCGTGCGGGTCGCGCGGCGCTTCGTCAGCCACGCGGTGCGCGGCATGACCTCCGGCGGACAGCAGCTCAGCGAGCTGCGCCGCCGCGCCCCGGACGCGATCCTCGACACGCCGGAGGAGAATCTGCGCGCCGAGCAGCGCACCCAGGCGCTCACCGGCGTGCTGCGCAGCGTCGTCTCCGTTCACCGTCTTCACGATCGCCGCGTTCATGATCCTCGGCGAGCTGGGGATCGATCTCGCGCCGCTGCTCGCCGGCGCCGGCATCCTGGGCATCGCACTGGGCTTCGGGTCGCAGACGCTCGTCAAGGACTTCCTCGCCGGGCTGTTCATCATCATCGAGGACCAGTTCGGCGTCGGCGACATCGTCGACCTCGAGGGCACGCGCGGCACCGTCGAGCAGGTCAGCCTGCGCACGTCGCGCCTGCGCGCCGTCGACGGCACCGTCTGGACCGTGCCCAACGGCGAGATCCGCTTCGTCGGCAACATGAGCAAGCACTGGTCCAGGGCGCTGCTCGACATCGTGGTCGCCTACGGCACCTCGATCGACAGGGCACGCCAGGTCATCAAGCGCGTCGCCGACGAGCGCTGGCACGAGGATCCGCACATCCTGGAGGAGCCCGAGGTGTGGGGCGTCGAGTCGCTGGGCTCGGGCGGGGTCACCATCCGGCTCGTGATCAAGACGACGCCGTCCGAGCAGTACGGCATCAGCCGCGTCCTGCGCGAGCGCATCAAGGATGCCTTCGACGCCGAGGGGATCGAGATGGCGTTCCCGCCGCCGGCGGGCTGGCAGCCGCAGCCACCCGCCGCCAGGCGGGGCGGCGCGGCCAGCGGGCCGTGAGGCCGTCTCAGCCCTGAGGAACGCGGCAGTCGGCGGTGTTCTGGTACTGCTCGGGCAGTCGCTCGTCGGCCGTCGAGAACTGCCAGTCGGAGATGAACGCGGCGGCCTGCGCGCTCGCTCCGAGCGCGCGCGCGACCGCGGCGGAGTGGCGGACCGCGATGCACTCGGTGCGGGCCTCGTCCATGACGCCGCTCATGTGCACCGACTCGTGCGTCAGCACGGCGACGCCGCGGGCGACACGCGTGTCGTCGGCGCTGCACGCGTCGAGCTGCAGGCACGACAGGTCCAGGGCGGAGCCGTGGCGCAGCAGCCGCTCGAGCCCGGTGCAGACCTCGCCGGCGAGGTTCGTCTCGTCGGCCGGACGACCGTCGGCGCTGAACCGGACCGAGCCGTCGTTCGTGTCGTAGGCGAACACGCGCTGCAGCGCGCTCGGGCAGTGCACGCGCACCGGGCGCCCGGCGATCGCCGACGCCGCCCGCCCGGCGCGCCGCTGCACGTCGACGCGGCGGGAGTGGCCCTGAAACGCCCATGCGGACACGAGCGCGAGCACCAGCGCGATCGCCGTGAGATCCTGACCGGGCGGGACATGAGGACCTCATCGGCCAGAGGGCGCGGCGTCTTCAGGAAACATTTACGGCGCGCGAACTGCAACTTCGGGCCTACCTCGTTGTTCCTCTCTGTGACGGCAACACCGCACCCGGTCCCGCGGCCACCGTCCTTCAAACCTGAACTGGAGCTTTCATGCATCGCAAGTCCCTCATCGCGCTCGCCACCGTCTCGGCGGTCGCGCTCACGGCCGCACCGGCCTTCGCGGTCACCTCGAAGCAGAGCATCACCGCCAAGGTCTCGCCGACCAAGGCAGGGACTGCGAAGAAGCCGGCCAACGTGTCGCTGAACGTCCGCCCGCAGGTCGCGCTGAACCCCGCCGATGGTGGCTTCGGCACCACCAAGGCCGTGATCAACCTCGACAAGAACGTGAAGCTCAACGGCTCGAAGTTCAAGACCTGCACGGCTGCCCAGGTGCAGCTCGGCAGCTGCACGACGGCGGCCAAGGTCGGCAGCGGCACCGCCTCCGGCCAGGCCCTCGGCCTGACCGAGAAGCTGACCGTCGTCGCCTACAACGGCCCCGGCGGCAAGAGCCTGCTCATGCGCGTCAAGGGTTCCAGCCCGCTGACGATCGACGAGGTCCTCGTCGGCAAGCTGACCAAGGGCTCGGGCAAGTACGGCACGAAGATGACCGTGCCGATCCCCGCCGGCCTGCAGCAGCCCGCCCCGGGTGCCTTCGCCACGCTGACCGACTTCAACCTGACCCTCAAGGCCGGGTCGTCGAGCAAGCCGTACGTCGGCCTGAGCGGCTGCCCCGCCGGTGGCCTGAACGTCGGCGGCGTCTTCAGCTACACCGACGGCACCTCGCAGACGGTCTCGACGAAGGCGGTCTGCAAGAAGTAGCACTTCTCAGGGACGCCTGGACCGCGTCCCACACGCAGCACGACACAGGGCGGGCCTTCGGGTCCGCCCTTCGTCGTTCCGCGGCCGCCCTGCGAAAGAAGACGACACCCGCCGGGTTCAGGCCGCGGGGGGATGCGGTGGTTCTGAACCGGGCGGGTGTCGGGAGTGCTGATCGGGGGGATCGGCACACGACATCCGTGTCGTGGGTCCTTCGTGGTTCGCCCCGCGACGGTCGAGTCCTTCTGCGGTGCTCTACGCGCCCTGCGAGGCTCCCGGCTGCCACAGCGGCTCGTCCGCGCCGTTGGCGCCGCGGCTGAGGATGAACAGCAGATCCGACAGGCGGTTGAGATACCGCAGGACCTCGGGGTTCGCTCCGTCGACGAGCAGGCAGCGGCGCTCCGCGCGACGGCAGACGGTGCGGCAGACGTGCAGCTGGGCGGCCGCGGGGGTGCCGCCGGGAAGCACGAACGACTTCAGGGGCGCGAGCGTCGCGTTGACCTCGTCGCAGCGCTGCTCGAGCCACGCCACCTGCTCGGGGAGGACGCGCAGGCGCTCGCGCGCGGCGTCGTCGCTCGCCGGCACCGAGAGGTCGGCGCCGACGTCGAACAGGTCGTTCTGGATGCGCCGCAGCCAGTCCGCGTACGCACCGGGGAGGCCCTCGACGCAGACCGCGACGCCGATCTGGGCGTTCAGCTCGTCGACGTCCCCGTAGGCCTCGATCCGGGGGTGGGTCTTGGGCACGCGGCTCATGTCGCCGAGGTGCGTCTCACCGTCGTCGCCCAGGCGCGTGTAGATCCGAGTCAGGTTCACGGTCACGGCTTCGAGGCTATCCCAATGGGGTACGCTTGGCGCGTTCAAGGTCGGTGGTCAAGGGAAGTCCGGTGTGAATCCGGCGCGGACCCGCCACTGTGACCGGGTAGGCCTCACCACACGCGCCCACGGGCGCAGCCACTGGACGCGCAGAGCGCATCCGGGAAGGCGTGCGAGAGGGGGCCCGGGAGCCAGGAGACCTGCCTCCGGCCACAAGCACATACGCCCTCGCGGAAAGGGGTGGCTTCATCATGCATCTTCGTCTCGGACTCGCTCTCGGTGTCCTGCTCGCGGTCCTCGTGCCGGCCACGGCGCTGGCCGGACCCACGGTCACCGTGCGCGTGGAGGGCGCGGCCGGCACGCTCCTGCCGGCCAAGCAGGTGACCCTCGGCGACGTCCCGTACAGCGCGGGCAGCGCCACGTGCCCGGCGGACAGCGCGTTCGCCGCGCTCGACACGGCGATCGCCGGGAACTGGGACCGGGCCAACTTCTTCAACACCGTGCTCGGGGAGACGCACAACTTCTCGGATTCCGACTACTGGGCGGTCTGGGTCGGGCGCGCCGGCGGATATCTCTACGGCAACGGCGTGTGCTCGCAGGCGCTGCAGCCGGGCGACGAGCTCCTGCTGCTCGTCGACCGCTCGCCGCCGCCGAGCTACAGCCTCACGGTGTTCCCGCTGAAGCTCAGCGGCGTCCCGGCGATCGTCGCCCCGGGCGCGCCGTTCACCGTCAAGGTGGACGAGTACCGGCCGGACGCGATGGGCACCCCCGGGTCGGGGACGCGGCGCGGCGCTGGCGGGCGCCACGGTCGCTGCGGGTTCCGCCAGCGCCACGACGGGCGCCGACGGGACGGCGACGCTCACGCTGACGACCCGCGGCCCGGCGACGGTGCGCGCCTCGACGCCGGGCACGCGCTCGCTGCCCGCCGACGTCTGCGTCACGCGACGGCTCCGACGGCTTCTGCGACACCGTCAAGCCCTCGCCGCTGACCCCGCAGGCCGCGCCCGACACCACGCCGGCGCTGGGCCACATCGCCGGGCTCGGCGAGCAGCAGCGGTTCGCGCGCGGCAAGGGTCCGCGCGAGCTGAAGGGCACGGTCGACGCCGACGCGTCCGGGATCAAGGACGTTCGCCTGCGCCTGACGCGCACGGTCGGGAAGCGCTGCGAGCGGCTTCGACGCCGGTCCGGGAACGCTGGGTCAAGGCCGCACGCTGCGGGGTCGAGAACGCGCCGTTCTTCTCGATCGGCAGCTCCGCCGCCTGGTCCTACCTGCTGCCCGCCGCGCTCACGAAGGGCCGCTACGTCCTCGACACCCAGACCGTCGACGGCGCCGGGAACGTCACCCGCGGGGCGACGCCGCGGTGGGCCCGGCACGCCGCGGACCCGCGTCGTCTTCTTCGTCGGGTGACGATGCTGCGCGTGCTCGTCGCTCGTCGCATCCGCCGCCGCGCTGACCGGCGCGGCGGCCGGCTGCGGCCTCGGCGCCGGCGCGACGCTGAAGGACGACCCTGTCGCGCTCAGCGTGACGCGCGACTTCGGCGCCACGACGATCGTCGCGAAGACGGCGAAGGGCGCGCCGAAGTCCGAGACGGTGATGCGACTGCTGGAGCGCAGCGCGACGGTGACGACGCGCTACGGCGGCGGGTTCGTGCAGTGCGTCGACGGGGTGTGCGGGCAGATCGGGCGGACGGGGCCTTGACTGGTTCTACTTCGTCAACGGCGTCGAGGCGCCGAAGGGCGCGGCGGCGACGACGCTGCACGGCGGTGACCGGATCTGGTGGGACCGGCGCGACTGGAGCGCCGCGCAGCGCGTCCCGGCGGTCGTCGGATCGTTCCCCGAGCCCTTCCGTCACGGGACCGGCGACGGGAAGCGCATGCCGGTGCGGCTGGAGTGCGTGGCGCTGAAGGGCACCGCCTGCAAGGCCATCGAGGATCGCCTCGCCTCGTACGACATCCCGGTCGCCAAGGGCCTGCTGCGCTCGTCGTACACCCAGGAGACGCTGCGCGTGCTCGTCGGCCCGTGGCGCGCGCTGCGCGAGGACGCGGGCGCCGCCGCGATGGAGGACGGCCCGCAGGCGAGCGGCGTCTTCGCCGAGCCGCGCGGCGACGGGCGCGCGATCGCGCTGATGGACGCGCGCGGGAACGTGGTGCGCACGATCGGCGCGGGGTCGGGCCTGATCGCGGCGACGGCGGCCGGCGAGGATCCCCCGATCTGGGTCGTCACGGGAACCGACGAGGCCGGCATCGACGCCGCGGCGCGCGCCTTCACCGAGGCGACGTTGCACAACCGCTTCGCCGTCGCCGTCGACGGCGGATCGCCCGTCCCGCTCCCGGTCGCCGCGGGGTCGCCGTGATCTACGTCCGGCGCGCCAGCCCGCTGCACGCCGCCCGCGCCGGGGTGACGGCGCTCTACGGGCTCGCACTGGTGGCCCTCGCGCTGAGCTTCACGCACCCGCTGATCCTCGTCGCCGTCGCGATCGCCGCGCTCGGGGCCGCGGCGCTCTGCGGGGTCGGTGGCGAGGTGGCGCGCGCCGCGCGCTTCGCCGCATCGCTGGCCCTGCTCGTCGCGGTCGTGAACGCGCTCGTCGTGCGCGAGGGCCTGACGGTGCTCGTCCGCTTCGGGGAGGTTCCGCCGTTCGGACAGGTCGACGTCACGCTCGAGGCGCTCGTCTACGGGCTGCTGCTCGGGCTGCGCGTGTTCGTCATCGTCGTCTGCTTCGCGCTGCTCGCGGCGACCGTCGATCCCGACGCGGTGCTGCGCGGCATGCGCCGGATCTCGTTCCGGTCGGCGCTGACCGCCGCGCTCGCCACGCGCATGGTGCCGGTGCTGACGCGCGACGCCCGGCGCATGGACGAGGCGCGCCGCTGCCGGCCCGGCGGCGACGCGCACAGCCGCGGAGCGCGCATCGCGCTCGTGCGGGCCGTGTCGTCCGGTGCGCTGGACCGCGCGGTCGACGTCGCCGCCACGCTCGAGCTGCGCGGCTACACGACGGCGCGCCGCCCGCCGCGCGGCTCGGCGTCGGCCGTCGGCGCCTCGCCGTGGTCGCGTCACGACCTGTCGGTCGGCGCCGCGGCGTGCGCGCTGATCGCCCTGAACGTCTGGGCGCTCGCGACGGGCGTCGCGTCGCTCGATCCGTATCCGCGCATCACGGCGTCGATCGGTGGGCCGGAGATCGTGCTCGCGGCGGCGATCGTCGTCGTCGCACTGCTCCCGATGGCCGGCCGCCGGGGGATCGAGCCGTGAGCACGCTCGCCTTCGAGCGCTTCAGCTACACGTATCCGGACACGGACGCTCCCGCCCTGCGCGAGGTCAGCCTGCAGGTCGAGCCCGGCGAGTTCGTCGTCCTGGCCGGCCTCTCGGCATCGGGGAAGTCCACGGTCCTGCGGGCCGCCAGCGGCCTCGTGCCGCACTTCCACGGGGGTGCCGCCGTCGGCCGGGTCATCGTCGGCGGCCTGGACACGCGCGACCACGGCCCCGGCGATCTCGCGACCGTCGCGGGGACGCTGCTGCAGGATCCCGAGACGCAGATCGTGATGAGCACGGTGCGCGCCGAGCTGGCCTTCCCGCTCGAGAACCAGGGCCTTCCCGCCGCCGCGGTCGCCCGCGGCGTCGAGGAGGCCGCGCTGGCGCTGGGGATCGCCGACCTGCTCGACCGCTCGACGCACGAGCTGTCGGGCGGGGAGCTGCAGCGCGTCGCGCTCGGCGCGGCGCTCGCCGGGCGCCCGGCGCTGGTGCTGCTCGACGAGCCGACGTCGCAGCTCGATCCCGTCGCCGGCGACGAGCTCGTCTGGCTGCTGCGCCGGCTCAACGAGGAGTGGGGGACGGCGGTCGTCCTCGCCGAGCATCGCCTCGAGCGCTGCCTGGCGCACGCCGACCGCGTGATCGTCATCGAGGACGGGGCGGTCGCCTGCGACGCCGCCCCGCGCGAGGCGCTCGGCTGGGCGGCCGAGTGCGCCCCGGCGCTGCTGACGCCCTCGGCGCGGCTGTTCCTGCGCGCAGGACTGCGGCCGCTCCCCGCCGGCGTCAAGGAGGCCCGCGCGACGCTGCGCTCCCACGGACTCGCGGGGGAGCCGGCCGCCCGCCCGCTTCCCGGTCCGCACGCGAGCCCGCGCGCGCGCCGCGATCTGCGTCGGCGTGGGCTGCGCCGCAGCACACCGCCGGCCGCCGTGCGAGCGCGCGGCGTGTGGCAGGAGCTCAAGGGCGGCCGCGCCATCCTGCGCGGCGTCGACCTCACGCTCGCCCCAGGCGAGCGCGTCGCGCTGATGGGCCGCAACGGCGCGGGAAAGTCCACGCTGCTGCGCCACCTCGCCGGCCTGCAGGAGCCCACGCGCGGCTCGGTCAGCGCCGCCGGCCGCGTCGCGCTGCTGCTGCAGAATCCCGGCGACTACGTCATGCACGAGCGGGTCGGCGACGAGGCGAGCCTCGGCGCGCTGGAGACCGTCGGCCTGGCCGGCCTGGTCGACCGCCATCCGCGCGACCTCTCCGGCGGCGAGCGCCAGCGCCTCGCGCTCGCGATCGTGCTCGACGCGCCGGCCGCGCCCGCAGCGCTGCTGCTCGACGAGCCGACCCGGGGGATGGATCGCGCGGCGAAGGGCGAGCTGGCAAGCCGGCTGCGGGCCATGTCGACGCGCGGGCGCCGCGGTGCTCGTCGCAACGCACGACGCCGAGTTCGCCGCCGCCACCGCCGATCGCGTGGTGCTGCTGGCCGACGGGCGGGTGATCGCGGACGCCTCCGCGGGCGAGATCCTCAGCGGCGGCTGGCACTTCGCCACCGAGACCGCGCGCGTCCTGGGCGACGACAACGATCGCGAGGACCCGGCGCTGACGCCCGAGGACGGCGGCGACCTGCTGCGCGCGCGGATGACCTTCGAGGTGGCACCGTGAGCTGGGAGCTCGCGTCGTTCCTCGTGCTGGCGATCGCGCTGATCGCCGGGTTCACCTGGTACGAGCGCACGCATCCGACCTCGCGCATGCTCGCGCTCGTCGCCACGCTCGCGGCGCTCGCCGTGATCGGCCGGATCGCCTTCGCGCCGCTGCCGAACGTCAAGCCCACGACGGACATCGTGCTGATCGCCGGGTTCGCGCTCGGGGGCGCGCCCGGGTTCGTCGTGGGGGCGGTCACGGCCCTGGCCTCCAACCTCGTCTTCGGGCAGGGGCCGTGGACGCCGTGGCAGATGGTCGCCTGGGGGCTCTGCGGGCTGATCGGCGCCGGCGCTGGGCCGTGCCACCGGGCGGCGCGCCGGCCGCGTGCCGCTGGCGCTCACGTGCGGCGCCGCGGGGCTCATGTTCGGCGTGATCATGGACCTGTCGGTGTGGGTGACCTACGGCGGTCAGCAGACCGCCGGGCAGTTCCTCGCGATCTCGGCCACCTCGCTGCCCTTCAACCTCGCCCATGCGATCGGCAACGTCGTCTTCTGCCTGGCGTTCGGCCCGGTGCTCGTCCGCGCGCTGCTGCGCTACCGCGCTCGGCTGGACGTCAGCTGGACGGACGCTCCCGCGCTGGCCGCTCCGGTGGCCGCGCTCGCCGTCGCCGTGCTGATCGCCGGCGCCGCGCTGGCCCCGGCGGGCGCCCGTGCGGCGCCGGCGGGCACGCTGCCGGCCGACGCGCTACCTCCAGAGCGTGCAGAACGCCGACGGCGGCTGGGGGACCGGGCCGCGCACGCCGTCGAGCGCGGTGCAGACGTCGTGGAGCGTGATCGGGCTGGCCGCGGCCGGCTACGACCCGCTCAGCGTCCGCCGCTCGGGGCGCTCCGCCGAGTCGCTGCTGCGCCGCTACGCCTCGCGCTCGCGCTCGGTCGCGGACCTCGAGCGCACGGCGCTGGCGCTCGCCGCCGCCGGCCTCTCGCCGCGCACCGGAGGGCTGTCGGCGCGTCTGCGCGCGGGCACAGGGCGCCGACGGGTCCTTCGGCGGGCTCGTGAACCTGACGTCGTACGGGATCCTGGCGCTGCGGGCGGGAGGCGTCAGCGCGGGCTCGGCCGCCGTGCGCCGCGCCGCGCGCTGGCTCGAGCGCCGTCAGAACCGCGACGGCGGGTTCAACTTCGCCGGCCGCGGCGGGCCGAGCGGCGCCGACGACACGGCCGGCGCGATCGAGGCGCTGGCCGCCGCCGGCCGCGGGAGATCACGTGCGGCGCGCCGCGCTGCGGCACGGCTGGCGCGCACCCAGAACCCGGACGGCGGCTACGCCCTGCAGCCGCCGGGCGCCTCGAACGCGCAGTCGACCGCGACCGTCGTGCAGGCGCTCGTCGCCGCCGGCCGCAATCCGGATCGCCAGCGCCGTCGCGGCGCCCGCTCGCCGCTCGCCTACCTGCGCTCGCTGCAGACGACCGGCGGCCTGGTGCGCTACTCGCGCACCAGCGCCCAGACGCCCGTCTGGGTGACCGCCGAGGCCCTCGCCGCTCTCGCGCGGCGACCGCTCTCCCGTACGGATCGTGCGGCGATGACGATCGCTCCAGATGGCACCACACGGCGACCAACGGCGTGATGGGTTAGCTTTCCGCACCCGATGCGTCTAGCCGTCCCGAAGGAATCTGCTGCGGGTGAGCGCCGGGTCGCTCTCGTGCCCGAGGTCGTCCGCAAGCTCGCTGCTCGCGGCATCGAGGTGCTCGTCGAGCGCGGTGCGGGCGGCGGTGCGCTGATCCCCGACGAGGCGTTCGCTGAGGCCGGGGCGACGCTGAGCGATGCGGCGGCTGTCTGGGGCGCTGACGTGGTCGTGACGATCGCGCCGCCGCAGCCGGGGCAGATCGCGCAGATGCGCCAGGGTGCGGTGCTGATCGGGTTTCTCGCGCCGCTGACGAGCGTGGAGACCGCGAAGGCGGCGAGCGACGCGCGGGTCACGGCGCTGGCGATGGAGGCGATCCCGCGGATCTCGCGTGCGCAGTCGATGGATGCGCTGTCCTCGCAGAGCAACGTCGCGGGGTACGAGGCGGTCGTGCTCGCCGCGGAGCACCTGACGCGCTTCTTCCCGATGCTGATGACGGCGGCCGGGACGATCCCGCCGGCGAAGGTGCTCGTGCTCGGCGCGGGCGTCGCGGGGCTGCAGGCGCTGGCGACGGCGCGGCGCCTGGGTGCGGTGACGACGGGCTACGACGTGCGCCCGGAGGTCGCCGAGCAGGTCGAGTCGCTCGGTGCGAGCTTCCTGGATCTCGGGCTCGAGGCGGCCGGTGAGGGCGGCTACGCGCGCGAGCTGACCGCCGAGGAGCGCGCCGGCCAGCAGCAGGCGCTGACCGACGCGATCAAGGGCTTTGACGTCGTGATCACCACCGCGCTCGTGCCGGGGCGCCCGGCCCCCAGGCTCGTCACCGCGCAGGCCGTGGAGGGCATGAAGCCCGGCAGCGTGATCATCGATCTGGCGGGTGAGAGCGGCGGCAACTGCGAGCTGACGACGCCGGGGCAGACGACGGTCGAGCATCAGGTGACGATCGTCAGCCCGCTGAACCTGCCGGCGCACATGCCCGAGCACTCCAGCCAGCTGTATGCGCGCAACGTCCTGTCGCTGCTGGACCTGATCGTCCCCAAGGGCGACGAGGGCAGCGAGGCGAAGGTCGTGCTGGACTTCGAGGATGAGATCGTCAGCGGCTCGTGCCTGACGCGAGACGGCGAGATCGTCCATCCCGGCGCCAAAGCCGCCGCCGAAACGAGGGTGGCAGCGAAGTGATGCTCGTCATCGAGCCGTCTGGGCGGGACCTACGAGTCGCTTACGTCCCGGCCTCCTACGAGTCCTACCGCTTCAGCTGCGCTTCGGCGATGCGTCGTCACTTCCGGGCGATCGGCGACCTGGTCGCACAGGACGAGATCGTCGCAGCGACGATCGCTTCGATGGATTTCGAAGCGATCCGTTCGGAGATTGAGGAGGGCTGAGGTGTTCGTCACGAATGTCGCGATCCTCGTGCTGGCCGGTTTCGTCGGGTACGCGGTGATCTCCAAGGTCCCGAACACGCTGCACACGCCGCTGATGTCCGGGACGAACGCGATCCACGGGATCGTCGTGCTCGGCGGCATCCTCGTGCTCGGCCTCAGTGATCACCTGAGCGCGTTCAACAAGGCGATCCTCGTCGTGGCGATCATCTTCGGCACGATCAACGTCGTCGGCGGCTTCCTGGTCACCGACCGCATGCTCGAGATGTTCAAGAGCAAGCCCGAGCCCGAGCCCGCGCCCACGCACGAGGACGACAAGTGAGCGTCGAGGACGTTGAATCGGTGCTCGATCTCCACTGCCAGAAGCTGGCAGCAGTGGCGCTGGAGCGGGAGGTGATCCTCCTGCTCGAGGTATGCAACGGCCTTCTGGCCGTCGCGCGAGACGCCGCCGACCGGCTTGATCCGTTCGACGGGGTGCGGTCGACCGAGCTTCGGCGCCGTGCGTGGGAGGCGACCGCCCCGCTTCGCGCCGCCGGCCACGCGCTGGGCGATCCGGATGCTGGTGGCCGATCATGAGTGTGAGCGTGCTGCTCGCCACGTCCTTCTTTCAGAAGGCCGACTTCATCGCGGTGCTGTACATCATCGCGTTCAGCCTGTTCATCTACGGGCTCAGTGGTCTGACGGGTCCGCGGACCGCGGTTCGCGGGAACCGGATCGCGGCGGTCGGGATGGGCATCGCCCTGGTCGCGACCTTCCTGTATCCCGGGATGGGGAACTGGGGCCTGATCGTGTTCGGCCTGGTGATCGGGACGATCATCGGCGTGCCGGCGGCGCGTCAGGTGAAGATGACGCAGATCCCGCAGATGGTCGCGCTGTTCAACGGTGTCGGCGGCGGGGCTGTCGCGCTGATCGCGTGGGCGGAGTTCAACGAGACCTCCGGCTACGACAATTTGAAGCTGACGTTCGTGATCCCGTCGCTGTTCGCGGCGATCGTCGGGTCGATCAGCTTCTGGGGGTCGAACGTCGCGTTCGGCAAGCTGCAGGAGATCCTGCCGGGCAGCCCGATCGGCGCGGGCAAGGCGCAGCAGCCGATCAACCTGATCCTGTTCGTGATCGCGGTCGCGTGCGGCGATCGCGATCGCCGTCCGGTGAGACCTCCGGGCGTGTACATGGTGCTGCTGCTGATCTCCTCGGCGCTGCTGGGGCTGTTCGTGGTGCTGCCGATCGGCGGCGCGGACATGCCGGTCGTGATCAGCCTGCTGAACGCGTTCACCGGCCTGTCGGCCGCGGCGACCGGCCTTGCCTTGAACAACACGGCGCTGATCGTCGCGGGCATGATCGTCGGCGCGTCGGGCACGATCCTGACGCGGCTGATGGCCGAGGCGATGAACCGCTCGATCCCGTCGATCATCGCCGGCGGGTTCGGCGGCGGCGGCCAGATCGAGGGTGCGACCGGCGCAGGCGAGCACGGCGGCACGGTGCGGGCGACGTCCGCGGCGGACGCGGCGATCCAGATGGCCTACGCGCGCCTGGTGGTGATCGTCCCGGGGTACGGGATGGCGGTCGCCCAGGCCCAGCACGCCGTCAAGGAGCTCGCCAGCGCGCTGGAGAAGCGCGGGGTGGAGGTCAAGTACGCGATCCATCCGGTCGCGGGGCGCATGCCCGGCCACATGAACGTGCTACTGGCCGAGGCCGACGTGCCCTACGACCAGCTCAAGGAGATGGACGACATCAACCCGGAGTTCTCGCGCACCGACGTCGCGCTCGTGATCGGCGCGAACGACGTCACCAACCCGGCCGCGAACACGAACTCCGCCTCGCCGATCTACGGGATGCCGATCCTCAACGTCAACGAGGCGAAGTCGGTGATCGTCCTCAAGCGCTCGATGAACCCCGGGTTCGCCGGCATCGAGAACGAGCTCTACTACGAGCCGATGACGTCGATGCTGTTCGGCGACGCCAAGACCAGCGTCGCCGAGATCACGCGCGAGCTCGCCGCCCTGTAGCGTCGCACGCAGCCGGCGCCTTGTAACGTCGCGCTCAGCCGGCGGCAAAGCCGCCGGCGGAGTCGCGAAACAGGATCTCCGTCGCAGTCGCGCAACAGGCCCTCATCCGTCATCCTGACGCCGGTGAGGGGCGTATCGCCGTGGTCGATGCCACTCCCGGCCGTGATCGCGCTGCTGGCCCTGATGGGGGCCGTCGGCGCCTGGGGCTTCGCGGGCCCGCCGGCGGCCCGGCAGCGGCCGCTGCCGACGATCGCGCTGCTCGGCGGCGGGCTGGTCTCGCTGCCCTTCGGCCTCGGTCTGAGCGGCGATCCGCCATCCCGCTGACGGGCTGCTGACGATCACCGCGGGCGTCTGCATGCTCGCCCTCGCCGCGCACATCCTGCGAGCCCCGGCGGCCTCGCCGCCGGACGACGGCCCGGCGAGCCGGACGACGGCGGCGGGCCGCCTGCCGGACTGGGACGCGTTCGACCGCGAGCGCGAGACGTGGGCGCGCGAGCCCGGCGTCGTTCGCTGAGCCGAAGGCCCGCCGCAGGCGCCCGGCGGCGGTCAGGGATGCGACACTGACGCACGCATGATCACGCGCGACCAGGCGCTCGCCGCCCTCGTCTCCGAGCCGTTCGACGTCGTCGTCGTCGGCGGCGGCATCACCGGCGCCGGGGTCGCGCTCGACGCCGCCAGCCGCGGCTACTCGCGTCGCGCTGGTCGAGAAGGCCGACTTCGCCTCGGGCACGTCCAGCCGCTCGTCGAAGCTCGTGCACGGCGGGCTGCGCTACCTGCAGAACTTCGACCTCGGGCTCGTCCGCGAGGCGCTGCTCGAGCGCCAGCTGATGGTCAAGCTGGCGCCGCATCTCGTCCGGCCGCTGCCGCTCGTCGTCGCCGCCTTCGACGGCCAGAAGCCCGACCGCTCGTCGGCGTGGGCCTGAACCTCTACGACGTGATGTCGGTCGACAAGCTGCGCGGCCGGCGCCGGCGCAGCGACGACGACGAGGACGAGTTCCGCGACTGGGCGCCCGAGCGCCACCGCATCATCAGCGGGGCGGAGGTCGTCGAGCGGCTTCCCGCGCTGGCCGCGCGCGAGCCGACGTCCGGCTACCTCTTCTACGACTGCCAGACCGACGACGCGCGCCTCGTGCTGACCGTGCTGGGCGAGGCGGAGCGCTTCGGCGCGGTCTGCGCCAACCGCCTGGAGGTGACCGAGCTCGTCGAGGAGGCCGGCCGTGCGCGCGGCGTGCGCGTGCGCGACGCGGAGACCGGCGACGTCGTTCGACCTGCGCGCCGAGAACGTCGTCAACGCGACCGGCGTCTGGGCCGACCGGCTGCGGCCCGACGAGCTGCACGACGAGGCCGAGGTCCCGCGCATCGCGCCGAGCCGCGGCACGCACATCACGGTGTCCGTCGCGAGCTGCTGCCGCTGCGCGACGGCGCGATCGTGCCGGCGGGGGAGGGGCGCTCGATCTTCGCGCTGCCGTGGCTCGGGCTCGACGCTGATCGGGACGACCGACAACGACTACGACGACGAGGACCTCGACCACATCCGCCCGGCCGCCGCGGACATCGAGTACCTGCTCGACGCGACGAACGGCTTCTTCGCGACCGAGCCTGACCGCCGCCGATCTCAGCGGCGCCTTCGCCGGCGTGCGCCCGCTGATCTCGACCGGCGACCCGAAGAAGTCGGTCGACATCTCGCGCAAGGCGGAGCTGTACGAGACCAGCAGCGGGCATGATCACGATCACCGGCGGCAAGCTGACGACGTGGCGGCGGATGGCGAAGATGACCGTCGACCGGCTCGTCGAGCGCGATGCGCGCGAGGCGCCGTGCCGCACGCAGGAGATCCCGCTCGGGCAGTCGATCGACGCCGCCGACGCTGCCGCGCGTCGAGGGCGTCCCCGACGAGGCCTACGAGCGCCTCGCCGGACGCTACGGCCACGTCGCCCGCGACGTGCTGGCGGTCGCCGCCGAGCGCGGCGAGCTGGCCCAGCCGATCGTCGCCGGACGGCCCGACGGATCTGCTCGCCGAGGCGGTGTACGCGGCCCGCCGCGAGCAGGCCCGGTCGGTCGGCGACGCGCTGCTGCGCCGCACGCGGCTCGGGCTGCTGGCGGCGCGCGCGGTGTCCGACGAGGTGCTCGCGCTGCGCGTGGCGCGGGCGATGGCGCAGGACCTGGGGTGGGACGAGGCCCGCGTCCGAGCTCGAGGCGCAGGCGTTCCTGCAAGGAGGCCGCCGAGGAGGGAATCGTCGCAGACGGCGTCGGCGCCCCGTACCCTTCGTGATGTTCTGGTGACTTCGGCGGCAAGGACGACGCTGCGCCGCGCGTTCGCGGTGACCCTGGTGCTGACGGCCTGCGGGCCGATCGCGCCTGCGGTCGCCCAGCGATCCGCGGGCGCCTATTTCCCGGCGGTGCCGGTGGATGGCCCCAGCGCGGATGTCCGCGGGCTGCCCGACGTCGACGTCGCGCGCGACGGTGGCGGGGCACTCGTCTACGTCCGCCGCGACGGCGGCGAGGACCACGTCTTCCTCTCGCTGCTCGGCGGAGGTGCGCCGCAGGCGCCCGTCCGGATCGACGGCGGTCTGCCGGCGCTGATCGGCCGGCCCTCGGTGACCGCCTCCGACGGCGGCCGCGTCGTCGTCGTGTTCGCCAACGCCGCCGGCGTGTTCTTCGTGATCCGGCCCGACCAGACGCAGCCGTTCAGCGCTCCGCAGGCGCTCGGCGACCCGGGCAGCGCCGACCCCTCGGTCGACATGTCGATCAACGGGGTCGCCTACGCCACGTGGGCGCAGGGCGGCAACGTCCGGGCCGCCTACCTGCCCCGCCGCCAGAGCGCCTTCCAGGTGTACCCCGACCCGCTCGACCTGAACGTCGCGAGCGACGCGGGGACGGGTGACGCACGGCGTCCGCGGGTGTCCACCTCGTCCGACGGCACGGGCGTCGTCCTGTGGGGGGAGAGCGACGCGACCACGACCCGCGTCGTCGCCCGGCGCCTGATCCGCGGCCGGCTGTCGGCGTTCCCGATCGACGGCAGCGCGGCGACGCTCGACGGGCGGCCCGGCGGCCCGGCCGACACGCCCGACGTGAGCTTCGAGGACGATTCGAGCTTCGCCTGGGTCGTCTTCCGCCAGGCCTTCCCCGACGGCAGCGGCGGCACGGTGACGCGCGCCGTCGCTCGCCGCCTGCGCGGCTCCGGATTCGACGATCCGGTCGGCGTCGACGGCAACCCGCCCTTCGGAGCGGTCGGCAACCCGCGCGTCGGCATCAACGGCCGCGGCCAGGGGATGATCGCGGTCGAGGTGCCCGGCGGCGTCACGGTCGCCTCGGTGATTCGCGACGACGGCATCACCCCGCCGCGGCCGCTCGGCGTCGCGGGCGGCGTCGTCGCGCAGCCCGTGGTCTCGACCGCCGAGAACTTCGATGGGGTCGCCGCCTGGCTGCAGGCGCCGGCGCCCGGCGCGCCCGCGCAGGCGCACGCCGTGACGCTGGAGGACGACGTCGCGCTCAACCAGCCGCCGCCGTTCGGAGCCGACACGGTCGTCTCCGACGGGACCCTCGGCCAGGTCGACCCGGCCGCGGGGCTCGACGCCGACGTCGACCGCGCGGGCGACGCCGCCATCGCGTTCGTCCAGGGCGCCGACACCGATCGCCGGCTCGTCGTCGCCGTCTACGACCGTACGCCCGGGATCCCGGCGCTGAACACGACGACGAACTGGCGCCGGACGAACCAGCCGGTCCTGGCCTGGTCGGACTCGTTCGACCTGTGGGGCGGGATCAACTACCAGGTGATCATCGACGGCCAGCCGATCGGCGCCCCGGTCCCGAGCACGTCGTTCACGCTGCCGCTGCCGATCCCCGACGGCCTCCATCGCTGGCAGATCGTCGCGACCGATCGCCGCGGCCAGGTCGCGCGCTCGGACAGCCGCAACCTGCGCGTCGACGGCACGGCGCCGAAGCTCCTCGTGAAGATCGGGGGAACCCGCCGGGTGGGGAAGAAGCTGACCTTCGCGATCCGTGCGGTCGACCTGCGCAGCCCGCTGGGCTCCGGCGTGCGGCAGGTGCGCATCGACTACGCCGACGGCACGCTGCCGACCGTCTTCCTGGGTGACCGCATCACGTTCGGCCACATCTTCCCGCGCGGGCGCTTCAAGGTCCGGATCAGCGCGACGGACAACGCCGGGAACGCCACCGTCGCGGTGCGCACCGTGCAGATCAAGCTCCCCAAGAAGAAGTCCAAGAAGGGCAAGAAGAAGTAGGCCGCGCGGGCGCCGGGCCGACGCCCGGCGCGATCGCCCCCCGGCATGCGAGGATCCGGGCCGTGAGCGCTCCGCTGCAGCCGCTCGGCACATCCGGTCCGCCGCAGAGCGTCGACGCGTTCGTCGAGCGCATGGGGCTCTGGGAACCGCCGGCGGGTGAGGATCCCGAGCGCGTGCGCCTGATCGTCGGCATGATCGGGTCGACCGACGGCCATGCGACCGTCCATGGTCGCGCGGGAGGGCTGAGCAACACGGTCGACCGGCTGCTGCTGCGCACGATGCGGGCGCCGGTCGACGCGATGCTCGTCGGCTCCGGCACGCTGATCGGCGAGGGGTACGCCAACCTCATGGACCCGCCGCATCGCGCGGCCCGGGTGGCGCGGGGCCTTCCGCCGGCCCCGCTGCTCGCGACGATCTCGCGCCGCCTGGACCCGGAGCTCGAGCAGATCCCGCTGTTCGCGGAGGCCGGCCAGCGCATCCTCGTCTTCACCGAGTCCGATGCTCCCGTCACCGGTCGCGGCGCGGACGTCGAGGTCGAGCGCTTCGCCCCCGGCACGCTGACCGCGCGCGCCTGCCTGGAGCGGCTGAGGGCCCGCGGTGCCGGCACGGTGCTGTCCGAGGGCGGGCCGACACTGCTGCACGAGCTGCTGCGTGAGCGCCTCGTCGACCAGCTCGTGCTGACGCTCTCGCCGCTCGTCGTCGCCGGCGACGGCCTGAGCGTCGTCAACGGCGCGCTGTTCGACCCGCCGCTCGAGCTGCGCCTGCAGGACGTCACGCGCGCCGACGACCTTCTCGTCCTGCGCTACGTACCCACCACATGACGATCCGTGCCCGACAGTCCCGCCGAGCTGCGCCTTCCGGGACGGACGCTGACCTTCACGCCCGGACGGCCACTCGTCATGGGGATCGTCAACGCGAACCCGGACTCGTTCTCCGACGCCGTGCGGCTCGACACCGTGGAGCGTCAGTTCGACCACGCGATGCGGCTCGTCGGCGACGGCGCCGACCTGATCGACGTGGGCGGCGAGTCCGGCGTGACGTACACCGGCGTGACCGCCGCCGACGTCGAGATCGAGCGTGTCGTGCCGCTGATCGAGCGCCTCGCCGCCGAGGGCGTGCTCCTCTCCGTCGACACCTGGAAGCCGGCGGTCGCCGCCGCGTCGGCGGCCGCCGGGCGCCGCCATCCTCAACGACGTGAGCGGCCTGGCGGACCCGCAGCTCGCCGACGTCGCGGCCGCGACCGGGATGGGGCTCGTCGTGATGCACACCCGCGCGCGGCCCAAGGAGGTCCACTTCGCGCAGTACGACGGCGCCGTCGTGCGAGGACGTCGCCGGCTTCCTGCGCGAGCGCATGGCGCTGGCGCTGGCGCACGGCGTGAGCGCCGAGCAGATCATCATCGACCCGGGTCCCGACTTCGCCAAGACGCCGGCCGAGAGCGCCGAGGTGCTGCGCGCGCTGCCGTCGCTGCGGGCGTTCGGCCGCCCGATCCTGCTGCCGGTCTCGCGCAAGTACTTCGTCGGCGCGATCACCGGCCGGCCGCCCGGGGAGCGGCTCGCCGGCACGCTCGCCGCCCTCGGTCACGGCGTCGCCGCGGGCGCCGCGATGGTGCGCGTCCACGACGTCGCCCAGGCGGTCGACTACCTGCGCGTCTGGCGCGTGCTGGAGGGCCTCGACGACGTCCCGGAGTTCGACGAGGACGACGATGGGCTGAAGTGGATCGCGGCGGATCCGCCCGCCGCGGGCTGACGTCCCGCCGAGCGTCGCGCTACCGTCCATCGGACACCACGGGTCGCCGGCCGCTGACACAACGCGGCCGGACGCCGACCGATCCTCATCCGACTGAAGGAGTTCCCCATGTCCCTGTTCTCTCGCGACGCCCTCGAGGGCAGTCCGCTCGCCGACCTCCACGCCATCGCGTCCGAGCTCGGCATCGACGGCTTCCGGCGCCTGCGCAAGGGCGACCTCGTCGACACGATCCTCGAGCGCCAGCCCGGCGGCGCCCCCGCCGAGGAGGCCGTCGCCGTACCCGATTCCCCGAGTGAGGACGATGCCTCGGCGGCGCGTCCGCGCCGCAGCCGCGGTGGCCGCGGTCGCTCCCGTGCCGCCGACGACGGATTCCGCGAGCCGACGAGGGCGACGGCGGCGAGGAGCCTGCCGACGCGACCGAGCCGGCCGAGGCCTCCGAGACCCCCGCGCCCGCCCGCGCCCGCACGCCGCACCCCGCGCAGCTCCGGTGAGGGCCGCCGGCGTGAGAACGGCCGGCGCTCCGGCGGCGACCGTGACGCGGCGGAGAGCGAAGGCGGCGCCGAGAAGACCGTGGAGGGGACCGTCGAGGTCCTCGCCAACGGCTCGGGCTTCGTTCGCCTCAGCCCGCCGGAGCCCAGCGACGACGACGTCTACGTCTCGGCCGCCCAGGTCCGCCGCTGCGAGCTCGTCTCCGGCGACACGATCAGCGGCCCGGTCCGCCGGCCGCGACGCTCGGAGCGCTACCCGTCGCTCGTGCGCGTCGAGACGATCAACGGCAACTCCGCCGACGAGGTCTCCGTCCCCGCGCCGTTCGACGAGCTGGCGGCCGCCTTCCCGTCGACGCCGATCGTCTTCAAGGCCAAGGACGCGACGCTCAAGCAGATCAGCGACCTCGCGCCGATCGGCCGCGGATCACGCGTCAGCGTCGTCGGCCCGCACGGGTCCGGACGGACGACCACGCTGCGCCTGCTGGCGATCGAGCTCGCCGCCGAGGAGGGCGTCGAGGTGTCGGTCGTGCTCGCCGGCTCACGTCCGGAGGAGACCGCCGGAGTGGCTCGCCGCCGAGCTCGAACCGGCCGCGGTGGCGACGATCGCCGCAAGCGCCGACGCCCAGTCCCAGGCCGTCGATCGCACGATCGACGCGGCACGCCGCGTCGCCGCTCGCGGCGGTCACGCCGTCGTCGTCATCGACGCGCTCGACCACACGCCGGCCGCGACCGCGCGCCAGCGCTCTGGCCGCCGCCCGCAACGTGCCCGACGGCGGCTCGCTGACCGTGATCGCCGCCGGCCACGCAGCCGTCGGCGGTGAGACGACCGTGATCACGCTGGATCCGGCGGCGTCCTACGCCGCACGCCGCCCGGTGCTCGACCCGGCCGGCAGCGCCACGCTGCGCCTCGAGGCGCTCGTCGGCGCGCGCAAGGCCACGACGATCGTCAAGAACCGCGCGAAGGCGCTGGCGACGACGACGGCGACGACCGAGGTGGCCGAGGCCTCTTAGCCTCAGGCCGCAGAGCGCGGGATGTAGGCGACCCGGCCCCACGAGGGCTCGGGCGCCAGCTCGACCGGTTCGTCGCCCCGGTCGGGCTGCACGTAGGAGAACGTCTGCGTCTCGCCGTCGAACCGCACGTCGAGCTCGCACTCCTTGACGCGCTGGTCCAGCCAGGCGGAGCGGAACACGAGCCGGCGCAGCCAGTGCACGAGCGAGCGGTCGGCGGGGCCGACGAGCTCGGGCCAGCAGTCGTTGACGTGCTCGCCGAGCGCGGAGGCGGGCTCCTGGATCTCGCCGTTGACGGCCAGGTTCACGA
This sequence comes from uncultured Solirubrobacteraceae bacterium, assembly GCA_963781935.1. Lineage (GTDB taxonomy): Bacteria > Actinomycetota > Thermoleophilia > Solirubrobacterales > Solirubrobacteraceae > F1-60-MAGs163. Next base: position 608,599 of record CAWAHX010000005.1, read on the forward strand.
GATCCTCGAGCTCGCCGTCGTCCAGGATCCCGGCGACGAAGCCGAGCTTGCGGCCCGCCTGCTCGCAGCGCTCGCTGAAGTCACGCTCGTTGAACGTGAACCGAAGCTCTCCGTACTCGAGTACGAAGTCTTCGCCGGAGTCGTAGTTGCCGCGCGTGGAAGCGTCCATGGGTCCCAGAAGAAGAAAGAAGAGCGGCCCGGCGGCCATCGATGGCGCTGCCGAACCCGTCGTGATCCTACGGCGCATCCCTCTCTGAGCAGCAACCCTGAACGGGATGTTGCACCGATTCGCGCTGTTTGCGGGTTTCCGCGGCGCCTTCCCGGACAGCGCGCTCGCCGGGTAGGCTCGCGCCCATGGGATATGACCTTTCCGGCAAGGTGGTGGCGATCACGGGGGCGTCCTCCGGGATCGGCGAGGCGACGGCGCTGATGTGCGCCGAGGCGGGCGCCGCGGTCGCGCTCGGAGCGCGCCGCGCGGACCGCATCGAGGAGCTCGCGAAGCGGATCGAGGCCGAGGGAGGGGCCGCCACGGCGATCCCCGTCGACGTCGCCTCCGAAGACCAGGCACGCGGGTTCGTCGAGGAGGCCAAGCACCGTCTCGGACGGCTCGACGCGCTGGTCAACAACGCCGGCGTGATGCTGCTCGGCCCGGTCGAGGGCGCCGACACCGAGCGAGTGGCGCCGCATGATCGAGGTCAACTGCCTCGGCCTCCTGTACTGCACGCACGCGGCGCTGCCGATCATGCGCGAGCAGGGCGTCGGGCCACATCGTCAACGTCAGCTCGGTCGCGGGGCGCCGTGCGTCGTTCGGCTCGGCCGTCTACAACATGACGAAGTGGGGCGTCGGCGGATTCAGCGAGGCGCTGCGCCAGGAGGCGCTGAACTCCGACATCCGCGTCACGATCGTCGAGCCGGGCTTCGTCGAGACCGAGCTGCTCGGGCACAACAACCCGATGATCCAGGAGATCGCCGCGAAGCTGAAGGAGCGAGATCGGCGAGACGCTGCAGGCGACGGACATCGCCGACGCGATCGTGCACGCCCTCGCGGCGCCGCAGCGCGTGAGCATCAACGAGATCCTCGTGCGCCCGACGCGCCAGAAGACCTGAGGCGCCGCGCGCGGTCAGTCCTGCGCCGGGAACCGGTGCGCAGTGTCCCACCACAGGAACGCTCCACCGAAGATCACGACGGCGCAGAGCAGCCCGATCCACGCCGACCCGGTGACGCTGACGATGGAGCGCGGCTGGGGACGGTTCAGGATGTGCACCAGCACCGTCATCGTGCCCAGCGCACCGAGCGCCATCGCGCCGAGCGCGGCCCCGACCGACCGGCCGGCGGTGGCGAGGCCGAAGACCGCCAGGGCGGCGCCGCCGGCGACGGTCGCCAGCAGCGCGAGATCCCAGAACAGGCCCCACGGCGCCCAGGCGTCGGCACCGGTGGCGAGCTGATTGAGGTCCGCATAGCGCCGCGCGAACGTCGCGCCGCCCGTGATCGCGCCCAGGTCCACCTCGTACCAGGTGAAGAACGAGACGACGAGGAGGCCGAGCGATCCGAGCAGCACGAGCAGCGGTCCGAGGTTCTGGCGCGCGCTCACCGGGCGATCGTAGTTGGGTTCCTCCGCAGCCGTGTGGGGGCGAGACTGCCGCCGCTGATTCCTACGGCTTACATGACCAATCGCGACCGCTCGACCATCCTGCTCATCGAAGACGACGAGGCGACGCGCATGTTCCTCGCCGACAACCTCACCGCCGACGGCTACGACCTGATCGTCGCCGACTGCGCCCGCGACGGCCTGCGCCTGCTGGAGACGTCGTTCCCCGACCTGGCGCTCGTCGACGTCGGCCTTCCCGACGGCTCCGGCCTGGACCTCCTGAGCCACGTGCGCGAGGCGGACGGCGTCGCCAGCCGCATCGACCCGCACGTCCCGGTGGTCGTCCTCGGCGCCCGCGACGGAGAGCTCGACCGCGTTCGCGCATTCGAGCGCGGCGCCGACGACGTGATGCACAAGCCGTTCAGCTACCGCGAGCTGCGCTGCCGCGTCGATGCCGTCCTGCGCAGGTCCGACCGCCGGCGTGGCTCGGGACGGCTGCGCGTCAGCGACCTCGAGGTGGACACGAGCGCGCGCACGGCGCATCTGCACGGCGTCGCGCTGGAGCTCAGCGCCAAGGAGTTCGCGCTGCTGCGCGTCCTCGCGGCAGAGCCGACACGCGTCTTCACGAAGGCGGAGCTGCTGCGTTCGATCTGGGGACAGCGGACCGTCGGGACGACGCGGACGCTCGACTCCCACGCCTGCCGCCTGCGCCGCAAGCTCGGCGCCGCGGGCGACCGGTACGTCGTCAACGTCTGGGGTGTCGGCTACCGGCTCGTGGACGCGCCCGCGCCGGCCGCGATGGGGCTGCAGCCGCTCGCCGCATGAGCAGGCGCCGGCGTGCGGCGCTGCTGGGCGGGCTCGCACTGCTGCTGGGCTCGCTGGCCGCCTCCGACGTCGCCGGGCGTGAGGCCGCGCTGCGAAGGAGGCTGGGCCCGGCGGTGGGGGTGGTGGTGGCACGCGGGTCGATCCCGCGCGGCGCGCGGATCACCGACGCGCTGCTGTCGGTGCGCCGGGTTCCGGGGCGCTACGCCCCGCAGGGCGCGTTCTCCGTCGCGGCGCAGGTCAGCGGCGCGCGCACGGCCGTCGCCGTGCCGGCCGGGACCGATCTCGTGCCCGCGCTGCTCGCCGGCGTCGATCCCGGGCCTGCCGGGGCGCTCAACGGCGCCGGGCGGGCCGAGCGGATCGCGCGGATCGTCGCGGTGGGCGCCTCGAGTGAGCTCCCGCCCGGGAGCAGGGCGGACCTGCTCGTGACGCGCGACGGCCCGGGCGGCGGGGCGCGCACGTCGGTGGCGCTGCGCGACGTGGAGGTCGTCGCCGCCACGCCGGTCGCCTCGAGCGGGGAGGGCTCGGGCGCGGGGCTGCCGCACGTGGCGCTCGCGCTGCGCGTCACGCTGCGCCAGGCGGTGTACCTCACCGAGGCGCAGAGCAGCGCCCGCGAGCTGCGCGCGCTGCCCCGGCCGCCGTCGGGGTAGGCCGATCGAACGTCGAAGATCAGGCCAGAGGGGCTCAAGGGCGCGGCCAGACTGCCGATAGGCGCAGCAATGCCCCTCTTGCGCTCCGTTCCCCGCGGGCCCCGTGCGCTCGTCGTACCGCTGGCCCTGTTCTTCGCCCTGATCAGCTCGGCGACGGCACTCGCTGCCGGTCCGAAGATCACGAAGGTCACGCCCCTCAAGATCGAGGTCGGTCAGCAGATCGTCATCAACGGCAAGGGGTTCATCCCGGGCAGGAACAAGAACACGGTCGTGTTCAAGCGCGACGGCAGCCCGGCGGTCTTCGCCAAGGCCGACAAGGCGACCTCCACGCGGATCTCGCTGGTCGTGCCCGCGAAGCTCACCACCTTCCTGACGGCCAAGGACGGGACGGCCGGCGTGTACCGGTTCCGCCTGCGGATCCTGGCCAAGCGGTTCGGCGACGCCTTCACGTCCACCAAGCTCTCTCCCAAGATCGGTCAGCCCGGCGCCTTCGGCGGCGCCCCCGACGCCTCCGGCGGGGCGGACTGCGACAAGGACAAGATCGTCAACTCGCTCGATCCCGATGACGACAACGACGGCCTGACGGACGTCCAGGAGAAGACCTACGGCACCGACGCCTGCAAGGTCGACACCGACGGCGACGGCGTCAGCGACACCTTCGAGATCGAATCCGCCCTGGACCTGAACTCCCGCGCGCTGCCCTTCCCCGGCAAGCGCCCCTACCCGAACGCTCTCGACGGCACCGACGCCAACGTCGATTTCGATCAGGACGGGATGACGATGATCCAGGAGTACAACCTCTGGCAGTACACGACCGGTGGCAAGCTGCCGCTCACCTACTCCGACGGCGACCAGGACACGAACGTCGACGGCTCCGACACGGTCGTCCCGGCCGGTCTCGAGTACCTCGACATGAACCACGACGGCCTGCTGACCGATGACGAGAAGGACGGCGACCACGACGGCCTGGGCAACTGGGACGAGGCGAACGGCGCGATGCTGCAGGCATGGTGGCCGCAGCAGTACCCCACCGAGGTCCCGTACTCCGGCTCGCCGCTGAGCGGTGTGAACTACGTCGATCCGGACTCCGACGGCGACGGCGTGCTCGACGGCGCCGACGACCAGGATCACGACGGCTGGTCGAACGCTGACGAGATGGACCGCTATCACGACTGGGGCGGCGGCAAGCACTACTTGGTCAACCCGTACAACCCCTGCCTGCCGGACCCGACCTCACGCGTCTGCACCCTGCACCCGCCGTTCACCGGAGCATGGGCGCCGTTCCCGCTTGATCCGACCCTTCCGATCCCGCTGACCTGGACGCCCCCGAACCCCGTGACCCCTCCAGCACCCTGATCGGCCTCTCCCACCCCTGACCGACGGCCGCCTCCGGGCGGCCGTCGCCGTTCCTGGGGCCACCGACCGGGGGAAGTGACGGCGGGCGTCGCCCTAGGAGGTTCGTGGACTCCGAGACACGCACCGCCCACCTGGAGGATCTCGCGAGCACGCTGCGCGAGCAGTTGCTCGCGCAGGCGCATGACGGGGATGCCTCCGGCGAGGATCTGGGCGCACGGATCCGCAGCGCCGTCGATCGCGAGGCCGGCGTCCTCAGCTCCGCGACCCGCGACCTGCTGGCGGCGCGCGTGGCCGAGCAGGCGCTCGGCCTCGGGCCATTGGAGCCGTTCCTGCGCGATCCTCAGGTCGACGAGATCCTCGTGTCGGGCACGCGGCCGGTCTGGATCGAGCGGGCGGGGCGGCTGCACGAGACGGGCGCGGCGTTCGAGACCGAGGATGCCCTGCGTCACGCGATCGAGCGGCTGCTGGCCCCTGCCGGCAGGCGTGTCGACGAGTCCGAGCCCATGTGTGACGCGCGGCTCCCGGACGGGTCGCGGGTGAACGTCGTGCTGCCTCCGCTGGCCGTCGACGGCCCGGCCCTCACGATCCGCCGCTTCCGCCCGCTCGGCCTGTCGGCCGGCGATCTCGTCGCCTGCGGGAGCTGGACGCCCGCGCTGCACGACCTGCTCGCGCGGGGCGGTGCGCGCCCGGATGAACATCCTCGTCTGCGGCGGGACCGGCTCGGGCAAGACGACGACGCTCGGAGCCCTGACCGGGTTCCTCGATCCGGGCGAGCGGGTGATCACGATCGAGGACACCGCCGAGCTGCGGCTCACGCTCCCGCACGTCGTCCGGCTCGAGGCGCGGCCGGCGAGCGTCGAGGGTCGCGGCGAGGTGACGATCCGCGGGCTCGTGCGCAACGCGCTGCGCATGCGTCCGGACCGCATCGTCGTGGGGGAGGTGCGCGGGCCCGAGGCACTCGACATGCTCGGCGCGATGGCGACCGGCCACGACGGGTCGCTGACCACCGTGCACGCCGGGTCACCGGAGGAGGCGCTGCGGCGCCTGGAGACCCTCGCGCTGATGGCGGGCATCGGCCTGCCGCACGACGCCGTGCGCGCTCAGGTCGCCGACGCGCTCGACCTGGTCGTCCACCAGGCGCGGGCCGCCGACGGGATGCGCCGCGTGATCACCGTCAGCGAGGTCATCCGTGTGGCGGGCGGCGCGGCGACGCGCGAGCTGTACACGCTGCGCGGTGGACGACCGCTGCTGCGCCCCTCGGCGGGCGGCGGCCTGGCCGGTCGCCTCGCGAGCGCGGCATGACGGCCGCCGTGGCCGGCATCGCGGGGGTGCTGGCGGTGCTTGCGCTGTGGGATGCGTTCGGCGCGATCGAGGGTGGCCGGGCGCTCGCGGCGGTCACGGGCGCGCTGGCCCCCGCCGGGGCGGCCGGGCGCGGTGGCCTGCAGCCCACGCGCCTGGAGCGCCGGCGCCTGGCGCTGACGGGAAGCGCCGTGCTCGCGGCCGCCGGCTGGCTCGTCGCGGGGCCGGCCGGGGCGCTCGCGCTCGGGACTCTCGGCCCGCTCGCGGGAGCGCTGTACGTCCGCGGGCGACGCGCCCGATGGCGACGCGACCTGCAGGCCGGCGCGCCGGCCGGCGCGCGCGCGATCGCCGACGCGCTCGCCGGCGGGCACGGTGTCTCCGCGTCGCTGGCGATCGCCGCACGGGACGGCGCGGTCGCCGGGGCGGCGCGCGAGGCGCTCGCCGGCGTGGGCCGGCAGATTGCGCTGGGCACCCCGGTGCCCGCCGCCCTCGCAGGGCTGCAGTCGCGCGCGGGCGAGGGGCCCTGGGACTCGATCCTGGCTGCCGTGCTGCTCCAGCGTGAGGCCGGCGGCGACCTCGCGGGGCTCCTGCGCGACCTCGCGGAGGGCCTGGCGGTCGCCGCGCGCGTCGAGGCCGACGCCCGCGCCGCCAGCGCCCAGGCCAGGCTGACGGCGCGGATCGTTCTCGCGCTGCCGGTGCTCGGCGCGGTCGTTGTGGGGCTTGCCGCGCCGCAGGCGCTGGCCGCGATCGCGCGCGATCCGCTCGCGCGCCTGATGGCGTTCGCGGCGCTGGCTCTGCAGCTCGTGGCCGTGCTCGCCGTGCGCCGCATCGCGCGCGTGGGTGCGGGATGAGTCCCGCGACCCTGCTGGCCGCGCTCGCAGGGGCGTCAGCGGCCCTCGCGCTCGGCGACGCCCTGCCGGCGGCGACAGGCCGTCTCCGGGCGCGCCCGCGCTCAGCGGACCGTCGCGCCCGCGCCGCTGAGCGGCCTGGCACGACGCGTCGGGGCGCCGCCGCCTCCAGGGGACCTGGGGCGGCGCCTGGACGCCGCGGGCGTTCGCGCCGGCGTGTCCGTCGAAGATGTGATGGCGCTGAAGTGCATCCTCGCCGCAGGCGCACTGGCGCTCGCCGCCGTGCTCTCCGGGGTGCTCCCGGGCCGTCTGGGGACGGTTGCGCTGGTCCTCGCGCCCGCGGCCGGCTTCCTCGCGCCGGACGGCGTGCTCCTGCGCCGAGCTCGGCAGCGCGCCCGGAGCCTGCGCGCCGAGGCTCCGGACCTGCTCGATCGCCTGAGGCTGGGCGCCGAGGCCGGCCTGCCGGCGGGCCGCGCGCTGGCGGAGGCGGCACGGCACGGCCGCGGGCCGCTGGCCGCGGAGCTGCGCGGCGTCGCGGCGGGGGCGGGGCTCGGCGTCGCGCACGTCGAGGCACTCGAACGTCTGCGCCGCCGCTGTCCGATCCCGGAGGTCGAGGCGCTCGCGGCGGCGCTCGTGCGCTCCCACCGTCACGGTGCGCCGCTTGGTCCGGTGCTCACCACGCTGGCCGCCGGTGCGCGTGCGGAGCGAGCCCGCCGGATCCACGATCACGCCCAGCGCGCCGCGCCGAAGATCCAGCTCGTGGTGGCGCTGCTGCTGGTTCCGGCGGCGCTGCTGATGGTCGCCGCGGGGATGGTGAGCGGACTCGGCGCCTGATGGGCCGCCGGGCTACTGCGTGTTGACGCCGGCGACGACGGTGATGACCGACGAGTCGCCCTCCTGGCGCCCGCCGGCGGCCACCTGCGTGAACCTGCTCAGGACCTTCAGGACCTTGCGCGCCTGGGCGTCGGAGCCGCCGTGGGCCGCCACGAGCCTGGTGACGGCGGCCATGTCGAGGTAGAACGCGGGCTTCTGCCCGCTCCCGAGCTTGGCGGAGATGTCCCGGAACGCCGGGGAGTCGCCGAGCCTCGAGCCCGGCTTCAGGGCGGCGGCGAGCGCGCCGGCGCCGATCGCCACGATGAAGCGGTCACCGGCGGCGGCCACGGCGATCGTGGGCCGCTTCCCGCCGCTGAGGGTGAACCCCTCATCGACGCCGGCGGCGTTCAGCGCACCGACCTTGCCGCTGCTGAACAGGCGCGGGATCGCGGTGCCCAGTCGCCGGACCGCCCGCCGCGTCGCCGCCGGGTCGGTGGAGTGCACGATCAGCCCGCCGCCGACCTGGCCCTTGCCCGTGCCCTGGACGAAGATGCCGGCTGAGCCCATCCAGGCGAGCAGGTCCTCGCGCACGCGCAGGCCGAGCGCGCTCTGCGACCTGGCCGAGGATGGCGCTGACCCCGATCGATTGCAGGCCGCCGCCTCCCTCGACGCCCTTGAGGAGCCCGTCGAGGGTCTTGCCGACGTCCCCGATGCCCAGGCCGAGCCACGCGTCGCCGGGCAGGCCGGCGACGGCCTGCGCGCCGCCCCCGCCGGTCGCCGGCCTCGAGGCCGCACCGTTGCCGCCGACGGTCGCCGCCTCCAGCCGCAGGTTGTCGGTTCCCACCTGCAGCGCGGCGGCGATCCCGTGCGCCTGGCCACCGAGCAGCGTCCCGAGCAGCTGGGCGTTCGCACCCTGGCCGCCGGCCTTCGCGGCGGCGCCGACGAGCTTGGCGACGTCGACGTAGGCGGCGGCGATCCCGTCGGCCGGGACCTTGTCGCGTGCCTGCTGGTAGCCCGGCAGGGTCGCGAGCGTGGTCTTGGCCTTGACCGCGTCGATCCCGTCCTGCACGGCGAGCGTGCTGCCGAAGAGCACGTTGTCCTCGAGCAGCGCCGCCGCCTTGCTGCCGTCGGCGGAGGAATGGATCGTCACGCCCCTGTAGGTCGTGTCGTGGGGGAGCTCCGAGGCGCTCTCGATCGCCTTGGCGGCCTTCGCGTCGTCCGCGCTGGACGCGGCGACGAGAGCGTCCGAGTTGTTGGGGCTGGAGGAGACGATCGCCACGCCCGAGGCGCTTGCCCAGCCACGGATCGATGTCCTTCTTGAAGTCCAGGCCGCCACCGGCCGCGCTCTGCGCGTTCACGAGCCTGATGATCTCGGCGCCGGGATCGGGCTTGTCGAACAGCGCCCGGGACATGCGCTCGACGTTCGCCTTCGTGGTGCCCTGCGGCCGCACGGTGACGCGAGACGTATGCCCCGGCGTCCTGCGGCATGACCGACGCCGGATCGGCGTCGGCGTTCCCGCTCGCGCCGCCGCCGCCACCGCCGCAGCCGGCGATCGCGGTCACCGCGAGCGCTGCCAGCAGCGCCGGCGCCCAGGGGCGGCCGGGAGTCGTCGATCGTGTCGGCAGGGGCATCGCGGCAATGCTACGTGGGTCGCCAGCGGCAGCGGACCGGTTGACGATGCGCAGGCCTCCCACGATCGCCCACGTCGAGGCACAGCGGGCGGACGGAAGCCGCCGCCGTCTGCAATCCGCCGTGCGCCGCCGCCGTCTGCAACGGCCGGTGCGCACGGCTGGACGGAAAGGCCCACCGCGCCCCACCGCGGGAAAACGCTGGAAAACATCGGATTCGAGGGGTCCGGAGGGTCGTTCGGTGGCGCGTGAGGGAGCGTCGTGGGAGAAATTGTGCGGCTGTGCTTGCATTGTGGGAGGAAGTGGGTTACTAATGCGGCACGCGGACCGGGGTGGAGGGGCTCCTCCCACTCCTCCACCTCGGCCCGCACCTCCTTCTTCGCCCGGCAGCGCGGCGAGCCTCAATGGCCTACACCGGCACCTTCGACCACACACTCGACGCGAAGAACCGCCTGACGGTTCCCGCCAAGTACCGGGAGGTGCTCGAAGCCGACGGTCGTGCTCGCGAAGGGCGTCGACGCGTGCGTGGCGATCTGGACCGCCGCGCGACTACGAGGCCTACGTCGCGTCCGCGCTGGACGGGCTCAACCCGCTCTCGCCCGAGGCGCGCCGGATGCAGCGCTACTTCTCCGGCCAACGCGATCGAGACCGACCTCGACGCCGCCGGCCGCGTGATGCTGCCCGGCGTTCCTCCTCGAGCACGGAGGCCTGCGCAAGGAGGTCCTCGTGACCGGCGCCGGCCCGTGCCTGGAGATCTGGGATCGCGCCGCCTGGGCGACCTACAACGGCGAGCTGTCCGCCGGAGATCCTCGACCTGACGGCCAACCTCGGCCAGACCACCTGGATGAGCTGCTCCGCGATGGCGACCGAGCACGTCCCCGTCCTCGCCGCCGAGCTGATCGAGGTGCTCGCGCCGGCCGCAGGGGAGACCGCGGTCGACGCGACCTTCGGCGCCGGCGGCCACGCCCGGCTCGTCGCCGAGCAGCTCGGCGAGGACGGCCTGCTGGTCGCGATCGACCGCGACCCGGAGGCGCAGGCGCGCTTCGCCGGCTTCGCCGCCGAGGCGCCCTGCGGGACGCGCTTCGTGCACGCCGACTTCGCCGACCGGCCTGGCGGGCCTGCGCGACGAGGGCCTGCACGCCGACATGGTCTATCTGGACCTCGGCGTCTCGTCGATGCAGATCGACACGCCCGAGCGCGGGTTCTCGTACGCGGCGGACGCGCCGCTCGACATGCGCATGGATCCCGACGCAGGGACCGAGCGCCGCCGACCTCGTCGCCACGTGGGACGCAGCGGCGTCTCGCGCGAGTCTTCCGCGAGTACGGCGAGGAGCGCTACGCCGGCCCGATCGCGCGCGCGATCGTCCGCGAGCGCGACCGGCACCCGATCGAGACGACGACGGATCTCGTCGAGGTCGTCACGAACGCGATCCCGACTCCGGCGCGGTTCGCCGCCGGGCACCCGGCCAAGCGCGTCTTCCAGGCGCTGCGGATCGCGGTCAACGACGAGCTCGACCAGATCGACGACGCGCTGCCGCTCGCCGTGGGACCTGCTCGTCCGAAATGGCCGATTTGCAGGGATTTCGTTCCACTCCCTGGAAGACCGTCGCGTGAAGCGCTTCCTGGCCGACCTCGCGCGGGGCTGCATCTGCCCGCCCGACCTTCCGGTCTGCCGCTGCGGCCACGTGCCGCAGGCCGAGCTCATCGCGCGCGGCGGGCTCACGCCCGGCGCCGAGGAGCTCGCCGCGAACCCGCGGTCGCGCTCGGCGCGACTGCGCGGAGCCCGCAGGCTCGCCACGGAGGGGAACCCCGCATGACACCGCCTGCCGCAACCTCCGCCGGCCGCCTCGGCCACGCGCCCCGGACACCCGCCGAGCCCGGTCACCGCCGCGGGCTGCGCCGGGCCCGGCTCCGCGCTCCCCGCGCCGCGTCTCCGGCCCCGCACGCGGACCGCGCGTCGCCGGCGCGACGGGCGGCGCCGCGGCCGCCGGCCTGGGGCGCATCGAGCTGCGGCTTCCGCGCCCCGCGCTCGGGCGCATCGCCGGCCGGCGTGCAGCTCGGCGGCCTGCTCGGCGGCCGGCTGTGGATCGGGATCTTCGCCGCGATGCTGCTCGGGCTCGTCTTCCTGCAGGTCTCGCTCCTGAAGCTGAACTCCGGCATCTCGGAGAACGTCGCACGTGCCCAGGTGCTCGAGCGCGAGAACGCCGGTGCGCGCGGGACGATCTCGCGCCTCGACGCCGGGCAGCGCATCCAGGACGTCGCCGGCCAGCTCGGCATGGTCATGCCCGGGGCCGGGCGCCGTCTGCTACCTGCGGGCCGGGACGCGCGCTCCCTGCTCGGGTGGGGACGCCGCGGCCGCGGCCGCCGTGACCGATCCGCTCGCCGACACGGCGCCGCCCGCCGCCGCCCGGGGCCACCAGCGCCGACGCGACGGCCACCGACCCCACCGCCGCGCAGACCGATCCGTCAGCGGCGCCGGCCGATCAGACCACCGCGACGCCGGCTCCCGCCACCACGCAGGATCCCAGCGGCGGCGCACCCGCCCAGGCACAGGCACGCACGCAGACAGCAGACCCAGACGCCGACACAGACCCAGACGCCGGCGACCGGCGCGCCCGTCGCCGCGGCCCCCACGAGCACCGACACGGGCGGGATCTCCGCAGCGGCGGCCGCGGGCTGATGGCGCTCGTCGAGCGCCGCATCGGGCTGCTCTTCGCCATCTTCCTGGCGTTGATCAGCGCCGCGGCGCTGCGTGCGACGTACATGGGCGTCATCAAGGGCGCGAGCCTGCTCGAGCGCCGCCTCCGTCCCAGCAGGTCACCGAGCAGGCGCTGCCGGCCCGCCGCGGGGCCATCCTGGATCGCAACGGCGCGCCGCTGGCCATCTCCGAGCCCGCCGACGACATCTCGGCCACGCCGTACCTCGTCAAGGACCCGGTCAAGGCCGCGGCGCAGATCGCGCCGCTGCTGGGCGTCTCGGAGGCCCAGGTCACGAAGGCGCTCGCGCGCCGCGACACCGGCTTCGTGTACCTGGCGCGCCGCGTCCCGGCGCGCGGCCGCCGACGCGATCAAGAAGCTCGACATCGCCGGGATCGACCTCACGCCGGGATCGCTGCGCACCTACCCGCGCAGCATGCTCGCCTCGCAGGTGATCGGCGCGTCGGCCTCGACGGCAACGGCCTGTTCGGCCTCGAGTACGCCCACGACAAGGTGCTGCACGGACGCGACGGCGAGCAGCGCTCGGTGCTCGACGGCGGCCGCCAGAGGATCGAGGTGCAGGACGTGCGCCGCAGCGTCCCGGGCGAGCGCGTCCGCCTGACGCTCGACGCGCAGCTCCAGGAGCGCACCGAGGAGGTCCTGCAGGGCGTCGGCGCAGACCTACCGTCCCAAGGGCGCGACGGCGATCGTGATGGATCCGCACACCGGCGCGATCCTCTCGATGGCCAACTGGCCGCAGATCGACGCCAACGACCCCGGCTCCGCACCCGCGTAGGCGCTGCAGAACCGCGCCGTCGGCTGCGACCTACGAGCCGGGCTCGACGTTCAAGGCCTTCACCGTCGCCGGCGCGCTCCAGGAGGGCGCGGTCACGCCGAACACGACGTTCAACCTCGCGCCGACGATCAAGGTCGCCGACCGCGTGATCAAGGAGTCCCACGACCGCGGCTGGGTGACGCTCGACACCGGCGAGATCCTCGCGCAGTCGAGCAACGTCGGCGCGATCACGATCGGCCAGCGGCTCGGCGCCCGGCGCTTCGATCGCTGGGTGCGGCGCTTCGGCTTCGGCACGCAGACGGGCATCGACCTTCCCGGCGAGGAGCAGGGCGTCGCGATCAAGCTCAAGAACTACTCCGGCTCCTCGATGGGCAACCTGCCGATCGGCCAGGGCGAGCTCGTGACGCCGATCCAGATGGCCACCGCGTACTCGGCGATCGCCAACGGCGGGATCCTGCGCAAGCCGCACATCATCGGCGCGGTCGGCGGGAAGCCCGTCCCGCTGCCGCCCGGGCACCGCGTGATCTCGGCGCACACCGCATATGACGTGCGCACGATGCTCGAAGGCGTCTTCGCGCCCGGCGGCACGGCCAGCGAGGTGTCGATCCCCGGCTACCAGCTCGCCGGCAAGACGGGCACGGCCAACAAGATCGACCCGGCGACCGGCAAGTACTCCGAGGAGAAGTACGTCGCGTCGTTCGTCGGCATCGCTCCGGCCGCCGACCCGAAGGTCCTGATCGCCGTGATGGTGGACGAGCCCCAGGGCGCCATCTACGGCGGCGAGGTCGCCGCGCCCGCGTTCGGCAAGATCGCCTCGTTCGCCCTTCCGTATCTGCGGATCGCGCCGAACTGATCCTCGTCTGGCCGCCACCGGCGCGGGTACGCTCCCCGGCGATGACGTTGCGCGAGCTCTTCGGGGACGCTGCGCCGGCCGGTCCGGACGTCGCCGTGACCGCGCTGGCCTACGACAACCGCGAGGTCGGCCCCGGGACGGTCTTCTTCTGCGTGCCCGGCTTCACGCGCGACGGCCATGACTTCGCGCCGGACGCGGTCGCGCGCGGTGCCGCCGCGCTGGTCGTCGAGCGGCCGCTGGGCCTCGGCGTGCCGGAGGTCGTGGTCGCCGACGTGCGCGCGGCGATGGCGCCCGCCGCCGCGCGGCTTCACGGCGACCCGACCGCGCGGCTGCACGTGGTGGGCATCACCGGCACGAACGGCAAGACGACGACCGCGTTCCTGCTGCGCTCGCTGCTGGAGGCCGGCGGGCTCCAGACGGGCCATGCTCGGAACGGTCGAGCAGGTCGTCGGCGGCGTGCGCAGCGCCGCGGTGCGCACGACGCCCGAGGCGATCGACCTGCAGGCGACCTTCGCGCGCGATGCTCGACGCCGGCGACCGTGCCTGCGTCGATGGAGGTCTCCTCGCACGCGCTCGCGCTGCGGCCGCGCCGACGCGATCCACTGGGCCGCCGGCGTCTTCACGAACCTCACGCAGGACCACCTGGACTTCCACCCGGACATGGAGGACTACTTCCAGGCCAAGCGGCGGCTGTTCGAGCGCCGGTCCGCGGGCTGCCGCGTGATCAACGTCGACGACGCGTACGGGCGCCGGCTGGCCGCGGAGTTCCCGGACGCGGTGACGATCGGCATCGACAGCGAGGACGCGGCGCTGCGCGCCCGCGACGTGCAGACCGGGCTGACGGGCTCGGCCTTCAGCGTCGACGGCGCTGCGGCTGCGCACGACGCTGCCCGGGCCGCTTCAACGTGCTGAACGCGCTCGGCGCGGTCGCGGTCGCACGTGCGCTGGGCGTCAGCGACGAGACGATCGCCGGGGAGCTGCCGCGGGCCGGCCGCGCGCCGGGGCGCTTCGAGCCCGTCGACGACGGGCCAGGACTTCGCGGTGCTCGTCGACTACGCGCACACCCCGGACTCGCTGGAGAACGTCCTGCGCGCCGCGCGCGGCTGACGCGCGGCAGGGTGATCGTCGTGTTCGGCTGCGGCGGCGACCGCGACCGCGGGAAGCGCCCGCTGATGGGGGCGATCGCCGCGGCCGGGGCCGACGTCGCGATCGTGACGTCCGACAATCCGCGCTCGGAGGATCCGGACGCGATCATCGCCGAGATCCTGGCCGGGGTGCCCGCCGGCGAGCGCGCGCACGTGCGACGCGATCGAGGACCGCCGCGCGGCGATCGCCGAGGCCGTGGCGCTCGCGCAGCCCGGCGACGTCGTCGTGATCGCCGGCAAGGGGCACGAGCAGGGGCAGGAGTTCGCGGCGGGCGTGAAGGTGCCGTTCGACGACGTCACGGTCGCACGCGAGGCGCTGATGGCGGTCAGCGGCTGATGCGCGCCTGGGATGCGGCACGGATCGCCGCGGAGGCCGGGGCGCGGCTCGCCGCGCCAGGCGCCGGACGCGCCGGCGAGCCGGGCCCGTCGCGCGTGGTGATCGACTCGCGCGCGGCCGGCGCGGGCGACCTGTTCGTCGGGCTTCCGGGGATCCGCCACGACGGCGGGGCGTTCGCCGCCCAGGCGCTCGCCGGCGGGGCCTGGGGCGTGCTGGTCACGCCCGGCCAGCCGGTGAGCTGACGCGGCGGCCGGCGGCCGGCGCGGTGCTGTCCACGCCGGATCCGCTGGCGGCGCTGCAGCGCCTGGCGACCGCGTGGCGCCTGGATCTCGGCGCGCAGGTGATCGGCATCACCGGCTCGACGGGCAAGACCTCGACGAAGGACATCCTCACGGGGATGCTCGAGCCTCACGCGCCGCGTCGTCGCCACCGAGCAGAACCTCAACACCGAGATCGGCCTGCCGCTGACGATCCTCCGCGCGCCGGCCGGGACCGAGGTGCTGGTGCTCGAGATGGCGATGCGCGGCGCCGGGCAGATCGCCGAGCTGGCCCAGATCGCGCGCCCGGACGTCGGCGTGATCGTGAACGTCGGCCCGGTCCACCTCGAGCTGCTCGGCAGCATCGAGGCGATCGCGCGCACGAAGGCCGAGCTGATCGCGGAGCTTGCGCCGGGCGCGACCGCCGTGATCCCGTTCGGCGAGCCGTCGCTGACCCCGCATCTGCGCGACGACGTCCGCATCGTGACCTTCGGGCCCGGCGGCGACGTCGAGGAGCTGCCGGCGGACCTCGAGCTCCCGCTCAGCTCGGCGCACATGCGCAGCAACGCCCTCGCCGCGCTGGCCGCCGCACGCGCCGTCGGGGTGGAGCCGGCCGGGCGCGTCGAGGTCGCGCTCTCGCGGCTGCGCGGGCAGCGGCTGGCGCTCGCCCGCGGCGTCACCGTCATCGACGACTGCTACAACGCCAATCCGATGTCGATGCGCGCCGCTCTCGATGATCTGGCCGAGACGGCGCCCGCCCGGCGCGTCGCCGTGCTCGGCGACATGCTCGAGCTCGGGCCGCAGGAGCGGCGCTTCCACCGCGAGCTCGGCGAGCAGGCGCGGGCGGCCGGCGTCGACGTCCTGGTCACCGTCGGGCCGCTGGCCGCGGAGGCCGCCGAGAGCTTCGCCGGCGGCTCCGTGCACAGCGTCGCCGACGCGGCGCAGGCGGCCGCGCTGCTGCCCACGCTCGTGGAGCCGCGCGACACCATCCTCGTCAAGGCCTCGCGCGGCGTGCGGCTCGAGGCCGTGGCCGTGGCGCTCGAGGAGCGCCTCGGCGCCGCCGACCCGGCGGGCGCCGTCTGATGGGCGAGGTCCTGATCGGCGGCACCGCCGCGCTGCTCATCTGCGTGTTCCTGTCGCCGAAGTTCATCGCGTTCCTGCACGACCGCGAGTTCGGGCAGCAGATCCGCGAGGAGGGGCCGGCCGGCCACCACAGCAAGGCCGGGACGCCGACGATGGGCGGGATCATCATCTTCCTCGCCATCTCGATCCCGTTCCTGATCCTCTCGAACTACGAGTGGCGCGCGGTCGGGGTGTTCGCGACGGCGATCGCCTGCGCGGGGATCGGCTTCGCCGACGACTACGTGAAGATCGTGCAGCGCCGCTCGCTGGGGCTGCGCGGGCGCACGAAGCTCATCCTGACGGTGATCATCTCGCTCGGCCTGTGGTGGATCGCGACCCACAAGGCCGGGATCTCGACGACGGTGCGCCTGCGCTTCGTCGACGCGAGCGTCGACCTCGGGTTCGCGTTCCCGGTGCTCGTCTACCTCGTGATCGCCGGCACGACGAGCGCGGTCAACCTCACCGACGGGCTCGACGGGCTGGCGGCCGGCTGCGCCGGGATCGTGATGCTCGCCTACATCGGCATCACCTACCTGACGACCGGTGAGGGCGACCTCGCGCTGCTGAGCGCCTGCGTCGTCGGCGGCTGCGTCGGGTTCCTGTGGTTCAACGCGTTCCCGGCGACGATCTTCATGGGCGACACGGGATCGCTCGGGCTCGGCGGCGCGATCGGCGCGATGGCGATCATGACGAACACGTCGTTCCTGCTGGTGCTGCTCGGCGGGATCTTCGTGATCGAGGCGCTCAGCGTGATCATCCAGGTCTTCACCTTCCAGACCTGGCGCAAGCGCGTCTTCCTGATGGCGCCGATCCACCATCACTTCGAGATGCGCGGCTGGTCGGAGACGAAGATCATCCTGCGCTTCTGGATCATCGCGATCGTCTGCGCGGCGATCGGCTTCACGCTGTACCGCGCATCGATTCGCTGAGCGCCTGAGCCCCGGCGCATATGGTTGGGGCGGTGGATCCCCGTCGTCGCCCATTGATTCCGGTCGGCCCGTGGCTCGTCGTCGGCCTGCGCCGCTCCGGCGCGGCCGCCGCGCACGTGCTGTGGCGCCGCGGCGAGGCGGTCGTCTGCGTGGACGCCGGGAAGCCGCCGGAGGCCGACGAGCTGCGCCACGAGGGGATGGAGGTCTGGACGGGCGTCGACGGCCTGGTGGAGCTCAACCGGGCGCGGGCGCTGGTCAAGAGCCCCGGGGTCCCGCGTCAGGCGCCGGTCGTCGCCGAGGCCCGGCGGCGCGGCATCTCGGTCTACGGCGAGATGGAGCTCGGCTGGCGGATGCTCGAGCAGCAGTTCGTCGCGGTCACCGGCACGAACGGCAAGACGACGACCGTCGAGCTGCTCGGGGAGATCTGGCGCGCGGCGGGAGTGCCGGTCGCGGTCGCCGGGAACAACGGGATCGCGGTCAGCTCGCTCGTCGGCGCGCTCGATCCCGGGGCGACCGTCGTCTGCGAGGCGAGCTCGTTCCAGCTCGAGGACACCGTGGCGTTCGCCCCGGACGTCGCGCTGCTGCTGAACATCAGCCCGGACCACCTGGACCGGCACGGGACGATGGCGGACTACACCGCGTCGAAGCTGAAGATCTTCTCGCGCCAGGGCCGCGACGACTTCGCGATCGGGCCGCCCGAGCTGATCGAGCGGTTCCGCGGGCGGGGGCGACGCGTGACCTTCGGGCCGCGCTGGGACGTCGACCTGGGGATTCGCGACGAGATGATCCGCTGGGAGGGCGCCGACGTGATGCCGGTCTCCGAGATCCGCATCCGCGGCCCGCACAACCTCGAGAACGCGATGGGCGCGGCGGCGGCCGCCCTGTGCGCGGGCATCGCCCCGGAGGCCGTCCGCGAGGGCCTGCGCAGCTTCCGCGGGGTGGAGCACCGCATCGAGGACGTCGCGGAGGTCGACGGCGTGCTGTGGGTCAACGACTCCAAGGCGACGAACGTCGGCTCGACGGAGGTCGCGCTCGAGACGTTCAGCGCGCCGGTGCACCTGATCCTCGGCGGCCTGGGCAAGGGCCAGGACTTCGCCGCGCTGCGCGACGTCGTCTCGATCCACGCCCGCACGGTGTACCTGATCGGCGCCGACGCGCCGCGCCATCGCCGACGCGCTCGACGATGCCGTGGAGATCGTGCCGAGCGAGGATCTCGAGCAGGCGGTCGCCGCCGCGCGAGCCGCCGCCGAGGCGGGCGAGGTGGTGCTGCTCTCGCCGGCCTGCGCGAGCTTCGATCAGTACCCCGGTGGCTTCGAGGAGCGCGGAGCGCACTTCAAGGCGCTGGTGGCGGCATTCGCCGGCTGAGGACGTGAGGCGCGACATCCGGGAGGAGTGCCGGGCTTCGCGGCGAAGGGACATCCGATGGCCCGCGCTGCCGCCCGCGCCTCCGCTGCACCTGCCCCTGCCCAGCGGGCGACTCGCACGCGGTCGCGCCCGATCGAGGAGGACGTCCTCCTGACGGCGGTGCTGTGCCTCGTCGCCTTCGGCGCGGTCATGGTCTACAGCTCGTCGTCCGCCGCGACCGTCATCAAGGGCGGCGGCGACGGCACGTCGTTCCTCGTCAAGTACGTCATCTACGGGCTGATCGGCTTCGTGGTGCTGCACGTCATCTCGCGCGCCCCGCTGCAGCGCTGCAGGCACTCACGGGCCCGCTGCTGGCGATCTCGATCGGGCTGCTCGTGCTCGTCAAGGTCCCGGGCTTCGGCGTGTCGGTGAACGGCGCGCGGCGCTGGATCGGCGCCGGGCCGCTGACCTTCCAGCCCAGCGAGATCGCCAAGCTCGCGCTCGTCCTCTACGCGGCGACCTTCCTCGCCGAGCGCCCGCGCGGCTTCCGGCGCTGGCAGGAGCTGATGCCGCTGGGCCTCGTCGCGGGCGCGGCGATGGCGCTCGTCGCCTCCCAGCCGGATCTCGGCACGGCGCTCGTCATCTGCTTCACGATCGGCGCGATGCTGATCGCCTCCGGCGTGCCGATGCGCTGGCTCGGCGGCGCCGCGGGGATCGGCGGCGTGGTCGTGCTGCTGTACGCCATGAGCGCCCCGTACCGCCAGTCGCGGCTGACCTCGTTCCTCAACCCGTGGGATCACGCCGGCGGCGCGGGCTTCCAGGCGGTCCAGGGACAGATCGCGATCGGCTCCGGCGGGCTGTTCGGCCGCGGCCTCGGCGAGTCGGTCCAGAAGATCTTCTACCTGCCCGAGGCGCACACGGACTTCATCCTCGCCGTGATCGGCGAGGAGCTCGGCCTCGCCGGCGTCCTGGGGCTGCTCGGCCTGTACGGGGCGGTCGCCTGGGCGGGCCTGCGCATCGCCCAGCGCGCGAAGGGCCGCTACGCGGCGCTGCTGGCCGCCGGCCTGACGTCGCTCGTGCTCTGCCAGGCCATGCTGAACGTCTTCGTCGTGCTGGGCATCGCGCCGCTGACGGGCGTGCCGCTGCCCTTCATCTCCTACGGTTCGACGAACCTCGTCGTGCTGCTGGCCGGCGTCGGGCTGCTGCTGAACGTGGCCCGCGGCGGCTCCGTCCACCTGCGGGCCGTCAGCGGCGGCCGCGATACGGCACGATCACGAGTCGATGAGCACGACGACCTACGTCATCGCAGCCGGGGGAACGGCGGGGCACGTCGTTCCGGCCCTGGCGGTGGCCGACGCGCTGCGGGCTAGCCCCGGCCCCGCGCCGCGCGTGGTGTTCGTCGGCGGCGAGCGGGCCGAGCGCGAGCTCGTCCCGCGTGCCGGCTACGAGCTGCGCACGATCGCCGTCGAGGGGCTCAGCCGGACGAATCCGCTGAAGGCGCTGCGCGCGGCCGCTCAAGTCGCTCGGGGCGGTCGTGGCGGCGTGGCGGATCCTCGGCGAGCTGCGGCCCGCGGCGGTCATGGGCGGCGGCGGGCTACGTCGCCGGACCCGTCGGGCTCGCCGCCGTGCTGCGCCGGATCCCGCTGGTCCTGACCGAGGCCGACAGC
This sequence comes from uncultured Solirubrobacteraceae bacterium, assembly GCA_963781935.1. Lineage (GTDB taxonomy): Bacteria > Actinomycetota > Thermoleophilia > Solirubrobacterales > Solirubrobacteraceae > F1-60-MAGs163. The sequence goes on from CAWAHX010000005.1 coordinate 628,751, forward strand.
CATCTCGGGCTGGCGAACCGGATGCTCGCCCCGTTCGCGCGCCGCGTCTGCCTGGCCTTCCCGCTCGAGGGCCGCGACGGCGGGCGCTACCTGCTGACCGGCCGCCCCGTGCCCGCCGCCGCCGGCCGATCGCGCGACGGCGCGCACGCGGTTCGGCCTGGACGCCGGCGACACGGTCGTGCTCGTCTTCGGCGGCTCGCTCGGCGCGCGTTCGATCAACGAGGCGGCCGTCGCGGCGTTCGGCGCGCAGGCGCCCTTCCGCGTCCTGCATGCCGCCGGCGAGCGCGACCTCGAGGCGCTGCGGGACCTGGATCCCGGCGCCGCACTACGACCTGCGCGGCTTCCTGGACGGCTTCGCCGACGCGCTGGTCGCCAGCGACCTCGTCGTCGCCCGCGCGGGCGGCTCGATCTTCGAGATCGCCGCAGCCGGGCGCCCGGCGATCCTCGTGCCCGTACCCGCACGCGTCAGCCGACCACCAGGCCGCCAACGCGCGCTGGATGGAGCGTGCAGGCGCGGCGGTCGTCATCCCGGACGCGGAGCTCGACGCCGAGCGCCTGCGCCGCGAGGTCGAGTCGCTGCTCGGCGATCCGCCGCGGCTGCAGGCGATGGCGCGCGCCTCGGCGTCGCTGGCGCGGCCCGACGCCGCCGCGGTGATCGCGGCGCAGGTGCGGGGCGCATGAGCGACCGCGCGCCCGTGGGACGGCCGCCGGCTGCACTTCGTGGGCATCGGCGGCGCGGGGATGAGCGGCTGGGCCGCGGTCGCGGTCGAGCTCGGCGCGCAGGTCAGCGGGTCCGACCGAGCGGATTCGGTCGCCCTGGAGCGCCTGCGCGGGCTGGGCGTCGATGCCCGTGCCGGCCACGACGCCGCGAACCTCCCGGCGGGCGACGACGTCGAGGTCGTCTTCTCGACCGCGGTCCCGCGCGACAACCCGGAGCTCCGGCTGGCGCGCGAGCGCGGCCTGCGGGTGATGCCGCGCGCGGAGCTGCTGCACGAGCTGACATCGCTGAAGCGCACGATCGCCGTCGCGGGCGCGCACGGCAAGACGACGACGACGAGCATGGTCGCGCACGTGCTGCTCGGCTGCGGCATGGATCCGGGGTACCTGATCGGCGGCGACGCTCAGCACGACGGGACGCAACGCGGCGTGGGGCACCGGCGACTGGCTCGTCGTCGAGGCCGACGAGTCGGACCGCTCGATGCTCGCGCTCGACGTCGACGTCGCGGTCGTCACGAACGTCGAGCTCGACCACCACGCGACCTACGGCTCGCTGGCGCGAGGTCCGCGAGGTGTTCCGCGAGTTCCTCGACGGCCCGCGCACGCGGTGATCCTCGACCGCCCCGAGCTGCTCGCGCTGCGCGGCGCCGGCGACGTCGTCGCCTTCGACGTCACCGACGCCGGTGCTCGAGCCGAGCGGGTCACGCGTTCGCCTGGCGCGGGCACGACGTGCACGTGACGGTTCCGGGGGAGCACAACGCGCGCAACGCCGTCGCGGCCCTGGAGGCCGCGGCGCTCGCCGGCGCCGACCCGGCGGCGGCCGTCGCGGCGATCGCGACGTTCTCCGGCGCCGGACGGCGCTTCGAGCACGCTCGGGATGACGGCGTCCGGGGCGCGCGTCGTCGACGACTACGCCCATCATCCGACCGAGGTGGCGGCGACGATCGCGGCCGCACGCACGCTGCGGCCGCGGCGCCTCGTCGCCGTCTTCCAGCCGCACCTGTACTCGCGCACGCAGCACCTGGCGGGCGCGTTCGGCCGTGCGCTCGCGGGCGCGGACGTCGTCTGCGTGGTCGACGTGTACCCGGCGCGCGAGCGCGCGGAGGACTTCCCGGGCGTGAGTGGGCGGACGGTCGCCGAGGCGGTGGCCGATGCCGCTCCGGGCCGCGAGGTGATGTGGCTGCCGGGGTTCGACGAGGCGCGAGCGGGTGCTGCGCGGTCGGCTGCGCGATGGTGACCTGTGCCTGGTGCTGGGGGCGGGGGATGTGCGGGTGCTGGGGGAGCGGTTGGTGGACGGGCGGCTGGTGGACGACTGAGAGGTCATCAGAACCGCCCTCTGGCGCGGTTCTGTCCTGGCAGGGGCCGTTACAACGGCGTCGAAAGAGGCTTTGATGTCTGTGCGCTCAGCCGCCCCGCGCATGCTGCGCGTCCCGCGCGTCCCGCGCATGCCGCGGATCTCGCTGAAGCTGTGCCTCGTGCTCGTTCTGGCCGGCGCTCGCGTGCTTCGGCGGCTGGATGTGGCTGCGCGACTCGTCGCTGGTCCGCGTCAACCAGGTCAGGATCAGCGGTGCGACCGGGTTCGGCTCCCCGGCGGTGCGGTCGGCGCTGGACGGCGGCGGCGCGGGACATGACGACGCTGAACTACGACGAGGCGGCTCTGCGCGCCGCCGTGGCGCGCTACCCGCTGGTCAAGACCGTCACCGCCCAGGCGGACCTGCCGCACACGCTGCGGATCGTCGTCCACGAGCGCACGCCCGTCGGCGTGATCGAGGCCGGCTCCAGCCAGGTCGCCGTCGCGGAGGACGGGACGCTGCTGCGTGAGGTGCCCGGTCAGCGGCCTGCCCGCGATCATCACGAAGGTCCCGCCCGGCGGCAATCGCGTCGGCGATCGCAAGACCCAGGCGAAGGTCGACCTGCTGGCCGCCGCGCCGCGCAGCCTGCGCCGCCGCGTGACGCGCGTGACCCTCGGCGGGCCACGGGCTGACGGCCTTCCTGGCGACCGGGCCGCAGCTGCGCTTCGGCGACGGGCGGCGACTGCGCGCCAAGTGGGTCGCCGCGCAGCGCGTGATGGCCGACCCCGGCCGCCGCGGCCGCGACCTACATCGACGTGCGCGTTCCCGAGCGCCCGGCCGCCGGCGGCCTGACGCTCGAGCAGGGAGGCGCGCCCGAGTCGCTGACCGCCTCGTCGGCGGATCCGGCGTCGGTCGCGGCGACGGACTCGGGCCTGCCGACGCGACGACGCAGAACCCGGCGAGCGATCCGACGCCGGTCAGGTGACCGACCCGACGGACCCGGCCGACCGCGGCTCCGTAGCTCAACCTCGACTTCGCCTCAAGACGTTCCGGCGAGCCGCAACCCTCGCGCAAAAATCGAGGGTTCCTCCCTGTGCAACGAATCTTGCCGTCGTAGACTCTCGTTGACACTCCAAGACACCGATGCGTACGGTGGTTTGGCATTCGGGGCTCGTCCGTCGGACGAAGACCTCAACACTAACTTGAGAGTCGGACGCATTCGCATGATGGAAAGCAGCGGTACCTATCTCGCAGTGATCAAGGTCGTCGGCGTCGGCGGCGGTGGCACCAACGCCGTCAACCGGATGGTCGACGCGGGCCTGCGCGGCGTCGAGTTCGTCGCGGCGAACACGGACGCCCAGGCACTGCAGATGTGCGACGCGGACATCAAGCTGAACATCGGTCACGAGCTGACCAAGGGGCTCGGCGCGGGTGCCAACCCGGAGATCGGGTTCGGTGCGGCGGCCGAGTCGCGCGACGCGATCAAGGAGGCGCTGAAGGGCGCCGACATGGTGTTCGTCACCGCGGGCGAGGGCGGCGGCACCGGCACCGGCGCCGCGCCCGTGATCGCCGAGATCGCCAAGAACGAGATCGGCGCGCTGACCGTCGGCGTCGTCACGCGCCCGTTCGAGTTCGAGGGCTCGCAGCGCCAGCGCTCCGCCGAGGAGGGCATCGAGCGCCTGCGCGAGGTCGTCGACACGCTGATCGTGATCCCGAACGAGCGCCTGCTCTCCAGCGTCGAGCGCCGCACCACGATCCTCGAGGCGTTCCGCGAGGCCGACAACGTGCTGCGCCAGGGCGTCCAGGGCATCACCGACCTGATCACGATCCCCGGCCTGATCAACCTCGACTTCGCCGACGTGCGCACGATCATGACCGACGCCGGCTCGGCGCTGATGGGCGTCGGGACGAGCAGCGGCGAGTCGCGCGCGGCCGACGCGGCGAAGGCCGCGATCGAGAGCCCGCTCCTGGAGGACACGATCCAGGGGGCGACCGGCATCCTGCTGAACATCACCGGAGGCCGCGACCTCGGGCTGTTCGAGGTCAACGACGCCGCGGAGATCATCCACAGCGCCGCCGACACGAACGCCAACATCATCTTCGGCGCGGTCATCGACGAGGCGATGGGCGACGAGATCCGCGTGACCGTGATCGGGACCGGCTTCGACGGTGCCGGGCGCCCGCGCCCGCGTGTCGCGCGCCAGGAGACGCGCGAGCGTGCCGTGCGCCGCGACCGCAGCCCGCGCGTCGAGCGCTCGGACAAGTCGGACCTCGAGATCGGCGACGACGATCTCGACATCCCCGCCTTCCTGAAGTAGCCGGCGCCCGCCATTCGCGCCGCGGGGCAGTCGCTACCGTGGACGGGACATGGCCTCACGCACTCCGCTCTACGACCGTCACGTCGCTGCCGGCGCACGGATCGTCGACTTCGCCGGCTGGGACATGCCCGTGCAGTACGCGGGGATCCGCGAGGAGCACACCGCCGTGCGCGAGCGGGCGGGCATCTTCGACGTCTCGCACATGGGCGAGATCGAGACGCGCGGGCCGCGATGCGGAGATCTTCCTGCAGCGGATCCTGTCGAACGACGTCGCGAAGCTCGCCGTCGGCGGTGCGCAGTACAGCGTGCTGTGCCGCGAGGACGGCGGCGTCCTCGACGACCTCTTCACCTACCGCCTCGCGCCCGACCACTACCTGACGGTCACGAACGCCTCGAACCACGAGAAGGACCTCGCCTGGTTTCGCCAGCACGCCGAGCCGTTCGACGTCGTCGTCGAGGACAAGCTGCACGACTGGGCGATGATCGCCGTCCAGGGGCCGCTGGCGCGCGAGATCGTCCAGGCCGACGCCGACGCGCCGCTGCCCGAGCGCTTCACCGTCGCCGCCCGCGTCCTCAGCGGCCACCACGCGCTGGTCTGCGGAACCGGGTACACCGGCGAGGACGGCGTCGAGATCCTCTGCTCGCCGCGAGGCCGCACCGACGATCTGGGACGCGGCCGTCCAGCGCGGCGCGCAGCCCGCGGGCCTCGGCGCGCGCGACACGCTGCGCCTGGAGGTCTGCTACCACCTCTACGGCAACGACCTGATGGAGTCGCGCGGCCCGATCGAGGCGGGCCTGGGCTGGTGCTGCAAGGAGGACACCGGCTTCATCGGCTCCGCGGCGGTGCGCGCCGCGCGCGCGGCCGGACCCGCCGAGAAGCTCGTGCCCGTTCACGCTCACGGGCGCCGGCATCGCGCGCCAGGGCAACCCGGTCGCCGGCGGCGGCGAGGTGACGAGCGGCACGCTGTCGCCGTCGCTGGGCATCGGCATCGGCATGGCCTACATGCCGGCCGCCCGGGCCACGGTCGGCGAGCGGTTCGAGATCGACGTGCGCGGAAAGCAGCGCCCCGCGGTCGTCGCCGAGAAGCCGCTGTATCGCAGGCCCACGGCGTAGGATCGGCGAACTTCCGTCCCGGCACCGAAGGAGAGCAGATGGCAGACGCGAGCTACCCCCAGGACCTGCTGTACCACCCCGAGCACGACTGGGCGCGGATCGACGGCGACACCGCGACGCTCGGCATCACCTGGTTCGCCCAGGACGCCCTGGGCGAGGTCGTGTTCTTCGATCCGCCGGAGGTCGGCGCGCAGCGTCAGCGCCGGCGAGTCCTACGCCGAGGTCGAGTCCGTCAAGGCCGTCAGCGACGTCATCGCCCCCCTCTCAGGCGAGATCGTCGAGGTCAACGCCGAGCTCGGCGACAGCCCCGAGGCGATCAACGACGACCCCTACGGCGCCGGCTGGATGGTCAAGGTGCGCCTTTCCGACGTAGGCGAGACGGAGGCCCTGCTCGACGCCGCGGCCTACGAGGCGACGCTCTCCTGAGCGCGCCGACGACAACGACGACCACAAGGATCCCGTGAGCCGGTACACCGCCGTCACCCCCGAAGACCTCAAGGCGATGCTCGAGACGATCGGCGCCGCGGACCTCGAGGAGCTGTTCGACCAGATCCCCGACGGCGTGCGGCTGCGCCGCGAGCTGGATCTGCCGGCCGGGCTTCCCGAGCAGGACGTGTACGCCCACCTGCTCGACCTGGCACGGCGCAACGTCTCGGCCGAGGACGAGGTGACGTTCCTCGGAGCGGGGATGTACGACCACTACGTCCCGTCGGTGATCGACATGCTCCTCGGTCGCTCGGAGTTCCTGACGCCGTACACGCCCTACCAGCCGGAGATCAGCCAGGGCGGCCTGCAGGTGATGTTCGAGTACCAGACGGCGATCAGCGAGCTGACCGGCCTGCCCGTCTCCAACGCGTCGGTCTACGAGGGCCCGAGCGCGGTCGGCGCGGCCGGCTACCTGGCGAAGCTCGCGAACGGCAAGCGGCGCTTCGTCGTCTCGCGCGGGCTGCACCCGCACAGCCGCGAGACGCTCCGGACACTGAGTCACGGCTACGGCACCGAGGTCGTCGAGGTCCCGCTCAAGGACGGCGTCACCGACCCACAGGCCTGGGCCGACGCGATCGACGACGACACCGCCGCCGTCTTCTTCCAGCAGCCGAACTTCCTGGGCGCCGTCGAGGACGCCGCGGCGCTTGCGCAGGCGGCGAAGAGACTCGCCCGCCGTCGTCGTGGGGTCCTACGACCCGATCCCGCTCGGGATCCTCGCCTCGCCGGGCGAGTGCGGCGTGGACGTCGCGGTCGGCGAGGGCCAGACGCTCGGCAACCGGCTCGACTTCGGCGGCCCGTCGTTCGGCTTCTTCGCGGCCACGGAGGCCTACCTGCGCCGCATGCCCGGCCGCATCGCCGGCGAGACCACGGACGTCGACGGCCGGCGCGGCTTCGTGCTGACGCTGCAGACGCGCGAGCAGCACATCCGCCGTGAGAAGGCGACGTCGAACATCTGCACCTCGCAGGCGCTGAACGCGCTGGCCGGCGTCGTCTACCTGACGTGGCTGGGCAGGCAGGGCCTGGTCGAGCTGGCCGAGCTGCTGCTGCAGCGCACGGCGTACGCGCGCGACGTGCTGGGCGCCGTCGAGGGCGTCGGCGCGCTCCACGACCAGCCGGTCGTGCGCGAGTTCGCGGTCCGGCTCGAGGGCTGCGACACCGACGCGGTGCGCCGCGTGATCGACCGCTGCCAGGATGCCGGCATCAACCCCGGATATGCCCTGGGCCGCGACTACGACGAGTACGCGGACGGCCTGCTGATCGCGATCACCGAGCAGCGCACGAAGGAGCAGATCGATCGCCTGGCCGAGGTGCTGGGGGAGGCGCTCGCCGCAGAGCGCGCCGCCGGCCGGCAGGAGGTGCGGGCATGAGCGCCGTGCCGCAGGTCTCCGAGGGCGCGACGCCGATGCAGCGCGACGGCGCCGTGACGATCTTCGAGAAGGGCGCCCCGGGGCGCCGCGCGTTCTACCGCCCGGACACCGGCGTCCCGCAGCGCGACCCGCAGGAGCTGCTGGCCGGGCACCTGCGCCGCGCCACGCCGGCCGCCCTGCCCGAGGTCAGCGAGCCGGAGCTCGTGCGCCACTACGTGCGCCTGAGCCGTCGCAACTTCGACCTCGACAGCGGCTTCTATCCGCTCGGCTCGTGCACGATGAAGCACAACCCGAGGCTGCACGAGCGCGTCGCCGCCCTGCCGGGCCACGCGCGCCTGCACCCGCTGCAGGACCCGCGCCGCGCCCAGGGCGCGCTGGAGCTGATGTGGAACCTCGAGCGCGCGCTCGGCGAGATCGCCGGCCTCCCGCACGTCGTCCTGCAGCCGTCGGCGGGCTCGCACGGCGAGCTTGCCGGCGTGCTCCTGACGCGCGCCTACCACGAGTCGCGCGGCGAGCAGCGGACGAAGGTGCTGACGCCGGACACCGCGCACGGGACGAACCCGGCGACCGTCACGATGGCCGGCTACGAGGTCGTCAAGGTCGGGACGAACGCCGACGGCGGCGTCGACGTCGACGACCTGCGCACGAAGGTCGACGACCAGGTCGCGTGCCTGATGCTGACGAACCCGAACACGCTCGGCGTCTTCGATCCGAACATCGAGGAGATCGCGCGGCTCGTCCACGACGTCGGCGCCACGCTCTACTACGACGGCGCGAACCTCAACGCGGTGATGGGCAAGTCGCGCCCCGGCGACATGGGCTTCGACATCGTCCACTACAACCTGCACAAGTCGTTCACGCAGCCGCACGGCGGCGGCGGCCCGGGCTCGGGGCCGATCGCCGTCTCGGAGCGGATCGAGCCGTTCGTCCCGCGCCCCGTCATCACGCGCGCCGAGACGCCCGAGGGACCGGTCTTCGACCTCGACGACGACCGCCCGCTCTCGATCGGGAAACTGCGCGGCTTCCAGGGAAATTACGGCGTGTTCGTGCGCTCGTACGCCTACATCCGCTCGCTCGGCGCGGAAGGCCTGCGCGACGCCAGCGAGGTCGCGGTGCTGAACGCGAACTACCTGCTGGCGCGCCTGCGCGAGCTCTGCGGGGACGACCTCCCGCTGGCGTTCGGCGAGCGCTGCATGCACGAGTTCGTCCTGTCGGCGACGCCGCTGAAGAAGGCGACCGGCGTGCGCACGCTCGACATCGCCAAGCGGCTGCTGGACCACGGCTTCCACCCGCCGACGGTGTACTTCCCGCTGCTCGTCGACGAGGCGATGCTGATCGAGCCGACCGAGACGGAGACCAAGGAGACGCTCGACGCCTTCGCCGAGGCGCTGGCCGCCGTCGTGGCCGAGGCGAAGGCCGACCCGCAGATCGCCCAGCACGCGCCGTACACGACCCCGGTGCGCCGGCTCGACGAGGCCAAGGCGGCCAAGCACCCGGTGATCCGCCAGCCGCTGGGCTGAGGTCAGCGCCCGCGGGTCAGGCAGGAGGGGTACGTGCGCTTCAGCGTGAGCACCCGTCCGCCCTTCATCCGTGCGATCACGCGGACGGTGTGCTTCCCGGCCGGCTGGCGGCCCATGCGCAGCGGACGTCGCATCGCGCTCGCCGTCGCGCGCTTGCGCAGTCCGCGGCCGACGAGCACCGAGATCGACGTCAGCGACACGCGCGGCTTCGTGCTGACGGTCAGGCGCGGGTCGCGCGAGCGCGGGCAGCGCTTCGTGAGCGGCAGGCCGCGCACGATCAGGAGAATGCGCGGAAGTGCCTTGGACTTCGGGGTGGTCGCCGGATTCGGGAGCGTCCCGGCCGCCGGCTGGACCTGCACCTCGACGCTGCGGGTGCTCTGCTCTCCGCGGGCGTCGGTGACGGTCACGGCGGGGCGGCGCATCCCGGCGGCGCTCCAGGTCGTCGTCGTCCGCGGGTCGGTCCCGGTCCGCAGGTCGATCTGCCCGTCGCCGTCGAGGTCCCACGCGTAGTCCACGATCGCGTCGTCACGGTCCAGCGATCCGCTCGCGTCGAGCGTGACCGGTGATCCGGCCACGATGCTCGACGGCGTGGCCGACAGCGCGACCTTCGGGGCGATGTTGCATGCCGGGCAGCAGCAGCGCGAACGACCGGATGCTGCCGGCGTCGGGAACGGTGGTGTCGTGCGCGATCAGCGTCCAGGTGCCCGCGAGCGGCTTCCCGTTGAAGGCCGAGAGCGGCTCGACGGGGCGGAAGCGGCCCGTGAACGGCGCCATCGACGGCGTCACGCTCTGGATCGAGGTCTCGGCCTGGTCGTCGAGGATCGTGTCGCGCAGGTCGTGCCCGTTCCCGCCCGCCTGATCGACGAGCTTGACGGTCGTGCCATCCGGCCCGCGCAGCGAGATCACGAGGTCGCCGACCCACGTGTGGTCGATCGACGACAGCGACACGTCGAGGTCGTCGACGGTGCCGGGCCGGTCGACCGTCAGCGGCGCCGAGCCGTCACCCGGCTGTCCGTCGGGGATCGGGACCGGGGGGCTGAAGGTCGCCGGCAGCGGGGTGTCACCCGAGCCGCGCACGGTGAGCCGCGTGCCGCCGCCGACCGCACCGGGCGCGGTCAGCGCGAGGTCGAGGTTGATCAGCGGCGTCGCACCGCAGGAGTTCACGCCGCGCGCCCCGCCGAACGACTGGTCGGCCGGAGCGGGGATGCTCGAGAAGGCCGGGATCGCACCGAACTGCGCGCTCGGCTGGGAGACGACGATCCCCGGCGTCGTCGTGGTGAGCTGTCCGCTGACGGGGTCGGCGGGAAGCGCGCCGCCGTTCTCGACCCCGGTGCGCACCTGGAAGGGCTCGCGGGGCTCGAGGATCCCGTCGCCGTCCTCGTCGATCACGGTGGGGGCGGCGGCGGCGAGGGCGGCCTTGCCCGTCGGCGCGCCGACGTTCGAGACCACCAGGGCGAAGTCCTGATCGGTGAGCCCGCCGCCCGGGACGCCGTCGCCGGCGATGTTCGTCGCCCGCACGCCGACGGCGAGCGAGGAGAGCGCCCCGGCCGGCACGACGACGCTCTCGACGTTGTTGCGGCTGTCCGGTGCGCCGCCGGGCACGGAGACGCCGCCGGAGAGATGGTTGCCGCGGTACAGCACGCCCTCGCCGGTCACCTCGAGGTCCAGGTCGTTCACCTGGGCCGCACCGAGCAGCGGGCCCGGTGCATCGGTCCAGGCGAGCGTGACGCGCACGGGCTTCGCCGGATCGACGGGGGTGAACGTCCGCGCGAAGTGCTGTCCGGTCTGCGTGAAGATCTGCTGCTGGTCGCTGAACCAGCGGCCGCGGGTTCCGGCGCCGGCCAGACGGGCGAGGCCGAAGCCTTCGTCGGCATTCGGGACCTCACCGGCCGACGGGCTCGTCAGCCCGGTCGCGCCGCCGACCAGCATCGCCTTGACCATGGCCGCCGACGGCCATGAGCCGGTGGCCCGCTGGAAGGAGGAGCGGGCCGCCGCCGCGAGGGCGGAGACCGCAGGCGCCGCATGCGACGTGCCGGTGCTCGCGGTGTAGGTGGTGCCGGGGAACGGCACGCCGACGGTGGGCGGTGACGTGACGCCGCAGGCCCCGGTGCCGTCGAACGGGGACCCGGTGGCCGTCCATGCGACGCCGGTGATGTGCGTTCCCGGGGCGACGAGGTCGGGCTTCGTGCGGCCGTCGGTCGTCGGCCCGCGGCTCGAGAAGGTCCCCATCTCGCCGGCGTTGTCGGCCTCGCCGTCCGGCGTTGCAGCAGCCGTCCGTCCCGAACGCGCGCACGCCTTCGGACGCGCCGACGGTGATGACGTTCTTCGCGGTGCCCGGCGCGTTCAGCGTGCGGGCCCCGGGGCCGTCGTTGCCCGCGGCGACCACCTCGACGAGCTCCTGGTCGCCGGGCTGCGGCGGGCACGGCGTCGCGGACGATCGCGTCGTATTCCTGCGAGGTCGCCGTGTACGCGCCGTAGGCGTCGTTGGCGCCCCAGGAGTTGTTGACGACGCGCGCGCCGTCGTAGCCGGGGCCACCGGCGAGGTAGGCGTCCTGGGCGATCTGGCGGAATGTGCGCCCGCCTGCGTCGAACCCGCCGCTGCAGCGGAAGATCGTCGACCCGCCGATCCGCGCTCGCGGCTCGATCCCCATGCCGTAGCGGAACCCGGCCGCGTCGGTGTTCGCCGCCGTCGGGGCGGCGGTGTTCGTCCCGGCGAGGATGCTCGCGTTGATCGTGCCGTGGCCGTCGCAGCCCTGCTTGTCGGCCGGGTCGGCGGCGTCGGAGGTGTACTTGTGGACGTAGGCGACGCGGCTGGGGTTCGCGTTCGAGCCGCCGACGTAGAAGTCCTGGTTGGCCGGCGTCGTCGTGCCCTCGCCGAACGCCCCGTCGGTCAGGTCGACGACGAACGGCAGCGTCGCCGGCGTGTCACCCACGTCGAACAGCGCCGCGTCGTGCTCGGCGAGGTAGCCGGCTCCGGGGTTGGGGCCGAGCGTGCCGTCGGCCATCAGCAGGCCCTGACGCTCGTCCAGCAGCCGCGGCACGCGTCGCCCTCGATCGCGATCACTCCGGGGTCGGCGGCGAGTGCCTCCAGCACGCCGGCGTCGAGCACCGCGTGGAGCGTCTGGTAGCCGGGCAGCGTCGTCTCGCGGACGGTCGCGGCGCTGAGGGTGCGTACGCGCTCGCGTGCGGCGCTGCCGTCGTCGCCGCTCAGCGTCTGCACGGCGACGGCGGCGCGCGATCCATCGGTGACGCCGGGCGCGAGCTTGTCGCCCGCGTCCAGGCGGAATGCGCCGCGGACCTCGGAGGCGTCGCTGACGAAGCTGTCCAGGGCGCTGCGCGCGGACCCGGAGGCATGGACGAGGTACGCGTTCTCGGCCAGGTAGGTCACGACGCGCACGCCGGTCGCGTCGAGCGCGGCGCGCCAGTCGTCCTTGATCGGCCCGGCGAACTGCACGACGACGAGGATCGGATCGGTGCCCGAGCCCAGGCCCGTCTCACCGGAACCCTTGTGGCGATCGCCGGACTGGACGGACAGCGGGTCGACCGTCCGCGTCTGCAGCCGGACGCGGCGCATGTCGTCGCGGCGCACGGCGCCCGCGGCGACCAGCGGAGCGGCATCGGCGGCGGAGGCCTCGACCAGCGTGAAGGCGCCGTAGCGCGCGATGGTGCGCACCGTCGGCGCGCTTGGGATCGTCACGCCCGCGGGCACCAGGAACAGGCCGCCGGCGCTCGCCGGTGCACTCGTGGTCGCTTCGTCGGCGCTCGCTGTCGCGATCGCGACACTCGACAGAAGTACGAGTGCGGCGACGATCAGGGAACGGAGGGCGATGGGCTGCGGGGAAGACAGCACTTCCCCGCGCGTATCGGCAGGTTTGCCATTGGGCTTGAGTGGATGCGGTCCCATGGGGTCGGGGCGGCCTCGGACGTCCCTGTCCGTCCGGCACGCCCTATGAGGTTCGCAGACTCGGCCCCGTACCCGCCGGGTCCCCGCGCCGTCTGCGGTGCGGTGCAGCGATAGCCTCACCGGCCGTGCGCATCTTCTCCGGCATCCAGCCCACCGGCCGCAAGCATCTGGGCAACTACATCGGAGCGATCCTGCAGTACGTGGAGGGCCAGGAGCGCACCCACGCCGGCGGCGATCTCGCGATCTACTGCATCGTGGACCTGCACGCGACGACGGTGGCCTACGAGCCCGCCGAGCTGCGCGACCGTCTCTACGACACGGCGGCGATCCTGCTCGCCTCGGGCCTGGATCCGCGAGCGCTGCGTCTTCTTCCGCCAGGGCGATGTTCACGAGCACACCGAGCTCTGCTGGCTGCTCTCGTCGGTGACCGCGCACGGTGACCTGAACCGGATGCACCAGTTCAAGGACAAGTCGGCCGCGCAGCGCGAGCTGGCCTCCGCCGGGCTGTTCCTCTACCCGGTCCTGCAGGCCGCGGACGTCCTGGCCTACCGCGCCACCGATGTGCCGGTCGGCGAGGACCAGCGCCAGCACATCGAGCTGATGCGCGACATCGCCGAGCGCTTCAACGCGCGCTTCGGTGGGGGCAGCGAGGTGCTGATCGCCCCGCAGCACCGGATCCCGGAGGTCGGGGCGAAGATCATGGACCTGCAGGACCCGACGAAGAAGATGTCGACCACCGGCGGCACCGAGGAGGGCACGCTGTACGTCCTGGACGACGACGCGGCGATCATCAGGAAGTTCAAGCGTGCCGTGACCGACTCCGGACAACGAGATCCGCCGCGGCGACGACAAGCCGGGCGTGACGAACCTGATCGACATCCTCGCGGTCTGCCGCGGCGTGTCGCCCGACGAGGCCGTGGCATCGCTGGCGGACGCACGCGGCTACGGCGACCTCAAGACGGCCGTCGCCGAAGGCGTCATCGCGCTGCTGGCGCCCGTCCGCGAGCGCTACGCGGAGCTGCGCGGCGACGAGGCCCACCTCGAGGGCGTTCTCGGCCACGGGGCCGAGCGGGCCCGCGAGATCGCCTCCGACACGCTGGCGGACGTCCGGCGCGCGATGGGCGTCGGCCCGCTCGTGTAGCACCCATGCGCCGCGGGCTGCTGATGGTGGTCGGCGCGGTGATCCTCGTCGACACGATGTTCTACGCGGCGCTCGCGCCGCTGCTTCCCGAGCTCTCCGACCAGCTCGGCCTGTCGAAGGGCGACGCGGGCGTCCTCGTCGGCGCGTACGCGGTCGGCATGATGGTCGGCGCGATCCCGGGTGGCTGGGTCGCGGCGCGCTTCGGCGCGCGTACGGCGGTGCTCGCGGGGCTCGCCCTGATGTCGACCGCCGGCCTCGTGTTCGCCTTCGCCGACTCGACGGCCGTGCTGGACACGGCGCGCTTCATCCAGGGGCTCGGCGGTGCGTGCGCATGGATCGCCGGGCTCGCCTGGGTCGTCCAGGGGACCTCGCGCGAGCGTCGTGCCGAGGCGCTGGGCATCGTGATCGGCGCGGGGATCTTCGGCGCGCAGTTCGGGCCCGTTCTCGGCTCGCTGGCGAGCGCCGTCGGTCGCGACGTCGCCTTCGCGGGCGCCGCCGTGCTCGGCCTCGTGCTCGCCGTCTGGGCGCTGCGGACGCCCACGGGCACGGAGGGGCTCGCCGAGAGCCATGCGGCGCCGACGAGCGGCCTGCGCGACCGCCGCTTCCTCGCGGCGCTGTGGATCACGGCACTGCCCGCGATCGCGTTCGGGGTGATCGAGGTCCTGGTCCCGCTGCGGCTCGACGACCTCGGTGCCTCGGCGCTGTTGATCGGCGGGGTCTTCTTCGTGGCCGCGTTCTTCGAGGCGCTGGTCAGCCCGGTCGTCGGCAGGATCGCCGATCGCCGCGGCTCGCTCGCGATCGTGCGCGGCGGCGACGCTCGCCGCGGCGCTGGCCGTCCCGTTGCTCGCCGCCGCCGGGGACGGTCGGGCTGCTCGGGCTGGTGCTGCTGGCGGCCGGGGTCGCGCTCGGCGCCCTGTGGGTGCCGGGCGGCACGCTGATCTCGCACCGCGCCGACGAGCTCGACATCGACCAGGGATGGGCGTTCGCGTTCAACAACCTCGGCTGGGCCGCCGGCGTCGGGCTGGGGTCGGTGGCCGGCGGGGCGCTCGCCGAGGCGTTCGGCGACGTGGTGCCCTACGCGCTCGTCGCAGGCCTCCTGCTCGCCACCGGGCTTGCAGCGCTGGCACGCCGACCGGAGCGCCCGCTACGTTCTGCCGCGTGATCGCCGCTGAGCTCGAGCTGGACCTCGAGGTCTTCACTGGTCCCTTCGACCTGCTTCTCACCCTCGTCCTGCGCGAGGAGGTCGACCTGCTCGAGGTCGAGCTGGCCGACGTCGTCGTCTCCTACCTCGACGTCCTCGAGGCCCGGGGAGAGCTCGACCTCGAGGTGGCCACCGAGTTCCTCGTGCTGATCGCCGCGCTGCTGGAGCTCAAGTCGCGCCTGATGCTGCCGCGCGAGGACGCCGAGCTGCTGGACGACCTCGAGCCCGGCGAGGCCGCCGAGGAGCTGCTCGCCCGGATGCTCGAGGCCCGCCGCTACCGCCGCGCCGCCGAGCATCTCACCGGCCTGCTGGCCGCGGAGCACGGCCGTCGATTCCGGTCGGCACCGCTCCCGGGCTTCCTGCGCCGCGTGCGGCTCGACGAGTCGGCCGCCGTCTACGACCCGGCACAGCTGGGCGCGGCGATCGGCGGCCTGCTGCGCGTCCCGCCGCCGATCAACATCGGCCACCTCGGCGCCTCGCGCGTCACCGTCGGCGAGCGCCTGAGCCACCTGCGCTCGCTGCTGCGCCGCGGCGGCCTGTCGTTCGACGAGGCGGTCGCCGGCGCCGATCGCATGACCGTCGCCGTGACGCTCTTCGCGCTGCTCGAGCTCTACAAGCAGGGCGAGGCCACCTGGGCGCAGAGCGAGCCGTTCGGGCCGATCTCGATCGCACCGGTGTCGGCGCAGCCCGCCGGCCTGCGCGTCGTGGGCGGTGCGGCATGAGCGCACTGGCGCGGATCGTCGAGGCGCTGCTGTTCCTCAGCTCCGAGCCCGTCCGGGCGGCCGATCTGGCCGAGGCCGCGGGCTGCTCGCCGCAGGAGCTCACCGAGGCGCTGGAGGAGCTTGCCGCGGCCTTCGCGCCCGGCGAGCGCGGGCTCGTGCTGCGCGAGCTGGCCGGCGGCTGGACCCTGGCCACGGCGCCGGAGGCCGAGGAGGCCGCCCGCAGGCTGCTCGCAAAGCCGCGCACGCCGCCGCTGACGGCCGCACAGGCCGAGACGCTCGCGATCGTCTCCTACCTGCAGCCGGTGTCGCGGCCGGAGATCACGCGGATCCGCGGCGTCGCGGCCGACTCGGCCAGCGGCACGCTGCTGGAACGGGGCCTGATCGAGGAGTCCGGGCGCTCGCAGTTCGGCGCCGTCCTCTATCGCACGACGCCGCTGTTCCTGAAGCTGTTCGGGCTGAGCTCGATCAAGGACCTGCCGGACACCGCCCAGTGGGATCCGACACCCGACGAGGAGTCCGACCTGCGCGAGCGCCTGATGGCCGCGGGCGAGGCCCGCAGCCCGTCGGTGGGCGCCCCGGCACAGCCCGGGCTGCCGGAGTCCTAGCCCGCGAGCGCCTTCGCGGCGAGCTGGCCGCACGCCGCGTCGATGTCGCGTCCGCGGGTCAGGCGCACGGTCGCGCTGAAGCCCTTGTCCTCGAGCACGCGCTTGAACGCGTCGATCGACTGGCGCGTGGAGCCGTCGTAGATCGAGTCGGTCGGGTTGTACGGGATCAGGTTGATCTTGAACTTCTTGCGGTCGAGGAGCTTCGTGAGCCCGAGCGCCTGCTCGTAGCGGTCGTTGACGCCGCCGAGCATCACGTACTCGATGAAGATCATCCGCCGCTTGGCCTCGTAGTAGCGCTCGCAGGCGGCGAGCACGTCCGCCATCGGCCAGCGGTCGTTGACCGGCATGATCTGGCTGCGCAGCGCCTCGTCCGGCGCGTGCAGCGAGAGCGCCAGGCGCAGCGGCATGTCCTGTGCGGCGAGCGCGTCGATCCCGGGCAGCCAGCCGACCGTCGAGATCGCCGTGCGGCGGTTCGTGATGCCCAGGTCCGGCAGGCGCCGGCAGGCGGCGAGCACGTTGTCGAGGTTCATCATCGGCTCGCCCATGCCCATGAAGACGCAGTGGTCGACCTTCGACATGCGCCGGAAGTGCAGGGCCTGGTCGACGATCTCCCAGGCGGTCAGGTTGCGGCCGAACTTCATCGCGCCGGTCGCGCAGAACGTGCAGGTCAGCGGGCAGCCGGACTGCGAGGAGACGCAGAGCGAGTGACGCCCGTCCTTGTAGCGCATCAGCACGGCTTCGACCGGGCGGTCGTCGTGCGTGCGAAACAGCGCCTTGACCGTGCCGTCCTGGCTCGTCGCCTCGTGCTCGAGGCGTCAGCGTGGAGAAGGGCACCTCGGCGGCCAGCCGCTCGCGAAGCCCCGCGGGCAGGTCCGACATCGCGTCCCAGTCCCTGACGCCGCGCGCCTGCCACGCCCACGCCTGGCCCGCGCGGTAGGCGGGCTGGCCGGCGTCGTCGAGTGTGCTCTGCGAGAAGGTCGAGGTCCATGGCGCGATCCACCACCTATGGTGACAACAACGCCATGCGACTCGCCAAACACCTCGCCCACGCCGGCGTCGCCTCGCGGCGCGCCTCCGAGCAGCTGATCTTCGCCGGCCGCGTCACCGTCGACGGCGAGGTCGTCACCGATCCCGCTCGCGACGTCACCGGCGGCGAGCGGATCGAGCTCGACGGCGAGCGCGTCGGCAAGGTCTCGGCGATCCGCGTCGTCTACGCGCTGAACAAGCCGCACGGCGTCGTCTCGACGGCCTCGGACACCCACGGGCGCCCGACCGTCGTGGACCTCGTGCGGGCTCCGGGCGAGCGCCGGCTCTACCCGGTCGGCCGGCTCGACGTCGACACCACGGGGCTGATCCTGCTGACCGACGACGGCGATCTCGCCAACCTCCTCACGCACCCGCGCTACGAGGTGCCCAAGACCTACCGCGTGATCGTCGGCGGCCCGTCGCTGAGCGATCGCGCGATCACGGCGCTGCGCGAGGGTGTCGAGCTGGACGACGGGATGACGGCGCCCGCGAGGCGCACGGCGCCTCTCCGGTCACGAGCTCGAGCTGACGATCCGCGAGGGTCGCAAGCGCCAGGTCAAGCGCATGTGCGAGGCGGTCGGCCGCCCGGTTCGCGAGCTGCGGCGCGTGCGCTTCGGGCCGCTGGAGCTCGGCGACCTGCGCGAGGGGAAGGCGCGGCGCCTGACGCCGTCGGAGATCGAGGCGCTGCGGGCGGCCGGTGACAGGCCGGGCTCATGACATGATGCCGCGCGCGATGCGTCTCTTCGCCCTGCGCGGCGCCATCACCGTCGAGGACAACGACCGCGAGGCGATCCTCACCGCGACCACCGAGCTGATGGGCGAGCTGCTCGAGCGCAACGCGCTGAGCCGTGAGGCGATCGTGAACTGCATCTTCACGATGACCGACGACCTGAACGCGGAGTTCCCGGCGGTCGCGGCGCGCCAGATGGGCTTCGAGCGCGTGCCGTTGCTGTGCGTGCGCGAGATCGACGTTCCCGGCGCCATGCCGCGCGTGATCCGCGTGCTGGTCCAGTACCACGCCGACGAGGGCCACGAGCCCCGTCACGTCTACATGCGCGACGCACGGGCGCTGCGCAGCGACCTGGAGAGTGCCCAATGAGCGCTGACCACACCGTCGAAGAGGTCTCGGGAGGCCTCGGCTACACCGTCGCCCCGATCGAGGCGCTCGGCGAGGGCTACGGGTTCCGGAAGATCCGCAAGGGCCTGGGCATCGAGGCCTTCGGCGCCAACGCGCTGGTCCTGCCGCCGCGCTACGAGACCAGCGCGCACTCCCACGAGCAGCAGGAGGAGCTGTACTTCGTCCACGAGGGCATCATCGAGTTCGAGTTCGGCGACGGCTCGGTCCATCGCCTCGGCCCGGGCGGGCTGGCGCGCGTGGCGGCCGAGACGGTCCGCCGCCTGCGCAACGTGGCGCACACCGATGCCGTGGTCGTCGTGGTCGGCGGCAAGGGCGGGTACGTGGGCCGCGACGGAGTGCAGCCCGAGGGCGAGGTCCGCGGCGGCGGCCCGATCGACGCGCCCAGCGAGTAGGAACCCGTCTCAGGCATCATTGTCGTCGTGGCCATCGAGTACTCCGCGCGCGTCGAGCGCATCCCCGTCTACCCGGCCGCCGCGGCCTATGCGCTCCCCGAGGACGTCGCGCTGCTCGCGTCCAACGAGTCGCCGGACCCGCCGCTGCCCGAGGTCGTCGAGGCGATCACGCGCGTCCTCGGCGGCCTGAACCGCTACCCGGACCCCTCCAACGGCGAGCTGCGCGGCGCCCTGTCGGACCGCTACGGCGTCCCGGCGAGCCGGATCGCGATCGGCAACGGCTCCTGCGACACGCTGCTGGCACTCGGCGAGGCGCTGCTGGAGCCCGGTGCCGAGCTCGTCTACGCCTGGCCGTCGTTCTCGGTCTATCCGCACCTGGAGGCGGCCTCGGGCGCGACGGGCATCCGCGTGCCGCTCAACGACCGCGACGAGCACGACCTCGACGCGATGCTCGAGCAGATCAGCGTCGCGACGCGCCTGGTGATCGTCTGCAACCCGAACAACCCGACGAGCACGGCCGTCTCGCGTGATCGCATCGCGCAGTTCGTCGCCAAGGTCCCGCCGCACGTCTGCGTCCTGCTCGACGAGGCCTACTGCGAGTTCAACACGCTCGACGATCCCGACGCGACCCTCGACCTCCTCGAGCGGCACACGAATCTCGTCCTGCTGCGGACGTTCAGCAAGGTCTACGGCCTCGCCGGGATGCGGGTCGGCTTCGCGCTCTGCGGCTCGCCGGACGTCGTCAGGGCGGTCGACCAGGTCCGCCAGCCGTTCTTCTGCAACGCCGCCGCGCAGGCGGCGGCGGTCGAGGCGCTGCGCCACCAGGACGCCGTCGCCGACCGCGTCCACCGCGCCGTGGTCGCGCGCATCGAGCTCGACGAGGGCCTGCGCGAGATCGGGATCGAGCCGGCGAGCTCGCAGGCGAACTTCTGCTGGTTCGCCCTGCCGGGGTGGGAGTCGGAGAGCCCCAGGGACGACCGAGGAGCGCGTGCTGAGCGGCCTCCGGGATCGTGGTGTGCTGGTCCGCTCCGGCGCCGCACTGGGCCGCGAGGGGTGGCTGCGCGTGACGTACGGCACCCCGGCCCAGAACGCCCGCTTCCTCGCCGCGCTGCGCGACGTCCTGCCCGCCTGATCGGCGCCGCCGCTGGCGGTGGGCGCGGTCGTGTGCTTCAATTCGCTGAGTAATGAGCCGTTCGGCCCACAGCGCAACGACGTCCGCATCCTGCACCGCGCTGTCCGGTTTCGGCTTCGCCTATCCGGCTTCCTGGCGATTTAGCTAGGCGCTCGGTCGGTCCGTGAGGGCCGCCGCACCATGGCCTTCGGGCCGAGCGCCGAACCACCGGAGCCCTGCGCTCCCGACCGGATCCCCGGTCCCGGCCGCCGCGACGGCCGTATCACTGGCCACCAGCAGCGAGGAATGAGCGAAGGATGTTGATCGTCATGAGTCCCCAGGCAACAACGGATGAGGTGCAGGCAGTCATCGACCGGATCGAATCGGTCGGCGCCACCGCGCACCCGATCGTCGGCGAGAAGCTGACCGTCATCGGCGCGATCGGCGACGCCGAGACGGAGGTCCGCGTCACCGATCTCGAGCTGATCGGCCAGCCGGGCGTGGAGTCGGTCAAACCGATCCTGAAGCCGTACAAGCTGGCCTCCAAGGAGGAGCATCGCGAGGCGTCGGTGTTCGAGATCGGCGGCGCGAAGATCGGCGGCGACCATTTCGCCCTGATCGCCGGCCCGTGCACGGTCGAGTCGCGCGAGCAGCTGATGGTCACCGCCCAGGTCGTTCGCGACGCGGGAGCGAACATGCTGCGCGGCGGCGCCTACAAGCCGCGCACGTCGCCCTACTCGTTCCAGGGCCTGGGCGTCGAGGGGCTGAAGCTGCTGGCCGAGGCCAAGGCCGAGACGGGCCTGCCGATCGTCACCGAGCTGATGGACGCGCGCGACCTCGAGCCCGTCCTGGAGGTCGCCGACGTGATCCAGGTCGGTGCACGCAACATGCAGAACTACGGCCTGCTCTCCGAGCTCGGCCGGGCAGGGCGCCCGGTGCTGCTCAAGCGTGGACTCTCGAGCACGCTGGAGGAGTTCGTGATGGCCGCCGAGTACATCCTCAAGGAGGGCAACGAGGCGGTGATGCTCTGCGAGCGCGGCATCCGCACGTTCGAGACCGCGTACCGCTTCACGCTCGACCTGATGGCCGTCCCGGTGCTCAAGCAGATGACCCACCTGCCCGTCGTCGTCGATCCCAGCCACGCGGCCGGGCGCCGCGACCTGGTCGAGTCGCTGTCGCTCGCCGCCGCCGCCGCCGGTGCGGACGGCATCATCGTCGAGGTGCACCCTCAGCCCGAAGAGGCGATCTGCGACGGACCCCAGGCCCTGCGGGCCTCCGAGTTCGCCGCGTACGCCCAGAAGGTCGAGCAGGTGACGCAGATCGCGGGCAAGCTGCCCTTCCTCCAGGCCGCGACACCGGCTTGAACGTCGCGGTCGTCGGCACCGGGCTGATCGGCGGATCGGTCGGCATGGCGGCCCGGGCCCGTCTGGGCGCGCACGTGCGCGGCACCGGCCGCCGGGCTCCGCTC
Source organism: uncultured Solirubrobacteraceae bacterium (assembly GCA_963781935.1). Lineage (GTDB taxonomy): Bacteria > Actinomycetota > Thermoleophilia > Solirubrobacterales > Solirubrobacteraceae > F1-60-MAGs163. Next base: position 650,276 of record CAWAHX010000005.1, read on the forward strand.
GGGGTGGAGATGGGGGCGCTCGACGAGGCGTGCGACGGCCTGCCCGCCGTTCTCGAAGGAGCGGACGTCGCGGTGGTCTGCGCTCCGGTCGACGTGCTGGCGCAGGTCACGCGCGAGGTGCTGGCGCTCGCGCCGGCGGGTTGCGCGGTCACCGACGTCGGGCTCCACGAAGCAGGAGGTCGTCGCCGCGGCCGGCGCCGACGAGCGCTTCGTCGGCGGCCACCCCCTGGCCGGGCGCCGAGGTGGCGGGCGTCGACCACGCCCGCGAGGATCTCTTCGACGGCGCCACCTGGTACCTGACGCCCCAGGCGACGACGAGCGGCGTCCTGCTCGAGCGCATCCACCGCCTGCTCACGGGGATCGGCGCCCGCCCGCAGGTCGTGGGGGCCGCCGACCACGACCGCATGATGGCCGCCGTCTCCCACCTTCCGCACGTGCTCGCCAACGTGCTCGTGGCGCAGGCGACCGGGGCGCTCGGAGGCGAGCGCATCCCCGTGGCGGGGCCGAGCTTTCGCGACGCGACACGCGTCGCCGGAGCGAACCCCGAGATCTGGACCGGCATCTACGGCGCCAACCACGATGCGCTGCTCGGGGAGATCGACGGCACGATCGCGCAGCTGCAGGAGGTCCGCCGGGCGCTGGACGCCGGAGACGGCGCGTGGATCGCACGCTGGCAGGAGCAGGCCGCCGAGCAGCGCGGCGCGCTGCTGGCGGCCGGTCTCGCCCCGGGGCCGCTGCGGGAGCTGCGCGCCGCCGTGCCCAATCGGCCGGGCGTGGTCGCCGAGATCGCCCTGACGCTGGCGGCGGAGGGCATCAACATCGCCGACATGGCGCTCAGCCCATCGTCGGACGGCACGACCGGGACGGTCGCGCTGTGGGTCGCGCAGGCCGGCGCGGACCGGGCGATCGAGCTGGTCACCGGCCTGGGGATCCCGGTCACGTGAACGTCCGCCTCGATCCGTCGGGCCCGCTGAAGGGCACGATCGTCCCGCCGGCGGACAAGTCGATCTCCCACCGCGTCGCGATGCTCGGCGCGATGGCCGACATCCCGGTCCGCATCCACAACTACCTCGACGCGGCAGACACCAACTCCACGCTCGCGGCGGTCGAGGCGCTCGGCGCGCTGGTCGAGCGGCGCGCGGACGAGATCGTCATCCGCGGCGCCGGGCTGCGCGCGGCGCGGGCGCCGGACGGCGTCATCGACGTCGGCAACGCCGGAACCCTGATGCGGCTGCTCCCCGGCTGGCTGGCCGCCCAGGAGGGGCACGTGTTCACGCTCGACGGCGACGCGTCGATCCGCGGCCGGCCGGTCGACCGGATCGCGGCGCCGCTGCGCGAGATGGGCGCCGACATCCGGGCCACCGGCGATCGCTTCCCGCCGTTCACGGTGACCGGCACGCGCCTCCACGGCATCGACTACGTGCTGCCGGTCGCGAGCGCCCAGGTGAAGTCGTGCGTGCTGTTCGCCGGCATGCTCGCGGACGGTGAGACGACGATCCGCGAGCCGCAGCCCAGCCGCGACCACACCGAGCGCCTGCTCGCCGGCGCCGGCGTCCCGCTCACGCCGCGAGGGTGGCGTGCTGCGGCTGACGAGCGTCGACGAGCTCGCGCTGCCCGAGACCCTCGTGGTCCCGGCCGACCCGTCGTCGGCGGCGTTCGCGATCGCGGCGGGCGCTGCTCGTCCGCGGCTCGCGGCTCGTCGTGCAGGACTGCGGCGTCAACTGGACGCGGACCGGGTTCATCAGGATCGCCCAGCGCATGGGCGCGATCGTGCTCGGCGATCTCGAGGAGCCGACCGGCGACGACATCCCGGCCTCCGAGCCGCTGAGCGACCTCGACGTCACCGCCGGGCCGCTGAGCGGCACGGTCGTCGAGCCCGGCGAGGTGCCGCTGGCAATCGACGAGCTGCCGCTCGTCGCGCTGCTCGGCTGCTTCGCCGAGGGGGAGACCGTCGTGCGCGGCGCTCAGGAGCTGCGCCTGAAGGAAACCGACCGGATCGCCGCCGTCGTCGACGGTCTCAACGGGCTGGGGGGCGACCTGGAGGCCACCCCGGACGGCTTCATCGTCCGGGGGACGGGCGGGCTGAAGGGCGGCACGATCGCCTCCGGAGGCGACCATCGCATGGCCATGCTGGGCGCCGTCGCCGGGCTGGCATCGACCGATGGAGTGGACGTTCTGGACATGGACGCGGCCGCGGTGTCCTACCCTCGTTTCCTGGACGACATCGCCACGCTGCGCTAGACCGGGCGTCCAGACGCCGGGCCGGCGCGTAGATCTGACGAGAACCTGATGCCCGAACCCAAGCCCCAGAGCCCCAGGACGAGCGCCCCGGAGCGCCCTGAGCGCCCGGCCGCGCCACGCCCGCCGGGCGGGCGCGGCGAGGAGCCGCCGCCCTGGCCGCGCGTGCAGCCGTCCTCCGACGGCCGCGGGAAGCCGCCCCAGAAGTCGCCGATGGTGCCGGCCCGGGGCCGCCGCACGCTCGTCACGGTCCTGCTGGCGCTGCTGGCGGTGAACGTCATCTTCGCGCTGGTCACCGGCCAGCCGAGCAAGTCCACGCGCGTTCCGTACAGCCCGTTCTTCCTCCAGCAGATCGACGCCGGGAACGTCAAGGAGATCTCCTCCGAGGGCGAGACGATCGACGGCACGCTGAAGGCCAAGGTCTCCTTCAAGGCCGAGGGCGCCAAGGAGGCGCAGGACGTCCAGCACTTCAAGACGCAGGTCCCGACGTTCGTCAACACCGACGATCTGACGAAGCAGCTCGAGAGCAAGGGCGTCGTCCTGAACGCGAAGCCCGTCGACGTCGGGCGCAACCCGCTGCTGACGTTCATCCTCGCCTTCGGGCCGACCATCCTGATCGTGCTCGGCCTGCTGTGGATCATGCGGCGCGCGGCCGCGGCCGGCGGCGCCGGGGGCCTGGGCCAGTTCACGCGCTCCAACGCCCGGCGTGCCGACCAGGCGACGACGCGCGTGACGTTCGCCGACGTCGCGGGCATCGACGAGGCGGAGGACGAGCTGACGGAGATCGTCGACTTCCTCAAGTCGCCCGAGAAGTACGCGAAGCTCGGCGCGCGGATCCCGCGCGGCGTGATGCTCTACGGCCCACCGGGCACCGGCAAGACGCTGCTCGCCCGGGCGGTCGCCGGTGAGGCGAACGTGCCGTACTTCTCGGCGTCGGCCTCCGAGTTCGTGGAGGCGATCGTCGGCGTCGGCGCGAGCCGCGTGCGCGACCTCTTCAAGCAGGCCAAGGAGGCGGCCCCCGCGATCATCTTCATCGACGAGCTCGACGCGATCGGCCGCGCGCGCAGCGCCGCGGGCGGGTTCAGCGGCGGCCACGACGAGCGCGAGCAGACGCTGAACCAGATCCTCACGGAGATGGACGGCTTCGAGAGCGGCCAGGGCGTGATCGTGATGGCGGCGACCAACCGGCCCGATGCGCTCGACCCGGCGCTGCTGCGGCCGGGGCGCTTCGACCGCCGCGTCGCCGTGCAGCCGCCGGACCGCGTCGGCCGCGAGGCGATCCTGAGGATCCATTCGCGCGGGATGCCGATCGACGAGTCCGTCGACCTGCCGCGCATCGCCACCGCGACGCCCGGCATGACCGGCGCAGACCTGGCGCTGCTCGTCAACGAGGCTGCGCTCTTCGCGGCGCGGCGCGGGCACGTGACGGTGCAGACCAACGACTTCACCGACGCGATCGAGAAGATCGTGCTCGGCACCGAACGGCAGGTCGTCATGACCCAGAGCGACCGTGAGCGCACCGCCTACCACGAGGCCGGCCACGCGCTCGTCGGGATGCTCACGCCGGGGGCCGACCCCGTGCGCAAGGTGTCGATCATCCCGCGCGGCCAGGCGCTCGGCGTGACGCTCTCGACGCCCGACGCCGACAAGTACGGCTACGAGAAGGCCGAGCTGCTCGGGCGCATCCGGGTGATGCTCGGCGGTCGCGCCGCCGAGCAGGTCGTCTACGGCGAGACGACGACCGGCGCGGAGTCCGATATCCAGCAGCTCACGCGGATCGCCCGCAGCATGGTCTCCCGCTGGGGCATGAGCGACGCGATCGGGCCGATCGCGGTCGCGCCGTCCGAGGGCCAGAGCCCATTCCTCCCGGGCGCGGCCGAGACGTCGCAGCGCACGCAGGAGGTCATCGACGCCGAGGTCCGCCGGATCGTCGAGGACGCCGACCGTGAGACCGTCGCCCTGCTGCGCAGCGAACGCCCCCGCCTCGACGCCCTGGCCAAGCGGCTGCTCGAGCGTGAGACGCTCGACCAGGAGGAGACCTACGAGGTCGCGGGCGTGCCGATGCCCGTCGTTCCCGAGCCGGGGCAACGCCCCGCCGAGCGGCGCGACGCAGCCGACGCCGAGGCCGAGGCCGGCTCCGAGCTGACGTCGTAGCGCGTTCTCCGGGCCTCAGCGCGAGAGCACCTCGGGGACGTGCTCGATCTCGTCGACGAGGGCGCCGGTCGCCGGCGCCAGACCCTCCTCGTCGTCGATCGGGATCTCCTCCCGGCGCAGGCGGAAGCCGATGAACACGCCGGCCGTGGTGACTGCGGGGATCACGCCGGCGAGGATCAGGGTCGTGTCGACGCCCAGCGCGGCCGAGACCGGGCCGGTCAGCGCGAACGACATCGGCGTCAGGGCGATCGACGTGAACCAGGCGACGCTCTGCGCCCGGCCGCGCATCTCGGGCGGGACGCGCGTCTGCATCAGCGTGTCCCAGATGATCAGCCCGATCGTCATCAGGGCGCCGTGGAGGCCGCTCAGCACCATCAGCTGCCACTCGCTGACGCTCAGTGCGTAACCGGCGATCGGCAGCGTGGCGGCCGTCCAGGCGACGTACATGACGGTCAGGTAGCGGACCGGCAGGCGCCCGCGCTGGCTCATCGTCAGCGAGGCGAAGATCGAGCCCAGCCCGTCCGCCGCGAGGATCAGCCCGAAGGCCCCCGCGCCGCCGCCCAGGTCGTTCTTGACGATGTACGGGAGCAGCACCTGCATCGGGCCGTAGAACATGAGCATCGCGACCGACGACGAGATCAGGGTGACCCAGATCCAGCGGCTCGACCGGACGAAGGCGATCCCGTCGCGCAGTTCGGCCGTGAGCGTCGTGCGGTGGTCGCGGTTCCCGTAGGAGCGCGTCCGGATCAGCGCGATCACCACGGCTGAGACGACGAACGTCCCGGCGTCGATCAGGAAGGCGTCGCCAGGGCCGATCAGGGCGACCACGATGCCGCCGATCGCGGGACCGATCAGGAGGCGGCACGATTGGCGCACGAGCTGCTGGAGGGCGTTGGCCTCGATGAGCTGCTCGCGCGACAGGATGTCCGGCACGAGCGCCGTCATCGCCGGCCCGAAGAACGCCTCGCCCGCGGCGTACACGATGACGCAGGCGATGAGGTGCCAGAGCTCCAGGTCGCCGGTCACGGCCAGCACGCCGATCAACGCCAGGACCGCGGCGCGCACCATGTCGGCCGCGACCATCACGCGCCGGCGCTCGAACCGGTCGCTGATCACGCCGCCGGTCAGCAGGAAGACGGCCATCCCGATCGACCACGCGAGGCCGACCAGCGCCAGCGCCGAGGGCATGTTCGACAGCTCGTAGACCTGCCACGCGATGGCGACGAGGTAGATGCCGTCGCCGATCAGCGAGATGACCAGTCCGCTCCACAGCAGGGCGAAGTCGCGCTCGCGCAGTGGACGCAGGATCTTCATCGCGCAGCCGGGGCCCTATCGTCTGTGGCGATGCTCGTGGCGATCGACGGCCCTGCCGGAGCCGGAAAGTCGACGGTCGCTCGCGCGGCCGCCGATGCTCTGGGCTTCACGTACCTGGACACCGGGGCGATGTACCGGTGCGTGGCCCTCGCACGCCTGCGCGATCCCGCACGCCGATCCGGCCGCGCTGAACATCCGCGTCGGGGCGCAGGTGCTGCTGGACGGGGAGGACGTGACGGAGGCGATCCGCACGCCGCAGGTCAGCGAGGCCGCGTCGAAGATCGCCGCCGAGCCCGCGGTGCGGGCGGCCATGGTCGTCATGCAGCGGTCGCTGCTCTCGAGCGGCGACTGGGTGGCCGAGGGCCGCGACATCGGCACGGTGGTCGCCCCCGACGCCGAGCTGAAGATCTTCCTGACCGCATCGCCGCAGGAGCGGGCCCGGCGGCGCTCCGCGCAGACCGGGCAGAACGAGGCCGAGGTGCTCGCCGAACAGCACCAGCGCGACGCCCGCGACCGCGACCGTGCCGATTCTCCCCTTGTCGCCGCCGCTGACGCCATCCGTGTGGACACTACGGGTCTGAGCCTACCCGAGGTGGTCGACCGAATCGTCGCTCAGGCGGACGATCGCCGGACGGCTCAGACGTCAGGTTCGGCGGCATGAAGGTCGCGGTCGTCGGCTACCCGAATGTCGGCAAGAGCACGCTCGTGAATCGGCTCGCGGGCTCGCGCGAGTCCGTTGTTCACGAGCGTTCGGGCATCACGCGCGACCGAAAGGACGTCCGTTGCGAGTGGAACGGGCGCAGCTTCACCCTGATCGACACGGGCGGAATGGACAACCTCGATCTCGATCCGATCTCGGGCTCGATCCGCGACCAGGCCCGAGCGGCGATCGGCGAGGCCGTCCTCGCCGTCCTGGTCGTCGACGCGAAGGCCGGTCTGCGGCCCGGCGACGAGGACATGGCGGACATGCTGCGCCGTGCCGACATCCCGGTGATCCTCGCGGCCAACAAGGTCGACGTGGTCGGCGAGGTCAACAACGCACTGGAGTTCCACCGCTTCGGGCTCGGCGACCCGATCCCGGTGTCCGGCGCGCAGGGCCTGGGGACGGGCGATCTGCTCGATCGGATCGTCGAGCTGCTCCCCGGCGACGCCGACGAGGACGAGGAGGACGACGAGCGCATCCGCATGGCGATCATCGGCCGCCCGAACGTCGGGAAGTCGACGCTCGTCAACCGGATCCTCGGGCAGGAGCGCGTGATCGTCAGCGACGTGGCCGGCACGACGCGCGACGCGATCGACCTGCCGATCGAGGTCGACGGCCGCGAGATCGTGCTCGTCGACACCGCCGGGATGCGCCGCCAGGCGAAGGTCTCCGACAGCGTCGAGTACTACACGGTGCTGCGCTCGCAGCGGGCCGTCGAGCGCGCCGACGTCGCCCTCGTGATCTGCGACGCGCGCGACGGGGTCACCACGCAGGACATGCGGATCGCCGAGCTTGCCATGAAGGCGGGCTGCGCAACCCTGCTGGTGCTGAACAAGTGGGACCTGAAGCCGATGGACGAGGACGGGCTGGACCACGAGCGCGCCAAGGTGCTGCGCAAGCTGCGGCTGCGCCCCAAGGTGATGACGGCGAGCGCCGAGAGCGGCCGCAACGTCCAGCGCGTGATGCAGGAGGCGATCAATCTCGGCGATCGCATGCGCGAGCGCGTCCCGACGCCGGAGCTGAACCGCTTCCTCGCCGACGCGCTCGACAAGCGCCAGCCGCCCGCCAAGCAGGGCCATCGACTGAAGATGCTGTACCTGGCGCAGATCGAGACACGCCCGCCGCGGTACGCCCTGCAGGTCAACAACCGCAACAAGATGACCCGCGACTACGCGTACTACCTGGAGAATCAGCTGCGCAAGCGGTTCGGCTTCGACGGCGTGCCGCTGATCATCGACGTCAAGGAGCGCAAGCAACGGCGCTCCGAGCGGTGAGCTCCGCCGTCGCCGGCGCCCCCGTCGGCGCGACCGCGTAGCCTGCGCCGCCGCCATGCCCCGCGACCGGCGCCTCCTGCTCCTCCTCCTCGCCGTCGTCGCGCGTGGCCGCGCTCGCCGTCGGCCTGATCGCGGGCGGGAGCGGCGGTGCCGACAGGCACGCCGCCCGCGGGCGGGGCCATGAAGCTCGTCCCGGCGCGGGCGCTCGTTGCGGTGCACCTGTCGACGGACGGTGGCCGCGACGCCGTGCAGCGCGCCGGACGGCTCGTCGCCCGCTTCCCCTCGTGGCCGCGCCTGCGCGACGGGGTGCTGAGGCGCCTCGACGCCCCAGGCTGCGGGCTCGACCTGCGCCGCAGGCCGGGGCACGAGGCGGTGCTTGCGCTGCTGCCGGGCCGTGGGTCGCACCGCGACGTCGCTGCTGGTCACCGACGCCCCGGCGATCGGGGTCGGCGACGGTTCCCAAGCCGTGCGGGGCGCTCGTCATCCGCAAGGTGGGGAGGTACGTCGTGATCGGCGAGCCGGAGGGCGTGCTGGCCGCCGCGGCGCTGGCGCAGGGACGCGGGCGCGGACTGGCCGGCGACCCCGTGTACCGGCGCGCGGCGCGCGGACTGCCGGACGGTCGCGTGCTCGACGCCTGGGTCTCGCCGGCCGGGGCGCGCGACCTGCTCGTCCCGCTCGGCGGCCTGCTCGGGCACCGTCGGCGTCGCTCCTGAACACCGCCGACCTGGAGGGCGTCGTCGCGGCGCTCGTTCCCGGGGAGCGACCATGCGCTGATCACGGTGCGGCGCGTCGCCGGCCGTCGCAGCTCCTCGGCGCAGTTCCGGCCGACGCTGCAGCGCCGCGCGCCCGCCGGAACGCTGGCGTACGTCGCGTCCGGGGACCTGGCCGGCGCGCTCCAGCGCCTGCTCGTCCTCGCGGGTCCGGGAGCGGGCGCAGCGCTGCCGCGGATCCTCAAGGAGGGCGGTGCGCCGTTGATCACGCTCGGGAATCTCGGTCGCGAGTCGGCGATCGTCATCGCTCCCGGCGCCGACGGCCCAGTGCTGACGCTGATGTCGCGGGTGCGCGACCCGGCGAAGGCACGGGCGGCGATGACGGCGCTCGAGGCGCCGCTCGCGCGGCTCGTCGCCGCACCCGCGGGCGCGGCGTTCTCGGACATCAGCCCCGCAGGCGCGCCGGCGCGGACGCTCTCCGGCACGGCGAGCGCCGGGCTGACGTGGGCGCTCGACGGCTCGACGCTGATCTTCTCGACGGCGCCGTCGGGGGTCACCGACGCGCGCTCGCGCGACGGGGCGGCTGTCGGACACCGCGGCCTACCGGTCCGTCGAAGGAAACACCCCAAACCGGATCACCTCGCTAGTATTTCTCGACCCGAACCAACTCCTGCGCTTGGGTGCGGACACCGGCATCGGACCGGGAAGCGCGCTGCAGGGCATTCGTGACGACCTGGTCCGCGTCCGCGCCATCGGCGCATACGCCGCGGGAACCGGCACCGTCTCCACCGTCGACCTCTCCCTCTTCATCCCATGAGCCAAGACAACAGCTTCCTGTTCACGTCCGAGTCGGTGACCGAGGGTCATCCCGACAAGGTCGCGGACCAGATCTCCGACGGCGTGCTGGACGCGGTCCTCGCCGAGGACCCGTACGGTCGCGTCGCGTGCGAGACGCTCGTCAACACCGGCCTCGTGGTCGTGTCCGGCGAGATCTCGACCGAGACGTACGTCGACATCCAGGAGATCGCCCGCGAGACGATCCGCAAGATCGGCTACGTCGATGCCGACCTCGGCTTCTCGGCGGATTCGTGCGCCGTCCTGAACGCGATCGACAAGCAGTCGCCCGGACATCGCGCAGGGTGTCGACAAGGCCTACGAGGCGCGCACGGACCCCAATGACGACGACGCGCTCGATGTTGCGGGCGCGGGCGACCAGGGCATGATGTTCGGGTACGCCTCGAACGAGACCGACGAGCTGATGCCGCTGCCGATCTCGCTGGCGCACAAGCTCGCCAAGCGCCTGGCCGACGTGCGCCACGCCGGCGATCTGGACTACCTGCGCCCGGACGGCAAGACGCAGGTCTCCGTGCGCTACGTCGACGGCCGGCCGGTCGGGATCGAGCAGCTGCTGATCTCCTCGCAGCACCGTGAGGGTGCCGAGGGCATGATCAAGGACGACCTCTGGGAGCACGTCGTCGAGCCGATCCTGCCGAAGGAGCTCTACGACGAGGCCGAGCTGCGCAGGGTGTTCCTGGTGAACCCGACGGGCCGGTTCGTCATCGGCGGCCCGGTCGGCGACGCGGGCCTGACCGGTCGCAAGATCATCGTCGACACCTACGGCGGCATGGCGCGTCACGGCGGCGGCGCGTTCTCGGGCAAGGACCCGTCGAAGGTCGACCGCTCCGCGGCGTACGCCACGCGCTGGGTCGCCAAGAACATCGTCGCGGCCGGCCTGGCCGACCGCGCCGAGGTGCAGGTCGCCTACGCGATCGGCGTCGCGCACCCCGTGTCGGTGATGGTCGAGACGTTCGGGACCGAGAAGATCGGCCGCGGCCGCATCGAGGAGCTCGTCGGTGAGCACTTCGACCTGCGCCCCGGCGCGTTCCGCGAGGCGCTCGACCTGCATCGCCCCATCTACCAGAAGACCGCCGCCTACGGGCACTTCGGTCGCGACGACCACGACTTCACGTGGGAGCGCACCGACAAGGCCGCCGCACTGGCCGACGCGGCGGGGATCGCCGCGCCCGCCACGGCGTGACCTTTGCGCGCTCTGCGCGTCTGAGTGTGTGACGAAGGCCCCGGCACCGCCGGGGCCTTCGGCGCTTCTACAGCCCGTCGGTGCGCCCGCCCGCCTGGCGGACCTCGTCGGCGTGGAGGCGCTGGGCGTGATCGACGGCCGTGACCACCGTGGCGGGGTCGTTGACGCCGTCGAAGGTGAAGTCCGACCCGTCGGTGCCGGCGGTGTCGAAATCGACGGAGCCGACCCGGAACAGGCGGTCGATCGCCGACTGGCGGGTGTTGACGTTCTGCACGCGGTCGATGCGCGTCTGCTGGACGTGCTTGGAGAGGATGCCGCGCTCGATCGTCAGGCGGTCGCTCGTGATGGTGAAGCGCGTGAACACGCGCTTGATCAGGCCCGGCGATGATCGTGACGGCGAGCACGACCACGAACGCCAGGATGCCGATCGCCGAGCTCGCCGCGAGCCAGAAGATGGCGCCGATCAGGAGGGCCGGCCACGAGACCGGTGGCGTAGAACGCCTTGATCGAGCGCCAGCTCGGGTGACCGTCGTAGATGACCTCTTCGCCGGGATGCAGATCGAGCGCCATGGCGCGGAATCTAGCGCGCACACCCTCGACCGCCGGGGGGTGGCCCGTCTCGGCCACCGCATACGGCGTCGAGACGGGCCACCCCCGGGGTGCCGGCGCTCGGCCGCCTCGCCGACGCCGCGCCCGCGGCTATCGTCGGTCGCGTGCCGGGTGTCGCGCGGGTCGAGCCGATAACGACGGCCCGCGTCCTGCGCGGGCCGTTCGACTACGCGCGGCCCGACGGCGTGGACGTCGGCTCCGTGCTCGTCGTCCCGTTCGGCCGCCAGCAGGTCCTCGGCGTCGTCACCGCGCTCGCCGACCGCTCCGAGCACGACGTGATCGCGCCGACGCGCGTCCTCGAGCAGTCGCTCCCGGCGGACCTCGTCGCGCTCGCCCCGTGGCTCGCGGCCGAGTACTGCTCGACGCCGGCGCGCGCCTTCTCGCTGATGCTCCCGCCGAAGGGCATCCGCGCCCGCACCGCGCTCCACGCCGGCCGCGGCCCGCCCGCCCGGCGACGACGAGCGCCTGAACGACGCGCAGCGCTCGCTGCTGGCCTCGCTCCCGCGGTTCACCGGCGCCGACACCGCGGCGCTGCGGCGCCTGGAGGGGCGCGGGCTGATCACGATCCAGCCGCGCGTCGTGCGCCGCGCACCGGTGCACACGGCCGTCGGCGCGCGGTCGCCCGCGCAGCCGCCGGCGCTCACCGCCGATCAGCGCCGCGTCCTGGCCGACATCGCGGCCGCCGCCCCGGGGGAGTCGCTGCTGCTGCACGGCGTCACCGGGTCGGGGAAGACCGAGGTCTACCTGCGCGCGGCACAGGAGACCCTGCGGACCGGGCGCACGGTCCTCGTCCTCGTCCCCGAGATCGCGCTGACCCCGCAGATCGTCTCGCGCTTCCAGGCGCGCTTCGGCGACACCATCGCCGTCCTGCACTCGAAGCTCTCCCCGGGGGAGCGCTACGACGAATGGCTGCGCCTGCGCCGCGGCGAGGCGCGGATCTGCGTCGGGCCGCGCTCGGCGGTCTTCGCGCCGCTGCAGGACATCGGCCTGATCGTCGTCGACGAGGAGCACGACAGCTCCTACAAGCACGAGGGCGACCCGCGGTACGACGCGCGGCACGTCGCGGCGCGCCGCGCCGCCGACCACGGCGCGGTGCTGGTCGCCGGGAGCGCGACACCCCGTGCGGAGAGCTGGCACGAGCTGCGGCGGATCAGCCTGCCGCAGCGCGTCGACGGCGCGCAGCTGCCGCCGGTGCAGACGGTCGACCTGCGCGGGGTCCGCGGCGCGCTGCACCCTCTGACCCACGACGCGCTCGTCGACGCGCGCAAGTCGATCGTGCTGCTCAACCGCCGCGGCTGGTCGAACTTCCTCAGCTGCCAGACGTGCGGGCACGCGTGGGAATGCCCGTCGTGCGACGTGACGCTCGTCCTGCACCGCGCGAGCGGGACGCTCGCCTGCCACCACTGCGGCCACCGCGAGCAGGTCCCGTCGCGCTGCCCGGAGTGCGGGTCCGTCTCGATCGCCCGTCACGGCACCGGGACCGAGCGCCTGGAGACCGAGCTTCCCGGGCCCGTCTTCCGTCTCGACGGCGACGCGGGCGACCCGGCGCGCGTGCTCGCCGCCTTCGAGCGCGCCGACCGCGGGATCCTGCTCGGCACGCAGATGGTCGCCAAGGGCCACGACTTCCCGGACGTCGAGCTCGGCGTCGTCGTCGACGCCGACCAGACGCTCCGCTTCCCCGACTTCCGCGCCGAGGAGCGCACCTTCGCGCTCGTCGCGCAGCTGGCCGGCCGGGCCGGCCGCGGAGCGGGCGGCGGTCGCGTCCTCGTGCAGACGCTCGTCGCCCGAGGCCCCCTCGATCGCGCTCGCCGCGCGGCATGACGCCGCGACCTTCCTCGAGGGGGAGCTGGGTCGCCGCCGCGCGCTGCGCTACCCGCCGTTCTCGACCCTGATCCGGATCGTGTGCTCGGCGGAGCGGTCCGGCGCCGCCCAGCGGGCCGCGTCGGCGGTGCACGCGCAGCTGCCGGGCGCCCTGGGGCCGGCGCCGCTCTTCCGCCTGCGCGGCAGGGAGCGCAGCCAGGTCGTCGTGAAGGCGCAGGATCGCGCCGCGGCGATCGCCGAGATCGCCGCCGCGGTCGATGCGGTCGCGGCCGACCGGGCGATGCGCGGCGTCAACCTGTCGGTCGACGTCGACCCGCAGTGACCGTTCTAGACTCCTGCGTCGAAGATGCCCGAGCACGACGACGATCACCTTCACGAGCACGACGACATCGAGGCTCAGGACGGGGCCGCCGAGCCCCCGCCGCTCGATGAGGAGACCCTCGCCCGCCGCGAGGCCGCGCTGCGGCAGGTCACGCAGTTCGGCGACCCGGTGCTCAAGTCCAAGGCGCAGCCGGTCGTCGTCTTCGACGACGCGCTGAAGGCGGAGATCGCGCACATGGCGCTGCTGATGAGCGACTCGCTCGGCATCGGCCTCGCCGCCAACCAGGTCGGCAAGCTGCGCCGCCTGCTCGTCTACCGCGTCGAGGAGGACAGCCCGGTCCAGGCGCTCGTGAACCCGGAGCTCGAGTGGGCCTCCAAGGATCAGGAGTGGTTCGAGGAGGGCTGCCTCAGCCTCCCGCGCGTGCACGTCGACGTGGAGCGCCCGATCCACGTCCGGGTGCGGGCGTTCGACGAGCATGGGGACGAGATCCTCGTCGAGGCGTCCGGGCTCGAGGCGCGCGTGATCCAGCACGAGATGGATCACCTGGACGGCGTGCTGATCGTCGATCGCGCGCCGCGCGACCAGCGCCGCGAGGCGATGCGCATCCTGCGCGAGCTCGACGCGGCATAGCGCCCGCGTCGTGCGCACCGTCTACCTCGGCACCTCCGACTTCGCCGCCTCCGTCCTGCGCCGCCTCGCGGGCAGCGCGCATCGCCCGCAGCTCGTCGTCACGCGGCCCGATCGCCCCGCCGGCCGGGGCCGCAGGCTCACGCCCCCTCCGGTCGCCCGTGGCCGCGACCGAGCTCGGCATCGAGCTCGACCAGCCCGAGGACGTCGGCGGCGAGGCGGCGCGCGCACGGATCGCCCGGGCGACGCCCGACGCGCTGATCGTGTGCGCGTTCGGGGCGCTGATCCGGGAACCGCTGCTCTCCGACCACGAGATCGTGAACGTCCATCCGTCGCTGCTGCCGCGCTGGCGCGGCGCCGCCCCGATCGAGCGGGCGATCATGGCCGGGGACGCGCAGACCGGCGTCTCGATCATGCGACTCACCGCCGGCCTCGACAGCGGGCCGGTCTGCCTGCGGCAGGCCGAGCCGATCCAGGACGACGACACCTACGGGACGCTCGCGCGCGCGGCTCGAGCCGATCGGCGCCGACGCTCCTGATCCGCGCGCTCGACGAGCGCCCGCCGTACGTCGAGCAGGACGAGCGCGGCGTGACCTACGCGGACAAGATCGTCGCCGCCGATCGGACCCTCGATCCGCAGGCTCCGGCGATCGAGCAGGAGCGGGTCGTGCGCGCGCTCACGCCGCACATCGGCGCCCGGATGCAGCTCGAGGACGGCTCGTTCCTCGGGATCCTGAAGGCGCGCGCCGGGGAGGACGGAGCGCTCGAGCTGCTCGAGGTCCAGCCGCCCGGCGGACGGCCGATGGCGTACGCCGACTACCTGCGCGGACGCGCCGGCGGATGAGCGCCCCCGCCGTCAGCCCCGCCCGCCGCACCGCACACGCGGTGATCCTGCGCACGCTCGAGGACGGCGCGTACGCCGACCGCGCGTTCCACGGCGAGGCGAAGGGCCTGGACCAGCGCGACCGCGCGCTCGCCAAGCGCCTCGCCTTCGGCGCCGTCCAGCGCCGCGGCACGCTCGACTGGGTCGTCGATCGCTACGCGAAGGGGACGCTCGAGACGAAGGTGCGCGCCGCGCTCCACCTCGGGCTCTACCAGCTCCTGTTCACCGACGGGGTCGCCGCGCACGCGGCGGTCGGCGAGGCGGTCGAGCTCGCCAAGCCGAGCCGCGGGCACAAGGTCGTCAACGCCGTGCTGCGCCGCGTCCAGCGCGAAGGCGTCGAGCTGCCGTCCGACGACACGCCCGAGGGCGCGGCGATCCGCCACGCCCATCCGCTCTGGCTCGTCGAGATGTGGTGGGACTGGCTCGGGCCGCGCGCCGACGCTCGCGCTGCTGAAGGCGGACAACGAGCCGGCCGAGCTGGCGCTGCGGGTCAACCCGCTCGCCGGCGACGTCGCGCTCGACGACATCCCGGGCCGCCGCGAGGGGGAGGCGATCGTCGTCGACGGCCCGTTCGACGCGTTCGCCCACCACGGCTACGCCGCGGGCGCCTTCACGCCGCAGTCGCGCGCCGCGCAGCGCGTCGGCGCCTTCCTGGACCCGCAGCCGGGGGAGCGCGTGCTCGACCTGTGCGCCGCGCCGGGCGGCAAGACGACGCACCTGGCCGCGCTGATGGGCGGCAGCGGCGAGATCGTCGCCGTCGAGCGGCACGAGGGCCGCGCGGCCGCGCTGGAGCGCACCTGCGAGCGCATGCACGCCGCGAACGTCAGGGTCGTCTGCGGGGACGCGGCGACGTTCCGCGACGAGCAGCGCTTCGATCGCGTGCTGCTGGACCCGCCGTGCAGCGGCCTGGGCACGCTGCAGGCGCACCCCGACCTGCGCTGGCGCGTCACGCGCGAGCGACGTCGGGGAGCTGGCGGCGATCCAGGACGGCCTGCTGGCGGCGGCGCGCGCCAACCTGCGGCCCGGAGGGCGGCTCGTCTACGCGGTCTGCACGCTGTCGCCGGACGAGGAGCGCCTGCAGGGCGCCGACAGCTGGCGCACGCTGCCGTCCGTCGACGGCACCGACGGCTTCTATAGTGCCGCCGATGTCGGAGGTTGAGCTCGGCCTGCAGTGCCCCACGTGCAAGGAGCCGTGGCTGCGCCCCTCCGCCGTTCCGGGCCGTTACCGCTGCGTCTACTGCCTGCACCGCTTCGAGCTGCGGTCCGTCTGCCCCGGCTGCGGGGAGCACCAGACGATCGTGCGGATGTCGAGCACCGCGACGACCGAGTGCTCGCACTGCGGCTCGTCGATGCTGGTGGAGGTATGACGCTGCAGGTCGCCCCGTCGGTCCTGGCGGCCGACTTCGGCCATCTGCGCGAGCAGGTCGAGCTGGTGCGCGGGGCGGGTGCGCGAGATCGTGCACATCGACGTGATGGACGGCCATTTCGTCCCGCCGCTGTCGATGGGCCCGGCGGTCTGCGAGGCCCTGCGCGACACGGGCCTGCACCTGGAGGTCCACCTGATGGTCGAGCGCCCGGAGCGCGACCACATCGCCACGTTCGCCGAGGCGGGTGCGCACACGATCATCGTGCACGCCGAGGCGACGCCCGCGGTGCACTACGCGCTGCAGGCGATCCGTGAGCGCGGTTGCCTCGCGGGTCTCGCCGTCAACCCCGCCACGCCGCTCGACGTGTTCGCCGAGGTCGACGTCGACCTGGCGCTCTGCATGACCGTCAACCCGGGCTGGGGCGGCCAGTCGTTCATCCCGTCCTCGCTCGACAAGATCGCGCCGCATTCGCGCGATCGTCGGCGACGACGTCGAGATCGAGGTCGACGGCGGCGTCGACGCGCACACGGCCGGCCCCTGCGCCGCCGCGGGCGCGACGCGGTTCGTCGCCGGCACCGCCGTCTTTCGCACCACCGATCCGGCGGCTGCGTTCCGGGAGATCTCCGCCGCGGCGAGCGCCGCAGTCGCCTGACCGCGGGGGTGCGGCTACCCGTATTGGCAGGACGTCCGCCATCGGGAACGATGTGCGGGTGTCCAGGACCGTTCTGATCGTCGATGACCACCCGGCATTCCGCGCCACCGCGCGGATGATGCTCGAGGCCGGCGGCTACGTCGTGATCGGCGAGGCGCAGGATGCCGCCTCCGCTCTCGCGCAGGCCGCACTGCTGCAGCCGGAGGTCGTGCTGCTCGACATCGGCCTTCCGGACGGCGACGGGTTCGAGGTCGCGCGCCGGCTCTGCGACTGGTCCCCGGCACCGGATGTCGTGCTCGTCTCGAGCCGCGACCGCGCGGACTACGGGACGCTCGTCGACGGCAGCGGGGCGCGTGGGTTCATCGCCAAGGGCGAGCTGTCCGGCGCGTCTCTGGGGGCGGTGCTGGCATGACGCGGCGCCCGCCGCGGTGGCTCGCGGCGCTCGTGGCCGCAGTCGGCCTGTCGCTCGCCGGGATCGCGCTCGGCGTCTCGGCTGCGAGCGATCACATCGACGCACCACTCGCCACCGGGATCGTCGGGGCATGGATCGGGGTGAGCTTCCTCGGCGTCGGCCTGTTCGCGTGGTACCGGCGCCCCAGCCAGCACACCGGCCTGCTGATGATCGGCGTCTCGTATGTCTGGCTGCTGTCGGGGCTGAACGGCGCGAACGATTCGCTGCCGGCGACGATCGGGTCCTACCTGTCGCCGTTCTACGTGCTGCTCGTCATCCAGCTGATCGCCGAGTTCCCCAACCGGCCCCTGGACCGGACCATGCGCGTGCTGCTCGGCGCGGGCTACGTCACCGTGTTCCTGCTGCGGCTGCCGGCGTTCCTGTTCACCTCGGATCTGTACGACGGGACGTGCAGCGAACGACTGCCCGTCGAGCGCGTTCCTCGTGTCGTCGAACACGACGCTCGCCGACGCGGGGAACTACCTCTCGCTCGCGGCCGGCGCGCTGATCGTCGGCGTCGTGAGCTGGCGCACGCTGCGGCGCCGTCGCGAGGCGCCCCCGACGGTGCGCCGTGAGCAGGCGCCCGTGCTGGCCACCAGCCTCGCGCTCGTCATCGGGCTGACCGGCACCTACGCCTTTGCGCTGTTCGGCCTGCAGGACGCCGGCTCGGTGTTCTGGGCGATCAGCCTGCTCGCATTCGCGGTGCTGCCCTATGCCTTCCTGATCGGCCTGGTGCGCGGATATCGGGCAGGTGCCATCGCCGTCGAGACGCTGGTGCGGGATCTCGGCGGGGGAGTCACGCCCGGCGGTGTGCGCCAGGCGGTCGCCGACGCGCTCGGCGACCCGACGGTCGAGCTGGCCTACTGGCGCGCGGGAGCCGGCGACTTCGTCACGCGCGAAGGGCGTCCGGTCGACCTGGGGGAGCTCGACGCCACGCGCGAGGCGACGCTCGTCGAGCGCGACGGTGAGCGCATCGGCGCGATCGTGCACGACGCGGCGCTGAGCGAGCAGCCCGGGCTCGTGCGCTCGGTGGCCGCCGCCGCCGCGCTCGCGGTCTCCAACGAGGCGCTGGAGGCCGAGCTGCGAGCGCGCGTCGAGGAGCTCGAGCGCTCGCGCGCCAGGCTGCTGGAGATCTCGCTGTTCGAGCGCCGCCGGATCGAGCGCAACCTGCACGACGGGGCGCAGCAGCGGCTCGTGGCGCTCTCGGTGCAGCTCTCGCTCGCGCGCGCCAGCCTCGACGAGGATCCCGCGCGGGCCGGCGAGCTGCTCGACCAGGCTCGCGGCGAGCTCGCCCAGGGCGCTGGAGGAGCTGCGCGAGCTCGCGCGCGGCATCCACCCGGCGATCCTGTCCGAACGCGGTCTGGAGCCGGCCCTGCGCGCCCTCGCCGGCCGGTCGCCGGGCGCCGTCGAGCTCGACGAGGTTCCGCCCGAGCGTCTCCCGATGGCCGTCGAGGCGGCCGTCTACTTCGTCGTCTCCGAGGCGCTCACGAACGTCGCGAAGTACGCCCACGCGAGCGCCACGCACGTCGACGTGCGCCGCGAGAACGGCCACGCGATCGTCGAGGTCCGCGACGATGGCGTCGGCGGCGCCGATCCGCTCGAGCGGCACGGGCCTGGCCGGGCTCGCGGACCGGCTCGCCGCGCTCGACGGCAGGCTCGCCGTCACCTCACCGGCCGGCGAGGGAACCACGATCCGGGCGGAGATCCCATGCGCGCCGTCGTAGCCGAGGATTCCGTGCTCCTGCGCGAGGGGCTCGTGCGCCTCCTCGAGGAACGCGGCATCGAGGTCGTCGGACAGGCGGGCGACGCACAGGACCTGCTGCGCAAGGTCGGCGCGCACCGCCCGGACATCGCGATCGTCGACGTGCGGATGCCGCCCATCGTTCACCGACGAGGGGCTGCGCGCCGCCGCGCAGATCCGCGAGCAGCACCCTGCGACGCGGCGTGCTGGTGCTCTCGCAGGACGTCGAGGAGGCATACGCGACCGAACTGCTCGCCGCGCATCCCGATGGAGTCGGCTACCTGCTCAAGGATCGCGTCGCCGACCTCGACGGGTTCCTCGACGCCGTGCGCAGGGTCGGCGAGGGCGGCAACGCGCTCGACCCGGCCGTCGTCGCGCGGCTGCTCGGACGGCGCGGCGACGGGCCGCTCGAGCGCATCACCCCGCGCGAGCGCGAGGTGATGGGGCTGATGGCCGAGGGCCGCTCGAACCGCGGCATCGCCGAGGCGCTCGTGATCACCGATCGCGCCGTCGAGAAGCACGTGACCAGCATCTTCGGCAAGCTCGACCTCCCGCCGACGGCCGACGATCACCGCCGCGTGCTGGCGGTCCTCACGTACCTGCGCGGCCTGATTGGGGGGCTACCCCCACTGTGCGTCGCCCGGCGGTGCTGCAAGGCTTCACCGCCATGAGCACTGATTCAGCATTCGCAGAACCGGCCACCCCGGCCGAGCCCGCCGGCGACATCGTCGTCGCCCAGGACCTGACGCGCGTCTACGGGGAGGGCGAGGCGGAGGTCCGCGCGCTCGACGGCGTCAGCGTCGCGTTCGCGGCCGGCGGCTTCAACGCGATCATGGGCCCGTCGGGCTCGGGGAAGTCGACGCTGATGCACATCCTCGCGGGGCTCGACCGGCCCACCAGCGGCACGGTCACGCTCGCCGGCACCGAGTTGACCGGTCTCGACGACGGCGCGCTCACCGAGCTGCGGCGCGATCGGGTCGGCTTCATCTTCCAGTCGTTCAACCTGCTGCCCGTGCTGACCGCGCAGGAGAACATCGAGCTCCCGCTGTCGATCGCGGGCCGGCGCGCCCGATCGCGAATGGGTCGACAGGATCATCGACACGGTCGACATCCGCAGCCGCCTGACCCATCGCCCCAGCGAGCTCTCCGGCGGCCAGCAGCAGCGCGTCGCCGTCGCCCGCGCGCTGGCCTCGCGCCCGGCCGTGGTCTTCGCCGACGAGCCGACGGGCAACCTGGACTCCAAGTCCGGGCACGACGTGCTCGCCCTGCTGCGCCGCTCGGTCGACGAGTTCGGCCAGACGATCGTGATGGTCACCCACGACCCGTCCGCCGCGGCGGTCGCCGACCGGCTCGTGCTGCTGGCGGACGGCAAGGTCGTCCACGACGGCGCGGCCGGCTCGACCGGGGACGTCATCGACCTGATGAAGAGCATCAGCTGATGCGCCGCGTCGTCGTCCGCGGGCTCCTGGCCCGCAAGCTCCGCCTCGCCCTGACGCTGCTGGCCGTCGCGCTCGGCGTCTCGCTGATCTCGGCGACGTACATCTTCACGGACACGATCAACGGCAGCTTCGACAGGATCTTCACGGAGACCAACAAGGGCACCGACGCCGCGATCACCCCGCACCAGCTGATCAACACCGCCGACCAGGGCGGCACGCCGCAGACCGTCCCGGCATCCGTGCTGGCGAAGGTCAAGGCCAATCCGCAGGTGCTGGTCGCCGAGGGCGAGGTCTTCGACGCCGGCACCGTGCTCGGCAAGAACGGCAAGCGCGTCGGCGCGGGCGGTGCTCCGAACTTCATCAGCTCGGTCGCGGTCAATCCGCGCTTCGAGGCCTCCAAGCCCAAGGAGGGCCGCCAGCCGCGGACCGCCGACGAGGCGACGATCGACGCCTCCACCGCACGACAAGCAGGGGTTCAAGCTCGGCGACAAGCTCGCCGTCCAGGCCGACGCGCCGCGCAAGGACTACACGCTCGTCGGGTTCACGCAGATCGCCGGCGTCGATTCGTACGGCGGGACGACCGTCGTCGGCATGGTCCTTCCCGAGGCCCAGCGCGTCCTGGGCAAGGGGACGGGCTTCGACAGCGTCGTGGTCGCCGCCAAGCCGGGCGTCACGCCCGCAGGCGCTCGTCAAGGACCTGCGCGCCGAGCTGCCGCGGACCGTCAACGTCCGCACGGGGCAGGCGGAGGCCGACGAAGCAGTCCAAGGACCTCTCGGACAATCTCGGGTTCCTGAAGACGATCCTGCTCGTGCTTCGCCGGCATCTCGCTGTTCGTCGGCTCGTTCATCATCTTCAACTCCTTCTCGATCACGGTCGCAGCAGCGGATCCGCGAGCTCGGGCTGCTGCGCACGATCGGCGCGAGCCGCCGCCAGGTGCTGGCGCGTCGGTGGTCAGCGAGGGCCTCGTCCTCGGCGTCGTCGGGGTCGCTCGCTGGGGATCCTGCTCGGTCTCGCGCTGGCGCCGCGGGCTGAAGGCGCTGTTCCAGGCCGTCGGCATCGACCTGCCCGCGCAACGGACTCGTCATCAAGCCGCGCACGATCTACGTGCCGCTGATCGTCGGCACGCTCGTCGCGCTGCTCGTCGAGCCTCGTCCCCGCGATCCGCGCGACGCGCGTGCTCGCCGATGGCCGTCGCTCGCGCACGGCCGCGGTGCCAGACCGTCGGCCAGGTCAGCCGCCGCCTGACGATCTTCGCCGCCGTGCTGACGCGTCGGCGGGGTCGGCGCTGATCCTGCTCGGGCTGCTCGGCTCCGGAAGCACGAACGCGCAAGCTGCTCGCGCTGGGCGTCGGCGTGATCACGCTGTTCGTCGCCGTCGCACTGTTCAGCCCGTGGCTCGTGCGCCCGCTGGCCTCCGTGATCGGGCTGGCCGATCGAGCGGCTCGCCGGGTTCCCCGGCCGGCTGGCACGCGAGAACGCGATCCGCCAGCCCGTCGCGCACGGCGGCGACGTCGTCGGCGCTGATGATCGGCGTGGCGCTCGTGACGTTCGCCGTCGATCTTCGCCGCCGGCATCCAGAAGTCGATCGAGAACGCCGTCAAGCGACAACTTCAAGGGCGCGTTCGTCGTCGTCAACACCGACGGGTTCTCGCCGTTACTCGCCGGAGGTGCTCGCGCAGCGTCGCCAAGGTCGACGGCGTCGGCGAGGTCAGCGCGATCAAGCTTCACCGAGCGGCAAGGTCAAGGGCACCGGGACGACGCGGATGACCGGTATCGATCCGGCGCACGTTCTCGTCGCTCTACGGCACGACAGATCACGAAGGGCGCCGAGGACGGCGCTGGCGCAGCTGGGCACGCCCGGGACCGTGGTCGTCAAGAAGAGCTACGCCGACGCTCACAAGACCAAGGTCGGCGACACGCTGACCGTGACGACGCCCGACGCGCGCGCGGCTCCACGCTGAAGCGTCATCGGCGATCGTCGAGGACAAGGGCGATCTGCTCGGCCGACCTGACGCTCTCCAACCCGGTCGTGCGTGAAGCAGTTCAACGAGCCCAAGGACGGCTTCGGCCTCGTCGGGCTCGCGCCCGGGGCGAACGAGAAGACGGTGCAGAAGTCGATCGACCAGGCTCCTGACGACGCAGTTCCCGCAGGCCGAGGTCAAGACGGGCAAGCAGTTCGTCAAGGACCAGGCGGGCCAGGTCAACCAGCTGCTCGGGCTGATCTACGCGCTGCTGTCGCTGGCGATCATCGTCTCGCTGTTCGGCATCGTGAACACGCTGGTGCTGTCGATCAGCGAGCGCACGCGCGGAGATCGGGATGCTGCGCGCCGTCGGCACCACGCAGCGCCAGGTGCGCCGCATCGTCCGCTGGGAGGCGGTGATCACCGCGCTGATCGGCGGCCTGCTGGGCTGCGATCATCGGCGTCGTCCTGGCGGTCCTGTTCACGCGGCCGCTGGACAACTTCCCGCTGACGATCCCGGTCGGGACGCTGATCGTGCTGATCCTGCTGTCCGGCGATCGCGGGCGTGCTGGCTGCGACGCTGCCGGCGCGCCGGGCCGCGACGCCTCAACGTGCTCGACGCGCTGGCCTACGAGTAGGTTTCGGGCATGTCCACGAACGAGAAGCCCCAGGTCGACGTCCCCGCCGGCCAGTCGCCGTCCTATGAGCTCGAACTCGAGGACGTCGTCGTCGGCGAGGGCGAGGAGGCAGGCGCCGGGAGCGTCGTCGAGGTCCACTACGTCGGCGTGTCGTGGGCGAGCGGAGCGCAGTTCGACGCGTCCTGGGACCGCGGCGACACGTTCAAGTTCACGCTCGGCAAGGGCCACGTGATCGCGGGCTGGGATCAGGGCGTCGCGGGCATGAGGGTCGGCGGACGCCGGCGCATCACGATCCCGCCGGCGCTCGCCTACGGCAAGCGCGGTGCGGGCGGCGTGATCGGCCCCGACGAGACGCTCGTGTTCGTGGTGGACCTGCTCAGCGTGCGTTAGCCGGGGTTCAGCGCGCGCGGCGGCCGTTCACGACCTCGCAGTCGTGGACGCGGTCGCGCCGGTCCTTGACCACCTTGTCGAAGCCCGGGCCGCAGAAGATCTGGTCGGCACCGCCGCCGACTGCGCGGATGTCGTCGTCGCCGGCGCCGCCGAAGATCACGTCCGGGCCGAAGCCGCCGCCGATCGTGTCGTCGCCGCCGTCGCCGTAGAGGCGGTCGTTGCCGCGGCCGCCCTCGATCTCGTCGTTGCCCGGCCCGCCGTGGATCCGGTCGTTGCCGAAGCGGCCGAAGAGCGTGTCCTCGCCGGCCCCGCCGTCGATGGTGTCGTTGCCCTTGCCGCCGTCGACGACGTCGTCGCCGGCCTGGCCGGCGATGCGGTCGTTGCCGCCGTGGCCGACGAGCGTGTCGGCGTAGTCCTCGCCGACCATGTGGTCCGGGCCCTCGGTGCCCTTCGGGCCGTTGCGCCGGAACGCCGGCTGGTCGAGCGATCCGGATGTGCCGGCCGCCGCGCCGCCGCGCAAGCATCCCGGCGTTCGTGCGGCCGTTCAGCGGGCTCCAGTCGGTGCGGTCGGTCGGGTCGCCGATGATGATGACCTCGCAGCCGTCGGTCAGGCCCGACTCGCCCTGGGAGGAGACGTAGACGGTGTCGTCGCCGGCCCCGCAGTCGACGCGGTCGCGGCCGGAGCCGGTGTAGACGGTGTCGTTGCCGTCGCCCGCGTCGATCGAGTCCTCGCCGGCCTGGCCGCCGGACAGGACGTCGTCGCCGGGGCCGCCGACCACGCGGTCGTTGCCGGCGCCGCCGTCGATCGCGTCGGCGCCGTCGCCGCCGTAGAGCACGTCCGGCCCGTTGCCGCCGAGCATGATGTCGTTGCCCTCGTCCCCGCGGACGTCCTTGTCGCCGCCGCGGTTGGCGTCGATGTAGTCGTCGCCGGGCCCGCCGTCGATGAGCTTGTCGTCGCCGAACCGCTGCTCGACGATGTAGTCGTTGCCGGCGCCGCCCTCGAGGACGTCGTCGCCGTCGCCGCCGTCGATCGCGTCGTCGCCGGGCCCGCCGATCACGGTGTCGTTGCCGGTGTCGCCGGTCGCGGTGTCGTTCCCGGCGCCGGCGTCGATGCGGTCGTTCGGCGCTGCCGCCGTCGAGCTGGTCGTTGCCGTCGCCGCCGGAGAGCTGGTCCGCGCCGAAGCCGCCGAACAGGCGGTCCGCGCCGGCGCCGCCGAACAGGTCGTCGCTGGAGCCCTCGCCGTGGATCACGTCGGCGGCGCTGCCGCCGCTCAGGTGATCGGCGAGCGGGCCGCCGTGGATGGAGCGCGCCTGGGCGCCGGGGACGATCGCCAGCGCGAAGGCGCAGGCGAGGGTGAGCAGTGCCGATCCGTGGCGAAATCCGTGCAGCATGCGCTGCTGATCGTCGTGCCCGCGGCCCGGCACGACCCGGGACGGCGTGAAATAGACGGATTTCCGGGTCGAATGTGCAGCGTTCGGGCTCAGTGTGCGGGCGTGTCGTGCCGGTAGAGCACGTAGAGCAGCGCGCAGCAGCAGCGCCGCGCAGACCGCGTAGCCGGTCTCCGCGCGCAGCAGGAGGCTCGAGATGGCCGGCAGGAACATCCAGCCCAGGAAGGCCGCCGCGGCGATCAGCCACGCGACGACCGCGTGCCCGGCCCGCCCGCGGGCCAGCGCGGCCTGGTTCAGCGTTCCGGCGGCCAGGTGGAAGCCCATGCCGACGGCGACGACCGCCAGGCCCCAGCGCCCGTAGGTCGTGTCGTCGCCGAAGACGATGCCGCATCACCGTCGGGCCGATGATCAGCAGGCCCAGCGCGACCGCCCCGGCGAACGCGCAGATCGCCAGGATCGTCGTCCGGATCGCCTGCGCGAACGCCTCATGGCCCTCGGTGGCCTCCAGGCCGGCGAGGTGGGGCAGCAGCGACGTCTGGATCGACTGGAAGAGCTGCAGCGGCGCGCGGGTGATCAGCAGCGCGTTGAAGACGGCGCCGGCGACCGCCGCGCTCGCCTTGCCGTTGGCGACGATCACGCCGACGTTGACGAGCGTCTGCTCGGCGAGCTGGATGCCGGCGACCGCGAGCGCGAAGCCCGCGCTCGCGCGCAGCGTCATCGCCGCGGCGTCGGGGGCCGGCGCCTCGGCGTCCAGCCGCGAGTGGCGGGCGATCGCCCACGGGATCACGAGCAGCGAGGCGATCGGTGCCGCCAGGATGCCGGCGGCGACGGCGGTCTGCCCGCTCGCGATGCCGATCGCGACCGCCAGCGGGAAGCAGAACCGCGAGACGGACTCGAACAGGACGAGGCCGCCGTAGAGCGCGAACCACTGATGCCCGGCGAAGTAGCCGCGGGCGAAGTAGCTCGCCGCGTAGGCGAGCGCCGCACCCGTGAAGATCCACCACAGCGTCGCCGAGCCGTGGAACAGGTCGATGATCTGCGGCCGCGCGGCGACCGCGACGATCAGGAAGGTGGTCGCGAAGCCGGCCTGGATCGCCAGCGGGACGCGCAGCGGGTGGCTGTGCTCCAGGCCGCGCGCCCGGCGGTCGGCGATCGTCCGCGAGAGCAGCTGCTCGACCGGGCGGTAGATCACCGAGATGACGATGAACAGGATCGACCACAGCAGCGCGATCGCGCCGTAGGCATCGGCGTCCAGGACGTGGCTGGCGACCGCGAAGTAGGCGAACGTGAAGACGCCCGTCGCGGCGATCCCGACCGACAGGATCCGCGCACCGCGTGCGTATGCGGCGTCGGGGTGGGCCGACGCCTCCTCGGCGGCGAGCTCCGCGAGGGAGTCGCTGCGCTCGGCGGAGAGGTCAGTCACGAACGCGGACGAGGGCCATCGTCCACGGGAACGGCTGGCGCAGGTCGACGACCTCGCCGTAGTTCGAGAGGAGCTTGCGGAATGCGCCGCTCGACCAGTGGTTCACGTGCCCGGGGGTGTTGCCGAGGTCCTTCCAGTACGCGCCGCGGGCGACGTTCGTGATGCGCCACACCGGCTCGCGCGGGACCGAGACCAGGATCCAGCGCTTCGCGCAGCGCGCCATCTCGCCGAGCGTCTCGGCGGCGTCCGGCACGTGCTCGAGCACCTCGATCGCGGTCGCCATGTCGAACTCGTCGGCGGCGAACGGGAGGTTCTCGGCCTTCATGACCTGGTACTCGAGGTTGGGCGCCGTGCGCGTCTTCCACTCCTCGTGCAGGTGCGGATCGTCGAGGTCGATGCCCACGATCCGCCCGCCGTGCAGCCGGCCCGCCCACTCGTGCGTGAGCACGCCCTCGCCGCAGCCGACGTCGAGGATCGAGGTGGCACCGGCCTTCACGAACAGCTCGTCCAGGTTGCGCTCGAAGCCGGCCATCAGCCGGCGGACGACGGGGTTCGTGGACCCGTACTTGTCGTACGTGTTGCCGGTGACCGTGCCCTCCTGGTCCACCGTGACGTTGGAACTCATGCCCCGACTGCCTCCTGCTCCTGGGTCGACTGGCGCTGCTCCTCCGGCGTGGGGGCCGCGTGCGCGCCTGTGGTGGCCGGATGCCCGGTGTTGCGGGCTCCCGGCTCGTAGTGCGACGGGGGAATGCCGAGCTGCAGCTCGATCCGGCGGACGCGCTCGAAGATGCGCTGGCTCATGATCCGCTGGCCGGCCAGCAGGTCGCCGATCACGCCGAGCGACGCCAGCACGACGGCCGCGTTGAACAGGACGGCGCCGAAGATCAGCGACTGCACGTGCCCGGCGCCGTCGCCGCTGACCCACGCGACGAAGAACCGCAGCCACGGGATCGCCGCGAGCAGGATCAGCAGGCCCGCGAGCATCATGAAGACGCGCATCGGCTCGTACTGCGCGTAGATCCGGAAGATCGAGACGGAGTTGCGGCGCACGTACGCCCACATCGAGGGGAACAGCCGCGACTCGCGCGTCTTCTCGTTCGTTCCCACCGGGACGTCGCTGACGGCGACGAGCAGCTTGCCGGCCTGGATGATCGTCTCGAGCGTGTAGGTGAACTTCGAGACGACCGCCATCTGGATCGCGGCCTCGCGGTTGTAGGCGCGGAAGCCCGAGGTGGTGTCCGGGACGTCGGTGTCCGAGGCCTGGCGGACGACCCATGAGCCGAAGCGCTGCAGGCGCTTCTTCAGCGGCGAGAAGTGCTCGATGGTGTCGACCTGGCGGTTGCCGACCACCATGTCCGCCTCGCCGGCGAGGACGGGACGGACGAGGTCGGGGATCGACGCGGCCGAGTACTGGTTGTCGGCGTCGGTGTTGACGATCACGTCGGCACCGAGCTTCAGGCACGCGTCGAGGCCGGCCTGGAAGCCCGCGGCGAGGCCCTTGTTGTTGGTCAGCCGCACGATGTGGTCGACGCCGTGCTCACGGGCGACCTCGATCGTGCGGTCGGTCGAGCCGTCGTCGATGACGAGCCACTCGACCGTGCTGAAACCGGGGACCTCGCGGGGGAGATCGCCCAGCGTGGCCGGGAGCGTCTCCTCCTCGTTGAGGCAGGGGATCTGGATGATGAGCTTCATGCGCGCAGTTGAGAGTACGCACCCACGGGGCAGGCAGTTACGGCGGGCGCTCCCGCGCCGAGGTACCGTAGACTCGCGGCCCCAGTATGCCGGAGGTTCGGGCCCCGCGCCGCGCCGCCCGCCCGGCCCTCACCCGTGACGACCTCTCCCGCCTCGACGACCCCCGGCGATCCGCGCCGCAGCTGGCCGCTGATCCTGCTCATCGGGCTGATCGCCGCCGTGATCGTCGGCGCGCTGATCTACCCGACCTACGCCAACTACGACTCGATGTACTCGCTGCTCTGGGGTCGCGAGCTGCTGCACGGCCACCAGCCGTCGTTCGAGGCCTACCGCGCGCCGACCGAGCACCCGCTGGGGGTCGTCTTCGGCGCGCTGCTCGCGCTGCTCGGGCGCGGCGCCGACCGCGTCCTGGTGCTCGCGACGCTGGCGAGCTTCGTCGTGCTGGTCGCCGGTCTGTACCGCCTGGGCCGCGCGTCGTTCACGCCGCTCGTGGGCGTCGTCGCCGGGCTGATCCTCTGCACCCGCTTCGACTTCCCGTTCCTCGCCGCCCGCGGCTACATCGACATCCCGTACCTCGCGCTCGTGATCTGGGCCGCGGCGCTGGAGGCCCGGCGCCCGCGCCGCGGCGTGCTCGTGCTCGTGCTGCTGGGCCTGGCCGGACTGCTGCGCCCGGAGGCCTGGCTCCTGAGCGGCGTGTACTGGCTCTGGCTGTTCCCGGCGCTGACGTGGCGGGCGCGGGTCTGGACGGCGCTGCTCGTCGGCGTCGCGCCGATCCTGTGGATCGCGACCGACTACGCCGTCACGGGTGATCCGCTGTTCTCGCAGAACCACACGAGCGGCCTGGCGGAGGAGCTCGGCCGCCAGAAGGGCATCTCCGAGGTCCCCGCGGCGATGGTCAGCTTCCTCAAGTCGCTGGTCAAGCTGCCGGTGGCGGTCGCCGGGCTGATCGGCCTGGTGCTGGCCGTCGTGCTCGTGCCGACGCGGATCCGGGTGCCGCTCGCGCTGCTCGTGATCGGCCTGGGCACGTTCGTGCTCGTCGGCCTCGCAGGCCTGTCGGTGATCAATCGCTACCTGCTCGTGCCGTCGCTGATGGTGATGCTGTTCGCCGCGGTCGCCGTCGGTGGCTGGACGATGCTGCAGAGCGGGCCTGCGCGCACGGCGTGGATGATCCTCGCCGGGGCGGGAGTCGCGTTCGCGCTCGTCTGGACGCTGCTGCGCGTCAACCTGACGAGCCTGACGAACGAGCTGCGCTTCCGCGGCGACTCGCGCGCCGGGCTCGTGCACCTGGTCGACAATCCGAAGGTGCGGGCGGCCGCGAAGTGCGGGCCGGTCACGACCCCGAACCACAAGCTCGTCCCCGACGTGCGCTGGCTCATGAACCTGCCGGAGAACCGCGTCATCGCTCGCAGCGACCTGCCGAAGTCCAAGGACGTGACCTACGGGCTCGCGATCCTCGCCGGCAACCGCACCGTCCTGTTGCGCCAGGGATTCAACCCGGACGACGACAGCCCGCAGGACACGTCGTACAACCTGCCCCCTGCGGGCTTCGAGCGGATCGCGGCGACGCCGTACTACTCGGCGTACGCGCGCTGCCCGGGCTGAGCGCCCCCTATCCTGGGTGATCCGGTGCCCGTCACGGATCCCGACCTCGCACATCTTCGCCGCGCCATCGAGCTCGGACGTCACGGGCTGGGTCGCGTCAGCCCCAATCCGCTCGTCGGCGCGGTGGTCGCCCGCGGCGACCACGTGCTCGGTGAGGGCTGGCACGCGGACTACGGCGGCCCGCACGCCGAGGTCAATGCGATCCGTGCGGCCGGGGAGGCCGATCTGGCCGGCGCGACGCTCTACGTCTCGCTCGAGCCCTGCTGCCATCAGGGCCGCCAGCCGCCGTGCACGGACGCGATCGTCGAGGCCGGCATCCGCCGCGTCGTCGTCGCCGGCGACGACCCCACCGAGAAGGCCAGTGGCCGCGGGCTCGGGATCCTGCGCGACGAGGGCGTCGACGTCGTCGTCGCCGAAGGCGAGCTCGCCGCGTCCGCGCGGCTCGAGAACCAGGCGTTTCGCAAGCATGCGCGCACCGGGCGGCCCTGGGTCCTGTTCAAGTCGGCGATGAGCCTCGACGGGAAGGTCGCGACGAGCAGCGGCGACTCGAAGTGGATCTCCGGCGAGGAGAGCCGCGTGCTCGCCCACCACTGGCGGGCCGAGGTCGACGCCGTCGTCGTCGGCGTCGGCACCGCGCTGGCCGACGACCCGCAGCTCACCGCGCGCGTCGACGGCGTGCACCGCCAGCCGCGCCGCGTCGTCTTCGACTCGACGGCGCGCCTCCCGCTGGGGTCGAAGCTCGTCAAGGAGGCCCAGCAGATCCCGCTGATCGTGGTCGTCTCGCGTGCCGCGCCGCGCGCCGAACGTCGAGCACCTGGAGATGGCCGGCGTCGAGATCGTGACCGCCGCCGGCGAGAACGAGCCCGCGCGCGTCGTCTCGGCGCTCGATCAGCTCGGATCGCTGGAGCAGCCGGTGACCGCCCTGCTGCTGGAAGGCGGCCCGCACCTGGCGGGCGCGTTCCTCGATGCCGGCGAGATCGACGAGGCGCGCCTGTTCGTCGCCCCGGTCCTGCTGGGCGGCAGCAGTGCGCGTGATCCGCTCGAAGGCGAGGGCGTCGAGCGCATCGCCGATGCGCTGCGCGCGATCACGCTCGACTGCGAGCGCTCGGGCGACGACGTCCTGCTGCGCGCGAGATTGCGAGAGTGGTAGGGGTGTTCACCGGACTCGTCCAGGATCTCGGAGCCGTGACGGCCGTCGACGCCGGCTCGGACGGCGCGCGCCTGACCGTCCGGACCACATTGGCCGGCGACATCGCCGAGGGTGACTCGGTCGCCGTCAACGGCGTCTGCCTGACCGCCACGCGCATCGCCGACGGGGCGTTCAGCGCCGACGCGATGCACGAGACGCTGCGCCGCTCGTCGCTCGGGGCGGTCGCCGCCGGGACCGGCGTCAACCTCGAGCTCGCGCTGCGCGCCGACCAGCGCCTCGGCGGGCACATCATGCAGGGCCACGTCGACGGGCTGGGCACGATCGCCGCGGTCCGCGACGACGGCTTCGCCCGCGTGATCACGATCGCCGCCGGCGAGGACCTGCTGCGCTACATCGTCGAGAAGGGGTCGATCGCGGTGGACGGCGTCTCGCTGACGGTGTCCCGCGTCGACGACCAGGGCTTCGACGTGTCGCTCATCCCCGAGACCCTCGAGCGCACGAACCTCGGGGCCGCCGAGCCGGGCCGCCCGGTGAATCTCGAGGTCGACATCCTGGCCAAGTACGTCGAGAAGCTGACCTCCCACAGAACCGAGACGAGCTCATGAAGGCCCTTCCATGACCCAGCAGACACATGAGGAGATCACGTTCGCGACGGTCGAAGAGGCTCTCGAGGACATCGCCGCGGGGAAGATGGTCGTCGTCGTCGACGACGAGGATCGCGAGAACGAGGGCGACCTCGTGATGGCCGCGGAGCACGTCACTCCCGACGCGATCAACTTCATGGCGATGCACGCGCGCGGCTGGATCTGCCTCGCGCTCACGCCGGAGCGCTGCGACGAGCTCGATCTCGAGCTGATGACGGCGAAGAACGACACCCCGTTCGAGACGCCGTTCACGGTCACCATCGAGGCGCGCGAGGGGGTCACGACGGGCATCAGCGCCGCGGACCGCGCACACACGATCAAGACCGCGGTCGACCCGGCCAACGGCCAGGACGCGATCGTCAAGGGCGGCCACGTCAACCCGCTGAAGGCCAAGCCGGGCGGCGTGCTCGAGCGCACCGGCCACACCGAGGCGAGCGTCGACCTGGCGCGCCTGGCGGGCTGCGTCCCGGCCGGCGTGATCTGCGAGGTCATGAACGAGGACGGGTCGATGGCCCGCGTCGGCGACCTGCAGGCCTACTGCTTCAAGCACGGGCTGCGGATGATCACGATCGCCGACCTGATCGCCTACCGCCGCAAGCACGACAAGCTCGTGGAGCGCGTCGTGTCGACCTCGATGCCGACCGCGTTCGGGGACTTCACGGTGGTCGGCTACCGCTCGCTCGTCGACGACAAGCACCACGTCGCGCTCGTCAAGGGCGAGGTCTCCGGAAAACCGGACGTGCTCGTACGCGTGCACTCGGAGTGCCTCACCGGCGACGTCTTCCACTCACTGCGCTGCGACTGCGGCGAGCAGCTCGAAGCGGCGCTGGGGCAGATCGAGGCCGCCGGCGAGGGAGTGCTGCTCTACCTCGCCCAGGAGGGCCGCGGGATCGGCCTGCTGAACAAGCTGCGGGCCTACAAGCTGCAGGAGGAGGGCTATGACACCGTCGAGGCCAACCTGCAGCTCGGGCTGCCCGCCGACCTGCGCGACTACGGCATCGGGGCGCAGATCCTCGTGGATCTCGGGCTGAGCTCGATCCGGATCCTCACGAACAACCCGAAGAAGATCCGCGGGCTCGAGGGCTACGGGCTGTCGGTCAGCGCGCAGATCCCGATCGAGCATCCGCCCAACGAGCACAACGAGGCCTACATGCGCACGAAGAAGCACCGCATGGGCCACATCCTCCATCACCAGGGCCTGAACCTCGACGAGGAGATGCTGCACGCCGAGCGCGAGCACGACCGCGAGGGCCGCGAGGACGAGGCGGGCCGATGAGCGACCGCTACGCGATCGTCGTCGCACGCTTCTACGAGGAGCTCGCCGAGCGGCTGATCGCCGGTGCACAGGCGGCGTTCGAGGAGGCCGGGCGGGCTCGGCCGACGTGTTCGACCTGCCCGGCGCCTACGAGCTGCCGATGGCCGCCCAGCTCTGCGCGCAGTCGGGCCGCTACGCCGGCGTCGCCTGCCTGGGGGCGGTGATCCGCGGCGAGACCGACCACTACGACTACGTCTGCGCGGAGACCGCGCGCGGCATCCAGGAGGTGCAGCTGCGCACCGGCGTGCCCTGCGCGTTCGGCGTGCTGACCGTCGACGACATGCAGCAGGCGCTGGCCCGCTCGGGTGGCGACAAGCGCGACTCGGGACGTCATGCGGCCGAGGCCGTGCTGGCGCTGAACGCCGTCCGCGCCAGATTGGGCTGAAGCTCGCCAGCAGCGCCCGGGCCGCGGTACGATCCGCCGCAGTGGTGGGTCCTGAGGCAGCGCTGATCCTGACGCTCGTGGTGCACGTCCTGGGCACCATCCTGTTGCTCTGGGCGCTGCTGCGCGGCCAGGACGACAAGCCCGATCTGCGCGGCTGGTGGTGGGGCGATGACGGCGGCGACGACCCCGAGCCGCCGACCGAGCCTCCGAGCCCGCGCGGCGGCGGCATCCCGCTGCCCGACGCGGCGCAGAGCACGGTGCGGCTGCGCGGGCCCGGGCTGCTGGCCGACGGCTACCCCAGGCCGCAGCGCCGGCCCGAGCACGTCGCCCGAGCGCGAGCCGCAGCGGGCCTAGGGCCATCGCGGTCGCGGCGGCGCTATCCTCCTTCGCCTTATGGCAAAGGTGTGTTACAGCTGCGGGAAGGGTCCCGCCTTCGGTCAGAGCCGCAGCCACTCGATGGTTGCGACCAAGCGGCGCTTCAATCCGAACCTGCAGAAGGTGCGGATCGTCGAGGGCGGCACGCCGATGCGCAAGAACGTCTGCACCCGTTGCCTGAAGGCCGGCAAGGTCACCAAGGCCGCCTGAAGCGCCGCGCAGCGCCCGCGTCCTCAGCGCGCGGATGCGGGAGCGCAGCACTAGCCTCCCTGGTCGTGCCGGAGTCCGCTTCCAGCCTCGTCCGCTTTCGAGCGATCCTGCAGGGGGCGCTGGTTCACCTTGAGCAGCGCCGCCAGGAGATCAACGACCTGAACGTCTTCCCGGTCGCCGACGGCGACACCGGGGACAACATGGTGCTGACGCTCGAGGCCTGCCTGGCCGAGGTCGACCGGCTGGCGGAGGCGAAGGGCGAGGGCGCGCTCGGCGACATCGAACGCGCCGAGATCGTCGACTCCGTTGCGCGCGCGGCGCTGCTCGGCGCCCGCGGCAACAGCGGGGTGATCCTCTCGCAGCTGATCCGCGGCGCGGCGGAGGAGCTCGTGTCGCGACCGGGCGAGCTGATCGACCCGGTGCTGGTCGGCGCGGCGATGGCGAAGGCGGCGCAGCGCGCGTACGCCTCGGTCCGGCAGCCCGCCGAGGGCACCATCCTGACGGTGATGCGCGACATGGCGGCATCGATCGCGACCGAGATCGCCCACGGCGACGGGGAGCGGCTCGAGGCCGATGCCGACCCCGTCGAGCAGGACAGGCGGATCGCCGACGTGCTGGAGAAGGCGGTCCGCGCGGGCGAGGAGTCCGTGCGCCGCACGCAGGAGCTGCTGCCCGCCCTGCGCGAGGCGGGCGTGGTCGACGCGGGCGGCTACGGCGTCGTCGTCCTGTTCGCCGGGTGCGTGGCGGCGCTGCGCGGCGAGAGCGCGCCCGACGTCGAGCACCATCACGCGCCGGCGCGGATCACCCACCCCGAGCACGCGTCCTCGACGTTCCGCTACTGCACGAACTTCGCGGTCTCGGCGGGGGCCGGAGCCGAGCTCGGCGAGGCGGGCCTCTACGTGCCGCGCCTGGAGACGATCGGCGACTCGGTGCTCGTCGTGGGCGACCACGTGACGCTGCGCGTGCACGTCCACACCGACGACCCGGAGGCGGCCACGCAGATCTTCGCCGGCGCCGGCGACGTCTCGCGCCTGGACGTCGCCGACATGCATGCGCAGGTCGCCGACCGCGAGCGTCGCCTGGCCGCCGAGGGTGCGCCCCCGGTTCAGCAGCGCTGCGGTGCCCTGGCCGTCACGACGGGAGCGGGCATCGCCGAGATGTTTCGCGCACTCGGCTGCGACGTGCTGGACGGCGGGTCGACGATGAACCCGTCGACGTACGACATCCTCGCGGGGATCCACGCGGTGCCGGCCGAGGAGGTGATCGTGCTCCCGAACAGCGGCAACCTCTTCATGGCGGCCCAGGCGGCCGCCGACATGTCGGAGAAGCGCGTCCACCTCGTGGCGTCGACCGAGCAGCAGGCCGGCCTGGCCGCCGCGCTCGCGCTGTTCCCCGATCGCTCGGCGAAGGAGAATGCCGCGCTGATGCAGGAAGCGCTCGATGCCGTGCGGACCGGGAGCGTCGCCCCCGCGGCCCGCGCCGACGCCCAGGGGCGCTTCGCGGTCGGTGACAGCGTCGGCTATCTCGGCGACGAGCTCGTCGCGTGGGGCGAGCCCGACGTGACGCTCCGCGCCGTGCTCGCACGTCTCGGCGAGGAGGCCGAGCTGATCACGGTGATCCACGGGGACGGGGTCCCGCTCGACGAGGACCGGATCGCCGAGCTGGCTCCGGACGGCGTCGACATCGAGTTCGCCGACGGCGGTCAGCCCAGCCGTTGGTGGCTGTTGTCCGCCGAGTGAACGACGATGGGGGAGTGGAGCCCGTGCTTCGCGCCTTCGCCGACAACGCACCGCTGACCGCCGCGCAGCTCGCCGCCGCGCGCTGGAGCCCGCCCCGGCCCTCCGCGCTGGCCGCGGCGCTCCAGCTCGACAACCCGAAGGAGCGCGAAGGCGCGGACACGCTCGGCCTGCACACGGTGGGCGAGCTGCTCGAGCATCTGCCACGAGATCGTCGCGAGGCGCGGACCGTCGCGGCGCTGAGCCCGGGGGAGCAGGCGACCGTGGTCGTCGAGGTCCGCTCGATCGCCTCGCGGCCGGTGCGCCGCCGCGGTATGCGGCCGATCGTCGAGGCCGTCGTCGCGGACGAGAGCGGGCCGATGAAGGCGGCGTTCTTCAACCAGCCGTGGCTGGCGCGCAAGTACCCGCCGGGGACGCGCCTCGTGCTGCACGGCACGTTCGACGCTCGCAACCGCTTCCGCGTCACGTCGCACGCGACGACCTCGGAGGGGATCGGCGCGGTCGGCGACGTCGCCCACTACCCCGCGACGGACGGCCTGTCGTCCACGCAGATCCTGGCGCTCGTGCGACATCACCTTCCCGCCGCCCGCGCCGCGAGCGACCCGCTCCCCGGCCGGCTGCGCCATCGCCATCGCCTTCCCGACCGCCCGGCCGCGCTGCTCGCGGGGCATGGCGACGATCTGGAGCCCGCCCGGCGGCGCCTCGCGTTCGACGAGCTGCTGCTCGTGCAGCTCGACCTGCTGCGCCGCCGCGCGCACCGCCGCGAGGCCGTCGGTGCGCCGCAGCTCGCCGGCGACGGCGACGGGCCGCAGCAGGGCCTGATGCGGCGCTGGCTCGGCGACCTGCTCCCGTTCACGCCGACGGGGGACCAGCAGCGTGCGATCGAGCTGATCGTGGACGACCTCGCCCAGGGCCATCCGATGCAGCGCCTGCTGATGGGCGAGGTCGGCTCGGGCAAGACCGTCGTCGCGCTCGCCGCGATGCTCGTGGCCGTCGAGCACGGGTATCAGGCGGCGCTGATGGCCCCGACCGAGACGCTGGCCGAGCAGCACTTCGCCACGCTGCAGGCGCTGATGCCCGGGGAGGCGGTGCGCGCCGCGCTGCTGACCGGTGCGACGCCCGCCGGACGACGCACCGACATCCTCGGCAAGCTCGCGAGCGGCGAGCTCAGCCTCGTGGTCGGGACGCACGCGCTGATCGAGGATGACGTGCGCTTCGACCGGCTCGCCGTCGTCGTCGTGGACGAGCAGCACCGGTTCGGCGTCCGGCAGCGGATGGCGCTCGACGCGAAGGCGTCCCGGGACGGCGCGCCGCTCGCGCCGCACGTCCTGCACATGACCGCCACGCCGATCCCGCGCACGCTGGCGCTGCTCGGATACGGCGACCTCGACGTGACCGAGCTGCGCGAGCTGCCCAAGGGGCGCCGGCCGATCACGACGCACGTCGCCGCCGGGGAGCGTGAGCGCGCCCGGGCCTACGAGCGGATCCGCGAGGAGCTGCGCGCCGGCCGTCAGGCCTACGTCGTCTGCCCGCTCGTCAGCGAGTCCGAGACGCTCCAGGCGCGCGCGGCGACGGCGGAGCACGAGCGCCTGGCGGCCGGGGAGTTCGCCGACTTCCGCGTGGCGCTGCTGCACGGGCAGATGCGCTCGGCCGAGAAGGCGGCGGTGATGCGCGCCTTCGCGGCCGGTGAGAGCGACGTGCTGGTCGCCACGACGGTGATCGAGGTCGGGGTGGACGTGCCGAACGCCACCGTGATGCTCGTCGAGGACGCCGACCGCTACGGGATCTCCCAGCTGCATCAGCTGCGCGGCAGGGTCGGTCGCGGCGAGCACGCGTCCGTCTGCCTGCTGTTCGGCCCCAAGGACTCTCAGCGCCTCGCGGCGCTCGCCGAGCACTCGGACGGCTTTCGCCTGGCGGAGATCGACCTGCGACTGCGCGGCGAGGGCGAGCTGACCGGCACGCGCCAGTCCGGCGTCGCCGCCTTTCGCTTCGCACAGCTGCCGCAGGACGCCGAGGTGCTCGAACGGGCGCGGGCGAGTGCCCGCGAGCTCGTCGACGAGGACCCCGAGCTGCTCCTGGCCGAGCACGTCCTGCTGGCCGACGCGCTGCGCGCCAGCCACGGCGCCCTCGCGCAGACCGCGATCCCGGCGTGAGAGTCGTCGCGGGCCGGCTGGGTGGGCGGCGGATCGCCGTCCCGGCAGGCTCGGCGACCCGCCCGACGAGCGACCGCGTGCGCGAATCGCTGTTCGCGATGCTCGGGCCGCTCGAGGGGGAGCGCGTGCTCGACCTGTTCGCGGGATCGGGCGCGCTGTCGATCGAGGCGCTGTCCCGCGGCGCCGCCAGCGCCGTCCTGGTCGAGCGCGACCGCCGTGCGATCGCCGTCATCCGCGAGAACCTCGCGGCCCTGGGGATCGGGCCCGACGAGGCGACCGTCGTCCCGGTGAGCGCCGCGGCGGCCCTCCGCAGCGCACGCGAACGCGGCGAGGCATACGATCTGGTCTTCCTCGATCCTCCCTACCGGGACGCACCGGGTCTGGGGGCCGAGCTCGCGGACGCTCTTGCGCCGCTGCTCGCCCCGGCCGCGCGCGTCGTGACCGAGAGCGATCGCCGCACTCCACTCGATCTCCCGTTGCCGACCAGTCACGACCGTCGCTACGGGGACACCCTCATTCGCATACACACCGCATGACTCCTTCCAACCGCATCGCCGTCTGTCCCGGGTCCTATGACCCGATCACCAAGGGCCACATCGACGTGATCACGCGCACCGCGTCGCTGTTCGACGAGGTCGTCGTCGCCGTCGTCAACCGCTCCGTGCGCAAGAGCTCGACGCTGTTCGGCATCGACGAGCGGATGGCGTTCATCGCCGAGGCGACCTCGCACCTCGTCAACGTGCGGGCCGAGCCGTTCGACACGCTCGTCGTCGACTTCGCCCGGACGATCGGCGCCAAGACGATCGTCAAGGGCCTGCGAGCGATCTCGGACTTCGAGTACGAGTTCGAGATGAACCAGCTCAACCGCATGCAGGCGCCGGATATCGAATCGCTCTACCTGATGGCAAGTCCGCAGTACAGTTTCCTGAGTTCCAGTGGGATCAAGGAACTCGCCACGTTCGGCGGCAAGATCGACGATCTCGTCACGCCGGCCGTTGCGGAACGCTTGAAGGAAGAGCTCGCCCGCTGACGAAAGCCACTTTGCTATGGACGTCCTGGTTCTGATCGACAAGCTGGATGACCTCATCCACAACGCAAAGCCCGTTCCGCTGACGGATCAGGTGCGTGTGGACAAGGAGGAGATCTACGACATCCTCGACCAGATGCGCGCGACGATCCCCGAGGAGATCAAGCAGGCGCGCTGGATCGTCAAGGAGCGCCAGGAGATGCTCGCCGAGGCCAAGCGCGAGGCCGAGCGGATCATCAAGGAGGCGCGCGAGAAGCAGTCGCAGCTGATCGCGCAGGAAGAGGTGACGCGCCAGGCCGAGCGCGGCGCCGAGGACATCATCGAGGACGCCCGCGCACGCGAGCGCGAGATCCGGCTCGGCGCGGAGGACTACGCCGACGAGATCCTGGGGACGCTCGAGGTCAACCTCTCGAAGTTCATCGCCGCCGTCCAGCGGGGGCGCGACCGGCTTGCCGGCCGCCACGAGGACGACGACGACGCGGACGACCGCGCCGCCTAGCGGCCCTTCTCGCAACGTTCGATCGGGAACCCCGGGCGCCGATCACCGTCATGCGGCGTCCTCGGATCCGGCAATGCCACCAGCATTGCCGAGATCCTGCGTCCTTGCCTGACGGCGCCGGCATCCCGGCGTTTCGGGTCCGACGTCCCGAGAAGACCCACTAGAACAGCCCGTCGTCGCCGCCTGAGTCGCCGAGCGGCTCGGTCGCCGGCTCGCTCTCGTCCTCGCCGCCGGCGGCGAGCAGGATGCGAATCTCGTCGAGGTGCCCACGCACGGCCTTCTCGACGCCGTCGAGCACGCCCTTGGCACCCTCGATGCCGTTCGTCGCCGCGGTCAGGTTGCTGCGGATCTTGCGCACGTCCTTCAGCGACTGCAGGGCCTTCTCCGTCTGCTGGGCGATCGCGGCGCCGTCGAGCCGGTCGCCGGCCTCCTCGCGGGCCAGCAGCACGCGTGCGCGAGCCAGCATGTAGGCGACCTCGAGCGTCAGCGCCGACCCCTCGTCCGCGCTCCAGGTGACGACCATCTTGTCGCCGTGGTACTCGCTCAGGGCGCGCATCCCGGACGGCAGCTCACCGTCTGATGGGACGACGAGCACCGCGAAGTCCGCGTTGCGGGCACTGAGTGCGCCGTCGAGCTCACGGATCGCCTCGGGCTGGGAGAGCCGGCGGTCCTTGGCCTCGAACGCGATCCGGCCGAGCGCGGCGCCCTCGCACATGCCGATGTCGATGACGACGTCGCCCTTCTTGCTGCGGCCACTGTCGCTGCGGTCGCCGACCGCCGTCACGACGTCGCTGCGCGGCGCCGCGAGCGCCGTGAGGGCATCGGCGACCTGGTCCTCGTAGGTGCGGCCCTTCGCCGTGCCCTTCTCGGCCTCGTCGGCGACGGCCTGGTCCTTCTCCTGCTCGGCCTTCAGCGCGGCGACCTCGGTCTTCAGCGCGACGATCGTCTCGTTCATGCGCAGCAGGTGCTCCTGCTGCTGCGTGGAGGCGTGCTTGATCGCGCCGACGGCGGACTGTTGGAACTGGGCGAGCGGGTTGCTCGCGTCGGTCGCGGTGAACTGCTTGGCGAGCTGCTCGCGATGGGTGCGCAGGAGGTCGTCGACCAGCGCCTTGACCTGGTGCTGCACGGCGGCGCTGGAGTTCTCGCCGAAGTGCTTGTCGAGCAGCTTGGGCACGACACCCGACTCGGCGCCGAACGCGAGGTCGATGCGCTGCGTCAGGTCGGTCCCGACCAGCTGGGCACGCTGGGTGAACTGCTGCTCGAGGTCACGGGCCTGGCGTTCGAACTCCGCCTTGACGAACTCGGTGTCCGCCGCGGTCTGCTCACGGCCGATGACGCGGGCGCCGATCTCGATCGCCTGAATCAGCAGCGCGTCGAGCGGCTCGCCCGCCTCCGTCCGCTCACGGGCGAGCAGGACGGCACGCTCGTCGTCGATGACGAGGCTGTCGACGCGCAGGCGGTCGCCGACGAGCACGACGCGGTTGGGATGAAGTGGGGTGGCGGCTTCCATGGGTCTGGAGTCAGACGGTACGCCCAGGGTCTGACAGAACGCCGCAGATCCTGCAGGCCACCGCCGTGGGATCAACCATCTACGCTCGCCGGGTGGACGAGCTCGGCATGGTCCTGGCGCAGGCCGGTGGCATCGCGGCACCCGCCGAGCACCGCGCGCGCCTGCGCGTCCTGCTCTCGGGCGAGCTCGAGCGGGGCCGGCGCGAGCTCGAGTTGCCGCGCTCGGGGACGCGCAGCCCCGTCACCGTCGTCTTCGCGGACGATGCCGGCGAGGGCGCCCTGGCGGTTCTCCCGGTCGCGGTGGTTCTGCGCGCCGATCCGGACGCGGTGGTGGAGCGCGCGTGGCTGCTGACGGCCGCCGCGGTCGGTGCGCTCGCGGACGCCGGCGGTGAGGTGAGCGCGATGCTGGCCGGGAGCTGGCAGGGATTCCTCGTGCTGGCTGCGGGGGGCGGGGACGCGGAGCTGGCGGCGCTGGCCTTCGAGGATCAGGTTCGCCCCGTGGATCGGCTGCGCGCGAGGGCGCTGGCGTTCGGCCCGCTCGTGGTCGACGACGTGGTCGATCGCCGCGAGCCGATCGGCATCGCCCATCCGATGCGCGTCGCAGCGCGCATCGCCCTGCTCGGAGGCACGCCCGCCGACGCCGACTCCGTCGCCGCCCATGAGGACGCGGTGCTCGCGGAGCTCGACCGCGCGACGGTGGGCGCCGCCGTGCGCCCGCACGAGGATCCGGACGACGCCCGGCGCGCGGCGCGCCGGATCCTGCAGCGACTGAACGGCATGGGGAAGTGGGGCGGCTATCACACCGAGTTCGCGCATCTGTCCCGCGGGTTCGCCCCGAGCGACCGTGCGCTGGCCGGCGCGGTGGGCGAGGCGCTGCTCGCCGCGGGCCTGCTGCAGGAGAAGCCGAGCGTCGGCCAGCGGCACGTCTTCCTGAACCCGCGCCGCGCCGCCGACATCCACGGGCTGATCGACGACGGGACGATCCCGCCCGGCCTGGTGTTGCCGCGAGCCGATCAGGGGTAGGCTCGCAACCAGCATGCTCGACCGTCTCTCCGACCCGCTCTTCCTCGCCAGGACGCTCACGCGCGCGGGGCTCGTCCGGCCCGAGCGGCCCGACCGGCTCGTCCGCGCGCTCGACGTGCTGCGCCGCTGGGGCCCGACGATCGCCGCGGGGTACAGCGCCGGCGCGATCCGCCGCCCGGACGCCATCGCGATCGTCGACGAGCGCGGGACGCTGACGTTCTCCGAGGTCGACCGCCGTACGAACGCGCTCGCGCGCGGGTTCGCCGAGCGCGGCATCAAGGCGGGCGACGGGGTCGCGATCCTGGCCCGCAACCACCGGGCGTTCGTCGACGCGGCGGTCGCCGTCGGGAAGCTCGGGGCGAACGCACTGTTCCTCAACACGATGTTCGCCGCGCCCCAGATCGCCGACGTCTGCGAGCGTGAGCAGCCGGTCGCGATCATCCACGACGAGGAGTTCGCCGTCGTTCGTCGCGACGGCCGCCGAGGGACGCGAGCGGTTCGTCGCCTGGTCCGACGGCCCGGATCCCGATGGCGCGCCGACGCTCGACGACCTGATGCGCGGGCAGGACGAGGGTGGGCTGCAGCCGCCGCCCGAGGCCGGAAAGGTCGTGATCCTCACGAGCGGGACGACGGGCACGCCGAAGGGCGCCCAGCGCAAGCAGCCCGACTCGCTGGCGCCGATCGCGGCGCTCCTCGACGCGATCCCGCTGCGAGCGCACCAGACGACGATGATCGCCGCGCCGATGTTCCACTCGTGGGGCATGGCGCACTTCCTCATGGGCATGTCGCTCGGATCGTCGATCGTCATCCGCCGGCGGTTCGACCCCGAGGACACGCTCGCGGCGATCGCCCACCACCGCGCGGCGACCCTCGTCGTGGTCCCCGTGATGCTCCAGCGGATGGTCGAGCTGCCCGAGGAGGTGCTCGCGAAGTACGACTGCTCGTCGCTGCGGGTGATCGCGGTCAGCGGCAGCGCGCTGCCCGGCGACCTCGCCACGGACGTCATGGACCGCTTCGGGGACGTGCTCTACAACCTCTACGGATCGACCGAGGTCGCCTGGGCGACGATCGCCGGGCCGCAGGACCTGCGTGCCGCACCCGGCACTGCCGGCCGCCCGCCGCACGGCACGATCGTGCGGCTGTTCGACGATCATGGGAACGAGGTGCCCCAGGGCGTCACCGGGCGGATCTTCGTCGGCAACGACATGGCGTTCGACGGCTACACGGGCGGTGGCGGCAAGGAGATGCTCAGCGGGCTGATGTCGACCGGCGACGTCGGGCATCTCGACGCTGATGGGCGGCTGTTCATCGACGGCCGCGACGACGAGATGATCGTCTCCGGCGGTGAGAACGTGTTCCCCCGCGAGGTCGAGGACCTGTTGGCACAGCACCCCGACGTCCTCGAGGCCGCGGTCGTCGGCGTGCCCGACGACGACTGGGGCGAGCGGCTGCGGGCGTTCGTCGTCCGCGCGCTCGACTCCCCGATCAGCGACAACGACCTGCGCGATCACGTCAAGCAGAACCTCGCTCGCTACAAGGTGCCGCGCGACATCGTGTTCCTCGACGCGCTCCCGCGCAACCCGACCGGCAAGATCCTCAAGCGCGACCTTCCCAGGGACTGAGCTCCCTGCCGGCCCTCAGGGCTTCCACTTGATCGAGCAGCCGACCGGCTCGGTCTCCGCCATCCGGACGGGCCGGCCGGCGAGCACGTCGTCCAGCGCGCCGCGCAGCCATGCTGCGCTCTGGCCCGGATCGTCGCTGTCGGCGTCCGGGGCGCCGCGGTAGGCGAGCCGGCCCCCGGGGTCGAGGACGAAGACGTCGGGGGTCGTCCGGGCGTCGTAGGCGCGCGCGACCTCCTGCGTGGCATCGTGCAGGTAGGGCATCGG
The DNA here is from genome assembly GCA_963781935.1 of uncultured Solirubrobacteraceae bacterium. Lineage (GTDB taxonomy): Bacteria > Actinomycetota > Thermoleophilia > Solirubrobacterales > Solirubrobacteraceae > F1-60-MAGs163. The sequence continues at coordinate 693,626 of CAWAHX010000005.1, forward strand.
GAAACCCGCCGGATCCTCCTCGACGCGCCGGCGCATCGCGTCGAACGAGTCTCGCGGGTAGCGCTCGGCGTCGTTGCTGTTGATCAGCAGCACCTGAACCCCGCGGCCGGAGTAGTCGTTCGCGACGTCGACCACGCGGTCATGCCAGGCCAGCGCGTAGGGGCAGTGGTTGCAGGTGAAGACGACGACGGTGGCCGCTGCGCCCCGCGACGGTCCGTGCTGGACGACGTCCTCGGTGTCGGGCAGATCGAATGCGGGGGCGGGGTCGCCGATGGCGAGGCTCATGGGCGTCATGTCTCCTGTGTCGGGGAGGCCGCTGCCAGCGCTGCCGCGAGCGCGTCGCGCAGGTCCTCCGGGTCGGGAACCGGGGAGATGCGGCCATCGCGTCGATGGTAGACGCGGCACGCGAGCGCCACGGGCTCCCCACCCGGGTCCACGATGTCACGGCCATCGATGCGGATCGTCGGCGAGCCGACGAACGACTCGCGCCGCGCGGTCTCGTCGTCGGGCACCTCGCGAAGCGTGATGGACCCCGGCTCGAGGCCCGCCTGAACGAGCGCGGTGCGCAGGTCGGCGAGCGCCCGCGGATGGGACGGGCAGCCCTCCCAGTAGAGGAGCTCGACGGTCGGCGGCATCCTCCTGAACGCTACGGCACGAGCACGGCGGCGCCCTCGATCGCGCCCCCGCGGATCGCGTCCAGCGCCTCCTCGGCCCGCTCGAGCGCGAACGTCGTGACCGTCGTGCGGACTCCGGCGGCGGCGGCGAGCGCCAGGAAGTCGCGGGCATCCTCACGCGTGAGGTTGGCCACGCTGCGGATCGATCGCTCCTCCCAGAGGATGTCGTAGGGGATGGGCGGGATGTCGCTCATGTGGATCCCGGCGCACACGACGACGCCGCCCCGGTCCAGCGCCCGCAGCGCGGCCGGGACGAGCTCGCCGGCGGGCGCGAAGATGATCGCCGCATCGAGCGGCTCCGGCCCCGGGGCGAGCGCGTCACCGGCCCATTCGCACCCCAGCCCGAGCGCGAACGCCCGCGAGGTCTCGTCGCCGGCGCGCGTGAAGGCGAAGACGCGGCGGCCCTGGTGCAGCGCGACCTGGGTGACGATGTGCGCCGCCGCGCCGAAGCCGTAGAGGCCGAGCCGCTGGGCGTCGCCGGTCATCCGCAGCGCGCGGTGGCCGATCAGGCCGGCGCAGAGCAGCGGGGCGACGTCGACGTCGCCATATCCGGCGGGCAGGTCGAAGCAGAAGCGCTCGTCGGCGACGGTCCACTCGGCGAATCCGCCGTCGATGTCCAGCCCGGTGAAGCGCGCAGCCGTGCACAGGTTCTCGCGCCCGCTGCGGCAGAACCGGCACACGCCGCACGTCCATCCCAGCCACGGAACGCCGACCCGCGTCCCGGCGATCGTGGTCGTGTCCGTGCCGCCGCGCTCGACGACGCCGACGATCTGGTGCCCGGGAACGAGCGGCAGCCGCGAGCCGCGAACCTCGCCGTCGCGTACGTGAACGTCGGTCCGGCACACGCCGCAGGCGAGCACGCGCAGCAGCAGCTCACCGGGTCCCGGCTCCGGGATCGGGAGCTCGGTCAGCGTCAGCCCGGGGCCTCCGGGACCGGGCTGCGAGAGGGTCATTGCGCGCATCGGCTCATCTTCTACCCTGGTGGCGATGCCAGCCCGGGCCGACAGCTTCGACCTCGCCGCATTGAACCTGCGCTCGGGTGAGGCGCGCAGGCTGGAGCTCGAGGTCGCGCTCGGCGACTTCACCTTCGGCTCGGACCGCTACGTCTCGCGGCCGGCGAGCGTTCCGGTGGTCCTGGACCTGTCGCGGATGGTCGGGAACGGCTGGTCGCTGCGCTTGCGCTTCGCCGCGCAGCTGGCCGGCCCGTGCATGCGCTGCCTGGAGGCTGCCGAGCCGACCTTCGAGGTCGACGCGCGCGAGTTCGAGCAGTCCGGCGGGGAGCCCGACGATGAGCTCTCCAGCCCCTACGTCCACGGCTCGGAGCTCGAGTTGCAGGCGTGGGCGCGCGACGCGTTCGTGCTCGCGATGCCGGCGCAGGTGCTCTGCCGCGAGGAGTGCGCAGGCCTGTGCCCGCGCTGCGGCGCGAACCTCAACGACGAGCCGGGTCACGAGCACGAGCCCGAGATCGACCCGCGCTGGTCGAAGCTCGGCGAGCTGAAGTTCGACCAGTAGAGCACCGGCCGCCCACCCGCTCGCTCAGAGGTAGGCGCCCGAGGGCAGGTACGGGTGCATCGGCCCCAGCCGGCCCTTCGTGCAGACCGGGCCGTCGGGCGTCAGCGGCAGCCGCGCGTCGACGCACGTGCGGATCGCCCACTGCTGAGCCCCGGTCATGAAGTCGACGATCGCCGTGGAGCCCGGCGGCGACGTCGTCAGCGCACCCCAGAGCACGATCTGCGCCGCATCGGGATCGCGGGCTCCCGAGCAGCGCGACGTGGCCCTCACGGGCGACGGCGAAGGCGCGGTCCTCGTACACGAGCAGCCGGCAGCCCTGCTCGATCAGCCCGGGGAGGTCGGGTCCGTGGCCCGCCCCGCGCAGCTCGCGGCCGATCGCGTCCGCGAGGCCGATGCCCTCCATCCCCGCGTCCTCGACACGCCCGGCCTCGTCCGGAGCGCGGCGCAGATCCGGGACGGCCACGGCGGCCAGGCCGGGATGCAGGTCGAACCCGGCGCGGGCATAGCGGCGCGTCGCCGCGGGATGCTCCGAGGACAGGATGATCCAGCCCTCGACCTCGCGCTCGGCGCCGTAGGCGAGCGACGCCTCCAGCAGTCGCCGGCCCAGCCCGCGGCCCTGGAGCGCATCGTCGACCGCGTACAGCGAGAGGCCCCAGATGCGTTCACGCACGAGCGCCATCGCGACGCCCGCGATCCCGTCCTCGCCGTCCGCCACCCAGCAACCGCCGGGGTCAGTGGTCGCCAGGTGCTGCAGCCGAGCGACCGAGCGCGCGAGCCGCACGCCGGGATCGACGTCCGGGGGCGGCGTGAACAGGACGCGGGCTCCGAGCGCGTCGACGGCGACGGCGTCCTCGGGCCGCATCGGGCGGATCGGCAGGTCCCCGGTCGGCATGCGATCCAGTCAAGCAGGACGCCGCGACGCGACGAGCGCCCGCGCCGAAGCGCTACCCTGCTGTGCGTCATGGCCGTCCCCAAGCAACGTCAGTCGCACTCCCGCACGAACAAGCGCCGCTCGACGCACAAGCTCAGCGCGCCCACGTACAACTCGTGCCCGCAGTGCCACACCCCGCGCCTCCCGCATCGCGTCTGCCCGACGTGCGGGACGTACGCCGGCCGTGAGGTCGTCGCGCCCCAGGCGCACGACCACCACGATCACGACCACTAGCGGGCGCGCATGACCGTCACGGTCGCGGTCGACGCGAACGGGGCGGACCTCGGTCCCGCCGAGGTCGCGGCCGGCGCTGCGATCGCCGCTGCCCAGGGAGTCCGGATCCTGCTGTTCGGCGCGGCCGACGAGATCGGCGACGTTCGCCGACGGCGTCGAGGTGATCGACGCTCCGGTCTCGATCGCCAAGGAGGCCGACGCCGCGCGTGCCGCCCGCTCGATGCCCCAGGCGTCGATCGTCCAGGCCGCGAAGGCCGTGGCCGCGGGTGAGGCCGACGCGTTCGTCAGCGGTGGCTCGACCGGCGCCGCGCTGGCCGCCGGCCTGTTCGAGGTCAAGCGCGCGCGCGGGATCTACCGGCCGGCGCTGGCGACGCCGGTGCCGATCCCCGGCCATCCGATCACGTTCCTGGACGTGGGGGCCAACGTCGAGGTGCGCAGCGAGCACCTCGTCCAGTTCGCGTTCATGGGCGCCGCTCTCGCCCAGACCGTGCTCGGCATCGAGCGCCCGCGCGTGGCGCTGCTGTCGAACGGCGAGGAGCCGACGAAGGGCCCGCCGGAGGTCGTCGAGGCGCACGAGGTGCTCGCTCGGCGCGCCGGCGATTCGGCGCTGATGGAGTTCATCGGCAACGTCGAGGGCAACGACCTCGCGACGGGGAGGGCCGACGTGATCGTGACCGACGGCTTCACCGGCAACGTCGCGCTGAAGCTCATGGAGGGTCTGTCGCAGACGATCCTCGGCGCGGTCCGCGACGCCGCGACCTCGACGACACGGGCGAAGGCCGGCGGCGCGCTGCTGCGCCCCGCGCTGCGCGAGTTCCGTGACGAGATCGACCCCGAAGGGCCAGGCGGGGCCTACCTGCTGGGTCTGCGGCGGCTCGGCGTCGTGCCGCACGGGCGCTTCACGCGCTACGGCTTCTCGCAGGCGATCCTGCTGGCGGCGCGCGGAGTGTCGGGTGACGTGGGCGGCCGCACGCACGCGGCGCTGGAGGCGGCGGGGGCGCTCAAGGGCGTCCCGCCCGCGGCCACGTCCGCGCCCGCCTCTAGCTTTCCCTCGTCATGACCCGCGACGCGGTCCTCACGCTCATCCAGACCCATCTGGCCGACGAACTCGACGTCGAGCCGTCGTCGATCGACGAGGCGACGCGCTTCAAGGAGGATCTGGAGGCCGACTCGCTCGATCTCTACACGCTCGTCCAGGAGTTCGAGGACACGTACGGCGTGAAGATGTCGGACGAGGAGGCGGCGAAGATCCTCACGGTGGGTCAGGCGATCGACTTCGTTGTTGCCCACACCCCAAGCACCCCCTGAGCCCTGCAGCTCCTCAGCGATCTTCTCGACGACCTCCCAGAGGGCCTGTACCGGCAGGTCTTCACACATGCTTCGTGGAGCGAGAAGCGCAGCGACACCTACGCGCGCCTGGCGTTCCTGGGCGACAGCGTGCTGGGGCTGGCGATGACGGCGCACCTGTATCCGCGGCTCGAGGCGGAGCGCTACGGGGCGGGCCGTCTGACGAAGATCCGCGCGCAGACGGTCTCGGGGCCCTCGTGCCGCGACGTCGCGGTGCGGATCGGGGTTCCCGATCGCCTGCGCGCCGCCGCGCCCGACGGGCATGGTCGTCCCGGACACCGTGATGACCGAGCGCGTGCTCGCCTCCGTGATCGAGGCGGTGATCGGGGCCTGCTTCCTCTCGACCGGCTACGACCGGACGGCCGCGGCGGTCGTCGAGGCGTTCATCCCGGAGCTCGAGGAGGCACTCGAGCATCCGGTGGACTTCAAGTCGACGCTGCAGGAACGGCTCGCCACCCGCGGGGAGCTCGTGGAGTACACGGTGACGGCCGAGCTCGGGCCACCGCACGACCGCACCTTCGAGGTCCGCGCGACGGTCTCCGGCGTGGAGATCGGCCGTGGCGCCGGACGGTCGAAGAAGGCCGCCGAGCAGGAGGCTGCGCGCAAGTCGCTCGAAGCGCAAGAGGAGGCGGTCTGACGTGTACCTGAAGTCGATCTCGCTGAAGGGCTTCAAGTCCTTCCCGGACCGGACGCGGCTCGAGTTCGCCGAGGGCGTGTCGGTCGTCGTCGGCCCGAACGGCTCGGGCAAGTCGAACGTCACGGACGCCGTGCTCTGGTGCATGGGCGAGCAGTCGCCGCTGGCCGTGCGCGGACAGTCGATGCAGGACGTGATCTTCTCGGGCGGGCACGGCGTCCAGGCGCGCTCGTCGGCCGAGGTGGAGCTCGTGCTCGACAACGGCGACGGCTCGATCGACATGCCGATGGGCGAGATCTCGATCATGCGCCGCCTGGATCGCAGCGGGGAGGGCGAGTACCGCCTCAACGGCGCCAGGTGCCGCCTCGTCGACGTCCTCGAGGTGCTCTCGGACACGGGCCTGGGCAAGGAGATGCACTCGGTCATCTCGCAGGGCCGCGTCGAGTCGATCGTCACCTCCAAGCCGAAGGACCGCCGGCTCCTGATCGAGGAGGCCGCGGGGCTCGGCAAGCACCGCAAGCGCCGCCGCCGGGCGCAGCTGAAGCTGGACCGCACGCAGGAGAACCTGGACCGCGCCCTCGACGTCGAGCGCGAGGCCCGCACCCGGCTGCGCCCGCTCAAGCGCCAGGCCGAGGCCGCCGAGCTGCACGAGCGTCTCGAGCGCCAGACGCTCGAGGCCCGCTGGGAGCTCGTGCGCGACGACGTGCGAACGCGGCGCGCGGAGCTCGAGCAGGCCGCCGCGACGGCACGGACCGCTCGTGAGGCCCGCGAGGCGGCGGAGCAGGAGCTGGCGCAGATCGCCGCCCGGCGCGAGCAGGCCGAGCAGGCGCTTGCGGCGACCACCGAGCGCCGCGAGGAGATCGCGCGACGCGGCGAGCGCGCCCGCACCGCGGGCGACCGGATCGAGCTGCGCCTGGAGCGCACGCGTGAGACGGCGGAGACGATCGCCGAGCGCCTGGAGCACCGCGCCGCCAGGCTCGCCGCGCTGGAGGCGCAGGCGCAGGCCGACGCCCCGGACGACGCCGGGCGCGAGCGCATCGCGGCGCTCGAGGCGGAGATCGCACGGCTCGACGCCGAGCGCGCCAGCGAGCTGGAGATCGAGCTGGCCTCGCTGGCCGCCGAGCGCGACGGCGCCGCCGCGCGCGTGGCCGAGCTGCAGGCGGGCCTCGAGGCCCACGCCGCCGCCGCCGCGCAGGCCGACGAGGCCTGCGAGGTCGCCCGCGGCGCGCTGCGCGCCGCCGAGCGCAGCGCCGAGCAGGCGCGCCGCGAGTCCGCCCGCGTCGGCGCCGAGCTCGCCGCCGCCAACCAGTATCTGCGCAGCCATGCCGGAGCACCGCGCGGCGCGCGTGCGCTGACGGACGATCTCGAGGTGCAGGCCGGCCTCGAGCTCGCGGTCGCCGCGGCGCTCGGCGGTCGCCTGCGCGCGGCGATCGTCCAGGACCTCGCCGCCGGCGAGGCGCTGCTCTCAGAGCTCGGAGCCGACGGAGGCCATGCGCTCGTCGGCGGCGCCGGCGGGCGCTGAGCCGGCCCCCGGCGAGCCCCCGGCACCCGGAGCCCGCCGCCTGGCGGATGCCGTCCGCGGCGATGGCCGGCGCCGACGCCTCGGCCGCGCTCGCGCGCCGGCTGCTCGCCGACGCGTGGGTCGTCGACGACCTCGCGGGCGTCCCTGAGAGCTTCCGCGGCGTCGCCGTGACTCCCGGCGGCCGGGCGTGGTTCGGCGCGACGCGCGAGCTGCGCCAGGCACCACAGGGCGGTGAGGAGCGCGTCCTCGCGGAGCGCAACCGCCGCGATGCGCTGATCGCCGAGTCCCAGCAGGTCGTTCAGGCCGAGGTGGCGACGCTCGGAGCGGGGGAGACCGCCGCCCAGGCCGTCGCCGCGGCCGAGGCCAGCCGTGAGGAGGCCGAGCGGCTGCGCCGCGACGCGGACCGGGCGCTGGCGGCCGCCGTCGAGGAGGAGCGCCGCGCGACGTGGCTCATCGACGAGCGGCGCAGCGCGCCCGACCAGGGCGCTTCGGCCGTTCGCCGCGCGCAGCTCGACGGGGAGCTCGCGGCGGAGCGCCGCGTCGCCGAGCGCGCCGCACGCGAGCGCGAGCAGCGCCTGGAGGCGATCGAGCGGCTGCGCGGCGCGGTCGCGCGCGACCGGGCGCTGCAGCCGGCGATCGCGCGCCTCGAGGCCGTCCTGGCCGAGGCTCACGGCGCGGTGGCCGGGCGCATCGGCGTCCTGTCCGCCGAGCTCGACGAGGATCGCCGCGCCGGTGAGGGCGTCGCCGGAGAGCTGCGCGCCTGTGCGTCGGCGGAGGCGCAGATCCAGCAGCGGCTGCGCGAGTGCGGGGAGGCGGTCACCGTCGCCGAGGTCCGCGCCCAGCAGTCACGCGACCAGGAGGCGGAGATCACCTCCGAGCTCCAGGAGCTGGCCGGGCGCCTGGGCCTGCCGCCGGAGCCGTCGCTGGAGCCGCTGGAGGCCGAGCAGGCGGCGTCGCTGCGCTCGCGGATCGAGCGTCTGGCGCGGCGCCGCGAGCAGCTCGGGCCGGTCAACCCGCTGGCCAAGGCCGAGTACGACGAGGCGCTGGCGCACGTCGAGGAGATGGAGCACCAGCGCACCGACCTCGAGACCGCGATGCGCGAGCTGCGGTCGCTGATCCGGGAGACCGATCGTCAGATCACCGAGACGTTCGAGGAGACGTTCGCCGCGGCGGCGAAGAACTTCGAGGAGCTGGCCGCGCACTGCTTCCCGGGCGGGCGCGGCCGCCTGCGGCTCGTGCGCGAGGACTCCGGGCCCAAGCCGGTGCTCGGCGGCGCCGATCCGCAGCGACGAGGGCGCGCAGCTGGCGCAGGCCGAGGCCGCGGCGGAGGCCGAGCTGCAGAAGGAGCTCGGCGAGCCCGAGGACGACCTCGGCGTCGAGATCGAGATCACGCCGGCCGGCAAGTCGATGAAGCGCCTGTCGCTGCTCTCCGGCGGCGAGAAGTCGATGACGGCGATCGCGTTCCTGTTCTCGGTCTTCCTCGCCAAGCCGTGCCCGTTCTACATCCTCGACGAGGTCGAGGCGGCGCTGGACGACCTGAACATCGGCCGGTTCCTCGAGCTGTTGCGCGAGTACCGCGAGCGCGCGCAGTTCATCGTCGTCACCCACCAGAAGCGCACGATGGAGGCCGCCGACATGCTGTACGGCGTCTCGATGGGCGGTGACGGCGTCTCGAAGGTGATCTCACGCCGGCTGCCACAGGACGCCGCGGAGCCGCACGCGGCCGTGGCCTGATCGCGCCCCGGTCAGCCGAGCTGCTTCTCACCCCAGAACGACGCCTGCGGGTTGCCGTTGTAGTCGGGGATCTCGCGGTATCCCGCTGAGAGGTACAGCGCACGGGCATGCGGCTGACCCGGTCCCGTGTCGAGTCGCACCGTCGGGTAGCCCAGTCGCCGCGCCTCGTCCTCCAGCGCGCCGAGCAGGGCCCGCGCCAGGCCACGGCCGCGGCCGGCGGGTGCGACGTACATCCGCTTGATCTCGCACAGTGCGTCGTCCAGGCGCTTCACGGCGCCGACGGCGACCGCGTCGCCGTCGAGGTAGCCGACCAGGCAGGCGCCGTCCGGCGGCCCCAGCTCCTCGGGTCGCGCGGATGGGCTGCCGGGCCCGTCGAGGCGGCTTCCGTAGAGCTCGGCGAGCTCGGCGACCATCGCCTCGATCAGGTCGGCGGCGGGCGGCTCGCCCGCGGGACGGGCGCGGAACTCGATCGGCTCAGGCACTCCGCTATCGTCGCGCATCGCTGTGGCCCGTGACTGGAACGACGTGTTTGTCCTCGACGGCGCCGCGCGCGCGGCGGTGCCCGACGCCGAGCCGCAGGCCTCGGCCGAGCCGGAGCCCGAGCGCCGGCGCGGCATGTTCCGTCGCCTGCGGGAGAACCTGTCGAAGACGCGCCAGGCGCTCGCCGCCGAGGTCCAGGCGACGCTCTTCGACACGCTGGACGACGAGACCTGGGAGCGCCTGGAGGAGGCGCTGATCATGGCCGACGTCGGAGCCCGCACGACCGCGGAGGTCGTCGAGACGCTCGAGCACGAGGCGACGAGCGGTGCGGTCGAGGGCGGGGAGGCCCTGCAGCAGCGCCTGATCGAGCTGCTGGCGCGTGAGGCGCGCGGCGAGGCCGATCCGCGGATCGATCTGCGCCCCTCGCCGACGGTGATCATGGTCGCCGGCGTCAACGGCACCGGCAAGACGACGACGATCGGCAAGCTCGCCTGGCACCTGCGCCGCGAGCAGGGCCTGACCGTGGTGCTCGGCGCGGCGGACACGTTCCGCGCCGCGGCCGTCGAGCAGCTCGCGGAGTGGGCGAGCCGCGCCGGCTGCGAGATCGTCACCGGCCCGTCCGGCTCGGATCCGGGGTCGGTCGCCTTCGAGGCGATTCGCCGCGGGCGCGAGGTCGGCGCGGACGTCGTGATCGTCGACACCGCGGGCCGGCTGCACACCCAGGACGACCTGATGGCGGAGCTGACGAAGGTGCGCCGCGTGATCTCCAAGCAGCTCGACGGCGCACCGCACGAGACGCTGCTCACGGTCGATGCGACGACCGGCCAGAACGGGCTGCGCCAGGCGAAGCTCTTCTCCGAGGCGGTGCCGGTCGACGGGATCGTCCTGACGAAGCTCGACGGAACGGCGAAGGGCGGCATCGCGCTGGCGATCGCGCGTGAGCTGGGCATCCCGGTGAAGCTCATCGGGATCGGCGAGCAGCTCGAGGACCTGCGCCCGTTCGACGCCGACGACTTCGCCCAGGCGCTGCTGGCGCCTTGAGGCCCGCGCCCGGCCAGATCCGCGTCGGCGGCCGGTAGGCTCCGTGAAGATGGACGCCTGGGTCATCTGGCTGGTCGCCGCCGTCATCTTCGCGATCGGCGAGATCGCCACGACCAGCTTCTTCCTCGCCCCGTTCGCGATCGGGGCCGCCGGGGCCGCCGGCGTCTCGCTCGTCGGCGCGGGCACCACCGTCGCCTGGATCGTGTTCGTCGTCGCCACGGCGGTGTCGTTCGCGCTCGTCCGGCCGATCGCACGGCGCCATCTGCGCCAGCCGGCGCACACGCGCACGGGGACGGCCGCCCTGATCGGCCGCAGCGCGATGGTCGCGGAGCGGATCGCCAACGACGAGGGCACCGGTGTCGTCAAGCTGGAGGGCGAGATGTGGACCGCTCGCGCCTACGACGAGGACAACGTGTTCGAGGCGGGCACGAAGGTGGAAGTGATCGAGATCCGCGGCGCAACGGCGCTCGTGGTCGAGCAGGAACGCATCTAAGGAGCACCAATGACCGCAGGGCTGATCGTCGTCGCATTCCTCATCTTCTTCGCGATCTTCGTCGCCTGGAAGACGGTCCGCGTGATCCCGCAGGCGCGGGCCGGCGTCGTCGAGCGGCTCGGGCGCTACCAGCGCACGCTCGGGCCGGGGCTGACGATCGTCGTTCCCTTCGTCGACAAGGTGCGGCCGCTGATCGACCTGCGCGAGCAGGTCGTGACGTTCCCGCCGCAGCCCGTCATCACGCAGGACAACGTGTCCGTGCAGATCGACACGGTGCTCTATTTCACGATCACCGATCCGCGTGCCGCCTCGTACGAGATCGCCAGCCCGCTGCAGGCGATCGAGCAGCTGACCGTGACGACGCTGCGCAACATCGTCGGCGCGCTGACGCTGGAGGAGGCGCTGACGAGTCGCGAGCGCGTCAACACGGAGCTGCGCGTCGTCCTCGACGAGCGCACCGGGAAGTGGGGCATCCGCGTCAACGGCGTCGAGCTGAAGTCGATCGACCCGCCCGGCGGGATCCAGGAGGCGATGGAGAAGCAGATGCGCGCCGAGCGCGATCGCCGCGCCGCGATCCTCACCGCCGAAGGCGTCAAGCAGTCCGCGATCCTGACCGCCGAGGGCGAGAAGCAGTCCGCCGTGCTGCGGGCCGAGGGCGCCAAGACGTCGGCGATCCTGCGGGCTGAGGGCGACGCCAAGGCGATCGACACGGTCTTCCGGGCGATCCACGAGGGTGAGCCCGACCAGGCGCTGCTGAGCTACCAGTACCTGCAGATGCTGCCGCAGCTCGCTCAGGGGAGCGCGAACAAGGTCTTCGTGATCCCGAGTGAGCTGACGACGGCGCTCGGGAATCTCGGCGGCGTCGTCGCCGGGCTCGGCGGGGAAGACGCCCGCGTCCGCGGACGAACCCGCGGCGGAGCGCAAGGATTCCGCGCCGGGCACGCCAGAGCTGCCCGCCGGGTAGCGGCGCGCGGCTGTCAGACTGGCTGACGTGTTCGACGCACTCTCCGAGAAGCTCCAGGCCACCCTCTCCGACCTGCGTTCCCACGGGACGCTGACCGAGGAGGACATCGACCGCGCGATGCGCGAGATCCGCCTTGCGCTGCTCGAGGCGGATGTGAACTTCAAGGTCGTCAAGAGCTTCACGAAGACCGTCAAGGAGCGCTGCCTCGACGCCGACATCGTCGGAGGCCTGAACCCCGGGCAGCAGGTCGTCAAGATCGTCGACGAGGAGCTCGCGGCGCTGATGGGGGGCACCGCGGCCGGCGTGACCTTCGCCCCCCGTCCGCCGACGGTGATCCTGCTCGCCGGCCTGCAGGGATCGGGCAAGACGACGGCCGCGGCGAAGCTCGCGCGCTTCCTCAAGGAGGAGCACGGCTCATCGGTCCTGATGGCGGCGTGCGACGTCTACCGGCCGGCCGCGATCGACCAGCTCGTCACGCTCGGCTCGCGGCTGGACGTCGAGGTGTTCGAGCGTGGGAGCGACGCCGATCCCGTGGACATCGCCGCGGGCGCGCTCGACGAGGCCAAGCGCCAGGGCAAGGACGTCCTGATCGTCGACACCGCGGGCCGCCTGCACGTCGACACCGACCTGATGGACGAGCTGGTCCGGATCCGCAAGGCCGTGCGGCCCACCCAGATCCTGCTCGTCGTCGACGCGATGACCGGCCAGGACGCCGTCAACGTCGCACAGCAGTTCTCCGAGGCCGTCGCGTTCGACGGTGTGGTCATGACGAAGATGGACGGTGACGCGCGCGGCGGCGCGGCGCTCTCGGTCAAGGCGGTCACCGGCAAGCCGATCCTGTTCGCGAGCACCGGCGAGCACCTCGACCAGTTCGAGCGCTTCCACCCGGACCGCATGGCGCAGCGGATCCTGGGCATGGGCGACGTGCTCAGCCTGATCGAGAAGACCCAGAAGACCTTCGACGAGGATGAGGCCAAGGAGCTCGAACGCAAGCTGCGGCGCAACGAGTTCACGCTCGAGGACTTCCTGGCGCAGCTCAAGCAGATCCGCAACATGGGCCCGCTGAGCTCCCTGCTCGGCATGATGCCCGGTCTGGCGGGCCAGCAGATGAAGAACCTGAAGGTCGACGAGCGCGAGCTCGACCGGGTCCAGGCGATCATCCTGTCGATGACCGTCGAGGAGCGCCGGCGCCCCGAGCTCATCAAGGGCTCGCGCCGCCTGCGGATCGCGCGCGGATCGGGCACGAGCGTCCAGCAGGTCAACCAGCTCGTGAAGCAGTTCGACCAGATGCGCAAGCTCATGCGCCAGATGGGACGCGGCAAGATGCCGGACATCGGCGCGCTGATGCGTCAGGCCCGCTGAGACGGCGTTGCGGCCGCCGCGGGCGCGTTCGGCTACCCTCTGTCGTCGACTTTCCGTGCAATTCGAGAGGAACCCGTGGCGGTACGACTGAGGCTCACACGTGTGGGCGGCAAGAAGAATCCGATCTGGCGTGTGGTCGCAACCGACCAGCGCTCCCCGCGCGATGGGCGGTTCATCGAGGTCATCGGCCACTACAACGCGCAGACGAGCCCGTCGACCGTGACGCTCGACGAGGAGCGCGTGCGCGCGTGGATCGACAAGGGCGCCCAGCCGACCGACCAGGTCCGCAAGCTCATGAAGATCCAGGGCATCACCCTCTAGCACCGGCTCGATGCGCGAGCTGCTCGAGTATCTGGCACAGCAGCTCGTCGACCAGCCCGACGAGGTCGCCGTCGCGACGTTCGAGGAGGACGACGGGACGATCGTCCTCGAGCTCTCGGTCGCCGACGACGACTACGGCAAGATCATCGGTCGCGGCGGCCGCACCGCCAAGGCCCTGCGCACGGTTGTGAAGGCGGCGGCGGTCAAGGACAATCGCCGTGCACTCGTCGACATCGTCGACTAGTGGCACGTCCGGGACGCGAGCCCGCAGCCTGGCTCTCCGCGGGCCGTGTCGGACGTCCGCACGGGCTTGACGGCAGCTTCTACGTGACGCAGCCACGGCCGCAGCTCCTCGCGCTCGGTGTGAGCCTGCGGCTGGGGGAGGACGAGCTGCGCGTCGTGCGCCGCGCCGGCACGGACGCGAAGCCGATTCTGCGCCTGGACGGCATCCGCTCGCGTGAGGCGGTCGAGCGGGTCCGCGGCGGCGAGCTGAGCTGCCCGCGGACCGATACGCCGGCGCTGGGCGAGGGCGAGTGGTGGGCGGAGGACCTCGAGGGCTGCCTCGTCACCGACGGAGAGCGCGAGGTGGGCCGCGTCGTCGCGCTGCGCGCCCTGCCGTCGTGCGAGGTGCTCGAGGTCGAGCGCTCCGGCGGCGGGGAGCTGCTCGTGCCGATGGTCCGTGATGCGGTGCGCGACGTCGACATCCGATCCGGGCGGATCGACGTGAGCCTGGCCTTCCTGGGCGAGGAGGTCTGAATGCAGCTCGACGTCGTGACGCTGTTCCCCCAGTGGTTCGACTGGTTTCGCAGCCAGCGCCACATCGCCAACGCCGAGGCGCAGGGCCACGAGCTGCGCACGCTGAATCCGCGCGATCACACGCCGCTCAGCGGCGGCCAGGTCGATGACACGCCGTTCGGCGGCGGGGCCGGGATGGTGCTGCGCGTCGACGTGATGGACCACGCGCTGCGCGCGTTCTACAACGTCGACCCGGTGGACCTGCGGCGCGAGCGTCGCGTGATCGCCCTGACCCCCGGGGGGCGTCTGCTCGACGAGGGGCTCGTGAACGAGCTGGCGGCAGAGCCGGCGGTCACGATCCTGTGCGGGCGCTACGAGGGCTTCGACGAGCGCATCGTCCAGCATTTCTGCAGCGACGCCGTCTCGATCGGCCGGTACGTCCTGGCGGGCGGCGAGCTCGCCGCGATGGTGCTCTGCGACACCGTCCTGCGCAAGCTCCCCGGGGCACTGGGGCACGCGGACTCCGCGGCCGAGGAGTCGTTCAGCGAGGCGCTCGGCGGCGATCCGGAGTACCCGCACTACACGCGGCCGGCCGAGTACCGCGGCTGGACGGTTCCCGACGTGCTGCTGTCGGGGCATCACGAGGAGATCCGGCACTGGCGCCGGGCGCGCAGCCGCGAGCGCGGAGCCGGGTCCGGCGGCGCTTCGCTATCCTGATCGGTCCTCGCGGAGCGGCCTCCCGGCCGGTGCCATCGGTGGCGCCGGCTCGCGAACCCAGGACCGGATCCCGCGACTCCTACTTGCCATGAGCACCGTCATCGAAGAACTCGAGCGCGCCCAGCTGCGCCGCGTACCCAACTTCCAGCCTGGAGACCGCGTCAAGGTCCACTTCCAGGTCGTGGAGGGCACCCGTCGCCGCACGCAGGTGTTCGAGGGCGTCGTGATCAAGCGCCAGGGCCACGGAGCGCGCGAGACGTTCACCGTCCGCAAGCAGTCGTTCGGCGTCGGAGTGGAGCGCACGTTCCCACTGCACTCGCCGAAGATCGAGAAGATCGAGGTCACCGCCCGCGGCGACGTCCGCCGCGCGAAGCTGTACTACCTGCGCGATCGCGTGGGCAAGCGGGCCCGTGTCCGCGAGCGCCGGTACGTCGGTCCGGAGGAGGTCGTCGAGGCAGGTCTGCTGCACGAGGCGGCCGAAGCCGACGCGGACGCCGCCGAGGCGCAGGTCGAGGGCAGCACGGAGGCCGTCGACGCCGAGGCCGAGGTCACCGAGGCGCCGGCCGCCGAGGCCGACGTCGCCGAGGTCGAGGTCGAGGCCGCCGAGCCTGAGGCGCCCGAAGCCACCGAGGCCCCCGCGGCCGAGGCCGGCGCCGATGAGGCCGGGCAGCCCGCCGACGATCAGAAGTGAGCAAGCCGGACAAGTCCCGGGGCGCGTCGGCCGGGAGCTCGCTGCTCGAGCTCGTCATGATCGTCGCGGTGGCCCTGGGCCTTGCGCTCGGCATCCAGGCCTTCATCGTCAAGCCGTACCGGATTCCGAGCGAGTCGATGGTCCCGACGCTGCAGATCGGCCAGCGCGTACTCGTGAATCGCGTGGGAACGCACTTCGGTGACCCGAAGGTCGGCGACATTCTCGTCTTTCACCCGCCGTCGGGCGCGGAGCAGTCGCCTCCGGATCAGTGCGGCGAGCGCCCTCCGAGCAACGCCCCGTGCGACAAGCCGACAGGTAAGAAGGCCTCGGTGAACTTCATCAAGCGCGTCGTCGGCGTGCCGGGTGACACGATCTCGATCCGCAGCGGCCGGGTGATCCGCAACGGGAAGCCGACGAGCGAGCCGTTCATCAGCAGCACGTGCGCTGACAACACCGGAGCCGGCTGCACGTTCACGAAGACGATCACGGTTCCGCCCGGCCACTACTTCATGATGGGCGACAATCGTGGCGAATCCGACGACAGCCGATTCTGGGGCCCAGTTCCAAAGGCCTGGATCATCGGAAACGCCTTCGCCACCTACTGGCCCCCCAAGCGGATCGGCCTCCTCTAGCGCTGAGGCTCCCAGTACGGCGCGCACACGCCGCCGCGCCTCGCGGCGGCCCTCGTCCGGCCGTCGCCTGATCGCGTTCGACCGCGCACTCGGCGTGCGCTTCGTCGCCGGGGCCGACGAGGCCGGACGCGGCTGTCTCGCGGGTCCGCTCGTGGCCGCAGCGGTCCTGCTCGACCTCGACCGCATCAGCGTCCGCGAGGTCCGGGCCCTGAGCGCGCTGAACGACTCCAAGCAGCACGATCATGACGCGCGCGAAGCGCTGTTCCCGATCGTGCTCGAGACCGCGGCGCGCGTGACGGTCGTCTCGCGCTGTGTGCGCGGCATCGACGCCCGCGGTCTGCACAAGACGAATCTCGCCGCTCTGCGGGACGCGCTCGCCGGCGTCGCGAGACCGGGTGCGATCTGCCTGGTCGACGGCTTCTCGGTCCCGGACTTCGGCTTCGAGCAGCGGGCGATCATCGACGGTGATGCCACGAGTGCCGCGATCGCCGCCGCGTCGATCGTCGCCAAGGTCACGCGCGATCGCTTCATGCTGCGCGCGGAGGAACGCCATCCGGGATGGGAGTTCGGTCGCCACATGGGGTACTCGACGCCCGTGCACCGCGAGGCCATCATGCGCAACGGCGTGTCTCCGCTGCACAGGATGTCGTTCCAATCGATGGCCTATCAGCAGCTCGCGCTGTAGCACCGGCAGCATCAGAAGGCCCCCTCGAGGTGCTCGAGGCGCACGAGGCGGCCGCGCCCGTCGATGAGCACGCCGATGGCGTCGAACCGGATGTCGCTGCCGCGCGGGCGTTCGCTGACGTCGTGCAGGTAGGCGGAGGCCATGCGCCGGACCTGGCGGCGCTTGCGTTCGTGCAGCGCCTCGAACGGGGTGGGCTCGCTGGTCCGCGACGCGCGGCGCGTCTTGACCTCGACGAACACGAGTGCGCGCCCGTCGTGGACGACGAGATCGAGCTCGCCGAACCGCGTGCGGTGGTTGCGCGCCACGAGGGCGTAGTCGAGCCGTAGGAGATGCTCGAGAGCGAGTTGCTCGCCGGCGCGGCCGAGGGTGTGACGGGGATCGGTGGACACGAGAGCGACCGTAGGTCTCTCCAGGTTGCGCCGCACCATCGGATTGCGTCGACACAGAGCCGGAGTCGCGGCAGCTCCCAGACAGGCACCGGGGCGCCGCTGAATGATGCGCCTGAATTCGCAGTTCCGTGACAGAACGAGGGTCACGCGTCACATGACGCTCCGTAGCGTCCTCGACGTGCTTGCCCGCGTCATGACCTTCTCGATAGATGGCCTCGAGCCCCGTCCCATCACGGTGGAGGCCGACCTGCGCGCGGGCCTCCCGAGCTTCACGATCGTCGGTCTGGCCGACCGCGCGGTGTCAGAGGCCCGCGAGCGGGTGCGCTCCGCCTTGCTGAACAGCGGCTATGAGTTCCCGCTGCGGCGTGTCACCGTCAACCTCGCGCCGGCTCACCTGCGCAAGGCCGGCCCCGGATTCGATCTCGCGATCGCATGCTCGATCCTCGCCGCCAGCGGGCAGTTGTCCGCCGAGTCGCTGGCACGATTCGCCGTCTTCGGCGAGTTGTCGCTGGGCGGCGAGGTGCGCCCGTGCCGCGGCGCGCTCGCGGTCGCGGAGGGGACGCGTCGCGCCGGCCTCGCGGGGCTGATCGTCCCTCTCGGACGGGCTCGGGAGGCCGCGCTGGTGGAGGGGGTCGAGGTCGTCGGCGTCCGCGGACTCTCCGAGCTGCCTGCGGCCCTCAGCGGAGAGCTCGCACGGAGCGCTCCCGCCGAGGCGCAGGACATCAGGCTTCCCGTGATCCCGGCGCCCGACCTCTGCGACGTGCGCGGCCATGCGGCGGCGATCGCGGCGCTCACCATCGCCGCAGCCGGCGGACACAATCTGCTGCTGACGGGGCCGCCGGGAACCGGCAAGACGATGCTCGCCCGCCGCCTCCCGTCGATCCTCGCACCGCTGGCGCGCGAGGAGGCGCTGGAAGTGACGCGAATCCACAGTGTTTTCGGACTCCACACGGGGGACGGGCTCATCGGTGTCCGACCCTTCCGTGCCCCGCATCACACCATCTCCGCCGCCGGCCTCGTCGGCGGGGGAACCATCCCGACGCCCGGCGAGGCGACGCTCGCTCATCGCGGTGTCCTCTTCCTCGACGAGCTCTCCGAATTCGACCGGCGCTCCCTCGAGGCGCTGCGTCAGCCGCTGGAGGACGGTCACGTCGGCGTCGTCCGTGGCCAGATCACCGCCCGCTTTCCGACGCGCTTCTCGCTGATCGCCGCAACGAACCCGTGCCCGTGCGGCCGTGGTGGGGCAGCCTGTCGGTGCAGTGAGCCCGAGCTGGCGCGGCATCGCCGCCGGCTGTCCGGACCGTTGATCGACCGTCTCGACCTGGTGGTTCCGGTCGGGAGGCCCAGCGCCCAGGACCTGCACAGCGACCCGGTGACGACGTCCGAGCTGGTTCGCGAGCAGGTGATCGCGGCGAGGGAGCGGCAGGTCGCGCGGGCCGTGGCAGGTCTGCCGGTCTCGAACGCGGAGCTGCGGCCGCGCGACCTGAAGGTCGCCGCGCAGGCATCGGACGGCGCGCTGCGCGAGCTGGCTCACGCGTACGAGCGCGGAACGCTCAGCGCCCGTGGGCGGGATCGCACGCTCCGGGTGGCGCGAACCGTCGCCGACCTGGCCGGGTCGGCCGGCGTCGAGCGCGAGCACCTGGTCCAGGCGCTCGGGTATCGCCACGACGGAGAGCCGTTGGCGGCGGCCGCATGACCTGCTGCGACGCTTGTGCGCGGCGCTCGTGGCTCGTCGGCCGGCTTGCGACCCATCTGGAGGTCTGCCGCGGCCGTCGCAGCCGCGTCCGTGAGGTGTTGGCGCTGGACGATCTGACGCTGATCGAGGCGCTCGGAGGGCGCGATGCCCACGTGATCGGGGAGGAGTGGGCCCGGTTCGACGCCGGAGCCGTGCGAGTCCACTGGATGGCGACGGGGACGGTGTGCGTGTGCAGTCACGACCATGCCTATCCGGCCGGGCTTCGTGATCTCTCGGACGCGCCCGCGGCACTCCACGTCCTGGGTGACGTGCGCAGGCTCGGCGAGCTCGCGGGCGCCGCGGTTCCCGCCGTGGCGATCGTGGGCGCTCGGCGGGCCTCGGACGACGGCCAGGACACGGCGCGCCGGCTTGGCCGCGGCCTCTCGGCGGCCGGCGTCACCGTCGTGAGCGGGATGGCGCTGGGCATCGACAGTGCGGCGCACGAGGGGGCGCTGGACGCAGGCGCGCGAACGATCGCGGTGCTGGCCTGCGGCCCGGAGCGCGCCTACCCCGCGCGCCGGCGGCTCCTGCACGAGCGGATCGCGGCTCGCGCGCTCGTGATCTCCGAGCTGCCGCCGGGGACCGCACCGTTCCGGTGGGCGTTCCCCGCGCGCAACCGCATCATCGCCGGGCTCGCCGAGATGACCGTGATCGTCGAGGCGGCCGAGCGGTCCGGGTCGCTCATCACCGCCGAGATCGCTGCCGACCTCGGGCGCGACGTCGGGGCGACGCCCGGTTCGCCGTCGTCGTGGCACAGCAGTGGCGCCAACGCGCTCCTGCGTGACGGGGCGCGCGTCGTGCGCCATGCCGTGGACGTCCTCGACGATGTGATCGGGGTGCGCGCCGACGAGGCGACGCTCGGCTCGATTCACCCCTCCGTGCCCGCGGAGCTCGCGCCCGATCTGCGCGCCGTCATCGCTGCGGTCGACGCCGGGCGGGACACGGTCGCCGCGAACACCGAGTCGACCGCCGACGCCGGACGGGTGCTGAGAGCATTCACCGAGCTCGAGCTGCTGGGGATCATCGAGCGCCGTCCGGGAGGACGCTATGTCCGTTCTCGTGGATAGCCGGACGGTGCAGGACCTATTGTGCGCGCCGATGCCCAACCGCCCGATACCGGTCTGCCTGACGATCGCCGGCTCCGACTCCGGCGGCGGCGCGGGAATCCAGGCCGACCTCAAGGCATTCGCGCACGCGGGTGTCCACGGCACGACGGCGATCACGGCGATCACGGCGCAGAACACGGTGGCGGTGACGGCCGTCGAACCGGTCTCGCCGGCGATGATCGTCGCCCAGGTGCGAGCGGTCGTCGACGATCTCGGCGTCGACGCGGTGAAGCTCGGGATGCTCGGGAGCATCGAGACGACACGGGCCGTCAGCGCTGCGCTCGACCTGCTCGTCGCCGGGACGCCGATCGTCGTCGATCCGGTGATGGTGGCCGAGTCGGGAGCGCGCCTGCTCGAATCACGAGCCGTGACGGCGCTGATGGAGCTGATCCTCCCGCGCACGACGGTGCTCACGCCCAACGTTCCGGAAGCCCGTGTGCTCGCCGGCGACGAGACGCTCGACGGGCTCGCGCTCGCGCGTGCGGTCCACCGGCTGGGCCCGCAGGTCGTCGTCCTGACCGGTGGGCACCGCGAGGAGGCGACCGACATCTACTTCGACGGGCAGCAGGCCGTCGAGCTCACAGGGGCCCGACACCCCGACGGCGCTGCTCACGGCTCGGGCTGCACGCACGCCGCCACGCTCGCCGCGCAGCTCGCGTTGGGGGCGACGCCGCTCGAGGCGGCGCGCATCGCCAAGGAGACGGCGTCGGCCGCCGTTCGCGACGGTCTGCGCACGCTCGGCTCAGGTCCCGGCCCCGTCGACGTCCTCGGTCTGCAGGCTCGGGCACTCGCGCGCTCAGAGGACGGCACAACCTGACGCCGCGGCCGTTCGCGTCAGGCCGCGCACCCCTGGCATACTTCGCGGCGTATGCAGTTCCTGCGCATGAAGCCGGGGCACGGCGAGATCCTCCTTGCTGAGGGCGACGTCGATGTGGCCGAAGAGGAGGAGCACCTCGTCGAGGAGTTCCGCCGCCAGCTCGACCTCGGGATGTGGGCCGCCGTTCCCGTGGCGGCTCCCGGCGGACGGCGCGAGGCGCGGATGGTCAAGGACTTCTCCGACGTCCCACGCGATGCCGACCGCGTGATCTTCTTCCCGCGCGCCGCCGGGGGAGCCTGAGAGCCGGGCGGATCGATGGCCCTCGCCCTCGCCGCCACCGGGATCGTCATCCTCGCCCTGCTGTGGGAGGTCGGCTGGCCGACCCTCTCCGAGCACATCGCGCGCCATCGCGCCGGTCGCGCCCGCGTGCCCGATCTGGACTACGACCCAGGGCGTGAGCGGCGCGCCGAGCAGCGCGCCCGCGAGCTGCTGCGCTCCTGCGTCAACCAGGAGGAATGGGAGATGTACCGCGACCTGGGCCTGATCCGGGTCTGGGGAGCGCTCGCCGGCGGGCTGGAGGGCGGCAGCGCAGCGACGGCAGCAGCGCCGTACGCCTACCTGATCTACCCCCACAAGCCGATCGTCGCGTTCCTGCCCCAGACGCGCGAGCTGCTCAGCGAGTACTGCGTCGACTTCCCCGACGAGACCCGCCCCTACGGCAGCGCCCGCCTGCCCGACTCCGACGACGTCCTGGCGAAATGGATGGCGCTCACGGGCGATGAGCGGCGGATCATCGAGACCGCCAACATGCATCTCCCCGGGCGCCAGGTGGATCCCAAGCGCGTGCGGCGCGACCTCTGGCGCCTGCAGGAGTGGGAGCGGCAGCGCATGCGCCGGTCACCGCATGATCGCGTCGGTGGCGACGCGGGCGGCATCGCGACGCCCTAGGCAGACCTTCCGGGCCTCAGACGCTGGTCTTCAGGCGGCGGGCGAAGCCGAGCGCGTGCGCCGCCGAGGCGAACCGCCCGCGGCAGACGCCGTCGACGGTCACGAGCCAGTCTGCGTTGTACGGCTGCACGCTGATGTTCACGTCGACCACCCCTCGTCTGCGCCCCGGTCGTGTTGGGGGGCGCGATAGACGAGCATCGTCACCCGGCCCGGGCGCGGACATACGTCGGACGCGGTAGAGCCCCGATCTCGCGCCGTCCGGGAGCCGCCTATGGGTAGTGTGCTCTGCCGGATGACTGAGTCTCTCTCGCACCTCAAGCACAAGAGCGCCGCGCTCACCGACGGCCCCGAGCGCGCCGCCGCGCGCGCCTACCTCAAGGGCATCGGCTACGACGACGAAGCGCTCGCGAAGCCGATCATCGGCGTCGCGTCGACATGGATCGAGACGATGCCCTGCAACTTCCACCTGCGTGCACTCGCCGCGAAGGTCAAGGAGGGCATCCGCGCGGCGGGCGGAACGCCGATGGAGCTCAACACCATCGCGATCTCCGACGGCATCACGATGGGGACGAGCGGCATGAAGACCTCGCTCGTCTCGCGCGAGGTGATCGCCGACTCGATCGAGCTCGTGAGCCGCGGCCACCTGTTCGACGCGGTCGTCGCGCTGTCGGGCTGTGACAAGACGATCCCCGGGACGGTCATGGCGCTCGCGCGCGTCGACGTCCCCGCGGTGATGCTCTACGGCGGCTCGATCCCGCCCGGTCGCTTCCAGGGACACGACGTGACGATCCAGGACGTCTTCGAAGCGGTCGGCGCGCACGCCGCCGGGAAGATGACCGACGAGGAGCTGCACGAGCTCGAGGGCGTCGCCAGCCCGGGCGCCGGCGCCTGCGGCGGCCAGTTCACCGCCAACACGATGGCGATGGCCTACGAGATCCTCGGGATCTCTCCGATGGGCTCGGCGATGGTCCACGCCCAGCACAAGAGCAAGCCCCAGGTCGCCTTCGAGGTCGGTGAGCTCGTCGTCGACGTGCTGAGGCGCGGGCTGAAGCCCAGTGACGTCATCACGAAGGACAGCCTGGAGAACGCGATCGCCGCCGTGGCGATGAGCGGCGGCTCCACGAACGCCGTGCTGCACCTGCTCGCACTCGCACGCGAGGCGGGCGTCGAGCTCACGATCGACGATTTCGACCGGATCAGCGAGCGCACGCCGCTGCTGTGTGACCTCAAGCCGGGCGGGAAGTACGTCGCCGTCGACCTGTTCGAGGCCGGCGGCGTTCCCGTCGTCGCCAAGCGCCTGCTCGAGGCCGGGCTCCTGCACGAGGACGCCATCACCGTCACCGGCCGGACGATCGGCGAACACGCGCGCGAGGCCGTCGAGACCGACGGGCAGCCCGTCGTCCGCCCCCTCGACAACCCGATCAAGGCCACCGGCGGCCTGGCGATCCTGCGCGGCAACCTCGCGCCCGAGGGCTGCGTCGTCAAGCTCGCCGGGCATGAGCGCCGCCACCACCAGGGGCCGGCGCGCGTGTTCGAGGGTGAGGAGGCGGCGATGGCCGCCGTGACCGCGGGCACGATCAAGGCGGGCGACGTCGTCGTGATCCGCAACGAAGGGCCCGCGGGCGGCCCGGGCATGCGCGAGATGCTCGCCGTCACCGCCGCCATCAACGGCGCGGGGCTGGGCGAGGAGGTCGCGCTGCTCACCGACGGGCGGTTCTCCGGCGCCACGCACGGCTTCATGGCCGGGCACGTCGCCCCCGAGGCGTTCCGCGGCGGCCCGATCGCCGCGGTGCACGACGGTGACACGATCACCGTCGACGTCGACAATCGCCGCCTTGACGTCGCGCTCAGCGACGAGGAGATCGCCGCCCGCGTCGCCGCCTACACGCCGCCGCCGAACCCCGACCGGACCGGTGTGCTCGGGAAGTACGCCGCGCTCGTCGGGAGTGCCTCGCAGGGCGCCGTGACGCTCGCCGACGGCTGAGCGCCACAACCCGCCGATGCGCATCGCCATCGACATCGACTCCACCCTGCACCACTACTGGGACCAGTTCTCCACGGTGGCGCTCGAGCGATTCGGCGTCGATCTCCCGTACGCCGGCCAGGTCACCTGGGGCATCACGAAGCTCGCGCCCGAGCAGGTGCACGCCTGCGTCCTGGAAACCCACAGCGCGGAACTCGTCGCGGCGGCCGAGCCCTACGCGGGCGCCGTTGACATCGTCAACTCCTGGCACGCCGACGGTCACTTCATCCACATCACCTCGCACCGCGGGGTGGAGGCGCACGAGGCGACCGAGGCGTGGCTGACCGCCATCGGCCTGCGGTACGACGAGCTCTACTGCTCATTCGACAAGATCACGCGCTGCCGCGAGATCGGCATCGACATCCTCGTCGACGACAGCCCCGTGAACCTCGTCGCGGCACTGGAGCACGGGATCGTCGGCGCGACCGTCATCCACCCGTGGAACCGTGAGCTCTGCCTGAGCGGCCGCGTGATCGCCGAGCAGGACTGGCCGGCGCTCGGCGCCGCGTTGCTGCCGGTCCTGGGCGGGGAGTAGGAACCGGGCCCCCGGCCTCGAAAGAGGCGATACGCCACGCGGCTTGCACGCGGGCGACCCGCCCGCGGCGTCGCGTATCCTGGGTGTGGGAAAGGCAGGAATCCGGGGAGTCCTCGTTCGTGCGCCGTACCTCCGTCATCGTCGTAGCAGTCGTGATCGCCGTCGTCGGCCTCGTCGCCGCCGGCGCGTACGCGTACGACAACTCGCGCAAGGACACGATCTCCGCGGGCGTCAGCGTGGGCGGGGTGGACGTCGGCGGGCTGACCCGTGCACAGGCACGGGTCAAGCTGCAGCGTGAGCTGCTCGACCCGCTGGCCAGGCCGATCGTCCTGCGGCGCGCGGCGCGCCGCTGGCGGCTGTCGGCCCGCGAGGCGCAGATCTCCGCCAACGTCGAGGCCAGCGTCGATCAGGCGATCGCGCGCAGCCGCGAGGGCAACATCCTCGCGCGCGCCGTACGCGGGCTCACCGGCTCGAAGCTCGGAGTGGAGCTTCAGCCGCAGACCACGTACAACGACCACGCCGTCGTCCGGCTGCTCGACCGCGTACGCCGCTCGATCGAGCGCAAGCCGCGCGACGCGAGCATCTCGTTCGCCGACGCGACGGTCACGCCCGTCACCTCCGCCGCGGGGCTGACGGTCCCGGCCAGCACCCTGCACCGCGAGATCAAGGCGGCGATCGTCTCGCCGACCGCGGAGCGGACGTTCACCGTCCGCATGAGGAAGGTCGAGCCGAAGGTCACCACGGCACAGCTCGCGAAGAAGTACCCGACGGTCGTGATCGTCAGCCGCGGCACGTTCCAGCTGAAGCTGTTCCACGACCTCAAGCCCGTCAAGACGTACAAGATCGCCGTCGGCCGCCAGGGTCTCGAGACGCCGACCGGCCTCTACACCGTGCAGGACAAGCAGATCAATCCGTCCTGGTATGTCCCCGACAGCCCCTGGGCCGGCAAGCTCGCCGGGAAGGTCATCCCGCCCGGGCCGTCGGATCCGCTGAAGGCCCGCTGGATCGGGATCCAGGGTGGCGCGGGGATCCACGGCGTCGATCCGAGCGAGTACGGCTCGCTCGGGAGCGCCGCGTCGCACGGCTGCGTGCGCATGCGCATCTCCGACGTGATCGAGCTGTACGACCGGGTGCCGATGGGCACGCCGATCTACATCGCGTAGAGCGCCCGATCAGCCCTCGACGCCGATCTCGTCGACCGGAACCTCGACCCATCCGCGCTCCAGAAGCAGGGCGTGGTGGTCTCCGTGGCGAAAGACGAGCGAACCGATGAACACATGCTTCTCCTGCCGGCGCATGACCGCGTACCACATCGTGGTCGCGTCGTCCGTCCCCTTGATCCGATGCCACGGAAGAGTGGGTTCGGCGTCCGGCGGGCATACCCCGGCTTCGACCAGCTGTCGCTTGGTCGCGACCTGACCTGTGGACGTCTCGATGCAGAACACCGCCATGGCCCACGAGGATACGACGATGCCGGTGACGGTGATCGCGCCCGCCTGGCGGCAGGCGATGCGTCTGCTGGACGCGGACCTCAGGCGCCGCGGGGCGGCCGAGAAGACGCGGCGCGCGTACGGAACCGACGTCCAGCAGTTCGCGACCTGGGCGTCGGCGCTGGGCGTGGAGCCGGAGGAGACCGGCGCGCGTGAGCTGCGCCGCTACGCCGCTGTGCTCTCCGAGCGCCGCTGTGCCGCGAGCACGATCGCGCGCAAGCTCGCCGCGCTGCGCGCCTGCTTCCGGACGCTGCGTGAGCACGGGATCGTCCTGCAGAACGCCGCAGAGCTCGTGCCGAGCCCCAAGCAGTCCTCCAACCTGCCGCGCGTGCTGCGACCCGACGAGCTCGTCGCGCTGCTCGAGCGCATTCCGGCGAACACCGCCCTCGAGCTGCGCGATCGTGCCATGTTCGAGCTGGCGTATGCCTGCGGCCTGCGGGCCGAGGAGCTCGTCGACCTCGACGTCCCCGCGGTCGTGTTCGACGCCGAGGAGGTTCGCGTCGAGGGCAAGGGCTCGAAGACGCGGATCGTGCCGGTCGGCGAGCACGCGCTGCGCGCCATCACGACGTATCTGGAACGCGGGCGGCCGGCGCTCGGGACGGGGGTGGCGGAGCCGGCGCTGTTCCTCTCGAAGTCCGGCCGGCGGCTGCAGACGTCCGACGTGCGCCGGCGCCTGCGCGTCTGGGCCCGCGCCGCCGCCGTCCAGGGCGGCATTCACCCACACGCCCTGCGCCACTCGTTTGCGACGCATCTGCTGGACAACGGCGCCGACCTGCGGGCGATTCAGGAGCTGCTCGGCCACAGCAGCATCTCCACGACGCAGATCTACACTCGGGTAGAGTCGGCGCGTCTGCGCAGCGCGTACCGTTCGAGCCACCCGCGCGCATAGGCTTCCCCCTGATGGAGACCAACGTCAAGTCGATCGAGCTGCGCGACCTCTGGCGCCGGTACAAGGGCACCGGCGACGAACTCGCGCGTGAACGGCTCGTGGTGGCCTACTCGCCGCTCGTCAAGTACGTCGCCGGCCGCATGGCCTCGGGGCTCCCCTCGCACGTCGAGGAGGCCGACCTGATCTCGTACGGCCTCTTCGGGCTCATCAACGCGATCGAGCGGTTCGAGCTCGAGCGTCAGATCAAGTTCGAGACGTACGCGATCACGCGGATCAAGGGCGCGATCATCGATGAGCTGCGCTCGCAGGACTGGGTTCCGCGCTCGGTGCGCGCTCGCGCCCGCGCGATCGAGCGTGCCAACCAGAAGCTCGAGCACAAGCTCCAGCGCGCGCCGTCCGACGAGGAGATGGCCTCCGAGCTGGAGATGACCGTCGAGGAGTTCCAGGACGCGCTGCTGCAGATCTCGAACTCCTCGATCGCCGCCCTCGACGAGCTCTGGTCGGTCGGGGACGCGAGCGGCGACCAGGTCTCGCTGCTCGACACCCTGCAGGACGAGAACGCCCCCGATCCGTCGGCCGTGATGGATCAGACCGACCTGCGCGACCGCGTCGCCGACGCGATCTCGCGGCTCCCTGAGCGCGAGAAGCTCGTCATCGCCCTCTACTACTACGAGAACCTGACCCTGCGGGAGATCGGCGAGGTGCTCGGCGTCACCGAGTCGCGCGTCTCCCAGCTCCACACCAAGGCCGTTCTGCGCCTCCGGGGTCGGCTGACCGAGCCGTGATGACGTCGCGCTGGAAGTCGGTCCGGATAGACGAAGTCGAAGCATTGGACGGGCCCGGCACACTGACGTGGCGCCCGCTGCGGCACGAGCTCGGGGTCCAGGCCTTCGGCATCAACGCCTACACCGCCTCGCAGGTCGGGCAGGAGGTCGTCGAGCCGCACGACGAGAAGGATCTCGGGCACGAGGAGATGTACGTCGTCGTCGCCGGCCGTGCGCGCTTCACGCTCGACGGGGAGGAGCTCGACGCCCCGGCCGGCACCTGCGTCTTCATCCCCGATCCGACGGTCAAGCGCCACGCCCACGCGCTCGAGGTCGGCACGACGGTCCTGGCGATCGGCGGCTGGGCCGACAAGCCGTTCGAGGTCTCCGGCTGGGAGTGGGCCTTCCGCGGGCTCGGCGCGGCGAAGACCGACACGCGCCGCGGCCGCGAGATCTTCCAGGAGGCGATGGTGGCGCTGCCCACCAACCGCTGGCTGCCCTACAACCTCGCGTGCATGGAGGCGATGGCGGGCAACCCGGACGCGGCGATCGGCGCGCTGAGCCGCGCGGTCGAGCTCGGCGGCGACGAGGTCCGCGAGTGGGCGCGCAACGACTCGGACCTCGAAGCGGTGCGCACCGATCCGCGTTTCGTCGCATTGATCACCTGACCAACGGTGCGAGGTCGCGGGGTGGTCGCGCCGATCCCCCGCCGGTAGTGTCGAGGAACGGCACTGCTGAACGAGAGGAGTGAAGGCATGCACAAGGCGGACCGCATCCGCAATGTCGCCCTTGTCGGCCACCGCGGAAGTGGCAAGACCTCGCTGCACGAGGCCCTGCTCTTCCAGGCCGGCGCCACGAACCGTCTCGGGTCCGTGGTCGATGGCACGACGATCTCCGACGTCGACCCGGACGAGCAGGCCCGGCAGATGTCGATCAGCGCGCACCTCAGCTCGTTCGAGTGGGATGAGCGCAAGATCAACCTGATCGACACCCCCGGCGAGCCGAGCTTCGTCGCCGACGCACTCGGCGCGCTGCGCGTCTGCGAATCCGCCGTCTTCGTCGTGAACGCCGTGATGGGCGTCGAGGTCTCCACGTCGCGTCTCTGGCAGCGCGCGCAGGAGCTCGACCTCGCCCGCATGCTGTTCGTGAACATGCTCGACCGCGAACGCGCCGACTTCTTTCGCACCCTCGAGCAGCTGAAGGCCGCCTTCGGTGCGCACGTCGTCGCCACCGAGATCCCGATCGGCTCCGAGCAGGACGTCCGCGGCGTCATCGACCTGATCGACATGAAGGCCTACGAATACGTCGGCGCCGGTCGCGACAACTGCAGCGAGATCCCGATCCCCGAGGACCTGCTCGCGCTCGCGACGACCTACCGCGAGAACCTGATGGACGAGGTCGCCGAGGTCTCCGACACGCTGATGGAGCGCTACCTCGAAGGCGCCGAGATCTCCCACGACGAGATCGTCGCGGCGCTCAAGGAGGGCACGAACCACGGCGGGATCTTCCCGGTCGTCTGCGGCGTCGCGACGCGCAACCTCGGCACGAACCGCCTGCTCGACGCGCTCGAGGAGGATCTGCCCTCGCCCGTCAAGCACGGCGCGTTCGAGCTTCCCGAGATCACGCTCGAGCCCGACGAGGGCAAGCCGCTGTTCGCCTACGTCTTCAAGACGCGTGCGGATCCGTTCGCCGGGCGCATCAACCTGTTCCGCGTCTACCAGGGCGTGATGAGGCCCGACAGCCACGTCCTCAACACGCGCGCGCACGCCAAGGAGCGCATCGGCCAGCTGATCGTCGCCGAGGGCAAGGACACGCGGACGGCCGACGGCTTCGGCCCCGGCGACATCGGTGCCGTGGCCAAGCTGAAGGAGACCCGCGCCGGCGACTGGCTCGCCGACCGCGACGAGCCGATCGCGATGCCGGCGATCGAGCTTCCCCAGCCGGTCATGGCGTTCGCGATGGAATCCAAGACCAAGGGCGACGAGGACAAGGTCTTCACCGCGCTGCGGCGCCTGCAGGAGGAGGATCCGACGATCGACCTGCATCGCGATCCGCAGACGGGCGACCAGATCGTCGCCGGGCTCTCGCAGGTGCACGTCGAGGTGATCGTCGACCGCCTGCGCTCGCGCTTCGGGGCCGAGGTGACGCTGAAGCCGCCGCGGGTGCCCTACCAGGAGACGATCCGCCGGCCCGCCAAGGCCCACGGGCGCCACAAGAAGCAGAGCGGCGGGCGCGGGCAGTTCGGCGACTGCCACATCAGCATCGAGCCACTCGGCGCGGGGCTCGGCGACTTCGAGTTCGTCAACGAGATCAAGGGCGGCGTGATCCCGACGAGCTTCATCCCGGCCGTCGAGAAGGGCGTCCGCGAGGCGATGGCGCATGGCGCGGTCGCGGGCTTCCCGGTGAAGGGCGTGCGCGTCCGGCTGACCGACGGGTCGTACCACACGGTCGACTCGTCGGAGATGGCGTTCAAGCTGGCCGGCGCGCTGGCGATGCGCGAAGCGCTCGCGCAGGCCGAGTCGGCGCTGCTGGAGCCGATCATGCTCGTCACCCTGACGGTCCCCGAGGAGTGCGTCGGCGACGTGATCGGCGATCTGAACTCGCGGCGCGGCCATCCGATGGGCATGGAGGGGGCCGCCGGCATGACGGAGATCAAGGCGGAGGTGCCGATGGCGCGAGATGCTGTCGTACGCGCCGGATCTGCGCTCGATCACCGGCGGGCGCGGCGACTACACCATGGAGTTCCTGCACTATCAGGAGGTTCCCGGGCACCTCGCCCAGAAGGTCGTGGAGGCCGCCGAGGAGGTCGTTCACGCCTGATCGGGAGGGGGTCGCGCGCGCTGATCGCGTTACCCTCAGTCGTCGTGGTCCCGCGCCAGATCAACACCATGCAGGAGCCGATGCAGTGCGCCGTCTGCGGGCGGACGCTGCTGCGCGGCGAGCATCCCGACGTCTTCCTGCATGCAGGCGAGCGGCGCCTGGTCTGTGAGCTGTGCACACCGCGCGCGGTTCACGAAGGCTGGATCCGCGAGGGCGCCGACGCCGCGCCGGGGCGCGCGCGCACCGGGTGGTCGCGTCGCGGCACCGGCACGTCGTTCATGGATCGCATCCGCGCGCGCAGGAGCGACGGCGACCCCGAGCTGCTCGTCCCCGAGGAGGCCGAGGGGCTGCTCGAGGTGATGGACGACGAGTACGTCTACGAGCCGCAGCCGCCGCCGGAGCCCGCTGAGCCGGCCCATCCGTACGAGGAGCCGCCGCTCTACCGCGAGGTCCGCATCGGTGCACGCGATCCCCACGAACGCCGACATGAAGGCCGTGCGCGCGATCGAGCTGTTCAACGCCAGCCAGCACTGCCGGACGATCTCCGGCGTGGCTCGCACGCTCGGCGCGCCGCTCGTGAGCGTGCGCCCGTCGCTGACCGAGGGGAGCATCGTGACGATCGTCGTCGCCTGGGAGCTCTCCTGGTATCGCTTCGAGGTCGATCTGGCCGACGAGATCGCCGGGGTCCGGGCCACCGGCAAGGGCTACGAGCTCGACCAGCTCGACGCGGAGGACCGCACGCCGAACGCGATCGCCGACGAGCACGGCGAGCTGCACGCCGCCGTCCAGCCCGCCTGAGTGCCCGCACCGCGCTCGCCGCGTGAATGGCTTTCCGCCAGCGCGACGAGTAGCGTTCGCTGCGTGATCTACAGCGTCGTCCCAGAGGAGCTCGCGCCCGAGCTGTACGACAGGCTCGTCGCGTACTACGCCGATGACCCCGACGTGACGGTCATCATCGATCGCCGGCGCGCGGGTCGCGCGCCGGGTGGGCCGCCCACCGCCGACGAGTCGGACTTCCGCGGTCGTCGCCGGCGCCGCGCGATCGGGGACCTCCCGACGCTGCACGGCGAACCGCCCTCGGCGGCGTGAAGCTCGTCGCCCACGTCGACGGCGGCTCGCGTGGCAACCCGGGTCCGGCGGCCGCCGGTGCCGTGCTGTCGACGCCGGAGGGCGAGGTCGTCGATCGCGTCAGCGAGTTCATCGGGCTGACGACGAACAACGTCGCCGAGTACCGGGCGCTGCTGCTGGGAGTCCGCCGGGCCCGCGAGCTCGGCGCGACCGAGGTGGAGGTCGTCAACGACTCCGAGCTGATCGCCAAGCAGGTCAACGGCCAGTACAAGGTCAAGCACGCCGACATGAAGCCGCTGCACGCCGAGTCGCTGGCGGCGCTGAGCGCATTCGACCGCTGGACCGTGCGCACCGTGCGCCGCGAGCACAACGCCGACGCCGACGCACTGGTCAACGAGGCACTCGATGCCGTGCGCTGAGCGTCCGTCATGATTCCGGTATGAGCACGGAACATGTCGACGTCCTGATCGTCGGCGCCGGCATCTCCGGGATCGGCGCCGGCCTATCACCTGCAGGCAGAGCTGCCCGGGGAAGTCGTACGCGATCCTCGAGGCCCGCGACGGCGATCGGCGGGACGTGGGACCTGTTCCGCTACCCGGGGATCCGCTCGGACTCGGACATGTTCACGCTCGGCTACTCGTTCCGCCCGTGGACGGAGGCGAAGGCGATCGCCGACGGCCCGTCGATCCTCACCTACGTGCGCGAGACGGCGAGCGAGAACGGCATCGACCGCCACATCCGCTTCAACCACCGCGTCGTGCGGGCCGACGTGGTCGACGGCCGAGTCGCGCTGGACGGTCGAGGCGCGAGCGGACCGACACGCAGGAGGTCGTCCGCCTCACCTGCGGCTTCCTCTTCATGTGCACCGGCTACTACCGCTACGACGAGGGCTACACGCCCGACTTCGCCGGCGTCGAGCGCTTCGGGGGCCGGATCGTCCACCCGCAGCACTGGACCGACGGACCTCGACTACGCCGGCAAGCGCGTCGTGGTGATCGGCAGCGGCGCGACGGCGGTGACGCTCGTCCCGGCGATGGCGCAGACGGCCGCGCACGTGACGATGCTGCAGCGCTCGCCGAGCTACGTCGTGTCGATCCCGGCAGTGGACCCGATCGCCGACGCGCTGCGCCGCGCTGCTTCCGGCCAAGGTCGCCTACCCGCTCGTGCGCTGGAAGAACGTGCTGCTGTCGACCGCCTTCTTCCAGCTCAGCCGCCGCGCGCCGAAGGTCGCCAAGGCGCTGATCCGCAAGGGGGTCGAGCAGCAGCTCCCGGCCGGCTACGACATCGACACGCACTTCACGCCGCAGCTACGACCCGTGGGATCAGCGCGTCTGCCTCGTGCCGGACGGCGATCTCTTCCAGGCGATCCGCCGACGGCAGCGCGTCGATCGTCACCGATCAGATCGAGCACGTTCACCGAGGACGGGGATCCGGCTCGCCTCGGGCGAGGAGCTCGAGGCCGACCTCATCGTCACGGCGACCGGGCTCAACCTGCTGGTGCTCGGCGGCATGCAGATCGTCGTCGACGGCCAGCGAGGTCGACCTGTCGGAGACCGTCGGCTACAAGGGGATGATGCTCAGCGGCGTGCCCAACCTCGCGATCTCGATCGGCTACACGAACGCGTCCTGGACGCTGAAGTGCGATCTGACGCTGCGAGTACGTCTGCCGCCTGCTGAACCACATGGACGAGCACGGCTACGTGCAGCTGCACCCCGCGCCGGCCCGACCGGACTCGTTCCCGACCCAGCCGTTCGTCGATCTGAAGTCCGGGTACGTCCTGCGCTCGCTCGACCAGTTCCCAAAGCAGGGGCTGAAGACGCCGTGGCGCCTGCATCAGAACTACGCGCGCGACATCCTGATGCTGCGCCGTGGACCCGTCGAGGACGAGGCCATCGAGTTCGCCGCCGCGCCCGTCGCGGCGAGCGCGCGCGACGACGGGGAGCCCACGCTCCTGACGGCCGTTCCCGGCGCCTGAGGCCTGCCCGGGAGACGAGCGGACGAACGTTTTCGCCGGCCGCCGCCGCGCGTGGTCTGATACGGCGATGCAACGGGTTCTCGTCGTCCTGGTGGCCGCGATCAGCATGCTGGTGCTCGCGGCTCCGGCGCAGGCGGCGCGGACCGTCTACCGCGGCCAGTGGCAGTGCGACGACCGCGGGGTCGTCGCGCCGCTCGGCGGCATCGAGTTGCAGCTGTGGCGCCGTGGCTGGGACTGGGTGCCCGTGGAGCTTTCCGGGTCGATCGACGCGCGCGGATTCACGAACGCCGACGGAACGTTCGCCCTCACCGCGAGCAATGACGAGGACACCCACTTCGTCCGCATGGCGCTGCGTGATGCGGCGCGTGTGCGGCTGAAGGACTTCTGGGGCATCAACGACTGGTCGATCGACTCGATCGGCGCGCGCAACGACGTCGCAGAGCGCACGATCGGGGGCCTGCTGCTGTCCACCGCAGGTCAGTCGCACAAGTGCGCGATCTGGCGCGGCTTCCACCAGGCCTACCAGGACTTCCGCGACATCACGGGGACGGAGCCGGCGACCGGCGGGCGGCCTGCTGATCAACGCCGACGCCATCACGGCGGGGGTGCCGTTCACGGCGCACACGACGGTCATGTGGCCGGGCGGGTTCCCCGCGGGGTATTCCGGCGGAGGCGACGACAGCATCACGCGCCACGAGTTCGGCCACGTGATCCGCCACGGGTTCGATGGCGACCTCGGCCACTTCCTCGGTGACGTGATCACCCACAACTACCTCCAGCAGCACCAGGCCTGCAACAAGACGGGCCTGGGCTTCGCGTTCAACGAGGGGTGGGCCGAGTACTGGGCACGCGACTACGGCCCCGCGCCGAGCTGCGATGGCCGTGCGCCGGACGACTACGAGGTCGAGGGCAACGTCGCGGCGGCGCTGACCGACATCGAGACGCGCTGCTACGGCGGCCGGCGTGCGCCGATGGTCGACATCCTGCGCAACCATCCCGGCGTCATCCACTCCTTCCAGGAGTTCCAGGCGTTCGTCTCCTGCCCGGCGCCGCTCGTCGCGGCGCCGCCGACGCCGGTGACGGCAGCGCCGCTGCGCGTGTCGACCACCCAGGGCGCCGCGATCGCGCGCGCACAGGTCTCCGCGCTCGACGGGCAGGTGCGACATCTGCGCCTGCAGCTGCGCTCAGCGCTGCGTGACGCGACGCAGATCCCGTCCTGTGTGCGGGCGCCCTGCAACGCGGCGCTGCGCCGCGCCACGCGGCCCGCGGGCCTGCGGATCGAGATCGCGCTCGCCGAGCTCGCGCGCCACACCCTCGATGACGCCGACACCGTGGCTGAGCAGAAGAAGATCGACAAGCTCGGCATCGCCGATGCGCTCAAACTGATGAAGGCCAAGGAGAAGGCCAATCGCACCAGCGCTGCAACCATCCTGGCCGTCGGCACGCGCGCCGTGCTGAAGGCGGGGCGCCCGATCTTCCTCAAGGACACGAGCGCGGCCACGCGGCGCATGCGAACACTGCTGACGACGCGCCTCGCGACGTTCCGCAAGGCGCAGAAGGGCGCGGGCGGGCTGCCCGGGCTGGCACTCGACGACGCGATCACCGACCGGATCCGCAAGGTCGCCCAGCGCGTGTTCCCGGCCCCCGTGCCCACGCCGGCGCCGACGCCCGCGCCGACACCCGCACCCGATCCGCGCGCAGCCTCGACACTGACCCTCGGTTGCCCGTCGGCCACCAAGCCGGGCACCTACGCGCTGAGCGGCACGCTCACGCCGGTGCTGGCCGGGGTGGAGGTCGAGCTGCACATCACGCCGCCCGGCGGCGTCGAGGTCGTCCAGACGACCAAGACGGATGCCACCGGTGCGTACACCTCGAGCAAGGCAATGATGCAGACCGGAACCTGGAAGCTCTTCGCGCGCTGGGCGGGCGACAGCGCGACACAGCCTGACGACTCGCCCATCTGCGAGGTGCCGGTCAGTTAGGGTTGCGCCATGGGGGTGGGACGCCGTATCGCGCCGTTCGTGCTTGTGGCTACGACGATGCTCTGTCTGTCGTCGAGTGCGCCAGGTTCCGTGCGGCTTGGGCCGGACATCACACAGCCACTGCCGTCGGGCGGATTTCATTTCGCGGCCGTCGGTTGCCAGGCAGGCCAGTACAGCCCGTGCTCGTACATCAACCTGCGCTCGACGAGCCCCGACGTGCTCGTCGCGGCGCCCGCCGACGGCGTGATCACACACTGGCGGGTGCGCGCCGGCTGCTGCACGGATCCGCAGACGGTGACGCGCGTGCTGAAGCTTGCGACGTTCAAGCTCGGCACGCACGATGGCCTGTACGGGTACGGCTACGCCAATCCCTCCCTCGTCGGCCCCTCGTTCGAGCTCCCGGCGGGAAACCAGATCCTCGCGGACACCCCGCTCGACCTGCCGGCGCGCGTGCCGATCGCGGCCGGTGAGCGCGTCGGGATCATCGCCGACAACCCGATCGGGTTCTCGGTGTACGACACGATCCCCAGCGTCTCGATGACGGTCATCTCCAACGGCTCGATCTACCTGGGGGAGGGGTACGGGGTGGTGTACGGAGCAGCCCTCGCCATCAGCGCCGACGTCGAGCCCGATGCCGACCACGACGGGTACGGGGACGAGACCCAGGACTGCCAGCCCACCGACCCGGCGCTCCACGGAACCGACTGCGCACCGCCGGTGGCTCCGCCGCCGCCGGCACCACTGCCGGTGGGGGGCTCCGGATGCGGCTCGAGCTGCGGGACCGGACCGTCCAAGGCCGTCAGCCCGCCGCAGGTTTACGGGCCGGTGCCGGCGACCACCGACGGGATCCACTTCTACATCCCGCTCCAGTGCCCGGCCACGGCCACGCAGCCGTGCGGCGGCTACCTCGTGATCGTGCCGGCGGGGGCCACGAAGGCGGCTCACGCCGCGGCCACCGTGTTCGGTCGTGCGAACTACTCGATCGCTCCCGGCAGGACCGCGAAGCTGAAGCTCACGCTGAACCGCGCGGCACGCAAGCGCCTGGCGAAGACACGCCGGCTGAAGGTCCTCGTCCAGGTGCATCCGGCGGGAGGGAAGCCGACGACCGTCGCGCGCACGCTCGTGGCAAGGCCGCGCAAGAAGCGCTGAATGGACGCGCGGCGAGCGCTCGCCGCGGCGTGCGCTCTCAGCCTCTTGGCTGCGTCGCCGACGTCAGGACGCACTTCAACATCGATCCTCACCGGATCGTGCTCGGCGGCTACTCCTCCGGCGGGGACCTCACGTACCGGACGGCGTTCTACAACGCGAGCACCTTCGCCGGAGTCCTCGTGGAGAACTCATCGCCGTTCAGGGACACGGGGTCCAGCCAGTCCGCGTCGATCGCCGCGGCGGCGTGGAAGTTCAACGTCGTCCACCTGGCGCATCTGCAGGACGTGGTCTACCCGATCGCCGGCGTCCAGGCCGAGACCGACGCCCTGACCGCCGCCGGCTTCCCGATGACGCGGATCGAGCGGACGGGAACGCACTACGACGCGGACGCAGGGTCCACCGGCACCGCCTACGACCTGCGGGCCTTCCTGCTTCCGCATCTGGACGACGGCTGGGTCTCCCGGTAGGCGGGGCGGAGCGCCAACACTTGTCCGTCCCGTGTCACGAGTGGTGCGGGACACGGTCTTCAGCCTGCGACACGCGCACCAATCCCGGGGCGGCGCCCCCGACCACAGGAGCTCTTCATGCGACGTTTCATGCTGTTTCTCACCTGCACCGCGGTGCTGGCCATGATGGCCGCCGTCGGCGTGATGCCGGCGCTCGGCGATGGCGACGGTTCCGACTCGGGCCCTCGCGGCGACGGGACGCCCGCAACCTGTCCGGCCACGCCCGCCGCTCCGGCGAGGTTCCTGAGCGGCTCGAGCGGCGAGGACACCGCCCCGGTCGGCTCCGATCAGCCCGATCGGCTCAAGGGCGACGGCAGCGACAACACCGTCGGCGGCGAGCGCGGCGACGACCACATCGACGGACAGGGCGGAAACGACCACCTGAGCGGCGGTGAAGGCGACGACGATCTCTGCGGTGACGCGGGCGACGACCGGCTCGACGGCGGCCCGGGCGCGGATGCGCTGAACGGCGGCCGAGGTGCTGACCATCTGAAGGGCCAGGCCGGTGACGACGAGCTCGACGGCGGACCCGGGAACGACGATCTCAGCGGCGGAACCGGAAATGACGATGTCCACGGTCAGGGTGGCGACGATCACATCGCCGGGGGCGTCGGAAACGACGTGCTGTCCGGCGGACCGGGCGCGGACAGGATTCTCGGCGGTCCGGGCAGGGACAGGATCAACACGCGCGGCGGCGGCCACGACACCGTCGCCTGTGGGCCCGGCGCGGACACGGTGACCGCGGACGCGGGTGACAAGGTCGCCTCGGACTGCGAGCACGTCCGGCGCTGACACACACTCCCGCCGCGGGCAGGCAGTCGCCTGCGGCGGGAGGGTCGGGCCACCTACGGCGCCGTGTAGGCCCAGGTCCCGTAGAAGCGGTAATCGCTTGACGTATTGAGCGACCAGAAGATCGTGAACCCACGCGTGCTGTCCGGCCGGCCCACGTCTCCGCTGAGGACGCCGGCGGCTCCACCGGGCGTCGGAGCCTGCTCGAGGTACAGGCAGACCTTCCCGGGCGGGGCGCTCGGCGCCTGGGCCGTACCGGTGCACGTCGGGTCATCATCGGCCGTCTCGGTTCTGCTGTCCGCCGCGAAGTCCACCTGTTCGGCCGACACCGGCGCCGGCGCCCTGCCCGGGAACGCGATCGGGTCCTCGTAGCTGCCCGCGAGGCCGGTCCCGTACTCCTGGAAGTTCCCGGTCACCGTCGTCCCGGGAGGGATCGTGTCCCACGCCGACGGGCCACGCGCGCCGGTGTCGCCCTTGGCCCCCGGCGGGCCCGGCGAGCCGGTGGAGCCGGTGACACCCGGCCTCGCGAGCTGCTTGCGGAGCGCCTTCGACAGGTCCTTCGCGCTGATCGACCCGTCCTTGATCTGCTTGCCCGTGATCAGGCTCGCCGCCCCGGCTGTGGCAGCCGTCGCGATCACAACACCGAGCAGGAACGTGAGCGCCATGCCGGCACGACCAGAAGACCACTTACGCATGCGGCACCTCGTCGGAGTCGGGCAACGCCCGCGAGGCTACATCAGGCGCCGACCGAAGAGGGCCGGCTTTCCGTGCGCGCGCCTGGTGCTTGACAAATAAAACTGTCGGTGAGAGGGTGCGCCGGTGCACGCAGTCACCGTCATCGACGATCCCGCCGCAGCCGAGGCCTCGCTGGACCCGATCCGGGCGCGCCTGCTGGCCGAGCTCGCCGAGCCCGGATCAGCCACCACGCTGGGCGAGCGCGTCGGGCTGACCCGGCAGAAGGCCAACTACCACCTGCGGGCGCTGGAGCGCCACGGGCTGGTCGAGCTCGTCGAGGAGCGCCGCAAGGGCAACTGCACTGAGCGCGTCCTCCAGGCGACGGCCGCGTCCTACGTGATCTCCCCGGCCGCCCTTGCGACGGTCGCCCCGGATCCGTCGCGGGAGCCGGACCAGCGCTCCGCGCGCTGGCTGCTCGCGCTCGCCGGGCGTCTGGTGGGCGAGGTCGGCGAGCTCATCACCGGCGCGAGCGCCGCCGGGCGGCCGCTCGCGACGCTCGGGATCGACAGCGAGATCCGCTTCGCCTCTGCGAAGGACCGGGCCGCGTTCGCCGCTGAGCTGGCCGGCGCCGTCAACGGCCTGGTCGCGAAGTACCACGACGAGTCCGCTCCGGGCGGGCGCCGGCACCGGTTCCTCGTCGCCCTGCACCCCACCACCACCAAGGAGCGCCGTTCATGAGCCGTGAATTCGAGGTCCGCCGCGAGGTCGACCTGCCCGCCGCCCCCGGCGACGTCTGGACGGCCATCACCGCCGCCACCGCGGCCTGGATGTTCCCGACCGGGATGGACGCCGGCGCACCGCCCGAGGGCGGACCCGTGACGACGTGGGACCCGCCGCACCGCCTGGTGATCCGCACCGAGTCGCCGGACGGGACCTTCAACGCCCTCGACTACGCGATCGAGGCGCGGGACGGCGGCACCGCGCACCTGCGCTACGTCCACAGCGGGATCCTCGCCGACGGGTGGGAGGACCAGTACGACGCCATCGGCGCGCACACCGACTTCTACCTCCACACACTCGGGCAGTACCTGGAGCACTTCAACGGGCGTCCGGTCACCTACGTCGGCCAGCCGTCGTTCGGGATCAACGGCCCGGACGCCGCCGGCGGACCGGATGCCATGCACGTGCTGCGGGCCGCGCTCGGCATCGGGGCGGACGGGGCAGCCGGCGACGAGGTCCACGCCGTGCTGGGCGACGCCGGTCCGCTCGACGGCGTCGTCGACTACGCGACCCCGGAATTCCTCGGCGTTCGCGCCGACGACGGCCTCTACCGGTTCTTCGGGCGCAACAACTTCGGCGGCGTCGTCGGGATGAGCGCGCACCTCTTCGGCGCGGAGGTCGACGCAGCAGCCCGTGAGGTCGCGCTCAAGGCCTGGCTGGACGGGCTGTACGCGTAGGGACCGCCGCCGTCGCTCGCCGCAGACGCCGCAACGTGCGCTCGAAACGAGAAAGACCCGCGATTTGCGGGCCTTTCCACAAGCGGCTGAAGGGACTCGAACCCTCGACCTTCGCGATACTCGGTCGGGCGTCGCGACGGGCTCGGCGAGCCACTCGCCGATAGCCGCCGGCCGGCCTGCCGTCGGTGATCGCGTAGTGGCGTCGGCGCCGCCCGTTCTCGCTCGCGCGTCTCCTCGAGCAGGCCGGCCTCGGCGAGGCGCTTGGGCTCGGCGTAGAGCTGGGTGTGCGGGAACGGCCAGAAGTTGCCCGACGCTGAGCTGGACGAAGGCCTTGAGCTCATACGGCGTCGACGGCCCGCGCAGGGCGACGATGCCGAGCACGAGATAGGAGACCGGTCCGAGCCGGACGTTCGGTTGACATGGTGCGGATCGTACGCGTACGGTCCGACTGATACAGTGCGAACAGCACGGTTCGTACGGAACCGAGGAGGCCGTCTCAATGTCAGCACTTCGCGAGTCACCGATCGTCGGTCGAAGAGCGGGTGGTGCGCAGCCCGTGGCCTGAGCCCGAGGTCCCCGACGCTCGACCTCGTCTCGTTCGTGCTGCGCTACGCCGGCCGCCTCGCCGACGGACCGGCGGTCATCGACGGCGCGAGCGGGCGGACGGTCACCTACGGCGAGCTCGCCGGCGGCGTGGAGCGAGTGGCCGCCGGGCTTCGCCGCACGCGGGTTCGGCCGCGGCGACGTGCTCGCGCTGCACCTGCCGAACCTCCCCGAGTTCCGCGATCGCCCTGTACGGCGGCCTGCGCGCCGGCGGCGCGGTGGCGCCTGCGAGCCCGCTCTACACCGCCGCTGAGCTCGCGCGCCAGCTGCGAAGCACGGGCGCCCGGATCCTGATCACCGTCGGCCCGCTGGCCGCAGTCGGCCCGCGAGGCGGCCGCGCAGGGCGGCGTCGACGACGTGATCGTGCTCGGCGAGCCGTCGTTCGGCGGAGCTGATGGCCGCCGGAGGCGCGGCGCCGGAATCACCGCCCGATCCCGACGAGGTCGCCGATCATGCTCTCGTCGAGCGGTACGACCGGGCTGCCGAAGGCGGTCGAGCTCACCCACGGCGCGCTCGTGGCCAACCTCGTGCAGATGGCCGTGCCGTTCCCGATCGAGGAGGGCGAGCGCGTGCTCGGCCTGGCGCCGTTCTTCCACAGTCATGGGCCTGTCTGCGTGCTCAGCCATGCGCTGGCCGAACGGCGGCACGGTCGTGGCGCTGGCGCGCTTCGACCTCGAGGATGACGCTCGGCGCGATGGAGGCCCACGGGGTCCAGCAGGCGCTCGTGGCGCCGCCGCTGCTGGCGGCGCTCGCCGAGCACCCGCTGCGTTTCGTCCTTCGACCTGTCCGCGCTGCGCACGGTCGGCTGCGGCGGAGCGCCGGCCGGCGCGCGCTCGAGCAGGCCGCCGCCGAGCGGCTCGACTGCCTCGTCGGGCAGGGCTACGGCATGACCGAGGCGTCCCGCTCGTCGCCGTCTGCCCGCTCGCGGACCCGTCGCTGATGCGACCCGGGTCGGTGGGCCTGCTCGTGGGCGGCACCGAGGCCAAGGTCGTCGACCCGCACACCGGGTGCGGCGCTGCCGGTGGGCGAGGACGGCGAGCTGTGGGTGCGCGGTCCGCAGCTGATGGCGGGCTACCGCGACGACCCGGACGCCACGGCCGCGACGATCGACGCCGACGGCTGGCTGCACACCGGCGACCTCGGCCACATCGACGAGGACGGGAGCATCTTCCTCGTCGACCGGCTCAAGGAGCTGATCAAGGTCCGCGGCTACCAGGTCGCCCCCGCCGAGCTCGAGGCGGTGCTCGTCACCCACCCGGCCGTCGCCGACGCCGCGGTCATCGGCGTGCCCGACGAGCGCGACGGCGAGCGCCCGAAGGCGTTCGTCGTCTCGCGCGGGCCGCTCGACCGCGAGGAGCTGAGCGCCTACGTCGCCGAGCGCGTGGCGCCGTACAAGCGCCTGGGCGCGATCGAGGAGATCGACGAGCTGCCGAAGTCGGTCACCGGCAAGCTCCTGCGCCGAGTGCTGGTCGAACGCGAACGCGAGCGCGAAGCGGTGCGCGAATGTGCGCCGACGATGGCCCCCGCCAAACGCGCCGGGCAGACGTACGCCGCCATGGGGCATGCTCGCGGCGATCGACCTCCACGGCGGCGACAGCACGCGGCTCGCCGATCCCGACAGCATCCGCCGGTTCGTGCCGGCCCTGATCGCCGCCATCGGCATGCGCGCCCACGGCGCGCTGATGATCGACCGCTTCGGCGACCACGAGCTCGAAGGCTGGTCGGCGCTGCAGTTCATCGAGACCAGCTCCATCACCATCCACGCGGACGAGGTCTTCGGCCGCTGCTTCATCGACGTCTTCTCCTGCCGGCCCTTCGACTCGGACGTCGCCGCCGCGATCGCCGTCGAGCACTTCGGCGGGACGCCCGCCGTGACCGTGCTCCAGCGATGATCGAACTCGCTCAGCGCTCGGCGTGCGCGCCGGCGGGGTCGCCATCGCCGACACCGTCCCCTACCTCCGCGACACGCCGCTGGAGGCGACGCGGCCAGCACCGGGGGACCTGGCTCATCTGGGGCGTGCACCTCGGACGAAGGAGCACATCTCGGCGAGGAGGCGCCGCGATGACGCATGGGAGACCCTCATGGCGAACATCACCGACCTGGTCGGGCCCGGCGGCCTGTTCATCACGGCCGCCCTGCGCCACTGCCGCTCCTACCTTGTCGGCGACAAGCGATTCCCCAGTGCGAACGTCGACGAGCACGACCTGAAGCGGGTCCTCGCGCCGCGCTTCAGCCCGCGCGTGCACGTCCGCCACCTGCAAGGGCACGAGGCGCAAGGCTACTCGAGCGTCGTCCTCGCGCACGCACGCCGCCACGCACACGAGCTGCGCCCCGCGCGAGGCCTGCGCTCAGGGATCCTCCTCCCGGCCGGCCGGCGTCCCTAGATCGTGGCCACTACGAGCGCCGGCAACCCGATGGTCTTCGGAGCGCGCAAGTCCACGTCGTCCGCCGAGGGCTAGAAACCGAGGCACGACACACGGCA
Organism: uncultured Solirubrobacteraceae bacterium; assembly: GCA_963781935.1. Lineage (GTDB taxonomy): Bacteria > Actinomycetota > Thermoleophilia > Solirubrobacterales > Solirubrobacteraceae > F1-60-MAGs163. Next base: position 736,539 of record CAWAHX010000005.1, read on the forward strand.
AGCAGGCTCCCGGGGGCGCCGACAGGTCATCCCCCGCGGGTGGCCGGCCCCCCACGGAGTTCCGTCACTGGAGTCGCGTGCACGAGCCGCCCGATGGCCGGAGTCCAGCCGGTGCTCCACCGCTCTCGGGAGATGGTTTCGGGAGACAGACGCCGCAACGTGCGAAACGAGAAAGACCCGCGATTTGCGGGCCTTTCCACAAGCGGCTGAAGGGACTCGAACCCTCGACCTTCTGCATGGCAAGCAGACGCTCTAGCCAACTGAGCTACAGCCGCAGAGCGGCGGAGTATAGCCGCGCCGGGGGCGCTACGGGGTCACGTCGAGCTGCGCGATCTGCGTGCTCGGATGCAGCTCGACCTCGAAGCGGCCGGTGATGTCCGCCTTGAACGTGAAGCGGGCCGGGGCGCCCGGACCGACCTCCTTCTCGATGTCGTAGCCGTGCAGGTGAACCTGACCGTCGGTGTCCGAGGTGACCACCAGGCGCATCGTCTTGTTGTGGCCGATCGAGAGCTTCGCGACGCCTCCGACGGGCTTGCCGCTCTTGACCACGACGGTCTGGACCGCGGGCTCGGGGGTGGCAGTGGTGGTCGTCTGCGTCGTCGTGGCGGACGGCGTCGTCGCGACGCTCGTGGTCGTGGAGGGGGTGGAGCTTGTCGAGCTGTCGTTGCCGGGCTTGGCCAGGAGGAACCCGCTGATGGCAAGCGCCACCGCTCCACCGATGAGCGCTGCGATCCGTGCGTTCTTGGACATCGTCGCGCGAATAGTAGGCGGCAGACCGGCGAGGTAGGCTCGGCGCATGAGCGAGACGCTGATCCAGGTCGAGGTGTCGATCGCTGCGCCGCCGCGGCAGGTCTGGGAGGTGATCAGCGACACGCGCCGCTACGCCGAGTGGGTCGTCAACACCGACGAGGTGGTCAGCGCGACGAGTGACGTGGCGGATGTCGGCGTCACCTACGAGGAGCGCAACACGGTCGCCGGCCCGATCAAGAGCCGGTCGAGCTGGCGCGTGGAGTCGGTCGATCCCGGCCGCCACACGGTGCACGTGGGGACCGGCATCTCGATCGTGAAGTGGATGCGGCTGGAGCTGACGCTCGCTCCGGAGGGCGACGGCACCCGCTACGTGCACGCCTTCCGCTACGAGCCGGCGCTGGGCCCGCTCGGCCCGCTGGTGAACGCCGCGCTGAAGCCGTCGGTCTCGCGCGACATGCGCCGCACCGCCCAGGCGCTGAAGGAGCTCTGCGAGTCCGCAGGCCCGGGTCGCGGCATGACGCGTCCGTTCCCGCAGGTCGCGGGGGTCGGAGGTCGAGCACACGTTCCTCGAGGCGCGCGGCCTTCGCTTCCACGTCGCGCAGGCGGGTCCCGCCGGAGCGCCGCCGCTCGTGCTCCTGCACGGCTGGCCGCAGCACTGGTACTCGTGGCGCAAGGTGCTCCGGCGCTCAGCCGGGAGTACCGCGTCCACGTCGCCGGACCTGCGCGGCTTCGGATGGAGCGATGCGCCGCCGGCCGGCTATGAGAAGGAGACGTTCGCGGACGACATGTTCGCGTGCTGGACGGAGCTCGGGCTGGAGCGGGTGAAGCTGCTCGCCCACGACTGGGGAGGGTGGACCGGCTTCCTGATGGGGCTGCGCGAGCCCGAGCGGATCGAGCGCTTCGTCGCCCTGAACATCGCGCCGCCGTTCGCCGGCGGGCGCCACAACCCGCGCGCGGCGCTGAGCTTCTGGCGGCTCTGGTACCAGGTGCTGCTCGCGACGCCGCTCGGTCCCCGCGCGCTCGCGCGCCCGGACTTCCTCGCGAAGGCGATGCGCGCGGACAACGTCCAGCCGGACGCGTTCACCGACGCCGACGCCGAGAGCTTCGCGGCCGCGCTGCGCGAGCCCGCGCGGGCACACGCGTCGATGCTCCTGTACCGCCGGTTCCTCACGTATGAGCTGCCGCGCCTGCGCCGCTACGAGCAGGTGCCGTACCGCGTCCCGACGCTCATGCTGTACGGGCAGAACGACCGTGCCGTCGCGGAGATCTTCGTGACCGACGGCGCCCGGCCGGGCGACACGCTGGAGTACGAGCTCGTCCCCGACTCCGGGCATTTCATCGCCGAGGAGAAGCCCCAGCTCGTCGCGGAGCGGGCCCTCGCGTTCTTCGCGCGCTAGCCCGGCGCGGAGTACCTTGACGAGGATGCGCGTTCGCCTCGCCGTCGCCACCGCAGCGCTCTTCGTGCTCGTCGCACAGGCCGCCGGCGCCCAGGTGCAGAAGGCCACGCCGATCCAGCCGAGCGGGCCCGCGCCCACGCTTCCGTCGTACATCGGCGCGGCCGTTCACGCCGTTGCCGATCGCGGGCGTGCGCCCGGCGTGGCAGCACCCGCTGATGGCGGCCAACCCGAAGAACGGCGTGCACAACGACGCGTGGCAGACCGACTCCTACACGCAGTTCGGCGGGCCGGTCGGGCGCAACCCGCAGGCGTTCTCGACCGGGTTCGGGCGCACCTGCATCACGCTCACGTTCGATCGCCGGGGGCGGCTGATCGGCTCGTGCACCAACCTGAACCAGGGGCCGGCGCTGTACATGCTCGACCCGGTCACGCTCGACACGCTCGCGTTCCTGCAGCTGCCGTTCCTCCCCGCGCCGGCGGGGACGAATCCCGCGCTGAACACCACCGGCGGGGCCTACTTCTACCTCGACAACCGCGACCGCGTCGTCGTCGCCAGCGCCGACCGCCGGATCCTCGTGATCGGCGAGCGCGAGACGGGCGGCGTCCCGAGCTTCAAGCAGGTCGCCGAGTACGACCCCAAGCCATGCCTGCAGCCCGAGGAGCGGATGCCCTCGACGCTGCCCGACACGCAGGGCCGCTACTGGTTCGTCGGGCGCTCGAAGGGCACCGTCGGTGTGCTCGACCCCAAGACGGGTCGGTGCGGCTCGATCGTGCTGAACGAGGAGATCGAGAACTCCTTCGCCGTCGCGAGTGACGGCGTCTACATCGTCTCCGACAAGGGGCTCTACAAGTTCCGGGCGGGATCCGACCTGCGGCCCAAGAAGGTCTGGAGCACGCGCTACCGCAACAGCGGAGTCGCGAAGCCGGGGCAGATCAACGCCGGCTCGGGGACCACGCCGACCCTGATCTGGCCGACGGGCCCGCAGACCAAGCGCTCCACCGCTCCGGGCTTCGTCGCGATCACCGACAACGCCGACCCGATGGACGTCGTCGTGTACCGCGCGGGCGACGGCATCGCCAAGGGCGCGTAGGCGGGTCGTGTGCGAGGTGCCGGTGTTCCGCAAGGGCGCGAGCGCCACGGAGAACTCGCTGATCTCCCTGGGCCGCTCACTGATCGTCGAGAACAACTACGGCTACGACCTCGTGAAGTTCAACGACACGATCCCCGGCGTCCCGGAGCTCGGCGGTGACCGCAACCTCGTGAGCGAGCCCGGGATCAGCCGGATCGACATCAAGCCCGACGGCTCGGGCTGCAGGAAGGTGTGGACCAACACGACGGTGCGCGCGCCGTCGGTCGTTCCCAAGGGCGACGCGAAGAACGGCCTGATCTACACCTTCGAGAACGTCAGCGATCCCGCCGGCGCAGACCCGTGGTACTGGACGGCGCTCGACTACCGCACCGGGCAAGGTGGCGTTCAAGCAGCTCGCCGGCGCCGGCGGCCTGTTCAACAACCACTACGCGGGGATCGCCATCGGGCGCAGCGCGACGGGCGTGACGACCGCGTACGTCGGCGGCGTCGGCGGCCTGATGGCGCTGCGCGATCGATAGGCGGTCTGGTCAAGCGTCCGTTCGGAACGCCACGTCCCCGAGGTGGATCACCCGCTGGGCTCGTGTTGCTTGCACTGAACAGGGAAACGAACCCGGCGGCATCCGGGAACCCCGCGGGATAGATGAGCAGGAGTGCGGTCCCTCCCTGATAGGCCCCTGCGGCTGTCGCCGGTCGCCACCGGGAAGGAGAGAATCCGTTTCGGGCGCTGATCGGCCGGGAGGATGAAGAGCGACGGGGCCGCGATCGTGAGCGGAGGAGAGCGTCGCGGTAGCCGCGGATGTGCACCTGCCCGATCCGGTCACGCCAGACCTGAAGCCCCGGAAGCCCGAAGCCACCGTCGATCCAGTGCTGCAAGGCCGTGCCACACAGCACCATCGTGGCGGGCGCGGCTGAGACGCCGCACGGGTCGCCGGTGCCGCCCGGGTTCTCGGCGACGGGGACCGGCGGGTCCGCCGGCGCGATCGTCGGGGAGGGGTACGCGCCCGCAAGGTCGCCTGAAGCCGGCCCCGTCGACGGCCCGGGGTCGCCCTTCGGGCCGGCGTCACCCTTCGGTCCCTGCGGTCCCTGCGCCGATCCGCTGAAGTCGGCGGCGCTCAAGGACCGGTTCTTGATGTCGGCGCCGGTCAGCGAGCTGTTCTTGACCTTCGACCCGGTCACGGCGTTCGGCTTGATCTGCGCGTTTCCGACGCTGTTCTTCGGCAGCTTCACCGCGGCGTAGCCGACACCGCCGAGTGCGACGAACAGGGCCATGCTCGCGACGACGTTGGCGTACGTGAGCCGACTGCGGATATTCGGGAGCATCGCGGCTCCTCCTTCCCAAGTCGTATGGCGAGAACGTAACCCGCGACGGGCGAGATGGCCAGTCGCGGCAGGAGACCTAGACCGCGCCGCCGTACAGGTCCAGCGTCTGCGCCATCCCGCCGTCGACCGAGATCGTCTGCGCGGTCACGTAGCGGGCGGCGTCGGAGGCGAGGAAGACGATGACGTCGGCGACCTCCTGCGGCGTGCCCCAGCGCCGCATCGCGATCTGGGCGCTGACCTGCTCGACGACGCCGGGGATCGCCTTGTTGCGCGCCCACAGGTCTGTGTCGATGACGCCGGGCGCGACGGCGTTCACCCGCACGCCCGAGGCACCGAACTCCATCGCCAGCGAGCGGGTCAGGGCGTCGACCGCGCCCTTCGTCGCGGCGTACGCGGCGCGGTTGGGAGTGCCCATCACGCCCGAGATCGACGAGAGGTTGACGACCGACCCGCGGCCCGCGGCGACCATCCCCGGCAGCAGCGCGCTCGTCAGCAGCAGCAGGCTGCGCACGTTGACGGCGTACATGCCGTCGATCAGCTCGCCGGTCAGCTCGGTGGTGGGAAGGCGCGCCGCGGCGGCCGCATTGTTCACGAGGACGTCGACGCGGCCCAGCGAGCCGAGCGCGTCGGCGGCGACGGTCTGCGCGGCGCCGGGCTCGGCCAGGTCGGCGGTGATCACCACGGGCTCGTGCGTCAGGGTCGCGGCGACCGCCTCGAGGTCCTGCACGCCGCGCGCGACGAGCGCGACGCGCGCGCCGGCGAGATCCAGAGCGCGTGCGGTGGCGGCGCCGATGCCGCGACTGGCACCCGTGACGAGCGCGGTGCGGCCGGACAGATCGATCGGGGAGACCATCGCCGGATCCTGCCATGCGTAGCCGGCCGGCTCGCGTCCGGTAGCCTGACGGAGCATGACGACGGTCGTGCAGGAGACGACGGCGGCCCCCTCGGCCGGGACCCACGGAGCAGCGGCCGCCGGCGTCGCGGGCGTGCTCGCGCCGCTTGTCCGGCGCCTCGACGCACGTGCACCCGGAGGCCGCGCGTTCGGCCTGCGGTTCTGGGACGACAGCGAGCTGCCCGCGACCACCGAGCGCGACAGCGCGCCCGTGCTGATCGTGCGCCACCCGGATGCGCTGACGCGCATCCTGCGTGCCCCGGGGGAGCTCGGGTTCGCGCGCGCCTGGGTGTCCGGCGAGCTCGACGTCGAGGGCGACCTCGAGGCGGCGCTCGACCGGACGGAGCGCTACCGCCACCTGCAGCTGGTCCCCGGCGACGCGCTCCCGGCCCTGCGTGCCGTGCGGCGCCTGGGGCTGCTGCGCCGCAGCGAGCCGGAGCCTCCCGGCGTGCGAGGCGCGGCTCAGCGGAGACCGTCATTCGACCGAGCGCGACCGCCAGGCGGTGACGCACCACTACGACGTCTCGAACGCGTTCTACGAGCGGATGCTCGGCCCGACGATGGTCTACTCGTGCGCGTACTTCGGCTCGCCGGACGAGTCGCTCGACGACGCGCAGATCCGCAAGCTCGACCTCGTCTGCCGCAAGCTCGACCTGCAGCCCGGTGAGCGCCTGCTCGACATCGGCTGTGGCTGGGGCTCGATGCTGATCCACGCCGCGCGCGAGTACGGCGTGCGCGCGGTCGGCATCACGATCTCCGAGGCTCAGGCGCAGCTGGCCCGCGAGCGGATTCGCGAGCACGGGCTGTCCGACCGCTGCGAGGTGCGGCTGCAGGACTACCGCGAGGTCGACGACGGGCCCTACGACAAGATCTCCAGCATCGGGATGTTCGAGCACGTGGGGGAGGGCAACCTCGCGGTGTACTTCGCGCGTGCCCGCGCGCTGCTCGCGCCCGGCGGCCTCTTCCTCAACCACGGCATCGTCCGCCCGCAGCCGGTTCCCGGCGGCGTCGGGGCGTTCACGACGCGCTACGTCTTCCCCGACGGCGAGCTGCACTCCCAGGGCACGGTGATCTCCGCGCTCGAGAAGGCCGGGTTCGAGGTGCGCGACGACGAGTCGCTGCGCCCGCACTACGCCCAGACGCTGCGCGAGTGGGCCAAGAACCACGACGCCCACCGCGACCTGGCGACCGCCGAGCTCGGCACCGAGCGCGAGCGGGTCTGGCGCCTGCACAACCACGGCGCCGCGCTCGGGTTCGCCCGCGGCTCGCTGTCCGTGCACCAGGCGCTCGCCGCACCGGCCGAGTCACCGTGGCCGCCGCTGCGGGTGCGGACGTACGAGCCCAAGGCGACGACCGGAATCGAACCGGTGTAAACGGCTTTGCAGGCCGCTGCGTAGCCACTCCGCCACGTCGCCAGGAACGGCTTCAGCGTAGCGACCGGCCACGAGCGGGCGGTCTTCGGCCGGAACTTCCACACGATGGCCGCCTTCTCTGAGAGCATGCCCCGGTGTCCAACCTCCGCGTCCCCGCGTTTCGCGAGGCCGTCTGCGCACTGCTGTGCGCGACCGCCGTCGCCCTCGTCGCCGCCGCGCCCGCCTCTGCGGGTGCCGGAGCCTGGCCTCAACTGAAGGGCATCAAGCACCTGCACTTCGAGACGGCGCCGATCATCGTCAAGCCGGGCCAGAACAGCATCGACAACGTCGTCATCCCGGCGAGCGAGAAGCCGGCGGTCAACGGGTACATCATCCGCGCGAAGCCGGACCTGCAGTACCTGAACGGCAAGGTTCCGCCGGTCGACGTGATCCACCTGCATCACGGGGTCTGGCTCAACGCCTCCGGCACGTCGCCGGCATCGCCGCTGGGCGGCGTGCAGCCGATCTTCTTCGGCGGCGAGGAGAAGACCGTCTTCCGCATCCCGAAGGGCTACGGCTACTCCTACAAGGCGTCGGACACCTGGATCCTCAACCAGATGATCCACAACAACACGCCGAACCGCACGAAGGTCAAGCTCATCTGGGATCTCGACTTCATCCCGGCGGGCTCGAAGCTCGCCAAGACCGTCACGCCGGTCGTCCCGATGTGGATGGACGTGCGCCGCGGCTGGGGCTACCCGGTGTTCGACGTCGTCCGCGGGCAGGGCGGGAGCAACGGGCAGTACACGTTCCCGGACAACGCGCAGAAGAACCCGTACGCCGGCGGCACCATCCAGAACGAGTTCTCGATGCCGTTCAGCGGCACGATCGTCAGTGCCGTCGGGCACCTGCATCCCGGCGGCCTGCGCGACGACATCGACGTCGTGCGCCCCGGTGCCACACTTCCGCAGGCTGCCTCGTGCGCCCGCGAGGCGACCGATGCGACCGGCGCCCACACCGCCAAGGTCTGCGTCCGCGCGACGGCCGGGTCGGTCAGCGACTCGGTCCGGATCTTCCGTTCGCAGGCCCACTACTACGACCCGGCCGGCCCCGTGTCGTGGGACGTCTCGCTGACCGCCTCGCGGCCGGACTGGCGGGTGCACGTGCGTCAGGGCGACACGATCCGCATCACCTCGACCTACGACAACCGGCAGTCCTCGTGGTACGAGAACATGGGCATCGTGCTGCTGTTCGTCGCCAAGGGCGACACCACCGGAGCCGACCCGTTCACCAAGGCGGTCGACTGGCAGGGGGTCCTGACCCACGGCCATCTGCCGGAGAACAACAACCACGGCGGAAACCAGGTCGTGTTCCCGGACCCGCGCACGGTGGCGAGCGGCCCCACCGCGACCCGGGTGAACATCAAGGGCTTCCAGTTCCAGCCCGGTGATCTCGGACTGCTGTCCGGCGGGGGGAAGGTCCCGGTCGTCCCGCAGGGCCAGAGCCTGACGTTCCACAACGAGGACGACCCGAACGTCGAGTGGCACTCGATCACCACGTGCAAGACGCCGTGCAACCGTTCGACGGGGATCTCGTACCCGCTCGCCAACGGCGCGCTCGGCACGCAGTTCGACTCGGGCCAGCTCGGGTTCGGCCCCGCCGGGCTCTCACCGGCCGTCAACACGCTCGACTACAAGACCCCGGACAACCTGCCGGTCGGCACGTACACGTACTTCTGCCGGGTCCACGCGTTCATGCGCGGTTCGTTCCGCGTCAAGTAGGCCGCGCCGCCCCACGGTTGCTATTCTCGCGCTCCCGCTGAGGGCGATTAGCTCAGCTGGGAGAGCGCCGCCTCGACAAGGCGGAGGTCACTGGTTCGAGCCCAGTATCGCCCACTTCAACGGCCCCGTGGATACGGGGCCGTTGCTCGTTCCGGGTACGGCTGGTGTGTCTGTGAGACTCGTTCCGGTGGGACGCAGGCTTCTCATCGCCGGGTTGCTCGTGGCGATCGTTGCCGGGGCGTTCGTGCTCGGTCGTGCGTCGGTGCACCGGCAGCGCGCGCCCGCGCCGACCGGCAGCTTTGCGGCTGGTCGCGAGGCGGCCTTCTCGGGGTTCGACGGAGGCTGGGCCTACGGCACCCCATACGTGGTGACGCTGCGGCGCGGGGGGCCGGGAATCACCTATCGCTTCGCACGGCGCTGGACGATGCTCCCGGGGGTCGAGTACCGCATCTGTGGCCGAGGTATCTGCAGCCGTGGGGCGCGTTGAGCGGACCGTGCGCCGAGGTTGGAGGAACCCCAGGCGCCGGCATCGGCAACGGATCGGGGGGAAGCCATGACGAACGAGGATCGTCGTGACCCCGACGAAAGGACCGCTGTGTACAAGCTCTTCGCCGTTTGGACGCACCCCGACGACGTCGAGGCGTTCGAGCGCTACTACGCCGAGACGCATGCTCCGCTGGCGGCGGCGATTCCGGGGCTGCAGCGCCTGGTCCTGACCCGGACCAGCGACTTCCTCGGCGACGGACCCGCCCCGTTCCACCGCATCGCCGAGCTCTGGTTCGAGGATGCGGACGCGCTCGAGGTTGCGAAGGCATCGCCGGAGCTGGAGGCGGCCGCCAACGACGTCGCCGAGATGGAGGCCCGCTTCGGCGTCAAGCTGCACAGCCCCGCCGGCATCTCCGTCAACGCCGAGCTCGGTCCGTACACGCCGTCCGCCTGAACAGCACGCGCCGGAAGACCCTCGCCAGGGCTTGCGTCCGCGTGCTCGAATGAGGCATGATCAACCCGTGCGCTCGGGCAGGCAGCGCCCGCGGGGACGGCGGCTCCTGGTGGCCACCGCCGTCGCGCTCGCGCTGCGCGCCTGCGGGCTCGGCCGCTGCGGCCACGAAGACCGTCACGTTCGACGACCTCGCCCCCGGTACTCGCGTGTCGAATGAGTACCAGGCCTCGAGCGGGGTCAACTTCCCGGCGGGGGGGTGGCTCCAGCCGTACGTGACATCAGCCCCACTGAGCGCGCATTCCCCGAGCAACGAGGCCGTCTACGACTGCACGGGCCTGCCGGGCTGCGGCGAGGGCTTCACGACTCCACGGTTTCGCGGGGTGCTGAGCAACTCGGCGAGCTCGGTCAGTGCGTACGTCGGCTATTTCGTCACTGTCCCGCAGATGGACTCGACGCAGGTGCGGCTGCGGGCCTACAGCGCGGATGACGTGCTGCAGGCCGAGAGCCCGTTCGTGACCGTCACTGCCGGCGACCCGCTGACCCAGAAGCTCACGGCGACCGCGCCGTCGGCGACGATCGACTACTTCGAGATCGTCGCCGACTTCGACAGCACGTCCGCGGGCAAGTCGATCGCCTTCGACGACCTCACGATCGTGTCGCCGGACGGGCCCGGGGCGCCGAACATCACGCTCAATCCGGGGCAGGGCGTCGCCAACGTCCTGGCCGGGACGTCGGTGAGCATGCCGGTCGACCTCAACCGGCTCAACGCGTCAAGCGGCGACGTGTCGTTCTCGGTCTCCGGACTGCCGCCCGGCATGAGTGCCGCGTTCAGCCCGAACCCGGTGAGCGGCTCCGGCACGACGACGACGCTGACGCTGACCGCGGCTCCTGATGCACCGCCTTCGGATGCGTACTCGCAGATCACGGTCACCGCCACGCCCAGCGCGGGCGCCGGCCCGACGCCGCGGTCGATCACCAAGCAGGTCCGCGTCCGCACGGCGTTCACGATGGCCGTCCAGGGGCCGGCGGACGCCGATGTGTCGTCGTGCGTCGCCAAGGTGCCGCTCGAGTTCGTCCGCGACTTCGGCTTTGCCGGCCCCGTCTCGCTGTCCGTGACAGGGTTGGCCAACGGCGTGACGGCGAGCTTCGATCCGGCTCAGGTCACGTTCCCCCACGGCGCCGGCGCGGAGGTCGTCAACCTCGTCGTGACCGGACCGGCAACGGGCCTCCCCGTGCCCGCGACCACGCTCACGGTCCGGGCCGGCGCCCCCGGACTCACCGACCGGGTCGCGACCGTCACCGTGCACGGCACCTGCCCGGAGGAGTACGACGCCCGCGTGACGTCGCTCGAGATCACGCAGGGAACGCAGTCCGAGGTCCTGCCGCAGCGGTATCTCGACCATCCGGCGTCCCCGATCCCGTACTCGGAGATTCCCAACACGGCCCTCCTGCGCCGCGACGGGACGACGGTCGTGCGCGTCTACGCGAACCTGCGCTTCGGCCCGGCCGCGGGCGTCTCGAACGTCCCCGTGGTGCTCTACGGCTCGAACCGCGACCGCTTCGGGTCGCTGAAGGCGCTCCCGGGCAGCCCGCTCTCGCCGATCAGCGGCGTGCGGAAGCTGAAGCTCGGTCCGGAGCAGCCGACCGCCGCCGAGGCCGCGAGCGAGACCAACGTCTACACCTTCGTCCTTCCGCAGGACTGGACGCACTCGGCGCTCACCATCGCAGCGAACCTCCTGCCCTCCCTCGGTGGCGGGTCGAACGTGGTCACCCCCTGCGTCAGCGACGTCTGCACCGTCAACGACAACATGGGGCTCAAGGACATCCCGTTCGTGGCCGCGCGGCAGGTGACGGTCATGCCGCTCCAGCTGACGGTCAACGGCGTCGGCATGCCGGACCCGACGTCGGTCTTCGACTGGGCGCGGATGATGCTCCCGCTCTCCCTGCGGGTGATGCCCTACCAGGCGACGATCGACATCACCGACGTCTCCAACGACCTGGCCTCGTGCCTCGCGGCGTCGGCGCCGGGTGCCGCGGGCCAGGCCGCCCGCGCGGCCTGCTCCGACGACGCCAACGGGTCCGGCGCCGATCGCGTCAACGACTGGGACTGCGATCACGAGCCGTCGGACACGACGTTCAACATCGGCGTCAACACGGGCGTGGCGCGCGGTCTCACGGCCAGCCACTGGTGCTTCGGCGACTTCCACCTCGAGCACGACGCCGTCGTCGAGTACAAGCGCCCGATGACCAGCGTGGCGCACGAGTTCGGCCACCTCCTGGGCCGCGTCCACGCGGACCTCCTCTGCGGCGGCAACAGCGACGGGCAGGAGGGCGAGTCGTGGCCGCCCGACGACCAGGGCTACCTGCAGAGCGTCGGGCTCGCCACCGATCTCGGGACGGGCATCAACGGCGGCCCCTACGCGGTCCTCGCCCCGCCCAAACAATGGTTCGACTACATGTCCTACTGCGCCGACTCGGGCGAGCTCCCGAATCCGGTCGTGGACGGCAACTCGTGGATCTCGGTGCGCAACTGGAACCGGATCCTGGGCAGCTTCGACCTCGCGCGGGTCGCCTCGTCGTCCGTTGCCGCGCCCCGGGCCCGGGCGGCAGCAGGGCCGGCGGTCGCCGCGCTGCACGTGAGCGGCGTCGCCTCACAGGACTGGGCGTCGATCGTCGCCGTGAGCCCGGTCAGGTCGCCGGCGCAGCCTCCCTCGAGCTCGGAGTACCACCTCGTCGGCTTCGACGCCGCCGGGCGCCAGGTCGCCGACGTCGCACTGCTTCAGGCCCGGCTCCACAGGGACGGCTCGCCGCCGTCCCTGACGCTCGACGGCGTGATCCCGGTCGCAGGGGTCGTGAGCGTCGCGATCATGAGAAATGGGAAGACGCTGGATACCCGCGCACGAAGTGCAAAGGCGCCGACCGTGTCGCTCAGCGGGAGTCCGGCCTTCCGCCGTGGCAGCGCAACGGTGCGCTGGCGTGCACGTGATGCCGATGGCGGCAGGCTGCTGGCGACGATCGACTACTCGGCCGACGGGGGGAAGAGCTTCGAGCAGGTCTGGACCGGCCCGAGCCGCGGGAGCGCTAGGTTCCCCGCGCGCTACCTGTCGCGGTCCTCGAGCGCACGCGTGCGCGTCACCGTCAACGACGGCTTCCGCCAGGCGTCCGGCACGTCCGCGCGGTTCCGCTCCCCGGGCGCGCCGCCCGTCGTGAAGATCATCAGCCCGGCCGGTCGCGTGAAGCAGCCGAGCGACGCGCCGCTCGTGCTGTCCGGCCAGGCCTCCGACGACCGGGCGAGGCCGCTGACCGGGCGGCGGCTGACCTGGCGCCTGGGCGGGCGGGTCCTCGGCACGGGCGAGCGGATCAGCGCCACGGGACTGGCGGCGGGCACGCACAGGCTCGACCTCGTCGCCCGTGACAGCGCGGGCCGGACGAGTCGCGCGTCGGTCATGGTCGCCCTGAGCGCGGCGCGGCCGCTGTTCCTGACCCTCTCGGCCCCCCGCGTCGTCAAGCGCACGGCACGCACGCTGCGCCTGCGGATCGCCTCCTCGCTCCCGGGGACGCTCGTCGTGCGAGCCGCCGGGCTGCGGACCCAGCGCTTCGCGGTCGGCCGCAGGACGCGCCGGCTGACGCTGCGGATCCCGCGGAGCGCGAAGCGGCTGGACCTCCGGCTCTCGCTGACGAGCGGGACGCGCAGCAGTTCGACGAGGCTCCTCGTGACTCGCGGCTGAGGAGCGCGCTACGCCTCGAGCGCCGCGGTCGGAACCATGTAGAACGCGTCACCCCACCACGATTCGCGCTGGGAGCCGCCGACGGACAGGACCCAGTCGTCGACGGCCAGGATGTCGTCGGTGAGCTCCTCGACGCGCCGGCGGGAGAGCGCGAACGTCGACGGGGGCATGGAATGGCTCGACGGATGGACCGTGGCCAGCAGGGACCGAATCGCTTCGGCGTCCATCGGGCCAGTGTCCCACCGATTGGCGCCGCACCGCAGTAGAACGCCGCATCTTGCGGCGAAGCCGGTCCCGGCTGGGGCGTACGATGCTCAGATGGCCAAGGATCGCTCGTGGAGTGAGATTCACCCGTTGCTGGTTGAGCACGGCGTGCTCGACGAGAAGGACGGGCCGGTGGTCTTCGATGTGGGGTTGATCGAGCTCGTGAAGACGCGGCTCAGGGGTGATTCGACGTGTCCCGTCACGCCCGGGGAGGCGGGGCGGGTGATGACGAAGCTGGTCGACCGCGCCCGCGCGACCGGGCAGTAGCACCGAGTTCCCGCTGCGCGGACGCGATCGGGCCGCCGCTCGGCGCGGTGTCCGTATTTCGCCCCGATGGAGGGTTGGGGGAGCGGTCATACGCTCGAGGTGATGACACGAGAGGCTGGAAACGACGTCCTGATCGCCGGTGGCGGCGTGGCCGCACTGGAGGCGATGCTCGCCCTGCGCGCGCTCGCGGGTGAGACGCCGCACATCACGGTCCTTGCGCCGGACGTGGACTTCGTCCTGCGCGCGACCGCCGTGCTCGAGCCGTTCGCGCGCGGCCACGCCCGCCACATCCCGCTGGCGCTGATCGTGGCCGACCACGGCGCCCACCTCATCCCCGAGTCGCTCGCCGAGGTCGACACCGAGCGGTCGGTCGTCGTCACCCTGGGCGGACGGAAGATCCCGTACGACACGCTGCTCGTGGCACTCGGCACGGTCGCCGAGCCCGCCTTCCCCGGTGCGATCACGTTCGCGGGGCCGGCACGAGCGCGAGTCGCTGCAGGCCGTCCTGGCCGAAGCCGTCGCCGGCGAGGTCGAGAGCATCGCGTTCGTGATCCCGGGGGGTGCCAGCTGGCCGCTCCCCGCGTACGAGCTCGCGCTCCTGACGCGCGCACATCTGCAGGAGCACGACGCTCCGCCCGTGCGCCTGATCCTCGTGACGCCCGAGGAACGGCCGCTCGAGCTCTTCGGGGACGGTGCGAGCGCGGACCTCGAGTCGCGCCTGGAGAGCCAGGAGATCGAGCTGCACACGCTCTGCCGCCCGCGCGAGCACCGCGACGGCACCCTGTTCCTGGAGGGCGGCGCGACGATCGCGGCAGACCGCGCGATCGGGCTGCCGAAGCTGCGCGGGCCTGCGATCCCGGGCCTCCCGCACGACGACGCGGGCTTCATCCGCGTCGACGAATACGGCCGTGTCCCGGGGCTCGATCGCGTCTACGCCGCCGGGGACTGCACGGCGTTCCCGCTCAAGCAGGGCGGCCTCGCAGCCCAGCAGGCCGACGCCGCGGCGACGGCGATCTCGGCCGCGCTGGGCGCCGGCGTCGAGCCGGAGCCGTTTCGCCCCGTGCTGCGCGGCCTGCTGCTGACCGGCGAGGGCCCGAGCTATTTCCGGGCCTACCCTGGGGCCGAGCGCCCGCCCACCACGGTGGCGATCGACTCACCGCTCGCCCGTCGGCGCGGCCGCGACGGCCAGCGTCGCGGCCCATCAGCCGCTCTGGTGGCCGCCGAGCAAGATCGCGGGCCGCTACCTGGGGGCGTGGCTGGTGCAGCCGCACGCCCCCGGGGGGCAGGTCGGCTGGATCGAGGATCGCGACCTTCCGCCCACCGCGGAGGACACCGCCGCCGACCAGGAGCGCCGCGCGGCGCTCGACCTCGCCCTGATGATGGCCGACGGTGAGGCCGCGTACGGCGACTGGCACGCGGCGCTGCGCGCGCTGGACGCCGCCGAGGCACTGACCGGGGCACTGCCGGAGGACTACGCACAGAAACGCGATCTCTGGCAGGCCGAGCTCATCGGTGGCCCCGGCTCCCGCTACGCCGGGAGCTGACAAAACCTCCCCCAAAACGGGGGGTTCCAGTTTCGGCGAAGTCAGTACGCTGTGGCGCCCGCGCACTCCCGCGCGGTCCCCGACACAAGGACGGTCACCTGTGGTTCTTGCCACCTACGATCTCGGCGACGCACTTCTTACGACGCTCGCGATCTTCTTCTTCGTCATCTGGATCTGGATCCTCGTCGTCATCCTGACGGACCTCTTCCGTGATCATGAGCTCAACGGCTGGGCGAAGGCGGCGTGGGTGTTCTTCCTCGTCTTCATCCCGGTTCTGACGTCGCTGATCTACCTCATCGCCCGTGGTCACGGCATGCGCGACCGCGCGATCGCCGAGCAGGCCGAGGCGAAGAAGCAGTTCGACTCCTACGTGCAGGAGCAGGCTGCCGCCGCGTCCCCGGCCGATGAGCTGCACAAGCTCAGCGACCTGAAGGACAAGGGCGCCATCTCGCAGGAGGAGTTCGACGCCGCGAAGGCCAAGCTGCTGAGCTGAGCACCGCTCGCAGCATGATGTGACCGGAGACCCCGCCCGCGAGCGGGGTCTCCGCGTTTGCGGCTCGCCGGCACAAGGTCCAGCAGGACCTGGAGCCCGGTGACGCCGCGTCAGCCGTCGGCGACGACCGCCTCCAGCGTGCGGCGACCGGATCGATCCGGCCCGACACGTTCACGCACGGGACATCGGCGCAGCGCGTCGCCTGGTTCAAGAAGGGCCAGCAGAGCGGCGAGCCGTCGGCCTGCGACACCTTCTCCCCGGACTCGGTCTAGACCGAACCCTCGAGCGCGGACTCGGTCAGCGTCGGCGAGGCACCCGGATCGGGTTGGTCGGGTGTGACGTCCTGATCCAGGAACTCCTGCAGCGCGCGGTTGAACGTGGCGGGGCGCTCGAGCATCGGCACGTGGCCCGTGTCCTCGAGCACGAGCATCGCCGCGCGCTGGATGTGACGCTGGAACTCGTATGCGTCGCCGACCGGCACGAGGATGTCCTCGGTGCCCTGCACGATCAGGACGGGGCAGGCGATCTCCCCGAGGCGGTCGGTGAAGTCGTAGGCGATGATCGCGTCGAACGCGGGGGCGAAGCCGGGTGAGCCGGCGGACAGCAGCTGCTCGGCGATCAGATCCTTGGCGAGCCTCGTCGGGTAGCGCGCGACGATGCCCATGGCGGCGGCGGTGTAGCCGGGGCGCGTGAGCATGCGGGTCGCCGAGCGCGGATCGCCCTGCCCGCGTGAGATGAACGCGCGGGCGAAGCGCTCGCTGAAGCGGTTGCGGGCGATCAGCGAGGAGGTGATGCCGGCGGCGTCGACGAGCACCGCGCGCTCGACCCGCTCGGGGTGGCGGATCGCCATCTCGCCGGCGGTGAACCCGCCCATCGAGTTGCCGACGACGGCGACCGGCCCGAGCCCGAGATGCGCACAGAGCGCGTCGACCGTCTCCGCGTAGCGGGTGATCGAGACCGGCTCCAGCGGCATCGCCGAGCGGCCGAAGCCGGGCAGGTCGAGCGCGATGACGCGCCGGGTCTGCGACAGCGCGGGGATGTTCTCGAGCCAGTTCTGCCACGAGCCGCCGAGCCCGTGGACGAAGACGACGACGTCGTCGCCGGCGCCGAGGTCGACGTAGTTGACGGTGGTCCCCAGGATCGTCGCCTGGTGGGTGTGGGCGGCCCAGTCGACGGTGCGCCAGTCCGGCGTTGCGCTGACGCCGTACTCGCCGTCGGCGCGCTTGGCGGCGCGCCAGGATGTCGGCCGCGACGGGGAGGGCCAGACGCTGCGCAGCGGACCGCGACGGTAGAGGCGGGGCTCGTTGCGGTTGATCATGCTCTCACGGTACCGGAGGCGGTTCGGGGACATGGACGATTCACGCCGGTACGGTGTGCACGTGGCCGTCCAGCCGGGGCTCACGCAGGCCGAGGCCGCTGAGCGGCTGGCCGCCCGCGGGCCGCGTCACGCGCCCGCGACCAGCCGGTCGACGCGCAGCATCGTCCGCGCGAACACGCTGACGCTGTTCAACGCGATCCTCGCCGTGGCCGGCGCCGCGACACTGCTGTTCGCCAACTGGCGCGACGCGCTGTTCCTGGGCATCCTCGTCGGCAACACCGCGATCGGCATCGTCCAGGAGCTGCGCGCCAAGCGTGCACTGGATCGGCTTGCCGCGCTGGTCGCGCCGTCGGCCACCGTGATCCGCGGGGGCGTGGAGCACGTGGTTGCGGTGGGCGACGTGGTCACCGGCGACCTGGTGCTCGCTCGCGCGGGGGACCAGATCGTCGCCGACGGCACGCTGGTCGAAGGCGACGGCGTGCGCCTGGACGAGTCCGTCCTGACGGGCGAGTCGCGTGGCGTCCCGCGCTCGGATGGGGAGGAGGTGCGCTCGGGGTCGTTCGTCACCGAGGGCGCCGCACACTACGTGGCGCAGGCCGTCGGCCCGGACTCCTACGCCGAGCAGATCGCCGGCGAGGCCCGCGCCTTCCGCCATCCGCGTTCACCGCTCGAGCGGGGCCTCAATCGCCTCCTGACGGTGCTCGTGATCGCCATGGTCCCGCTGGGCATCGTGTTCGCGATCGCCCTCGCCGGCCGCAACGACCTGTCGACGTCCGAGGTGGTGTCGACGGCCGTCGCGGGGCTCGTCAGCCTCGTCCCCGAAGGCCTGATCCTGCTGGCGAGCCTGACGGCCGCGGTGGCTGCGGTGCGCATGGCCTCGCGCGGAGCGCTCGTCCAGCAGCTCAACGCGGTCGAGTCGCTCGCGTCGGTCGACGTCATGTGCATGGACAAGACCGGGGACGCTCACGCAGGCCGCGCTGCGCGTCGACCGGGTCGTGCCCGCGGCGGGCGTGGACGAGGGGGCGGTGAGCGACGCTCTCGGCGCTGCTGGCGGCGGGGACCGAGGACCGCAACCGGACGCTGGCGGCGATCCACGACGCGTTCCCCGCGGCGGAGCCCGCGGTCCTGGCGCGCATCCCGTTCTCCTCGCGGCGGCGCTGGAGCGCGGTCGAGCTCGCCGGCGGAACGCTCGTGTTCGGTGCCCCGGAGGTCTTCGAGCTGGGCGGGCTCGCCGCCGGAGTCGGAGAGTTCCAGGCAGCGGGCCGGCGCGTCGTGGCGGTCGGCCGCAGCAGCGCGCACCTCGAGGGATACGACCCGGACGACGGGCCGCCGGCGGGCGCGCAGGTGATCGGGATCGCGGTGCTGTCGGAGCAGCTGCGCGATGACGCCCGCGAGACGGTCGCCTTTCTGCGCTCGGACGGCGTCCAGCTGAAGGTGCTCTCGGGGGACGCGCCGGCCACCGTCGCCGCGATCGCCCAGGACGCCGGCATCGCCGAGCGCGTCCGGGCGCTGGACGGCCGCGAGCTGCCCGAGGATCGCGACGAGCTGGCTCGCGTGGCGGGCTCGGCGGCGGTCGTCGGCCGCATCGCGCCGGAGGGAAAGCGGCGCGTGGTCGAGGCGCTCCGTGAGCAGGGGCACTACGTCGCGATGGTCGGGGACGGGGTCAACGACGTCCCGGCGCTGAAGGCGGCCCGGCTGGCGATCGCGCAGGGCAGCGGAACGCAGATGGCGCGCAGCGTGGCCGACGTCGTCCTCGTGCGCGCCGACTTCGCCGCCGTGGCGCCGATGGTCCACGAGGGCCGCACAATCCTGCGCAACATGCAGCGCGTCGCGCGGCTCTTCGTCACGAAGTCGGTCTTCGCCGCCCTCCTGATCCTCGCCTTCGCGGTCTTCGGACACGCATATCCCTACCTGCCGCGACAGCTGAGCCTGGCGGCGACGCTGACCGTCGGCGTCCCCGGCTTCTTCCTCGCGCTGGCACCGAGCTCGGGCTCGTGGCGACCCGACGACTTCGTGAAGGGCATCGCGCGCTTCGCGGTGCCGGCCGGGGTGGCGTTGGCGCTGGGTGTCAGCGCCGCCTACGCGGCATCACTCGACGTCCTCGACCAGTCGACGGCCGAGGCGCGGACGGTCGCCACCTCGACACTCGTCGGCATCGGGCTCGGCTTCGTCGTGGCGCTGGAGGACGGGGAGCGGCGCAGGCTTGCCTGGGGGATCGCAGCCCTGATGGGCGTGGCCTATGTGATCGTGCTCGTCATCCCCGGGATGCGCAGCTTCTTCGCGCTGACGCCGATCCAGCCCGACATGCTCGCCTGCGCGGTCGCGGGCTCGGTCCTGGGGCTCGGGCTGTTCACGCCGCTGTGGCGCCGCCTGCGCCGCAGCGACGACCCGCCCGCGGCTCAGCGGCCGCAGACCGGCCAGGGCGTCGCGCCCGAGCGGGCATAGAGCATCGCGGCGCGGCGGTACTGCTCCTGCGCCGGCGCGGCGGCCGGGTCACCGTGGCCGCCGACGGAGGCCCAGGTGCCGCTGTCGAACTGGAACAGGCCGCGGTAGGTGCCGCTCGAATCGACGGCCTGCGGATTGCCGCCGGACTCGCATTGGGCGATCGCGATCAGCGCCGGGGGGATGGCGATCGCCGGCGCGCCGCCGGTGAGGCGCAGCTCACGCACGCTGCGACGCAGGCGCCGGGAATGATCGGCCAGGCGCGGCGTCGACCAGCCCGCGTACGTGGCGGTGTGCGGTCGCGCGGCGGCCGAGCAGCCTGGCCCGGCTGCGGGCGAGGCGGACGGTGCGCCGGACGGCGTGCAGGTGCACGACGTGGGCGTTGCGCAGCCCAGCGGCGTGGCGGGCGGCGACGGCGGCCGGCGTCTCCGCGCGGGCGGCGGCGATCGCGCCCGGCCCGGACGGCGGGGTGCTCGCGGCGAACGCCACGGAGACGGGAAGTATCAGGACGGCGATAGCGGCCGCTGCGATCTGCTGCTTGGTCTTCATCAGGGCGGGGTTCCTTCCTTGGCACGCCGTCGCGCGCATGGGAGCGCAGGGACGGGCGGCCGTCGGGAATCAGGTGGCGGGGCCGCGGATCCGTTGGCTCTCCCGACCAGTCAGGCGGGAGCCGTCCGCGGTGCGCGCGAGCCGTCAGCGGCTCGTGCGCAGGCCTTCTCTGCGGGAGGGAACCCCTCGACGTGACGTTGGTTGCGCCTGTGTGACCAACCGCACACTCGCGGAAGTGCGGCGAAATGCAGGAAGAACACCCGCGATCGGGCTACCGGCCGCGCCGCTCGCGTAGCATCGCCGTCGTGAAGGTCACCCTCCCCGACGGCACCCCTCTCGAGCTCCCCGACGGCGCCACCGGTGCTGACGCCGCGCTGGCGATCGGCCCCGGCCTCGCGCGCGCCGCCCTCGCGGTCCGGCAACAGGGTGAGGTGCGCGACCTCGCGCGCCCGCTGGCCGACGGCGAGGTTCTGGAGATCATCACCCAGAAGAGCGGTCAAGACGCGCTCGACGTGATCCGCCACGACGCGGCGCACGTCCTGGCGACCGCGGTCATGGAGCTGTACCCGGGGGTCCAGATCTCCATCGGCCCGCCGATCGACAACGGCTTCTACTACGACTTCGAGTTCCCGGAGGGCGTGACCGTCACCGAAGCCGACTTCC
The DNA here is from genome assembly GCA_963781935.1 of uncultured Solirubrobacteraceae bacterium. Classification (GTDB taxonomy): domain Bacteria; phylum Actinomycetota; class Thermoleophilia; order Solirubrobacterales; family Solirubrobacteraceae; genus F1-60-MAGs163. Next base: position 757,330 of record CAWAHX010000005.1, read on the forward strand.
CGGCGATCGAGGAGCGGATGCGCGAGCACCTCCAGGCGCAGGAGAGCTTCGACCGCGTCGAGGTGCCCGTCGAGGCGGCGCTGGAGCGCTTCCGCGCGGACGGCCAGACCTACAAGGTGGAGCTGATCGAGGATCTGGTCCGCGACCAGGGGATCGACACGGTGTCGCTCTACACGAACGGGCCGTTCACCGATCTCTGCCGGGGGCCGCACGGCCCGTCGACCAAGCGGATCGGAGCGGTCAAGCTGCAGTCGGTCGCCGGCGCGTACTGGCGTGGCGACTCGGACCGCACCATGCTGACCCGGATCTACGGGACCGCGTTCTTCGACAAGAAGGAGCTCGCGGCTGAGCTCGAACGGCTCGAGCAGGCGCGCGCACGCGACCACCGCAAGCTCGGGCGCGAGCTGCAGCTGTTCACCTTCTCCGATGTCGCGGTCGGGGCCGCCTTCTGGCTGCCCAGGGGCACGGCGCTCTGGAACGAGCTTGTCGCGCTGTCACGCGAGATGAACGCGGTTCGCGGATTCCAGGAGGTCAAGACCCCGCAGCTCTACGACAGCGAGCTGTGGAAGACGTCGGGCCATTGGGGCAAGTACCGCGAGAACATGTTCCTGACGGAGACCGAGGGGCACGATCTCGCGCTCAAGCCGATGAACTGCCCGGGTCACGCGCACCTGTTCAGCACGCAGCACTGGAGCTATCGCGACCTGCCGGTGCGCTACAGCGAGCCGGGCCTTCTGCACCGCAACGAACTCAGTGGAACGCTGCACGGGCTCCTGCGCGTCCGGCATTTCGCGCAGGACGACGCGCACATCTTCTGCACCGAGGACCAGATCGAGTCCGAGGTCCGGCGTTGCCTGGAGATGGCGTTCGCGACGTTCGAGGTGTTCGGCTTCGACGTTCAGCTCGAGCTCTCGACCCGTCCCGAGGAGCGGATCGGGACAGACGAGATGTGGGACCGGGCCGAGCAGTCGCTCGAGCGGGTGCTGCGCGAGGACGGCCTGGAGTACGAGCTCAACCCCGGTGACGGCGCCTTCTACGGACCGAAGATCGATCTGCACACGACAGACTCACTGGGGCGCTCCTGGCAGCTCGGGACCGTGCAGCTCGACTATTCGATGCCGGCTCGCTTCGAGCTGTCGTACATCGGCGCCGACAACGCCGAGCACCGCCCGGTGATGATCCACACGGCGCGCATGGGGTCGTTCGAGCGGTTCATCGGGATCCTCATCGAGCACTACGCAGGGGAGTTCCCGGTGTGGCTGGCGCCGGTCCAGGCGGTCGTGCTGCCGATCTCCGACCGGCATGCGGAGGCGGCCGAGACGATCCGCGCGCGGCTGCGCGAGCGCGGCGTGCGCGCCGAGCTCGATGCGAGTGGCGAGTCGATCGCCAAGCGGATCCGTGAGAACGAGCTCCAGAAGATCCCCTACATGCTCGTGGTCGGCGATCGCGAGGCGCAGGAGTCGACGGTCGCCGTGCGGCGCCACGGTCAGGGCGACATCGGATCGGTCTCCGTCGAGGCGTTCGCCGATCACATCGCGCTGATCCGGAGCCTGCGCACGGACGAGCCGCTGCATCCATGAGCCGCGATGGTGACCGGCTGACCGACCTGCCCGCGGTGCGCTCCCCGGACGGCCTCGTCGTTCATCAGGCGATCGCCGCGCGGGCGCGGCGTCGCGGCCTTGCGGGCCTGCGCCGGTTGCCGGCCGGCCGCGCCCTGCACCTGCGCCCGTGTCGCTCCGTCCACACGTTCGGGATGCGGTTCAGCCTCGATCTCATCTGGCTCGATCGGCGCGCCCGTGTCGTGCGTGTGGACCGCGGCGTGCCCCCGCGCAGGCAGCGGACGTGCCTGCGCGCGCACTCCGTCGTGGAGATCGGTGCCGGAAATGCCGATCTGCTGCTCCGTTCTGGCTATACTGGCCGCGTTGACTTCGATCGCTCATCTGCGCGCTTCTTGACGCGCACCCCTCACAGCTAGTGCCGGTCCCTCGCAGATTCGACCGGCGGCCGCCTGAGCGGGATACCACCCGGATCAATGAACGCATCCGCGTTCCCGAGGTCCGCGTGATCGCCGACGACGGCAACCAGGTCGGCATCCTGAAGATCGAGGACGCGCTGCGCATGGCGCAGGAGCGCGATCTCGACCTCGTCGAGGTCGCCCCGGACGCCCGCCCGCCCGTCTGCCGCATCCTCGACTACTCGAAGTTCAAGTACGAGCAGGCCCAGAAGCAGAAGGCCGCGCGCAAGCACCAGCAGACCATCAACGTCCGCGAGATCAAGTTCCGGCCGAAGATCGCCGAGCACGACTACGCGACGAAGAAGGGGCACGTCACCCGCTTCCTGCTGCACAAGGACAAGGTCAAGATCACGATCATGTTCCGCGGCCGTGAGGTCACGCACCCCGAGCGCGGGCAGATGCTGCTCGAGCGCCTGGCGGAGGACCTGGCCGAGCTGGCGCAGATCGATCAGCGCCCGAACCTCGACGGGCGCAACATGACGATGCTGCTCGCACCGTCGAAGGCCGTCCTCGCAGGCGAGTTCGACAAGGACGGCGTCAGCACGACGACGCCGGCCGCCGACGCCGCGCCGGACGAGGCCGCGAGCCCGGAGCCGGAGGCCACGACGACGGAGGCGCCGGCGCCGGCGCCCGAGCCCGCAGCCGCGGCGCCTGACCCGCCGGTCGACGAGGCCGCGGCGCCGGACGTGCCGGAGCCCGAGGACGCACCCACAGCGGCTCCGTCAGCAGCCGCAGAGCCCGTCGACGCGCCGGCCGAGGCCGACGCGCCCGCCGCCACCTAGCTCGTAGCGTTCTCTCAGGCGGCGAACACCGCGGGGAATCCCTCGCGGTAGCTCGGGTGGCTCGGAGCCCAACCCAGCTCCGCGCGCGCCTTCGCGTTCGATGCGCCGCGCAGATCTGACATCGCGCTCGCCATCGGGCCCGCCGCGAGCCGCCCCACCCACACCGGCACGCGCCGCGGGGAGGGCGCACCCATCGCGGCCGCCATCGCCGGGACCCAGTCGCGCTGGCGCACCGGCTCGTCGTCCGTCACGTTGTAGATCCCGGGCTCGCCGTGGTCCATCGCGCGCAGCGTCGCGTCAGCGGCGTCATCCACGTGGATGAACGAGAACATCCCCGCGCCGTCGCCGAGCACCGGGAACCGCCGGCGCCGGATGTCCCGGACGACGCCAGGGCTCTCGGGGGCGTACGTCGTCCCGGGGCCGTAGAAGAAGCCGTAGCGCAGGACCACGCCCTCGACGCCCGAGGTCTCGAGCGTCGCTCGCTCGAGGACGCGCATCGACGCGACGGCGTCCTTCGTCGCCGCCGGCGGATCGCTGAGCAACGGTGCGTCCTCGGCCAGGACCGGCGGCCCGACGGGCTCCAGCATGAACGCGACGCTCTGGGCGATCAGGCGCCGCGCGCCCGCCTCCGCGGCCGCGGAGGCGAGCACGGGCCCGGCCTCCCGGCGCAGCGTGTTCGTCGGCTCGAGCTCCTGCCGGTAGCGGCGGATGTTCAAGGCCTTGGGCAGCGCGGTGAGCTGGTTGATCACGACCTCCGGGCGTGCCGCCAGGACCACGTCGCGCAGCGCGGCGGCGTCCAGCGCGTCGGCCACGACGGGCTCGACGCCCGGGCGGCGCAGCGCCTCGGCGCGCTGCGCCGAGCGCGTCAGGGCGGTCACCTCGTGGCCCGCGGCCGTCAGGCGCGCGAGCAGCGGAGCACCGATCGCTCCCGTCGCACCGGCGAGAAAGACCCTCATCGCCGGGGCTCCGCGTCGCGAGCGGCCACGAACAGCCAGATCGTCACCGCCAGGACGCCCGCGAGCAGGACCACGTCGATCACGCCGGTGGAGACCGGATCGGCGTCGCCCACGTCGATGATGTGGTTCACGAGGTGCAGCGTGCCCTGGACGATGCCGACGGCCAGCACGGGGATGCGCCACGCCGGGTGGCCTACGGCCACGAGCAGGCAGGCACCGTAGGCGGCCGCCCATGTCGCCAGGTCGCGCAGGTAGTGGCCGCTCGCGTCGCCGAAGGGGCCGATCGTGTCGACGAAGCCGGCCGGGTCGACCGTCTGGAAGATCGCGATCGCCAGGGAGCTGACGCCGAGCGCCGCCAGACCGAGCCGGATCGCCCCGTCACGGGATGCCTGATGGGTGGTGGATGACATCGCTTGAGCGTATGCTCGCGGTGGTGTCATGAGTAGATCCATTTCGCTGCCAGATCCGGGTACCAGTTCGCCTGGCCCGGAGGTCCTGATCGACCTCGACGCCGGCGAGGGCCCGCTCGGCGCACGGCTCGAGGCCGCGCTGCGCGAGGCCGTGCGCACCGGCCGGCTCGGAGCCGGGACGCGGATGCCCTCCTCACGCACCCTGGCCCGCGACCTCGGCGTCTCGCGGCGACTCGTCGTGGATTCGTACGCACAGCTCTGCGCGGAAGGCTGGCTCGAGGCGCGCCAGGGGTCGGGGACCACCGTCGCCGACCCGGCCGCAGCAACCGCCGACGCGGCCGCGCCGCCGCTCCCGCCCGAGCCGCCGGACCTTCCCGGGCGCCTGCCCTATGACTTCTTCCCGGGGGCGCCCGACCTCGCGTCGTTCCCGCGGGGCCTCTGGCTGCGCACGCTGCGCGAGGTTCTGCGCTCCTCCCCGGACAGCGCGCTGCACTACCCCGATGCTCGCGGGGCACCGGAGCTGCGAGGGGCGCTCGCGGCCCACCTGTCGCGCGTGCGCGGCGTGATCACGACGCCTGAGCGCGTGCTGGTCACGAGTGGGGCGCGCCAGGGGCTGACCCTCGTCGCGCGAGCACTGGCCGCACAGGGGCTGCGCAGGATCGCCGTCGAATGGCCGACCCTGCCGATCCACATCGAGGTGCTCGAGGCCGGCGGACTCGAGGTCGAGCGCGTCCCGCTGGACGCCGAGGGTCTGGACGTCGCGCGGCTCGCGGCCGGACAGGCCGGAGCCGTCGTCGTGACGCCGGCCCACCAGGCGCCGCTGGGGATGGCGCTGTCGCCGCCTCGCCGAGCGGCATTGCTGGCCTGGGCCGAGGCCGGCGAGCGGTTGATCATCGAGGACGACTACGACGCCGAGTTCCGCTACGACCGCCGGCCACTGGGGGCGCTGCAGGCGCAGGCACCCGAGCGGGTCGCCTACCTCGGCTCCGCGAGCAAGACGCTGGCACCGGGGCTGCGCCTCGGCTGGCTCGCCCTGCCGGCGGCGCTGGCGGCGCCGGTCCGGCGCCAGAAGGATCTCGACGACGGCGGCTGTCAGATGCTCGACCAGCTCACCCTCGCGCGGCTGCTGGAGACGGCGCAGTACGACCGCCTCCTGCGCGCCGCCCGCCGGCGCAACCGCGCACGCCGCGACGCACTGGCCGCGGTATTGGCGCGCGAGGTTCCGGGTGCGCGGCTTGAAGGCCTCGCCGCCGGTCTGCACGCGATCGCGCGCCTCCCGCAGCCGGTCGGGGCCGCGCAGCTCGCGGGCGCCGCACGAGTCCGCGGCGTGGGCGTCTATCCGATGCCGCGCCGTGATGGGAGCTGCGATGCGCTCGTCCTGGGCTACGCATGCCTGAACGAGCCCGCGATCGCTGAGGGCGTCCGGCGGCTCGCGGAAGCCCTCGAGGAGGTCCGCGGAACCGCCCCGGTTGCAGCGTGAATCCCTGCGCTCGGCCGACTTTCTATACTTCTCCGTCCGCCATGCCCAAGATGAAGACACATTCCGGCGCGAAGAAGCGCTTCAAGGTGACGGCCAACGGGAAGGTCCGTGGCCGCCACGCCTTTTCCAGCCACATCCTCGAGAAGAAGACGCCGAAGCGCAAGCGCGGCTTCCGTAAGCCGATGGAGGTGTCGGATCACGACGCTCCGCGCATCAAGAAGATGCTGGGGGTGGGCAAGTGACGCGCGTCAAGCGGTCCGTCGCGGCCAAGAAGAAGCGTCGCGCGACGCTCGAGCGGACGAAGGGCTTTCGCGGCGACGCGAACTCGCACTACAAGGCCGCCAAGGAGGCGCTGCTCAAGGCGGACTCCTACGCCTACCGTGACCGTCGCAACCGCAAGCGCGACTTCCGTCGCCTGTGGATCACGCGGATCAACGCCGCGGCACGCCTCAACGGCATGACCTACGGCACGTTCATTCACGGCCTCAAGCTGGCTGGGATCGAGCTGGACCGCAAGGTGCTCGCCGACATCGCCGTGCGCGATCCCGAGAGCTTCTCCCGATTTGCGGACGCCGCCCGCGAGGCGTCGGCCGCTGCCGTCTGAGCCGCACAAGCCGATAGCACTTCCCGGGCGCCGCTTCCGCAAGGACGGCGCCCTTTTTGTTTTCCGGATTCGCCCGTCACGTGACCATCGACAGCCCACACAACGCAAAGCTCAAGGAGATCCGCCGGCTCCAGCGCCGCCGCGGGCGTGATCAGGCCGGGCGCTTCGTGGCCGAGGGCGAGGACCTCCTGGCCGCCGCGGACGCCGCCGGTTGGGTCGCGGTCGAGCGCTTTGCGGCGAGCGGCTCTGGTCTGCCGGGCACGGAGGTCGACGGGGAGCTGCTCGCGCGCGCCTCGGGCCTGGGGTCCGGGACGCGCACGCTGGCGGTCTACGAGGCGCGCTGGGGTGCGCCGGCGGGCCCGCTCGCCGTGTACCTCCACGGCGTCGCCGACCCCGGCAACGTCGGGACGATCCTGCGCTCCGCGCAGGCGTTCGGCGCAGCGTCGGTGGCGCTCGGACCCGGCTGCGCCGATCCGTTCGGTCCGAAGGCCGTCCGCGCGAGCATGGGGGCGATCTTCGCCATGCCGGTCGCGCGCACGGACGACCTGGATGCCCTGCCCGGGAGGACGATCGCGCTGGCCGCGCGCGCCGGAGCGCCGCTGCGCGGTCCGCTGAGCGGCGAGGCGACGATCCTGGTCGGGGCCGAGCGGAGCGGCCTTCCGCTCGACCTGCTCGAGCGGGCCGACGAGATCGCGAACATCCCCATCGAGAGCGAGTCGCTGAACGCCGCAATGGCCGCCACCGTCGCCCTCTATGAACTGAATAGGGTCCCAGCCGCATGATCGAGCGCATCGAGCAGATCCAGGCCGAGGCACAGAGCGCGATCGCCGCGTCGCAGTCCAGCGCGTCGCTGGAGGAGCTGCGGGTCCGCTATCTGGGCCGCAAGGCGGAGCTGCCGAACCTCCTGCGGGGTGTGGCCGAGCTGCCCCCGGAGCAGCGCGGAGCGGTCGGGAAGGCCGCCAACGTCGCACGTCAGGCGCTGGAGGCGCAGATCTCGGGCCGCGCCGCCGAGCTGGAGCTCGAGGAGCTGCGCACACACCTCGAGGGTGATCGCGTCGACGTCACGCTGCCCGGAACCCCGCCTGCGCCGGTCGGTCATCTGCACCTGCTCAGCGCCACCCGGCGGGAGATCGAGGACGTCTTCTGCGGACTGGGCTTCCAGGTCGTCGAGGGTCCCGAGGTCGAGTTCGTCACCTACAACTTCGACGCGCTCAACCACGATGCGGCGCATCCCGCACGGGCGCGCACGGACACCTTCTACGTCGACGACGAGGTGCTGCTGCGGACGCACACCTCGCCGATGCAGACCCGCGCGATGGAGTCCCAGCCGCCGCCGATCGCGATCATCGTTCCCGGGCGCGTCTACCGCCGCGACAGCGATGCGACCCACACGCCGCAGTTCCACCAGATCGAAGGCCTCGCCGTCGACGAGGACATCACGCTCGCCGACCTCAAGGGCACGCTCCTGGCCTTCGCGCGGGCGATCTTCGGCGAGGAGCGCGAGGTCCGCCTGCGCCCGCACTTCTTCCCGTTCACCGAGCCGAGCGTCGAGGTGGACGTGTCGTGCTTCCAGTGCGAGGGCAGCGGCTCGCTGCGCGGCGGCGAGCGCTGCAACCTGTGCAAGGGCACCGGCTGGCTGGAGATCCTCGGGTCGGGCATGGTCGATCCCAACGTCTTCACGTGGGTCCGCGACCACGGCTACGACCCCGAGCGCCACCAGGGGTTCGCCTTCGGCATGGGCGTCGAGCGGATCGCGATGCTCAAGCACGGCGTGCCCGACCTGCGCCTCTTCTACGACAACGACGTCCGCTTCCTGCGGCAGTTCGGCTGACCGATGCAGCTTCCACTCTCCTGGCTCCACGACTACATCACTGCGGACCTCGACGTCCGCGAGCTCGCGACGCGCCTGGCGATGACCGGGACCGAGGTCGATCGGATCGCCGTGCACGGCGTCGCCGGCGGGCTCGAGCACTTCGTCGTCGGGAAGGTCCTGACCTGCGAGCAGCATCCCGATGCCGACCGGCTGCGCGTCTGCAGCGTCGAGGTCGGCGCGGGCGAGCCGCAGGAGATCGTCTGCGGCGCACCGAACGTCGCGGCCGGCCAGACGGTCGCGGTGGCACGGCCCGGAGCGATCATGCCCGACGGCACGAAGCTCAAGCGGGCGAAGCTCCGCGGGATCGTCTCGAACGGGATGATCCTCGCCGAGGACGAGCTCGCGATCGGCTCCGACCACGCGGGGATCATGGTGCTGGACGACGCGCTCGCCGCCGGGACGCCGCTGTCGGCCGTGTTCCCGCTGGCGACCGACGTGCTCGAGCTCGAGATCACGCCGAACCGCCCGGACTGCCTGAGCGTGTACGGCGTCGCGCGCGAGGTGCACGCCGCCACCGGCGCGCCGCTCGCGCCGGCGCCCTGGTCGCGGGATCCCGGGACGACCGGCGGCGCGGAGCCCGCCGGCATCGAGATCGTCGTCGAGGATGCGGACTTCTGCCCGCGCTTCACCGCGCGCGTCTTCGAGAACGTGACGATCGCCCCGTCGCCGCCGTGGCTGAAGGCGCGCCTGATGGCCGCGGGCCAGCGGCCGATCAACAACGTCGTCGACATCACGAACTACGTGATGCTGCTCGTCGGCCATCCGCTGCACGCGTTCGACCTCGACCGGATCGCCGGCGGCACGCTGACGGTGCGCCGGGCGCGGTTCGGCGAGCGGATGACGACCCTCGACGACCAGGAGCGCGTCCTCGACGAGCAGATGGGCCTGATCGCCGACGCCGACGGGCCGACCTCGATCGCCGGGGTGATGGGCGGCCGGCGCTCCGAGGTCGAGCCGGGCACGACGCGCGTGCTGATGGAGGTCGCGACATGGAACGGACCGAGCATCAACCGGACCGCCAACCTCCTGAACCTGCGCAGCGAGGCGTCGTCGCGGTTCGAGAAGGGCCTGTCGCCTGAGGGCACGCTCGAGGCCCAGGCGGTCGCGACGCAGCTGATGCTCGAGCTGACCGGGGCGACGCTCGTGCCCGGGACGGTCGACGTCGGCGGCCCGGGGCCCGCCGGACGGGTCATCGCCCTGCGCGACGCGCGCGTCAGCGGCCTGCTCGGTGCCCCGATCGCGCGCTCGCGCAGCGCCGAGATCCTGACGGCGCTCGGCTTCGCCGTGGCCGAGCGCGCCGACGGTCTCGACGTGACCGTGCCCCACTGGCGGCGCAACGACGTGACGCGCGAGGCCGACCTGATCGAGGAGGTCGCGCGGATCGACGGCGTCGACCGCCTCCCGGCGACGATCCAGCGCAACCGCACCGGGCTGCCGGGGCGCCTGACGCACGCCCAGCGCCTGCGCCGCCGCGCCGAGGATGTGCTCGTCGGCCAGGGCCTGCACGAGGTCGTCGGCTGGTCGTTCACCGATCCGGGGCTCTGCGACCGCCTGCTCGCTGGCGCCGGACGACCCGATGCGCCGGCTCGTCGTCCTCGAGAATCCGATGAGCGAGGCGCAGTCGGTCATGCGCCCGACGATCTTCGGCTCGCTGCTCGACATCGCCGCACACAACGCCGCGCGCGGGGAGGACGACATCGCGATCTTCGAGTCCGGCAACGTCTATCGCCGCCACGCGGACACCAGCCGCCGGCTCGCCGACGAGCACCACGCGCTCGGAGCCTGCTGACCGGGGCGGCGCGTCCGGCGACCTGGGCCGAGCCCGAGCCCCCGCGCGCCGACGTGATGCGCGCCAAGGCACTCGTCGAGGCGGTGCTCGGCGCGCTGCGCGTCGACTGGGAGGCCGTCCAGGCGCAGCGCCCGTTCCTGCATCCGGGCAGGGCCGGCGAGATCCGCAGCGCCGACGCGGTGCTCGGCATCTTCGGCGAGCTGCATCCGACCGTCGCGCAGAGCTGGGGCTTCACGGAGCCGGTCGCGGTGCTGGCGATCGACGCGGGCAAGGCGATCGCGCGGTCCGGAGGAGGGAACGAGGTCATGACCTATTCCGACGTGACGACGTTCCCCGAGCTGCGCCAGGACCTCGCGGTCGTGCTGGGCGGGGACGTGCCCGCCGGCCGGGTGCGCGAGGTCGTCCTCGCGGCGGGCGCACCGCTGATCACGGCGGCCGAGGTGTTCGACGTGTATCACGGCGACCAGGTGGGGGAGGGGCGCGTCTCGCTCGCCATGCACCTGGCGTTCCGCGCTCCCGACCGGACTCTCACCGACGACGACGTCGCCCCGGTGCGCGAGCGGATCGTCGCCATCCTTCGAGACGAGCTGGGAGGTGAGCTTCGTGGCTGATGCCCGGATCCTCGTCGCCGGCGCCTCCGGGTACGCCGGCGCGCTCGCCGCGCGGCTCGTGCAGCGCCACCCGCGCATGGAGCTGTCGGCGGTCACGAGCCGCTCGTACGTCGGGCTGGGCCTCGACGAGCTCTACCCGCACCACCGGGTCGCCCGCACCCTCGAGGTGCTCGACCTCGACCGCCATGCCGACGTCGACGCGGCGATCGTCGCCTACCCGCACGGCGCAGCGGCGACGACCGTCGCCGCGCTGCGCGAGCGCGGCGTCAAGGTCGTCGATCTCAGCGCCGACTTCCGGCTGCGCGACCTCGGCACCTACGAGGAGTGGTACGTCGAGCACCCGGCGCCGGGCCTGCTGGACGGCGCCGTGTACGGCCTCCCCGAGCGCTACCGCGAGCAGCTCCGCGGCGCCGACCTCGTCGGGAATCCCGGGTGCTTCCCGACGGCCGCGATCCTGGCGCTCGCCCCGCTCGCCCCGTACCTCGCGGACGTCGTCATCGACGCGAAGACCGGCGTCTCCGGCGCCGGCCGCGAACCGACGGACAAGACGCACTTCGTCGCCGTCGACGAGAACGTCGTCCCGTACGGCGTCGGCCGGCATCGTCACGCTCCCGAGATCGACCAGGAGCTGTCGGCGGCCGGCGCCACCGGGGTGCTCGCGACGTTCACGCCGCATCTGCTCCCGATCGACCAGGGCGAACTCGTCTCCTGCTACGCGACGCTGCGCGAGCCGGACTCCGACCTCGACGTCCCCGGCCTGTTCGCGCAGGCGTACGACGCCGAGCCGTTCGTCGAGCTGACCGACCGCCCGCCCGGCGTCCGCGACGTCCGCGACACGAACATCTGCCGCATCCACGTCCACTGCGACGACCGCACCGGCAAGGTGTTCGTCTTCGCCGCGCTCGACAACCTCTGGAAGGGCACGTCGTCGCAGGCGATCCAGAACCTGAACCTCATGCTCGGGTTCCCGGAGACGGAGGGCCTGGACTCGTGAGCGCCTTCAGCTCGCGCTGGGTCGACCTGCCCGGGCACGTGCGCGACGTCGGCGGTGACGAGCTGCCGGCGGGCTTCCGCGCGGCCGGCGTGGCCGCCGGGATCAAGCCCTCCGGCGGCCGGGACGTCGGCCTGCTCGTCTGCGACAGCCCGGCGGCGACGAGCGCGGCGCGCTTCACCCGCTCGGGCGTCCTGGCCGCCCCCGTGCTGGTCACGCGCGAGCGCTGCCGCCTGGACGCGATCCGCGCGGTCGCCGTCAACTCCGGCAACGCGAACGCGGCGACCGGGTCACTCGGCTATCAGGAGGCCGCGAAGATGCAGGGCGCCGCGGCGATGTGCGCCGGAGTGAAGGAGGACCAGGTGGCGGTCTGCTCCACGGGCGTCATCGGCGTCGCCGCTGGACGGCCGCGCGATCGTCAAGGGGCTGTCGGCGGCGCGCGCCGAGCTGCGCGCCGACGGCGCGGCCGACCTCGCAGGCCGCGATCGAGACGACCGACGTGATCGAGAAGCGCGCGTCGCTGGAGGTCGATCTGCCGGGCGGGACGGTGCGGCTCAGCGCGCAGTGCAAGGGCGCCGGGATGATCCAGCCGAGCTTCGCGACGATGCTGTGCTTCGTCGAGACCGATGCCGTGCTGTCCGCCGAGACCGCCGACCTGCTGCTCGGCGTGACGGTGAAACGCTCGTTCGACCGGATCTCCGTCGACGGGCAGCTGTCGACCAACGACACCGTGATCCTGATCGCGGGTGGCGAGAGCGGCGTCGTCGTCGAGCCCGAGAGCGAGGCCGAGGTCCGCTTCGGCGAGGCGCTCGACATGCTCCTGAGGCGCCTCGCGCTGCTGATCGTGCGCGACGGCGAGGGCGCGGTGCGCGTCGGACGCGTCGTCGTCCGCGGCGGCAACCAGTCCGGCGTCGAGCGCGCCGCGCGCGCGGTGGCCAACTCGCCGCTCGTCAAGACGGCACTGCACGGCGGCGACCCGAACTGGGGCCGGATCGCGCAGGCCGTCGGCATGGCGCTCCCCGAGACCGCGCCGCTGGCGCTCGACATCGCGATCGAGGGCATGCAGGTCTGCGTCGCCGGCCAGGCCGTCCGCTACGACCCCCAGGCGCTCACCGAGCGGATGGCCGCCACCGAGATCGAATACGTCGTCGGCCTGCCGGGCGACGGCTGCGAGACCGAGGTCTTCTTCTCGGACCTGGGACACGAATACATCCGCATCAACGCCGAGTACACGACCTGACATGACTCCCATGACTCCCCACGGCGACGTCGCCACACTGCTCGAGGCGCTGCCCTACATCCGCGAGTTCCACGGCCGCACGGTCGTCGTGAAGTACGGCGGCGCGGCGATGGAGGACCCGGCGCTGCGCGAGGAGTTCGCCCGCGACGTCGTGCTCCTGAAGTACGTCGGGATGAACCCCGTCGTCGTTCACGGCGGCGGCCCGGAGATCACGCACTACATGGAGCGGCTCGGCCTGCCGGTCGAGTTCCGCGGCGGGCTGCGCGTGACCGACGCCGAGACCGTCGAGGTGGCCCGGATGGTCCTGATCGGCAAGGTGAACAGCGACATCGTCGCTGCGACTCGGCCGTCACGGGCAGTCGGCGATCGGGCTCAGCGGCGACGACGGGAACCTGTTCGTCGTCTCGCGCCAGAGCGCTCCGGACGGCAGCGACGTCGGGTTCGTCGGCAAGATCGACCGCGTCGACGTCGACGTGATCACGCATGTCGCCCAGGACTACATCCCGGTGATCGCGTCGATCGGCGCCGACCGCGAGGGCCAGAGCTACAACATCAACGCCGATGAGGCGGCGGGGGCGGTGGCGCGCGCGCTCGGGGCGCACAAGATCATGTTCCTGACCGACGTCGAGGGCTGGCTGCGCGATCCCGCCGACCAGTCGAGCGTGATCAGCGAGGTGACGGCGGACGAGGTCCAGGCGAACCTCGACGACGACGGCGTCGGCGGCGGCATGCGGCCCAAGCTGCAGGCCTGCGTCGACGCGATCCACGGCGGCGTCCCCTCGGCGCACATCGTCGACGGGCGCGTCCCGCACTCGCTGCTGCTGGAGCTGTTCACCGACGCCGGCTACGGCACGAAGATCACTCCCGCGCGATGAGCCTCACGGAGCTTCAGCGCCTCGAGGCCGCGCACGTCATCGGGACGTACGCGCGGCTCCCGGTCGAGATCGTCCGCGGCGAGGGGCACCGCGTCTGGGACGACGAGGGCCGCGAGTACCTCGACTTCCTGTGCGGCATCTCGGTCACGAACCTCGGGCATTGCCACCCGGCCGTCGTGGAGGCGGTCCGCGAGCAGGCGGGCACGCTGATGCACACCTCGAACCTCTTCTACACCGCGCCGGCGATGCTTCTGGCCGAGCGCCTGTCGACCTCCTCGCTCGGGGGCAAGGTCTTCTTCTGCAACTCGGGCGCGGAGGCGAACGAGGCCGCGATCAAGCTCGCGCGCCGGGCCAAGACGGGTGGCGAGATCGTCAGCGCGACCGGCGGCTTCCACGGGCGGACGATGGGCGCCCTCTCGGCGACCGCACAGGAGAGCAAGCAGGCGCCGTTCGCGCCGCTCGTTCCCGGCTTCCGCGCGGTCGCGCCGACGGCCGCGGCCATCTCCGCCGTCGTCGGCCCACAGACCTGTGCCGTTCTGATCGAGACCATCCAGGGCGAGGGCGGCGTGCACCCGACGACAGGGGAGGCGCTTCGCGCGGCGCGCGAGGCCTGCGACCGGCACGGCGCTGCGCTGATCTTCGACGAGGTGCAGACGGGGATGGGCCGTACCGGGTCGCTCTGGTCGTATGAGGACACCGGCGTGCTGCCGGATGCCATCACCGTCGCCAAGGCACTCGGTGGCGGACTGCCGATCGGTGCGCTGATCACGGGACCGGGCCTTGCCAACGTCCTCCAGGCCGGCGACCACGGCTCGACATTCGCCGGCGGGCCCGGTGGCCGCTGCGGCAGCGCTCGCGGCGCTCTCGGTGACGGACGACGCTGCGCTGCTCGCGCGCGTCCGCGATCTCGGCGAGCGGCTGCGCGCCGGCCTGCGCGAGCTGCCGGGCGTCGACGGCTGTCCGCGGCCGCGGCCTGATGGTGGGGTTCGACCTCGAGCACGGCGGCGCGCCGGAGTTCGTCCTGCGCGCGCTGGTCGAGGAGCGGCTGATCGTCAACGCCACCGGGCCGCAGACGGTCCGGCTGCTGCCGCCGCTGATCATCGACGAGGCGATCGTCGACGATGCGCTGGCGCGCCTCGAGCGGCTCCTGTGAGCGGCTCGGTCGTACGCTCAAGGTCCATGGACGCCTCACCGGGACAGATGCGGGCCACCGTCGAGCGCGACGCCGGCGTGCTCGACGAGGTCGCCGTCGAGGAGCCGCTCGAGATCCGCGTGCGCGGCGCCGCGCTCGCGGTCACGATGCGCACCCCGGGCCGGGATGACGAGCTCGCGCTCGGGTTCCTCTACGGCGAGGGCCTGATCACGGCGCCGGCGCCCGTCGGCCTGGCTCCGGACCTGGCCGCGAACATCGTCGACGTCGACACCGATCTGCTTCACGAGCCGGCGACGCGCCGCTTCTATGCGACGTCGTCGTGCGGCGTCTGCGGCAAGGGTGCGCTGGAGGAGGTCGCCGTCATGGCGCCCGAGGCGGCGCCGGGGCCCGTGCTGTCGCGTGAGCGCCTGGCGAGCCTGCCGGACATCCTGACCGCTGCCCAGCCCGGCTTCGCGAGCACGGGCGGCCTGCACGCCACGGGCCTCTTCACCGTGGCCGCCGACCTGCTGCTCGCCCGCGAGGACGTCGGGCGCCACAACGCGATGGACAAGGTCGTCGGCCGCGCGCTGCTCGACGGCCTGCTCCCGCTGCACGGGCACGTCCTGTGCGTCAGCGGGCGGCTGTCGTTCGAGCTGGTCCAGAAGGCCGCGCTCGCGGGCGCGCCGATCCTCGTCGGGGTGGGGGCGCCGACGTCGCTGGCGATCGAGCTGGCGCGTGACCGCGGGATGACCCTCTGCGGGTTCGCCCGTCACGGCGACGTGAACGTCTACGCCGGCCGCGAGCGCGTGGCCTGAGCGCGCCGCGCGCCCGCCGTTTCTAGACTCAGGCCCAATGACCCCACGCCGAGCCCCGCCACACCCGCGCCGCCAGCTACCTCGCCGAGCCGGACGAGGTCCAGCGCGTCCTGCTGCTGTACTCGGGCGGCCTGGACACGAGCGTCATGCTCAAGTGGATCCAGGACGAGTACGACGCGGAGGTCGTCGCGCTGACGATCAACCTCGGCCAGCCGGGTGAGGACTACGACGTCGTCAAGGGCAAGGCGATCCAGCTCGGCGCGGTCGAGGCGGAGGTCGTCGACGCGCGTGACGAGTTCGCCCGCGACTTCATCGCGCCGGCGATCAAGGCGAACGCGATCTACGGCCTGGCCTACCCGCTGTTCACCGCGCTCGGCCGCCCGCTGATCGCCAAGCTCGCGGTCGACTACGCCCGCAAGCACGGCTGCGACACGATCGCGCACGGCTGCACCGGCAAGGGCAACGACCAGGTCCGGATCGAGGCGACGATCGCGACGCTCGCGCCCGAGCTGAAGGTCATCGCGCCGGTCCGCGGCTGGCAGATGGGCCGCGAGGAGGAGATCGCCTACGCCCGTGACAACGGCATCCCGATCAAGGGCGGCGCCGAGCAGACGCCCTACTCGATCGACGACAACCTCTGGGGCCGCTCGTCGGAGGGCAAGTGGATCGAGCATCTCGACCACGCGCCGGAGGACGACGTCTTCCAGCTCGTCACGCGCCCCGAGCTCGCGCCCGATGAGCCGCAGACCGTCCAGATCACGTTCGAGCAGGGCGTCCCCGTGGCGCTCGACGGGATCCCGATGGGCCTCGTCGCGCTGCTCGAGCAGGTCGCCGAGATCGGCTGCCGCCACGGCGTCGGGATCGTCGATCACATCGAGGACCGGATCGTCGGCCTGAAGGTCCGCGACATCTACGAGGTCCCGGCCGCCGCGATCCTGCTGCCGGCCCACGCCGAGCTCGAGCGCCTCACCGGGACGATCCACCAGAACCAGTTCAAGACGAACCTCGACCGCCAGTGGGCCTACCTCGTCTACGCCGGGCTGTGGTGGGAGCCGCTGCGTGAGAACATCGACGCCTACATGGACTCGGTGAACGCCCGCGTCAGCGGGACGATCGGGATGAAGCTCTACAAGGGGTCCGCGCGCGTCGTCACGCGCTCCTCGGCCAACGCGGTCTACGACGCGACGCTCGCGACGTTCGAGACCTCCGGGGGCCTGTTCAGCCAGCAGGCGTCGCCCGGCTTCATCGAGTTGTGGTCGCTGCAGTCGCGCCTGGCCTACCGCCTGAGGGCATCGCAGGAGGGACAGGTCATGAACGAGTTCGACACCGTGCACCACCGGATCGTCGGCTTCGTGACGCTCTGGGTCGGCCGCTGGTACCTGCGCAAGCGCCTGCGGGAGCTGCGCGGGCCGCTGATCGCGGGCGCGGCCGTCACCGCGGGCGTCGTGGTCGTCGGCGCGGCCGCCGCGACCGCCGCAGCGCCGGCGCTCGCGCTTTCCGACCGTCTGACGCTTAGGCTGGTTGCGTGTCCGGGACGACCCCCGATCCCGCGGTGCCCGGCGACCCGGCCATCCTGGCCGAGCGGCGCGCACGACGGGCCGAGCTGGCCGAGGAGGAGCTGCGCCGTCGCCTCGCCGGTGCGGAGCGGCGCGTCGCGGAGCTCGAGCACGCCGAACACGAGGCGGTCGCGCTGCGGGCCCGGCTCGCGCAGCGCGGGGCCCGGGACGCGACGCTCGCCGGCGTGATCGCGCAGGCGGCGGCGGCGACCCGGGCGGCCCGCGAGGCACTCGACCGCGAGCTTGCCGCACGCCACTCCGCCGAGGCGGCGCTGCACGCCGAGCGCGCCGCCCGCGAGGCGGCCGAGCAGGCGGTGGTGGCCGAGCGCGCCGCCCGCGACGCCGCGACGAACGCGCTGACCGCCGAGCGCGCGCGCCAGGGCGCGCCGCGCGGCCGCGCGGCCCCGCCCCCGCCACTCCAGGCGCCCGTCGCGCCCGTCGCCCCGGCGCCGCCCGTCCGCCCCGGCGACACGGATGACCTGATCGCCGGTCTCGCGCTCGCCGCCGAGCGCCTGCGCGCCCAGGCCCCCCGTGAGGCGCCGGTCGCCGAGGCCGCCCCGCGCCGCCGAGGCCGTCGCTGCGGGCCCCGCATCCGCCGCGCCGCGCGGCTCGCGGCGGCCTGCTCGCGGCGCTCGAGCGCCGCCTGCGCAACCTTCGCTAAGTGCGGGTTCGCCGCCCCCGCGGGACTCGCGCCACGTCCGGCCCGGCGCCTATCCTCCGGCTCCCGTGACGAGTCCCTGCTGCGCCCATCTCCACGTCCACTCCGAGTACTCGCTGCTCGATGGCGCCTGCAAGATCGACGCGCTCGCCGAGCGTGCCGCCGCGTTCGGCCAGCCGGCGCTCGCGCTGACCGACCACGGCGTGATGAACGGCGCGGTCGAGCTGTTCAAGGCGGCCAAGAAGCACGGGATCAAGCCGATCGTCGGCTGCGAGATCTACTACGTCGACGATCACACCGCGCGCGGGCCCAAGAAGGCCGAGCGCAACCACCTGACGCTGATGGCGTCGACGAACGAGGGCTATCGCAACCTCGTCCGCCTGTGCTCCGCCGGGCTTCCTGGACGGCCTCAGCCGCGGCAAGCCGACCGTCGACATGGCGCAGCTCGAGGCCCACCGCAACGGCCTGATCGTGCTGACGGGCTGCCTGGCCTCGCGCTTCACGAGCCGCCTGGCCGAGGGGCGCGACGACGAGGCGCGCGCGCACGTCGACGAGCTGATGCAGGCCGTCGGCCCGGACAACGTCTACTTCGAGGTCCAGAAGAACGGGATCGCCGGCCAGGAGCGGGCGAACCCCGGCATCGCCCGGATCGCCCGCGAGGTCGGCCGCCCGATCGTCGGCACCGGCGACGTGCACTACCTGCGCCGCGAGGACTACCACCACCACACGGCGCTGCTGTGCGTGCAGACGAAGTCGACGCTGGCCCAGCCGAAGATGACGTTCGAGACGAACGAGTTCTTCCTGCGCTCGAGCCAGGAGATGGCCGAGGCGTTCGCCGAGTACCCCGAGGCGCTTCCAACGACGCTCGAGATCGCCGAGCGCTGCGACGTCGAGATCGAGCTCGGCAAGCAGCTGATCCCGCGCTTCCTGCCCAAGGGGGAGGACGAGCGCGCCTACCTGCGCGCCCGCGTCGAGGAGGGCCTGCGCGAGCGCTACGGCGATCCGCCGCCGGCCGAGGCGATCGAGCGGATGAACATGGAGCTCGAGGTCATCGACCGGATGGGCTTCAACGCGTACTTCCTGATCGTGTGGGACTTCATCGCCTACGCCAAGGCGAACGGGATCGCCGTCGGCCCGGGCCGTGGGTCGGCCGCCGGGTCGATCGTCGCCTACAACCTGCGGATCACCGACGTCGATCCGCTGCGCTACGACCTGCTGTTCGAGCGCTTCCTGAACCCCGAGCGCGTGTCGATGCCGGACATCGACATCGACTTCTCGGTGCGCGGCCGCGAGCGCGTGATGCGCTACGTCACCGAGAAGTACGGGCGTGAGTCGGTCGCGCAGATCGTCACCTTCGGCAAGATGTTCCCGCGCGCGGCGACGCGCGACGCCGCCCGCGTGCTGGGCCTCGACTACGGCGCCGGCGACCGCCTGGCCAAGCTGATCCCGGATCCGATCATGGGCCGCTCGCCGTCGTTCGCGGACTGCCTGCAGGAGGGGCAGCCGCTGCGGCTCGCCTACGACGCCGACCCGACGGCGAAGCAGATCGTCGACGTCGCGCAGGGGCTCGAGGGGATCGTCCGCAACTCGTCGATCCACGCCGCCGCCGTCGTGATCGCCGACCGGCCGCTGACGGACATCGTCCCGGTCCAGCTCGCGGACGCGAACACGACGGATGAGAACGGCGACCGCGTCTACAAGGTCGTGACGCAGTACTCGATGAAGCCCGTCGAGGAGCTCGGGCTCCTGAAGATGGACTTCCTCGGGCTGCGCAACCTCGACGTGATCGAGGACGCGCTCGACATCATCGAGCGCTCCAGCGGCGAGCGCCCGGACATGGCGACGCTGCCGCTCGACGATCCGCCGACCTACGACATGCTCCAGCGCGGGGACTCGATCGGCGTCTTCCAGTTCGAGTCCGAGGGCATGCAGGAGGCGCTGCGCAAGGTTCGCCCGACCGAGTTCGACGACCTCGTCGCGCTCGTGGCGCTCTACCGGCCGGGCGCGATGGACCAGATCCCCGCCTACGCCCGGGGCAAGCGCGATCCCGACTCGGTCTCGATCATGGATCCGCGCCTGGAGCCGATCATCGGCCCGACGTACGGGGTGATCCTGTACCAGGAGCAGTCGATGC
This sequence comes from uncultured Solirubrobacteraceae bacterium, assembly GCA_963781935.1. Taxonomy (GTDB): domain Bacteria; phylum Actinomycetota; class Thermoleophilia; order Solirubrobacterales; family Solirubrobacteraceae; genus F1-60-MAGs163. Next base: position 777,250 of record CAWAHX010000005.1, read on the forward strand.
AGATCGCCAAGGGGCTGGCGGGCTTCAGCGGCGCCAAGGCGGACGACCTGCGCAAGGCGATCGGCAAGAAGAACCGCGCCGCGATGGCCGAGCTCGAGCCGGAGTTCCGGACGGGCTGCGCGGCATCCGGAACCGACCGCTCGCTGATCAACTGGCTCTGGACGACGAACGAGAAGTCCGCCGACTACTCGTTCAACCGCTCGCACGCCGCGTGCTACGCGCTGATCGCCTACCGGACCGCCTGGCTGAAGGCCAACCACCCGGCCGAGTACATGGCCGCGCTGATCTCCTCGGTCATGGACACGAAGGACAAGGTGCCGTTCTTCGCCGCACGCTGCGAGGACATGGGGATCGACATCCTCCCGCCCGACGTCAACCTCTCCGACCACGAGTTCGTCGTCGACGCGGGCAACATCCGCTTCGGCCTCGACGCGGTCAAGGGCGTCGGCTACCAGGCCGTCGAGGCGATCAAGGGCGCACGCGAGGCCGACGGCCCGTTCGCGTCGATCTGGGACTTCTGCGAGCGCGTCGACTCACGCCTGGTGAACAAGCGCGCCATCGAGGCGCTGATCAAGTGCGGCGCCTTCGGGTCGACCGGCGCGACGCGCAAGGGCATGCTCGAAGTGCTCGAGCAGGCCCAGGGCGCCGGGCAGAAGGCACAGCTCGACGCGCAGATCGGCCAGGGGTCGATCTTCGACATGGGCGACGTCGGCGGCGGCAGCGCCGCGGCAGCGGCGTTCCAGCCGAGCCATCCGCCGATCCCGGGCGCCGAGTTCGACCAGCGCGAGCTGCTGGCCGTCGAGAAGGAGGCCATCGGCCTGTTCATCTCGACGCATCCCCTGAAGGAGGTCCGCGACGCGCTGCGGGCGAAGGTCGACGGATCACTGCTGGAGCTCGCCGAGCGGCGCGACGGGGAGTGGGTGACGGCGGGCGGCATCATCACGCAGGCGAAGAAGATCAAGACGCGCGCCGGCGGTTCGATGATGTTCGCGACGATCGCCGACCTCGAGGGTGAGATCGAGATCCTGCTGTTCGAGAAGGCGCTCACCGAGTACGCCGGGGTGCTCGGGGTCGACGAGATCGTGCTCGTTCGCGGCCGCATCGATCACAAGGACAAGGACAAGACGTCGCTCGTGGTCCAGAGCGTCGAGCGCTTCGACCCGACGCCGGAGGAGGTCGATGCAGCTCGCACCGCCGCCGCGCTGATCCCCGAGGGCCCGCAGCCGCTGTGCCTGCGCCTCGATGCGGCGGCGACCGCCGTCCCCGCCACGATCATCGACGAGCTCAAGCACGTGCTGGGAAATCACGCCGGGGAGAGTGAGGTCGTGCTCGACATCACCACCTCGGACGGCGAACGCCGGCTGCGCTTCGGCGACGGGTTCAAGGTCAGTCCCACGCCGAGTCTGCGTGCCGAGCTCGAACACGTACTCGGCCCGGCGGCGCTGCGCACGACCGCCCCCGCCTGAGAAGCTGGCGCATTGGCATCCTGACTGTTCGATCAGTCAGTTCGGTACTGCAACTGTCCGTCGAAGACCTTGCTACCTTGAGCAGCGGTCCCCCGCTCTACCGCTGGACCGGGGGCGGGGGACCACTCCTCTTCAGGCGTCGCCGCGGTGCTCCAGCCCCTCGCCGCGCAGGCGGCGGCACAGCGCGAGTTCCTCGGCGGTGGGGCCGCTGCGGTCGGGCCCAGGGGTCTCGAGAACGCACGGGAAGGGCCTCGAAGCGCGGCTCGCTGAGAAACGTCCTCGCGCCATCCAGGCCGAGCTCCCCGTCCCCGATGTTGGCGTGGCGGTCGCGGTTGGAGCCGAGCGGCGTCTGGCTGTCGTTCAGGTGCAGCGAGCCGATGCGGTCCGGCCCGACGGCTCGCTCACAGGCGTCCAGCGCTTCGGTGAGGGCCTGCGGGCGTGCGGATCTCGATGCCCGAGGCGAGCATGTGACAGGAGTCGAGGCAGATGCCCAGGCGCGCGTCGCCGCCGGCGGCATCGATCAACGCGCCGAGCTCGTCGAACGAGCGGCCCAGCGTGCCGCCGGCGCCGGCGGTGTTCTCCAGGTGCAGCGGACACGCCTCGGATTCCTCGAGCGCCTCGCGGATCACTGCGCCCGCCCGGGCGACCGCCTCGCCGACGTCGCCGGTCTTCGCGGATCCGGGGTGGAGCACGACCCCGTCGGCGCCCAGGGCCCCGCCGGCGCGCAGCGACGCGATCAGTGAGGTGAGCGTCTTCTCGCGGATCTCGGGGTCGTCGCTGGCGGCGTTCAGCAGGTACACCGCGTGGATCAGCAGCGAGTCGACGGGGCTTGCCGCCATCGCCTCTCCGAACGCCGCGACCTGCTCGTCGGAGTAGATCGTCGGCTTCCAGGCACGCGGGTTCTGGTTGAAGATCTGGATCGCCGTGGCACCGAGTGCCTCGCCGCGCTCCACGGCCTTCGCCGGGCCGCCGGCGGGGGAGACGTGGGCGCCGATCAGCATGGCCGGATGGGAAGGCTGTCGGAAGTCATCTCGTACATTCCTACCGACATGCGCGTTCGCTTCGCTCCCAGCCCGACCGGCCAGCTCCATATCGGGGGGGCGCGGACCGCGCTCTACAACTGGCTCCTGGCCCGCGGGAGCGGCGGAACCTTCGTCCTGCGCATCGAGGACACCGACCGCGAGCGCTCGACCCCGGAGAACGTCGAGCACATCCTCGAGGCGCTGCGCTGGCTCGAGCTCGACTTCGACGAGGGACCGATCTTCCAGACCGCGAACGAGGCGCGCCACCGCGAGGTGGTCGCACGGCTGCTCGCCGAGGACAAGGCGTACCGCTCGACCGCGACCGGCGACGACGTCAAGGCCTTCAAGGCCGAGCACGGCGACGATCGCGGCTTCCGCGGCGTCGCGGAGAGCGAGGGGGCGGTGCGGCTGCGCGTCCCGGACGACGGCGAGACCGTCGTGCGCGACGTGATCCGCGGGGACACGGTCTTCCGTCACGTCCACCTCGACGACCCGGTGATCGCGCGCGCCGACGGCAGCCCGCTCTACAACCTCGCCGTCGCCATCGACGACCTCGACGCGGGGATCACGCACGTCGTCCGCGGCGAGGACCACATCTCCAACACGCCCAAGCAGCTGCTGGTGCTCGAGGCGCTCGGCGAGCCGACGCCGCTCTACGCGCACCTCCCGCTGCTCCACGGCCCGGACGGCAAGAAGCTGTCCAAGCGCCACGGCGCCGCCTCGGTGCAGGATCTGCGCGACGCGGGCTACCTCCCGGAGGCGATCCGCAACTACCTCGCGCTGCTGGGCTGGGGCGACGCCGACGACGAGACGCTGATCGCGACCGATGAGCTCGTCAAGCGCTTCGGCCTCGACCGCGTGTCGAAGCATCCGGCCCGGTTCGACGAGCAGAAGCTGCGCTGGATGAACGGCCGCTACCTGCGCGAGCTGGGAACGGACGAGCTGACCCGGCGCCTGGAGGCGTTCACCGGCCGTCAGGGGCTGCGCGAGGCCGTCGCGATCAGCGAGGAGAAGATCCAGACGCTGAGCGACTTCTGGCCGCTCGCCGGCTTCATCTTCGACGGGCCGGGCGATGATCCGAAGGCGCGCGAGAAGTGGCTGGACGAGGACGGTCGCGCGGCGCTGAGCGCAGCGCGCGCGGCGCTGGAGGAGCTTCGAGGACTGGGCGGTCGAGCCGATCGACGAGGCGCTGCGCGCCGTCGTCGAGAGCCGGGGCGTCAAGCCGCGCGACGTCTTCCAGCCGATCCGCGTCGCCCTGGCCGGCACGACGGTGTCACCGGGGATCTTCGAGACGCTGACCGTCCTGGGCCGCGAGGAGTCGCTGCGGCGGCTCGCGGCGGCCGTGGCCTGACCGGCCCTGCAGCCGCGATTGCGCCCGCAGAAGCAGCGATTTCCGCGGGTTTCTCCCGCTCCGCAGAGCCCAGTTCGAGCCGCCGGTCGCGCGAAGGGCTCAAATCATCGTCCATGCCTGCCGATAGGGGGAATGGTCGCCCTCAGGCGCCGCCCGCATCCCTTCCCCAAACGGATCGAACCCGCATGACGCCTCCCGAACCCGCCACCGCACTGCGTGTCGCCGACGAGTCAGCTGACGCCGGCGCGTCGCGGCGCCACAACGAAGGGCACGGACGCCGCCTGACGGCCGCGTTCGAGGCACTCGAAGGCTTCCCGGCGCTCGCCGAGTCCCGCGATCGCGTGCTGCGCCTGGTCAGCGACGAGCGCTCGAACACCGGCGAGATCATCGCCGCGGTCGAGGGCGACGTCGCGCTGGTGATCGCCGTCCTGCGCCTCGCCAACCAGGTCGAGGGCAAGAACCGCGGGCGTGTCGAGTCGATCGTCGGGGCGACCGAGATCCTCTCGCCCGAGGCCGTCCAGTCGATCGCCGCCCGCGCACGGACATTCGACTTCTTCGAGCGCTCGTCCGTCTGGGACGCGGCACCAGAGCGCTTCCGCCTGCACGGCGTCGCCACCCAGCGCGCCGCCGAGCGCCTCGCGATCGAGGCCGGCTACGAGGAGCGCGACCGGCTGATGGTCACCGCGCTGCTCCACGACATCGGCAAGCTCGTCCTGATGCACGCCTACCCGGGATACCCGCAGCAGGTGCACCAGGGCGCCAGGACTCCCGAGGAGCGCATCCACAAGGAGCGCCGTGAGCTGGGCGTCGACCACGCACTCGTCGGCGGCGTGCTCGCCCGGCGCTGGGGCCTGCCGAAGAGCATCGCCTCGGTGATCGAGCGCCACCACTCCGAGGAGGCGACCGGCGAGACCGCCTTCGTCCGCCTCGCCGACATGCTCGCCCACTACGCGCAGGGCGGCGCCGTCTCGCCGACCGAACTGCTGCGCTGCGCACGCGCCATCGGCCTCGGTGCCGAGGAGCTGCGCTCCGTGATGTACGACCTGCCGTTCCCGTCGACCGGCCGCGTGCGCCAGGTCGATCCGTGCCCGCTCTCCGGGCGCGAGGTCGAGGTGCTCAAGCGCCTGGCCGAGGGCAAGGTCTACAAGCAGATCGCGCACGAGCTCGAGCTCTCGACCAGCACCGTCCGCACCCACCTGCACAACATCTACGGCAAGCTCGGCGCCGTCGACCGCGCTCAGGCCGTGCTGATGGCGACCGAGCGCGGCTGGCTCTGAGTGACGTCGGGAGTTTGAAGTTCGCAGAGCGAACTTCAAACTCACGAAACCCTCAATCCGAAACCCTGTATCCCGAGCGCCGCCACACGCCGTAGGCAATCGCGACGCCAAGGGAGTCGATCAGCACATCAACCGGCGACCCATGGCGGCCGTCGATGAAGGTCTGATGGAACTCGTCCGTCGCCGCGTAGCCGATCGCGATCGCGGCGGCCGCTCCGGGCCGGCGCCATCCGAATGCGCGGTGCCACAGCAGCCAGAGCAGGCCGTATTCGGTCATGTGGACGACCTTGCGACCGACGAGGTCGACGGTCCCGAGGCCCGAGTTGAGGTCGGGCTGCGCGCTGAGGGCGAAGATCACGCCCATCAGCGCGATCGGCGGAGCGAAGCGGGAGAGCGGGCCCGTGAGGTTGCCGGAGGGTGCCATAGGATTGATCGCAGAGGGTAGAGCGCGACCATGATCTCGATCACCACGAAGTCCCCGTACGCCGTCCAGGCGCTCGCCGAGCTCGGGCGCGCCGGTGATGGTCCCGTGGCGATCGGCGAGCTCGCCAAGCGCCGCGGCATCCCCGTGCAGTTCCTCGAGCAGCTGTTCGCGACCCTGCGGCGCTCCGGCGTCCTCAACTCCCAGCGCGGCGTCAAGGGCGGCTACTCGTTCGCCCGGGATCCGGCCACGATCACCGTGCTCGAGGTCGTCGAACTGCTCGACGGGCCGCTCGGCCGCGACAGCGAGGGCGTGTTCGGGGAGGCGGCCGCGGCCGCCCGCGCCGTCCTGGAGAAGACGAGCATCGCGGACGTCGTCGAGCGTGAGCGCGCCGACGCCGGGCAGTCGATGTACTACATCTAGACCGGGCTCAACGCCGCGTACGCTCAGGCCCGTTCAGCGGCGGTACCGACCCGCCTGTCGCATGCCTCGAGCGCGACCAGCACAGCTTCCCGCAGCGTCCCGGGCTCCGACGGCGCGTGCAGCGGAGCCGTCCCGTCGGTGAGCAGCCTCAGCGCGAGCGCGACGCCCTGCGCACGGGCCGGCGTTTCTTCGTCCCGCATGCGGTGGACCAGATCGGTCAGCGGGCGCAGCGCGTCGTAGGCGGCCGCGCGCTGCACGGGGATGCGCGTGCTGAGACCGGCGTCGGCCGGCAGTGCCGCGCGGCGCGCCGCGCGCTGCAGCCCGTCGGCGACCCTGTTCCGGGTACGACGCGAGGTCAGCTGATGCGCGCGGCACGCGAGCGCCTCGCCGGCGTCGAACGGCTCACCCGCCCGGATCCGGGCATCGAAGGTCCCGGCCCGCAGGCGGCTGATGAGCCGGGTGCGCAGCCGCTCCTGATGTGCGCGCCTGACGGAGCGGGGCAACGTGACCGACGAAGGCATGGCATTCACACTCCCAACACGTTGGCGACGTCGAGATCGACGGCCGATGGCAAGAAGACCACCTGAGGGAGTGTGCCCCGGCCTCGTCAAGGCCGTGCCCGGATTCACTACACCGCTGTACAGATCCTGCACAGGCCGCTGGGCCCGTCGAGGCGGTGGCAGATGCCGCGCCCGCTCAGATCCAGCCCCGGCGCCTGAACATCACGTAGAGCCCGCCGCAGATCAGCGCCATCAACCCCAGCGCGAACGGATACCCGAGCCCCCACCCGAGTTCCGGCATGTGGTCGAAGTTCATGCCGTAGATCGTCCCCACGAGCGTCGGGGCGAAGAAGATGGCCGCCCAGGCGGAGATCTTCTTGACCTCCTCGTTGGTCGTGTTCGCCGCCTCGCTGAGAGCCTTGGTCTCCAGCGTGAGGTTCACGCTGAGGATGTTCTGCAGCAACTCGCGGAAGCCGGAGACCTGCTCCTCGATCCGCAACGCGTGGTCCTCGACATCGCGAATGTGGGCACGCTCCTCGTCGGCGACCCCGGGCGCGTCCATCAATCCCTTGAGGATCGGATCGAGTGGCTTGGTGGCGCGATGGAACTCGATGACCTCGCGGGCGAGCTCGTAGATGCGCCGCGAGACGGTGGGGCTGCCGTCGAAGACGTCGTTCTCGATCTCGTCGATGTCGTTCTGCAGGCCTGCGACGACGGGCCCGTAGTCGTCGACGACCCGGTCGATGATCGCGTGCACGATCGCCGCCGGTCCGCGCCTGAGGAGATCCGGACGCTCCTCGAGGCTGTGGCGAACGAGCGCGAGGTCGGGCGCTTCGCTGTGGCGGACGGTGATCACGAAGTGCGGGCCGGCGAACACGTGAACCTCACCGAACTCGACGGTCTCGGTCTCTTCGATGTACCGGGCCGGGCGCAACACGAGGAAGAGCATGTCGCCGTAGCGCTCCAGCTTGGGTCGCTGGTGGGCCTTGACGGCGTCCTCGACCGCGAGCTCATGCAGGTCGAACTGCTCGGCGACGGCAGCGAACTCGGTCGCCTCGGGGCGGTAGAGCCCGATCCACGCGATCCCTACGCCGTTGCGGCACGTCGCGTTGAGTTCGGCGAGCGACTCAGGGGCAGCGATGCGCTCGCCGTCGCGGTAGATGGCGCGGTCAACGATCATCCGGACCCCAGCCTACGTTTCTGACAGAGATGGTTCCAGGACGGCGCCCGTGGCCGAGTGCATCCCGGCTCCGTGTCACCTGCGGTGGTAGATCACCGCGTCCCGGGTCAGCGCGTTCCCCGATGCCGCCGGCGCGGCGTGCGGGTTCAATGTCCCTCATGGCTGCTGAACACACCGCACCCGAAGGTCGTGCCGGGGATTGGGTCGAGGTGCGAGGGATCGACGGTGAGGTCGTCCGCCGCGGGCAGATCGTCGAGCGCCTCGGCGGGCCGGGACATGAGCATTTCCAAGTCCGGTGGAACGCGGACCACGAGTCGATGGTGTTCCCGGGCGAAGGGGTGCGCATCGTCCCCAGCCCGAGCCATGCAGGATCCAACGCCCGACCCTGAGGCGGTTGCCTGTACGGTCACATGATGCGCGCCGGCCGGGACTCGAGCTGATGGGATCACGCCTGGTGTTCGTCGACGGCGAATGGATCACCAGCGACCTCGAGCTGGACCAGGTCGCGGAGCGCATGGAGGCCGGGCGGCTCGTCCCCGCCCAGCGCATGGGCAAGCTGGTGCTCGTCAACCCGGTGCACATCGTGTCGGCCGAGGACTGGCCTGCCACGCTCCCATCCGACGCCGGTTGATCTTCGGCCGGCCACGCGCGACGCTACGGCGATGAGCTCCAAGGACACCGCCTTCGCCGTCATCGCCGTCTACGCGGACGACCCGTCGGCGCAGCTGGACTACGAGGCGATCGAGGAGCTCGCGACGAGCCATGACGTGCACGTGCACGACGTCGCGATCGTCGAGCACCGCGAGGGCCGCGTGCGGATCGTGCGACGCGACGAGCGCTCGGCGGTCCACGGTGCGGAGGGCGGCGTGATCGTCGGCGCGCTGCTGGGCATCCTGTTCCCGCCCGTGCTCGTCGGCCTGCTCGTCGGCGTGGCGGCCGGCGGCGGCCTCGGGGCGGCGGTCGGTCACCTCTGGCGCGGCTTCTCGCGTGACGACCTGAAGGCGATGGGCGAGGCGGTCGAGGAGGGCCACAGCGCGATCATCGTGATCGGCACCGCCGCGCAGCTCGACCTCGTCGAGGGGGCACTCGGACACGCCACGCGCACCGTCCGCAGCGAGCTCGACGCGGATCTGGACGACCTGCGCGCAGCCGCGGCGGGCGGGGGGTAGCCGTCACGCCGGTGCACTACTCTGGTCGGGAATGGGCCGAATCCCGATCAACATTGCCGACCTGGTCGGCGACACGCCGATCGTGCAGCTCACCCGGATGCTCGGGGACGAGCACGCCGAGGGAGTTCAGCTGTTCGGGAAGATCGAGGCGCTGAATCCCGGCGGTTCGGTGAAGGACCGGATCGGCGTCGCGATGATCGAGGCCGCCGAGCGCGACGGGCTGATCGAGCCCGGCCGCACGACGATCGTCGAGGCCACGTCCGGCAACACGGGGATCGCGCTGGCGTTCGTCTGCGCCGCGAAGGGCTACGACCTGCGGATCTTCCTGCCGCTCGGCATGAGCCGGGAGCGCGAGGGGCTGTTGCGCCTCTACGGCGCACACGTCGAGGTCGTCGAGTCGATGGGCGGCATGAACGAGGCGATCGACGCGGCGCGCGCGATCGCCCTCGAGCCCGACACGTTCCTGCCCGACCAGTTCTCCAACCCCGCCAACCCGGAGGCCCACCGCACCGGCACCGGCCCCGAGATCCTCAGAGCGCTCGACGACAAGGTCGACGTGCTCGTCGCGGGCGTCGGCACCGGGGGAACGATCACCGGCGCGGGCGAGGTCATCAAGGCACGCAACCCCAAGGCGCTCATCGTCGCGGTCGAGCCGCAGTCCTCGGCGGTGCTGTCCGGGCAGGCCGCGGGCCCGCATCGCATCCAGGGCATCGGCGCCGGCTTCGTCCCGGCGGTGCTCAATCGCGAGCTCCTGGACGAGGTGATCGCCGTTCCCGACGAGGCGGCCATCGAGACGGCACGGCTGGCGGCAGCCCGTGAAGGCGTGCTGGCGGGGCTCTCGTGCGGGGCTGCGCTGTGGGGCGCGATGCAGGTCGCCGCGCGCCCGGAGTCCAAGGGCAAGCGCATCGTCGTCGTGCTCCCCGATTCGGGCGAGCGCTACATCTCGGCGCCGTTCTTCGCGCCGCAGGGCTGAGGCGACCGGCCGAGCCGGGGTCGGCCGGTATGTACGCTTTGGCGATGCTCGGGCTCGGCACTCTTGCGCGCGTCGCCGGTGAACTCCGGCGCGACGTCACCGCAGCTCACCAGCGTGATCCCGCCGCTCGCGGCGTCTCCTCGCTGGAGATCCTCACCTCGTGGCCCGGCGTCCACGCGCTGCTCGCCCATCGCGTGGCCAGCGCCGTCAACGATGCCGGCGTCCCGGTCGTCCCACGGGCGATCGCCTACGTCAGCCGGGCCCTGACCGGGATCGAGATCCATCCCGCGGCAACCGTCGGCGAGGGGCTGTTCATCGATCACGGGACAGGTGTCGTGATCGGCGAGACGGCGGAGATCGGCGCCGACGTGACGCTCTACCAGGGGGTCACGCTCGGCGGCACCGGCTTCGCCACCGGCAAGCGCCATCCGACGCTGGAGGACAACGTCACGGTCGGCTCGGGCGCCAAGCTCCTCGGCCCGATCCGTGTCGGGCACGGCGCCAAGATCGGCGCGAACACCGTCGTGATCACGGATGTGCCGCCGAACGCGACCGTGGTCGGCAACCCGGGCCACGTCGTGCGCGTCGACGGCCGCGTGCCCGAAGGCCCGGACGCCGACTGGATCCACCTGCCGGATCCGGTGGCCGACGCGATCCGCGAATTGTCCTCGCGGCTCGCGGAGATCGAGGCGCGGCTGGCCGAGCTTGCCGGCGAGGACGCACCCGCGCCGGTGGCCACTTTGCGGCCCGTCTCGGCCCGCAATCCCGCCGGCGGCTGACCCGCTGGACCATCTGGCGCGCAGGACGCGCCTGCATTCGACCTCCCGGCGCTGGCATTCCGCCGCCGGGTGGTGTCTGATGCGGTCATGTCGATCGAACCCAATGTCGCTGAGGACATCATCCTCGAGGCCCACGAGACCGTCGCCGCGGGGGAGGAGAAGGCGAAACTCAAGAAGCACTTCGGGCGCTTCGACATGCTGTTCTTCCTGATCTGCACGCTGGTCGGGCTGGACACACTCGGGGTCGTCGCGAACGCCGGGCCGCAGGGCTTCACGTGGATGATCGTGCTCGCGATCTTCTTCTTCATCCCGTACGCCCTCCTGACGTCGGAGCTCGGCTCCACGTTCACGGACGAAGGCGGCAGCTACATCTGGACGAAGCTCGCGTTCGGCCGCTTCGTCGCATGCGTCAACGCCGTGCTCTACTGGCTCTCCAACCCGGTCTGGATGGGTGGCCTGCTGTGCATCACCGCGGTCGAGACCTGGAACGTCTTCTTCGGGGACCTCGGCGAGGTCGGCAAGTACATCTTCTCGCTGCTCTTCATCTGGACCGCCGTCTGGGCCGCGATCCTCTCCTTCGGCATCGGCAAGTGGATCCCGACGCTCGGTGCCTGGATGCGGATCCTGCTGCTCGGCTTCTTCACGATCAGCGTCGGCATCTACGCGATCAAGAACGGCCTGAACGCGCCGAAGGTCAGCAAGTTCCAGCCGAGCTACACGCTGTTCATCGCACTGGTCCCGGTGCTCTTCTTCAACTTCGTCGGGTTCGAGCTGCCGAGCGCGGCGGGCGACGAGATGAAGGACCCCCAGAAGGACGTCCCGTTCGCCGTGCTGCGCTCCGCGATCGCCTCGGTGCTGCTCTACGGCGTCCCGATCCTGGCGATCATCTTCGTGCTCCCGGCCGACCAGATCACGGGCCTGAGCGGCTTCATCGACACGATGCAGACCGTCTTCACCGTCTACGGCGGCAGCGTCAGCGCGGACGGCGCCGCGACGCTGACCGGTGCCGGCAAGGTGCTCGGCGATGCCGCGGCCCTCGGGTTCATCCTCGTGCTCCTGTCCAGCGGCACGACGTGGATCATGGGCTCGGACCGCTCGCAGGCCGTCGCCGGGTATGACGGCGCCGGGCCGCGGATCATGGGCACCTTCTCGGCGAAGTTCGGCACGCCGATCGTCGTGAACTTCGTCAGCGGCCTGGTGTCGACGATCGTCATGGTCCTGGCCTTCACGCTCTCCGGCGGCAGCGCGGACAAGTACTTCAACGCCGTCCTGAACGTCGTGCTGCTGTTCACGACGATCTCCTACATCGTGATCTTCCCGGCCCTGATCAAGCTGCGCTACAGCCACCCGAACGTCCACCGCCCGTACCGTGTGCCGTTCGGCATGAAGGGCGTCTGGATCTGCGGAGTGCTGACGACGTTCTGGGCGGTGCTGGCCTCCGCGGTGGGCCTGTTCCCGGGCCTCGGCGACGGGTCGCTGCTGAACGACGACGCGCTCCCCGACGGGTTCAGTCGCGGGACGTTCCAGCTTGTGGTCTTCATCCCGCTGATCGTCACCCTCGCTGTCGGAGTCCTGTTCTACATCCTCGGTCGCAAGACGCGCGACGAGCTGGCGGCCGGAGCCGCGGTGCCGGAACCGCCGCCGGCGCCGATGCACATGGAGTCCGAGAAGCACATGTTCTGAGGCGCTCTGCGCCTAGTAGTAGACGCAGCGACAGCGGTGCCGCGGCCGGGCTTTGTAGTCCGGCCGCTGTCCGCGGGTCCACAGGCGGTTGTCGAGGTCGCGCTCGCTGATGCCGAGGCGCTCCGCGATCTGCGTGCAGGCGTGGACCGCGCAGGCGCGGATCTCGTGCTCCTGTGCGCCGAAGCGCAGCAGCCGGCCCTCGTCGATCAGCGCGGCGAGCCCCGGGGCGTAGGTCAGGACGCCCTCGCAGCGCAGCACGTGCGGCACGAGGTTGTCGGCGAAGATCGTCAGGTCGTCGACGTCGGTGAACTCGGCGGCTCCCGCCAGCGCGAGGTTCGACGGCAGGATCTGCGCGCGCTTCCAGAAGCCGCGGTCGTCGTACATCGCCATCCCGCCCGCGAGGCCGCGGGCCAGACTTGCCGCTGAGCCGCGCGCCTCGGCGACGACGTCGAGCGCGGTGCGCTCCCCGAGGAAGCGCCCGAGCTCCCGCAGCGCCTGCGCGTAGAGCGCCATCAGCTCGTGATCCTCGTCCTGGCCCAGCGCGTGCGCGATCTCGCGGGTGCTCATGACCCGCAGCTCGGCGTTCGTCCACGGTCCCGCCGCACGGAAGCGATCCGCAAGCGACCAGGCGACGGTCGTGTAGCCGGAGGCCGCCGTCCCGTCGTGGCTCGTGCGCTTGTGCAGCGTCGGGAACCACCCCGACCCGAAGTTGATGGTGTCGAGCGTCAGGAAGTACGCGGCGACCTCGTCCGCGGGCGCATTCACGTGGTGGTGGACGTCATCCAGGCGCGGAGGCTCTCCGGGGTCCAGCGCCTCCAGCGCCGCGGCGTCGATCGCCACGCTGCGCGCCGAGCGCGCGACCTGCGCGCAGTGGGCCCGGACCTCCTCTGGGAGGGTCGCCATGGAGGCGAGCGTATCCGCCTGTCGGCCTATCCTCGAATGCGTGGTCCGTCCGCCCGAGAACACCGAGGTCGCCGCCGAGGATCGCATCGCGTATCTGCTTGCGGGGCTGAACGAGCCCCAGCGCACCGCCGTCACACACGAGAGCGGGCCGCTGCTGGTGCTGGCCGGCGCCGGCTCTGGGAAGACGCGGGTCCTGACGCATCGCGTCGCCTGGCTCGTGCAGACGGGCCGCGCCCGGGCGAGCGAGATCCTGGCGATCACGTTCACCAACAAGGCGGCGCAGGAGATGCGCGACCGCGTCGAGATCCTGCTCGGCCACTCGACGCGCGGGATGTGGGTGCTGACCTTCCACAGCGCATGCGCGCGCATCCTGCGCTCGGAGGCCGAGCGCCTGGGATACACGCGGCAGTTCACGATCTACGACGCGGCCGACAGCCGGCGGCTCGTCAAGCAGTGCCTGGATGAGCTCGGGATCGACACGAAGCGCTTCACCCCCGGCGCGATCCAGCACCAGATCTCCGATGCGAAGAACAAGCTGCGCGACGCGGCCGCCTACCGGCAGCTCACCGGCGGGTACTTCGAGCAGACCGTCGCGGACGTCTACGAGCTCTACGAGCAGCAGCTGCACCGCATGAACGCGATGGACTTCGACGACCTGCTCGGCCGGACCGTCAACGTCTTCGAGCTGTTCCCGGAGGTCCGGGCGCGCTACGCGGCGACGTTCCGCCACGTGCTCGTCGACGAATACCAGGACACGAACCACGCGCAGTACCGTCTGCTGCAGCTGCTCTCCCCGGGCGACGCTCCCGAGCTGATGGTCGTCGGCGACGATGCCCAGTCGGTCTACGGCTTCCGGGGGGCGGACATCCGCAACATCCTCGACTTCCAGGACGACTTCCCGAGCGCCGTCACGGTCAAGCTCGAGCAGAACTACCGCTCGACGCAGACGATCCTCAGCGCGGCCAACGCGGTGATCTCGCACAACCGCGAGCAGATGCCCAAGAACCTCTGGACGGACCTCGGCGAGGGGGATCCGATCGTCGTTCGGGAGGTCGACGACGAGCATGCCGAGGCGCGGTTCGTCGCGGGCGAGATCGAGCGGCTGGTCGACGAGGGGCTGTCGCGCTCGGAGGTCGCGGTCTTCTATCGCATGAACGCCCAGTCGCGGGTGCTCGAGGACACGCTCGTGCGCCGCGAGATCGCCTACCAGGTCGTCGGCGGCACGAAGTTCTACGAGCGCGCGGAGATCAAGGACGTGATCGCCTATCTGACGCTGCTCGCCAACCCCCAGGACGCGGTCAGCTTCCAGCGGGTCGCGAACACGCCGCGGCGCGGGATCGGGCAGACGTCGCTCTCGCGCGTGCTCACGCATGCCCAGACGATGGGCATCAGCATCTGGGACGCCGCCGCCGAGCCGGCCGCCGTCCCGGGCCTGGGCGCCGCCGCCGTCAAGGCGCTCGGGCGTTTCATGGCCACGATGGCCTCGCTGCGCGACAAGGCGCAGCAGCGGGTTCCCGTCGGCGACCTGCTGGAGGCCGTGATCCACGAGAGCGGCTACCACGACTGGCTCGAGGCGGAACGGACGATCGAGGCCCAGGGGCGCCTGGAGAACCTCGAGGCGCTCGTCGAGGCCGGTCGCGAGTTCGACGCGGCGAACGGAGCCGAGGACGACCGTCTGGACCTGTTCCTGCAGGAGGTGTCGCTGGTCGCCGACGCCGACACGCGCCGCGACGACGAGGGGCTCGTGACGCTGATGACCCTCCACAACGCGAAGGGTCTCGAATACCCCGTCGTCTTCATGATCGGCTGCGAGGAGGGCATCTTCCCGCACTCACGCTCGCTCGACGAGGGGACGCTCGAGGAGGAGCGGCGCCTGTGCTACGTCGGGATCACACGGGCGATGCGCAACCTCTACATGACGCACGCACGCCAGCGCGCCGTCTTCGGTCAGCGGACCTACGGCCTGCCCAGCCGCTTCCTCAACGAGCTGCCGCCCGAGCTCATCGAGCGTGAGGGCGCCCTGACCGGCTGGGCGGCCGCTCGCGAGGCCACCGCCTCCGCCGTCGGCGGCCGGCCGCGCGCGACGTCCTGGGCGACGTCCGCAGGCGACGAGGGCGGCTCGCAGTCCTTCCGGATGGGGGACGACGTCGTCCACGTCGCGTTCGGCGACGGCGTCGTGACCGGCGTCGAGCCGGGCGGGATCGTCGTGGTGCGCTTCGCGAGCGACGGCTCGGAGCGCAAGCTGATGGCCGAGTACGCACCGATCACCAAGCGCTAGGTTTCCGCCGGATGAGCGCAACGATCATCGATGGCAAGGCGGTCGCCGCGCGCGTTCGCGAGGAGGTCGCTCGCGATGTCGCGGCGTTCGTCGCCGAGCATGGCCGGGCGCCGGGGCTGGCGACGATCCTCGTCGGCGGTGACCCGGCGAGCGCCGTCTACGTCGGCGCCAAGCAGAAGGCCTGCCACGAGGTCGGCATCACCGGCTTCGATCACCGCCTGGCGCAGGATGCGTCCCGCGCGGAGGTCGTCGAGCTGATCGGCCGGCTCAACCGTGATGAGGCCGTCAGCGGCATCCTCTGTCAGCTCCCGGTGCCCGGCGCACCTCGACGGAGTGGAGCTGACCGGCCTCGTGGACGCCGGCAAGGACGTCGACGGCCTGACGCCCGTCAGCGCCGGGTTGCTGGCGCTGGGCCGTGAGGGCCTGCGGTCCTGCACGCCGGAGGGCGTGATGCTGCTGCTCGCCGATGCGGGCGTGGAGCTCGAAGGGGCGGAGGCGGTCGTGATCGGGCGCTCGAACCTGTTCGGGAAGCCGATGGCGCAGCTCCTCCTCGGGGCCAACGCCACGGTGACGACCTGCCACTCACGCACACGCGACCTGCCGGCGGTCTGCCGCCGCGCCGACGTCCTGATCGCCGCGACCGGTCAGCCGCGGATGGTCGGACCGGATTGGACGAAGCCGGGGGCCGTCGTGATCGACGTGGGGATGAACCGCGTCGACGGCGTGCTCTGCGGGGACGTCGACTTCGAGGCCGTGTCGCAGGTCGCGGCGGCGATCACGCCGGTCCCCGGAGGCGTCGGGCCGATGACGATCGCCTGCCTGCTGCGCAACACGCTGAAGGCCGCCCGGATGGCGGCCGAGGGGGCGCGGTGACGCTGCGGCGACTGAAGCTCGCGGAGTGGGTGGTCCTGCTGGGCGCCGTCGGCCTGCTCGTCTCGCTCTTCGCCGACTGGTTCGCGCTCGGCAATGCCGGCGGCGTGGGGTGGACGGTCTACGCCCGTGGCGGGCACAGCACGACCGGCTGGGCGACGCTCGGCTGGTTCACCGATCTGCTGATCGTGCTCACCCTGCTCGCGGCGTTCGCGCTCGTCGCAGCGCTCGTCGTCAGCGCGAACGACGTCGTGAACCTGCCGCCGGGCGTCGCACTGGTCACGCTCGGGCTCCCGATGCTGGTCGTCGTGTTCGTGGTCGCGCTCACGCGCCCGGACCTGGGCATCGGGGCGCCGAACGACGTCGTCAGCATCGAGCCCGCCGGCTGGATCGGCATGGCCTTCGCGGTGCTGCTCGTCGCCGGCGGCCTCGCGTCGCTGCGAGACGAGCGCACCACCGGGCTTCGGCCGCCGCGTCGAGCCGCCGGCTCCGCGGCCCGCGCCGCCCGCCGGCGGGTAGCGCAATATCATCGGCCGCCGCATGATCTCCCGCACCGAGGTCCTCCACGTCGCGCGCCTGGCGCGCCTGAAGCTCGACGACGAGGAGGCCGACCGCATGGCCGGCGAGCTCTCGTCGATCCTCGACCACATCGCGGCGATCTCCGAGCTGGACCTGAAGGACGTCGCGCCGACGTCGCACGTCGTCGACGTCGCGGACGCGCTGCGGGCGGACGTCCCCGGACCCTGCCTGCCGCGTGAGGTCGCGCTCGAGCAGGCGCCCGCGACGCAGGACGGCGGCTTCCTGGTTCCCAGCCCGCAGGCGGGCTGAGGGATGGACGTCCCGGAGATGATCGGCCTCGGCGCCGCGCAGGCGATCGCCGCGATCCAGAGCGGGGACCTGGACCCCGCGGAGCTCTTCGCCGCCTACCGCCAGCGCGCCGAGGACGACGACCTCAACGCCTTCACCTGGGTCGCCGAGCACCTTCCCCAGGATCTGCACGCGCGTGGCCCGCTCGGCGGCGTTCCGCTCGCCGTCAAGGACCTCTTCTGCACCGAGGGGATCCCGAGCCAGGCGGGCTCGAAGATCCTCGAGGGATACCGGCCGCCGTACACGGCGACCGCCGTCGCACGGCTCGAGTCGGCCGGCGTGAGCATCCTGGGCAAGACGAACCAGGACGAGTTCGCGATGGGCTCCTCGAACGAGAACTCGGCCTACGGGCCCGTCCTGAACCCGTGGGACCGCACGCGCGTCCCGGGCGGCTCGTCGGGCGGCAGCGCCGCCGCCGTGGCCGCGGGTCTGGCGCCCTGGGCGCTGGGGACGGACACGGGTGGCTCGATCCGCCAGCCCGCCGCGCTCTGCGGCATCGTCGGCCTCAAGCCGACGTACGGCTCGGTCTCGCGCTACGGGATGATCGCGTTCGCCAGTTCGCTCGACCAGGCGGGGCCCTTCACCCGCGACGTCACGGACGCCGCGCTGCTGTACGGCCACATGGTCGGCAGGGATCCGCTTGACGCGACCTCCGTCGGGCACCCGGAGCAGATCGCGCTGCCGACCGCCGAGCGCCTCGACGGCATCCGCCTCGGCGTCCCGGAGGAGCTGCGCGGGGGCGAGGGCCTCGAGCCCGGGGTCATGGTCGCCTTCGAGGCGGCCCTGGACACCGCGCGCTCGCTCGGCGCGACGGTTGAGACCTGCAGCCTGCGCAGCGCCCCGCACGCGCTCAGTGCCTACTACGTGCTCGCCCCGGCCGAGGCGTCGTCGAACCTCGCGCGCTTCGACGGCGTGCGCTACGGCCTGCGCGCGCCGGCCGACGACCTCGTCTCGATGTACACCGCGACCCGTCACGACGGATTCGGGGCCGAGGTCAAGCGCCGCATCCTGATCGGGACGTACGCGCTGTCGAGCGGCTACTACGACGCCTACTACGGACGCGCCCAGAAGGTCCGCACCCTGATCGCCCAGGAGTTCGCCGACGTGTTCGAGGACGTCGACTTCGTCGTGACGCCGACCAGCCCCGGCGTTGCGTTCGAGCTCGGCTCCAAGACCGCCGACCCGCTCGCCATGTACCTCAACGACTACTTCACCGTGCCGATGTCGCTCGCCGGGATCCCGGCGATCTCGATCCCGTGCGGCCTCTCGGAGTCGCTGCCGGTCGGCCTGCAGCTCGCCGGCCCGGCCTTCAGCGAGAACCGCATCCTCGACGCGGCGCACGCGCTGGAGCTGGCGATCGGCTTCGACGGCTCACCCGCCCGCACAGGGGCGCCGGCATGAGCGAGCGCCAGTACGAGCCCGTCATCGGCCTCGAGATCCACGTCCAGCTGCGCACGCGGACGAAGATGTTCTGCTCCTGCCCACTGAGTTTCGGCGAGCCTCCCAACACGCGGACGTGCCCGGTCTGCCTGGGGCTCCCGGGCACGCTCCCGGTCGCGAACGCCGAGGCCATCCACTTCGGCCTGATGATCGGCCTGGCGGTCGGGTCGACGCTGGCACCGCGCTCGATCTTCCACCGCAAGAACTACTTCTATCCGGACCTGCCCAAGGGCTACCAGATCAGCCAGTTCGACGAGCCCCTGTGCAGCGGCGGACGCCTCGGCGACGTGCGCATCCATCGCGTGCACCTCGAGGAGGACGCCGCGAAGCTCACGCACGTCGGCGCAAGCGGGCGCATCCACGGCTCGGACGCCTCGATCGTCGACTTCAACCGCGGCGGCACACCGCTCGCGGAGATCGTCACCGAGCCCGACGTCCGCTCGGCCGAGGAGGCCAGCGAGTGGCTGCGGCTGCTGCGCACGACGCTGCGCCAGCTCGGCGTGAGCGACGTGAACATGGAGGAGGGGTCGCTGCGCTGCGACGCCAACATCTCCATCCGCCCGGTCGGCGCCGCGGGCCTGGGCACGAAGACCGAGCTGAAGAACATGAACTCGTTCCGCTTCATCGAGCGCGGCATCCGCGCCGAGGTGGCCCGGCAGGAGAGCCTCCTGCGCGCGGGCGAGAGCGTGGTCCAGGAGACGCTGCACTTCGATCCGCGCACGGAGGCGATCACGTCGCTGCGCTCCAAGGAGGAGGCGCACGACTACCGCTACTTCCCCGAGCCCGACCTGCCGCCGGTGACGATCACGAGCGCGATGCTCGAGCGTGCCCGCGCCGCGATGCCGGAGCTGCCGGCGGCGCGCGAGAAGCGCTTCGCCTCCGTGCTGGGCCTGAACGTCGAGAGCGCGCGGATGCTGTCCTGGCGCGCGGAGCTCGGCGACTACTTCGAGGCCGCGCTGAACGAGGGAGCCGACATCCACCCGCCGCCGGCGGCCCAGCCGCTGGCGAACTGGGTGAGCGAGCTGGCCGCTCGCGTCGAGCTCGACGATCCGGCCGACTCGAAGGTCACGCCGGCGGCGCTCGCGTCGCTGGTCAGCCTCGTGGGTGCGAAGACGATCACGCAGGGCGCCGCCCGGCAGGTCCTCGACCGCCTGGTCGCCGAGGGCGGAGATCCGGCGGGCATCGTCGAATCCGAGGGCCTCGGCGCCGTCGGCGGGGCGGATGAGCTTGCGCCGATCGTGCGCGCGGCGCTGGAGGCCAATCCCGACGTCGCGGAGAAGCTCCGCGGCGGCGACATGAAGGCGATCGGCGTGATCATCGGGTACGTGATGAAGGAGACGCGCGGACGCGCCGACGGCAAGGAGGTCACCTCGATCGTCCGCGCTGAGCTGGGCCTTTGATGGACCGGTTGTCCTAGCGGGCGCCCGAGATCTCCGACCGGCGGGCGATGGCGCACGGCGGCCCGGCACTGGAACATGCTGGTCATGCCCAGGCCCTCACCGTCGCTCTCCCGCTACCTGCTCCTCGCCGCCCCGACACCCCAGGACCGCGATCCGAACTCGCCCAAGGTCCGGCGCTATCGCCTCGCCCGCATCCAGGTGAACGGGCGTGCCCCGGCCAACGACCGCTTCGCGCATCTGCAGCGTTCGTACGAGTAGCCAGCGCCTACACTTGGGGGATGGAGCAGGAGCAGAAGGGTCCCTCACTGCTGGCGCGCATGGGCGCCGTGGTCGTCCTGATCATCGCGGGGCTGATCGCGCTGCGCCTCGTGATCGGCTTCCTCTCGGGCTTCATCTGGCTCGCGGCGCTGATCCTCGCGCTGGTCGCCATCGTCTGGGCGTGGCGCACCCTGTCGTCCTCGTCCTAGCCCGCGGCATGCAGGGCGGGGCCTACGTCTTCATCGCGCTCTGCTTCGGCCTCGCCGGGGGGATCATCGGGCGCCTGAAGGGCAGCTCGTTCTTCCTGTGGTTCCTGATCGCCGGGCTCGTGCCGTTCTTCGGCCTGCTCGCAGCGGTCTTCTATCGCAACGAGCACACGGTCGAGCGCCGCGCGTGCCCGGGCTGCGGCAAGGTCGTCTACATCCACGAGGCGCTGTGCACCCGCTGCGGCACCGAGCTCTCCTACCCCGAGAGCGATGACGGAGATCTATCCGGCGCAGATGCCCTCGCGCCGTGCGTGAGGGCGCGATTCCTACTGGTAGAATCGGATATCGGGCCGCCCGTGGCGGCTCTTTTCATCTCCGCAGACCACGATCGAGAACGAAGGGAGGACGGAAGCGATGCGCGCAGTCGATGCCATCATGGAGTGCCTGAAGGCCGAGGGTGTCGACGTCGTATTCGGCTATCCCGGCGGCGCGAACCTCCCGACGTACGACGCCTTCGTCGACGGCGGCATCCGCCACGTCCTCGTGCGTCACGAGGCCGGCGGCGGCCACGCGGCCGAGGGCTACGCGAAGGCGACCGGCAAGGTGGGCGTCTCGCTCGGCACGTCCGGCCCCGGCGCGACGAACCTCGTCACGCCGATCGTCGACGCGATGATGGACTCCGTGCCGGTGGTGTTCATCACCGGCCAGGTCCGCACCGACCTGCTGGGCACCGACGGCTTCCAGGAGGCGGACACGATCGGCATCACGATGCCGGCCGTCAAGCACTCGATGATGATCCAGCATCCGCTGGAGATCCCGCGGGCGATCCACGAGGCGTTCTACCTCGCGCGCAGCGGCCGGCCCGGCCCGGTCGTCGTCGACATCCCGACCGACCTCTCGCGTGCGGAGATCCCGTACGAGCCGGTCACCGACGTGCACCTGCCCGGCTACCAGCCGACGCTCGAGGGCAACGCGAAGCAGGTCCGGCAGGCCGCCAAGGCGCTCGCCGCCGCGCGCCGTCCGGTGCTCTACGTCGGCGGCGGCGTCATCAACGCGAACGCCGCGAGCGAGCTCGTCGAGCTCGCGACCTCCGATCGCTTCCCCGTGACGTGCACGCTGATGGGCCTGGGAGCGTTCCCCGGGGACCATCCGCAGTCGCTCGGCATGCTCGGCATGCACGGGACGCGCGCCGCGAACTACGCGATGGACGAGGCGGACCTGATCTGCGCGATCGGGGCGCGGTTCGACGACCGCATCACCGGGAAGCTCAGCGAGTTCGCGCCGCGGGCGAAGTTCATCCACATCGACGTCGATCCGGCGGAGATCTCCAAGAACGTCCCCGCGCACATCCCGATCGTCGGCGACGCCAGGCACGTGCTCGCCAAGCTCGTGACGGAGTACCGCGCGCTGCAGGCCGACGCGACACGCCTGGACGAGTGGTGGGACCGCATCGCCAACTGGCGCGAGCGCCATCCGCTGGCGTACACGGACACCACCGACTCCGAGATCCGCCCGCAGTTCATGATCCAGGCGCTGCACGAGGCGACCGGCGGCGAGGCGATCGTCGCCTCGGACGTCGGCCAGCACCAGATGTGGACGGCGCAGTACTACCACTTCAACAAGCCGCGCCGCTGGATCAACTCCGGTGGCCTGGGGACGATGGGCTTCGGCCTGCCGGCCGCGATGGGCGCGAAGGTCGGGTGCCCGGACGAGCAGGTCGTCTGCATCACCGGCGACGGCTCGATCCAGATGAACATGCAGGAGCTCGCCACGTGTGCCCAGGAGGGCATCGCGGTGAAGGTGTTCATCATGAACAACGGCTACCTGGGCATGGTCCGCCAGTGGCAGGAGCTGTTCTGGGACCGCCGCTACTCGTCGGTCGACATGGGCCGGTTCCCGGACTTCGTGAAGCTCGCGGACGCCTACGGCGCCACCGGGATGCGCTGCACGGACAAGAGCACGCTCGTCGACGACATGCGCGAGGCGCTCGAGACCGAGGGCCCGGTCGTCGTGGACGTGCGCGTCACCGCCGAGGAGAACGTGTACCCGATGATCTCGCCCGGCCAGGCCGCGCGCGACATGGTGGGGTGAGCTGGCCATGGGTGAACCGGGAACCAAGGAGCTCCTGAGCCTCGAGGAGCTCGAGGCGACGGCCGGCGCGCGTACCGGGCGCAAGCACATCCTCTCGATCCTCGTGGAGAACAAGCCGGGTGTCCTGACGCGGATCTCCGGGCTGTTCGCGCGGCGAGGGTTCAACATCGACACGCTGACGGTCGGGCCGACGGACGACGAGGACTTCTCGCGCGTCACGCTGACGCTCGACGGTGCGCTGCACCCGATCGACCAGGTCACCAAGCAGCTGCACAAGCTCGTCAACGTCCTGAAGATCCGCGACCTCGAGCCGGAGGAGACCGTCGCGCGGGAGCTTGCGCTGTTCAAGCTCGCGGTGGACGGCGTCCAGCGCGCCGAGGTGATGCAGATCTCCGAGATCTTCCGCGGCAAGGTCGTCGACGTCACACGGCGGGCGATCATCATCGAGATCACCGGGACGACGGAGAAGATCGAGGCCTTCGAGCGGATGGTCCGGCCGTTCGGCCTGATCGAGATGATCCGCACCGGGGAGATCGCGATCAACCGGGGTCGCAGCGGAGACCTGAGGCCGTCCGGCCCGGCCGCTCGTATCCTGAGTGCTGATGCCCGCGACCAGGCCAGTCGCCGCCGGCGCGTTCGCGCTCACGGATGCCGATCACGAGCGCCTGGGCTCGCGCCTGGCCGACGCGGTCCGCCGCTCGCGGCGGGTGCGCGACGGGCGCGTGCTCGCGGCGATCACGATCGCCGTCGACCGCTCGACCGACCCGACGGCGGTGGTCGTCACCTCGCGCGAGGCGGACGAGCCGTGGTTCGCCCTCGAGCAGCCGGAGCGCGATCGCGCGGCGCTGGCGACGCTCGGCGCCGTGTGCTCGCTCGAAGCCCGCGGGCCGGGACGCTTCCAGGACGTCGCGCGACGCTGGCGCGAGCTGACCTCGAGCGCCCTCAGCGATCCGGGCGACGGCCCGCGCGGCTCGGGGCCCGTCGCCGTCGGTGGCTTCGCGTTCGCTCCCGAGGGCGGCTCCGCTCCGCCGTGGAGGGCGTTCGCGCCCGCGTCGCTGCTGGTCCCCGAGGTGGCTCTGGCCCGTCGCGGCGACGAGGTCCGGCTGACGCTCGCCGCGCTGGCCCACCCCGACGACGATGCGGACGAGCTGCTCGCACGGCTCGTGGATCGCGCCGGACGGCTGTGCCAGCGGCCGCTCCCGCTGCTCGATCCCGACCCGGCGGAGCACGGCCGGGTGGTCAGTGCGATGCCTCCGGAGCACTACGAGGGCGCCGTCGCACGTGCCGTCGAGCGCATCCGCGCCGGTGATCTGGACAAGATCGTGCTGGCCCGCGAGGTGCAGGTGCACGCGCCGAGCGCGCATGACGCCGGTGCGGTCTTCGGCGTCCTGCGTGACGCCTTCCGCGAGTGTCATGTGTTCGCCGTCGGTCGCGGCCCGGACACGTTCCTGGCCGCGAGCCCCGAGCTGCTCGTGCGCCGCGAAGGCCTGCGCGCCGGGACGCTCGCGCTCGCGGGCTCCACGCGCCGCAGCGCCGATCCGGCCGTCGACGATCACCTCGGCGAGCAGCTGCTGCGCTCGGCGAAGGACCGCGAGGAGCAGGAGATCGTCACCCGCCGCATCGTGCGCGCGCTGCGGACTCGGAGCGTCTGGGTCACCGCCGCCGAGGAGCCGGTGGTCGCGCGCATCGCGAACATCCAGCATCTGGCGACGCCGATCCGCGCCCAGCTGCGCGAGCCCGTCAGCGTCGTCGAGCTGGCGGGTCTGCTGCACCCGACGCCGGCGGTCGGCGGGGAGCCGCTGCGGGCGGCCGCGCCCCTGATCCCCGCGCTCGAGGGGCTCGACCGCGGCTGGTACGCGGGCCCGGTCGGCTGGACCGACGAGAACGAGGACGGCGAATTCTGCGTGGCGCTGCGCTGCGCCCTGCTGACCGGCAACGTCGCGCGCTGCTACGCGGGCGTCGGCGTCGTGCGCGACTCGGATCCGGCGGCCGAGCTCGCCGAGACCGAGATGAAGCTCCAGGCGCTGTTGCCGGTCCTGGCGTCGTAGCGGATGCGGCGTGCCGGGATCCTGCTCGCGGTCCTCGCCGTCTGCGCACTCCTGCCCGTCGGCGCACAGTCGCAGGCGCCATCCGCCGAGTACTGGGCCGTCCCGCCGACGCCGCCGGACTGCCGCATCCCGCCGGCCCAGCTCGACGCGGGGTCGCTGGCCCTCGGGCGGACGAATCACGGGCACCTGGTGCGCGGCGTCGCCGTTCCCGCAGGAGACCGCCTACGCGTTCACCTGGGAGTACGCGAACTGGTCGACGCCCGAGCCCGCACTGGCGGCGCTACGGAACGCAGAAGCTCGTGCTGACGCTGGAGTGCGTGCTCTACGGCTACCACCTGCGCCACCCGGACGCCGCTCGCGTCGGTGTCGCCGATCTGTCACTGCGCCGTGGCGGGCCGTTCGGCAAGGGCTACGGCGGCGAAGGCCACGCGTCGCATCAGAACGGCCTCGATGCCGACGTTCCCTACCCGCGGCTGGACGGGTGCGAATGCGCTCCGCTGGACGCGCAGGACGTCGACCCGGTCCTCGCCCAGGAGCTCGTGAGCGCATTCGTGCGTGCGGGTGCGCGCTACGTCTTCGTCTCGCCCGTGCTGTACCGCCGCGGGCTGATCCACGGGCCGCGCCGCATCGTCGTCCCGCTCGCCTCGCACGACGACCACCTGCACGTGCGGATCAGGCCGTAGCACCCGTCCTGAGCGTCAGCAGCACGTGCGGAAGGCCGCGGTGCGTCGATCTCGCGCGGGCAGCCGAACCCGAGCTTCTCCATGACGCGCAACGAGGCGACGTTGTCGCGCAGCGTGTAGCTGACGAGCTCGTCGAGACCGAGGTCCGACCGCGCGACGGCGATGGCCGCCGCCCCGATCTCGGTGGCCAGGCCCGCCCCCCAGAGCTCGGGGACGATCGCCCAGCCCGCCTCGACCACTCCGGTGCCGCCGGCGATCGTCAGGTGCAGCCCGCCGCGGCCCGCGAACGCGCCGCTGACCCGGTCGCGCGCGATCCACAGCCCGAAGCCGTGCGCGTCCCAGTGCGCGATGTGGCCCGCGAGCAGGCTCGCCGCCTGCTCGGCCGTCTGCGTGCCGCCCAGCCAGGCTCCGACGCGCGGGTCGGCGGCGAACGCGGCCAGGTCGTCGCGATCGCTGCGCACCGGCCGCGACAGCGTCAGCCGGCCGGTCTGCACGCGGTCCGGTGCGGACGGCGCGGGAGACGCCCGGCGCTCGCTCACGCCGGCTCGCCCAGCGATCGCCCGACGGCCTCCCAGACGCGCCGGTGCAGCGCGACGTTCTCGCTGCGCACGGTGCGCACGTGGATCAGCTGCGTTCCCTCGGAGGACAGCCCGTAGTCGAGCGCGGCGCGCAGCTCGGCCAGGTCGCCGGCCTGGAGCAGGTGGAGTCCGTAGGCCTGGGCGAGGCCGGCGACGTCGAGCCCGGTCGGCGTCAGGACGTGCCCCTCGAACGCGTCGGTCTGCGTGGCGACGGGAAGGAAGTCGAAGATCCCGCCGCCGTCGTTGTCGATCAGGACGATCGTCAGCGGGATGCGCAGCCGGCGCGCCGTCAGCAGCGACCCGGCGTCGTGGGCGAGCGCGACGTCGCCGATCAGGAGGACGACCGGGTCCGGTGAGGTGGCCGCCACGCCGTACGCCGTGGCGATCGTCCCGTCGATCCCGTTCGCGCCGCGATTGGAGAGCACCCGCGGGCCCTCGTCGCGGGCGGCGAAGAACGTCTCCACGTCGCGGACCGGCATCGAGGACGCGACGACGAGCGTCGTCTCGGGTGGGAGCGCCGCCGAGCTCGGCGGCGATCCGCGGCTCGCTGAGCTCGTCCCCGAGCGTCGCGCCGATCGCGCGAGCTGCGCGGGCGTCGGCGTCGCGCCACGCGGCCGACCAGCCTGCGTCGGGCTCGCCGAGGTTCTCGCGCACGCAGCGCCCGCAGCAGCGCGGCCGGCTGCTCGGCGACGACGAGGTCGGCGACCTGCGCCGGATCCTGCCACGCACCCTCGGGGTCGACGAGCACCTGGATGGCATCGAGACCGGCGAGCCACTCGCGCAGCGGTTTGGAGGTCGGCAGGTCGCCGATGCGCAGCACGGCGCTGGGGCGGGCGACCGCGCGGAAGGCGTCGATGCGCAGCAGCGCGTCGTAGTGTGCGATCGCTGCGGGTCCGCGACGCGCGCCGGAGAGCGGGTCGGCGAGGAGCGGCCAGCCGGTCGCCTCGCTGAGCTCGCTGGCCGCATCGGCGACCGCGCCGCCGCGCTCGTCCCGGCCGGCCACGATCACGCCGCGCGGGGCGGCACGGATGACCGGTGCGAGGCGCCGCGCGGCCGCGGCCGCATCGCCCGCGGGCGCGACGCGCAGCACCCACGGCCGGCCGTCGTCGCGCCCGCCGCCGCCCGGCTCATCGCCCGTCCAGCGGGTCGTCGAGCACGAGCGGCTCGCGCAGCGGGAAGTTCAGGTGGACCGGTCCCGGGCGGCCCTCCTGGGCGGTCCACAGCGCACGGCAGGCCGTGGCGCGCATCCAGCGCAGGGTCGCCGGCGTCGCCCGCTCGACGCCGACCTCGGTGAACGCCTTCACCGCGTCGCCGTAGAGCTTGACCTGATCGATCGTCTGGCCCGCGCCGCTGTCACGCAGCTCGGGCGGACGGTCCGCAGTGAGCACGACCAGCGGGATCCGCGCCTCGCGCGCCTCGATCACCGCCGGGCAGGTAGTTCGCGGCGGCCGTCCCGGACGTGCAGGCCAGGACCGCGGGCCGGCCGCTCTGCTTGGCCAGGCCGAGCGCGAAGAACCCGGCACTGCGCTCGTCGATCTGCGAGAAGCACGGGAACCCGCCGTTGCGCACGAGCGAGAGCACGAGCGGGGTCGGAGCGCGACCCGGGCGACGTCACGGCGCCGGCGACGCCGGCGCGTGCGAGCTCGTCGCAGAACGCACGCAGGAGCATGTAGGTGTCGGTCGCCTGGTTCATCATGAGTGGCCGTGCCCGAGACCGTCGTCCTCCTCCACGGGTTCGCCGGCACCGGGCGCGGCTGGGACGCGGTCGTCGAGCGGCTGGACGCGCAACGCTATCGGGCGCTGGCCCCCGACCTGCGCGGCCACGGCGCGGCGCGTGACCTGCGGCCGATCTCGTTCGAGGCCTGCGTGGCCGATGTCCTGGCGCGCGGCGCCGCCCCGCTTCGACCTGTGCGGCTACTCGATGGGCGGGCGGATCGCCCTGCACGTCGCGCTCGAGGCCCCGGCGCGCGTCCGGCGGCTCGTGCTCGTGGCGAGCACCGCGGGCATCGACGACGAGCGGCGAGCGCGAGCAGCGCCGAGCGCGCCGATGCGACGCTGGCGGCGGAGATCGAGTCCGGCGGGATCGACGCGTTCGCCGATCGCTGGCTCGGCCAGCCGCTGTTCGCCTCCGACCCCCCGGAGGCCCAGCGGCTCGCGCGCGAGGACATCGCGCGCAACGATCCCGCAGCGCTGGCGGCGGCGCTCCGCGCGGTCGGTACCGGCGCGATGGCGCCGCTCTGGGGACGCCTGGGGGAATTGGCGATGCCGGCCGCGGTGCTCGCCGGTGAGCGCGACGCGAAGTTCCGCGCGCTCGGCGAGCGGCTCGCCGCGGGACTGCCGCAGGGGCGGCTCGTGGTGGTTGCGGGGGCCGGGCACGCGCTCCCGCGCGAGGCACCGGGCGCTGTCGCCGCCGAGATCCAGTTTTGAAGGCTTCCTAGGCCCCGAGCCCGAAGACGCCGGCGGCGTTCCCGCCCAGGAAGCGCTCGCGCTGCTCGGGCGGCAGGTCCAGTGCCCCGAGATCCTCCAGGCAGCGCTGTGGCGTGATCATCGGGAAGTTGGAGCCGAACAGCACCTTGTGGCGGCTGCGCTGCAGCTCAGTTGACGAGCGCCGGGGGATACCGGCGCGACCGTGTAGGCGGAGGTGTCGATCCAGACGTTCTCGTACTTGTGCGTGAGCGCCAGCATCTCGTCCGTCCACGGGTAGCCGATGTGACCGCCGACGATCACGAGCTCCGGGAAGTCGAGCGCGACGTCGTCGATGTACGGGATCGGACGCCCGGGCTCCGACGAGCGCAGCGGCCCGGTGTGCCCGACCTGCGTGCAGAACGGGATCCCGAGCTCCACGCAGGCCACGTACAGCGGGTAGTAGCGGCGATCGTTCGGCGGCAGGCCCCAGAGCCACGGGATCGCGCGGAGCGCGACAAAGCCCAGCTCCTCGACGCAGCGACGCAGCTCGCGGACCGCACCCACCGGGTCGGCGAGGTCGACCGCGGCCGCGCCGGCGAACCGATCCGGGGCGTGGCGCACGACGGCGGCGACCTCGTCGTTCGTGATCATCGCGCCGTCGGGCCCGTGCCAGGCGGAGACGATCGCGACGTCGACGCCGGCGTCGTCCATCGCGGCCAGCGTCACGTCGACGGAGATCTCCGAGGGGATCGGCGACTCGCCGGCCCAGCGGCGCAGCGACGCGAACATCTCGTGCCCGATGAAGCCGGGCGTCGGGTGCTGGATCCACGCGTCGACGATCACGGCCCCGACCCTAGTGGCCTGGATGGCTACCGGGCGGGCCCGCCGCGCCCAGGCCCGGGGCCCTCGGGACGGCGATCGTGCCGCCCACCGGCGCGAACGGACCCTCGTCGAGCTCTTCGAACAGCCCGAGCGTGGCCAGCCCGCACGGCAGCTCGACCCGCAACGCCGCCGCACAGTGCAGCGCGGCGGCGATGCCGACGGGTCCGTCGAGCGTCGACGCGAGGTACGCCTCGGCGCCGGTCGTGCGCACGAGCGCGGCCTGGGCGAGCAGGCCCGCGATCCCGCCCGCGCGTGAGAGCTTCAGGCAGACGGCGTCGGCGGCGCCCGAGGCGAGCGCGCCGGGCCGGCCGCCGTCTCGTCCATCGAGATCCGCGTCGCGACGCGCCGGCGCACCTCGCGCAGGGCGTCGATCCCGTGGACGGGCTCCTCGACGAGCTCCAGGCCGGCGGGGGCGAGCGCGTCGATCGCGCGCACCGCGCCCTCCACGTCCCAGGCGCCGTTCGCGTCGAGCCGCAGCGCGACCTCCGGGCCCGCGGCCGCACGCACGGCGGCGACGCGCCCCGCGTCGTCACCCAGGCCGACCTTGAGCTTCACGCACAGGAACCCCTGCGCCGCGGCGCGGCCCGCCTGCGCCGCGGCTCCCGCGCGATCCTCGGCGCCGATCGTCGCGTTGACCGGGATCGCGTCGAGCAGGTCGCCCGCCAGCAGCTCGCAGACCGGGCGGCCCTCGCGCAGGCCCGCGAGGTCCCAGAGCGCCAGGTCGACCGCCGCCAGCGCCTGCGGCAGCGGATCGGTCGCCCGGCAGGCGTCGAGGATCGCCGCTCCGCCCTTGCCCGCCAGCTCATCCAGCACCGGCAGGTAGGCCTCCAGCGCCCGGCGGCAGCGCTCGAGCGAGACGCCGTCGTAGGGCTGCAGCGGCGCCGCCTCGCCCCAGCCCACGTTGCCGCTCGCGTCCTCGACCCGCAGGTACAGCAGCACGCGCTCGTGCACCTGACCGAACGCGGTTCGCAGCGGGGTGCGCAGCGCCAGCGTCCGAGGCTCGATGCGTGCGCCGGCCATCGCCGTCAGCTCAGCATCAGGCCGGCGGCGAGCAGGACGCAGAACAGGAACTCGAGCTTGCCGGTGCCGGCGAGGGCCTCGTTGAGGGTCGGCCCGTCGGTGTGCGTCTCGACGGTGCGCACCAGGCCGACGGCCAGCGGGAGGGTCAGCAGCGGCAGCAGCAGCCAGGCGGTGAGCGGCCCCAGGAGCCAGGGGAGCGGCGCGGTCACGTACGCCAGCGCGAGCATCGCCGCGTACATCCTGCGCGTGCGGGCGCGGCCCAGGCGCACCGCCAGCGTGCGCTTGCCGGCACGCCTGTCGGTGTCCATGTCGCGGACGTTGTTGACGACGAGGATCGCGGCGGCGAGCAGGCCGACGGGAACGGCCAGCACGAACGCCTCCCACGGGAGGTCCTGGCGCTGGACGTAGTACGAGCCGGTGACGGCGACGACGCCGAAGAACAGGAACACGAACACCTCGCCGAGGCCTTCGTAGCCGTACGGGCGCGGGCCGCCGGTGTAGAGGATGCCGGCGAGGATCGAGGCCGCGCCGATCAGCAGCAGCACCGGGCCGGCGACGGCGATCAGGTAGATGCCGCACAGCACGGCCGCGCCGAAGCTCAGGTACGTGGCGAACAGCACCTGCCTGGGCGGCACGAGGCCGCCGGCCGTCACGCGGACCGGCCCCAGCCGATCCTCGGTGTCCGCTCCGCGGCGCGCGTCGGAGTAGTCGTTGGAGAGGTTCGTCCCGACCTGGATGAACAGCGCGCCGAGCATCGCGGCGACGAACGCGATCCAGTCGATCGAGCCGCGGGTCCCCGCGAGCGCCGTCCCGACCAGCACGGGCGCGACCGCCGCGGGAAGCGTCCGCGGGCGCGCGGCCATCAGCCAGATGCGAAGGCTCGGCATGCCGACGGTCTCCCGCTCACGGCCGCTTCGGGAACTGCGAGAAGTCGGGCTTGCGCTTGGCCTTGTAGGCCTCGCGGCCCTCGCGTGCCTCCTCGCTCGCGTAGAACAGGAGGTTCGTGTCGTGGGCGAGCTGCTGGATGCCGGCGAGGCCGTCCTCGGCGGCGTTGAAGCTCGCCTTCAGCAGCCGCAGCGAGAACGGCGAGAGCTCGAGCATCTCGCGACACCAGGCGACGGTCTCCACCTCCAGGTCGGCGAGCGGGACGACCGTGTTCACGAGGCCCATCTCGAGCGCCTGGGCGGCGTCGTACTGGCGGCACAGGAACCAGATCTCCTTCGCCTTCTTGGGCCCGACGAGGTTCGCCAGCAGCCCGGCGCCGTAGCCGCCGTCGAAGCTGCCGACCTTCGGCCCGGTCTGTCCGAAGCGTGCGTTGTCGGCCGCGATCGACAGGTCGCACAGCAGGTGCAGGACGTGGCCGCCGCCGATCGCGTACCCGGCGATCATCGCGACGACCGGCTTGGGGAGGCGGCGCATCTGGATCTGCAGGTCGGTCACGTGGAAGCGCCCGACCCCGGGGCTCGCCGCCTCCGGGTCGCTGAGGTAGCCGCTGTCACCGCGAACGCGCTGATCGCCGCCGGAGCAGAAGGCGAGGTCCCCCTCGCCGGTCAGGACGACGACGCCGACCGAGGTGTCCTCGCGTGCGAGGTCCATCGCGTGGCCGATCTCGATGATCGTCTGGGGGCGAAAGGCGTTGCGGACCTCGGGCCGGGCGATCGTGATCTTCGCGATGCCGTCACCGCTGAGCTCGTAGCGGATGTCGGTGAACTCGCCGGCGGGCCGCCAGTCCAGGGCCGGCCGGATCGTGGTCTCGGTGCTCATCGTGCGAGGGAGGCTAGCTTTCCGCGTGTGGTCGTCGATGCCTGGTTGCCGCGTGCGGCGCGCACGCACCCCGCGCGAGTCGCGGTCGGCGACCTGACGTACGCGCAGCTGCTCGAGGAGGCCCGGGCGGGCACCGGTCAGCTCGCGGCGCTCGGCGTGCGCGCGGGCGATCGCGTCGCGATCGCGCTGGGGCCCGGCCCGGACTTCGCGGTCGCCCTCCACGCGACGCTGCTGCGCGGCGCGGTCGCGGTGCCGATCGACCCGCGGCTCGCGCCGCAGGAGGCGGCGCGCCAGAGCGCGGGGGCGGCCGCGGTGCTCGACGCGCCGCTGCGCGGTCGTCCGGCGGCGCATGCGGACTCGCCGGCCGGGCCACGACCTCGACGCCGTCGCCGTCGTGATCCACACCTCCGGCACCAGCGGCGAGCCCAAGCCCGTCGAGCTGACCTACGGGAACTGGCTGTGGAGCGCGCTCGGCTCGGCGGCGGCCCTCGGCGTCGATCCCTCCGAGCGCTGGCTCTGCTGCCTGCCGCTCTCCCACGTCGGCGGCCTCTCGATCCTGCTGCGCTCCGCCATCTACGCGACGACCGCGATCGTCCACGAGCGCTTCGACACGCAGCGCGTGCTCGCCGCGCTGCGCGATCCGGATGGGCCGACGCTCGTCTCGCTCGTCCCGACGACGCTCCTGCGCCTGCTCGACGCGGGCCTGCGCGAGCCTCCGGCCCTGCGCTGGGTGCTGCTCGGCGGCGCCGCGATCCCTCAGGCGCTCCTGCGCCGTGCCGCGCGGCGCCGGCGTGCCGGTCGCGCCGACCTACGGGATGAGCGAGGCGTGCTCGCAGGTCGCGACGCTCGGGCACCCGCTGTTCTGCACGCGGGTGCGGATCTCACCGCAGGACGAGGTGCTCGTCAGCGGGCCGACGGTGGCGCCCGGCCGCCGGGCCGGTGCTGGCGACGGGCGACCTCGGCGCACTCGACGAGCACGGCGACCTCACGATCCTCGGCCGCAAGGCCGACACGATCATCACCGGAGGGGAGAACGTCGCCCCGCAGGAGGTCGAGGAGGTGCTCCTCGCGCACCCCGCCGTCGCCGAGGCGGGCGTCCACGGCCGGCCGGACGAGATCTGGGGCGAGGCGGTGGTCGCGACCGTCGTGCTGCGCGCCGGCGAGGATCTCGGCGAGGCCGACCTGCGCGCCTGGTGCGGTGAACGGCTGGCGTCCTACAAGGTGCCCAAGCAGATCGCCTTCGCGAACGCCCTGCCGCGCACCGCCTCCGGGAAGCTGCTGCGCCGTGAGCTCTAGGCTCAGCGCCCATGGATCCTGAGACATTCCGCGTCGAGAGCCGGCAGCGCTGGGAGCGAGCCGCCGGTGGCTGGAGCGCGCAGCGCGAGGCGTTCCAGCAGGCCACGGCCCCGGTCACGATGTGGATGATCGACGCGATCGACCCGCAGCCCGGCCAGACGATCCTGGAGCTGGCCGCCGGCCTCGGGCGACACCGGGCTGATGGCCGCGGAGCTCGTCGGCCCGACCGGGAAGGTGATCCTCAGCGACGGCGCCGAGGCGATGGTCGCCGCCGCGCAGGCGAACGCCGATCGCGCCGGTGCCACGAACGTCGAGACCAAGGCGATGGAGGCGGAGTGGATCGACCTGTCGACCGCCTCGGTCGACGGCGTCCTGTGCCGCTGGGGCTACATGCTGCTGGCCGACCCCGAGACGGCGCTGCGCGAGACCCGCCGGGTGCTGAAGCCCGACGGGCGCCTCGCGCTCGCCGCCTGGGACGACCGCTCGCGCAACCCGCAGTTCGCGGTGCTCCAGGAGGTGCTCAGCGCCCGCGGCCTCGGCAGCGAGCCCGAGCCCGGCGCGCCCGGGACCGTTCGCGTTCGCATTCGAGGGGCTGATCGAGGACCTGCTCGGCAGCGCGGGGTTCGCGGAGGTCGAGGTCGACGCCGTCGACTTCGCGTTTCGCGCGACGGATCTCGACGCGTGGTGGGAGCATCACGTCGCCCAGTCGGTGTCGCTGTCGCGAGGTCGTCAGGACGCTGAGTCCCAAGGAGCACTACGAGCTGCGCGACGCGTTCGACGCCGCGTTCGTCGCCGTTCGTGGAGGACGACGGCTCCGTCACCGTCCCGGCCCGGACGCTCGTCGCCTCCGCCGACCGCCTGACCGCACCGCACGCGGCCGGATCCCTACCATCCCGCGCCATGTTCTACGACGACGACGCAGACCTCACGCTCCTCGACGGCAAGACCGTCGCGATCATCGGCTTCGGCTCGCAGGGGCACGCGCACGCGCTGAACCTCAAGGACTCGGGGGCGACCGTCGTCGTCGGGCTGCGTGCCGGATCGGACAAGGTCGCCCAGGCCACCGAGGCGGGCCTCGAGGTGCTGCGCGTCGCCGAGGCCGCCGCGCGCGGGGACCTCGTCATGCTGCTGGTGCCGGACGAGCTGCACCACGACGTCTACGAGGCCGAGGTGGCCGCCGGGCCTCGACGCCGGGAACCTGCTGCTGTTCGGCCACGGCTTCTCGATCCTCTACGGCGAGGTCGTGCCGCCCGCGGACGTCGACGTGGCGCTCGTCGCCCCGAAGGGCCCCGGGCACCTGGTCCGCCGCCAGTACCTCGAGGGCTCGGGCGTCCCGGGCCTGATCGCGATCCAGCAGGACCCGACCGGCAACGCGCAGCCGCTCGCGCTCGCGTACGCCAAGGGCATCGGCTGCACGCGTGGCGGGGTCTTCGAGACGACGTTCAAGGAGGAGACCGAGACCGACCTGTTCGGCGAGCAGGCGGTGCTCTGCGGCGGCGCGAGCGCGCTGGTGCAGGCGGGCTTCGACACGCTGGTCGACGCGGGCTACGACCCGCAGATGGCGTACTTCGAGTGTCTGCACGAGCTGAAGCTGATCGTCGACCTGATGTACGAGAAGGGCCTGGCGGGCATGCGCTACTCGATCTCCAACACGGCCGAGTACGGCGACTACACGCGCGGTCCCGCGCGTCGTCAACGACGACACGCGGGCGGAGATGAAGCGCATCCTCGGCGAGATCCAGGACGGCACGTTCGCGCGCGAATGGATCGCCGAGAACCGCGCCGGCCAGGAGAACTTCAAGCGCATGCGCGCCGAGCAGGCCGCGACGCAGGTCGAGTCGACGGGCAAGGAGCTGCGCGCCATGATGGACTGGATCGACGACACGGGTTTCGAGCAGGGCTGACCGCGGGACGCTGAGCTACACTTCCTCGCGCCGTCACAACTGGCGCTATCGGGTGGAGCGACACCACCGGGAAGTGACGGGCACCATCACCGCCGCGCGCCTGGGCACCGACGCTTGGATCCCCGCCTCATTGCAGGCACGAAGCGAGAGACGCCCAGATGACCGACACCGCCGCACACCTGCAGATCCCCGACCAGATGAAGCCCGTCGACGGGCGCTTCGGCTGCGGCCCGTCGAAGGTGCGCACGCTGCAGCTCGACGCGCTCGCGACCGAGGGCGCCGCGCTGATGGGCACGTCCCATCGCCAGAAGCCGGTCAAGGACCTCGTCGGCCGCGTGCGCGCGGGCCTCGGCTGACCTCTTCTCGCTGCCCGACGGGTACGAGGTCGCGCTCGGCAACGGCGGCGCGACGGCGTTCTGGGACGCCGCCACCATCGGGCTCGTGCGCGAGCGCTCGCTGCACCTGACGTTCGGCGAGTTCTCCGCGAAGTTCGCGGCCTGCACGCAGGCGGCGCCGTTCCTGCAGGACCCGATCGTCGTCAGCGCCGAGCCCGGAAGCGCCCCCTCGCCGGTCGCCGACCCGCAGGCCGACCTGATCGCCTGGGCCCACAACGAGACGTCGACCGGCGTCATGGTGCCCGTGCACCGGCCCGGCGGAGCGGGCGACGTCGCTCGTCGCGATCGACGCGACCTCCGGCGCGGGCGGGCTGCCGCTCGACGCCACGCAGGCCGACGTCTACTACTTCGCCCCGCAGAAGTGCTTCGCCTCCGACGGCGGGCTCTGGCTCGCGCTGCTGAGCCCCGCGGCGCAGGAGCGCATCGAGGAGATCGCGGGCTCCGGGCGCTGGATCCCCGACTCGCTGAACCTGCTCACCGCGCTCGACAACAGCCGCAAGGACCAGACGTACAACACGCCCGCGGTCGGCACGCTGTTCCTGCTCGCCGAGCAGCTCGACTGGATGAACGACAACGGCGGCCTGGACTGGTGCGTGCAGCGCACCCGGACGTCCAGCGACCACCTCTACGGCTGGGCGGAGGCCTCGTCGTTCGCGACGCCGTTCGTGGAGCAGCCGGCCGCCCGCTCGCTCGTCGTCGGGACGATCGACATCGACGAGTCGGTCGACGCGGCCGCCGTCGCCGCGACGCTGCGCGCGAACGGCATCGTCGACACCGAGCCCTATCGCAAGCTCGGTCGCAACCAGCTGCGGATCGCGATGTTCCCGGCGATCGAGCCCGCCGACGTCGAGGCGCTGACCGCCTGCATCGACTGGGTCGTCGAGCGGCAGACGGCGGCCGCGGGGGCATCGGCATGAGCGCTCCCGCGAAGGTCCTCGTCGCCGAGAAGATCGGCGACAGCGGCGTCGACCTGCTGCGCGAGTCGGGGTTCGACGTCGAGGTCGGCGCCGGCTGGGACCGCGCCGAGCTGATCGAGCGCATCGGCGAGTTCGACGGGATCCTGATCCGCTCGGCGACGCAGCTCGACGCCGAGCTGCTCTCGCACGCGACGAACCTGCGGGCGATCGGCCGCGCCGGCGTCGGCGTCGACAACGTCGACGTCCCGGAGGCCACCAAGCGCGGCATCATCGTCGCCAACGCGCCGCAGTCGAACGTCGTGACGGCGGCGGAGCACACGATGGCGCTGCTGCTCGCGCTCGCGCGCAACGTGCCCCAGGCGCACGCCTCGCTGGTCGCGGGGCGCTGGGATCGCTCGAAGTACTCCGGCGTCGAGCTGCTCGACAAGACGCTCGGGATCCTCGGCTTCGGCCGCATCGGGCAGCTCGTCGCCGAGCGTGCACAGGGCTTCGGCATGAAGGTCGTCGCGTACGACCCCTACGTGGGCGCCGAGCGCTACCGCGAGCTGGGCGTGCAGAAGGCCGAGACGTCCGACGAGGTCTATGCCGTCGCCGACTTCATCACGGTCCACCTGCCCAAGACGCCGGAGACCGAGGGCTGGCTGAACGCCGAGGCCTTCGCGAAGATGAAGGACGGCGTGCGCGTGCTGAACGTCGCACGCGGCCCGCTGATCGTCGACGAGGACCTGCAGGCCGCGCTCGACTCGGGCAAGGTCGCGGGCGCCGCGCTCGACGTCTTTCGCAGCGAGCCGATGACCGAGCACCCGCTGTTCTCCTACCCGAACGTCATCGTGACGCCGCACCTGGGCGCCTCGACGGCCGAGGCGACCGATCGCGCCGGCTTCCAGGCCGCCGAGCAGGTCGTGGCGGCGCTCAACGGCGGCTCGGTGACGACCGCCGTCAACGTGCCGTCGGTGCCCGCCGAGGACCTCGAGGTCCTCGGCCCGTTCCTGCCGCTGTGCCGGCGCCTGGGGCGCCTTGCGGCGGCGATCGCCCCGGTGGGGTCGATCGACCGGATCGACGTCGAGTACCTCGGGCGCATCGCCGACCGCGACTGCCGGCCGCTGACCACCGCCGTGCTCCTGGGCGTGCTCACCGGGCACACCGAGGAGGAGGTCAACGAGGTCAACGCGCCGTCGATCGCCGCCCAGCGCGGCATCGTCACAGCGGAGACGACCCGCACGAGCGCGCGCGACTTCACCGAGCTCGTCCGCGTGACGGTCGTCGCGGGCGGCCACGGCTCGCGCGTGGTCGGCACGACGCTCGGCCGCCGCAACCGCCCGCACCTGCTCGAGGCGTGGGGACAGCGCTTCAACCTGCAGCTCGACGACCACCTGGCGCTGTTCCGCTACGAGGACGTCCCCGGGATGATCGGCCGCGTCGGCACGATCTTCGGGGCGCACGGCGTCAACATCGACGCCGCCGCCGTCGGGTACGACCCCGATGACGGCGAGGGGGAGGACCTCGGCTCGCAGGCCGTCATGGTCATCACGACACACGAGCCGGTGCCCGCAGCGCTGATCGACGAGATCGTCGCCTCGGGCGGTTTCATCAGCGGCCGCGCCGTCAACCTCTCCTGACGTCCTGTCCAACGTGTGCCGCGTCGGCGCGCCATTGGCGATGAACCGCTCGCGGCGGCACTTGTGAGTGGTCCGGTCCAGCACATAGGGTCCCGCCATGGAGAGCGCATCGGTGGGGGCAACCGCGAAGAGCGTGCTGCCGGAAGGGTCGGGCGCAGGCGAGAAGGGCCTGAAGACGGGGGCGATCGGATTCATCTCCGGCGTCGTCATCGGCGTCGCCTCGACGGCGCCGGGCTACTCGCTCGCCGGGGCCCTGGGCCTCGTCGTCGGCGTCGTCGGGATCGGCGTCCACGCGCCGGTGATCATGATCGCCGCGTTCATCCCGATGCTGCTCGTCGCGTCGGCCTACTACTGGATGAACCGCGCCGACCCGGACTGCGGGACGACGTTCTCGTGGGTCACGCGCGCCATGGGCCCGTCATGGGGCTGGATCGGCGGCTGGGCGATCATCGTCGCCGACGTCATCGTCATGGCGAACCTGGCGCAGATCGCCGGCCTCTACACCTTCCTGCTGTTCGGCATCGACAATCCCTCGACGCTCGCCGTCACGGTGCTCGGCGTCATCTTCATCGCGGCCATGACGTACATCTGCGTGATCGGCATCGAGCTGAACGCCAAGACGCAGATCGGCCTGCTCGCGGCCGAGCTCATCACGCTGGGGCTGTTCGCCGTCGTCGCCCTGGTCCGCGTGTTCGCCAACGACGCGCCCGCCGGCTCGGTCGATCCGTCGCTGGAGTGGTTCAACCCGACGGGGATCGGATCGGTCAGCGCGTTCACCTCCGGCCTGCTGCTCGCGATCTTCATCTACTGGGGCTGGGACACGACCGTGACGGTCAACGAGGAGACGGAGGACCCGGGCGAGGCGCCGGGCCGCGCCGCGATCTGGGCGACGATCATCCTCGTGTTCACCTACGTCATCGTCACCGTCGCCGCGATCTCGTTCGGCGGGCCCGGAGCGGCTCGCCAACGACAGTTCGGGTGACGTGCTGGGCCTCCTGGCCAACGACGTCTTCGGCAGCTCGACGCTCGGCAAGATCGTGATCATCGCGGTGCTCTCCTCGGCGGCGGCGTCCTGTCAGACGACGATCCTGCCGACCGCGCGCACGGCGCTGTCGATGGCGCGCGCAAAGGCGATCCCGACCAAGCTCGGCGAGGTCGACACGCGCTACCTCACGCCGGCGTTCGCGACGTGGATCATGGGCATCCTGTCGATCGTCTGGTACGTCGGGCTGACGCTCGTCTCGCAGAACATCCTGTTCGACGCGATCGCGGCGCTCGGCCTGTGGATCGCCTTCTACTACGGCCTGACGGCGTTCGCGTGCACGATCTACTACCGCAAGCAGGTGCTCACGAGCTGGAAGAACTTCGTGTTCCTGGGCGTCGCTCCGGTGCTCGGCGGGCTGATGCTCACGGCGATCTTCGTCAAGTCGTGCATCGACCTCTCCAAGCCCTCCAACTCGGAGTCGGGCGACTCGTGGCTCGGCCTCGGCCCGCCCTTCGTGATCGGGCTGAGCTTCATGGTCCTCGGCGGCATCCTGATGCTGATCTGGCGCGCGCAGGGGCATCCCGAGTTCTTCAAGCGCAAGCGCGAGGTCGCCGACCCGGCCCTTGTCG
The DNA here is from genome assembly GCA_963781935.1 of uncultured Solirubrobacteraceae bacterium. Classification (GTDB taxonomy): domain Bacteria; phylum Actinomycetota; class Thermoleophilia; order Solirubrobacterales; family Solirubrobacteraceae; genus F1-60-MAGs163. The sequence continues at coordinate 816,933 of CAWAHX010000005.1, forward strand.
CGGCGTCCCCGGCCGGAGGTGCATGAGATGAGCAGCAAGACGATCGTCGTCGGCTACGACGGCACGGACGGCGCCAAGGCGGCGCTGTCCGAGGCGCTGAAGGTCGCGGGGGAGATCGGCGGCGACGTCGTGGCCGTCTTCGCCTACGACCGGGTGATCATCGGCGGCGAGTCGCACGACCTCGACGCGCAGGTGCACAAGCGCGGCGACGAGATGCTCGCGGAGGCGGAGGCGCAGGCGCAGAGTGTGGGTATCGCGCTGCGCAAGCAGTACTACGAGCAGAGCCCCGCGAGCGCGCTCGTCGAGGTCGCCGACGAGGTCGACGCGCGCTTCATCGTCGTCGGCTCGTACGGCGAGCGCCCGCTGAAGGGCGCGCTCGTCGGCTCGACGCCGAACAAGCTCATCCACCTCGCCGAGCGCCCGATCATCGTCGTGCGGATTCCCGAGGAGGACTGACCGGTCCCGGGTAGGGTGCGCTGATGCGCGCCGTCGTCATCACGAAGCACGGGCCGCCTGAGGTCCTCCAGGTCCAGGAGCGCCCGACCCGCCGGCGTGCGGGCCCGGGCAGATCAGGATCGAGCGTCGCCGCGGCCGGCGTGAACTTCGCCGACACGATGGCGCGCGTCGGCCTCTACGAGGACGCGCCGCCGCTGCCGAGCATCGTCGGCTACGAGGTCGCCGGGACGGTCGCCGAGCTCGGCGCACGGCGTCGACGGGCTCGGCGGTCGGGTCGCGCGTGATGGCCGGCACGAAGTTCGGCGGCTACGCCGAGGAGGTCGTCGTCCCGGCGGCCGACGCGATCGCCGCTGCCCGACCGGCTGAGCTTCGAGCAGGGCGCGGCGATCCCGGTGAACTACGCGACCGCGTGGGCCGGGCTGCTCGGCTACGGCAGCCTGCGCGCGGGCGAGCGCGTGCTGATCCAGGCGGCGGCCGGCGGCGTCGGCATCGCGGCGACGCAGATCGCCAAGCGCGCCGGCGCGGAGCTGTGGGGCACCGCCTCGCCCGGCAAGCACGACGCGATCCGCGCACAGGGGATCGAACACCCGCTGCGACTACACGAAGGCGAACTGGTCGACGGGGCTGCCGCCGTTCGACCTGATCATGGACGCGATCGGCGGCGCGTCGTTCAAGCGCAGCTACGGGCTGCTGCGCGCCGGGCGGCCGGCTCGTCGCGTTCGGCGCGTCGAGCGTCATGCAGGGGGAGACGCGCAACCTGCGCAAGGCGCTCCCGCAGGCGCTGCGGATGATGCGCGGATTCGACCTCGTCAAGCAGATGGGGGAGTCCAAGGCGGTCATCGGGCTGAACATGCTGCGCCTGTGGGAGGACCGCGGGTCGCTGGAGCCGTGGATCGGGCCGCTGCAGGGCATGATCGACGACGGCACGCTGCAGCCGGTCGTGTCCGACGCCGTGCCGTTCGCCCAGCGCACCCGAGGCGCACCGGATCCTCGGCGAGCGCCGCAACGTCGGCAAGGTCGTCCTGGTCCCCTGACCGACCGCTCGTCGCGCGCGACACGCCGCTCGTCGTACGGCGTGTCGAGGTCCGTCGTCGCGGCTCAAGAACCACCGCGACGGCGCCGATGGGGGCCGGAGCATGCCTGCGTCCAGAGTCCTTCGCGCATTGCTCCTGGCGGCGGCCGTCTGCGCCGCCGTCGCGCCCGCGGCCCGGGCCGACTCGTCCTCGTGGGACTTCGAGTCGATGCATCCCGGAACGATCGACGGCCAGCAGGGCTGGGTCATGACCGGCGCCTACGACGTCGAGGTCCTGGACATGACACCGCCGTCGGCGATCACCCCGCCGTCCCCGATCGTCGCACCGACGCACAGCTTCGGCGTCAAGAGCCTGCGGATCTCGAACGCCGTCACGGACACCGCGTCCTGGGACCAGACCTACAGCCCGTCGCTCTCCAACGCCGCGGGTGAGAGCACCTCGGCGTACGGCTTCACCTCGGGCGGGACCCGCCAGCCGCGGATGGAGGCCTCGTTCGACATCGCCTCCGCCGATCCGTCGACGGAGCAGCAGGGCCTCACGATGTCCGTCTCGCCCGATCGCGGCGACGGATCGCGCATGGGCCTGCTGCGCGTCAGCGACAAGCCGTCCGGCCTGCTGCTCGAGTGGGGCGACTATCCGCTGACCTCGCGCGACCTCGCGGGCCACGTGCCCTACCAGATCCAGCCGGTCGCCTCCGCGCTCGACCGCAGTGTGCCGCACAACGTGAAGCTCGTCATGAACTTCGCCGAGGGCTACGACAACGACACGGTCGAGATCTGGGTCGACGGGGCGAAGATCGCCACCGCCGAGTCCTGGGAGAACTACTGGCGCCGCGACTCCGATGCGATCTCGGCGGCCAACCGCGTCCCGATGGTCGACTCGCTCGTCTTCCGCCTCGACAGCAACCCGAACGTCCCGTCGACTCTCGGTGCGGGCTTCCTCGTCGACAACGTCAGCCTGCTCTCGGACGGCGGCGCATCCGGTGGCGGTGGCAGCCAGGGCCCCACCGGTCCGGCGGGTCCTGCGGGCCCGGCCGGCACTCCCGGCACTTCCGGTGCGGCGGGCACGGCGGGCACGCCCGGTCCGGCCGGGACGCCCGGCAGCCCGGGCACGCCCGGGAAGCCGGGAGCCAACGGGAAGTCCGTCACCACGGCGTCCTCGACGAGCACCGGCCACAAGGTCCGCATCGCCCGGGTGCGCATGCAGCCGCGGTTCGCGCTCGTCACGATCGTCTGCCCGAAGGCCGCGGGCCTCTGCGACGGCGTCGTTCGCGCGCGGACGACCGCCGGCGTGCGCCTGGCCTCGGCGTCGTTCGATGCCGACGGCGGCAAGTCGGTCATCGTCCGTCTGAAGCTCGGCCCGCGCGCCAGCGCGCTCGTGGCCGCCGGGACGCGCCCGGCACTGACGGTCGTCTCCCGGGACCGGTGGGGCGTGGCGACGCGCACCAGCCTCGCCCCGGGCACGAGCGTCGCCTCGCGCAGTCACGCGAAGTAGGGCTTGCGCGCCCGACCTCCGTTGGTAGGCTCCTCAGAGCATGTCGTTCCTGCTCGCCCACCGACTTCTTCTCCTCCCCCCTCGGGGGGAATAACGCGCTGGCGGCCGCGTAGCCGCGAACACACCTGAAGAAGTCCGTAGGAATGAGCCGAGAGAGAAGGAACGTGAACGACGTGGACCCCAACCGAGTACTGATCTTCGACACGACGCTGCGCGACGGCGAGCAGTCGCCCGGCATCTCGCTGAACACGACCGAGAAGCTCGAGATCGCCCAGCAGCTCGCGCGCCTGCAGGTCGACGTCATCGAGGCGGGCTTCCCGATCGCCTCGCCGGGAGACTTCGAGGCGGTCGAGGCGATCGCGCGTGAGGTGCAGGGGCCCGTGATCGCCGGGCTGGCCCGCGCCAACAGCACCGACATCGACGCCGCCTGGAGTGCGATCAAGGATTCCGAGCGCCCGCGCATCCACACGTTCGTCTCGACCTCGGACATCCACATCGAGTTCCAGATGCAGAACACGCGCGCGGACGTGCTCGGCCTCGCGCGCGCCGCCGTCGCGCAGGCGAAGTCGCTCTGCGACGACGTCGAGTTCTCGCCGATGGATGCGACCCGCTCGGACCCGCAGTTCACCGCCGAGGTCCTGCAGATCGCGATCGACGAGGGCGCGACCACGATCAACATCCCCGACACCGTGGGCTACGCGATGCCCGACGAGTACGCGCGCGTTCCTGCGCACGCTGTACGAGCTCGTGCCCGACCTGCGCGGCGTCGTCGTGTCGACCCACTGCCACGACGACCTGGGCCTCGCGGTCGCGAACTCGTTCGCCGGCGTCCAGGCGGGCGCGCGGCAGGTCGAGTGCGCCATCAACGGGATCGGCGAGCGCGCCGGCAACGCCTCGCTCGAGGAGATCGTGATGCTGCTGCACACGCGCGGCAAGGACCTCGACGGGCTCCACACGGGCGTGGTCACGACGGAGCTGGCGCGTTCGAGCCGCCTTGTCTCGCGCCTGACCGGATACGCGGTGCAGCCGAACAAGGCGATCGTCGGCCGCAACGCGTTCGCGCACGAGTCGGGCATCCACCAGGACGGCGTCCTGAAGGAGCGCACGACGTTCGAGATCATGGATGCCACGACCGTCGGCCTCGAGGCCAACCAGCTGGTGCTGGGCAAGCACTCGGGCCGCCACGCGCTGCGCGCGGCGCTGGAGGAGCTCGGCTACGTCGTCGAGGGGCAGGCGCTGAACACGGCGTTCAAGCGCTTCAAGGACATCGCGGACAAGAAGAAGCAGGTCACCGCGCTGGATCTCGAGGCGCTCGTCACCGACGAGCTGCGCGAGGAGGTCAGCGGCTTCCAGTTCGAGAGCTTCGACGTCGAGGCCTCGTCGACGCGCCCGCCGCACGCGCGCGTGACGGTGCGCCTCCCGGACGGGACGGTGGCCGAGGGGTCCTTCTTCGGCGACGGGCCGGTCGACGCGGTCTTCCGTGCGATCAACACCGCCGTCGGCGTCGACGCTCGCCTGCGCGAGTTCCGCGTCGAGGCCGTGACCGGCGGCCAGGACGCCCTCGGCGAGGTCTCGGTCGTGATCGAGCTCGCCCAGCACGGCTCGCGCCTGAAGCCCGAGGTGCCGGGGGGCCTGGCCGAGGAGGCCATCACCGGCTCGGGGCAGGCCGTCGCGACCGACATCATCGAGGCCGCCGGCCGCGCCTACGTGCGCGCGCTGTCGATGGCCGTCGCCAAGGCCTCCGCGGCCGAGCGCGCAGCGAGCCTCGCCGCCTCGTAGAACGTCTCGGCAGCGTCCGGACGACTGTACGTGATAACGTACAGTCGTCCGATGGTCGCCACCGAGAACAACCCCGAGGTCCTGAGCATCGGACCGCGCGTGAAGGCGCTGCGCGAGGCCGGCGGGCTGTCGCTGCGCGACCTCGCCGAGCGATCGGGCGTCAGCGCGCCGATGCTGAGCCAGGTCGAGCGGGGGGAGACGAGCCCGACCCTGTCGGTGGCCAGCCGGATCGCCTCCGGGCTGGACCTGCGTCTCTCGCAGCTGCTGCGCCTGGACGAGTCCGGCAGCGTCACGGTCGTGCGCGAGTCCGAGCGCCGCGGCGGGGGCTCCGCACGCAGCGGGCATCGCTTCCAGGTGCTCACGCCGCCGCTGCCGGGTCAGCGCGCCGAGCTCTCGCGCCACCTGCTGGCGGCGGGAGCGAAGACCGGCGGGCCCGGCGACCCGCCGATGCACGAGCCGGGCGCGCGCGAGATCGCGCTCGTCGAGCAGGGCGCGGTGGTGCTGCACATCGACGGCGAGCGCCACGCGCTCGCCACCGGCGACACCGTCACGTTCGACGCCGACCTGTCCCACCACTTCGAGAACCCGGGCCCGGGTGAGGCGGCCATCCTGGCCGTCGTCAGCGCGGGCCTCCGACGGAGCTAGAGGATGTCACCACCAACAACGCTGTTCGACAAGATCTGGGCCGATCACGAGGTCTCAGGCGGCCTCATCTACATCGACCTGCACCTCGTCCACGAGGTCACGAGCCCGCAGGCGTTCGACGGCCTGCGGCTCGCCGGGCGCACGGTTCGCCGCCCGGACCGCACGATCGCGACCGCCGACCACAACGTGCCGACGGACGGCACGCCGGTCGCCGCGCGCATCAAGGACGAGCTCAGCCGCGTCCAGGTGGAGCGGCTGGAGTCCAACTGCGCCGAGTTCGGCATCCCGGTGTACTCGCTGGGCTCCGACCGCCAGGGGATCGTGCACGTCATCGGCCCGGAGCTCGGCGTCACGCAGCCCGGCATGACGATCGTCTGCGGCGACAGCCACACGGCGACGCACGGCGCGTTCGGGGCGCTGGCCTTCGGCATCGGGACGAGCGAGGTCGAGCATGTGCTCGCGACCCAGACGCTCGTGCAGCGCAAGCCGAAGTCGATGCGCATCCGCTACGAGGGCGAGCTCGGTTACGGCGTCACGGCGAAGGACCTGATCCTCGCGACGATCGGCCAGATCGGCGTCGAGGGCGCCGTCGGCCACGTCGTCGAGTTCGCCGGCCCGGCGATCGAGTCGCTCTCGATGGAAGGTCGCATGACCGTCTGCAACATGACCATCGAGGCCGGCGGCCGGGCCGGCATGATCGCGCCGGACGAGACGACGATCGCCTGGGTGAAGGGCCGCCCGGCGGCCCCCACCGGCGCGGACTGGGATTCCCTCGCCGAGCGCTGGCGTGCCCTGAGGACGGACGACGGAGCGAGCTTCGACAAGGAGGTCGTCGTCGACGCGGCGGCGATCAGCCCGCAGGTCACCTGGGGCACGAACCCCGAGATGGTGACCGGCGTCGGCGGCGCCGTCCCGGTGCCCCAGAGCGACGGTGACGAGCGCGCGCTGGAGTACATGGGCCTGGAGGCCGGCACCCCGATCGAGGAGATCGCGCTCGACCGGGTGTTCATCGGCTCGTGCACGAACTCGCGGATCGGCGACCTGCGCGCCGCCGCGGAGGTCATCAAGGGCCGCAAGGTCGCGGGCAGCGTCTACGCGATGGTCGTCCCCGGGTCGGTGGCGATCAAGCGCCAGGCCGAGGAGGAGGGCCTCGATGAGGTCTTCCGCGCGGCCGGGTTCGACTGGCGCGGCGCCGGCTGCTCGATGTGCCTGGGGATGAACCCCGACACGCTGAAGCCGGGTGAGCGCTGCGCCTCGACCTCGAACCGCAACTTCGAGGGGCGTCAGGGCCGCGGCGGCCGAACCCACCTCGTCAGCCCGCAGATGGCGGCCGCAGCCGCCATCGAGGGTCGTTTCGTCGACATCCGCCAGTGGAACCCGGAGGCATGATGGAGCCCGTACACACGATCGAAGGCCCGGTGTCCGTGCTGGCGCGCGACGACGTCGACACCGATCAGATCATCCCCAAGCAATTCCTGAAAAGGGTCGAGCGCACCGGCTTCGGCGAGTACCTGTTCTACGACTGGGCCAAGGAGCCCGGCTGGGACCTGCCCAAGAACCCGATCCTCGTGACGGGCCGCAACTTCGGCTGCGGGTCCTCGCGCGAGCACGCTCCGTGGGCGCTCGAGGACTACGGCTTCAAGACCGTCATCGCGCCGTCGTTCGCCGACATCTTCCAGTCGAACTCGACGAAGATCGGGCTGCTTCCGGTGGCGCTCAGCGAGGACGAGTGCCGCGCGATCGCGCAGGCCGGGAGCGCGGCGGTCGACCTCGAGGCCCAGGAGGTCCGCTACGGGGACGGCCAGGTCGCGCGGTTCGACGTCGACCCCGAGACGAAGCATCGTCTGCTGCACGGACTCGACGACATCGGCATGACGCTCAAGATGGGCGAGGCGATCGACCTGTACGAGCACGAGCGCGAGCGCCCCGGCCCCGTCACGACGAGCCTCTGAGGCCCTGATGAGCGAGACGAAGCAGATCGCCCTGCTGCCGGGTGACGGCATCGGGCCCGAGGTGGCCGCGGCCGCGGTCCAGGTCCTCGACGCCGTCGTGCCCGGGCGCCTGGCCTACACCGAGCACCTGTTCGGCGGGATATCGATCGACGAGCACGGCACCGCCATGACCGACGCGACGCTGGCGGCGTGCCGCGCGGCCGATGCGGTGCTGCTCGCCGCGGTCGGCGGCCCGAAGTGGGACACGACCGATCCCGACAGGCCGCGCCCCGAGCAGGGCCTGCTGGGCCTGCGCAAGGGCCTGGGCCTGTTCGCCAACCTGCGGCCGGTGCGGGCGATCGACGCGCTGCTCGACGCCAGCCCGCTGCGCGAGGAGCGGATCGCCGGGACGGATCTGCTCGTCGTGCGCGAGCTGACGGGCGGCATCTACTTCGGGGAGAAGCGGCGCACCGCCGAGATGGCGAGCGACCTCTGCGCCTACTCCGTCGAGGAGGTCGAGCGGATCGCCCGCACGGCGTTCCGCGCCGCGCGCCGCAAGGTCACGAGCGTCGACAAGGCGAACGTCCTGGAGACGAGCCGGCTGTGGCGCGAGGTCGTCATCCGGGTCCACGCGCAGGAGTTCCCGGATGTCCCGCTCGAGCACCTGCTCGTCGACAACGCGGCGATGCAGCTCGTGTCGAACCCCTCCGGCTTCGACGTGATCCTGACCGAGAACCTCTTCGGCGACATCCTCAGCGACGAGGCGGCGATGATCACGGGCTCGATCGGGATGCTGCCCAGCGCGAGCATCGGAAACCCGGACGGGCCCGGCCTGTTCGAGCCCGTCCACGGCTCCGCGCCGGACATCGCGGGCCAGGGGATCGCGAACCCGCTCGCGATGTTCCTCTCGTCGGCCCTGATGCTGCGGCACGCCTTTGGTTGGGAAACCGAGGCCGCGTCCCTAGAATCGGCTGTCGACCGGGCACTGGAGGAGGGTCTCCTCACCCGGGACCTCGGCGGCCAGGCCACGACGGCGCAGGCCACCGAGGCCGTACTGGCACTTGTGAGCTAAAGGACGAAGGACGACGTGGAGCCCAGCGATCTCATCTGGATGAACGGCGAGTTCGTCGCGTGGGAGGACGCCCAGGTCCACGTGCTCACGCACGCGCTGCACTACGGCACCTCGGTCTTCGAAGGGGTCCGCTGCTACGACACCGAGATCGGCCCGGCGATCTTCCGCCACCAGGACCACGTCGACCGTCTGTTCCGCTCCGCCGGGCTGTACTACATGCCGATCCCGTTCGAGCGCGAGCAGATCCGTCAGGCGACGCTCGAGACGGTCGCCCGCAACGGCCTGCGCTCCTGCTACATCCGCCCGCTGGTCTTCCGCGGCTACGGGACGATGGGCCTGTTCCCGCTCGAGGCGACGGTCGACGTCGCGATCGCCGTCTGGGAGTGGGGCGCCTACCTCGGCGAGGAGGGCAAGCAGAAGGGCATCCGGGCGAAGGTCAGCTCCTGGCGGCGCATCAGCCCGGAGTCGCTGATCCCGGCCGCCAAGGCCGGCGGCCAGTACCTCAACAGCATCCTGGCGAAGATCGAGTCCCAGAAGGCCGGGTACGACGAGGCGATCCTGCTCGACGACCACGGGCGCGTCTGCGAGGGCTCCGGCGAGAACATCTACATCGTTCAGGACGGCGTGATCGCCACCCCGCCGCCGACGGCCTCGATCCTCGACGGCATCAGCCGGCGCTCGGTCATGCAGATCGCCGCCGACCTGGGCTTCACCGTCGTCGAGCGCGACATCGCGCGCGCCGAGCTGTACCTGGCCGACGAGGTCTTCATGTGCGGCACGGCGGCCGAGCTGGTCCCGGTGCGCGAGATCGACGACCACGCGATCGGCACCGGCCGTCCCGGTGAGGTCACGCTGGCGGTTCAGGCGACCTTCGAGGACGCGCTGTACGGGCGGGCCGACCGCTACCGCGAGTGGCTCGACCCGGTGCCCGCCGCCGAGGGCGCGGCGGCGGCCCCGGCCGATGGGAGCGGTGCGGCGTGAGTGACGCCGGGCGGCGAATTCGGGGGCGGCGCGCGCGCTGAGCGCGAGCCGCTGCCCATCCGTCCCCTCCGCCTCCCGAAAGGACCTTCCCGTGACACCCTCGATCCAGCTCTACGACGCCACGCTCCGCGACGGCATGGGCGGCGGGGGCATGAGCCTCACCGCGCAGGAGAAGGTGCGCGTCGTGCATCGCCTCGACGTGCTCGGCATCGACCTGATCGAGGCCGGATTCCCGTCCTCGAACCCCAAGGAGCAGGAGCTGTTCGACCTGCTCGCCGGTGAGCGGCTCGACCACGCCCAGGTCGTCGGCTTCGGCATGACGCGGCGGCGCGGCGTCGCGGCCGACGGCGATGACGGCCTGCGGGTGCTCGCCGAGTGCTTCGCGCCCGTGATCACGCTCGTCGGCAAGAGCTCCGTGCTGCACGTCGAGAAGGTGCTGCGCGTCTCGCGCGAGGAGAACCTCGCGATGATCGCCGAGTCGATCGCGTTCCTCGTCGCGCAGGGCAAGCGGGCGATCCTCGACGCCGAGCACTTCTTCGACGGGTGGGCGGCCGACGCGGACTACGCGATCGACTGCCTGCGCGCCGCCGCTGACGCGGGCGCGGAGCGCCTCGTCCTGTGCGACACCAACGGCGGCAGCCTCCCGTCGCGCATCGCCGCGGGCGTGAGCGCCGCGGCGGCGGCGCTCCCCGGCGTCGCGCTGGGCATCCACACCCACGACGACGCGGGCTGCGCCGTCGCCAACACGCTCGTCGCCGTCGACGCCGGGGCGACCCAGGTGCAGGGGACGATGAACGGCATCGGCGAGCGGACGGGAAACGCGAACCTCGTCACGATCATCGCCGACCTGCAGCTGAAGATGGGGCATGAGGTGCTGACGCCCGAGCAGCTCGTGCTGCTGGCGCCGACCGCGCACTACATCGACGAGTTGCTGAACCGCGCCCCGGATCCGGCCCAGCCGTACGTCGGCAAGCATGCGTTCGCGCACAAGGCGGGCCTGCACGCCGCCGGCATCCGTGCCGACTCGAGCACGTTCGAGCACGTCGATCCCGCGCTGATCGGCAACCGGCGCGACGTGCTCGTCTCCGAGCTCTCCGGCCGCGGGACCGTCGTGGAGAAGGCGCAGGCGGCCGGGCTCGAGCTGGACGAGGAGGGCAGCGCGCGGATCGTCGACCGCGTCAAGCAGCTCGAGCACCTCGGTTACCAGTTCGAGGCGGCTGACGGGTCGTTCGAGCTGCTGATGCGCAAGGAGAGCGGCGGGTACGAGCCGCTGTTCCAGCTCGAGAGCTGGCGCGTGATCGTCGAACAGCGCGCCGAGGGGAAGGTCGAGACCGAGGCGACGATCAAGATCTGGATCGACGGGGAGCGCTACGTGCGCACCGCGGAGGGCAACGGCCCCGTCAACGCCCTCGACGCCGCGCTGCGCAGCGCCATCACGGTGATCCACCCGCACCTCAGCGAGATCGAGCTCGTGAACTACAAGGTCCGCATCCTCGACGAGAGCCACGGCGACCGGGGCCATCACGCGCGTGCTGATCGACGCCTCGGACGGGAACGATGTCTGGGGCACGATCGGCGTCGGCGAGAACGTCATCGCCGCCTCGTGGCAGGCGCTCGTGGATTCGCTCGAGTATCCCGAGCAGGGTCTGCGGCGCGACCGCGGCGCCGCGGCGCGCAGCGCGGCGGCGGAGTCCGCGTGAGCCAGGAGGAGATCCCGCTCGCACGGCCGGTCCTGGGGCAGGCCGAGGAGGACGCGGTGATCGAGGTGCTGCGCTCCGGCCAGCTCTCGCTCGGGCCGCGCGTGCCGCAGTTCGAGAGCGCGTTCGCCGCACGCGTCGGCGCGCCGCATGCGAGCGCCGTCTCCAGCGGGACGACCGGCCTGCACCTGTGCCTGCGCGCCGTCGGCGTCGGCGAAGGGGACGAGGTGGTCACGTCGCCGTTCTCGTTCGTCGCCAGCGCCAACGTGTGCCTCTACGAGCGCGCGACGCCGGTGTTCGCGGACATCGACCCGCTGACCCTGAACCTCGACCCGGCCGCCGCGGCCGCCGCGGTCACCGAGCGCACGGCGGCGCTGCTCCCGGTCCACATCTTCGGCTATCCCGCCGACGTCCCGGCCCTCGAGCGGCTCGGGCTGCCGATCGTCGAGGACGCCTGCGAGGCCCTCGGCGCGTTCCACGCGGACGGCGCGCCGGTCGGCGGACGCGGGCACCCGGCCGTGTTCGGCTTCTATGCGAACAAGCAGCTGACCACCGGCGAGGGCGGCATGATCACGCTCGGCGACGGCGCCATGAAGGAGCGGATCGACTCCGAGCGCAACCAGGGCCGCGCGCCCGACATGGGCTGGCTCGACCACGATCGCCTCGGGTTCAACTACCGCCTCAGCGACATCGCGTGCGCGATCGGCCTGGCGCAGCTCGACCGGCTCGACGGCATGCTCGAGGGACGCGCCCGGGTCGCCGCCGCCTACCGCGCGCGCTGCGGGCGTCGAGGGGCTGGGCCTCCCGTGCGAGGACGCGGGCGGGGCTCGCCGCGGCTGGTTCGTGTTCGTCGTCCAGGTCCCGGCGGCCCACGACCGCGACGACGTGATCCGGTCGCTGCGCGAGCGCGGCGTCCAGAGCAAGCCGTATCTCCCCGCCATCCACCTGATGAGCTTCTATCGCGAGCGCTTCGGTCACCGCGAGGGCGAGTTCCCGGTGTGCGAGGACGTCGCGGCGCGATCGATCGCGCTGCCGTTCTTCCCCGAGATGACCGAGGGGCAGGTCGACCGGGTGGCGACGACGTTGCGGGCGGTCCTCGAGCCCTAGACTCGCGGCCTCATGTCCCGCTTCGCCGAGCCGCAGGATCCCGACTTCGCCTCGATCAACCGGTCGCTGGACGTCGACCGGCGCCTGTGGCCCTACGACGTCGCCCAGTCGCGCGCCCACGCGCGGATGCTGGCCGCTCAGGGGATCATCTCCGGCGAGGACCGCGACGCGCTGCTGGCCGGCCTGGACGGCGTCGAGGACGAGCTGCGGTCCGGGAGCTTCCCGTTCCGCGAGGACGACGAGGACATCCACATGGCGGTCGAGCGCCGGCTCACGGAGCTCGCCGGGCCCGTCGGCGGCAAGCTCCACACCGCGCGCTCGCGCAACGACCAGGTCGCGACCGACGTCGCGCTGTTCACCCGCGAGGCGGCGCTGGAGACGATCGAGCGGATCGAGCTGCTGATGCGCGCGCTGCTCGACGCAGCAGAGGCGCACATCGACTGGCCGCTGCCCGGCTACACGCACCTCCAGCGGGCGCAGCCGGTGTATCTCGGCCACCACCTGCTCGCCTACGTCTGGATGCTGGCACGCGACCGTGAGCGCTTTCGCTTCACGGGCTCGCAGGTGGCGAACCTCCCGCTCGGTGCGGGCGCTCTGGCCGGCGTGAACTTCGACACGGACCGGCGGATGGTGGCTCAGGAACTGGGCTTCGCCGGGGTCGCGCCGAACTCGCTGGACGCCGTCAGCAACCGCGACTTCGTCCTGGACTACCTGAGCGCCGCCTCGACGTGCGCGACGCACCTCTCGCGGCTGGGCGCCGAGCTCGTGCTGTGGTCCAGCGAGGAGTTCGGCTTCGTCGTCCTCTCCGACGCCTGGACCAGCGGTTCGTCGATCATGCCGCAGAAGAAGAACCCGGATGCCGCCGAGTTGCTGCGCGCGAAGGCCCCGCGCGTCGTCGGCCACCTGACCGCGCTGCACGGGGTGATGCACGCCCTTCCGCTGACCTACAACAAGGACATGCAAGAGGACAAGGAGCACCTGTTCGACGCCGTCGACACGCTGCGCCTGAGCCTCGCCGCCGCCGCCGGGATGATTCGCGGGGCCCGTTTCAACGCCGAGCGGATGGCGGGTGCCGCCTCGGACGAGCTGATCGCCGCGACCGATCTCGCCGACCTGCTCGTCAAGCGCGGCGTGCCGTTCCGCGAGTGCCACGGAATCGTCGCCGGCCTCGTCCGCGAAGCCGTGGAGAGCGGTCGTTCGCTCTCGGACTTCTCGCCGCAGGAGCTCGCCGCCCATTCCGAGCATCTGGACGGCGGCGTCGCCGATGTGCTCCAGCGCTCGTCCTGGCTGGAATCGAAGGTCAGCGAGGGCGGCACCTCGCTCGCACGCGTGCGCGAGCAGCTCGATCTCGCGCGGGGGCTGCTCAGCGGCTGATGGCCGCCCGCAGCGCTCTCACCCGCGGCTTCTACGACCGGCCCGTCGTCGGCGTGGCCCGCGACCTGATCGGGTGCGTCGTGCACCACGGCGAGTGCTCCGGGGTGATCGTCGAGACGGAGGCCTACCACCACGACGAGCCCGCGAGCCACGCGTACGTCGGCCTCACCGCGCGCACGAGAACCCTCTTCGGCCCGCCGGGCGTCGCGTACGTCTACCGCTCGTACGGCATCCACGCGCTCCTGAACGCGGTCGTCGAGGGACCGGACGTGGGCGCCGCGGTCCTGATCCGTGCGCTCGAGCCACGTGATGGCATCGAGCTGATGCGCCTGCGCCGCGGCGTCGCGCGCGAACGGGACCTCTGCTCCGGGCCCGGGAAGCTCACTCAGGCGCTCGGCGTGGATCTCGGCCTCAACGGGACGAGCCTCGTCGACGGTCCGGTGCGGATCGCCCCGCGCGACCGCGGCGCGCCCCCGCGCCCGATCGTCGCCGGCCCGCGCATCGGGATCACGAAGGCCGTCGACCTGCCCTGGCGATTCAGCGCGGCGGACAGCCGCTGTCTCTCGCGACCGGCGCCCGGTGGGGCGCCGCTGCTCAGCCGCTCGGCGCGCTGACGCCGCCGGAGTCGCCGCCGCTGCCGGGCGCAGGTGTGGGCGCCGGTGTCGGCGCGGGCGTCGGATCCGGTTTCGGTGCGGGTTTGGCGTTCCCGCCGCCCGTCCCGCCCGTGCCGCCTCCGCCGGTCCCGCCCGTGCCGCCGCCACCCTTCGTGCCGCCGCCGGTGCCGCCGGTACCGCCTGTTCCCCCGGTGGTGTCCGTGCCGCCTGTGCCGCCCGTCCCGGACGTGTCTCCCGATCCGTCGAGCAGCGTGGACGGGTCCTGGGTGGTGTCGACGGTCGTCCCGTCCTTCGCGGCCTGGCGATCGGCGATCCGCTTCTTGAAGATCGCGTTCATCTGGATGACGAAGTCGTGCCAGATCTGCGCCGGGAACGTGCCGCCGGCGACGGGCTCGCCGCCGTACTCCGTCTTCATCGCCTTGTTGGAGTCGGCGTATCCGACCCACACGACGATCGTCATGCGGTCGGTGAAGCCGGCGAACCAGGCGTCGCCGAAGTTCTCGGTGGTGCCCGTCTTGCCCGCCGCGAAGCCGCCGTAGGCGGCGCGCTTGCCCGTGCCGCTGGAGACGACCGTCTGCATCTGCTGCACGGTCTCCTGCGTGAGCGCCGGTGACAGGACGCGTGTGCGGTGCACCTTGTTGCGCTTGAGGATCTTGTCCGAGCCGGTCTTGCGGACCCACTCGATGCCGACCGGCCCGCGTTTCGGAGCTCCGAGGGATCCCCACACACGATCGCCGCCGGCGGCGAAGGACTCGTACGCGTGCGCCCAGTCGAGGACCGAGACACCCTGCTTGAAGGCGCCGAGCGTCATCGCCGGGTTGCTCGAGACGGGCGTGCGGACGCCCATGCGCTCGATGAAGTTCGCGACGCGCCTCGTCCCGGTCGAGATGCCGACCGCCGCGAACACCGCGTTGTCGGAGAACGTCAGGGCCGACCCGAGATCGCGAGAGCCCACGTACGAGTTGTCGAAGTTGTTGACGACGAACTTCTCCTTGCCGCCGGTGTTCGGGACGTCGAAGACGCGCTTGCGCGATTCCCAGACCGACCCCAGGCCGTAGCCCTTCTTCAGCGCCGTCGCGAGGATGAACGGCTTGACGGTCGATCCCGGCTGGCGCTGGCCCTGCGTGGCGAGGTTGAAGGGGCGCTCCTTGTAGTCGGTCCCGCCCACCATCGCGCGGACCTCGCCGGTCTTGTTGTCGATCGCGACGAGCGCCGCCGACGGCCCGATGCCCGCGAGGTTCTTGGCGATCGCGGCCTGCGCCGCCCTCTGCAGGTCCAGGTCGAGTGTCGTCTTCACGCTCAGGCCGCCCTCGTAGGCGGTGCGCGCGCCGAACTTCTCGACGAGCTGCTGGCTGACCCAGGTCGTGAAGTACGGCGCCTTCGTGTCGACGGTCGGCGGCACGACGTTGCCGGGAAGGCCCTGCTGGACGCCGTCGAGGTACTCGCCCCGCGGGATCCGCCCCTGGGCGTACATCTGCTTCAGGACGAGGTCGCGCCGGCGCTTGGCGGCCTCGGGGTGGGCGACGGGGTCGAAGGCCGACGGGTTCGCGACGATCCCGGCGATCAGGGCCGCCTCGGGGGCGTTGAGCTCCTTTGCGCACGGTCGCTTGCGCGTCGTCCCGCACCCGATGTGGTTGACGTCCTGGCCGAAGTACACGCGCGCGGCCGACTCGATGCCGTAGGCGCCGTTCCCGAAGTAGATCGAGTTCAGGTACTCGGTCAGGATCTTCTGCTTGGACCACTTGCGCGTGAGGTGGTACGCGAGAGCGGACTCCTTGAGCTTCTGGAACACCGTGCGGTCGCTCTGCGCCTCGAGCGCGTTCTTGACGAACTGCTGGGCGATCGTCGAGCCGCCCTGGACGGCGCCGCCGGAGGTGATGTCCTTGGCGAACGCCCGGCCGATGCCGCGCAGGTCGACGCCGCTGTTCTCGAAGAAGCGGCGGTCCTCGATCGAGATGATCGCGTTGCGCATGTACGGCGAGATGTCGTCGTAGGGGACCAGGACGCGGTTGCGGCTGCTGGTCAGGATCCCCAGCGGGTGGCCGAGGCGGTCGAACAGCAGCGAGTTCTTCGCCGTCCGGAACTCCTTGGCGCTCTCCAGGTTGGGCAGGTCGCTGGCGAGCGCCATCATCATCCCGAAGATCGTCGAGATCACGGCGAGGAGGACCAGTGGGATCGCGACGAGCAGCAGCCGTCGCTTCTTGACCTTCGGCTTGCGCGGAGGGGAAGCTCGTCGGGCGCGAGCGTCGGCTCGTCCGGTGGCAGGAGGTGGATGTCTGGGCGGTCGTCGTCGCTCATCGTCACGCGGTACGCGTCAGGGCGGCGGCGGGCACCCGGGGCGGCACTTCGGGTGCTGCTGCAACCGGCAGGCACAAGGGCCACACGCCTGCTCCGGCGCCGCAGACTCTAGCATTGGGCCGGATGGATTCCGCCGGTTCCGACGCCGCCTTCCTGGCCCGCAACGCCGCAGAGTCGTTGCCCGCGGGCGGGCTCGAGCGCAAGCTCTCGGAGGCCGCGAAGGACGGCCGTCAGCTGCGCGTGAAGCTCGGCCTGGATCCGACCGCCCCGGACATCCACCTCGGTCACACCGTGGTCCTGCAGAAGCTGCGCGAGTTCCAGGACCTGGGCCATCGCGTCGTCCTGATCGTGGGGGACTACACCGCGCGCGTCGGCGATCCGAGCGGACGGTCGGCGATGCGGCCCGTATTGACCGGTGAGGAGATCGCCGCCAACGCGCGCACGTACGAGCGTCAGGCGTTCAAGGTCATCGACGATGACCCCGAGCGCTACGAGCTGCGGTTCAACGGCGAGTGGCTCGACATGTCGATGGAGGACCTGTTCCGCCTGGCCCGTACGACCACCGTCGCCCAGTTGCTCGACCGTGAGGACTTCGCCACGCGCTACGCCGCCGGGGCCCCGATCTCGATCCTCGAGCTGCTCTACCCGCTGATGCAGGGGTACGACTCGGTCGCGGTCCGCTCGGACATCGAGCTCGGCGGCACCGACCAGACGTTCAACCTTCTGCTGGGACGGGACATCCAGCGTCACTACGGCATGGCCGAGCAGGGGGTGCTGACGCTCCCGATCCTGCCCGGCACCGACGGCGCCGAGAAGATGTCGAAGTCCAAGGGCAACCAGATCGGCATCACCGAGGCCCCCGAGGAGATGTTCGGCAAGACGATGCGCCTGCCCGACGACGCGATGGATTCGTGGTTCACGCTGCTCGGGATCGATCCTCCGGCCGCGGATGCCGGTGCTCGCGATCGCAAGCGCGCTCTGGCGCGCGCGATCGTGGCCCGCTTCCACGGCGAGGCCGGGGCACAGGCGGCCGAGGCGCACTTCGACCGCGTCCACGTCCAGCACGAGGCGCCCGAGGCCGTCGACGAGGCGGTCGTCAGCGCCCGGGACGGCGTCGTCCATCTCCCCGCGGCGCTCGCCGAGGCGTTCGGCGTGTCGCGCTCCGAGGCTCGCCGTCTGCTCGCCCAGGGCGGCGTGAAGGTCGCCGGCGAGACGCTGGGCGGGGACCTCGATGTGCCGGTGGCGCGGCTGGACGGCGCCGTCGTCCAGCTCGGGCGGCGCCAGTTCCGTCTCCTCCGGGTGCGCTGAATGGCCATTCACGCGGGTCTGCTGCGCCTGGCGACCGACGGAGACGGTGAGATCGTCGACATCACCGAGGGCGTGCGCACGATCGTCGCGCGCTCCGGCGTGCAGTCCGGCGTCGTCGTGGTGTTCGCGGTGGGCGCCACGGTCGGCGTGACGACGATGGAGTACGAGCCGGGCGGCGTCGCGGACCTGCAGGCACTGCTCGAGGGCCTCGCCCCGGCCGGCGTGGACTACGAGCACAACGTCCGCAACGCGGACACCAACGCCCACGCACACCTTCGCGCGGCGCTCGTCGGGCCGTCCGAATCCGTGCCGATCGTCGACGGCCGGCTCGGTCTCGGGACCTGGCAGCAGATCGTGCTGCTCGACTTCGATGACCGCGCCCGCGAGCGCGTCGTCTCCGTCCACGTGATCTCCTGACGGGAGCGGTCAAGGCGCCGTGCGCGGCGGGCTCTGGGCTGCTACAGTTCCGCGTCCGGTCGGCCTGCGCCGCGCAAGTGGTCTCCTTGAGAGGCTCCAACTACGGCGCTATACTGATCGGTCCGTTCCTCCGCTCTCGAGTGGGGGAGCGTCCTGAGTGAAGGCATCACCTTCCCGACTGGGCGCGGCGGTCTTTGAAAACTCAACAGCATGCGCACCTCGAGGCTTATGGCCTTGAGATGTGCGTCCAGGTTCGATCCGCCGCAGACCAGCTTGCTGGACTGGTGGCGGACTGAGCATTACCTGTCATGACCGCGGTGCCTCGTGTATGTGGCACCGCAACGAAGTGGTCACGACAAACTCTCTGCCCTCCGCAGGCCTTCGGGCCGGCGCAGGGTTTCGATCGTCGCGGGTCGAGGTCTTCGGGCCACTTCCGCGACACTTCATGGAGAGTTTGATCCTGGCTCAGGACGAACGCTGGCGGCGTGCTTAACACATGCAAGTGGAGCGACGAACCAGGGCTTGCCCTGGGGCAGAGCCGCGAACGGGTGAGTAACACGTGGGTAACGTGCCCCAATGATCGGGACAACCCGGGGAAACCCGGGCTAATACCGAATGTGGTCCCATCTCGTGAGGGATGTGACGAAAGGAAGCTTCGGCCTCCGCATTGGGAGCGGCCCGCGGCCCATTAGCTTGTTGGTGAGGTAACGGCTTACCAAGGCTTCGATGGGTAGCTGGTCTGAGAGGACGATCAGCCACACTGGGACTGAGACACGGCCCAGACTCCTACGGGAGGCAGCAGTGGGGAATCTTGCGCAATGCGCGAAAGCGTGACGCAGCAACGCCGCGTGGGGGAAGAAGGCTTTCGGGTCGTAAACCCCTTTCAGTTGGGACGAAGCTTCCGTGGTTAATAGCCGTGCGGAGTGACGGTACCTTCAGAAGAAGCCCCGGCTAACTACGTGCCAGCAGCCGCGGTAATACGTAGGGGGCAAGCGTTGTCCGGAATCATTGGGCGTAAAGCGCGTGTAGGCGGCTTGATAAGTCCGTTGTGAAAGTCCAGGGCTCAACCCTGGAATGCCGATGGATACTGTCAAGCTCGAGTCCGGAAGAGGCGAGTGGAATTCCTGGTGTAGCGGTGAAATGCGCAGATATCAGGAGGAACACCAATGGCGAAGGCAGCTCGCTGGGACGGTACTGACGCTGAGACGCGAAAGCGTGGGGAGCAAACAGGATTAGATACCCTGGTAGTCCACGCCGTAAACGATGGGCACTAGGTGTGGGGGGTGTCGACTCCCTCCGTGCCGAAGCTAACGCATTAAGTGCCCCGCCTGGGGAGTACGGCCGCAAGGCTAAAACTCAAAGGAATTGACGGGGGCCCGCACAAGCAGCGGAGCATGTGGTTTAATTCGAAGCAACGCGAAGAACCTTACCTGGGCTTGACATGTACCTGACCGCCGTGGAAACACGGTTTCTCTTCGGAGCAGGTTCACAGGTGGTGCATGGCTGTCGTCAGCTCGTGTCGTGAGATGTTGGGTTAAGTCCCGCAACGAGCGCAACCCTCGTCGTATGTTGCCAGCATTAAGTTGGGGACTCATACGAGACTGCCGGTGACAAACCGGAGGAAGGCGGGGATGACGTCAAGTCATCATGCCCCTTATGTCCAGGGCTACACACGTGCTACATTGGCGTATACAGAGGGCAGCGATACCGCGAGGTGGAGCGAATCCCACAAAGTACGTCTCGGTTCGGATTGTAGGCTGAAACCCGCCTACATGAAGGTGGAGTTGCTAGTAATCGTGGATCAGCACGCCACGGTGAATACGTTCCCGGGCCTTGTACACACCGCCCGTCACACCACGGGAGTGAGCAACACCCGAAGCCGGTGGCCTAACCCGCAAGGGAGGGAGCCGTCGAAGGTGGGGCTCGTGACTGGGGTGAAGTCGTAACAAGGTAGCCGTACCGGAAGGTGCGGCTGGATCACCTCCTTTCTAGGGAGCCCCTTCGGGGGCCGGCAGGACACGGCGTCATGTCCCGCTCTGCGCTTCGGCGCGGAGGCGGCGGAGTGACCACCGACCCTGTTGCCTAGCATGTCGACCGAACCTGGCCTCGCGACCACCGGCATTCCGCCGGGGTTTAGCGGGCGCATGCTGTTGAGTTTTGAGAGACCGGCTCGCCCGTCGCTCGGCCACCGTGTCGCGCGGCCGGCGGACAAGCCCTCTCGGCGCTCCTTGAAAACTGCACAGTAGCCACCGACCCGATCATCGATAAGCGATCGGGTCAAAACGGGTATCACCGCTCGATCCTGGAAGGGATCGAGTGATCACCGTCAAGATAGTAAGGGCACATGGTGGATGCCTTGGCACCTAGAGTCGATGAAGGGCGTGAACGACTGCGATAAGCCACGGGGAAGCGTTGAATAGCTCGTGATCCGTGGATTCCCGAATGGGGAAACCCAGCGCCGGTAATGCGGCGTTACCGCTGGCTGAACACATAGGCCGGCAGGAGACAAGCGGGGGAAGTGAAACATCTCAGTACCCCGAGGAAAGTAAATCAACCGAGACTCCCTGAGTAGTGGCGAGCGAAAAGGGACCAGCCCAAACCAGGCACGTGTAAGTGGCCACACGTTGCGCGTCTGGGGTTGTAGGGCGTTTGTTCCGAGCCGTGGCCGGCTCGGCGGAAGTTACAAAATCATGTGGTAGGCGAAGTGCGTGGAACCGCACACCAAAGAGGGCAATCGTCCCGTAGCCGAAACTGCATGGTCTTCCGTCAAGCGTTCCTGAGTAGAACCGCACCCGTGAAACGCGGTTTGAATCTGGGGGGACCACCCTCCAAGGCTAAGTACTCCTAGGTGACCGATAGCGGACTAGTACCGTGAGGGAAAGGTGAAAAGTACCCCGGAAGGGGAGTGAAATAGTACCTGAAACCACGTGCCTACAAGGGGTGGGAGCGGACTTGTTCCGTGACCGCGTGCTTTTTGCATAACGAGCCAGCGAGTTGCTCGTCTGCGGCAAGGTTAAGCGATGAGCGGAGCCGAAGCGAAAGCGAGTCCGAATAGGGCGCACATAGTCGTAGGCGGCAGACCCGAAACTGAGCGAGCTACCCATGGGCAGGCTGAAGCGGGGGTAAGACCTCGTGGAGGGCCGAACCGACCTAGGTTGAAAACTGGGCGGATGACCTGTGGGTCGGAGTGAAAGGCTAATCAAGCTCAGTGATATCTGGTTCTCTCCGAAATATATTTAGGTATAGCCTCGGATAAAATGCGTTGTGGCCGTAGAGCACTGTTTGGTTTAGGGGGCCTACCAGCTTACCGACATCAGGCAAACTCCGAAGACCACCAACGTCTACTCCGGGAGTCAGTTGCTGAGGGATAAACTTCAGCGTCAAAAGGGAAACAGCCCAGACCGCCAGCTAAGGTCCCCAAGTTTCTGCTAAGTGGGAAACGATGTCCGGGTGCACAGACAACCAGGAGGTTGGCTTAGAGGCAGCCATCCTTGAAAGAGTGCGTAACAGCTCACTGGTCAAGTGTCCGGGCGCGGATAATTCAACGGGGCTCAAGCAGAACACCGAAGCTGCGGGTGTGTGAGGTCTTCGGACCGATCACGCGGTAGGAGAGCGTTCCCATGCGAGTGAAGCGGCGGGGTAACCCAGTCGTGGACGCATGGGAAGTGAGAATGCTGGCATGAGTAACGAAAGAGGGGTGAGAATCCCCTCCGCCGATTGCCCAAGGATTCCTGAGTAAAGTTCGTCTGCTCAGGGTTAGTCGGGACCTAAGGCGAGGCCGAAAGGCGTAGTCGATGGATAACAGGTTGATATTCCTGTACCACGTCGCTTCCGTTTGACCGATGGGGGGACGAGGAAGGCTAAGGGAACCCAGGCGATGGTAGTCCTGGGGTAAGCGTGTAGGGGTGGTCCTAGTTAAATGCGGGACTGCATAACCTGAGGCGCGACGCCAGCTGGCTCATGAGCCGGCGAGTCCCCGACGCCATGCCTCCGAGAAAATCCTCTAGGGAGGAAGCGCGTGCCCGTACCAAAACCGACACAGGTGGGCAAGTAGAGAATACTAAGGTGATCGAGATAACCATCGTTAAGGAACTCGGCAAAATTGCTCCGTAACTTCGGGATAAGGAGCGCCCCAGTAGGGTAGAGCCGCTTGCCGGCCGAGCCCGAGGGGGCCGCAGTGAATAGGCTGAAGCGACTGTTTACCAAAAACACAGGTCTCTGCTAAGTCGAAAGACGACGTATAGGGGCTGACGCCTGCCCGGTGCCGGAAGGTTACGTGGAGTTGTTAGGGTTCGCCCAAAGCAGCGAAGCTAAGCCCCGGTAAACGGCGGCCGTAACTATAACGGTCCTAAGGTAGCGAAATTCCTTGTCGGGTAAGTTCCGACCTGCACGAATGGCGTAACGACTTCAGCGCTGTCTCAACGATGGGCTCGGTGAAATTCCAGTCTCGGTGAAGATGCCGAGTACCCGCGGCTAGACGGAAAGACCCCGTGAACCTTTACTACACCCTGGTATTGGCGTTCGGTGCATTTCGCTCAGAATAGGTGGGAGGCTTTGAAGCATTGGCTGCGGCTGATGTGGAGCCAACTTTGAGATACCACCCTTGATGTATTGGACGTCTAACATTGCTCCGTGAATCCGGGCAGTGAACAGTGCCAGGCGGGTAGTTTGACTGGGGCGGTCGCCTCCTAAAATGTAACGGAGGCGTGCAAAGGTTCCCTCAGCACGGTCGGAAATCGTGCGTAGAGTGCAATGGCAATAAGGGAGCTTGACTGCGAGGCTGACAAGCCGAGCAGGTGCGAAAGCAGGTCATAGTGATCCGGCGGTAGCAAGTGGAAGCGCCGTCGCTCAACGGATAAAAGGTACTCCGGGGATAACAGGCTTATCGGGCCCAAGAGTCCACATCGACGGCCCGGTTTGGCACCTCGATGTCGGCTCGTCGCATCCTGGGGCTGTAGTAGGTCCCAAGGGTTGGGCTGTTCGCCCATTAAAGCGGCACGCGAGCTGGGTTCAGAACGTCGTGAGACAGTTCGGTCCCTATCTGCCGTGGGCGTTGGAGAATTGAGAGGATTTGCCCCTAGTACGAGAGGACCGGGGTGAACGTTCCTCTGGTGTAGCTGTTGTCCTGCCAAGGGCACCGCAGCTTAGCTACGAACGGATCGGATAACCGCTGAAGGCATCTAAGCGGGAAGCCGGCCTCGAGATGAATTCTCCCACCCTCTAGAAGGGGTAAGGACCCTGGTAGACCACCAGGTTGATAGGCCGGATCTGGAAGCACCGTGAGGTGTGAAGGAGACCGGTACTAATGGTCCGAGGGCTTGACGGTTCTCTTTGAGAATCAGTGGTACCCAGAACCGTGGCTACGGTGCAGTTTTCAAGGTCCGCCGAAGGGTGGTCTCGCAATTTTCCGGTGGCTATGGCGTGGGGGAAACACCTCTTCCCATTCCGAACAGAGCAGTTAAGCCCCACAGCGCCGATGGTACTTGGCCCTTCGGGCCTGGGAGAGTAGGTCGCCGCCGGTTTATCTTGATTGAGCCGCCCTCCGGGGCGGCTCTTTCGCGTTGTGGCCCCAGGGGCACCACCTGGCCACTCGGTTCGGCACCTACCGCGACGAGCTGCGGGGGTGGCAGATGCACACGCCGTCCCGTGGCGCCACGGTGCCGGCACGGCGCGGACGGGCGCCCTTCGTGGCCTGCCGGCGATGCGGATGCGCACTCCGGGCAGCGGGCTCGACCGGAGCGTCTCCCAGCCAGACGGCGTCGAGCGTGACGAACGCGATTGCGACGTTGAACGCGTGACGGACCCGGCGCGGCGGCGCGGCGGGCGGCGCGGCGGCGCTCAGCGTGGGCGTCGTGCGCCACGCTGCCGTGTGCAGGGGCGCCGGCGGCTGATCGCTGGATCGGTCACGGACGGATGACGTGCGAGGGAACATGTGTTCGTACGGTAGGCGCGGTGTCGGACGATCCCGCCGCCGATGTCCACAGGGGCACAAAACGCCCGGGAACACTGGCTCGATCGTGCAACGAGAGTTGCAGGCGCTCGTCGGCGGCGCAGCATCCGCGCCGTGATCCACCTGCGCATCATCGCGCCGCGGCCTGAGTCCGACGCGGCCATCGAGCTGATCCGCAGGTGCCCCTCAAGCACGAACCTCATCGTGTATCGCGACGCGGCGATCGAGCCCCACGGTGACGTCCTGTCGTGCGACGTCGCGGATGAGGAGGCCAGTTACGTCATCGCCGATCTCAAGCACCTCGGCATCCCTGAGGTCGGGACGATCGACATCGAGCACCTCGACGCGTCGGTCTCGAGCACCGCGCGCGCCGCCGAGGCGCACTCCCAGGGCTCGTCGGCCGACGCCGTCATCTGGGAGAACGTGGCCGCGAAGATCGCCGACCAGGGCTTCATCAGCGCGGGCCTCGTGGCGCTGTTCTCGTTGGCCGGGATGATCGCGTCCGTCGCGATCCTGATCGACTCCGCGCCGATCGTCGTCGGAGCCATGGCGGTCAGCCCCGACTTCGGTCCGATCGCCGCCTTCTCGGTGGGCACCGTGCGCCGCCGGCCCGACATCGCGTTCCGCGGGCTCGCCGCGCTGATCGCCGGCTTCACCGCGGCGATCGTCGCGGCGTTCCTCGTCACGCTGCTGCTGAAGCTGACCGGTGTGGCCCCCGCGCACTTCGTGCGAGCCGGCAACACCCTGGCCCAGTCGATCGCCGCCCCCGACTGGTATTCCGTCGTGGTGGCGTTGTGCGCCGGCGCCGCCGGCATGCTCTCGGTCACGCTCGGGAAGTCGGCGGCGCTCGTCGGCGTGGCGATCTCGATCACCACGATCCCCGCTGCGGCCGACATCGGACTGTCGACCGCGTACCGCGACTGGGACTCGTGGCTGGGCTCCAGCAAGCAGCTTGCGCTGAACATCCTCGGACTGCTCGCTGGCGACGACGATCACGCTCGCCGTTCAGCGCTGGGTCTACGCGCGCCGGATGCGCCGCCACCGCGCCGGCCTCGGCATGGACCCGGACCCTCGGGCACCCGTGGCCGTGGGCTCCGCGTTCGACCGCGTCCCCGAGTGAGCCGGTTGCGTGGCCGCTAGACGGTCGAGCCCAGCGACGACCAGACCTCGATCTTCGTGCGGATGCGCGTGATCACGTCGGAGGTGAACTCGCTGGTCGACGCGTGGCCGCCGAGGTCGGGCGTGCGGATGCCCGCCGCGCTGGCCTCGAGCACCGACTCGTAGATCGCCCGCGAGGCGCGCTCGGCCCCGGGCCAGCCGGCGACCGCGGCGTAGTGCAGCACCGCCGCCGCAGGCGAGGATCATCGCCATCGGGTTGGCGAGGTCCTTGCCCTCGAGCGCCGGGCGCGGTCCCGTGCGGGGCCTCGGCCATCGCCACGAGTCGTCTGCAGGTCGTCGTCGAAGGCCAGCAGGACCGACTCGGCGCCGGCGATCGAGCCGAACATCGGCATCACGAGGTCGCTGAGGCAGTCGCCGTCGCGGTTCAGCGCCGGGATCACGAGCGGCGACGTCGGCGGCGCCGGTGATCAGGCCCGCGTAGGTCGCGTCGATCAGGACCGGCTGGTAGGTGACGTCGGGGTGACGCGCGGCCGCGGCGTCCATCTCCTCCTTGAGCATCCCCTCGTAGACGGGCGACACCGTCCACTTCGGGCCGCCGTAGACGCTGGCCGCCCATCTTGCCGGCCTGGCGGAACGCGTACTCGGCGACGGCCCGGCAGGTGGAGCGCGTGATCCGCTCGGTCCGGAAGGCGACCTCGTCGGCGCGCCGGCCTCGCCCTCGCGCCACTGCTCGGCGCCGTAGGCGTCCTCGACGGCCATCCGCACGACGGAGATCGGGTGATGGACGCCGGCGACCGGGGTGACGCCCGGGATGCGGCGCCCGGTGCGGATGATCACGCGCCCGCCGACCTCCTCGCGCAGGATCCGGTTCGGGGAGCCGACGTCGTCCGCTGCCCTCCGGCGTGATGGTCGCCGCCTTGATGCCGTAGCCCGGCCTCGCGCATCGCCTGCGCCGCCTCGTTGACGACGGCGTTGGCGGTCGCGCGCCGGTTGCCGAGGGACAGGTCGAAGCGCTGCAGGTCGAGGTCCAGGCCGATGCACGTCGGGCTCGAGCACGCGCAGCGCCTGCTCGAGCAGCTCCTGGCCGGTCTGTCACCCTCGAGGACGACGATCGTCAGGCGCTCTGACATGGCCGCCACGATAGCCGGGCGCGCCGCCCGCAGACGCCGATACGCTCGGCCGGTGAGCGCCGAGCACTGCAGCTGGTGCGGCGAGGCCGTCGGGCCGGACGACGGGCTTCCGCGCCTTCGAGCCCGCCGGGGAGCGGCGGGCCGTCTTCTGCCGCCTCGAGCACGTCGTCCCCTGGGTGCATCCAGGGCGCGCACTGGTCGGCCGGCGACCGTCGACGCCGGGCGAGCTGCGCCGGACGGGCGCCGCGGGCGCTGCGCGCACTGCGACGCGCCGCTCGGCGACACCCGCGTCCTGCTCGTCCGCCACCGCGGCGAGCACCGGATCGTCGACGGCTTCTGCGGCGTCCAGCACCTGCTCGAGTGGGCGAAGGCCGGCGGCCGCTGGCAGTAGCGGAGCGCGCGGTCCTACAGCGCCGGGGCGGCCACCGGCGTGCGCAGCGTCGCGCGCCGCAGGACGGCCGCCGCGAACCCGAGCGTCCCGACGGCGGCCGCCACCACGAATGCCGACGCGCCAGTCGGCGACGTCGACGATCGCTCCGAGACGCGGCGTTGCCCACCGCGACGCCGGCGACGAGCGCGGTCAGCAGCCAGGTGTACGCCTCCGTCAACGCCCCCTGCGGAGCGACGTCCCCGATCAGCTGGTTGGCGGCGCTGATCAGCGGAGCGACGGCGCAGCCGGCGAGCAGCGCCAGCGGCACCATGACCGCGAACGACGAGGGCAGCGCCAGTGGCAGGGTCACGACGGGAAGCAGCGCCAGCGTCCCCAGGTAGGTGCGGTCGATCGCCGCCCGGTGAGCGTGTGCCGCCGTACAGCAGGCCTCCGGCCGCGCTTCCGGCCGACCACACGGCCAGCAGCGGGCCGGCCAGCGCGCGGTCGTTGAGGTATTCGCCGAATGCCGGGAAGGCGACCTCGCAGGCGCCCGAGGCAGAAGCCGACCGGCAGCGTGGCGAGCACGAGCGTGCGCACGCCCGGAGCGCGCACGGCACCGAGGCGGCCGCCCGTGTCATGCGCGTGATCGTCCGCGGGCGAGAAGTCGCGAACGACCTGCGTCGCCGTGAACAGCACCGTCCCCACCACGACGAGCACGATCGACAGGAGCAGTGCCAGCTGCGGCGACCCGACCGCCGCCGCACCGGCGACGATGACCGGGCCGACGATGAACGCCAGCTCGAGAAGGACGGAGTCGAGCGCGTAGGCGGTCGTGAGCAGCTCGTCGCGCTCGGCCAGGAGCGTCGGCCACAGTGCACGCAGGACCGAGCCGACCGGCGGGATCGAGGAGCCCGCGAGCAGCGCGGTGACGAACAGCAGGGGGGCCGGGACCGCCGCGGCGCCGAGCAGGATCAGGGCCCCCAGCCCGGCGGCGTGAGCGAGCGCCAGCGGCACGAGCACGCGTCGAGCGCCGAGGCGGTCGACGAGCCGGCCCATCAGCGGCCCGACGACGGCGGCACCCGCCGCAAAGAAGGCCGCCACCGCGCCGGCGGTGGCGTACGAGCCGTATTCGGCCCGCACGAAGAGGACGATGGCCAGCCCGTCGACGCCGATCGGCGCGCGCGAGATCAGCGCGGTGGTCAGCAGCCGCAGGACGTGCGGGGTCCGCAGGACGGCCGCGTAGCGCAGCCGTGCGGTCACGTCGCGGCGCCGTCGAGCTCCAGCTCCGCGGAGCGCTCCTCGAGCGCGGCGATGACGATCGCGACGTGCTCGTCGAAGTCGACGCCGAGCAGCGCGGCGCCCTCGGTCACCTCTTCGCGGTTGACCGCTGCGGCGAAACTGGGCTGCTTGAGCTTCTTCTTGACGGACTTCGGGGTCATGCCGTGGATGCCCTGCGGGACGCACGCACCGCGCACGCGACGACGAAGCCGGAGAGCTCGTCGACGGCGAACAGCGTCTTCTCGAGCTCCGAGTCGCGCGAGACGCCCAGCGAGTCGGCGTGCGAGGCGATCGCGCGCACGATCACGGGGTCGACGTCGCGCGACTCGAGCTCGGCCATCGCCATCCGCGGGTGACCGGTCTCGAGGTCGGGGTAGCGCTCGTAGTCCATGTCGTGGAGCAGCCCGACGACGCCCCAGAGCTCCTCGTCGGCGCCGTCTCGCCGCGCGTAGGCGCGCATCGACGCCTCGACCGCCATGCAGTGGCGGCGCAGCGATTCCGACGTCACCCACTCGGTGAGCAGGGACCAGGCCTCATCGCGCGAAAGCCGTGCAGACATGGCTGTTACCCTAGCCCAGCGCCTGGCTCGGCCCGCCTCCGCGCACCCTCTTATGGAGAAGTTCGTCATCGACGGCGGCACCCCGCTGTACGGCACCGTCGTGCCCGCCGGCAACAAGAACGGCGCCCTGCCGATCCTCGCCGCATCCGTCCTCACGAGCGAGGAGCTCGTGGTCCGCAACGTGCCCGCGGATCCGCGACGTCGACGCGATGCTCCGCGTGCTCGACGGCATCGGCGTGCGCGTCACCTGGCTCGGCGATCACGAGGTGAGCCTGTGCGCGGCGGACGTCCAGCCGCGACGCGCTGATCGATCGCGCCCACGCCGAGCGGATCCGCGCCTCGTTCCTGCTCGCCGGGCCGCTGCTGGCCCGCTTCGGGCGCGCCGAGATGCCGCCGCCCGGCGGTGACGTGATCGGGCGCCGCCGGCTCGATCCGCACCTCGACGCCTTCCGCGCGCTCGGCGCCACCTTCCAGCAGCAGCGCGACATCATCATCGAGGCGACCGGAGGGCGGCTGCGCGCGGGGACCGTGTTCATGGACGAGCCGTCG
The DNA here is from genome assembly GCA_963781935.1 of uncultured Solirubrobacteraceae bacterium. Taxonomy (GTDB): domain Bacteria; phylum Actinomycetota; class Thermoleophilia; order Solirubrobacterales; family Solirubrobacteraceae; genus F1-60-MAGs163. The sequence continues at coordinate 846,095 of CAWAHX010000005.1, forward strand.
GTGATGGCGACCGAGAACGCGCTGATGGCCGCTGCGCTGACGCCGGGCGAGAGCGTGATCGGCAACGCGGCGAGTGAGCCGCACGTCCAGGATCTCGCGCGGCTGCTCGCCAAGATGGGCGCCGACATCCGCGGCATCGGCTCGAACGTGCTGACGATCACCGGCAAGGACGAGCTCGGCGGCTGCGTCCACGACGTCGGGCCCGACCACATCGAGATCGGGTCCTTCATGGCGCTCGCCGGCGTCACCGGGGGCGAGATGCGCATCGCCGACACCGACCCCGACGACCTCGCCATGATCCGGCTCGTCTTCGCGCGCCTGGGCCTCCACACCGAGCTCGACGGCGCTGACGTCCTGATCCCGGGTGGACAGAAGCTCGTCACCGCGCGCGACGTCGGGGAGTACAAGGCCAAGGTGCAGGACGGCCCCTGGCCGGCCTTCCCGGCCGACCTGACGTCGATCGCCGTCGCCCTCTCGACGCAGTCCGAGGGCTCGGTGCTGATCCACGAGTGGATGTTCGAGAATCGCCTGGTCTTCACCGACAAGCTCGTGCTGATGGGCGCCGACATCACGCTCTGCGACCCGCACCGCGCGATCGTCAGCGGCCCGAGCCGCCTGCGCGGCGAGCGGGTCGAGTCGCCCGACATCCGCGCCGGAATGGCGATGCTGATCGCCGCGCTCTGCGCCGAAGGGCGCAGCGAGATCGGCAACATCCGCCAGATCGACCGCGGGTACGAGCGCATCGACGAGCGCCTGCGCGATCTCGGCGCCCGCATCGAGCGCGTCGCGTCCGATCCTGAGCCTGTCCACGCGTAGCGCGCCGTCCGCGTAGCCTCACGAGTCCCGTGACCTTCCGTATTCCCAGCGGCACCCGTGACGTCCTGCCCGAGGAGATGCGCGAGCTGCGCCGCATCCAGTCGGCGTTGCTCGAGACGTTCGCGACGTTCGGCTACGGCGAGGTGTCGACGCCCGCCGTCGAGTACGAGGAGACGCTGCGGCTCGCGGATCTCGGGCCTGTCCCCGTCGTATCGCGTCGTCGACGACCACGGCGAGCTGCTGGCGCTGCGCGCCGACATGACGGTGCCGATCGCGCGCGTCGTCGCGACGCGCTACGCGACCGCGGAGCCACCGCTGCGCTTCTGTTACGCCGCCCACGCCTACCGCGCCGTGCGCCCGCACCGCGGCCAGATGCGCGAGTTCCTGCAGGCCGGGATCGAGCTCGTCGGGAAGCCCGGTGAGGCCGGCACGGCTGAGGTGCTTGACGGTGCTCTGCCGTGCGCTCGAGGCGACGGGCCTGCACGACTTCCGCGTCGGCCTTGGCGACGCCTCGCTGTACCCGGCGCTGCTCGACTCCTACGGCATCCCGCCGGAGTCCCGCGGCCAGCTCCTGCACGAGCTCAGCACGCGCGACTTCGTCGGCATCGAGCGTGAGCTCGGCGCCCTTGGCCTGGACAGCGCCGCGGCCGAGCTGCTCGGCCGCATCCCGCGGATCCGCGGCGGCGCCGACGTCCTCGAACGGGGACCGAGGGCCCGCTGGCCGACGCGCTCGCCGGCCTGCGCGCGACCGTCGCGATGCTCGACGCCGACGTCGCGTCGCGCGTGATCATCGACCTCGGCCGCTTTCCGCGGCTGGGCTACTACACGGGCGCGATGTTCGAGGTCTACGACCCCGGGCTCGGCGAGCCGCTGGGCGGCGGCGGGCGCTACGACGAGCTGCTCGGCCGCTTCGGGCGACCGCTCCCCGCCGTCGGCTTCGCCCTCGGCGTCGATCGCCTGCACGCGGCGCTCGCGGGCGAGGAGCGGGGGGAGACGGACCGGTGAACGACTTCGGCCTCACGATCGCCGTCCCGCGCGGCGCACTCTTCAAGGACACGCTCGACCGTCTCGATCGCCTCGGCATCGACACCGTCGGAGGTGCGCGAGAACGACCGCAAGCTCCTGTTCGAGGACGTCGGCATCGTCACGATGCGCCCGTCGGACGTCGTCGACCTACGTCGAGGCCGGCGCCGCGGACATCGGGATCACGGGCAAGGACGTGATCATGGAGCAGAGCGAGCGCCAGGTCTTCGAGCTGCTCGACCTCGGGTACGGGCGCTGCGTGATGGTCGTCGCGTCGCCCGAAGGGCCCGACCGTGCCGCGGAGGCGCTGCGGCGCCTGGGCGTGATGCGCGTCGCGACGAAGTACCCGAAGATCGCCGCCGCCTACTTCGAGCGCACCGGGCGCCAGGCCGAGATCGTCGAGGTCAAGGGCTCGGTCGAGCTGGCACCGCTGACGGGCCTGGCCGAGGCGATCGTGGACCTCACGGCCACCGGGACGACGCTGCGCGAGAACGGGCTCGTGATCCGGGAGGAGATCGCGGTCGCGACCGCGCGCCTGGTCGCCAACCGCGTCTCCCACCGCCTGAAGGCCGAGATGATCGACACCGTCGTGGAGCGGCTGCGTGCCGCCTAGCGCGCGGCTGCGCCTGGACGATCCCTCGTCAGCGCAGGCGCTGGCCGCCGAGATCCGCGCGCTGGCGCCCGCGGCCGCGGACATCACGCAGGACGTCGCCCGGATCGTCGCGGCCGTGCGCGACGGCGGCGATCCGGAGCTGACGGACCACGTCGCGCGCCTGGACTCCTCGACCGGCGCCGCTGCGCGTCGTCGCGGCCGAGCTGGCCGGGGCGCTGGCGGCACTCGAGGGCGAGGTGCGGGCCGGGCTCGAGGTCGCGATCGCGAACGTCGGCGCGGTCGCGCGCGCGGGCGTCGGCGCGGACGTCGACGTCGACCTGCCCCGAGGGCCAGCGCGTGCGCCTGCGCGAGGTCCCGGTGCGCCGGGCGGCGATCTACGTGCCGGGCGGTCGCGCGCCCTATCCGAGCAGCGTCGTGATGGGCGCCATCACCGCACGGGCGGCCGGCGTGGAGCAGGTCGTGGTCTGCGCCCCCGGCGGGCATCCCGTGATCCTCGCCGCGTGCGCGCTGTGCGGGGTCGACGAGGTCTACCGGATGGGGGGCGCGCACGCGATCGCGGCACTCGCCTACGGCACCCAGAGCATCGAACGGGTCGACGTGATCGCGGGGCCGGGCAACCTCTGGGTGCAGGAGGCCAAGCGCCTCGTCTCCGGCGCGGTCGGCATCGACGGCTTCGCCGGCCCCAGCGACGTGCTCGTGCTCGCGGCCGACGACGCCGATCCCGCGCTCGTGGCGATCGACCTCCTCGCCCAGGCCGAGCACGGGGAGGGCACGCTCGCCGTCGCCGTCAGCGATGACGAGGCGCTGCTCGACGAGGTCGCCGAGCGGGTCGGCGAGATTCCCGCAACGGGGGCGGCGCTGGCTCTCGTCGCCGTGCCGGACATCGTGACCGGGCTCGCGCTCTCGGAGGCCTTCGCCCCCGAGCACCTCGAGCTCGTCGGCAGCGCGGCGGAGGAGCTCGCGCCGCGGGTGCGCAGCGCCGGCTGCGTGTTCGTCGGCGCGCAGGGGGCGACCGCCTTCGGCGACTACGTGGCCGGCTCGAACCACACGCTGCCGACCGGCGGCGCCGCCCGCTTCGCCTCCGGACTGAACGTCCGCCACTTCCGCCGGCGCATGAGCGAGGTCCACATCGGCGCCGCCGCCGGGGCGCTCGCGGGGCCCGGGGCGGCGATCGCGAGGGCCGAGGGATTCGGGCTGCACGCAGCGTCCATGGAGGTACGGGAGAATCAGAAGCGATGAGCCGACGAGCAGAGATCAGCCGCGACACCGCGGAGACGCAGATCCGTCTGGAGCTCGACCTCGACGGCAGCGGCCGGGGCAGCCGTTCGACCGGTGTCGGGTTCCTGGACCACATGCTGGACCTGCTGGCGCGCCACGGGCGCCTGGACCTGGACGTGCAGGTCACCGGGGACCTGCAGACCGGCGCGCATCACACGGTCGAGGACACCGGGCTCGCGCTCGGCAAGGCGCTCGACGAGGCGCTCGGCGACCGCTCGGGCATCACGCGCTACGGCCACGCCGTCGTGCCGATGGACGAGGCGCGCGCGCTGTGCGCCATCGACGTCTCCGGCCGCCCGCTGCTCGTGTTCGACGCCGAGCTGCCGCCGGGCGGCACCGGCGGGTTCGATCACGAGCTGCTCGACGAGTTCTTCCGCGCCGTGGCCAGCAGCGCGAAGCTCACCCTGCACGTCGAGGTGCCGCGCGGGTCGAACGCCCACCACATGATCGAGGCGGCGTTCAAGGCGTTCGCCCGTGCGCTGCGCCAGGCCGTGGCGATCGATCCCGCCGAGACGGGCATCCCGTCGACGAAGGGGACGCTGACGGACTGATGTCGGTCACGGTCGGGATCATCGACTACGGGATCGGGAACCGCCGCTCGGTGGAGAAGGCCGTCGAGCGCATCGGTGCACGCGCCGTCCTGAGCGGCGATCACGACGCGCTCAGGCGGGCGGACGGCCTGATCCTCCCGGGCGTCGGCGCGTTTCCCTCCGGGATGGAGGCTGCTGCGCGCCGGTGGTTACGACGAGCTCGTGCTCGAGCTGACGCAGAGCGGCGTCCCGCTGTTCGGCTGCTGCCTGGGGATGCAGCTCCTGTTCGAGTCCTCGACCGAGCACGACGGCGCGGAGGGCCTCGGCCTGATTCCCGGCCAGGTCCGCGCGCTCGAGGCGCCGGGGCTGAAGCTGCCGCACATCGGGTGGAGCGAGGTCGTGTGGCAGGGCTCGTCGCCGCTGCTGGACGGACTGCCCGACCCGTCGGTCTTCTACCACGTGCACTCCTACGTGCCGCACCCCGCCGACGAGGCAGACGTGCTCGGCGTCAGCGAGTACGGCGCCACGTTCGCCAGCGTCGTGCGCCGCGGGAGTGTGTTCGGTGCCCAGTTCCACCCGGAGAAGTCGTCGGTCCACGGCCTGCGGATGCTCGCGAACTTCGCGGCTCTCTGTGCCCGGACGCCCGCATGATCCTCTACCCGGCGATCGACATCCTCGACGGGCAGGCCGTTCGCCTCGTCCAGGGCGACTTCGACGATCGGACGGTCTATCGCGACTCGCCGCTGGAGGCGGCCCGCGCCTGGGTGCAGGCCGGCGCGCGGTTCCTGCACATCGTCGACCTCGACGGCGCCAAGAGCGGCGTCGCCGGCCAACCTGCACCACGTCGAGGAGATCACGAGCGAGCTGGCGGTTCCGGTGCAGCTCGGGGGCGGGCTGCGCTCGCTGGCGTCCGTGCGCGACGCGCTGGACGCCGGCGTCGAGCGCGTGATCCTCGGCACGGCGGCGCTGCGCGACGTCGACTTCCTGGACGACGCGCTCGGCGCGTTCCGCGAGCGCCTGATCGTCAGCATCGACACGCGCGGCGGTCACGTGTCCGTCTCGGGCTGGCAGGAGAGCACGGAGCTCCCGGCCGAGGGCGTGATCGAGTCGCTGCAGCATCGCGGCGTGCGCTCGTTCGTCTACTCGAACGTCGATCGGGACGGGATGCTCGGGGGCGTCGACCTCGACGAGGTGCGGCGCATCGCGAACGTCGTCCGCGGGCGCTTCATCTACTCCGGCGGCATCGGAACCCTCGACGACCTGCGCGCGCTCGCCGCGCTGCGCCAGGTGAACCTGGGCGGCGTGATCGTCGGGAAGGCGCTGTACGAGCAGCGCTTCACGATCAGTCGAGGGGCAGCGGGCGCTCCAGGGCGGCTGACGGCGCCTGGCTAGTCTGGATCCGTGCACCTCAAGCGCGTCATTCCATGCCTCGACGTCGACGCCGGGCGCGTCGTCAAGGGCACGAACTTCGTCGCGATCCGCGATGCGGGCGACCCGGTCGAGCTGGCCGAGCGCTACGACGCCGAGGGCGCCGACGAGCTCGTCTTCCTCGACATCACGGCGACGCACGAGAAGCGCGACACGGTCGCCGAGCTCGCCCGCCGGACCGCCGACAACGTCTTCGTGCCGTTCACGATCGGCGGCGGGATCCGCTCGGTCGAGGACGCCCAGGCCGTCCTGGACGCCGGTGCCGACAAGGTCAGCGTGAACTCCGCGGCGCTGCAGCGCCCCGAGCTGATCGGCGAGCTGGCCGAGCGCTTCGGCGCCCAGTGCGTCGTGCTCGCCGTGGACGCGAAGGCGGACGAGGGCGGCGCAGACCTGGCAGGCGTACGTCGCCGGCGGCCGCACGCCGACGGGCCGCGACGCCGTCGCCTGGATCCAGGAGGCCGTCGAGCGCGGCGCCGGGGAGATCCTGCTGACGAGCATGGACCGTGACGGGACGAGCGACGGGTACGACCTTGCCGCTCACCGGTGCGGTCGCGCGGCGCCGTCGGCGTCCCGGTGATCGCCTCCGGCGGCGCGGGCACGCTCGACCACCTCGTCGACGCGCTGAACGCCGGCGCCGACGCCGTGCTGTGCGCCTCGATCTTCCACTACGGCGAGTACACGATCGCGCAGGCCAAGGCGCACCTGGCCGCGGCCGGCATCCCCGTGCGGCCGGCGGCAGCCGTCGCCTAAGCCGGGGGCCCGGTGGCGTCGGCGCAGAGGCGGTCGAGCAGGCCGGCGAGCGCGTCAGGGTCCTCCGCCATCGGGAAGTGCCCGCCGGGAATCTCGATGGGCTCGACGCCGAGCACCTCGCGCGCGACGAACCGTTCCCACTCGGGCGTGAAGATCTCGTCGTCCGTCGCGTAGATCAGCGCGGTGGGGACGTCGGGGTGCTCACGGAGGGGGTACTCGCCGACCGCGGATGCGCCGGGTCGCAGGCGCTGGGCGAGTGCGCGTCCGGTCTCGCGTGGCAGCCGCGGATACATGGCCTCGATCGCCGCCTCGGGTGTCCACACCGCCCTGCCTTCGGCGTCCATCGGGGGGAACGGGAAGCCTTCGCGAAAGACGCTGGGAGCGTCCGGCGGGGCCGCGAATCCGCCGAACCGCGGGCACACGTAGACGAGCAGTGCCGGACGGCGCGCCGCGGCGACCAGCGCCGCATCCGCCGATCCGCGCGAGTGGCCCACGACGACGACGGGGTCATCGACGCCGTCGAGCGCGCGGAGTGCCGGCAGCGCGCACTGCTCGTAGTCCGCGAGCGGATCGTCGATCGGCAGGTCGGGAGTGAGCGCCTCGTGACCGAGCGCTCGCAGGCGATCGGCGACAGGATCCCAGCAGGACCCGTCGTGCCACTGCCCGTGGATGAGGCAGAACGTGGCCACCAAGACGTGTTGTACGCCCTTGCGCCCGTATTGCAAGCCGGCGCTCAGCGGCCCGTCGCCTTCAGGCGCGCGCGGTCGCGGACCGGCGGCTTCAGGACGGGCGGTCACCGGGCACCTCCGCCACCGGGCCGTTGCCCGGGGCGCAGGTCGTAGGCGAAGAGGCTCGTCTGCCCGTTCAGGAACAGGTAGCGGCCGTCGGAGATCACCGGGTTGAACTTCCCGCGCGCGACGGTCCACACGGGTCTGCCCGTCGCCGCGCCGAGCGCGGTCGTGTGACCGTTGAGCGTCGAGTAGAACACGAGGTCGCCGATGATCTGGATGCCTCCGGAGATCTTGCCCTCGGCCCGCCGCGACCAGCGGGTCGCGGCCCGTCCGCGCGTCGAGGGCGTACATCGTGCCGTCGTAGGAGCCGACGTAGACGGTCGGCCCGATCCCGGGCTCGTCGGCCACGGCGGCGGAGGAGTAGACGTAGTTGCCGGTGCCCTTGCGCCAGGCGAGCGCGCCGTTGCGCTCGGAGAACGAGTAGACGCTGCCGTTCGTGTTTCCCGAGGTAGACGCGGCCGAACGCCACCGACGGCGTCGCGTAGAACTGGCCGCCGCCGAGACCGAACGCGCCCCGATCCGCCGTTCACCGACCAGAGCTTGCGCCCCGCTGGTGGCGTCGACGGCGGTCACGTGGCCGCTGTAGTCGCCGAAGAACAGCTTGCCGTTGTCGTAGGCCGGGCCGCCCTTGACGGCGCCGCTCGGCCTTGTACGTCCAGCGCGGCAGCCCGTCGTCGGCGCGCAGGGCGTACACCGTCCCGTTCTCGCTGCCGACGTAGACCGTGTCGCCGACGACGAGCGGCGAGGATTCGGTGCGGCTCGGGAGCGTGCGGGCCCAGCGCACGCGGGGGTACTCGACGTTGAAGGCGACGACGCGGCCCTGCTTGGAGCCCTTGGCTGCCCCTCGAGGATCGTGCAGAACAGGACGCCCTTGCGGTAGGCGGGCGACGACGCCGCCAGGTTGCCGAGCTTCTTCTTCCAGTAGACGACCCCGCTGCGCCGCTTGATGGCGTACAGCGCGCCGTTGTTCTTCAGCAGGTACAGCGAGCTGCCGCCGGCGACCGGGCCCGAACTCGAGCAGGTCGTTGCCGCGCACCGCCCAGCGCTGGACGAACGGCGGACGCGCGGGCTGGTTGAGCGGGAAGTTGCGCCCGCGGCCCGGGGTGTAGCCGTAGATCGGCCACTCGAAGCCAGCCGTCTCCTTCACCGGAGGCGGCGCCACGGTCGTCGTCGGCGCGGTCTCGAACGCCACGTCGGTGTTCGTCACATCGCCCGGGCGGTCGTGCGTCAGGGCCCACGCGAGGATCGCGCCGGCGACGAGGATCAGGGTGGTGAGCGTCGCGACGACGACACGGGCCTTGCGCGAACGCGGGATCATCTGACTCCTATGGTCGCAAGCCACGTGGTCGAAGCGCTCCGGCGGAGCCCCTGCGGGCGGCAGGCTGCTCGATGCCGCCGCGTCGCTCGATGGCGTGTGGCTCGTGGGCGGTGCCGTCCGTGACATGCAGCTGGGGAACGAGCCGCGTGAGCTCGACGTTGCGGTCGAGGGCGACACGGACGCACTCGCGGCGATGCTCGGAGGAGCGGTGCAGGAGCACGAGCGCTTCGGCACGGCGATCGTCACCGCGGGGGACTGCCGGTTCGATCTGGCGCGCACGCGGACCGAGACCTACGAGGTTCCCGGGACCCTGCCGGACGTCGCAGCCGGCGAGCATCGAGGAGGATCTGCTGCGACGCGACGTGACGATCAACGCGATCGCCGTCTCGCTGCCCGGATGGCCGCGTGCAGGCGGTCGTCGGGCGCGCTCGACGATCTGCAGGCGGGCGTGCTGCGGGTGCTGCACGACGCGGTCGTTCAGCGACGATCCGACGCGGCTGTGGCGCATCGCGCGCTATGCGGCTCGGCTGGGCTTCGACGTCGAGCCGCACACGCGGGCGCTGGCCGGCGCGGCACGTCCCGGCGCGGTCAGCGGCGACCGCCTCGGGCAACGAGCTGCGCCTCGCGCTCGGCGAGGACGACCCGTGTGCCGTGTTCGAGCAGGTCGCCGAGCTCAACCCGGGGGCGCTTCCGGCCGGCTTCGTCGCGCGGCCGGCCGCCGCGGCGCCGGCGCTCGAGCTGCTGCCGCCCGACGGCCGGCGCGACCTCGTGGTGCTCGCCGCCTGCACCGCCGCGATGGACCTGGATCTGCTGCAGCGCTGGCTGGATCACCTGGCGTTCACGGCCGGTGACCGCGACGTCGTCGCCGCCGCGTCGCGCTGGGTCACCGGCGCGCCTCTGCGGGCGGCCCGGACGCCGTCGGACATCGCCCGCGCGGCCCGCGGCGCGCCGGTCGAGGCGGTCGCGCTGGCCGGGGGAGACAACGCGCGGCGCTGGATCGACGACCTGCGCAACGTCACGCTGGAGATCGACGGGAACGACCTGCTCGGGGCCGGGATCCCTGAGGGCCCGCAGGTCGGGCTGCGCCTGCGTCATGCGCTGGACCGCAAGCTCGACGGCGAGGTGAGCGGACGTGACGCCGAGCTTGCCGCCGCCCTCGCCGATCAGGGTTAGATTCCGGGCATGGACCTCAACGCGCTGCGCTGGGACCGCGGGACCGGCCATTACGAGGTCGTGGTTCCTGACCCTGAACGACCGCGGCTCGGGGACCGGCATCTGGATCCGCTTCGCGATGCACGCACCGCAGGCCGGCCCGGCGGACTGCTCGCTGTGGTTCTGCGCGATGCATCCGGACGGCACGCGGGTGGCGACGCGACGGACGTTCCCGATCGACGCGCTGCGAGAGGAGCCGGATCCCAGGCGGCTGATCATCGCCGACGCCGAGCTGTCGGCTCGCGGGACGGCGGGCGCCTTCGACGACTTCGGCTGGGAGCTGCGCTGGGAGCCCGCGGACCGTCCCGGCCTGCCGGTCCACCCGCTCGTGGAGCGTGCGCGTCTGGCCCGCACGATGTACGTGATCCCGCAGCCGTCGGTGGCGATCGAGGGCTCGGTCACATTCGACGGCCGCGAGATCGAGCTCTCGGGTGCGCGCGGCGCACAGGCCCATCTGTGGGGCGCCAAGCACGCGGGCCAGTGGGGGTGGATGCACGCGTCCGACCTCGAGAGCGCCGACGGCGAGCCGCGCGCGGGCGACTGGATCGACGGCATCTCGATCGTCGGCCGGCGCTTCGGGCGAGCCGTCGGTCCGCACACGTCCGTCGTCGGCCGCCTGCTCGGGGAGGAGTTCGAGGCGACGAGCCCTCGCAGCGTCCTGCGAGCGACCTCGTCGAGCACGCTCGCGTGCTACCGGGCTCAGACGGCGACCGGCACCCGCCGCGTCGCCTTCGACGTGCAGGCGCCGCGCGAGACGCTCGTCGGCGTCACGTATGACGATCCGGACGGCGAGCTGATGCGCTGCTGGAACACCGAGGTGGCCTCGGCCCGCGTCTGGGTGTGGGATCGGACCAGTCGCCGTGGCGGAGCCCCGTGGATGCTGCGCGACACGCTCCAGGCACCCGGCCGCGCCTGCTTCGAGTACGCACAGCGCGAGCTGCTCGCCGACGTGCCGATCCACATCGCGTAGTGCGGGTCCCCGCCCCCTTCACCTGGCAGGACGGCCTGATCACCCTGGACCTGCCCGGCGGCCATGCAGCATTCACGACGGCGCTCAGCGGCGATCTCACGCCGCCGGCCGGACCTGCCGCCGCGCCCGTGGCGGCGCACACCGGGATCCCGATCGCCCGCTGGGCGCAGGACCACCAGGTGCACGGCGTCGCGGTGCGCCGCGTGTCGGGTGAGCCTGAGCCGATGAGCGGGGACTACGACGGTCAGGTCACCGCTCGCCGCGACGTGGCCTGCGTCGTCCGCGTGGCCGACTGCCTGCCGATCGTGCTGGTGTCGCGAGCAGGCGGTCGGCGCGCTGCACGGCGGGTGGCGCGGACTGGCCGGCGGGATCGTCGAGCACGGCGTCGCGGCGGTCCGCGAGCTCGGCGGACGCGAGATCAGCGCGGCGATCGGCCCGGGTGCAGGGGTCTGCTGCTACGCGGCCGGCGACGAGGTGCATCGTGCCTTCGCCGGCTATGGCGCCGCGGCACGGCGCGGCGACCACGCCGACCTGAAGGCGATCGCGCGGGCGCAGCTCGAGGCGGCGGGCGTGCGAACCGTTCACGATGTCGGGATCTGCACGATCTGCTCGGCGCCCGGGGAGCTGTTCTCCCACCGGCGCGACCACGGAGACACCGGACGACAGGCGGGAATCGCATGGCTGAGCTGATCCACGGCCTGCGGGCGGAGGCCGTGCGCGCCAACGCCGAGGCCGTGCGCGGCGAGATCGCCGCAGCCTGTGCGCGGGTGGGCCGCGACCCGGCGGGCGTCGAGCTGCTGGCCGCCGTGAAGTACGTCCCGGTCGACGAGCTCGGAGTCCTCGCCGAGGCGGGCCTGACGCTCGCCGGAGAGAATCGTGCGCAGGACCTGATCGCCAAGGCGCAGGCCTACCCGGGACGCTTCACGTTCGACTTCATCGGCCACCTGCAGAGCCGCAAGGTCAAGCAGATACTCCCGCACGTCCGCTGGATCCATTCCGTCGCGAGCGACTCGGTGCTCGAGCAGCTGGAGCGCCACGGGACGCCGGAGACCGAGGTGCTGGTCGAGGTGAACATCGCCGGCGAGGAGGCCAAGAGCGGGATCGCGGTCGCCGACCTCGACGCGTTCATCGCCCGCTGCCCGGTGCGCGTCGTCGGCCTGATGACGATGCCGCCGCTCGCCGCCGCCGCCGAGGAGAGCAGGCCGTGGTTCGCCGCGCTCGCGGCGCTCGCCGCCGAGCGCGAGCTGCCCCAGCTCTCGATGGGGACCACCCAGGACTTCGCCGTGGCCGTCGAGGAGGGCGCGACCATCGTGCGGGTGGGGACGCGGCTGTACCTGTGACGTCGCCCTCGAAAGGGCGAGGCTTGCAGGAAAAGGGCCTCGGAGAGCTAAAGTTGCAGTGATATGGCACTCCGCGATTCCTGGCATCGCTCGCTGGTGTACTTCGGCCTTGCCGAGGATCGCGACCCGTACGCCGATGAGGACGCGCCCTACGAGCCCGAGGCCGAGCTCGAGGACCGCTACCGCGAGCGCCCGAACGTGCGCCGTCTGGCGACGCGCCGGCGCCGCGACGAGATCGACGACATCTTCGCCGACGACGAGCCGAGCCGCCCGACCACGGCGCTGCGCCCCGTCAGCGGTCAGCGCGGTGGCAACGGCCGCGCGGGAGGGACGAGCCGCGTGCACCTGGTGATCCCCAAGAGCTTCAACGACGCCCAGCAGGTCGCCGACAAGTTCAAGGACGGCATCCCCGTCGTGCTGAACCTGCAGTCCACGGACACCGAGCTGAGCAAGCGCCTGATCGACTTCACCAGCGGACTCACGTACGCGATGGACGGCGGCATGCAGCGCATCGCCGACAAGGTGTTCATGCTGACCCCGCGCGACGTCGAGATCTCGGCGGAGGAGCGCGCGCAGCTGATCGAGAAGGGCTTCTTCAACCAGTCCTGAGTCCGCGGGCCCGTTCGCTCACGGGTTCATGAGTACGTTGTGATGATGCGGATCGGTCTCATCGGGAGCGGCAACATGGCCTCGGCGCTCGCCCGCGGCTGGGGCGACCCGGTGGTCTGCTCGGACGTCGACGCCGCGCGCGCCCAGACGCTGGCGCAGGAGTGCGGCGGCGAGGCGGTCGCCGACCAACGCCGAGGTCTTCGAGCGCAGCGACGCCGTCGTGCTGTGTCACAAGCCGGCGCAGCTCGCGCAGGTCGCGGGCGAGGTCCCGGCGGTCAGCGGGCTCGTCCTGTCGCTGCTCGGCGGGGTGGCGCTCGCCGACGTTCGCGCCGCCTACCCCGGCGCCCGGGTCTACCGCTTCATGCCCAACACCGCCGTCGCGATCCGCCGCGGCGCGATCGGCCTGGTCGACGACGACGCCGGCGACCCGGAGGGCTTCTCCGCGGTCAGGACGCTGCTGGAGCGGGTGGGGGAGGTCTTCGTCCTGCCCGAGTCGCAGCTCGGCATCGTGACGGCCACCGCCGGCGTCGCCCCCGCCTACGCAGCGCTGTTCGCCGAGGCCTGGATCGACGCGGCGGTCCGCAAGGGCATGCCGGCGCCGATCGCCGCGCGACTGGTCGGCACGTCGCTCGAGGGCGCCCTCGGACTGCTGCTGGCACAGGACATGGACACGCTCGGCGTGCGCCGGGCCGTGACGTCGCCCGGCGGCGTGACCGCCCGCGGGCTGCAGCGCCCTGGAGGCGGCGGGCCTGCGCCGCGCCCTCGACGACGCGATGGACGCGGTCCTGGGCGCGGGCGCATGAACGGCGCGCTCGTCCTGGGGTCCGTGCGGTCCGACGTCGCCGGCTACCTCTCGACGCTGATCAGCGTCTACGTCGTCCTGATCCTGCTCTACATCCTCTCGACGCTGTTCTTCTCCTTCGGCGGCCGCGCGCCCTACAACCGCGCCCTGAACGCCGTGCTCGAGTTCCTGCGCCAGGTCTGCGAGCCATACCTGCGGCTGTTTCGGCGCGTCATCCCGGCGATCGGCCCACTCGACCTCAGCCCGATCGTGGCGATCCTCGTGCTGACGCATCGGGGGCGGCCTCGTGGTCAGCCTCATCCGGGGGTAGGGACCGTGGCGCAGGAGCCCGCTCGCGCGCGTACCGTCGCGCTCGCCGCGCTCACCGCAGTCGTCGTCCTGGCTGTTGACCAGGCGGCGAAGATCGTCGTCCGCGACCACGTGATCGCCGGCGACTCGCGCGACGTTCTTGGCTCGACCGTCCGCGTCGTCCACGTCCAGAACGACGGCGTCGCGTTCGGCCGGCTCTCCGGGAGCGCCGCCATCGTCGGCGTGATCGTGGCGGTCGCCGTCCTGGCCCTGATCGCCTACTTCGTGACGCATCTCGACACGCCGCTGATCTGGCTGCCGACCGGGCTGCTGCTCGGCGGGGCGCTGGGGAACGTGGTCGACCGCCTCACGCGCGGAACCGTGACCGATTTCGTCAAGCTGCCGCACTGGCCGGCGTTCAACCTCGCGGACGTCTGCATCACGGGCGGCGTGATCGTGCTGCTCGTGGTCGTGGAGCGCGACGCGCGCCGCCGCGAACGGCTCGAGGAGGCCGCCGGTGGAGCTGCGGATCTCACCTGAGCAGGCGGGGGAGCGCCTCGATGCCGTGCTGGCCGTCCCGCTCGGTTCGCGCAGCCGCGCGCAGCGGCTGATCGAGGCCGGGCAGGTGACGCGTCGACGGGGCGCCCGCGGTCAAGCGCCACAAGGTCCGAGCCGGCGAGCTGGTCGGCGTCGACGAGACGGACAATCGCCCGCGGATGCAGGGGACCGCCGATCCGGCCGCGTTCCGCATCGCCTTCGAGGACGAGCACCTGCTCGTGATCGACAAGCCGGCGGGCGTCGTGGTGCATCCGGCGCGCGGCCACGCGACCGGGACGCTGGTGCAGGCGCTGGCGGGGCGTGCGGGCGGCGGGGAGGACGACGAGCGGCCCGGGATCGTCCATCGCCTCGATCGCGACACGTCGGGTCTGCTCGTCGTCGCGCGCAACGAGGACGTGCACCGCGCGCTGAAGGCGCAGCTGCAGCGCCGCGAGATCACCCGCGAGTACCTCGCGCTCGTCGAGGGGCGCCCGCCGGCGCGCTCGGGAACGATCGAGGCGCCGATCGGCCGCGACCGCCGCGAGCGGACGATCATGTCCACCGACACCGACGATCCGCGCGACGCCGTGACGCACTTCACGATCGAGCAGGCGCTGCCCGAGACGACGCTCCTGCGCGTCAGGCTCGAGACCGGCCGCACACATCAGATCCGCGCGCACCTGAAGGCGATCGGGTATCCGGTCGCCGGCGACCCGGCCTACGGGACTCCGGGGCGCTACGGCCTGGACCGCCAGTTCCTGCACGCGGCGCACCTGGCGTTCGAGCACCCCGTCACGGGCGCCATGGTCGACGTCGTCTCGCCGCTCCCGCCGGACCTCGCCGCGGCGCTGACCGCCGCGCAGGGCTGAGCGGCTACCATTCTGGACGTCCGAAGTCACCCTACCCCGTGGGGTTCCCGGCTCGGCGGCCCTGCCCGGCGGCGCTTCCATCGCGACCACCGGAACCGCCGAAGCCTCCCGCGGGTCACCAGTACCCAACCGAACAAGGGAGCATCACCATGTCCTCGACGGAAGTCGGGCTCAGAGAGCTGCTGGAGGCCGGAGTGCATTTCGGCCATCAGACACGCCGCTGGAACCCCAAGATGCGCCGCTACATCTTCGGCGAGCGCGACGGGATCTACATCATCGACCTGCTGCGCACCGACGCGCTGCTGCGCGAGGCGCAGGAGTTCGTGGCGCAGGTCGCGGCTCGCGGCGGGATCGTGCTGTTCGTCGGCACCAAGAAGCAGTCGCGCGACGCCGTCAAGGACGCCGCGGAGCGCGCCGGCATGCCGTACGTCAACCATCGCTGGCTCGGCGGCCTGCTGACGAACTACCAGACGATCAGCAACCGCATCCGTCGCCTGCACGACCTCGAGCGCTACCAGGCCGAGGGGCAGCTCGACCTGCTCCCGACCCGCGAGCGGCTGTCCGCACTCGCCGACCTCGAGAAGCTGCAGGCCAACCTCGGCGGCGTCAAGCACATGCAGCGCGCCCCCGACGCGATCTTCGTCATCGACCTGAACGTCGAGGACATCGCGGTGCGCGAGGCGCATCGCCTGCGCATCCCGGTGATCGGGCTGGTCGACACGAACTGCGACCCCGACGGCATCGAGTACGTCATTCCGGGCAACGACGACGGCATGCGCTCGTGCAAGGTGATCGCCGACGGTCTCGCCGACGTGATCGCCGAGAACCGCCTGAACTTCCTCGCCGAGGAGGAGAAGGCGCGCCAGGAGGCCGAGGAGAAGGTCCGCCGCGAGACCGAGGAGCGCGCTGCCAAGGAGGCCGCCGAGCGTGCCGCCAAGGAGGCCGAGGCAGCCGCCGCGGCCGTGGCCGCAACCGCCGCCGCGGAGGAGTCCGCGGTGCCGCAGGCGACGCCGGATGCCGTGGCCGCCGCGGCGGTGGAGCCCGTCGAGGTGCACGAGGCGACGCCGGCCGAGGTCGCCGCCGTGGAGTCGGCCGTCCCGCAGGCCACGCCGGAGGCCGTCGAGGCCGCCGCGCAGGAGAACGTCGAGGCGGCGGCGGCGCCCGCGCCCGCTGAGCCCGCAGCAGAGCCGGAGGCGCCGGCACAGGAGGACACCACCGCATGACCGACATCAAGGCATCAGACGTCGCCGCGCTGCGCAAGCAGACCGGCGCGGGGATGATGGACTGCAAGAACGCGCTCTCCGAGGCCGGCGGCGACATGGACCGGGCGGTCGAGCTGCTGCGCGTGAAGATGGGCAACAAGCTCGGGAAGCTCGCCGGCCGCGAGGCCGCCGAGGGAACCGTTCAGGCCTACATCCACGCCAACGGCAAGGTCGGCGTCCTCGTCGAGGTCGACTGCAACACCGACTTCGTCGCCAAGAACGACGAGTTCGTCGCGTTCGCCCGCGAGATCGCGATGCACATCGCCGCGAGCCCGCAGACGAAGGTCGTCTCCCCGGAGGACGTCTCCGAGGACGGACAAGGCCGCCGAGACGCGCGTCTTCGAGCAGCAGGCCGCCGACAAGCCGGAGAACATCCGGCCGAAGATCGTCGAGGGCATGCTGAACAAGTGGCTCGGCGAGGTCGCGCTGCTGAACCAGGTGCATGTGAACACCGACAAGTACGACGGCAAGACGATCGATCAGCTTCGCGCGGATCTGTCCGCCAAGACCGGTGAGAACGTCGTCGTGCGGCGCTTTGAGCGGTTCTCGGTCGGGGAGTAGGGCTTTCCGGCGCTGGTGGTCGGCCGGCGCGCCGTCATCGATGGCGGGGGCGGCAAGTCGCCCTCCGGGCGACCCGCCGGAGCTCCCCCGCATCGACGCGGCGCGCCGGCTCGTGTCGGCGTCCGGGTCGCTCGGGGTGAGGTGGACGCGCGGAGCCTGTGGTCGGCCGGCGCGCGTCATCGATGGCGGGGGCGGCACGTCGCCCTCCGGGCGACCCGCCGGAGCTCCCCCGCATCGACGCGGCGCACCGGCTCGTGCCGGCGTCCGGTGGCTCAGCGTGCGGTGCAGGCCACTGGGGGTGGCACGAGGGTCTTGATGTAGTAGGTGCCCTCACCGCCGATCGGTGTGAAGAGGCACCAGGCGTACGTCCTGGAGCGGTAGTCGATGCGTGCGAGGAATGGCGTTCCCGTCTGCAGCGGCGGCTTCGTGGTGGACCGGAAGGTGACCGCGAGGCAGTCGTAGCGCAGGACCGCCGATGGAGGGCTCGAGCGGGCGAGCGGACGGTCCTCGCGCGTCGGCCGGCAGGAGACGTCGATGAACGGACCCTTCAGGCGGCCGGCGGTGACTCGTGAGCGCGCGTCCTCGAGGATCGAGCGCCGCAGCTCACGCAGGAGGCGCCTGCGCGCCTCGGCCTCGGGCAGGGCGGCGAGGTCGCGGCTGATCTGCGGCAGGGAACGGTGCGCACGCTGCTCACGCTTCTTGCGCGCGATCTCCGCGCGCTGGAACGGCGTTCTCGCAACCGTGTCCGACGTCGCGCCGCCTCCTGCACCGCAGCCCACCGGAGCAGCCACAGCAGCGACCACCAGCAGCCACACGGCATATCGCAGCACCCGAACCACCTCCAGCCCACCCTATCCCCGCCCACACAAGCAGTCACGCGCCGTTCGCAGCAACGAGGAGCCGCCACGGCGACGAGCCCTCCGTGCCGAGGGCCCCGTGTCCGCCACTCGCGATGGATGGCGGACCACGCGTCATCGCGGGGGAACTCCGGCGGATCGCCCGGAGGGCGGTCCGCCGCCCCCGCGAGGGCGCGTGAGTCCGCCCCCACCCGCAGCGCAAGACCCACCAGCCACCAACGTCGATAGGGTCACCAGCCAGTGCCGACCACCGAGCCCGTCTTCCGTCGCGTCCTCCTGAAGCTCTCCGGGGAGTCCCTGATGGGGGACCTGGAGTACGGGACCGACCTCGAACGCCTGCGGGCGGTCGCCGAGCAGGTCCGGACGGTCCACGACCGCGGGGTGGAGATCGCGATCGTGGTCGGCGCGGGGAACATCTACCGCGGCATGGCGGGTGCCGCCGCGGGCATGGATCGCGCCACCGCCGACTACATGGGCATGCTCGCGACGCTGCTGAACGCGCTCCCGCTGCAGGACGCGCTCGAGAAGCTCGGGCTGCACGTCCGCGTCCAGTCGGCGATCACCGTCGCCGAGGTCGCCGAGCCGTACATCCGCCGCCGCGCGATGCGCCACCTGGAGAAGGGCCGCATCGTGATCTTCGCGGCGGGCACCGGCAACCCGTTCTTCACGACCGACACGGCGGCCGCGCTGCGCGCCACCGAAGTGCACGCCGAGGCGATCCTGATGGCCAAGAACGGGGTCGACGGCGTCTACAGCGCCGACCCGCGCACCGACCCCACCGCGGAGCTGATCCCGACGCTGACGCACATGGACGCGATCCAGCGCGGACTGCGCGTCATGGACGCCACGGCGCTGGCCCTCTGCATGGAAAACGACATCCCGCTGTACGTCTTCAACATGGACGACGAGCGCAACATCGACCGGATAGTGTGCGGCGAGCGGGTCGGAACCCTGGTGACCACATGAGCGAGATGATCGACGAACTTCTGGCCGACGCCGGCGAGCGCATGGTCAAGTCCGTGGAGGCCACGAACATGGAGTTCGCCTCGGTGCGCACCGGGCGCGCCAGCCCGGCCCTGCTGGACCGCGTGATGGTCGAGTACTACGGCGCCCCGACCCCGCTCAAGCAGCTCGCGACGATCAACGCCCCCGAGGTCCGCCTGCTCTCCGTCCAGCCGTTCGACCAGTCCTCGATCAAGGTGATCGAGAAGGCGATCATGGAGGCCGATCTCGGCCTGACGCCGAGCAACGACGGCAAGCTGATCCGCCTCTCCATCCCGGAGCTCAACGAGGAGCGCCGCCGGGAGCTCGTCAAGATGGTCCGCCACATCGCCGAAGAGGGCCGCATCAAGATCCGCAACATCCGCCGCGACGCCATGCACGACATGCGCGAGCTGCGGACGGAGGGCGAGGTCGGCGCCGACGACGAGCATCGCGGCGAGGTGGAGCTGCAGAAGCTCACCGACGGCCGGATCCACGAGCTCGACGGCCTCCTGAAGGGCAAGGAAGCGGAGATCATGGAGGTGTGATGGCGGCAGGCGGCCGCGCGGCGCGGTACGTCGCCATCATCACCGACGGCAACGGCCGCTGGGCGCAGGCCCGGGGCCTTCCCACGATCGACGGGCACAGCGCGGGCGCGGACACCGTGAAGGCACGGCTGCGCGACGCCGCCGAGTTCGGCGTGCAGGAGCTGACCGTCTACTCGTTCTCGACGGAGAACTGGGCACGCCCCGCCGAGGAGGTCACCGCGCTGATGCGGATGTTCTCCCAGCGGATCCGCGACGAGACGCCGGAGCTGCGCGACGAAGGCGTGCGCATGCGCTTCATCGGCCGCCGGGAGGGCGTCTCGGAGGCTCTGCAGGAGCAGATGGACTGGGCCGAGCAGGAGACCGCGGGCGGCACCCAGATCACGCTCTACGTCGCGTTCAACTACGGCGGGCGGGCCGAGATCCTGGACGCCGCCGAGCGCTACGACGGAGGCGGGGAGGAGGCGCTGCGGGCGCTTCTGTACGCGCCCGAGATGCACGACCCCGACCTGGTGATCCGCACGAGCGGCGAGCAGCGCCTGTCGAACTACCTGCTCTGGCAGTCCGCGTACTCCGAGCTCGTCTTCTGCGACGAGCTGTGGCCGGACTTCACGCGTGAGGCGTTCGCGGCCGCGCTCGCCGAGTACGAGGGTCGTCAGCGCCGCTACGGAGGCCGCTGATGAGCCCGCTCGCCGGCCGCGCGGCGGCGCGAGCCCGCCAGCCGGCGCCGCGCCCGGACGACCGAGCGGCGCAACCAGCGCTCGGACCTGGGCGCGCGCGTGCTGGCCGCGGTCCCGCTGATCGCGCTTGCAGCGGCGCTCGTCTACGCCGGCGGGTGGATCTTCACCGCCGGCCTGATCGTGCTCGGCGTGATGGCCCTGCACGAGCTGTTCACCATGTACGAGCGCGCCCGGCCCGTGATCCTCGGCGGATTCATCGCGCTTGCGGGCATGCTCTGCGCTGCGCACCTCGGCGGCGCACCGCGGCTGCTGATGGCATTCGTCGCCGCGCTGCCGGTCGTCTTCCTGCTCGGGCTCGCCCAGCCGCGGCGCTCCGGGGTCGCGGGCGTGACCGTCACGATGTTCGGGCTGGCGTGGATCGGCCTGGCGTTCGCCCACGCCGTCCTGCTGCGCGACCTGCCGCACGGGGGAGGGGTCGTCGTGGTCGTCCTGGCGGCGACGTTCCTCGGCGACACCGGCGCCTACCTCGGGGGACGCGCGTTCGGGCATCGCAAGCTCGCGCCCGCGATCTCACCGAACAAGAGCGTCGAAGGCCTGCTGATCGGCATCGTGGCGGGGACGCTCGCGGCCTGGTTCGCCGGCCTCTACCAGGACTGGCTCAGCGGCAGCGACGCACTGATCATCGGGTTCGCCGTGGCGCTCATCGCGCCGATCGGCGACCTGCTCGAGAGCTTCGTCAAGCGCGAGGCGGGGACGAAGGATTCGGGAACGGTGTTCGGCGCTCACGGCGGTGTGCTCGACCGGCTCGACGCCGTCGCGTTCGCCGTGATCGTCGGCTACTACGTGTGGAAGGCGATACTCGCCTGAGCTGCGGGGTCAGCGCAGCGTGGCGATCGGCTGCGAGCCGACCAGCGCCCACGCGCGCCGCAGCGTGTGATTGCCGACCATCAGCGGTATCGCCCGTACGGCGAGCCGCCGCACCGGCCTCGAGAGCTCCCCAGGGTCGAACAGGAGCGTCGCGACGTCGCCGGGCCGCAGCAGGATGTGGTGCTGCGCCCAGGTGTCGAACTGCGTGAGCCGGTCGCCTTCGGCGTCCGCGGCGCGCCAGCGCAGGTCGTGCCGGCGGTAGCCCGCGCAGCAGCTGCCGCGGATCCGGGAGACGTCCGCGACGACCTGCACCTCGGCCAGCGCATCGAAGCGCCGGTCGCATTGCGCGCAGGTCGCGGTGACGGCACCCTGGGCGCCGCCCGGAGTGCTCAGCGCACGCGCGCGGCAGCCGGGACACGGCATCATCCGCAGACCGTTCAGCGCCGCTTCGATCGCCTGGAACATCTCCACGATCGTACTCCCGGGCACCGGCGCGATGCGCCTCTTCGTCACACTGTCGCGCGATGCCCCGCCGCCTGCTCATCCTCGGGTCCACCGGCTCGATCGGCGTCCAGGCGATCGACGTCGCCGGCCGCGCCGACGATCTCGAGGTCATCGGACTCAGCGCCGCACACTCGTGGGAGCCGCTCGTCGAGCAGGCACGCGTCGCTCGGTGTCCGCCGGATCGCGGTCGCCGACCCGCAAGCCGCCGCCCGGGCAGCGCAGGCGTGGGACGGCGAGGTGCTGGCCGGGCCGGAGGGGCTCGTGGAGCTGATCGTCGACTCCGGGGCGGACCTCGTCCTGAACGCGATCGTCGGGTCCGCCGGCCTGGGGCCGACGGTCGCCGACGCTCGGCGAGGGCATCGACCTCGCCCTGGCCAACAAGGAGTCGCTCGTCGTCGGCGGCGAGCTCGTGATGCAGCTCGCCGAGGCCACCGGAGCACGGGTGCTGCCCGTCGACTCCGAGCACTCGGCCCTGCATCAGCTGATCGCCGGCGAGGCGCCGGGGAGCGTGGACAAGCTCGTGCTCACCGCCTCCGGGCGGACCGTTTCGCGGCCGCGGGCTGGACGAGCTCGCCGCGGTGACCGTCGCGGACGCGCTGCGCCACCCGACCTGGGAGATGGGCGGGAAGATCACGATCGACTCGGCGACGCTCATGAACAAGGGCCTCGAGGTCATCGAGGCCCACCACCTGTTCGGGACGCCGTACGACCGCATCGACGTCGTCGTCCACCCGCAGTCGATCGTGCATTCCTACATCCTGATGTGCGACGGAGCGGCACTGGCCCACCTGGGCCTACCCGGACATGCGCGTCCCGATCGCCTACGCGCTGCACTGGCCCGAGCGCGTCGATGTGCCGGTGCCGCCGCTGGATCTCGCGCAGATCGGTGCGCTGACGTTCGAGCCGGTCGACACCGTCGCCTTCCCGTGCCTGCGTCTCGCGCGGGAGGCGGCGAGCGCCGGCGGGACCGCGCCCTGCGTCCTGAATGCGGCGAACGAGGTCGCGGTCCACGCGTTCCTCACGGGCGGGCTGTCGTTCCTCGGGCATCCCCGCCGTGATCGAGGAGACGCTCGAGCGCGTTCCGGCGGCGCCGGTGCGCGCGTTCGACACGCTCTACGAGGCAGACCGCGCGGCCCGCGAGGTCGCCGCCGACCGCGCGGCCATCCGTGCAGACACGTAGATTTGCCGGCGGCGATCGCCGCCCGTCACGAAGACTCCCTGGGGGAACGCATGTCCCGATTCCGTACCCGGCGGCCATCCGCCGCTCTGCTGATCTCGATCCTCGCGCTGGTCGCCGCGCTCGACGGCCCTGCACTCGCCAGTGACGCCGTCGGCTTCGCCTCGCGCGTCGTCAGCGGCAAGAACATCAAGAAGCACTCGATCTCCGGCATCCGGTTGCGCAACAACACGCTGACCGGCACGCAGATCGACGAGGCGAAGCTCGGGCCCGTGCCCGCCGCGACGAATGCCACGAACGCGGTCAACGCGGTCAATGCCGTCAACGCGGCGACGGCCACGAGCGCGGGCAGGGCGATCACGGCCGACCTCGCCGCCCAGCTCTCCGGGCGCACGACGTTCGTCAAGCGCCAGGCGGCCACCGACGGTCTCGACGCCGACGCCGCGCGGCAGAGCGCTCCCGCGCTGACGCTCGCGACGGCCGGTCCGATCAGCGTCTACGGCAAGTGCTTCCGCGACGCGACGGCCGACAAGGTCCACGCGGAGCTGTTCGTGCGCTCGACGACCGAGAACGGCATCCTGTCGTCGGGCATCGACACGCTCGCCGGGAACACGGCGGCCGATGTGCTCGGGCCTGCGACCCCCGAGCTCGATCGGGAGCTCGTGAGCGTCGTCGCCGACGACGGCAAGGCGGCCTACGCGGGCGTTCCGGGCGGCTCCTGGACGGCGGTCGCCGGCAGTGGCTTCGCTGTCGCCGGGCACGGCGCGGTCGGTGCCAAGAACGGCACGCCGGCGGCCGGCGACACGCAGTACGGGCCCGGCGATGGCTGCCTGTTCACCGGCGAGCTGGAGGCTCTGTAGCCCTACACTCGGGGGGAGTGAGCTATCTCCTCGCGTTCCTCGGCTTCGCGGCCCTGATCCTCCTGCACGAGTTCGGTCACTTCGCCGCGGCGAAGGCGGTCGGCATGCGAGTCGAGCGCTTCTCGCTGTTCTTCCCGCCGCACATCTTCAAGCGGCGCCGGGGGGAGACCGAGTACGCGATCGGCGTGATTCCGCTGGGCGGCTACGTGCGCATCACCGGGATGACGGCGAACGAGGAGATCCCCGAGGAGGTCGCCTACCGCGCCTACCACCGGATGCCGGTGTGGAAGCGGATCGTGGTGATCGCCGCCGGCCCGGGGATGAACATCCTGATCGCGTTCCTGATCTTCCTCGGGCTGTTCCTCGCGCTCGGGACCTCGAAGGCGACGACGCGCGTCGACCGGATCGAGAAGGGGTCGCCGGCGGCGGCGGTGCTGCGCCCCGGGGATCAGCTCGTCTCGGTCGACGGGCGTCGCGGAGACCTGAAGACGCTGTCCGACCAGGTCGCCACGCATCGCTGCCCCGGGCCTCAGGTCGACGGCTGCGTCGCCGCGACACCCGCGCGGATCGTGATCCGCCGCGACGGGCAGCTCGTGACGCTCACGGCCAGGCCTCGCTACGACGCCACGCCGGGCACGCGGCGTGCGCGCCTGGGCTTCTCGTTCGCGGCCGACACGCAGACCCAGGGGCCTGTCGGAGCGGCCCACGAGAGCGTCGACTCGATGTGGCGGATCACGACGCTGACGGTCAGCTCGATCGGCAAGCTGTTCTACGACGAGAAGGCCCGCAAGGAGGTCTCCGGGATCGTCGGGTCCTACGAGACGACCCGCCAGGCCGTCGCGTTCGACTGGGCGCGCGCACTCGAGATCCTCGCGATCATCTCGCTCTCGCTCGCGCTCGTGAACCTGTTCCCGTTCCTGCCGCTCGACGGTGGTCACATCTTCTGGGCGCTGGCCGAGAAGCTGAGCGGCCGCAAGATCCCGTTCTCCGTGATGGAGCGCGCGAGCGTCGTCGGCTTCGTGCTGATCATCTTCCTGTTCGCGATCGGGCTGTCGAACGACATCGGACGGCTCCAGGGCGCGGGCTTCGGCCCAAGATGACGCCTGCGTCACCGTTGCGTCGCGCCGCGTGAATTCTCGGTAGGTTGCGCGCAGGGGCGCAGGCCCCGCATGCGAAGGGTCACAGCGAGAGGGAAGCCACGATGGAGAGCAGCGTCGCAAGCAAGCAGGCGCGTGAGGCGACGACGATCGCCCACGCCTTTCACATCACCGCCCGCGAGAACGCCGATCAGGTCGCGGTCCGCAACCGCGACGGGTCCGTGTCCTGGACCTGGCGCGAGCTGCGTGAGCGCGTCGACGCCGTCGCCGGCGGGCTCGACGACCTCGGCGTCACGCCGGGCTCGTCCGTCGCGATCATGCTGATCAACCGTCCCGAGTTCCACCTCGTCGACCTCGCCGTGATGACCGTGGGCGGCACCCCGTTCTCGATCTACCCGACGTACACGCCCGATCAGATCGCGTACGTCGTCTCCGACGCGGGCGCCAAGGTGGTCATCACCGAGCAGTCGTTCCTGGACGTCGTTCTGGAGGCGCGCAAGCAGCTCCCCGAGGTGGAGCACGTGATCGTCATCGACCCGCCCGCCGATGGCGCGCCCGACGGGCACGCTGGCGCTGTCGGACGTCGAGGGATCGAACCCCGGCTTCGACGCCGAGGCCGCCGTCGACCGCATCAAGCCCGACGACGTGCTGACGCTGATCTACACGTCCGGGACGACCGGGCCGCCGAAGGGCGTGCAGCTGCTGCACCGCAACCTGCTGACGGCCGTGC
This sequence comes from uncultured Solirubrobacteraceae bacterium, assembly GCA_963781935.1. Classification (GTDB taxonomy): domain Bacteria; phylum Actinomycetota; class Thermoleophilia; order Solirubrobacterales; family Solirubrobacteraceae; genus F1-60-MAGs163. Next base: position 871,390 of record CAWAHX010000005.1, read on the forward strand.
AGGGCATCGACGACATCGTGCAGTTCCCGCCGCAGGCGCGCGTCGTCTCGTGGCTCCCGGCGGCGCACATCGCCGAGCGCAATGCGCACCACTACCTGCCGATCGTCTACGGCTTCGAGATCACGACCTGCGCGGACCCGCGGCAGGTGCTGCAGGTGCTCCCCGAGGTCCGCCCGCACTGGTTCTTCGCCGTCCCGCGGATCTGGGAGAAGCTGAAGGCCGGGCTGGAGACGATGGTGCACGCGCAGCCCGCCGAGCAGCGCGAGGCGCTCGAGTCAGCGCTGGCCGATGCGCTGGCGAAGGTGCGCCTCGAGCAGGCCGGCGAGCAGGTCCCCGCCGAGCTCGCCGAGCGCGTCGCCGGCGCGGACGCGGAGTTCTTCGCGGCATGGCGCGGGATGCTCGGGCTCGACGAGGTCGTCGCGATCAACGTCGGCGCCGCGCCGACGCCGGTCGAGGTGCTGGAGTTCTTCCACGCGATCGGCCTGCCGCTGTCCGAGCTGTGGGGCATGTCCGAGACCTGCGGGGCCGGCACGGTCAACCCGCCGCAGAAGATCCGGCTGGGCACCGTCGGGCCGCCCGCGCCCGGGGTCGAGATCTCGCTGGCCGACGACGGCGAGGTGCTGCTGCGCGGCGGCGTCGTGATGGCCGGCTACCGCAACAAGCCCGAGCAGACGGCGGAGGCGATCGACGTCGACGGCTGGCTGCACACCGGTGACATCGGGCAGTTCGACGAGGAGGGCTACCTGAAGATCGTCGACCGCAAGAAGGAGATCATCATCAACGCCGCCGGCAAGAACATGTCGCCGGCGAACATCGAGGCGCACGTGAAGTCCGCCTCGCCGCTGATCGGCCAGGCGTGCTGCATCGGCGACCGGCGCCCGTACAACACGGCCCTGATCGTCCTCGACTCGGACTTCGCCCCGGCGTGGGCCGCCCAGCACGGCATCGAGGACACGTCGCTGGAGGCGCTCGCCGTGAATCCGGCGATCATCGCCGAGATCCAGGCCGGGGTCGACGTGGCCAACACGCATCTGGCGCGCGTCGAGCAGATCAAGAAGTTCACGATCGTCCAGGGCGACTGGCTGCCCGGCGGCGACGAGCTGACGCCGACGATGAAGCTCAAGCGCAAGCCGATCGGCGAGAAGTACACGCCGGACATCGAGGCGATGTACAACGGCTAGTGCAGGGCGATGACCTGGCGCCCGGTGCCCAGGACGGTGCCGTCCGCGCTGGTCACGCGGACCTTGACGACGAGGTCGTCCCGCCTGCCGGGGCGTGTCCGCGCGGTGGCGGCGAGGCGTCCCGTCGTGCCGCTGATCCGCGTGGAGCGCCGCCAGACGAGCGCGCCGGTCCACGTGCCGCGATGGATCGTGAGGGTGGCGCGCCGCGCGTGCTTCGCCGACTTGCGAACGGTCCAGCGGATGCTGAGGCCCTCTCGCGGCCCCGGACGTTGCGTCACGGTCGTCCTGACGGTGACGTAGGGGACGGCCGCGGCCTGCTGCGTGGCGCCGATGTCGGTGGGGGCGAAGGCGGCGAGCGCGGCGCCGGCGCGCAGTTCACCGGAGCGCACCGGGACGCCGCTGCGGCCACTGGTGGCGAGCAGTGCCGCGCGGATCTGGTCTGCGCTGGCCAGCGGCTGGGCCGCGCGCATCAGGGCGATGGTGCCGGTGACGACCGGTGCGGCCGCCGAGGTGCCGGTGAAGCCGCTGTAGGAGGCGTCCGGCAGCGTCGTCAGCAGGTCGACGCCGGGGGCGGCGATGTCGACGCCGGCGCGTCCGAAGTTCGAGAACGACGCGAGCACGCCGCCGGACTCCGTGGCGGCGACGGACACGACGACGGGGTTGCTGCTGGAGGCCGGGTATGCGGGCATGGTCGCGAGGTCGCGCGCGTCGTTGCCGGCCGAGGCGACGACGAGCGCGCCGGCGCGCTGCGCATCGGCGATCGCGTCGTCCACGGCTCGCGTGCGGGCATCCGTCGTCATCGAGACGTTGATCACCTGGGCGCCGTTGTCGGCGGCGTAGCGGATCCCCTCGGCGAGCTGGGACGTGTCGCCCGCGCCCTGGGCGTCGAGGACGCGCACGACCATCAGGCGGGCGATCCACGCGGCGCCGGTGACGCCGAGGTCGTCGCCGCCGCGGGCCGCTGCGACGCCGGCGACCGCCGTCCCGTGGAAGTACTCGTCGTCCGGCGGTGTGCCCGGGTCGACGATGTCGGCGCCGTGGATGTCGTCGACGTAGCCGTTGTGATCGTCATCGACGCCGTTGCCGGCGATCTCCGCGGTGTTGGTCCACAGGTTCGGAGCGAGGTCGGGGTGGGAGAGGTCGACCCCGCTGTCGACGATCGCGATGATCGGCGGCGCGCCGCCGAGGGCCTGACGCCCGGTGGTGACCTCCCAGGCCGCGCGAAACCCGTCCTCGCCCGGCAGCGTGAAGTCCGCGGACTGGCTGGGATAGAGCGGATCGTTGGGGATCAGGTCCGCTGAGGTCGGGTAGGCGGGCTCCACCCAGAGGTTGCGCGGATCCCGGCGGGCGCGCTCGAGATCCCCGAGCGTGCCGACCTTCACCCGGAACGGCACGCGTGGCCTTCCGGCGACCTTCCGCGGGCGTACCAGATAGCGGATGCGCCCGCCGCTCACGATCACGGGGTCGCCGGTCCCGAACGGACGCAGCGCCATCGCGGGCAGCGGCCGCACGCCCGGAGTGAGGGGCGCGTTGTCGGCGAACGAGAATCCGCGGGCACCGGCAGTCCCGGGTGAGGCGGCGACGATCGCTGCGACGATCAGCGCAGCGGTCAGCGCCGTCGATCCAAGGCGAGCCGGCCATGGTGTCCTGGCTGCGATGCGCACTGTTCCCTGCTTTCCGGGATCTCCGTCGGGAACGAAGGCTCCAGGAGAGTCCTCGACGGGTGCGGCGCAGACCGAGACCGGGAAACACCGCAGTCCGGGCGGACGTCGTACGGCGCGCTCAGCCGGCGAGCGTGAGGTGCGCGCGCGTCACGTCCGCTGGACTGCGGCACCCCAGCAGCGCCAGATCGCGCTCGATCTCCCCCCCGAGGATCCCCAGAACCTTGCGGGCCCCGGCCTCGCCGTCCACCGCCAGCCCCCAGAGCGCCGGTCGCCCGACGAGGACCGCGCGCGCCCCGAGTGCCAGCGCCGTCAGCACGTCCGTCCCGCGCCGGATCCCGCCGTCGACCAGGACCTCGATCCGGCCACCGACGGCATCGACGACCTCCGGCAGGATCTCGGCGGTCGCGGCGACGCCGTCGAGCTGGCGGCCGCCGTGGTTGGAGACGATCACCGCCGCGGCCCCGTGCTCGCACGCCAGCGCGGCGTCCTCGGCGGTCTGGACGCCCTTGAGGATGATCGGCAGCGGGCAGTCGGCGGCGAAGCGCTCGAGCTCGGCCCAGGTGACCGCGGGATCGATGACGGAGAAGAAGTCCTCGACGGTGACGCCGCCGGAGCGCCCGAGCGCGGCCGTGATCGCCGGCATGTCGAGGTCGGCGGGCACGCGGAAGCCCGTGCGGTGGTCGCGCAGGCGCCCGCCGGGAACCGGTGCGTCGACGGTCACGGCGATTCCCTGGAACCCATGGGCCACGGCCTGGTCGACCAGCGCGCGCGAGACGCCGCGGTCGCGGGTGACGTAGAGCTGATACCAGCGCGGTGCTCCTGGCGCGGCGGCCGCGACCTCCTGCGGGCGTCGACGTCGCGAGCGTCGACATCGTCATCAGGGTGCCCGCCGCCGCCGCCGCACGCGCCATGCCAGGCTCACCGTCAGGATGAGCCATGCGCTGCAGCGCGGTCGGCGCGACGAGCACGGGCATCGAGACCGGCAGCCCCAGGACCGTCGTCGCGGTGCTCACCGCGCTCACGTCGACGAGGACCCGCGGCCGCAGCCGCGGACGCGACCACGCGGCGACGTTCTCGCGCAGGGTCCGTTCATCGCCCGCTCCGCCGGCGTAGTAGCCGAGCGGCCCGGCGTCGAGCCGCTCCGCGGCCAGCCGCTCGTAGTCCTGGACGTTCAACGGGCGTTGCGCGGACATCGCGCGCGACACTAATGCAACCGCGCACGCCCATCCGGGCTCCCGACGGCGCTCGTACACTCTGCGTATGGCCTCACAGCGTCAGATCCAGGTCGGCTCGGTTCCCGTCGGGGGCGGCGCGCCCGTCGCCGTGCAGACGATGACGAAGACCGAGACGGCCAACATTCCCGCGACGATGGACCAGATCCTGCGCGTCGCCGAGGCCGGGGCCGACATCGTGCGCCTGGCGGTGCCGCGCGACGAGGACGCCGAGGCGCTGAAGACGATCGTCCCGCAGTCGCCGATCCCGATCATCGCGGACATCCACTTCAACCACACGCTGGCGATCAAGGCGATCGAGAACGGCGCCGCATGCGTCCGCCTGAACCCCGGCAACATCGGCGGCCCCGAGAAGGTCGCGGAGGTCGTCGCCAAGGCCAACGAGCACGGAACGCCGATGCGGATCGGCGTCAACTCGGGATCGCTGCCCAAGCACCTGCGCGACCTGGAGTACTCGAACCCCGTCGAGGCGCTGGTGACGGCCGCCGTCGAGTTCGTGGAGCTGATGGAACGCCTGGACTTCACGAACTTCAAGGTGTCGATGAAGTCGACCAGCGTGCCGAACACGATCGCCTCGAACCGGCTGCTGTCCGAGCGCATCCCGTATCCGCTGCATCTGGGCGTCACGGAGGCCGGGACGAAGTACACCGGCTCGCTGAAGTCCGCGGTCGGCCTCGGGACCCTGCTCGCCGACGGCATCGGCGACACGATCCGCATCTCGCTCTCGACGTTCCACGCGGAGGAGGAGGTCAAGGTCGCCTGGGAGATCCTCAAGGCGCTGAAGCTGCGTGAGCGTGGCCCGGTGCTGATCGCGTGCCCGACCTGCGGGCGCCTGCAGTTCGACATGGACTCGGTCGTCGTCGAGATCGAGCAGCGCCTGGAGGCCTACGACGACCCGATCGAGGTCTCGGTCCTGGGGTGCGCCGTGAACGGCATCGGCGAGGCGCGCCACGCCGACTTCGGCATCACGGGCGCCAAGGACGCGGGAATGATCTTCTCCAAGGGCGAGCCCCTGAAGAAGGTGCCGACCGAACGCCTCGTCGACGAGCTCTTCGCCGAGATCGACCGCTACTACGCGGCCGGGAAGACCGTCGTGCGTGACGAGCACGCGGCCGCCGAGGCGGCGCGCTGGCTCTCCGAGAACGAGGACGCGACGGCGATGACGCCCGAGCGCCTCGCGCAGCTCGAGCAGGAGGCGAACGACGCCGCCGGCGGTGGGGACGCGCTGCTGAAGCTCGACGAGCAGCAGTCGCCGGTGGCCGGCCGGCGCTTCACGCGGGCCTAGCCGCCGGCCTGTCGAATTCGTCGCTTCCCGTTCGTCTCATAGGCGACGATCCGAGAAGGAGGATGCGATGAAGTACATGCTGCTGATTCACCAGGGCGACACTCCGACGCCCCAGACGGACACCTGGGACAGCCTGACGGAGGCCGAGCAGGGCGCCGTCTACCAGGCCTACAGGGCGATCAACGAGACGCCCGGAGTCACGCCCGGTGCCGGGCTCCAGCCACCCGAGACGGCGACCACCGTCCGCGTCCAGGACGGCCGGACCCTGACCACCGACGGCCCGTTCGCGGAGATCAAGGAGGCGATCGGCGGCTACCTCCTGTTCGAGGCGGACGATCTTGACGCCGCGATCGAGCTGGCGGCGCGGATCCCCGCGGCGAGCATGGGTGGCGCGGTCGAGGTGCGACCCATCATGGAGTGGTAGCGATCGTCGAGCAGGCCTTTCGCGATCACTGGGGCCGCGTTCTCGCTGCGCTGATCGGATTCCTCGGCGACTTCGACCTCGCCGAGGAGTCGGCGCAGGAGGCGTTCGCCATCGCCGCTGAGCGCTGGCCGCGCGACGGGCCGCCCGCCAACCAGGGCGCCTGGCTGGTGACGACGGCGCGCAACCGGGCGATCGATCGCATTCGCCGCGATCGCACGCTGGCCGTCAAGACGCGCCTGCTCGACGTCCCGCAGCCCGCGGAGGATGACGTGGACCCGACGGCGTTCGGGGACGAGCGGCTCGAGCTGATCTTCACCTGTTGCCATCCGGCGCTCGCCGTCGATGCGCAGGTCGCGCTGACGCTGCGCACGCTCGGCGGCCTGAGCACCGGCGAGATCGCCCGCGCCTTCCTCGTCGGGGAGGCGACGATGGCGCAGCGGCTCGTGCGCGCCAAGCGCAAGATCAAGGCGGCCGGGATCCCGTTCCGCGTGCCGCCGGACCACCTGCTGCCCGAGCGGCTCGTCGCCGTCCTCGCGGTCGTCTACCTGATCTTCAACGAGGGCTACGGCGGCCGCAGCGATCTGGCCTGGCGAGGCGCTGCGGCTCGGCCGCGCCCTGTCGGAGCTGATGCCCGACGAGCCCGAGGTCCACGGGCTGCTGGCGATGATGCTGCTCCACGACGCCCGTCGCGAGGCGCGCTTTCGCGGCGGCGACCTCGTCCTGCTCGCCGACCAGGATCGCACGCTGTGGGACACGGCGCAGATCGCCGAGGGGCGCGCCGTGCTCGACCGCGCGCTGGCGCTCCGCGGGCGCGGCCCGTACGTGGTGCAGGCCGCGATCGCCGCGCTGCATGCGGACGATGACCCGCGCGACTGGGCCCAGATCGGCGCCCTCTACGCGGAGCTCGGCCGGCTCACGGGCTCACCGGTCGTCGAGCTCAGCCGGGCCGTCGCGGTCGCCGAGGAGCAGGGCCCGCAGGCGGGGCTCGACATCGTCGACGGCCTCGCCCTGGAGGACTATCGCTACCTGCACGCGACGCGCGCCGAGCTCCTGCGCCGCCTGGGCCGCACGGACGAGGCCCGCAAGGCCTACGAGCGTGCGCTCGCGCTCGCCCACGACGACGCCGAGCGGCGACTGCTCGAGCGGCGCCTGGCGGAGCTCTAGCGTGGCTTGACCTTCACCGAGCTCGACGTGACGGTCGCCGGCGCCCCGGTCGAGCCGACGCCGCTGTACTGGAAGCGGAACTCCGTCGTGCCGCTCTTCACCGTTCGCGCGAACGAGAAGAATCCGTTCGCATCCGTGGTCACGGTCTTGACCGTCGACCAGGAACCGCCGCCGCGGCGCGACTGGACCTTCGCCGTCTGCGAGCCGCCGGGACGGATCTGGCCCCAGACCGTCGCGGTCTTCCTGCCCTTCGGCAGGTCGACCCAGAACGGGTTGGGGAACGACTTGCGGGCCGGCTTCGCGCGACCGTCGTAGTAGTAGAGCCCGGACTGCCAGCCGGAGTAGGCACGCGAGCCCTGACCCTTGTTGCCGACCGGATCGTCGCGCCAGAGGTACTGGATCAGCATCTTGACGCGCGGCTGCTTCCAGGCGATGTAGGCGGACTGCTGCAGCCAGGCGTTCTGCTGGCTCGTGGTGACGCCCTGGTAGGGGTCGGGCGGATTCGTCTGGTACCCGAACTCGGTGAAGAAGACCCCGAACCGCGACGACGTGCTGCCGGCGTTCAGCAGCCCGCCGGCCTTCTGCGTGCCGTCGAGCGTCTTGAGCAGCCGCGGGATGCTGGCGATGCCGGCCGTCTCGGGATCGCTGGCCGGTGAGCTGGGCGACCGCAGGAGGCCGTGCGGGTGGTACGCGAAGCCATCGGCGTTCAGGGGCTTGAAGCCGCTCTTGCAGTACTTCGACCTGCGCTCCTTGCGCAGCTTCGTGTCGACGCAGCCGAGCGCGCGCAGGAAGGTCAGCGGCTTCATGTTGTTGTTGCGGCCGGTCGGCGACTTGCCACCGGGGGCCAGCGCGCCGAAGTAGACCTTCGCGCCCGGGTCGCCCGCCTTCAGCGCGGGGATCGCCTTGAGCGCGATGTTGCGGTAGATCGCCGGAGCGGCCGGCGTGCACTTCGTCCCGACGCAGTCGTTCTGGGGCTGCATCCACTGATCGATGTTCGGCTCGTTCCAGAGGATGTACTGGTTCACCCGATCGGCGTAGCGCGTGGCGACGGCCTTGGCGAACTGCGCGAACTTCGCCGGGTCCGGCTTGTAGCGCGAGCTGCGCTGCGAGGGAACCTGGCTGCCCCATACCGGGCCCGGCCCCGTGACCGTGACGATCGGCTCGATGCCGTTCGCGACGAGCAGGTTGATCGTCTGGTCGACGACACCCCAGTTGTAGCCGGGGTCGTTCGGGTTCGAGGCATCGAAGCCGGCGGGCTGGCCGACCGAGTCCGGGCTCGGAGCGACGTAGCTCCAGATGACGAGCACACGCGCCACGTCGACGCCGGTCGAGCGCCACTGCGGGATGACCTCGGGGGCCAGCGACGGGGTGCGCTGGGTGACGCCGTCATCGCTGATCCCGATCTGCATGGTCTTGCTCGCCGAGGCCGGGCCGGCGACCCCGAGCGCGAGGACGAGGGTGAGCATCAGGACGTGGAGAGGCGTGAATCGTGGCATCAGAGGAAGAAACCCGGTAGGGGGCGGGAGGTTGCGGTCGGCTCGATGGTTCGTGCGAGAGCCGAGGCGATACGGGAGGAGCGGCCCGAAGACCGCTCCTCGTACGACGTGAGCCTAGAAGGTCGGCTCCGGTGCGGCGCCGATCACGCCTCGGCCAGGCGCGTGGACACCGTGTCCCAGTTGACGACGTTCCACCAGGCCTTGAGGTATTCGGGCCGGCGGTTCTGGTACTTCAGGTAGTAGGCGTGCTCCCAGACGTCGTTGCCCAGCAGCGGCGTCTGGCCGTCGGTCAGCGGGCTGTCCTGGTTGGCCGTGCTGACGATCTTCAGGGCGCCGCCGTCGAGCACCAGCCAGGCCCAGCCGGACCCGAACCGCCCGACGCCTGCGGCCTCGAACTGGTCCTTGAAGGCGTCGAACGAGCCGAACGCGCTGTCGATCGCCGCGCCCAGGTCGCCGTCCGGCGCGCCGCCGCCGTCGGGGCCCATCGACTCCCAGAAGAGCGTGTGGTTCAGGTGACCGCCGCCGTTGTTGCGGACCGGGCCGGCGATGTCGGCCGGCAGCGAGCCGAGGTTCGCGATGATCTCCTCGATGCTCTTGTCCGCCCATTCGGTGCCTTCGACGGCGCCGTTGAGCTTGTCGACGTAGGCCTGATGATGCTTGTCGTGGTGCAGGTGCATCGTCTGCTCGTCGATGTGCGGCTCGAGTGCGTCGTAGCCGTACGGGAGCGGGGGAACCTCGAATGCCATGGTGGGACTCCTTGTCGTTCTCTCGGCGCTGTGATTCTGCCCCGATCGTGTACTCCGAAACCTAGTACACGGGACCCGAGGGGCTCCGCGGAGGCCGTCGCGCCGAGATCTGCGGCGGCGACTACGCTTGGCGCTCATGCGCCTGTCGAACCTGCTGCTGCCCACCGAACGAGAGGCCCCGGCCGATGCCGAGGCGCTCTCGCACGTCCTCGGAGTGCGGGCCGGGCTCGTCCGGCAGCTCGGCACGGGCCTGTGGACGTGGCTGCCCGCCGGCTGGCGCGTGCACCAGAAGGTCGTGCAGATCGTCCGCGAGGAGCTCGATGCGATCGGCGGCCAGGAGATGCTCATGCCGGTCATCCACCCGCGCGAGCTGTGGCGCCGCACGGGTCGTGACCAGATCGACGAGCTGTTCACGCTCGAGGACCGCAAGGGCAGCGAGCTCGTCCTGGCGATGACGCACGAGGAGGCGGTCACCTTCCACGTCGCGCAGACGGTGCGCAGCTACCGCGAGCTGCCGTTCATCCTCTACCACTTCCAGACGAAGGGCCGCGACGAGCCGCGGCCGCGCGCCGGCGTGCTGCGCACACGCGAGTTCATCATGAAGGACTCCTACTCGTTCGATCGCGACCGCGAGGGCCTCGACGTCAGCTACGAGAAGCACGTCGTGGCCTACGAGCGGATCTTCGATCGCACCGGCCTGGAGTGGTACCGGGTCGACTCGGACGTGGGGATGATGGGCGGCACCGGGGCGCACGAGTACATGGCGCCGTGTCCCGCCGGCGAGAACGACGTGGCGCTGGCGCCGGGATACGCCGCAAATGTGGAGATCGCCTCCGCGGACCCCCGGCCGGTCCAGCTGCCCGCGTCGCGTCCGGCGCCCGAGGAGGTCAGCACTCCGGGCCTGACGACCGTCGATGCGGTCTCCCGCGACCTCGGCGTCCCGGCCGCGGCGCTGCTCAAGGCCTATCCCGTGGTCACGGACGACGGGGCGATGACGCTGATCGTGGTGCGCGGCGACCACCGCGTCAACGACGTCAAGCTGCGCAACGAGCTCGGGCAGGGCTTCAGGCCCGCCCAGGAGGACGAGATCCGCGAGTGCCTCGGGCCGCCCGGCTACATCGGCCCGGTCGGTGCGACGCTCCCCATCCTGCTCGACGCCGCGGTGGCCGACGGCCCCGGCGGGGGCTACGTCGCGGGCGCCAACCGCGCCGACGCGCACCTCGTGGGCGTCGAGCCGGGGCGCGACTTCGCCTACGAGCGCGCGGATGTGCGCACCGTCGAGGCCGGCGACACCGTCGACGGTGAACCCGTCCGCATCGAGCCGGCGATCGAGGTCGGCAACATCTTCAAGCTCGGCACGCGTTACAGCGAGCCGCTCGGAGCGGGCTTCCTGGACGAGAACGGCAAGGAGCAGATCATCTGGATGGGCTCCTACGGGATCGGGCCGGCCCGCATCACGGCCGCGGCGATCGAGCAGTTCGCCGATGAGAAGGGGATCTCGTGGCCCAAGGCGATCGCGCCGTGGGCCGTGCACCTCGTGGGTCTCGGCAAGGAGGGGACCCCTGAACGCGAGGCCGCCGAGGCCGTCTACGCCGAGTTGCAGGCGGCCGGGATCGAGGTGCTCTACGACGACCGCCCCGCGGGCCCCGGCGAGAAGTTCACCGACGCGGAGCTGCTGGGCTGCCCGCTGCGCCTGACGGTCGGCCGGCGCACGCTGGAGGACGGGGTGATCGAGGCGCAGGGCCGCCGCGGGCGCGTCGAGCTGACCGGCCCGCCGCTGGGGGAGGGCACGGTCGCAGCGGTGCAGGCGCTGCTGCGGGAGCTCCCGTAGTGCCCGACGTCCCGGAGCCGCCGCCGCTGACGAAGAAGCGCTTCTTCGGGCTGGACCGCTCCGGCCCGCCGCCGGCCGCAGACGCTGCCCGGGGCGCCGCTGCGCCCCTGGACGATCCCGAACGCGATCGGCTACGTGCGCCTCGCGCTCCTGCCGGTGTTCCTCGTGCTCGCCTGGCGCACCGACGGGGTCGGCCCCGGGCCGGCGATCGTGTTCGCAGTGATCGCCTACGGCGATGCGCTCGACGGGATGGCGGCCCGCGTGACCGGCCAGTACAGCCGGATGGGAGCGATGCTCGACCCGGTCATCGACCGGCTGCTCGTGATCTGCGGCGTCGTCGTGTGCTGGAAGTTCGACCTGCTCCCGCGCTGGCTGCTGGCGATCCTGATCGCCCGTGAGGCGCTGATGCTCGCGGTCGCCCCGTTCGCGCTGCGCAGCGGGGTCGAGCTGAAGATCAACTGGTGGGGCCGCTGGGGCGTCTGGCCGGCGATGGGGGCGCTCTTCTGGGGCCTGTGCGGCCTGCGCACACTCGGGGCCCTGTTCCTTGCCGTCGGCGTGGTGCTGCTCCTGGTCGCCACCGTCCAGTACGCGCGCGCCGCCCGCGCGCAGCTGGCCGGACGCACAACCTCAACCTGACGTTGACCCCCGGCGGACCGCTGGTATGCTCGCGCCGCCGCGGGGTTTTCCCGCCCGACGAGGAGTACGCACGCCATGGACGACACCTTCCCCGACCTGGGCTCGCTCACCGATGAGGAGCTCAAGGCCCTCATCCAGAGCCTGACCGACGAGGAGACCGAGATCTCCTACCGGCGGCGGATCCTGCACGGGAAGATCGACATCCTGCGCGCGGAGCTCGTCAACCGGCTGCGCAAGAAGCACGAGGGCGGCCAGGACGTCATCTCCGGCGCCGACGTGCAGAAGCTGACCGACATCCTCGCCGGCAAGGCACCCACCGCCGCGGACTCCGAGTAGGACGAGCGCGTGGCACTGCACTGCCCGGAGTGCGGTTTCGTCAACACCGACGGGGCCAACTACTGCCAGAAGTGCGGTGCGTTCCTGGGCGATCTGCAGAACCCGCAGCCCGAGTCCTCGACGGCGACCTACCGCATCGACGAGTCCGGCGAGCTCGTCCCGGTCGAGCTCGACGACCTGGTCGCGACCGAGGGTGCGGCGCTCGTCGTGCGCTCCGGCGGCGGGCGCGTCGGCGAGAGCTTCGCGCTCGACAGCGAGCGCATGAGCATCGGCCGCCGGCCGGAATCCGACGTCTTCCTCGATGACGTCACGGTGTCCCGCGACCATGCACTCGTGGTCCGCCGCGGCGGCGACTGGTTTCTCGACGACCTCGGGTCGCTGAACGGCACCTACGTCAATCGCCGCCGGATCGACTCACAGCACCTGGAGGACGGCGACGAGCTGCAGGTCGGCAAGTACAAGCTGACCTTCCTCTCGCGCTAGCGAACGCCATGGCGATCGACCAACACAGCGCAGCGACGCAGGACCAGCTCCCCGACGAGGTGCCGCGGCGCCAAGTCGATGACGATCGGCGCCGTCTGCAAGGCGCTCGTCCAGGAGTTCCCCGACATCTCGATCTCGAAGATCCGGTATCTGGAAGATCAGCGGCTGCTGTCGCCCAAGCGCACACCGGGCGGATACCGGCTCTACTCGGCGGGCGACGTCGCGCGCCTGCGCACGATCCTGCGGCTGCAGCGCGACGAGTTCCTGCCGCTGCGCGTGATCCGCCAGGAGCTGGCCTCGGGCCGGTCGGAGGGCGACGTCGCGGCCGCGCCGGCCGCGGCGGACGCCGCGAGCCGGCCGAAGCGGCTGCCGACGATCAGCGCGCCGACGAGCGGCGCGCTCTACTCGCTCGACGACGTGATCGAGGAGACGCGCGCCGACCCCAAGCTCATCGCCGAGCTCGAGGAGTACGGCGTGATCAAGGGCCAGCAGCGCGGCGGATCGAAGTGGTACGACGACACCGAGCGCGAGATCGTGCGCGCCGCCGTCGAACTGGCGCGCTACGGCGTCGGCGGGCGCAACCTGCGCGTCTTTCGCACGTCGGCCGACCGCGAGTCCGCGCTGCTCCAGCAGATCCTCGCCCCGTCACTGCGGTCGCGCAATCCGGAGCGCCGCCGCGAGGCGGTCGAGGCGCTGGAGGACCTCGCGGCCGTCACGACGCACCTCAAGCACCTGCTGCTCGTGCGCGACATGCGCAAACTGATCGGGTGACCGTGCCGCAGGGCACGGACCGCCTGCGCGGCCTGGTCCGCGACATCCCGGGCTTCCCGCGTCCGGGCATCATCTTCAAGGACATCACGCCGCTGCTGGCGGACCCGGCGGCGCTCGACGCGGCGGTCGTCGCGCTGGCGGAGCTGGCGCGGCCGCTGGAGCCGGACGTCGTGATCGGCGCCGAGGCCCGCGGCTTCCTGCTCGGCCCCGCGCTCGCCCGCGAGCTGGGCTGCGGGTTCGTCCTCGCGCGCAAGCCCGGAAAGCTGCCGCACACGACCGTTCGCGCCGAGTACGAGCTCGAGTACGGGACCGACGCGCTGGAGCTGCACGCCGATGCCGTCAGCGCCGGCCATCGCGTGCTGGTGCACGATGACCTGCTGGCGACGGGCGGGACCGCCGCGGCGCTGTGCGAGCTGGTGGGCAGCACCGGCGCAGCGGTCGCCGGCTGCGTCTTCCTGATCGAGCTCGCGTTCCTGGGCGGGCGCGGCGCGGCTCGGCGATCGCCCCGTCCGCTCCGTCCTGCGCTACGACGCCGAGTAGATGCCCACCGCGACCCGCACCCGGCAGCTCGCCGCACCGCCGAAGGACGTCTGGCGGACGGTCGGCGATCCGCACCAGCTCGCGCGCTGGTGGCCGAAGGTCCTGCGTGTCGAGGCGGTGTCCGGCAGCCGGTTCACCGAGGTGCTGCAGACCGCGAAGGGCCGCGACGTCCGTGCGGACTTCCTCGTGCTGGAGACGCGCCGGGCGGAGCTCTGGCACATCTCCCAGGAGGTCGAGGGGACGCCGTTCGAGGGCATCCTGGAGGGCGCCGAGACCGAGATCCGGTTGCAGCCCGTGGGCGAGGACGGCACGCTGATCACGCTCACGCTGCGCCGGCGGCTGAAGGGCGTCGGCACGCTTCGGCGGCTTCATGATGCGCCGCGCCACAACGCGCCAGGTCGACCTGGCGCTCGACAACCTGGAGGGGATCCATGGCGCCCGGTCGTGAGATGCGCTGGTGGGGCTGGGGCGAGGACGATCGCGCCGGCGAGCCGCCGACCCACGGGATCACCTGGCTGGAGGGCCGGCTCGGCGGGCCGCTGCGGCCCGCCCGTCCGGTCGCAGGCATCGAATCGGTCGACCTGCCCAAGAGCCGGATGCGCAAGCGCGACCTCGCGTCGCTGCGTGCGATCACCGGTGAGGGCGGCGTCCGCGACGACCACCGGGCGCGCGTCGTCCACGCGGCCGGCAAGGGCTACTGCGACCTCGTCCGCCTGCGCGGCGGCGCGGCGCGGCCGGCGCCGGACGCGATCGTGCTGCCACGCGGCCACGACGAGGTCCGGGCGGTCCTCGAGCACTGCGCCGGCTGCGCGGATCGCCGTCGTCCCGTTCGGCGGCGGAACCAGCGTGGTCGGCGGCGTCGAGCCGCTGCGCGGCGGGCTCGACGCGGTCATCGCCCTGGACCTGGGGCGCATGAGCGCGCTGATCGACCTCGACGAGCGCTCGCGCGTGGCGACGTTCGAGCCGGGGCTGCGCGGGCCGGAGGTCGAGCACCTGCTGCGCGCGCGCGGCTTCACGCTGGGCCATTTCCCGCAGAGCTTCGAGTACTCGACGGTCGGAGGGTGGGTCGCGACCCGCTCCGCCGGCCAGGCGTCGGTGGGCTACGGGCGCATCGACGATCTCGTCGTCGGAGCCACGCTGGCGGCGCCGGCCGGCGACATCACGCTGCCGGCGCTCCCGGCCAGCGCCGCCGGGCCGGATCTGCGCGAGCTCGTCGTCGGATCCGAGGGTGCGCTCGGAGTGCTGACGTCCGTCTCGCTGACCGTCGCTCCGCGCCCGCCGGCCGGCCTCTACGAGGGATGGATGTTCCCGTCGCTGGAGGCCGGAGCCGCGGCGCTGCGGGAGCTTGTGCAGGGCGGCATCGCCCCCGACGTCTGCCGGCTCTCCGACGAGCACGAGACGGAGATGTCGCTCGCGCTCGCCGGGCTCTCCGGCGCGCGGGCGGTGGTCGCCGGCGGCTACATGCGGGCTCGCGGCGTCGCGGGCGGGGTGCTCGCGATCACCGGGTGGGAGGACGAGCCGGCGGCCGTCTCGGAGCGCCGGCGCGTCGCAGCCGCGGTTCTCTCCCGCCACGGCGGCGCGACGCTGGGCAAGGGCACCGGACGGGCCTGGGCCAAGGGGCGCTTCCACGCGCCGTACCTGCGCGACGACCTGATCGGCCGCGGCGTGATGGTCGAGACGCTGGAGACGGCGACGACGTGGTCCGGTCTCGAACGCCTCTACCGGGCCGTCTCAGCCGCCCTGCGGGCCCACGCGCCGTTCGTCGCCTGTCACATCTCGCACGTCTACACGACCGGCGCGTCGCTGTACTTCACGTTCGTCGCCACCCAGGAACCGGACGATCCGATCGGACAGTGGCAACGGGCCAAGAGCGCCGCGTGCGAGGCGATCGTGGGGGCGGGGGGGACGATCACCCACCACCACGGGGTCGGTCGCGACCACGCCGCCTATCTGTCGGCGGAGAAGAGCCCTCTGGGCCTCGACGCGCTGCGCGCCGTCAAGGAGCGCCTCGATCCCTCGGGCATCATGAACCCCGGGAAGCTGCTCGGCGTCAGCTCTTCTTGAGCTTGACCGAGCCGCTGAGGTAGGTCTGCGCCGGAACGGTCGGCTTGCGCCCGGTCTGCAGGCTCAGCAACACCGTCTGGTACTTGGCCGGATCGACCGGCAGCCGGCTCTGCGCGCCGACCTGGCCGGTCGAGGAGACCGCCTGGAAGTAGCCCAGCCAGACCGGCTTCTGGCCGACGCCGGTCATCCAGATGCCGAACCCGCTGTTCTTCGCGGCGCGCGGGAGGCCTTCGGCGATCACGTTGATCAGCCGCTGCCCGTCACGCTCGACGAACTGCGCGACGCCCAGGGCCTTCGGTGCCGGAGCGCCCTTCGGCGGCGTCAGGTTCGCCTGACCCAGGACGGTGTCCTGCCCGGCCGCGGCCGTGGTCTTCGCCGACGACGTCCCGGACGAGCCCGAATCCTTCGTGGCACGGCCGACGAAGAAGCCGATCGCGAGGCTGGCGAGCACGCCCGCGCAGGCGAGCAGGATCACGCCGCCACGCCGTGAGCTGCGCGGCTTCGCCGGCGCCCGCTCGCGGGTGGCGCCGGCCGCCGGCGCCGGCTCGTCGGAGAACGGGTCGGCCTCGCGTGCGACGGGCTCGGGCCGGGGCTCGCGCGCCGGCGGTGCGTCGACCTTGGTGGGCTCAGCCTCCGGCTCAGGGTCGGGGGGGGCGGGTGCGCCGTCGACATCGGGCAGTTCGTGGGCGACCATCGGCCGCAGCTCGCCGGCGACGACGCGCGCCCAGGCCTTGGCGGCCGGCGCATCGGCGAGGTACGCGCGCGTCGCGTCATGGGTGGCGTCGTCCTGCTGGCCGAGCAGGTAGTCGGTCAGCTGTGCGCGGCGTGAGGAGCTGAGTGACGTGTCGTCCGGGCCGAGCGTCGAGAGCGCCTCGTGCGCGCGATCGCTGACGGCTGCGGGAGCCATGCGCAGCGAGCGCGCGATCTCCTCGTAGGAGCGGTCCTGCGTGAGGAGCAGGCGCAGCACGGCCTGCTGGTCTGCCGGAAGGTCGTCGATTCGGGCCATCAAGCGCGGAAGGGTAGTCGAGCGCCCAGCTATCGTGCCGCAGCTATGAGCGACAGCCCGCCCCAGTTCGAGCCCGTCGTCCCCTTCGAGCGGACGTTCGATGCCCTCTACGGGCTCGAGATCGATGAGACGGGCCCTGGCCTCGTGCGGGCCCACGTCACGGTCGCCGACCACCACAAGCAGCCGATGGGGCTCGTCCACGGCGGCGTGTTCGCCTCGATCGCCGAGTCGATCGCCTCGACGGGCACGTGGCTCGCGGTCGCCGGCGAGCGGGCGGATCGCGATGGGCCTGTCGAACCAGACGAGCTTCATGCGGCCGATCCTGGAGGGCACGATCCACGCGACCGCCCGGGCGCGTCACCAGGGTCGCACCACGTGGGTCTGGGAGGTCGAGATCACCGACGATCAGGACCGGCTGTGCGCGCTCGTCCGGATGACGATCGCCGTGCGCGACCGTCCCTGATCAGCCGCGGTAGCGGTTCGTGATCGGCATCCGCCGGTCACGGCCGAAGGCCTTCGAGGTGACCTTGATGCCCGGGCGGCTGCTGCCGGCGCTTGTACTCGGCGAGGTCGACGAGGCGGATGATCCGGTCGACGGTCGCCGCCTCGAAGCCGCGGGCGATCAGCTGCTCGCGGCCCAGGTCCTGCTCGACGTAGCCCTCGAGGATCGGGTCGAGGATCTCGTAGGGCGGCAGCGAGTCCTGGTCGGTCTGATCGGGGCGCAGCTCCGCCGAGGGCGGCCGCGTGATGATCGACTCGGGCACCGGGGCGTCGGCGCGCTCGTTGCGCAGCCGCGTCAGCCGGTAGACGAGCAGCTTGGGCACGTCCTTGATGACCGCGAAGCCGCCGGCGCTGTCCCCGTAGAGCGTGGAGTAGCCGACCGACATCTCCGACTTGTTGCCGGTGGTGAGCACGAGCCAGCCGAACTTGTTCGACAGCGCCATCAGGTAGTTCCCGCGGATCCGGGCCTGCAGGTTCTCCTCCGTGACGTCGGCCTCGCGGCCCTCGAACACCGGGCCCAGCACGCCGTCGTACGTCGCGAGCACGTCGGAGATCGGGAGCTCGAGGAGCGTCACGCCCGAGGTTGGCCGCGATCCGCTGCGCGTCGCCGAACGTGCCGTCGGACGTGAAGCGCGAGGGCATCGTGACGCACGTGACCCGGTCGGCGCCGAGCGCGTCGACGGCGATGCAGGCGACCAGCGCGGAGTCGACGCCGCCGGAGAGCCCGAGGACGACGTGCCGGAAGCCGTTCTTCTCGACGTAGTCGCGGGTCCCCAGCACCAGCGCCGCGTAGACCTCCTCGTCGTCGCCCAGGAGCGCGGTCAGCTCGCCCTGGGGCGCATCGGAGCCCGCGGTGCGCACGCCGGTCTCGAAGGCTCCGAGGTCGTCGACGCGCGGTCGCGCCTCGGCGGCGGGCACCCGGTGGCGCGTGTCACGCAGCCGGGCCGCTCCGACGGCCTCGACGTCGACGGTGCACAGCAGCAGCGCCTCCTCGAACTGCGGCGCGCGGGCCAGCACGCGCCCGCTGTGGTCGACGACGAACGAGTGGCCGTCGAAGACGAGCTCGTCCTGGCCGCCGACCTGGGCGCAGAACGCCACGGCGCAGAGGTTGTCCTTGGCGCGCTGGGCGATCATCCGCTCGCGCGCGACGCCCTTCCCGGCCTGGTAGGGCGACGCCGAGATGTTGACGATCAGCCGCGCGCCCGCCAGCGCCTCGTCGCTCTCCGGCGGACCCGGGACCCAGATGTCCTCGCAGATCGTCAGCCCGATGGCGACGCCGTCGACGTCGATCACCGCTCCGTGGCGCCCGCCCTGGAAGTAGCGGTGCTCGTCGAAGACGCCGTAGTTGGGCAGGTGGTTCTTGCGGTAGACGCCGCGGACCTCGCCGTCGGCGAGCACGGCGGCGCTGTTGTGGACGTCGTCCGACCGCTCCGGGAAGCCGACGACGGCGACGATCCCCTGCGCCTCCTCGGCGATGCGCTCGAGCGCCTCGCGGACGTCCGTGAGGACGTGCTCGCGCAGCAGCAGGTCCTCGGGCGGGTAGCCGATGATCGCCAGCTCGGGGAACAGCACGAGCTGCGCGCCGGCCTCGCGCGCCTGCACGAGGCGCTCACGGATCATGGCCTCGTTCCCGCCGACGTCGCCGACGACGGGGTTGATCTGCGCGAGAGCGATGCGCACGGTCAGGAGGCGTCGCCGCTGTCGGGCGTGTGGGCCGACGTGAGGCTGTGGCGCTCACTCATGGGCCAGGGGTGGCGCTCGGTCTCGGCGGCTCGGGCGAGGTCGAACATCGCGCCCTCGAAGTCGGTCACGAGGTCGCCCAGGTCGGGAATCGCGTCGTAGTCGGCGAGCAGGCCGAAGCACAGGCGCCCGCAGTAGCTCATGATCGCGACGCACAGCGCCTGGTTCTGGGCGAGCGGCGCCACGGGGTGGATCGCCAGCATCCGGCGGCCGAGCAGGTACAGCGGGTACTGCGGGCCGGGAACGTTCGTGACGACGAGGTTGAAGAACCGCTGCCGCGCCTGGACCCGTGCGGCCTGGCTGGCGATCGTCGGCGGGGCGAAGTCCGCCAGGCTCGTGAGCACGTCGGCGCCGACCGCCTGGCCCGAGGACTTCAGGTGCCCCATCGCGGCGTGGACGTAGTCGAACACCGCCCGCGGATCCTCCTCGTAGACCGGCAGCGGCGCCATGATCGCGGCGACGCGGTTGCCCAGGGCCCCGCGCTCATCGCTCGCCCGCACGGACACGGGGACCATGATCTTCAGGACCATCCCGTCGGTGTCGACCCCGCGGCGGCGCAGCCAGCGCCCCAGGGCCAGCGCCACGGTGGCCAGCACGGCGTCGTTCAGCGTGCCGCCCATCGCGTTCTTCGTGTCCTTGAAGAGGTCGATCGACACGTTCACCCAGCCGTAGCGGCGGTGGGGGCCGATCGGGACGTTCAGCGGCGTCGCGGGTGAGGAGGCGACCCCCGCCCAGGCCATGACGCCGGCCGCGGCGAGCCGGCCGCTGACCTCGCTGACGACCTCGCGCGGGGCGCGCAGGAGCGATCGCACGCCGCGCACCGCCTCCCCGGGCGTGCTGGCACGCTCGAACAGCGCGTCGGCGAGCAGCTGCGTCGACGACGGCTCGGGACGCGGGACCCACGGCGCCGGCTCCTCGGCGACCGGCATCGGATCGGGCGTGGTCGAGAACAGCACGGAGGTGATGTCGACGCCGGAGACCCCGTCGACGAGCGCGTGATGGGTCTTGCAGATCATCGCGAAGCGGGGCGTGCCGTCCGGGGCGGGGCAGAGCCCTTCGACGAGGTTCACCTCCCACAGCGGCTTGTGGCGGTCCAGGGCCGTCGCGAACAGGCGCCCCGCGAGCGCGGCGAGCTGCTCGTCGGTGCCCGGAGCGGGCAGCGCGGAGTGCCGCACGTGGAAGCCGAGATTGAAGTGCGGGTCGTCCACCCACACCGGCCGGCCCTGGCCGAGCGGGACGAACGCGAGCTTCTGGCGATAGCGCGGCACGAGATGCATGCGCGCCTCGAACGCGTCGAGGACCTCCTCATACCGGGGCGCGACGCCCTCGAAGATGATCACCGACGCGACGTGCATGTGCGCGCCGTTCTTCTCGAGGTGCAGGAACGCGGCGTCGAGGCCGGTCAGGCGGTTGGGATTGGACACGCGCCCATTCTGACGGTCTCGGCGCGTTGAGGAAACCTTTAACAGCTGACCCTTGTAAACCTTCAACGGTCTGTGTAAGGTTGCGGACGACGCGCGAGTGACCCCGAAGCACAACCGCACGGAGCCCCAATGGACCTCACCGACCCGCTCACCTTCTCCCGCATCTACGACCAGCACGCGCGCGGGATGTACGCCGCCGCCTACCGGATCCTCAACAACGCGGCCCTGGCGCAGGACGTCGTCCAGGACGTCTTCCTGAAGGTCTGGCGTCGCCCGCAGACGTTCGACTCGCGCCGCGGCGAGCTCGGGAGCTACCTGCGCCTGATGTCCCGCAGCCGCGCGCTGGACCTCTGGCGCGAGCAGCAGGCGGCCGGCCGCGCGAGCGACCGCATGAAGATCGTCGTCGCGCGCGACGAGGGCCGTCCCGACGACCGCCCGGCGCTGATGGCCGAGCGCGAGGACCAGCGCACCACGATGCGCGACGCGCTCCGCACACTCCCTGAGAATCAACGCGAGGCGGTCGTCCTCGCCTACTGGGGCGGCATGACCGCGGACGAGATCGCACGGCGCTCCGAAGTGCCGCTCGGCACCGCGAAGAGCCGGATCCGGCTCGGCCTGGCCAAGCTGCGCGAGGAGATCGGCGAGCCGGTCGCGGCACAGGCCGCCTGAGCGGCGCGTCCGGCGGACAGCCGGTCCGAAAAGGCGAGCATTCCTGCAAAACAACAGGTTCTGCTCTGTGATCCAGCTCACACGGATCGGCACATTTCGGCTGCTACCGTCAGGGGCCTGCCGAGCTGTGCCCGGTCAATCGCGGGTGCAGACGGGGGACCCAATGCCGGTGCTCGATGAGCGAGTGCCGGACGGGGCGAATCGGCGGCTCCTGCCGCTGTAGCGACCAGTTCCGAAGCCGCGCGCGGATCGCGTGGCCGGGAGGCCGCGAGCCCGACAGCTAACCCCGTAGGCAGCGGAAGACCAAGGAGGACCTCGAATGAGGCCGCGACTTGATGCGCGTACACGCGCCATGACGGCGATGTGCGCACTATCGACTGCCACCCTGCTCCTCGGAGCCCACTTCACCGCCCCGGCTGCCGCCGGGACGTCCCCGCGCACCGCGGCCGCAACGCCCGCGATCGCGCTCCAGCTGGCCGACCGGACGCTGCGCTACGGCGATGCCGTCATCGCCACCGGTCGCGTCCGCGGCACCGACCATGCCGGCCGCGAGCTGCTGCTCGAGAGCCGTACCCACAGCGGGACCTGGTCGGTCGTCGCCCATACCGTCACGCGTGCCGACGGCCGCTTTCGCGTCAGCGCACGGATCGCGCGCTCCGGGCTGATCCGCGTGACCGCGGTTCCAGCCGCCGGCGCGGCGGCGGCCACGAGCGCCGGGGCCGTCCCCGCCGTCGAGGCCTCGCGTGAGCGCGGCGTGCGCGTCGCGCTGCGCGTCGGCGTCACGCAGCGCCGCACGAGCGTGAACACCGGCGGGACCGTTCGCGTGTCGGGCACCGTCAGCCCCGCGCGCGCCGGCCGCCTGGTCGTCCTCCAGCGACGCGCGGGAGGGGCGTGGCACACGATCGCGCGCACCCATACCCGCAAGGGTGGCTCCTTCCGCCTGAAGGACCGCGTCCGCACCGCCGGCAGCGCCCGCCTGCGTGTGCGCGCCGCCGGGACGCCGACGCTGGCCGCCGGGACGCGCTCCGCCGGCCGCCTCAACGCCTTCCGGCCCACGCTCGCGTCGTGGTACGGCGAGGGGCAGTCGCTGGCCTGCGGCGGGTCGCTGACCCCGGGGATGATGGGCGTCGCACACAAGACGCTGCCCTGCGGGACCATGGTCACGATCCGCTACCGCGGGCGCCAGGTGCGCGTTCCCGTCGTCGACCGCGGGCCCTACTCGGGTAACCGCGAGTTCGACCTGGGCCCCGGCGTGCGTGACGCCCTGCACTTCGACGGCGTCGGCACGATCTGGGTCTCCGTGTGATCAGCCGCTGACGCGGCTGAGATCCGGGCGCGAGCGTACCCTGGGGACGTGGCCGGCCCGATCGCGCATCTGGACCTCGATGCGTTCTACGCGAGCGTCGAGCTGCAGCGCCGTCCCGAGCTGAAGGGGCTGCCGGTGATCGTCGCCGGCTCGGGCCCGCAGGTCGGTCGTGACGACGGCCTCGTACGAGGCACGCAGGTTCGGCGTCGGCTCGGCGATGCCCACGGCCAGGGCGCGCCGCCTGTGCCCGGAGGCCATCCTCGTGGCACCGGACTTCGCCGCCTACCGCGAGGTGTCGGCGCGCGTCATGGCCGTCCTGCGGGCGAACGTCGAGCGCGTCGAGCAGCTCGGCCTGGACGAGGCCTACCTGGACCTGAGCGGGCTGCATTCGCCGAAGGCCGCGATGCGCCGCATCGTCGCCGAGATCCATGCGAGCACCGGGATGAGCGCCTCGGTCGGTATCGGCCCCAACCGGCTCGTGGCGAAGGTGGCGTCCGACGCGGAGAAGCCGCGCGGGTTCGTGGTGCTCACGCGCGAGCAGGCGTGCGCACGCTTCGCCGGCGCGCGCCCCGGGGCTCGTCCCCGGGATCGGTCCCAAGACGGCTGAGCGGCTGGCCTCGCTGGGGATCACGACGCTCGCCCAGCTCGCCGCGGCCGATGAGGCGCTGCTGGTGGCCCGGTTCGGTCCGCGTCAGGGTCCGTGGCTGCGCGACCGTGGGCGGTTCATCGGCTCAGACGAGATCGAGCCCGTGCGCATCGCGGTCAGCGAATCGCGCGAGACGACGTTCGATCGCGACATCGACGACGCTCGTGCCCTCGAGGCGATCCTCGCCCGCCTGACCGGGGAGCTCTGCGAGGGCCTGCGCACGCACGGGCGCCGCGGGCGGACGATCGCGATCAAGGTGCGACTGGACGACTGGACGACGGTCACGCGCGCGCGCACGATCGCGCACGTCACGGACGACGAGCAGGAGGTGGGGGAGGTCGCCCTGGCCCTGCTGCGCGAATACGCCCCGGCGCGGCCCGTCCGCCTGCTGGGCGTCCGGGTCGCCGGCTTCGCGACCGACGACGACCCTGTCGCCACGGACGACGATCAGCTCGCGCTTCCGGTCTAGGAACCTGTCTAAGGTCCAGGCATGCCGACCGCCGACGTCGCCGGACACGAGCTCTACCACCACCGCAACGGGAGCGGGCCCGCGATCCTGCTGATCCAGGGCCTCAGCGGGACGCACCGCACCTGGGGCCCGGAGTTCCTGCAGGCGCTGCAGCCGGGCTTCGAGGTCATCACGTACGACCATCGCGGCATGGGCCTGTCCTCCGCCTCCGAGGGGTCGTTCTCGATCGCCGACCTGGCCGAGGACGCCGCGGGCCTGCTCGACGCCCTCGAGATCGAACGCGCGCACGTCGTCGGCGTCTCGATGGGCGGCATGGTCGCCCAGGAGCTCGCCCTCCGGCGTCACCGATCGCGTCCGGAGCCTGACGCTCGGGTGCACGTACTGCGGCGGACGCGCAGGGGAGGATCACCGATCCCGAGGTCTTCCAGCGCCTCGTGGCCGCCTGGGCGACGCGCGATCGCGACCGCATCCTGCGCGCGACGTTCGCGATCAACGTCTCGGAGGAGTACGCCGCGCAGCCGGGCGCCTACGAGGCATTCGCGGCCGCGGCGACGGCCGTCCCGGCGAGCCTGTCGGTGATCTTCGAGCAGGCCCGCGCGACGTCGGCGCACGACACGAGCGAGCGCCTCAGCGCCCTGGAGATCTCGACGCTCGTCATCCACGGCGACCGGGACGAGATGCTCGTCGTCGACAACGGCCGTCAGATCGCGGCGCTGATCCCCGGCGCGCGACTCGAGATCCTCGAGGGCGTCGGCCACCTGTTCTGGCTCGAGCAGCCGCAGCACTCCGCCGAGCTCATCCGCGAGCACGCACGGGCGGCGGAGCCCGCGCCGGCCGCGCCCTGAGGTCAGTACAGGGCGGCGGCGAGGCGGCGGCGCCCGTCGCGCGCGAGCGGGTCGTCGACGCCGAGGCGGTCGAAGATCGCGACGAGCAGCCGGCGGACGTCGTCCCTGCGCTCGCCGGCGAGGGGCAGGCCGTCGAGCAGGCCGTTCACGGCGTCCTCGTCGTCACCGCGGTCGAGTGCCGCGAGCGCGCCGGCGATCTGCGCGTCGTCGGTGCCGGCGAGCCTGATGCGCGCCGCGAGCCCGTCGGCCTGGAAGCCGGACGGGACGTTCGCGAGCACCTCGAGGGCCTGCGCGTCCTCGCCGCGCCCGGCGAGCAGCTCCGCCAGCGCGACGGCCGCATCCTCACGCGCCGGTTCGAGCTCGAGCGCGCGCCGCAGCGACTGCTCGTCGCCCGCCTGCGTCAGCAGCTCGGCCTCGGAGGGATAGAGGCCGTCGAAGAAGCGCGCGATCGCCGCCGGCGGCTGGACGCCGACGAACTCGTCGACGACGACGCCGTCGCGGAACGCCTTGACGGCAGGGATCCCCTGGATCCCGTAGGACTGCGAGATCCCGGGGTTTGCGTCCGTGTCGAGCTTCGCGAGCACCACCTTGCCCTCGCGCTCGTTCGCCGCCTGCTCGAGAACCGGGCCCAGGGCACGGCACGGGCCGCACCACTCGGCCCAGAAGTCGACCACGACCGGCGTCGTCCGCGAGCGGTCGACGACCTCGGCCTGGAAGTCCTGCTCGCCGACGTCGATGACGGTCATGCGCACAGCCTAGGTGATAGGACTTGTGGCTCGTGCCTGGGCCGCAGCTGCATATCGAGGACGCCGGTGAGGGCACTGCGGTCGTCCTGCTGCACGGCCTGACGGCGACGCATCGCTACGTCGTGATGGGCTCGCGCGCGCTGGAGCGCAGCGGCCACCGCGTCGTCACCTACGACGCCCGCGGGCACGGCACGTCGTCTCCGGCGCCGCAACCCGACGAGTACGGGTACGCGGATCTCGTGCACGATCTGGTCGGCGTCCTCGACGGCTGCGGGATCGAGCGCGCCGTCCTCGCGGGCGCCTCGATGGGCGCCCACACCGCTCTGCGCCTTGCGCTCTCGCATCCGGAGCGCGTCGCGGGGCTGGTCGTCATAACCCCGGCGTATGACGAGCGGACGGCCTTCGAGCCGGCCGCGCTGGAGCAGTGGGACGCCCTCAGCGACGGCCTGCGCGAGGGTGGGGTCGAAGGGTTCCTCGAGGCCTACGGCGAGCCGCAGGTCCCGCTCGCGTGGCGCGAGACGCTGCTGACCGTGCTGCGTCAGCGCCTCGGCGCACACGAGCATCCCGACGCGGTCGCCGACGCGCTGCGCGCCGTGCCGCGCTCGCGCCCGTTCGACGCGATCAGCGACCTCGCGGCCATCGACGTGCCGACGCTCGTCGTGGCCGACCGCGACGAGCCGGATCCCGGGCACCCGCTCGAGGTGGGGGAGGCCTACGCCGCGACGATCCCCGGGGCGGAGCTCGTCGTCGAGGCGCCCGGATCGTCGCCGATCGCCTGGCAGGGCGGCGCAGCTCTCGAAGCTCATCGCCGGGGTCGCGGCGCAGGCGGGCGAAGCGGACGCTCGGTGACGGCGGCCGGGTACAGCGCGACCCCGCTGCGCGAAGAAGCTCGGGCTGAAGCCGGGGATGACGGTGGCATGGCCGGCGGCGCCGGACGACTTCGCCGCGCTGCTCGGCGAGCTGCCCGACGGCGTCACCGTGCGCCGGCAGGCACGCGGGCGGCTGGATCTCGTCGTGTGCTTCGTGACCCGGCGCGCGGACCTGGCCCGCCGGCTCGTGCGCCTGCGGACGGCGATCGCGCCGGACGGTGCCTGCTGGGTCGCCTGGCCCAAGCGGGCGTCCGGCGTCGCCACCGACGTCACCGAGGACGTCGTGCGCGAGGTGGCGCTGCCGCTCGGCCTCGTCGACGTGAAGGTCTGCGCGATCGATTCGACCTGGTCGGGGCTGCGGCTCGTCATCCGCAAGGAGCTGCGGTGAGCGAGCCGATCTTCGAGGAGCGCGACGGGCTGTTCATCGCGTCCGCGCATGCGCGCGGCCCATGGGATCCCGAGGCCCAGCACGGCGGGGCGCCGGCGGCGCTCCTGGCCCGCGCGATCGAACGCGTCGAGCCCGGGAGGGAGATGATCGTCGCGCGCGTGACGTACGAGTTTCTCGGCCCGGTGCCCGCTGACCCCGCTGACCGCCGATGCCTGGGTCCACCGGCCCGGGAAGCGCTTCCAGCTGATCGAGGCGCGAGTTGCGCGCCGGCTCGCGCACGGTCGTGCGGGCGCGCGCGGTCCGTCTGCGTCGCGGCGCCGTCGCGCTGCCCGGCGGCTCGACCGAGGGCGCGCCGCTGCCCTGCGAGGGGCCGCAGGAGTCGGTGCGCTCGGAGTTCCCGGTCGATGACGGCCTGAAGGAGGGCTTTCACCGCTCCGCGATGGACATCCGCTTCGCCGGCGGGACGTCGTACGGCGGCGGGCCGGCGCTGACCTGGTTCCGGCTCGTCCGGCCGCTGGTGGCGGATGAGGAGCCGACCGGCCTGCAGCGGGTCGCGGCCGCCGCCGACTTCGGAAACGGCGTCAGCAGCGTGCTCGACTTCTCCGAGCACCTGTTCGTCAACACGGACCTGACGGTGCACATGGCCCACGAGCCGCAGGGCGACTGGGTCCTGCTCGCGGCGCGCACGGTCCTCGACCCGCTCGGCATCGGCCTGTCCGCCTCGACGCTGTACGACGAGCACCGCGCGATCGGCCTCGCGGCGCAGACGCTGTACGTCGACCGCCGCTAGCACGGAAGCCGGTAATCCGGCCATCAGCACTCAAGCACGGCGTGAATCTGTCCGATGCCGTGCGCGTGAGCCCGTTCCGGGAGTCCCCGATGCCAGGTGCCCGCGCCACGGCCGTGCTCGCGGTTCTGGCGGCGGTCTGCGTCGCCCTGCTCTCGGTGGCATCGCCCGCGGGTTCGTACGTGACGGCCGGCCGCACGATCTGGTCGATCGCCGGGAACGGCATCACCTGCTTCCCGCCGACGTCGACGTGCGGCGACGGCCCATCGTCGATCGACGCGACCCTCAGCACGCCGACGGGTGTCGCGGTGTCCGCCGGCGGCACGGTCTACATCGGTGACACGGCCAGCCACAAGATCCGCAAGGTGACGCCCGCCGGCGTGATCTCCACGATCGCCGGGAACGGGACGCAGTGCACGCCGGCGACGGCGGCCTGCGGCGACGGCGGCGCCGCGGTCGACCGCCCAGCTCTCCAACCCGCGCGGCCTCGCCCTGGCGGCTGACGGCTCGCTCTACGTCGCCGACTCGGGAACGCATCGCATCCGCCGCATCGCCCCGGACGGCAAGATCTCGACGGTGGCGGGCAACGGCTCGCCGTGCGTCGACCTGACCGGCGCCTGCGGCGACGGCGGCGCCGCCACGGACGCAAGCCTCAAGTCGCCGCGCGGAGTGGCCATCGACCCCGTCGGCGGCGACCTGCTGATCGCCGACAGCGCGACCAACCGCATCCGCAAGGTCTCGGGCGGAACGATCACCACACGTCGCCGGGACCGGCGCGATCTGCGCGAGCCCGACGTCGGCCTGCGGCGACGGCGGCTCGGCGAGTCAGGCGAACTTCAACAACCCCAGCGCCGTGGCCGTCGACGGGGCGCACAACGTCTACGTCGCCGACACCTACGACAACCGGGTCCGCCGCATCTCGGCGGGCGGGGCGATCACGACGATCGCGGGCACGGGGACGAGCTGCCCGGACACCACGCAGGGCTGTGGTGACGGCGGGACGCCGACCTTCGCGAAGCTCACGACGCCGTTCGGCATCGCCGTCGCGGGATCGACGGTGTACATCGCCGACTCCGGTGCTCACAAGATCCGGCGCGTCGCGGCGGGCACGATCTCCACGATCGCGGGAACCGGCTCGCAGTGCCTGCAGTCACCGGCCTGCGGAGACGGCGGATCGGCCACGTCGGCCACCCTGAACCTTCCGAGCGGGATCACCGTCGACGGCGGCGGCGACCTGTTCGTCGCCGACAGTGACGACGTGCTCGTGCGCTGGCTGACCGGGCCGGCCGGGAACGGCCCGCCGAGCGACCCGCCGCCGACGACGACCACCGACCCCCCGGCGACCACCACCACGACCGACCCCGGACCGGGCACCACGACGACTCCTCCGGCGACGACCACCGGTGGCAACACCGACCCGCCGCCGGCCGAGGTGAAGTCCGCGCTGATCCGCTGCTCCGGCGCGAAGTGCCGCGTCGTCGCCGATGCCGGCGACGCGAAGACCACCGCCAAGCTGCGCAAGCTGGCGACCACGGCACAGCGCAAGCCGACCTGGGCGCGGGTCGAGCTGCGCCGCAGCGGCAAGACCGTCGCCGTGGGCGTGGGGGCGAAGCTCTCGCAGGCGCTCACGCTGATTCCGAGCCGCGAGCTGAAGGCCGGGAGCTACCGGCTCCGGATCACGCTCAAGAAGAACGGCCACAAGCGGACGCTGAACCGGGTCGTGCGGCTCATCGTCTAGCGGCGGTCGCCGCCAGGGCGTCGGCCCGCGTCTCGCAGACCTGCGCCCGCACGATCAGGCCATCCCTCAGGCGATAGACCCACCAGTGCTCCAGCGTCTCCAGCCAGTTGTCGGGACGCCGGTAGCGCAGCGCGCCGCTCAGGACGACGAAGTCGTCGCCGACGGCCTCGAACGAGAGCGCATGGGCATCCGCGACGGCACCGGCCGAGACGATCGCCTCGAAGTAGGCGGTGAGGGCGTCACGACCGCGCAGCGGCGGGCCGGGGCGCAGGATGCGAAACCACTCGACGTCCGCGTCGACGAGCGACATCGCGCCCTCGATGTCCCGCGTGCGCGTCGCATCCCAGAGGGATCGGACGATCTCGACGTTGCGAGCGGCTGTCGGCGTGGGCGTCGTCACGTTGACAGAACCGTAGCCTGCGCCGGAGCGGCCGGATGCTGCGCCTCAGGCCCGCATATGCTGCCCGCATGAGCAACGTCGTCGTCGTCGCCAGCTTCAAGATCCGTGAGGGGAAGGAGGACGAGGCGCTCGCGGCGCTCTCGAGCGTGATCGAGCAGACGCACGCGGAGGCCGGATGCCTGT
This sequence comes from uncultured Solirubrobacteraceae bacterium, assembly GCA_963781935.1. Taxonomy (GTDB): domain Bacteria; phylum Actinomycetota; class Thermoleophilia; order Solirubrobacterales; family Solirubrobacteraceae; genus F1-60-MAGs163. The sequence continues at coordinate 900,960 of CAWAHX010000005.1, forward strand.
CGTACGCGCTGCACCGCGACAAGAAGGATCCGCGGACGCTCGTCCTGGTCGAGCGCTGGACGTCGCAGGTCGCGCTCGACAGCCATTTCCAGCAGCCGTACGTCGCGCAGCTCGGCGCATCCGCCGGCGAACTCGTCAGCGAGCCGCCGGTGATCACCTTCTGCGAGCCCGTGCCGGTCGGGGACCCGATGAAGGGCTCGCTCTGAGCGATCCGCAGAGTTCCGGCTTCAACGCTCGATAATGTCGGTTATGTGAACCGGAAAGCAGAATCCTCCGGTTGCGCCCCTAGAGTTCGCGCGGCATGCGAAACCAACTGCGACCGCTGTTCGACCGCCTGGTCATCAAGGAGCTCGACCCCGACCGGATGCGCCAGTCCGGTCTGCTGGTGCCGCCGGGCAGCCATGAGCCGCCGCCGCAGCACGGGATCGTGCTCGCGATCGGGCCGGGCATCGACTGGTGGGAGTCGGCCGGCGTGCGCATGCCGGTCCAGCCGGGTGACCACGTCGTCTTCCCGGCCACGGCGGGCGTCTGGATCGAGGTCGACGAGGAGCGCCTGCTCGTGTGCCGGGTCGGCGAGATCCTCGGCGTGATCGAGCCGGTCGCTGACAGCCGGGCTCACGGATAGGCTCCCCGCCGATGCTCGTCCGCCTCGCCATCACCTGGGTCTTCAACACCCTCGCGCTGTTCGTCGCGAGCTGGCTGCTGTCCGGCGTGGATTATGGAAACGACTGGTGGGCGCTCCTGATCGCCGGGCTCGTGTTCACGCTGATCAACAGCTTCGTGAAGCCGATCCTCGCGATCCTCTCGATCCCGTTCATCATCATCACGCTCGGGCTCTTCTACTTTCTGATCAACATCGGGATGCTGTACCTGACGGCGTGGATCGTGCCCGGCTTCTCGATCGACTCGTTCTGGTGGGCGGCCGGCGCCGCGATCATCGTGTCGATCACGAACGGGATCCTGCACATGCTGTTCGGCGACCCCCGCCGGCGCGATCCCGGCGACGGCGTCCTGATCGTCGACTCGCGCTAGGTCAGCTCGCTCCAGTCGTTGAAGGTTCGAACAGCGGCCCACATCAGCCGCGCGCGGGTCCGGCACCCGAGGCGCACGGCGCGGGCGTAGCGCTCCCCGCAGACGCGCCGCAGCTCGGTCAGGAGCCGGCCGTCGATCCAGCGCCGCATCTGCTCGCTGCGGCGCAGCTGCAGCCCGAGGCCGAAGTTGCGATACCCGAAGTCGTGCTGCCGGCACGGGCCGTCGAACTGGGTCGCCCAGCTCGGCGGCGTGCGGCTGCAGCCGTCGGTCGACCAGTCGAACGGTGGCTCGGCCGTGCCCGCAGTGCTCAGGAAGTCCCGGTAGGGCATGCGCAGCAGCTCGGTCGCCCGTTGCCGGGCCGGCGCGAGGTGGTCTGCATCAGCCGGCGCGGCCAGGAGCGCGAGGCACAGGGCAACGCCGAGGGCGATCAGGCGGGTCATGCGCCCGACCGTAGGCGGCCGGGCTCATGACCCGGAGTAGGGACGTGAGCAGCGACGCAGAGCCGGCACAGGGTTGTCGTACTCTGGGCCAATGGCCAAGTGGACTGCACAGGACATTCCGGACCAGACCGGCCGCACGGCCCTCGTCACGGGTGCCAACAGCGGCATCGGCCTGATCACCGCGCGCGAGCTGGCGCGCGCCGGCGCGACGGTGATCCTCGGGTGCCGCGACCCGCAGCGGGGCGAATCCGCCGCCGCGGGCATTCGCAGCGCGGTCGCGGGCGCGCGCGTCGCCCCGATGCGTCTCGACCTGGCCGACCTCGGATCGATCGCGACACTCTCGGACGCCGTGCACGCGTCGCACGGCGGACTGGATCTGCTCATCAACAACGCCGGCGTGATGGCCACGCCCCACCGCACGACCGCCGACGAGTTCGAGCTGCAGTTCGGCACGAACCACCTCGGCCATTTCGCCCTCACCGGCCGGTTGCTGGACCTGCTGCTCGCGACCTCCGCGCCGCGTGTCGTCAGCGTCGCCAGCACCGCCCACCGGTTCGGCAAGATCAACTTCGACGACCTGCAGAGCGAGCGCAGCTACGCCAAGTGGCGCGCCTACGGGCAGTCGAAGCTCGCCAACCTGCTGTTCGCCTTCGAGCTGCAGCGCCGCGCCGCCGCGGCACAGACGGCGCTGCTCAGCCTGGCGGCACACCCCGGCTACTCGGCGACGAACCTGCAGACCGCCGGCCCGCAGATGGCCGGCAACAGCCTCGAGGAGCGCGTCAACGTGCTGGCGAACAAGGTCTTCGCCCAGAGCGACGAGATGGGGGCCCTCCCCACGCTCTACGCCGCCACCGTGCCCGGCATCCCGCCCGGCTCCTACGCGGGCCCCGACGGGCTGCTGGAGCGCGCCGGGCACCCGAAGCTCGTGGGCACGACGAGCGCCGCGAAGGACGAGGCCGTCGCGCGCCGGCTCTGGGAGGTCTCGGAGGAGCTGACCGGCGTCACGTTCGACTTCCCGAAGGTCGCGGCCGCCGCCTAGGCGCGCGTGGCTGCGAGCTCGACGAACCAGTCGAGCGACGCGGGGTTGGCGAGCGAGTCGCGGCTGACCACCTGCTCCACCGGGTGGCCCATGAGGATGCGCTTGACCGGGACCTCGAGCACCTTCCCGGACATCGTCCGCGGGATCTCCGCGACCGCGAAGACGTCATTCGGCACGTGCCGTGGTGAGCAGTCCTCGCGGATGCGGCGCACCAGCTGCGCGCGCAGCTCGTCGTCCAGCGTCGCCCCCTCCGCGAGGACGATGAACAGCGCCATCCACGCGTCCTTCGACGGATCGGGGTCCGGGACGTCGACGACGAGCGCGTCGGCGATCGCATCGATCGCCAGCACCGAGCGGTAGATCTCGGCGGTGCCCATGCGGATCCCGCCGCGATTGATCGTCGAGTCCGAGCGCCCGTAGATGATCGCCGTCCCGCGCTCGGTGATCTCGATCCAGTCACCGTGACGCCAGATGCCCGGATACATCCCGAAGTAGCTCTCGCGGTAGCGACTGCCGTCCGGGTCGTTCCACAGCCCGACCGGCATCGACGGCATCGGCGCGGTGACGACGAGCTCGCCGACCTCGCCGATCAGGCTGCGGCCCGCGTCGTCGAACGCCTCGACCCGCGCGCCCAGCGCTCGCGCCTGCAGCTCACCCTCGTAGACCGGCACGAGTGGTGAGCCTCCGACGAACGCGGTGCAGACATCGGTTCCCCCGCTGGTGGAGAAGAGCCACGTCTCCTCCCCCAGGTGCTCGTACACCCAGCGAAAGCCCTCCGGCGAGAGCGGAGAGCCGGTCGAGCCGACGCTCCGCAGCGCCGAGACGTCGCGGCCGGCGGCCGGCTCGACGCCGGCCTTCATGCACGCCGCCAGGTAGCTGGCGCTCGTTCCGAAGCACGTCATTCCCGTCTCGGCGGCGAAGTCCCAGAGCCGGTCCATCGACGGGAACCCCGGGTTGCCGTCGTAGAGGACGATCGCCGCATCGGTCAGCAGCACGCTGGTGAGGAAGTTCCACATCATCCAGCCGGTGGTGGTGAACCAGAAGATCCGGTCACCGGCTTGGGCGTCGACCAGCAGCCAGTGCAGCTTCAGATGCTCGAGCAGGATGCCGCCCTGGCTCTGGACGATCGCCTTCGGGAGCCCGGTCGTCCCCGACGAGTAGAGGACCCACAGCGGATCCTCGAACGCGACGCGCTCGAAGGTCAGCTCGACCCCGGCACCGCGCTCGAGCAGGTCGTCCCAGGCGATCGCCCCGTCGAGGCCGTCGAGGCTCGGCGCGGCGGACAGATACGGCAGGACGACGGTGTGCGCGAGGGTCGGCATCTGCGCCTGCAGGCCCGCGACCTCCTCCAGCTTGTCGAAGTCACGCCCGCCGTAGCGGTAGCCGTCGACCGCCAGCAGGACCTTCGGCTCGATCTGCGCGAAGCGGTCGACGACGCTGCGCGTCCCGAAGTCCGGTGAGCAGCTCGACCACACGGCGCCGATGCTCGCCACCGCGAAGAACGCCGCGATCGTCTCCGTGATGTTCGGCATGAAGGCGACGACGCGGTCGCCCGGGCCGACTCCCAGGGCCCGCAGCCCGCCCGCGATGCGGGCGGTCTGCTCGTGCAACTGCGCCCACGTGATCTCGCGCGTCGCGCGCAGCTCGCCGGCCTCGATGATCGCGACCGCGGCGGGATCGACGTCGCGGAAGACGTGCTCGGTGTAGTTCAGCCGCGCGCCGGGGAACCAGACGGCGCCGGGCATCGAGGCGTCGGCCAGTGCAGGTCCGTCGCCCCCGTCCGCCTGGACGTCGAAGAAGTCCCAGACCGAGCGCCAGAACGCATCGGGATCGTCGACCGACCAGGCCCACAGGGACTCGTAGTCCTCCAGGCGGAACGTCAGGCCCCGCTCGTCGGCCAGCCAGCGCACATAGCGGGCCAGGTTGGTGGCCTCGCGCGACTCGCGCGAGGGCTCCCACAGCATGTGCGGCTCAGGCATGCGCGAAGCCTGCCAGAACACCGGCGCGCACGAGTGCCGGCGCCACTACGCTGCTGTTCATGCGTCCGACGGTCCTGCGGCGCGGCGGACCGGCCCTCGTCGCCGGCGCCCTGATGCTCGCGCTGCTCCCCGCGGCGGCGATCGCCGCCCCACCACTCGCCCCCGGCAGCCCTTGGCCGAAATTCCGTGCGAACCTCGCGCAGGACGGTCGCTCACCGGTGCCGCCGCGCATCGCCGGGCGCCCGTGGTCGTTCAAGACGTCGAAGGGGATCTTCTCCTCGCCGGTGATCGGGCGCGACGGGACGGTCTACATCGGATCGGCCGATCGCGTCTTCTACGCCCTCACCAAGGCCGGGAAGGTCCGCTGGAAGCTGCGCACCGGTGAGATCATCGACTCGGCGGCCCTCCTGGACGATCGCGGGCGGGTCTACATCCCGTCGGCGGACGGGCATGTCTACGCGCGCGACGCCGCGTCCGGCAGCGCGGTCTGGACCTTCGCGCCCGACTCCGCGGCGTCGACCGGAGCGTTCATCGACTGGTTCGAGGGGAACGTGTCGATGGGTGTCGACGGCACGCTCTACGTCCCCAACGACAACTTCCGGACCTACGCGCTCGACCGCGACACCGGCCGTCCGCGCTGGGCGTTCAAGACGCTCGATCAGACCTGGTCCTCGCCGGCCTACGACGCCGCCAACCGCCGCGTCGTCTTCGGCAGCAACTTCTTCCTCTTCGGGACGCCGTCGACCTTCTCGGTCGATGCCGCCAGCGGCGAGCAGCGGTGGGCCGCGCAGACGCAGGGCGCCACGGTCGCCAGTCCGCTCGTCGCGGGCGGCCGCGTCTATGCCGGGTCGTTCGACGGCTATCTGCGCGCCTACGACAGCACGAGCGGGCGCCTGCTGTGGAAGTTCGGGACGCGGGACCACATCTATGCCAGCCCCGCGCGTCAGCCCGACGGGACGATCGTCCAGCCATCCGCCGACGGCGCCGTCTACGGCGTCTCGGGAACGACCGGTCGTCTGCGCTGGGAGTACGACACGCTCGCCCCGATCCGGTCGTCGCCGGCCGTCGACGCCCTGGGTCGCGTCTACGTCGGCACCGGGGATGGACGCCTGCTCGTCCTCAACGCCGACGGCACGCTGCGCTGGTCGATCAAGCTCGCCCGGCCGCCGCGCGGAACGCTGAACTCCTCGCCGGCGCTCGGCCGCGACGCGATCGTGATCGCCGACTCCAACGGCGACGTCCACTCGGTTCCCTACGAGTGGTGCCTGAGCCCCGCCGGGCGTCGCGACTCGCGCTGCGAGACCGCCACGGCCTCGCTCACGGGCTCACGCGCCGCGCTCGACCAGGTGACGGCGTTCGGCCTCGTTCGCACCCGCCCCGCCGACACCCTGGGCGCCAACCAGCCGCTCGCGCTCCAGCTGGACGTGCGGCGCGGGAGTCATGCGCAGGCCGCGTTCATCGATCCGTCGGCCGTTCACGTGACGACGACGCCGCGGGCGAAGCGTCCGCGTGCGGGTCTCCGGTGATCGCCGGGACCTGGTGATCATTCCGCAGACGGCGTTCCGCGCGGCGGGCGACGGACGCGTTCGCATCGACGTGCGTGCGCGATACCTGACCGGCGCGCGCCGAAAGGGCCTGGCGTTCAGCGGCGGTCACGCCGCCGGCACGGTGCGCAGGACCCTGCGGCCCAAGCTGCGCTTCGGCAGCGCCGGCGCGGCCCTCCCCCTCCCCGTTCCGCGCAGGCCCGGCGAGGCGAGCGGCGCGTGGCAGATGAGCCGGCTCGCGCTGTCGCTCCCGGACCTGCTCCCGAGTTACAACCAGATCGGGTTCGACCGGCTGAACTTCGTGATGTCGCTCGTGGCTCCCGCCGGGCACGGCGGCGCGATCGGCTGGATGATCGGTGCGACGGCCGGCGCGAAGGGCCCCGTGCCCGACCCGTTCACGAAGTGGGCCGTGCCGTTCGTCGTCCGCCACGACCGGGGACAGGTCTCGTTCACGAACGCGGGCGGGGCGACCTTCGAGCTCAACGGGTTCACGAACGTCTCCGGCTTCTGGAGAATGGCCGCGCGGCTGAACCCGGCCGGCGCGGCGCTCGGCCCCATGGATGTCACGCTCGACGTCGACTGCGCGAAGATCGGGTTCTACGGCCAGGCGCTCCAAGGGCTCGGTGCGTGCACCAAGGAGCGGCCGATGAGTGTGTTCGGAGCGTCGCTGCTGCGCCCGGTCGCCCCCCAGCGCCCGCCGCGCGACGCCGGACGGGTCACCTACGCGATCGAGGGCGGCCGCGCGGTGGCGCGGATCGCGAACTCGGCGCTGCGCGCCGGCCGCAGCCCTGTCACGGTGCTCGCCGTCGACGCCGCGACGGATGTGCCGCTCGCACTCGACTACAGCTACGGAACCACCATCACGACCAACGCGGACGGGATGGTCGGCGCCGTGAGTCTCGCGCTCCCCGCCCACCTGCCGAGGAAGATCAGGCTGTTCCTCATGGTCGGCGCCACGAGCTACGGGCCATGGACGACCCTGAGCACCAGCTGAGACAGGTTCTGCGGCTCAGGACGGTGCGGGAAGCGGCTCGAAGCCCTCGTCCTCGAACTCCTGCTCGACGCTCGGATCGAGGTCGGCGCCCGCGCGGTCGCCGCGCAGTTGCAGGCCCACGAGCGGGTAGATCAACGTCGACAGGATGGCCGCGCCGACGAGCGCGGCAGCCGTCGACGAGCGCATCCGGTGGGCCTCGATCGCGATCGTCGTGATCGCGACGACCAGCGGCAGCTGGGTGGCGCTGAAGAACGCGAGCGCCGCCCGGTCGCGGCCGTCGAGCACGCCACGGTAGAGGACCAGCGCCGGGACGCCGCGCACGACGAGCATCAGGGCGAGGAACAGCGGCAGCTTCAGCAGGCCGGCGGTGCTGCCGACGAGCGAGTCGAGGTCGAACTTCATGCCGCTGATGATGAAGAAGAACGGGATCAGGAAGCCGTAGCCGATCGCGGTCAGCTTCGACTCGAAGCGCTCGACCTCGTGGCCGCGCAGTGCCAGGCGCGTGATGATCCCGGCGACGAAGCCGCCGAGCAGCAGCTCGAGCCCCAGGTTCGACGCGAGGGTCACGAGGCTGAAGATCAGGACGACGGCGAGCCTGACCGCCAGCTGTCCGCTCGACTCCAGCGTGCGTTCCAGCGCGGGCCAGCCGCGGAACACCGCCCGCACGGCGAACACGGACGTGATCACCGCGAGGCCGATGAACGCGAGCAGGATCCCCGCGCCCTTCACGGGGCTGTCGGTCGAGAGCACGAGCGTCAGCAGCAGGATCGGGCCGAACTCCCCCATCGCCCCGCCGGCCAGGAGGTAGGTGCCGAAGCGCGTCCGCAGCTCGCCGCCGTCGCGCAGCACCGGGATGAGGGTCCCGATCGCCGTCGTCGCCAGGGCCGACCCCGTGTAGAGGAGCGAGACGACGATGCCCAGCGCGGCGAGCACGCCGCCGATCCCGTAGGCGAGGCCGAGCGACAGGATCCAGCCGTAGATCCCGAGCTTCAGCGGCCGTCCCCTGATCCGCTCGAAGTCGATCTCGTACCCCGCGAAGAAGAACAGCATCCCCAGGCCGAGGTTCGCGAAGAACTGGATGAACGCGTCGACGCTCGCGAGATCGGCGACCTGCGGGCCGATGATGATCCCCAGCACGAGCTCGACGACGACGACCGGCAGCGTCACGCGCGGGGCGATCAGGACGACGATCAGCGCCGCGAGTGCCGCGGCGACGACGATCACCATGAAGGAGTCTGTGTCGACCCCTCCGCTCATCGGTCGCCCTTGGACCGACGCCCCCGGCCGATCCGCGCGACGCCGAAGCCGATCGCCAGCCCGATCAGCAGGCACGCGAGGATCACGACGATCAGCGGGGTGTTCCACGTTCCGAGGATCCAGTTGACCTCGACCTCGGACGTGTTGAGGACGGCGAAGATCGCGACGAACGCCGTGACGACGACCGCGACTGCGAGCCGCGTCGCCTCGCGGCCGCTGCGCCGCTTCCCACTCCGATCGCTCATCGGCGCGATCGTACCTGCCGCCGCGACCCGGTCGCTGCGAGGATGCGCCGATGAACGACGCCGCGCACGCCATCAGCCAGAAGACGATCGACGGGCTCGAGGCGTACGTCCTGACGAGCGCGGCCACCGAGCTGGCGGCGACGGTCGTCCCGGGTGCCGGGATGGTCTGCTCCTCGCTCCTGCAGGGCGATCGCGAGCTCCTGCACGTCGGCGAGGGGCTCGCCGCCTACGTCGAGCACCGCAGGACGTTCGGCGTCCCGCTCCTGCACCCGTGGGCCAACCGGCTGGAGCGACTCGGATACGAGGCCGCCGGCCGCCGCGTGCGCCTTGATCCCGAGCGCTCGCCGGTGGGCCTGGACGCCAACGGCCTGTCGATCCACGGCCTGCTCCACGCGAGCTCGAACTGGAAGGTCACGCGCGCGCACGCCGACGCGGGCGGCGCTGTCCTCGCCGCTCGGCTGGACGTCACGGCCGACCCTGCGGTCAGCGCCGGCTTCCCGTTCCCCCACGTGCTCGAGCTCGTCGTCGCGCTGCGCCACGGGGTGCTCTCCTGGGAGCTCACGCTGACCGCGACCGGCGAGATCGCGGTGCCGGTCTCCTTCGGGTGGCATCCGTACCTGCGGATCCCCGGTGTGCCGCGCCGCGAATGGCAGATCGAGCTCCCGGTCGTCCGTCAGGCGATGCTCGACTCGCGCGGCCTGCCGACCGGGCAGACGCGCCCCGCTCCGATGCGATCGGGGCCGCTCGGCGACCGGGCGTTCGACGATCTCTTCCCGGTCCTCGACGATCCGGCCGAGTTCGTCGTCTCCGGCGGCGGCGGCGCGCTGCGGGTGCGCTTCGAGGAGGGCTGGCGCTGTGCCCAGGTGTACACGCCGGCCGGCGCGGACTTCATCTGCTTCGAGCCGATGACGGCGCCGACCGACGCCCTGCGGCGGGGCGGGAGCGCGCTGCGGCTCGTCGGCCCGGGCGAGGACTTCACGACCCGCTGGTCGCTGCTCGTGGACGGGCGGCCGGGAGCGTGAGGGCTACAGGCCGACGGGATGGCGGACCGTGTACCCGCCGGTGGGGCGCAGGTCGCCGTCCCAGCGCGAGCCGTCGTTCATGCCCGAGGTGTCGTAGCGCAGCAGGCCGCGCCGCGTGCGGATCGTCATGTAGGCGTGCCCGGGGTTCGCATAGATCGTGATGTAGCGCCCCTCGCCGGCGGCGCCCCACGACATGAACTCGCCCGAGTCGCGCGACACGTTCAGCAGCCCGGCGCCGTGAAGGACGTAGGACACCGAGCCCGAGCAGTCGTAGCCGCTGTCCTCGAAGCTGCCGTGCCCGCCGCCGTAGCGGTAGGGCTTGTGCGCGATCCGATCCGCCGCGGCGATCGCACGGACGACGGCGAGCGGCAGTCCGCTCGGAGTGTCCGCGCTGCGGTGCAGTCGCACGCGCTTGAGCACCGGGCGGCGGCCGGCGATCCCCAGAGCCGACCAGGTGGCCGGACCGACGACGCCGTCCGGGGTCAGGCCGTGAGCGCGCTGGAACCGTCGCACGGCTCCGGCGGTGCCCGGACCGAAGACGCCGTCGGCGGCGACGCCGAGCCGTCGCTGGAGGATCGAGACGGACTGCCGCGGCCGCGCCGTGCGGCCGGTGCGGCTGCCCCCGCCGGCCCGCGCGCTGGAGCGCCGCAGCATCCGCCAGGTGGCGGGGCCGACGATGCCGTCGGGCTTCAGGCCATGGCGATGCTGGAAGCGGCGGACGACCTGCTTGGTCCCCTTGCCGTAGATGCCGTCGGGCGTCACGTGCAGAGCGCGCTGCAGGCGCTTCACCGCGCGCGAGTGGTCGCCCGGCTTGACGACGGGCAGCGCCTGCGCGGCGGCCGGGGCCACGAGCAGCGCAAGCGCGCAGACGGCACTCAGGATGGCGTTGCGCGGCATGCCGCGGCTGGGCGTCGGTGAACGATCCATGATGTGGGGGCGCGCCTACGAGGTGAGCTGACGGGCTCGCGTCCACCTTGCGGTGGCCGCTACGCCGCGAGACGCGGCGATTCGCCCCCACGGACCGGCATTCGCCGGGCCGCATGTGGGTCCCCCGATCGCCGGCCCGGAGGCACGGCGACTCGACGCGAGAGCGAAGCTAGCAGGCCGGAAACCTGCTGTTTGCAGGATGAGTTGCACCGGGAAGGACTGCAGCCCCGCGTGCAGACGGCTAGCGGATCAGCAGCGGCGTCCCGATCGGCGTGAGGTGCCACAGACGCCGGATCTTCTGGTTCTGGAGCCGGATGCACCCGTGCGACGGGCGCCCCGGAATCAGCTGGGGCTCGTTCGTGCCGTGCATGCCGATCACGCCGCCGCCGGGCCAGTCGGTCAGCCCAGGTGCGTACGCGGCGGTGCCCATCGCGAACGTTCCATAGACGGGGGTGTTCTTGAACCGGAACTTCTCGCGGATCCAGAAGCGCCCCTTCGGCGTCTTGGTGGAGGCCTTCCCCACCCCGACGCGAGCACGGAAGATCCGCTTGCCCCGCTTCAGCAGCGTGACCGTCAGCGCACGCTGGTTGACGATCAGCTGCGTGTGAACCACGTGGTAGGGCCCCAGCGCGTCACGCGGGACCCAGCCGATCCTGCCGTTCGGGCGCTTGGGGACGCGCAGCTGCACCCACTCGCGAGCCGTCGCGTCGGTGTACTCGTTCAGCAGCAGGTACACCTCAGGGAAGCCGTCCTCGGTGAAGAAGCGCAGGCGGCCGACCTTCCGCGAATGGCCGTCGTGGTGCGTGCGGATGTCGGCGAGCCGTGCGGGGTTGGCCCATCGGCTGACCCGCCGCTCGTCGGAGAGCTGCCGGCGCGAGGGAAGCTGAGGTGTGCTCGTGGCCGGTTGCTGGGCCTGATCCGGGACGGCGGGCTGCGTGTCGGCACCGGCGCCCGCCACCGGCAGCGCGAGCGCGAGCGCGATCGCGGCGCAGGCGCCGAGGACGACCGACGCCCGCGCGGGAAGCACTCGCTCAGGTCTCATCAGCATGGTCAACACCGCGGACGCATCAGGGTAGCGGCGCCGAGCGCGATCAGCCGGCGAAACTCGGCCTCACGACGCGCGGCTCGCAGCGGCTGAAGGTCAGGTGGTAGGTCTTCGGCGCCGCCTTGCCGGCCGCGAAGAACTCCACCTTCGCGACCAGGGTGTGGATGCCGTACCTCAGCGATCGCGTCGCCCTCGTGTAGCGGAATGTCTGGGTGCCGGTGGCGCCGACCGTGCCGTTCACGGTCTTGACCATCCTGCCGTCGAGGTAGAACGTGACGCGCCGGATCTGGATGCCCTTGATGGCGGCCGACGACGTGCGCGCCGCGCACCCGACGGTGCCGCTCAGGCGAGCAGCGGGCCTACGCGAGGTGGTGCCGCCGCTCGCCGTGACCGGCGAGACGTCGCCGGCCGGGACCAGGGAGTTCTGCACGAGCGGCGGCGTGCTGGCCACGTGCTTCGTGTTGGTCAGCGTGCACGTGATGTCCGTGCGGTCGCTGACGACGACGTTGCCGTTCTCGTCCAGCGGGTTCGCCGGCGGGCCGGTGACTCCCCTGGGCACCACGGTCTGCACGGGGTTCAGCACAGGGTTGTAGATGCACTGGGTGCTCGTCAGGTCAAAGCCGTCCTGCGCGGTCTCGCCGAGGCTGTACGTCCCGGTGGGCACGCGTTCGAACGACTGCGACTGGTCGTTGCCCAGCGGTTCCGTCGTGAACTCGCCGGCGTACAGGACGAATGCCGTGCTGTCGGTCGACGGGACGACGAGCTTGCGCAGCGTCAGCCGTCCGGTCTGACGGCGGTTCGTGATCGTGCAGACCACATCGGAGCCCGGAGCGACGACGACCGCGGTGCCGTCGACGCTGACCGGTGCCTGGTCCTGATCGACGCAGACCGGCTCGGCGGCGTCGTACAGATCCGCGATGGCCTGCGCGCCGAACTCCTCGGAGACCGTGTTGGTCGAGCCGCCGGCGACCGTCTGCACCGGCGTGGCGCCGCCCGTGCCGCTGACGCTCGTCGTCACGTCGTTGAGATGCAGCGTCACGCTGTCCGGGCTGTCGTACGGCTGGGTCCCGATCTCGAACGCCTTGACGAGCTTGATCGTGCCCCTTCTCGTGTTGAGGAACGCGCACACCCAGCGATCGCCGTTGGCCACGGTCACGTCCTGCGAGGTCACGGCCGTGGTCTGTGCGTCGGCGAACGACGCCGCGGTGACCGGCGTGGCCGGATCGTTCACGCAGAAGGACTTCGCGTCGTATCCGCTGATGGGGTCGCCACCGGCGGCCGTCTCGCTCGCCGTGTGGCTGCCGCTCGCGAGCGGAACCTCACCCGTGTCGCCGCCGTTGCCGACGTCCGACGCCTTCGCCTCACCGTCGACGCGCAGATCGAAGCCGCTGGTGATCGCCTCGGGGTTCGTGAACTTCAGGACCTGGAGCGTCCCGCGCTTGCGCGTGTTCGTGAACCGGCACTCGTAGTCGTTGCCCGGAGCCAGGCCCGCGACAGTGCCGGATGTGGTGCCGTAGGCCGTCCAGGCGCTGTCCCCGACCTTGCGGCACTCGAGCGTCGAGACGTAGTCGGAGAGGCTCGTGCCCGTCACGGGCGTCTCGGCGACGCTGGCGCTCGAGCCGTCGATCTCGACGTAGGGCGACTGGTTGTCGCTCTTCGTGAAGTCCGCAGAGCCGCCGGTGGTCTTGATCGCGTTGCCCGCGACCGTCACGCCGACCTTGGGGTTCGGGCTGATCGGGTCGTCCCAGATCTTCTCGACCTTGAGTCGTGGGCGGTAGGTGTTCGTGAAGGTGCAGGTGGTCGTGAACGCACCGGGCGAGCTCAGCCAGCGCACGGAGGTGTCCACGTACGTGTTGCCGCTGGAGGGGTCGGTCCCGGACGTCGCGGTCCACGGGCCATAGCCCATCGCGTAGGCGGACCAGTTCGGGCTGATCACGCACGAGGCGGACGTCTTGTACCCGGCGACCTTCGTCTCGACGACCCGGTAGCTGATCCAGTTGCGGACGGCCGGGCCCATGACGGCGCTCTCCCCGCCGGCGTTCAGGGCGGCGAACCGCGCCTGCGTCGGGCCTGGGGCGCTGGTCGTGAACGGCCCCGCGGCCGCCGGTGCACCCTTCAGGGCGAACGGGTTCGTCGGCTCGCTCAGCCCGTTCCATGCGGCACCCGTGTAGTCGGCGCTCGTCAGGTTCGTCCACCCGCTCGCGTTGTAGGCCTTCTTCTGGACCTTGAACGTGAACTTGTCCGCCGCAGGCCCGCCCTGGTTGACCTTCTGGACCACGAGATCGCCGTGCCACGCGAACGCGCTCGGCGCGAGCGCCAGCAGCATCAGCGCGGCGAGCGCCACCGCGGCGAGGATCCCCCTGTTTGGGCTCTGTGCGGAGCGAAGCGGATGCATCCTGGTCTGTCCCCTCTGTGCGGGTCCGCGGGACGATCCCGGCGGTGTCGGTAGTCCGTACCTGTCGTCACAAGGTAGCCGTCGCCCCGGAGGGATGACAACCGGGACATGCGTCCGGACGGTCAGCCTCGTGCGTTGAGCGGTGTCCAGAGGCGCCCAACGGCGAACGGCGGTACACCGTGATCCGGTGTACCGCCGTCGCCTCGGCTATGTCGTGCTGGGGCTCGTGGTCAGCCGCAGCGGGTGAACTTCATCTGCAGGGACACCGGTGCCAGGCCGCTGGCCCGCGTGAACCGCACGCGTGCACGCAGCTTGTGCGTCCCGGGCGCGAGCCGTGTGGCCGGATGCCGCAGGGCGTAGCGACCGTCGGCGCGGCGGTGCAGGTAGCGCACGGCCTTCCCGTCGACGTAGAACATCACGCGCTTGACCTGACGCCCCTTGACCTCGGCCACCGCGGCCGTCACGACGCATCCGGTGCTGCCGCTCAGCACCGCGCCGCGCACGCTGACCATCGGCTTGATCGCCGCGGTCGTCGCCGTCGGCCTGCGGGTCGCCACGATGCCGCCGGGATCGGTCTCGGTGTTCGTGAACGTGCAGGTGATCTGCTCACCCGGCTCGGCGCTGATCATCGCGATCCGCTGCGGAACGTTCACCGTCGACGCGCCGACCGTGTCCGCCGCGTCGCTGCAGGCGATGGCGGTCAGCTCGAACCCGTCACGCTGTGCCTCGGTGACGTCGTAGCGGCCGGGTGCCACGTCGACCGTCTGCGAGCCGCCGTGTGCGATCGCGAACGTGCCGAGTCCGCCCAGGAACGAGAACGTCGGGCGATCCAGGGCGCTGCTCGGCGGGTCCGTGATCTTCGCGATCGTGACCTGAGCCTTGCGCGTGTTCGTGATCGTGCAGGTGACCGCGGCGCCGGCCGGGAGCACGACGTTCCACTCGTGCCCATCGGCGGGTGCGGTGGCATCGACCGGGGCGCCCGTGGCGTCCTGGCATGCGGCGGAGGCGACGTAGTCGCTGAGCGTCGCTCCGCGCTCACCGATGGTGTGTGCGCCGGCGTCGAGCGGAAGGACCTCGGTCCCTTCGCCGTCCGCGGCATCGGCACGCTTGACCACCCCGTCGGCGGTCAGGTCGAACCGTGCACCTGCCGGTCCGCCGACAACGTGCTTCATGACCTTCAGCGACGTCGTCGGACGTGCCGTGTTGGTGAACACGCAGGTCGTCGTGTAGGCGACGTTGCTCCACCAGCGCAGTTCGACGCCCGCGCGGTGCTCTCCGGCGTCGGCGCTGTAGACCGGGGCCCAGATCGAGCCGTCCTTGCCCGTTCCATCCCACACGGGATCGATCGAGCATGCGACGGCGGTCGTGTAGCGGGTGTCATCCGTCTGCGCGACGACGAAGGGCTTCCAGGACCCGGCGCCGCCCTCGCCGCCGCTGGCCTGGTTCGTGAAGGACTTCTCCTGACCGCCGGTGAGCGTGAACGCCCCGCCGGTCAGCTGGGTGCCGCTGACCTTCGCCGTGTAGGCGAAGGTGTCCGTCGGATCGCCGCCGCTGTTGACGCTCTTGACCGTCAGCGTCCCATGCCAGGCGAATGCCGCGGGTGCCAGTGCCAGGGAGCATCCGACCGCCAGCGCGGCCGCCCACCCCAGGCGGATACTGCGGGCGCGATGCCCGGTTCGTGTCGAGGACATAGCCTCTCCCCTCTCCGGCGAGCGCTCCCTTGCGAGCATCGCCGCGCCGGCTCGTGTGACAGATCGTTGGAGAGCGTGCGCACGCGCGTCAGCCGCGCCTGCGTGGGACCCGGGCGCCGCAGCGCCGGCTCGGGGTCCTCTTGGTCTTGGCGGAACGGACCGTCCATCCGGTCATCGATGCGCGGCACAGACGGCGCGCCCGGACGTGGGTGCTGCGGTGCGGAGCGCGGGTCTTCGGCGTCGCGCGCGCCCCGGCGCGGACGGCCGAGTTCCCCGGTGACCCGCTGCTGGCGCCGACGGTCAGGGTGCCCTGGGTGGCGGCGGCCGGCGGTGCCCCATCCGGATGGCGGGTTCCGAAGTCGGTGGTGTACGTCGCGCCTGCGTTGTCGCTGCTGGGGACGCCGAGCGCGATTCCCACGCCGACCTGCTGGTACGCCGGGCTGAGGATGTTCTCCTTGTGCTTCTCGGAGTTCATCCAGGCCTGCATGATCTCCCGCGGGGTGGCGAGGTAGGACTCGCCCCAGGCGATGTTCTCGCCGACGATCCACGATCCCGGAGCACCCAGGTATCCGGAGGTGGTCAGGCGGTCGCTGAGCTGGCTTCCGTCAGGCGAGACGTGCGCGAAGAAGTGCGCGCTGACCATCAGCTCGGAGTACGCCTGCGACGCCGATGTCAGGTCGCCCTGCTCGGTCAGCGGGTTCAGGCCGGCCGCGCTGCGCTGGGCGTTCAGCAGGCACAGCGTGGCGGCTGAGACCTGGCCGAGGTTCGCCGCCATCGGCGTCAGGTCTGCGCCGGGGCAGTCGTCTGCGAGGGCGGACGACGGGGCGGCCATCGCGAGGCAGGCGACCAGGAGGAGCAGCGGCAGACTCGCGCGACGCATGGCACCTGCATCGGCCCTGCGCGCGTGAGATGTACCGCCGGGAACGCTTGATGGACGTTTGGGGGAGCGGCCCGTCCAGAAATCTGGACGGGTATCCGATCAACGGCGCAATTGGCGCGCCCGGCGCGCGCCCGCCGGGTGTCGCAGCTTCAGGTCAGCCGGTGAACCGGGGCGCGATCACGCGCGACCGGCAGCGGTCGAAGCGCAAGGTCAGCGTCCTCGGAGCCGACGTGCTGGCCGCCGTGAACTCCACCTTCGCCCGGACCCTGTAGGCGCCGTATCTCAGCGACTTGGTGGTCCGCCGCAGCTGGAACTTGTTCCCGATGTTCGGCTTCTTCAGCGTCAGCGTCCGGCGG
Source organism: uncultured Solirubrobacteraceae bacterium (assembly GCA_963781935.1). Lineage (GTDB taxonomy): Bacteria > Actinomycetota > Thermoleophilia > Solirubrobacterales > Solirubrobacteraceae > F1-60-MAGs163. The sequence continues at coordinate 917,806 of CAWAHX010000005.1, forward strand.
CCGTTGACGTAGAACGTCACGCGGGCGATCCGGGAGCCGACGATCGATGCCTTCACGTACTTGGCGGTCGCGCAGCCCACGGTCCCGGTCAGCCTCGCCGTGCCCTTCGCGGTCGTCGCACTCGGCGAGCCCGTGCCTCCGCTCCCGCCGCTCGCGCCGGTCTCGCCGGAGCCCTCGACGTCGCTCGAGGGCGGCGACAGCGTGGTCGTCGCAGTGCTCGACGCGGTCACCGTCCTGCCGCCGACGTCGGTGCCGCTGACGGCGGCGACGTTCACGACCTCGGTCTGGCCGGCCGCCGTCTGCACCTGGCAGCTGTATGTCCAGGCGTCGCCGGGATCGAAGGTCGCGGGTGTCTGATCGACGCCACGGCCTGTCAGGGCCGGTGGCTGCTGACACTTCGCATCGGACGGCGTCACCATGCCGTCGTTGAACACGGTGTTGCCCGTGTTCGTCGCCACCAGCGTGTAGTTGATCAGCTCGCCGGCGGTCGCCGTGGCGGGGCCGGTCTTCTTGAGGGCGATCGCCGGCGTGAGCAGGCGGGTGATCGCCGTGTCCGTCGAGGGCCCGACCTTGGCCCCGGCCTGGTCCTTGGCGATGACCGTCACCGTGTTCGTGATCGGGCCCGAATCGGCCTTGAACAGGTCGGAGGCCTTGATCGAGCAGGTGTAGCGCCACGTCTCGCCGGGCTCGAGGAGCGCCGGGTCGCCGCTCTCCTGACCGATGACCGTCGGCCCGCTGATCGGCCCCGGGCACCTGTCGTCGGAGATGCCGAAGCCCTGCTCGCCCACGGGGATCGTGAGGTCGGAGGTGCCGTTGTTCGTGACGTCATAGGTGTAGTTGACCGTTGCGTCGAGGTAGGTCGACTGGTCCTTCGGGCCCTTCACGACGACCTGCTGTGCGGTCAGCCTGTCGTTCGTGAACGTGCAGGTGGTGTCGTCGCCGGGCTGCGGCGTCGTCGAGACGGCGAGGTCGGCCGGCGCCTGCTGATTGGAGCGAGCCGCCAGCTGGCCTTCGACCGCCGACGTCGGGGCGCAGACCGCGCTCGTCAGCCTGTAGCCCTTGGCGTACGGCGAGTCCTCGGTGATCGTGTACGTCCGATCCGGGCGCACCGTGAAGACCACGGGCGGGTCGGCTGCGCTCAGCTGGAACGACGTCTCCTGGTCGCCGGCGTTCGGCGTCAGGTTCGAGGTGAAGCCGAACTTCGTCGTCGACCCGGGATCTCCCGTGACGACCTTCTTGATCCGGATCGTGGCGGTGCGGCAGGTGATCGTCGCCTTGTTGCTCTGACCGCTGCTCGCGTTGGCGGAGCTGAACGCGGCGGTGTTGTCGTACGTGCCGCACTCTGCGAACGACGTCGTGGCGTTGACCACGACGGCGTGCGTCTCACCGGGCGCGAGGGTGACCGGGTCGCAGGTCAGGACCTGCGTCGCGCCGCGCCCGGTGATCGCGCAGCCGGCGGTGTCGGTCGACCAGGCGACGCTGCCGGGGAGCTCGTCGCTGATGACGACGCCCTTCGCCGTTCCGGTGCCCGCGGCGCCGGAGTTCGCCGCGGTGATCGTGAAGCGGATCGCGTCACCGGCGTCGACGGCCGTGTCCTGCGCCTGTCTTCGACAGCGTGACCGCCGGCTTGTGGCAGGTGATCGTCGCCTGGTTGCTGGTCGCGTCCGGCGCGTTGCCCGAGCTCAGGGTGGCGCTGTTGGCGTACGTCGCGCACTTCGTGAACGAGGTGCTCGCGGTCACCGTCACCGCAGGCTGCCTCACCGGCGGCGAGGTCGACCGCGGCGCACTCCAGCTTCTGTGAGCCGATGGCCCCGGTGATCGTGCAGCCGGGAGTCTGCGTCGTCCACTCGGACGCCGCCGGGCAGGTCGTCCTTGATGACGACGCCGCTTCGCCGTCCGGCGGTGCCCGCGCGCCGGAGTTCTGAGCGGTGATCGTGAAGCTGATCGGATCGCCGGCATCGACCGTCGCGGCCTGCGTGGTCTTCGTGAGCGTCAGGCTCGGCTTCGCGGCAGGTGACCGTGGCGCTCTTGGGCGTCAGGTCGCCCTGGTTGCCGGCGGCGCCGGTGACCGTGTTCGCGTAGCTGCCGCATTCGGTGGTGGTCGTCGTGGCCTTGACGTTGAAGGTGATGCTGGTGACGCCGAGCGTGGCGAAGGTGCAGGTGACCTTCTGGCGGGTGGCACTGTCGACGACGACGTGTCGGCGAGCGAGCAGCCGGCGGGGAGCGCGCCGTCGGCGGTCCAGGTCGGGCCCGGCGGGCAGCAGGTCCTCGACGGCGACGTCGGTCGCTGTGCCGGGGCCGGCGTTCGTGATCGTGACCTGGAACTTCGCGACGTCGCCGGCGTTGATGGCCGGAGTCGACGTGGTCTTCGACAGCGTCACGTCCGGCTTCCGGCATGTGACCGTCGCGCTCTTGTCCGTGATCGAGCCGGTGTTGTCACCGGTCGCGCCGACGGTGTTGGAGTACGTGCCGCACTCGGTGGAGCTTGTCGTGGCCTTGACGTTGAACGTCACCGCGGTCGACGCCGAGCGTGGCGAACGTGCAGGTGACCTGCTGGCGCGTGACGTTGCTCACGACGACGCTCGGCGAGCGAGCAGTCCGCCGGCAGCGAGCCGTCGGCGGTCCACGTCGGCCCGGCCGGCAGCAGGTCGCTGACGACGACGTTCTTCGCCGTCCCCGGCCCGGCGTTCGTCACCGTCACCGCGAACTTCGCGACATCACCGGCGTCGATCGTCGCGGTCGACGTCGACTTCGCGAGCGTCACGGTCGGCTTCTGGCAGGTGACCGTGGCGCTCTTGGGCGTCAGGTCGCCCTGGTTGCCCACCGTGCCGGTGACCGTGTTCGTGTACGTCCCGCACTCGCTCGCGGTCGTGGTGGCCTTGACGTTGAAGGTGATGCTGGTGACGCCGAGCGTGGCGAAGGTGCAGGTGACCTTCTGGCGCGTGACGTTGCTCACGACGACGTCGGCGATCGAGCAGCCGGCGGGAGCGAGCCGTCGGCGGTCCAGGTCGGCCCGGCGGGCAGCAGATCCTCCACGGCGACGTTCGACGCCGTGCCGGGGCCCGCGTTGGCGATCGTCACCTGGAACTTCGCGACGTCACCCGCGTCGATCGTGCCGGTCGACGTGGTCTTCGCGAGGGTGACCGCGGCCTTCTGGCAGGTGACCGTCGCGCTCTTGTCCGGGATGACGCCGGTGTTGTCCCCCGTCGCGGTGACGGTGTTGGCGTAGGTGCCGCACTCCGTCGTCGAGGTCGTGGCCTTCACGTTGAACGTCACCGCGGTGACGCCGAGCGTCGCGAACGTGCACGTGACCTGCTGGCGCGTGACGGTGCTCACGACGACGTCTCGCGAGCGAGCAGCCCGCCGGCAGCGAGCCGTCGGCGGTCCACGTCGGCCCGGCCGGCAGCAGATCGCTGACGACGACGTTCTTCGCCGTCCCCGGCCCTGCGTTCGTCACCGTCACCGCGAACTTCGCGACGTCACCCGCGCTGATGGCCGGCGTCGACGTCGACTTCGCGAGCGTCACGCTCGGCTTCTTCTCCGAGTTCGTGAACGTGCAGTAGTAGTCGGCGCCACGCGGCACGCCGGAGAACGACACGCCACCGGCCACGGCCGTCGGCGCGAGCAGGGTCCCGCTGTCGTAGCTCGTCGTGCGGCAGACGACGCCGTCGAGGTTGAACTCGGCCAGCGGCTGGCCCGACGCGTCCTCGGTGACCGTCGCCTGGGCGCCCGCGGCCGGGACGTTGTTCAGGATGACCTGCGTCTCCGCCGGGCTGCCGTGCGTGGTGCGGTCACCGTCCTTGAAGGCCGGAGTGATCCCGAGCGTCGTGGACGACGCGGCGAACTTCCAGCCGGCCTGGTCGGCGGCCGAACCCGTGATCCGCTTGCGGATGTGGATGCGTGTGCCGCAGGTGCGGGCGGCGATCTCCTGCAGCTTGCCCTTCAGCGCGTCGACGCTCGAGACGGCGTAGTCGTCGTCGAGGTTCGGGCCGGAGACGACCTTGAGGTTCTCCTCGGTGACTCCGGCGCCCACGCCGACGGCCAGCATCTTCACGGTGCCGGCGCCGACCGCGCGGCTCTTCACGAGGTTCGCGGACGCGATGCCGGTGGTCAGGTCGATCAGCGAGACGTTGCCGTTGCCGGTGCTCGAGGTCTCGTTGGTGGTCGGGTTGCCGTCGGTGATGAAGACGACCATGTCGGGACGCGAGCCGCCGGAGAAGTTCGTCGCCTGCGCGGCCGCCTGCAGCGCGACGTCCCAGTTCGTGAGGCCGGTGGGACTGTTGTAGACCGAGGCGATGTTCGCGCGCGCCTGAGCGGCCCCGAGGCCGCCGTTGAGGCTCACGGGCGCCAGCGGGGCGACGCCGTTCAGCGCGTTGTTGAAGTTGATGATGCCGAGCTCGGTCGGGGTGTTGTCGAGCGCGTCGACGAACGCCGTCGCCGCGGCCGCGTAGCTGTCCTTGTAGGCGCCGATCGATCCGGAACGGTCGAGCACGAGCAGCAGCTTCAGCCCGCAGCGGTCGGGGAACACCGCGTTCTGGCGGATGTTCACGAACGGCGAGCCGGTGCCGCCGGCGTTGGTCTGGCTGGTGAGCGTGCGGTTCGGGAACGCCTCCGTCGTCTGCGAGTTCGCGATGACCACCTTCGCGACGTAGGCGCGGGAGCTCGACGGGTTGCCGGAGCTCTCGTTGAACCAGAGGCTGTTGACGGCGCTCCAGGTGACGCCGGCCGGCGGGGTCTTCTCGCGGACCCAATAGGTCCCCGCCGGAAGCGAGATGGTCGAGACGCCCGTGGCGTCGGTCAGCGGAAGCGTTCCGACGCCGGTCGTGAACGTCGCGTTGGTGGCGTACTCGAACTGTGCGCCCGGGAGGCCGGCGGCGTACCCCGTGAGCGTGTTGTTGCCGACGACGCGGTCACCGCCCTTGGTGACCTTGAGGGTGCCGTTGGCCTGTGCCGCGGACGTGAACGCCGCCAACGCGAGCAGCAGCGCCAGCGTGACGAGCGCAGCGCGCAGCGCCGTCGCTTCGACGTGTCCATGACCCGGACGGGGGTTCAAACGCATCCTGCACACCTCCGGCCGCCCCCGAGACGTGACGTCCCCCCAAGGCAGGCCTATCACCGGTCACATGTCCCCCCAGCGGCGCCGGACCAGTTTGCGACCCCGCAAGGACCCGCCGGACGGTATCAGCGCCGAGCGGAGCGTGGCAACGCCGAGCGGTGTCACATATGCGTCCACCGGCGCCGGGGCGCCGTCCAGTCCGGGTCTGGACCGCCGGTGGAGAGGGCCCGGCCCCGGCTCAGGCCTTCTTCACCCGGAACGCGCCGCGCATGAACGGGTGCACGCGACAGAAATACGTGTACAGGCCGGGGTTGAGATTCTTCGGCGTCTTCCAGGTCTCGGCACCGACACAGCCGTTGGCGAGCGCCTTCACGAGGCCGTCGACACCCGGTCCCGCGCACTTGCTCGTCGCGGCCGGGATGTCCACCGCCGCGGTGATCGGCACCTTCGTCCCGCCGCCGGGGTACAGGAAGTCGGTGTTCACCGTCGGGCCGTACCCGAGCTCACCGGAGTCCAGCGTGCGTGCACCGTCGGGCAGCGGGAAGCCGATCCCGCCGGTCAGGTTGCAGGGGGTCTTGCATGCGGTGATCGTGTGGAAGCGCACCGTGAGCGGCGAGTCCGCGTTGACGAACGTCAGCTGCTGGCCCTGCTTGATCGTCGCCGGCAGGCCCTTCTTGCCGCGTCAGCGACAGGTCGCCCTGCTGGTAGGTGAAGTTCTTGATGACGACCTTGTCGACCAGCGGGCCGTCGCGCAGCTTGCGCGGATCGCTGAGGCCGGGATTCGGCTTGCGGATCCCGATGTCGATGTTCTCCTTCAGCCGGCCGTGCGTGAGGTAGTCGGTCTGGTCGACGGTCCCGGTGAAGGGGTCGACGCCGCCGTCCGGGCCGTCGGTGATGCCGACGACCATGATCCCCATGACCTCGTACCAGGAGGCCTTCGTCGTGTCGTAGGTCGCGGTCGTCGTGACGACGTCGCCCTTCTTCAGCGCGACCCGCCAGTTCTTGCTCGTCGCGCTCATCGCGACGTCCCAGGAGACGGCCCCGGCCGGTTCGAAGTACTGCGCACGCGAACGGAAGATGCGGACCGTCTTCCCGTCACGGGTGACGTTCAGGTCGGTGTACAGGCCGCCCGGATGCAGGTGCCCGGCCGTGTTGACGAGCGTCGTGTCGTGGTCGACGACCCAGCGGTTGCGGATCTTGCCGTCCGGGTAGGGGTTCTTGGCATCGTCGGGAAGGTGAAGCGCCCCTTCTTGCCCGAGCCGCGCAGCGCGTTGAAGACCGGGTAGGGCTTGACGCCCTCGACGTCCATCCACTGCGTGGAGATCTTCGTGATCGACGCGGCCTGCGGAGCGCTGTCGGGGATGAAGTACGAGCGTGTACGTGATGTACACCTCCTTGGGCGTCGGCGTCAGGTCGTGGATCATGTGGTTGACGATCCACGACTGCTTCGTCGTGTAGCGCCAGCCGAACCCGGGCGCCGCGTTGAAGTACGTCTTCTCCTCGCCGGCGGCGAACGCGGGCTTGAGGTCGACGAGCCAGACCGCGTGGTGCAGGTGGACCTCGGTGACCGGCGGGCTCTTGCCGTCGGAGACGTTGACGAGGCCGGGACGGAAGCCGACGATCCAGCCGTCGACCGCGGGCCGCTGCTTCTGGACGTCGATCTTGATCAGGTTCTGACCGGGTTCGATCTTCACCGGGCCGAACTTGTACTTCAGCACCTGCGCGCCGGCGGGCGGCGGCGGGTCGGAGACCGGGATCTTCGTCGTCGACGCCTCGAACGCGCCGCTCGCGCTCGCAAGCGGTGCGGCGATCGCGAGCAGGGCGAGGGCCGCCACGAGCGTCGTCAGGATCTGCAGTGTTCGCCTCATGCGGTGTCGGTCTCCTCCGGGGTGGCGCGGCCGATGTGGGGCGTCATGAACGCAAGGGGCACGCTGCTCCCCGCCTCCCGGCGCACGGTGACGATGCGCCTCCCCGGTTGAACCGCATCGTGAACACTACCGACCAGCGAGTCAGTTGACGCCAGTATCGGCTCGAGCGTCGGCGCGACGGCCATCAGCCCCCACAGCATGGCGCCGTGGTCGCCCTCGTGGCGCGGCTCCGGCGGCCCGGCGACCTCGAGCAGGGTGTCGCCGGCCCACAGGAACGCCTGGCGCAGCGGGCGCGAGGGTGTGCCGGCCTCGCGCGTACGCCGGACGTCGAGGCCGACCCCCTCGAGCGCCTCGAGCGTCCGCCCGAGGTTCGGTGTCGTGATGACGACGTGATCGAGGTGCGTCGACGCCGTTGGGGTGCTCGGGCGCGTCGAACAGGCCGGGGTCGCCGTCGACGGTGCTCGTCGGGATGCCGTCCAGGTCGGACGGGAGCGCGGCGGTGGCGCGCAGCCCCCAGCCGATGATGCCCGAGCCCGCCTGGGGGCCGAGCAGGCGGACGCCCACGAGGCCGACGCGGCACGTGCCGGCGGCGTCGACGCTGAACCCGAGCCTGCGCCAGACCTCGGGCGGATCGGCGACGTCGAGCGTGGCGAGTGCGGGGAGCGCGCCGCGTGGCAACCCGCCCGCCTCCCTACTCGGAGTACCGCTTGAGCACGTACGACCTGCTGCACGTGCCCTTGCGGACGCGCAGCCTGATCGACTGCGAGCCGACGCTGCCGCTGACCCGCAGCCGGCTCGCGGAGACCGAGCGGATGCGCGTGCCCCGGATCGTGACCCGGCGATCCGCCAGCCGGCCGCAGGCCGTACGTGCGTTGACGTAGCCCCGCGACGAGGACCTCGACACCAGCAGGCTCACGCTGCCCGTGGCGTTGCGGTAGTTCGCCCCCGCCGGGAGCGCGGCGAGCGCCTGCGGCAGCGAGACCGCCGGAAGGAGCACGATCGCGGCGGCGGTCAGGGCGCGGGCGAACATGGCGCTTCAAGGCGTAGAGCCGTCGCTCAGCGGTTGCGCCGGCGCTGGGCCCGTGCGGCCTTCTGCTTGGCGCGCTGCTTCTGCTTCGCGCGGCGGCGCTGCGCATGCGAGTCAGGGTCGATCGTCGCGGCTTCCGACTCGCCCTTCGAGATCGGTGCGCTGCGGCGCGCGTCGCGCACGATGTAGAACGCGATCCCGCCGAGCAACGCCCACGCCGCCGATGACGATCAGGGCGCCCTGGAAGGTGCTGAGCCCGCTGCCGACCGGTCGACGTGCTCGACGTCGTCGCCGTCGTCTGCGTCGTGTCCTGGTCGCGGGGGCCGCGGGCAGCGGGTTGAACGGCGACTGCTGGGCGAGCGCGGGGGTGACCGGGAGGACGACCAGCGCGGCGACGACGAGCGCTGAGAGGGACGCGCGGCGTGATGACGATCGAGAAGACACGGGGCGGCCACGATATCCGGCGCGGCGGCGACGCGCGTCGCTGGCTATCGTGGAGCCCATGCCCCCGAAGGCCCGACAGATCCGGATGGACCAGCGCGGCGCGATGGCCGAGATGCAGGCTCTCGAGCAGCGCTCCGACGAGGAGCTCGAGCGCGAGCAGAAGTATCGCTCCGCGGCGCTGTCGATCCTCGGGGCGCGCGCGGCCGAGCGCTACGACGCCGACGCCTCGCGCGAGTACTTCAGGCGGGCGATCGCCGCGGCCAAGCCGCAGGAGCGCATGCAGATCCGCCGCATGGCCGACGCGTCGCTCGCGCTGGCCGAGCGCCGCGCCGGACGACCTCAAGGCCGCCGTCGAGAAGCTCGGGCAGGAGGCCGCCGTCGCGACCGCCAGCTGCTGCTGCTGCGCGTCGCCGGCCTGCTCGCCCCGGCGCCCGGTGCGGGCCGGCTCGCGCCGCGTGCGCGGCATCGCCCTGATCGTGCCTGCTCGTCGTCGCGCTGCTGGCTGGTCGGCTTCGGGCTCGTCACGCTGCTCTCGCTCCCGTTCGGCGGCGTCTCCACCGTCGTCTCGATCCTGCTCGGCGCGGTCCTCGTCCTCGCTGATCCTCGGCGTGCTCGCGCTCGTCGGGCGCCGCAGGCAGGCGAAGGCCCGCGCCGCGGCGCGGGCCGGCTGACCTTCGCCGCGGTCATGTGCGGCCGGTACTCGCTCTCGACCACCAACCCGGCGTCGGTGCGCGAGCGCTTCGGGCTGGGGACGCGATCGGTCGCTCGAGCCGCGGTTCAACATCGCGCCGGGCCAGGACGTGGTCGCCGTCACCACCGACCGCGAGGGCGCGCCGCGTGGCGACGTGCTGCGCTGGGGCCTCGTGCCCGCACTGGGCCGACTCGCCGAAGGTCGGCTACAAGATGATCAACGCCCGCGCGGAGACCGTGGCGGAGCGGCCGGCGTTTCGCGACGCGTTCGCGCGGCGGCGCTGCCTGATCATCGCCGACGGGTTCTACGAGTGGCAGCCGCGCGAGCACACGCCGAAGCTGCCCTGGTGGATCACGCGCGCCGACCACGAGCCGTTCGCCTTCGCGGGCCTGTGGGCCACCTGGCGGCCCGCGGACGACGTCGAGCCGCTGCGCAGTGCACGATCCTGACGACGCACGCGAGCGACGCGCTGCGCGACATCCATCCGCGCATGCCGGTGATGCTCCCGCCCGGTGCGGAGCGGACGTGGCTCGACCCTGACGCGACGCCGGACGAGCTCGAGGCGCTGCTCGTCGCGTTCCCCGACGCGGCGACGGCACGGCGGCCCGTCGAGCACGGCGGTCAACGACGCGGGCCACGAGGGATCGGACTGCATCGAGCCGGTGACGCCGCCGCCCGACGAGCCCGCGCAGACGACACTGCTGTAGAAGTCGCGGCATGCCAGCGATCTGTCTCATCGCCAACCCGACGTCGGGCGGCGGCAAGGTCGTGAGCCTGCTGCCGGCCGTGCGAGTCGCGCCTGCGGCGAGCTCGGCCTGCACGCACCGCGTGGAGATGACGCGCAGCCTCGAGCATGCGCGTGAGCTGACGCGCACGGCGCTGAGCGATGGCGAGCTCCCGGTGTCGTTCTCGGGCGACGGCGTCGCCGGAGCGGTGACGAGCGCCGCGGCCGAGCGCCCGGACTCGCTCGTCGGCGTGCTGCCGGGCGGCAGCGGGAACGACTTCTGCCGCCACGTCGGGATCCCGCAGGACGCCGTCGAGGCATGCTACGTGCTCGCGACCGGGACGCCCGCCGCGATCGACCTGGGCGAGGCGAACGGCAGCGCCCTTCCTCGGAATCGCGAGCCTCGGCTTCGACTCGCGAGGCCAACGCGCTCGCGAACCGCGCGCCGCGCGCCCTCGGGCGCGGCATCTACGTCTACGGCGCGCTCGGGGCCGTCGCGCGCTGGTCCCCGGCGCACTTCGAGGTCGAGATCGACGGGCCGGCTGGACCGCTTCGAGGGCTGGTCGGTGATCGTCGCCAACACGAGCGTCTACGGTGGAGGCATGTACGTCGCCCCCGACGCGCGCGTCGACGACGGCCTGCTCGACGTCGTGATGATCCGCAAGACCGAGCCGCGCACGGTTCCTCGCCTCGCTTCCCCAAGGTCTTCAAGGGCGCGCACCTGCGCGAGGACAACGTCTCGGTGGTGCGCGCGCGCGAGGTGCGGGTGACGGCCAGCCGCCCGTTCGACGTCTACGCCGACGGCGATCCGATCGCCGCAGCTGCCCGTCGTCGTGCGCGTCGCTCCCCGCCGCGGTCCAGGTGCTGCTGCCCGTCGTCGTGAGCCCGCTGCGCACCTCGATCGCGGCCGGCGTCGCCCGGCCGCCGGCGGGCTCTCGCGCCGCTCCGGGCCGCGGCGGCGACGAGCCTCCCCGGCAAGGTGCTGCTGCGGGCTCGACCCGCGCGCGATCGGCCGGCTCGCGGGCCGCCTGCCCGACGGCAGCGCCGTGATCTCGGCCACCAACGGCAAGACGACCACCGCCGCGATGGTCGCCTCGATCCTCGAGCGCCGCGGGACGCGGCTCGTGCACAACCGCGCCGGCGCGAACATGGCGGGCGGCGATCGCCGCCACCCTGCTGCACGAGCACGGCGAGTTCGGGCTGTTCGAGGTCGACGAGTTCTGGCTCGCGCGGCTGGTCGAGGAGCTCCGCCCGCGCGCGACGCTGCTCGCGAACCTGTTCCGCGACCAGCTCGACCGCTACGGCGAGCTCGAGACGATCGCCGACCGCTGGGCGCAGGTCGCCGCCACGCCGCAGGCCGGGCGGCTCGTGCTGAACGCCGACGATCCCGTCGTCGCCGACCTCGGCCGCGACCGCGAGGACGCCCTGTTCTTCGGCGTCGAGGACGACGGCGTCGCGCTCGCGTCGATGCAGCACGCCTCCGACGCCAAGCACTGCCGGCGCTGCGGCGCGCCCGTACGTCTACGACGCGCACTACATGGGCCACCTCGGGCGCTACCACTGCGACAGCTGCGGCGCGCGCCGTCCGCGAGCCGCGCGTGTCGAGCGCGCGACATCCGCCTGCAGGGCGTCCGGGCGCGTCGTTCACGCTCGAGATCGACCGCGAGCGCGTCCCGGTGCGCCTCCCCCTCCCCGGTCTCTACAACGTCTACAACGCGCTCGGCGCCGCCGGCGCTGGCGCCTGCGCTCGGCGTTCCGATCGCCGACATCGTCGCCGGCCTGGAGACCGTGCGCGCCGCGTTCGGCCGCGCCGAGACCATCCGCGTCGACGGGCGCGAGATGTCGATCCTGCTCGTCAAGAACCCGGCCGGCGCCAACGAGGTCCTGCGCACGCTGGCGCTCGAGCCGGGCGAGCACGACCTGCTCGCCGTGCTCAACGACGACGATCGCCGACGGGCGCGACGTCAGCTGGGTCTGGGACGCCGACTTCGAGGTCTGGTCGGCCCACCTGCGCCGCGTGACGTGCAGCGGCACGCGCGCCGCGGAGATGGCGCTGCGGCTGAAGTACGCGGGCGTGCCCGAGGCGCGGATCGACGGTCGCAGGAGGATCTGGCGACGGCGCTCGACCTGGCGATCGCCGGCAGCGACGGGCGGCTGTTCGCGCTGCCGACCTACACGGCGATGCTGGCCCTGCGCGAGGTGCTCGTCGACCGCGGCGCCGCGGAGAGCTCGTTCGCATGAGCGCCTGGACGTCATCTGGCACGACCTCGAGTGCGGCGGCTACGACGTCGACCTGCCGCTGTGGCGCGAGCTCGGCGGCCGCGCCGCGGGCCCGGTCCTCGACGTCGGGGCCGGCACCGGGCGCGTCGCGCTCGACCTCGCGCGCCGCGGCCACGAGGTCGTCGCGCTCGACACCGACGCCGCGGCTGCTCGCGACGCTCGAGGACCGCGCCGGCGGGGCGCCGGTCACGCGCGGTCGTCGCCGACGCGCGCGACTTCACGCTCGAGCGCGAGTTCGGCGCTGATCATCGTGCCCGATGCAGAGCCTGCAGCTGTTCGAGGGCGCCGAGGGCCGCGCGGCGTTCCTGCGCCGGGCGCGCAGCCACCTCGCGCCCCGGCGGGACGGTCGCGATCGCGATCGCCGACGTGCTCGACGGCGTCGGCGGCGAGTACGTCGAGCCGCCGCCGCCCGACCTGCGCGAGATCGACGGCATCGTCTACTCCAGCCGCCCGGTCGCCGTCTACGCAGGACGCCGGGCGCGTCGCGATCGAGCGCGTGCGCGAGGTCGTCCAGAGCGACGGGACGCTCGAGGCGTCCGACAGGACCGGTCTGGCTCGACACGCTGACGCGCCGCGGAGCTCGAGCGCCGAGGCTCGCGAGGCGGGCTTCACGGTGCTGCCGCCGCCGCGCGGTCCCGGAGACCGACGAGTACGTCGGCTCGACGGTGGTGATGCTCGGTGCCTGACCGCACGCTGCGCGTCTGCGCGCTCTATCCCGACCTGATGAACATCTACGCCGACCGCGGGCAACCTGCTGATGCTCGAGCGCCGCTGCCAGTGGCGCGGCATCGGCTTCGAGGTGACGGCGGCCGGGCTCGGCGATCGCGATCGATCCCGGCGCGCACGACCTCTTCTACCTCGGCGGCGGCCAGGACCGCGACCAGCAGCTGTGCGCGCAGGACCTGGTCGACGTCAAGCGCGACGCGCTGCACGCCGCGGCGGGTCGCGGCGCCGTGGTCCTGGCCGTCTGCGGCGGGTACCAGCTGCTCGGCCACTCCTACGAGCTCGGCGACGAGCTCGTCCCCGGCATCGGGCTGGTCGACGCGCGCACGGTGCGCGAGGACGGTCCGCGGCTGATCGGCAACGTCGCGATCGAGGTCGACCTTCCGGGGGCCGGCGGGCCGCGCGTGCTCGCCGGCTTCGAGAACCACGGCGGCCGCACGCGCCTGGGCGCCGGCGAGCGCCGCTGGGCCGCGTGCTGCACGGCCACGGCAACGACGGCGCCTCCGGCGTCGAGGGCGTCGTCCACGGGCAACGTCATCGGGACCTACCTGCACGGCCCGCTGCTGCCGAAGAACGCGTGGTTCGCCGACTGGCTCGTGCAGACGGCGCTCGGCCTGGAAGCTCCGCTCGAGCCGCTCGACGACCGCCTCGAGGACGCGGCGCACGAGGGCGCGCTGCGGCGCCGCTCGCGCCGAATGACCTACTGACCCGGGCGAACGCCCGTCGACCCGAAGCCGCCGTCGCCGCGCACGGCCGTGCTCAGCTCCTGCACCTCGAGCACGTCCTCGAGGGCCACCGGGACGATGACGAGCTGCGCGATCCGGTCGCCCGCCTCGATCGTGAAGGCGCGCTCGCGATCGGTGTTCAGCAGCAGCACCTGGAGCTCGCCGCGATATCCCTCGTCGATCAGGCCCGGCGCGTTGACGAGCGCGATCCCGTGCCGGTCGGCGCAGGCCCGAGCGCGGGAGCACCATTCCGGCGTGACCGGACGGCAGCTCGACGGCGATGCCCGTGCGCAGCTTCGCGCGCGCTCCCGGCTCCAGCGTCGCCGGCTCCAGCGCGCAGAGGTCGAGGCCCGCGTCGCCGGGATGTGAGCGGGCGGGAAGCACGGCACGCGGGTCCAGCCGCCGGACCGCCAGCGTCATGCGGACGGGCCGCCGCCGTTGGCGGCGACGGCGAAGCGGGCGAAGCGCTCGGCGACCGTCGCCGAGACGCGAGCGCGGACACGCACGCCGTCGGGGGTGTCGGTGCGTTCGAGGTCGCCGGCGATCTCGTGCAGCTCCGCGAGGCGGCCGCCCTCGGCGTAGGGCACGCAGCAGGTCGATCGGCTGCATCCGGCGCACGAAGTCGTCCTCGATCCGCTCGGTGAGCGCGTCGATGCCGTCGCCCGTGACCGCCGAGACGAGCACGCCGTCCGGGTGGCGGCGGCGCAGCTCCGTCGCGCCGCTCGGGGCTGATCTCGTCGCTCTTGTTGAGGACGAGCAGCCGCGGCTGCTCGCCGGCGCCGATCTCCTCGAGCACGTCCTCGACCGCCTTCATCATCTCCAGCATCTCGTCCTCCTCGACCGAGGCGTCGACGACGTGCAGGATGAGATCCGCGAGTCGCGTCTCCTCCAGCGTCGCCCCGAACGCGTCGACGAGCTGGTGCGGGCAGCTTGCGGATGAATCCGACGGTGTCGGTCACCAGGAACGGGCGACCGTCCAGGCGCATGACGCGCGTCGTCGGGTCGAGCGTGTGAAAGAGGCGGTCCTGGATCCCGACGTCCGCGCCGGTGAGGCGGTTCAGGAGCGTCGACTTGCCGGCGTTCGTGTACCCGGCGATCGCGATCCGCGGCAGCCCGGTGCGCTCGCGCTCGGCGCGCATCGTCTCGCGCGAGCCCTTGACGTGCGCCAGCCGGCGCTTGAGCGCGGAGATCCGGTCGCGGGCCAGCCGGCGGTCCGTCTCGATCTGCGACTCGCCGGGACCGCGCGTGCCGATGCCGCCGCCGAGGCGCTCGAGGTGGGTCCAGAGGCCGCGCATGCGGGCGAGGTTGTACTCGAGCTGGGCGAGCTCGACCTGGAGCTTGCCGTCGGCGCTGTTGGCGTGACCGGCGAAGATGTCGAGGATGACGGTCGTGCGATCGACGACGGGGATGCCGAGCTCGGCCTCGAGGTTGCGCTCCTGGCGCGGGCTCAGCTCGTCGTCGCATGCGATGACGTTGGCGTCGGCCGCCTTGGCGAGCGCCTTGACCTCGACGAGCTTGCCGGGGCCCAGGTAGGTGTTCGGGTGGGGCTTCTCGCGATGCTGGACGACCTGTCCGACGACGGCGACGCCGGCCGTGCGCAGCAGCTCGTGCAGTTCGCGCAGGTCATCGCCCTCCTCGAGCGCGGCGATGCAGAACGCGCGCTGCTTGGCGCGCCCCTCGCGCGGCGTCTCGGCCGCAGAGCGGGATTCGGTGACTCGTCCGTGGCGGCTGCGTTGCTGCACCAGAGGTCCAGTCTAGTGCGGTGGGCGGCGCGGACCGGGGCCGCGTAGGACGATCGTGCGCGCACTCGGGGTCGACGTCGGCGGTCATCGCAAGGGGTTCGACGTCGCCCTGGTCGACGACCGGCGGCTCGTGCACCACCAGGCGCGCTGCAGCGTCGCCGACGTCGTCGACCTCGCCCGCCGCCTCGGCGCCGAGATCGTCGGGATCGACAGCCCGGACGGGTGCGCGCCCGACGGGGAGGCGAGCCGCGCCGGCGAGCGCGCGCTGAACCGCGCCGTCTGCTCGATCCGGTTCACCCCCGACGAGCGGACGGTCCACGGGCGGCGGCTCCTTCTACGAGTGGATCCGGCACGGCCTGGAGCTGTACGGCGCCCTGGCGCGGGCGCTCCCGCATGTTCCGCGCCACGAGGTCTTCCCCACGGCCTCCTGGACGGTCTGGGGCGGTCCGCGTGGTTCCGCGGAGCCGGGCGGCGTGGTCGCGCGAGACGCTCGCGGGCATCGGCCTTGAGGCGCGTGCCGTCGCGGACCAGCCAGGACCTGCGCGACGCGATCGCCGCCGCACGGACCGTCGCGGAGCATCGCGCCGGGCGCACGGTCGCCTACGGCGGGATCATCGTCCCTCGCGTGCACTAGCTTCCATGGAGTGACCGACACGCTCGCCGAGCGCCTCGCGGCGCGCACGCTGGAGCTCGTCGACGTGCCTTCGGTGTCACGCGACGAGCAGACGCTGGCGCGCCACGTCCTCGGCGTCCTGCGGGGCGCGGGCGTCGCCGTGCGCGATGCGGGCGACACGTGTCTCGTCGCCGGCGTCGATGAGCGCGGTTCGCGCCCGCTCGTCCTGCTCGCCGGCCATTTCGACACGGTTCCGCCCCAGGACAACCTGCCGGGCCACATCTCCGGCGAGGCGGTCCACGGCCTCGGTGCGGCCGACATGAAGGGCGCGCTCGCCGTGATGATCGACCTCGCCGTCGACCGCGCCGCCCACGGCGCCGCGGGTGACGCCGTGGACCTCGGGTTCGTGTTCTTCGGCCGCGAGGAGCTCCCCCACGACGACAGCGCGCTCGAACCGCTGCTGGCGCGCGAGGCGGGCCTGCGCGGCGCCGACCTGGCCGTCGTGATGGAGCCGACGGCGAACGCGCTGCAGGCCGGCTGCCTCGGGAACGTCAACGCGACGTGGACGTTCCGCGGGCGCAGCGGGCATTCGGCGCGCCCGTGGCTCGCCGACAACGCCATCACACCGGGCCGCCGCGGGCATCACGCAGCTGGCGCAGGTCGCGCCGATCGAGCACGACATCGGCGGGCTCGGCTTCACCGAGGTCGTGTCGGTGACGCAGATCCAGGGCGGGATCGCCCGCAACGTGATCCCGGACCGCGCCGAGGCGTTCGTGAACTACCGCTATCCGCCCGGCATGAGCGCCGCGCGCGCCGTGGCGAAGCTGCATGCCCTCTGCGACCCGTACGGCGAGCTGTCGATCGACGGCAACGCCCCCTCGGGGCCTGTGCCGCAGGAAAACCCGCTGATCGACGGGCTGCGCAGCGCCGGGGCGCTCGATCTGGGTCCCAAGCAGGCGTGGACCCCGGTCGCCGAGTTCGGCGGCGCGGGCGTCGATGCGATCAACTTCGGCCCCGGCGACCCGCCGCAGGCGCACACCCGCACGGAGCACGTGAGCCTGGCCGCACTGGCGCACTGCCGGCGCGTCCTGGACGCCTTCATCCGCGGGACGACCCTCTGAGGCCTCATGGAGCTGAACCCGCTCATCGAAGAGCTCGGCACCTACCCGTTCGCGCGACTCAGCGACGCGCGCCGGCGACTGTACGAGAGCGGCGTCGCAGCTGATCGACTTCGGCGTCGGCGAGCCGCGTGAGGAGACGCCGGCGTTCATCCGCCGGGCGCTGATCGATGCCGTGGAGGGCGAGCCGGTCTCGCGCTACCCGCTGGCCGCCGGCCTGCCGGAGCTGTGCCAGGCGATCGCGCGCTGGGTCGAGCGGCGGTTCGCGGTGCGCGTGGACCCCGGCATCGAGGTCCTCCCCACGCTCGGCAGCAAGGAGGCGATCTACCACCTCGCGCCGGTTCTGGTCGGCGCCGGCTCGGCGCGCGACCTGATCGCGGTCACGACGCCCGGCTACCCGGTCCCGGCACGCGGCGCGCTGATGGCCGGCGCGCAGGTGGTCGAGCTGCCGCTGGATCCGCGTCGCGGCTGGCTGCCGGACGTCTCGGCGATCGACGAGGCGACGTGGCGGCGGCTCGCGGTGATCTGGGTCAATCACCCGAGCAACCCGACCGGCTCCGTCGCGCCGCTCGCGTTCTACGAGGAGCTCTCCGAGCGCTGCCGGCGCAACGGCGTCGTGCTGGCCTCCGACGAGGCCTACAGCGAGATCTGGCTCGATGGCGACCCGCCGCCGTCGGTGCTGCAGGTCTCCGACCCGACGCACGTGCTCGCGTTCCACTCGCTCTCCAAGCGCTCGTCGATGCCGGGATACCGCTCGGGGTTCGTCGCCGGCGACCCGCTGCTGATCGCGGCGATGAAGCAGCTGCGACCGTCGCTGGGCGTGACCCCGCAGAGCTTCGTGCAGCACGCGTCGATCGCGGCCTGGGGCGACGAGCGGCCACGTGGAGGAGACGCGCGAGCGCTACCGCGCGAAGCGTGCACTGCTCGCGGGCCCGCTGGCGGACGCCGGCTTCGAGCCCGTCGGCGGCCCGGCGACGTTCTTCCTGTGGTGCCGGGTGGCCGGCGGGGACGCCGAGGCCGCCGCGGAGAAGCTGCTCGAGTCGGGGCTCGTGGTGTCCCCCGGGTCGTTCTTCGGAGCCGGCGGCGAGGGCCACCTGCGGGTCGCGCTCGTGCCGACGATCGAGGAGTGCGAGCGCGCGGCACAGGTGCTGGCGACGCTGCGGCGATAGGTTGCCGGATGTGAGCGAGCAGCAACCTGTCAGCGCCTGGGCCGTCGGGCTGGCGACGATCTCGCAGGCCGGTGGGCGCGTCCTCGACGTGCGCTACCCCCGCCCCGTCCTCGGCCTCGACGGCGCGCCCGTCGACCGGGGGGACGCGCGAGATCGATGCGCACGAGGCGGCCCGGCTGGGCGCGGAGCTGCTCGCCGAGGCGGCCGGTCGCGACGAGCTGCGCGACGTGCGACTCGTCACGGTCGTCACCGTGACGGCGGACCTTCAGGCGCCCGCCGGTCGACGCGTACGACGCCTACCTGCGCCTGCACCTGCTCTCCACGCGTCTCGTCCAGCCGCGGACGATCGAGCTCGACGGCATCTTCGGCGTCCTGAACAACGTCGTCTGGACCGACGCCGGGCCCTGCGATCCGGAGGAGTTCGAGACGGTCCGCCTGCGCTTCCTCGCCTCTCACGGGAGGCGCCTGACCGTCACCTCGGTCGACAAGTTCCCGCGCATGACCGACTACGTCGTGCCGACCGGCGTGCGCATCGCCGACGCCGACCGCGTGCGCCTCGGGCGCCCACCTCGCGCAGGGCACGACGGTCATGCACGAAGGGCTTCGTGAACTACAACGCCGGCACGCTCGGCGCGTCGATGGTCGAGGGGCGCATCAGCGCCGGCGTGGTCGTCGGCGACGGCTCGGACGTCGGCGGCGGCGCCTCGATCATGGGCACGCTCTCCGGCGGCGGCACCGAGGTGATCCGGGTCGGCGAGCGCTGCCTGATCGGCGCCAACGCGGGCATCGGGATCTCGCTGGGCGACGACTGCGTCGTCGAGGCGGGCCTCTACGTGACCGGTGGGACGCGCGTCACGCTCCCGGACGGCGAGGTCGTCAAGGCGCGCGAGCTCAGCGGCGCCGACGGCCTGCTGTTCCGGCGCAACAGCCAGAGCGGCGCCGTCGAGGCGAGCGCGCGCTCGGGCACGTGGGGCGGGCTCAACGCCGCGCTGCACGCGAACGACTAGTACGCGTACTACCGCGCGAGGTCCTCCAGGGTGCGGAGCAGCACCGGATCCACCTCGCCGGCGAAGACCGGCATCGCCCAGCCCGTCAGGTCGACGTGCAGGTCCTCACCGACGTCGACCTCCAGCTCGCCGCCGTCGAGCGCCACGCTCACGGGTGAGTCGCCGCCGCGCAGCACGTGCGCGACCGCCGCCCCGCACGCGCCGGTGCCGCTGGACATCGTCTCGCCGACGCCGCGCTCGAAGATGCGGGCCCGGATCACGCCCGGGCGCGGCCTCGGTCCACCAGCTGACGTTCGTGCGCTCCGGGAAGAGCTCGCTCGTCCTCGATCGCCGGGCCCAGCTGCACGAGGTCCAGCGCGAGCAGCTCCTCGAAGCTGTCGACGCGGATCGCGCATTGGGGATTGCCGATGCTGACGTGCTGGAAGGCCCACGTGCGCCCGCCGGACTCGACCGTGCCCAGGCCGTCGGCGTCGCCGGATGGGAAACGCGCCGGACAGCGTCCGCGCGCGGCCCATGTCGACGCGGCAGGTGCGTCTCGCGAGGTGATCGTCGGGCGGATCTCGCCCGCGGCGGTCTGGATCGAGAACTGCGTCCGGTCGGTCCAGCCGCGCGCGGCGCAGGTACAGGATCGCCTCGCGCGCGCCGTTGCCCGACAGCTCGGCCTCCGAGCCGTCCGGGTTGAAGATGCGCAGGCGGGCGACGAATCCCGGCTCGTCCGGCGGCGCGAGCTCGAGCACCCCGTCGGCGCCGATCCCCAGGTGGCGGTCGCAGATGCGCCGCACGACGGGTTCGTTCAGCGCGAGCCCGAGCCCGTCGCGCTCCACGATCACGTAGTCGTTGCCCAGCGCCTGCCACTTCTCGAACCGCATGGCGCAGACCCTATGCGCGAGGGGCCGCGGGCGTCGAGAGGATCTCGGCGGCGACGTCGCCGGCGTCGCGCGCGGTCATGTCGACGATCTCGACACCGGCGAGCTTGCGCATCCAGGTGAGCTGCCGGCGGGCGAAGTTGCGCGTGCGCCGCTGCATCGCCGTCGACGTCGCCGGCGAGCAGCTCGTCGAAGCCGAGCGCCTTGCGGGCGGTCTCCGACGCGCCGGCCGCGTGGGCCGCGCGCACCTCCTCGACCGCGCCCGACGGCGACCATCGCGCTCGACGCGCGCGTCGATCCGCGCGTACAGCTGATCGCGGTCACGGATCAGGCCGATCAGCCGCGTCGGGATGGCGTGTCTCGTGCGTCCACAGCCGGTTCGGGCCCTCCGGGCGGCTCGAGCTCGCCGATGTCGAGCAGCTCGAGGGCGCGCACGATCCGGTGGCGGTCGTTCGGGTCGATGCCGCGCGGCCGCCCACGGCGCGCGCTGCGCCAGTCGCGCGTGCGAGCGGCTGCGGCCCCGCCGCCGCCAGCTCCGCCTCCCAGCGCTCGCGCACCGCGTCCGGCGGCACGGGCCGCAGGTCGAGCTCGGCCAGCGCGGCGCGCAGGTACAGGCCGGTGCCGCCGACGACGATCGGGACCGCCCCGCGGCCAGCAGCGCGTCGATCTCGGCGTGCGCGAGCTCCGCGTACTGACCGACGCTGAACGTCGCGTCG
Source organism: uncultured Solirubrobacteraceae bacterium (assembly GCA_963781935.1). Taxonomy (GTDB): domain Bacteria; phylum Actinomycetota; class Thermoleophilia; order Solirubrobacterales; family Solirubrobacteraceae; genus F1-60-MAGs163. Next base: position 938,575 of record CAWAHX010000005.1, read on the forward strand.
ACCGGCAGGAAGGAGATCAGCCGGTGCTCCAGGCGCGCGCGCTCGGCCGGCGCTCGGCGACGCCGGTCAGGATCTCGAGGCCCGCGTACACCTGCAGCGCGTCGGCGGAGACCGCCACGGGGTTGCGCCCTGCGGCGCGCAGCGCGCTCGGCGAGCGCGAGCGCGACCTCGGTCTTGCCCACGCCGGTCGGGCCGAACACCGCGAGCACGCCACCGGGCGGCACGGCCCCGGGGTGAACAGGTGCGGAGGCGGCCATGGGCGGGAGTATCGTGGGCCGGGTGAGCGTCCGCATCGGGTCCGGCTTCTCGAGCGTCGACGATCCGCGGGTCGCGGCGATCGAGGCGGGCACCGATGCGCACGAGCGCCTCGCCGGCGGGCCCGCGCGATCTCGTGTTCGTCTTCTGCGGCGGCGCCTACCTCGGCGACTGCGACGCCGTGCTCGAGGGCGTGCACGAGGCGCTCGACCCGCGCGTCCTGGTCGGCTGCGGCGCCGGCGGCGTGCTCGGCGGCCGGGCGCGAGGACGAGGACGGCGGCGCGCTCGTGGTCTGGGCGGCGTCGCTCGACGGCGGGCGCGCGCACCCGTTCCACGCGGAGTCGGTCACCGGGCCCGACGGCGTGACGGTCGCCGGGCTCCCGGACATCTCGCGGTGCCCAGTCGGCGATCCTGCTCCCCGACCCGTACACGCTTCCCGACCGACCGCGCGCTCGCGGCGCTCGCGCGCACGGCGCCGCGCACGCCGGTGCTCGGCGGTGTCGCGAGCGCCCGCACGCCGGACGGCGCAGTCCGCGCTGTTCCTCGGCGACCGGCGCGTCGGCGACGGCGCCGTCGGCGTGCGTGCTCGAGGACGTCGAGCTGCTGCCGTGCGTCTCGCAGGGCGCCGCGCCGATCGGGCCGGAGCTGACGGTCACGCGTGTCGAGGGCAACGTCGTCCACGAGCTCGCCGGCCGCCCGGCGCTCGAGGCGCTGCGCGAGGCGATCGAGCAGCTCGGGCCCCAGGAGCGCGCGCTCGTGGGCGGCGGGCTGCTGCTCGGCATCGTCATCGACGGCACCGAGCCCGACTACGGGCACGGCGACTTCCTCGTGCGCGGGATCGTCGGCGCCGACCCGGCCGAGGGCACGATCGCCGTCGGCGCCCCGGTCCGGGCGGGCCAGGTCGTGCGCCTGCACGCACGCGACAGCGGCTCCGCCGACCGCGACCTGCGCCAGGGCCTCGCGCTGCGCCGCGCCGCGCTGGGCGGCGAGCCCGGCCGGCGCGCTGCTCTTCACCTGCAACGGCCGCGGCAGCGAGCTGTTCGGCGACGCCGACCACGACGTCGCGGCTCGTCGAGGACGAGCTCGGCGGCGCGCCGGTCGGCGGGTTCTTCGCCGCCGGCGAGATCGGCCCGGTCGGCGGCGACAACTTCCTGCACGGCTTCACCGCGACCGTCGCGGTCTTCGCCTCCTGACGGGCTGACAGACTGTCCGCATGAACCTCGCCGGAACGACCGTCCTGCTCACCGGCGCCACCGGCGGCATCGGCCAGGCGATCGCGCGCCGCCTGCACGAGGCCGGCGCCGAGCCTGGTCCTCACCGGCCGCCGCGTCGAGGTGCTCGAGCCGCTCGCCGCCGAGGTCGGGGCGCGGGCGATCGCCGCCGATCTCGCCGATCGCGGCGGACGTCGAGCGGCTCGCCGCCGAGTGCGGCGAGGTCGACGTCCTGGTCGCCAACGCCGCGCTGCCGGCCTCCGGCGAGCTGTTCTCGTTCAGCGTCGAGGAGATCGACCGGGCGCTGGAGGTCAACCTGCGCGCGCCGATCGTGCTCGCGCGCCTGCTCGGCGAGGGCATGGTCGCGCGCGGGCGCGGCCACATCGTGCTCGTCTCCTCGCTCGCCGGGAAGGCGACGAGCGCCGGCGCGTCGCTCTACTCGGCGACGAAGTTCGGCCTGCGCGGCTTCGGCCAGTCGCTGCGCGACGGACCTGCGCGGGCACGGGCGTCGGCGTGCAGCGTCGTCTTCCCCGGCTTCATCCGCGACGCCGGCATGTTCCACGAGTCCGGGGCACAGCTGCCGGGCTTCGTGGGGACGAGCACGCCCGAGCAGGTCGCCGACGGCGTCGTCAGCGCGATCGAGCGCGACCGCGGCGAGGTCGACGTCGCGCCGCTGACGATGCGCGCCGGCGTGAAGTTCGCCGAGCTGGCCCCCGCGACGGCCGCGGCGCTGGCGGCCCGCGCCGGCGGCGCGAAGCTCGCCGACGAGCTGGCCGACGGTCAGGCCGCGAAGCGCTGAGCGGCGGTGGTGGTCAGCGGCCCGACGGCCGCCAGCACCTCGTCCGCCAGATGCGGCCCATCGTGCGGGATGCAGCGGGACGGCGCGAACCCGCACCGTGACCTCGCCCCCGTGCAGCTCCTCCAGGCCGACGGACGCCCGCTCGCGCAGCGCGACGGTGATGCCGCCGTCCAGGCGCGACTGGACCGCCGACGGCGTCGACCCCGGCTGCAGCCGCGCGACGAGGTCGATCCCGGCGGGCTCACGCAGCGGGACGACGGCGGAGTTCAGGACGACGCTGTTCGGCACCAGCAGCTGATCCTCGCCGTTGGCGAGCGTCGTGTAGAGCAGGCCGAGCGTGCTGACGACGCCCTCGACCGTCCCGGCCAGCGGCCCGCCCTGCATGCGCACGCGGTCACCGACGCGAAACGGCCTGGCGCTCAGCAGGACGACGCCCGCGAACAGGTTGCCGATCGTCTGCTGGGCGGCGAGACCGAGGACGACGGCGGTGAACGCCCCGCCGAGGGCGAGCTGGCGCGGCGTGAGCCCGGCGACGCGCAGCGCCAGGATCGTGATCGGCGAGGATGAAGATCAGCCGCACGAGGAACCCGACGGTGCCCGCGGTCGCGGGGTCCAGGCGCCGGTAGAAGAGCGGGGCCAGCGCGCGACCGACGTCGCGCGCGAACTGCCAGCCGATCGCCACCAGGGCGGCGGCGGCGATGATCGAGACGGGCGTGTCGAAGGTCGCGCCGAACAGCGGGCGTCGCTCGGCGTAGGCGGCGAGCACGCCCGCGAGCAGCACGAGCAGCAGGAGCGCCTCGATGCGGGCCTTCTTCACGGCTCCGCGCGTGAGCTGACGGGCCAGGCCGGCGTCCTGCCAGCTCTGGCTGCGGGTCTCGAACATGTGCGACATCACGGAGTCGATTCGAGCAGCGCGGCCTGAAGCGCGCCCGCTCGGCGACCGCGACTACCGCGCCGTCGCGGGCGCGAGGTCACAGCCGCGGCGTGCGGCCGCACGTCAGGCGAGCGCGCGGGCGACGAGCGACATCTCGCCCATCAGCGTCTGGCTGCTGGCCGAGCTGATCTCGACCGGGACGATCTCGCCGGCCTCGTGCGAGCCCCGTGAAGTTCACGGCCTTGTTGTGCCGCGAGCGCCCGCGCAGGCGCGCCGGGTCGGTGCGCGAGGGGCCCTCGACGAGCACGTCGAGCGTCCGGCCCGACGAATCGCTGCGCGCGCTCGCGCGCACGGCGCTGCACGAGCTCGACGAGACGCTCCATGCGCTCGACCTTGACCTCGTGCGGGACGATGCCGTCGGTCAGCTCGGCGGCCTCGGTCCCGCGGCGCGGGGAGAAGACGAACGTGAACGCGCCGTCGAACCCGACCGCGTCGACGACCTCGAGCGTCTGCGCGAAGTCGTCCTCGGTCTCCCCGGGGAAGCCGACGATGATGTCCGTCGTCAGCGCGCAGTCGGGCACGTGCTCGCGGATCAGGGCGACGCGCGAGAGGAAGCGCTCCTGGTCGTAGGTGCGGCGCATCGCCTTCAGGATCCGCGTCGACCCGGACTGCAGCGGAAGGTGGATGTGCTCGCAGAGCGACTCGAGCTCGGCGTGCGCGAGGATCACGTCCTCGCGCATGTCCTTGGGATGCGGGCTCGTGTAGCGCACGCGCTCGATCCCGGGAATCTCGTCGACCGCGCGCAGCAGCTCGCTGAACGAGCGGCGCGCCGGGCCGCAGGTCGCGCCCGTAGGAGTTGACGTTCTGCCCGAGCAGCGTCACCTCGCGCACACCGTCGCCGGCGAGGCGCTCCACCTCGGCGACGAGGTCGTCGAACGGCCGGCTGACCTCCAGCCCGCGGGTGCTCGGGACGATGCAGTAGCTGCAACGGCAGTTGCAGCCCACGCTGATCTGCACCCAGCCCTGATGCTCGCGGGCGCGCCGCATCGGCAGGTCGCCGGTGAAGCCCTCGAACTCGAAGAACCCCTGCGCGGTCAGCGAGTCCGACGTCAGGAACTCGGCGAGCCGGTGCACCTGGCCGGGACCGAACGCGACGTCGACGAACGGGAACTGCGCGAAGACCTCGTCCTTGACCGACTGCGCCCAGCACCCGCCGACGCCGATCACGACGCCCTTGCGCTCGCGCTTGATGCGCTTCGCCGTGTGCGAGGTGGGCGACGAACCGCGTGTCCGCCGCCTCGCGGATCGAGCAGGTGTTGAACAGGATCAGGTCGGCCTGCTCGCGGTCCTCGACCTCGTCGTAGCCGATCGCCTCGAGCATGCCCTTCATCCGCTCAGAGTCGTGCTCGTTCATCTGACACCCGAAGGTGGTGACGTGGTAGCGCGGCATGTGGCCTGGGAGCGTAGCGTCGGCTCGCGGGCGGCGATCAGTGCTCGGCCGTCATGTCGCGCACCGCCGCCTCGATGCCGGCGCCCGCCCGCTCGATGGGCTCGAGGTACAGGCGCGCCCACGCGATGAGGTCATCGCGCACGCCCAGCACGATCACGCCCGCCATCTCGAGCCGCTCGCCGTCGGTCTGCGTCCCCTCCCAGCGCCACTCCGACCACACCGTGTCTCCGACCGCGCCCACGCTGACGAGCTCGGCTCGGAAGTCGGGCACGCCGGCGAAGACCGCCGACCAGTTCGTGCGGACCTGCTCGCGCCCGCGGAACGCCCGGTCCGGGTGCGCGGGCTGCACGCTGTCGTAGTCGGCGGCGAAGCAGGCGACCAGTGCGTCGACGTCGTGGGCGTTCGTCGCCGCGTGCAGGCGCGCGACCAGCTGCTGACCCGCGATGCTCGCCTCGGAGGGCATCTCCCGGGAGTTTGCTCCTCTCCCGGGAGTTTGCCTAGCCCTATGCCTCCACGAGGCCCACGACCGTCTCGGGGCGAACGCCGTCGTGCTTCATCGCCTCCGCTGCCTCCTCGGTCTGGAGTGCCGCCTCCCAGGCCGCGAGGTCAGGGGTCTCCACCAGGAGCCCGACGCGGTTGGAGCCCGCCGGATCGCGGAACGTGCGCGCCGACATTCCCAGCGGACCGAAGAACTCCTCGCGCTTCGTCGAGGCGAGCCAGTGGTCGACGTCGTCTACTTCGTGGAACACGAGCAGGGTTGCCATGAGCGGTCTCCTCCGCACAGCAGAGGCTGTGCATTGTGGGTGGGTGAGCGACCGTATCCGCAAATGGGGCAGGATGAGTGACGTGGGCCACGCCATCGGGGAGCATCCTCGCGTTCGGCGTCGGCGTGAGCCTGAGCCCGCTGGCGATCATCGCGGTGGTCCTGATGCTCTCCGTGCCGTCAGGGCGCCTCACGGCCTCCGCATTCCTCGCGGCCTGGGTACTCGCGCTCGCGGTGGTCGGGACGCTGGTCGTGCTCATCGCCGACGGCGTGGACGCCACCGACAACGGAGCGCCCGCCGACTGGGTCGGCATCCTGCAGATCGTCGTCGCCGTGCTCCTCGTGGTGGTCGCCGCGCGGCAGTGGAGCGGACGCCCGGGCGGCGGTGAGGAGCCGCAGCTCCCCGGCTGGATGCAGCAGCTGGACGGCATCCCACCACGGCGCGCGGCCGGACTGGCCCTGCTGTTCGTCGCGGCGAAGCCCAAGAACCTCCTGTTGACCGTCGGCGCCGGGATGGCGATCGCGGAGACGCGGCGCGGGCGACGGCGCGCAGGTTGCGGCGCTCGCCGTCTTCGTCCTGCTCGGGACGCTCGGCCCGGGCGTCCCGGTGGCGATTCAGGTGCTCATGCCGCGGCGCGGAGCCGGCATCCTGGCGGACCTGCGGCATTGGCTCGTCCGCGAGAACACGACGATCATCGCCGTCCTGTGCCTCGTCATCGCCGCCAAGCTGATCGGTGACGCTGTCAGCACGCTGGCGGGCTGAGGTCCAGCCGCCAGTCGTTGCAGCGCATCATCGAGCCGGGCGGGTACTCCAGCTCGCAGGCGCCCAGAAGCGTGAAGCCGAGCTTGCGGCAGACGGCGTTGGACGCGCCATGTTCGACCGAGGGGAACGCGTGCAGGAAGCGACGGCGCCCCTGGGCTCGCGCCACCTCGATCAGCTGCGCGGTCGCGGCCGCCGCGATCCCGCGGCCCTGGAAGGCCGGCAGAACCGCCCAGCCCGCCTCGAGCACCTGCTCGTCGCGCCACGTGCGCTCCCAGGAGCCGACCGAGCCCACGGCCTGACCGGTCGCGACGTCCACGATCCTGAACATGCCCGAGCCCGGCTCCGCGTACCGGCGCTCGCGGTCGGCGATCCGCTCGTCACTCTCCGGCCCGCCGAGGTGCTCCATCATCGCGGGGTCGCCGGTGAGCCTGCGCACGAGCGCCCCGTCGCCGGAGCCCCACGGCTCGATGCGGACCCCCACGGCCTATGGGCGCAGCGTCCGGAAGAACGCGCGAACGTCCTCGATCAGCAGCTCGGGCTCCTCGAGCGCGGCGAAGTGCCCCCCGCGCGGCATCTCGGTCCAGCGGGCGATCGCGTAGTGGGGCTCGACCCAGTGGCGCGGCGGCCGGACGATCTCGTGCGGGAATGCCGCGTAGGCGACCGGCACCTCGACGCGTGGCCGGCGCTCGATGCCGTCCGGGTCCTGCGCGCGCTCGTAGTAGATCCTCGCGGCGCTCGCCGTGCTGTTCGGCGCCCAGTAGAACATGAGGTTCGTCAGCAGCTGATCCTTGGTGAACGACCGCTCGACGTCGCCGTCGCAGTCGCTCCAGCGGCGGAACTTCTCGACGATCCACGCGGCCAGCCCGGCGGGTGAGTCCGACTGCGCGACCGTGGCCGAGTCCGGCTTCGTCGCCTGCAGGCGCGAGTAGGCGGACTCGAGGTGACGCCAGTCGGCGAGTCGCTGAACCGCCTCGGCGTCCCGTGGCCCGGCGTCCGGCGGCGGCGGGGCCGTCACGAGGTTCACGTGGATCCCGGCGACGCGCGCGGGGTAGGTGGCACCGAGCTTCGCCGCGATGAACGCGCCCCAGTCGCCGCCCTGCGCGCCGTAGCGCTCATACCCGAGCTCGCGCGTCATCAGCGTGTCGAACGCCGCCGCGATGCGCGAGACACCCCAGCCGCCATCGTGCGGCGCGCCGCCGAACCCGAAGCCGGGCAGGGCCGGCACCACGACGTCGAACGCGTCCGCCGGGTCGCCCCCGTGGGCGGCCGGGTCGCAGAGCGGCCCGATCAGCTCCAGGAACTCGAACATCGATCCGGGCCAGCCGTGCAGCAGCAGCAGCGGCGTCGGGGCCGGGCCGGTTCCGCGTACGTGCCAGAAGTGCAGGTCGACGCCGTCGACCTCGCACAGAAAGCCGGGGATCTCGTTCAGCCGCGCCTCCCAGCGGCGCCAGTCGTAGCCGTCGCGCCAGTAGGCGCACAACTCCTGCAGGTAGGCCACGTCGGCCCCGTGCGCCCAGCCGGCCGAGTGCGGGACCTGCGGCCAGCGCGTGCGCTCCAGGCGCGCCCCCAGGTCATCGAGCACCGGTTGTGGAACGTCGATCGTGAACGGGCGCGGCGCCATCCGCCGGGACGTTAGCGCGCTAGCGTGCGCCGCCGTGCGCGCGCAGTTCTCCGTCCTCCGCCATCCCAGCTTCCGCCGCCTGTGGCTGGCCCAGGCCGGTTCGGTGCTGGGCGACCGCATCGTGCTCGTCGCCACCGCGCTCTACGTCACCGACCTCACCGGCTCAGCCAGTGACCTCGGGATCGTGCTCGCGGCGCAGGCGCTGCCGCTCGTCGGGCTGCTGATCGTCGGAGGGCTGTGGGCCGACCGCATGCCGCGGGCGCGGCTGATGCTCGTCAGCGACGTGATCCGCGGCGTCCTGCAGGCGCTCGTCGCGATCCTGATCCTGCTGGACGCCACGCAGATCTGGCAGCTCGTGGTGATCGGCCTCCTGTTCGGCGCCGCGGAGGCCTTCTCGCGCCCGGCCTACACCGGGCTGGTGCCCCAGACGGTGCCCGAGGACGAGATCCAGGACGCCCGCGCGATGACCGCACTGACCGAGAACCTCGCCGAGCTGCTCGGGCCGGCGCTGGGCACGGTGCTGGTCGTCGGCCTCGGCGCCGGCGCGGCGTTCGGCATCGACGCCGCGACGTTCTTCGTCAGCGCGATCCTGCTCGCGGGGGTCCGCCCGCGCACCCGCGGCGCGGGATCGCCGGCATCGCCGCAGGCGCCCAGCCTGCCGAGCATCATGCAGGTCCAGGACGGCGCCCCGCAGTGGCGCCAGGATCTCGCGGCCGGCTTTGCCGAGGTACGCAAGCGCGTGTGGGTCTGGGGGACGATCGTGGGGGCGTCGGCCGCATTGCTGTTCGGGCTCGCCCCGCTGTTCGTCCTCGGGCCACTGATCGCCAAGGACACATACGGCTCCGCCGGCTTCTATGGCGTCGTGATCACCGCATTCGGCGCCGGGGCGATCATCGGAGCGGTGGCCGGTCTGCACTGGAGACCCTCCCGGCCACTCGTCGCCGCGCACCTGCTCGCGCTGCTGTGGCCGCTGATCGGCATCGCGATGGCGCTCGGCGCGCCGAAGGCCGTCGTGCTCGGACTCGCACCGCTTGGAGGGTTCGGAATCGCCCTGTTCGACGTCTGGTGGCACACCGTTCTCGCAGAGCACATCCCACCCGACGCCCTCTCCCGCGTCAGCGCCTTCGACTGGATGGGATCACTCGCGCTGCTCCCACTCGGCTACGCAATCGCCGGCCCACTCGCCGACGCCATCGGAGCCGACGAGGTCCTCCTCATCGGAAGCAGCCTCACAATCCTCGCCACCGCACTCGCACTCACGCCACGAGCAACAAGGAACCTCCGCTACAGAGAGCAGTGATTCCGGCAGAGCAAAGCGGAGGCGAGGCGCACGGTCGAACGGGTGACCGGGGACACGCCGTCGCGGGAGCGACCGCACCCCCGTCGGCGTGTCCCCGGGCAGGACCCGTGAGCACAAGCGCCCATATCTCGCCCCAACCTCACTTCGCATACTCCACAGCCCGAGACTCACGAATGACCGTCACCTTGATCTGCCCCGGATACTCCAGCTCCTGCTCGATCTCACGGGCGATCTCGCGGGCGAGGATCGTCGTCCCATCGTCGTCCAGAGCCCCCGGAGCGACGATCACGCGGATCTCGCGGCCCGCCTGCATCGCGTAGACCTTGTCGACCGCCGCGTGACGCCCGGCAAGATCCTCCAGCTCGCGCAGCCGCTTGACGTAGTGCTCCAGCGACTCGCCGCGGGCACCCGGGCGAGCGCCCGAGAGCGCATCCGCCGCCTGGACGATCACGGCCTCGACCGTCTGGGGCTCGACCTCGTTGTGATGGGCCTCCATCGCGTGGGCGACCGCCTCCGGCTCGCCGTGGCGCCGCGCGATCTCAGCCCCGACGATCGCGTGCGGACCCTGCACCTCGTGGGTCACGGCCTTGCCGATGTCGTGCAGCAGCGCCGCGCGGCGCGCCGTCTTCGCGCTCGCACCGAGCTCGTCGGCCATCATCGCGGCGAGCTGCGAGCACTCGATCGAATGGGCCAGCACGTTCTGCCCGTAGGAGGTCCGGAAGTGCAGGCGGCCGAGCAGCTTGACGAGCTCGGGGTCGAGGCCGTGGACGTCCGCCTCGAGCACCGCCTCCTCCCCCAGCTCGATCACGCGCGCGTCGAGCTCGCTCTTGGCCTGGAAGTACGTCTCCTCGATGCGGGCGGGATGGATCCGGCCGTCCATCAGGAGCTTCTCGAGCGTCATCCGCGCGACTTCACGCCGGACGCCGTCGAACGACGAGAGCACGACGGCGTTCGGTGTGTCGTCGATGATCAGGTCGACGCCCGTGATGTTCTCCAGCGCGCGGATGTTGCGGCCCTCGCGGCCGATGATCCTGCCCTTCATGTCGTCCGACGGGAGCTGGATGACGGAGACCGTCGTCTCGGCGGCGTGCTTGCCCGCCAGACGCTGCATGGCGACCGAGAGGATCGACCGCACGCGGCGCTCGGCGTCGCGCTTGGTGTCCTCCTCGACGAGCCTCAGGATCCGCGCCTGCTCGTGGCGCGCGTCGTCCTCGACCTCCTTCAGCAGCGCCTTCTTCGCCTCGCCGGCGCTGAGGCCCGAGATCCCCTCCAGGGCGCGCACGTGCTCGGCGGTGAGCTCCGCGACGCGGCGCCGGTCCTCCTCCATCTGCACGTCACGACGATCGATCTCCGCCGCGCGGCGATCGAGGTCCGCCGCGCGCTGGTCGAGGGAGCGCTCGAGACTGCGGGAGTGCTCCTCGTGGCGCGTGAGGTCCGCCTCGCGGGCCAGGACGGGTGCCGTCGCCGGCGAGCCCGGTCCGAAGCCCGTCGCCTCTCCCCGCCCGCGCCGGACGACGAGCGCCGCTCCGATGAGGCCCACTGCCAGGACCAGCGCCGCGATGACGAGCTCCATGATCTCCCCCTTCTGTCCAACGGACCGGGAGACACGCCCAGCCCGAACCGATCGCTGTGTTGTGCGCGAAGTTCCGGGTCGCTCAGGCGGCTCGGGGACGAACGGGGTACGCGACCGCTGGTCGCGTCTCAGGCGGGTTTCAGGGGCCTTTGAAGGTCGAGGTGACGGTGATCTCGAAACGGTGGATTTGCAAGTGTTTCAATGCCCTTACGGGCCGGTTCTTCGCGTTCGCCCATGGTAGTACTGCGGTCGATCAACGGCAATTCCGGCCACGGGACATGACGGTCAGCCCCGCTCGAACGCCCGGACCGCTGCGTAGGCCACGTCGAGCTCGTACCCACGACGGACCAGCAGGCCCAGCGCCTTCTCGCGCTCGCGCTCGTCCGCCGGCGGGACCGGCAGTCGCCGGGACAGCACGGCGACCGCCGCCGCCAGCTCCTCCTCGGAGGACTGCACGCCGAGCGTCGCCTCGATCACGTCCGCGGGCACGCCGACGGCCACGAGCTTGCGCTCGATGCGCTCGCTTCCCCACCCGTCGAGGTTGCGCCGGTCCTCGGCGAAGAGCCGGGCGTAGCGCGCGTCGTCGAGGTATCCCTGCGACGTGAGCTCGGCGAGTGCCTGATCGATGGTGGCGGGCTCCACGCGCTTGCTCTCGAGCTGGCGCCGGACCTCGAGCACCGTGCGATCACGGCGCCCGAGGTAGCGGAACGCAAGGTCGAGCGCGTGCTGCAGCCGCGCCCCCGGATCCTGGACCTGATCCGTGGTGGTCATCGAGGAGCTACGCGGCGGCCTGCTCCACCGGTCCGTCGAGATCCGGGAGGGCGCTGTCGTCGTCGCGCTCGATCGGGACGACGAGGTCACGATCGATCTCCAGCGCCGCGTAGATCTTGGCCTCGATCTCCCGCGCGACCTCCTGGTGCTCGTCGAGGAACGCCTTCGCGTTGTTGCGTCCCTGCCCCAGCCGGTCCTCACCGTAGGAGAAGAACGAGCCGGACTTCGTGACGATGTTGTGCTCGATCCCGAGGTCGAGGATGCAGCCAGAGGTCGAGATGCCCCTGCCGAACTCGATGTCGAACTCGGCCTGGCGGAACGGCGCGGCCACCTTGTTCTTGACGACCTTCACGCGGACGCGGTTGCCGACCGCCTCGGTGCCCTCCTTGAGCGTCTCGATGCGCCTGATGTCGAGTCGCTGCGAGGCGTAGAACTTCAGTGCGCGCCCACCCGGCTGCGTCTCGGGCGAGCCGAACATGACGCCGATCTTCTCGCGGATCTGGTTCGTGAAGAGGCAGAGCGTCTGCGTGCGGTTGAGGTTGCCGGCGAGCTTGCGCATCGCCTGGCTCATCATCCGCGCCTGAAGGCCGACCGTCTGGTCGCCCATCTGCCCCTCGAGCTCGGCGCGCGGCGTCAGCGCCGCCACGGAGTCGACCGCGACGAGATCGACCGCGCCGGAGCGCACGAGCATGTCGCAGATCTCCAGGGCCTGCTCGCCGTGATCGGGCTGCGAGACGAGCAGCTCGTCGATGTCGACGCCGATCTGCTGGGCGTAGAGCGGGTCCATCGCGTGCTCGGCGTCGATGAACGCACAGACGCCGCCGAGGCGCTGGGCCTCGGCGAGCACGTGGTAGACGAGCGTCGTCTTGCCCGAGGACTCCGGGCCGAAGACCTCGACGATCCGCCCGCGCGGCATGCCGCCGATGCCGAGCGCGAGATCCAGCGAGAGCGCGCCCGTCGGGATGGCGTTGACCTTCACCTGAGCGCCGGGATCACCCATGCGCATCACGCTGCCCTTGCCGAACTGGCGCTCGATCTGCGACAGCGCGCCCTGCAGGGCGACGTCGCGGGCCTTTGCGGCCTTTTCATCGGTGCTGACAGCCATGACGCTCTACGACCTTTCTACGTACGAGAAGCCCGGATACTGCGCTCCGGACCGGACGGAACGCGAGCGTACGTTCGATCCCAGCAACGGGGCGACCCCCGAATCGCGACGCACGTGCGCCGCAGGTGCGCGCTCAGAGCACGTTCAGGTCGCCCAGGCCGAGCAGGACGCGCCGCAGGAGGTGCATGGCGACGGTCGTCGAGCGGTCGCGGACGTCCCCGCGCGAGCCCGGGAAGGTGGGCACGGCGGTCGATGCGCCGGCCACCGCGCTCGGCCACCGAGAAGCAGACGGTGCCGACCGGCTTCTCCTCCGACCCTCCGTCGGGCCCGGCGATCCCGGTGATCCCCACGCCCACGTCGGCGCCGAGGCGCGCGATCGCGCCGTCGGCCAGCGCCTCGCGCAACCTCGATCGAGACGGCGCCGTGGGCCTCGATCAGGGCGGGGTCCACTCCGGCGAGCTCGCACCTTCGCCTCGTTGGAGTAGACGACGAGGGCGCCCCGCACGTACGCCGAGGAGCCCGGAAGGTCGGTCAGCCTGGCGGCGAGCAGGCCGCCGGTGCAGGACTCGGCGACGGCGACGCTGCGCGCCGGATCGCGCAGCAGCAGGTCCGCGACCTGGCGATCGACGGAGGTTCCGTCGGCGGAGAAGAGCGTGTCGCCGTGGCGCTCGGCCACCACGGCCGCGAAGGCGTCGTAGATCGCCTGCTGGGCGGGCTCGAAGCGCGTGACGACCTCGACCTCGCCGCGGCGCAGGCAGGTCGTGATCTCGAGCGCGTCGAGGTCGATGCCGGCCGCGTGCGCCTGGCGCAGCGTCTCGGCGATCTCCGACTCGGGGATCCCGAACATCCGCAGCATCTCCTGGCGGTATTCGGTGTGGCCGCGGATGGCCTGGCGCAGCGCATCGGTCTCCACCGCCGCCGGCCACATGCTCTGCAGCTCGCGCGGCGGCCCCGGCAGCACGACGACGGCGGGCGTCGGGCCGCCGCCGGCCGGCGTGACGACGAGTCCGGGCGCCGTGCCGACCGGCTCCAGGATCGTCGCCCCGAGCGGGATCGTCGCCTGCTTGCGATTGCCCTCCTCGAGCGCATCGAGGTCGATGTTCGGCCAGCGCTTCGCGATCCCCTCGAGGATCTTCGCGATCCGCCCGCGCAGCGGCTCGTCCATCACCATCTCACGGCCCTGGAACCCGCCGACGACCTCGGCGGTGAGGTCGTCCGCGGTCGGCCCCAGGCCACCGCTGGTGATCAGCAGCGCGCAGCCCTCGGCGGCCAGGAAGCGCAGCGCCGCGAGCATGTCCGCGGGACGGTCCCCGACGATGACGGTCGTCTCGAGGTCGACCCCGAGCTCGCGCAGGCGATCCGACAGCCACGGACCGTTGCGATCGACGACGCGCCCGGTGAGGACCTCGGTGCCGGTCACGACGATGCCCGCGCGGACGGCCATCAGCAGGACGGGCCCTGTGCCACCGGGATGCGCGTGACGGACGTGGGCGTGAGCACGTAGGCGATGCCGTTCGCGGAGGCCGGAACGGCCCGCGAGCGCCCGTTCACGACGATCCGGGCGTCACCGTTGCCGAGCGTCAGCCGCATCCTGCGCGCCGTGTACGTCCTGGTCGGGTTGCCGGCGGTGAGCGTCGTGCCGTTGAGCAGCGTCTGCTTCCCGGCGCGCAGGCAGGCGTACACGTCGCCGCTGGGGACGATCTTCAGGCGCACGGCCGTCGGCGTGCTCTTGGGCGTCGTCCTGGTCGTGGTCGTCGTCGTGGCGGTCGCCCGGGTCGACGTCTGGCGCGTGGTCGCCTGCGTGCTCGCGGTGTTCCCGCCACCACCGCCGCCGCGACCCAGGAGGAAGAGCCCGACGAGCAGCGCGACCACGAGCGTCGCGATCAGGATCAGGCGTCCGCGCCCGGGCTCGCGGTCGGGCCCGCCGGAGCGTCCGCGGACGGTTGCGCGACGGTCCGCCGACCGGCCGCGCGGTGGTGCGATCGGCTGCAGCTCGGGACGCTCGTAGCGCAGCTTGAACTCCTCGACGAGCAGCCGCCCGTCGAGCCCCAGGTAGTCACCATAGGTGCGCAGGAAGCTCTTGACGAACGTCGGCCCCGGGAGCAGGTCCCATTCCTCGTTCTCGAGCGCGCGCAGGTACTTGCCGCGGATCTTCGTATCGGCCTCGACCTCCGTGATGTCGACGTGATCGCGCATGCGCGCTTCACGGAGACTGGCGCCGATCTCGGGCATCAGGGCGACAGGCTACCTGCGAGGCGTTCAGGCAAGGTCGTCCTGCACGACCCCGCCCGCGCCGGCACCCTCGGGCAGCGTGACGTCGACGGGTTCCTCGGCCGGTGCACTGCCGTCGAGGGCCGCGAGCACGCGCGGCCAGGTCGCCCTCGGAGACGAGCACCTGGCGTGGCTTGGAGCCCTCGTAGCCGGAGATGATCCCGCGGCGTTCGAGCATGTCGATCAACCGGCCCGGCGCGGGTGTAGCCGAGCCGCAGGCGCCGCTGCAGCATCGAGGTCGAGGCGGTGTTCATCTCGACCACGAGCGCGGATCGCGTCGCCGAGCAGCGGATCCTCGTCCGGGTCGAACTCGTTGTCGGCGCCCGCGCCGTCCGCGCCCGCCTCGGGCGTGACCTCGACGAGCAGGTCCTCGCGCAGCTCCGGCTCGCCCTGCGCGGCCCAGAACTCGGTCAGCTGGGCGATCTGCGGCTCGTCGATGTAGGCACCCTGGATGCGCTGCAGGCGCGACGAGCCGACGGGAGCGAACAGCATGTCGCCCTGGCCGAGCAGGCTCTCGGCGCCGTTCTGATCGAGGATCACGCGCGAGTCGGTCTGGCTGGAGACCGCGAAGGCGATGCGCGACGGGACGTTCGCCTTGATCATCCCGGTGATCACGTCGACGCGCGGGCTCTGCGTGGCGAGCACGAGGTGGATCCCGACCGCCCGCGCCTTCTGCGCCAGGCGGATGATCGAGTCCTCGACGTCGGCCGGCGCGACCATCATCAGGTCGGCCAGCTCGTCGATCACGCAGAGGATGTACGGCAGCGGCTCGTCGCCCTCGCCGACGCGGTACTTGTTCAGCTCGATCAGCGAGCGGGTCCGGGCCATCGCCATCGTCCCGTAGCGCCACTCCATCTCGCGCACGAGGTTCTGCAGCGCGTTGGCGGCCATCCGCGGGCTCGTGATGACCGGCGTGAGCAGGTGCGGGATCGCCTCGTAGTGGTTCAGCTCGACCTGCTTGGGATCGACGAGCACGAGCCGCACCTGGTCCGGCGTCGCGCGCAGCAGGATCGAGGACAGCATCGCGTTCACGCAGCCGGACTTGCCGGCGCCGGTGGTGCCGGCGACC
Organism: uncultured Solirubrobacteraceae bacterium; assembly: GCA_963781935.1. Lineage (GTDB taxonomy): Bacteria > Actinomycetota > Thermoleophilia > Solirubrobacterales > Solirubrobacteraceae > F1-60-MAGs163. Next base: position 954,400 of record CAWAHX010000005.1, read on the forward strand.
AGCATGTGCGGCATCTTCGCGAGGTCGGCGCAGACCGGCTTGCCGCTGACGTCCTTGCCCAGGAAGACCGTGAGCGGCGTGGCGTCCTTGGGCACCTCGCCGAAGACGTCGCCCAGCGTGACGATCCGGCGCCGGCGGTTGGGGACCTCGACGCCGACCGCCTGCTTGCCGGGGATCGGGGCCAGGATGCGGATGTCGGTGGCGGCGAGCGCGTAGGCCAGGTCGTCCTTGAGGTTGCCGACCTTGTTCATCTTGATCCCGGGCGCGAGGCGCAGCTCGTAGCGGGTGATGTGCGGGCCGGCGACGGTCCCGACGACCTTCGCCTCCACGCCGTGGTGACCGAGCGCCTCGACGAGCGCGGTGGTGACGCGCGCCTGGTCGGCGGTGTCCGGCTTGTCGTCGGCGGCGGGCGAGCGGCGCAGCAGGCCCGGGTCGGGCAGGTGGAAGTCGCCCGTGTTCTCCGGAACCGTCGAGACGCGCGGCGTGCGCTTGCGGGCGGGCTTGGGGGCGGCGTCCCCATCAACGTCGGCGGGCGGCTCCGCGGGCGGGTCCTGCGGCGCGCGGGCGTCGGTCACGACCGGCTGGTCGTCCTCACCGGCGTCGGCCCCGCCGAACAGGTCGGGGTAGCGCAGGGCGCCGTCGAGCGATGGCGGGCGATCGCCGGCCCGTACGACGAAGTCCTCGTCCTCGTGCTCAGGCGGCAGAACGCCCGCCGGACGCTCCGGCTCGGGCTCGGGCGCCTGTGCGGGGCCGCGCGGTGACAGGACGGGCGCGGCGGTGCGGCGGAGCACGCGGGTGGTGTCGGCGACGCCGGAGCCGGTCGCGCGCAGGATCCCGGCAATCGACGCGCCCGTGAGCAGCAGGACGCCGGCGAGGAACAGGAAGACGGCGAGGATGTGGCTCCCGACGCTGCCGATCAGCTGGGAGGAGCCGGCGTAGAGCGCGTCACCGACGGCTCCTCCGCGCGCCTCGAAATGCGCCGGCTCCCACGAGGCGGCGCGCGACAGGCTGTCGCCCAGGCCGAGCGTCCCCGCCGCGTAGGCGAGCGTCGTCGCCGCGAGCAGGCAGAACGCGGCCGCGCGCAGCGGGCGCACGCTGGGCAGGACGGGCCGCATGACCAGGACGAGCCCCGCGCACGCCAGTGCGACCGGCGCGGCGTACGCGATCTGCCCGAGCAGCCAGCGCAGGCCGTCGACGAGCCAGGAGCCGCCGGCGCCGGCGTCCCATCCGGAGTACAGGGCGATGCCGACGAAGACGCCGGCCGCGAAGAGGCCCAGGCCGATGAGGTCGAGGTGGTGCTGCTCGAGAACGGGCAGGCGCCAGCTCCAGCGCGCACGTCGACGCGCGCGCGGCGCGGGCGCCCGCCGGCGCGGAGCCGGCTTCTTCTTGGAGACCGCGGCAGGGCGGCGCTTGGCGGGCGTTCGAGGCGCAGGCATGCGGAGAGGGCCTTCGACGCCGCGCACCCGTCCCCTGCCTTCATCTGGCGTTGACGGCAATCCGTAGGATTGGCCGCGTATGAACTCACGTGAACCGAGGGTCCTCGTCGTCGAGGATGACGCCGACATCGCACAGGTCCTGCAGCGCTCCCTGCGCATGGAGGGATATGAGGTTCGCGTCGCCGTCGACGGCGAGGCGGCGCTCGAGGAGGCCTCTCGGTTTCATCCCGATCTGGTGGTGCTCGACCTCGGCCTTCCGAAGCTCGACGGGATCGAGGTCGCTCGGCGCCTGCGTGCCGGCGACGACGTCCCGATCCTGATGCTGACGGCGCGTGACGCGCTCGACGCGCGCGTCGAGGGCCTGGACTCCGGCGCCGACGACTACCTCGTCAAGCCGTTCGAGCGCCAGGAGCTGCTCGCGCGCCTGCGAGCGCTGCTGCGCCGCCGTCCACCTCGTGGTGCGGCCTCGATCGTCGTCGGCGACCTGCAGCTCAACCCGGACACGCACGAGGTCTCTCGCGGGGAGCGCGCCGTCGAGCTCACCCAGCGCGAGTTCGAGCTGCTCGAGTACCTGATGCGCAACGAGCGGATCGTGGTCCCCCGGCAGCGGCTGCTCGAAGAGGTCTGGGGCTACGACCCGTTCGCCACGACGAACACGATCGAGGTGTTCGTCTCGAACCTGCGCCGAAAGCTGGAGGCCGGTGGCGAGCCCCGCCTCCTGCACACGATCCGCGGGGCCGGGTACGTGCTTCGTGCTTGAGCGGTTCTCCATCCGCTGGCGGCTGGCGCTGATCTCGGCTGCCCTGACGTTCGTGATCCTCTGCGGCTTCGCCGTCGTCGTGGGGCAGCTGACCGCCGGCAGGATCCGCTCGGACTTTCGCAACGAGGCCGAGAACGCCGCGACGGAGCTGCGCGACCGGCTGTCCGTCACGATCGGCGCGGGCGGGCGCATCGAGATCAACCCCGACCTCGATCTCTACGCCGCGCCGAACAACGCGGTGATCCGCATCTTCGACGGGCGGCGCATCCCGTTCCCTCAGGCCTCCACACCGAAGGCGCCGGACCTCGGCCCCCCCGTGCAGCCAGGCTCAGGCGAGCGCGGCGGGTACCTCGTCGAGACGCGCTACCGCGTCCTGGAGTCCTCGTCGGGGCTCTCCGCACCGGTCTGGATCGAGTACGCCAGGCCGCTGCGCGACGTCAAGAACGCGATCGCCGGCCTGCGGATCTTCCTCGCGTTCGGCGTCGGCGTCGGCACGCTGCTGGCCCTCCTCGGCGGACTGGCGCTCGCCAAGCGCTCACTGCGGCCGATCACGGCCCTCACCGCCACAGCGCGTGACATCGCGCGCACGCGCGATCCCGCAAGGCGCGTTCCCGAGCCGACGTCCGACGACGAGGTCGCCGAGCTTGCGCGCACGTTCGACGAGATGCTCGAAGGGCTCGAGGCCTCACGCAACGAGACCGAGGGTGCGCTCGACCGCCAGCGCCAGTTCGTCGCCGACGCCTCGCACGAGCTGCGTACGCCGCTGACGAGCGTGCTCGCGAATCTCGAGCTGCTCACCGAGGAGCTCGAGGGCGATCCGCGCGAGACGGCGGAGGCGGCGCTGCGCAGCTCGCGGCGGATGCGGCGCCTGGTCGCCGACCTGCTGCTGCTCGCGCGCTCGGACGGCGCCGCCGAGCAGCGCCGCCGCCCGCTGGACCTGAGCGCCGTGGCTCTCGACGCGATCAGCGAGGCGGGCGCGATCGCCGACGGGCACGAGCTCGAGCTGAAGACCGCGCCGGGCGTGGTCGTCGAAGGCGCGCGCGACGAGCTGCACCGCCTGGCGCTCAACCTGATCGAGAACGCGCTGAGCCACACGCCGCCCGGGACGGTCGTCCGGGTCCGCACGAGCGCCTCCGGCTCCGAGGCCGTCCTGACGGTCGAGGACGACGGCCCCGGCGTCCCTGCCGAGATGCGCCCGAAGATCTTCGACCGCTTCGTGCGCGCCGGCGGCGACACGAGCCGCTCCACCGGGCTCGGGCTCGCGATCGTGCAGGCCGTCGCGACCGGCCACGGCGGCACCGTCACGCTCGAGGACGCACAGCCCGGCGCGCGCTTCATCGTCCGGCTGCCGCTCGTCGACGCCGCGCCGGAGCCCCCCACCGACGAGCTGGGCGAGCCGTCCACCCCGGCTCCCGCGCCCGCCCCCGCAGAGGCCGCGACCGGCGGCCGCGCCGCCGCGCTCGCCCGCGGGATCCGCCGGCTGCCGGCCCGGCGGTCCTAGTCGATCACACCTCGACGACGACCGGCAGGACCATCGGCCGGCGGCGCAGGCGCTCGTAGACGAGCTTGGCGAGGTCGTCGTGCAGCATCCCCTGGATGATGTCGATCTCGTGGACGCCGTCCTTCGCGGCACGCTCGAGCGACGTGTCGACGGTGCTGCGGATGTCGTCCAGCAGGTTCTCGGCCTCGTCCGGGAACGGCACGCCGCGGAAGATGACCTCGGGGTCGGCGACCGACGAGCCGTCCTGCTCGGAGATCGTCGCCACGACGACGAAGATCCCATCGGCGCTGAGCATGCGCCGGTCGCGCAGCGCCACGTCGGCCACGTCGCCGATCTCGACGCCGTCGACGAAGACCATGCCCGCGCGCTCCGGCTTCCCGAAGCGGGCGCCCTTGGCATCGAGCTCGAGCGGCAGGCCGTTCTCGCCCTTGAAGATGTTCGCGGCCGGGACGCCGACCGCCTCGGCGAGCTTGCCGTGCAGCTCGAGGCGCTTGTAGTCGCCGTGGAACGGCATCACGTACTTGGGCTTCGTCAGGTTGAGCATCAGCTTCAGCTCTTCGGCGTACCCGTGGCCCGAGGCGTGGATCGGCGCGTCGCGCGCGGTGATGACGGTCGTCCCGATGTGGAACAGGCGGTCGATCGTCTCGTTGACCGCGCGCTCGTTGCCGGGGATCGGCGTGGCGGCGAAGCAGACGGTGTCGCCGCGGCGCAGCTCGACCTGCGGGTGATCGGAGAACGCCATCCGGCGCAGCGCGCTGAGCGGCTCGCCCTGCGACCCGGTCGAGACGATGACGAGCTTCTCGTCCGGGAAGCTGTCGATCTCGCGCGGCTGCACGAGCATCCCCTCGGGGACGTCGATGTGCCCCAGGGATCGCCCGATGTTCACGTTCTTGCGCATCGAGCGCCCGAGCAGCGCGACCTTGCGGCCCAGCGTCTCGGCCGCGTCGACGACCTGCTGGACGCGATGGATGTTCGACGCGAAGCACGTGACGACGATCCGGCCCTCGCAGCGCGCGAAGACCTGCTCCAGGTGCGGGCCGACGCCGGCCTCGCTCGGGCTGAAGCCCGGCCGGTCGGCGTTCGTCGAGTCGCCGCACAGCAGCAGCAGCCCGTCGGCGCCCAGCTGGGCCAGGCGCGCGACGTCGGCGGGCTTGCCGTCGACGGGCGTCTGGTCGAACTTGTAGTCGCCGGTGATCAGGACGGTGCCGACGTCGGTCGTCACGGCCACCGCCATGGCGTCCGGGATCGAGTGCGTCATGTGGATCAGCTCGACGTCGAACGGGCCGAGCTCGAGGCGCTCGCCGGCCTTGACGTCCTCGACGTCGAGGTCCTTCAGGCGGTGCTCGTCGAGCTTGGAGCGCGCCATCGCCATCGTCAGCGGGGCGCCGAAGATCGGCGGCAGCTCGCCGGCGCCCTCGGCCTTCAGCTCGCGCAGGATCCACGGCAGCGCACCGAGGTGATCCTCGTGGCCGTGGGTGATGATGATGCCCTCGATGTCGTCGACCCTGCCGCGCAGGTAGCTGAAGTCCGGAAGGACCAGGTCGATGCCGACCATCTCGGCGGTCGGGAAGCGCAGTCCGACGTCGACGATCAGGAGCCGGTCGTCGATCTCGAGGACCGTCATGTTCTTGCCGATCTCACCGATCCCGCCGAGCGGGAGAACGCGCAGGGTGCCGCTTTGGGACATCAGGCCTCAGTCTTCTCGAGCAGTCCGTGGCGCGTGAGCGCCTCGCGGACCACTGTGGTCTCGTGCTCGTCCGCCTCGACGAGCGGCAGGCGCGGCGCGCCCACATGGTGGCCGAGCATGTTCAGCGCGGCCTTCGTGGTCATCGCCATCGGCCCGACGCCGAGCGCGGCGTACAGGTCCTGCAGGCCGGCGTCGATCTGCGGCCCGGTGCTCGGGCTCGTCGACCATCCGCCGCATCTCGGGCCCGACGATGTGGCTGGCGACGAGGATGCCGCCGGCACCGCCCATGTCGAGCACGCGGGCGAGGACGTCGTCGTTGCCGGCGTACAGCTGCAGGCCGTCGACGAGCGCCAGGTTGTCGTCGTTCGCCTGCTTGACCCCTTCGATGTGGTCGAGCTGCGCGAGCTCGGCGAGGAGGTCGTTCGGCATGTCCGATCCGGTGCGCTGCGGGATGTTGTAGAGCAGGATCGGCCGGTCGGCGGCGCGCGTCACCTCGCGGTAGTGCGCGACGATCCCGCGGCGGTTGGGCCGGTTGTAGTACGGGTTCACCGACAGCAGGGCGTCGACGCCCAGCTCGCACGCGCGCTCGGTGAGCTTCACCGCGTGGCGGGTGTCGTTGGACCCCACGCCGGCGATGATCGTCGTGCCGGCCGGGCGCTCGCGGACCGCCAGGTCGACCAGGCCCAGATGCTCCTCATCGGACAGGGTCGCCGCCTCGCCCGTGGTCCCGCAGACGACGAAGCCGTCCGAGCCGTTCTCGGAGAGGTGCTGCATGAGCGCCACGAATGCGCCCTCGTCAACCTGCAGGTCGTCATCGAATGGTGTGACGATCGCGGTGATGATGCTGCCGAGTGAGGCCACTGCCGTGAGCGTAGCTGAATGGGCTGTTTGGGCGAGTGTCCGCCGCGGGTTGCAGACTGCCTGATATGCCAGTGCCCCGGCTCGACGCGAGCGTGCGCGAAGCGGCCGGAGACCCGGCCGACCCGTCAGCGCGCTCGCTGCGCGCGGAGGTGATGGCCGTGCGCTGGCGCGCTCCGGAGGGCGGCTTCGCCGTCGTCGCGGCGCTCACCGACGAGGGCGACGAGGTCACCCTGACCGGCACGCTCGACCACGTCCACGAGGGCGAGACGCTCGAAGCGCACGGCGCCTGGCGCCGCCACGCCAAGCACGGCTGGCGGTTCGAGGTCCAGCAGGCGCGGGGCCTGGGCCCGGCGAGCGACGCGGCGCTGCTGAACGTGCTCGCCGGCGTCAAGCACGTCGGGCCCAGCGGTGCCCAGTGGCTGCTCGATCGTCACGGGCCCGGCGTGCTCGAGCTGGTCGACCGCGAGCCGCGGGCCTGCCTGCGCGAGGTCCCGGGGATCGGCCCGGCGCGGATCGGCGCGGCGGTGCGCTCGTGGGAGAAGGTCCGCGGGCGCCGCGCGCTGCGGCTGTTCCTCGCCGAGCACGGCGTCCCGGGTTCCGCCGCCTCGCGCATCGAGCGCGCGTTCGGCCCGGAGGCCATCGACATGCTGCGCGAGGACCCGTACGCCGCCTCGCAGGTCGAGGGCGTCGGGTTCGCGACGGCGGACGCGCTGGCGCGCGCGCTGGGAACCGACCCGCAGGCGCCGCAGCGCCTCGACGCCGGGGTGCTGCACGCGCTCGAGGAGGCCGGCCAGGACGGCAACTGCCTGCTCCCCCGCGAGGAGCTCGCCCGGCGCGCGAGCGCCCTGCTCGGGGCGGACGTCTCGGATCGCCTCGACGAGCTCGTCGCGCGCGGGCTGCTCGTCGCCGACGGCGACCTGCTCGCCGATCCGTCGATGGACCGCGTCGAGCGCCGTCTCGCGCGCCGGGTGCGCGAGCTCGTCGACGGCGGCCCGGCGCTGAAGCTCGCCCGCGTCGAGCGACCGGCGACGGGCGCGTTCGTGCCGTCCGACGACCAATGGGCGGTCGTCGACGCGGTGCTCGCCAGCCGGCTGTCGATCCTCACCGGCGGGCCCGGCACCGGGAAGACCGCGACGATGCGCGCGCTCGTCGACCTGCGTGAAGGCCAACAGCCGGACGGTGAGGCTCTGCGCGCCCACCGGCAAGGCCGCGCGTCGCCTGGCGGAGTCGACGGGCGCGCAGGCGACCACGATCCACCGCCTGCTCGGCTGGGTGCCCGGCGAGGGCTTCGAGCGCGGCCCCGACGATCCGATCCCGGGAACCGACGTGCTCGTCGTCGACGAGGCGAGCATGCTGTCGCTCCAGCTCGCCGACGCGCTGATCGGCGCCGTCGGGCCGCGCACGCACGTCCTCCTGGTGGGCGACGTCGACCAGCTCGCCCCGGTCGGCCCGGGGCGCGTGCTGGACGACCTGATCGCCTCGGAGGCGGTCCCGACCGTGCGCCTGACCGAGGTGTTCCGTCAGGCGGCCCGCTCGCTGATCGTGCGCGCCGCGCACGCGATCAACGCGGGCCGCACGCCGCCGGTCGACGCCGGACCGGACGACGTGCGCGACTTCTTCGTGATCGCGCACGACGAGCCGGAGCGGATGTTCGACGAGATCGTCACCCTGGCGGCCGAGCGCCTGCCCGCCCACTACGACCTTGATCCGGTCGCCGACGTCCTCGTGCTCTCCCCCATGCACAAGGGCCCGGTCGGCGTCGATGCGCTCAACACCGAGCTGCGCGCACGGCTGAACCCCGGCGGAGTCGGCGATCCCCGGGACGCCCCTGCGGGTCGGCGACCGCGTGATCCAGACCAGGAACGACCACGAGCGCGAGCTGATGAACGGCGAGCTCGGCGTGCTCGTGCACCACGACACCGAGCGCGACCGGATCACGCTCGCATGCGACGACGGCCGTCGCCTCGCGCTGCGCACCGAGGAGCTCGGCACGCTGCGGCTCGCCCACGCGATCTCGGTGCACAAGGCCCAGGGCAGCCAGGCGCCGGCGGTCGTCGTGCCCGTCTTCCGCGGGCACCACGTGATGCTGACGCGCAACCTGCATCTACACGGCGGTCACCCGGGCCGAGCGCGTCTGCGTGCTCGTCGTGCAGCCCGGGGCCCTGCGCACCGCCCTGCGCAGCCTGGACACCAGGCGGCGCCACACACGCCTCGCGCGGCTCGTGCGCGAGGGCTGAACGACCTGCTCAGTCGCGCTTCAGCGCGTCCGTGAACCGGCGCGCGACACGCGGGCTCGCCACGCCGTCCTCGCGCTCCCAGAGCGTCACGACGACCAGCTCGCCGTCCGGCCGGTCGCGATGGCAGACGAAGACGAGCGAGCGGTCGACGAGGTCGTGGACGTAGAGCGAGCCGCGCGCCGCGCTCGCCCCCGGCGGCGGAGTCTCGCTCGGCGCGCCCGGCATCCAGCGCCCGGCGAACGCGCGTGATGATCTCCGGCCGCGGGTCGACCTCCCCGCTGCGCCCGCCGACGCGCTGGCGGAAGCGCTCGGCCGCGTGGTCGGTGACGGCGACCAGCATGTCCTCAGCCCACCACGCGGCGGTAGCGCACGCACGGCGCGAGGTACCACTCCTCCGGAGCCGTGCCGGCGCCCGGCAGGTCGAGCGTCCATCCGCGCGCCTCGTAGAACGCGCGGGCCAGCCCGTTCTCCTCGAAGACCCAGAGCATCGCGGCCGTGAACCCGAGCGCGCCCAGCCTCACGCACGCGTGCGCGTGCAGGGCCGAGCCGAGGCCCGCGCCCTGCGCGCCCGGCTCGACCGCGATCGACCACAGCTCGCCGAGCCCCGTGGCGGCACCCTCCTCCCGCGAAGGGCCGACCGTCGTCGTGCCGGTGATCCGTCCTTCGTGCTCGGTCACCCAGGTCTCGGCCCGCGGGTCGCCGAGCGTCCGCGTCCAGTGCGCCTCGTGGCCGTCCTCCTCGTCGAACTGCGCGAGGCGGGCGGCGCCGAGGATGCCCTCGTACGCATGCCACCACACCCGCTGCTGCAATCCGGCGATCGCAGTCACGTCCGCCGGGGTCGCGCGTCGCGGCTCTCCGGGCGCCGACGCCATCTCGAAGCAGGTGCTCGAGCCCGATGACCGGGGACTCGGTCAGCGACCCGACGCGGCGCACGGCCAGCAGGACTCCCGGCATGAACGACTCGCGACCCAGCGAGTCGTGGCGGATCGTCAGCGTCTCCTCCAGGCCCCCGAAGATGACCTCCTGATGGGCGACGAGGCCCGGGCAGCCTGACGGAGTGGATCGGAACCTCGTACCCGATCGCCGGCGCCATGAGCGCCGCGGTGCGCGCCGCGGTCCCGCTGGGGGCGTCCAGCTTGCGGTCGTGGTGGAGCTCGATGATCTCGGCCTTGGCGAAGTGCTCGGCGGCCTGCGCGGCGAAGCGCATCATCAGCACCGCGCCGATCGCGAAGTTCGGGGCGATGAAGACGTTCGCTCCGCGCCTCGCGTTCGCAACGGTTCGACGTCGAATCCGGTGGTGCCGATCACGACGTGGACGCCGGCCCGGACGCACTCGAGCGCGTTCGCCAGCGCGGTTCCCGGCGTCGTGAAGTCGACGACGACGTCCGGCTCGTCCTGGGCGAGGACCGTCGCCAGCGCGACGTCGAGCGACGGGTCGGCGCGCCCGCAGAGCACCATGTCCGGCGCGCTCTCGACCGCGCGGCACACCGACTGACCCATGCGGCCCGCCGCGCCCGCGACGGCGACGCGGATGACGCCGGACATCAGGCGGCCTCGGCGAGCTGCGGCGCGATCGGCTCGAGCGCCGAGCGGAACAGCGCCTCGTCCGGGCCTACGCCGGCGGCGCTCAGGCGCTCGCCCGCGAAGAGCTCGCGCACCAGCTCGAGGACGTCGTCGGCGGTGACGGCATCGACGTGCTCGATCAGCTCGTCGACGCTGAGCACCGGGAGCCCGGCGAGGATCGAGCCGCCGAGCCGGCTCATCCGCGCCGACGTCGACTCCAGGGCCAGCACGAGGCGACCCTGGGCGTTCTCCTTGGCGCGCACCAGCTCGTCGGCGGTGATGCCGTCCTGGCGCAGCCGCTCGAGCTCGTCGGCGATCACCTGCAGCCCCACGGCGACGTTCTCCGGCCGCGTGCCGAGGTAGATGCCGACCTGGCCGGTGCCGGCGAAGGACTGGTGGAACGAGAACACGCTGTAGGCGAGCCCGCGCCGCTCGCGGACCTCCTGGAAGAGCCGCGAGGACGACGTCCCGCCGAGGATCGTGTCGAGGACCCGCAGCGCGTAGCGCCGGTCGTCGTCGCGCGGGATGCCGTGCGCGCCGAGCGCGACGTGGTACTGCTCGGTCTCCTTGACGATGAAGCGCCGCCCGACGGGCCCGCCGGGCTGGGGGGCCGGCGGCGGGGCCGGCGCCCGGCGGTGCGCCTCGGCGCGGCCCTCGGCCGCCTTGACCAGGCGCACCAGGCGCCGGTGGTCGACGGATCCCGCTGCGGCGACCACGAGGTCGCCGGGCGCGTAGCGCTCCTCGTGGAAGACGCGCAGCGCCTCGGCGCCGGCCGCGGAGACGGAGTCGCGGCTTCCGATCACCGGATGCCCGAGCGGATGCCCGGAGAAGACCGCCTCGCCGAGAATGTCGAACACGCGGTCCTGCGGGTCGTCCTCGTACATCGCGATCTCCTCGATCACGATCAGGCGCTCGGCGTGCAGGTCCTGCTCGGCGATGCGCGGTCGCCAGACCATGTCCGCCATCACGTCGAAGGCGCGATCGAGGTGGACGTCCAGGACGCGCGAGTAGACCGAGGTCGACTCCTTGCCCGTGCCGGCGTTCAGCTCGGCGCCCATCCCGTCGAAGATCTGGTCGATCTCGACCGAGGCGTAGCTCGCGGTCCCGCGGAACAGCATGTGCTCCAGCAGGTGCGACCAGCCGGCGACGCGCTCCTCCTCCATGGACGAGCCCGTGCCGACGAAGAACCCCAGGGCCGCGGACCGCACGGAGGGCATGGCCTCCGTGACGATCCGCACCCCGGAATCCAGGGTGGTGAGGCGATGGCCGGAGGCCATGACCTCGGGGCGCCTAGCCGCGGTCGGGGTCGCTGTCACCGCGACGGTGACGCGGACGGCCGGAGCCGCGCTCGCCGCCGCGTCCGCCGCCGCCTCCGCCACCGCCGTTGCGGTCACGGCGCGGGGCGCCGCGATCGCCGCCGGAGGCGACGACGGCAGCGAGCTCCTCGGTCGACTTGCCGGCGATCGACGGATCGTCGGAGAGGCGCAGGCCGATGCGGCCGCGCTCGCGGTCCACCTCGACGACCTTGACCTGGATCTCGTCGCCGCGCTTGAGCACGTCCTCGACGTTCTCGACGCGCTGGCCCGGCGAGACGTTCGAGATGTGCAGCAGCCCGTCGGTGCCCTTGGCGAGCTCCACGAAGGCGCCGAAGGTCGTCGTCTTGACGACCTTGCCGGTGAACTCGTCACCGACCTCGACCTCCTTCATCATCGAGCGGATCCGCTCGGCGAGCGCCTCGCCCAGCTCGCCGTTCGACGAGTACACGAGGACCTGGCCCTCGTCGTTGACGTCGATCTGCGACTCGAACTCGTCGGAGAGGCCGCGGATGGTCTCCCCGCCCTTGCCGATCAGCAGGCCGATCTGGCGACGGGTCGATCTGCAGCTGGATGATCCGCGGGGCGTGCGGCGAGAGCTCCGTGCTGGGCTCGGAGATCACGTCGTTCATCTGCCCGAGGATGTTCAGGCGCGCCTCGCGGGCCTGGGACAGCGCATCGCGCAGGATGTCGAACGTCAGGCCCGAGATCTTGATGTCCATCTGGATCGCGGTGATGCCCGCCTCGGTGCCGGCGACCTTGAAGTCCATGTCGCCGAGGTGATCCTCGACGCCGGCGATGTCGGTGAGGACGATGTAGTCGTCACCCTCCTTGATCAGCCCCATGGCGATCCCGGCGACCGGCGCCTTGATCGGCACGCCCGCCTGCATCAGCGAGAGCGACGAGCCGCAGACCGAGGCCATCGACGACGAGCCGTTGGACTCGAGGATGTCGGAGACCACGCGGATCGTGTACGGGAACTCCTCGGTGCTCGGGACGACCGGCACGAGCGCGCGCTCGGCGAGCGCCCCGTGGCCGATGTCACGGCGCTTGGGGCCGCGCATGAAGCCGGCCTCGCCCACCGAGAACGGCGGGAAGTTGTAGTGGTGCCAGTAGAAGCGGTTCTTCTCCAGCCCGAGGGTGTCGAGCCGCATCTCCTCCTTCAGCGTGCCCAGCGAGGCGACCGAGATCGCCTGCGTCTGGCCGCGCGTGAACAGCGCGGAGCCGTGCGTGCGCGGAGCGACGCCGACCTCGATGGAGATGTCGCGGATCTGGTTGGCCGAGCGGCCGTCCGGGCGCTTCTTGTCCACCGCGATGCGCTGGCGGATCGTGGCCTTCTCGAGCTTGGCGAACGCGGAGAGCGCGTCAGCGCGCTTGGTCGCGTAGTCCGCTGCCTCGGGGTCGCCGGCGTACTGCTCGACGATCGCCGTCTCGACGGCCTTCGAGGCGTCCTGGCGGGCGAGCTTGTCCTCGACCTGCGTGGCGGCGTCGAGGGCCGCGCCGTGCGAGCCCTTGATCGCGTCCAGCAGCGCCGGGTCGATGACCGGGGCCTCGACGACGATCTTCTCCTTGCTGACCTTGTCGGCCAGCTCACGCTGCAGGGCGCAGATCTTCTTGATCTCGCCGTGGGCGATGTCGAGCGCGTCGAGGATCTCGGCCTCCGAGATCTCCGTGGCGCCCGCCTCGACCATCAGGATGGCCTCGTCCGTGCCGGCGACGACGAGATCGAGCTCGCTGTCGTCGAGCAGGCTGCTCTCCGGCGGGTTGACGACGAAGTTGCCGTCGATCTTGCCGATGCGCACGGCGCCGACGGGAGTCGGCAGCGGCACCTCGGAGATCATCAGCGCGGCGGACGCGCCGTTCATCGCGAGGATGTCGTACGGGTGGACGTGGTCGACGCTCAGCGGCATCGCGACGAGCTGCGTCTCGTAGTGCCAGCCCTTGGGGAACAGCGGGCGGATCGGACGGTCGATCATGCGCGCGGTCAGGGTGCCCTTCTCGCCTGAACGACCCTCGCGCTTGAAGAACGAGCCGGGGATCTTGCCCGCGGCGTACATGCGCTCCTCGACGTCCACCGTCAGCGGGAGGAAGTCGACGTCGCGCAGATTGCCGACGGTCGCGGTGCACAGCACCATCGTGTCGCCCTGGCGGACGACGACGGCGCCGCCGGCCTGCTTGGCCATCTTGCCGGTCTCGAACGAGACCTCGGAACCTGCGATCTCGACGGAGACCGTGGTCACGGCTTCATTACTCATGTGGTGAAAACCCTCTCTTCGCGAGCCGCCTTCGGATCCTGCGGCCCGTATCTCATTGAATCTCTCTGTATCCGAACGGGTCCATCTTAGTAGCCGCGGGCCAGATCGGCGAGAAATGCCGGATCCGGCGCGCCCTGATGGAGGACGTCGCCGACCACCAGCGCGGGCGTCGTCGCGGCGCCCGCCCGCATCGCCTCGCCGACCTCGCGCTCGATGCGTGCCAGCACCTCGGGGTCGCGCCGATCGGCCTCGAAGCGCTCGAGATCGAGCCCGAGACGCTCACACAGCGCCCAGAGGTGCGGGTCGTCGAGCCGCCCCTGGTCGGCGTAGAGCGCATCGTGGAAGTCCCAGAACGCCCCCTGGCGCGCGGCGGCCTCCGCGGCGATCGCCGCCGGGACCGCCCGGCGGTGGCGCGACTTCAGCGCGAAGTGGCGAAAGCACGTGCGCACATCCGCATCGTGCAGCCGCTGCGCCGCGACAGCGCAGCGCGGACAGGTGAAGTCGGCGTACGCGATCACGGTCGGCGCGCCCACGCGGCCACGGACGTGGTCGCCCTCACCGACGGCGGGCACGGGCGCACTGCGGAGGTCGCGCATGGCGGCAAGCCTACGATCCGGGCGCGGCGCTCGCCCGTAGAGCCGGTGCATGCACGTCCACACACTTCGCCGCGAGCAGACCCTGCAGGGCACCCCGGAGCAGGTGTTCCCCTTCTTCGGCGATGCCCACAACCTCGAGTCGATCACGCCGCCGCTGCTGCGCTTCCGGGTGATCACGCCGCGCCCGATCGCGATGCAGGCCGGGACGCTGATCGAGTACCGGCTGCGTGTCCACGGCCTGCCCGTGCGGTGGCAGACGCTGATCCAGGACTGGCAGCCGGGAGTGCGCTTCGTCGACGCCCAGCTGCGCGGCCCCTACGCCCTGTGGCACCACACCCACGACTTCGAGGCGCTGCCCGGCGAGCGCACGCGCATGACGGACACCGTGCGCTACGCAGTCGGCTTCGGGGCGGCCGGAGAGCTCGCACACCGGCTGTTCGTCGGGCGCGACGTCCGCTCGATCTTCGAGTACCGCGCGGCCGTCCTCGAGCCCCTCCTGGCGGGCGACATCGCGCGCCGCGCGGCGGCCTGAGAACCTGAGTCAGGCTGCGGCCGCGAGGCCGTCGAACACGAGGTTCACCCCGGGCAGGACACCCGGGTTCTCGCCGAGCCAGCTCCACGCGACCACGCCGTCCTTGAGGACGACGAGCGCGCGGTTCGTCATGCCTCCGGGCTCGAAGTACGCGCCGAACGCCCGCGATGCCGCGCCCTTGGGCTCGAAGTCGCTGAGCTGCGGGATCGTCACGCCGAGCTTCTCGCGGAACGCGGTCTGCGAGTAGGAGGCGTCGGTGGAGACGCCGTAGATCTCGGCTCCCTGGCCGGTGATCTCGCCGAGCGCCTCCTCGTAGACCTGGAGCTGGTCGGTGCAGACCGGGCTGAACGCGAACGGGTAGAAGACCAGTACGACGGTGCGGCCGGCGAGGTCCAGGTTCGTGAACGGGACGCCGTCCTCGGTCTGGAGCGAGAACTGCGGAGCCGGCGTGCCGGGCGCGATGATGCTCACGGTGCTACTTGCGCAGGCCGAGTTCGCGCACGAGACCGCGGTAGGCCTCGAGGTCGCTCTTCTGCAGGTAGTTCAGCAGCCGGCGGCGCTGGCCGACGAGCATCAGCAGGCCGCGGCGGGACGCGTGGTCCTTCTTGTGCGTGCGCAGATGCTCCGTCAGATCGGTGATGCGCTGGCTGAGCAGCGCGACCTGGACGCGGGTGTTGCCGGTGTCCTTGTCGTTGGCGCCGAACTGGGCGACGATCTCGCGGGTCTTCTCAGGTGAAAGCGTGGTCATAGGCGGCGCTGAACGGTAGCAGCACGCATCATGTCGCGCTCACGCTGCGGCCGCCGCCACGGCGCGCGCCTCGTGGACGTCGCGACCGATCTGGTCGATCAGCGCGTCGACGCCGTCGAAGCGCCGCTCGCCGCGGAGGCGCTTGAGGAACTGGACGCGCAGCGGCTGGTCGTAGAGGTCGCCGGAGAAGTCCAGGATGTGGGCCTCGACGAGCTCCCCGAGGCCGCTGTCGAACATCGGCCGCACGCCGACGTTCACGGCGGCGGCGTGCCAGCTGCCGTCGGCGGTGCGTGCACGGCAGGCGTAGACCCCGTGCCCGGGAGTGCAGAGCCCGTCGACGGGTGCGAGGTTGGCGGTCGGGTAGCCGAGCGTGCGGCCTCGCTCATCGCCGTGCGAGACGACGCCGTCGACGACGAACGGCTCGCCGAGCAGGCGGCCGGCGTACTCGAGCGCGCCGCCGAGCACGAGACCGCGAATGTGACTCGAGCTGACGATCTCACCGTCGATCTCCAGCAACGGGACGACGCGCGTCTGAAAGCGCGTCTCCTCGCGCAGCAGCGCCGGATCGCCGTGCGCGCGATTGCCGAAGTGGAAGTTCTCGCCGACGCTCACGTGCGTCGCGCCGAGCCGGCCGACGAGCACGTCGTCGATGAACTGCTGCGCGGTCCGCTGCGCGAACTCGCGGTCGAACGGGATCACGACGAGCTCCTGCGCCCCGGCGGCTCCGGCCAGCTCGGCCTTGCGCGCAAGAGTCGTCAGGAGCCGGGGCTCCTTCCCGGGAGCCACGACAGCGGTGGGGTGCGGATCGAATGTCAACACCGTGTCGGCGCCGGAGATGACCTCTCGGTGGCCCAGGTGGACGCCGTCGAACGTGCCGACGGCGACGCGCCGCGCGCGAGGCTCGGCGTCGGGAAGCAGCGTGATCCTCACGCCCGGAAGCCTACGACGGGCTTGAGCAGACCGTCCTCGCGGTGCTCGGCCAGCGCGATCGGGCCGGCCGCGTCGCTCAGCAGCACCTCGCTCGGAGGGTCGGGGAGCACCCACTCCCCCGTCGGCGCCAGCGGCGCCCGCGGAGGCTCGATCGCGACGCCGTGCGCGGCACTGCGCGCGAGCTCGCCGTCCACCTCGAGGTGCGCGAAGAAGCCCAGTGCACCCTGCAGCGGCAGCACGCGTCCCGCGTCCGCGTCATCGACGTGGAACGGCCCGATGCTCGTGCGACGCAGCTCCTCGGTGTACGCGTCGCCGAGATCGGCGACGAGGCTGCGCACGTAGGTCCCCGAGGAGCAGACGATGCGCAGGCCGGCGCGATCCTCCTCGCGCCAGAGCTGCTCGAACTCGTAGATCGTCACCTCGCGCTGCGGGACCTCGACCGTCTCTCCGCGCCGCGCACGTTCGTAGGCGCGCGTTCCGTCGATGCGGATGGCGCTGTAGGCCGGCGGGCGCTGCGTGATGCGCCCGGTCGGCAGCACGAGGTCGCCGGCGGGGAGCACACCGGTCTGCGTGATCTGGCCGTCGGGATCGCCCGTCGTGGACACCGCACCGAAGCGCGCGACGGCGAAGTACTCCTTCGGGAGCGCCGTGAAGAACCGCTGGACGCGGCGCGCGCGGCCCACCAGGACCACGAGCAGCCCCGTCGCGAATGGGTCGAGCGTTCCGGCGTGCCCCGCCTTGCGCACTCCGAGACCGCGCCGCACGACGGTCGTGATGTCGTGCGAGGTCTTGCCCGCGGGCTTGTCGGCCAGGACGATCCCGTCCGGGTCAGGACCCACTAGAGCTGCGCGACGACCTGCTCGCGCAGGAACTCGACGAGCTCCGCGGGCGTCAGCTCGGTCGAGAAGCCCGCTGCGGCCTTGTGACCGCCGCCGCCGCCCGCGCGGGCGATCACGGAGACGTCGACCTCTCCGTCACCGGAGCGCAACGAGACCTTCCAGCGCGAGCCCTCCCCCGGCTCCTGCGCGACGAGCTCGCGTGAGAGCGCGGCGACCTTCGTGCCCTCGACGGCCCGCAGGCTGTCGATGATGCCCTCCGTGTAGCTCTCCTCGGCGCCCGTCTGACGGAAGTCCTCGACGCCCAGCTGGGTCATCGTGAGTGCGCCGCCCGCGTGGCGCTCGGTACGCATCAGCGCGCGGGCGAAGAGCCGCAGCTTGGGCTCGGGCCAGCCCTCGTAGATCCGGCGGTAGACGGCGGGCACGTCGACGCCCGCGGCGATGAGGTCGGCGGCCATCAGGTGTGCCGCGGGGCCGGTGTTCTCGTACATGAACCGGCCGGTGTCGGTGATCAGCCCGACGTAGAGCGCCTCGGCGATCTCACGCGACGGGCGCACGCCGAGGCTGCCCATCAGGTCCCAGACGATCTCCGCGGTGCACGACGCCTGCTGGACGACGTGGTTCACCGTGCCGAAGCGGGTGTTGTCGTGGTGATGGTCGATGTTGAGGATCGTCGCGTCCTCGCGGCGGAACTCCTCGACCGGGTTGCGATCGATGTTGCCGCAGTCGAGGAAGACGATCGTGCGCTCGCGCACGTCGTCCGGGACGGTCGAGATCGCCTCGCTGAGCTCCATCCAGCGGTACTCGTGGGGCAGCGGGAACTCCTCTGCGCAGATGAACATGACGGCGTCCTTGCCGAGCGCGCGCAGGACCGCGTGCATGCCGCTGAGCGACCCCAGCGCGTCACCGTCCGGGTGCTCGTGGGTCAGCAGGACGAAACGCTCCGACGATCGCAGGGCGTCGAGGATCTCCTGACGCGAATCGACGTTGGCGGGATGGTGGACCGTGTTCACTTGCGGGGCTCCGTCAGCGGAGGATCGTCGCCGGGTGCGACCTCCTGGATCAGTGCTTCGAGCCGGACGGCGCGCAGCGCGGTCTCGTCGAGGCTGAAGTTCAGTGTCGGCGTGCGCTTCATGCGCAGCTGGCTTCCGACGACGCGCTGCAGGACGCCGTGTGCCGAGGTGAGGCCGTCGAGGCAGGCCGTGCGCTCGTCCTCGGTGCCGAGCACGCTCACGAAGACGTGCGCGTGGCGCAGGTCGGGACTGGTGTCGACGTCGGTGACGGTCACGAACCCGACCCTGGGGTCCTTCACGTGCTTGGGAATCGCGTCGGCCAGGACTTCCCTGATCGCCTCGTCGACGCGTCGCATCCGTGCGGTCGTCATGTTATCTCCCGGGCAGGGGCAGACGGGCGCGAGCACCGCCGGCGCGGCCCATCACGCCAGCTCGCGCTCGACCTTGCGCGTCTCGAATGCCTCCAGGACGTCGCCTTCCTTGATGTCCTGGAAGTTGGCGAGCACGATGCCGCACTCGAAGCCCGACGCGACCTCGCGGACGTCCTCGTTGAAGCGCTTGAGGCTCGCGAGGGTCGTCTCGTAGATGACGGTCCCGTCGCGCACCACCCGGATCTTCGCGTTGCGGGTGATCTTCCCGTCGGTGACGTAGCAGCCGGCGATCGTGCCGATCTTCGAGGCACGGAACGTCTGGCGGACCTCCACCTGGCCGAGCGTGTCCTCGACCTCCTCGGGGGCCAGCATGCCCGACATCGCGTCGCGCAGCTCGTCGAGCGCCTTGTAGATGACGGCGTAGGAGCGGATCTGCACGCCTTCGCGCTCGGCCGCGGCGCGCGCGTCGCCGACCGGGCGCACGTTGAAGCCGATGATGATCGCGTCGGAGGCCGCGGCGAGCATCACGTCGGACTCGTTGATGCCGCCGACGCCGCTGTGGATGATGTTGACGACGATCTCGTCCTGCGGGAGCTTGGCGATCTCGTCCTCGAACGCCTCCAGCGAGCCGGACACGTCGGCCTTGAGCACGAGGTTGAGGTCCTGCAGCACACCCTGCTGGATGCCGTGGAACAGATCCTCGAAGGAGACCTTGCGACCGGCGCGGCGGGCCTGGGCCTCGTTCTTGAGCCGGATCGAGCGCTCGTTGGCCTGCTGGCGCGCCGTCTTGTCGTTCTCGACGACGCGCACGTACTCGCCGGCGTCGGCGACGCCGTCGAACCCGAGCACCTCGACGGGATCGCCGGGGCCGGCCTCCTCGATGCGCTTGCCGGTGTAGTCGTGCATGGCACGGACCTTGCCCCAGTGCGGGCCTGCGACGAGCGCGTCGCCGATGCGCATCGTCCCGCGCTGGATCAGCACGGTGACGACCGGGCCGCGGCCCGGGTCGAGCTTGGACTCGATGACGACCCCGCTCGCCTCGGCGTCGGGATTGGCCTTGAGCTCCTCGAGCTCGGTGACGACGAGGATCGTGTCGAGCAGGTCCTCGAGGCCGACGCGCGTCTTCGCCGAGACGTCGACGTACTCGGTCTCTCCGCCCCAGTCCGAGGGCTGGAGGTCGCGCGTCGTCATCTCGGTGCGCACGCGGGTCGGATCCGCGCCCTCCTTGTCGATCTTGTTGACCGCGACGATGATCGGTACGTCGGCCGCCTTCGCGTGGTCGATCGCCTCGTCGGTCTGCGGCTTGGGCCCGTCGTCGGCGGCGACGACGACGACCGCGACGTCGGTGACCTTGGCGCCGCGGGCGCGCATGGCGGTGAACGCCTCGTGGCCCGGGGTATCGAGGAAGGTGATGCGCTGGCCGTTGTGACGGACCTGGTAGGCGCCGATGTGCTGCGTGATGCCGCCCGCCTCGCCGGCGACGACGTCGGCCTCGCGGATCGCGTCGAGCAGCGAGGTCTTGCCGTGATCGACGTGGCCCATGATGGTGACGACGGGCGGACGCGTCACGAGGTCCGCATCGGCGTCGTCGTAGGCCGGGGCCAGCTCGTCCTCCTCGGAGGCTCCGACGACTTCGACGTCCTTGCCGAGCGCCTCGGCGAGGATCAGGATCGCCTCGTCGGAGAGCGTCTGCGTGAGCGTCGCCATCTCGCCCATCGTCATCAGCTGCTTGATGATCTCCGGCACGCCGACGCCGAGGTACTCGGCGACGTCCTTGACCGTCGATCCCGAGGCGATCTTGACCTGATCGGTCGCACTCTGGGCGGAGGTGTCCAGCGCCTGCAGCGGCGTGTCGTCGAAGCGCCTGCGGCCACGACGGCGCGGACGGCGCTGCGGGAAGCCGCCGACGGCGGGGCCGCCGCCCGGGCCCCCGGGGCCACCGGGGCGACGCGAGGCCTGCGAATCGATGACGACGCGGCGCTTGCCGCCGGCGCCGGCCGTGCCGGTTCCGGGGCGCACGCCGCCGGGACGCGTCTCGTCGCGCTTGGGCTTGGTCGGCGGCTCGGGGACCGAGATGATCTTCGGCCCGGCGCCCGGCGGGGGCGGTTCCACCGACGGGACGATCTTGACCGGCGCCGTCGGCGCCGTCGACGTCGCCTCTGCGGCGGGCGCAGCGGCGGCCGGTGCCTCGGCTGCGGGGGCCTGGGCGGCGGGCGCCTCGGCGGCCACGGGCTCCGGCGCCGGCTCGGCCTTGACGCGCGGCTTGGGACGCGGCGGCTCGGGGAACGGCGTGCCGGCCGGCGAGGGACGCAGCGGCCGTGGAGCGGCGGGCGCGGCGGCGGCCGTCCTGGTGGGTGCCGGAGCGGCCTTGGGCTGCGCCGCGGGCTTGGGCGCCGCGGCGGGAGCGGTGGGCGCCGGCTCGGCGATGATCTTCGGGCCGGCGGGCGCCGCCGGGGCAGCGCGGGAGCGGCGGCCGTCACGGCGCTGCGCGGGTCGCCCGCGCCCTGGGCGGGCTGGGCGCGCGGGCGCGGCGGAGGCGGCGGCGCGAGGTCGGAGCCCGGCGCGCGCGGTGTCGGGCGCGGCGGCGGCGGGGCGTCCGGCTCGAACACGCGCCGGCCCGCGGGGACCGGCGGCGGGGCATCGGGCTCGAACACGCGCCGGGCGGCGGCGGGTGCGGCGGCCGCCGGGGCCGCGGCGGCGGGCTTCGCGGGCGCCGGGCTGCGCCGCAGCGCTGCGGGAGTCTTGGGAACGGCGGCCGTCTTGGGGCCCTTGGCAGCCGGAACGGGCTTCACGGGCGCGCTCGCGGCGGCGGCCGGGACAGCGGCGGGAGCCTTGGGGGCGGCCTTGGCCGCCGGCTTCGCCGGAGCGGCCAGGACGCGCAGCGCGTCGGCCTCCTCGACGGTGGAGGCAGCCGCCTTCACCTCGAGGCCGCCGGCCTGAAGGCGTTCGAGAACCTCCTTGCTGGAAAGGTTCTGCTCCTTGGCAATCTCATGTACGCGCTTCTTAGCCACGAAGCCTCAATTCTACGAAGTCCTGAGAAATCTCAACCGGGCGCCGGAAGGCGCGCGGGAGAGCGCGGCGCTGCTGCGCCTGACGGGCGCATGCGGCGTCGC
Organism: uncultured Solirubrobacteraceae bacterium; assembly: GCA_963781935.1. Lineage (GTDB taxonomy): Bacteria > Actinomycetota > Thermoleophilia > Solirubrobacterales > Solirubrobacteraceae > F1-60-MAGs163. The sequence goes on from CAWAHX010000005.1 coordinate 976,152, forward strand.
AGATGTATGCGCCCCGCCCCGGCAGAGTGGCGCCGGGGTCGGTGACCACGTGCCCGGCGACGAGCGCCAGGCGAACGAGGTCGCGCTTCGGTGCCACTCGGCCACAGCCGATGCAGCGCCGCTGCGGGACGTGGCGAACGCCCCCTATGCCGTCGGCTCCCCGGCTTCGTCGACCGTGGTGTCGGTCGCCTGGGCGCCGGCGGCGTCCTCCGTGATGGCCTCGGCCTCGTCCAGGACCTCGCCCTCCTCGGCGAACTCCTCCTCGGCCTCGAGGATGGTCTCCTCGGCGGCGAGCGCCTCGGCCGTCGCCACCGCGGCGGCCTCGGCCTGGTTGACGGCGAACTGCTCCTCGGCCGTCGCGACGATGTCGGCGACGTCCTCCTGGCTGAGGTCCGGGTCGGCAAGCTTGGCGATGTCCGCGTCGCTCGTGCCCACGAGCAGGCCCATCGCGCTTCCGGAGAAGCGCGAGAGCGCCTGGTGCACCGGGAGGCCGCAGTAGGCGGAGCCGGGCAGCGCGGCGTTCGGACAGCGGCGGCCGGTGGTGAGGATCGCGGCACAACGCCCACCGGCTTCGACCTCGTCGTACGAGGTGTCGCCGGCGTCGGCCGCGAACTCGGTCTCCGAGCGGATGTCGATGCGCCAGCCCGTCAGGCGGGCGGCGAGCCGCGCGTTCTGGCCCTCGCGGCCGATCGCGAGCGACAGCTGGTCGTCGGGCACGATGACCGTGGCCTGGCGGGCGTCGTCGTCCACGAGCACCTCGCGCACGCGTGCCGGCGACAGCGCCTTGGCCACGAAGCGGGCGGGCTCGTCGTTGTAGGGGATGATGTCGATCTTCTCGCCGCGCAGCTCGGAGACGACCATGCGCACCCGCGAACCGCGCGGGCCGACGCAGGCACCGACCGGGTCGACGCCGTCGGCGTAGGAGACGACGGCGATCTTCGAGCGGTAGCCCGGCTCGCGGGCGACGTTGGCGATCTCCACGAGGCCGTCGGCGATCTCGGGCACCTCGAGCTCGAACAGGCTCTTGATGAGCTCGGGATCGCGCCGGCTGAGGATGATCGACGGGCCCTTCGTGGAGGGCGAGACCTCCTTGATCACGGCCTTCACGCGCTGGCCGTGGTCGTAGCGCTCGCCGTCGACCTGCTCGGAGCGCGGGAGCAGCGCCTCGACGCGCTCACGCAGCTGCACGAGCGTGTAGCGCGAGTCGGACTGCTGGACGATGCCCGTGACGAGCTCGCCGACGCGGTCGCGGTACTCCTCGAACATCATGTCCCGCTCGGCCTCGCGGATGCGCTGCAGGATCACCTGCTTGGCGGTCTGCGCGGCGATGCGGCCGAAGTCGTCGGGCGTGACGTCCTGCTCGGTGATCTGGTCGCGGTAGAGCGCGAACTTCTCGGGGTCGATCTCCGGCTCCTGGGGCTCGACGTACTCGCCGGTCTCCGGGTCCAGGTAGGTGCCCTCGTCGATCGTCTCGACGATCAGCTGCGCCTCGAGGCGCTCGGGGACCGTCAGCTCGATGACGCGGTACTCGCCGGTCTCGGGGTCCAGCTCCACGCGGGCGTACTTCGCCGCGTCGGGCTGCTTCTTGTAGGCCGACAGGAGGGCATCCTCGAGCGCGGCGATCAGCCTGTCCGGGCTGATCCCCTTCTCGGTGGCGAGTGCCCTCATGGCCTCCACGATTTCGCGCGACATGCGTGCTACTCCTCGACCAGGTTCGAACGATGGATGTCGTCGTACGGGATCGCGACGACGCCGGAATCGGCGGCGATCGTCACGTCGTGCTCGGTGGCTCCGACGAGCTCCCCGGTGAAGCTGCGACGGCCGTCCAGCGGCTCACGCGTGCGGACGCGGGCGCGACGGCCGAGAAAACGAGAGAAATGCTCCGGCTTGGCCAGCGGCCGTTCGCGGCCGGGCGAGGACACCTCGAGCGCGTAGCGCTCGCGGACGTCGGCCAGCGCGTGGGTCGCGCGGGCGCACAGGTCGAGCGTCACGCCGTCGGGATGATCGATCGTCACGCGCGCCGTGCGGCCACCGTCGACGACCTCGACCAGCAGCACCTCGACGCCCGGCTCCGCCTCGGCGAGCCGCGCTTCGATCTCGTGCTGCAGGGGGATCATCTGAATCATGAAAAGTGGCAATAAAAAAAGCGGGCGAGCGCCCACTTTCGGAACCGCACCGGCCGGAACACCCGGCCTACGAAAGCTGTGCCGAGAAGATAGCACCGTGCCGGAGCCCGGTGCGAACCGCTCCGTGCAGGGAATCATGGCCCACCGGGCGGCTCAGCCGGCGCGTTCGCGCGCCCGATCGCGGTACACGCGGTAGTCGTCGCGCTCGGGCCGCAGGCAGGCGGCCAGGGCGAGCGGATGACGTGCCTCGGCGTGGCGCCCGAGCAGCTGCAGGGAGCGCCCCAGGCAGAACAGCGCGTAGTCGTTCGTGGGCTCGCGCTCGACGACGGCGCGGAACTCGTCGGCCGCCTCGCCGTAGCGCTGTGCGCCGAACAACGCCCGCCCCAGCGCCTCGCGGACGGAGGCCTTGTCGGGCTCGAGGTCGCGCGCGCGGGTGAGCGGCACGGCCGCGGCGTGGAAGTCACGGTCACCCAGCAGGCGGGTACCGCTCGTGAACAGGTCGTAGGCCGACTCCATGGCCACGCTCAAGGGTACTCGGGGCGCGGACGGGCTCCGCCCCGGCCGCGCCACTGCGCGGCGCGGGCCCGCAGCGCCGTGCGGGAGCGCCGGCGGGAGGGCCCAGTACCCACGGATCCGCCAGAGCGGGCCGAGGCCGGCGGACAGCTCCGCGCGCAGCGCGCGTCGCTGCGCCGCGCGTCGGCGGCGGCCCTCCGGGGCCGAAGCGCCGCGCGGTCACGGCACGCAGGTACGCACTCGAGCCGGGGGTGCCGCCCAGCGCGGACTCGAGCGCCTGCAAGCGTCGCCGCGGGCGCCGGCGCGCGGCCGCTGCGCTGCAGCGCGCGCTCGAGCGCCGCGACGTCGGGATCCGCCGAGCGCGCGGCGGCCGCCCGCGCGCGCCGGCGGCGCGTCAGCGCCCACGCCCCGCCGGCCACGAGGAGCAGGATCGCGGCGGTGATGCCCGGCGATCGTGCCCCACGGCGACGCGGAGCCCGCCGCTCGGCGCCGGCACCGCTCGACGGGAAGCTGCCGCCCTCCGGCGCCGCCAGCGAACTGCGGCGCTGGCTGAGCGCCGCCGCGCTGTCGGCGACCTGCTCGCGCGGGGGGCGGCGGCGGGCGTCGGGATCGAACGTGATCCACCCCAGCCCCGGGAAGTAGGCCTCGACCCAGGAGTGGGCGTCGTAGTCGCGCACGATGTAGGTGCCCGTGCTTGCGGTCGGTCAGCCCCGGGCTGAAGCCCGTGGCGATCCGGGCCGGGACGCCGCCCATACGCAGCAGCAGCGCCATCGCGCCGGAGAAGTGCTGGCAGTAGCCGCGCCGGTCGTCGAACAGGAACGCGTCGAGCTCGTTCGGGTGGAGCGCCGGGCGCTCGGTGTACGTGGCACCGCTCTGGACGCGGTCCTGGACGGCGCGAACGAAGTCGTACGGCGTCGCGGACCGTGCGCGCAGGCGGCGCGCGAGCCGGTAGATCCGGGCCGAGCCCGGAGCTGCGCACGATCGCCGCCCCGTCCGGGCGGGTCATCGACGTCCCGGGAACGGTCACGAGCGCCGCCTGATCCATGCTCCACAGCGGGAAGCTGACCTCCGCGCTGGCCTGCGGCGACGCGGGGCGGTACCCGGCGACGTCCGGCAGCCGCACGCGCAGCCACTCGCGGGCGAAGCTCGGGTAGTTCGTGCCGGCATGCGCGAGCTGGGCTGGGGCTGGGCCGCGGCGTGTAGACCTTCGCCCGGTAGGTCGACCCGGGCGCAGCCCGCCGCTGGCCAGGCCGAAGGTCCCGCCGCCGGTGCCCACGGCACGCGACGGCCCGCGCGTGACCTGCAGCGCGTCGCCGGCGGTGACGAACGCCGAGCTGCGCAGGCCGGTGACCTTGACCGAGATGTCCTGCACCCACTGCGGGTTGCTCGCAGTCGCGCTCGGTGTCCGGCTCGAACGGCGCGACCGAGTTCGCGCCGCCGCCAGACGTGCCCGTCGAACGTGTCGAGGACCTCGGTCTTCCAGTACGACGAGGTCTGCGCCTTGATCCGCAGCAGCTCGCGCCCCGTGCGCGGCCAGTTCAGCGGGCGATAGTCGTGGTTCCAGCGATAGCCGACGGTCCCGCGAGTCGAGATGCCGTCCGCCAGCTGCTGATAGTCCAGCCACGGACGCTGTCGATCGAGTGCCGGCGCGCCCGCTGCGGCGATCCCGGTGGCGAGCATCACGAGGACGACCGCCGGGACCAGCTGCGCCGGGCGGACGCGGTCGGCGAACAGGAACGCGGCGAGCAGGATCGAGAAGACCGCGCCGGAGAGGAACGGATGCTGCGGCGCCCGCTCGATCACCGGGACGGCGTACAGGACGCCGAGGCTGAACGCCCCGAGCAGCGGCGAACCCGGCAGTCCCGCCGCCCGGGCCGCGGCCAGAACGACTGCAGGGCTCCGAGCACCGAGAGCAGCGTCGCGCCCAGCAGCAGCGTGATCCGGACCCAGTCGTTCTCGCCGCTGTAGGGCACGACGATGCCCGGCATCGCGCTGAGGCCGTCGGCGATGCCCGCGGCGAGGTCGTCCCAGCGGTCGGGGACGAGCATCCGCACCGGGACTCCGGCGGCGATCAGTGCCCCGATGAACGAGCACGACGCAGGTCGCGCCGAGCGCCTGGTTGCGCCGGCGATCGCTCTCGATCCGCGCCGCACCGCAGCAGCGCCGCGCCGCCGGCGACCGCGAGGACCGTGCCGGCCGAAGGCGCGCAGGCCCGCGTTCGGCGTGACGAGGCCCGCCCAGGCGAGCGCGCCGACCAGGCAGAGGGGGCGCGAATGCGAACAGACGCATGAGCGCGGCGCGTCGCGCGTCCTGCTCACGCACGCGCGACGCGACGGCTCGGAGGCTGCTGCGGCGGTCGCCATCAGCTCGCCTCCGCGGCCGCGGCGACGGCCCGGCGCGCGGCGCGCGTGCCGCCGAGCTCGTAGCCCGGTGCAGCCGGCCACCGTGAAGACGCCCGCGGCGCCCGGCGAGCACGCCGGGGACGACGAGGATCCGCGGCCGTTCCCGGGCGCGCGCAGCAAGGCACTCGGCGAACGTCGTTGAGCGGACGCGCGGCGACCCAGAGGATCGCGCCGCGCCGGCCGCTGAGCCCCGTCAGCGCCGGCCCGTCCCCGGCCTCGACCACGCGCCAGGCGCGCGTGCGCCAGCGGCCAGCCGCGCAGGCCCGGGCTCGAGTCGCAGCGGGCGGCGGTCACCGGGCAGCAGCAGCGCCACCCCACCGCGATCGGCCAGGTGCACGCAGAGCGACCCGGCCGCGCGGACCGCGGCGTCGACGTCGGCCTCGACGCGCGTGCCGCGCAGGTCGAGGACGACGAGCGGGCGCGTGTCGGCGTCGGCGCGCATGCACGCGCTCGTGCAGGTCGCCGGTGCGCGGCGAACGCCGGCCAGCGAGATCCGCGAGGCCGGCGTGCCCGGGCGGTGCGGGCGCAGCGCGTCGAGGTCGACCTCGGCGGCGGCGACGCGGGCGCCCGCGCCCGCCGGCGGCGCCCTCGCCGCCGCTGTGCGGCGCGAGCACCGGCTCGACGCGCGGCAGCACGAGCACCTCGTCGCCCGTCGTCGCCGGCGATCGTGCGCGCGGCCAGCCCGAGCGGATCGCGCACGGTGACGTGCGGCGGCGGCGCAGGCGCCGGCGTCCGCGGCGGCCGAAGCGCGCCTTGATCCGCACGCGCGTGTGCCGCCGACCCGCGGACAGCGGGCTGGGCCGCAGCAGCAGCGGGTCGTCGACCTCGCCGGCCGGCGGCGGCGATCCGGCCCGCCCGGACGTCGACCTCGACGAGCAGCATCGCTCACCCTCGATGACGTGCGACGCGCTGATCGTGCGCTCGACGCGCAACCCCCGCGAGGCACCGCGCACCCACGCCGCGCTGCCCGACGCCGAGCAGCATCAGGGCGATGCCCGGGACGTAGAGCGGGGCGGCGTCGAACATCCCCGCGACGACGACCAGGCCGAGACCCAGGAGCGTCGTTCCGCGGGCGCCGCGCATCCCGGCCGCTCCCTACCTCGCGGGGGTCGCGGCGAGCGCGTCGGCCACGACGGTCGCGGGAAGCGCCTCGAGCGCCTCGGGCGCCATCACGATGCGGTGTGCGAGCACCGCGGGCGCGAGGGCCTGGACGTCGTCGGGCAGGGCATGGTCGCGGCCGCGCAGCAGGGCGCGGGCCTTCGCGGCGCGCAGGAGCATCAGGCCGGCGCGCGGGCTGGCGCCCAGCTCGACGCGCGGGTCCAGCCGCGTGCGGCCGAGCAGCGCGACGATGTAGGCGCGCAGGGCGTCGGAGGTGTGCACGCGGCGCGCGGCGTCCTGGGCCCGGAGCACCTCGGCGGGCCCGGCGACCGCGGTGATGCCGCGCGACGCGATCCCCACCCTCGTGGGAGCGCAGCATGCCCGCCTCGGCGGCCGCGTCGGGATAGCCCATCGACAGGCGGACCATGAAGCGGTCGACCTGCGCCTCGGGGAGCGGGTAGGTGCCCTCGAACTCGACCGGGTTCTGGGTGGCCAGCACGATGAACGGCCGCGCGAGCTCATGGGAGTGCACGTCGACGGTCACGCGCTGCTCCTGCATGCACTCCAGCAGCCCGGACTGCGTCTTGGGGGACGCGCGGTTGATCTCGTCGACGAGCACGACGTTCGCGAAGATCGGGCCGGGGCGGAACTCGAACACCTCGTCGCGGCGGTTGTAGATCTGCGTGCCGACGACGTCGGCCGGGAGCAGGTCGGCGGTGCACTGCACGCGCGCGAAGCCGAGGTCCAGCGACTGGGCCGACGGCGCGGGCGAGCGTCGTCTTGCCGACGCCCGGAAGATCCTCGATCAGGACGTGCCCCTCGGCGAGCAGTGCGACGATGACGTCCGAGACCACCTCGGATCGCACCTCGACCGCGCCGTGGACGGCCGCACCGATCCTGGCGCCGAGCGCACAGGCCGCGGCGACCTCGTCGTCTTCGACCGGCCCGGCGTCCCCGGCGCCTGCGTCCGCGTCGCTCATCCCGCCGTCGCCCGGCTCGGGGAACGCAGCTCGCCGACGGTGTCGAGGATCGCCCGCGCGACCTCGGCCTTCGTGGCCCGCGGGACGTGCCGCTCGCCGCCGGCGGTGATGATCGTGACCTCGTTCTCGAGCGCGTCGAAGCCGATGCCCGAGTCCGAGACGTCGTTGACGACGATCGCGTCGAGACCCTTCTGCGCGAGCTTGTCGCGCCCGTACTCCAGCGCGCCGTCACCGTGCTCGGCGGCGAACCCGACGAGCGTCTGCCCGGGGCGCCGTGCGGCGGACAGGCCCTTGAGGACGTCCGCGGTGCGCCTCGAGCTCGATCGTCATCCCCTCGCGGCCCGCCTTCTTGCGCTTGCCCGGATCGGGCGCGGCCGGCCGGAAGTCGGCGACGGCCGCCGTCATCACGAGGACGTCGCAGCCGGCGAACGCGGCGCTGCAGGCGGCGTCGAGCTCGGCGGCGGTGCCCACGTCCACATAGCTGATGGCGGGGCTGCGCGCGAGCGTCACGTTGGCCGCGATCACGGTCACCTGGGCGCCGCGCGCGGCCGCCTCCTCGGCGACCGCGAAGCCCATGCGCCCGGAGGACCGGTTGCCGACGTAGCGCACCGCGTCGATCGGCTCGCGGGTCCCGCCCGCCGAGACGAGCACGCGCAGGCCGTCCCACGGGCGCGTTCCGGCGGGAACCAGCGGCCTCGACGGCGGCGAGCAGCTCGGGCGGCTCGGCGAGGCGGCCGGCGCCCCACTCATGCCTGCTCCCGAGCGCGCCGACGCCCGGATCGATCACCGTCACGCCGCGCGCGCGCAGCGTCTGCGGTGTTGGCCCGCGTCGCCGCGTGCTCCCACATGTGGTGGTTCATCGCGGGCGCGACGATCAGCGGGCAGGTCGCCGCCAGCGCCGCGCTCGTCAGGAGGTTGTCGGCCAGCCCGTGGGCGAGCTTGGCGATCGTGTTCGCGGTCGCCGGGGCGATCAGGAACACGTCGGCGTTGCGCACGAGCTCCAGGTGGCTCAGCGGATCGTGGTCGGGCGGCGCCTGGTCGGGGAACGCCCCGCGCGCCGGGTCGCGCTCGAACTCGTCGGTCAGGACCGGCGACGCCGGTCAGCCCGGCGAACGAGGCCGGACCGACGAAGCGCTGCGCCTCGGGCGTCTGCACCACGCGGACGGCGTGGCCGGCCTTCGTCGCCAGGCGCACGAACTCGAGCGCCTTGTAGCCGGCGATACCGCCGCTGACTCCGAGGAGGATCCGGGCCATGCGCGCGTCCTGCGCCGCTCGGCGGTCCGCTCGCCCCTACCGGTAGTGGTAGGAGATCTTCCCGCCCGCGACCTCTTCGAGGGCGATCGTGAGGTAGTTCTTCGAGCCCGTGTCCACCATCGGCGGCGGGAACTCGTCGAACGTCCCCTCTCCGAGGTTGTGGTAGTAGCTGTTGATCTGGCGGGCGCGCTTGGCGGCCACGAGGACAGCGGCGTAGTTCGAGTCGACCTGCTCGAGCAACGTATCGATGCGGGGCTGAATCATGCCCCTGATCCTACCGGTCCGGCGATCGCGCCTCGCACGATCGCCTCCAGCTCCTGCGCCGCGTCGTGCAGCCGGTCGTTCACGACGACGTGCGGGAACTCGCTCTGGGCGCCGAGCTCCTCCTGCGCGACGACCAGCCGGCGCTCGACCACGTCGGCCGCATCCGTCCCGCGGCCGACGAGCCGCTCGCGCAGCGCCTCGGCCGACGGCGGCGCGATGAACACCTGCACGGCGCCCGGCATCGAGCTGCGGATCTGACGCGCTCCCTGGACCTCGATCTCCAGGACGACGGGCTCGCCGGCGGCGGCGCGCCGCTCCAGCTCGGAGCGCATCGTCCCGTAGCGGCGGCCGGCGTACTCGGCGTGCTCGAGGAACGCTCCCTCGGCGACCAGCCGATCGAAGTCCGCGTCGCTGAGAAAGTGGTAGTCGAGCCCGTTCTCCTCCCCGGGGCGCGGCGCGCGCGTCGTCGCCGAGACGCTCAGCCCCAGCTCCGGGACGCGCTCACGGAGCAGGCGGATCAGCGTGCCCTTGCCGACCCCCGAGGGCCCTGTGATGACGATGACCCGCGACACGCGCCCATCATGCCCGAAGGCGAGGCGGACCAGTGCGCGTACTAGCGGCGGGGGCGCTGCAGCAGGTCGACGAGCTCGGTGCGCTGGCGCTCGGAGAGGCCGCCGACCGTCTTGCTCGGCGAGATCCGGCACTGCTGGAGGACCTTGTTGGCCTTGACGCGGCCGTACTTCGGCACGGCGAGCAGCATGTCGAAGACCTTTGCGGTCTCGAGGAACTCCGGCGGATCGGACAGAAGCTGGTAGATCGTCGTCTTACCGGCCCGCAGGTCGCGCTTGAGCTGCGCACGCTGGGTTCGGATGTCGTTCGCGCGCTGAAGCGCCTCCATGCGCTGAACGTGCGAGCGCTCGGGTGCCGTCGTCGACTTGGCGTCGTTCATGTCAGTGGCGGGCGGCACGTGGCCGAGACCATACACATTCGTTGAGGGCGGACAAGGGAAACACGCCGAATTCACCTTCACCTCAACCTCAGGTGCAACTGTTCTTCAGCGTGGTTGACGGTTTCCTGCCGATTTCCAGCGGTTTTCGGCGCGGCCTACGGTCGCTTCGGGCGGATCAGCGCGTGAGAACGCCGCTCTTTGCGGGCAATTTCGTCGAGTTCGGCGCGGATGCGCAGGCCCGCCGCCGGGTCGCGGAAGCTCTCCGTCCCGACCGCGACGAGCGTCGCGCCCGCATCGAGGAACTGGCGGGCGTGAGTACCGCTCGAGACGCCTCCCATGCCCACGATCGGGATGTCGACGCGCCGCGCGACGCGCTCGCGACCTGCGCCAGCGCGACCGCGCGGATCGCCGCGCCCGACAGGCCGCCCGTGCCGCCGCCGAGCCACGGCGCGCCCGAGCCGTCCGGGTGCGGTGCGAAGGCCCGCAGCGTGTTGATGCAGCGAGACCGCGTCGGCGCCCGCCGCCTCGGCCGACTGGGCGACGAGGGCGACGTCGGCGGTGTTCGGCGTCAGCTTCACGATCAGCGGCTTGGACGTCCGCGGGCGCACCTCGCGCACCAGTGCGCCGAGCTCGCGGGGATCGGCGCCCGAGATCCAGCCCGGTCTTCGACGTTCGGGCACGAGACGTTGAGCTCGATGCGCGGCGACCTCGGGGCGTGCGTCGATCGCCTCGACCAGCGCGCAGACCTCCGCCGCCGTCGAGCCCATGACGTTCGTGATCAGCGGCACCGGGAGGGCCGCGAGCTCCGGCAGGTCGTGCTCGAGGTACCCCGCAAGGCCCTTGTTCGGCAGGCCGATCGAGTTGATCAGCCCGGAGGGCACCTCGTACAGGCGCGGCGGCGGATTGCCCGCCGCGCGGCTGCAGCGTGATCGTCTTGGAGACGAACGCCGCGAACGGGAAGGCGGCTCAGCAGCGCGTCGCCGAAGGCCTGGCGCGCGGCGATCGCGTCGAACGTGCCCGAGCCGTTGACGATCGGGTGCTCGAGCTCCAGGCCGCAGAAGGCGATCAATGGCCCGCTCCGGCCACGAGGCAGGTGTCGAGCCGCTCGCCCTCGATGACCGGGCCGTCGACGCAGACGCGCAGCGTAGCCGCCGCCCTTCACGGGCACGACGCAGCCGAAGCACGCGCCGAAGCCGCAGGCCATGCCGGCCTCCAGCGCGAGCTGCACCGGGACGCCGCGCTCGGCGCAGAGCGCGCGGACGGCCTCGAGCATCGGCGGCGGGCCGCACGCGAAGACCGTCGTGTGCGGGTCCTCGTCGAGCTCCGCGACGAGCAGGTCGGTGACCAGGCCGTGGTGGCCGGCCGAGCCGTCGTCGGTCGCCACCTGGGCGCCTCGCAGCAGCTCCGCCCCGCGGGCATGGGCGCCGTCGCGAAAGCCCAGCAGGACCGGCGCCGGCCGTCCCGCGGCGCGCAGCGCGTCCTGGAGGATCGCCAGCGGCGCGGTGCCGACTCCGCCGCCGCACAGGACCGCGCGCCGCTCGTCGGGGCTCTCGAGCACGAACCCGTGGCCGAGCGGCCCCGTCACCCACAGTCCGTCGCCGGCCCGCAGCTCGCACAGGCGGCGCGTCCCGGGCCCGACGTCCTCGAGCATGAACTCGAGCCCGTCCGGCCCGGCGCGCAGCACCGACAGCGCCCGCGGCAGGAACGGCCGCTCGTCCTCCCCGCCACCCCAGCGCTCGGCCGCGGCGAGCATGTAGAACTGGCCGGGGAGCGGCGCCGGCGCGTCGGGGTCGGGTGCCGCGAGGACGACGTACGCGCCGTGCTCGCGTCGGGCGCCGACCGTCAGGCGGCGCCGGCCGAACGGTGCGCTCACGCGGGCGCCTCGATCGTCCGGCTGCGGTGGATCTCCTGCAGCGAGAGGACCTCGGCGACGCCCTGACGGCCGGAGGCGATGGCGCGCGCGGCCGCGAGCCCGCCCGACAGCGTCGTCAGGCACGGGACGCCGCGGGCGATCGCCGCGCGGCGGATCTGCCAGCCGTCGGTGCGCGCGCCCGAGCCGGTCGGCGTGTTGACGACGAGGTCCACCTCGCCGCTCTCGATCATGTCGACGACGTTCGGCGAGCCCTCGCCGACCTTCATCAGCTCGGTGGCGGGGATGCCCATGCGCTCGAGCGCCTCCTTGGTCCCCCGCGTGGCGACGATCCGGAAGCCCAGGTCGTGCAGGGTCTGCGCCGATGCCGACGGCGCCGGGCTTGTCGGCGTCGGTGACGGTGATGAACGCCGTGCCGCTCGGCGGCAGCGCGGCGCCGGCCGCCGCCTGCGCCTTGGCGAACGCCGTCGGGAAGTCGCGCGCGATGCCCATCACCTCGCCCGTCGAGCGCATCTCCGGGCCCAGCAGGCCGTCGGAGCCCTCGAAGCGGTCGAACGGCATGACCGCCTCCTTGACCGAGACGTGGTCGGCGCGCATCGGCTCGTCGGGCAGGTCGAGCGCCGCGAGCTTCTCGCCGAGCATCACGCGGCAGGCCATCTTCGCCAGCGGGATGCCGATCGCCTTGCGAGACGAAGGGCACCGTCCGCGAGGCGCGCGGGTTGGCCTCGATGACGTACAGGCCCCCGTCGTAGACCGCGTACTGGACGTTCATCAGGCCGACGACGCCGAGCCCGAGCGCGATCCCCGCGCGTGTGCGTGCGGATCTGCGCCGAGCATCTCGTGGCCGAGCGAGTGCGGCGGCAGCACGCAGGCACTGTCGCCCGAGTGGATCCCGGCCTCCTCGACGTGCTGCATGATCCCGCCGATCCAGACGTCCTCGCCGTCGCAGAGCGCGTCGACGTCGACCTCGATGGCGTTCTCCAGGAAGCGGTCCAGGAAGATCGCGCGGCCGTCGTCGCGCACGTTGCGGTCCAGGTAGTCCTGCCAGGTCCTCGCGCGAATAGACGATCTCCATCGCGCGGCCGCCGAGCACGTAGCTCGGGCGCACCAGCAGCGGGAATCCGACGTCCACGGAGACCTCGAGCGCCTGCTCCACCGAGTGGCGCCTCGGCGTACGGCGGCGCCTGGAAGCCCAGCTCGGCGAGCAGGCGCCGAAACGCCCGCGATCCTCGGCCAGATCGATCGCGTCGACGCTCGTGCCCAGCAGCGGCACGCCCGCCGCGACGAGGCCCTCGGCGAGCTTCAGCGGGGTCTGGCCGCCGAACTGGACGATGACGCCCTCGGGCTGCTCGACCGCGCAGACGGCGAGCGCGTCCTCGAGCGTCAGCGGCTCGAAGTAGAGGCGGTCGGAGGTGTCGTAGTCGGTCGAGACCGTCTCGGGGTTGCAGTTGATCATCACCGCGTCGCGCCCGGACTCGCGCACCGTCATCGCGGCGTGCACGCAGCAGTAGTCGAACTCGATGCCCTGGCCGATGCGGTTCGGGCCCGCGCCGAGGATCACGACCGACGGCCGGTCGCCGCGCTCGACCTCGTCGTCGGCGCGGCGCTCCCAGCCGGAGTAGTAGTACGGCGTGCGCGCCTCGAACTCCGCGGCGCAGGTGTCGACGGACTTGTAGCGAGCGCTCGCCCGCGAACGGCGCCTGCGGATCCAGCGCCAGCGCCTGCAGCTCCCGCAGGAACCACTGGTCGACGCAGACAGCGCGCGTGGACCTCGTCGACGCTCGCGCCGCGGCGCAGGCACTCCAGCAGCACGTCGTAGCGCTCCGCGCCGGGCCGCTCGAGCGACTCGAGCAGGTCGGCCAGCTCGCCGTCGAGCCGGGGCTGGGAGTCGAGCTCGCGGCTGCGCATCGCCTTGGCGAAGGCCTGCTGGAAGGTCCGGCCGATGGCCATCGCCTCCCCGACGCTCTTCATGTGCGTCGAGAGGATCGGGTTCGCCCCGCGGAACTTCTCGAACGCGAAGCGCGGCCACTTGACGACCACGTAGTCGATCGTCGGCTCGAAGCTCGCCGGCGTGCTCATCGTGATGTCGTTCGGGATCTCGTCGAGCGTGTACCCGACCGCCAGGCGCGCGGCGATCTTGGCGATCGGGAAGCCCGTCGCCTTCGAGGCGAGCGCCGAGGAGCGCGAGACGCGCGGGTTCATCTCGATGACGAGGATCTCCTCGGTCACCGGGTTGACGGCGAACTGCACGTTCGAGCCGCCCGTCTCCACGCCGACGGCGCGGATGACCGTCATCGCCTGGTCGCGCAGCTGCTGGTAGAGGTCGTCCGTCAGCGTCTGCTGGGGGGCGACGGTCACGCTGTCGCCGGTGTGCACGCCCATCGGGTCGATGTTCTCGATCGAGCAGACGATCACGCAGTTGTCGTTGCGGTCGCGCATCACCTCGAGCTCGAACTCGCCCCAGCCGATCACCGACTGATCCAGCAGCACCTGCCCGATCGGCGATGCCTCGAGCCCGCCGCGGACGATCTCGCGGAACTCCGCCTCGTCGCGGGCGATGCCGCCGCCGCGGCCGCCGAGCGTGAACGCGGGCCTGACGATCGCGGGCAGCCCGATGTCGCCCAGGTGCGCGAGGGCCTCGTCGACCGTGGTGGCGATGCCGCTGCGCGGCATCCGCAGGCCGGCGGCATCCATCGTCTCGCGGAAGCGCTCGCGGTCCTCGGCGCGGTCGATCGCCTCGTAGTCGGCGCCGATCAGCTCGACCCCGAAGCGCTCCAGCGTGCCGTCCTCGGCCAGCGCCTTGGCGAGGTTCAGCGCCGTCTGGCCGCCGAGCGTCGGCAGCAGCGCGTCGGGGCGCTCCTTCTCGATCACCTGCGCGACAGGGCCCGGGAGCAGCGGCTCGACGTACGTCGCGTCGGCGAACTCCGGGTCGGTCATGATCGTCGCCGGGTTCGAGTTCACCAGGACGACCTCGTAGCCCTCCTCGCGCAGGACCTTGCACGCCTGCACGCCGGAGTAGTCGAACTCCGCTGCCTGGCCGATCACGATCGGCCCCGAGCCGACGATCAGGATCTTCTTGATGTCGTCGCGCCTAGGCATGGGCGATCTGCTCCAGGAAGCGGTCGAAGAGGTAGAGCGAATCGTGCGGCCCGGGGCCCGCTTCCGGGTGGTACTGGACGGTCCCGCCCGGCACGTCGAGCAGCGTCAGCCCTTCGACCGTGCGGTCGTAGAGGTTGACGTGGCTCAGCTCGGCGGCGCCGAAGTCGGTCTCCCAGCGCACGGGATCGTCGGTCTCGACGCGCAGCCCGCCGTCGGGCGCGGCGACGGCGAAGCCATGGTTCTGCGAGGTGATCTCGATTCGCCCGGTGCGCAGGTCCTTGACCGGGTGGTTGGCCCCGCGATGGCCGAACGGCAGCTTGAAGGTCTCCAGGCCGATCGCCCGGCAGAGCAGCTGATGGCCGAGGCAGATGCCGAACACCGGCTTCTTCCCCACGAGCTCGCGCACCGTGTCGACGACGTACCCGAGCGCCGCGGGGTCGCCGGGGCCGTTGGCGAGGAAGATCGCGTCGGGATCGGAGTCGATCAGCTCCTGCGCGCTGACGGTGCACGGATGCAGGTCCAGACGCGCGCCGCGCGCGGTCATCTCGCGCACGATCGAGAGCTTGATGCCCGTGTCGATCGCGGCGATCCGCGGGCCGTGGTTCTGCTCACCGTGGTGGGAGACCGCGCGAGGCGTCACGACGCGCGCGAGGTCCATCCCGGCCATCGGGGGCTCCGCGACGACGCGCTCGCGCGCCGCGGACTCGGGCGTGGACGTCGCGAAGAGCCCGCCGCGCATGGCGCCGGCGCTGCGGATGTGGCGGACGAGCGCGCGCGTGTCGACGCCCGTGATCGCCGGGACGCCGCAGTCGATCAGCCAGTCGAGCCATGCGCGCTCGGCCGTCGGCGCGTCCTCGCGGTTGACGGCCTCGCGCATCACGACGGCCCGCGCATGGACGCGGTCGCTCTCCATCGCCGCGGTGCTGACGCCGTAGTTCCCGATGTGCGGGTAGGTGAAGGTGATGATCTGGCCGGCGAACGACGGATCGGTGACCGACTCCTGATAGCCGCTCATGCCCGTCGTGAACACCACCTCGCCGGTGGCGTCGCTCTCGGCGCCGCACAGGTCGCCGTCGAATCGCACTCCATCCTCGAGCAGCAGGTATCCGGGTCGAGCGGTCACTTCACCAGTCCTTGAACGGTCTTGAACTCGGGTGTGCCCGCCGTGCCGACGAGCTCGAACAGGGCCATCTCGACGCTCGAGAGCGTCGCGCCCGCGGCCTCCATGCGGTGCAGGCCGGTCGCGCGGTTCTCCGCCGTCCGCGAGGCGACGGCGTCCGTCGCGACGTGCACGTCGACACCGCTCCCCAGGAGGTCCAGCACCGTCTGGCTGACGCAGACGTGCGTCTCGATCCCGCAGACCAGCGCCTGGCCGCGGCCGTGCAGGTCGAATCCATCCGCGCGCGCGGCGGAGAAGGCGCTCTTGGGAAGGCGCTCGACGCCGTCGAGGTGCTCCAGGACCTCGGGCACCGTGTCGCCCAGGCCGCGCGGGTACTGCTCGGTGACGACGACGGGGATGCCCAGCGCGCGGGCGCCCTGGATCAGGATCGCGCTCTTGCGGGCCACCTCGTCGAAGTCGCCGACGGCCTTGCGGAACGCCTCCTGGACGTCGATCACCACCAGGGTCGTGCGCTCGCGCTGCAGCGTTCCCGTGCTCATCGGACGGCCTCCCCCGGCTCGGGCGCGGCGCTGACGGCGAAGCCGCGCTCGCGGTAGGCGACCGCCCCCGCCGCGATCGTCAGGAGCACGCGCCCGCGCAGCGTGCGACCGGCGAAGCTGCAGTTCTCCGACCGGCTCTCGTAGCCGTCCTCACCGACCAGCCACTCGGCGTCCAGGTCGATCAGGCAGAGGTTCGCGCGTTCGCCGGCGAGGATCCGCGGGGTCGGCAGGTCCAGCAGCGCGGCACCCGCCGTCATCCGCTCCACGAGCGTCTCGAGGCTCAGCACGCCGGGGAGCACGAGCTCCGTGTACAGCGCCGCGAAGGAGGTCTCCAGGCCGGTCGTGCCCATCGGCGCCTGCTCGAACGGGACCTCCTTCTCGTCCCGCGCGTGCGGCGCGTGATCGGTCGCGACGCAGTCGATGATCCCGGAGCGCAGCCCCTCGATCAGCGCCTGGCGATCGGCCTCGGTGCGCAGCGGCGGGTTCATCTTCATGCGCGTGTCGAGCGAGCGGACCGCCTCCTCGGTCAGGCAGAGGTGATGCGGGCTGGCCTCCGCGGTCACCTTCCAGCCGTGCGACTTCGCAGCGGCGACGGCCTCCACGGATGCGATGCAGCTGAGGTGCTGCATGTGGACGCGGCCGTCCTCGTAGCCGGCGATCTCGGCGTCGCGCGCGACCATCGTCGACTCGCTGATGCTCGGGATGCCGGCGACGCCGAGCAGGGCGCTGACGCGGCCCTCGTGCATCGCGCCGTTCGCCGACAGCGCCGGATCCTCCTCGTGCAACGCCAGGACGCCGCCGCACAGCCGCTGGTACTGCAGCGCACGTCGCAGCATCGCGGCGCTCACGACGGGGCGCCCGTCGTCGGTGAAGCCCAGCGCGCCGACGGCGCGCAGCTCGGCCATCTCGGTCAGTTCCCTCCCCGCCATCCCCTTCGTGATCGCCGGCATGAAGCCGACCGGCACGCGGGCGTCGCGGGCGGCGGCGTCGCGCAGCGAGCGCAGCACCGACGCCGAATCGACCACCGGGTCGGTGTTGGGCATCGCGACGACCATGCAGAACCCGCCGGCGGCGGCGGCACGCGTGCCGGTCTCCAGGTCCTCCTTGTGCTCCTGCCCGGGCGTGCGCAGGTGCACATGCGGATCGGCGAACGCCGGGAACAGGTGGCGGCCCTGCGCCTCGACGATCTCGGTGCCCGGCGCAGCGGAGATCGCACCGGGCGCGGCGAGCTCGGCGATCTCGCCCTCGCGCACGAGCACGTCGTGGACGGCGTCATGGCCGGCACGCGGATCGAGCACGCGCGCCCCGCGGATCAGCAGGTCCGCCGCGGCGAGCGGCATCCGGACCAGTGGGTCGACTCCGGGGGAGCTCACGCGGGCTGCGGCTCGGTCGCGGGCTCGCCGACGCGCGCTGAGGCGAGCACCTCGTAGAGGACGGCCATCCGGACGACGACCCCGGCGGCGACCTGCTCGAGGATCAGCGACTGCGGCGAGTCGACGACATCCCCGCTCAGCTCGACGCCGCGGTTGACCGGGCCGGGATGCATCAGCAGCTGGCGCGGGCCGAGCCGGCGCCCGTCGATCTGGTAGACGGACGCGTATTCGCGCAGCGTCGGGACGTAGGCGTCGGTCATCCGCTCGTGCTGCATGCGCAGGGCGTAGAGCACGTCCGCCTCGCGCGCGTCGTCGAGCGTCGTGCGCACCTCGACGCCGAGCGCCTCGACGTCGCGTGGCATCAGCGTCGGCGGGCCGGCGAGCGTCACCTTCGCCCCCATCTTCGTGAACGCGAGGATGTTCGAGCGTGCCACGCGCGAGTGCAGGACGTCGCCGACGATCCAGATGTTCGCGCCGTCCAGCGAGCCGAGCCGGCGCCGCAGGGTGTAGACGTCGAGCAGCGCCTGGGTCGGGTGCTCGTGCTTGCCGTCGCCGGCGTTGACGATCGCCGCGTCCGTCCAGCCAGGGAGCAGCGCGGCACCGCCGGCCCAGGGGCAGCGGATCACGATCGCGTCGGGCCGGTGCGCGCTGAGCGTCAGGACGGTGTCCTTGAGCGACTCGCCCTTCTCGACCGAGGAGCCCGAGGCGACGAAGTTCACGACATCGGCGCTGAGGCGCTTGGCGGCCAGCTCGAACGAGCTGCGCGTGCGCGTGCTGGCCTCGTAGAAGAGGTTCAGGACCGTGCGGCCGCGCAGCGCAGGCACCTTCTTGATGTCGCGCTCCTGCGCGTCGGAGAACGACGCGGCGCGATCGCAGATCCGCTCGATCGTCGCGCGGTCGATGTCGGCGATGGAGAGCAGGTGGTTCATGAGGTCGCCACCGCGCGGCTCGAGATGCTGACCTCGTCGATCCCGTCGATGTCGCTCACGCGCACGTTGACGCGCTCGCTCTTGGCCGTCGGGAGGTTCTTGCCGACGTAGTCGGGGCGGATCGGCAGCTCACGATGGCCACGGTCGGCGAGCACGGCGAGCTGCACCTTGCCGGGCCGCCCGTAGGCGAACAGGACCTCGATCGCCGCCCGCACCGTGCGGCCGGTGTAGAGGACGTCGTCGACGATCACCACCGTCGCACCGTCGATCGGGAAGTCGATCGTCGTCGCATGGACCTGCGGGGCGTCCGAGCGCTGACCCAGGTCGTCGCGGTAGAAGCTGATGTCGACGAGGCCGAGCGGCACGTCCGCGTCGAGCAGGTCGGCGAGCAGGGCGCGCAGGCGCGCGGCGAGCACGGCGCCGCGACGGTGGATGCCGATGACGACAAGCGTCTCGAGCCCGTCCTGGCGCTCCACGATCTCGTGCGCAATCCGCACAAGGGTCCGTCGCATGTCGTCGCCGTCGAGGACGACCTTGGTGTCTGGCATCTGCCCTTCCTGGCCTCTCGGGACCGGGTTAAAGGGGTGATTGAGCGCTGGCGCTCTGTGTCTGGTCGACGTTAGCACGGCGATCCCACGGCACGTGGACGGGCCCGCCCTTCTCGGGCAACGGGACCTCGATCGCATCGAAGTCGCGCGGGACGATCGTGTGCTCGAAGCTGCGCTGTGCCTCCTCGCGGATCTCGCGCGCATGGTGCCGCGCGGAGACGTGCGTCAGCGCGAGCAGCTTCACCCCGGCGTCCGCGGCGATCTCGGCGGCCTGCTCGGCGGTGCTGTGGCCGGTCTGCGCCGCGCGCGCCGCCTCCTCCTGCGTGAACGTCGCCTCATGCACGAGCACGTCGGCGCCGTCGGCCGCCGCACGCACCATGTCGCAGGGCGCGGTGTCGCCGGAGAAGACGATCCGCCGCCCCGGACGGGCAGGGCCGACCACCTGCTCCGGCGCGACGTCCCCGACCGCCTCGCCGGCCTGCAGGCGACCGAAGTCCGGGCCGAACTGCACGCCGAGCCGTTTAGCCAGCTCCGCGTCGAACTTGCCCGGGCGCTCGGACTCGACCACGGCGTAGCCCAGCGCCGTGCCGCGGTGGCGCACGTTGAACGCCTGGATCTCGTACCCGTCGAACTCGATGGCATCGCCGGCCTCCAGCTCGCCGATGCCCAGCGGGTAGCGCAGCCGCCCGTACACCGCACCCCGCAGGGTCTCCAGCAGGCGCTCGGTGCCGGGCGGCCCGAAGACGTCCAGCGGCGTCTCGCGGTCACGCAGGTCGAAGCTCTTGAGCATCCCGGGCAGGCCGAGCCAGTGGTCGGCGTGCAGGTGCGTCAGGAAGACGGCGTCGATGTCGGGCAGGCCCGCGCTGCGGATCAGCTGGCGCTGCGTGCCCTCCCCGCAGTCGATCAGCAGGCGGTCCGAACCGCGGCGCACGAGCACCGCGGGCAGGCCGCGGCGGGCCGAGGGGACCGAGCCACCGGTGCCCGCGAAGAAGACGTCGAGATCCATCACCGGCGAGCGTACCGGCGCCCGCCACGCGGTACCCTCATCCGGCCGGGCGGGGCTCCCCTGCCGCCGTCCGCACACGCGCCCGTAGCTCAGTGGATAGAGCGCTCGCCTCCGGAGCGAGAGGTCGCAGGTTCAAATCCTGCCGGGCGCGTCGGGGACTGTGGACTCGTCCGGGGGCTCCGGCGAAGGCGGCCCAAGCAGCCCGAGCTGCATCACCATGCCGAGATCGTCGCGGACGGCCGAATGCTCGACGGCGCGGCCGTCGCTCGCGAATCGGATCAGGTGGACGTGCTTGACCGCGAACGGCTTGTGCGTCGCGGGCAGGCCCGGAGGGAGCCCGCCCTCGTGCGTCCCGCTCATCGTCACGTAGGCCGCCGTGAGGTCGCCATCGACGAAGATGTGGTGGATCTCGTACCTGAGGCCGCCGAAGCACGAGCGCAGCCACTCCCCCGTGGCGGCGGCGCCCTCGGGCCCGTGCCGCCGTTCAGCCGCAGCCTCGTTGTTCACGAAGTCGGGGTGGACCAGCCGATTGGCCAGCTCGGTCTCGCCCCCGGCGAGCACGCGCGTGAGGAGGTCCTCGACGTTCTGCCGCAGGGTCGCAGCATCGGCCATGGCGCCAGCCTTTCATCCGACGGGCTCCGGAGCAAGCGTTTCGCAGGTTCAAAGCCGTGTGAGCGTGCTGCGGGCGCCCGCCTGTTCTAGCCTGCGCGTGTGCCGACGATCCTGATGTACGGCGCCACGACGCGCTACGCCGCGCTGCGCCACGAGGTCCCGCTGGAGATCGTGGATCCGCTGCTGTTCGCGGAGCGCGACGGGTCGGCTCTGGTGCTGACGAGCGCACTGGAGCGGGCACGGATCCTCGAGGTGCTGCCCGGCGCCCACGTGCTCGTCGCCGAGGAGCTCGGCTTCTTCGAGCTGCTCGAGGAGGGCATGTCGATCGACGATGCGGACGCGGAGGTGGTCACGCGCGCGCTCCGGCTCTGGGAGATCCGGGACGCGCTCGTCCCTCCCGACTTCCCGGTGGCGCTCGCCGACCGGCTGCGCGGCGATGGTGTGGCGCTCACGGTCGACGCGCCGATGATCGACGCGCGCCGCCGCGTCAAGAGCTCGGCGGAGCTTGAGGGGATCCGGCGCGCCGCGCGCGCGGCGCAGCTGGGCATGGCTGCTGCGGAGCAGCTCATCCGAGGCGCCGAGCCGCGCGGCGGGCGGCTGCACCATGACGGCCGGGAGCTGACCGCCGAGACGGTCCGCGACGCGATCCGGGCCCGCTGCGCCGCCGCGGGCGCGCCCGCGCCCGTCGACATCATGGTCGTCTCGGCGCTGTCCGGCGGGGGGCACGACCCCGGCCACGGGCCGCTGCCGGCCGACCTGCCGATCATCGTCGACGTGTGGCCGCGCGACGAGGGCAGCGGCTGCTGGGCGGACATGACGCGAACCTTCGTCGCCGGCGAGGTCACTCCCCAGGTCGCCGGCCTCGGCGAGCTCGTCGGGGAGATGCTCGAAGCCGCGCGCACCGCGGCGCGCACGGGAATCAGCGCCCGGGCGCTGTATGACATCGCCGCCGAGATCGCCGAGCGCGCC
This sequence comes from uncultured Solirubrobacteraceae bacterium, assembly GCA_963781935.1. Taxonomy (GTDB): domain Bacteria; phylum Actinomycetota; class Thermoleophilia; order Solirubrobacterales; family Solirubrobacteraceae; genus F1-60-MAGs163. The sequence continues at coordinate 997,803 of CAWAHX010000005.1, forward strand.
GGCTACCCGACGCAGCGCACGCGCCGCCCCGGGGAGGTGCTCACGCGCGGGTTCTCCTTCTCGCTCGGGCACGGCGTCGGTCTCGAGGTGCACGAGCCGCCGATCCTCGGTCTCGCGGGCGCCGAGACACTCGTGGCGGGAGACGTCATCGCGATCGAGCCGGGGATCGAGGACCTCGAAGGCATCGGCGGTGTGCGATTCGAGGACCTGCTGCTGATCACCCACGACGGCTCCGAGACGCTGACGCAGTTCCCGTACGACCTCTGAGTCGTACCCGGTAGCGTTGCGCCTCGGTCCGCCCCACGAGTACCGGAGAGGCACGATGCTGAAGGAGTTCCGGCAGTTCCTCATGCGCGGCAACATCGTCGAGCTGGCGGTCGCCGTCGTGATCGGCGCGGCATTCGGCGCGCTCGTCACGTCGTTCGTCGCGAACCTGATCACGCCGATCATCGCCGCCGTCATCGGGAAGCCCGACTTCTCGAACCTCGCGTTCACGATCAACGGCTCGCGCTTCGCCTACGGGACGTTCCTCAACGCCCTGATCTCGTTCATCTCGATCGCCGCCGCCGTCTTCTTCTTCGTCGTCAAGCCGATCGACGCGTTCGAGCGCGCCCGCGGGATCGCGCGTCCCGAGGCCGCGCCCTCGGACGAGGTCGTGCTGCTCGGAGAGATCCGGGACATCCTCAAGGGACGCGAAGGAGCCGCGCAGTCATGACGCAGGTCCAGACCACCGCGGGGCCGATCGACGCGCAGTCGATGGGCCGCACCCTCTGCCACGAGCACCTGCTCTCGGCGTCGGAGTCGATCCGCTTCCAGTACCCGCACCTCTACGACCGCGAGCGCGAGTTCGACCGCGCCGTGGCGGAGGTGACGGCCGCAATGCGGCACGGCGTGAAGACGATCGTCGATCCGGCCTGCATGGACCTCGCCCGCGACGCCGCCTTCGCGGTGCGCGTCGCGCAGGCGACCGGAATCCAGCTCGTCATGTGCACCGGCGTCTACGGCCAGCACTACACGTTCCTACCCCAGCACTTCCAGACCCGCGACGAGGACTACCTCGCCGACGCCTTCGTCCACGACATCGAGGTCGGCATCCAGGGCACCTCCGTGAAGGCGGCGTTCGTGAAGACCGCCGCCGACGAGCCGGGAATCACGCCGGACGTCGAGAAGGTCCACCGCGCCGCGGCGCGCGCAGCGTTGCGCACCGGCGTTCCGATCATGGCCCACTCCCGGCCGGCGAGCCGCACGGGTCTCGAGCAGATCCGGATCCTGCTCGAGGAGGGCGTGGCACCCGAGCGGATCATGATCGCCCACACGGGAGACACGGACGACCTCGACCACATCGAGGAGCTGCTCGCGCTCGGCGTGTACATCGGGATGGACCGCTACGGCACGGCGATCTTCCTGCCCGACGAGGTCCGCAACACCGTCGTGGCGGAGCTCTGCGCCCGTGGGCACGCCGGCCGGATGGTGCTCTCACAGGACTGCTGCGCGACGATCGACTGGTTTCCCGAGGAGCTGCGCGAGCAGCTCGCCCCGACGTGGACGTTCACCCTGATCTTCGAGGAGATCCTGCCGCAGCTGCGCGCGCTGGGGGTCAGCGACGCCGACATCGACACGATGCTCGACGTCGTCCCGCGCAGCTGGCTTGCGGGCGCCTGATCAGCGCGCGGGAACCTGCTCGTTCTCGCTGAGCAGCCGCCACGACGAGGACACCGGGTCCAGGAAGTGCGGCGGCGAGCGGTAGGCGAGCCGGTCGTCGTAGTTGTAGTCCTTGATGTAGCCGTTGGTGATCGTCGTGCCGCCCTGGCCGACCGGGCCGCGGTACTTCTGCGCGATGACGCCGGCAACGGTCAACGTGCCGAGCGCGCCGCCGCAGAAGTAGTTGTCGACGGTGAAGGAGTGGGCGAGCGTCAGGATCGCCGCCTCGATGTTGACGTTGAACTGCGTGCCCGTGTTGTTCGTGCACGTGCTCGAGCTCGTGTAGGTGACGGGGTGGTAGACGCGGACGAAGTCATTGGCGATCAGGCCGAGGACCGCGTCGTTCGTGCGCGTCAGGTCATCGTCGATGATGATGTCCTTGGCGCTGGCGATCGTGAGCGACGTGCCGTACGTCCCGTGAACGCGGACGTTCGCGCAGCCGGACGGCTGGTTGTACGGGTCGTAGGACTTGTACCCCTGCCCGCAGGTGCCGTTCTGGACGTAGATCAGGCCGTTCGAGGGGTAGGCCATCGTCGCGCCGTCGACGGTCAGCGTCGACGTGCCCAGCACGATGTTGTGGGCGCCCGTGAAGACGTAGGCGGGCAGCGTGTCGGCGAGCAGCGCGTTGTTCGTCGGCGGCATCGTCAGCTTCGGGCTGTTCGTCGTGTACGTGCCGGTGAACGTCGGGCTCGCACCGCTGCAGCTCGTGCGCCAGCCCGGCGAGGGCGCCGTGACCTCGACGGAGTCGTTGCCGTGCGCCCGAACTGCGGATGGCCGCAGACGAGGATCTCGTCGTTCGTGTGGAACGGGCCGCGGATGCGGTCGCCCGGCGCGAAGTTGATCTCCGTGCAGTCCGTGCTGAAGGCGTGCGGGTTGTTGGACGTGTCGTACCAGTTGCCGTTGTAGGTCTGCGCACCGCGGTTGTCCGGTGCTCGCCAGTAGCCGCACTTCGTCTGGGCCCACGCGGTCACGTCGGCGACCGTCGGGGCGCCGCTCACGATGCGCGAGTACCAGGCGGGATCGAGCGTCTCGTAGTCGGTGAAGTAGAGGAAGTCCAGGAAGGTGCGCCGGCGGAACTTCGCGATGATGCTGCGCTTCACGCCGCGCATCTGCCCCGTCGCGCGGATGCGCAGGACGCCCTGCTCGAGCATCGTGCCGGTGGCGTCGCTCGTGCTGCAGGCGGTGCTGGCGCTGTTCGGGATCAGCTCGACGGTGTAGCGCGCCTGCGATCCACCCGGGAGGTTGCGCCAGGCACGCGGATCGACGCCGGTGCCGTTCCACTGCTGGTTGACGAACGCGGGGCCGCCGATCGCCGTGCAGTTCGCCCACACGTCGGGGTCCTTGGCGAGGCGGAAGAGGTAGGCGTTGATGCCGGCCTCGGCCGCGGCGTACGCCGCCTTGCGGTCCTGCCCCTCGCGTGCGAGCGGCGTGTCCGCCTGGACGGTCGCGATGATCCCGGCGGTCAGGCCGGTCAGCAGCAGCATGATGCCGAGCACCGCCGGCAGGGCGATCCCGGACTCGCCGGCGAGGAGGCGACGAAGCGAGAGGCGGTGGATCAGTTGCATCGTGGACCTCGGGTCGGCTCGGTCGGATCCGCCGAACGCACGTAGATGGCGTCGTCGAGGGCCACCGAGCCCTTGGCGGTGGTGCGGAAGTCGCGGGCGGGAAGCGCGGTGAAGGAGATCGCGATGCGGACCGGCCTGTTCAGGTCGGTCGCGGCGAGCGGCGTGACGAGCTGCGCGTCGGGCAGCGTCGGCGTGCCGGTGCCCCACGCGTAGTAGCGGAAGATCGGCGTGCCGCCGGTCTGCACCACGTTCTCCAGCAGCGTGCGGGTGCTCGTCGGCGTGCCGGGCCACGTCAGCGCCGGCGGCGTCCCGGTGCCCACGTAGCTCCTGCAGGACGAGGTCTCCGCCGGTCAGCGAGAGGACGTGCTTCTCGGCGATCGCGTTCGCATCGCCGGTGTTCGCGTAGTACGTGAGCGACGTGTCGCTGGCGGCGAGGATCGGCGGGTCGATCGCGCTCAGGCAGACCTGGGAGCGAAGGTCGCGCGTGATGAAGTCCATCGCCGAGCGCCCGCGCTGCGACGCGTCGACGCGCTGGCGCGTCGTCCCGGCGAGGATCGTCGAGCGGTCGAGGAGCTGGATCGCCGCGAAGAGCACGATCAGGCCGACGATCATGCCCATCAGCAGCTCGGGAAGGGTGAACCCGTCCTCGGCCGCGATCGTCGCGCGCAGGCGCGCTCATGGGCATGCTCCGGTCGTGACGCCGGTGGTCGGCAGCGTGATCGTCAGCAGCGACGTGCCGGCCGGCGCGCGATCCTGGATCACGGCGCTCGTGACGCGGCGGCTGCTCGCGCCCTGCTTGTCGTCGGCGCAGACCTGGTAGTCGCCGTAGGGCATGCCGGGGTTCTGCAGCTGACCGGTCGCGGTGTTCACGGGAGCCGTGAACGTGCTCCCGCAGCCGGCGGTCTTCGGCGTGATCCGCACGTTGTAGTTGCCGGCCGACGGCGGGTTGCCGCCCTGGACCTTGACGTTCAGTGCGGGCAGGCGGACGGTGATCGCCTGGGTGCCGCCCGGGGCGATCGTCGCCGTCGGCGCGGACTGCGAGAAGGTCCGCGGATCGGCGCCGGCGCACGCCCCGCCCCACACGACGTACCCGTTGGTGAACGGGAACAGCGTGTAGTTCGAGGAGATCATCGTGGCGGGCGTCGCGCTGTTGAAGACGCGGTAGTTCGGGAGCGGGAGCGCGGTGTTGGCGACCGTGACGTCGGTCGCCTTGGCGACGAACGTGGTGCCGCTGACCGACGTGTCGAAGTTCACGTCGAGGTCGGCCGCGCGGTCGTAGTCGAAGATCAGGCTCGAGGTGTTCCCGCCCGTGACGCTCGTCGACTGGCTGACGGCCTGCTGGCCGGCCGGGTTGACGTACCCGGGCGTGTTCAGCGCGACCGCGTAGTTCCCGGTCGGCAGGTAGCCCCAGAAGACGCACCCGTCCGCGTCGCGTCGTCGCGTTGCTCGCGGTCGGGCCGGTGAGGTCGGCGTAGATGCCCGGGGATGCCGACGGCGTTGCGGTCCTGGATCTTCGCCTGGATGCTCCCCTGGCCGGGCCCGAACGACCCGTTGGGGACGGCGACGATGCTCTCGGACTTGATCGGCTTCGTGGCCCCCATCGTGGGCCAGGTGACCGTCGAGGTGACCTTCAGATAGTCGGCCTTGGTGGTGCCGCCCGAGCAGGTCGCGTTGCCGGTCGAGTCGTCGACCCAGACCGCCTTGGAGGTGATCGTGTAGGTGATCGGCGGTGTCCCGGACACCTGCGTGCGGGTCTGGCTCAGCCCGGTGACCTCCTGAACGTTGAGCGCGCGCATGCGCTCCATGTCCTGCTGGGCCAGCGAGGCGGCGACGCTGCGGAACTTCTGGTCGGCGCTCTCCTGGGCGGTCGCGTCGAGCGCGGCGAGGAAGCCGAGTGAGAGGACGACGAGCAGGACGGCGGCGACCAGCGCCTCCATCAGGAACGACCCACGCTCCTCACGGAGGAGGCGGTTGCCCACCCCCGGACGAGGCAGGGTGTCGCGGCGACTGCGAGAAGTTCGCACGCTCGCGCTATCGGTGTCCTGGCGCGCGGCTTGACCGCTGTCCGCCGCTGTACGACAACAGTCCGCCGCCCGGCGACGCGCGGCGTCGTACATCCGTCCGGCGATTCGGTGATCAGAGCGGCCGGAAGCTGCTGCACGAGCGTGTCGACCGGCGCGAACAGGTCCCCGTCCGAGGCGACGCGCTCGAGCACCTGAGGGGCGGTGAACACGAGCGCCTGCGGGTCTGCGGACGCCGCGCACGCCTCGACCTCGTCCCAGTCGACCGGGGTCGAGACGGTCGGCTGCGGGCGGGCGCGCAGCGAGTAGACGCCGATCGTCGTCTTCGACGGGTCGTTCTGGTACCAGTCGATCAGGACCCGCCCCTCGCGCCGGGCCTTGGCCTGCGTGGCGACGACGAGCGCCGGCTCCTCACGCGCCAGCAGCTCGGCGAGCGCTCGCGCGAACGCGCGCGACTGCTCGAACGAGCGCGTCGGGCCGGTTCAGGGGCAGATAGAGCTGGAGCCCCTTCGAGCCCGACGTCTTCGCGAAGCACTGCAGGCCGACGCCGGCGAGCGTCGCGCGCAGCAGCAGCGCCGACGCGGCAGCATTCGACGATCCCGGCCGGCGCCCCCGGATCGAGGTCGAACACGACGGCGGTCGGCACGCCGGGATGCTCCGCTCGCGCGAGCGGGACGTGCAGTTCGAGCGAGGCGAGCTGCGCGAGCCAGGCGAGCGTGGCCGCGCCGTCCGCGCTGACGGCCTCGATGGTCTGGCTTCCGACCTCGATCGCGGGCGGTCCGCGTCCAGTCGGGCGCGTGCGTGGGGCGCGCTTCTCGAAGAACGCCTCGCCGTCGACCCCGTCCGGGTAGCGCTTCAGCGTCAGGCCGCGGCCGGCCAGGTGCCGGAGCATCACCGGCGCGATCGCCGCGTAGTACTCGATCACCTCGCGCTTGGTGAATCCCGTCTGCGGATAGAGGACCTTGTCGAGGTTCGTCACGGGGATCTCGCGTCCGTCGACCCGCGCGAGGGCGGCGACCCCTCCCCCGCGTGCGCGCCGCTCGTCGGCGAACACCAGCGGCCCGGCGACGTCGTCGCGCAGCCCGATCCAGACCGGGTGGCGCAGCAGGCCGTCACGAGAGCGCTCGGTGAAGGCGACCTCGGCGAGCAGCTCCGGAGCCACCCAGTGGGCGCCCGGCGGCGGCGGCGGCGGCGCCCTCGGTGTCGCGCGAACGGCGAGCTCGTCGCGGCCGCCGCCTTCAGGCGCGACGCGAGGTCCTCGAGCGCGGCGTCGCCGAGCCCCGATCCGACGCGGCCCGGCGTAGCGCAGGCGCCCCTCCTCGTCGGGCTCACCGAGCAGCAGCGCCCCGATGCGATTCGCGCGCGCCCCCTCGCCGGCGAGCCAGCCGCCGATCAGGAACTCCGCGCTCTGGCGGCGCTTGACCTTGACCCACGCGGGGCTGCGACGGCCAGGCTGGTAGGGCGCGTCGAGCCGCTTGGCGACGACGCCCTCCAGCCCGAGGTCCGCGGCGGCCTTCATCAGCTCCTCGCCGCTGCCCTCCACGCCCTCGGGCACCTGCCAGTGAGGGTCGTGGAGCTCGAGCTCGGCGAGGCGCGCGCGGCGCTCGGAGTAGGGAAGCTCGATCAGCGAGCGACCGTCGAGCCACAGCAGGTCGAAGATGACGTAGGTGACGGGGAGCTCGCGGGCCAGCCGTGCGCACACGCCGCTCCTCGCGAACGTGCATGCGCTGCTGCAGCGCCTGGAAGCTCGGCCGTCCGTGCGGAGAACGCGACGATCTCGCCGTCGAGGATCGCGCGGTGCTCGTGCAGCGCCCGGTTCAGCCGCGCGAGCTCCGGATACCCGGCGGTGATGTCGTTCGCGTTGCGCGACCACAGCGCGAGCCGGCCCGGCTCGCTGCGGCAGATCGCGCGCACGCCGTCCCACTTGACCTCGAACGCCCAGCGCGCCCCGAGGGAAGCGTCGCCCGCCCGCGCGAGCATCGGGGCGATCTGGTCCGGCATCGGCTTCGCGCGGGATCCAGCGGCGGGCCCATGCGGTGGATCATCCATTCATCGCTCTTCTCGCCCGTGCGGCCGAGCGGGAAAGAGCGCCCAGCATCCCCGGTCAGGCGCTCACCGCTGAAGCTCGCACCTCCACCTTGCGCGGCTCCCAGACGAGGATCTCCGCGGTGCCGTGGTCGTAGATGCGCATCGTCCCCGCGCCGTAGCTGCCGGCCGGGATCTCGCCCTCGAACGTCAGGTAGTCCAGCGGGTGATCCTCCGTGCGGATCGCGATCAGGTTCTCACCCGCGGTGCCCGGGACGAATCGCGGCAGCGCCCACGAGGCCAGCACGCCGTCGTGCTCAATGCGCAGATCCCAGTGCAGGCGCGTCGCGTCGTGCTCCTGCACGACGAAGCGCACGCGCCCGCCGGCCGGATCGCCAGGCTCCCCGCGAGGCTCCGGCGACCGGCCGAAGTCGCGTTTGGAGCGGTAGCGGTCGAGCCGGCCCGGCACCGAACCGCCGCCTCAGCCGGCGAGGGCCTGCGCGACGAGCAGCGCCGGCCGGTAGAGCGGATCGCGCAGCAGCGCCTGCCGGATCCCCTCGCCCAGGATCCCGCCCTCGCCGCGCGAGGCGCCCATGATCGTCCAGGGATGCTCGGTGCCGTCCGGGTCGCGGCGCACGGCGTGCAGCCCGCCCGGGCCCGCGGTCGAGCGCGATCGCGATGCCCGCCGGTCGTCTCGATCGTCAGGCCCACGAGGCCGCGCACGTCGAGCGTCGACGCCTCGAGCGTGAGCCGCACGTCGTGCTCGGGCGCCTGCGCGAGCCGACGACAGCGCGCCACCCGGCGACTCCTGCAGCGCCAGCGGGCGTCCAGCCGAGCCGGTCGGACGAGCCAGCCGAGCAGCAGCAGCCCGGCGGCCGCGGAGGCCGGCTCGTGGCGGACGGTCACGGCGCTGATGTGCTCGAGCTCGCGGCGCAGATCGTCGGGCGGGTCGAACAGCGCGGCGATGCGCTCGCGCCACGGCGCGGAGCGCAGCCAGGCGAGGTCGACGACGCGCGCGCGCTCGGCGAGCGCCGCCGCGCGCGGCCAGGCCCTCCGCGGGCACCGGCTCGTCGACGGAGTCGATCAGGACGACCTGCGCGACGCGCAGCAGCGCGTCGGAGGCCTCGTCGTGACCGTGCGGCGACCATGCGACGGTCAGCAGGTCGGTGACGACGAGCGGATCGAGGATCGTCTCGAGGTGCGGGAGGTGCCGCGGCCCGACGTCGAGCACCACGAGCTCGACGGCCTGCGGCGGCGCGCTCGCCGTCGCCGTCGTCGCTGGCGATGCTGACGCGTGGCGTCGAGCGTCGGCGGCCCGGATCGACCTGGCAGACGATCGTGCGCGAGGCCCGGTACTGGCCGACCCGCGCAGGCGGTTGGCGATCTCGCCGCTCCACTCGCGGTCGACGAGGACGACCATGTTCAGGACCCGTGCCGGCGCCGCCTCGGGGTTGGCGGCGTGCCGCTCGACGAGCAGCTCGCGCAGCGCGTGCTCGATCGCCTCGGGCGATCGTGTCGGCGGCCGCCCAGACGCTCTCGGTGGTCATCCGGGGGCACTAGATCGTCCGCCAGCGCGTGGTCGCCGAGCAGGATCGCGTCGGCCTCGCCGGCCCCTGCGAGCCCGCCTCGTACTGCGGCAGCGGACCGAGGCGCTGCCTCCCAGGCCGAGACGATCGGGTCGCAGATGCGCCACTGCTCCTCGACCTCGTCGTTGCGGGTGAAGAGCATCGCCTCGCCGCGCATCGCGTCGAGGATCAGGCGCTCGTAGGCCTCGGGCGACTGCGACATGAACGAGGTGCCGTAGAGGAACTCCATCTGCACCGGGCCGATCCGCATGCGCGTGCCCGGGATCTTCGCCCCGAGCGAGAGCGAGACGCCCTCGTTGGGCTGCAGCGTCAGGACCAGGACGTTCGGCTGCACGCCGGGCGCGCCGTCGTCCTGGGCGAAGGCGATGTGCGGCGCCTGCTTGAACGTGATCGTGATCTCGGTGACCTTGCGCGCGAGGCGCTTGCCGGTGCGCAGGTAGAGCGGGACGCCGCTCCAGCGCCAGTTGGCGACCTGCAGGCGCAGCGCCGCGAACGTCTCGGTCGTCGAGTCCGGGCGGAACGTCGGCCTCGTCGAGGTAGCGCGGGACGTCCTCGCCGGACACCGTCCCGCCCGCGTACTGGGCGCGCGCCGCCATCAGCGGGATCTCATGCGGCTGCGGCGTGTGGATCGCGTGCAGGACCTTGACCTTCTCGTTGCGCACGTGGTCCGCGGTGAAGGCGATCGGCGGCTCCATGCACAGCAGGCACAGCAGCTGCAGCATGTGGTTCTGGACGAGGTCGCGCAGCGCGCCGGCGCCGTCGTAGTAGCCGGCGCGCGTGCCGATCCCGAGGTCCTCGGACGCGGTGATCTGCACGTTGTCGACGTAGTTGCGGTTCCACAGCGGCTCGAACATGCCGTTGGCGAAGCGGAACGCCAGCAGGTTCTGGACCGTCTCCTTCCCGAGGTAGTGATCGATCCGGTAGATCTGATCCTCCTCGAACACCGACAGCACGTGCGCGTTCAGGTCGAGCGCCTCCTGGAGCGAGGTGCCGAACGGCTTCTCGATCACGCAGCGCACCTGCGCGGCCCTCGTGCGTCGCGAGGCCCGCCTCCCCGAGCGCGCCGACGATCACCGGGAAGAACGTCGGGCGCGGTCGACAGGTAGAAGACGCGGTTGAGCGGCTCGGGCGTCGCCGCGTCGTAGCCGTCCAGGACGCCGCGCAGCTCCGCGTAGGCCTCCGGGTCGTCGAACATGCCGGTGACGTAGCGGGCATCGGCGAGCAGCGCCTCGAGCACCGTGTCGTCGACGACGCGGCGGCTGAACCGGTGGATCGCGGTCTTCGCGCTCGGCGCGGAACTCCTCGTCCGTGAACTCCGCGCGCGAGATCGCCGACGATGTTGAAGCGCACCGGCAGCGCGCCCTCGTGGGCGAGGTTGTAGAGCGCCGGGAGCAGCTTGCGATTGGCCAGGTCGCCCGACGCGCCGAAGATCACGAGCGTCGTCGGATGCACGGGTACGTGCTCCAGCGCCGTGTCAAGAGGGTTGGCGCCGGCCCAGTACGCTGCTCACGCGGTGATCCTATCCCGGCGCGCAAGCGGCGCCGGGGCCACCTCAGCCGCCTGCGACAGCCGGGAGGATCTGCACCTCGCCGCCGTCGGCGACCGCCGTCTCGAGCGCGTCGCCGTAGCGGATGTCCTCGCCGTCGACGTAGACGTTGACGAACCGGCGCAGCCCTCCGCTCTCGTCGGTGAGGCTCTCGCGCAGCTCGCCGTGCTGGGCGAACAGGGCCTCGAGGACGGCGCCCACGGTCGCGCCTTCGCACTGGATCTGCCCGGCGCCGCCGGCGGCGGCGCGGAGCTGCGTCGGGAGCTTGACGGTGACGGCCATCAGACTGCCACCGCCCGCTGCTCGACGTCCTGCGACGAACTGGTCGTAGGACGCGTCGATCTCGAACGTCTCGAACGTGTCGCGCACGGCATCGAGCGTCTTCAGGCCCTCGCCGGTGATGACGAGCACGACGCTCTCGTCCGAGCGGATCTCGCCGCGCTCGGCGAGCTTGGCGAGCGTCGCCGTCGTCACGCCGCCCGCGGTCTCGGTGAAGATGCCCGTCGTCTCCGCCAGCAGGCGGATGCCCGCCTTGATCTCGTCGTCGTTGACCGACTCGATCGAGCCGCCGCTCTTCTTCGCGAGCTCGAGCGCGTACGGACCGTCGGCCGGGTTGCCGATCGCCAGCGACTTGGCGATGGTGTCGGGCTTCACGGGACGGCAGACGTCGTGGCCCGGCCTCCCACGCGGTGGCGACCGGCGAGCAGCCGGTGGCCTGGGCGCCGTGCATGACCGGGCGGTCACCGGTGATCAGCCCGAGCTCGAGCCACTCGTCGAAGCCCTTGCCGATCTTCGTGTACAGCGACCCGGAGGCCACCGGCGCCACGATGCGGTCCGGCGTCTGCCAGCCGAGCTGCTCGGCGATCTCGTAGGCGATCGTCTTGGAGCCCTCGGCGTAGTACGGGCGCAGGTTGACGTTGACGAACGCCCAGTCGCGCTCGCCCGGAGAGCTCGGTGCACAGGCGGTTGACGTCGTCGTAGTTCCCGCGGACCTTCACGAGGTTCGTGCCGTACACGCCCGTCGCGAGGACCTTCTGCTCCTCGAGGTCGGACGGGATGAAGACGTAGGTGGTCATCCCGAGCGCCGCGCCGTGTGCGGCGACGGAGTTCGCGAGGTTGCCGGTCGAGGCGCAGGCGAGCACGTCGAAGCCCAGCTCGCGGGCACGGGCGGCGGCCACGTTGACGACGCGGTCCTTGAACGAGTGCGTCGGGTTGGCGGCGTCGTTCTTGACCCAGACCTCGCCGAGCCCGAGGCGCTCGGCCAGGCGGTCGGCGCGGATCAGCGGGGTGCAGCCGGCCGGCAGGCCGAACCGCGAGGACGAGCGGCCGGACGGGCCGGGCTGGCCCTCGACCGGCAGGAAGTCCGCGTAGCGCCAGATGTTCTGCGGGCCGCCCTGGATCCGGCGGCGCAGGCCGGGGACGTCGTTCGCCAGCCCGCCGTGGTCGTAGCCGACCTCGACCGGGCCGAAGCACTTCGTGCAGACGTAGCGCGCGTCGAGCGGATACTCAGCGCCGCATTCGCGGCAGTTCAGGTGGATCGCTGTCATGAAGAAAGACCTCCGCTGGTGTGTGGCGAAGGTCCTCAGAGCGAATCCCAAGCCACATCTCCCAGGCATAAATGGGTTGCCTGATGGAATTGGCACCTACTCCCACGTTCACGTCGAACGCGAGAGGGTTGCCGGGGTTTCGTCGGGCCATTCCCTCCACCCCTCTTGATGTGTCCAGCTATGTGCCGTGAAACCTAGCATGCCCGGCGACGGACCGAAAGCGCATGCTCGCGCCCGCATCTTCCGCGGCCGCCTGACCGCCGGTACACTGGCCGCCGAGGAACCTGCGATGACCGACGAGCCGCGAAGTCCCGATGCCGAGCCTCCCCAAGCCCCGCCTTCGCAGGGTGGCGCGCTCGCGCGGCCCCGCCGTCGACATCACGCCTGAGTCCGAGACCGCACAGGTCGAGACCATCGAGGCCGGCACCGCGGAGCGTCCGCTGCGCTGGATCAACGTCGAGCGCTGGCGCCATCCCGAGCATTCGTGGGTCGACGACCAGTTCCACTTCCACGCGCTGGACTACGAGGACGTCGGGTCGCGCAACCAGCGCCCGAAGGTCGACGAGTACGAGGAGTACCTGTTCATCGTGCTGCAGTTCCCGCGCTACGACAAGGCGGTCGGCCGGCTCAACGCCGCCGAGATCGACGTCTTCCTCGGCCCGGACTACGTCATCACGATCCCCAACCAGCCGCTTCCGTCGCTGGACTACCTGTTCGAGCGCTGCCGTTCGAACGCCGACCTGCGCGACCAGCTCTTCGAGAAGGGCCCCGGCTACCTGCTCTACCGGATCGTCGACGACTCGGTCGACGCCTCGTTCCCGATGCTGCGCAAGATCGGGAACAAGCTCGAGCGGCTCGAGGACGACGTGTTCGAGGGACGCTCGAGCGAGGTCGTGCGCGACATCTCGAACGTCAAGCAGGAGATCATCAACTTCCGCAAGATCGTGCGGCCGATGCGCACCGCCCTCTCGGATCTCGAGCGCACGACCCGGCGCTACATCCCCGAGCAGCTCGACATGTACTTCGACGACATCAACGACGCGTCCGAGCGCGTCTGGGACATGCTGGAGAACTTCAAGGAGGTCGTCGAGGCGCTGGAGGACACGAACGAGTCCGTGCTCTCCCACCAGCTCAACGACATCCTGCGGATCCTGACGGCGTTCAGCGTCATGCTGCTCCCGCTGACGCTGATCGCGAGCATCTTCGGCATGAACGTCAAGGTCCCGTGGCAGGGCGACATCGGCGGGTTCTGGATCATCATCGCCGTCATGGTCGTGATCCTCGGGGCCATGCTCGCCCTGTTCCGCCGACGTGGCTTCCTCTAGCTTGGCCCTCGCCGACGCCGCAGCACTCGAGGCGCCAGTGCTGCGCCGCCGGATGCTCGTCGTCGTCAACCCGTACGCGACCTCGGTCGACGCGCGGCTGCGACGACTCGTGCTCGCCGCGCTGCAGAGCCGCTACGACGTGACGGCCATGGACACCGCCGCCCGCGGGCATGCGACGGACCTCGCGCGCGAGGCCGCCGCGAACGGCTTCGACGTCGTGGTGGTGCTGGCCGGCGACGGCACGCTGAACGAGGTCGCGAACGGCCTCGCCGGCTCGGACGTGCCGCTCTGCCCGCTCCCCGGCGGCTCCCAGAACGTGTTCGCGAAGATGATCGGGATCCCCGCGGAGATCATCGACGCGACCGAGCACGTGCTGCGCCTGGCCGACGACTGGCACCCGCGCCAGGTCGACCTGGGGCGGGTGAACGGCCGCGTCTTCACGTTCTCCGCCGGCGCCGGCCTCGACGCGAGCGTCGTGGAGCACGTCGACGCGCACCCGGGCCGCAAGGCGCGCTGGCGGCAGTGGTACTACATGCAGAGCGCGGCCCAGGTGTTCGTCCGCCGCTACGCCATCCGCCCGCCGCGGCTGATCGTCGAGGGCCCCGAGGGTCCGGTCGAGGGCGTCACCGTGCTCGTGCAGAACGGCGACCCGTACACCTACGCCGGCACCCGGCCGATCCCGATCTGCCGCGACGTCGCGCTCGACTCCGGGACGCTGTCGGCCGCCGTCCTGGCGCGCACCTCGCCGCTGGACCTGACGATGGCGCCGCGTCTGCTCCTGGAGCGCTACGAGGTCACCGATCACCGCAACGTCGAGTCGCTGACGGGCCTGCGGGAGCTCGACATCCGCGCCGACGGAGATCAGGCCATCGGCGTCCAGGTCGACGGCGACTTCATCGGCGCCTTCGAGACCGATCCACTTCGAGGTGCTGCCCGGGCGCGCTGACCGTCGTGTCGTGAGCGCGCTCAGGCGCTCGGGGTGACGCGGTAGGCGTCGAACACGCCCTCGATCCCGCGCAGCCGCGTGACGGTCGCCTTCAGCGCCTGCGTGTCGACGACCTCGACGACGAATCGGTTGGAGACCATCGGACGGTTCACGAGGCAACGTGCCTCGATGATGTTGATCCCCTGCTCGGAGAGCGCCCGCGAGAGGTCCTCGAGCAGGCGGTGGCGGTCCCACGCGTCGATCTGGATCTCCACCTTGAACGCCGACTCGTGATCGCCCTCCCAGTGGACCGGCACGAAACGCTCGGGATCCTTGCGCAGCGCCGCCACGTTCGGGCAGTCGTCGCGATGGATCGTGATCCCGCGGCCCAGCGAGACGTAGCCGACGATCGGATCGCCCGGAACCGGGTGGCAGCACTTGGCCAGTCGCAGCATGACGTCGTCGACGCCCTCGACGCGGATGCCGTAGGAGCCCGACGAGCCCGTCGGCTGGCGGCGGCGGCTGCGGTCGGAGACGAGCGTGTCGGCGACGCCGCTCTCCTCCTCCGCGGCCTCCCCCTGCTTGAGGCGCTGGAGGACCTTGTTGACGACGACCTTCGGGGAGATCTTCGCGCCGCCGAGCGCGATGTAGAAGTCGTCGGCCTTGCGAAAGCCCATCTCGCGGATGACGTCCGCCAGCAGCGGCGAGCCGGTGATCTTCTGGGCCGGGAGCCCCGCCTTGCGCAGGTGCTCCTGCAGCAGCTCGCGACCCGCGTGCTCGGCGTCCTCGCGACCCTCGGCCTTGAAGAACTGCTTGATCTTGTTGCGCGCACGGGTCGTCTTGACGACCGCCAGCCAGTCGCGTGAGGGGCCGCGCTCGCGCTTGCTCGTCAGCACCTCGATCCGGTCGCCCGAGCGCAGCTGGTAGTTCAGCGGGACGATCTTGCCGTTGACCTTCGCGCCCACGCAGCGGTGCCCGAGCTCGGTGTGGATCTCGTAGGCGAAGTCGAGCGGCGTCGCGCCGGCGGCGAGCGACTTGACCTCGCCCTTGGGCGTGAAGACGAAGACCTCCTCGTCGAACAGGTCGACCTTCAGGTTCTCGACGAACTCCTTGGGGTCGGAGAGCTCCTGCTGCCAGTCGAGCATCGAGCGCAGCCACTTGAGCTTCGCCTCGCCGTCCTGCTCCTTGGTGCGCTTGCCGCCCGGTGTCGTCTTGTACATCCAGTGCGCGGCGACGCCGAACTCGGCCATGTCGTGCATCTCACGCGTGCGGATCTGGATCTCCAGCGGCAGCCCCTCGGGCCCGATCACCGTCGTGTGCAGCGACTGGTACATGTTGAACTTCGGCATCGCGATGAAGTCCTTGAAGCGCCCGGGCAGCGGCTTCCACAGCGAGTGGATGACGCCGACCGCGCCGTAGCAGTCCTTCACCGACTCGACGATCACGCGCATCGCGGTGAGGTCGTAGATCTCGTTGAACTCGCGGCCCTTGCGGGTCATCTTCGAGTAGATCGAGTAGAAGTGCTTCGCGCGGCCGGAGATCTCCGCGGTGATGCCGAGCGCGTCGAGCTCGCCGTTGAGCGTCGCGCCGGCGTGCGTGACGTAGTCCTCGCGCTCCTCGCGCTGCTGGTTGACGAGGCTCTTGATCTCCTGGTACTTGCGCGGATGCAGCGCGGCGAACGCGAGGTCCTCGAGCTCCCACTTCATCGCGTGGATGCCGAGGCGATGCGCGATCGGCGCGTAGACGTCGAGCGTCTCCTTCGCCTTCTCGATCTGCTTCTGCTTCGTCATCGCACCGATCGTGCGCATGTTGTGCAGGCGGTCGGCGAGCTTGATCAGGATGACGCGGATGTCCGTCGCCATCGCGACGATCATCTTGCGGTAGTTCTCGGCCTGCGCCTCGTCGCGTGAGGTGAACGTGATGCCCTCGAGCTTCGTGACGCCGTCGACGAGCGCGGCCACCTCCTCGCCGAACTGCTGCTCGACCTCCTCCAGCGACGCGCTGGTGTCCTCGACCGTGTCGTGCAGCAGCGCGGCGCAGAGCGTCTCGGTGTCCAGGCGCAGCCCGGCGCAGATCTTCGCGACGCCGACCGGATGGACGATGAAGTCCTCGCCGGACTTGCGGCGCTGGTCGGCGTGATGGACACAGGCGAACAGGAACGCCTGCACGACGCGGTCGCGGTCGACCGGGAGTGCCGCCTCGTCCGCGTGCTCCTCGACGATCGCGAACAGGTCGCTGAGCAGCCGGCGCTCGGTCGGCGTGACCTCCGCGGCATCGAGCGCCGCGGCTTCGGCGCTCGTCGCGCCGAGCGCCTCAGGGCCGGCCTCGGCCGTCACGCCGCCCGTCTGGCGGCCGGGCTCAGCCATTGCCGTCGCGCCTCCAGGCGCGTGAGGTAGGCCCGGTGGGCCGCCGACTCCTCGAGCTCGCGGCGGCCGGCGTCGGGAACGCGGAACTCGAGCGTCGCGCGGTCGAGCCCCACCAGGCCCAGCTCGAGCAGGACGCGCAGCCCGCGGCCGGCCTGCGCCGCGGTGCGCACCCCTGGAGCCGGGCCGCGCAGGACGTCCTCGAGCGACGCTCCCGCAGCGGCGCGGAGCGTTCGGTACAGCTCTGCGAGCGCGGCGCGCGGCTCGTAGTCGTGCTCGAGCACATCCTGCGTAAAGCGTAGCTCAGGTTCCCCCCACGCCAGATGGGCCATCTGGACGTCCGTTCCGCGCCGCAGGAGCGCTTCCTGGGCCGTCGCTCTGCGGCGGGTCGAGTGCGACGAGGTGGGCCCGCGAGTCCGCGAGCCCGGGCTCGCGCTCGAGCGCATCCCATGAGCAGAGCGCGAAACCGCCGAGCCGGCCACGGAGCTGGCGCGCGCGGCGCTCGTCGCACGCGACCAGGACGAGCACCGGCTCGCCGGAGGCGACGAGCGCCATCACCGTGCCGGCGATCCCCCTGCCGCGACAGTCGCGGACGAGGCGCGCACCCGGGCGACGGCGGGGGCACGGGCGGCACCAGCGGCGCGTCGAGCTCCGCGAGCGCGGCGTCGATGAAGCGCTCGGGTCGCCCGATGACCGTGACGCCGTCAGCCTGGGGGGCCGCGCTCTCGCGCAGCACGAGGCGGGCATCCTCACGACCCTGCCAGCGGTTGACCTCGAGCGCGAAGCTCGTGTCCAGCGGCTGCTCGTGGCCATCCGGCAGGCGCGGCCTCCCGAAGGCGACCGCGGCCGCCCGCACGCCCCCGGACTCCACGGTGAAGCGCACGTGCTTCCCCTCCCCCATCTGCCGCGGGTCGGTGAGCCTCGCGGCCGGGACGAGCAGCGACGGCCGCGGGTTGCCGATGCCGAACGGCGCCAGGCGCGCGAGCTCCTCCGCGAGCGGCATCCCGAGCGCCTCGCCGCCGACGACCGCGTCGACGCGCTCGCGCGGCACGAAGTCCGACGGCGCGAGCACCGCCGCGGCGTGCGCCTCGAACGCCGAGCGCAGCGCGTCGACCTGATCGCGGCGCACGGTGCACCCCGCCGCCGCGCGGTGCCCTCCGTGTCGCTCCATGTGCTCGGCGCACGCATCGAGGCCGGCGAGCAGGTCGAACGCGGGGATCGAGCGCCCGGAGCCCGTGCCGCGCTCGCCGTCGAGCGCGATCATGAGCACCGGCCGGTGGTGACGGTCGGCGATCCGCGAGGCGACGATCCCGATGACCCCGGGATGCCAGTCCTCGCCGGCCAGGACGTAGGCCGGCCGCTCGCCCTGCTCGGCGACGAGCGCCTCGGCCTGGAACAGGATCCGCGTCTCCACGTGGCGGCGCTCGGCGTTCGCCGCGTCCAGTTCGCCCGCGATGGTCTCCGCGCGCTTCGGCGTCGCCGGTCAGCAGCAGCTCGACGCCGGCGTCGGCGCGGTGCAGGCGCCCCGCGGCGTTGATGCGCGGCGCCAGGCGAAAGCCGATCGTCTGCTCGTCGATGGCGGCGGGGTCGGCCTGGGCGACCCGCATCAGCGCGCGCAGGCCGACGCGCTGGGAGCGACCGAGCGCGACGAGGCCCTCGCGCACGAGCCGGCGGTTCTCGCCGCGCAGCGGAACGCAGTCGGCGACCGTGGCCAGCGCGACGATGTCGAGGTCCTCGTCGGCCTCGGCCGGATCGCGCCCGGCGGCCTGCAGCAGAGCGCCGGCGAGCTTGTACGCGACGCCGGCGGCGCAGAGGTCCGCGGTGGGATACCCGCCGGTCATCGGATGGACGGTCGGAGCGGCCGGCAGCCGGCCGTCGGCTCGCGGCTGGTGGTGATCGGTGACGACCACGTCGAGCCCGAGCTCGTGGGCGCGCGCGACCTCCTCGACCGCGGTGATCGCGCAGTCGACGGTGACGATGCAGTCCCGCGCCCTCGGCCGCCAGGCGCTCGACGGTGCCCATGCTGAGGCCGTACCCGTCGTCGGTCCGGCTCGGCAGGAACCACGCGGCGTCGGCGCCCAGCGAGCGCAGCGTGCGCACGAGGATCGCGGTCGAGCAGACGCCGTCGGCGTCGTAGTCGCCGTGGACGACGATCCGCGAGCCTCGGGCGACGTGATCGAGGATCAGCGCGACGGCGACGTCGATCCCGGCGAACTCCGACGGGTCGTGCCGGTCGGCGGCCTGCAGGAACGCGCGAGCGGCGCGGGATCGCTCAGGCCACGGCGCACGAGCACCTGCGCGACCGGGAAGCTCAGGTCGAGCTCGGCCTCGAGCCGCAGGCACTCGGCGACCGGCGCCGGCGCGATGTCGAACTGCACGTCCACACCGCGACTCTAGGACCGGGCCGGACGTCGAGGACGCCCGGCGGCTCAGCTACAGCTCGAGCGCGGGATTGCCCTTGCGCACGCCCATCGCGTACGCGAAGGCCATGCCCAGCAGCGCGCCGGGGATCGCGTCGAGCGCGGTGAGGATGTCGATGTTGTCGTTGTTCGGGATCGTGAACCCGTTGACGACGAGCCCGAACAGCACGGCGCCGATCACGGCGCAGATGAGGTTGCCGACGATCCCGCCCCAGAACCGGTCGGGGATGAAGATCGAGAAGTGCCAGAGGGCGAGGCCCATCGTGACCCAGGCGAGAAGGCCCATCAGCGTCTCCCGTGACGGCGGTTGCGGGGTCTGGACGGGCGCTTCTTCTTCGGCTCGTCCTTCATGACCAGGTCCTCGGGCAGCAGGTCCGCGGGTCAGATCGTCGTCCTCGTCCTCGAGTTCGGCGGTGGCGGTGCTCGTCGACGGCGCATCGGCGTGCAGATCGCGCACCATGTCGTCGAACTCGTCCTTGCTCACACCCATCGAGGGATCGTCCGGCGACGTGATGCGGCGCGACGGGCGCTTGGGCTGCGCGGGCTCGACCTCGATCGCCGCACCGCCGGCGGCCGTCGCGTACGGCGGAACGTGGCCGTCGTTCGCGGCGGCGACGCGGGCGCGGCGCTTGCGCCACACGCCCTCACCCTCCTTCCAGTGCATGAGCACCGGCGAGGCGATGAAGATCGACGAGTAGGTGCCCGAGACGACGCCGACCGTCAGCGCGAAGGCGAAGTCCTTCAGCGTCTCCCCGCCGAAGACCAGCAGGGACACGATCGGCAGCAGCGTGCAGAACGAGGTCGCGAGCGACCGCATCAGCACCTCGCTCATCGACCGGTTCACGATCTGGGAGAAGGCGGCTCTGGGCATTCGCGGCACGTTCTCGCGCACGCGGTCGAACACGATGATGGTGTCGTACAGGGAGTAGCCCAAGATGGTGAGCAGGGCCGCCACGGTCGCGGTCGTCACCTCCAGCCCGAGGAGTGCATAGACCCCCGCCGTGATGAGGAGGTCGTGCATCAGCGCTATCAGCACCGGCACGGCGTAGCGCCACTCGAACCGCAGCGCAATGTACGAGCTGATCACGATCAGCGACGCGATGATCGCGATGATCGCGCCCTTGGCGACCGTGTTGCCGAACGTCGGCCCGATCGTCTCGAAACTGAACGTCCCGCCGCCGAATCGCTTGTCGAGCCGCGCCTCGGCGTCCGTGCGCTTCGCGGGGGTCAGCGTGTCCGTGGAGATCTGGAACGCCTGCTGGCTCTTGAACTCCTTGCCGGTGATCTTCTGGATCTTGGCGCCCGCCAGCCCGATCGGCGCAAGCGTGTCGCGGATCTGCGACTCGCTCGCGGTCTGGTTCAGCTCGGCGACGATGCGCGTCCCGGATGTGAAGTCGATGCCGAGGTTCAGTCCGTTGGCGCCGAGCGCGAGCGCCCCGACGAGCAGGATCATTCCCGAGAACGAGAAGAACCACTTCGACGCGCCCATGTAGTCCCAGCGGAACCGCTGGCGTGTGGACTGCGCACCGAGCGCGGCGGGGTGCGTGATCAGGCGCGAGCGCCCGAGCGAGCCCAGCACGGCCTGCGTCAGGAGGACCGCGGTGAGGAACGAGACCAGGGTGCCGACGCCGAGCGTGAACGCGAAGCCCTTCACCCCGGCGGTCGCCAGGATGAACAGGATGAACGCGACCATGAACGTCACGACGTTCGCGTCGACGATCGCCGTCAGGCCCTTCTTGTAGCCCTGGGAGATGGCGATCGGCACCGATCTTCCGGCGCGTATCTCCTCCTTGACGCGTTCGAAGATGATGATGTTCGCGTCCGCGGCGACGCCGATGGTGAGGATCAGGCCGGCGATGCCCGGCAGCGTCATCGTGATCGGGATCAGCTTGACGAGCGCGAACATGAACATGCCGTAGACCGCGAGCCCGAAGATCGCGACCAGGCCGAGCACGCGGTAGATGATCAGCAGGAACAGCGAGACGAGCACGAGGCCCACGAGGCCGGCGATCAGGCCCTCGTTCAGCGCCTGCTTGCCGAGCGTCGCCGACACCGACGACGCGGAGATGAGCTGCAGCTTGATCGGCAGGGCGCCGGTCTTCAGGAGCGTGGCCAGGTTCTGGGCCGTCTTGATCGTGAAGCCGCCGGAGATCTCCGAGCCGTTCGCCCCGTCGATCCCGTCGGGGTTCTGCTGGAAGTCGATGTACGGCGTCGAGATCAGCTCGTTGTCGAGCGCGATCGCGAAGTGCTGGAAGGCGTCCTGCGGGCTGCCGCCGAAGAAGTTGTCCTGCCCGCGCTGGGCGATCGCGCGCGTCGTCTTCTGCCAGCTCTTTCGGCCCTTGTCGGTGAAGTCGAAGGTGACCGTCGGCCCGCCGCTGCCGCCCGGGCCGTTGTCGAAGTTCTGCTTGGGGTTCTTGATGTCGGTGCCGTTGAGCGCGGGCGCGTCGCGCAGCACGTAGAACTGGTCGGACGGCTTGCCGTCCGTGCCCTTCTCGGCCTGCAGGACGACGGTCCCGGGCTTGACCTCGACGATCCGCTGGTCCTTGGTCTCCGGCAGCTTCTTGTCGACGATCTCCTTCTGGAGATCCGACTTGGCCTCGAACGGCCCGGCGAGCACCTTCTGCGTCTTGTCGTCGACGTAGAAGTAGAGGCCGTTCGTCGTCTCCTTGCCCGTGTTCGTGGCGGGGCACTTGCTCGCGCGGACGACCGCGTCGTAGTGCGACAGCCCGCCGACGCGCCCGGCCGACGGGCCGCCCGTCACCGACGTGTTCGTCGGGTCCGGCTTGCAGTTCGCGTCGAGGACGTTCGTCTCCCAGTCGTAGAAGTACAACTGGGCCGTCTTGCCGACCTGCCGTGCGGCGTCATCGGCGTTCTTGGAGCCCGGGAGCGAGACGTCGATCTGATCGCTGCCGGCGCGCTGGATCTCCGGCTCGGCCACGCCGAACGTGTCGATCCGCTGGCGCATGATGTCGATCGTGCGGTTGATCGCATCGCCCGTGACCTGCGACTGCTTCGTCGGCTTCGCCTGGTAGACGAGCGAGACGCCGCCCTTGAGGTCGAGACCGAGCTTCGTCGGCTTCGCGGCGATCACGACGGCCGAGATGGCCAGCAGCCCGCCGATGAACAGCAGGATCAGGAAGTTGCGGCGGCGGTCGGTCATCGAGGTGCGCAGGCTTACTTGTCGGGGGTCAGGATGAGGAGCATGCCGCCGTCCTCGTCGTATGCGGGAAACAGGTCGGCGGTCGCCCGGGCGGGCAGATCGCCTTCGGCGTTGACCTGGACCGGCTTGGAGAGCGCGCGCACGCCCCACTCGAGCACGGTGGCGACAGGGTCCTCGTCGCCGGTGAACACGAGGCCGAGGACGTCACCGACCGCGCGGCCGATGACGCGCTCGTCGTCCAGGCCCGTGAGCTCGAACGCCCCGCGCCCGCAGGCGATCACGCGGCCCTGCTGGTCGCAGACGAAGAAGGCGGCGTCCGGCGCCGGGTAGTAGTCGTCCAGCAACTCGAACAGAAAGCCGAAGCCGCACTTCTCGCAGCCCTTGGGCTCCGAGCGGAAGCCGGCGTTGCGATCGGTGGCTGCTGAGCGGTTGCCGCAGTTGGGACAGATGAAGTGGTGCGCCATTGAGTTCCCGGGGAAGGGTACGCGTCGCGGACTCCGCCTGCGCCGCCGAGTGGACGCCTCACGAGAAGAGGGCCGGGTCGCGCGGCGGCTCGAGGCCGAGATGCTCGTACGCGCGCGGCGTCGCCATGCGCCCGCGCGGCGTTCGCCGGATCAGGCCGCACTGCAGCAGATACGGCTCGTAGACGTCCTCGATCGTGTCGGACTCCTCGCCGACGGCGATCGCCAGCGTCGACAGCCCGACCGCGGTGCCCGAGAAGGTCGTGCAGAGCGCACCGAGGATCTCCCGGTCCAGGCGGTCGAGGCCGGCCTCGTCGACCTCGAGCAGCGTGAGCGCCTCGTCGGCGGCCTGCGCGGTGACGACACCGGTGCCGCGGACCTCCGCCCAGTCCCGGACCCGGCGCAGCAGCCGATTGGCGACGCGCGGCGTCCCGCGGCTGCGGCCGGCGATCGCCAGCGCGCCGTCCTCGTCGAGCTGCACGCCGAGGATGCGCGCCGAGCGGTGCACGATCGTCGCCAGCTCGGCCGGCCCGTAGACGTCGAGGCGATGCTGGATGCCGAACCGGTCGCGCAACGGGGTCGACAGCAGGCCGGCTCGCGTCGTCGCGCCCACGAGGGTGAACGGCGGCAGATCGAGGGTGACGACACGTGCGCCGGCTCCCTGCCCGATCGTGATCGGAAGCCGCCGGTCCTCCATCGCCGGGTAGAACGTCTCCTCGAGCGCGCGGTTCAGGCGATGGATCTCGTCGACGAAGAAGACCGCGCCCGGCTCGAGCGCCGTCAGGAGCGCGGCGATGTCGCCCTTGCGCTCCAGCGCCGGCCCGGCCGTCTGCACGAACGGCGCGCCCATCTCCTCGGCGATGATCTGCGCGAGCGAGGTCTTCCCCAGGCCGGGCGGACCCGAGAGCAGCACGTGGTCGAGCGGCTCCTCGCGCGCTGACGCGGCCTGCAGGGACACCGTGAGCTGCTCGCGCAGGTTCTCCTGACCGATGAAGTCCTCCAGGCGCCGCGGACGCAGCGACCGGTCCAGGTCCTCGTCGCCGGCCAGCACGCCGGGCGTCTGGATGCGGGGCTCCCCAGGACTCATCAGCGTCGCGCCGCCCTCAGCGCGCTCTGCAGCAGCTCCTCGGTGCTCTCGCCCTCGGCGACCGCGATCAGCGCCTCGGCCTCGGCCGGCGCGAAGCCCAGCTCGAGCAGGCCCTCGCGCGCCAGGCGCCGGGGGTCGTCGCCGCGGGTGACGACGATCGCGTGATCGCCGCCCTCGAGACCGCCCACCTTCTCGCGCAGCTCCACGACGATCCGCTCCGCGGTGCGCTTCCCGATCCCGGGCACCGCCTGCAGCCGCTGCACGTCGCCCGCGGCGAGCGCCCCGACGAGCTCGCGCGGCGGACCGCCGCTGAGCAGCGCCAGCGCGACCTTCGGGCCGACGCCCTGCACCGCGAGCAGCATGAGGAAGAGATCTCGCTCCTCCTCGGCCGCGAAGCCGTAGAGCTGCATCGTGTCGTCACGCACGACGAGGTGCGCGTGCAGCGAGACCGGATGGCCGACAGCGGGCACGTGCCGGAGCGTCTCCGCGGAGACCGACAGCCGGTAGCCGACTCCGCCCGCCGTCTCGACGACGACGTGATCGCCGCGCCGCACCGCGACCTCGCCGCCGACGAGCGCGATCATCGTGCACCCGCCAGGCCCGCGGCGGCAGCGCTCTGCAGCGGCGCATGGTTGGCGTGGCAGATCGCGACGGCGAGCGCATCGGCCGCGTGATCGGGCGTCGGCGCCTCCGTCAGGCTCAGGAGCGACTGGACCATGCGCGTCACCTGATCCTTGGGGGCGCGACCGGTCCCGCAGACGGCGCCCTTGACCTGCTGGGGCGTGTAGTCGTGGCAGGCGATGCCGCGTCGCCCGGCCGCCAGCAGGATCACGCCGCGCGCCTGACCCACGGCAAAGGCCGTCCGGACGTTCTGACCGAAATACAGCGCCTCGAGCGCCAGCGCGTCGGGCTCGTGCTCGCAGATCAGCTCATCCAGGCGGTCGAAGAGCTGTGCAAGCCGCAATTCCGGTTGCAGCCCGGAGCGCGTCGTCACGACCCCGCCGTCGAGGGCGACCAGGCGCCCGCCGGCGCGGCGCACCACGCCGAAGCCGCAGTTCGCCAAGCCTGGGTCGATACCGAGGACGATCACGGGAGTTGATTCTGCGCTGCGGACCGGATGCCTCCCACTACGACACTCGTCCAAAGGCGTCACGTCGCCGCTTTGCACGCCTTTCAGGAGCCGATAGATGCGGCGTGCTCCTGTCCGGTGGAGAACGACTGGCCCTCCGCGGTCGGCTGTCGGAGTCCGAAGCGCGCATCCGCGCTCTGGAGTCCCAGCTGCGCGATCGCACGCTGCGCGACCCCCGCACGCGCTTCCTGGCGCTCGACACGTTCCTCGAGCGCGCAGAGCTGGCATTGCGCAACTGCGAGCGCGATCCGCGCCCGGCGACGATGGCCATCATCGACATCGACGGGTTCCGCGACCTCAACACCCGGCGCGGCGCCGCCGCGGGCAACGAGGCACTCGTCGACATCGCCGACCGCCTGCGGCGCCTGACCCGCGCGAGTGACGTGATCGGACGCTCCGGGGCCGACGAGATCACGGTCCTGATGCCGGGCACCGCCCTCGCGGGAGCCCAGTCGTGCTGCGACCGGCTGATCCACGAGCTCGAGCACGGCAACCTTCCCGAGGCGGGTTTCGTCACCGTCTCGGCCGGCCTCGCGGTGCACGTCGATGGCGGGAGCCTCGGCGAGCTCATCGCCGCCGCCCATCGCGGCCTCGATCGCGCCCGCGCCCTCGGCGGCGCCCGCTCAGCCGTGAGACTGGCCGACGGCGTGCGCGACGCGGACCCGGCACACGCCGCGGTCGTCGAGGCGCTCGCGACGACGCTGCTGGAGCGCGACCGCTACACCGGCGAGCACTCCGAGGAGGTCGTGGAGATGGCGCGGCGCGTCGCCGCCGCCCTCGGCCTGGACCAGCGCGAGACCGAGCACGTCGCGGCAGCCGCGCTGCTGCACGACATCGGCAAGGTCGCGATGCCCGACCGCATCCTCAACAAGCCCGGCGCGCTGGACGAGGCCGAGTGGGCGCTGATGCGCGAGCACCCGGTGATCGGCGAGCGCATCCTGCGGGCCATCCCCGGCATGGGCGCGGTCGCCCGGATCGTTCGCCACGAGCACGAGAGCTACGACGGCAGCGGCTACCCCGACGGCCTGCGCGGCGACGACATCCCGATCGGCAGTCGCATCATCCTCGCCTGCGACACCTACAGCGCGATGACGACCGACCGTCCCTACCGCGCCGCTCAGACGCACCACTACGCCATCGCCGAGCTGAGCCGCTGCGCCGGCCGGCAGTTCGACCCGAAGGTCACCGAGGCGCTGATCGGCTGCCTCTACTGGGACATGCAGTCGGGCCGGCGCACCGCCGACCAGCCGGCCACCGTCGAGATCCGCTCCGGCCCGCGGCGTCTCAGCGCCTGACGACCTCGCCCTCGGAGACGCGCTCGAGGCCGAGCCAGCAGAACTCCATCACGCGATCGACGACCGCGCTGCGCGGCACGCCGCGGTGGTCGTACCACCAGTTCGCGACGGCCTGCGTCGCCCCGGACAGGAGTGACGCGTGCACCTCCAGGAACAGCGCGCGCTGATCCGGCGTGACGTTCGGGTTCTCATGCCGGTCGGGGTCAGCGGCCATCAGTGTCGCGATCACCCCCACCGCCTGTGACTGGACACCGGCGATCGCCTCGGCCACCTCCGGGTCGGCGGCGTCGCGGAACAGCGCACGCCACGCGTCGCGATGCTCTTCGACGAACGACAGGAACGCGTCGATGCCTCCGCGCAGCCGCTCCTCCCCGGTCGCGCCGGACTCCGCGTTGACCTGGAGGCGGCGGAAGATCTCGGTGGCGTGACGCTCGACGAGCTCGGCATGAAGCTCCCGCTTCGACGCGAAGTGCTCGTAGATCAGGGCCTTCGAAACGCCGGCGGCGGCGGCGATCTCCTCGAGCGAGGCTCCGTGATACCCGGACCCCGCGAAGACCTCGCCGGCCGCATCGAGCAGCTCGTCACGGCGTTCTGCGGCGCTGAGCCGGCGGCGTGGGCGATCGGACATGAGGGACCATCCTCGCAGGGTTGCCCGCGGACGTAGGGTTCAGCGCGTGGCCGACGTCGTGGACTGGGACGCGGAAGGTCTCCTCGAGGGACTCGATGACGCGGCGCGCGGCGAGCGGGTGAGGCTTCTGGAGGAGCTCGCCGGTGGCGGGGTGAGCCTCGAGGAGCTGCACCGGGCGGTGTCCGAAGGCCGGCTCGCGGCACTCCCGGCCGAACTCGTGCTCGGGGGCGCGCCGCGCTGGTCGGCCCGCGAGGTGTCCGAGAAGTCCGGCATGGACCTCGACTTCATGCTGACGCTGCGCCGCGCCAACGGCGGTCCGATAGCCGACCCCGATGACCCGTCGCTCAGCGACACCGACATCCAGCTCAACGCGCTCACCAGCCGGCTGCGCCTGACCGGCGTCACCGACGAGCAGATCGAGGAGACCACGCGGGTGATGTCCGGCGCGATCCGCCCGGTCGCGGACGCCATGACCGCGGTGATCTTCGAGCTCTCGTACGACCCGGAGCTCAGCGAGTCCGACCTTGCCGCGCGGTTCTCCGAGCAGGTCGCGCAGGTCGCACCGTTCGTCGGCCCGATCATCGAGGCGAACCTCGTCCTGCATCTGCGGGCCGCCGTGCGCGAGGCCGCCGTGGCCGCAGCCGAGCGCGCCGCGATCGGCGGACTGCCCGGGACGCGCGACATCACGGTCGCGTTCGCCGATCTCGTCGGCTTCACGCGGCTCGGCGAGGAGATCCCCCCGGGCGACCTCGAGCGCGTCGCGTATCGGCTCGGCGTGCTGGTCGCCGACATGCTGCGCCCGCCCGTGCGCTTCGTCAAGACGATCGGCGACTCGGTGATGCTCGTCTCACCGGACGCGGCGGCGCTGCTCGACATGACGTCCGACCTGATGGCCGCCGCTGACGCGCTCGGCGACGCGCTCCCCCAGTTGCGCGCGGGCTTCGCCTCCGGACCCGCCGTGGCCCGCGGCGGCGACTGGTACGGCAGCCCCGTGAACCTCGCGAGCAGAATCACGTCGATCGCCCGCGCGGGAAGCATCCTCGCCACCCGCGACGTCCGCGACGCGGTCGGCAACGAGCGCTTCCGGTGGTCATCCGCCGGAGCGCGATCGATCAGGGGGATACCGGATGCGGTGCCGTTGTATCGGGCCCGGCGCCTGTAACGGCCCGGTGTATCGGCCCCTGCCAGGACAGGATGCCGCGGAGCGGCATCCTGATGACTCTCGACGTCCCGGCTCGTGTAACGGCCCCTGCCAGGACAGGATGCCGCGGAGCGGCATCCTGATGACTCTCAGCTTCCCGGCAGGACTGCGTCCCTGCGGCGGGCGCCGACGCAACGTCCCGGCGGCACAGCGTCCCTGCGGAGGGCGCCGACGCAACGTCCCGGCGGGCTCTTGAGACTGATCACGACGGCGCTGCGCGCCGTCGTGTCCTGGCAGGGGCCGTTACCGGGGCCATGAGAGTCGTTGCGATGCCGCGAGCGGCACCGCAATGAATCGCCGGGCGCCTCGCTGTGGGCTCAGGGTTCCCGCCTCTCGGGCTCAGGGTTCCCGGCCCCGCGGGCTCAGGGTTCCCGCTCTCTCGGGCTCAGGGTTCCCGGCCGCGCGGGCTCAGGGTTCCCGGCCATTTGGGCTCGCGGTTCCGCTCCCGGCGGGACGATGCGACTGATCATGACGGCGCTGCGCGCCGTCATGTCCTGGCAGGGGCCGTTGCCGGGGGCCGGCGCAGCCTCCAGACCACCGGGACGCACAGGCACGCGATGGCGGCGGTGATGGCGACGGCGCTTCCGAGGCGCATTGCCGTCTCGATTCCGACGGCGGCTGCGAATGGACCGGCGAGTGCGAGCCCGACGGGCATCAGGCCGACGGAGATCGCCCAGTCGTATGCGCTGACGCGCGCTGTCGCCTCCGGTGGGATCTGCTCCTGGATCGTGGTCTCCCAGAGCGTGAAGAACAGTGAGACGCCGACGCCGCCGACGACCTCGAGCGCGGCGATGCCGGCGGTCCCCAGCCCGCTGGCCACGAACGCGCCCTGGAGCGAGGCGACGATCATCGCGGCAAAGCACACGCGCAGCGTGTGCGCCGGCTTGAGGCGCAATGCGAGCATGCTGCCGAGCACCGCGCCGACCCCGAACCCTGCGGTGATCAGCGCCCAGCTCGAGGCGCCGTCGAGCCGGCTCTCGGCGATCCCCGGGCCCAGGACGAACACGGACGGGAGCACCATGATCTGGTAGGCGACCAGGGCGGCAAGACCGGGGAACATCCAGCCGGTCCCGCGGACGATCGTCCAGCCCTCCAGCAGCGATCGCCAGAGGTCGTGCGGCTCGTCCCCGTCGCCGACGCCCGGGATCTCGCGGGGACGCAGGCGCGACAGGCAGAACGCGCTGACGAGGAAGGTCGCGGAGTCGATCGCGATCGCCTCGCCGGGCCCGGACAGCGCGATCAGCGCGCCCGCGATCGCAGGTCCGATGATCGCGCCGACGTTCGAGGCCAGGCCGATCAGCGCGTTCGCGTCCTGGACGCGGGTCGCCGCGACGGTCTGCGGGATCAGCCCCTGCAGCGCCGGGCCGAAGAACGCGTCGGCGGTGCCGAAGCCGGCCATCAGCGCCGCGAGCATCCAGATCTCGGCGCTCCCGGTGAGGAGCAGCACGGCGATCGTCGCCTGCGTCGTCGCTCGCACGAGGTCCGCGACGATCATCACGCGCCGGCGCCCGAGGCGATCCGACACGGCGCCGCCCGGGAGCGCCACGATCAGGAACGGCAGCGCAGCGGCGGCCGTGACCCATCCGAGGTCGGAGACGTCGCCGATCGCCAGCACCGCGAACGCGAGCGCGACGTAGGTGATCCGGTCGCCGAGCACGGACAGCGCCTGCCCGGCGAAGAGCAGGCGGTAGCGCGGCTCGTGGCGCAGTACCGCGGGGAGCATGGGCCGGACTCAGCCGGCCATGCGCTCGAGAACCTCGGCGTCGACGTCGAAGTTCGCGTGCACCTCGTCGACGTCGTCGTTGTCCTCCAGGGCGTCGATCAGGCGCATGACCTTCTCCGCCGTCGGCTCATCGATCTCGACACGCGTCTTGGGCAGCTGCGCGATCTCGGCGGACCGGAACTCGATGCCCGCCTGCTCGAGCGCGGTGCGCACCGCCGTCAGGTCCGAAGGCTCGGTCAGCACCTCGTAGACGCCGTCGTCGACCTGGATGTCCTCGGCGCCGGCGTCGATCGCGACGATCAGGTCGTCCTCGGAGTACGCGGCGGCGTCGACGATCACGATGCCCTTCTTGTCGAAGAGGTAGGCGACCGAGCCGGGCTCCCCGAGCGTCCCGCCGTGCTTGGTCAGCAGGTGTCGCATGTCGGCGCCGGTCCGGTTGCGGTTGTCCGTCAGCGCATCGATGAGCAGCGCCACCCCGCCAGGCCCGTAGCCCTCGTAGAGGACGTTCTCGTACGACTCGGCGTCGGCTCCCGCCCCGGTGCCCTTGGCCACCGCACGCTCGATGTTGTCCTTCGGCATCGACGCGTCCTTGGCCTTCTGGATCGCCAGCCCCAGCGACGGGTTGCCCTCCGGGTCCCCGCCGCCCTCCTTCGCGGCGACGGTGATCGCCCGCGCGAGCTTCGTGAAGAGCTTGCCGCGACGCGCGTCGACGATCGCCTTCTTGTGCTTGATCCCTGCCCACTTGGAATGCCCGGCCATGACGAGCGATGGTAATGGCCCCGAGCGCCCAGGGTCATCGCCGGCACGGATCAGGCCGCGGCGCACTCCGGGTGCGAGCGGTACCACTCGAGCGTGCGGCGCAACCCGTCCTCCAGCCCGACGCGCGGCTCCCAGCCGGTCAGCGCGCGGAGCAGCGAGGAGTCCAGCCACTGACGGTCGATCTCGCCCTCCGGCGTTCCCGTGCCGCGCACGTCCGGCTCGACGTCGGCCTCCGCCAGCGCGCAGAGCAGCCGCACGATCTCCAGGACGTCGTGCGGCGTGCCCCCGCCGGCGTTGTAGGCACATCCGCGCGCCGGGCCCGCATCGAGTGCGTCGCAGATCGCGAGATAGGCCTCGACCGCGTCCTCGACGTAGAGGAAGTCGCGCTGCGGCGAACCGTCCGATCGCACCACCGGCGCACGGCCGGCGAGCACCGCGGACACGACCTCGGGGACGAGCCGCGAGGCGTTCTGGTCGCCCCCGCCGTAGAGGTTGGCGAAACGCGTGGTCGCGACCGGCACGCCGTACGCGGGCCAGTACGAACGCGAGATCAGGTCGGCCGCGGCCTTCGAGACGTCGTACGGATGCGTCGGGAGCAGCGCCATGTCCTCGGTGTACGGCAGCACCTCGCTGGGTCCGTACGCCTTGTCGGACGCGGCGACGACGACGCGCTGCACCGCGTGGATGCGGCACGCCTCCATGACGTTCCACGTCCCGCGCACGTTGGCCTCGTAGGTCGAGCGGGGCGAGCGGTTGGCGGTTCCGACGATCGTCTGCGCCGCCAGGTGCAGGACGGTGTCGACCTCATGCTCGCCGACGGCACGCTCGATGAGCTCGGCGTCGGCGAGATCCCCGTGGACGACGGTGCACTGCGCCTCGGTGCCCTCCAGCACCAGGGCGCTGCCCGGTCGCTCGTCGCGGCGCAGGACGATCACGCGCGCCCCGCGCGCGAGCAGACCCTTCGCCAGCCACGAGCCGAGCAGCCCGTAGGCCCCCGTCACCAGCGCGGTCCGCCCTTCCATCGCGGTGCCGTAGGGCGGGTTCACCACACGCGCCATGGGGCCTCCCCCGTCGTCCACATGTCGTTGAGCATCACGGCGTCCTTGTAGGTGTCCATGCAGTCCCAGAAGCCCTCGTGGCGGTAGGCGCGCAGCTGCCCGTCGGAGGCGAGCGAGGCGAGCGGCTCACGCTCGAGCACGCTGTCCTCGTTCAGGCGCTCGAGCACGCCCGGCTCGAAGCACATGAAGCCGCCGTTGACCCAGTGATCCGCCCGGGGCTTCTCGCGAAAGCCCGTGATCAACCCGTCGCCGTCGAGCTCGGCGATGCCGAACTGCAGGGTCGGGCGCACGACGGTCATCGTGGCGAGCGACCCGTGCTCGCCGTGAAAGGCCAGCAGTGCGCGCAGATCGACGTCCGCCACCCCGTCGCCGTAGGTCGCGCAGAACGGTCCGCCCTCGAGGCGGTCGGCGACGCGCGCGATACGCGCGCCGGTCGGCGTCTCGACGCCCGTGTCGACGCATTCGACCTGCAGGCCGGCGGGCCAGTCCTGCGCCGCGACGAAATCCGCGACCTGGTCACCGAGGTACCCGGTCAGGAGGAGGATCCGGCGAAAGCCGTGGTGGGCGTACAGCCGCACCACGTGCCAGACGATCGGCTCGCCGCCGATCTCGACGAGCGGCTTGGGGATCGTCCGCGTGTGCTCCTGCAGCCGCGTTCCACGGCCGCCGCAGAGGATCAGCGCCGGGGTGTCCTCAGGGAGCGCCATCGATCGGCTGATGCTCGCATGCGCAGCCGCAGCCGCGCTTCCTGGCCGTTCCCCGGGACACTAGGATCGGCTCCGACATGAGCGTTCCAGCGGAGATCTTCAAGGCCTACGACATCCGGGGCCTGTACGGCGAGCAGATCGACGGCGACACCGCCGAGCTGATCGGGAGGGCCTTCGCTCGCGTGCTGTCCGACCTCTCCGGCCGCAAGGCCAGCGACCTGGGCATCGGGCTCGGCCGTGACATGCGCCTGCAGGCCCCCGAGCTCGCCGAGCGCTACAAGCGGGGCATGATGGCCGAGGGCGTCCACGTGATCGACGCCGGGATGGTCGGGACGGAGATGCTCTACTGGCTCGTGGGCACACGCCAGCTCGACGGCGGGCTGATGTGCACCGCGTCGCACAATCCGAAGGCCTACACCGGCGCCAAGCTCGTCAAGAAGGGCGCCATCGCGCTGTCGGGCGACGCCGGCATCCAGGACATCCGCCGCGAGATCGAGGCGGGGCTGGGGAAGGCTCCGGGCGGCGGCACCTCTGAGACGGTGCAGATCTACAACCCGTTCCGGGCGGCGGCGATGAAGTTCATCGACCCGGCGAAGATGAAGCCGCTGCGCGTCGTGGTCGACGGCGGCAACGGCATGGCGGGCCCGATGGTCGGGCCGCTCCTCAAGCATCTGGGGATCGAGCTGATCGAGGCCTACTGGACGCCCGACGGCACGTTCCCGGACCACGAGCCCAATCCGCTGCTGCCGGAGAACCGCGAGTTCATCATGGGCAAGGTCGTGCAGGAGGGCGCCGACCTGGGCATCGCGTGGGACGGCGATGCCGACCGCTGCTTCTTCATCGACGACTCCGGAGCGTTCGTCGACGGGGACTTCCTCACGGCGCTGCTCGCCGAGAGCCTGCTGAAGAAGACGCCGGGCGCCACGATCCTCTACGACGTGCGGGCATCGCGCGCCGTCGCGGACGTCGTCACGGGCCTGGGCGGCACAGCGCTGCCCAACCGCGTCGGCCACGCGTTCTTCAAGACGCGGATGCGCGAGGAGGACGCGATCTTCGGCGGCGAGGTGTCAGGCCACTACTACTTCCGCGACTTCTACTGCGCCGACTCGGGCACGATCCCCGCGCTGCTGATGCTCGAGCTCCTGTCGCAGTCCGACCGGAAGCTGAGCGAGCACCTCGCCGGCTTCCACGCGAAGTACTTCATCTCCGGCGAGATCAACACGACGGTCGACGACGCCCAGGCCAAGATGTCGGAGATCGAGGCGACGTACGGCGCCCGCGGGGCGACGCTCGACCACCTCGACGGGATCAGCGTCGACTTCGAGGACTGGCATTTCAACGTGCGTCCCTCGAACACCGAGCCGCTGCTTCGTCTGTGCCTCGAGTCGCTCGTGTCCGTGGAGGACATGGAGGCAAAGCGCGACGAGGTGCTGGGAATCATCCGCTCGTGAGCGTCGAGGGCTGGGATCCGGCAGGTCCGGCGGCACAGCGCGCGGCGGAGCAGGGGATCCACTGCCTGCCGATCCCGACGCCGTTCGCGGTCGGCCGGGTGAACACCTACCTGATCGAGGACGAGCCGCTCACGCTGCTCGACACGGGCCCCAACTCGGGCCGCGCGCTGGACGCGCTGGAGACCGGCCTCGCCGGCCTCGGCCACAGGGTCGAGGACCTCGAGCTGATCGTCATCAGCCACCAGCACATGGATCACCTGGGGCTCGTCGAGATCCTCGCCCGGCGCTCCGGAGCCGAGGTCGCGGCCCTCGGGGCACTCGCGCCGTGGCTCGCCCGCTACGGCGAGTTCCAGGACGCGGACGACGCGTTCGCCGAAGCCGTGATGGCCCGCCACGGCATCCCCGCGGAGACGCGGCTCGCCCTGCGCTCGGTCTCGCACGCGTTCCGCGGCTGGGGCGCGAAGGCGACCGTCACGCGAACGCTCGCCGAAGGAGACGAGATCCGGCTGCGCGATCGCACGCTCGCCGTGCACCATCGCCCCGGGCACTCGCCGTCGGACACGATCTTCCACGACGCCGAGCGGGGCACGCTGCTGGCCGCCGACCACCTGATCCGCCGCATCTCGTCCAACCCGCTGATCGCGCGGCCGCTCGAGGCGCCGCTCGACGACGCGGACGTCGCGAGCGGGATCGCGCGGCCGCGCTCGCTGATGATCTACCTCGACTCGCTCACGAGGACGCGTGCGATGACCGACGTCGATCTCGTGCTTCCCGGCCACGGTGAGGCCTTCGCCGACCATACGGAGCTGATCGACGAGCGCTTCCGCCTTCATCACCGCCGCGCGGACAAGATGCACCGCATGGTGCGCGAGCAGCCGCGCACCGCGTACGAGGTCGCGCAGAAGATGTGGGGCAACGTCGCCGTCACGCAGGCCTACCTGACGCTCTCCGAGGTCCTCGGCCACGTGGACCTGCTGCTCGACGACGGGCGCGTCGTGGAGGCGATCGACGCCGATGGCGTCGTGCATTTCGAGAGCGCGTCCTAACCGCCCAGCAGCTCGCGTGACGACCGCGTCCAGCTCGGCGATCGTGCGCGACCACGTGAAACCGCGCCGCGCGCTGAACGCCGGCGGCGGCCGCGGGCGGATCGCCGAGCGCTGCTTCGATCTCGTCGGCGATCGCGTCGGGATCCTCCGGGTCCGCGTAGCGCACCGCGTCGCCGCAGGTCTCGGGAAGCGCTCCGGCGCGCGCGGCGACCACGGCCGTCCCGCTGGCCATCGCCTCGACCGCGGTCAGCCCGAACCCCTCGTGGCGCGAGGGCAGCACGAAGACCTCGGCGCCCGCGTACAGGCCGGGGAGCAGCGCGTCGTCCACGTGCCCGAGGAAGCGCAACGCGGACGCTCCCGGGCGCATGGTCGCGGAACTGCGGCCGGTCGCCGCCGGCGGCGACGAGGTCCACGCCGCGCGCCGCGAGGCGCGCGGCGGCGAGCTCCAGCGCGCCGAGGTTCTTGCGTGCGGTGCGGCTCGCGACGGTCAGGACGTAGGGCCGCTCGAGCCCCAGCATCCGGCGCGCGGTCGCTGCATCCGCGCCGGGACGGAAGCGCTCGTCGACGGCGCCCGCGATCACCACCACCCGCTCGGCATCGACGCCCAGGTACGTGACGAGCTCGTCGCGCGAGAAGTGGCTCGGGGTGATGACCCGGACGGCGCCGCGCGCGATCCTGGGGAGCATCTGGCGCTGCCACGCGACATACGTCCGCGAGTACCAGGCCGGTTCGCGCAGCGCCGCGGCGTCGTGGATCACCACGACGTTGCGCGGGAAGGCGAGCGGCGCCAGGTTGGCGGGGCTGAGGAGCAGCGCCGCGTGCTCGCGTCGCGCGAGCGCCGGGAGCACGACCTGCTCCCAGGCGTGGCCCGCGCGGTGCGTGAACGCCGACGGGGGTCGCGCGACCTCGTAGCGCGACGGGTCGAGGGCGGGCAGCCGCGCGACGAGCTCGCGAGCCCAGCGCTCGACGCCGCCGAGCTCGGGACGCGCGGCGGCGCGTGCATTGATCAGGACCCGTCCGATGTGCGCGAGTCTAGTTTCCCGATTCGGCGCGGTAGTCTCGCGACGGTGGGCGCGTCCGATCATGAGCAGCGCATCCAGGAGGTGGGCCGAAGCCTCTGGGACGCGCTGCCGCCGCGGGGACAGGGTGCGCGCCGCTCGCTCGACGACCGCGCGATGGACTTCGCCTCACAGGACGCCGAGCTGCGGGCGGCGCTCTTTCGCTTCGTCGACGTCGTGCCCGCATGCCGGTCGCTCGACGACCTCGCGCGCCACCTGACCGGCTTCCTGGACGAGGTCGACGACCCACCGCAGCCGATCGGCGTGGCGATGCGCATGGGAGAGTCCAAGACGGGACGCGCCGCGCTCGGCGTCGCGGCGGCCACCGGCGTCAAGCGGATGGCGCGCCGGTTCATCGTCGGCGAGACCCCGCGCGAGGCGCACGGCGTCCTGCGCGGGCTCTGGGACGCAGGCGTCGCCTCCTCCGTCGACCTGCTGGGCGAGGCGACCGTGACCGCCCAGGAGGCCGATCGGTATGCGGAGCGCTGCGCATCGGCCCTGACCGACCTCGCCGCGGTGTATGCCCCGCTCCCCCCGCGCGCGCTGCTCGAGCGCGACGGCGCCGGGCCCACGCCGCGGGTCAACCTGTCGGTCAAGGTCTCGGCGCTGACCCCGCTGCTGCGACCCGACGCCCCCCAGCTCGGAAAGCACGACGCCGCGGTGCGCCTGCGCGAGCTGCTGCGCAGGGCCGACGCGCTCGGCGCCCACCTGCACATCGACATGGAGTCGTTCGACTCGCGCGAGGCGATCACCGACCTCGTGCTCGAGCTCCTCGACGAGGACGAGTTCCGCGAAGGCCCGTCGGCCGGCATCGTCCTGCAGGCCTACCTGCGCGACTCGCCCGCGTTGTTCGAGCGGGTCGTCGCCTGGGCCAGGGCCTCCCCCCGCACGCAGCCGCTGACGATCCGCCTCGTCAAGGGCGCCTACTGGGATCACGAGGTGGTCGAGGCCCACCAGCACGGGTGGAGCGCGCCCGTGTTCGAGCACAAGGCCGACTCGGACCGCAACTTCGAGGCGCTGACCCGAGCGCTGCTCGAGGCGCGACCGGCCGTCCGGGTCGCGATCGCCTCGCACAACCTGCGGTCCGTGGCCAACGCGATCGCCGTGAACACCGAGCTCGGCGGCGCCCCTGCCGACCTCGAGATCCAGGTCCTCAGGGGCCTGGGAGACGATCTTCAGCAGGCGCTCGTCACGACCGGCCGGCGCGTGCGCACCTACTGCCCCGTCGGCGACCTCGTCGCCGGCATGGCCTACCTCGTGCGTCGCCTCCTGGAGAACACGAGCAACGAGAGCTTCCTCGCCGAGCAGGCCGCCGGGGTCCCGCTGCAGACGCTGCTCGCCGCCCCATGACCCGATGACCCTGCCGCCTTTCGCCAACGAGCCGATCCTCGAGCTGCGCCGCGCCCCCGAGCGCGAGTCGCTGCTGGGAGCGCTGGCCTCACTGGACGCCGAAGCCGCGCTGAAGGTGCCGGTCTGGATCGGCGACGGACGACGCGACGCCGAGGAGCTCATATCGACCGACCCCGGAGCGCCGCAGCGGGTCGTGGCCACCGCCGCAGCCGCGACGGCGGCCGAGGTCGCCGAAGCCGTCGCCGTCGCGCGCGAGGGCCTGCGCGAATGGTCGGCGACGCCGGCCACCGAGCGCGCCGCGATCCTGATCGGCGCCGCCGCGATCCTGCGCGAGCGGCGGCTGCGACTGGCGGCGCTCGCCGTGCGCGAATGTGCGAAGCCGTGGGCGGAGGCCGACGCCGACATCTGCGAGACGATCGACTTCCTCGAGTACTACGCGCGAGGCGCCGTCGAGCTGGCCGACCACCCGCCGCAGCTCCTCCAGATGGCCGGCGAGCGCAACGCACTCGCATACCGTCCGCGAGGGGTGCTCGCCGTGATCGCCCCGTGGAACTTCCCGCTCGCGATCCCGCTCGGCATGAGCGCCGCCGGCCTGGCGACGGGGAACGCCGTGATCCTCAAGCCGGCCGAGCAGTCACCCGGCTGCGCGTACGAGCTGGTGCGCGCCCTGCGTGAGGCGGGGGTTCCGCCCCGCGCGATCACGCTCCTGCCCGGCGAGGGCGACGTCGGGGAGGCGCTCGTACGTCATCCCGGCGTGGAGACGATCGCGTTCACCGGATCGGTTCCCGTCGGGCTCGACATCCTGGGCGCCGCGGCGCAGCTGCGCACCGGTGGGCACACGCTCAAGCGCGTCGTCGCCGAGATGGGCGGCAAGAACTGCGTGATCGTGGATTCCGACGCGGACCTCGACGATGCCGTGCCGGGGATCGTGCACTCGGCGTTCGACTTCGCCGGGCAGAAGTGCTCCGCCGCCTCACGCCTCCTGGTCCACGAGGCGATCGCCGACGCGCTGATCACCCGCCTCGCGGGCGCCGTCGACGTGCTCGTCGTCGGCCAGGCGGACACGTTCGGCACCGCCGTCCCCCCGGTGATCGAGCGGTCCGCGCAGGAGCGCGTGACCCACTACGCGGACCTCGCCGCACACACGGGGACGATCGCGGCGGGACTCCGCGCAGAGGTGCCGTCGGAAGGCTGGTTCTGCCCGCCGACCGTCGCCCACGATCTGCCCGCCGACTCGCCGGTGCTCCACGAGGAGATCTTCGGCCCGGTGCTCGCGGTCGAGCGCGTGCGCGACGTCGAGCAGGCCTGCGATCGCGTCGACGAGCTGTCCTACGCGCTGACCGGGGGCCTGTACTCCCGCAACCCGCGCACCGTCGAGCGCGTCGTGCAGCGATCCCCCGTCGGCAACCTCTACGTCAACCGCCCGATCACCGGAGCGATGGTCGGGCGCCAGCCGTTCGGCGGGAACCGGCTCTCCGGCACCGGTTCGAAGGCCGGGGGCCCCGACTACCTCCTGCAGTTCGTCGAGCCCCAGGTCGTCACCGAGAACACGGTGCGCCACGGCCTCGTCGTCTGAGCGGCCGGCTCGTCAGCCCTTCGCGGCCCGGACCATCGAGAGGAAGCGCGCATGCAGCCGCGCGTCCTCCCCCAGCTCCGGGTGAAACGCGATCACCAGCAGGCTGCCCTCGCGAGCGGCCACGGGGTGCCCGTCGACCTGCGCGAGGATCTCCACCCCCGGCCCATGGTCGGCGATCCAGGGCGCGCGGATGAAGACCGCCCGCACAGGCCCGCCCTCGAGGCCGAAGTCGAGGTCCTCCTCGAACGAGCGCACCTGGCGACCGAAGGCGTTGCGCCGTGCGGCGATGTCCATGACGCCCAGGTGATCACGGTCGAGCATGATCAGCCCGGCGCACGTGCCGAAGATCGGGTGCCCCGCGGCGTGGAAGGCGCGCAGCGGATCGCCCAGCCCCTCGCGCTCGATCCCGAGCGTCATCGTCGTCGACTCCCCACCCGGGAGGACGAGGCCGTCCAGGCCCTCCAGGTCATCCGGGACGCGCACCTCGCGCACCCCGGCACCGAGGCCCTCGAGCATCCTGCGGTGCGCCTGAAAGCCGCCCTGGAGCGCGAGGACGCCGACGGTCAGCCCGGCGCCGGGCGCGGAGCTCACCAGCCGCGGTTGGACAGGAGCTGCGCCTCGTCGAGCTTGCGCGCCTCGAGGCTCTGCATCGCCTGGCCCAGGCCCTCGGAGGCCTGCAGGACGCGCGCGGCGTCCTGGTAGTGCGTGGTGGCCTCGACGATCGCGGCGCCGCGGCGCTCGGGATCCTCGCTCTTGAAGATCCCGGAGCCGACGAACACGCCCTCCGCGCCGAGCTGCATCACGAGCGACGCGTCGGCGGGCGTGGCGATGCCCCCGGCGCAGAACACGACGACCGGCAGCTTCCCGTGCTCGGCGACCGAGCGGACGAGGTCGAGCGGCGCGCCATGGTCCTTCGCGGCCGTGGCGAGCTCCGCGTCGTCCAGCGTCCCGAGCCGCTTGATCTGGCTCGTGATCGCGCGAATGTGGCGCACGGCCTCCACGATGTCGCCGGTTCCCGCCTCACCCTTGGACCGGATCATGGCCGCCCCCTCGCCGACGCGCCGCAGCGCCTCGCCGAGGTTCGTCGCACCACAGACGAACGGGACCTTGTAGCCCCACTTGTCGATGTGGTTGGCCTCATCGGCGGGTGTCAGAACCTCGGACTCGTCGATGTAGTCCACCTCGAGCGCCTCGAGGATCTGCGCCTCGGCGATGTGCCCGATCCGGGCCTTGGCCATGACCGGGATCGTCACGGCCTCCTGGATGCCGCGGATCATCTCGGGATCCGACATGCGGGCGACGCCCCCGTCGCGGCGGATGTCCGACGGGACCCGCTCGAGCGCCATGACGGCGCACGCGCCGGCGGCCTCGGCGATCTTCGCCTGCTCAGGGTCGATGACGTCCATGATGACGCCACCCTTCAGCATC
Organism: uncultured Solirubrobacteraceae bacterium; assembly: GCA_963781935.1. GTDB lineage: Bacteria > Actinomycetota > Thermoleophilia > Solirubrobacterales > Solirubrobacteraceae > F1-60-MAGs163. The sequence goes on from CAWAHX010000005.1 coordinate 1,037,944, forward strand.
TCCGCCAGGCCGGCCTTCACTCGGAACGTCGCTTCGTCACGCATGCGGAGCATTGTACGAACGCGGTGGGTGCCGGGATGGCTGAGGCGTGGGTGCCGGGGGCGCCTTGACGGAGAACGGTCGTCGTGCCGGGACTTGGAGACTGATCACGACGGCGCTTCGCGCCGTCGTGTCCTGGCAGGGGCCGTTACCGGTGACGGAGCGCGACGCCGCTCTGCGGCGTCGCGGTCGGGCGCCGGCCGGGCTTCGTCGGACGGCCCTGGGGGCTTACTTGAGCCTGAACGCCTTGATGCGGTCGGCGTAGCGGTCGTGGTCTCGGCTGTAGACGCCGTACGCGAGTGCCTGGATGACGCTGAGGAGTGCGGTGTGCGACCGGACGTAGGCCGGGCTGTTGGAGGAGTAGTAGAGCTGGATGTTGGCGAGCTTGGCGATGTCGGACAGCGTCGCGTCGGTGATCGCGATCGTCTTGGCCTTGCGATGACGGGCGATCTTCATCGAGCGCAGGACGAGCGGGTGCGGCCGCCCGGCCGACAGGCCGATCACGAGCGTCTCCTCGTCGATGCGGCCGAGGCGGCTCAGCGCCTCCTGCGACGGGCTCGCGACGATCTCCGCCTGGATGTCGAGCAGCATCAGCAGGTGGCGCAGGTAGCTGGCGAAGAACGCCATCTGATCGGTGCCCACGACCAGCACGCGCGTCGACTCCGAGATCGCGGCGATCGACGCCTCGACGTCGCTGCGCGAGACCTTGCGCGCCGTCTCCTCGACGTTCACGTGATCGGCCGCGATGGCCGTCTCGAACTCGTTCTGGTCGAGCGAGAAGAGCGGCTGGTCCGACGCGCGGCCGCCGCCCTCCAGGCCCGAAGCCACGCGGCGGCGATACTCCTCGCGCGCAGAGGCCTGAAGCTCCGGGAAGCCCTCGAAGCCGAGTGCCTGCGAGAAGCGGACGACCGTCGAGCTGGACGTGTTGGCGCGACGCGCGAGCTCCTCCGCGGTCTGGAACGCCACCTCGTCCAGGTGATCGACGATGTACTGCGCGACGTCCTTCTGCGATCGCGAGAACTCGTCGAACCGTGCCTGGATGTAGGCAGAGAGCGATTGATGGCCGCTGGCCTCGTGAGGCGCGGCTGTGGTCGTGGATGCGGTCCGCTTCATGGGCAGGAGTGGATTCGACGCAGGGACACATGCTTCCTTCCCGGCGGGGCTTCGGATCTCGTAGCCTCGGGTCCATGGCCGACCGCATCGAGCTGGATCCCGCCCACATCGAGAGCCTGATTCGCAGCGCCGCCCTGGAGGACCTGCGACACGAGACGCCGGCCGCCGACCGCGAGCGCGCCTTCGGCCAGGCGATCACCGCGCTCGACGCGCTGTGCGGCCTCGTCGATCGTGAGGGGCCGGACGAGGCCTGGGACGTGCTCGCCGAGCTGGACCGCGCACAGCTGCTCACGTTCGCGGCGTTCATCGTCGGCGAGCTCGCCGGAACGACCTACTGCGCCGCGGACAGAATCGTGGACTGACCAAAGAGTCAGTTATCCTGGATGGCATGAGCGCCATCGAGACCCCCGTCGAAACCGTGCCGGAAGCGACCGAGACACCCTTCTCGCTCACCCTCTCCCAGGAGCAGCGCGACGTGCGCGACTGGGCCCACGGCTTCGCCGAGAACGTCATGCGCCCCGCGGCCCACGAGTGGGATGAGCGCGAGGAGACGCCGTGGCCGATCATCCAGGAGGCGGCGAAGATCGGCCTGTACGGGTTCGAGGGCATCGCCCAGTTCTTCTCCGACCCGACCGGCCTGACGATGCCGATCGTCAACGAGGAGCTGTTCTGGGGCGACGCCGGGATCGGCATGGCGATCTTCGGGACCTCACTCGCCGTCGCGTCGATCTTCGGACAGGGCACGCCCGAGCAGATCGGCACATGGATCCCGGCGTGCTTCGGGACGGTGGACGAGCCTGCGGTCGCCGCGTTCTGCGTCAGCGAGCCGGACGCGGGCTCGGACGTCTCGTCGCTGCGCACGCGCGCGAAGTTCGACGAGGCGGCCGGCGAATGGGTCCTGAACGGCACGAAGGCGTGGGCCACCAACGGCGGGATCGCCGGCGTGCACGTGATCGTCGCGTCCGTCGACGCGACGCTCGGGTCACGCGGCCAGGCGGCCTTCGTCGTGCCCCCCGGCACCAAGGGCCTCACCCAGGGCGTCAAGGTCAAGAAGCACGGCCTGCGCGCGTCGCACACCGCGGAGGTCGTCCTCGACGAGGTCCGCCTCCCGGCCGAGATGGTGCTGGGCGGCAAGGAGAAGCTCGACGAGCGGCTGGCGCGGGCGCGCGAGGGCACGAAGGCCCGCAGCCAGGCTGCAATGGCGACGTTCGAGGCCAGCCGCCCGACCGTCGGCTCCCAGGCCGTGGGCATCGCCCGGGCCGCCTACGAGTACGCGCTCGACTACGCGAAGACGCGCGAGCAGTTCGGCCGCGCGATCATCGAGAACCAGGCGATCGCGTTCATGCTGGCCGACATGAAGCTCGAGATCGACGCGGCGCGCCTGCTCGTCTGGCGTGCGTCGTGGATGGGCCGCACCGGACAGCCGTTCCACAACGCCGAGGGATCGATGAGCAAGCTCAAGGCCGGCGAGGTCGCCGTCTGGGTGACCGAACGCGCGATCCAGATCCTCGGCGGCAACGGCTACGCCCGCGAGTATCCCGTCGAGCGCTGGCACCGCGACGCGAAGATCTACACGATCTTCGAGGGAACGAGCGAGATCCAGCGGCTCGTGATCGCCCGCGCGATCTCCGGCGTCCACATCCGCTGACATCGCCCTCGAAAGGGCGGGATGGGCACAGCCCATCCCGATCGGAGGGTCGGCGAAGCCGGCCCGTTCACCGGCTCGTCACCCCGCTGCCCGAGCCGGCAGCACCCCACACGCCTTCGCCCCGCGGCACGCGCGCCGCGCAGACGCCAGCTTCGCCAGCTCCGCCTTGCGCCCCGCGTACGCCGGCAGCGCTGCGAGGTTGTGCAGCTCGGACGGGTCCGCCTTCAGGTCGTAGAGCTCCTCGTCGCCGTAACTCCACTTGACGTATTTCCACGTCGCGGTGCGCACGCCGTAGTAGGGCTGGTCATACGGCAGACGGCTCGCGAACCCGGGCTTCCAGAGCAGCCGTCGCGTCGCCTCGATCGGGAAGCTCGTCCGGATTCGCCGGCCGCGGATGACCGGCAGCAGCGATCCGCCGTCGAGCGTCCGGCCGGCGTGCGCGCCGGCCAGTCCGAGGATCGTCGGCGCCAGGTCGATCGACGTCGTGAGCGCCGTGGTCGAGCGCCCGCGCGGGATGCCGGGACCACTCATGATCATCGGCACGCGCAACGACTGCTCATAGGGCACGTACTTGTCGCCGGGCAGCCGGTGCTGGCCCTGCAGCCAGCCGTTGTCGGACGTGAAGATGACGACCGTGTCCTTCAGCTGTCCCGTTGTCCTGAGCGTGCTCACGAGCTTGCCCACCCATTCGTCGATCGCGAGCAGCGAGCCGCCGCGGCCCTGGTACTCGTTCGACATGTGCGTCAGGCGCTGTGCGTCGAACTGCGGCAGAGCGCGGATCTCGCGCGGCTTGGCCGACACGTCCGCCTCGTCGAAGCCCGCCGGATGCGGCAGGACGAGGCTCTTCGCCTTCGCCTCGTAGCGCGGCGGCACCCGCGGGTTCAGCCCGACGTAGCCGCGCTGGTCGTTGACGTCCTCGCGATGCGGAAGCGGCGGGGCGATGTGCAGGAACCACGGCTGCGAGCGCTTGTGCACGCCGTCGCGGATGAACGCGCGCGCCTGTTCGAAGTACACGTCGGCGGAGTAGCGCGAGTAGTCGGTCGTCCCCCACCATCCGGTCCGGAACAGCTCGTTGAAGGACCCGAGCAGGTCCAGCGGCGAGTTCAGCTTGCCGTTCCACTCGCGGTTGCCGATCGTCTGGAGGCCCTCGGCATAGGCGCGGTCGCCGTACGAGCGCACGCGGCCCTGGTCGTTGACGAGGAAGTTGTACGTGTCGTACGTCGACACGTCGATGCCGCCGAACCAGCGATTCCAGCCCGGCGGGACCTCCTTCTGGTTGGACTCGCCGTACCCGTTGAGGTACTTGCCGATGTACCCGGTCCGGTAGCCGGCGCGCTGCATCCAGCTGCCCAGCAGGTTGCGGCGGCTTGCGGTGTCGACGCCCTGGTAGTTCTGCGGGGCGGTGTCCCCTGACAGATGGTGGTTGTGCGGGTATTCGCCGGTGAGGATCGACATCCGGTTCGGCGCGCAGAGCGGGAACGGCGTGAACATGTTCCGGAACGTGACGCCGCGCTCCCCGAGCAGGCGCTGGGTGCGCTCCATGAAGCGCATGTCGCTGGCCGCCTGGTCGTCGGTGAGGACGAAGAGGATGTTCGGCCGCCGCGCGTCCGCAGCGTACGCCGGCACGTTCGTCAGCCACCACAGCAGCGCGAGCGCCGCTCCGCCGAGCAGCGCGAGCGTCAGCCCCCGCACGGACGGCGTGGGGATCGAGGACCGGCGACGGAGCATGGGCCGACTCTCCCATCCGCAGCGGCCGGATGCGCCGGTTCAGCTCCTGCGGGCGGCCTCGGCGCTCGGTGTGCGGCTTTCCCGTCCGCCGGCGTCGCATTCCCGGCGGGTCGGTGCCATCCTGTGCGGAGTGACATGGATGTCATCACGCGGAAATGGTCAGGCCCGGCTCACCCGGGCGATGCTCCTCGTCGCGGTGACAGCGAGCATGCTCAGCCCCGCGGTCGCGCGCGCCGCCGCTCCCATCGCAGCCTGGAGCTTCGACGAGTCTGGCGGCCAGGTCGTCCGCGACGCCCACGGCGCTGGCAGACGGCACGCTCGGCCGGCTCCCGGGCCCCGATCCGGCCGATCCGACGCGCGTCGCCGGAGTCTCGGGGCGGGCGCTGCTCTTCGACGGCGATGACCGCGTCACGCTGCCGGACCTCCCGGAACTCGAGCCGGCCACGCTCTCGATCAGCGCATGGGTCCGGCGAAGCGGGTCCCCCGGAACCTTCCGGTACATCATCTCCAAGGGCGGGACGCAGTGCTTCGCGAGTGCCTATGGGCTCTACTCGGGCTCGGGCGGCGGCCTGGCCTTCTACATCGCCGATGGTCTTGGAGTACGCGTCTCCCCCGTCGCCCCGCCGGCGACCGTCTGGGATGGGCGCTGGCACGCGGTCGCCGGCACCTTCGACGGGGCGCGGGTGCGCCTCTACCTCGACGGGCGTGAGCTCGGCACCGGCGCGGCGGCTCCGCTCGCCGTCTCGTACGCCCGCGACCAGCCGGGCGCCGTTCATCGGCACGTACGTCGGCAGCTGCGAGCTGCCGTGGAGCGGCGAGATCGACGAGGTCGGACTGTGGAACGGACCGCTCTCGCCGTCGGACGTGGCGGCGCTCGCGACGCCGCCCGCGCCGGGTCGCCGGGACCCGACGACCCCGCCCGCAAGTCCGACGACGCCGACCACGGGCCTCGCCCGGGCCGGTGGCGGGCTCGCAGCCCCCGCCGCGTCTCCCGATCGCATGCGTCACCGTCACGCTCACGCATCGCGTCGCAGTCGTCCGGAATTCCCTGCGCGTCGTCATCCGCGTGCGGGCGGGCGGCCGGCCGCTCCAGCGGACGGTCGTGCGTCTGAGAGGTGCCGGCATCCACCGCACCGCACGTACGACCCGTGACGGGCGAGTTCGCATCCGGATCCGCCCCACGAAGCGCACCGCGGTCGCGGTGACGGTCGTGGGCCGCATGACCTGCGACGTCGCGCGCATCCCGGTCCGCCGGCGCTGATGCTGCGGGGAGGCGTCGAACCTCCTCTGACGGGTCATGACGCGAGGCTGATCTGCTTGGTCCCTGGTCAGACGCCCGGGCACCGACCAGGGTGCCCCCGGGCGCGAGGACCTCGGGCGACGTCGACGATCCGGGAGACCACGATCCATGGAGACCCCGATGCAGACGCAGATCCAACCCGTCGGGACCCTCTTGTCGGTGAACGTCGGCCTGCCGAAGGACGTGTCCTGGCACGGGAGGACCGTTTTCACCGGGGTCTTCAAGGACCCCGTGCCCGGTCCGCGCCGCGTCGGCAGGCTCAACGTCGAGGGCGACGGCCAAGGCGATCTGGCGGGACATGGCGGCGAGCAGCGCGCGGTGTTCATCTATCAGATCGACTCGTATCGGTACTGGGAACGCGAGCTCGGACGAGACGACTTCGTGTATGGGCAGTTCGGCGAGAACTTCACGGTCGAGGGGCTGGGCGACGACGAGGTGTGCATCGGCGATCGCTACCGGATCGGCAGCGCGATCTTCGAGGTCACGCAGCCCCGCGTCACCTGCTACCGCGTCGGGATCCGCATGAACGATCCGCGGATTCCCGCGCTGCTGGTCTCCCACCACCGCCCCGGCTTCTACCTCCGCGTGCTCCAGGAGGGCGAGGTACAGGCGGGAGACGACATCATCAAGCTCTCGTCGGGACCCGAGCAGATGACGGTCGCCGACGTCGACGCGCTGCTCTACCTCCCCGGGCACACGCGCCAGGGGCTCGAGCGGGCACTCCGGGTTCCCGCCCTCAGCCCCGGCTGGCAGAGCTCGTTCCGGGCTCTGCTGCATGAGCAACCCGGGAGCGGCAACGCCGGCCTCGCGGCGACAAGCCCGCCTCCCGCCTGGCCCGGCTTCCGCCCGCTGACCGTCACGGCGATCACGCGCGAGAGCGACTCGGCGATCTCGATCCGCCTCGAGGACCCCGCGGGCGCCCCGCTGCCCACCGCGCGCCCCGGTCAGTACCTCACCCTGCGAGTTCATCCCGACCGGCAGCAGCCGGCGGTGCTGCGCAACTATTCGCTCTCCGGGCCACCCGGGGCGGGCTCCTACCGCGTCACCGTCAAGCGCGAACGCGATGGCGCCGCCAGCGGCTATCTGCACGCCCGTCTGGCCGTCGGCGACCAGCTCGACGTCGCAGCACCGCGCGGCACGTTCATCCTCGACCGCACGCAGGAACCCGTGCTGCTGATCAGCGCCGGAATCGGTGCCACTCCCGTACTCGCCATGCTTCAGGCACTGGCGCAGGAGCGCTCCGACCGGGAGATCTGGTGGCTGCACGGCGCACGGAACGGCCGCGAGCACGCGTTTGCCGCCGAGACCCGGGCGCTTCTCGCCCTGCTGCCGAACGTGCGGGCCGACGTGGTCTACAGCCGCCCTGGCCCGCCGGACGCTGAAGGCCGCGACTTCGACAGGGCGGGACATCTCACCGCGTCGCTGCTCGCCGAACTGCAGCCACCCCTCGATGCTGAGGCGTACGTGTGCGGGCCCGGAGCCTTCATGGACGACATCAGCGCGGGTCTGGCCGCCCTGGGGTTCGATGCGTCCCGCATCCACACCGAACCGTTCGGCCCGGCAGCGGGTTCCACCCCGGGGATCGCCGCAACGCCTGCGCGGGCGCCCCACCCGCCGGCGGGCCAGGCCGGTCGCGGCCCGATGATCGCGTTCGCCCGCAGCGACCTCACGATCCCATGGAGCGGCGACTACGGCACCCTGCTCGAGCTCGCGGAGGCCTGCGACGTACCGGTCCGCTGGTCATGCCGCACCGGCGTCTGCCACACCTGCGAGACGACGCTCATCGCGGGGAACGTGAGGTACAGCCCGGACCCGGTTGAACCTCCCGGTGAGGGAGGCGTGTTCATCTGCTGCTCACAACCCCGCGAGGACATCGTGCTCGATCTCTAACAGGGGTCTCTCATGGGCCGGGAACGATTCGAACGTTCATCTGACGGGTTATGAGCCCGCTGCTCTAGCCATTGAGCTACCGGCCCCGCGGCGCGGGCATCGTTGCACGCGGCGCCGTCCCGGTGCCCGCGGATCAGCCCTTGGCCTCGACCTTGTCGAGCGCGGCGTTGACCTCGTCGGCTGAGAACGCGCCCTCGATGCGGTCGGCGACCCGCCCGTGCCTGTCGATGATGAAGAGCCACGGCTCGGTCGGGAGGCGGTAGGCGGCGGGCTGCGGCCGCAGCCCCTGATCGACGCGGTTCTCCTTGTAGATCTCGTTGTGGATGAACGCGGTCTTGGAGTCGCCGCGCTCCGCGCGGACCTGCTCCAGGACGTCGACCACGGGCCCGCAGACACGGCTCTGGCACAGCGCAGGCGTGGCGAACAGCAACGCCACCGGCTTCTTGCCGTACACGTCGTAGAGGTCGGTCGTCAGGAGGTCCTTGGCCGCCGGTGAGCGTGTGGAGATCCTGGCGGCGTCCCCGGCCACCGAGTCGAGCGTGGGCGTATGGACCCTGGGCGCCGCAGACCCGACGGCGGGTGGCGTGTTCTTGCTGTCCGGCTCGACGTTCGCGCCGAACGACGTCGTGCTCACATCACGGCCATCAAGGCGGGCGATCGCGGTCACGCGGTACTTCCCGGCCTTGGGGAAGTCGAGGTCCGCGACGTAGACGCTCTTGGCGGCGTCGGGATCCTTTGCGGTCGTCACGCTCTGGAACTGGGGCTTCACGGCCAGCGACTCGCTGCGGGCCACGAACGGCCCGCGAACGTCCGGTGCCGTCGGTCTTCGAGACGTAGAGGGCGACGGGTGCCTCCGACGTCTGCTTGCGCGCGGCGTCGAACAGGGCGAAGCCGTAGCGGTTCGTTCCCGGCTTCAGCACGGAGACGCTCGGCGCCAGGATCAGGCCCTCCGGCATGCCGGCCTTCAGTTCGCTGAGGCGCCGGCCCTTCGGCGCCGGGAAGTCGGTGCTCGACGCCGTCGTGACGGGCGCGGTGGAGGCGGTGCTCTGCGTCGAGCTCGACGAGCTGCCACAGCCGGCGAGGACGACGGCGATCAGCAGCATGGGCAGGACGAGGAGGGCGCGGCGCACGAGGCGGCAGTTTAGGTGCCTCGTGCTCGCGATGAGCCGGTTGGAGGCGTGGGCCCTCCCGTGTGTGATGGGATGTCAGCGATTTCACAATCCGGACGAGGAGCGGGAATGGCGGAGCGGGCAGCGATCGTGACGGGCGCGTCGAGCGGCATCGGGTTGGCGATCGCGCACATGCTGGGTGAGGAGGGATTCGGGCTCACCGTCGCCGCCAGGCGGCCGGAGAAGCTCGAGGCCGCAGCACAGGAGCTCGCCGACAAGGGCTACGACGTGCAGCACGTCGCCGGGAACCTCGGCGACGAGGAGACGATCGCCTCGGTGGTCCGCGCGCACAGCGACCGTTTCGGGCGCCTCGACGTGTTGATCAACAACGCGGGCATCGGCATGGGCGAGCCGATCGACACGATGACCGCCAAGAAGATCGACCTCCAGCTCAACACGAACCTGCGCTCGATCTTCCTGTTCTACCGCGAGGCCGTACCACTGCTGCGCAAGGCCGGCGAGGAGCACCGCAACGCGCTCGTCGTCAACACCTCGTCGATCTCCGGCATCCGCGGCGAGGCCTGGCTCTCGGTCTACTCCGCCACGAAGCACGGGGTCGTCGGCTTCACGCAGGCGATGAACAAGGAGCTCGCGGACGCCGGCATCAAGAACACCGCCCTGTGCCCCGGCTTCGTGGACACGCCGATGACCGACTTCATCAAGGAGCACGTGCCCGCTGAGACCATGATCCAGCAGGCCGACATCGCCGAGGCGGTCCGCTACCTGCTGAAGACCTCTCCCGGCTGCGTGGTCCCGGAGATCCGGTTCGAGCAGCCCGGTGGCGGCGCGCTCCCCACGCCCTAGGCCGCGATGAGGCTCGGCGTCCACATCGGCTACTGGGGCCTGGGCCTGACGAGCGAGGATCAGCTCGCGATCGTGCAGGAGGCCGAGCAGCTCGGCTACGACTCCGTCTGGTCCGCCGAGGCCTACGGCTCGGACGTCGCGACGATCCTCGGCTGGCTCGCCGGGCAGACGACGAAGATCCGCCTCGCCTCGGGGATCTTCCAGATGCCCGGGCGCTCGGCCACGATGACCGCGATGACCGCGGCGACGATCGACCAGCTCTCCGGCGGGCGGATGATCCTCGGCATCGGATCCTCCGGCCCGCAGGTCAGCGAGGGCTGGCACGGCGTGCGGTTCGCCCGCCAGCTGGCGCGCACCCGGGACTACGTCGCGGTGCTGCGGATGGCTCTGGATCGCGAGCGCGTGGTGTACGACGGCGAGACGCTGCAGCTGCCGCTGCCCGACGGGCCCGGGAAGGCGCTGAAGCTCACGATCGCGCCGGTGCAGGACCGCATCCCGATCTACATCGCCGCGATCGGCCCGAAGAACACGCAGCTTGCCGGGGAGATCGCCGACGGCGTCGTCCCCACGCTGTTCTCGCCCGAGCACGTCGCGATCATGCGCCGCGAGCTGCAGGCCGGCGTCGACCGGGCCGGTGGCGGGAAGACCCTCGAGGACGTCGACATCGCCCCGGGCGTGCAGGTGTACGTCGGGAACGACGTGGCGGGGGCGCGCGACCTGATGCGCCCGTTCCTCGCGCTGTACATCGGCGGAATGGGATCGCGCGAGAAGAACTTCTACAACACGCTCGTGCGCCAGTACGGGTTCGAGGACGCGGCGCAGAAGATCCAGGATCTCTACCTCGACGGGAGGCGCGAGGAGGCGATGGCGGCCGTCCCCGATGCGCTGATCGACACCGTGGCGCTGTGCGGGACGAAGGACGAGGTCCGCGACCGGCTCGCGGCGTACCGCGATGCCGGCGTCGGAACGCTGGGCGTCACCCCGGTCGCCTGGACGAAGCGGGACCGCATCGAGCAGCTCCGCCTGATCGCCGAGCTCAACGCTGCCTGAGCCCGCTCCTCCGCGCCCACTGCGGCTGCTGCTGGGGGCCTTCGGCGATCCGGGCCACGCGTTCCCGATGATCGCCCTGGGCCGCGCCCTGCGGGCCCGCGGGCATGACGTGACGCTCCAGACTTGGTCGCGCTGGCGCGCTGACGTCGAGCGCGAGGGGATGCACTTCGCGCCGGCCCCGGAATACCACGTGTTCCCGACGCGGGAGCGCCCGCTGAAGCCCTACGAGGCCGTCGTGAAGGCCACCGCAGACACACGGCCGCTCGTGCGCGCCGTGGCGCCCGACGCCGTCGTCAGCGACATCCTCACGCTGGCACCCGCACTGGCCGCGGAGCTGGAGGGCGTGCCGGTCGCGACCCTCGTCCCGCATGTCGATCCGCGCGGCGCACCGGGCTTTCCGCCCTATTCGCTGGGCGCGCGCCTCCCGCGCTCACGCGCCGGCAGAGCGCTCTGGGATTCCATGGACCCGCTCGTGGCGCGCGGACTGGAGCAGGGACGCCGCGAGCTGAACGAGACGCGGCGGCGACTGGGGCTCGGGCCGCTCGGGTACCCGCACGGCGGGATCTCGCGGCGATTGGCGTTGATCGCGACGTTCCCGCAGCTCGAATACCCGCGCAGGCATTCCGACGGGCACGCACATCGTCGGGCCGCTGCTCTGGGAACCGCCGGCCGAGGAGGTCGAGCTCCCGGCCGGCGACGGTCCGCTGGTGCTCGTCGCCCCCTCGACCTCGCAGGACCCGGAGCATCGTCTCCTGCGAGCGGGGCTCGGCGGGCTTGGCTCGCTCGACGGCATTCGCGTGCTGGCCACGTGGAATCGCCGCGCGCTCGAGCCGCCGGCGGGGGCGATCGCGTCCAACACCCGCCTCGTCGAGTGGGTCAGCTACGCCCGGACGATGCCGCTCGCGGATGTCGTGGTCTGCCACGCCGGCCACGGAACCGTGGCCCGAGCGCTCGCGAGCGGCTGCGTCGTGGTCTGCGCTCCCGCGGCCGGGGACATGAACGAGAACGCGGCGCGCGTCGACTGGGCCGGCGTCGGCGTGCGGATCCCGCGCAGGCTCGTCGGGCCGCGCAGCGTCCGTCTGGCCGTGCAGCGCGCGCTCGGCGAACCTCACCTCGCCGCCGCGGCCGGCACGCTCGCGGCGTGGTACGCGGTTCGCGACCCGGCGGTGCGCGCTGCGGAGCTGGTGGAGGCGATGGTCGCCTGAGCCGCCGTCGAGCTCCGGGGGTGGGACTCGAACCCACAACCTAACGGTTAACAGCCGTTCGCTCTGCCATTGAGCTACCCCGGACCGTGCACTACCCGTGAGGGTTCGCGCGCGACGGCGACATCCTAGCTGGAAGGTCCGTGTAGCCGCTCTCGACCTCGGCATGGCAGTTCGCGCACAGGAGGACGCATTTCGCCGCCTCATGACGGAGTCGATCGATCCCCAGAGCCAGCCCACGCGCGCCAAGCCCGAAGCGCTTCGCCGAAGGGTCCACGTGGTGGAAATGGAGTGCTGCCTGGCATGCGTCATAGCCGCACAGGGCGCACGCGCCACCGGCCTCATCGATGAGCAGCCGCTTGACGCGCCGGCGGCGGCGCGTCACCGCCTCCGCGCGACATTGCGCGCAGCTCTCGAAGCCATCGCTTCGAACGACGAACTCGGCCTCGCCGTGGAGGGCACAGGTGCGTCCCGGGCCGCCAGCTCTCCGACCTCTCGGCACGCACACCGGTGCCGTCCGTGCGCAGGCCGTAGCGTCCGAGCCAGTGCCGCACCGTTCCCGGGCTTCGGTCGACCCTGGCCGCGATGGCTCGCACGGTCAGGCCCGCGCCGACGAGCAGCGCGAGTTCCTCACGCGATATCGCCCCGCGCGGGGCGTTTCGACGCGGTGCTTCGGGCTCACCCCCAGGTTCCACAGCCATACGAACACTAGTTCGCATGGCGGACGGCCTCACCCCGGAGAGCGTGACTGCGCGAGTGTCTCCTCGACCTTGCGCTCGACCTCGGCCCTGAGCCGCTCGCGCTCCTCGACGAGGTGCGTCAGCGCGCTCGAGCCCGCGCCCTTCGAGCGGTCGATCTCGCGATCCAGCCGGCCGATCTGCAGCCGCAGCCGCTCCGCCTCCAGCGCGGCGCGAGAGGGCATCGCGTGCGCTGCGCGGACCTGAAGCTCGGCGAGCACGCGAGCGAGCTCCTCGTCTCCGGGCGGGGCATGCAGCGCCTCCTGACCCGCCTGGTCGCGCATCAGCTCGGCTGCCCGCCGATAGACGGGAACGGCGAGGTCATGGTCGATGTCGAGCTCGGAGAGGACCGCGCGGCCCTCTCCCGGCAACGCCAGGCACTGGATGAGGAACGCTCGCTCGATGCGGGCCGACGGCGCGACGATCTGGACCGCCGGCGGCCGCGGGGCCGGCGCAGCGGCGGAGGCGGAGGGAGGCTGACCGTCGGCCTCGCGACGTCCGGGCGCCGCCGCGACGGCGCGCGCCGGCTGCCCGAGCCACTCGGTCAGTTTCCCCGCCGTCACCCCCACGCGCTCGGCGACGAGCTCGGTCAGCTCGTCGCGCATCGCGCTCGGCGGCAGATCCCGGAACACCGGCTTCAGCGCCTCGACGACACGATCCTTGCCCTCCGCATCGTCCAGATCACCGAGCGCGAGCTCGCGCTCGACGCGGAAGCGGACGAACGGGACCGACGCCGCCACCCGCTCGCGCATCCCGTCGGCGCCCTCGGACAGCATCAGGTCGGCGGGATCGCTGCCGGCGGGCATCGAGACGACCCGCAGCTCCAGCCGGCGCCCGGCCGCCACGCGGGCGGCGCGCAGCATCGCCTCCTGACCGGCGCTGTCGGCATCGAGCGCGAGGACGACGACCGGCGCGAGCTTCGCCAGCTCGGTCACCTGCTCGTCCGTCAGCGCCGTTCCCATCAGCCCGACGGTGTTGCGCAGCCCCGCCTGATGCAGCGCGATCACGTCGGTGTAGCCCTCGCAGAGCACCACCTGCCCGGCCTTCGCCGCGGCCGCGCGCGCCAGGTCTGCGCCGAACAGGTGGCGCCCCTTGTGGTAGACCGCGTTGTCGGTCGAGTTGACGTACTTCGGCTTCTGGTCGGCACCGACGGCGCGCCCGCCGAAGCCCAGCACGCGACCGCGACCGTCGCAGAGCGGGAAGGTGATCCGCCGGCGGAAGGCGTCGTAGAGCTGGTTGTTCTTGCCCCGGCGCACGAGCCCGGCGTCGGACAGCTCGGCCTCCGAGTAGCCGCCGCGGCGCGAGGCGAGCAGCACGCCGTCCCAGGCGCTCGGGGCGTACCCGACCCGGAACTCGCGCAGGTGCTGCTCCTCCAGGCCGCGATCGAGCAGGTAACGCCGGCACGGTGCGGCCTCCTCGGACTCCCACAACAGCCGTACGTACCACGAGGCGGTGCGCTCGAGCAGCTCGAGCAACCGCTCGCGCTGCTTGCGCTTCTCGGCCGAGCGCGGGTCCTCCTCGGTCAGCTCGAGCTGCACCCCGTAGCGATCGGCGAGGTATTCGATCGCCTCCCGGAACTGCAGGCCTTCGGTGAGCTGCACGAACTTGAACAGGTCGCCGCCCTCCCCGCAGCCGAAGCAGTGGAACACCTTGCGCTCGGGATCGACGCTGAACGATGGCGTGCGCTCGTCATGGAAAGGGCAGCAGCCCATCAGCTGCTGCCCGGAGCGGCGCAGCTCGGTCTTCGCGCCGACGAGGTCGGCCATGTCGACCGTCTGGCGGACTCGCTCGATCGACTCGTCGGTGTACAGCGCCATCGGGTACGAGCCTACGCGGCGAACGACTCGGGGACGGTGAGCTCTTCGAAGACCCGGATGCAGTAGCGGTCGGTCATGCCGGCCAGGTAGTCGGTCACGCGCTGGGGGGTGTCCGCCCCGGGAGCCCCGCCGCCGTCGGGGAGGCGGGCCGGATCGCCCGCGTAGTGCTCGAAGAGGGTGCGGAGCACGCGCTCGATGCGCGCATGCTCCGTGCGCGCCTGGGGCCCCAGGTAGACGTGGTCGAACATGAACGTGCGCAGCTCGTCCATCGCCTCCCCCGCCTCCGAGCCCTGGACGATGTCCCCGGCGATCTCCGAGTGCTCGACGAGGTCGTGGACGAGGGCATCGATGCGCAGCGATCCGGTTCTGCCCAGAACGGCCAGCGGCCGCGCGGGCAGCTCGTCCTCCGCGAGGACACCCGCACGCACGGCATCGTCGATGTCGTGATTGATGTACGCGACGCGATCGACGATCCGCACGATGCGGCCCTCGAGCGTGCGCGGCATCGGCGCGCGGCCGGAGTGGCAGAGGATGCCGTCGCGCACGTCGCTGTTGAGGTTCAGGCCCGCTCCGTCGCGCTCGAGCACGTCGACGACGCGCAGCGAATGCTCGTAGTGGCGAAAACCGCCGCCGTAGCGCTCGCGCAGGCAGTCGTCGAGGACGCCTTCGCCGATGTGACCGAACGGCGGGTGGCCGAGGTCGTGACCCAGCCCGATCGCCTCGCTGAGGTCCTCGTTCAGCCGCAGCGCCCGCGCGACGGTGCGCGCGATCTGCGTGACCTCGATCGTGTGCGTGAGCCTCGTGCGGTAGTGGTCGCCCTCAGGCGAGACGAACACCTGCGTCTTGTGCTTCAGGCGCCGGAAGGCCTTCGAGTGGACGATGCGGTCGCGATCGCGCTGCAGCGGCGACCGCAGGCCGCAGTCGGGCTCGGCGACGCGGCGGTCGGCGGGCCAGGAGCGCGCGGCGAGCGGCGACAGCGTCTGCGCCTCGAGCGCGGCCCGGCGCGCGGCGAAGCCGGCGGCGACGGGTCCGGGTGCAGCGTGCGGGTCCACGCCGACGATTCTCGCAGCAACCGGCGCTCAGGCCGCGGCGCGCAGCCTGACGTGGCCGTGGTGGGCCGCCGTCTCCATCACGGCCCGGTCGGCGAGCGCGCTGACGCGCGGCTCCGGGTCGGGCGCCTGTGCCAGCGCGTGGCCCAGGGCCTCGGCGAGGAAGCGGTGGGTCTGCGCGTCGAGGGGGAACGAGCCGGCTTCGCACGACGCACAGACGACCCCGCCGGCGGCGGGCGAGAACCCCGTCAGGTGGTCGCCCTCTCCGCAGGTGGCGCAGGCGGCGAGCTGCGGCGCGAGGCCGGCGGCCAGCAGCAGCTTCAGCCGGAAGGCGACCTGCCGGCCGGGTGTCGCGTTCGCCGGATCCTCGTCGAGCAGCGAGAGGAACGTGCACAGCAGGTTGAAGACCTCGGGGTGCGGCTCACCGGAGTCGAAGATCCGCGAGACGGCGTCGCAGGCGCGCGCAGCGCCGTCCAGCGCATCGGCGTTGCTGCGCAGGCGCGCGAACGGCTCGACGGTCTGCGCGCTCGTCACGGTCAGCAGGTCGCTGCGCCCTTCGTGCAGGCCGAGCTCGATGCGGAAGAACGGCTCCAGGCGACCGCCGAACCGGCTCTTCGATCGCCGCACGCCCTTGGCGATCGCCCCGATCCGCCCGCGCATCGGCGTGTAGACGTGCAGTATCCGATCGGCCTCGCCGTAGCGCATCGAGCGCAGGACGACGGCCTCGGTCGTCAGCGGACCGGCCATCAGGGCGCTCCCGGAGGTGTTGCTATACATCCTGAAGTCATGGCCAGCGTCATCCTGTACTCGACCGACCCCTGCTCGTTCTGCGCTCGCGCAAAGGAGCTGCTCGCCAAGCGCGACATCCCCTTCGAGGAGATCAACCTCGCGAAGGATCCGGCCGGGCGCGAGGAGCTGCTCCAGCGGACCGGGATGCTGAGCTTCCCGCAGGTGATCATCGACGGCACGGTGATCGGCGGCTTCCGCGAGCTCGTCATGGCCGATCAGAGCGGCCGGCTCGAAGAGCTGGCCTCGCAGGCCGCCTGACCCCGCGCGGGCGGGGCTGGCAGCGCTCGCAGACGTAGGTTCCCCGCCCGGCCGCCACGAACTTCACGATCTCCGCGCCGCAGCGCGGGCAGTCCTCGCCCTCACGCAGATGCACCAGGAACTCGTTCTGGAACGCACCCGAGACGCCGTCGGGATGGCGGAAGTCGTCGATCGTCGCCCCGCCGGCCTGCAGGCCCGCGCCGAGCGCGTCGCGCACCGCGCCGGCGAGAGCGTCGCACTGGGCGCGCTTGAGCGTCCCGACCGGGCGCAGCGGGTGGATGCGCGCGCGGAACAGCGCCTCGTCGGCGTAGATGTTGCCCACGCCGGCGATCCGCCGCTGATCCAGCAGGAAGGCCTTCACCGGCGCCCGGCGCCCGCGGGCGAGCGTCCACAGCACCTCGCCGTCCAGCCCGCCGTCGAGCGGCTCGACGCCCACGCGTGCCGCGAAGAACGCGTCCCGCGCGGCTTCGCCGATGACGAGCTCACCCGTGCCGAAGCGGCGCGGATCGCAGAACCGCACCTCGTGCCCGTCGTCGAGCACGAACACGACGCGCTGGTAGGGCGCATGCGCCGGCGGGTCGTAGAGCAGCGTCCCGGTCATCCGCAGGTGGGTGATGAGGTACACCTCGTCCTCCAGCTCGAACACCAGCCACTTCCCGCGCCGGCCGAGGCGCTCGACGAGCCGGCCCTCGACGGCGTCACGCAGCTCCTCGGGCGCGAGCGGCGCGCACCAGCGAGGGTCGCTGATGTGCAGTGACACGACCCGGCGTCCGGCGACGGACGGCTCGAGGCCGCGGCGGATCGTCTCGACCTCGGGCAGCTCAGGCATCCATCCCGAGGATACGCGCGGCCGCAGGGGAATCAGAGGAACGAGGTGCCCGGCATCGTCCTGTCCTCGCTCCTGGTCAGCCAGCGCAGGGCGGAGGCCCCGACGTCGGACATCGAGCCGTCGTGCCGGGCACCGTCGTGGCCGTGGAACGCCGCGAGCAGCGGGACCTGCTCGCGCGTGTGGTCGGAGTGCGGCATCGCGGGGTCGACGCCGTGGTCCGCCGTGATCACGAGCAGGTCGCCGATCCGCAGCTCGTGGAACCAGCGGCCGATCGCCCGGTCGATCTCCTGCAGGGCGCGGTGGAAGCCCTCCACGTCCTTGCGATGGCCGTAGAGCTGATCGGTCTCGATCAGGTTCGCCATCACCATCCCGCGCTCCAGCGACCCCATCAGGTCGTCGATCGACTCCAGCGCCTCGGCGTTGGTCGCCCCCGGATGCGCGTTCGCGGATCCCCCGGCCGGCGAACAGGTCATCGATCTTGCCGACCGCGTGAACCGGGACTCCGTGCGCGCTGAGCGCGTCCAGATAGGACGGAGCGGGCGGCTCGATCGCGAAGTCGCGACGACCGTCCGTGCGCTCGAACGCCCCGGGCTCGCCGCGGAATGGACGGGCGATGACACGACCGACGGCGTCCTCCCCGCTCAGCGCGTCGCGCGCGGCGGCGCAGGCCGCCACCAGATCCGCCTCGGAGATGACGTCCACGTGCGCCGCGAGCTGCACGACGGAGTCGACCGAGGTGTAGAGGATCACCTCGCCGGTCGCGATGTGATGCGGGCCGAACTCCTCGATCGCGCCGAGGCCGTCGAGGACGCCCGCCGCCGCAGGTGCGCAGGCCGGTCGCATCCTCGATGCGGGCGACGACATCGGGCGGGACGCCGTCCGGGTAGGTCGGCAGCGGTGAGCCGACGACGACGCCCATGCAGCTCCCAGTGGCCGGTCGTCGAGTCCTTGCCCGGGCCCTGGTGGGCCAGGCGCCCGTGAACCACCGGCGCCGGCGACGGGGCGACGCCGGACAGCGGCAGGATGTTCCCCAGGCCGAGGTGCTCGAGCGTGGGCAGCGTGCAGGCCGCCGACGGCCTGGGCGAGGTGGCGCAGCGTGTTCGCCCCGGCATCGCCGTAGGCGTCGGCGTCGACCTCGGCGCCCGCGCCGAGGGCGTCGATGACGATGACGAAGGCGCGGCGCGGGTCGCGGCGCTCAGGTGGTCCGTCGGGCATCGACATCGATGCTCGCAGAGCGGGCGGCGTCGAAGCGCAGCCCGTCGAGGCCCAGGGTGAGGTGGCGCTCCCAGGCCAGCCGCGGGTCCGATGCGGCGGCGGCCATCACCGAGCCGAGCCCGCACATCAGCGTCGCGACGTCCGTGGCGACCGCGTCCGCGCGCAGCTCGCCGGCGCGCGACGCCCTGGGCCACGAGCTCGCCCGTGCGCTCGAGCAGCAGATCGTGCTGGGCGCTCGGCGCGCTCGGTGGCCCTGACGCTCCGCCAGAGCAGCTGCGACATCGCCACGTCCGCCTCCATCAGTCGCGCGGAGCTCAGGACGCAGGCCTTCAGCCGCTCGAACGGCGAGCCGCGGCGCGGCGAGCGCCGCTTCGGTCAGCTGGACGACGCGCATGACGTGCGCCGCGGCGAGTGCGCCCGAGGAGCTCGTCCTTCGTCGGGAAGTTGCGATAGAGCGTGCCCACGCCGACACCGGCGCGCCGGGCGATCTCGTCCATCTGCACGTCGACCCCGTACTCGCGCGAAGGCCTCGCGCGCCGCGTCGAGGATGCGCTCGTGGTTGCGCCGCGCGTCGGCGCGCATCGGACGGGCTGATTCGGATTGCTGGCTGAAGGGCATCGATCAGGCGGGGGTGCTCGGTGCGACGAAAAGCGGAATGTCGGGTCCGCTATTGTGCCACAGAACCGGAATCCACGTTCCTCTTCGACCGAATCCCTTCCTCCCCGGAGCCATGAGCGACATCACCAGCCAGACCGCCGAAGCACGCCCCCGCGAGGTCCACAAGGGCCTGATCCTCGCCCTGCTGGCCGCCAGCCAGTTCGTCGTCGTCCTCGATGCGTCGATCACGAACGTCGCGCTGCCCTCGATCGGGCGTTCACTCGACATCTCCCAGGAGAGCCTGTCGTGGGTCGTCAACGCCTACGTCCTGACGTTCGGCGGCTTCCTCCTGCTCGGCGGCCGCCTCGCCGACCTCCTGGGCCGCCGGCGCGTCTACGTCGCCGGCCTCGCGCTGTTCGCCTTCGCGTCGTTCACCGGCGGCCTCGCGCAGAACGAGGCGATGCTGATCGTCTCGCGCGCGATCCAGGGGCTCGGCGCCGCGCTGCTCTCCCCCGCGGCGCTGTCGATCCTGACCGAGACCTTCGAGGAAGGGCCGGAGCGCAACCGTGCCCTGGGCGTCTGGGGCGCCGTCGCCGGCTCGGGCGGCGCGGTCGGCGTCCTCCTCGGCGGCATCCTGACGCAGTACCTGAGCTGGCGCTGGGTGTTCTGGGTCAACGTGCCGATCGCCGCCGGAGCCATGGTGCTCGCGCCGCGGCTGATCCCGAGAGCCGTTCCGCCGTCCAGCGCAAGGGATTCGACCTCGCCGGCGCGTTCACCGTGACCAGCGGACTGGCGCTGCTGATCTACACCCTCGTCGACGCGAACAACGCCGGCTGGCTGTCCACGCAGACGCTCGGGCTGGGCGCGGTCGCCGTCGCGCTGCTCGGCAGCTTCGTCCTGATCGAATCGCGCGCCGCCGACCCGCTCGTGCCCTTCGACGTGTTCCGCTCGCGGACGCGCTCGGGCGCCTACCTGACCGGGCTGCTGATCGGCGCGTCGCTGTTCTCGATGTTCTTCTTCGTCTCGCTGTACATGCAGCAGGTCCTCGGATGGGACGCGCTGAAGGCCGGGCTCGCATACCTGCCGCTCGGGCTGACGATCATCCTGTCCGCCGGGATCGCCTCGCAGCTCGTGACGAAGATCGGGTTCAAGCCCGTGCTGGTCACGGGCCTGCTGCTCGTCGCCGCGGGCCTTCTGATGTTCTCCCAGATCGACACCAACGGCTCGTTCCTCGGTGACGTGCTCGTCCCGTCGCTGCTCGCCGCGGTCGGGCTCGGCTTCTCGTTCGTCCCGGTGACGATCGGGGGCACCACCGGCATCCGCCCCGACGAGGCCGGGCTCGCGAGCGGCTTGCTGAACGCGGCCCAGCAGGTCGGCGGCGCGCTGGGCCTCGCGGTGCTCGCCGCGATCGCCACCTCGCAGACGAACAGCACGCTCGACGGCGGCGACCGGGAAGCCCGACCTCCCTGCCGCGCTCACCGACGGGTTCCAGGCCGCGTTCCTGTGCGGCGCCCTGCTCGCGCTCGCCGGCGCGCTCGTCGCGATCGTCATGATCCGCCGCGCGGACAGCCGGTCCGTGATCGGGCAGGCGGCCGACGCGCCCGCCGCAGGCGTCTAGGTGCTCGCGGAGCGTCAGCGTGGCGGAGATCTGCTCGAGCAGGTCCATCCCCTCCTGCATAGCGTCCTCCATGCCGGTGGCGAGCACCATGTCGCGCTCCTCGCGGCTGCCGAGCCGCATGAGCAACGTCGAGCAGCGCTGCGATCGCTCAGGTCGCCGAAGGTGATCGTGTTGAGCGCCTCGCCGTCGGGTGCCCCCTCGAACACTTCGGTGGAGGCGATCGTGCCAGTCGGGGCGATCTGCAGGAACTCGCCGTGGAAGGCGACCTCGGCGCAGCCCGCTGTGCGCGAGCATGCGTGGCCCAGGACGCGATGCCCCGGCCTGGCGATCCGTCCGAGCTTCTTGACGTCGATGTGGATCAGCTCGCCGGGACGCTCACGCTCGTAACGGCAGGCGGGTTCCAGACCCAGGCGACCCAACCGGCCCATCCCGATCCGCGTCAGGATCTCCGAGATCGTCGACAACGGCCGGCTCAGCACCTCAGCGATCTCCGGACCGGTCAATCGCAACCTGCGCAGCGCGGCGATCACCGCGACGGTGTGCTCGTCGGTGCGGTTCGCCACGACGCTCGGCGCTGAGGAGCGATCCACCAGGTCGGCCGCGCCGTCGGCTCGGTAGCGGGCAAGCCACTTGCGTGCGGTGCGCTCGCTGATTCCGGCCGCCTCGGCGGCCTCGCATCAGCGACCACCGCGCACCCTCAACCCTGTCGACCAGCAGCTCGCGGCCCTTCAGACTGAGCCGGGCGTTAGCGTGCAACGTCATCCGGATCTCCTTGGGACTGAGTGCCTTCGACACCTCGGCGCTCGTCGTCCGCCGTCGCGCGCGGATGCGCCTTGAAGTACTGGTCCTTCAGGCGCTCCGCTGACAGGTGCGTGTAGATCTGGGTCGTCGCGATGTCGGCGTGGCCGAGCATCTCCTGCAGGGCGCGCAGGTCGCACCCCCCGGAGAGCAGGTGCGTGGCGAACGTGTGGCGCAGCGTGTGCGGGCTCATCTTGTCCTGCAGGCCGACCGCCGCGGCATGGCCCTGGACGATCTTGTAGAGGCCCTGCCGCGTCAGCCCGTGCCCGCGCTGGTTGACGAACAGGTGCGGCTCCTCGCGCAGGCCGACGAGTCGCGGCCGACCGTGGAGCAGGTAGTAGCGCAGCGCCCCGATCGCCTCGCGTCCGACGGGCACGAGTCGCTCCTTGGAGCCCTTGCCACGGGCACGGAGAACCTCGGCCTCCAGGTCGACGTCACCGACATGCAGGCCTGTGGCCTCCGACGCGCGCAGGCCACAGGCGTACATGAGCTCCAGCAGAGCCCGGTCGCGCATCGCCGCGGGCGTCCCGCCCCGCGGCGCGTCGAGCAGGCGCGTCACCTCGTCACGACTGAGGACCTGTGGCAGCCGCTGACTCTTGCGCGGCGCCCGCAGGTCGGCGGTCGGGTCATGGTCGAGAATCTGCTCGCGGCGCAGATGGCGGTAGAAGGACCGCAGGCAGGCGGCCTTGCGCTGCAGCGTCGCCGCCGCGACGGGCGGGCGCTCCGGCGAGCCGGCGGCGAGCTCATCGAGGAAGCCTGCGACATCCGCGTGCACGACCGCGAGCACGTCGACGTCGCGGCGCTCCAGGTATGCGCCGTACTGGAGCAGGTCGGAGCGGTAGGCCTCCAGCGTGTTGCGCGAGAGGCCGCGCTCGAACTCCAGGTAGGCGAGGAAGTCGAGGACGTGGTGCTCGAACGTCCGCGTCACTGCAGGGGGCGCGAGGGTCATCGCCACTGGATTCGCCCCATGCGGCGCACGTCCTTGACGTGCAAGCGCTCGTGCGCGGGCGCTCAGCGCAGGTGCTCGCGCAGCCACATCAGCGCGATCAGGGTCTTCGAGTCCGTGGTCGCGGCGATCGCGCCGCCGAGGTCCACGAGCGGCCAGGGGACGACGGTGATGCGCTCGTCCTCCTCGGCGTCCGCGTGTGCATCGCTCACACCGGTCGCGTGGAAGAGGTGAACGACCTCGTCCATGACGCCCAGGCTCGTGTGGAAGTCGAGGATCGGCTCCCAGTGACTCGCCGCCTTGCCGATCTCCTCGGCGAGCTCGCGCCTGGCCGTCTCGAGCGGCGGCTCGCCCGCGACGTCGAGCTTGCCGGCGGGAATCTCCAGCGCGTCGGGCTCCCCGATCGCCTGGCGCGGCTGGCGCACGAGCCAGACGTGCTGATCGTCGTGCAGGACGACGCCGACCGCGCCCGGGTGGTGGACGATCTCACGCTCGATCTCCTCACCGTCGGCGTAGCGGAATCGCTCGCGCGAGACACTGACGATGTGCCCCTGCCAGATCGGCGCGCTGGAGATCCGCTCGAAGCGGCGCTCGGGGCCCGTCATCGCCGTTCGTCGATCACGGCGCCGAGCACGCTCCCCGCGGCCAGCGCCGCCGCGAAGAACAGCTCGTCCTGGTCGAGCGACCGTCCCATCGTGTGTGCGGGCAGGCCACCGGCCCGGTAGCCCTCCAGATCGGCACGGCCCTCGAGGACACGATGAGCCTGGCCGGCCGGCGGGATGAGGTCGGCCCCGCCGGCGGGGACGGCGACGGTGACCGGCCGCAGCAGGAGCTCCAGGACGGTGCGCGTGTGGTGCGAGAGGCCGCGGTGGCGCTCGCGCTCGTCGCCGCTGGACATGCGCGGGCACAGGACCACGGGGGCGCCGAGCGCAAGCGCCGTGTGCGCGCTGTCGAGCGCCGTGATGCCGCCGTGACCCAGCGCCGACGCCGACCCCAGGATCCCCGGTCCGGGCGCGCACAGCGCGGCGTCCCATCCGAGGTCGCGGAGCCCGTGGTGGATCGCTCCGGCGGTCGTGATGGCCTCCCCCTCGCCTCCGTAGCTCGGACCGGCGGTGAGGAACCCGGCCAGGAGGCCCCGGGCCCGCAGTTCTGCGACCACACGCGAATGGCCGCCGGGGAGCGCGCCACCGGCGGTCTGCACGTAGCCCAGCCGCGTGCCGGGCCGCTCCTGCGCGAGCGCCCACGCCAGCGGCGCGAGCTGCCCGTGCAGCGAGGCGACGGCCACCGGCACCTCCAGCGGCACCTGCAGGACACTGCCCTCGACCGGCAGCACGGCGTGCTGCAGCGAGGTGTAGTTGAGCTTCATGACGTGCGCGCCGTCCACGCCCGCGCCGCCGAGCCCGCGTGTGAGGTTCGCGTGGACGACGTCGAAACCGCCCGAGCCGAGTGCGAGGTCGGCGGCCTGCGTGTTGACGACGACGTCGTCCCCCGCCTGCGAAGCGCCGACGAGGGCCACGTCGGCGATCGCGTCCCGCGGGCCGCGACCGGGAACGTCCACGGCCAGCCGCTGCTCCGGGCCGTCCGCGGGCCCGGCGTCGCTGACGGTGCCGCGGCGCAGGACCAGCACCTACTGGCCCGCCTCGAGATCCCGCAGCTCATCCAGGAGCGCGAACGTGACGTCGAGCATGCCCTCCAGCGCCGCCTGGCTGACGCGCTCCTGCGGCTCGTGGTTGCGCTCGGTCCCGTTGGCGAGGTTCGTGCACGCAAAGCCCTGCGCCTCGAACGCGTTGGCATCCGAGCCTCCGCCGGTGAGGATCCGTCGCGGCTCGTAGCCGCAGCTGCGCAGCGCCGCCTCCGCCGCGATCACCTGGGCGGCGCCCGTCTTGTGGCGGTAGCCGTCGAAGAGCCGCTCGACGGTCACGGTGACGTCGCATTCACATGACGGGTCGTTCGCCGCGTCGTGGAGGTGCTCGATCGTCTCGGCGACGATCTCGTCCACGCCGGACTCGGAGAGCGAGCGTGCCTCGCCGATCAGCGTGCAGTGCTCGGGGACGACGTTCGTCCCCTCCACCCCCCCATGGATCTGCGCCACGTTCAGGGTCGTCTCGTCGTCGATCCGGCCCGTGCGCATCGCCGCGATCGCGCGCGCCGCGGCGACGATCGCGCTGCGGCCGTCCTGCGGGCGGATCCCGGCGTGCGCCGCCTGCCCGGTGATCTCCGCCTGCCAGCGAACGTAGGTCGGGGAGGCGACGACGATCTCGCCGATCGGCGAGGCGTGGTCGAAGACGTATCCGAACTCCGACTCAAGGACGCTGACGTCGAACGCCTTCGCACCGGCCAGGGCGCGCTCCTCGCTTACGGTGAACAGCAGCTCGACGCCCACGGGCGAGCCCTCGATCGCCGTGCGGCGCGCCAGCTCGAGCAGCACCGCGATCGCCGCCTTGTTGTCGGCACCCAGGATCGTGTCGCCGGCGCTCTCCCATCCGCCATCGACAAGCACCGGCTCGATCGGGCCGTCGTGCGGGACCGTGTCCAGGTGGGCGCACAGCAGCACGCTGCGCGACGAGCGGCCCGGGATCCGCGCGAGCAGGTTGCCGCAGGCGGCCTGGGCCTCGGCGGCCGCGTCGTCCTCCTGCACCGCGATCCCGATGGCGCTCAGCTCGGTGCTGACGCGCTCCGCCATGGCCCTCTCGCTCCCGGTGGGGCTCGGGATCGCGCACAGCGAGGCGAACGTCTCGTTGAGCCGGCGGCGCTCGACCTCCGAGGCGGGCCTCACGGCGCCGTCACGGGGTCAGTGCGTCCCGTGGCTCGCCCGCACCTCACCTGCGGGCTCACCGCTCGCGCTCACCCGGGAGTGATCGCGGGCATGTTCGAGCGCGGCCGCGACGAAATCGCGGAACAGCGGCGCCGGCCGTTCGGGCCGGGACTTGAACTCGGGGTGGTACTGCGAGGCGACGAAGAACGGGTGCTCGTCCGCCGGCAACTCGATCACCTCGACGAGGCGCTCGTCCGGCGAGGTGCCGGAGACCACGAGGCCCGCGGCCTCCAGGCGCTTGCGCAGGCTGATCGAGACCTCGTAGCGATGACGGTGGCGTTCGTAGACGACCGCTTCGCCGTAGATCTCGCGAGCGCGCGTGTCGGGATGCAGCTTGATCGGGTCGGCGCCCAGACGCATCGTGCCGCCGAGGTCGGAGACCTCCTTCTGCTCGGGCAGCAGGTCGATCACCGGCCACTCGGTCTCGATGTCGAACTCGGTCGAGTTGGCTCCCGGCATGTCGGCGACGTGACGCGCGAACTCGCAGACGGCCATCTGCATGCCCAGGCACACGCCGAGATACGGGATGCGCTCCTCGCGCGCGACCCGCACGGCGCGGATCTTGCCCTCGATGCCACGTCCGCCGAAGCCACCGGGCACGAGAACCCCGGCAGCGCCGGACAACCGCGCGCGGGCGGCCTCGTCGCTGTCGAGCGTCTCCGAGTCGACCCAGTCGATCTCGACCTTCCCGCCGCACAGGTTCCCGCTGTGGCGCAGCGCCTCGGTGACCGACTTGTAGGCATCCTCGAGCTGGACGTACTTCCCGACGAGCGCGATCCGCACGGGCGTCTCTGCGGCCGCCGCGCGCTCGACGACCTCGCGCCAGCCGTCGAGATCGGCCGGCGGCGCCTCGATCCCGAACTCGTCGCAGATGAAGTCGTCGACATGCTGGTCGTGGTACCAGAGCGGCACCTCGTAGATGTCCTGCACGTCGACGGCCGACACGACGGCGTCGACCGGCAGCGAGGCGAACAGCGCGATCTTCTTGCGGATGTCGCCCGACAGCTCGCTCTCACTGCGGCAGAGCAGCATGTCCGGCTGGATGCCGATGCGACGCAGCTCGTTGACCGAGTGCTGGGTGGGCTTCGTCTTGAGCTCACCCGCATGGCCGATGTACGGCACGAGGGTCAGGTGGATGTACATGCAGTTGCGCCGGCCGACGTCGACCGGGAACTGGCGGATCGCCTCGAGGAACGGCAGCGACTCGATGTCGCCGACGGTCCCGCCGATCTCCGTGATGACCACGTCGACATCGCTCGTCTCGGCGATCAGCCGCACGCGCTGCTTGATCTCGTCGGTGATGTGCGGCACGACCTGGACCGTCGCCCCGAGATAGTCGCCGCGGCGCTCGCGACGGATCACCGAGTTGTAGATCCCGCCCGCTGTCACGTTCGACGCGCGCGACGTGTTGGCGTCGGTGTAGCGCTCGTAGTGCCCGAGGTCCAGGTCGGTCTCCGCGCCGTCCTCGGTGACGAACACCTCACCGTGCTGGTAGGGCGACATCGTGCCCGGATCGACGTTGATGTACGGGTCGAACTTCTGCAGGCCGACGCTCAGGCCGCGCGCGACGAGCAATCGCCCGATCGACGCGGCGGCGATGCCCTTCCCGAGGGACGACACGACGCCCCCGGTGATGAAGATGTAGCGCGGCTTGCGATGAGCTTCAGGCACGATTCTGCAGTCTCCCGAGTGAGTCTAGGTGACGGAGCCCCGGTGTCCGCTCGATCAGGTCGCTGATCGAGCGAAACTCCCCGTAGGCCGTCATGAGGATGAGGACGCCGGCGGCGATCGCCAGGCCCGTGGTGCTGAGCGTCAGCGCGAGCCACAGGCCCGCGACCACGCCGATGATGTTGGACCCGGTGTCGCCGAGCATGCCCCGCTCACGCAGGTCGAGTGCGCCGGCGACGACGATCGGCCCGGCCCAGAGCCCGAGCTCGAGCAACGGGTCGAGGTCCAGCGAGCCGATGGTGAGCGCCGCCCCGAGCAGGACGAAGGCCTTCACCGAGCGGCCCGGCCGCAGGTCGAAGAGGTTGAAGAGGTTCGTCGCCAGGACGATCACGGCGCTGGCCAGCAGGAAGCGCGCGACGTCCGGCTGGGTGATCGCGCTCCACGTGAGTGCGAGCCCGAGTGTGCCGACGGCCTTCATCGCGCCCGTGCTGAACGCGCCGCCGATCGCCGCCCGGCCGTGGCCGCGCCAGCCTCGCGAGGCGCCCGCGTAGGCGTCGTCGGCCAGGCCGAGCACCGCGACGCCGAGCACGAGGAACAGGCCGGCGACGTCGAGCGTGTCCGCGTCGGTCAGCCCGTAGAGCAGTGCGAGCGGGATCAGCGCGACGAGCGCCGCCGCGGGGACCAGCAGCCCGAGCGGGCAGGCGATCGATGCTTGGCGGTAGTTGGTCCTCACGTGGCCGTTGTCGAGCAGGAACCGCACGAGCGAGGGGGCCAGGGCGCATGCCGCGAGAGTCGAGAGGACGAGAGGCAGGGCATGCACTCGCGGAACCTAGCGATATCCGCGGACGCGTAACGCCTGCGAGCCGTCCGGGACTGACCGGTATACGTATCCCCCACAGCAGGTTCGCGGATCACGCGACGACCGGAGGCACCATGGAATCCAAGCCGCAGATCGACAGGGTCGTGAAGACCGATGAGCAGTGGCGCGCAGAGCTCGACGCGAACTCGTACGAGGTGCTGCGCCGCGCCGCCACCGAGGCACCCTGGACGGGCGCCTACGTGGACCAGAAGGGCGACGGCATCTACCGCTGTCGCGGCTGCGGCGCCGAGCTGTTCAGCTCGCAGACGAAGTTCGAGTCCGGGTCGGGCTGGCCGAGCTTCACCGACCCGATGTTCGAGGGAGCGGTCGAGCTGAACGAGGACCGCTCGCACTTCATGGTCCGCACCGAGGCCGTGTGCGCACGCTGCGGCGGCCATCTGGGTCACGTCTTCGACGACGGCCCCGGCCAGAGCGGGCAGCGATGGTGCATCAACTCCGCGGCGCTCGACTTCGACGCCTCCGCGGGTGGCGACGAGGCGGCGTGAGCGTCAGCCCGCGGGGCTGACGCTCTCCGGCCCGGGCAGCAGGCTCTCGGCGGTCGGGCCGACGCCGAAGCTGCCGGTCGCCCCTGACAGCGCGAAGACGAGCGCGGCGCGCCCGGGCATCTCGTTGATGTTGTCGACGCTCGTCAGGTCGCGGTCGCGGTACCACGAGACCTGTGAGGGCTCGGTCGTCGTGCGCTGCACGCCGACGACCGCCACCGGGTTGTCGGTGAGGCCCTGCATCAGCCCGTCCTCGAGGTCCGCGGTCTGCTGCTTGGCGTCTCCCTTGAGCTCCGGCGGGTCGCGGTACACCACCACCCCGTCGAAGGGCCCGAGGGTTCCGGCGCGCGTGCTGAACAGGGCGTCGGCCTCCGAGCGCAGCAGCAGGCCGCCCTGCACGAGCTGGATGCCGATCCGCCGGCCGAACGGCTCGACCAGCGTCGGATCCGCGGCGATGTCCCGGTAGCGGGTCTCGCCGGCCGCGTTCCCCAGCGCCGAGAGGTCCGGCGGCTCGCGCAGGGCCATCGTGCCCGCGAGCTTCCCGCCGGACCGGTCCAGCGCTGCGCGCACGTCGTCGGCGATCGCCTCGGAGGGCTTCCCGAGGAAGAGGAGACCGATCTGCTGCCCGTCGAGCCGGCCGCCGACGAGCAGCGGGTAGGCCGCCGTCGAGTAGCGCTGCTCGGCCTCGAGCTTCTTGCGGGTGTCGGCCGCTCGGCGATTCGCGTTGCTGACGTCGGTGCGCAGCGACTGGCGCACCGACTTCTCCGCCGAGGAGACCAGGCCCGCGTCGCCGATCGCGACGCCGAGCAGCACGCCGACGACCAGCGCCACGAGGACGGCGACGAGCGAGACGGCGTGGTAGCGGAAGTCGAACACGGCCGCGATCAGCCTACGGAGTGCCGCCGAGCAGCAGCCGCAGCTTGAGCCACAGCAGGTCGGCGACGTCGCGCAGGCCGGGCGTGACGAGGATGATCGCGATCAGCCCGATGATCCCGACGACCAGGACCAGCGCGACCGGCGCGACGCCGGGGCGGGCCGATAGAGCCGGCTGACGCCCTTGGCGTCGACGATCTTCTCGCCCAGCCGCAGCCGCGTGAGGAACGTCGAGGACATCCCGCGGCGGTTCTTGTCGAGGAACTCGATGAGGTTGAACTGCGAGCCCACCGACACGATCAGCGACGCGCCCTTCTCGTGCGCGATCAGCATGGCGATGTCCTGGCTGGTCCCGGGCGCCGGGACGATCTTGTGTGCCAGCCCGAGCCCCTGCAGATGGTCGCGTCCCGGGCGCGCGGCCGTCGGGGTAGGCGTGCACGACGAGCTCGGCGCCGCAGCGCAGCGTCTCGTCCGAGGCCGAGTCCATGTCGCCGACGATCATGTCCGGGCGAAAGCCCGCCTCGAGGATCGCGTTCGCGCCGCCGTCGACGCCGACGAGCGCCGGCCGCACGTCGCGGATGTACGGGTCGCAGCGCCTGCAGATCGGCCTGGTGGTTCACCCCGCGCACCACGATCAGGGCCGGGCGGTCGCGGAAGTCGGTCTCGAAGCGCGGGAGCTCGATCTTGCCGGAGAGCAGATCCTGCTCGTCGACCATGTGCTCGACGGTGTTGCGGGCGAACGCCTCGAGTGCCCCGCCGATCTCCAGCCGCCTGCGCTCCGTCGCGGCGAGGACGTCGGCGGGCTCCTGCAGCCGGCCCTCGGCGACGACCTTCCCGTGCACGAGGATCGTGCCGCCGCGGACCTCGACGGGGTCCCCGTCCTTCAGGGCGCGGAACACCGCGTCATCAGGGAGGTCGACGAGCGGGATGCCGGCCTGGACCAGCAGCAGCGGTCCCATGTTCGGATACTCGCCCGAGGACGAGGGGCGGCAGTTGAGCACCGCGGCGGCGCCGATCGTGATGAGGTCCTCCGCGGAGACGCGGTCGAGGTTGTGGTGATCGATCACCGCCACCTCTCCGGCCCTGAGGCGCTTGACGAGCATCTTCGTCTTGCGTCCCAGGCGGACGGGACCGGCGACCGCGGGTGGCTGCTCCAGCGCGGCGGACTGCATCGCCGCCGAGTCTATGCGGCTTTGCGCAGCTCGCTCGCGTGCCTGCGCGCGACCGTGTCGTCCTCGTCGGCGCCGAGCATCCGCGTGAGCTCGCCCACGATCTGCGGCTCGCGCAGCTCGGTGACCGTCGTCAGCGCCGGCTCGGCGGTCGGATCCTTCGCGATCGAGAAGTGCCGCGCGGCGAGCGATGCGATCTGCGGCAGGTGCGTGATGCACAGGACCTGCCGCCCCTCGGAGAGCCCGCGCAGCCGGGCTCCCACCGCGCGCGCGGTCTTGCCGCCGATGCCCGCATCGACCTCGTCGAAGACGAGCGTCGCGCTGGAGCCGTCGTTGGCCACGCCGAGCAGCGCCAGCATGATCCGCGAGAGCTCGCCTCCCGACGCCGTGTCGCGCACCGGCGCCGCCGGCACGCCGGAATTCGGCGCGACGAGGAACTCGACGGCGTCCGAGCCCGTCGGACCGGGGTCGCGCGGTGACAGGGCCACCTCGAAGCTCGCGCCCTCCATGCTGAGCTCGGCGAGGCCTCGGCGAACCGCTTCGGCGAGCCTGGGCGCCGCCTTCAGGCGGGCGCCGTGCAGTGCGCGGGCGAGCTTGTCGCGCTCCGCGGTCGCACCGTCGAGCTCCTTGCGGGCACGTTCGAGCGCGACCTCCGCGTTCGCCAGCTCGCCGTGTCGCTCACGGCACCGCTCCGCGTGGGCGAGCACCGCGGCGATCGTGCCGCCGTGCTTGCGCTTGAGCCGGTCCAGGACGGTGAGTCGCTCCTCGATGGCCTCGAGGGTCTCGGGATCACCCTCCAGGCCCTCGGCGTAGCCACGCAGCTCCGCGGCGAGGTCGTCGGCCTCGAACAGCAGGCCCCGCCAGCGTTCGGCGAGCGCGTCGAGCGCCGGGTCGACGCCCTGGACGCCGTCCAGCCCTGCGCCGCCGGACGCGAGCAGCACCGACACACCCGCCCCCTCGTCGGGCGCCATCGCCTCGACCGCGCCGTGCGCGGCGGCCCGCAGCGACTCGAGGTGGCGCAGGCGCTCACGCGTGGCGAGCAGCTGCGCCTCCTCGGCCTCGTCGGGCGCGGCATCGTCGATCTCGCGCAGCTCGAAGGCGAGCAGGTCGAGCTCGCGGTCGCGCGCACCCGCCAGCTCGCTCAGATCATCGAGCGCGCGCTGCGCAGCCCTGGCCCGCGCATGCGCCGCGGCGATCGACGTGCGCCGGGCCGCCTGCTCCGGGCCGCAGAAGGCATCGAGGATGTCCAGCTGTGCGGAGGCGAGGGTCAGCCGGCGGTGCTCGTGCTGGCCGTAGAAGGCGAGCAGCGCCGTCGATGCGTCCCGCAGGTCGGCGACGGTGGCCGAGCGGCCGTTGAGATATGCGCGCGTGCGGCCCTCGGCGCTGACGCGGCGCGCGAGAACGACCTCCTCGGCATCCTCGGGGATCCGGTCGCCGAGCGTCGCCCGCAGCTCGTCGGTCAGCTCGAAGACCCCTTCGACGTAGGCCTCGCTCGCACCCGGGCGCACGATGCCGCCGCGCGGCTTGCCGCCGAGCAGCAGATCGAGGGCATGCGCCAGAACGGTCTTCCCCGCGCCGGTCTCACCCGTGAGCACGTTGAGGCCCGGGGCGAGGCGCAGCTCCGCCCGCTCGATCAGGAGCAGGTTCTCGACACGCAGCTCGTGCAGCACCCGATGGGTGTACCAGCGCGACCCGACGGACCGGCACCGGCGCTGCAGTTCTGTTGCCCGAACGTGACACTCAGCGAACGCGCTGCAGCACGCTCAGCCGGGCGACGTTGTCGCCGACGGCCGTGAGGACGTAGGCGGCTCGGCCATCGGGAGTGAGCGCGAGCGTCGTCCCGGCGTCGTTCAGCGCCTCCGGGGCCCGCGGCAGGCTGCAGGGCGTCCGCTCGCGCATGCCGTACGTGCCGAGGCAGCCTGCCGAGCCCGGAACCGCCCTCGGAGCACCGTTCGCGCCGATCCGCAGCAGGCTGGTGGCGATCACGTCGGACCCCATGCCGCCGGCCGTGTAGAGCGAGTGGCCTCCAGGCCCCACCACCAGGTCCAGGATGTTGTGCAGCGTCTGGCGACCGAGCGCGCAGGACCCGAGCCGCCTGATGCGCGTGTACATCTCGGTCGTCGCCCCGACGCAGCCCGCTGCTCCGCCGGGGAGCACGAGCCCGCCGCCGGCTCCGAGCACGAAGCCGAGCACGGCCGATTGGTTCGTCCCGCGGCCGTTGTTGAAGGTCGAGGTTGCGGGAACGTAGACCCGGTCGCCGGTGACGGCGATCCGTCGCTCGGTCCCGAACATCGCCGCCGAGGCCGCGCAGCCGTCGAGGCCGGCGTGACTGACGCACGCGGTCGGCGCGGGCCCGCGGGACAGCCCACCGGCGGCGTCGATCGCGAGCCGCAGCACGATGCCCTCCTTCTCATCGAAGCGACCGGGACTGTCGGCGGGCGTCTGGCCCAGGACGATCAGGCTCCGTCCGTCGGGGGTGACGGCAAGCTGCTCGAGGTTGACCGACAAGCCCGGGCGGGATCTTCGGGAACAGGTTCCCGCAGACACCCGGGCTCTGGAACCCGCGGCTGCCGTCGCTGCTGATGCAGCCCGCGCCGGGCGCCAGCGCCCCATCGGTTCCGCGTGTCAGCTCCGCGATCCCGACGGTGGCGGGCCCGTCGCTGATGACGTAGGCGAAGCGCCCGTCGGGCGTCAGCACGAGACCGGACGTCTGTGCGCGGTCCTCCCCGGCGTCCACCTGGCAGCCACGCGGGTTCGCGAGCTCCTGGTACTGGCCGACGGAGGCCCGCAGCAGACATGCCGGAGCATCGCCCAGCCGGTCACCCGGGCCGACCGGGAACCCGCGGATCTCCGCACCGCCGTCCCGCTCGCGTTGCAGCACCACGTAGAGCTCGTGGCCGCCCGGGCCGAGCACCATCTCGGAGACGAGGTTCCCGTCGTCCAGCGCGCCGCACGGGCCACTCACCGGCCGGCACGAGTCGTAGGCCAGGCGCCCGTTCGGTCCGCGTCTGAGGACGAGGACGCCGTCGCCGGCCGCGAGATAGATCGCCTTGGAGTCCGCCGCGACGACGGGCCGCACGGTCGTGTCGACGCCCTTGAGCTCGTGGATCGTCGCGCAGACCTGATGCCCCAGCCGTGCCACTCGAGCGGCGCCCACGCACGAGCGCGCACTCAGCGGCGCCTGCCGCAACGCGCCCGAAGCGGGTGCCCCGGCCGCCTCACCCGGCAGCGCGACGGACGCGATGGCCGCGACGGTCAGGGCCGCCCGGCAGGCGGACCGGAACGGCATGCCGCGCCGCCGAGAATGTCCCACCGGCCCAGCCTACATCGCGCCTCTAGGACGACGCGAGCTTGCCGAACTTCTCGCGCAGGCGACGGTAGAACGACGACCCAGGGAGCAGCGCGAGGTCGGTCGCCTCGCGCAGGAATCCCGCGGTGACCCGCTCCCCCGGCGCGATCTCGCCGGACGGGCGGCCGTCGATGGAGAGGTCGACGGCCACGTGCGAGCGGTTGTGCACCGTCAGCAGGTCGCCGGGGGCGACGACGAGCGCCCGCGCCGTCATCGAGTGCGGCGCGATGAACGAGACGACGTACCCCTCCACGCCCCAGGCGAGGACCGGGCCGCCGTTGGCGAGGTTGTATCCGGTCGAGCCGGCGGGGGTCGCGACGACGAGGCCGTCGCAGCGGACCCGCCCGACCTCCTCGCCCCCGACCGCGTACGCGAGCTCCGCGACGCGCTCGCCGGCACGCCGGGTGATCGCGACGTCGTTGATCGCCGCCCACGTTCCCGCCCGGGTGCTCGACGGCGATCGCCGGCAGGGTCAGCGTCTCGAAGTCGCCGGTGAGCGCCCGCTCGAAGCCGTCGTGCGCCTCGTCGCGCTCGATCGTGGACAGGAAGCCGACCTCGCCGAAGTTCACGCCGAAGACGGGCACGCTGGTCCCGGCGTACTCGCGCAGCGCGCGCAGGATGGTGCCGTCGCCGCCCAGCGCGATCGCGAGCGCCACGTCATGGGAGACGCCGGCGTCGAGCTCGACGAGCGGGCCCGCGGCGATCGACGGATGCTTGCGCGTCTCCTCGGGGTCCAGGCGGACGCTGATCCCGTGATGCTGAGCGCGGGCGATCAGGTGACGCAGGGCCTCGTCCGTCTCGCCCGGCCTGGCGTGCGAGAAGACGGTGACCGCGCGCGCACCGGTCACGCGCCGGACTCCTCGACGGCCGTCTCGACGTCGTCGATCGCGCCCTCGCGACCGGCCTCGGCGAGCCAGATGAACGTCTCCAGATTGCCCTTGGGCCCCGGCAGCCCGGATGGGGCGAACCCCATGATCGACGAGCCGCAGCTCCTCGCGCGCGAAGCGGGCGACGGTCGCGACCGCCTCGCGGCGCAGCTCCGGATCGCGCACGACGCCGCCGCTGCCCACGCGCGCACGGCCGACCTCGAACTGCGGCTTGACCATGACGAGCGCGTCGTGCACGGGCGCGCAGGCGGCCAGCACGGCCGGCAGGACCTTCGTCAGCGAGATGAAGGACAGGTCGGCGACCAGGAGGTCCGGGGCGTACTCGAGCTCGCCCGGGAGCAGACGACGGGCGTTCGAGCGTTCCATCACGGTCACGCGCTCGTCGCCGCGCAGCGACCACGACAGCTCGCCGTAGGCGACGTCGAGCGCGATCACGTGCTCGGCTCCGCGCTGGAGCAGGCAGTCCGTGAACCCGCCCGTCGATGCACCGACGTCCAGGCACCGCCGCCCGCTGACGTCGAGCCCCAGGCGCTCGAGCGCGTTCTCGAGCTTCGTCCCGCCGCGCGAGACGTACCGCCGGGCCTCGTCGACCGCGACGACGACGTCCTCCGCGACCATCTGCCCGGGCTTCGACGCGCGGTCGCCCGGCGTTGCCGAGGCGCACCTCGCCCGCCATCACGGACGCCGCCGCGCGGGCGCGCGACGGGAACATGCCGCGCTGGGCCAGCAGGGTGTCGAGTCGGACCTTCGTCATCACCGGATCCGGCCGAACCGTAGCGGTCGCACGCCCCGCCGGCAGCGGATTGTCTGATCCGTGACCACTGTGACGAGCCTCACAGTCGAAAAGGTCCGTGGGCCACACCATGTGCTTCGTGACGTTCGCAGGCCACAGATTCGCACTCCCGGCGCACGGCGCGATCGAGCTGCTGCTCGGCTTCGCGGCCGGCGTGCTGCCGTTCGTTCTCGGTCTCGGGAGCGCGGCGACGATCATCTGCGTCGTCGCGGCCGCGCTGCTGATCACGGTCGCGATCGACGGCAGCATCACCGACGAGCAGGGCTACCCCGCGATCGCGCCGCTGAGCCACCGCGGGCTCGACCTCACGCTGGTCCTCGCGCTTGCCGCGGGCGCCGTGGCGGTCGCACTCGTCGCCTCGACCGCAGGCGGCCTGGCGCTGCTCTCGGTCGCCGCCGCCGAACTGCTGCTCGTCACGCTGACGCGCTACACAGCGCCGGCCTGACACCACCAAGACTTCCCCCAGTGATCACATAAGTTGGACCCATATAGAAGTACTCTCCTCCCCTGAGACGGCCCGCAAAGTGCGGGCCGTTTCTTTTGGTGGATCAGGAGCCGGCGGCCGAGCGCGCGGCGCGCGCGAGCCACGCGATCAGCTCGTGCGCGCGGTCGACCGCGCCGCCCCAGCGAAGGAAGCCGTGGGTCATGTCCTGGTAGACCTCCACCTCGGCGCGCACGCCCGCGGCCCACAGCGTCTCGGCGTAGGCCAGCCCGTCGTCGCGCAGGGGGTCGTGGCCGGCGAGCCCGACCCAGGCCGGAGGAAGCGCCGCCAGCGCGGGCCCGCCGGGCGCCTGCGAAGGCTCGCCGCCGGCGCGGTAGGCGCCCCAGCAGGCCGCCATCTCGCGCGCCGTGAGCATCGGCCCGGTGGCGAACTGCTGGTAGGCCTCGGAGTCCATCCGCGGGTCCAGCGCCGGATAGACGAGCAGCTGGGCGCACACGTGCTCCGGGATGCGCAATGCCGTTGCGACGGCGACCTGCCCGCCGGCGCTGTCGCCGCCGATCGAGACCCGCTCGGGGTCGAAGCCCAGATGCCTCGCGCCCTCCCCCACCGCCCAGCGGATCGCCAGCTCGCCGTCGTCGACCGCTGCGGGGTGCGGATGCTCAGGGGCGAGGCGGTAGTCGACGCTGATGACGATCTGACCTGACGCGTTGGCGAGCGCTCGCGCGACGTGGTCGAAGCCGTCGAGGTCGCCCATGATCCAGCCGCCGCCGTGGAACCAGACGAGCGCACCGGCCGGCCGCGCCGGTGCGAGCGGCGTGTAGGCCCGTACGGCGAGAGCCGTGCCGTCGGACCGCGGGATCGCGACGTCCCGACGGCGGCGACCTCCTCGGCGGGCCCGCCGAGCGCCTGCGCCGTGCGCAGGTACCCGGCCCGCAGCGCTTCGAGGTCCGTCGGTTCGAGCGGAGGATCATCCGCGACCGCGTCGATCAGGGCGCGGATCTGCGGATGGAGCTCGACCACGGCGCCCTACGCTTCGGCCGGGATCTCGCTGGGGACGCCGAGCGCCGCCGTGATCCGCTGGGCGATCGCCTTGCCGGTGAAGCCGACCTCGGCGTGCAGCAGCGCCGGCTTGCCGTGCGTCACGTAGCGGTCGGGCAGGCCGATGCGAATGATCCGCGGGGCCCGGACGCCGGCCTCGCTCAGGTGCTCCCAGACCGCCGATCCGAAGCCGCCGCTCAGGACGCCCTCCTCGACGGTGACGAGCAGCTCGTGCTCGGCGGCGAGCTGGGCCAGCAGCGCCGCGTCGAGCGGCTTGGCGAAGCGTGCGTCGGCCACGGTGACGTCGAGCCCGGCCTCCGAGAGCAGGTCGGCGGCCTCCAGCGCCTTCGCGACGCCGGAGCCGTAGCCCAGCAGCGCGACCCGGTCGCCTTCGCGGAGGATCTCGCCGCTGCCGATCGCGATCTTCTGCGGCGTCGCGGGCAGCGGGACTCCGACGCCCTCACCGCGCGGGTAGCGCAGCCCGACCGGGCCGGCGTCATAGGTCAGCGCGGTGTGCAGCATGTCGGTGAACTGCGCCTCGTCGCGCGGCGCCATCAGCACCATGTTCGGCAGCGGCCGCAGGTAGGCGATGTCGAAGACGCCGTGGTGCGTCGGGCCGTCGTCCCCGACCAGGCCGGCGCGATCCATCGCGAACACGACGTTCAGGCTCTGCAGCGCGACGTCGTGGACGATCTGGTCGAACGCGCGCTGCAGGAAGGTCGAGTAGATCGCACACGACGGGCTTGACGCCTTCGAGCGCCAGCCCGGCGGCGAAGAGCACGGCCTGCTGCTCGGCGATGCCGACGTCGAAGTAGTGCTCGGGCTCGGCCTTCTGGACGATGTCGAGGCCCGTGCCGGTGTTCATCGCGGCGGTGATCCCGACGACGCGGCGATCGCGGCGGATCTCGTGGACCATCGCGTTGCCGAAGACCTCGGTGTAGGTCGGGACCTTGGGCGCGGATGGCGTGGCCGCGGGCTTTGCGGCCACCGGTGCGCCGCCGGAGATCGAGTTGGGCTTGGCGGCATGCCAGCGCTCCATGCCCTCCTGGCCGCCCTCCTCGGCGGGCGCGAAGCCCTTGCCCTTCACGGTCGCGATGTGGACGACGACCGGGCGCTGGGCGGCGAAGGCGGCGTTCAGCGCGGCACGCAGCGCGCCGACGTCATGCCCGTCGATCACGCCCATGTAGGCCCAGTCGAGCTCCTCCCAGAAGAGGCCGGGCGCGGCGAACGCCTTGATCGACTCCTTCAGCTGAGGGCCGAGCTTCTCGAAGCGCGAGCCCAGCCCGCCGGGGAGATGCGTGAGCCGGCCCTCGAGGCCCTCGCGGGCGTGCCAGAACTTCGGGTTCAGCCGGACGCGGTTGAAGTAGCGCGAGAGCGCCCCGACGTTCGGGGCGATCGACATGCCGTTGTCGTTCAGGACGACGACCATCGGCGTGCCCAGGCCGCCGGCCTGGTGGATCGCCTCGAAGGCGACGCCACCGGTCATCGCGCCGTCACCGATCACCGCGGCGACGCGGCCCGCATCCGGCTTGCCGAGGATCCGCATCCCCTCCTTCAGGCCGACGGCGTAGCCGATCGACGTGGAGGCATGGCCGGCGCCCATGATGTCGTGCTCGCTCTCGGCGATCGAGCAGAACGGTGCCAGGCCCTCGTACTGGCGGATCGTCGCGAGCTGGTCACGGCGACCCGTGAGGATCTTGTGCGGGTAGGCCTGATGACCGACGTCCCAGAGGATCTTGTCCTGCGGGGAGTTCATCACCGAGTGCAGCGCCACGGCGAGCTCGCAGGTGCCGAGGTTGGCTCCGAAATGGCCGCCGATCTCACCGACCGTGTCGATGATGTGCTCGCGCACCTCCTGCGCGACCTGCTGGAGCTCCTCGTCGCTGAGACCGTGGAGGTCCTGAGGGCGGTCGATGCGGTCGAGAAGGCTCATGGTGGTGAAACGGCGTGCGTGCTGCGATGGATCGGGCTATGTGTTGCGCTGGGCGATGAAGTCGGTGATCTGTTCGAGCTGCGCGGCGCCCTGCGGCGCCGCCACGGCGAGCGCCTCGCGCGCACTGACGTGGGAGGCTAGCGCCAGTTCGCGCGCTCCCGCCAGCCCGTACTCGCTGACGTACGTGCGCTTGCCGTGGCGCTCATCGCTGCCGGACGGCTTCCCGAGCGCGGCGTCGGTCCCGGTCACGTCGAGGATGTCGTCGACGATCTGGAACAGAACGCCCAGCTCGAGGGCGAAGGAGCGGTAGCTCGTGATCTGCGGTTCCGTCATGCCGTCGATGAGGCATACGCATTCCACGCACGCTCCGATCAGGCGGCCGGTCTTCAGCGCGTGCAGGGTGCGCAGCCCCTCCGGCCCCTCCGGCGCGCCCGCCTCGACGTCGATGTACTGGCCGCCGACCATGCCGTTGACGCCCGTCGCCGCCGCCAGTTCCGCCACCGCCGCGAGGACCGCGCGCGGATCACCCTGCTGCTCGGCCAGGACGAGGCGAAAGGCCTCCGCATAGAGGCCGTCGCCGGCCAGGATCGCGACGTCCTCGCCGAAGGCCACGTGGCAGGTGGGGCGTCCGCGCCGCAGCTCGTCGTCGTCCATCGCGGGCAGGTCGTCGTGAATCAGCGAGTACGTGTGGATCAGCTCGGTGGCGGCGGCAAGCGGCATGATCGTCGCCGCGTCGCGCCCGATGGCGCCGGCGGTGGCCAGCGCGAGGACCGGGCGGATCCGCTTGCCGCCGGCCAGCAGCGAGTAGCGCATCGCCTCGGCGAGGCCGTCGGTGAGCCCGTCGCGCGAGAAGCGCAGTTCGTGCAGGTAGGACTCGACCTGATCGCGCAGGTCGTCGGGGTAGCCGGTGCTCACGCCCCGGCCGTCCTCACAGCAGGCTGTCCTGCCCCGGGATCGGCTCGGTCGCGGATGCGCGCGCCATCCGCTCGAGCTCGGCCGAGGCCTGGCCGGCGAGCGCCGCGCAGTCCTCGACGAGCCCCGCCGCCGCATCGGTCGACAGGTCGCCGCTGCGCAGCTGCTGGGCGGCGACCTCCAGACGGGTGACGAGCGAGTCGAGGGTCGAGGTGTCCAGATCGGTCATGAGGCCGGATTCTGCTGCATCTCGCGCAGCGCGGCGGCGAGGATGCCGTTGACGAACCCGGGGGCGTCGGCGCCGCAGAACGTCTTCGCGGTCTCGACGGCCTCGTCGATCGCCCCCTCCGGCGGGATCGGCGTGTCGGCGGGAGCGACGTCCGGATGCAGCATCTCCACCAGGGCGATGCGCATGATCGACTTCTCCAGCGGTGCGATCCGCTCGATCCGCCAGCCCTTCGAGTGACCGGAGATGATCGCGTCGAGCTCCTCCGAGCGATCCTGTGCGGCGAAGGCGAGCGAGCGGCTGAACATCGATGCGTCGCGCTCGAAGATGTCCCCGAGCTCGCGGCTGGTGACCTCGCTCTGGTAGAGCGCGAAGACGGCTTCACGCCGCTGGTCGGTCCTGCGCGACATCGCCGGCGCGCGTCTACGCGCGCGACATGTAGTCGCCGGAGTCGGTCTGGACCTTCACCCGGTCGCCGATGTTCACGAACAGCGGCACGTGGATGACCGCTCCGGTCTCGAGCGTCGCCGGCTTGTTGCCGCCGCCCGAGGCGGTGTCGCCGCGGACGCCCGGCTCGGTCTGCGTCACCTCGAGCTCGACGGACGCCGGGAGCTGCAGCGTCGAGGGCTCACCGTCGACGAACAGCACGTCCACCGGGTCGTTCGGCTTCGTCCAGCGCAGCTCGTCGGCGAGGAGGTCCTCCGCGATCGCGAGCTGCTCGAAGCTCTCGCTGTCCATGAAGTGCGCGTCGGTCCCGTCGCCGTAGAGGAACGTCATCTTGCGCGCCTCGGTGCGCACGGAACGGAACTTCTCCCCCGCGCGGAACGTCTTGTCGATCACGTTGCCGTCGGAGATGCGCCGCAGCTTCGTGCGGACGAACGCCGGACCCTTCCCGGGCTTCACGTGCTGGAACTCCACGACCTTGAAGATGACGCCTTCAACTTCGATGTGGTTCCCGTTCTTCAGCTGGTTCGTGGAGATCATGGGCGCGACTGAGGGTAGCGAGGCAGGGCGGCCGAGCGGCGCTCCACCCCGCGCCGGCGCCATCCGATCGCCCATCTTGAACGACGACGGGCCCCGCACCGGCGGGGCCCGTCGCACGACAGTCTGCACAGCGGCGCCCAGGCGCCGCCGCGATGGTCAGGTGGCAGCCCCGCCCTCGGGCGTCTTCGCCAGCTCGTAGAGGACGATGATCGCGAGCGCGAAGATGCACAGCGACCAGAACGGATAGGCCGGGATCGAGAGCAGCGCCGCGATCGCGCTGAGCGATGCGGCGACGATCCCGATGAAACGGCCGAACCCGCCGCCGGAGAACAGCGAGAACGCGGCGAACAGCTGGATGACCGCGATGATGATCGTGACCCAGCCCCACGTGTGGAGACTTCCGATGATGTACTTCTGGCCGGCGACGAAGAACTTCGCGTCACTGACCGCTCCGATTCCCCAGATGAGGTTCAGAACGCCGGCGATCCCGAGCAGGATTCCTGCGAACACCCACCATCCGGTGACTCGTGACTCCTGAGCCATATGTGCTCACTCCTCTGATGATTGCCAGAGCGATGTACCCCGGCGGGACGCCCCCAGTGTTCGACATGGCGCGGACGAATCCTGCGCTCAGGACCTGCTGATCGAGATCCAGGTCGCGCGCGCCACGGCCCGGACGTCGCCGCCGGGCCCGACGATCGCGCTCGCACCCCAGCGCTTGCGGCCCTCGTGGCCGAGCGGCCACGCGATCACCACGACCTCCTCCCCGACGCGCACCGGTGCGTCGACCCGCCCCTGCAGGCGGCCCAGGACGTGCGGCGGGGAACCGGCGGGCACGGTGGCGGACCCGCTCGGGCAGTCGAGGGCCACCCAGACCATCTCGGCGCTCAGGACGCCGTCCGGGCCATGCGGGAGGGCCTCGGGCGGCGTCCAGGCCGTCGCCCACAGCGTGTGGCGCCCGCGCACCGGGCCCGGATGCAG
Organism: uncultured Solirubrobacteraceae bacterium; assembly: GCA_963781935.1. Classification (GTDB taxonomy): domain Bacteria; phylum Actinomycetota; class Thermoleophilia; order Solirubrobacterales; family Solirubrobacteraceae; genus F1-60-MAGs163. The sequence continues at coordinate 1,079,972 of CAWAHX010000005.1, forward strand.
CGCGACGGCTTCGTTCTGGTCGCGTCCCGGCCCACAGCCGAAACAGCGCGGGAACGGATGCTCGCGCACCTCATCCGGCTCCTGGGCCGCGGCGCGCGCAGCCATCACGCTGATGGCCGGGACCGGGCCGATGTCCGGATCGTCAGCGATCACGGCGAGCGCGAGCAGCTCGTCGCCGTCGGACAGGGCGATCCCTCCGCCGTCGGCCGCGACGACCTCCAGCTCGCGTTCCAGCGGCACGGGCCGGCGCAGCGTCACGTCGACCGCGCCCGCGCCGTCCAGCCGCGAGGCGAGCAGCCCGGCGACGTAGCCGCCGTTCGCCGCTCCCGGCGGGCCGACGAACCGCTCGGCGACGATGACCGTGCTCAATCGATGACCTGAAGGGCCTTCGGAAGCGTGTTCAGGACATCCGCGCCGTCCTGCGTGACGACGACGAGGTCCTCGATCCGCACACCGCAGTCCCCGGGGAGGTAGATCCCCGGCTCGACGGTGACGATCATGCCGGCCTGAAGCCGCGCCGACTCGGGCGCCAGCTGCGAGAGCCGCGGGCCTTCGTGGATCTCGAGGCCCACGCCGTGCCCGAGCCCATGACCGAAGTTCTCGCCGTGGCCCGCGGCGGTGATGATCTCCCGCGCCACGGCGTCGACCTCGCGGCCGGAGGCGCCGGGCCGCACGGCGGCCAGCGAACGCTCCTGGGCCTCCAGAACGATGTCGTAGATCGAGCGCGCGAGCGCGTCGACCTCACCGGTCGCATAGGTCCGGGTGCAGTCCGAGCAGTAGCCGTCGAGCTGCGCGCCCCAGTCGATCGTGACGAGCACGCCGGCCGGGATCTCGACGGGACGCGGCTCGGCGTGCGGCAGCGCCCCGTGCGCTCCCGACGCGACGATCGGCGTGAAGCTGATCGCCTCAGCGCCGTGGCGGCGCATCGCCATCTCCAGGTCGAGTGCCACCTCGGCCTCCGTCCGCCCGGCCAGGCCTCGCTCGAGGACCTCGAGGAGCGCCGCGTCGGCCAGGTGCGCCGCCTCGCGGATCCGGCCGACCTCACCGGCGTCCTTGATCTCGCGCAGCTCCTCCACGAGCCCTCCGGCGGCGACGAGCTCGACGCGCTCACCGATCGCCTCGCGGATCCGCTCGAGCTGGCTGACGGTGACGGAGCGGTCGTCGAAGCCGACCCGCGGGAGGCGATCCCCGCCGGCCTGCGGGAGATGGTCGGCGAGCGCCGGGCCGATGAGCTCCTGCTTGGCCTGGCGCCGGTCCCACGAACCGTCGACCTGCTCGGCGATCTGCGTCACGTAGCGAAAGTCGGTGAGCACGATCCGGGCCGGCGCATCCTCGGCCGTGCCGAGGATCGCGAGCGCGTTCGAGCCGGTGAACCCGGTCAGCCAGCGCACGCCCACGAGGTTCGTCACCAGCAGCAGGTCGAGGTCGCCCTCAAGCGCGAGAGCGGCGAGCGCGTCGGCGCGCGCGGACGGGACGCTCATGGCGTCAGCTCCGTGCGCAGGCGCTCCAGCGCCACGCGGTAGCCGTCAGGGCCCATCCCGCTGACCATCGCCAGGCACAGGTCCGTGATGACGGAGTCGCGCCGGAACCGCTCCCGGTTCTTGATGTCCGAGAGGTGCACCTCGACCGACGGCAGTGCCGCGATCTCCAGGGCGTCGCGGATCGCGTACGAGTAGTGCGTCCACGCGCCCGGGTTCAGGATGATCGCGTCAGCGAGGTCACCGAGGCGGTGCAGGTACTCCACGAACTCCCCCTCGAAGTTCGTCTGGAAGAACTGTGCCTCGAGCCCGAGATCGTGGGCGTCGGCGCCGATCCGCTGCTCCAGCTGATCGAAGGTCAGGCCACCGTAGATCTCTGGGTCGCGACGGCCGAGCTGATCGAGGTTCACCCCGTGCATGACGGCGATGCGGTTGTGGGCGAGCACCCGGCGAGTCTGCCATGTCGCACGGCGCCGCGCGCGCACGCGCTCGGCGATCAACCCGCGCGCCCCAACTGCCGATGCACCACCAATGCAGGGCGTCCAGCCGACGATACGACGCTTCGGCCCGGGCGCGGCGCTCGGCGCCGCGCTCGCCGCGGCCTGCGCCTGGATGGTGTGGTCGACGTCCACGATGGGTGACTACGCCGTCGAGCTGCGGCCGGCGATCGGCGCGCTCATCCACGGGCACCTGACCGACTTCGCCGCCCGATCCCCGGTCTATGGCGGATCGATCTGGCCGCGCGCGCCGTTCGTCTTGATCGCCCACGCCCTCGGCGGCGGTGATCTGGCGCTCTACCGGGCCGGCGCGCTGGCCTGCATGCTCGCCGCCGCCGCGCTCGCGTGGGTGCTGGAGGCGCGGATGCGTGCCGCGGGCAGGCCCTGGACCGGATCGCCTCGCGGTCGTGCTGATCGTCATCGGCGCACCGGTGATCCTGCGCACACTCCGCGACGGGCATCCCGAGGACGTCCTGGCGGCGGTCCTGTCCGTGGCGTGCGTCCTGGCGGCGCTGCGCGACCGCCCGGCGCTCGCCGGCATCGCGCTCGGCCTCGCCGTCGCGGGCAAGCCGTGGGCGATCCTCGCGGCGGGCCCCGCCCTCGTCGCCGCGCCCGGCCGGCGCGCGACGCTCTGCGCCTTCGCGATCGGCTCGGCCGCCGCGGTCGTCCTGCCGATCCTGCTGCTGGCCGGAGGGACGCCGGCCTCCGCACAGCCCGCCGTCCTGACGAGCACCGGGCGCCTGTTCCACCCCCAGCAGCTCTTCTGGGCGCTGCGCGAGGCGCACCCCAACGGCGGCTTCACCGGCCCCGCGTGGCTCGAGCCGCTGACCCATCCGCTGATCGTCCTGCTCGCGATCCCGCTCTCGGTGCTGTTCGCCGTCCGGCGCCGGCCCCGCGAGGATGCGCTTCTGCTGCTGGCGCTCCTGCTGCTCGCTGCGCTGTGAGCTCGACCCGTGGAACAACGCCTACTACGCCGTCCCGCTCGTGCTCGCACTGGTCACCTGGGAGGCGCTGACCCGCCCGGGGCTGCCGGTGCTCGCGCTCTCGCGTGGCGGCGCTGACCTGGCTGAGCTTCGTGAAGCTCCCCCAGCTGCTGGGCTGGGATGCGCAGGCCGCGGTCTACCTCGCGTGGACCGTCCCTCTGACGGCGGTGATCGCCGCCGCGCTCTATGCCCCGGGGCTGATGAGCTCGGCGACGGCCAGGCGCACGTCGCCCGGCGCCACCTGAGCTCCGTGGCGCACGTCGCCGGGTCGCTCGCACAGGACGAACGGCACGTGCTCTGCCGACGCGCTTCTTGTCGCGCCGGGTCGCCCGCACGACGGCGTCGGCGTCCAGGTCGTCGATCGTCACGGGCAGCCCGGCCTGCGTCAGGAGCCCGCGCACCTGCTCGCGCAGGTCGTCCGCGCCTGACAGCCGTAGGGCGGCGAGCAGCCCCAGCCCGACGGCCTCGCCGTGGCGCAGCCGCCGGTATCCCGTGACGGTCTCGATCGCGTGGCCGACGGTGTGCCCGAGGTTGAGGACCTGCCGGCGCCCGCCGTCACGCTCGTCGCCCGCGACGACGGCGAGCTTCGTGCGCGCGCATTCGAAGATCACCGCGCTCGTCCACCTGATCTCCGGCGCCGATCCGCTCCCACAGGCCTCCGCCGGCGATCAGCGCCGTCTTGAGGACCTCGGCGTACCCTGCGGCGAGCTCGGCGGCCGGGAGCGTCGTCAGGACCTGGGGATCGACGATCACGGCGGCCGGCTGGTGGTAGGCGCCGACGTAGTTCTTGCGCCTCGGGGAGGTCGACCCCGGTCTTGCCGCCGTACGCGGAGTCGACCTGCGCGACGAGCGTCGTCGGGACCTGCACGACCGCGATGCCGCGCTGGTAGGTCGCGGCGCAGAAGCCGGCGAGGTCGCCCACGACGCCGCCGCCGACGGCGACCAGGTGGTCGGCGCGCGTCACCTCCTGCGCCACGAGCGCGTGCCAGATCGCGCTCCGCGGTCGCGAGCGTCTTGTGCTCCTCGCCCGCGGGCATCTCGATGAGCCCGGCGAGCGGATCGATCCGTGCGGCGTGCAGCTCGGCCACGTTCGCGTCGGTGACCGCGATCCGCCGCGACTGCGGCGCGAGCGGCCACGGGGCCGTCGCGATCGCGTCCGGGCCCACCCACACGGGGTAGTCACCGGACGTGGCCGTCGCCCACAGCATCCGCGGCACCGCGCTCACCGCGGCCATGTCCGTCAGGAACGGCAGCGCGCGGCGCACGAGCGCGCGGTCGGACGAGGGCAGCGTCGCGTCGGCGACGTCGCGATAGGTCGCCTCGCGCTCGGCGTAGAGCGCGTCGAAGCGCCCGCGGTCGCGCGCGAGCGGGCGCCCGCGCCCTGCGGCCCGCGACCACGCGAGCTCCAGCTCGATCTCGATCAGCACCGCGACGTGCGGTGCGAGCGCGGCGCGGGCACGCGGTGAGCCCAGCGCACCGCCGCCGAGCGAGATCACCGCGGCGGGCGCGCCCGGGTCGAGCAGCTCGAGGACGACCTCCTCCTCGCGCGCCCGGAACGCCGCTTCGCCCTCGCGGTCGAAGAACGACTCGATCGGCTCCCCGAGCCGGGCCTGCAGCAGCTCGTCGCTGTCGCGGGCGCTCAGGCCGAGGGCCCGCGCGACCTCGCGGGTCGCCGACGACTTGCCGGCGCCCATGAAGCCGACGAAGACGAGCGACCTGCTCAGCGAGGCTGCCACCCGATCCGCTCGCAGTACGCGGCGATCGCGGCGCGCACGTCGTCGATGTGGTCGCCGCCGAACTTCTCGCGGTAGGCGTTCGCCAGCACGTAGGCGAGCATCGCCTCCGCGACGACGCCGGCGGCCGGGACGGTGCACGAGTCGGTGCGCTCGCGCAGCGCCTGCGCCGGCTCACGCGTGTCGATGTCGACCGACCGCAGCGGCTTCGTGAGCGTCGGCAGCGGCTTCATCGCGCCGCGCGCCACCAGCGGCTCACCGGTCGTCATCCCGCCCTCGAGCCCGCCGGAGCGGTTCGTCTCGCGGTAGTAGCCGCGCTCGTCGGAGTAGAAGATCTCGTCGTGCGCCTCCGAGCCGGGCTTGGCGGCGAGGTCGAACGCCTCGCCCGAGCGCGACGCCCTTGACCGCCTGGATCGAGCAGATCGCGCCGGCGACGCGACCGTCGAGCCGCTCCTCCCACGAGACGTGCGATCCCAGCCCGGGCACGAGGCCGAATGCGATCACCTCGAAGACGCCGCCGATCGACTCGTTCGCCTTGCGCTGCCGGTTGATGTGCTGGACCATCTCGCGGCCGGCGCCCGGATCCAGGCAGCGCACGGGGTCCGCGTCGACGGCATCGAAGTCCGCGAGGCTCAAGCGCCTCGGTGCGCTCCGGGGCGGCGACGGTCCCGATCTGCACGACGTGCGAGCGCACCTGCACGCCGACGGCCTCCAGGAACGCGCGGCAGACCGCGCCTCCGGCGACGCGCGCCGCGGTCTCGCGAGCGCTCGCCCGCTCGAGCACGTTGCGCACGTCGGTGAAGCCGTACTTCCAGACGCCGACGAGGTCCGCGTGGCCGGGGCGCGGCAGATGCACCTCCGGCACGTCGGCCTCGACCGGCCAGGGGTTCATCCGCTCTTCCCAGTTCGTGTAGTCGCGATTGGCGACCTGCAGCGCGATCGGACCGCCCAGCGTGCGCCCGTGGCGGACGCCGGCGCTGACGTACGCCCGGTCGGTCTCGATCTTCATGCGCCCGCCGCGACCGTGGCCGAGCTGACGACGGGCCATGTCGCGGTCGATCGCCTCCTGGTCGAGCTCCAGCCCGGCCGGAAGCCCCTCGACGATGCAGGTGAGGCCGGGTCCGTGGGACTCGCCGGCGGTGATCAGACGCAGTGGCATGGGTGGGCGACGCAGGGTACCTTCCGCCCGGCACCGGGCGCCGCGCGCCCGATGCGTCTACCCGTCGAGCGCGTCGCCCGTGGAGGGCACCAGGACGCCCGCTCCGGCGTCCCAGCGATACCACCCGAGCTGCTGGGGCAGGTCGCCCGCCTTCCGGGCCTCCTGAAGCATCCCCGAGCCGATCCGCGAGGCGCGTGCGTGCGCCGCCTTGGCGACTTCCCTGGTGACGGTGGTGTGCGCGATCGAGATGACGTCCATCTGGAACTGCACGACGCCGCTGTCGGTGGTGAGGTCGAAGAACTCGGTGTCCCCCGCGCCCATCTCGATGGTCTCGCAGTCCGAGCTGGACGGCTTGCACGTCCCGTCACCGGTGGCCTTCGCGTCGGAGGAGACGAGGAAGACCGCTGTGTGCCCGTCGTTCTTCACTCCGAGGAAGACGAAGAAGGGGTTGGTCGCCGAGGGCAGCGGGGTGAGGCGCGCGATGTTCTTGATCGTGTGCATCCCGCCGGCCTGCCCGAAGCGCAGGTTGACCCGGTAGACGTCGGTCGTCGTGGTCTTCGGCTTCGGCGTGGTCGTCCCACCGCTGTTCGTGGGCGTCCCGCCCGAGGACGGCGTCGAGCTGCCGGTCGTGTCGGTCGTGCCGCCGGTGGTGGTGGCCGTGTCCTTGACGACGAACAGCTGCTTGAAGGGGTTGCGGGGCGTGCCGGCGCGGTTGCGACGCGCTGTGGCGGCCACGGCGGTGTTCAGCGCGATGGCCTTGTCGGCCTTCGCGACGACGGCGTTGTTGGCGACCGCTCCGGGCGCTGTCGGATCGTTGGCGACCGTGCCCTCGGAGCTCTTGGCGAGCATCACGGGCACGGCGACGATGCCGACGAGCAGCGCCAGCGCGACGGGCCACAGGCGCTTCTCGACCAGATCGGCCCAGATGTTGCGCAGGAACGTCATCGGGAGCCTCCGGAGGTGAGTGCGGCGGTGGCCGGCGCCGTGGGCGTGCTGGAGCCTGAGCCGCCGGCTGCCGGGTCGGCGGAGATGATCGCCGGGCCCTTCGCCGTCGCGCCCGCCGTCAGCCCCTGGCCTTCGGGGAGGACGTACGCGGTGGCGTTGATCGACGCCGTGACGGCGGGGAAGCCCTTGTCGCCGGCGCCGAGCTGGAAGCTGTCGACGGTCAGCAGGCGGCCGCGGACGACCACGCCGTGCTTCTTGATCGTGGTGAAGCCCGAGAGGCGGCGCATGAAGCGCTCCATGTCGAAGAAGCTGCCGTCGAAGACGAACGCGAACGGCATCGTCGGGAACTGCGCCGCGCCGACGGTCGTTCCGGCGGGCTGCCCGGCGACAGCGGCCTGCGTGGCCGGCGCCGACGTCGTGCCGGTCGCCGGGGCGGCCGCGGCGGGAGCAGCCGGCGCGGGGGCGGGCGGCGCCTTGGTCGCGGCGCTGCCCTCGGTGACCTCGAGCGAGCGGAAGTCGATCTTGGACGCCTTCGACGCCTGGGCCACCTGGTAGACGAGCGACGGGACGTCGTCGTCGGCCGGAACGGCCTGGCCGAGCTTGGCGACAGCGGCGTAGTCGGTCTCGTAGCGGCGCTTGGCGACGACGGCCGCGGCAGCCTGGCCCTGAGCGACGGTCAGCCGGGTCTGCTGGACGGCGATCTTCTTGTCCAGTTCAGCCGACGTCTGGCGCTTGGGCCCGACGAAGAGGAACCAGAAGCCTCCGAGGATGGCCGCCGCGACGAGCACGGCGACGACGGTGCGATCACGCTTGGTCATTACTGGGCGCCTCCGCCTGAGGTGGTGGATGCGGGCGTCGAGGGAGGCGGGGTCGCTGCGCCGGCGGCCTGGGCAGCGGGCGTGGGTGCCGGCGTCCCGCCGGTCGTGGCGGCCGTCGCCGACGGCGCCGTGGCGCTCGCCGTGGCGGCAGTCGCCTCGGTCGGTGCCGCGGCCGACGGCGAGAAGGTCATCGACATCGCGAAGTTCGGGAAGCCGTCATGGCCGCAGCCGGTCGCCCCGCCGCCTCCGCCCTTCTTGGAGGACTTCAGGGTGACGCTGACGACCCCGTCGATGCGGCGCATCGCGGTCATCATGCGCGCGACGTTCTCCTGGCTCGTCGTGCAGCCCGCGATGTTGATCGTCGGGGACGGACCGGTGACCACCGCGGTGGTCGTGGTCGTGGTCGTGGTGGCGGATCCGTCGGTGGGCGCCACCGAGCCGTCAAGGGAGATCAGCCAGACGTTGGGCGGCAGCGTGCGGGCGATCTCGCCCAGCGCGTGAGCCCAGTCGAAGCGGCTCGCGGCAAGGCTGCGGATCGTGTCGACGCGCGCCTGCCGCAGCGAGGCGAAGGCGGTGTAGGCCTGCAGGCTCTGGGCCACCTGCTCGGACTGGTCGGCCTGTGCGGTCACGTCGGCCAGCTGCGTCTCCTTGCTGGCGATGCCGTTGGCGCTGAAGATCCAGGCGGTCAGCAGGACGAGGATCAGCGCCATCCCGCCGAGGACGCCGTACACGGCGCCGCCGCTGCGTCCGCCGGTGCCGGCTGCACGCCGCTCGTCGGCGGGAAGCATGTTGACGCCGGGCATGCCACCGCACGCGAGGCCGGCGGCGATCGTCAGGTCTCCGGGCGTCATGCCCTCGGGCTCACCCGGGACGGAGCCGCGGCTGATCGGCAGGCCCAGCTCGGTGCCGATCGCCTCGGCGAAGCCGGAGATCGCGATCGCGCCGCCGGTCAGGACGGCACGGGCGACACCCGGGCCACCGACCGTCTGCATGTGATGGAAGTCCAGGGACTGGCGGATCTCCGCGGAGATGCGGCGAACGCCGTCCTCGAGCACCAGGCGGGCGTCCTCGACGATCTCGCGGTCGCCCTCGATGTGCTGCACCGGGCGGTCGAGCCCGACGTGCACGAGCCAGCCGCGGGCGTGCTCCAGGGTCAGGCCACGACGCTCAGCCAGCTCGACGGCGAGGCCCTCGAGGCCGCTGCCGGAGGCGCGCGTGAAGAGGCACTGCGACCCGCGGGCCACGGCGAGGTTCGTCAGACCGCCGACCTCGGCGTACAGGACGGCCTCGTCGGAGTAGTCCTGGGTGCCGCCGGCGAGCGCCCGGATCATCGCGAAGGCACCGAGGTCGACGCCCTCCAGGCGCAGTCCGGCGCCCTTCACGGCTTCGACGATGCGCTCGATCATGTCGCGGCGAGCCGCGACGAGCAGGATGCGCTGGCGTGGACCGTTCTCCGTGTCGACGACCTCGAGCGGCTGCCAGTCCAGGACCGCCTGGTCGAGCGGCATCGGGATCTCGTCCTGCGCCTGGAAGCGGACCGCGGCGTCGAGCTCCTTGCGATCGTCGAGCGGCGGGAGCTCGATGGTGCGGACGACGATCTTCTGGTTCGCGACGCCCACGCGGACGCGCTTGTCGAGATCCTTGTTGTCGCGGTAGAGCGCCTTCAGCGCCTCCGTGAGTGCCTCGACGTCGGCGATCTCACCGTCGCGGATCACGCCCGGTTCGAGCGGCGTGCGCGCGGCGTGCGCGATGCTCACGCGACCGTCGCTGACGGTCACCTGAGCGGCGCTGATACCTACGGGATCGATGTCGAGGCCGACGAGCGGCTTCTGTCGCTGAGCCATGTTGGAGAGGGCGGGCGGTCGGGGGTGTTGCCAGCCGCCGTTCCCATCGGCCAGGGGAGGTTCTGCCTGAACCCCTGCAACGTTCCGTGTCGAACGTTCGTCCAGGGGCGGCGCCCCTGTGCCCGACGGCCGGAGGCTTACACGGGCTCGACGGCCGGGAGGCCGTCGATGCTCGTGCGGTTGGCCTGCGCACGATGCTCGGCGTAGCCGTCGGGACCCAGAGTCTGCAGCCGCTTCGCCGTCGCGAGCGCGTGATGCTCGCGGGTGCCCTCGAGCGTCATCAGCGGCACGCCGTAGCCGCAGGAATCGCTGACGCGCGCGACGTCGACGAGGATGATCGCCCGGCGCGCCTGCGGGAGCGACGGATCCTCGAACCCGGCCTCTTCGAGCAGCGCCTCGAAGCGCGGGTCGGCCGGCAGGACGACGTCTCCCGCGGCCGTGGAAGCGGACGATCCGCGGCGGCCCGCTGAAGGCGCAGAGCATCACGACGATGCGGCCGTTCTCACGCAGGTGGGCGATCGTCTCCGACCCGCTGCCGGCGATGTCCAGGTAGGCGACCTGCCGCGGCCCGAGCACGCGCAGCGACCCGATCGGGCCCTTCGGCGAGACGTTGACGTGACCGTCGTGGCTGAGCGGGGCCGTCCCGACGAAGAACATCGACTGCCCGGCGACCCAGTCGCGCAGGTGGTCGGTGATGTCGTCGTACACGCGCGCCATCGGCGCAGCATATGGCTAGAAACGGTCGAGGTAGGAGTCCATCAGCCCGCCACCGACGAAGAAGGCGATGATGCCGCCGAGCGCGAGGAACGGGCCGAACGGCACCGCGGTCTTGCGACCTTCCGCCTGCCCCTTGCGCGCGATCACGACGACGCCGACGAGCACTCCGGCGATCAGCGCGATGAAGATCGCGGGCGCGACGGCGCGACCGAGATACAGGCCGAGCATGCCGGCGAGCTTCACGTCGCCCATCCCCATGCCGCGCGGGTAGAGCCATGCGGCGAGGAAGAAGAACGCGAAGCCGGCCGCGCCCGCGATCAGCTGCTCGACGATGAAGTCATCGCGGCTCACCGCATAGGCGATCACGCCCGCCACGACCGCGGCGACGGACGCCGGCACGGTGATCCGGTTGGGGATCAGGCGGACGTCGAGGTCGATCAGCGTGATCGGCACGAGTGCCGTGACGAGCAGCAGGCCGAGCGCGATCTGCAGCGCGTCGTCCTGCGTGGCGACCACCAGGGCGAACAGCACGCCCGTCGTCGCCTCGACCGCCGGGTAGCGCCACGAGATCGGAGCACCGCACGCCCGGCAGCGTCCGCGCAGCCACAGCCACGCGAGCACCGGAACGTTGTCGTAGGGCTTGATCGGCGCGTCGCACGACGGGCAGTGCGACGGCGGGTGCGAGAGCGACTCCCCACGCGGCAGCCGATAGGCCACGACGTTCAGGAACGAGCCGATCAGCAGGCCCAGGACGAGCGCGAGGACGACGTAGACGGGAGCCACTGAGGCGGACGGTAGAGATCGAGCAGGACGCTGCGCACGAGGGGCGGGCCGTCAGGCCCGCCCCGTCGCGCGACGCTCGGTCGTGATTCTCGTGCTACCAGGTCGAGCCGGTCTTGCAGCCACCCTGGCCGGCGGCGCTGCAGGCAGCGGGTGTACCCGCCGCCGGCGGCACGTGTGATGGAGAACGTCGTGCCGCTCTGCGACTGCGCGGTCACGGTGAACGTCGTCGGCGCCGAGGCCGAGACGGAGACGTTGCCGTTGCCGGGCGTCGCCGACGGGGCGACGACGGTCAGGCCGGTGGTGCCGAGCAGCGCCGCGGTGTTGCAGGACGCGTACGTCTGCGCGTCGGCGAAGCACGCTTCCACGTGCGAGACGAGGTTGCGGGCGTCCGACTTGGCGGCCGCGTCCTGGCCCTTCTTCTGCTGACCGAGGAAGGTCGGAAGAGCGATGGCGGCGAGGATGCCGATGATCAGGATGACGACGAGCAGTTCGATGAGCGTGAAGCCCTGCTCGTCCTTGCGGAAGCGCTGCAGCATGTGGAGCCCCTTGGTGAAGTCGTGGTGGTGGTGTGTCGCGTGGGACGCCTGCGCCCCTCACGATCGCCATCGGCGCGCCGCGCCCCGCGCTTGAGCGCGATCGGCGAGCCGTGGAACGTGAACGGGGCGAGCCACGAAGGCCCGCCCCGTCCGCAGCGAAACTACGCGGGTCGGATGACCCGATGATGCTCGTGCTACCAGGTGGATCCGGTCTTGCAGCCACCCTGGCCGGCAGCGCTGCAGGCACGTGTGTACCCGCCGCCGGCGGCACGTGTGATGGAGAACGTCGTGCCGCTCTGCGACTGAGCGGTCACCGTGAAGGTGCTCGCGGACGAAGCCGAGACGGAGACGTTGCCGTTACCCGGCGTCGCAGACGGAGCGACGACGGCCAGGCCGGTCGTGCCCAGAAGGGCCGCCGTGTTGCACACTGAGTAGTCCTGCGAGTCCGCGAAGCACGCTTCCACGTGCGACACGAGGTTGCGGGCGTCCGACTTGGCGGCCGCGTCCTGGCCCTTCTTCTGCTGACCCAGGAAGGTCGGAAGAGCGATGGCGGCAAGGATGCCGATGATCAGAATGACGACGAGGAGCTCGATAAGCGTGAAGCCCTCTTCGCCCTTGCGCACGTTGCGCAGCATGTTGATCCTCCTAGGATCGGTTTGGCCTCTCGCCAGTTCCCCGCTTGCCTCCGTCCGGCAGCTCGGCCACCTCGGTGAGGCCCGGAGCTTTGCGACCCGCCCTCGCGGACGGTGTGCCTTTGGCGCACGAAGGGTCTGGCACTTTCCCTTACAGCGGGCCTATCGGCCGAGCCCGCGCGGGGCTGAACCCCGATGGACGTTCGGACTAGGGGCTGAACCCGATCTTGCACGAACAACGGGCCCGCCATGCAAGGCGGACCCGTGTCCCTGAGAAGTTCGTGTGGTGTGCGGCTCAGTGCACGACGGCGCTCACCACGTGCCGCCGGGCTTGCAGCCCCCGACCCCGGGATGCGTGCAGGTGCGGCTGATCCCGCCGGCGTTGCGCACGATCTTGAAGTCGCCGGTGCTCTTGGAGTGGGCGACGATCGTGTACGTGTTCGTCGTCGCGGCCAGCACCTCGACCTGCTCGGCCGCGGAGCCGTAGGCGAGGTTCGTGGTCCCGATCTCCGACGAGGAGTCGCAGTCGGTGTAGTCCTCGGAGCCGACGTAGCACGACTCGACGTGGGTGAGCAGGTTGCGGACCGCCGACTTGGCGGCCGCGTCCTGGCCCTTGGACTGCTGCCCGAGGAACGTGGGCAGCGCGATCGTGGCGAGGATTCCGATGATGAGAACGACGACGAGAAGCTCGACGAGCGTGAAGCCGTCCTCCCCCCGTGTCCCCTGGCAGCGCGCGGACATGCCCCGCTCGTCGGCAATCCTGCGCCGCCCGGCGAGCCACGGGCACCGCCGCTGGACGGATGACCGGGCGCGATACGCAACAATCGTTGCGCCCATGCGCTCCCGCCGCCTCCTGATCGTGCTCGCCGTCTTCGTCCTGACCCTCACGGTCGCCGGCGCGCTGCGGCGCCAGCCGGCCCGCGACACCTCGTTCACGCCCGCCCCCACCCCCGCTGCGACGGCGGTGGGCGGCGCCGAGGCCAACGTCGTCACCGGGACGCTCCCGGCCGAGCGCGTGATCCACGCGAAGCTCGGGGACACCGTCGAGCTGCGCGTGAAGAGCGACACCCCGGACACCGCGAAGATCCTCGAGCTCGGCATCAGCACGCCGGTCGGGCCGCTGCTGCCGGGGACGATCAGCTTTCAGGCTGACGCCACCGGCCGCTTCCCCGTCACGTTGAGCGTGGCGGATCGTGCGGCCGGTGAGATCGACGTGAGCGGCTGAGCGCTACTTGCGCAGCAGCACTGCGCGCTTGAGGCTGACCTTCGTGCCCGAGGCGTCCGTCGCGGTGCCGCGGACGACGACGACGAGCTTCTTGGTCTTCTTGAGGGCCTTCTTGGCCTTCTTGGAGAGCTTGATCTTGAAGCTCTTCTTGCCCGAGGCCTTGGTGGAGCCCTTGGCCGTCGCGATGCGGAATGCCTTCTTGGCCTTCTTGCCCTTGGCGAGCTTCAGGCGCTTGACGTCCTTGGGCATGACCACGACCTCGATCTTGCAGGTCGCCTTGCGGTCCACCTGGCAGGCCACGCCCAGGCCCTTCTTCAGCGCGGTCTTGATCTTCTGGATCGAGGCACCGAGCAGGCTGGCCTGGAAGGTCAGCGAGGTCGAGCCGCCCTTGCCGCCCTTGCTCCCGCCGCTGCCCGGCGCGGGCGTCGTGACGGTCGGGCCGTCGACGGCCAGCGGAGCGGAGGCGGTCGCCGTCGCGCCGTCGTTGTCGGTCACGCGGACCTTCACGGTCAGTCGCAGGCGGTTGGGGAAGGCGCGCGCCGCGACCGCGGTGGCACCGGTGTCCGTCTCGAAGGTGCCGTTGCCGTCCAGGTCCCACTCGTGGCGCACGATCGTGCCATCGGGGTCGAACGAGCCGGCCGAGTCGAAGGTGACGACCTCGCCGGTCTTCCCGGGCGTGGGATTCACCGTCAGCGCGCCGATCGGCAGCTTGTTGACGACGCTGATGACGATCACCTTGACGGCCTTGGCGCCCTTGTCGTCGGTGATGATGAGCGTCGCGTTGTAGGTGCCGACGGCCGGGTAGCTGTGGCTGACCGGCGTGGACGTCGTGCTCGACGAGTCGACCGTGCCGTCGCCGTCGAAGTCCCACTCGTACAGGACGACGCTGCCGTCGGGGTCCGCGGAGCCGGCGGAGTCGAACGTCACGGGGACGTTCGGCCGGACCTCGGTCACGGAGGCGGACGCCGCGGGCACGGGCGCCTGGGTCGCGATGAACGACTTGCGGATCGTGCTGCTGACGCCCGAGTTGTCGGTGACGCGCAGGGAGACGAAGTACGTGCCGGAGGACGGGACCGTGTACTGGATCGTCTTCTGCGTCGATCCGTCGGTCTCGTAGCTGCCGTTGTCGTCCAGGTCCCACTCGTAGTGGGCGATCGTGCCGTCCGGGTCACTCGAGGTCGCGGCGTCGAGCGTCGTCGGCGCGCCGACGATCGCCGGCGGGTTCTGGACGTTGAAGGAGGCCAGCGGGGGCTGGTTCTGCACGTTGACCGTGATCGACGAGATCGAGGTCGCGCCCAGGTCGTCCGTCACGCGCAGGTGCACGTCGCGGATGCCGGAGGTCGCGAACTGCGTGGTCAGAATCGGGTTGTTCGCCGGGACGCTCTCGGTCTCGTACGTGCCGTTGCCGTCCAGGTCCCACTCGTAGCGCACGACCGTGCCGTCCGGGTCGGTCGACGCGCTGCCGTCGAGGGTGACCGGCGACAGCGAGAGCGGCGCGACCGGGGAGAGGGTGAAGCTGGCGGTCGGCGCCAGCGTGACGGGCAGCGGGACGACCGTCTCGTCGGTGGCGGCGTTGATGTCCGTGACGCGCAGGCCGACGGCGACGACGCCCTTGGTCGGGTAGGGGTGCGTGGTGGTGGGGACGGCGCCCGTGTTGGTCTCGTAGGTCCCGTTGCCGTCGAGGTCCCACTCGTACTGCACGATCGCCGAGTTGTTCGCGCCCGTCGACGCGCTCGCGTCGAAGGACGCCGTGCCGCCCGGGCTGACCGGGTTGGGCGTTGCGATGAACGACGCGGTCGGGTGGGCGCCGCACGGCTTGCGCGTGACCTCGAGCGTCCAGGAGGTGAGCGCGCCGGTCGAGCCGCCGGCGAGGTCGCTGACCTCCAGGCGCCATGTTCCGGCCATGTCGCGATCGACGAAGCGGGTGAAGTCGCCCTGCGGGGTGAATGCCGACGCGAAGGGGGCGCTGCCCGTGAGCACGCTCGGGGCGCCGATCTTGAAGACGGTTCCGGAGTAGTTCGCACCGGTGCCGCCGAGGCCGTCGGCGAGGACGACGCGCGTCCCGTCCGGCGCCTGGAGCGTCAGCTTGAGCTCCTGATCGGCCGGATGCACGAGGTTGCCGATCGTCACCTTCACCGAGCGGACCTTGCCGGTCGCGGTCACCGCGACCGTCGAGGCGACGGTCGAGCCGTCGACGGTCGCCTTGGGCACGTCGGTCGACGGGTAGGTGAACGTGTCCGCCGAGGACCGTGTGAACGACGAGCCGGAGCCCGGCAGGTCGTATCCGCGGATGACGGTGTTGCCGCATCCCGTCGTGTCCGCCATCGCGGCGGACGGCAGGATCGCTGCGGCGCTCAGGGCGGCCAGCACAGCGAGAGAGCGGAGGATCGGGCGCTTGGAGAGATGCATGACATTCGCGCCCTCGGCCGGCCGGAGGCGGATGCTGAGCGCGCGGGGCCATCCGTCGGCCGTTCGTCCATGCCCGCTCGTCGGTTCGTCCAGAACCCTGTCATGCGGCTCAATGATCGTGTACAGCGGCCGATCCCCTGGCAGCGCGGTGTCCCGGCTGCTCTGGTGTGACCGGCGGCCGACCCGTTAGAAGCGCCTCCGGTCGGGATGCCGCGCGATTCTCAGGGCTCGCGGCGCGCGGCCTGCGCGTCGTGCCCGGGCAGGAAGTCCCCGCTGCCCTCACACCACGGACAGACCACCTCGTGCTGCTCGCCGCCGTCGTTGGAGAGCAGCCTGCCGGTGCCGCGACATGGCGGGCACGGCCGCGGCTCGGCGGGTGTCTCGTCCTTGGATGCGTCGTCAGCCATCGGGCGCGGACCATAGCGATCACCGCTGAGGCGCCCGTCCGTGCGACGTGTGCTCTACCGTCGGGTGGGTGTCCGCCCGACTCGTGCTCTGTGGTCCCGCGCCGCGCCGCGCCGACGGCCGTTTCGCACCCAGCCCGACCGGCCCGCTGCACCTGGGCAACCTGCGCACCGCGCTGCTGGCCTGGCTGATGGCCCGCGCCGCCGGAGCGCGCTTCCTGCTGCGCATCGAGGACCTCGACGACGGCCGGGCGCGCGAGCACTGGTGCGCGCAGCAGCTCGCCGATCTGGAGGCGCTCGGCCTCGACTGGGACGGCCCCGTGGTGCGCCAGTCCGAGCGCGGCTCGCTCTACCTCGCAGCCCTCGAGCGCCTGCGCGAGAACGGCCTCCTGTACGAGTGCTGGTGCACGCGCGCGGAGATCCGGGACGCGTCGAGCGCCCCGCAGGGCGCGCTCCCCGGCGGTGCGTACCCCGGCACGTGCCGGGACCTGACGGCGGCCCGGCGACGCGAGCGCGCAGCCCTGGGGCGCCCACCGGCGCTGCGCGTGAGCGCGCGGGAAGCGCGGGTGGGGTTCGAGGACCGGGTGTGCGGAGCGACCGGCGGCGTCGTCGACGACTTCGTCGTGCGGCGCAACGACGGCGCGTTCGCCTACAACCTGGCCGTGGTCGTCGACGACGCCGAGCAGGGCGTCGGCGAGGTCGTCCGCGGCGCCGACCTGCTGCGACTGCACCCCGCGCCAGCTCTGGCTTCAGGCGCAGCTCGGCCTGCCCTCCCCTGGCTACGCGCACGTCCCGCTGATGCTCGGCGACGACGGCGCGCGACTGGCCAAGCGTCACGGCGCCGTGACGCTGCGGGACCGCGCCGCCCTCGGCGAGTCTCCGGCGCAGGTGCGGGCCGCCCTGGCCGCCTCGGTCGGGCTGACCGAGCCCGGCGAGCCCGCGGATCCGGCCCGGTTGATCACACGACTTCGAACCCTGATCCACCCGGAGGTCGCAGCATGAGCGCGCCCGAGCAGTCCCAACGACCCGCCACCACGCCGATGCTGCGCTTCGTGCGGTTGTGGCTTCCGCTCATCATCATCACCGCCGGCCTCGCCGTCGGGATCATCGGCGCAACGCAGACGTCCTGGGAGGGCGCCGGCCTGATCATCAGCGCCGGGGCCGCGGTGTGGCTCCTGAACTTCTTCTTCCGCGTGGGTGCGCACGGGGACCACGATCGCGACCGCGACGAGGCGGCCCGCACCGAATTCGAGCGCACCGGCCGCTGGCCGGACGAGCCGAACGCCTAATCTCCCCGCTCGTGGCCGACTCCAGCATCGTCGCAGCGCTCGCCGAGCGAGCCCGTGCCACCGGCGTGCTGGCGATCGACACGGAGTTCATGGGCGAAGGGCGCTACCGCTCACAGCTCTGCCTGGTCCAGGTCGGGGTGCCCCAGGAGGCCGACCCCGAGGGCCCGGCGCACGTCGAGGTGCTCGACCCGCTGGACGCACCGCTCGACATGGGTCCGCTGGCCGACGTGCTCGCCGATCCGCAGGTCGAGATCGTCCTGCACGCGGGGCGCCAGGACGTCGCGCTGCTGCGCCGCGAGTGGCACACGGAGATGACGAACATCTTCGACACCCAGGTCGCGGCCGGATTCGCCGGGCTGCGGGCGCAGCTCGGCTACGAGGCGCTGCTCACCGAGTTGCTCGACATCCGGCTGGGCAAGAGCGCGAGCTTCACGCGCTGGGACACGAGACCGCTGAGCGACGAGCAGGTGGCGTACGCCCGCGAGGACGTCCTGCACCTGCTGCAGGCCGCCGACGCGCTCAAGCGGCGCCTGGATGCCGACGGGCGGCTCGGATGGGCGCGCGAGGAGTGCCGCGCCCTGGAGGGCATCAGCGACGAGCGCGTCCCGCAGGCCGTCTTCAACCGCCTGCCGCGGATCAACGGGCTCGACCCCGCCCAGCGCGCCGTGGCGTTCGCGCTGACCCAGTGGCGCGAGGACGCCGCGCGAGCGGAGGACCGCCCCGTCCAATCCGTGCTCGCCGACGCCGCGCTCGTGGAGATCGCCAAGCGCCGTCCGCGCGATCTCGATCGCCTGCGCCAGATCCGCGGCCTGCACGAGGGAACGGTGCGCCGCCGGGGCAAGGCCGTCCTGGACGAGGTGGAGCGCGGCCGCGAGCTGCCGCCGATCCCGTCCGAGGGGTCGAAGCCGCCGCCCGCGGATGCGCGCGACGCCGCGCTGATCGTGCTCGCCGAGGGCCTGGTGCGGGCCCGCGCCGCCCAGGCCGAGCTCGCCTACGAGCTGCTCGCCGCGCGTGCGGACCTGCAGCGAATCGTCACCGCGGTGCGCCTGGACCTCGACGAGCCCGATGTACGCACGCTCCAGGGCTGGCGTCGTGAGCTCGTCGGCGCCGAGCTGCTCGAGCTGCTCGCCGGGCGCCGCTCGCTGCGCGTCGGCGCGGACCTCGAGATTCAGGTCGAGGACGTCAGCTAGCGGGCTGTGCGGCGCCGTCCAGCGCCGTCTGCACCACACGCGCGCCGTCGCACATCGCGGCGATGACCTTCGCGCGGTCGGCCTCCAGGCGCCGCACCAGCGGCGTGCCCGGCTCGGGTGCGAGCTGCACGACCTGCTCGGCGAGCGCGCCCTCGCCGCAGCCCGCCGCCGCGAGCGCGTCCGCCTCGGCGTCGTAGCGCGCCGGCCGCGCGCGGATCAGGTCCGGGATCGCCCCCGGAAGCCGGTTGATGACGCGATCCTCGATCAGCCCGTACCAGCCCGCACGGGCGCCCTTGCGGTAGGCGGCATCGCGCGAGCGCAGCGCGATGACATGGGTCGCGCCCTCCGCCAGCGGCGTCGCCACCGGGATCGACTCGATCAGGCCGCCGTCGGAGACCAGCTCGCCGCGATAGTCCACCGCCGCGCCCGCGAAGAACGGGATCGCCATGCCGGCGCGCACGGCGGTCAGCGTCTCGTCGAGGTCGCGGAAATCGTGCAGCGTGCGCAGGCGACCGTCGCTGACCCCGGTGACGAGCACGCGCAGATCGGCGAGGTCGCCGTCCACGGCGACGGGAGGACGCTCGCGGACCAGGCCCATGAGGTAGTCGAGCGAGACGACTGGGCCGCCGCGCACGACCCGCCGGTAGTCGACGAAGTCGCGGTTGCACGTCTCGGGCAGGATCGCGGCCGCGTCGTCCAGGCGCCCGCTGGCGGCGTACGCCGCGATCAGGGCGCCCGCCGACGTTCCGTAGACGGCATCGACGTGGCGCGTGAGGCCGCGGCGCTCGAGTTCATGCGCCATCCCGGTGGCCATCGAGACGGCCAGCCCTCCGCCCTCGATGCCGAGCGCGATCCGCGCGCCGTCGTCGCGGCGCCCGGTGCGTGCGCGCTCCAGCAGGAGCTGCAGCGCCGGGTGGCTTGCGGCCGGCCTCATGACACTCCAAGGGTGCCATCAACCCACGGCTCGCGCCCCTCGAGAGCCATGTGCACCGCCCGGACGCCTGAGATCGCGCCGGCCAGCACGCAGGCCCGATCCTGTTCGAGGTTCGACACCGGCGGCGTGCCGGCGCGCGGGCGGATCGTCGCCAGGAACGGCGGCCCTGTGTGGTCCGCGCTGCGCGCGCCCAGCTCGAGCACGGCGCGTGCGTAGCGGTCCGGGCGCGCGGCGTAGGTGCCGACGAGGGCCGGATTCTCACGCCGCAACGTGCGGCCGACGAGGAATCGCTCGGCGGCGGAGGGCGGCTTCAGCGTGACGCCGAACGGGCGCGTCTGCAGGACGAGCACGTGCGTCGCGCCGGCGCCGATCGCCGCCGGGTAGGGAATCGACTCCGACACGGTGCCGTCGACGTACCGCCGGCCGGCGACCGTCGCGCCGTCGCCGGCGATTCCCGGGACCATCGAGGTCGCCAGCAGTGCCGCGCGCAGCTCGTCGTACGAGCCCCGCGCATCGAGCAGCACCGGCTCCGTCGTCCGAGCGTCGGTGGCCACGACCCCGAAGCGCACACCGGAGCTCAGCAGCCGCTCGAAGCCTCCCGGATGCGGTCCGAGGATCAGGTTGTCGAGCAGGTGGTCGAGGTCCATGACCGGCGGCCCTCGGCGCACCGCACGGCGCACGTCGATGAAGCGCCCGTCGGTGCACCCGTGCACGTAGACGAGTGCCGTCTCGCGGCCCAGGCCCGACAGCAGCCCGAACCCGTTCGAGGCGCCGGCGGACACGCCCACGACGAGGTCGAGTGCGGGCTGCACGCCCAGATCGTCGAGCGCGGCGACCATCCCGGCCGAGACGACGCCGCGCATGCCGCCGCCCTCGATCGCCACCGCAAGGACGTGCGGGTCCGCCCGCCGGCCCGGGCTGCTGCCGGCGGCGAGGCGCTCGTGCAGCAACCGGACCACCGGGTGCTCACGCAGATCACGAGCGTCGCGGTCGGGGGGCGTGGGCGGCGGAGTCGGCGGGGTCATGCGCGGCGAGAAAGGCCTGCTCGGCCCCGCGCGAGCCTATCCGCCCTGCCCGGATCGCTCGGGACGCTGCTCTAGAGTCGATCGCTGCGTATGCCCGAGCCACGCGATCAGGAACCCGGCGGCGAGCGTCAGATCCGCATGGCCGTCTCCCGCGCCGCGCACCACCGCCGGCGCCGGCGCCGCGCCGTGATCGGCCTCGCGATCGCCGTGCTCGTGTTCGTCGTGGTGGTCGCGACCAGCACCGGCAGCGACCGCACGTGGGACCCGATACGGCTCAGCGAGGGCGCCGTCGCCGAGCTGCCGAAGCTGCGCCTCGAAGCACAGGCGAAGGCCGCCGCGGCGGCGCTCGGCCGCCAGAAGCGCCAGCGCACGATCGAGGACGAGGCGGTCGCGTCCACGCTCAAGCAGACGCCGTTCGTGCGCAAGGCGGGCAGCCAGCACCGCGAGGTCGCCCTGACCTTCGACGACGGCCCGAGCCCGTACACGCAGCGCATCCTCGACACGCTCAAGCGCGGCGGCGCCAAGGCGACGTTCTTCGCCCTGGGCAGGCAGCTCGGCGAATACCCGCTGCCACTGCAGCGCGCGGTCGCCGAGGGCCACGAGATCGGCGACCACACCTGGAACCACGCCGACCTGACGAAGCTCTCCCCGAGCGACATCGGAGCGGAGATGACGCAGCAGGCGCAGGGCCTGCAGGGCGCCGGTGTTCCGCGCCCGCGCCTGTTCCGCCCGCCCTACGGCGCGTACAACAGCGAAGTCCTGAGGCAGGCGACGAGACGCAAGATGCTGACGGTGATGTGGACGATCGACACCAGCGACTACGCGGCCACGAGCTCGCAGGCGCTCGCCGACTACACGCTGGGTCTCACCGAACCCGGCGCGATCATCCTGATGCACGACGGCGGCGGAAACCGGACGATCACGGCGGAGGCGCTCCCGCTGATCGTCCGCGGCCTGAAGCAGCGCGGCTACAAGCTCGTGACGGTTCCGCGCCTGCTGCTCGACAACCCGGCGTCAGCCGCCGAGCAGTCGCCGGTGCAGCGCTCCGGCGCGGCCTGACGGCCGCGCGCGCGGGTGGCAGGGGCCACCCGCACGGCGTCCGTCAGCGTACGTCGAGCTGCGGGCGATCACAGCTCTGGGTGAAGCAGACGGCCGGCTGGCCGTGGGTTCCCTGGTGGAAATGGACGTCGTTGGTCGTGGACTCTCCGCGCAGCGCGCGGGTCACTGCTCCGAGCAGGCGTCGGGTCATGCTGATTCCTTCGTGTGGTGGATCGACATTCGGCGATCGGACGAGGCGCGGGACAGGCGCCTCGAGTACCGCCGTTCCAGACCTTGGCACTGTCTGGAAGAGACATTGTAACAGGCTTGTGACAATCCGCGAAATTCGCGGGTCGGTCGCAGGAAATCGTCGATTTTCCCGGTCGTTGCGTGATCGATCGTCCACGACCCCTTGACGATGCCCGGTCCACGAGCAAAGGTTGCCCCAGGACGCGACGCCGAGTCGTGAAGAGCGAAGGCAAGGGGTGTGAGTTCTCGCCTCCCTCACCGGCTGAACCCTCTCGCAAGAGAGGCGGGAAACCGGCCCGAGGGGCCCCACAACAACTCGGTGGTCGCGTCCGCTTTGCGTTCCGGGCCGCTCCGTGTCAGCCGGCTCCGGGCGTCCAGGCCGGCTCAGCACATGCCGCCGCCACGCCGATAGCGGCTGTGGCAACTCGATCGCTCCCCTCGATCCTGCCGGCTCTCTCCACAGGGAGGCACCCACCCCGGAAGGCTCGCATGCCCGGGCACAAGAACCTTCGGCTGAAGCACGCAGCGGTCATCTGCCTCGCCTTCGTGCTGGCGCTCGTCTCGATCGGTCTCGTCACGGCGCTGCACAGCCGTGCCACGTCAAAGCGCGACGCAGAGCTCAGCCTGTCGCAGGTCACCACGTCGCTGAACGGACTCGTGGAGATCGCGTTCTCCGCGAACCCGGCACAGGGCGGATCGCCCACCGCAGCGCGCGTCAAGCTGCAGAGCTCGCAGGCCGCGATCGATGCAGCACTTCGCCGACTGCGCAACGCTCAGCCGAATTCCTGGCTCGACCGCGTGTCCACGCCCCTGCGCGCCGAGTACGCGCTCCTGGAGCAGATCCGCGTCCTCGACGGCGAGGGCGACATGCCCGCCGCACTCGCCCTCGGCGCACCGGTCGAACGCGAGCTCGCACGGGCGACGGCCATGCTGCGCAGCGCCAGCGCGGACTACGAACGGGGCGCCTCGTCAGCACTCGCCCAGGCCACCGCCGGGTCGGCGGCGGTCATCTTCATCCTCCTGGGGGGCTTCGCGCTGTTCTACCGCAGGTCATGGGTGCTGCTGGCGCGCAACCAGCACCTGCTCTCCCACAGCCGCGTCGAGGCGCTGACCGACGTCCTGACCGGGCTGGGCAACCGCCGCTCCTTCATGGCGCGCCTCGACGAGGTCATGCCCACCGCCCGCGACGGCAGCCGGCGCTGGGTTCTCGTGCTGCTCGACCTCGACGGCTTCAAGCACTACAACGACAGCTTCGGCCACCCGGCCGGCGACGCGCTGCTCTCCCGGCTCGCCGGTCGCCTGTCCGAGACCGTCGCGGGGATCGGCACCGCCTACCGGATGGGCGGCGACGAGTTCTGCGTGCTGGCCGAGGTCGAGGAGGGCGAAGGCGAGGGCATCGCGCGCCTGGCGGCGGCGGCGCTCAGCGAAGGCGGGGAGAGCTTCCACGTCACCTGCTCGTTCGGCCTTGCGCTGCTGCCCGCCGAGGCTGCCTCGCCCGAGGCGGCTCTCGGCCTGGCCGACCGGCGCATGTACGCGCAGAAGGGTGCGGGCCGCGTGTCGGCCAAGCGACAGACCGCCGACGTGCTGCTCCGCGTCCTGCGTGAACGCGACCCCGATCTCGAGGAGCACCACGACGACGTCGGGCGCCTCGCTCAGCAGCTCTCCGAGCGCGTCGGCCTGCCGGCGGACGCCGTCGACCGGATCCGCCTCGCCGCCGAGCTCCACGATGTCGGCAAGACGGCGATCCCGGACTCGATACTCAACAAGCCCGGGACGCTCGACGAGGCCGAGTGGGAGTTCATGCGCCGCCATACGCTCATCGGCGAGCGGATCGTGCTGGCCGCACCGGCGCTCGCGCGCACGGCCCCGCTCGTGCGCTCGAGCCACGAGCGCTACGACGGCGCCGGCTACCCCGACCGTCTCGACGGGCGACCAGATCCCGCTGGGCTCGCGGATCATCGCGATCTGCGACGCCTACGACGCGATGGTCTCCGAGCGTCCGTACCGCTCCGCGATGACCACGACCGAAGCGATGGCCGAGCTGCACCGCTGTTCCGGGACGCAGTTCGATCCCGAGCTGATCGCGGTCTTCGCGACGTTCGCCGAGGACCTTCAGCGGCGGGCCGCGGCCTAGTCGTCAGCCGGCGGGCGCCATCAGCGGGTGCGTGGGCGGCGCCCCTGGACCTGCGTGCGCCTCGACGTCACGGACCTCGAGCTCCGCCCCGCAGCGCTCACACGTGCGGTGCGCGCTCAGCGCTCCTCCGCAGGCCTTGTGGACGAGCACCGTCGGCGGCCCTCCGGGGCTCGGACGGTGCTCGTCGCCCCACTGCATGAGCGCGACGATCGCCGGCCACAGGTCGAGGCCCTGCTCGGTCAGGAGGTATTCGTCGCGCGGCGGATGCTCGTTGTAGCGGACGCGCTCGATGATCCCGTCACGCGTGAGCTTGTCCAGGCGCGCCGAGAGCACGTTGCGGGCGATCCCGAGGTCGCGCTGGAGATCCTCGAACCGCCGTACGCCGAGCAGGATGTCCCGCACGATCAGCAGCGTCCAGCGCTCGCCGACGATCTCGAGCGCACGGGCGATCGAGCACACCTGACTGTCATAGGTCGCGGGAAGCATCTCGGACCCAGTCTAGCGGGCCACGTTGCATGATGCAACGCTATGCGCTACGGTCCATCCTATGACGCAACGCACCAGGATCATCGCCGTCGTCGTCTGCCTCGGAGCGTTCATGGCGGGCCTCGACCTGTTCATCGTCAACATCGCCTTCCCGGCGCTGCAGGAGGACTTCACCGGCGTCAGCCTCGGCCGGCTGAGCTGGGTCCTCAACGCCTACACGATCGTCTTCGCCGCGCTCCTCGTCCCCGCCGGGCGCTGGGCCGACCACTACGGCCGCAAGCGCGTCTTCCTCACCGGCCTCGCGCTCTTCACCCTCGCCAGCGCTGCATGCGCCGCCGCCTGGTCGGTCGAGTCGCTCGTCGCCGTGCGCGTCGTCCAAGCCGTCGGCGCGGCGCTGATGCTGCCGACCTCGCTCGCACTGCTGCTGCCCGAGTTCGAGGCGAGCCGGCGCTCGGTCGCCGTCGCCGGGTGGGCCGCGGTGAGCGCCGTCGCCGCCGCCGCGGGCCCGCCCATCGGCGGGCTGCTCGTGCAGGCCGACTGGCGCTGGGTGTTCCTGGTCAACGTCCCGGTCGGCATCGGGGCGCTCGTCGTCGGCGCCAGGGTCCTGCGCGAGACTCGCGAGCCCGCCACGACGCGCCCTGACGGCATCGGCGCGGGTCTGCTGGCCGCTGGGGTCGCCGCATTGGTCGTGGGGATCGTCGAGGGCCCGGACTGGGGCTGGGGCGACCCGCGCGTCCTCGGTGCCTGGGCGCTCTCTGCGCTGCTGCTGGGAATCGTCGCGCGACGCTGCGTGACGCAGCCGGCGCCGGTGGTCGACCCCGCGCTGCTGCGCATCCGCCCCTTCCGGATCGCGGTGATCGCGGCGATGCTGTTCTTCGCGGCCTTCAGCGCGATGCTCCTGACGGGCGTGCTGTTCCTCACCGGGCCGTGGCATCGCGACGTCCTGCAGGCCGGGCTCGAGATCGCCCCCGGGCCGGCCATGGCCGCGGCGTTCAGCATCCCCGGCGCGCGGCTGGCCCGCCGCGTCGGCATGGCGAAGGTCGGAGCGCTCGGGACGGCGCTGTTCGCGCTGGCGACGCTCTGGTGGCTCACACAGCTCGGGCCTGTGCCCGACTACGCCGGCGAGTACCTCCCCGGCATGATCCTCACCGGCATCGGCGTCGGCCTCGTGATCCCGACGGTCACCGCGGCTGCGACCGTCGTGCTCCCCCCGGAGCGGTTCGCCACCGGCACCGCCGTCGTCTCGATGGGCCGCCAGCTCGGTGCCGCGATCGGCGTCGCGATCCTCGTGGCGCTGCTCGGCGACCCGCAGACCGTCGACGACTTCGACGCGGCGTTCACGTTCATGCTGGCCGCCTCGGCCGCCAGCGGGCTCGTCCTGGCCGGGCTCGGGCCGGTCACGGTCTCCGTCGCCCAGCCCGAGGGAGCGGTGGCATGAGCGGCCTCGAGCTCCTCCAGGCGATCCAGACCGGCGAGGCTCCCCCGCCGGGATTCGCCGTCCTGCTCGACCTCTCCCTCGAGAGCGTCGAGGAGGGCCGCGTCGTCTTCGGCCTGACGCCCGGCGACCAGCACCTCAATCCACTCGGCACCATCCACGGCGGGCTGCTCGCGACCATGCTCGACAGCGCGATGGGGTGCGCGGTCCAGACCGTCCTCCCCGCCGGCGTCTCGTACACGACGCTCCAGCTCGACGTGAAGTTCGTCCGAGCCCCGCGGCTGGGCGAGCAGAACCGCCTGCGCGCCGAGGGCCGCGTCATCCACGCCGGACGGCGAACCGCGACCGCCGAGGGCGACGTGCGCGACGCCGACGGGCGCATCTGCGCCCACGCGACCACGACGTGCCTGATCCTCGAGCCGTGACTCAGCGAAACAGCTCGTACGAGTCCGGCCCCTGGTGCTCCTCGGCCAGCGCCGTGATCGCGTCGACGACGCGGCGCAGCTCGTCGACGGCGGGCGACGCGTGCTCCCCCAGGCGCTCGCGCTCGCGCTCGAACGCCGCCGCCAGCTCGCGGTAGTAGACGCGGGTCGCGAGGCCCTGCCCCTGCCGGAAGCGCGCCCAGACGGCATCCCCGTGCGTGCGGTAGTCGATCAGGATCGAGCGCGCGTTGTGCAGCTTGTCCGCGAGCGACACGCGCAGCGCCGCCGGCGTCTTCGTCGGGAACGCGGCGACGTAGGCCCGCTTGCGCTCGAACCAGTCGCCCTTCGCATCGCCCTCGTCGACCGAGTCGCTGTTGGAGAGCACGATCGCCGCGACCACCGGACCGAACTCCCGCTCGATCTCCGCAAGCGCCCGCGAGCCGCCACCGTCCTCGACCACGTCGTGCAGCAGCCCGCCGATCGCCTCATCCTCGTCGCCGCGCATCTCGAGCACGAGCGACGCGACGGCGAGCAGGTGGGCGACGTACGGCACCGGCGTCCCCTTACGCAGCTGGCGCGCGTGGTGCGCCGTCGCGTAATGCAGCGCCGCGTCGAAGCGCTCGGTCAGGAGCGGGCTGTCGGTGAACGACTCGGGCACGTGCAGGCGTGAGCCTACGTGCCCGCGGGCGGATCCTCCGGAAGGAGCTCCTCCAGGCGGCCGCTCCCGGCCGCACGCCCGGCGGCGCCGCCTCCGGAGCCGCGCAGCGCGTACGCGATGCCGACGGCGATCAGCGCCCCGCCGAGCGGGCCGACGAGGTAGACCCAGTAGTTCGAGAAGTCCCAGTTGGCGAGGTCCGGGCCGAACGAGCGGGCCGGGTTCATCGACGCCCCGCTGACGGGACTCGACCACAGCCCCGCGAGGGCGATGTAGCCGCCGACCGCGAGCGCCGACAGGGCGCCGACGTTCTGCGCGCTCGAGGCCGTCCCGAGGATCGTGCTGACGAGGCCGACCGTGAGCAGCAGCTCGATCAGCATCGCCTGCCAGTCCTCGAAGCCCGACCCGGGCTCCGTGGCGCCGAGCTGTCCGATCTTCCCGAAGATGGCCCAGAGGAGCAGGCAGGCGAGCGTGGCGCCGACGAGCTGGACGACGATGTAGCCGAACGCCCGGCGCGGCGGAAAGTCGCCGCGCAGCGCGAACGCCATCGTGACCGCGGGGTTCAGGTGCGCACCGGAGATCGCGCCCATGAAGAGGATGATCGCCATCACCATCAGCGCGGGTGCCGTGACCGCCGCCGTCCGGCTGATCGCGCCGTCGCTGGCGGCCATGACCACGCCGCCCCCGGCACCGACGAGCACGAGGAAGAACGTGCCCAGCAGCTCGGAGAACAGGCGGCGCCATTCAAGCCGCGGGTCGTCGAAGTCGGCGCGGGCCGGATCCTCGAGTGTCAGCAGCTCATCTTTGAGACGGGAGCTCATGACGCCGAAGCATGCCCAATGCACCGGATGCACACATCATCCACATCGGACGATGTCGCATGGTGGGCCTCGCGTGATCAACTGACGTCGTCACATCGAACGATTGTCGGAGGTGCACCGCATGGACAACGAATCACGGGTCACCGGATGGTGGGTGTTCGCAGGGATCCTGCTCGGGATCGCCGGCGTTCTGAACATCATCTGGGGCATCGGCGCGATCAGCGACGCGAAATTCTTCATCGCTGACCAGAAGTACATCATCAGCAGCCTGCACACCTGGGGTTGGGCCACCCTGATCCTCGGGATCCTGGAGCTGGTGGCGGCGTTCTCGCTGTTCTCGGGTGGCGGGTTCGGCCGCTGGGTCGGTATCTTCGCGGCCTCGCTCAGCGCCATCGCGGCGCTGCTGTCGATCCCCGCATACCCGTTCTGGTCGCTGTGCATCTTCGCGCTGGCGATCATCATCGTGTACGAGCTCGCCAAGCCGCGACCGGCTTGACGGACGGCGCCCTGGAGGTCCCCGCACCCCCTCGCGGGGATCTCCAGCGGTAGCTTTCGCGCTCAACGCATGGCCGAGCACGAATCACCGACGACCTCGCCCCTGCGCCATCCTCCCCGCCTGCGGTCGGCCGAGCCGCTCTCGCACCGCCACGCGACGTGGCTCGAGCTCTTCTTCGACCTCGTCTTCGTCACCGCCGTCGCACGGCTCGGCGAGGGCCTCGTCGAGCATCCGAACACGGCCGGCTTCCTGCGATTCGCCGGCCTGTTCGTCCCGGTCGCCTGGGCCTGGATGGGCTTCACCTACTACGCGAACCGCTTCGACACCGACGACGTCCCCTACCGGGCGACGGTCTCGGCGACGATGCTCGCCGTCGGCGCGATGGCGGTCGCGGCGGGCGAGGACGGCGCGGGCTGGTCGACCCGGTTCGCGATCGCCTACGTCGCGGTGCGGCTGCTTCCTGCTCGTGCTCTACGGCCGCGCGCGCACCCACGTGCCCGACGCGCGCTCCGCGATCAACGCCTACCTCGTCGGCTTCGGGCTCGGGCATGCTGTTCTGGATCGCCTCGCTCGCGGTTCCGCCGCCGCGAGCGCTACGCGCTGTGGGCGCTGGGGCTGCTGGCCGAGTTCATCACCCCGCTCGCGGGCTGGGGTGCGATCTCCGCGACCCCGATCGACCGCCGCCACCTCGGTGAGCGGTTCGGGCTGTTCACGATCATCGTCCTCGGCGAGGCCGTGGTCGCGGTGGTCAGCGGGACGCAGCTCGAGGGCTGGGCGACGGCGCCCGTCGAGGTGGCCACCGGAGGGTTCGTCGGCCGCCGTCGCGATGTGGTGGATCTACTTCGACTTCCAGGGCGGCGCCGACCCGCGCGGCGGGCGCTGGGCATTCGTCAGCGCCTACGGGCACGTCGTCCTCTGGATGTCGCTGGCGGCCTACGGCGCGGGTGTGCGGCTGGCCATCGAGCACGCCGACGCGGCGGCCGAGGTCGCCGGGGCGCGCTGGGCGCTGGCCGGCTCCGCCGCCGTGTTCCTGCTGATCCTCACGCGCGTTCCACATGGCGTCGTCGCGCAGCGAGCCCGCGGTGATCGCGCGTCGGGCGCCTGGGCTGCGTCGGCGCTGCTCGTCGCGCTGGCGGCCGGCGGAGGGACCTTCCCGGTCGTCACGCTGGTGATCCTCGTCGCGCTCCTCCTGGTCGCCGCGATGATGCTGGAGGCCGTGAGCATGCGCGACTCGTTGCGCAGCGCGGTGGCCCGTGCGCTGTCCCCTCCGCAGCGCCGCGGAGCCGCCTGACCGAGAAACCCTGCTTTCCCGATCAGGTTGTTATGGTTTCCCGTGCGTGAAGTCCGGCCTCTTCTCCTTTCCCAACCCCGTCAATGAGGTCTCCGCCCGGCTCGTCGCCGGCGGCGTCGTCCTCCTCGGGCTCGCGACGATCATCTTCGACCAGCCCTGGCTGACGATCGTGATCGCCTACGGGTTCATGGCCAGGGTGCTCACCGGCCCGACACTGAGTCCACTCGGCCAGTTCGTGACGCGCGTGCTGACGCCGGCGCTGCCGTTCGACGAGCGCCCCGTCCCGGGGCCGCCCAAGCGCTTCGCGCAAGGGATCGGCGTCGTCTTCTCCGTCAGCTCGGCGATCCTCGCCGTCGGCGTCGGTGAGATGACCGCCGCATACGCCGTGCTCGGGGTACTGGTCTTCTTCGCCACACTCGAATCCGTGTTCGGCCTCTGCGTCGGATGCAGGGTGTTCGCCGCGCTCATGCGCGTCGGCGTCATCCCCGAGGCCGTGTGCGAGAGCTGCAACAACATCGCGCTCCGGCGAGCCCCGGCCGCCGGACGAGCCTGACCGCCTCTGGCGCCCGGCTCCGCCGATGACTTTCGCGGCCGCGGGCGGTCCTAGTGTGAAACGGCCCGACCACGGAGGTTCACCCATGACGCAGGACAGCGCGCACTTCCCCACGATCTCCCGAGTGATCGTGCCCGTCACCGATCAGGACCGCGCGATCGACTTCTACGTCGGCACGCTCGGATTCACGAAGACCTCGGACGTCCCGTTCGGCGACGGTGAGCGCTGGGTGGAGGTCACCCCGCCCAGCGGCGACACCGCGGTCGCCCTGTCCCCGCCGATGGCCGGCCCCGTCGGCGTGATGACGGGCATCAGCCTCCGGACGACGGACATCGACGCGAGCTACGCGCACCTGCGCGAGCGCGGCGCCGACGTGGACTCCGAGATCATGCGCATGGAGCCGCCGGTGCCGCCGATGTACTTCTTCCGCGACCCCGACGGCAACACGCTGCACGTCGCGCAGGACGGCTGAGACGCCTCAGGCCGTCGCAGGCTCCGGGTCGGGGCGCACGATGACCGTGTCGGCGACCTCGATGATCTCGTCGACCGGCAACCCAGCGCGCTCGGCGTGCTCGCGCACCTTCTCGGCGCTCGACCCCTGATAGATGCAGACCGTGCCCAGCCCGCCCTGCTCCTCAGCGATCACGTAGCTGCGAATCCACCGGATGTCGTCGGACATCTCCTCGTCGCCCACGGCCGCCGAGCGGGCCGCCGCAACCCCGAGCGCGTCAGCGGACTCCCAGCCGTTCCGTCGAAGAATGACGTAGGTCTTCATGTCACCAGCCCTCTCCTCGTTGACGGGACGAGACTACCTTTCCTCACGACGTCTCGCCGTGGAAGTCCCACTGATAGGTCCAGGTGGTCCCGGCCCCGCCGACGCTCGTCATCAAGGTGTCGCTGCCGGCGTAGGTCAGGCCGTCGACGGAGGTGAAGATGTGGTCCTGCTCGCCGACTCGCAGCGGCAGCGGTCCGCCGTAGGGGTAGGTTTGGCCATTGTCGGCCACGTTGGTGCACGAGTTGTCGTTGGTCACGTCGATGCCGTGGGGGGCGACGAGGAGGGCGGTGTAGGTGTAGGGCGCCAGCGAGTAGACGCCACTGCCGTTCACGATGAACCCTCCGGCGGTCCCTCCGGGGAGCGAGACCAGGGTGACCTGCCCCGTCCCGGAGAAGTTGCATCCGCCGCTGGATCCCTGGTAGCCGGACACCGTGTAGGTCACTGTCCCCGAGTCCAGGTGATAACTCCCCCTGGCACCCGGGAGGAGGTAACGATCGCCGGCGACCGCGCTGCCACTCCACGTCCAGTGCTCGAACGAGCCGTCGCCGGCGCTCGTGTCAGACTTGCCGCTGAAGGTCCCGACCAGGCGAACCACCGCCGGAATGACCTCCGTCGGCTGGCTCCAATCGCCCGCGGCGACGCCGGCCGTCGAGGTCACGCCGACCCCGATGACCACGTTGATCCCGGGGCCGGCCCGCGTGGGGTTGTAGGAGATCGGCGCCCGTGGGCCGGTCTGGCTGCCCGGCGAGATGAGCATCACGTTGCTCTTCGCCGTGACCGTCCAGCGAGCGCCCGCCACCTCGCCGCCGGCGTTGGCCTCGACGTGGGCGGTCATCGTCCCGCTGCGGTTCTGCAGCAGATGCAGCGTGCCGCTCGCGGGGTCGAAGGTCACCTTCGCGCACTGCCCGGGCGTCTGCCAGTTCTGCTCGCGACGCCGGGCGTTGTCGCGCTCCTCGCCGATGAGGTCGGGGAAGGTCTTCTCGTAGGCCTTGGTCGCCTTCTCGGCGTCCGCGCGCGCGCCGTCCGCCGGCAGGCCGCGGAACGAGTAGCCGACCCGGACCTTCGCCGCCTGCGGAGGCGCCCGTGCGCATGTCGACCACGGTCGTGCGCAGGACCGAGAGCTTGAACTGCAGGCTCGCGCCGGGAATCGCGAAAGACTGCGTCTCGTTCGTGACGTCCTGCAGGTCCAGGGTGTCGAGCTTGGCATCGTCGGCGACCTTGCCCTTCAGCGTCTGGGTGGAGCGCGCGACCGTGCGGTAGGACTGGACGAGCTCGCCGTCCTTGGTGATCCGCAGGCCGAGCACGCTCTGGTGGCGGTCGGTGCCGTCGAGTGCGCCCGCGGGCGTCGGGCACACCGGGAGGTCGAGGTTGGAGCACTGCAGGTCACCGCCGATGAGCGCCTCGACCGCGTAGCCGGACTTGAGCGAGACGGCCATCTGGACCTCGCCATTCGCCTTGGCGGTGACCGAGAACCCGTCGAACGACCCCTTCTGGTCGGCCACCTTGGCCTGCTCGATGCGCGAGCATGACGTCTTGTCGCCCTGCACGAACTCGCTCGCCCGCGCGCGCCGCGCGTCGACCCAGGCCAGGATCTTCGGCAGCGCCCGCAACAGCTTCGCACGGACCGGCTTCAGGCTCCGGCCGGCGGCGCTCCAGAACGACGCCGCCCTCCTGCCGCTGCGCGTCCGCACGGCGACGGGGTCGCGAGCGATGACCTCGCGCAGGAACCCCAGCCGCTGATCGCCCGCGCCGGCTGACCCCGGCAACGAGCGGCAACGAGCCGTGCCCTTGACGGTGACCAGCACCTGCTTTGCGGTGCACACGGGAGCCTTCTTCGCGGCCGCCGTGCCTCCCTGGCGCACGGTCTGGGCGCCAGCGGCGAACGGAGGTGCTGCCACAAGCACCACCGCTGCCGTCGCCAGGAGGGCGGATGCGGTGTCGCGTCGGAGCAACGCACGTCAGCGTACGCCGCCCGAGCTCCCTGTCAAGAGGTTTCGGACGTCGCGGGCCAAGCCCTCGGTCCTAGTTGATCTGGTCGTAGACCTTGAACAGCGGCAGGTACATCGAGATCACGATGAAGCCGACCATGCCGCCGATGAAGACGATCATCACCGGCTCGAGGATCGAGGTCAGTGACTTGACGGAGGCGTCGACCTGGTCCTCGTAGAAGTCGGCGATCTTCGCGAGCATCGCGTCGAGCGCGCCGGTCTCCTCGCCCACGGCCACCATCTGCGTGACCATTCCGGGGAACACGGGCGAGTGCCTCAGCGGCTCGGCGATCGTGCCGCCCTGCTTGACGGAGTCGATGACGGCGCCCATCGCGTCCTCGACGACGCGGTTGCCGGCCGTCTGCGCGGTGATGTCCAGCGCCTGGATCAGCGGCACGCCGGCCGAGACGAGCGCCGACAGCGTCCGCGACCAGCGCGCGAGCGCGATCTTCTGGACGATGTCGCCGATCTTCATCGGGATCCGCAGGCGGAACTTGTCCCACTGCCCGCGGCCGGTCTCGGACTTCTTCCAGCGCTTGAAGGTCCACACGATCCCCGCGACGACCGGGATCACGATGAACCAGAACCCGGTGACCGCGTGCGAGATGCCGACGGTGACCTTCGTGATCGCCGGCAGGTCGCCGCCGAACTGCTTGAAGACCCCGACGAACACCGGGACGATGAACGTCACGAGGCCGATCAGGACGAGCAGCGAGAACGAGAGGACGACGAGCGGGTACATCATCGCGGACTTGACCTGGCGCCGGAGCGAGTCCTCCTTCTCCAGCTGGTCGGCGATGCGCAGCAGCGAGCTCTCGAGCATGCCGCCCGTCTCACCGGCGCGGACCATGGCGATGTAGAGCGGGGTGAAGATGTCCTTGTGGCGCTCGAGCGCGTCCGACAGCGGGAGGCCGGCCTCGACGTCCTTGCGCACGTCGGTGAGGGTCTCGGCGAGCTTCTTGTGCTCGGTCTGGGACTCGAGGACGTAGAGCGACTTGAGGATCGTCATGCCCGAGCTGACCATGGTGGACAGCTGGCGGGTCATGATCGTGAGGTCAGCGGCCTTGACGCCGTTGAAGAACTCGATGTTGATCTCTTTGGACGAATGCTTGTCCGAGATGTCGAGGACGATCAGGCCGCGCGACTTGAGCTGGTCGGCGACGCCCTGCTTGCTGTCGGCCTCGACCTCGCCGGTGGCCTTCGCCCCCTGCAGGTCCATCGCCTTCCAGACGAATGTGGACATCTGGGTCGTCCCCCGAGCCTTCCCGAAGCTCCGCTAGGCCGCCATCGACATGCCGCCGAGGCCCATCAGGCGCCGGAGGTCTTCAGGCGTCGACGAGCGCTGCTCGGCCTGGCGCTGGGTGAGCTTGCCGGCCCGCACGAGCGTCGCGAGCGCGGCGTCCATCGTCTGCATGCCGACGCCTGCGCCGGTCTGCATCACGGACGTGATCTGGTGGGTCTTGCCCTCGCGGATCAGGTTGCGCACGGCCGGGGTCGGCACGAGCGTCTCGATCGCCGCGACGCGCGCGGAGCCGTCGGCGGTGGGCAGCAGCTGCTGGGTCATGACGCCCTGCAGGGCGACGGACAGCTGCACGCGCACCTGCCCCTGCTGATGGGCGGGGAAGACGTCGATGATGCGGTCGATCGTCTGCGGCGCGTCCTGCGTGTGCAGCGTGGCGAACACGAGGTGGCCGGTCTCGGCCGCGGTCAGGGCGGTCGCGATCGTCTCCAGGTCGCGCATCTCGCCGACGAGGATCACGTCCGGGTCCTGGCGCAGCGCGGCCCGCAGGGCGAGCGCGAAGCTCTGCGCGTCGGCCCCCAGCTCGCGCTGGTTGACCATGCACTTCTTGTGCGAGTGCAGGAACTCGATCGGGTCCTCGACGGTCATGATGTGCTCTTCGCGCGTGGCGTTGATCTCGTCGATCATCGCCGCGAGCGAGGTGGACTTGCCCGAGCCGGTCGGGCCGGTGACGAGCACCAGGCCGCGCGGCTTCTTGCAGAACTCGTGCGCGATCGTCGGCAGGCCCAGATCGTCGATCGAGATGATCTCGGCGGGGATCAGGCGGAACGCGGCGCCCAGCGAGCCGCGCTGGAAGTAGGCGTTGACGCGGAAGCGGGCATGGCCGGGGATCGCGTAGGCGAAGTCGAGCTGCCAGTCCGTCTCCAGGCGCTGGCGCTGGTCGTTGGAGAGGATCGAGTAGATGACCTCGCGCGTGTCGGCGCCGGTGAGCTTGGGGTAGCCCTCCATCGCCGTCAGGCGCCCGCGCACGCGCACCATCGGCGGCTCGCCGACGGTGATGTGGAGGTCCGAGGCCCGGCGGGCGAGCGTCTCGAGGAGGATGTCGGCGAAATCGAAGTCCATGTCGCGTCCTATCGGTGATTCGGCGTGGCGGCTTGAGCCGTCACGAGGGCTCTACGGATCCGGTGCCGGTGACGCGGGCGACCTCGGCGATCGAGGTGCGTCCCATCTTCACCTTCTCCAGACCGTCCTCACGCAGCCGGCGCATGCCGTCGCGCACGGCCACTTCGGTGATCCTGTCGGCGGAGGCACGCTCGATGGTCATCGTGCGGATCTCCTCGCTGACGGTCATGACCTCGTAGAGGCCGACGCGGCCCTTGTAGCCCGAGCCGCCGCAGCGGTTGCAGCCGACCGGCTTGTAGGCCTCGATGTCGACGTGTGCGTGGAAGCCGTTGTCGCGCAGCACGTCGCTGGTCAGGATCGTGCGCTCCTTGCACTGCTGGCAGAGCATGCGCGCGAGGCGCTGGGCGACGACGCAGTCGATCGCACTGGCCACGAGGAAGGGCTCGATGCCCATCTCCACGAGGCGCGTGATCGCGGTCGGGGCGTCGTTCGTGTGCAGCGTCGAGAGGACGAGGTGGCCGGTGAGCGCGGACTCGACGGCGATCTGCGCCGTCTCGCGGTCGCGGATCTCGCCGACCATGATGATGTCGGGGTCGGCGCGCATCATGGCTCGCAGCCCGTTGGCGAACGTCAGGCCGGCCTTCGGGTTGACCTGGATCTGCGTGATGCCGTCGAGCTGGAACTCGACCGGGTCCTCGATCGTGATGATGTTCTTCTCGGGCGAGTTGAGCATGCCGACGCCCGTGTAGAGCGTCGTCGACTTGCCCGATCCCGTCGGCCCGGTGACGAGCACGGCGCCGAACGGCTGGAAGATCGCGCGCTCGAAGCGGTCGTGCTCCTCCTTGAGGAAGCCCAGCGCGTCGAGGTCGTGGACCACGCCGCCGTCCTGGTCGAGGATGCGGATGACCACCGACTCGCCGTGGACGCTCGGCAGCGTGACGACGCGCAGGTCGATGTGCTTGCCGTCGATCGTGAGGCCGACGCGGCCGTCCTGCGGAACCCGCCGCTCGGAGATGTCCAGGTCGGACATGATCTTCACGCGGCTGATCGCGCCCGCGACCATGCGCTTGGGGATCGTGGTGATCTCCTGCAGCACGCCGTCGATGCGGAAGCGGACGCGCAGCTCCTTGCCGTCCGGAGCCAGATGGATGTCCGAGGCGCCGCGCTCGACGCCCTGGGCGATGATCTGGTTGATGAGCTTGATGACCGGTGCGTCGTCGGCCGATTCGCGCAGGTCGACGACCTCGGCCTCGCTCGCGGCCTCCTCCTCGAGCGCCGTCGACTGCACGACGTCGTCCAGGCGCGTGAGGCGGCTGATCTGGCCGAGGATGTCCTCACGCGAGGCGACGGCGGCGCGCACGTCGTAGCCGGTGATCAGGGCGATCTCGTCGATCGCCATGACGTTCGCGGGATCGGCCATCGCCAGGACGAGCCCGTTGTCGCCGATGAAGGCGACGGGGACGGCCTCGTAGCGCTTGGCCTTGGACGAGGTGATGACGTTCGCCGCGGCGACGTCGACCTTGAAGACCGACAGGTCCAGATGATCAAGACCGTGCTTCTCGGCGACCGCCTTCGAGAGCGCCTCCTGCGTCAGCACGTTGGCGTGCAGCAGAGCCTCCTCGGGCGTCGTGCCCGAGGCGCGTGCGTCGTCGATCGCGGCGTCGACACGCGCGCGCTCGGCGAGCCCGAGCTCGACGATGACGTCGCTCAGGAAGCGGCTGGTCCCGACGCGGCTCTTGGGCCGCGTGACCCCGTTCCACGGTTCGTCGGGCTGAATCTCATGCGCGAGGGCCCCGAGCGTCGGGGGCGGCTGGCTGACGGCTGTGAGGTGTGGCTGAGTGGGGTTCATCTGGAGTCTGCTCCGCGCCGCTGCGCACCGCATCCCGCATCACGTCGACGGGTGCCGGGAGGCCCGTCCAGGCCTCGAGGCTCAGTGCACCTTGGTGAACGAGCACCTCCAGTCCGTCGACGACCGTGCAACCCCTCTGGGTCGCCTCCCGAAGGAGCTCGGTCCCGCCGGCCCGGTAGACGAGGTCCACCACGGTCGCGTATCTGTCCAGGGATTCGGGTTCCAGTGGTAGCTCCTTGAACGTGGTGGACGGATTGGCCAGCCCCACCGACGTGCAATTCACGAGCAGCTCCGCTTCTGCCGATAGGGCGCCGCTGCGCACGCCCATCTCGCTCGGCGAGCGCGTCGGCGCGCGCCGCGGTCCTGTTCCAGACGGTCACGTCCGCCCCCGCCTCGCGCAGCGCCCAGACGACCGCTCGCGCGCTGCCGCCCGCGCCGAGCACCAGCGCGCTCTGCCCGCGCGGGCTCTGCGGCAGCGCGGCGAGCAGCCCCGGAGCGTCGGTGTTGTCGGCGTGGATCGCGCCGTCGTCGTGGAACGTCAGCGTGTTCGCCGCGCCGATCGCGGTGGCGCGCGGGCTCGCCAGATCGGCGACCGCGAGCGCCGCCTCCTTGTGCGGGATCGTCACGTTGGCGCCGCGGAAGCCGGCCGCGCCCAGACCGCGGACGATCTCCTCGAAGACCTCCGGCGGTGCCGGGAGCAGTTGGTAGTGCCAGTCGCGGAGCCCGAGTGCACGCAATGCTGCACGCTGCATCACCGGCGAGCGGCTGTGCGCGACCGGCCAGCCCAGGACGCCGAGGCGCGTCGGCGTCATCGGCTACTTGCAGACCTTGGGGTCGCTGCCGCCATTGCGCGCGCGAGCCGCGTTGTAGGCCGCGACGTCCTTCTGGAACTGGGCGTCGGTGCGTGAGAACGCGAGTGCGCCCTTCCCGCAGGCCTTCACGATGAAGAACAGCGCCGCGGACTTCGCCGGGTTCGCCGCGGCCTTGATCGCCGACAGGCCCGGGTTGCCGATCGGCCCGGGCGGCAGGCCGCGGAAACGCCGCGTGTTGTAGCGCGACGAGCTGCGCAGCTGCGAGACCTTCAGCGGCCGGGTCCAGTTGTTGACGGCGAAGCGCGTCGTGGCGTCGCTCCCCAGGGCGATGCCCTGCTTGAGCCGGTTGTAGAAGACGGCCGCCACCATGCGGCGGTCGCGCGGGAGCTGGGCCTCGCGCTCGATGATCGAGGCGAGCGTCAGGACGTCGTACCGCGTCAGGTTCTTGCGCTTCGCGTAGCCCCAGTCGATGCCGGCGGTGTTGTCGGTGAACGCCTGGAGCTGCTTGTTCACAAGCGTCTTGGCCTGCGCGCCGCGGGCCAGGTCGTAGGTCGCCGGGAAGAGGAAGCCCTCGAGTGACGCGCCCCGTGGTGCGCCGTAGGTGCGCGGGTTGAGCCGGACCGACCGCCGCGACGCCGCGACGTAGTCGCCCTGCACGCCCTGCCTGGCGACGATCGGGCCGAGCTGCCGGCGGGAGGGGCCTTCCGGGATCAGCACCTTGATCGTCGGCGCAAGGGGCTTGACCGCCGGCGTCAGCACGTCGAGTGCGGCTCCGTTGCTCATGTCCTTCTTCAGCGTGTAGGTCCCCGGGCGGATCGTGTCGCCGCTGAGCTTCGCGCGCAGCGAGAAGAAGAAGCCGGAGCCGACGACGCCCTTGTCGGCCAGCAGGTTCCCGATCTGCCGCGTCCCGGCGCCCGCGGGCACCTTGACGACGACGACGCCGCTGCCCTGTCCCGTGCCCGGGTTGAACGTCTTGACGGCGAAGAACCCGACGAGAACGACGAGCAGGCCGATCAGGACGAGCAGGACCGCGACGCGTCCCGGCTTGCGACGGCGCCGGCGGCGGCCGGGAACGCTGACGGGCTGGCGCGGCATGCCGGCCGCGCCGGCTCCGGGGCGCACGGTGCCCAGCGGCACGTCGTGATCCTCGTGCGGCTCGAACGTCGGCGGTCGCGGCGACGGGCACGACGGCCTCGGGCGCAGGCCGGTGGGTGGCGGCGACGTCGGGCAGGCGCGGTGGCGGGGGTACCGAGCGGTCCGGCTCGGCCGCGACGGGCTCGGGCTCGGGCTCGAAGGGCTCCGCCACGGGCTCCGGTTCGACGGGCTCCGGCTCCAGGAGCTCCGGCTCGACGGGCTCCGGCTCGGGCTCGAATGCCTGCGGTGCGGGCAGCGGAGGCTCGGTGCCGAGCTTGCCGCGCTTGCGCTCGCGCTCCAGGCGCGCAGCCTCGCGCTCCTGCGGTGTCCGCTCGCTCATGCCTCTTCCCGATGCTCGTGGCCGTGGCGCGCCAGCCAGTCGTCGAGCAGCACGGCCGCGGCGCGCGAGTCCTCGGAGGTGTCGCCGCCGCCGGCGCGCGCGGCGATCGCCGTGGTGAATCGCTCGTCGTAGAGGTCGATCGGGACCGCGTTGCCGAGCGCCGAGCGCAGACGATCGGCGAACACGCGCGTCTCACGCGTCTGGTCGGAGTCGCCGCCCGAGAGCGACAGCGGCAGCCCGATCACGATGCGCTCGACCTCGCGCTGGGTGACGAGCTCGCGCAGCGCGCGGATCCCCGGCTTCGTCGAGGGCCGCAGGACCGGATCGATCGGCGTGGCCAGCGTGCCGGTCGCGTCGCTGAGCGCGCAGCCGCAGCGGGCGGAGCCGTAGTCCAGGGCGAGCACGCGCACGAGGTTAGGACAGTGCGGCGTCGATCGCCGCGCGGGCGGCGGCGAGCGCCTCGGGGAGCTTGTCGGGGTCGCGGCCGCCGGCCTGCGCCATCGTGTCCTTGCCCCCGCCGCCCCCGCCCGCGACCTGCGCGGCGACCTTCACGATCGAGCCGGCCTTCACGCCGCGCGCGACGAGCTCGGGCGTGACGGCGGCGACGAGGCTGACCTTGCCGGCGGCGGACGAGCCGAGCACGATCGCGACCTGCGCGCCGAGCTGGCCCTTCAGGCGGTCGGCGGTCTCCATCAGGACCTTCGCGTCGGCGTCCGTCGACGAGCGCGGTCACGACCTTCGCGCCGTTCACGTCCACGCGCGCCGGCGGCCAGCGCGCCGGTGTCGACGTGCCCGTTCTCAGCGCCGCTCTGCGCGCTGCGCTTGGCCTTCTCGCGCAGCGCGGCGACAGCGTCGGGCACGCGCTCGGGCTGTGTGCGCAGCTCGTCGGCGACGGTCTGGAGCAGCTGGTCGTGCGCGCGGAAGTGCCGCGAGGCGACCGGGCCGGTGATCGCCTCGATCCGGCGCACGTTCGCCGCGCTGGAGCCCTCGCTCGTGATCTTGAACAGGCCGATCTCCGACGTGCGTGCGCACGTGGGTGCCGCCGCACAGCTCGCGCGAGATGTCGCCGTCGCCGATCTCGACCATCCGCACGACGTCGCCGTACTTCTCGCCGAACAGCGCCATCGCCCCGAGGTTCCTGGCCTCGTCGAGCGTCGTCGTCAGCGGGCGGACGGGCAGGTCGTCGAGGATCAGGCGGTTGACCTGCTCCTCGACGATGCGCCGCTCGTCCTCGCTGAGACGCTCGGTGTGCGTGAAGTCGAAGCGCAGCTTGTCGGGCCCGACGTACGAGCCGGCCTGGCGCACGTGGTCGCCGAGGCGCTCGCGCAGCGCGGCGTGCAGCAGGTGCGTCGCGGTGTGGTTGCAGGCCGTCGCGTGGCGCGCCGCGCGGTCGACGCGCGCCACGACGCGCTCCCCCGCCACGGGCGGCTCGGCGCCCTCGACGCCGGAGACGACGATCGCCTGGTCCTCGCCCGCGCGCACGACCTCGGCGACGCTCAGCAACGTCGATCCGTCCTCGGCGGCGATCGTCCCCGAGTCGGCGACCTGCCCGCCGCCCGCGGCGTAGAACGGCGACTCGGCGAGCTTCAGGTAGATCCGGCCGTCCTCCTCGCGCACGCCCTGCACGACGGTGTGGCTCTCGAGGTCCTCGTAGCCGGTGAACGTCGTCGGCTCCGCGGAGACCTCGCGGATGATCTCGCCCGTCCGGCCGACCTTCCTGCCGGATCCCGCGGCCGCCGACGAGCGCGCGCGCTGCTCGTCCATCAGCCGCCCGAACTCCTCGTCGCCGGCGAACGGGACGCCGCGCTCCAGCGCCATCTCGCGCGTCAGCTCGATCGGGAAGCCGAACGTGTCGTGCAGCTGGAAGGCGTCCTGCGCGCTGACCGCGCCGGCGTCCAGCAGGTCGTCGAGCAGCTTCGTGCCCTGCTCGAGCGTGCGGCGAAAGCCCTCCTCCTCGCCGCGCACCCACTTGAGGATCGTCTCGCGCCCGCTGACGAGGTCCGGATAGGCCGCGCCCATCGTCTCGATCACCTGCTCGGCGAACGCGGGCAGGAAGACGCCCTCGATGCCGATCCGGTGGCCCTGCTGGATCGCGCGGCGCATCACGCGGCGCAGGATGTAGCCGCGCTCCTCGTTGGAGGGCACGACGCCGTCGCCGATCAGGAACGTCATCGCGCGCGAGTGGTCGGCGAGGATGCGCAGCGCACGCTCGTCGTCCTCGCGCGTCGCCAGCTCGCGCCCGAGGTTCATCAGCGGGACGAACTGGTCGGTCTCGAAGATCGTCTCGACGCCCTGCTGGATCAGCGCCATCCGGTTGAGGCCCAGGCCGGTGTCGATGTTCTGCGCCGGCAGCGGCGTCAGCGTCCCCGGCGGGTCCTGGTCGAACTGCATGAAGACGAGGTTCCAGTACTCCAGGAAGCGCTCGTTCTCGCCGCCCGGCAGGTCGTCGGCCGTGCCGTACTCGACGCCGCGGTCCAGGTAGAGCTCGCTGCACGGACCGCACGGCCCGGTCGGGCCGGCCTGCCAGAAGTTCTCGCTGCGCGGGCACAGGACGATGCGCTCGCGCGGGACGCCGACGGACTCCCAGGCGGCGATCGCCTCCTCGTCGGGGCCGAGGCCGAGCTCGTCGTCGCCCTCGAAGACGGTGATCCAGATGTCCTCGGGCTTGAAGCCGAAGCCCTCGAGCGAGAGCTCCCACGCCAGCTCGACGGCGCCCTGCTTGAAGTA
Source organism: uncultured Solirubrobacteraceae bacterium (assembly GCA_963781935.1). Taxonomy (GTDB): domain Bacteria; phylum Actinomycetota; class Thermoleophilia; order Solirubrobacterales; family Solirubrobacteraceae; genus F1-60-MAGs163. The sequence goes on from CAWAHX010000005.1 coordinate 1,122,140, forward strand.
GTCGCCGATCGAGAAGTTGCCGAGCATCTCGAAGAACGTCAGGTGGCGCGCGGTGTTCCCGACGTTCTCGATGTCCGTCGTGCGGAAGCACTTCTGGCAGCTCGTCAGGCGCTTCGCGGGCGGCTTCTCGAGGCCCAGGAAGTAGCCCTTCAGCGGGTGCATGCCCGCCGTCGTGAGCAGGACCGACGCGTCGAACGTCGCCGGGACCAGCGACGCCGACTCGCGGCGCAGGTGGCCGCGCTGCGGCGAAGAAGTCGAGGAACGTCTCGCGGATCTCGTCCGTGGTCTGACTGCTCATGGGGCGATTGTCGCGCATCCCAGCACGCGATCGCCCTGCAGGAAGACGGCGGTCTGCCCCGGCGCGACGCCCCAGGCCGGCTCGTGGAGCTCGATCCGCCCCTCGCGCAGCGTGCACGGCAGGGCGCGCGAGCGGTAGCGCAGCCTGACCTGCTCGACCTCCGCGGCCGGCACGTGCAGGCGCACGTCGGTGATCGCGACCTCGCTGCGGCGCAGCGCGTCGCGCGGCCCGACGGTGACGGTGTTGGCGCGCGACGTCGGTGCCCGTGACGTAGAGCGGCTCGTCGTTGCCGCCGACGCCGACGCCGCGGCGCTGACCGACGGTGAAGCGCGTGCGCGCCGCGATGGCGCCCGAGCGTGCGGCCCGTCGCCGTCGACGATGGCGCCGGGCCGCGCGCGCGGCCCGCCGTGGCGGGCGAGGAACGCCTCGCGGCCCGTGCCCGGCCAGGAAGCAGAGGTCCTGGGAATCGGGCTTGCGCGCGACCGGCAGGCCCTCGCGCTCGGCGATCTCGCGCACCTGCGGCTTCGTCAGCTCGCCGAGCGGGAAGCGCATGCGCGCGATCGACGCCGGCGCGAGCCCGGCGAGCATGTAGGTCTGGTCCTTGGCCGGGTCGGCGGCAGCGCGCAGCAGGCCGTCCTCGCCGACGCGCGCGTAGTGGCCGGTCGCGAGCTGCTCGCGCGCCGACGCGCTCGGCGAGCTCGAGCATCGCGTCGAGGCGCACGCTGCCGTTGCAGCGCACGCACGGGTTCGGCGTCAGGCCCGCGGCGTGGTCGGCGACCCACGGCTCGACGACGCCCGCGCGGAACTCGTCGCGCAGGTCGAGCGTCAGGTGCGCCATCCCCATGCCGGTGGGCCAGCGCCCGCGCACCGCGCACCGCGTCGGCCGAGCAGCAGCTCTGCTCGCGCGTCGTTCTGCGCGTCGCGCCACAGCTCGAGCGTCACCGCGACCGGCTCGGCACCGTCGTCGCGTCGCGCACAGCAGCGCCGCGACGGCGCTGTCGACGCCGCCGCTCATCGCCACCAGCATGCGGCCCGGCTGCGCGGCGATCGCCGCCGTCCGCCTGCACGGCGGTGCCGAGCGCGCGGGCGAGCGCGTCGGCGGCGAGCTCCGCCGCGTGGAGCTTGCAGGGCGCTCAGTCCGCCGAGCTCGTGCGGCGATCTCGTGCGGGCCCGATGCGCGCGGCGTCCAGCACCGGCGCACCGTCCGACCAGCTCCACGGCGGCGCTGGCGGCGGCGATCGTCGCGCCGCAGCCGTCGGCGTCGAAGCCGACGTCGCACGACGCGGTCGCCCCGACGGCGATGCTGATGCGCACGAGGTCGCCGCAGGCCGCCGTCCCGGCGACGCCGTCGTGGCCGCCGTCGACGGCGACGCCGCGCGCGTGCGGATGACGCAGGTGCTCTTCGAAGCGCTCGTCGGGCATCGCCGACGAGTCTAGGACGCGTCGTCTACTTCGTCGTCCCGGACTTCGCGACGATCAGGTCGTCGACTGCCTGGCCGAGCTCGCCGCCGTCGGTGAAGCCGACGATCACGCGGGCCTTGCGCGACGGCCCGATGATGAGCGTCGTCGGAGCCTGGTTGACCGGCGTCTCACGCGTGAAGGCGGAGTACTTGCCGACGTCGGCGATGCTCACGACGCGGATGATGACCTTGCCGTGGTGGCGGGAGAGCTTGCGGACCGATGCGGCGACCGCCTCGCTGTCCGACGAGCGGTTGCGGAACATCAGGACGACGACCTTGCCGTGGTTCAGCGCCCGGATCAGCGGCGTGGCCGGCGAGGTGCGCGACGGACCTGCTGACCTTGGGCTTGACGACGACGGCCTTCGGCGCGACCGGCTTGACGACGACGGTCTTCGGCTTCACCACGACGGCCTTGGGGGCTGCCGGCTTGGTCTTCGTGACGGTGGTCGTCGACGTGGCGCCGCTCTTCGACGGTCTTGGTGACCGTCGCGGTCGACGTCTTCGTGGCCGGCGCTTGGCGGCCGGAGCGGACTGGCCGCCGGTGCCGTTGGCGGCGGCGTCTGCGGCGGCCTGCGTCTTGTCGACCGAGCGTGTTGGCGGCGGCGGCGGTCGCGCGCGCCTTCTGGACGGCGTTGCTCAGGCCCTGCACGCCCGGTGCGGTGGGCGGCGGCGTCGCCGCCGAGTCCGACTTCGGGCGCAGCGCGACGAACCAGACGCCTCCGAGGACGACGATTGCGACGAGCGCGATACGGAAGGGTGCCGAGATCTGCTCCACGCCCTCCCAATCGGCGGGATCGACGTGCGGCTTGAGTGCCAGCTGGCGTCTAGTCGCCCTTTTGCACGAGCGAGCGCAGCGCGAGCTCCGCAGCTGGCGGTCATCCACGGGCGCCGGGGCGCCGGTCAGCGGGTCGCCGCCGCTGGCGGTCTTCGGGAAGGCGATGACGTCGCGGATCGACTCCCGGCCGCAGACGAGCGCGACGATCCGGTCGATCCCCATCGCGATGCCGCCGTGCGGCGGCGCGCCGTAGCGCAGCGCGTCGAGCAGGAAGCCGAAGCGCTCCTGCGCCTCGTCGTCGTCCAGGCCGATCAGGTCGAAGACGCGCTGCTGCACCTCGGGCGTGTGGATGCGGATCGAGCCGCCGCCGATCTCGACGCCGTCGAGCACGAGGTCGTAGGCGCGCGAGAGCAGCGCGCCGGGATCGTCGAGGTCGCCCGACGGCGCGGTGAACGGGTGGTGGATCGCCACGTGCCGGCCGGCGCCCTCGTCGTACTCGAACATCGGGAAGTCGACGATCCAGAGCGCGTCGTGCCCGTCGGGGATCAGCCCGAAGCGCCGCCCAGCTCCAGGCGCAGCCCGCCGAGCGACGCGGCCGCGACCTCCGGCTTGTCGGCGACGAACAGCAGCAGGTCGCCCTCCGCCGCGCCGAGCTCGGCGTTGACGGCGGCGATCTGCTCGGCGCTGAAGAACTTCGCCAGGTTGCCCGCCCAGCCGCCGTCGCCGGCGTAGATCGGCGCGACGGCCTTGGCGCCGTGGATGCGCACGACGTCGTTGAGGCCCTCGAGCTCCGAGCGCGACATCTCGCGCGCGCCGGCGTTGATCGCGCGCACGACGCCGCCGCCGCCCAGCACGCCCTCGAAGACCTTGAAGTCCGAGCCGCGCAGATGCTCGGAGACGTCGCGGATCTCCAGGCCGAAGCGCGTGTCGGGGCGGTCGACGCCGTAGCGCGACATCGCCTCGGCGTAGGTCATGCGCGGCCACGGCGTCGGCGGCACGTCGAAGTCCGCGGCCGCGAAGACGGCCGACATGACCGCCTCCATCACCTCGATCACGTCGTCCTCGTCGACGAAGGCCATCTCGAGGTCGAGCTGGGTGAACTCGGGCTGGCGGTCGGCGCGCAGGTCCTCGTCGCGGAAGCAGCGCGCGATCTGGTAGTAGCGCTCGAAGCCGGCCATCATGAGCAGCTGCTTGAAGAGCTGCGGCGACTGCGGCAGCGCGTAGAAGGCGCCCGGGTTCATGCGGCTGGGCACGAGGAAGTCGCGCGCGCCCTCGGGCGTCGAGTGCGTGAGGATCGGCGTCTCGATCTCGAGGAAGTCGCGCTCGTCCAGGACGCGGCGCATCGTCTGCGTGACCAGCGTGCGGGTCAGCATCGCGTCGCGCATGCCGCGGCGGCGCAGGTCGAGCCAGCGGTACTTCAGGCGCAGCATCTCGTCGACCGGCGTGTCCTCGTCGATCGGGAACGGCGGCGTCTCGCTCTCGGCCAGCACGTCGCAGCGCGGTGACCGTGAGCTCGATCTCGCCGGTCGGGAGGTTCGGGTTGACGTTCCCCTCCTCGCGGCGGACGACCTCGCCCAGCGGCGGAGACGACGTGCTCGGAGCGCAGCCGCTCGGCCAGCGCGAACGCCCCGCCGCTGGTCTCCGGATGGAAGACGAGCTGCACGATGCCCGAGCGGTCGCGCAGGTCGATGAAGATCAGCCCGCCGTGGTCGCGGCGGCGGTGGACCCAGCCGGCGACGCGGACCTGCCGGCCGGCGTCGCGCGGCGTCCAGGTCGCCGGACCAGGTGTCGCGATAGGCGTTCGGGCGCGGCGGCGTTGATCACGCGATGAACCTTCCGCGCAGCACCGTGGCGACGACGGCCGACGCCGACTCCACCGCGGTCTGCTCACCGCTCTCCATGTCCTTCAGCTCGATGCCCTCATCGCCGAGGATCGCGACGTAGCGCGCCCGCAGCCGGGCGGCCTGCTTGAGCTGGCCCTTCAGCGAGCGCCCGGCGAGCTCGAGCTGCGTCGGCACGCCGGCGCGGCGCGCCTCGGCGGCGAGCGTGAACGCGGCGGTGCGATGCGCGCGCGGCGTCGCCCGCGAGCGCGACGAACAGGTCGCAGACCGGCTCGGGCACCGGGCGCTCCTCGGCGGCGAGCAGGATCCGCTCGATGCCGGCCGCCCAGCCCATCCCGGGCGTCGCGGCGCCGCCGAGCTGCTCGGCGAGCGCCGTCGTAGCGCCCGCCGCCGCCGACGCCGCTCTGCGCGCCGAGCGCGTCCGAGGTGAACTCGAAGACCGTGCGCGTGTAGTAGTCCAGGCCGCGCACGAGCGTCGGGTCGATCTCGTACGGCGATCTCGGCGGCGTCGAGCAGCTCGCGGACCGCCGCGAAGTGCTCGACGTCGTCCGCGTCGAGGTGGTCGAGCAGCAGCGGCGCGGTCTGCATCACCTCGCGCGTGCCCGGGTGGTCGGAGTCGAAGGCGCGCAGCGGGTTGAGGTCGATGCGCTCGGCGACGTCCTCGGCGAGCCGGTCCTCGTGCGCGCGCAGGTGCGCCTGCAGCAGCTCGCGGTAGCGCGCGCGCGAGGCCGGCGTGCCGAGGCTCGCCAGGCGCAGGCGCACGCCGCGCACGCCGAGCTCGTCGAGGATCGCGGCCAGCAGCAGGATCGACTCGGCGTCGACGGCCGGATCGTCGGAGCCGATCGCCTCGGCGCCGATCTGCCAGAACTGGCGGTAGCGGCCGGCCTGCGCGCGCTCGTAGCGAAAGCAGCTCGACAGGTACCAGAGCTTCACCGGCTGCGGCAGCTTGTGCATGCCGTGCTCGAGGTAGGCGCGCACGATCGGCGCGGTCACCTCCGGGCGCAGCGTCAGCGAGCGCCCGCCGCCGTCCTGGAGCGTGTACATCTCCTTCTGGACGATGTCGGTCGACTCGCCGACGGTGCGCCGGAAGAGGTCGGTGTCCTCGAACGTCGGCGTCTCGATCCGCCGGTAGCCGGCCGCCTCGAGGATCTTGCGCGCCGAGACCTCGACGGTCAGCCGCAGCGCCGACTGCTCGGGCAGCACGTCGAACGTGCCGCGCGGGGCCTGCGGCGCTCGCTCACGAGGCGCGCGCCGGAAGGTCCTGGAGGAACGGGTTGGTCTGGCGCTCGCGGCCGATCGTCGTGACGCCCATGTGGCCCGGGAGGACGACCGTCTCGTCGTCGTAGCGCGCCGGCGAGGTCCGGCGATCGAGCGCAGCAGCGTCGCGTGGTCGCCGCCCGGCAGGTCGGTGCGGCCGATCGAGCCCTGGAACAGGACGTCGCCGGAGGCGAGCACGGTGCCGACGGCATCCTGGTCGGGTGCGCTCAGCGCGTACGTCACGTGGCCGGGGCTGTGGCCGGGCGTGAAGATGCACGTCGATGTCGAAGCCGGCGAGCTGCAGGCGCTCGCCGCCGGCGACGGTCTGCTCGGCGTTCCAGCTCTCGTACGGGCCGAAGCCCTCCCACGGGACGTAGGCCATGATGTCCGCCAGGACCTGCGTCTCGAGCGCCGGGCAGTAGACCGGCGCGCCGGTGGCGCGGGCGACCGGCGCGACGGCGCCGACGTGGTCGAAGTGGGTGTGCGTCAGCAGGATCGCGTCGAGCGTGACGCCCGTCTCCGCGATCGCCGCGAGCAGCTTGTCGGCCTCCTCGCCCGGGTCGACGATGATCGCGTGGTCCGCTTCGGCGCTCGTGCGCAGGAGGTAGCTGTTCTCCTGGACCGGGCCGACGGTGAACATCCGCACGTCCACGGCGCTCACCGCTCCTTCTTGGGCTTGCCACCCTCCGAGCGCTGCTGGGCCTGCTTGGCCATGCGCCGGCGGTAGAGCCACAGGTCGGTGTAGTAGCTCAGCGGGATGTAGAGGACGAGCAGCACCGCGCCGAGCGAGATCGCGGACTGCGCGGGCTGCTTGAACAGCAGCACGAGGATCGCGACGAACACGACGACGGCGACGAGCGAGCGGTTCGCCGCGCCGCGCCAGGTCGGCGGCTTGTTGAAGCGGTCCTGCGCGGCTGCTCGTCGGTCTTCGACCCGGCCGCCTGCTTGCGCTCCTCGTCGGTCAGCTTGCGACCGGTGCGGCCCGCGCGACTCGACGATGCCGGCGGCGTTGCCACGGTGCTTCGTCCGGCGCTTCTTCTTCGTCTGAGCCATGTGGCTACAAGACGTAGTGTCAGCGCCGGCCTCGATCGTGGCGCGGTTGCGGCACGTGACGTCCGTCCGGGAAGCCCGTCGAACGCGGCGCGCGGGCGCGAGTCCGACGAGCTCGGCCTCGGAGACGGGCGCGTGGCGCGCGATGGCGGCGACGACGTCGGCGAGCGGCAGATGCAGTGGATCCTCGACGTTCATCGACACCTGGGCGACGCCCGCGCGGTGCGCGCAGCTCGAGGCCGATCGCCCGCAGCGCCCGGGAGCCCGTCCTCGCCGCCCTCGCGGATCAGTGCGGCGATGCGCCGCGCGTCGGCGAGCGTCGCCGGCGGCGCAAGCTCGACGTTGAAGGCGACGAGCGGCGGGCGCGCGGCGACGAGCACGGCGCCCGCGGTCGGATGCGGCGCGCCGGGCCCGAAGTCGGGGCGCAGCTCGCCGGCCGCCATCCGCGCGGGCCAGCTCCCGCGGTCCGCCGCGCCGCATCTCGGCGCGCGTGCGCCCGCCGGCGAGCAGGCCGTAGAGGAAGACCGGGAGCCCGAGCTCCGTCGCCGAGCATGTCCGCCACGACGAGCGCCTCGGCGCAGGCCGCCCCGCGCCGGGCGGCGTCGAGGTGCACGACGGGGACGACGTCGATCGCGCCGACGTGCGGGTGCAGGCCGCGGTAGGCGGTGAGGTCGATGCGCGCGACGGCCTCGCGGGCGCCGGCGAGCAGCGCGGGCGCGAGCCCGCCGGGCGCGCCCGCGAGCGTGAAGACCGCGCGGTCGTGGTCGGGGTCGGCGTGCGGCTCGGCGGTCAGCAGCCGCGCGCCGCTGCGATGCGAAGGCGCGCCGATGGCGTCGAGCGCCGCCGCGTCGCTCCCCTCGCGACACGTTCGGCACGGCGATGAGGCTCGTTGCGGCGTCCAGGTGCACGGCTGCAGAATGGCATCACGAGGCAGCCACCGCGGCGGGACGCCTACGCGCAGCGCGCCGCTATCCTGCCCGTTCCCCGCCGGAGTAGCTCAGTCGGTTAGAGCAGCGGAATCATAATCCGCGTGTCGGGGGTTCGAGTCCCTCCTCCGGCATGGAAAGCCCCCGGTAACACGGGGGTTTTCGCGTTCGATGCAAAGTTGTGCAAAGTGTGATGCACCGACCATTCAGCGAGCGGTTCGGCGTAGCGTCCCTACGGGATGTCGGTCCCCGGAGTCCCCGGGTCCCGCGCGGCTCAGCTTTACTCCAGAGAGGCGCGGGACCTCGGGCGCCCGGGCGGTCCAGCGCCGTTACTCCTTCGCGCCGAGACGGCATCATGTCCGCATGGCGCAGCTCGAACTCACCCGGAGCCGTGAAGACCGCCGTCTGTACGAGATCCCCGGTGTCGGCACGCTGCGCTTCGGGGGGCTCTTCTCACGCCGTGCCACCGCAGAGGCCGGCGGAGCGGGGTGGTCCTTCGATCGCCGTGGTGTCTGGCAGACGACGATCGAGGCGTCCGACGCCACGGGCGCCGTCGTCGGCGCGTTCGCCGCGCGAAGGCTGCGACGCGGCGGTTCGTTGCGTTGGGGCGACCGTGACTTCGAGCTGCGGCCGGCGAGCATGTGGACGGAGCGCTACGCACTGGGCGACCACGATCGTGAGCTTGCCGTGCTCGACGCCAGGAGCTGGGGCAAGCGGCCCGTGACGATCACGGTCGACCAGCCCACGCTCGTGGAGCCCGGGTTGCTGTTGTTCGCTGCGTTCGCCGTGCGCCGTCTGGCTGACGACGCCAGCGCGACCGCCGGCGGCGCTTCGGCAGCCGCGGCGACCGGATGAGTCAGCTGCCGGCCTCCGGACGTCGGGCCGTCATATGGCGTGTGTGACGAAGCCCACACGGAATGGCATCCGGCGACGCTACTCTCGAACACATGTTCGATATGAGAAATCGCCACGAATGGAGCGACAGGATCAGTGTTCGCATTGCGCGTGCCACAGGCCGTCGCGAGCACGATGAGGCGATGCGCGACGCGCGCATCGCAATGGAGCACGGTGCCGCCAGGCGTCGCGCGACCTCACGCGGCGAGCGTGATTGCATCTACTGCAAGTAGTACGCCCGTCAGCCGACGGCGCCGCCACCACCGGTGAACGGCTGGCCGGTCCAGGACTTCGTGCCGGAGTCGCACTTCTTCTTCGTGAAGGTGAGGCCGGTGGGCCCCGGCTTGGGCGTCACGCTGCTCGTGAAGCGGAACTTGCCCTTGACGCTCGTCGCGCTGGTGAACGTCCCACTCCAGACGAGGCGACCGATCTTCGTCTTGGCACGGAACTTGTCCACATACGCCGGGCCGTCGTAGGCGAACTTGCCTCCCGAGATCTTGATCTTCGCGGTCTTGACGACGAGGTTGGACGAGTTGCACTTGAAGTTGCTGGGTGCGGTGATCGCCTTCGCGGCGCCGCTCCCGAACGGCACGACTGCCGAGCCCTTCACCCCGAACGACGCCGCTGGACTCACCCCCGCTGGTCGTCCACTGACCGGCCGTCGGTGTGGCCGCGACCGCGACCGCTGCCGCAGCCAGCGCCGCCACCGCCGCACCGACCACGATGGAACTCCGCCGGATGTGCGTCACGACTCCTCCCCAAGGTTGTCGACTGGACCACAGACGAGCCGACACTCGCAGATCAGGAGGGCGGCTGCAATAGGGCGCTAGGCGTCGCTGACGTCGTCGGCCGGGTCCCGCTGCACATCACGCGCAGCCAGCCGATCTGGCCGTCAAGGTCCCGCACGTAGGCCTGCTGCTCGAAGGCGAACGCGCCGTCAGCGCCGCTGCCGCGAACGCGCCAGCCGACCCTCGCGGTGTCCTCGACGGCGCCCGGCTCTGTCGCGTCGATGCGCGCGATGTCCTCGTCGGGATCGGCGAGCCAGGTGCGCAGGACCTCCTCGACGCCGGCCGGCCCGTCCGCCTCCCAGATGCGGCTGGGCGTCATGGCCCGGAAGTCGATGTCGGGGTGGAGCAGGCCGCGCGCGCGATCGAAGTCCCGCGCGACGATCGCGTCCGCAAACGCACCGGCGACTGTCGTTGGCGCGGTGGTCATGGTGGAAGTGTTGCGCGCGGCGTCGGCGAGTTCAACGGCGAGTCGCGGGCGTCGCCTCGAGCCAGCACATGTCGCTCGGCGTGCGCACGACGCACCCGAGGGCCAGTCCGGCTGCGTCGAGCAGTCGCGCCCATTCGTCGCGCGTGCGCTCGCGCCCGCCGAGGACCACGAGCATGTGCAGGTCGTACTGCTTTCCGAGGTCTCGCTCGTCGCCGGGGCGCAGGACGAACTCGAACAGCAGGAGTCGCGAGTCAGGCCCCATCGCCTCATCGCATCGGCGCAGGATCGCGACGGCGTCGGCGTCGTCCCAGTCGTGCAGCACACTCGCCAGGACGTAGAGGCCGTGGCCGGCCGGCAGTGGGTCGAAGAAGCTTCCCGCAACGGCCTCGACGCGTTCGGTGACCCCGTAGCGGGCCAGTACGGGCTCGGCCTCCGCGACGACATGCGGGAGGTCGAGAACGATGCCGCGCAGATCGGGACGCAGCCGCAGGACCTCCGCGACGAGATGCCCCCGCCCCCCACCCACGTCGACGATCACCCCGTCGTCGGGCCAGTCGTACAGCGGGAGCGCACCTTCGAGCAAGCGTCGTGGTCCGGCGCCGCATGTCGTCGTTGAAGTCGGAGGCCTCCGACGGATGCTCGGCCAACCAGTCGAACATCTCCTGGCCGTGGTGATCCGCGAACGACGGCTCGCCCGGTGCGCATCGTGTGCCGCGCCTGCGCCCAGGCGTGGAAATACGGCGGCGGGAAGTTCAGCAGGCCGGCGAGGTTGCCGGGCTCGTCCGCCAGCAGGAGCAGGCCGAGCCGACCCAGCCTGAACCGATCCTCCCCGCGACCCTCGAAGACCTCGCGGCTGGCGAGCAATCGGACCATGCGACGCAGCGTCCCGGCGTGGACCGCCGTCACGGCGGCGACCTCCGCGATGGAGCGCTCCTCGCGACCGAACGCCTCGAGCACCCCTGCGTCCGCGCAGAGCCTGAGCGTCAGCGGCGTCCAGTAGTCGAGGACGTCCACGAGCTTGTCGCGCTCGTCCGGCATGCATCCAAACTACCGTCCACGACATTGACCGCGTCCGTGCGACTCCGTACGGTCAGGACGCATGACGACATACCGCCCGCTCGCCGCCCTCGCCACAGTGGCGGGGCTGCTCGCGACCGAGGCCTCCACAGCATCCGCGTTGGGGGTCCCGACGATTCCGGGCGTTCCTGACGATCCCGACGCTGCCGACGATTCCCGGGCAGCAGAAGGCGAGGTTCAAGGTCGTCGTCGAGGGCCAGGCGACGTCTTGGGCGGTGCTCGCGGCCAACAACGTGCCGGGCACCTGCAACGTCGCGCTCAAGGGGATCGACATCACCGAGCTCTACACGTACGGGCGCGGGAAGGGCGTGACGATGGAGTTCGCGCGCTTCAAGGCGGCAGGTCGCCAGGTCGTGACGCTGCAGCGCGCCGGGCGCGTCGGCGATGCGTCGTTCGCCGTCAAGGGGACCATCGAGCGATTCGTGGACAAGTCCGGGCTGGTGACGCGGGCGCCCTCTGAGCCGCGCCTCGAACCGACGTGTCCCACCGCGACCGAGACGCCTGCCACGCGCCCCGGGTGCAACACCCCGTTCGGGCTGTCCGCCGACGTGAAGTTCCTCTACGCGGCGAAGGCCGGCACGCTGAAGCTGATACCGACGTCGAAGGAGACGCTCGGCGCCTCGACGCCCGTGCAGGATTGTCCGCAGAGTGAGATCTCCCCCGCGCTCAGCGGTCTGGTTCCCCGGGGGTGGCCGACACCGCTCGGACTTCCCACCGAGCGGCTGTCGACGCGCACGATCTTCGGGAACCAGCGCAGCTTCAAGCTGACGTTCCATGGCGTCGAGCCCGCGAAGCTCGTCGCGCTGCCGCCGACGCTGACCGGCTCGCTGAAGGTCTACAGCGGGCACAACGCCGTCGTCCGCTTCACCCGGCTGGGCTGATGCGCACACGACGGCTGGGCAAGACGGGGTACGAGGTCTCGGAGATCGGCTTCGGCTGTTGGGCGATCGGCGGGAGCTGGGGCGAGACCGACGATGAGCAGTCGCTGGAGGCGATGCGCGCGGCACTCGACGCCGGTGTCACGTTCTTCGACACGGCCGACGTCTATGGCGACGGCCACTCCGAGCAGCTGGTCGGGGCGCTCGTGCGCGAGCGCGGCGAGCCGCCGGTCGTGGCCACCAAGTTCGGGCGCCGCGGACCGCTCGAGGTCGAGCACTACACGTACGAGCACCTGCGCGCCTGGCTGGAGCGCTCGCGGGAGAACCTCGGCGTCGACACGGTCGACCTCGTGCAGCTGCACTGCCCGCCCTGGGAGACGTACTACACGCCGGCGGTGTTCGAGGCCTGTGACCGGCTCGTGCAGGACGGCCTCGTCCGTGCCTACGGCGTCAGCGTCGAGAAGGTCGAGGAGGCGCTGAAGGCGATCGAGTTCCCGGGCGTCTCGACCGTGCAGATCATCTTCAACATCTTCCGCCAGAGGCCCGCCGAGCTGTTCTTCGAGCGCGCTCGCGCGAGCGACGTCGGCGTGATCGTCCGCGTCCCGCTCGCCTCGGGCCTGCTGACCGGCAAGTTCGGTCACGACACGACGTTCGCCCCCGACGACCATCGCGCCTTCAACCGCCATGGGGAGGCCTTCGACGTCGGCGAGACCTTCGCCGGGGTCGACTACGACCGCGGCCTCGAGGTCGTCGAGCAGCTCCGGGCGCTCGTACCTGAGGGAGCCACGCTGGCCCAGCTTGCGCTGCGCTGGATCCTCGAGTTCGATGCCGTCTCGACTGTGATCCCCGGCGCGAAGACGCCCGAGCAGGCGCGCGCGAACGCCGCCGCCGCGGCCCTGCCCGAGCTCCCGGCGGACACGCTCGGAGCGATCGCGGCCATCTACCGGGAGCAGATCGCGCCGCAGGTCCACCAGCGCTGGTAGCACCGGGCGATACGTCCAGCACGCTTGCTTCCGTCCGGAGCCGCGACCATCATCGCGCGCGGATCGTCAACGGACGGAGGTCGCGATGGCGAAGTACGTGAAGCGCCGGTTCACGGCAGTGCGGGCCGGAGTGACCATGGCCCTCTTCGGCGTCCTCGCCGGACTCGGGATCGAAGCGCAGGCCAGTGAGTCCAAGCCGGCGACGCTGGATCCCGGCCCGTCCGCACGCCTGGCGAAGAGCGTCAAGTTCGGCTCGGCGCAGATCAAGGATCACTCGCTCCTGCTGCGCGACCTCAAGCTCCATCAGGTTCCGTCGTACAAGGAGTACAAGGAGTTCGTCTTCAAGTTCCAGCAGGCGTTGACGGGCCTCGACGCCGGCAACCTCGTCCACAAGGACCAGGTCTACCTCAAGATCGACGCGGACCGCACATTCCTGCACAAGGGCGACAGCGCCGACAACGCACTGAAGCTCGACGGTCTGACCTCAAATGAGCTCATCCAGGGCCACGGGCAGGTCGTCACCGGCAACATGGCGCTGACCGACTCCGGTGGTGACCTGTTCGTGCTGATCGGGCTGCTGCGGGTGAGCGCTCAGAACGAGCCGGCGGGCGGCAAGGGCGCGAGCGTGACGCTGACGAACACCTCGGGCCAGACGCTGCTCGTCAACGGCGACGGTAACCAGGCCACCACCGCCATCGCGCCAGGGGCGAACGAGACGATCACCCTGCTGGGCGACGGCTCGGTCCGCCCCCTCCAGGTGGTCGTCCAGGGCGGCACCCAGGTGATCACTGTGAGCCTCTCGCTGTTCGGCGGCGCCGCGCGGACGCTCGTCGGCCAGGCCGTGGTGGGCACGCCCTGACGGCGCTCGCCACAGCGCTCCCCGGGGACGGGCTGGCGCTCTCCAGCGCGGTCGACGCGTTCGAAGGAGCGCGCGTCGCCGTGCTGCACGCCGAGGGCCTGTTTCGTCTGGACGTGGTCGTCGTCCCGGACAATGTGCGCGTGGTCGTCCGCAATCTCAGCCCCGGCGCGCTGACGTTCACGCCTGACGGCTACCCGCGACCGGTGGTCGTTCAGGGCGACGGCCTGGGCGAGCTCGCGCTGCGTCCCGGCCACCATCAGGTCGCGTTCACGCTGGGCGAGCCGGACGACGGCGTCGACGTGCGCGTCGTGCTGGCGACGCTGCGCGCGCTCAAGCACGGAACGGTCCAGATCACCGCGCAGGCGATCGTGCGGAGGCTCGGCTGATGCGCGAGATCGCGGTGCGCATCCCGTCGGAATCCGTCGAGGCGGTGCTCGACGAACTGCTGCTGCTCGCACCGCACGGCGTCTTCGAGGTCGCGCGCGGCGACGAGGTCGAGCTGCGCGTGCGCGGCACGCCCGATGAGCTGCCACCGGCTGAGGCCGTCGCGGCCGCCACGCGCGGCTGGGAGCAGTCGATCCGCGAGCGCGACGTGCCGGACGACTGGCACGAGCGCCGCGCCGCCGACCATGAACCGCTGAGGGTCGGCGGACGGCTCGTGGTGCGGCCGTCGTGGGCCCCGCCGGCGCGGGACGACCTGATCGACATCGTGCTCGAGGACGCCGGCGCGTTCGGGGCGGGAACGCATCCGACGACGCGCGCCTGCCTGGAGGCGATCTGCGCGCTGGAGCCGGACGGCGGGTTCGCCGACCTCGGCTGCGGGTCCGGACTGCTGGCGATCGCGGCCGCCCGCCTGGGCTGGGCGCCCGTCGTCGCGATCGACCGGGATCCCGAGGCGGTGGCGGCCACGGCGGCCAACGCGGCCCGCAACGGCGTCACCGTCAGCGCCCACGCGCTCGACCTCGCGACGCGGGCTCCGCCGTCCGCCTCGACGTTCGTCGCGAACGTGCCGCTCGCGGTTCACGAGACCATCGGCTCTCTGCTCGTCGGCGCCCCCGAGACGCTGATTCTCTCCGGGGTGCTCGAGGAGGACGCCACGCAGGCAGCCGGTGCCTACAGCGCGACGGGGCTGCGCGAGGCCGAGCGGATCGTCACCTCCGGCTGGGCGTTGCTCGTGCTGCGCGCGTAGCGGTTTACGGACCGCCGTGACAAGCGTAGGCTCAGTGCGTGCGACCGAGCCTGCTCGGCCTGGTGGTCTCCTGCACCACCCTGGTGGCGCTGGCGTTCGCGCCTTCGGCCCCGGCCGCCACCACAACGACCATCGGGCCGCTCGTACTGAGCGGCCCGCGGACGATCCAGTCCGAGGGCGCGAACATCCTGAGCTTCGCGTTCCGCGGCGGGCCGACACCCGCATGGGATCCGAGCGCCGCCAAGGGCGGCGTCCCGTATGCGGCCGGCTTCACCGTGCTCGTGGTCACCAAGCCGGTCGACGCGTCATCGCCGGCCCTGCTGAAGGCTGTCCTCACCGGCGAGCACTACGCGCATGCGTTTCTCTCCTGGACGACCGGTACGGCGACGCAGAGTCTCTGCCTCGAGGACGTGGACGTCTCCTCGGTCACGCCCGGCTCGAGCGGGGGCACGACGCCGGTGGAGTCGGTGGCGCTGAACTACCTGCGTGCCGGAACGGACGAAACCGGAACCGCGGCGTGCAGCAGGCTCGGGCCGGCCCCCATCGCCACAGTCACGACGGCGCTGAAGGGCCGGACGTTCTACGCCCGCGTCGCATGCCTGTCGACGCGCTGCGGAGGAACGCTGAGCGTGCGACTGCCACGCAAGGCGTGCGCGAGTCCGGCGGCGATCATGTCGCCGGGCGCCGCCTGCGCGGCCAAGGCGATCAGGCTTGGACGTATCGCGCTTCACAACGGCGGCGTTCGCGTGCTGCGACTCGGCGTCGCTCGCGGCAAGCTCCGCCACGCCCTGACGCGGCTCACGGCCGGCACGACCGCCGGCATCATCGCCGTCCTTCGGCGCGGCGGGCGCTCGCTCCGGCTGGTGACGATCCCGGGCGGCGCGGTACCGAAGCTCCCACAGGGCCTCCCTGCAGTGCAGTCCAGCCCGGTGGCGCCGGCGCCGACCCCGCCTGCTCCCGGCCCCGTCGCGACGAGCCTGGCGATCACGACCTGCGGGACGATCGACCCGATGGGCCGTGCTTTCACCGGCCATGTGACGCCGGCCCTCGCCGGGCTGTCGATCACGATGACGTACACGCCGCCCCTCGGAGCGGCGGTCTCCCAGACCGTGACAACCGATGCCGCGGGGCAGTTCAGCGATCAGGTCGCCGTCATGACGCCCGGGAACTGGAGCGCGGTCGCGAGCTTCGCGGGGAACGCCGGGTACGGCGCTTCAGCCTCGCCGTCCTGCAACTTCCTCGGCGGGTAGGCCCCGCCACCGTCACGCGCGCCTGGCGGTGAACTCCAGCCGTCCGCTGCAGTCGAAGTTCGCGATCGCCGAACGGCCGGTGGCCTTGTACGTCACGTGCCCGGTCGCCTTCCCGCCCTTGATGCTGACGACGATCCGCGTCGTCTGGGAGTACCCAGGCCCCGCGGACTTCGTGATCAGGTCGGCGTGCCCTGCGGCCGAGACGGCGGCGCTGTAGGGAACCCCGCGGCGCTCCTTCGTTGCACGGTGCGTCGGGTCCGCGCTGTTCCACGTCTGGCACGCGACGGGGAGCGAGATCGTCGGGTTCCAGGAGAGGCAGAGCGACTTCTTGAAGACGTTGTTCGCGACCGGGCAGCTGGCCGCGACCTGTACGTCGAACGACAGCTTCGATCCCTTGTTGTCGGGCATCGTCGTGCCCTTCGTGGCCTTGCCCTTGTACGTCCCGTTGAGCGATGTGGATGCCGTCGCCGCGGCGGCGGTCAGAGCGACCGAGAGGAGGGCGGCAAAGGTGGCGAGCAGGACGCGGCGACGCATTCGCGCGAGCCTAGACGACCGCGCTCGGCGAACTCAAGGATCACGGTGGGCCGGCCGCAGCGGGATCCGTGGGCCGGGCGCGGCGCAGACGGTCGACCTCGAGGACCACGCCGGCGAGCACCATCAGGACCGCCGTGAGCGCAAGCCAGTGCCCGGCTACGTGATCCAGCGGGAAGTTGAAGTTGATGCCCATGGCGTCGGCGTTGGGCCGTGCGACGTAGACGACACCGACCATCGCGATCGCGATGGCCGCGAGCGCGTAGAGCCGGGAAGGGGTGAGGCCGAGGCGCAGCAACACGACGACGCTGAGCGCCACCCCCGCCGCGGCGACCGGCGAACCGGACAGTGCGAGGGCCGTCGCTCCGGCGATCAGGCAGCCGGCGACCGTCGCCGGCCAGCCGGGCCGGCAGGGGGTGATGGCCACGGCGAAGGGCCGGCGTTCCGCGTCCGCAACCTCAACCGTCAGCCGGGCCGGACCGTGCGTGTCGATGCGGACGACCATCTCGGGCGCAGCGGGCCTGTCCGCCTGCGCTACCGATTCACCGCGGCGGCGCCGTCGCCAGGCACCGAAGATGAGGAGAGCCAGCATCGCGAGCCCACCGATGGCCGACACGGCGTACCCCACGTTCGCCGCCCGCTGGGGAGCGAACGCAAATCGGGCCCGCGCGCACCCGCGCCCGTTGATCGCCCAGCCGTTGGCGAAGCCGTCGATCTGGCGCGGTGCTCCCAGTCCACGCTCCCGGCCCGCGCTGTCCGTGCACCACGCTCGCCACCCGGTTGAATAGCTCTGCCCGAGGACGAGCCAGCCGCCGCCGGTGAGCGTCACGTTCCCGCGCTGGTCGATCGAGGCGGGTCCGTTGGGAGCGACCAACGGGCGCGGCGCGGACGCCGTCATGTGGAGGTAGTCGACGGTGAACACCGGGCCCGGGGCTGCGACAACCAGGTTGGCGCCTGCGCGAAGCTGCAGCCCGGCCGTTCCACAGGCCTCGGCCCGCAAGGGGTTCCCCACATCGAGATCCTCCAGGGAGCCTCTGACGCGCATCCCCAGTGCCTGACCCGTCGAAGCGAGTCGCACGCTGCCACACGCCCCCGTGAACGGTCCCGAGCGTCGCGGGCGTGCCTTGGCGACGCCGACGACGTCCACGTCCGTGAACGCGATGGCACGCGGCCGGCGCTTGCCCGCCGTGGCTCTCGGGAGGGCCTTCAACGTGCGCACGGTGATGCGGAGCGACCTCGTCGTCACGCGGGCGGGAAGGCGGACGACCCCATCCGCGCCGACGGGGAGGTCGAACCCGCCGAGCGGGGTCGAGACCGTCACGCCGTTCGCCTTGCGGAACGCGCCGGCGGGCTGCGCGATCCGCAGCTCACGCACGGCGACCGGCGTCGTCGAGCGCCACTGGACCCAGGGCAGCCGGCGCGGGCTGAACTCCGCCGCCCACGCCGTGCCGGGATTCCCGTCGAACGCCGAGGAGGCGCGGTAGCGCGGAAGGCCCTCGAACCGCGACGAGCTGGTGAAGACCGAGGGTCCGGGCATCTTCGCGAGCCGGTCGAGCTGGGCGTCAGATGCCGACGGCACCACGCTCGCCCATCCGTCGGCTGTGAACCGGCGCCCGGCCGGGAGCGTCACGATGCGGCGCATCCCCGGCTCGGCATCGGTCATGTCAACGGGATCGGCGAGCGCGGCGCCGCCGGTCGCCGCACCGGCGCGGCGGGGAAAGTCAGCTGTGGTGCGCTCCAGCACGACCTCGAGTGGGTCGCTCGCAAGATCTGCGCCGGCGGCGAGGCGGGCGAGATCGGTCGGCAGCCGCAGCGCCTCGCGAACCCTCAGGCCCGGGATCCGCACCTCATCGAGACCACCGCGAAAGAACTCATCCTTGGGCGTGAACACGCGCAGACGGAGCGTCCTCACGCCTGTGGCGTTGAGGGGAACCCCATTCCACCCAGGTCTCAGCAGGACGCGGCGCTCCGGGCCGCCGTTCACGCTGACGGCGACGCCGATCGTCGAACCACCCTCATCCCGATGCGGGTGAACGCTCAACGTGCCGACTGCGCGGGGCTCTCGGAGCGTCATCTGGATAAAGCGGTTCTGCGGCGCTTCGGCCTGCGAGATCCAGCTCGTGTCGAGGCGACCGTCGAAAGCGGCGTACGGCCGGTGCTCCGGGAATAGCGTGAAGTCGTTGCTGAGCGGCGTCCACAGCTCACGCAGGCCGGTGTAGACCGCGACCGTGCGGCCTGCGGCCCCCAGACCGGGGAACGGGTCGTACGAGCTGAAGATCCGATTGATCGGATCGTGGGCACCGAGTGTGGCCCCGAGGTTGATGCGGACCTTCGATGCGAGCACAACCCGGCGGCGGTTCGAGTCGGTGAAGACCAGTCGCGCGCCCCGCCCGGTCAACCCGGCGAGGCTGCGGCGGTCGACGTCAGCTGCATAGAAGCTCGCCCGCCGCGGGTCGAGCGCGCCGACGGCGGCCATCGCGATGATCCCGTCGGCGTCGCCGTCCACGACGCTCGGCGAGTCTGCCGGGTGCACCCGCTCGATCCTCGGCTGGGCCGGGTCGGGCGCGGCGTAGGAGCGCACCTGCGGGAGCGTGACGGTCGCCCCGCTGCGATCGGCGGGCGGCGCGAAACTCAGCGTCGGGCCGAAGGTCGCCGCCGGCGTCTGGAAGCCCGGCTGCTGGACGAGCGCCGCGCTGACATCCGCCGGATCGAGGGCCTCGTTGCGGGTCGGCGAGCTGTCCGTCCCGACGAGCGTCCGCCCCACCCCCATGATCTGCAGCAGCGGCGGGAGTTGATTCGGCATCAGTCGGCCCTGCTGGACCTGCGAGTCGACGCTCGTCAGGAGCTGCGCGGCCTGCGGCGATGACGGTCGGTCGATCTGGCGGATCAGCACGGGCCGTTTCGAGACAGCGGGAACGATCGAGTTCTGGGTTCCGCCCCAGCGGTAGTACGCGAAGAGCTCACCCGGAAGGACCGAGATGCGCGTGCCCGGCGGCGTCGTCCTCTGCGCGTCGTCGATCGCCGCCGTCCACGGCCCAGGCACGCCGGAGATGAAGACGTTCGAGTTGATCGCGTTTCCGACCCACAGCGGCCGCCCCCAGAATGCCACCAGGCCCAGCACGAACAGGGCGAGCGCGGCGCGCGGCAGCCATGGGGCGATCGTCATGGAGTTCCACCGCAGGCGGGTGAACCGCAGCCTGTCGGCGAGCAGACCCAGGCCGAGGCCCGACAGCGACGCGATGGCCAGCGCGACCAGCGGGGCCGCCTTGTACGTCGTGCGCATGAACTGCAGCGGACCGGCGCTGTAGTACAGGTCGGTCAAGGCCCGGCCCGCCGGGGTGCTCGCCGGGAAGCCCGCTGACATGGCCAGCACCCCGACCGTCAGCAGCAGGCCCAGGAAGGCCACGTACCGCAGCCGCCGCAGCGCGGCCATCGTCGCCACGGCGATCGCCGGGATCGTGAAGCTGGCGAAGATCGTCGCCGGTCCGAGCAGGTACGCGCTCATCGCCGGGACCTGTGCGGAGCTGTCCGGGTAGCCGTTGATGTACCCGACCCAGTACCCGAGCAGCCGCAGCGACTCCGAAGCGCTCGGCGTGTGCAGGATCGATTCCGCGTGCTCGGTAAACGTCAGGTAGTCGGTGCCGTAGCGAGCCTGGGCGAGCACGGGAATGATCCACCACAGCGAGGCGATGATGCTCAGGACGGCCGCTCTCCAGGAGAAACTGAAGGCGGCGCGCCAGCCGCTGACGGTCAGCGCCTCGAAGACGATCAGCAGGAACATCGCGACGAGCAGCCACGCTAGGACGGCGGCGTTCAGGCCGCCGCCCGCGGCGGCCAGCAACAGCGCGAGCATGGCGGGCGCGCGCCAGCCGCGCGGCGAGCCGATACCGCGCTGCGTCCAGAGCAGCAGCCACGGCAGCAGCGCGTACGGCAGCAGCCAGCCGTCGCCGCGATTCAGCGTGATCATCACGAAGGGGCTGCTCAGGTAGAACAGCCCTGCGATCAACCCGGCAAGCTGGGTTCGCGGCGCGAACAGCCGCTCCAGGAGTCGGACGAGACCCCAGGCGCCGACCGCGAGCAGCAGGCCGATCCAGAGTCGCTGGACGATCCACAGCGGAATTCCCAGCTGTTGCCCGAGCGCGAAGAACGGGCCGATCGGAAACAGGTATCCGACGAATTGACTCGCTTGGATATGGCCCAGGTCGATCGTCGAGGACCAGAGCGTGCCGACCTGTGAGAGGAAGCGGCTCGGGTCGGTGATGAGCTCGACGCGCTGGTCGCTGAAACGCTCGTGCGGACGCTGCCAGAAGACGATCAGGAACGCGACGGCCGACAGGGCGAGCGGGACCAGCAGTTGCCGTTGCGACAACCGTCGCGCGATCCCCATGGCGGGCGATGATACGCCCGAAGTTATGCTCGGCGGGTGCAGGGCTCACCCGCAGGTGACCACCCCGGACCGCCTCGTGGGTACGTCCCCCCCGGTCCGCGCGAGCGGCTGATCCGGGCCGCGCGCGAGGACGGCCTGCTCCCCACCCTGCGCAGCTCGCTCGCCTGGGCGTCGCGATTTGCAGCGGGGCCGCGGGTGGCACGCCGCGTCCGCGGTGAGCGCACGTTCGCGCTCGGGGGCGCTCGCTATCCCTACCGCGACTCGTGGCACAACTGGACGTGGCTGAACGAGCGCTCGGTGGAGCTTCCGATCGCCGCTGCCACACTGAGCGGGGCCGACCCGGAGAAGACCATCGAGATCGGCGCCGTCATGCCCCACTATGGGCCCGTCGCCCACCATGTGATCGACAAGTACGAGCGCGGCGACGGGATCGAGCAGGTGGACATGTTCGATCTGCCGCGCGACGGCCGCTACGACCTCGTCCTGAGCATCTCCACGCTCGAGCACGTCGGGTGGGACGAGTCTCCGCGCGACCCTCGGCTGGCGCTGGACGCCGTCGACCATCTGAAGGGTCTTGTCGCCCGCGGCGGCCAGCTGATGATCACCGTTCCGGTCGGCTACCACCCGCGCCTGGACGCGGCGATCCGCGGCGGGGAGCTCGCGTTCACGAGCGTGCGCGCGCTGCGCTGCCGCTACCCCTCCATGCGGTGGACCGAGGTCGATCCATCGACCGTCGCCGACGCCGAGTACGACCTGCTGATCTACCGCGCCGAGGCAGTGCTGATCTGCCGCTGGGTCAACCCGCCGACGAGCTGATCGGCGGCTCCTTGACGACGCGCAGCCGGAAGTGGACCTCCTCCGGCGTAAGCAGGGTGGCGAAGAAGCGCTCGAAGATCACCGGCTCGATGTTGATCGGCCCGTTCAGCCAACGCAGCACGGCGAAGTTCGAGAAGTGGAAACGCTTGGACTCGACCGTGAACTGTGCGTCGCTCTCATAGTTCGTGCGCCACTTGAGCTTCCACTGCTCGTAGAAGCGCAGCGGCCGGTCGCCGAGGTGCTCGTAGTTGTCGAAGCTGCGGATGCCGAACGGGATCCGGTGGTCGGGTTCGGAGTAGAACTTCGTGCTCAGGAAGAACGGGACCTGCACCTCGATGAGTGCGCCCGGCCGGCAGATGCGCCACATCTCATTGACCACGGCGTTGAAGTCCCCCAGGTGCTCGAGCACGTGCGACGCGCTGATCCGCGCCACTTCGTCGTCCTCGAAGGGCCACGGGAAGCGGTTCAGATCGATGATCTCGTTGCCGCCGTAGTCGGCGATGTCGACATTCACCCAGCCGTCGACGAACGTCGCGGTTGCAGCCGAGGTTCAGCAGGAGCGGCGGTGCGGGACGCTCAGGCACGTCCGAGCCCCAGCAGCAGGTCGACGGCGGCGGCGAGGTCCGCGACCTCCGCCGGGCGGCCGCGCGCGCGCGGGCTCTTCATCCGCGCCGGTCACGCGGATTGCGAGCGCGCCGATGCGCTGCGCCGCCTCGATGTCGCTGTCCGCGTCGCCGACGACCACGGACTGTGCGAACTCGATGCCCGGGTCGTGCTCGCGCGCCTGCTCGAACAGCCCGATCGCCGGCTTGCGGCAGTCGCAGCTCCCGGCCATGTGGGGACAGACGAGGATCTCGTCGATGCGTCCTCCGGCGAGGCGCACCTGCTCGTGCAGTCGGCGATGAACGGCGGCCAGCGACTGCGGAGAGACGACGCCCTTGGCGACACCCTGCTGATTGGTCACGACGATCACGCGCAGCCCTGCCCGTGAGAGCCGGGAGATCGCCTCGATGCTTCCGGGCAACGGCTCGAACCCCTCGACGCCTGTCACATAGTGGCCTTCGGGGGGCTTTCGGTTGATCACGCCGTCCCGGTCGAGGAACGCGGTCGTCAGCGCCGCGCTCACGCGAAGCCGAGCTCGGTCTCGACCAGGTGACAGAGCACGTGACCGATGACGGAGTGCATCTCCTGAATCAGCGCGACGTCGCTCGTCGGGACGACCACGAGGTGGTCGATGCAGCCGTCGAGCGCGTGGTCGGCCCCGACGAGCGCGACGGTGGCCAGCCCCCGCTCGCGCGCCGTCGCGAGCGCCGCGAGGATGTTCGGGGAGCGCCCGCTCGTCGAGAGCGCCACCACGACGTCGCCGTCGCGCGCCAGCCCGTCGAGCTCGCGCGCGAGCCCGGCCTCGGCGAACCCGTAGTCGTTGCTCAGTGCGCTGGAGACCGCCTGGTTGCTGCCCAGCGCAATCGCCGCCAGAGGCCCGCGCTCGCAGCGAAACCGCCCGACGAGCTCGGCGACCAGGTGCTGCGCGTCGGCCGCGCTGCCGCCGTTCCCGCAGAAGAACGCCGTCCCGCCTTCCGCAATCGAGCGGGCGATCGCCGCGGCCGCTCCGGAGATCGTCAGCGAGACCGACGGCGCCGCGAGCCTCCCGAGCAGTTCGTGATGCGCAACCGCGCGGTCGCTCAGCAGGCCCGACGCGAGAGCCTGTTCGTGGACCACGCGATCCGTCACGCGAGCCCGGCCTTCTGGCTGGTAGAGGGGAAGTTCCGCATGGGGCGTGAGCGCACACTACCGGTGCCGAGGGGGTCCTAGGGCGAGGGTGTGGCGGCGCGCACCGAGGTGTCGCCGAGGCAGGTTGACAGGCCCTGCCAAGCCGCAAGGCCGATCGCCTCTGTGCCTGCGGGAATCACGACGCGGACGCCGGTGGTCGTCCGGTTCACGTTGACCACAACATCCGGGAGCCCAATCGCCGAGGGCCGGAAGATCACGGCGAGCCGACCGGGCGATGTCGTCCTGCCGAACCGGGCCGTCAGCACCTCGAGGCCGTTCCCAGGGGCCGAACGCGGGAGCGGGAGTACCGTTCCCGCGCCGCCAGGCCCCAGGTAATGACTTGTCGGTGCAGCGCGGAAGCAGAGCGACCGCGCACCTGACAATCGCCTTTCCGGCCCCAACACGAGACGCATCGCCCGACCATCGTCACCGACGATGATCGGCGTACCGTCGGGCTGCATCGTCGTCAGTCGCACCTCAGGGACAAAGCGTCGGATCGTGCCCGCAAGCCAGCGGCCTCTCACGGCTGGTCCGCTCAGCCCGATCGGAGTCCGGTCATCCAGCAGCGTTGGGGCCGTGGCTCCCACCACGAGCGGTGGAAGCGTTCGGCGCAGTGTTGCCATGGTCGCGGCTGCCAGCGTCCCCGGATCGTGGGCGCGAAGCTGATGCTCGGCCGAGATGCCGCTGCCGATCCACAGGACTGCGAACACAGCTCCCAGCCCGGCCGCCGCCGCCCGCTGGAGTGCGCCACTCGGAACCGGCCGGCCGGCGGCAGCCCAGGCGCACGGAATCAGAAGGGCAAGCACAAGTGGGTCGCCCTCGTGGTAGCGAAGCTCATCGACCACGAAGACAGGGCCGAACTGCGACAGGCGCGCGTAGCCGACCTGCGCCCCACAGGCGATCAACAGCGCCAGCGTGCCGACCCAGATGACAGCGCTACGCCGGTTGCGGATCGTTGCGATAGCCAGCGCCGCCAGCAGAGCGAGTCCGAGGAGTGACGCTGCGGCTGGGCCACCGGCAGCGGACGGCCGGGCGTTGACGATCACCGACCCGACGCCGTCGATCATCCAATGCCAGATGAACGACGCCCAATCGCCGAAGGATGGTGACGACTGTGTGGGCCCCGGCGGCTTGGCATGCTGGTCCAGCACGACGAACGCGGGCGCCGCGGCGGCCATCACGACGAGCAGCGGGGCGGTGGAGCGCAGACGACCAAGGAACCCGTGCCACTTGAGCTCGCGGTCCACCGGCAGCGCGAGGGTCAAGACGGCGAAGGCCAGCAGTGGAACCATCGCGGCACGGACGGAACAGCTCAGAGCGGCGATCACGAGGATCACGGTGGCCACAAAGTCCACCCGCCTCCTGTGCTGGTCCCAGCGGATGGTTGTGACCATCGCCGCGACCGAGAACGCGATCGCCGGGAGGGTCGACGCGCTCGTCGCCCACCAGAGCGAGATGCGCATCCAGCCGACCCACGTTCCGAACAGCAGGGCGACGAGAAGGGCCAGGAGCGGCTCGTCGGAGACCTGCCGCACGAACACCGCGACGAGCGCCGTCGCCGCGGTGATACAGGTCGCACTGACGATCACGACAATCGTCCACTCGTGCCCGGGCCATTGGAGCACCAGCCAGTCCAGCAGCCGATGACCGGGGGAGAATCGCTCGCCGAACACGGGCGACATCAGGAAGTGGAAGCTCAGACCATCGGCCTGTGCGTCGTTGAGGTTGCGAAAATCGTCGGCGTTGAACCAGCTGTGACGAGCGACGAACGCCGCCATCGCCCCGCAGCCGATCGCGATCCCGGCGACGAGCCACACGAACCGCTGCCGCGCGTACACGCTTGACGATGTCGCTGCTGCATCAGTCCAGCCCGGGATCGCCGGGTCAGTCATGCGACCAGGTCTGCAGGCCTCCGTCGTCGAGCGCCACGTCGAGCACCTCGTGACCGCGGTCACGCAGCGCCTGGGCGACCTCGAAGCGGCTCCCGAAAGGTGCGTAGAACAGCATGTAGCCGCCACCGCCCGCGCCCGTCATCTTTCCGCCAAGCGCACCCGCGGCTGTCGCCGTCTCGTACGCGGCGAGTGCCTCGTCCGTGACAATCAGCGGCGAGAGCTGCTGCTTGACTGCCCAGACCTCGCCGAGCAGCCCGCCGAAGTCATCGAGGCGGCCGGCGAGCAACACCTGCTTCATCTCCACCGCCAGTTCCTTCTGGCGTCGCAGCGCCTCGACCGTCCGCCCGCTGTCGCTCTCGTAACGCTCGCGCTGGTCGTCGATGATCGTGGCCGATGCGCGCGAGTTGCCCAGGTGGCAGAGCAGCAGGTTGTGCTCGAGCGTCGCGATGGTGGCGATCGGCAGCTTGAGCTGGTTGACGACCACCTCGCCGCCGTTGAACTCGAGGAAGTTGACCCCGCCGAACACCGCCGCGTACTGATCCTGCGTGCCACCGGTCAGCCCGAGGTCCTCGCGCTCGACCTGCACTGCCATCTCCGCCATCAGGTGCGGCGCGGCTGAGCGGCCGTAGGCCGCGAGCAGCGCGCCGAGGACCGCGACGACGATCGTCGAGGACGCGCCGAGCCCCGAGCCCGGTGGGGCCTGCGACTGCACCCGCAGGTCGACGCCGTGCTGATCGGTCGCCAGCCGGCTGACCGGTCCGCGCAGCAGGTGTAGGCGCTGGTCGAGGTCGCTGAGCCGGGCGATCGAGCCCTCGGCGACGAGCCCGAGGTCAAGGCTGCGCAGCACGAACTGCTCGTCGGAGCGCACGCGCGCCGAGGCGTACGCGTAGCGCCGGATCGCCGCGCTCAGCACCGCACCGCCCTCGCGCTCGGGGTAGGGCGCGACATCCGTTCCGCCCCCGGCGAAGCTGATCCGCATCGGTGCCCGGGCGAACGCGGTGTGCCCGAGGCGATCGGTCACGAGGTCGAACGAGGACTGCTTGGCGCTCAAGGTCCCCATGTGGCCTCGACGTTATCCGATGAGGCGCGGCGGCGGGGGTCCTTGAAGCGCAGGAACGGCCGCTCGACGGCGTAGTAGCTGAAGGCGGCGAGCGGGATGGTGGTGGCGAGCACGATCGACGCGTATTCGACGAAGCGCAGGCTCCAGATCCCGCCTGAGACGATCTCCTTGTTGAGCACCCAGGTCAACGGGCCCATCTGCCACAGGAAGATCCCGTAGGAGACCAGGCCCAGCCAGACCACCGGCCGCGCGGACAGCACGCGCCCCGGAAGGCCTCCCGAGGCCGGCCGCGCGAACACGGCCGGCAGCACGAGCAGCAGTGCGATGACGCCGCCGAGCAGCCATTGCAGGACGATCGTGCGCGATCCGTAGGAGACGCCGTCGAGCGGTATCTCCGTCAGCGCACCGAGCACGACGAAGACCACCACCGCGCCGGCCCAGCAGCGCCCGGGGTGACGGCCGAGTGGCCTGAAGCGTTCGGTGCGGCGCCGGCTGGTGATGCTGCCAGGCGCTGATCGCCGCGAGGCCCATCCCGAGGGCGAACCAGAACATGAAGCGCGGAAGACCCTGGGCGAACACCGACGTCGCCCCCGCGGACCAGCTGTAGTTGACCAGCGCCGACACCGCCGAAAAGGCTGCGAGCACGCCGAGCTCGACCCGCAGCCGCCGGCGGGGACTGCTGCCGCTGAGCAGACGGCGCATCGCGAGCGCGTAGAACGGGAGCAGCAGGTAGAAGCTCATCTCCACAGCCAGGCTCCACGCCTGGAACAGCCCTTCGGTGGACGGCGACCGCGTGTAGACCTGGAGGAAGAGGAAGTACTTCGCCCAGTGCTCAAACGTCGCGGAGTCGCCCGGGTAGATCGACAGGACGGTCAGCGCCACCCAGTAGGCCGGCACGATCCGCAGCAGGCGCCGGCGATAGAAGCGCAGGGTCGCTGGGCCGCGTCCGCCCGGCCATGTGGGCGGCGATGTAGGGCCGGTAGAGCAGGAACCCCGAGATGACGAAGAAGATCGTCACACCGACGTTGAAGTTCGCCGTCCACCGGCCCAGGCCACCGAACGTGGTGTAGCCCGACAGGAATGCGGCGTGCGTGAGCAGGACGCTGATCGCCGCCACGGCGCGCAGCCCGTCGAAGAGCGGGAACCGTGGATTGCCGGGCGGAGGCGTGAAGACGTCCGGGACGCGATCCGCATGCTCGCTCGCCGGCGTGATCGCGGGTCGCCCGGTGACCAAGGGCCCCATGCGAATCCGACGTTACCCCATTCGGACACCTCGCCCGCATATCCCATACGCTCGCGGTGCGGCGGCTCCGGCCGTCTGCTCACGCCGATGCACATCCTGATCCTCACCGACCGCGACTGGCTCCATCCCCAGACCGGCGGCACGGGCGTCCACCTGACCGGCCAGATCGACCACTGGCTCGCCTGGGGCCACCGCGTGACGGTGATCGCGGGCGGCTTCCCGGGCGCGAGGGAGGTCGAGCGCGAAGGCCGGCTGACCGTGTACCGCACCGGCTCGAGAACGACTGTCTTCCCCCGCACGATCGCCCGGGGCGTCGCCAGTCGCATCCCGCGTGCCGACGTCACACTCGAAGTCATCAACGGCATCTGCTGGATGACGCCGCTGTGGCACCGCGGCCCGCGCGTCGCGCTGGTTCATCACGTGCACAAGGCGATGTACGCCGATGAGATGGGCCTCAAGGGCCGGGTGGCCGCCAGCGCGCTGGAGACGCTGCCGCTGCGCCACCTCTACCGCGGGTCGCGCTTCGTCGTCGTCTCTGAGGCGACGAAGGCCGAGGTCGCCCAAACGCACCGCATACCCAGGGCGTCGATCGATGTGGTCCATCCCGGGGTCGACAGCGAGGTCTTCCATCCCGCGGCGAAGACAGCGGTGCCGACCATGGTGTTCCTCGGTCGCCTGAAGGCTTACAAGCGGGTGGAGGTCGTGCTCGACGTCGTCGACCGGATCGACGGTCTGTCGCTCGACATCGTCGGCGACGGGGACTACGGCCCCGAGCTGCGGCGGATCGTGGCGCAGCGCGGCCTCGGGGACCGCGTGCGCTTCCACGGCCATGCCGACGACGACGTCAAGCGACGCCTGCTGAGCGCCTCCTGGCTTGCCGCGACCGCGTCGTCGGCGGAGGGCTGGTCCTCGTCGACGATGGAGGCGGCGGCCTCGGGGACGCCGACGGTCGCCCATCCCATCGGTGGCCTGAAGGAATCGATCGTCGACGGCGAGACCGGAGTGCACGCCGAGACGACCGACGACTTCGTCGCCGCCGTGCAGCGCCTCGTCGCCGACCGTGCCTACCGCGAGCGCCTCAGCGCTCAGGCCCGAGCCAGGGCGTGCACGCTCGGGTGGGAGCGCTCCGCCAGGAGCATCCTCGAGATCCTGCAGGCCGCGGCGAACGGCGGGCCGGTCGCCGCGTCGGACCCACGCGACAGCGGGCCGCGCAGCGCCGACGCACCGCCTGCGCACAGCGCCGTTTGACGCCCAGGGGCGCGATACGCAACGATCACGCCAGTCAGGCGTTTCTACGGACATGCCACGCACGTCGAATGTCATCGCCCTCACCGCCGTCGCCGCGCTGGCGGCTCCCGCCGCCGCGAGCGCGGCGCCCACCTGGTCCTCCCCGGCATCGCTCGCTCCGGCTCCGTCGGCGGGCCTGACCGCCGCGCCGCCGCAGGCCTTCGCGGCGACCGGACGCTCGCTCGTCGTGGGCTCGGACGGAAGCGTGCCGTGGCTCGCGAGCGGCGAGCTCTCGGGCCGCTTCGGCGCACCCGTCAATCTCGGGACTGGCAGCGGCGCGACCGGCGTCGACGCCGACCTCGGCGCGGACGGGACGCTCGCCGTCGCCTGGGTCTCCGGCGGGGCGGCGCACGTGACGATCGTCCGTCCCGGGCAGGCACCGAGCCCGCAGGTTGATCTGCCGGCCGCCGGAACCAACGGCGCCGCGGTCGCCGTCGCGCCCGACGGATCGATCACGCTCGCCTACCGGACGAAGGCCGGCTCCACCTACGCCATCGACGTCGTCAGCGCCCCGGCGGGAGGCGCGTTCGGCGCGCCGGTCACGCTCGACAGCGGGACGGGTGGCATCGACTCGCCCGACGTCGCTGCGGGCCCCGGGGGCGCGACCGCCGTCACCTACCGCAAGATCATCGGGCGCTACCGCGCGCGCGTCGCCGTGCGGCCGGCCGGAGCGGCGGCGTTCGACGCCCCGCAGAGCGTCTCGGCCGGCGACCTGGCCGCGATCCGCACGCGCGTCGCGTTCGACGCCGACGGCACCGTGGTCGTCGCGTGGTCGGACGGAGCCGGAGCGCGCTACGCGCTGAGGCCCGCGGCGGCGACCACCTTCGGAGCACCCCTCACGCTCGGCGACAACGCCTCGTCGATCAACCTCGTCGCGACGCCGCAGGGCGGCGCAGCGGCGACATGGGCCGGCAACGGAACGATCCGGGCCGCCGTGCAGGCACCCGGCGCCGCATTCGGCGCGCCGGCCACGATCGCCTCGTACTCGTCGCCGATCGTCTCCGACCCGGCGATCGCCGTCGCGCCCAGCGGCGTGGCGAGCGTCGTCTACGGCGACCCCGGCGACGGCGCGATCCACGTCGCCGACATCGGCGGGGCGTCGAAGGTCGTCGGCTACGGGCCTGTCTCAGAGGCGAACTCTCCGTCGGTCGCCTCCTCGGCGGACCGGACGATCGCCGCCTGGCGTGATGCCTCCGGCGGCATCTCGGCCGCAACGCGCAGCGAGTCGGCGACCCCCGGCGGCCCAGGACCCAAGCCGGCGGGCCCGGATACGAAGAAGCCGAAGGTCACGATCGTGACGCGCGCGAAGACCGTGCGCGTGACCACGAAGACGACCAGCGTGAAGCTCAAGGTGAAGTGCAACGAGGCCTGCTCGCTGAGCGCGACCGCCGACATGACGACCCAGAGCGGCTCCAGGAAGCGGCACGCGCCGCTGAAGCCCTACACCTCGAAGAAGGCGAAGACCGGGACGCAGACGATCACGCTGAAGCTGGGCCTGGCGCGCAGCGACCTGAGGCGCGCCCTCAAGGCCGGCCGCGGGGCGAACCTGTCGATCGACCTGACCGCGGTCGA
Source organism: uncultured Solirubrobacteraceae bacterium (assembly GCA_963781935.1). Taxonomy (GTDB): domain Bacteria; phylum Actinomycetota; class Thermoleophilia; order Solirubrobacterales; family Solirubrobacteraceae; genus F1-60-MAGs163. The sequence goes on from CAWAHX010000005.1 coordinate 1,152,650, forward strand.
CCGCTCGACGAACGCGACCCGCAAGGTCGTTCACCTGAAGCTCGTGCCCGCGAGCAGGAAGAAGGGCTGAGCGCGCGACGCGCTACCGGCCCAGCACGCGCACGAACTGCGCCGAACGGGCCGGAAGGTCGCCGATCAGCATGCGCACCTCCGCCAGGCCGGCACGCAGTTCGGCGTCGCCGACCTCGACCGGCATCATCGAGTCCTGCAGCGTCGACAGCGCCGCGTCGGCGCTGCCGACCGCGTGCACGGCGCGCTCGAGGAACCCCTTGACGCCGTTCGACGGGAGGCCCGCCTCGCCGGGCTCGAAGCGCCGGACGTCCAGCCCCGACCGCTGGGCGAAGCCCGAGTACGTGCGCTGCGCCCGTCCGTACGCGATCTGCACGGGGCGGAACAGGGCCTCCTCGAGACGGTCGCCCGTGGCGTCGTCGAGCTGTTCGTAGGCGGCGCCGAGGTCGGCGAGCGCCAACCCGAGGTCGTCGATCGCCCTGGCGACCTCGTCGAGCAGCTCCTGGCGCGCCTGCGCGGCGATGTACGTCACCCGCCTAGCGTAGTAGTGCTGGACAACCGTGCGGCGAGGCTCACGTCAGGCGCGCGAAGCGTCGATACATGGTCCAGCCCACCCACAGCACGCGTACAACAGACATGTTCAGTGACCGCCAGTTCGTCGTCAGTGGCGACGAACACTCCCCCTACATCGAGGCCATCGTCGAGTTCGACCTGGCCGGCGCCCAGGCGCTGTTCGACGCGCTGTCCCACGCGGTGCGCCGCCTCGCGGCCGCGGAGCTCGACACGCAGGACGTCCTGCGGCTGCGCGCGCTCGACGACATGCAGGACCAGCTCGCCCGCGGCATCGCCGAGGGTGCGCCGGTGGGGCGGCTGACCTTCGCAGCGGCGCAGACGCTGACCGAGGTGGTCGGCGCCTACCTTCAGGAGCGCGACGTCGAGAGCTACCAGAGCCCGGAGGAGCGCATGCGGATCGCGGAGCTGCGCGAACTGTCGGGCCCGCTGTTCGACCTGACGGCCGAGTGCTTCGCGGCCGCCGCCGAGCTCCAGGCGCGCATCGACGAGGGCCTTCCGGTCTTCGCCGTCCGTCGCTGATCACGCTCGGCCGCAAGCCGTCTTGCGCCTGCTGGTTGGGGCTGCGCGACCTTTGGGTACTGCCTGTGTTGCAGCGGCAACGGAGGTTGTTCCCCAACAGGAGGTCTCGTCATGTTCCGCAGGATCGTTCGTACGCGTCCATCGCCGGCGATGATCGTCGCACTCATAGCGCTGTTCATCGCAGCGGCGGGCACCGCCTATGCGACCGGGGAGGGCAAGCCGATCCTGGGCGGTGCGCGCAACCCGGGCGCCAACAAGTCGACGGCGCTGACCAAGGAGACCCAGATCATCGCCAACCTCGGCGGCTACGGGACGCGCCAGTCGAACAAGTCGAGCAACGGTGGCGGCGCGATCTACGGCTGTCGCTCGGGCACCGGAGGTACGCCGGCCGGCAACGAACCGTGCATTCGCGCCAACAACCTGTCGACCGGCCTCGCCTTCGAGTTCGCCTCGAACGGGGCCAACGGCGGGACGATCACCACGAGCAACCCGGCGGCCAGCCCGTTCACGACGAACGCCACGGGCGTCGCCACAGGGCTGAACGCCGACCAGGTCGACGGCAAGAGCGCGAGCGACTTCCTCGGCAAGACCGAGACCGCCGCCAGCGCCAACGGCGTCACGCCGACGAAGATCTTCTTCAACGCGGCCGCGAACACGGCCACGACGACGATCTTCTCGGGTGGCGGCCTGACCCTGACCGCGGCGTGCAGCGGCGCGGGAGCGCTGACGCTGCAGGTCAGCTCCTCGAAGACGGCGATGCTCAAGTACGAGTACTTCGGGGTCGGTGCGACGAACCGCTTCGCGGACGGCGACGGCACCGGCGCAGGCGTGACGAGCGGCACGGGCGGCGCCGCCGAGGACGACTCGTTCATCGCCAGCGACCCGCCTCGCACGCTGACCGGCTGGAACGATTCCAACCAGGGCTCGATCAGCTACGTCGCGAACGACGGCTCGACGGTCGACATCACCCTCAGCGCAGAGCAGGGCGCCTTCGGCGTCGCAGGCTCCTGCGCAGCCACCGGGTTCGCCCTCAGCGCCTGATCGCATCACCGGCAGGGGCGCGTCTCGGGCGGCATGAGCCGTCCGAGGCGCCGCCGCCTGCCAGGATGCAGGCGAGATGGCCGCCGCCCCACGCAACCTCGTCAACCTGAAATCGGTGGACAAGGGATACGGCAGCCGATCCGTCCTGCGCGACATCACGCTCGGGGTCGCCGCCGGCGACCGGATCGGCGTCGTCGGGCGCAACGGTGACGGCAAGTCCACCCTGCTGCGCCTGATCGCCGGGCTGGAGACCCCGGACGCCGGGGCGGTCACGAGCGCCGGCACGCTGCGCATGGAGATGCTCGGGCAGGGCGACGAGCTGAACGAGCTGCGCACGATCCGCCACGAGCTGATCGGCGACCGCGCCGATCACGAGTGGGCCGGCGACACCGCGTTCCGCGGCGTCCTCGACGGGCTGCTCGGCGGCGTCGACATCACACGCTTCCCCGACGGCCTGGACACGATCATCGCGCCGTTGTCCGGGGGTGAGCGCCGGCGGATCGCGCTCGCCAAGCTGCTCCTCGACGAGCCCGAGCTGCTGCTGCTCGACGAGCCCACGAACCATCTCGACGTCGAAGGGGTCGACTGGCTGGCGCGCCATCTCGCCGGGCGCCGCGGCTCGATGCTCGTCGTCACCCACGACCGCTGGTTCCTGGATGCCGTCTGCACGGCGACCTGGGAGGTCTCAGGCGGCGCCGTCCACCAGTACGAGGGCGGCTACGCCGCGTACGTCCTCGCCCGGGCCGAGCGCGATCGTCAGGAGGGCGCCCGCGAGGACCGTCGCCGCCAGCTCGTGCGCAAGGAGCTCGCGTGGCTGCGGCGCGGCCCGCCCGCGCGCACCGCGAAGCCGAAGTTCCGCATCGAGGCGGCCAACGAGCTGATCGCCGACGAGCCGCCGGCCCGCGACAGCGTCGAGCTGCTGCGCTTCGCCGATGCGCGCCTGGGCGCCAAGGTCCTGGACGCGATCGACGTGTCGCTGGCCTTCGGCGACAAGGTGCTGCTGGACCGCGCGACCTGGCGACTGGGACCGGGCGACCGCGTCGCGCTCGTCGGCGTCAACGGCTCGGGCAAGACGACGCTGACGAACATCCTCGCCGGCGAGCTGGAGCCCAGCGGCGGGCGCGTGGAGCGCGGCGCGACGGTGCGGCTCGCGCATCTCTCGCAGGACACCGCCGAGATTCCCGGCCACCTGCGCGTGCTCGAATCGCTGGAGGAGGTGCGCGGCCGTGCGACGCTCAGCGACGGCCGCGAGCTGACCGCCGGGATGCTCTGCGACCGCTTCGGGTTTCGCGGCGACCGCGCACGGACGCTCGTTCGCGACCTCTCAGGAGGGGAGCGCCGGCGCCTGCAGCTCATGCGCCTGCTGATGGCCGAGCCGAACGTGCTGCTGCTCGACGAGCCCACGAACGACCTGGACATCGACACGCTCACCGCGCTCGAGGACCTGCTCGACGCATGGCCCGGAACGCTGGTCGTCGTCAGCCACGACCGCTACTTCGTCGAGCGCGTCTGCGACAACGTCTTCGGGCTGATGGGCGACGGCGCGGTTCGCCACCTGCCCGGCGGGATCGAGCAGTACGTCGAGCTGCGCCGGGCCCAGAGCGAGAGCGAACCCCCCGCTCCCCCATCCGGGCAGCGCGCCGCGCCCGCCGGGGCCGTCCTGCGCGCCACGCGCAAGGAGGTGCAGCGCCTCGAACGTGCGCTCGAGAAGCTCGACGAGCGCGAGCTCGCACTCCACGGGCAGATGGCCGCGAGCGCGACCGACCACGCCGCGCTGCACGAGTTGCAGGAGCAGCAGGCGGCGATCGCCGCCGAGCGCGAGCAGCTCGAACACGCCTGGATCGAATCGTCCGAGTTCCTGGAGACCTGAGGCCGGGTCGCATAGTCTGCGGGCGGTCGTCGATCGCCGAGGGAGCGAAGATGCGCACACGCTTGCGGAACACGATGGTGGCGCTGCTGGTGATCGCCGCCGGCGTCGGATCGGCCGCTGCGTTCGCAGCGATCAGCGGGCGCCAGACCACGATCGGCGATGCCTCGCGAAACGTGACATCGGCCGTGTACAACTCGTCGACCGGCCAGCTCTGGGCTCAAGCCGTCGATGACGACACCCTCCCGCCGTTCGTCGTCCCGGCCGGAGGCGGTGTCGTCACGAGCTGGACGGTGAACGTGTTCCGCGTCTCGACGAGCCCCGGCGCGATGACGCTGAAGCTCCTGCGGCCGATCACCGGTCAGCCCGGCGTCTACGCCGTCGCGGGCGCTGATGATCCGCACTCGCTGCCGGTCAACGCCGGCCCGCAGCGGACGACGTTCAAGACGCGGATCCCGGTCGCCGGCGGAGAGCGGCTCGGCATCTTCGCCGATCCGCAGGTGGAGATCGGTTCGACGTACACGACGCCCTCCAGCGCGGTCGTGCGCTACGCCCCCACCAACGCGCCGGTCGGCCAGACGGTCACCCTCGCCGGCGAGTTCACGGACATCACCATGGTCGTCGAGGCCGTCGTCGAGCCCGATGCCGACGCCGACGGATACGGGGACAACACGCAGGACGCGTGTCTCGGCGACGGCGCGCGGCACGAGACGCCGTGCACGCCGCCGGACGTCGGGGTGACGCTCACCGCCACGCCGGCCTCCATCCCGTTGAACTCGGTGAGCGCGCTCGCCGCGACGGTCGCCAGCGGCAATGTCACGTCGTCCGGGACCGCCCTGACGACGACGCTGCCGGCGGGACTCCAGCTCGTCTCCGCGTTCGGCGGCGCCGGAGCCTGTGGCGGGACGACCACGGTCACCTGCCCGGTCGGCGACGTCGCCCCGGGCGCACCGCGCAGCGTCGTCCTCGTCGTGCGCGGGACGAGCACCGGCACGCTCACCGGCAGCGCGAAGCTCACCAGCGTGTCGCCCGACCCCAACAGCGCGAACGACCAGGCCGCGGCCTCGGTGACGGTCGCCGCGGCGGCGACCGGCGCGGGAGGAGCATCGGCCTGCGTCGTTCCGCCACTCAAGAGGCTGACCAGGGCGAGTGCGACGAAGCTGCTGAAGCTGTTCGGGTGCCGCGCCGGGAAGGTCAGCACGCGCAAGCCCAGGAAGGGCAAGGGCCGGTTGCGCAAGCCCGTCGTGATCGCCTTCAGCCCCAGGGCCGGCTCCAGGAGGGCGGCGGGGGCCTTCGTCGCCCTGACGCTGCGGGCCTCACGTTCGTAGACGCGGCTCGCTCAGACCTCCGCGCTCGGGGCCGGGCGCAGATCCTGGACGCGGATCCAGTCGGTGATGCGCCCGCCGCGGACCCGGAACGCGGTCCTGGCGGTGTTCGTCGCACCGTGCCCGCAGTCCGAACCGCCCGGCCGCGACGTGAGCCTGAAGGTCACGACGAAGAATCCGCGACGCGCCGGCGTCGCACCGATCACCTCCGCGCCGCACGGGAGCGTCTCGTTGAAGAAGCGCACGGCCTCGACGGTCGCGAGCCTCGTCGGCGGCCCGCCGTTTGCCACGACGCTGGGGACCGCGAAGTAGCGCGCCGCACCGCGGGCGTCGCCGCTGCGCAGGGTGTCGGCCCAGGCCCGCACGACCTGCAGGTCGGCCGGGTCGACCGTGGCCCGGCGCGCGTGATGACCACCGGCTCCGCCACACCCGGCGGCGGCGACCGCGAGTGCGGCGAGCGCGACGATGAGTGCGCGCCTGCTGGTCATCCCCATGAGCATCCCACAGGGGGTACGCCGCGAGGCGGCGAGCCGGATCTGCTCAGGGGGCCGGCAGGCTCAGCGTCGCCGCGCCGACCCGCGCCCGCGCGACGGTGCGCCGCTGCGTCCAGTCGACGGTCACCTTGACCGCGGGACCGCTCGCGGGCCGCACCGTCAGGGTGCCCCGTATGCCGCCCGTGGACCTCGTCCACGTCCCGGTCCCGTCGACGGTCGCGTCCTGCACGAAGCGCACCCCGCGGAGCCGGTAGCGCAGCGTGGCCTCGCCCGTCGTCGTGAAGCGCCCGCCCCGCAGGCCGGGACCGTGCGCGACACCGGAGTAGTAGCTGCGCATCGTCGCGTCGGCGAGCGCGCCGGCGGCCACCGTCGCGGCGCGCCGTGCGACGTCGCCGGGATCGCCACCGGAGACGAGCGTGGCCGCCGGCGCCAAGCCCAGGAGCATCGGATAGGCCCCGGGCGTGTGCAGCGGTGGGATCCGGCCGGCGCAGCTCGTGTCGAGCGCGGCGAGCGCCTGCGGGGCGCGCACGAACGAGCGGATGATCGTCCGGGCGCAGGCGGCGCCCTCGACGAGCATCGTGTCGCCCTCGGAGGTCACGTGAACCGTGTTCGGCAGGGTGACGATGCGCACGTTCGCCCCGAGCTTGGGCCCGAACGTGAAGGCATCGACGAGCGGCGTGAGCGAGTCGAGGTCGCCGCCGAGCATCAGGACCGGTACCGACGCGGGAAGCGGTGTCGGCTGCTCCGGGACGACCGCGGCCTTGTGCACCGGGCGCGGCCAGTCCAGGCACGGCTGGTAGGGCTGGGTGTACGGGCTGACGCTCATCCACTCGGGGAGCGTGAACGGCGCGAACGCCGCGACGGGCGCCGTCGCCAGGCGCGCGCGCAGCTGGGCGCGGCGCTGCGGGGGCGTCGCGTTCATCGAGAACAGCTGCGGGTAGTCCGTGCATGCGACCGCCATGTACAGCCCGTCGGTGAAGTAGTCGGCGCTGCTTCCGCCGTGGTTCCACGTCCGCGACTGCCCGACGAGGCGCAGCAGCGGCACGCTGTCACCGGCGAGCGCCGCGCGGATCGACGCGTCGAGCTCGCGATAGATCAGGGGGTCCGAACCGGCGTCCTGCACGAGGTCGACGACGGTCCGCGGCGTCACGCTTGCCCGGATCTTGCTGCCGTCGGCGTCGAGCGTCGCGCCGTTGATCGGCCTGCTGCGCAGCCGGGCGAGCAGCGAGGCGAGCCGCTCGGTCGGGGTGCCCGCGGGCGCCGCCGCCGCGCAGCCCAAGTCTCGGGCACAGACCGCGTCCATCGCGCTGCGCGAGACCTCACCCGACGAGGCATACCACGGGTCGAGGTCGCGGACGGGGTAGGACGAGTCGAGGATCACCGAGTGCAGCAGGCTCTGGTGCCGCGAGATGAACGACTGCACGAACCACGTGCCGTACGAGTCTCCGTACATGTCGACCTTCCCGAGCCCAAGTGCCCGGATCACCGCGGCCAGATCATTCGTCGCGTAGGCGGTGGCGAACAGGTCCGCGGCGTGGATGCTCTTCCCGTTGACCGTGTAGCGGCGGTCGAGCTGTCGCGCGCAGCCGGCGACGACCTTCGGGAACGCGGGACCGGAGGTCAGGCCGCTGTAGCCCTGCAGCTTCTTGCAGTCGATCAGCGCCGAGCTGCCCGTACCGCGGTTGTCGACGAGCAACAGGTTGCGCCGGCGCAGAAGCGGCCCGTAGATCCCGCGGTATTCGACCTCGCTGCCGATCGAGGGATAGCCGGGGCCGCCTTCGACCGCCACCAGCGGAGTCGTGCCCGGTGCGCCGCCCGGTGCACGCAGCCACTTGAAGCCGACGGCGATCCGCGGCCCGTTCGGGCGCGCCGGGTCCAGCGAACGCGACAGCGACCCGCACCAGCCGCCGGTGCACCGGTGCAGCGTCTGCGAGCCGAGCCGCAGGGTCGCAGGGGACCCGGCGGCGCCCGCGGGAGCGCACAGCAGTGCGCAGGCCACGAGCGCCGCCAGCGCCGTCCTCACCATCCGGGTGGGCATCCCTACTTCTCCTCCTCGAGCTTCTTGACGGCGGCGTCCATCGCGGCGCGGTCCTCGTCGCTGGGCTCGGGGAAGCGGGGATCCATCTCCTCGAGGTGGTGCGCGACGATCTGGGCCACCGCTGTGCGCATCAGCCACTTGCGGTCGGCCGGGATGACGTACCACGGGCGCGTCGTCGGTGCTGGTCGCCTTCAGCGCCTCCTCGTACGCGTGCTGGTAGGCGTCCCAGTGGGCGCGCTCGGCGACGTCGCCGGCGCTGAACTTCCAGTGCTTGTCCTGCTCGGCCGCGCCGATCCAGGAAGCGCTTGCGCTGCTCGTCCTTCGAGACGTTCAGGAAGAACTTGACGATCCGCGTGCCGTCGCGCGCGAGGTGGCGCTCCCACGAGGCGATCGCCTCGCAGCCGCTCGTCCCAGAACCTGTCGTGCGAGCCCTCCTGCGGGTCGATGCCCTGGGCCGCGAGGTACTCCGGGTGCACGCGGAGGACGAGCACCTCCTCGTAGTGCGAGCGGTTGAAGATCCCGATCGCGCCGTCGGCCGGCAGCGCCGCCGAGCAGCGCCAGAGGAAGTCGTGGGCCAGCTCCAGGTGCGAGGGCTGCTTGAACGACGTGACCTGCACGCCCTGCGGGTTCACGCCGGTCATCACGTGCGCGATCGTGCCGTCCTTGCCGGCCGCATCCATCGCCTGGATCACGATCAGCAGGCTCCGGCGGCCCTCTGCGTAGAGGCGCTCCTGGAGGTCGGTCAGGCGCGCCAGGTCGTCGGCGCGCATGCCCTCCGCGCCGGCCTTGTCGAGGCCCGCGTCGTCGGACGTGTCGCAGTCGGCCAGGCGGAAGCCCTTCGGATGAACACGGAAGCGCGCCTCGAGGTCCATCGGGGCAATCTAGAGGCGATTGCGCAACTGTGCGCCGCCCGCCGCGTTGAAGGACCCCATGCGACGTTTGCGGGCAGGGACGCCTGGAACTACGGTGCTGGTGATGGCTTCAGCCAGGGACGGACTGCGGCGCGCGTGCCTCTGCGCGCTGCTCGTGGTGGGGGCGGCGCTCGGCGCCGTCGCGCCCGTCGCCGCCCAGCAGCTTGCCATGAGCCCGGCCTTCACCGGCCAGTCGATGTGGATCTGGGAGCTGCAGCGCACCGAGGGCGGCGACCTGGCGAAGATCGCGGCGCGCGCCCGCCAGTACGGTCTCGGCGCCGTCTTCCTGAAGTCCGCCGACGGGACCACGGCGTGGCCGCAGTTCTCCGCCGCGACCGTCGCGACGCTGCACGCGGCCGGGCTGCGCGTCTGCGGCTGGCAGTTCGTCTACGGCCGGCGTCCCGTCGCCGAGGCCGCCGCCGCGACGGCCGCGGTTCGCGCCGGCGCCGACTGCCTGATCATCGACGCGGAGAGCTCCTACGAGGGGCGCTACACGGCGGCGCGCCAGTACCTGCGCTCGCTGCGCTCGCGCATCGGAGCCGCGTACCCCCTGGGGCTGACGAGCTTCCCGTACGTCGACTTCCACCCGGGCTTCCCCTACTCCGTCTTCCTCGGAGCCGGCGGCGCGCAGGTCAACATGCCGCAGGTCTACTGGAAGGACATCGGCGACCCGGTCGACCGGTCGATGGCGCGCACCTGGAAGCTGAACCGCGTCTACGCCCGGCCGCTGCACCTGATCGGCCAGCTCTACCAGGCGCCCTCGGCCAACGAGGTGCTGCGCTTCCGCACCCTCGCCGCGGGCTACGGAGCCGTCGGCACGAGCTGGTGGGACTGGCAGGAGGCTCCGCTGCGGCTGTGGTCGGTGCTCTCGCAGCCCGCACTCGCACCGGTAGCCGCGACGCTCCCCGACCCGGGCTGGCCGGTGCTCGCGCGGCGTGCGAAGGGTGACCTCGTCGTGCGGGCGCAGCGGCTTCTGCGCCTCGGCGGGCGCCGCGTGAGCCCGAACGGGATCTACGGCACCCAGACGATCGCCGCGGTGAAACGGCTCCAGCTCTCCAAGGGCCTGCCCCCGACCGGCATCACCGACGCGTCCGTCTGGCAGGCGCTGCTCGGCCTGCCGATCACGCCCCCGCCTGTGGCGCCGGCGCCCGTCCCCGTCCCGAGTCCCGTGGCGCCCTCCCCCGGCGGATCGCTGGCCACGGGGGCGCGCGCCCCCGGCGAGGCCACGCCGCGTTCGGCCCACCTCCCGGCGGTGCGCAACGAGATCGCCGGCAAGCGCTGAGGAAGCGGCGCGCGAAGGCGCTCCTCTCCCCTAGCCTGGAATGGTGCTCCGGCCGGCCCTGATCCTCGTCGCCGTCGCGGCGGCGACGATCTCGTCGCCGCCCGCGAGCCTTGCCGCGGCATCGCCCGCACCCGGGACCTACCGCGGCTCCACGGCCGAGGGCCAGGCGATCACGCTGACCGTCTCGCGGGGGCGCGTGGCGCGCATCAGCGTCGCCGTCGTGAACTACGCGTGCGACCTCGAGGGCGACATCGGCCCGCTCCCCGTCACCGGTGCGCCGCGGGCCCGCGTCAGCGCGTCCGGGCGATTCGGCGCAACCTCCGGGCCGACGTCCGAGCGGCTGCGCGTCGACGGGCGCTTCGGCCGCGGCGCGCGCGTCCGCGGAAGCCTGCGCGTGCGCGGCACCATGGGCACGGGCGAGCCGTGCGCCTCGCCGCGGATCGCGTTCAGCGCGCGGCGCGTGCGCTGAGCGGCAGCACCGCCGGGATCCGCACGTTCGCCGAGCCGTCGACGCGGTGCGAGTCGGGCCGGACGCCCGCGCTCGACGCCTGCGAAGGCCGGTAGCTGAAGCTGCGACCGCCGAGGCGCCCCGTCGCCGACCCGTCGGAGGCGAGCATCACGTAGCCGGAGTACTTCCCGGCGACGGAGATGCGGCCGCGAACCCTCGGGCCGTTCTCGATCAGGTGCCCGGTGAGGCGCAGGCCCGGCACGTAGCTGTACCCGTTCAGGTCGAGCCGGCCCACGAAGCCGTCGTCGGCGCTGAAGCGACCGCCGCGCAGACCACCGCCGCGGGGCGACCAGCCGGCGTACACGGCCTCCAGCGCGCTGATCCTGGCATCGGAGACCGAATCCATGACGGCGAACAGCGTGCGTCCGCGGTCTCCGCCGATCGCGGCGGGCCGCCGGAAGTCGGCCAGCGACAGCGGCGGCACGGGCAGCACCTCCTGCTGGTCGGTCTTGCCGGCGGTCGCACGGGCGAACCGGCCTGCGGTCGATGAAGCGCTTCAGCGCGTTCGTCGCGCAGTTGGTGCTGTCGGTGTCGAGCTGGTCGTGACCGTTGCCGGGCACCTCGACCAGCGACGAGTGCGGAAGGCGCTCGGCGGTGGCGCGTGCGTTCTCGGCCGGCGTGCGCATGTCGAGCCGGCCCGCGAGGATCAGTGCCGGGACGTCGGGGAGCGGAAGCTCAGGCGGCGCGGGCGCCGCCTGCCGCGGGAACAGCAGGCAGTCGTCGGCGTAGCTCGAGCTGCGGACCGTCTCGGCCGACCAGGGCGCGTAGTCGGCGGGCGGGATGGCGGCGAGTGCGGCGGCCGCCAGCGCGGGCCTGACGCTCGGGTCCGAGTCGGCCGGCCACGGGAGCGAGGCGTCGAGGCAGCTCGTCGTGACGTTGAGCGCGAAGCTGAGGTCCTTGGACTTCGTCGGAGGCCCCTCGGCGATGCGCCGCAGCCGCAGCAGCGCAGCCGGATCCCCGTTGCGCTCGGCGGCGATCGCGCCGGGGAGGCGCGCCTGCATGAACGGGTTCAGGTCAGCGGTCGTGATCAGGAACGAGAGCTGCTCCTCGGTCGTGTACGTGACCTTGTGGCTGCGGCCGTGCACGTCGTAGACCGGCCCGCTGATCGGCGCCCGGCGGATCCGCTGGAGCAGCGACGCGAGGTCGCCGACCGGGTCCTTCGTCACGCCGCTTGCAGCGGGTCCCGGCGCACTGCTCGCGCAGGATGCGCGGGAGCGTCCGGTAGGAGTCGAGGAAGAACGCGTCGGGGCGATCGGGCCCGACGACCGAGTCGAGGATCAGCCGGTCGGTGTGCGCCGGATAGGCGCGCGCGTACTCGAGCCCGACCCACGTGCCGTAGCTCACGCCCATCACCGCGACCTTCTTGGCGCCGAAGGCGGCGCGGATCGCGTCGAGGTCGCCGACGGAGTCCTTCGTCGCGAAGAACGACCGGCGCGGGCCGATCCGCTGCTCGCACGACAGGATGTCCTGGGGCACGAACGGATCCAGCGCCCCGAGGTTCTGGATCTTCGGGCAGTCGAGCAGGCTCGAGAGCCCGGTCCCGCGCTGATCGAGCACCACGAGGCGGTAGCGCTTGAGGGCGGGCTGCAGGCTGACGGCGAAGCTCGACGCTGCGCTGACGGAGCTCTGGCCCGGGCCGCCGGAGAGCGCGATCAGCAGGCCGGCGCCCTTCGGATAATGCTTCTGCGCCGCGATCGCGATCTTGAGCTTTCCCGGCGTCTTCCCGGAATGATCGAGCGGGACGGTCAGTGCTCCGCAGTCGAACGCGGCGTCGTCGCGGCAGGTGCTCAGCTTCAGCGCCGAGGCCCCGGACGGGACCGCGAGCGATGCGGCCACCGCCAGCGGCAGCACGACGGACAGGCGAGCGACGAGCACGACGGGCCACCGTAGCGGCATTCCCCCCGCGGCGCGCCGCTCGATCCCTGCCTCCAACCAGGTGTGGAACGCCCCGCGGCTCGGTACTCTGAGCGACCGATGTCCGACGAGAACCGCCCACAGCTCGGACCGCCCTCGGCGGAAGAGCGCCTCGCGCTGGCCGCATCGTGGCGTCGCCTGGCGAACCTCGCGACGGTCGTCGCCGTCATGACGAGCCCCGCGCTCTTCATCGCGCTGTACGACGGAAACGGCTGGCCGCTGCTGTGGTCGCTGCTCGGGACGATCGCCGCCGTCGCCGCGTTCCGCGGCCTCATCGACGTGATCGCGCACCGCCTGATCCCCCGCGCCAGCCTCTACGGCGCGGATCGGGAACTGCTCGACGCGGACATCGTCGAGCGCCGGCGCCTGTGGTTCTGGCGGCGCTTCTTCCACAACGTGATCGTGATCGTCGTCGTCCTCGGCGGGATCTCGCTGCTGCTGTCGCTGCTGGGCACGTCGATCTCGTCGCTGTGGAACTCGATCACCTCACAGCCGGGCGGGCTCAGCCAGCTGGCACTGCTCGCATTCCAGCTCCCGCTCTTCTTCCTCTTCAACTTCCTGATCCTGATGGGCCCGATGCTGTTCTTCGGGCTCAAGCAGATGAAGGGGTACGAGCCGGGCGAGGCCGACTGGGGCGTGAAGCTCGCCGACGTCCGCGGACAGGCGGAGCCCAAGCAGGAGGTCACGCGCGTGATCTCCCTGTGGCAGTCCGGGGACGCCTTCAGGGGCGCGGGCGGCAAGCCCGAGCGCGGCCTGCTCTTCATCGGCCAGCCCGGCACCGGCAAGACGATGCTCTCGAAGGCGATCGCCACCTCGTTCAACTCGCCGATCGTCACCATGCCGGGATCGGGCTTCGCCCAGACGTTCATCGGGATGGACGTCATCATCGTCGGGTTCCTGATCCGCAAGGCGCGGCGGCTCGCGCGCAAGTGGGGCGGTCAGTGCATCATCTTCATCGACGAGATCGACGCCGTCGGCATGCGCCGCCAGGCGCTCGGCGCCGCCGGGATGGGCATGGCGAGTGGCCTCCCGCCGACCGGCAGCCCGCTCGACGAGATGCCGATGTTCGGGGCGTGGGGCTCGTTCACCCCCTCCGGAGACCTCGTCCTGGAGACGCGCGCCTGGCGCGATCGGATGTTCGCCGCGCGCGCTCCCGAGCCGGCCCAGATCTACCCCGGGGCCGTCGTGGCGGTCCGTGACCGGATCCGCACCGTGATCCCCGGCGGCATGATGGGCGGGATGATGGGCGGCGGAGGGATGGCGCTCAACCAGCTGCTCGTGCAGATGGACGGCGTCGACGAGCCGCCGTTCCTGCGCAAGTGGGTCTCGAAGAAGCTGAACACCTTCCTCGACGCCGCGTACATCATCCCCCAGCGGATCGGGAAGCTGCGCCTGCGCGTCAAGCCCGCCAAGCCGCGCCAGGAGGAGATCTACTTCATCGGGGCGACGAACGTGCCGATCGAGGCGCTCGACCCCGCGCTCGTCCGCCCGGGCCGCATGGGTCGTCACATCTGGTTCCGCACGCCGACCAAGGACGACCGCGAGGACATCTTCGACCTGTACCTCGCGAAGGTCGCGCACGACCCGGCGCTCGACACGCCCGAGCGCCGCGACGAGCTGGCGCGGATGACGAACGGCTATTCGCCCGCGATGATCGAACAGGTCTGCTCGATGGCGCTGACCCACGCGCACTCCGACCAGCGCCCGAGCTTCAACCGCGAGGACATCGTCGAGGCGATGACGACGATCGAGTCCGGCACCGCCGTCGGCGTCGACTACGTCGAGAAGGAGACGCGCGCGGTCGCGATCCACGAGGCGGGCCACGCGGTCGCCAGCCACATCTACATGGCCGACACGATGTCCACGCGGCTGTCGATCCGCATGCGCGGCACCTCGCTCGGCCACCACCAGGCGATCGAGAAGGAGGAGCGGTTCTCCTCGTGGCGCCACGAGGAGGTCGGCAAGCTCGTCTGGACGCTCGGGGCGATGGCCGCCGAGCACGTCTTCTACGGCGAGAACTCGGTCGGCGTCGGCGGCGACATCTACAGCGCCACCTGGGGCGCCGCGAACATGGTCGGAGCCAGCGGCATGGGCCCGGAGCCCGTCCGGCTGGACCCCGCGCTGTTCCCGACGGCCGAGGAGCGCGAAGAGGCCGAGGAGCGCATCATGAAGCGCTTCGAGGACATCGGCGTGATGATCATGAACCGGCGCGCGAACCCGATGCAGGGCGATCCGGTCGGCGCCGTTCTGTCGGACCCGCAGAAGAAGCGCGCCGCGGCCCGGATCCTCGGCCAGTGCTACGTGACGGCGCTGGCGTGCATGCGCCACAACCGTGAGGCCGTCGCCGAGATCGCCGACACGCTCGTGCAGCGTCGCGAGCTGTACGGCGACGAGGTCACGACCCTGCTCGACGCCTCACGGCTGCAGGCGCCGGAGATCGACATCCTCGACGAGGACATCTGGCCGCAGCTGTGAGCGACGCCGACCGACACGACCCGACGGCCGACCGTCCCGAGGATCCCGCCGGCACCCGCCCGCGGCACGATCCGTCGGAGCTGCTGCCGGCGCGCCGCGCGGCGGTGCCCGAGGAGGACCTGCCCGACGCCGAGATCGTCGAGTCCGAGGCGACCGACGAGACGCCGCCCGAGACGACGACCCCGAGCGACCTGCTCCCCGAGCGGATCCCTGATGCGGGAGCGCCGGCACTGTCCCATGCGCAGACCCCGCACGCCCCGCGCTTCCAGTTCCTCACCGGAGCGCTGGTCGCGATCGGCGCCGGCGCGGTCCTGATCGCCCTCGCACTGGTGATCGGTGCCGGCAGCGACTCCAAGGACTCGGGGCCGAAGTGGTCGGACTGGAAGCCCGGGACGTCCGGAACCGCGGCCCAGCAGATCGCCACGCACGTCGGCGAGCGCTACCACCTGAACACCGGCCGGCAGCTCGTGCTCGTCGAGGGCGGTCCGATGCAGGTCGCCGGCCTGCCGCTGACGGTCGCCCTGCGCCAGACGGCCGCCCAGGGCGGTGACATCAAGCTGTTTGGCGACAAGGGCGTCCTGTTCCGGCTCTGCGGCCTGGGGAAGGACTGCGCGATCGCCGACGGGAAGCCGTCGCTCGAGCGCCACCTGCTGCTGCGCCGCGAGGCGCTGGAGCTCGCGCTGTACAGCTTCCGCTACCTCGACGGCGTCAAGCAGGTCACCGTGATGATGCCGCCCCCGCCCGGCAAGCAGGCCAGCCAGGTGCTGTTCTTCCGCAAGGGGGAGCTGAGCCCGGAGCTGCACCGCCCGCTCGACGCGACGCTCACCACCGACGTCCCGTCGGTCGCCGGCGTCGCCCGCTCACCCGATGCACTGCTCGTCGACCGCCTGACGCTCCCGACGCTCTTCAAGTCGAGCCTCACGCAGGCCAACCAGGACAATCGCGCGTTCCTCGTCCTGGACCCGTTCACCACGGCCGACCTGTCGGGCGGCAGCTCGTCGAGCTCCGGCTCATCGGGCTCGGGCTCGTCCGGCTCGGCTCGGCTCCGGCTCCGGGAGCGACAACGGGATCTTCTCCGGGGGCTCGGGCACGACCACCTCCAGTGGCTGAGCAGGCTCAGGCACGCGCCGCCCTGGAGCGCGCCGGCGCGCGGCTGCGGACGCTCGACTGGTACCCGAAGCCCGTCCGCACGAGGCGCGTGCGGCTCGTGAGCGCACCGTCGCTGTTCAAGCTTCCCTGGCTGCGGCGGTTCGACGGCTACGCGACGTGGAACGTGATCTTCGTGCGCAGGCCGCTGTCGGAGACCTCGGACGACCTCGTCACCCACGAGCTGTGCCACGTCTGGCAGATGCAGCATCGTCCGATCCACATGCCGCTCTCGTACCTGTGGCAGGGCTACGCCGCGAACGTCTACGAGATCGAGGCCCGGCGCGCGACGCAGGTCACCGCTCAGGCTCCGGCGGGCGAGGCTGCGCTGCACGGGGCGTGAACCCCGGGCAGGCGCCGACCGGGACCCGCGGATAGCGCGGATAGCGCGGATCGGTTCGTGAGCGTTCGCAGAGCGAAAACGTCGACCCGCGCGTATTCCCGACGATGCGCTGATGCTCGCAGCGATCGCACAAGCCGAAGGCGGGCGCGGACATTCCCTTACTATACTTTCTGAAGTTTGCCTACTTTTCGACGACTCCTCGGCTTCCTGAAGCCCTATCGCCGCGGTGTCACGCAGAGCTTCGTCCTTGCGCTGACCGCGATGGTGTTCACGATCGCGATCCCGGCGCTGACCGGTGCCGCGATCAACCAGATCCGCGCTGGGAACAAGGCGAACCTCGAGCTGCTCGGAGCGGCGGTGCTCGTCGCAGGCATGCTGCGCCTCGCGCTGACCGTCTTCCGGCGCCTGATCTCCGGCCGGGTCTCGCTCGGCGTCGAGCGCGACCTGCGCGCCTACATGTACGAGCACCTGCAGTCGCTGGAGCTCGCGTTCTTCGACGGCCAGCAGACCGGTCAGCTGATGTCACGGGCCACCGTCGACCTGCAGGCCGTGCGCTTCTTCCTGGGTTACGGGCTGCTGTTCATGCTGCAGTCCGGGCTGACGATCGTGCTCGCGTCGGTCGCGATGATCATCGTGAATCCCGGCCTGGCGGCGATCTCGCTGGCGCCGGTGCCGTTCGTCATCCTCGTGGCGGCCCGCTTCGGCCGCAGGTCGCGCCCGGCGATCCAGGAGTTCCAGCAGCGCCTGGCCGAGCTGACCGCCGAGGTCGAGGAGAACGTCTCAGGTGTGCGCGTCGTCAAGGCGTTCGCCGCAGAGGACCGTCAGCGGCGGCGCTTCGAGAGCCAGGTCGGCCGCGTCTTCGAGCAGGCGATGATCTCGACCAGGATCCAGGCCTTCTACGGGCCGTTCATCGGGTTCCTCCCGCAGCTGGGGCTGGCCGCGCTGCTGCTCATCGGCGGACGCGAGGTGATCCACGGCAACCTCACGCTCGGCGCGTTCACCGCCTTCTACACCTACCTGCTGATGCTGATCGGGCCGATGCGCACGCTCGGGATCTCGCTCGGGATGGCCCAGCGCGCGACCGCCTCGGGCGCCCGGCTCTTCCAGATCCTCGACCGCGCACCCGAGGTCGTCGCCTCCCCGGACGCGGTCCCGATGCCCGCCGGCAACGGCCGCGTCGAGCTGCGCGACGTCACCCTGCGCTACGACGGGGCCAGCCACGACGCGCTGCACGACATCTCGCTCGAGGTCCCGGCCGGCTGCACCGTCGCGATCGTCGGGGGCACCGGCTCGGGCAAGACGACGCTCGTGCAGCTCATCCCGCGGCTCTACGACGCCGACCTCCGGCTCCGTGCTCGTCGACGGGGTCGACGTGCGCGACGTCGACCCCGCTTCGCTGCGATCGCAGATCGCGACCGTCAACGACGACCCGTTCCTGTTCTCCGCCAGCGTCGCCGAGAACATCGCCTACGCGCGGCCCGACGCCTCCGACGAGGACATCCTCGAGGCGGCGCGCCGCGCACAGGCGCACGAGTTCATCGAGCGGCTGCCGGACGGCTACGACACGCGCGTCGGGGAGCGCGGGATGACGCTGTCCGGCGGGCAGCGCCAGCGGCTGGCGATCGCCCGCGCGCTGCTGGCCGATCCGCGCATCCTGATCCTCGATGACGCGACCTCCGCCGTCGACGCGACCACCGAGCGCGAGATCAAGGACGCGCTGCAGGAGGTCATGGCCGGCCGCACGACATTCGTCATCGCCCACCGCCTGTCGACGATCGCACTGGCGCAGGAGATCGTCGTGCTCGAGGACGGCGAGCTGATCGCGCACGGGCGCCACGACGACCTGATCGAGCAGAGCGACCTGTACCGCGAGATCGTCGCCAAGGGCCTCCCCGATCAGGTCTTCCTCAATCGCAACCCCTACGAGCGCGAGGTGGCGGGCCTGTGAGCGCCCACGGCCACTGGGGTCCCTCCGTCGACGACCGCCCGCCGGTCGCGCCGGCCGACGCGACCCGCCGTGAGCGCGTCAGGCTGCTGTGGGAGGACTCACGCCGGCGCCTGCGCGGCACCAGCGGCCGCGGCCGCAAGGTTCACGGCCTCGCGGCGCTCGTCGCGCCCTATCGCTGGCGCGTCATCGCGATGTTCGTGGTGCTCGTCATCGGCGTCGCCGCCTCGCTCGCCCCGGCGCCGCTGGCCGCCGCCGCGATCGACAAGGGCATCATCCCCGGCGACGTCGCGGCGCTGAACCTCGTCGTCGCGCTGTACCTGGCCAGCGTCCTGATCGTGTGGGCGGCCTCGTACGCGCAGAACTTCCTCGTCGGCTGGGTCGGCCAGCGCGCGCTGCAGGACCTGCGCGTGCGGATCTTCAATCATCTGCAGAGCCAGCCCGTCGGCTTCTACGAGCGGCGGCCCGCGGGCGTGCTGATCAGCCGCATGACGAACGACGTCGAGGCGCTCGACTCGCTCGTCACCGACACCGTCGTGACGCTGTTCCAGGCGACGCTGACGCTCGTCGGCTCGATCGTGATCCTGCTCCTCCTGGACTGGCAGCTGGCGCTGCTCGTGTTCCTGATCTTCCCCGTCATGGCGCTGCTGTCGCTGATCTTCCGGATCGTCAGCGCCGACGCCTACCGCCACACGCGCGAGACGATCGGCTCGATCACCGCCTACCTGCAGGAGACGCTCTCCGGCGTGCGCGTCGTGCGCTCGTTCGCCCGTGAGCCCTTCCATCGCGACCAGTTCGAGGTGCTGAACGAGCGCAACCGCGAGGCGAACCTCAAGACGGTCTACCTGAACGCGGCCTACTTCCCCGCGGTCGAGTTCATCAGCTCGCTGGCGACCGTCCTCGTGATCGTCGTGGGCGGCCTGCAGGCGATCGACGGGAACATCCAGATCGGCGTGCTCGTCGGCTTCATCGCCGCGCTGAACAACTTCTTCGACCCGATCGGCCAGCTCTCGCAGGTGTACACGACCTACCAGTCCGGCATGGCCGCGCTGGACAAGATCTTCGAGCTGCTGGACGTCGAGCCCGACCTCACCGACTCGCCGACCGCGACCGAGCTCCCGCACATCAAGGGCGAGATCCGCTTCGAGGACGTCTCCTTCCGCTACCGCACCGACGAGGGCACGAAGCTCGCGCTGACCCACGTCGACCTGACGATCCCGCCGGGCCAGACCGTCGCGCTCGTCGGCGCCACCGGCGCCGGCAAGTCCACGTTCGCCAAGCTCGTCGCGCGCTTCTACGACCCCAGCGAGGGCGTCGTCCTCGTCGACGGCCACGATCTGCGCGACATCACGATGCAGTCGCTGCGCTCGCAGCTGGGCATCGTCCCCCAGGAGGCCTTCCTGTTCAGCGGCACGATCGCCGACAACCTCGCCTTCGGACGTGACGACGCGACCCGCGAGGAGCTCGAGAGCGCGGCCCGGGCGATCGGGCTGTGGGACATCGTCGCCAAGCTCCCGAACGGCCTCGACACGCAGATCGGCGAGCGCGGCGTGCAGCTCTCGGCGGGTCAGCGCCAGCTCGTCGCGTTCGGTCGCGCGCTGGTGGCCGACCCGCGCATCCTCGTCCTCGACGAGGCCACGTCGAACGTCGACATCCACACGGAGGGCAAGATCGAGGCCGGGCTGCGGCGGCTGCTCGCGGGCCGCACCGCGATCGTCGTCGCCCACCGCCTGTCGACGATCCGCCAGGCGGGCCGGATCGTCGTCCTCGAGCACGGGCGCATCGTCGAGCAGGGCACGCACGAGGAGCTGATCGAGGCCGAAGGCGCCTACGCTCAGCTCTACCGCGCCTGGGCAGAACAGGCCGCCGCCTAGCGGTAGTGTTCCGATCGACTGCGGTGCCGCGCCCAGCGGTGCCACGACAACAAGGAGTCGGTCGAGATGATGCGAAGGAGGCGCCCGCTGATGCGGGCGGCGATGATCGGCGGCGGCGCGTACGCCGTCGGAAAGCACGCCCAGCGCGGCCAGCAGGCCGACGCGGACCAGGAGGAGCGGATCGAAGCGCTCGAGCAGCAGCAGGCGCAGCCGGCGCCGGTCGCCGCCGCGCCGGCTCCGCCCCCGCCGCCTCCGCCGCCCGCTCCGGCCGCACCGGCCGCCGCCGGCGGCGACATCGCCTCGAAGCTGACCGAGCTGAAGAGCCTGCTCGACTCCGGCGCACTGACCCAGGACGAGTTCGAGACGGCCAAGGCCCAGGTCCTGCAGGGCTGAGCCCCGCACGAGGACGAGGAGAGACACGATGACCATTGGACCTGTTCAACTGGTGCTGCTCGGTTTCGAGGGCAACAATTTCACCGGCTCGATCCTGAAGGAGCTCGAGACGCTGCGCGAGCACGACACGATCCGCCTGATCGACCTGCTGTTCGTGACGAAGGACGACGCCGGCGACGTCGCGATCCTGCAGGCCAGCGACCTGACCGAGGAGCAGGCCGAGGAGTTCGGCGCGACGGTCGGTGCGCTGATCGGCTTCGGCTTCGCGGGCGAGGAGGGTGCCGAGGCCGGCGCCCTGGCCGGCGCGGAGGCCGGCGCCGACGGGCACATCATCGACGACGCAGAGATGTGGGTCGTCACCGACGCGATCCCGAACGGGACGTCGGCGGCGATCGCGCTGCTGGAGCATCGCTGGGCCATCCCCCTGCGCGAAGCCGTGCAGGGCGCCGGCGGCCAGCTGCTGGGCGAGTCCTGGGTCCATCCGCTGGACCTCGTGGCC
This sequence comes from uncultured Solirubrobacteraceae bacterium, assembly GCA_963781935.1. GTDB lineage: Bacteria > Actinomycetota > Thermoleophilia > Solirubrobacterales > Solirubrobacteraceae > F1-60-MAGs163. The sequence goes on from CAWAHX010000005.1 coordinate 1,173,806, forward strand.
GTCGGGCTGGCAGCCGCCGAGGATGTCGCAGGCTAGTTCCGGCGCCGGTTACCTCGAGCTGCCACCGGGCTGGGAGCTCGTCTCCGCCGAGGGGCCCGGGCGATTCATCACAAGGGTGATCGTCCGGCGCCCCGACGGCGAGCTCGTGCGCTGGCGCTCACGCCAGAACCGCAAGGAGGACGCCGGCCCGCGGACCGGCGTCTGGTGGCGGCCCGACCGCCTGGGATGGTGGATCGCGCTCAACTTCGCGATCGGCTCGACGTGCTTCGCGGTCGCCGCGATCGCCTCGCAGTGGGCGTCCTCCCCGCGTCCGGCGATCGGGATCACGTACTTCGTCGGCTCGCTGTTCTTCACCACGGCGGGATATCTCCAGTTCTGGGAGGTCGTCAACGTCGAGCGCGGGCCGCTCCTGCATGAACACGAGCGACGCCCGCTGCGACCGGCGTCGTGGGAGCCCGGCCGCATCGACTGGCTCGCCTCCGCGATCCAGCTCGGGGGAACGCTGTTCTTCAACGTGAGCACGTTCCTGGCGATGCAGAAGGGCCTCGACAGCCACCAGGAGAACCTGCGCGTCTGGGCGCCGGACGTCTTCGGCTCGATCTGCTTCCTGGTGGCGAGCGAGCTCGCCCTCGCCGAGGTCTGCCACCGCTGGTTCGCGGTCCTCGCCCACTCCATGAGCTGGTGGATCGTGGCGCTGAACATGCTCGGCTCGATCGCCTTCGGCGTCTCCGCCGCCGCCGCGCTGATCAACCCGTCGACGAGCGAGCCGGTGAGCGCCGCGATAGCCAACGCCGGGACGGCGATCGGCGCGATCTGCTTCCTCGCGGGGGCGATCCTGCTGATGCCCGAGGGCGTCCGGGAGGAGCACGCGGCCGGTTAGCACTTGTGTTCCGGCCGCTGCGTGCCGATCAGGTGGGAAGGTCCGTTCCGGTTTCCCCGACCCCTCATTTCGCGCATGCAGCCCGACATCTCCGTCGCTCCGCCCACCCCCGCCGCCGGGGGGATGCCGCTCGGCATCGTGCCACCCACCCAGCGCCAGCGGTCGCGCCGCATGATCGGCGAGATCGTGGTCGACCTCGGGCTGGCCGATCGCCTCGAGGTCGAGGCGGCGGTCGCCGAGGCTCGCGCCACCGCCTCCTCCACCGGCACGGTGCTCGTCAGTCGCGGCACGCTGACCGCCGACCAGCTCGCGCGGGTCATCGCCGAGCGCTTCGGCGTGGACTACGTGGATCTCGCCGCCTACAGCGTCGACTTCCGCGCCTGCAGCCTCGTGACGCCGGAGGCCGCGCACCGCTATGGGGCGGTGCCGATCGGCTACAAGGACGAGCGCACGCTGCTGCTCGTGACCTCCGATCCTGCGAACGTGCTCGCGATCGACGACGTCGCGATGATGACCGGGCTGGACGTGCACCCGGTCGTCGCGTCGAGTGAGGACATCGGCGCGCTGATCGCCAAGCTCGCCCGCCTCGAGCAGGTCGGCGAGGCGCCCGACGAGGCCGAAGAGGACCTCCTCATCAGCGACGTGCGCGACGCCGACGACGACGCCCCGGTGATCAAGCTCGTGCACTCGATCATCGCCGAGGCCATCGAGCTCGGCGCCAGCGACGTCCACTTCGATCCCGACGGCAGCGAGATGCGCGTGCACTACCGCATCGACGGCGTCCTGAAGGCCTCCAACGCCGTCCCGCGACGCATGGTCCGCGGCGTCGTCTCGCGCGTGAAGATCATGGCGAACCTCGACATCTCCGAGCGCCGCGTCCCGCAGGACGGGCGCCTCGCGCTGGCGGTCGACGGTCGCAGCGTCGACGTCCGCGTCGTGACGCTCCCGCTCGTCGGCGGCGAGTCGGTCGTGATGCGCGTGCTCGACCACGCCGGCGGCGGCGTCATCCAGCTCGATCAGCTCGGCCTCGGAGAGGCCGAGTCCGCGCGGCTGCGCCACGCGATCGGCCAGCCGTACGGTGCGACGCTCGTCACCGGACCGACCGGATCGGGCAAGACGACCACCCTCTACGGTGCGCTCGCGGTGCTGAACACGGGCGATCGCTCGATCATCACGATCGAGGATCCCGTCGAGTACCGCGTCGACGGGATCAAGCAGATGCAGGTGAACGGCAAGGTCGGCATGACGTTCGCCCGCGCGCTGCGAACGATGGTCCGTGCCGACCCCGACATCATCATGGTCGGCGAGATCCGCGACCACGAGACCGCCCAGATCGCCATCGAGGCGGCGCTCACCGGCCATCTCGTGCTCTCCACGCTGCACACGCGCGACGCCCCGACCGCGATCAGCCGCCTGCTCGACATGAACATCGAGCCGTTCCTGACCGCCTCGGCGATCGACTGCGTGGTCGCCCAGCGCCTCGCGCGCACGCTCTGCAAGAACTGCAAGGTCGAGACCGTCATGCCCGCGGAGACGCTGCGCGAGGCGGGCTACGACGTCACCGACGACGTGACGATCTTCGAGCCGGGCGTCTGCGGGCGCTGCGGCGGCACCGGCTACCGCGGGCGCATCGGCCTGTTCGAGGTGATGCCGATCACCGAGAACATCCGCTCGCTGATCATGCGGCAGGAGTCGGCGAACGTGATCGCCCAGGAGGCGGTCGACGGCGGCATGCGCCGGCTGCGCGACGATGGCTTCGAGAAGGTCCGCCAGGGCCTCACCACCCTGGCCGAGGTCGGGCGCGTCGCAGGCTCATGAGCGCTCAGAGCCGCGTCGCGAATTCCAGCAGCGGTTCGAGCGGGAGCCCGCGCGCGGCCAGGATGCACGTGTGGCCGCCGCGGCGCCAGGTGACGATCACCGCTCCCCCGCGCTCCAGGACGTGGACGGGCACGCCGCCGTAGGTCCTCGACTGCGCGTCGCCCGGGACCGGCAGCGCCTTCCCGTCGACGATCACATATCCGACGCGGGCGCTCCCGCGCGCATAGACGACGGTCGTCATGCTGCGACCGCCGACGCGGTCGCGGCGCATCCCCGCGGCGCGCCAGCCGCCGGCGGCCGTGTAGTCCGGGAACGCGACGCCGTCGACCGACCCGCGCAGATACCCGTCGCCGCTGCTGGGCGGCGGCGCCCCGCCCGCCGGATGAAGCCCGGCGATGGCGGCCTCGGCGATCGAGGGGCCCGAGGTGGCAGGCCCGGACAGCCCGACGAGGAGGGCGACGGCCGCGACCGCGAGCAGCGCGGCGCCGGCGGCGAGCGCCGGGCGCCGGAGGTACCGACGGCGGGTGGGCGTGCGCTGCAGCTGCTGCGCCGCGACGCTCGCGCGCAGGCGGGTCGGCGCCCGCACCCCGGCGACCGTCTCGCGGACGGCGGCACCGATCTCCTCGTACTCAGCGGTCTTGTCGTGGGTCATCGCATCTCCGCCGCGATCCGCGCCCGGGCGCGGTGCAGCCGGCTGGTGATCGTCGCCTCGCGGACGCGCAGAGCGCGCGCGGCCTCACGGTAGGACAGGCCGGCGACGTCGATTGCGACGAGCGCGTCCCGGAAGGCCGGGGGAAGCGCGGCGATCGCCGTGAACAGCGCCCCGGCCTCGAGCGCCGCCTCCGGGCCTGAACCCGCCGGCGCTACCGGCTCGCTCTCACGCGCCTGCAGCGACGACGTCCGCGGCCGCCGGGCGGCGGCGCGTGCGCGGTTGACGTGTGCGTTGCGCAGCGCGCGCATGAGATAGCCCAGGTCGTCGTCGCCGTGGAGCCACCGCGACCGCGAGAGGACGTTCGCGTACATCTCCTGGACGAGGTCCTCGGCATCCTCGCGGTTGCCGCACATCGCCCAGGCCGCGCGATAGAGCCGGTCGAGATGATCACCGAGCTCGTTCGGGTCCAGTTGCCGCAGGGGCGCACGTTGCTGGATGTCCGCCACGCAGGCCACGCTACTCCCCTCGCACTCGGTCAGGTGACCGTCAGCGTTCCGGTCATCCCGCCGGCCTTGTGTCCGGGGACGGGGCAGTAGTAGGTGTACGTCCCGGGCTTGAGCGTGGCCGTCACGGTCGAGGTGCCGCCCTTCTGCACGACGGGCCCGACCTTGTTGACGCCGTTGCCCTCGATGGCGATCCCGTGCGGCAGGCCGGCCGGGTTCGACATCTTCAGCGTCACGGTGCCCGCCTTTGCGGTCTCCGTGTTCTGGTCGAAGGCCAGCGCGCCCGACGGGTCGGCGCTCAGCGCGACCGTCGATGCGCCTGCGGCCGCGGTCGGCGCGGCGGCGGGCGTCGACGAGCTCGCGCCGGCGGAGGTGGTGGAGCCGCCGGAGCTGCCCGAGCTGCCGCAGGCGCCGAGCCCGAGCGCGGCGAGCACGGCGATCGGAACGACGAAGCGCAACGATGGGACGGACAAGACATGCCTCCTGAAAACCGGGGTCAGTCCCAAGGACGCCTGCGGGGCGCAATCCTTCCCATCGGACGGAGTGAGGCTTCCCCACTGAATCAGTGCGCTAGTGTTGTCCGCTCCCCGACCGAGAGAGGATGCGACCGTGAGCGTCACCGACGAGCTGCTGTCCAACGCCGAGGCCTACAAGGCAACGTTCGACAAGGGCGACCTGCCGCTCCCTCCCGGCCGGAAGATCGCGATCCTCGCCTGCATGGATGCCCGTCTCAATCCGTACGGGCTGCTCGGCCTGCAGGAGGGCGACGCGCATGTGATCCGCAACGCCGGCGGCGTCGTGACCGACGACGAGATCCGCTCGCTGGCGATCTCCCAGCGGTTGCTGGGCACCGAGGAGATCGTCGCCAGTCGCTCGCTCGCATCCACGCGAGCCCGTTCATCCCGAAGAAGGACAGCGTGCGCGGATTCGTCTACGACGTGCACACGGGTGACCTGCGGGAGGTGGTGTAGCGCGTTCAGCGGCCCGGGAACCGCCAGCGGGTCTGGCTGAACTCCCCCTTGCCGAAGCCCAGGATCGTCGACGGGACGACCGCGAAGGCCACCGCGAGGTTGCCGCCCTGCCCGACGAAAGCGCCGTCCACGACCTCGAAGTGCCACTCGGGGCCGTACTTCGACTCGTACCGCGCTGCGACGCTGCGCAACCGCTCGTCATCCCGCACCCTGACGGCGTCACCCTCGATCACGACGTCGAGCCCCTCCGCGAGCACGTTGCAACCGGTCGTCAGGGCACATCGCGGGTTCCGCGCCAGGTTGTGCGCCTTGCGCTCGTCCGCGCCGGTGCAGAAGTACGCCGCGTCGTCCAGCCAGACCGAGATCACCGGGGTGACATGCGGGCGCGCGTCGGGGCGGACGGTCGAGAGCCAGAACAGCTCCGCCTCCTCGATCCGGCGAAGCCCGGTCGCCCACGGCGTCGCGCGCGCGCCGTCGCTGCTGAACCGCGCGTCGAGCTCGGTCACGGGCTCCTGGTGGTGTTCCATACGCGTGTAGACCCGTCGGGGCGAGCGAATTCATCGGGCCAGCCCGTGGGCTGCGCGGCATAGGCTCGGTGATGGGAGCGATGAGCTGTTCCGAACGTACGTGGGCGTCTGGAACGACGGCGCGGTGGACCGGCTGGTGACGTCGTGGCGCCGGGATACGAGGGTCACATGCGGGGGAGCGTTCGCGAGGATCGCGATGTGTCGTCGCTCGGGCGCGCCATCTCGGACTTCCGCGTGCGGTTCCCCGACGTGCATTCGACGTCGTCGAGCAGGTGGTCGACGGCGGCCGCGTCGCGTCACGGCTGGTGGCCGTCCGTGGTGCGCGAGAGCTCGCCGAAGGCATGAACTTCAGTCGCTGGCTCGACGGCCGCCTGGTCGCGGAGTGGGCGGTCTGGGAGCCGATCTCCTGAGCTCACGGGCAGCCGGCCCAAGACGGGAGGCGCGCAGCCGTCGCGCGCCCCCCGCGCCCCTGGGAGTGGGCACTTCACGAGCGATGGTCACGCCGAGTGTACCAAGAGCCGGCAAAGCACGGCGGAGCTTCAGCTCTCGGCTCTGCGCGGGATGTGACCGCGCGGTCGCCCTCGCGGAAGGGCAACGGCCCCGTGAACACGGGGCCGTCGAGAGCTGCGGGACAAGGACTCGAACCTTGAATACTTCGTCCAGAGCGAAGCGTGTTGCCGATTACACCATCCCGCAAGGGCCGTCCATCATAGAAGGTCGGCGGCGGGTGGCGCGCGCAGCCCGGCGTCCTCGAAGACGGCCTGGAGCAGCGGTTGGTAGTGCCCCGCCGCGAGGTCCCCGATCGGGTCCTTCGTGTACGACAGCAGCGTTCCGTAGGGCAGGTCGAACGCCGCCCGCATCGCCAGCAGCCGCCGCCGTTCGGCGCTGCCGGCGTCGCGCAGGATCTTCGTCGCCGCGCTCATCCGGCGCACGCGTATGACGCGGCGCGGGATCGCCCAGAGCAGCACGACGAGCGTCGGCAGGGCGAACGTCACCCACCCCAGGAGCTTCGCGGTGTCCTCGACCGCGGTCTCGCCCTGCTTCCCGAGCGCCACGGCGTTGCCACCGGTCTGGCGGCCCGCCTGCGTCAGCGCGTCCTTCAGCGACCCGCCGACGATCGGGACGTCGCCGATGACGCTGCCCGCCTGATCGAAGCTCTTCTGTACCGACGTGCCGGCGTCCTGGACGCCGCGGCCGAGGCTGGCGAGGTCGTCGACGGTGTTGTTCACCTTCATGCCCAGCCAGGCGAACAGGACGATCAGCACGATGACGGCGATGTCGCCGAGGATCGCGCGGGTTCGGGGTGCCGGAAGCTCGGGGTAGTAGCGCATCCGGGGATCATCCCGGGTGGCTCCGACGGCGCGGTGGACGCGGCGCTAGGCGGGGACCGCGAACAGCGGCGTGACCTGCTCCTCGAGGCCCGGGTCGAGGCACACGAGCACCTCGTCGCCGGCCTCGATCACGGTGTCGCCGTTCGGGACGAACCCGCCGCCGTCACGCAGCACGGAGATCACGATGCTGCCCTCGGGCAGCGACGAGCGTGCTGACCGCGGCGCCGGCCGCGAGCGACCCGGCGACGACCTCGACCTCGATGATCTCGAGCCGCTCGCCCGGGAGGTCGAGCAGGTGCACCAGGCCGTAGGACGGGCACCTCGTGCTCGATCAGGCGAAGGATCAGGTCGGTCGCGGACACCGCCGGCTGGATGCCGAGCAGCTCGAAGTACTGGCGGTTGCGCGGGTTGTTGACGCGGGCGATGATCCGGTCGACGAGGTACTTCTCGCGGGCGACCTGGCAGATCAGGATGTTGTCCTCGTCGTCGCCGGTCACGGCCACGACGAGGTCGGCGCGCTGGACGCCGGCGCGCTCCATGACCCACAGCTCCGTGCCGTCGCCGTACTGCGCGACGTGCTCGAGCTCGTCCTCCATCGCCAGGTAGCGGTCGCGGCGCTGCTCGATCAGCGTCACCTCGTGGCCCTTGTCGAGCAGCTCGCGTGCGAGGTTGAGGCCGACCTTGCCGCCGCCGACGATGATCGCGTACATCAGGCCTCGCCCTCCAGCAGCGCCTGCTCGAACATCTCGACGGCGTAGCGCGTCGGGCAGATCGTCTTGAGCCCCTGCGCGGCGTACCACTCGGCGCGCGCCGGGTCCATGACGCGGACGAGCACGTTCGGGACCTCGTAGCCCCGCTGGGCGATCTGGCCGATGGTCAGGTTCGTGTTGTCGCCGTTGGTGGCGGCGATGAAGACGTCGGCCTGCTCGATCCCGGCCTCGACGCAGCGCGTCGGCCTCGAGCGCCTGGCCGATCGTGAAGCGGCCGCCGGAGTCCTCCCAGGTCGTCACCTGGCCGGCGTCGAGCCGGTCGTGGGAGAGCGGGTCCTCGTCGAGGACGGACACCTCGTGGCCCAGCGCGAGCATGGCGCGGGCGACGGACGAGCCGACGCGACCGGCGCCGACGATCAGGATGAAGGACATCGCGGCGAGACTCTAGCGAGACACTTCGGCGCGGATGTCTCGTCGTCCCCACCGGTCGAGACGGAGCGGTCGCCGACCGGCGGCGCGGTGAGGATCACCGGGCACCCGGCCTTCGCGACGACGAGCTTCGTCGCGGCTCCGACGAACGTGTCCATGCCGGCGCGGCCGCCGAGCCGCGTGCCGCCGCGGATCTTCGAGGGCTCCTCGGCCGCCAGGACGATCACCTGCACCCCGCGCCGGCGCGCCTCGTCGACGATCGCCTGGCCGGCGCGCCGCGCGCGCACGGTGGCGGTCGCGACCTCGACGCCCGCGTACTCCTCCCCGACGGCCTTCGCGCGCGCCAGCGCGGCGCGGGCGCGCTTGAGCTCGGCCTCGGGCAGCCGCGCGTCGATCGGCAGCGACATCGGCACCTCGAACACCCAGATCGCCTCGATCGTCGCTCCGGCGCCGTCGTCCCCGACGACGTCCTCCTCGCTGGCCAGGCGCCCGGCGGTCTGCATGATGTCGTCGTCCAGGGCGGTGCCGAAGATCGGCACGAGGATCGAGCCGTACTCGATGTCGACGTGCTCGCGCAGCAGCGCCTCCTCGGGCACCGTCACCCGGCGCAGCAGCGACTTGCCGGTCGACAGGCGGTAGATGACGTAGAGCGCGAGGCCGAACGCCATCCAGGCCAGGCCGACCCAGCGCGCCGAGGTGTGCGTGATCAGCACGCTGATCCACGCCGCCGACGCTGAGGATGATGCCGAGCACCGCCGGCAGCGGCAGCGAACCCGCGCCGAACGCGGACGTTGAACGGGATGCGGTACGGACGCAGGCACGTCCGGCTCGCTGTAGCGCAGCCGCACGATCGCGGCGTGGGCGATCGTCAGCCCGAGCAGCGCGCCGAACGCGTACAGGCCGAGCAGCATGTCGAGGTCGTGCGGTACGGCGAGCGCCGCCGCGATGATCGTGGCCAGCACGATCAACAGCCACGGCGTGAAGCGCGTCGGGTGCAGGCGGCCGAGGCGCTCGGGATCTGCCGGTTGGTGGACAGCGAGTACGCCAGGCGCGAGAGGCCGAGCATCGCCGAGTTCGACGCCGCGATCAGCGTCACCGCGGCGACGGCCGCGATCACGTACTTCGATCCCTCACGCAGCCACTGCTCGTGGAACGCCGCCGAGATGCCGAGCATCGGCGCGTCCTTGTAGGTCGCTCGAGAGCGCCGTCTTCCCGTCGATCACGGGCTGCGCGCTGATCGCGACGAGCGCGATGCCGGTGTAGACGACGAACACCGTCATCGACGACGCGCTGACCAGGCGCCGCAGGTCGCGCCGGCTGACCCGGACCTCGCCGGTCAGCCCGGCCGCCGACTCCAGGCCGGTCGAGACCACGGTCGCGATGCCGAACGCGACGATCAGGTTCTCGACCGTCGGCGTCGTCCCCAGGTCGATCGTGCGCGGTGATCGCATGGGCGTCGAACAGCAGCGCCATGCCCAGCGCGATCAGCGCGAGCTGCAGCGCGATGTCGATGACGACGAGCATCCGGATCCGCGACGAGCGCGTCGACGAGAAGCCGCGGATGTTGCGCACGGCGACGTAGCCGAGGATCGCGAAGACGGCGAGCGTCTCCACGATGCCGTCGCCGAGCGGCTCCCAGAAGGCGCCGAGGTAGTTCGTCGCGCAGAAGGCGGTCGCCGCGATCAGGATCACGTAGTCGAGCAGCACGGCCCAGCCCGCGATGAAGCTCCACAGCTCGTTGAACGCGTAGCGCGCGAAGACCGTCGACCCGCCGCGGTCCTGGTGCAGCGACGAGCCCTCGACGTAGGTCATCGCCGCCAGGACGAACATCACGCCGGACACGACGAAGCACGACGGGCGTCAGCCCCAGCGCGTAGCCGGCGACGACGCCGAGCGCGAAGTAGATCGCGCTCGCGAGCACCGTGTACAGGACGCTGAAGAGCATCGGCGACCCGAGGCCGCGGCGGAACATCTGCTCGCTGCGGTCGGGCATCAGCGCGTGCGCCGCCCGGCCCACATGCGCCCGGCGCCGGCGAGCACGAACAGCGTGCCCATGACGACGCCGACGGAGAACGACGCCGCCGCCCCCGCTGACGGCGCGCATGATCATCGCCAGCCCGAGGACGAGCATCGCGACGGAGAAGAACGTCGTCAGCTGCCGGTGCGCGTCACGACCGCCGGACATCAGCCGCGACCCACGCCGGCGGGCGCCTTGGATCGCTGGGCCTGCGGATCGGTCTGGATGATCACGCGGCACGGGCGCTCCTCGAGCACGGTCTCGAGCGTCGTGCCGAACAGCGACCCGCCCTGGCGCGGCGGCAGCGGCATGATGATCGCCCGCGCGCGCAGCTGCTTGGCCTCCTCGACGATCAGGCGGCCGGCCTGGCCCGCGCGGACCTTCTCCCAGTGGCCGGTGACGCGCCGGCCGCCCTGCAGGCGCGCCTGCTCGATGATCGTCTGCGCCGCGCGCTCCTGCTCGGGCATCTCGGCGTCGATCGGGGCCGAGGCCGGGACGGTGATCGGGACGAGGACGTGGATGCCGCGGCGCCGGCGTGCGGCGACCTTCACCGCGGTCGCGACCGCGCCCGGCGAGTAGGCGCGCGGGTCGAGCGCGACGAGCACCGACTCGTACTCGGCCTCGTGCGCGACCACCGGCGCCGGGACGGCGACCTTGACGGTCGTCGTCAGGTCCAGCCCGTGGCGATGGCGATACCAGACGTAGAACGTGATGCCGATGGTCAGCCAGGCGACGCCCGCGATCGCGACGTCGATGTGCAGGAAGGTCACGACGATGAAGGCCAGGCCCGGTCCCGAGCAGCCCGAGGATCGCGAAGACGGGAACGTCGACCCCGCCGATCTGGAGGTTCATCGGCCCGCGGTAGGGCCGCGGGACGTCCGGCATGCGATAGCGCATCGTGATGACCGCGAGGTGCGCGATCGTGAACGACAGCATCGCCCCGAAGGCGTACATGTTCCCCAGGAAGACGGCCTCGCCCGGTCGTGATCGCCAGGCACGCGACGGCGCCGAAGACGAGGATCCCGATCCACGGCGTCCCGTACTTCGGGTGCAGCTGGCGCAGCTTGTCCGGCACCTGGCGGTGGATGCCCATCGAGTAGACGAGCCGCGAGACGCCGATGATCCCGGCGTTCGTCGCGATGAACAGGATCGTCGCCGCCAGCACGCCGACGTAGACCTGCGCCGCGCCCTGGAGCGCCCCGAGGTCGATCTGCTTGACGACGCCGAGGATCGGGTCGCCGGCGTAGCCGCCGTCCGCCTCGGAGAGCCCGAGCAGCGTCTGGTACTGGCCGTCGACCTTCGTGACCGGGAGCGCCGACAGCGCGACGGCCGGGAGCGCCGCGTAGATCGCGAAGACGGCGATGACGACCCGGTTGATGGCCTTGGGGATCGTCTTCGTCTCGTCCTTGGCCTCCTCGGCCATGTTCGAGATCGTCTCGATGCCGGTGTAGGCGATCATGCCCACCGGGATCGCGATCAGGAAGTCCTTCCACGTCGGCGCGACGCCCAGGATCACGTTGTTCTTCAGCACGCTCGGCGAGAACACGAGGATCGCGCCGACGAGCACGAGCAGCAGCTGCGTGGCGAAGTCGAGCACGGCGAGCGTGACGTTGACGCCGGCCGACTCCTTGACGCCGACGACGTTCACGACCGAGCAGCGACGATCACGACGCCGATCGCGAAGAAGATGTCGCCGGGCGAGGAGCGCAGCGGCTCCCAGAACAGCCCGCCGAGGTAGTGCGGCACGAAGAACGCCGAGATGGCGATCGTGATCGTGTAGTTCAGCATCTGCGCCCAGGCGGCGAAGAAGCTCCAGAACTCGTTGAAGGCGTGCCGCGCGAAGCTCGATGAGCCGCCGGCCTCCGGGTACATCGTCGTCGCCTCGGCGTACGTCGACGCCGTCAGCCAGAAGATGAACCCCGTGATGACGAAGACGACCGGCGTGAGGCCGAGCGCGAACGACGCGACGAGGCCGAGCGCGTAGTAGATCGACGAGCCGACGTTGCCGTAGGCGGTGGCGAACAGCGCGTTGACGCCGAGAACGCGCTGCAGTCCGTGCAGGCGACGCTCGGCCATCTAGATGAGACTCCTGATCGGCAAACCTTCGGCAGTCTAGGCAGAAGGCGCCGCGCTCAGCGCCCGGCGCCGCTCGTGGCGCGGCCCAGGTCCTGCGCGACCGCCGCGACGGCCTCGCCGATCGCCTCGGCGGCCTGGTCCACCTGCTCGCGCGTGATGATCAGCGGCGGCGAGATCGCCACCGCGTCGCCCAGCGGGCGCACGAGCACGCCGCGCGCCTTCGCCGCGGCGAAGGTGCGGGCGGCGAGGTCCGGATGCTCGGCGAGCGCGTCCGGATCGAATGCGACGGCGCCGAGCGCCCCGATGCCGGCGCGGATGTCGCCGACGAGCTCGCTGGCCGGCCAGCCGCGCCGAGCGCGGTCGGCGATCTCGCCCTCGAGCTGGAGGCCGCGGTCGAGCAGGCCCTCGCGCTCGATGATGTCGAGGTTCGCGTGTGCCGCGGCGCAGCACGTCGGATGCCCGGAGTAGGTCTGCCCGTGACGGAACATCAGCCCGCCGCGATCCCAGAACGGCTCGGCGACCCGCCGCCGAGACGACGACGCCGCCGAGCGGCAGGTAGCCGCTGGTGACGCCCTTGGCGAACGTGATCAGGTCGGGCTGCAGCGTCGAACCGGTCGACGCCGAACCACGTCCCCAGGCGCCCGAACGCCGCCGATCACGCAGTCGGCGACGAACAGCGCGCCGTGACGCCGGCAGAGCGCGGCCAGGCCCTGCAGGTAGCCGGGCGGGACGCGATGGACGCCGCCGGCGCCGATCACCGGCTCGGCGAACACCGCCGCGACGCGCTCGCGCGCCGACGCGCTCGAACTCGGCCTCGAGCGCCTCGAGCGAGTCCCACGGCACGCGCGTCGTGTCCGGGTCGAGCGGGCCCATGCCGTCCTGGTTGGCGCTGATGCCGCCGATGCTCGTGCCCAGCCCGTGGGTGCCGTGGTAGCCCTGGGTGCGGCCGATGATGTGCGTGCGGCCGGGCTCGCCGGTCGCGCTGAAGTAGCGCCGCGCGAGCTTGGCCGCGGTGTCGATCGCGTCGCCGCCGCCGAGCCCGAAGAAGATCCGCGGATCGTCGACGACGTCCTCCGCGTAGGAGGCGAGGCGCTCGGCGAGCGTGTCGGCGGGGCGGTTGGAGAACGCGCCGAAGGCCGAGTAGCTCGCCAGCTCGCTCATCTGGGCCATCGCGGCGTCGACGATCTCCTGCCGGCCGTGACCGACGTTCACGCACCAGAGGCTCGCGGTGCCGTCGAGGTAGCGGGTCCCGGCGTCGTCCCAGACCTCGGCGCCCTCACCGCCGGTGATGACGATCTCGGCGCCGCGGACGGCCGCCATGTCCGCGAACGGGTGCCAGAAGCGCGTGTCGGTGCTCATGGCCCACACCGTATGCCTCAGCGCACGCCGGAACAATCGTCGCAGCGGCGCAGCATGCGGGAGCGCCTGCTCCCGACCGGCTACTGACGCTCGAAGGAGATCGGGCGACCCGCGGCGTCGCGGACGCGGATCACGAACGAGTAGCTGCCCGGCGGGAGCGCCCGGCCCAGCGCCACGCGCCAGCGCCAGCCGCCCTTCGTGAGGCGCATCGACGCCGCGATGAATCGCGGCTTGCCGCAGCCCGCGCGGCTGGCGGCGCTGAAGCGCATGTTGCGCACGGCCCACCACGAGCAGCCGGTACGCGAGTTGCCGCGTCGCAGCGCGAGCTCGACCTGCGGCGTGCCGCTGCTGCGGCGCAGCCACCCGGTGAGCGCGCGCAGGGTGAAGGGGTCGGGCGGATCGAAGGCCAGCGCCGGCAGCGGCGGGGAGTCCATCTGGACGGCCTCGCCGTTCCCCCCGCCGGCGCTGACCTCGATCTGGGCGTCGCCGATCGTGAGCTGGGGCGCGCGGTAGCGCGCGACCAGCTCCAGCGGCGCTGCGGGCACGACCAGGTCTCGCGAACGGTTCCCCCCGTCGCTCCACCCGTCGAGCACGACTTCCGGCCCGGTGGCCGGCGTGAAGGTCTCGGGCGCCGCCAGCACGACGCGCCGGCCGACGACCTCGTCGACCACGCGGTCACCGGCCTGCGTCACGGTCCCGAACGTCAGCGGCGCGCCCTCGGGCTCGCTGCGAAGCGTCACCTTCACCGTCTGCGGGACGATCGTGACGCTCGTCGTCTGGGAGAGCCCCGTCGCGTCCGTCACCGTCAGCTGCACCTCGTACGTCGTGTCCGCCCCCCAGCGGTCCGACGGCGTGAATGAGGCATCCTGCCCCTGGGGCTCGGCGACCACCTCGGTCGCCGCCCCCGTGTGGCGCACGACGCGCCACTGCATCCCTGCCGGACCAGCATCGCCGTCCGGGTCGACGGACTCGCCGTGAAGCGCGACGGGTGTGCCATCGCGATACGACGAGCCGTCGACCGGAGCGGCGATCCCGGCGAGCGGCGGGTGACGGACGAAATCGGCGGCTGCAGCCGCGCTTTGGGGCACCAGCATCGCTGCCAGCACCACCACCACGGCCGCCCACCCCCCGATGGTCGCCGTTCGTCTCACTTCACCTGCCGCTCGTCCGAAGAACACGCTGCAGAAGGTAGACCGGCGAACGTGGGTTGAACAGTCGGCAATCCGGCTGTCACGCTCCGCGGGGCGTCCAGAATGCGTCCAGATCGTGCGGCGGCCCCGTCTGTCCGGCTACGGCACCGCGGGGCCGGGCGAGCGCGCGACGAAGTGCACGCCGGCGCCCCCCTCGAGCGAGAAGCTCGTCGCCGCCCCCGGCTCGACGTCGATGACGAACGACGGATGGCCCCAGCGCCGGTCCTGATCGGCGTCGATGTAGAACGGCGTCCCGGCCACCTCGCCGAGCATCAGGTCGCCGGGGCCCGGCGGCAGCTCGTGCGCGAGCAGGCACATCGGGGAGCTGCCGTCGCAGCAGCCCCCCGACTGGTGGAGCACCAGCGGCCCATGCGTCTGCGTCAGGGCGCGGATCGCCTCAGCGGCCTGCGGAGTGACGGAGACGCGGTCGGCCGAGTCCATCTCCTAGAAGAACCCGAGTGCCTTGGGGTCGTAGCTGACGAGCAGGTTCTTCGTCTGCGAGTAGTGGTCGAGCATCATCTTGTGGTTCTCGCGACCCACCCCCGATGCCTTGTAGCCGCCGAACGCGGCGTGCGCCGGGTAGAGGTGGTAGCAGTTGGTCCACACGCGCCCGGCCTTGATCGCACGGCCCATCCGGAACGCGCGCGCTCCGTCGCGGGTCCAGACGCCGGCGCCGAGCCCGTACATCGTGTCGTTGGCGATCTCGAGCGCCTGGGCCTCGTCCTTGAACGTCGTGACGGACACCACCGGACCGAAGATCTCCTCCTGGAACACGCGCATGTCGTTCGTGCCCTTGAGCACGGTCGGCTCGTGGTAGTAGCCCTCGGCGAGCTCGCCGTCGAGGATGTTCCGGTCCCCGCCGATCAGCACCTCGGCTCCCTCGTTGCGACCGATCTCCACGTAGCTCTGGACCTTCTCGAGCTGCGCCTTGGATACCTGCGGCCCGATCATCGTGTCCGGGTCCAGCGGGCTGCCCTGCTTGATCGCGGCGATCCGCTCGAGCACGCGCGGCATGAACTCGTCGTAGATCGACTCCTCGATCAGCGCGCGCGAGGGGCAGGTGCAGACCTCGCCCTTGTTGAAGGCGTAGAGCACGAGGCCCTCGATCGCCTTGTCGAAGAACGCGTCGTCCTGCGCCATGATGTCCGCGAAGAAGACGTTCGGGGACTTGCCGCCGAGCTCCGTCGTGGACGGGATGATGTTCTGCGCGGCGTACCCCATGATCAGCCGGCCGGTCACCGTCTCGCCGGTGAAGGCGATCTTGGCGATCCGCTTGTTGGAGGCGAGCGCGCGGCCTGTCTCGGCGCCCGGGCCGTTGACGACGTTGAGCACGCCCGCGGGCACGATGTCCTCGAGCAGCTCGCAGAGCTTCAGCAGCGACCACGGCGTCGGGCTGGCCGGCTTCACGACGGTGCAGTTCCCGGCGGCGAGCGCGGGGGCGATCTTCCACGCGGCCATCAGGATCGGGAAGTTGAACGGGATGATCTGTCCGACGACGCCCAGCGGCTCACGGAAGTGGTAGGCCATCGTGTCCTTGTCGATCTCCGCGATCGAGCCCTCCTCGGCGCGGATCACGCTCGCGAAGTAGCGGAAGTGGTCGGCGGCCAGCGGGATGTCGGCGCCGAGCGTCTCGCGCACGGGCTTGCCGTTCTCCCAGCTCTCGGCGACGGCCAGCATCTCGATGTTCGCGTCGATCGCGTCCGCGATCTTGTTGAGGACCGCTGAGCGCTGCGTCAGCGACGTCGCACCCCAGGCGTCCTTCGCCGCGTGCGCGGCGTCGAGCGCGAGCTCGATGTCCGCCGGCGTCGACTTGGGCACCTGACAGAACGCCTTGCCGGTCGCCGGAGACAGGTTGTCCGTGTACTCACCGTCGACGGGAGCGACCCATCGTCCCCCGATGAAGTTCTCGTAGCGGGGCAGAAGCGCAACCGGGCTTCCAGCCTCACCCGGCGCGGCATACGTCTGAGACTGCTCAACAGTGGCCATCACGTGCCTCCTGGCGGAACGGGGGGTGAACGAGTCAGTCCACCACCCATCCCACCAGCGGTCATCCGCACAAACCACCGTATGCGGCAGATAAGTCCACCAGCGAGGACCACCCAGCCGGAGTCCCGCACCGTCCCGCCGGGACAGGAGCGAGAGATCGCGGATGAATGATGCCGCACGCGGGCCCGGGAGCCGTACCGGTGGTACGGCCCCGGCCCGCGGGTGGCCTCAGTCGCCGCGAGATCCGCGACCGATCATCCCGATCAGGTAATGATCGGGATGATCAGGATCGCGACGATGTTGGCGACCTTGATCATCGGGTTGATCGCCGGGCCGGCCGTGTCCTTGAACGGGTCGCCGACGGTGTCGCCGGTGACCGATGCGGCGTGGGCCTCGGAGCCCTTGCCGCCGAACGCGCCGTCCTCGATCAGCTTCTTGGCGTTGTCCCAGGCGCCGCCGCCGGCGGTCATCATGACGGCGAAGAAGAAGCCGACGACGATGACGCCGATGAGCAGCCCGCCGAGCGCCTGGACGCTGATCAGGCCGACGATCGTCGTCAGGACGATCGGGATCAGCGACGGGATGATCATCTCGCGCTGGGCCGACTTCGTGACGATGTCGACGCAGGTGGCGTAGTCGGGCTGGTCGGTGCCCTCCATGATCCCGGGCTTCTCGCGGAACTGGCGGCGCACCTCCTCGACGACGGCACCGCCGGCGCGACCGACGGCCTCCATCGAGAGCGCGGCGAACAGCGTGACCATCATGCCGCCGATCAGCAGGCCCATGAGCACCGCCGGGTCGTCGACCCGGAAGAGCGTGCTGACGTCCGCCTGCGCGAGCTCGGCCTTGAAGCCGGCGAACAGCACGATCGCGGCGAGGACCGCCGAGCCGATCGCGTAGCCCTTGGTGACGGCCTTCGTCGTGTTGCCGACCGCGTCGAGCGGGTCGGTCACGTTGCGGACCTCCTCGGGCATGTTCGCCATCTCGGCGATGCCGCCGGCGTTGTCCGTGATCGGGCCGAACGCGTCGAGCGCGACGATCAGGCCGGTCAGCGAGAGCTGACCCATGACCGCGACGCCGATGCCGTAGATGCCCTGGGTGCCGCCGCCGGCGAGCTTCCAGGAGCACAGGATGCCGAGCACGAGGACGAGCGCGGGGAGCGCCGTCGCCTGCAGGCCCTGGGCCAGGCCGGAGATGATGTTCGTCGCGTGACCCGTCTGCGAGGCCTCGGCCGTCTTGCGGACCGGGCCGAAGCGCGTCGACGTGTAGTAGTCGGTGATGACGAACAGCAGCGCGGTGACGCCGATGCCGACGAGCGCGCAGAGGTACAGGTCGGTGACGCTCGGGACGCTCAGCGACCCGGCGGCGGACTTGTAGGTCAGGCCGTCCATCATCCAGTAGGTGATCGGGTAGAACACGATCGCGGCGATCACGCCGGAGACGATCAGGCCCTGGTAGAGCGCCCGCTCGACGTTGCCGGTGGTCGTGCGCACGGCGTAGGTGCCGATGATCGACGCGATGATCGCGACGCCGCCGAGGACCAGCGGGTAGAGCGCGACGGCCGTCGACTCCTCGAACGTCAGGACGCCGAGCAGCATGACCGCGACGGCGGTGACCGCGTAGGTCTCGAACAGGTCGGCCGCCATGCCGGCGCAGTCGCCGACGTTGTCGCCGACGTTGTCGGCGATCACGGCGGGGTTGCGCGGGTCGTCCTCGGGGATGCCCGCCTCGACCTTGCCGACGAGGTCGGCGCCGACGTCGGCGGCCTTCGTGAAGATGCCGCCGCCCAGTCGGGCGAAGACGGAGATCAGCGACCCGCCGAAGCCGAGGCCGATGAGCGCGTCGACGGCCTCCTTCGGACGTCTTGTCGAAGAACGCGGTGAGGATGCCGTAGTAGCCGGCGACGCCGAGCAGCGCGAGGCCGACGACGAGCATGCCGGTGATCGCGCCGCCGCGGAAGGCCACGCGCAGGGCGGGGCTGATCCCGCCGCGCGCCGACTCCGCGACGCGGCAGTTGGCCCGCACCGAGACGTTCATGCCGATGTAGCCGGCCGAGCCGGACAGGATGCCGCCGATGAGGAAGCCGATGGCGACGGAGATGTCCTGGATGAAGATCAGCGCCACGAACAGGACCACGCCGACGCCGGCGATCACCATGTACTGGCGGTTGAGGTACGCGCGCGCGCCCTCCTGGACGGCACCGGAGATGCGCTGCATCTCCTCGTTGCCGGGGGACAGTGCGAGCAGCTGCGACGTCGTCACGACGCCGTACAGCACCGCGATTGCCGCGCATACGACCGCGACGACGACCCCGTGGTCGATCAGGAACTGAGTCAAGGGAACGATCCTCCGAAGTGAATGTGGCGTGCCGCGATCAGGGGGTCCGCGACACGGAACAGGGCGCGCAAACATGCGCGCCCCGGCCCAAAAAGCCTGCGAATCGTAGCGGGAACGACGGCGTTTCCGTCGCCCGGCCTCTTACTGGCCAGGAACCCAGAGCCGGCTGGGCGGGTCGCCCTGCGGCCCGCCGCCCTGCCCTGCGGGACCCGATGGGCCCGGTGGGGCGGGTTCCACGGGGCCGCCGGCGAGCTGGGCGTAGGCCAGCTGCAGCTGCGAGAGCGCCTCGCGCAGCTGCGCGGCGTTGGGGCCCAGCTGCGGCTCGATGACGGGCAGCAGCGCGCGCACGCCCTCGATCGCCACCCGCGCCTGCTCCAGGTCGACCTCGTCCTCGCTGCCCGGCACGAGCCCCGCCCGGCGGGCGCCGAGGTTCAGCAGCGACACGACCGTCTGGACGACGACGTCCTCGACGCGCAGCATCTTGAGCTCCGCCTCGTAGGCGGCGCGCAGCTCGTCCTCCGTGGGCTCGCGGAGCTCCTCGCCGGGAGCGGGCTCGAAGGGCTGGTCGGTCACGATGCGGAGACCTCCTGGTCCAGTGCGTAGGTGCGGCGGGTTTCGGCCACCGTGGAAGCGTAGACGTCGTGCAGCGCCACTCCTGCGGCGCGCTGGTCCATCTGGCGCTGGGCGCCGTTGCGGTCCCAGAGCGCCGGCTCGATGCGACCTTCGGCGCGCACCGGCGCGGTCCAGGCCAGCAGCCGCTCGATCGCCGCCTCGGCGGGCTCCTCCTCGCAGACGGTCGAGGTCGATCAGGCGGCCTTCGCGGCCGAACCGGATCGCGCGCCACATGTTCTCCTCGATCAGCCGCCGCGGAAGGTCCTCGAACGGGACGCCCTCGCTCTCGTCGCGCCCCGCCTGCAGGACGCAGGCCACGATCAGCGCGGTCAGCGCCTCCGCCTCGGCGGCCGTCGTCTGCGCGTCGCAGATGCGCACCTCGACGGTGCCGAAGGCGAGGTGCGGGCGCACGGACCACCAGACCTGCGTGTCCTCGACGATCGAGTTCGTGGCGATCAGGAACTCGAGGTAGTCGCGGTAGGCCGCCCAGGAGCCGTAGGCATCGGGGATGCCGCAGCGCGGGAACGACTTCGTGAAGGTCTGCGTGCGCACCGAGTGCAGGCCCGCGTCACGGCCCTCGAGGAACGGCGAGTTGGCCCCGACGGCGAGCAGGACCGGCAGCACCGGGCGCAGCCGGTCGCAGATCCGCACCGCCCGGTCGGCGCCGCTCACCCCGACGTGCGCGTGGATCGAGAAGGTGTTGTTGCGACGCGCGACGTACTGCAGCTCGTTGACGACGCGCCGGTAGTGCTCGGTGTCGATGTTGTGCTGCTCGCGGTAGTCCGCCCAGGGATGCGTGCCGGTGGAGCCGAGCGCCAGGTCGCGCGACTGCGCGAGGGCGAACAGCCGGGTGCGGACGTCGCGCTGGCGCGCGACCGCGTCGTGGAAGTCGGTGCCCGCGCCGGAGCGGATCTCGATCTCCGAGGAGATCAGCTCGCCCGCGATCGAGACCTTCAGCGCGGCGTCGGCGGCCGCGGCGTCGCGCAGCTCCTCGAAGCGCGGGACCATGTCGAGGCTCTCCGGATCGAGGATCGCGAACTCCTCCTCGATGCCCACGGTCCCGTCGACGGCGGCGGCAAACGCGCGCTCGGCGCGGTCAAGATCGATGTTGGTGCTCACGAGAGGTAGAAGTACAGCGCGTGCAGCAGATCGACGGCGGGGCTGGAGGTGTGCACCGTGACCTCCGGCGGAACGTCCAGCAGCGCCTCGGAGTAGTTGAACAGGATGCGCACCCCGGCGGCGACGAGCTCGTCGGCCAGCGGCTGGGCGGCGGCGGTCGGGACGGCCAGGACGCCGACCACGATGCCCTCGTCCTCGACGACCTGACCCAGGTCCCCGATGTCGCGGACCTTCTGCCCGCCGACCTTCGACCCGACCTTCCGCGGGTCCGCATCGAAGATCGCGACGACGTTGAAGCCGTGGTCGGCGAAGATGTCCGACGAGGCGATCGCCTTCCCCAGGTGCCCGGCGCCGAAGAGCGCGATGTTGTGCTGGCCGCCCGTCTCGAGGATCCGGCGGATCTGCGACACGAGCGAGTCGACGTTGTAGCCCACCCCGCGCTTGCCGAACTTCCCGAACCCTGAGAGGTCGCGGCGGATCTGCGTCGAGTTCACGTGCGTGTACTCGGAGAGCTCCTGTGAGCTGATCGTCTCGCGACCCATCTTCTTGGCCTGCGTCAGGACCTGCAGGTAGCGCGACAGGCGTGCCGCGACCCCGAGCGACAGGCGCTCGACGGGGACGTCGTCTTCGGGGTGGTCCACGGCCGAACCTGCGGTGTCGCCGATGGTCATGCGCAGGCGGACTCTAGTCGGTCAGGCGGGCGCGCAGATCTTCTTCGTCGATGAAGAAGTCGTAGAGCTCCTCGCCGTCGAGCGCGATCACCGGGATCCGCTCGAGGTAGCGGGCATGCAGAGCCGGGTCGCCTTCGATGTCCACGACCAGCAGGGAGATCTCCCGCCCGTCGCGGATCCGGTCGATGACGGCGAGCGCGTCATCGCACAGATGACACCCCGGCCGCACGTAGACGGTCAGCTCCGCGCTCACAGGCCGCGCTCGCCCGTCGCGTACGCGTCGAGCGCCCTCGCCTCGTCGGCCCCGAGCGGATCCTGGAAGCGCGCGGCCCCCGCGATCATCGCCGCGTTGTCGGTGCACAGGGCGATTGCCGGCACGCGCAGCTCGACATCGAGCTGCGCCAGTCGCTCGCGCAGCGCGGCGTTCGCCGCCACCCCGCCGCCGATCGCGAGCCGCCGCAGCCCCGTCTGCCCGAGCGCGCGCTCGACGCGGCGGGCGAGCGCCTCGACGATCGCGCGCTGATAGGAGGCCGCGAGGTCGGCCCGCCGGCGCTCCGTCTCCTCCTCCCCCAGGTCACGGATCCGGTAGAGGAGCGCCGTCTTCAGGCCGGCGAACGAGAAGTCGAGCCCCGGGACGCCCGCGGCGATCGGGAAGTCGTGGGCGCGCGGATCACCGTCCTGCGCGAGCCGCTGGATCGCGGGCCCGCCGGGGAACGGCAGCCCGAGCATGCGCGCACCCTTGTCGAACGCCTCACCCGCCGCGTCGTCGAGCGTGGCGCCGAGCACGGTGAACGAGCTGTGATCCTCGACGCGGGCGAGGAACGTGTGACCGCCGCTGGCGATCAGGCACACGAACGGCGGCTCCAGCGGCTCGGGGCCCAGGAAGTTCGCGGACACGTGCCCCTGGAGGTGATCGACGGCGTACAGCGGCAGGCCGAACCCGCTCGCGATGCCCTTCGCGGTCGCGACGCCGATCAGCAGCGCCCCGACGAGTCCCGGGCCCTGGGTCACGGCCACCGCGGAGATCCCCGAGAGCGGCACCCCGGCCTGCAGCAGCGCATCGTCGATGGCGAGGTTGATGAGCTCGAGGTGCTGGCGGGCGGCGACCTCGGGCACCACGCCGCCGTAGCGATCGTGGATGCCCTGGGAGGAGATCACGTTCGAGCGGATCTCACCGCTCGTGCTGACGACGGCTGCGCAGGTGTCGTCGCAGCTCGTCTCGATGCCGAGGATGAGGTCGCTCACCCGGTCTGCACGGGGCCGGGGTTCGGCACGTCCTCGAGGCTCCCGCGGATCGTCGCGGGGGTGCGCCACATGATCACCGCGTCCTCTCCGTTGTCCTGGTAGTAGCGCCGCCGCATCCCTGCCGGAAGGAAGCCGAAGCGCTCGTACAACGCGATCGCGCCGGCGTTCGAGGGGCGGACCTCGAGCGTCACGCGCGCCCCGTCGCCGATCCGGTCGATGATCTCGCGCAGCAGCGCGGTCGCAGTCCCCTCGCGCCGGCGGTCCGGGTCGACCGCAACGTTCATGATGTGCCAGACCTCCTCGTAGCGCGAGCAGATCACGTAGCCGACGAGCACGCCGTCGCGGCGCGCGGCGAGGCAGACGCCTCCCGGCTTGCTGAGCTCGAGGACGAACATCGCGAGCGACCACGAGGTCGGGAACGCGCGACGCTCGATCGCGATGACCTGCGGCAGGTCGGCGTACGTCAGGCGGCGGATGTCGAGGATGTCGTCGCTCATGCGCGGGCGCGACGGCTGATCTCGGCGTCCGGGAGCCGCAGGTACTCGGGGACGAGCTGCTCACGCTCCACCGCCGTGCCCGCGATCGCCAGCCGGCACAGCTGGTCCGCGGCGACGTGGTGCAGCGCCGAGTCATCCCTGGGAACCGCGACGAACGCCGGCTCGAGCCGGTCGCGGAAGCGTACCGCCCCGTCCCCGACCGCCAGCCACGGTCCGGCGCCGGGCACCGCGAGCGCCCCGAGCGCCTCGGGCGCGACGGCCGCCGGAGGGCTCAGCACCCGCCCGTCGGCCGCGTACGCGGCGCAGAACGCCTCGCCGCGGCGCGCGTCCAGCACGGCCAGCACCCCGCCCTCGGCCTGATCGCGCGCGCCCGCGGCAAGCGCTGCGAGGGTCGAGATGCCGACCAGGACGCCGGTGCGGCCCTGGGCCAGTGCGCGCCCCGTCGCGACGCCGATCCGCAGGCCCGTGAACGTCCCGGGGCCGATGCCCACGCCGATCCGGTCCAGATCGTCCCAGCCCAGGCCCGCGTCGTCCATCAGCTCGTGACACATCGCCAGCAGGCGCGATGCGTGGTTCGGGCGTGCGCCGGCGTCGGGATCATCGCGGCGTGCGCGCACGGGAGCATCGCCGGCCTGCAGCCCGACGACCGTCGCGGGCGTCGCCGTGTCGAAGGCGAGAACGTTCATCCGGCGGCCGCCGTCGTGATCGTGACGACTCGCAGGTCTGCGCCGCCGTGCTCCAGATGGACGCGTGCCGCGATCCGCACCCCGTCGAGCACCGCCTCCTGCGCCTCGGGCCACTCGACGAACGTGACGCGGTCCGGACCGACCTCGTCCTCGAGCAGCGCGGCGTCGGCCTCGCCGTCGCCCGCCAGGCGGTAGAGGTCCAGGTGCGAGATCGGGACGTCGCCGTCCTCGTAGCGGCGGGCGATCGTGAACGTCGGGCTGGTCACGCGCCCCGCCACGCCCAGCGCGCGGCAGGCTCCGCGGACGAAGGTCGTCTTGCCCGCGCCCAGGTCTCCGGAGATCAGGACCACGTCGCCAGGTCGCAGATCGCGCGCGACCCTTGCGGCCAGCCGCTCGGTCGCCTGCGCGCCGGTCGTCTCGACGCGCTCAGCGCCGCCCATATGCGGCGCGCCGCAGGGCGAGGCCGACGGCGAGCAGCAGGATTCCGAGCGCGGCCGATCAGGCGCAGGTCGACGCCGGTGCGAGCGAGCGCCGCCGGCGCGGCCGTGGTGCTCGGCGTGGTGGCCGACGGTACGGCCGTGGTGGCCGGCGCGGGCGTCGTGGATGACCCGCCCGAACTCTGCGAGCTGCTGCCCGACGAGCCCTGCGAGCCGCCGGACGAGCCCGAGGAGCCCTGCGAGCCGCCGCTCGAGCCACCCGAGCCCTGCGTGGTCTGCCCGCCGAGCGGATCGACGTACTGCTCGTCCCCGGCGCTCTGCGCCATGGCGGTCGCCGGCGCGGCGAGCGCGAGAGCCAGCGTGAGGACGGCGAGGGCACGACGGACGGGCATCACAGGTGATCGTAGACGACGCTCCGGTGGCCCGGGCCGTTACCGTCGTGCGCGTGAGCGAGGAGGAACCCACCGGCCCAGGCGCCGGAAAGCGACCCCGGATCACGGCTCGCGCAGGCCAAGGAGTCGCACACGGTGAAGGCCGCCGGCCTCGCCGGGGCGCAGCTCGCCGCCAACGCGCTCGCCCTCGCCGCGACCGTCGCGTTCGCCCGTGCACTCGGCACCGACGACTACGGCGAGCTCGCGCGCATGGTGTCGGTGTTCACGATCCTGCTCGTCCCCGCATCGGCGCTGCAGGCGGCGGCGGCGCGCGACGCCGCGCTCGGGGCGCTCGGCGACAAGCCGCAGACCGCCGCCACGCTGCGCCGCTGGATCGGCCGCGTGCTGATCGCCACCGCGGCCACGTTCGTGCTGTGCGCCCTGCTGCGCACGCAGCTCGCTGACCTGATGCAGGTGTCGACGCCGTGGGCGGCCGCGATGGTCCTGCCCGCCGGTGTCCTGTGGACGGCGCTCGCGCTGCAGCGCGGCGTCCTGCAGGGCCGCGGCCAGTACCGCCCCGTCGCGCTGAGCCTGGTCGTCGAACAGGCCGTCCGGCTCGCGCTCGGCCTCGGCGCCATCCTCGCCGGCGGCTCGATCGGCCTGATCTTCGTGTCCTCGGTGCCGCTCGCGATGATCCCCGTGCTGCTCTGGCTCACGACCGTCATGCGGCGCGAGCTCGGTCCGCCGGAGCGCGACCCCGTGAGTCTTCCGCTGCGCGCACTGGCGCGCCGCAACCCGGTCCCGGTCGCGGCGCTCACGCTGTTCGCCGTCGTCCAGAACGCCGACGTCGTGGCGGTGGCGCACCGCTTCCCATCGTCGCTCTCGGGCGCGTATGCCGAGGCTGCGGTCGCGGCCAAGGGTGTGGTCTGGGTCGCGGTCGGACTGGGGCTCTATCTGCTGCCGGAGACGACTCGCGAGGCCAGCGCCGGACGCGACGCACGCCATCTGCTCGGACGCACGAGCGGCCTGCTGGCGATCGTCGCCGTCCCGATGGTGATCGTCTACGCCGTCGCCGGGGCCCAGCTGCTGCGTGTCGTGTTCGGCGACAAGGCCGAGCTCGCCACGGGCGCCCTGCCGTGGCTCGGGGCCGCCATGTCGCTGCTCAGCATCACCTATCTCACTCTGCAGTTCTCGCTCGGGCTCGGGCGGCGCACCTTCGTCGCGCTGCTCGCGCTGGCGGCGGCCGGCGTGCCGGCGACCGTCGCGCTCGCCGGCGACTCGCTGAAGTCCGTCGCGATCGCGCTGCTCGTGCTGAACGCACTCCTGGCGGCCGGCATGCTGCTGCTCGCGCTGCGCCGTGGGCCGGCGAACGCCCGCCCCCCGGACTCCGACGAGGCAGCGGCGCTTGCGTTCGCGGAGACCAGCGCCGCCGCCGAGGCGGCGATCATCTAGAGCCTGCCGGCTTCGCGGCGGCGCGCGCCCAGCGCCGGCCGAGCCGCATCCCGGGCGCCTCGACGAACCGGTAGCTCAATGCGGCCACGGCGACGGTCGCGGCGAATGCGGCCAGGGCGACGGCACCCCAGCCGAGATCCGCCAGGAAGGCGACGTCCTTGAGCTTCAGGATCAGCGCGAGGTGCCAGAGGTAGAACGAGTAGGAGATCAGCCCCAGGAGCAGCAGCGGCCGCCAGGCCATCACACTGCGGATGCGGCCTCCGAGGGCCGCGCCGAACACGGCGGGCATGAGCACGAGCACGCCGATGATCGCCTTCAGCTCATGGCGCACGATTCCGGCGTCCGCCCAGTTCTGCCCGAAGCCGCCGAACTTCACGCCCAGCAGCGCAAAGCACGCGGCGGCGCCCGCCAGCGGTATCCAGGGGCGAAGCTCGATCAGCCGCAGCGCCCGCGGGGTCCTCATCCCCGACGCGATCGCGGCGCTCACGACGGCCAGCGCCATCCCCAGCGCGAACTGATCGGCGAACGCCGGGAGCGTGATCTGCGCGGGGATGAACCCCGGATCGGCTGGCGTGAGGACATTCTGGAAGACGAGCTTCCAGGCCACCGAGAACGCGAACAGGCCGGCGAGCGCGACGAGCTCCCAGCGCACCACGGTCCCCACGCCGTCGCCACGGGGCAGCAGACGCCGCGCCCCGAGCGCCCAGAGCGGCAGCGCGGCGTAGAAGGTCACCTCGATGCACAGCGTCCAGGCCTGCCCGATGCCGCCGATCACGGTGTTCGCGTCGTAGATCTGCAGGAAGCCGAAGTACGTGACGATCCCGCGCGGCGTGAACACCTCGGCCTGCTCGCCGAGCATGATCACCACGATCGGCAGCGCGACCCAGTACGCCGGGACGATCCGCAGCGCGCGCCGGATCGCGTAGGGCACGAGCGGCGGCGCGGGGCGCCCGCCGAGCCGGCTCGCGACGAATGGCCGGTAGAGCAGGAAGCCCGAGACGACGAAGAACACCGGGACGCCGACGTTGAGGTTCCCGAGGTAGCGCGAGAGCGTGTCCTGCGTGAGCAGGCCGAGGTGGAAGGAGATGTGGAAGCCGAAGATCGTCAGCGCGGCGAACGCGCGCACGCTGTCGACCAGCGGGAAGCGCGCGTGGGCCGGGACGACGGGAGCGGGCTCGCCGTCGCTCACAGCCCGCCCCGGACGAACTCCTCGCGCACCTGCCAGACACGCGCACAGCCGAACTGCAGCGCGGGCCCGGTGGTGACGCGTGCCACCAGCGGCGTGATGTCGGCGCGGCCGTGGCAGTCGGCGTAGATGAAGCGCGCACCCGCCTCGCGGACGATGTTCTGCGCCTGAAGCGCGTTCACATCCCCGGAGAACAGCGCCTCGGTCAGCAGCTCGCGCCGCGCGGCGTCCGGGGTCCAGGAGCCGGCGCCGACCCACGTCTCACGGCCCGTGTAGGCCGGGATCAGCAAGCCGCTGTAGATCGGTGCGAGCACGCCGCCGGCCGGTTGCGCATGCTCCATCCAGCGCAGCGCATCGCGCTCACCCGGGCGCAGGAAGAAGGGCTGGCGCCCGGCATTGACGGCGCCGCGCAGCTCGTCGGCGCGGTAGAGCGTCCCCGGCACGACGAGCAGCACCACCACCGCCGTGGTCGCCGCCACCGGCAGCCGGCGCTCGCCCAGCGCATCGCGAACCGCGAGCACGGCGAGGACCGCGAGCGGAAGCGCGAGACCCTGGAACGCATGGAACGGGAACGTGCCGGCGGGCTGGTAGAAGATCAGCAGCCCCGCGGCCGGCCACAGGCGCAGGGCGACATCGCCGAAACGCGGGGCCGCCAGGCGATAGGCGAACGCCGCCGGCAGGGCCAGCGGGAGCAGCCCGGCGACCGTCACCCACAGGGGCCAGCGGCCGAAGTCGTTCACGACCCCGGCGAGGCGCCAGGAATCGTCGTAGCGCGAGAGCGCGAGGAAGTAGACGAGCGGCGCCGCCGTCGCCGCGAGAACCCCCAGCGCGTCGGCGGCGACGGCGCGCAGCGGGCGCCGCGCGCGCAGCCACGACACGCCCTCGGCCCCGACGAGCACGAGCGCGAACGTCGCGCCCTGCCACGGCTGCAGCCACGCGACGAGCAGCCCGATCGCCCCGGCCAGCACGAGCCCGCGCCGCGCGCCGCCGTCACGCGCACGCTCGTAGGCCAGCAGGCCGAGCGGCATCACGCCCACGGCGATCGCGGTGAACAGGTAGCCCCAGAGGTACGTGCCCGGCCACAGCTCGCCGCTGATGAAGTCCATGTTGAACTTCGCCGACTGCCCGCCGACGGCGCCCCAGCCGATCAGCGCGGCGATCGGGGAGGCGAAGAAGAGCGCGCAGACGGTGGCCAGGCGCCGGTCCCCCGGACGCGGCAGGAAGCGCCCCGCGAACGCGAACGACCCGCCGAACAGCGCGACGACGGCCACCGGCTTCCAGACCATGTACGACGCGACGATGCCCAGGCCCAGCCGGTGCAGGATGCCCGAGAGGAACACCAGCGGGTGGACGAAGTCATGCGGGCCCGGGGCGAGGTCGTAGAGGTTCGCGGCCGCGCCGTGGGCGGAGGACTGGCGCAGCCAGTTGAGGTACTGCAGCGGATCGGCGACGAGGAACCCGTCGCCTCCGGTGATGACCCCGCCCTTGCTCCAGACCCGGACGAGCAGCCCGGCCAGCGGTGCGATCGCCAGCAGCGCGAACGCCGCGAGGACGACGAGATCCCAGCCGGACAGGCTCGGGAACGACAGCAGCCGCGCGCGCCGGGCCGGCCCGGGCGCAGCGACCGCGGCGCTGCTCACGCCGGCTGGCCCAGGTCCGCCGAGCTCGACCGCCCGGGCGCGGGGCCGCGTGCCGCCTCGACCCGGACATGCGCGCGAGCCTGCAGCAGCTCCCGCACGACCGGCACCAGCACGCGCGCCATCGACAGCCGCGAGCCGTCGCGATCGGTCCAGGTGATCCCGGTCTCGGTGACGCGATAGCCGACCGCCCGCGCCAGGGCGATCGCCTCGGCGTCGTAGGTCCAGCCGTCGAGCGTGATCCGCGAGAAGACGTCCTGCGCGGCCGGGCCGCGCCACAGCTTGAAGCCGCAGAACAGGTCGGTCGTCGGCTCGGACAGGATCGTCCGGCAGAGCTGCTGGAAGCTGCGCCCGACGATCCGGCGGCGCAGCGGCTGGCGGCGCCCGAGCTGCGCGCCCTCGGCCAGCCGCGAGCCGACGACGAGGTCGCTCGACTCGAGCAGCTCGAGCATCCGCGGCAGCGAGGCCAGCGACGGCGCGCAGTCCGCGTCGCAGTGCAGCCGCACGTCCCCGCGCGCCTCGAGCATGCCGCGGCGCACCGAGTGGCCCTTCCCGCGGTTGCGGTCGTTCACGAGCAGGCGCACGCGCTCGCCGTCGAGCAGCGGAGCGACCCGCTCGCGCGTGGCGTCGGTGCTCGCGTTGTCGATGACGAGGATCTCGTACGGGGCACCGGCGGCCTCGAAGTGGTCGCGCAGCGCGGCGACCGTGGGGCCGATCGCGACCTCCTCGTTGTAGGCCGGCACCACGACCGACGTCGACACCCCGTTCACCGCGGGGAGTGTACGTGCGCCCTGAGCAGGACGGCGCACGCCCTCGGAGGCCGCGTTAGGGTGTTCGCCCTGATGTCCCCCCCGAACACCTGCGGGATCTGCGAGGGCGTGCTCGAGCTCCGCTACCGGGGGGCACAGGCCGCCCCGCAGCCCGGCGACTTCGCTCCCACGTGCCACAGGCCGCGCGCCTACGGCGACCTCTATCGCTGCCGTGAATGCGGCACGGTCCAGCAGCCCTCGCTGCCCGAGGGCGCGTCGCTCACGGATCTGTACCGCGAGATGGGCGACGACGGCTACCTGGCCGAGGAGCTCGGCCGGCGCAGCACCGCCAACTGGCTGCTGGACCTCGTCGAGCGCCGTCGCGCGCCCGGGCGGCTGCTGGAGATCGGCTGCGGCCACGGGCTGCTGCTCGACGAGGCACGGCGCCGCGGCTGGGAGGTCACCGGCCTCGAGCTCTCCGAGGAGTCCGCCGAGCATGCGCGTGACGTGCTGGGGCTCGACGTGCGCGAAGAGCCGTTCGAGGCGCTCGGCGCCGAGGAGGCCGGCAGCTGGGACGCCGTGCTGCTGATCGACGTCCTCGAGCACCTCGACGACCCGCGCCAGGCGCTCGAGCGCTGCCAGGAGCTGCTCGCCCCCGGCGGCGTGCTGTGCGTCGTGACGCCCGGACCCCGCCTCGCCGACGGCCCGCACGGCCGGTGGCCGCTGGTGGGGCTACCTCCCCGCCCACACGTTCCTGCTGCCGCGCCGCACGCTGCGCGAGCTGATGATCGCGCGCGGGCTCGTGCTCACCGACGACGTCGCGCTCGTGCGGACGTTCTCCGCGCGCTACTGGATCGACGGGTTCGCGGGGATCGCCGGCCCGCTCGGCGACCGCGTCCGCAAGGCCGCCGCGCAGGATCCCGCCGGAGCGCTCGCTGTCGCTGTCGCTGGGCGACGAGCGCGTCGTGCTCGCCGTCGCGCAGCCGGTGCAGCTGCCCGACGAGCCGCTGGCCGCCGACCGCGGCGAGCCGCAGAGCGTCCACGTCGTCCTGCCCGCCTACCACGCGGCGGCGACGATCGGGCTCGTCGCCGCGGACCTGCCGATCGACGCGTTCGACCGTGCGCTGCTGGTCGACGACGCGAGCGGCGACGACACCACGGCCGTCGCGCTGCGCGAGGGCTTCGAGGTCCTGCGCCACCCCGCCAACCGCGGCTACGGCGCCAACCAGAAGACGTGCTACACCCGCGCCACGCTCGACGGCGCCGACGTGATCGTGATGGTGCACGCCGACCACCAGTACGACGCCGCGCTCGTGGCGGACATGGTCCGCCCGATCCTCGACGGCCGCGCCGACGTCGTGATGGGCTCGCGGCTGCTGGAGGACCGCGCGATCGCCGGCGGGATGCCGCGCTGGAAGTGGATCGGCAACCGGGCGCTGACGTGGACCGAGAACCGCGCCTTCGACAAGCGACTTCTCCGAGTACCACACGGGCTACCGCGCGTTCAGCACCGAGTTCCTGCGCACGATCCCGTACCTGCGCAACAGCGACGGCTTCGTCTTCGACCAGGAGATCTTCGCCCAGATCGTCGACCGCGGCGCGCGCGTCGTCGAGCTGCCGATCCCGACGCGCTACTTCCTCGAGGCCTCGAGCGTGTCGTTCCGCGCGTCGGTCCGCTACGGCCTGCGAGACCCTCGCCGTGCTCGCGCGCTACCGGGTCGATGCCCGCCGCCGGCGCTGGGCGCTGCTGCGCCGCCCCGCGACGCACGCCGAACCGACGCGCCAGCGCGAGCCGCTTGGCTAGCGTCCTGGTCGTCTCCGCCGAGCCGATCGGCCCGCAGATGGCCGGCCCGGCCATCCGCGCCCGCGAGCTGGCACGCGCGCTCGCCGCGGACCACGACGTCCGCGTCGCCGCGCCCGCCCCGAGCGACCTGGGCGACGAGCGTCTCAGCCTGATCGCCGCGGGCTTCGCCGACTACGACGCGCTCGCGGCGGCCGTCAGCGACGCGGACGTCGTCGTCGCCCAGCAGCTCCCGCCACGGCTGCTCTCCCGCCTGCCGCGGCTGGGGACGCGGCTGATCGCCGACCTCTACAACCCCACGGTCTTCGAGGTGCTCGAGGCGGCACGCGACAAGCCCCGCGATCGGCGGGCGCGCCAGCAGCGCACCGTGACGCTCGCGCTCGTCGCGCAGCTCGCCGCCGCCTCGCAGGTCATCTGTGCGAGCGAGAAGCAGCGCGACCTCTGGCTCGGCGTGATGGCGGCTCGGGGCCTCGTCGACGTCGCCGCGTACGAGGCCGACCCGACGCTGCGATCGGTGATCGACGTGGTGCCCTTCGGCCTGCCCTCCGAGCCCCCGCAGGGCGCGGACGACCACCCGATCCGGGCGATGTTCGACGGGATCGGCGCACAGGACCGCGTCCTGCTGTGGGGCGGCGGCGTCTGGAACTGGCTCGACCCGCAGACGGCGATCGACGCGGCCGGCATCGTCGACGCCCGCCGCGGCGATGCTCCGCGCACGCACCTCGTGTTCATGGGGATCGGCCGCCCGGCGACCGAGGAGCTCGACGCGATGCGAGCGGTCGACCGCATGCTCGCCCACCTCGCGGGGTCCGGCCTCGAGGGAGAGGTCGTCCACGTCAACCGCGGGTGGGTGCCGTACGCCGAGCGCGGTGCCTGGCTGCTCGAGGCCGACGCGGCGCTCTGCGCCCACCACGACCATCTCGAGACGCGCTTCGCGTTCCGCACCCGGATGCTCGATGCGCTCTGGGCCGGACTGCCCGTGATCACGACGCGCGGCGACACGCTCGCCGACGTCGTCGAGGCGCAGGGCCTCGGGGCCACGACGGCGCCCGGTGACGCCGCCGCGCTCGCCGCGGCCGTCGAAGGCCTGCTCGGCGACCGGGCACGGCTGCGAGCGGCGAGCGACGCCGCCGGCGCACTCGCGCCCTCGTACACGTGGGATCGAGCCTGTGAGCCCCTGCGCGCCTTCATCGCCGCCGGTCCGCCCGCGGGCGGCGGCCCGCATCCGTCGGTGCTGCGGCGGGCGACGCTCGCCCAGTACCCGCCGCTGCTCGCCGAGACCCGTGACGCCGTGGGAGTGCGCGGCGCCGCCGCGCGCGCGTGGCGCAACCTGCGCCGCAGCGCGACGCCGGGCAGCTGATGGGCGCCGCCGCGGCCACACCCGCGACTGCGACGCCGGCCACCCCGCGGCGGATGGTCGCCCGCACCGGCCTGGACCCGTTCGAGCTGGGTTGCCTGATCGTGCTCGCCCTGCTGGCGATCGCGCCGCTGCTGGCGCTCGTGGCGAAGGGCAGGCCGCTCTCGGGCGCCGACGGCTTCCTGGCCACCGACCAGATGCAGTACCTGGCGTGGATCCGCGAGGCGAGCGCCCACGGGCTGATCGGCGACCCGTGGGACCTGGCGCCCGGCGACCGGCCGTTCCTGCACCCGCTGATCCTGATCAGCGCCGGCCTGCACCGTCTGCTGGGCATCTCGATCCCACTGGCGCTGCTCGTCTGGAAGCCGGTCGCCGTGGGCGTCACCTTCATCGGCGCGCTGCGCTACGTCCGGCGGCTCGTCCCGGCCGGCGGCGCGCGCCACGCCGCGCTCGCACTGGCGCTGTTCGCCGTGATGCCGGCGTCCGCGCTGGTGGCCTTCAGCGGCTGGGGCGGCGCGGCGGCGCGAGTACACGTTCGACTTCATCTCGGGCGAGATGTGGACGGGGCAGTACCTCTGGGGCTACCTGTTCACGGCGATCGCCGCCTTCAGCGTCCCGCTCGTGCTGCTGGGGCTCGAGCGCTGGCGCGGGGCTCCGCGCACCCGGCTGCTGGCGCTCTGCGCCGCCGGCGCGCTGCTCGTCGCGTGGCTGCAGCCGTGGCAGGGCGGCGAGCTGCTGATGATCGTCTGGGGCGTCGAGCTCTGGCGTGCGCTGCGCGGCGCCGAGCGCCCCAGGCCCTCCTGGCGGATGCTCGCGACGGTGACCGTCGCGATCGCGCTGCCCGCGATCTACTACCTGTGGCTGGCGCACTCCGACCCCGCCTGGGAGCTGGCCGGGAAGGCGAACAAGGCCGGCGCCCAGGAGCTGTGGTCCTGGCCGTGGTGGGCGGTCATCCTGACGCTGCTGCCGCTCGCGGCGCCGGCCGCGCTCGCCTACCGGCTGCCGGCGAGGCAGTGGCAGGAGGTCGCCGTGCGGCTCTGGCCGCTCGCGGTCCTGGTGATGTACCTGCAGCCGTTCGGCACGTTCCCCTACCACAGCTTCCAGGGCCTCCAGGTGCCTCTCGCGATCCTCGCCGTGCTCGGCGTGCACGCGCGCTGGCCGCGCCTCTCGGTGTGGTGGGCGGGTGCGCTGATCGCCCTGATGATCGTCCCCGGCACGATCCACAAGGCCGACGTCTTTCGCAACAGCGTGCACTCCGGCGGGGACCCGTACTGGGTGTTCCCGGGCGAGGTCGACCTGCTGAAGGCGCTCGAGCGCGACCCGCGCCCGGGCGGGGTCCTGGCCCCGACGTACGCCTCCCTGCTGGTGCCGTACCGCACCGGCCGCGAGGCCTGGGTCGGCCCGTTCTCGTGGACGCCGGACTGGAAGACGCGTGCGCTCGGGGTCAACGCCCTGTTCGAGGGCCGGCTGACCGGGGCCGCGGCGCGGCGCCTGGTGGTCCGCAGCCGCGCCCGCTGGCTGTTCGCCGACTGCCGCCCGCTCGCGCTCCCCCAGCTCGAGCGCTCGCTCGCACCGCTGCTCGCCGGCCCGCCGCGGCACTTCGGCTGCGCGACGCTCTACGAGCTGCGCTCCCGCCCGGACATGGCGGCCGCGGCCGGCGCGCCCGATCGCTGATCAGCGCTCGAGGAAGGCCGACACCGACTCCGCGACCCAGTCGATCGCGCCCTCCGGGATGTTCGGGCTGCAGCCCAGCCAGATCGAGGCCTCGGTGATGCGGTCTGCGCCGGTGAGCTCGCCGCTCACGCGATGGTCGATCCCCAGATAGGCCGGCTGGCGGGTCATGTTGCCGGCGAGCATCAGCCGGGAGTCGACCGCACGCTCCTGGAGGAAGACCTGCAGCGCGTTGCGCTCCGCCGCGCCGCCCTCGCGCAGGGTCAGCGGAACGCCGAACCACGACGGGTCGGCTCCGGGCAGCGTGCGCGGCAGGACGAGGCGATCCTCGTGCGGGCGCAGCGCGTCGATCAGGTGCGCGGCATTGCGCCGGCGCGCGGCGTGGAAGCCGTCGAGCTTGCGCAGCTGCGAGAGGCCGAGCGCCGCCTGCATGTCCGTGATCTTGAAGTTGAAGCCGATCTGGCCGAAGACGTACTTGTGGTCGAAGCCGATCGGCAGGTCGCCGAACTGGCCTTCGAAACGGTGGCCGCACGCGTTGTTCACGCCGGGCGGGCAGTAGCAGTCACGACCCCACTCGCGCATCGCCGCGACGGCCCGCGTCCAGACGGGATCGTCGGTCGTGACGGCGCCGCCCTCGCCCGTCGTCATGTGGTGGGCGGGGTAGAACGAGTAGGTCGCCGCGTGGCCGAAGGTCCCGACCGCACGGCCGTCCAGCGTCGACCCGAGCGCGTCGCAGACGTCCTCGATCAGCACCAGTCCGCGCTCCGCGCAGAGGGCCGCGAGGCCCGCGGCGTCGTAGGGGTTGCCGAGGCAGTGGGCCGCGATCACGGCGCGCGTGTCCGGGCCGATCGCCGCCTCGAACTGCTCGAGGGTCGGGTTGAGCGTGTCGACCTCGACGTCCACGAAGACGGGTCGCATGCCGAGCTGGATCGCCGGGTTGATCGTCGTCGGGAACCCGACGGCGGGCGTGACCACCTCGTCCCCCGGCCGCAGCGGGCGCTCGTGCAGCGGCGACGTCGCCGCGGCCGTGGCGAGCAGGTTCGCCTGTGACCCGGAGCCGACCAGCGCCGCGGCGTCGCGGCCGGCGGTCGCGGCGAACGTCGCCCGGAACTGCGCGGCGAAGCGCCCCTCGGTGAGCCAGCGCGTCGAGCACCGCGTCGCCCATCGCCCGCAGATCCTCGCCGTCGAGCACGCGCCCGCCCGTCGGCACCATCGTCGCGCCGGCCGTGAAGGGGCGCGCTCCGAGCGCCGCGTCGGCGTAGCGGCCGATCGCGTCGAGCGCCTGCGCGCGCAGCTGATCGAGCGTGTCCTGCGCTGGCTCCCCCGGGGTCGGCATGGCGGGGTACCCTAGCGCCGTGCCGAGCTCAGCAGACGCCCCCGGTCCCGCGGCGGGCTCTCGAGCCTGGCTGCCGTGGGCGCTGCTGGCGGCGGGAGTCCTCATCAGCGGGTGCACGGCGCTGAAGGGCATCCAGCCGAACGACGAGGGCCTGATGCTGCAGGCGGCGTCGCGGATCTCCGACGGCCAGGTGCCCTACCACGACTTCTGGTGGTTCTACCCGCCCGGCCAGCCGTACCTGCTCGCCGGCCTGTGGAAGCTCTTCGGCCCCTCGCTGCTGTGGTGGCGGGTCGTGCGCGTCCTCGCCGACGCGACGGTCGCGCTGCTCGCCTGGCGCCTGACCGGGCGGCGCACCGGCCCGCGGACGGCGCTCGCGGTCTGGGGCGTGAGCATCCTCGCCATGGCGTATCCGAGCGGGCCGCACCCGTTCCCGGTCGCGCTGGCGCTCGCGCTCGGGGCGCTGCTGCTGTTCGAGCGCCGGCCGGCGCTCGCCGGCCTGCTCGCCGGGCTGTGCGCCGCCTGGCGCATCGAGTTCGCGGCCTACCTGGGGCTCGGCGTGCTGCTCGCCATCGCCAGCGCGCCGCTCGCGCGCAGCGCTCGCGGCCGCGCGGCCGCGCGCTTCGCGCTCGCGGGCGCGGCGACGGCGGCGGTGCTGTATCTGCCGGTGGTGCTGCAGGCCGGGCGCCGCCGACTCCTGGGACCTGCTGATCCGCTACCCGATACAGGACTTCAGCGCCTACCAGGGGCTCCCGTTCCCGTTCTCCTACGACGGCCCGCTCAACACCTCCTCGCTCGCGGGCTTCTTCGGCGACAGCGCCGAGAACCTCCTGGCCTACTACGTGCCGCTGGTCCTGGTCTGCGGGCTGCTGGCCTCGCTCGGCGCCCTCGCGCTGTCGTTCCGCCGCGCGCGCGACTGGCCCGTCGTGGCCACCGGCGGTGCTCGCCGTCGGGATGGCGCACTACATGCTCGTGCGCCCCGATCTGTTCCATGCCGCGCCGCTCGCCGTCGTCGGATCGATCGTGGCCGCCTGGGCGCTCACCGGCGGCCTCCAGCGACGGCGCACCGGCGACGGCCGCCGCGCCACGGCCGCGCTCGGCCTGGGGGCGCTCGCGGCCGCGTGCCTCCTCTACGTCGCCCTCGAGGGCCTGGACCGCAGCTGGCTGCGTCCTGCGCGAGCACACGGTCGCGCTGCGCGCCGCCCCGGCCGACGGGGTGCGCGCCGCCCCGCAGGTCGCTCGGCCGCTCGACGCCGCCGTGGCCGACGTGCGTCGCCGGGTGCCGGCCGGGAAGCCGATCTACGTCCTGGGCCGCCGCGCGGACATCACGACGGCCGGGGCGCCGCTGTTCTACGTGCTCGCCGACCGCGCCGAACCCGACCCGCTACGACATCGCCGCTCCGGGGGTCGTGACGAGCGCGCCGGTCCAGCGCGAGATCGTGCGCGACCTGCGCGCCACGCGACCCGGCGCCGTGGTGCGCTGGAACGATCCGACGACCGCCGCCCCCGAGCCCAACCGTGCCGGGCGCTCCAGCGGGGTGCGGATCCTCGACAGCTACCTCGCCGCCGCCTACCGGCCGGCGGCGCGCTACGGCACCTGGACGGTCCTCGTCCCGCGCGCCGCCGCGTAGAGGTCGCGCGGCCGCACCCCGAGCGCCGCGGCGAGGTAGCCCGCCCAGCCCAGCGCGCCGCCGAGGGCGACGAGCAGCAGGCCCCATCCCGGTCCGACGAGCCCGACGGCCAGATGCCCCCACGCACCGGCGAGGGCGGCGAACAGCACCGCCAGCAGCGCGGGCCTGGCGAGCGAGAGCATCTGGATGTGCGGCGCGTCCGGCGCCGCCTGCGCGAAGCGACGCGCGAACCAGACGGCTCCGAGCAGGTAGGCGATCAGGGTCCCGGTGACGACGCCCGAGGCGCCGAAGGCGATCGCCAGCGGAACGCGTGAAGACGAGGTTGAGGATCATGAGCACGACGCCGGTGCGGGACTCGAGGCCGGCGTTCGCGGTCGCGCGCAGGTAGGCCACGCGCACGCCGAACAGGATGTTCGAGCCGTAGGCGGCGACGAGCATCGTCGCGAACGCGCCGGCAAGGGCGTAGCCGTGACCGAGCCAGCCGGTGACGAGCGGCCCGGCGCACGCGATGCCGACGGCGACGGCCCCGAGCACGCCCACCACCCAGGCGCGGTCGGTACGGGCGAACGCCGCCCGCAGGCCGGGCTCGTCGCCCGACCCGTGCAGCGCCGAGAACCGGTTGAAGACCGGCACCAGCGGCGCCGCGGCGACCATCCGGCCGGACTCCGCGAGCTGCGACGCGATCCCGACCTGACCGACGACGGCCGGCGGCGCCACGATGCCCGCGACCACCCGGTCGCTCTGGCCGTTGACGATCAGGGACATCACGGAGACCTGCAGGCGCGCCGACAGCGACGCCATCGCCCGCGCGTCGTCACGGGAGACGAGCCCGGGGCGCGTGCGCAGCACGTCGACGACGAGCACCGCGCGCGTCAGCACGAGCACGCCCTGCTGCACGATCACCGCCCAGCCCAGCCCGGCCAGCGAGACGTCGCGGTCGATCAGCAGGACGAGCGCGCCCAGGTAGGCCAGCGACCCGAGCGCCGAGGTGATCGCCACGGCCGTGAAGCGCTCGAAGCCCTGCAGGGCGTTGGCGAGCGCCGCGACAAGCAGGCCGAGCGGCATCGCGAGCCCCACGATCCGCAGCAGGTCGGCCGCATCCTGCTCCAGGCGCGGCGGGAACCGAAACACCGACGCGATCTGCGGCGCCAGCGCCTCGACGACGACGAACGCGAGCAGTCCGATCGTCGCGTAGAACGCCAGCGTCGACCAGAACACGAGCGCCGCGCCGCGCTCGTCCCCGCCGCCGCGAGCGAGCGCCAGGAAGCGCTGCGCGGTCGGCGCGAACCCGGCCTCGACGATGCCCAGGTAGATCACGAACGCCATCGACACCGTCCAGACGCCGTACCCGGCACGTCCGATGTGATGGATGATCAGCGGCGTCGCGATCAGCGCGGCCGCGATCCCGGTGACCGCGGTCGCCACGCTCGCGATCGCGTTTCTCCGGGCGGTCCGCACCGCGGGTACCCTAGATGACAGGGGGGCACGCATCTTCGCGCGCTGCTAGAACCACGGCGATGGGATGGCTCCGCGACCGCTTGGTGGGCCGGCTGCCGGAGCGCACGCGCTGGCAGCTGCTTCAGCGTCCGCGCTACGAGCTCGCGGCCCGCTATCTCGGCGGCCTGAAGGGGATCGAGATCGGCGGCGCCGCCCACAACGCCTACCCGGTCGATGCGATCAACGTCGACCGCTACCCCGAGATGGACACCGACGTACAAGGAGCAGGAGCGGCGGCTCTCAGGCAGGGCGATGCCGATCGACCTCGTCGCACCGGGCGACGACCTGCCGTTCAAGGACAAGACCGTCGACTTCGTCCTCGCCTCGCACGTCATCGAGCACTTCCCGGATCCGGTCAAGGCGCTGCTCGAATGGGAACGCGTCGCGCGGCGCTACGTGTTCGTCGTCGCCCCGCACCGCGACCGCACGTTCGACGCCGAGCGGCCGCTGACGACGGTCGACGAGCTGCTCGAGCGCCACGCGACGGGCTTCACCTCTGACGAGGACCGCCACTGGTCGGTCTGGACGTGCGAGAGCTTCGTGGAGCTGTGCGAGCGGATCGGCCTGCGCGTCGTCGAGACCGAGGATCCGGACCGCAAGGTCGGCAACGGGTTCGCCGTCGTGATCGAGGTCGACCCCGAGACGCCGCTCGCGGGCGTCTCCTAACCGCCCGCGGGCTCCGGATCGGCCGCCGCGATCAGCGCCGCCGCCAGCAGCAGACCGATGAGTGCGACCGCCGGCATCTCCCAGTCCCAGTCCAGGCCGGCGTGCAGCGCGAGCGCGGCCAGC
Source organism: uncultured Solirubrobacteraceae bacterium (assembly GCA_963781935.1). GTDB lineage: Bacteria > Actinomycetota > Thermoleophilia > Solirubrobacterales > Solirubrobacteraceae > F1-60-MAGs163. Next base: position 1,213,333 of record CAWAHX010000005.1, read on the forward strand.
GCTGCGATCGCGCCGGCGGCGGCCGAGCGGTCGATCGCGAGTGCACTCACGCACGCCCAGGCGACCCCGGCGAGGAACATCGCCAGCGCCAGCAGGCCGAGCAGGCCGAGCTCGCCGGCGGTCTCGATGTAGAGCGAGTGGGCATCGAGCGCGGGATCGTCGATCGTGCGCTCACGCCGCCAGTCGACGCGGAACGCACCCGAGCCCTGGCCGATCACGGGAGCCGCGGTGAACATGTCGGCCGCGACCTTCCAGTAGTCGTAGCGATTGCTCTCGAACGACGCCAGCCGGCGCGTGTCCGCGCCGATCCGCGGCTGGCCGCCGGAGCTGCCGTTCCCGGCGGCCGCGAGGAAGAAGCCACCGGCGAGCAGCAGCGCGAGGCCGACGGCGAGCACGCCCGGCGCACCGATCGGCGCACCGGGCGGCATCGCCGCCAGGCGCCGCTGGGCCAGCACCGCCGCCGCGACGACGGCCAGCAGGACGGCGAGCATCACGAGGCCCTGGACGTCCCGGCTGCCGGCCGAGCCCTCGAGCGCGCGGACGGCGGGCAGCAGCCCCGCGACGATGCACGCGACCACGACGGCGGCCACGCCGGCGCCGGCGGCACGGGCCTGGGCACGCTCGCGGGTCAGCCCGACGAGCAGGATCAGGCCGAGCGCGACGGCCAGCAGCGCTCCGCGCGAGAACGTCAGGTAGACGGCCAGCCCGAACGGCACGACCGCACCGGCGCCCGCGGCGCGCAGCCGCGCGTCACGGGTCGCGTCGCCGGCCAGCCGCGTCGCGAGCAGCATGCCGGTCGCCGCCAGGATCCCCATCGCGTTCCAGTAGGTCAGCGGCTGCTCCAGGCGGCCGACGGCCGAGGTGCTGACCGACTGCGCCACCAGACCCGGCAGCAGCCGGCCCGACAGCGCGTAGAGGACGACGAGCAGCGCTCCGGCTCCCAGCGCGGGCTCCACGAGCCGCAGCCCGAAGCGACCGCGCAGGAGCGCGACGGCGGCGATCAGCGCACCGAGGTACAGCAGCAGCCGCTGCAGGTCGGACTGGGCGAATGCGCGCACCGGAGTCCACAGGATCGACAGGCCGACGAGCGCGGTGAGCGCCGCGAGACCGCCCAGCGCCAGCCGCCCGGAGCGCGAGCGCGGCAGCGGGTGCGGGGCGAGCACCGCCCCGACGGCGGCGAGGACCCACGCGACGATGCCCGCCACGAGCCGCGGCTGGTCGAAGTAGCCGCCGGAGAAGAACGCGAGCGCCGTGGGGCCCGCGAGGATCGCGGCGACAGCGGTCACGCGAAGCATCGGTCGGCGAGACTAGTCGCCCGCCGCCTAGGATGCGGCCGTGGCCTCGCCCGTCAGCCGAACCACGGCGGTGACCCGCGTGCTCGTCGTGGCGCTCGCGCTGCTCGCCGCCGGCTGGCTCGCCGTCAGCTGGCGCGACGTGCGCCTCCAGGACCAGGGCATCCGTGCGCTGCAGGCCACACCGCCGGCGCCGCGCGTTGCGCTGGCGAAGTTCCGCGCCGCCGGGCGCCTGAACGCGAGTCGCCAGCCGGTGCAGCTGGCGGCGGCCGCGTATCTGATCCTGGGCGAGCGCGACCGTGCCATCGCGATGCTGCGACGCGAGCTGCGCGCCGAGCCGGACAACCGCATCGGCTGGGTGCTGCTGTCCAACTGGCTGCGCGGCGTCGACCCCGCCGCAGCCGACGCGGCCGCACGGCGGGCCGAGAAGCTCAACGGGAAGCCTGCGACCCGTACGCCGTGACGACGATCCGCTGGAGCCCGTCGAACGTGCGCCGCGCCTTCACCACCCGCGAGCCCAGGTCGGGCAGCGGGAACGGCGTGTCGGCGTAGCTCACGAGGACGACGGGCGCGCCGCCGCGGGCCGCCGCCGCCCCGGCCGGCGTCGCCGCCCGCACGAGGCGCTCCGGCCGGCGGATGTACGGACGCAGCTGGTCGCCGAAGTCGCGCGGGTCGAAGGAGATCGCGTCGATCACGGCCTCGCCGGGCTGGGCCAGCGCGTCGACGGCGTGCGCGGCGGCGCGGGCGTCGGGACGCTGGTGGGAGCGGTCGAGCGTCGACACCGCGCCGATCGTCATGCCGCAGAGCACGAGCAGGGCCGCGACGGTCGCGACCGGCCGGCGACCGTGGAGGATCAGCGCCGCGACGCCCAGCAGCGCCGCCGGCAGCGACGCCAGCAGGTTGCGCGCGAGGAACACGTCGGTGCCGACGATGCTCGCCACCGCGGTCCCCAGCGGCGCGGAGAGCGCCAGCAGCACGATCAGCGCGGTCCCGCGCGGGACCTCACGGCCCGCGGGGATGCGCACGCGCGGCGCCAGCACCGCCCCGGCGGCGCCGGCGAGCAGGCCGCAGGCGAGCAGCAGGCGCCCCAGCGACCCCGGGACCACGCCGAGCCCCAGGAACGGAACGCCCGCCAGCCAGCGGCCCGTGTCGCGCCAGACGATGTCCCACCCGAACGGCGCCAGGATCTGGATCGCCTTGCGAGCCGAAGTTCTCCTGATCCTGGATCAGGAACGGGATCCACGGCGCGAACACGAGCGCGGCGCCGAGCACCGCCAGGCCCAGCATGCGACGCTGCCCGGGATGCGCCCAGGCCGCCCACAGCACCATCGCGGCCAGCGGGAACACGCTCGTGTAGTGCGTGTACATCGCCGCGGCGGCCAGCGCGGCCCAGAGGACCCAGGAGGCGGGGTTCCCGCGCTCCACGGCGCGCAGCAGCGCGAGCGCGGCCAGCGCGACGAGCAGCGCGAGCATGCTGTAGGCGCGCGCCTCGGTGGCGTAGAAGATCGCGAACGGGCTGAGTGCGACCAGCGCCGCGCCGAGCACGCCGGCCGACCGGCCGACGGTGCGCGCCCCGAGCAGCCCGCGTGACGGGAACGAGCGCGACACCGGCGATCAGCGACGGCATCCTCAGCCACACCTCCGGCGTCCCGGCCTTCCCGAACGCCCAGGCGATCACGAAGAATGCGGGCGGCGTGACCTCCTGGCTCGAGCGCACGCCCGCCAGCACGTCGAGCAGGCTCGCACGCGTGACGAGGTCACGCGTGACGAGCTCATCACCGAGGAAGCTCTGGTCGAGCTGCACGGCGCGCAGCACGAGGGCGACGAGCGTCAGGCCCGCGAGCGCGAGGCCGAACCACGAACCGCGCGTCAACCGCCGGGTCACGCCCGCGGCCGCACCTGGCCCTGCAGCGCCAGGCCGCGGGTGCGTACGCGCCGGACGGGGCGCCGCGCGCTGTGCTCGCTCGCACGCGGCCCCGACAGCGCTTCCTCGACGATCGCCAGGAAGGCGCTGCGGAAGCTCTCCGGCGCAAAGCGCCGCGCGTCGTCGACGCAGCGCTGTGGATCGATCGACGTCTCGTCGAAGCCCGCCACCGCGGCGGCCAGCGACGCGGGGTCCGGCCGGTCGAAGAACACGCCCGTCTCCCCGTCCACCACGGTCTCCAGAACCCCGCCGGCGCGCAGCCCGATCACCGGACGGCCCGAGGCCAGCGACTCGACGGCGGCGATGCCGAACTCCTCGGTCGCCGTCACGATCAGCGCCCGCGCAGAGCGCAGGAGCTCCTCGGCCTCGGCGTCGGTGACGCGCCCCGCGAACCGGATGCCCGGGCCGGCGATGCGCTGCAGGCGCCGCGAGTCGGGGCCGTTGCCGGCGACGACGAGCTTGCGCCCGAGCTGGTTGAACGCGCGCACGGCGACCTCGATGCGCTTGTGGGCCATGATCTCGGAGAGCACGAGGTAGTGATCGCCGACAGGCCCGGGAGAGAACCGCGAGATCTCGACCGGCGGGTGCAGGACGACGGCGTCGCGTGCGAAGTAGCGCTCGACCCGCGCCTGCGTCGTCTGCGAGTTCGCGACGTAGGCGTCGACGCGCTGTGCGGCGATGAAGTCCCACTGGCGCCAGCGGCGCATGATCTGCGCCAGCACCGGCCGCGTGAGCGGGCTGCGCGCCGCAAGCGTCGCGTCGCGCTCGGTCCAGGCGTAGCGGAACGGGTTGTGGCAGTAGCAGACGTGGACGGCATGCTCGTCGGGGATCACGCCGTGCGCCCACGCCGACGAGCTCGACACGACGAGGTCGTAGCCGCGCAGGTCGAGCGACTCGATCGCGGCGGGATAGAACGGCAGCAGCGGCCGGAACGTGCGCGCGGTCGGGTGCATCCGCTGCAGGCCCGAGGTGATGACGCCGCCGGTGGGCGAAGCGGCCCTCGGTCCCGGCCTCGTCGTAGACCGCGGTGAAGATGTCCGCATCGGGGAACAGCTCGCAGAGCTGGAGGAACACGCGTTCGGCGCCGCGCAGGTCGAGCAGGAAGTCGTGGACGAGCGCGACCCGCAGGTCGCGTGGATCGGGGCGAGACGCCATGCGGCCGCCGAGCCTACCGCCGCGCTGGGCGGGACGGCTCAGCGGTAGCGTTGCGCGCGGATGAAGGTCGGAGTCGATGCACGGCACCTTGGGTCGGGACGCGGGGTGGCGCGCCATCTCTCCGCGATGCTCGGCGCACTCGCCGAGCGCCACCCTGCGCGACGAGTGGGTCGCGCTCGTGCCGGGTCGCAGCCCGCTGGCCGAGGTCCCGCCGCGGAGTGCGGATCGTGCGCACCGCGATGCCGGGGCGCGTGCTGTTCGCGCCTCGCCGCGACGACCGGGCGGCCGCGGGTCGACCGGCTGCTCGGCGGGGCCGACGTCGTCTGGATCCCGGCTCCGGCACCCGTCGCGGTCTCGCGCGAGCGTCCCCTACGTGCTCTCCGTCCTCGACCGCTCGTTCGAGGCGCGTCCGCAGGACTTCACCGCCTACGAGCGCCTGTGGCACGTCGCTGGCGCGTCCGCGCCGCCTGGCCCGCCGGCGCGGCGCGCGTCGTCGCGATCAGCGACGCGACGCGCACCGACCTGCTGTCCGCCGGCTGGCGAACCGGTCCGGCCGGGATCGACGTGGTGCTCGAGGGTCCCGGGCTCGTGACCGGCCGGCCGGCCGAGGGCGGCGGAGACCGGGACCCCGTACCTGCTGAGCGTCGGGGCGCTCGAGCCGCGCAAGGGTCTCGACGTCCTCGCGCGGGCCGTGCGCGAGGCGCGCGCGCAGGGCCTCGACCGTCCCGGTGCTCGTCGCGGGCACCGGCCGGCTCGCCGGTGAGCTGCAGGGCGTGCCCGGCATCGAGCTCCTGGGCCGCGTCGGCGACGAGCGACTCGCCGAGCTCTACCGCGGAGCGCTGGCGCGTCGTGCACCCCTCGCGGCTGGAGGGGTTCGGCTTCCCGCCCGTCGAGGCGGCGACCTTCGGCGTCCCTTCGGTCGTCAGCGACCTCCCCGTCTTCCGCGAGACGCTCGGCGACGCGGCGCTGCGCGTGCCGGTCGGCGACGCCTCGGCGCTCGCGCGCGCACTGCTGCGGATCACCGCCGACGGCGGAGCTTCGCGCGCGGCTGGGCGCCGCCGCGCCTGCGGGAGGTCCAGGCCCTGTCGTGGGCGCGAGCCGCCGACGAGCTGCATGCGGTCCTGACGGCGGCGGCGCAGGCACGATGAGCTTCACCGCACTGATCGTGCTGCACGACTCCGCGGCCGACCTGCGGCCGTCTGCTGCAGTCGATCGACGACCACCTCCCCGAGCGTCCGCAGGTCATCTGCGTCGACAGCGGCTCGCGCGACGACGGCGCCGGCCTGGCGCGGCGCTGGGGAGCCGAGGTGCTCGTGCTCGACGGCAACCCGGGCTTCGGCGCGGCGAACGATGCGGGGATCGCACTCGCGCGCCACGAGGTGACCGTCCTGCTGAATCCGGACTGCCTGCTGCTCGACGACGGCCTCGCGCGGCTCGCCCGGCAGGCTCGAGGGCAGGCTGCGCTGCTCGCGCCGCGGCTCCTCAACGAGGATCGCTCGGTGCAGCGCAGCGCCCACCCCGTCCCGGGCGGGCGCGACGCCTACGTCGCCGCGCTGGTCCCGCCGAGGCTGCTTCCGCGCGGCCCGCGCGAGCGCCTCGAGCCCTACCGCTCGAGCCGCCCGCGCCGCGTCGGGTGGGCGATCGCGGCGTGCCTGGCGGCACCGACCGCGACGCTGCGCGGCCTCGGGCCCGTTCGACCCGGCGCAGTTCCTGTTCTACGAGGACATGGACCTGTGCCTGCGCGCCGCGGCCGCGGGGGTCCCGACCGATGCTGCACCCCGAGGTCGCGATCGTCCACGTCGGCGGGCACAGCACGCTCCCGGCCTTCGACGGCGAGGCGTTCACGCTGCAGGCCCGTCGCCGGCGCGAGGTCGTGGCGCAGCTGGGCACCGCCGCGCTGCGCCGCGACGACCGCGCGCAGGCCCTCACGTTCCGGCTGCGCGCGGCGGCGGGACGCGAGCGCGCGCGCAACCGCGCGCTGCTCGCCGCGCTGCGCGCGGCTCAGAAGAGCCCGAGCTGACTCTCCGCGGCCCGGCCGCCGTCGGCTGCTCGGGCGCCGGCGCCTCGGCCTCGGGAGCCGCGGGCACGCTCCGCGCTGGGGCTCCTCGCGAGGCTGCTCGGGCGGGCCGAGCGCCACCAGGCCCGGCAGCAGGCCGATGTCGGCGCGCAGATCGTCGAGGTTGCTCGTCGAGCGCAGCGCCGCCGCGGGGTGGTACACCGGCAGCAGGCGGACCGCGCGCGTTCCCAGGATCCGCAGCTCCGCCCGGCCCGCGGACCGTCCGGATCCCGGTCGGGTCATCGCGCAGGAGCTTCGTCGCGAAGTTGCCGAGCGTCACGACCACCGTCGGGCGGATCAGCTCGAGCTGACGCCACAGGTAGGGGCTGCAGCGCGCGATCTCCTCGGGGTGGGGATCACGGTTCTGCGGCGGCCGGCATTTCAGGACGTTCGCGATGAACACGTCCTCACGCTGCATCCCGATCTCCGCCAGGAGCGTGTTCAGCAGCTGCCCGGAGCGCCCGACGAACGGAATGCCCTGAACGTCCTCGTCGTTGCCCGGGCGCCTCTCCGACGAACATCACGTCGGCGTCGGCGTTGCCCGCCCCGAACACCACCTGCGTGCGCGTCTGGGCGAGCTGCGGGCAGAGTGTGCACGCGCGTGCCTCGCGATACACCTCTTTCAGCGCCTCGCGGCGGTCCTCGCTGCTCGGATCGGCCGTCATCTGTGGCGAATCCTATCCGCGCCGATTCGGCCGTCCGGGGTGCTACCGTTCACGACGAGGCCGTCACCTTCGACCGGACGGACCTCTCACCCGAGCCGCACATCCCAGGAGCCATTCCTCCAACCACGCCTTGACCGGTATCCCCAGCGGGAACTGGAACGAGATGAGTCCTTCGATCGCCATCGTCGGCTGCGGCCGGCTCGGCAGCGCCCTTGCCGGTGCGCTGCGCTCCGCTGGTCACGACGTGACCGGCCCGCTCGGTCGCGGCGCGGACGGCGCCGGAAGCGACGTCGTGCTGCTCTGCGTTCCCGACGCGGCGATCGCGGAAGCGGCCGCCGCCGTCGCCCCGGGGCCGCTGCTCGGCCACTGTTCGGGCGCGACGAGCCTCGACGCGCTCGGCGCCCGCGGCGGCTTCGTCACTGCACCCGCTGATGACCGTGACCTCCGGCGGCGCGACGTTCGCCGGCGCCGGCTGCGCGATCTCCGCCACCGGCGACGAGGCCATGCAGACCGCGCGCGCGCTCGCCGCCGACCTCGGGATGCTGCCCTTCGACCTCGCCGACGAGGATCGCGCGGCGTACCACGCGGCCGCCTCGATCGCCTCGAACTTCCTCGTCACCCTCGAGGGCGCCGCCGAACGGCTCGCCGCCGAGGCCGGCGTCCCGCGCGAGGCGCTCGTCCCGCTCGCTCGCGCCGCACTGGAGAACTGGGCGGCGCAGGGCGCGCGGCGCGCGCTGACCGGTCCGATCGCGCGCGGCGACGAGGCGACGGTCGCCCGCCAGCGCGACGCCGTCGCCGAGCGCACGCCGGACCTGCTCGATCTGTTCGACGCGCTGGCCGCGGCGACCCGCGAGCGTCGCCGGCCGGCCCGCGGCGGTGCTCGCATGAGGACCGTGCGCACCGTCGCCGACCTGCGCGCCGTGCTGGCCCCCGAGCGCCGCGAGGGGCGCACGCATCGGCCTCGTCCCGACGATGGGCGCGCTCCACGCGGGCCACACGTCGCTGATCGAGGCCGCCGCGCAGGCGACCGACGTCGTCGTGGTCTCGCTGTTCGTCAACCCGTCGCAGTTCAACGACGCCGCCGACCTCGACGCCTACCCCCGCACCGAGGCGCACGACGCCGCGGCGGCGCGGGACGCCGGAGCCGACGTGCTGTTCGCACCCGACGATGCAGAGGTCTACCCCACCGGGTTCGCGACGACGGTCGCGGTGCGCGGGCCGCTCACCGAGAGCTTCGAGGGCGCCCACCGCGGCACCGCCCATTTCGACGGCGTCACGACCGTCGTCACCAAGCTGTTCGGGATGGTCGGCCCGGACGTCGCCTTCTTCGGCCGCAAGGACGCCCAGCAGGCACAGGTGATCCGCGCGCTCGTGCGCGATCTCAACCTGCCGGTGCGCATCGAGGTGTGCCCGACGGTGCGCGAGGCCGACGGCCTGGCGATGTCGAGCCGCAACGCGCGCCTCGACGGTTCGGGGCGCGAGCGCGCGCTGGCGCTCAGCCGCGCGCTCGGCGAGGTCGCCGACGGCATCGCCCGCGGGCACCTGCGCAACGGCGCCGCCGCCGCCGAGGCCGGGCTTGCGGCACTGCGCCGTCATGGCGCAGAGCCGGAGTACTTCGCCGCCGTGGACCCGGTCCGGATGGTCCCGGTCGACGCGATCGACGGCGACGTCCTGCTCGTCTGCGCCGCGCACGTCGGCGACGTGCGCCTGATCGACAACCTTCCCATCACCACCCCACACCTCGACGCGGAGGCGGTGACCCTGATCGACAGGGCATCGACCGTCGCGAACTAGGAGCCTCACATGTCCACGATGCCCAGCAACGTCCGGGTCCCATCAGACGCCTCGCGCCTGCCGATGACCCTGCCGCGGCTGTTCGAGATGAAGCGCAACCGTGAGCCGATCGTGATGGTCACGGCCTACGACCACCCGAGTGCGCGCGCGGCGGAGATCGCCGGCGTCGACCTCGTGCTGATGGGCGACTCGGGCGCGATGACCGTCCTCGGATATCCGTCCACGGTCGCGGTCGAGCTCGACGAGCTGCTCGTGCTCGCCAAGGCGGTCCGCCGCGGCCTCCACACCCCGTTCCTCGTCGGCGATCTGCCCTTCGGGTCCTACGAGGTCAGCGACGAGCAGGCCGTGACGACCGCGCTGCGGTTCGTCAAGGAGGCGGGGTGCGACGCCGTGAAGCTCGAAGGCGGCGGCGAGACGTCGGTCCGGCGTGCGCGTGCGATCGTCGGCGCCGGCATTCCGGTGATGGGCCACGTCGGCCTGACGCCGCAGACGTCGACGGCGCTCGGCGGCTACAAGGCCCAGGGCCGGACCGGCGCCGCGGCGGCCCGGATCGCCGACGAGGCGCTGGCACTGCAGGAGGCCGGGTGTTTCGCGATCGTCTTCGAGGCGATCCCGTCGAGCGTCGCCGAGGCGCTGATGCCGCTGCTCGAGATCCCGGTGATCGGGATCGGAGCCGGCCCGGCCGTCGACGGCCAGGTCCTGGTGTTCCACGACCTGCTGGGCATCCGCGAGGGGCTGGGAGCACGCTTCGTCAAGCGCTACGCGAACCTGCTCGACGAGATGAGCGCCGGGGTCGCGCAGTACGCGCACGAGGTCCGCGACCACACCTACCCGGGGCCCGAGCACGGCTACTCGATCGACGAGCGCGAGCTCGCCGAGCTGCACGAGCATCTGCGTACGCGCTGAGCGCCCGCGAGGCGGATCCGGCGGGACGATCGCCTATCGTCGTTTGGCATGGCGCTCGTTCCGCTGGTCCCGCAGTCGCCGTACAACATCCTCGTCGTCGTCGGAACGCGCCCGGAGGCGATCAAGCTCGTCCCGATCATCCTCGCTCTGCGTGACAGCGATTCCTATCAGCCGGTCGTCGTCTCGACCGGCCAGCACCACCAGATGGTCGCCGACGTCTTCGCGCTGGCGGGCATCACCGTCGACGTCGAGCTCTGGGTCGCCGGCACCGGCGGCCGCCTGAACGAGATCGTCGCGGCGGTCCTGCGCCGCTTCGAGGGCTACTGCACCGCCTCGTACGGGACGCGGCCGGCGACGATCGCGACCGCTGAGGACCTCGCCGACGGCACCTACCCGGCGGCGGTGCTCGTTCACGGCGACACGTCGTCAGCGATGGGCGCGGCGCTCGCGGCCTTCCACCTGCGCATCCCGGTCGTGCACGTCGAGGCCGGCCTGCGGACGGGGGGTCGAATCTCGAACCGTTCCCGGAGGAGCTCAACCGCCAGGTCATCACCCGAATCGCCTGCTTCCACCTGGCCCCCACGCTGAACAACGCCGAGAACCTGATCCGCGAGGGCATCCCCTACGGCCAGATCTTCGTGACCGGGAACACCGGCATCGACGCGCTGCAGTGGGCGGCCTCGAAGAACGTGCCGTTCGCCGACCAGCGCGTCGCCCGGCTCTACGAGGGCACGGGCCGTATCGTGGTCGTCACCGCGCACCGGCGCGAGAACTGGGGCGGCGGACTCGCCGGGATCGCTGAGGCGATCAGGCGGCTCGCGGCGGATCACCCCGACGTCGACTTCATCGTGCCGCTGCATCCGAACCCGCTGGTCCGCGATGAGCTCGGCGACCCGCTCGACGGCATTCCCGAACGTGCTGACGACCGAGCCACTCGAATACGCGACGTTCGCCCGCCTGCTCGGCCGCTGCGAGCTGGCGATCACGGATTCCGGGGGCATCCAGGAGGAGGCTCCGGCGCTCGGCAAGCCCGTGCTGGTGACGCGCGACAGCACGGAGCGCCTCGAGGGCGTCGAAGCCGGGACGCTGCTGCTCGTCGGCACGGATCCGGACGTGATCGCGCCGACCGCCTCGGCGCTGCTGGACGACCGGCTGGCCTATGCGAGCGTCGCGGAGGCGATCAACCCCTACGGCGACGGGCGCGCCGCTCAGCGCATCGTCGCCGCGCTCGAGCACCTGCAGCACGGCGGACCGGCCCCGGAGCCCTACGGCCCGGGGTACCGCCGCGAGCTCGTGCTCGAGGCCGCCGGGTATCAGGAGGGGTTGCGGCCGCCGCTGCTGCCCGACGCCGCTCGTGGCGTGCTCGAGGAACGCGTCGTCGATCACGGCATCGAGACGTGGCACGTACCGCGCTGACCTGGCCGTTCGAAGGCCTCTCCCCCGCGCTGCAGATCGTGCTCGGGATCGCCTTCGCCGTCGTCTGCGGCATGCTGGTCTGGACCACCGCGCTGCTGGTCCTGGCGATCCGCTGGGAGCGGGCACGGGCGCGCGCCGCCGGGCGCCCGCCGGATGCACCGCCCCGGGACTTCGTCTGGGTCTTCCTGGTCCCGGCCCTGAACGAGGAGCGGGTGATCGCCGACAGCGTCGCCCGCCTGCGCGGCGTCGTCGCGGCGCGCACGCTGATCGTCGTGATCGAGGACGGCTCGGACGACGGAACGGCCGCGGTGCTCGAGTCGGTCGCAGCCGATGACGTCGAGGTCCTCACGCGCACGGCGCCCCACGCGCGCGAGGGGAAGGCGGCGGCGCTGAACGCCGCCTACCGGCGGCTCGGAGCCACGCTCGAGCAGCGCGGCATTCCGCGCAGCGACGTGATCGTGGGCGTGGTCGACGCCGACGGGCGCCTGGACCCGCAGGCGCCGGCCGCCGTCGCCGCGCACTTCGCCGACGATCGCGTCGGCGGCGTGCAGACGCTCGTTCGCATCTACAACCGCGGAAGCCTGCTCACCTACATGCAGGATGTCGAGTTCTCCGTGTACGGATTTCTGTACCAGGCGGGCCGCTCGGGCTGGGGAACCGCGGGCATGGGAGGCAACGGGCAGTTCAACCGGCTGACCGCGCTCGACGCGATCAGCGACGATCAGGGGCCGTGGCACGACCGCCTCACCGAGGACCAGGATCTGGGCCTACGGCTGCTGCAGGCCGGGTTCCTCGGTCGTCAGGAGCTCGGTGTGAGCGTCCACCAGCAGGGCCTCCGCGGCCTGCGCAGCTCTCTACCGCCAGCGCACCCGCTGGGCCCAGGGGAACCTGCAGGCGATGTCGCATCTGCGCGGATGCCTGCACGGGAGGCTCCCGGCCGCGGCTCGCGTGGACCTCGTGGTCTACCTCCTGCTCCCGGTGTGGCAGACGATCGTCGGCGGCGCCCTGCGTGATCGCTCTCGTGCTGTGGATCACCGGCACCACCGGCTTCTGGCTCGGTGGTCGCTGGGAGCAGTTGCTGTTCTTCTACGTGCTCGGGTTCGGCGGAGTGATCATGGGCTGCGTCGCGCGCGGCTACGGCCGTGGCGGCGCGGCGGGAGCGCTGCGCGGCGTCCTCGTGGCACAGGTCTACGCCTTCTACTCGTGGGTCCTGTGGCCGGTGATCGCTCGAGCGGGGACGCGCCAGCTCCTGCGCCGCGGCTCGTGGGCGAAGACCGCTCGCGAGGCGCTTCCGGCGGAAACATCGGGATAACACTTCGTTCACATCGTGCCGCATGGGGAGTGTCTAGCCTGCACGCCTCCCCATCGATTGCAGGTGTTTCCGTGGCCAGTCTGACCCACCTTCTGTCCTCACGCGACCGCGTGTTCTACGACCTCTTCGAGTCGGCCGCCGGCACCGCGGTCCGCGCCGCGGAGCTCCTGGAGCAGATGCTGGCCCAGTTCCCCGAGGACCGCGAGGACCTGTTTCGGCAGATCAACGAGTGCGAGCGTGAGGGCGACGAGACGATCCACCAGATCCGCGCTCGCCTGAACCAGACGTTCGTGACGCCGATCGACCGTGAGGACATCTTCGCGCTGGCCTCTGCGATGGACGACATCATCGACCACACCGAAGAGGTCGCCGACTACCTCGGCATCTACGGCATCGAAGCGCCGATGGAGCAGGCGCAGCGTCTCGCCGGCCTGCTGCTCGCCGCCGCGCGCCAGGTCCAGCTCGCCGTGCCGCTGATCCGCACGATGAGCGACGCCACCGACGCGATCCACGAGATCCATCGCATCGAGAACGACGGCGACCGCGTCAGTCGCGATGCGATCGCCGCGCTGTTCCACAACGGCATCGACCCGATGGTCGTCATCCGCTGGAAGGACATCTACACGCGCCTCGAGCAGGGCATCGACTCGTGCGAGCACGTCGCCGATGTGATCGACGAGATCATCCTCAAGAACAAGTAGACGATGAGCGGCGACCTGATCCTCTACATCGTCGTCGCGACGGCGCTCGCGTTCGACTTCACGAACGGCTTCCACGACACGGCCAACGCCGTCGCCGCGACGATCGGGACGCGCGCGATGCCGCCGAAGGTGGCGGTCACCATGGCCGCGGCGCTGAACTTCGTCGGGGCGTTCATCTCCCTGAAGGTCGCGGCCACGATCGGCAGCGGGATCGTCGAAGCCGGCGTCGTCACCCCGACGGTGATCTTCGCCGCCCTGGTCGGCGCGATCACGTGGAACCTCGTGACGTGGTGGTTCGGCCTGCCGTCGAGCTCCTCGCACGCGCTGATCGGCGGTCTCGTCGGCGCAGCGCTCGCCGCCGCCGGCACCGGGTCGATCCAGGTCCAGGGCCTCGTCGACAAGGTGCTGATCCCCGGCCTGGTGGCGCCGGTGCTCGCGTTCGTCGTCGCGGGCACCGCGATCCTGATCGCCTACCTCGTCGCCGGCCGGCAGCGTCCCGGCCCCGTGGCGCGCGGCTTTCGCCTCGGCCAGCTCGCAAGCAGCAGCCTGTTCGCGCTCGCGCATGGCACGAACGACGCACAGAAGACGATGGGCGTGATCACGCTGGCCCTGATCGCGCACGGCAACCTGCCGTCCGACAGCTTCGACGTGCCGACGTGGGTGATCGTGAGCTCGGCGACCGCGATCGCCCTCGGCACCTACACCGGTGGCTGGCGCATCATCCGCACGATGGGGACGCGGATCATCAAGATGGACCCGCCGCAGGGCTTCGCCGCTCAGAGCGCCGGCGCCTCCGTCCTGTTCAGCGCGACCGCGCTGGGATATCCGCTCTCCACGACGCACGTGATCTCCGGTGCGGTGATGGGCGCCGGCGCCGCCAAGAGCGTGTCCGCGGTGCGCTGGGGGATCGCGAGCAACATCGCGCTCGCCTGGACGCTGACCCTGCCGGCGGCCGCCATCATCGGAGCCGCCGCCTATGGCGTCTGCGAGGTCTTCGGCAGCGGGGCGCTCGGGCCGATCCTCGTCACCGTGAGCGGGATCGCGCTGCTGCTGGCGATCTTCGGCCGCCGCGCGCGCCACCTGGCCACGCCGCCGGCCGCCCCGACGACCTCGAGCAACGCCGATCACGGCGGCGAAGGCATGACGCCGCTGGCCGCCGACTCCGTCGCCTCCCAGCTCCTGCAGCTGGCGGCCGAGGGAATGCTCGTCACGATCGGCGTCACCCTGTGCTTCTCGCTCGCGCTCGTCGGGACGACCCGCGCCGGGGACGCACGGCGCGACGGGCGCAGCGTGCACCTCGTGTCCTGGTCGCTGCTCGCGGCGATCAGCTTCCTCGGGTTCGCGGCGCTTCGTCGTGCTCGGCATCGCCGTCGTGACGCACAAGTCCTAGCGGCCCCCGTCGCTCTAGGGAGGAGCTTCGAGCAGCGTGGCGAACTCCCTCCCGTCGAGGGCGCCGCGGACGGCTTGTCGCCGAGCCGCGGGCCGAGGCACCCAGGAACATGCGCGTCGCCACCGGTATCACCGCAGCCCTGCTCGTCGCCGCGTTCCCCGCTGGAGCGCGTGCGCGCACCGACACGCCGATGCCGAAGATCGCTCAAGCGTTCACGGCGGCGCACGGACGCACGCTCAGTCTCGGTGTCCACGGCAAGGACGTGCGCAAGCTTCGTCGCGACCTTGTCCGGCTCGGGTACCTGCCGCCGCGCGCGTTCGGACCGAACTACGACGAGCGCGTCATGCACGCGGTCACCGCACTGCAGAAGTGGGAGAACCTCCCCCGTGACGGCGCCTTCGGCAAGGGGGCACGCCGCGCGATCAGACATCTGCGCGTGCCACGCCCCGAGCTTCATCTCAACCGCAAGGTGCGCGCTGAGGTCCTGCTCGACCGCTGACTCATCCACGGCGACCACGTCGGCACGGTGCCGATCTGAGCGGCGCCGCGCGGCCTACCGGGCCGGCTGCCCGCGAACGCGATCGTCTTGACGACCCTGGCGGGCGCTCCGACGGCGATCGTGCCGGCGGGGATGTCGGTCGGTCACCACGCTGTTGGCGCCCGACGACCGCACGCGAGCCGATCGTCACGCCGCTCGTGACGACCACGTTGGCGCCGAGCCAGACGTTGTCCTCCAGGCGCGTCGGCCCCTTCGAGGTGAAGCCCTGCCAGGTGACGGGCTTCGACGGATCGTCGTGGCGGTGATCGCCGTCGGTGACGAACGCGCCGTTGGCCAGCATGCAGTGGTCGCCGATCTCGACCAGCCCGGTCGCCGCGACCATCACGCCCTGGTTGAGGAAGACGCCCTCACCGATCCGGATGCGGCCGCTCTCCCCGCCGGTCAGCCAGACGTTCGGCTCCAGCAGCGAGCCCTCGCCGATCTCCAGCCGGCCCTGGCGCAGCATCTCCAGGACCTCGCCGTTCACCGGCCACTTGCAGAACGCCCGCCGGCGCGCGAACTCGCGATGGATCGCCGCACGGTTCCACGGCAGCGCGTTGCGCTGGTACCAGCGCCACTTGACCCACCACAGGCGCGCGTCGTCCGACGTCACGCCGCGGCCTTCGCCGGCCGCTTGCGCTTGGGCGCGGCGCGCCGGGCCTTCGGCGCCGCGGGCACGACGAGCTGGGCGAGGAACTCACCGGTGTACGAGCCGGGCGTCCCGGCGACCTCCTCCGGGGTGCCGTGCGCGACGACGGTGCCGCCCTCCTCCCCGCCCTCGGGCCCCATGTCGATCAGCCGGTCGGCCGTCTTGATCACGTCGAGGTTGTGCTCGATCACGACCACCGAGTTCCCCGCGTCGACGAGGCGGTGCAGCACGTCGAGCAGCCGCTGGACGTCGGCGAAGTGCAGGCCCGTCGTCGGCTCGTCGAGGATGTAGAGCGTCCGGCCGGTCGCGATCTTCGACAGCTCCGTGGCCAGCTTGACGCGCTGCGCCTCGCCGCCCGACAGCGTCGTCGCCGGCTGCCCGAGCCGGATGTAGCCGAGGCCGACGTCGTTCAGCGTGACCAGGCGCCGGTGCACCTTGGGGATGTGCTGGAAGAAGCCGACCGCATCCTCGACCGGCATGTCGAGCACGTCGGCGATCGTCTTGCCCTTGAAGCGGACCTCGAGCGTCTCGCGGTTGTAGCGCTTGCCGTGGCACTGCTCGCACGGGACGTAGACGTCGGGAAGGAAGTGCATCTCGATCTTGATCTGGCCGTCGCCCTTGCAGACCTCGCAGCGCCCGCCCTTGACGTTGAACGAGAAGCGCCCCGCCTTGTAGCCGCGCGCCCGCGCCTCGGGCGTCTTGGAGAACAGGTCGCGGATCACGTCGAACAGCCCGGTGTAGGTGGCCGGGTTCGATCGCGGCGTGCGACCGATCGGCGACTGGTCGACCTGGATGATCTTGTCGAGCTGATCGAGGCCCAGGACCGCGGTGTGCGAGCCGGCGCGCTGGCGGGCCCGGTGCAGCTTGTTCGCGACCGCCTTGTAGAGCACCTCGTTGACGAGCGTCGACTTGCCCGATCCGGACACCCCGGTCACGACCGTGAACACGCCGAGCGGCACCCGCACGTCGACGCCGCGCAGGTTGTGCTGCCGCGCGCCGCGGATCTCGAGCTGGCCCGACGGCTTGCGACGGCGGCCCGGGACCTCCACGCTCGCCGCGCCCGACAGGAACTGGCCGGTCAGCGACTCGGGGACCCGCTCCACCTCGGCGGCGGTGCCGGCCGCGACGATCCACCCGCCGTGCTCGCCGGCGCCCGGGCCGAGGTCGACGAGATGGTCGGCCGCGCGCATCGTCTGCTCGTCGTGCTCGACGACGAGCACCGTGTTGCCCAGGTCGCGCAACCGCTCGAGCGTCCCGATGAGCTTCGTGTTGTCGCGCTGGTGCAGCCCGATCGACGGCTCGTCGAGGACGTACAGGACGCCGACGAGCGCCGAGCCGATCTGCGTCGCCAGGCGGATCCGCTGCGCCTCACCGCCGGACAGCGTCGCCGCCCCCCGGTCGAGCGACAGGTAGCCGATCCCCACGTTCTCCAGGAATCGCAGCCGCTCCTCGATCTCGCGCAGGATCAGCCGTGCGATGTGACGTTCGGTCTCCGTCAGCTCCACCTCGTCGATCCAGCGCAGCCCCTGGCGCACGGACAGGTTGGTGAACTCGTGGATCGCCATGCCGCCGACGAGCACGGCGCGCGACTCCGGGCGCAGGCGCGAGCCCTTGCACGCCGGGCACGGGACGACGGCCATGAACTCCTCGATGCGCTCGCGCATGCCGTCGGAGTCCGTCTCGCGGTAGCGCCGCTGCAGGTTGTTGATGATTCCCTCGAACCGCGTCGCGTACGAGCGCTCGCGCCCGAAGCGGTTCTTGTAGGTGATCTGCACCCGCTCGCCGCCCGTCCCGAACAGGTACAGGTCGCGCTGCTCGTCCGCCAGGTCGTCCCAGGCCACGTCGAGCGGGACGCGGTATGCCTTGGCGAGCGCGTTGGTGATCTGGTCGTAGTACTGCGACGAGCTCGACGCCCAGGGCGCGAGCGCACCCTCGCCGATCGACAGCGACGGGTCCGGCACGATCAGGTCGACGTCGATCTCCATCTGCGAGCCGAGCCCGGTGCAGCGCTCGCAGGCGCCGTGCGGCGAGTTGAAGGAGAAGATCCGCGGCTCGAGCTCCGGCATCGACGTGCCGCACTTCAGGCACGCGAACTTCTCCGAGAACGTCAGGACCTCGCCCGTCCTCGCCCTCCTTCGGCACGATCTCGATCTCCACGATGCCGTCGGCCAGCCCCACCGCGGTCTCGATCGAGTCGGCGAGCCGCTTGCGCAGGTCGTGGCGCATCACGAGCCGGTCGATCACGGCGGAGATGTCGTGCTTGAACTTCTTGTCGAGCTCGATCGGATCCTCGAGCATGCGCACCTCGCCGTCGACCTTGGCGCGCTGGTAGCCGTCGGTGCGGAGCTCCTCGAACAGCTTCCCGTACTCGCCCTTGCGCCCGCGGACGACCGGGGCCATGACCATGAAGCGCGTGCCCTCGGGCAGCTCCATGACCTGGTCGATGATCTGCTCCGCGGACTGGCCCGCGATCGGGGCGCCGCACTTGAAGCAGTGCGGATGCCCGACGCGCGACCAGAGCAGGCGCAGGTAGTCGTAGACCTCGGTGACGGTGCCGACCGTCGAGCGCGGGTTGCGCGACGTCGTCTTCTGATCGATCGAGATCGCCGGCGACAGACCCTCGATCGAGTCGACGTCGGGCTTGTCCATCTGCCCGAGGAACTGCCGCGCGTAGGCGCTCAGCGACTCGACGTAGCGGCGCTGGCCTTCGGCGTAGATGGTGTCGAACGCGAGCGACGACTTCCCCGAACCGGACAGCCCGGTGATCACGACCAGCGCATCACGCGGAAGCTCGATCGAGACGTTCTTGAGGTTGTGCTCACGCGCGCCGGTGACGACGATCGTGTTGGAGGGCGGCATTGATGATCATTCTAGAGAGGCGAACAGACGTTCGATCGGAGCCGCCCGCTACCGGCCGCCCAGCTCGTCGGCCAGATCGGGCCGATGCTCCTCGATGTACCCCGCGGTGAACGTCTCGCCGCGGAAGTATGCGGGCTCGCGGAGGTTCCAGACGACCATCACGACGATCCCCGCGAGGACGGTCACCACCGCGATCACGAACACGCCGCCGATGCCCAGCAGCGACGTCAGGCCGTAGTCGGCGTCGAGCGTGTCGCGGCCGTTGCGGTACAGCGCCCAGACGAGGATCGCGGTCCCGACGACCGGCGCCACGCCCTTGCGCAGCAGGTCGCCGGCGCTGCGCAGGACCTCCCTGCGGAACGCCCACAGGCATGCCGCGCCCAGCAGCGCGTAGTAGAGGGCCACGAGCAGCACGATCGCACTGATCGAGTCGCCCAGGACGTCGTTGGAGACGATGCTCAGCACCACGAGGATCGTCGCGACGCCGGCTCCGCACGCGAGCGTCGCGACGACCGGCGATCCGCGGCGCGCGTCGACGCGCGCGAATGGCGCCGGGATCGCGCGGTAGGCGCCCATCGCGAGCACCGCGCGAGCGGTCGGCACCAGCGCGGCGACGAGGCAGGCCGCGGCGGAGGTCAGCACCGCGAGCTCCATCAGCGTCTCGAACGCCGACCCCGAGCGCCGCGCCGCCCGACCACGGCCAGCACGTCACCCGCGTTCTCGGGGTTGGCCAGCCCGATGCCCGTGTCGCCGACGCCCGCATAGGCCTGCAGCGCCACGATCACGACGAGATAGAACGCCAGGAGGGCCAGCGCCGACCACAGCAGCGCGCGCCGCGGCGTCGCGCCGGGCTCGCCGTCGCTCTCCTCGGCGACCGCCGCCGAGCCGTCCCAGCCCAGGAAGAAGAAGATCGCGAGCAGCAGGCCGGCGGAGGCGGCGGAGGCGCCGTCGATGGCGAACGGGTTCAGCCACGCGAGCGACGGATCGATCGCCTGGGGCCCGGCGTCGCCGGCCGCGACCTTCACGAGCGCGACGACCGAGAACACCGCGATGACCGCCACCCCGAGCGCGAGCAGCACCGTCTGCACGCGCGCCGAGAGCGCGAGGCCGCGCACGGCGAACGCGGTCGCCGCCGCGATCCAGGCACAGCCGACGAGCACCGTGGCGACCTCCGAGCCCGCCAGGTCGTCGGCGCCGATCACCAGGAACAGGTAGCGGCCGGTGACCGCGCCGAAGTTCGCGAGGCCGATCAGCGTGGCGAGCACGCCGATCCAGGCCGAGAGCCACCCCGCCCGCGGCCCGAGCGCCCGGCCGACCCAGACGAACACGGTCCCGCAGTCGGGATCGACCTCCACGAACGTCCGCTCGACCACGGTCATGCAGAGGATCGGCACGAACCCGAGCAGCAGCGCCGCCGGAGCATGCACGCCGACCGCCATCACCAGGAACCCGAGCGTCACGGCGACGCTGTAGGCGGGGGCGGTCTGGACGACGCCGAGCACCGTGCTCCCGAAGAGTCCGATCACGCCGCGGCGCAGGCCTTTGTCGGCGACGCCGTGCTTGCTGGTGGCGGCCGCCGACACGGCTGCCGAGCCTATCGGGACGCCCGGAGGGGCGCCCTGCACCGGTGCTAGCGCGACAGGCGCCGCGCAACTGCGCGGTAGGCGCCGGCCGCCGGCTTGTCCACGAACCGCCCGTCAGGGGTGTACGTCCGCAGCCCGGCGTAGTCGAACGCGTTGGGTGAGTCCCGGTCGACCGTGACCCACGAGTACCAGAACGCGCGTTGCAGGCGCAGCGAGCGCGCGGCCTTCGCGTAGGCCTCGTACACCTGGCGCACCTTGACGGCCTCCCCCGCCGGCGTCGTGACCCACTTCTGGTTCGAGGTCGCCTTCCCGCGACCCGAGGGCCACGACACCTCGGTGACCCAGATGCCCGCGCGGCGGTCCCCGTTGCGGTCCATGACGTCGCGCACGTACCGCAGGATCCGCACGCTGTCGGCCGGCCGGCCGGTGAACGGGTGGATCGCCACCGCGTCGAAATGGCCCTTCGCCCGCAGCCCGGCGCGGTAGAGCGTCGCGAGGTCTCGCCACGAGTAGTTCGGGAGGCCGGCGGTGACGACGGTCGCGCCGCTGTCGGCCGCCTTGACCGCCTTGTACGCCGCCCCGAGCAGCCGCACGTACGGGGCGGCGAACGACTTGACCGCGAAGTACGCGCGGGAGGCTCGGCTCGTTCCAGATCTGCCACTGGCGGATCGGTCGCCGCGGGAGCGCCGGCGTTCTCCGTCCAGAGCGAGCCGCGCGGACCGTAGCGCCCGATCAGCGCGCCCAGGAAGCGCGTGTAGTCGGCGTTGTCGCGTGGAGGCGAAAAGGGGTTGGACGCGTCGCGCGCGGCCCAGGACGGGCTCTCGAGGACCAGCGACAGGATGTCCAGGCCGCCGGCCGCGGCCGCGCTGACACGAGCGTCCATCTGCGTGAAGTCGGTCGGAACCCCGTCGATCACCCGGAACCGCGCGCGGTCGGCCGGCGGAACCTGGTCGAGCGAGTGGTAGGGCTGCATCAGCGGCCACAGCGTCGGCAGCCGGATCGTCTCCACGCCGTCGCTGCGCATGACCTGGTACTCCGGCCCCAGCGCGACCCCCGGGGTCTCGAGCGGCCCGTTGGCCATCACGCCGAAGAACCCCTTGGGGACCGTCCGCGCACCGGCGGGCGCCGCGAACGCGAGCACGAGCGCCGCGATGAGCGAGAGGACCGGGAGAACGCGAGGCACGATGTCTGTAACCCCGCTCAGGAGTCGAGAGTTGCGCGGGCCTCGTCGAGCAGCGCCGCGGCGTCGACGTCGGGGTAGTCCGCCGCCAGGCGCAGGACGGCCTCGTCGCGCGGGGTGCCGCGCAGCATCAGGTCCAGCGCGACGATGCGCGCGCCGTCGGCGTCGGTGTTCGCGTGGGCCGAGCCCGGCTCCTCGGGCACCGGGATCTCCTCGATGCTCGAGCGCAGCCCCTCGACCTCGACCTGCAGCCGTGCGACGCCGCCGCGCAGCGCCTGCGTCAGGTCGCCCAGCGAGCGCTCCAGCGCCGCCAGGCGCGCGAGCGCCTCGGCGCGGTGATCGTCGGCTCCATCGGTGCTCATCGGTGAGTCAGCGTAGCCGCCGCCCGCCGCCGATGACGCGGTTCAGTGGGTTCGTGTGACGAAGCGGCCGTCATGGCGCGACAACGTCACCCCGCGGCGGTGCCCCGCGCATGATGTGACGAACCGACGTCCTCAGGCGAGGCGCGCGCCGGCCGCTCCCTCGACGACCAGCCCCTCGCGCACGAGTCCGTCGAGCGCCGGGCGCAGCCGTTCGGGCGCGATCCCGCCAGGCAGCCCCTCGCCCGCGGCGAGCGCCGCGACGATCCGCCCGCGGACCCAGCGATTGGTGTCCGTGAAGCGCGTCCGCGTCCCGGCCGGCGCCCGCGGCGCGATCTCGACGGACCCGCGCGAGGCACAGGAGCCTGCCAGCGGGCAGACGTCGCAGCGCGCCTCACGCGCGCGGCAGACCGTCGCCCCGAGCTCCATCATCGCCTGGTTCCAGTCCGCCGCCCGCCCAGCGGGGAGCAGCTCCTGCGGGCTTCCGCGTCCAAGCCGGGCAGCGACGCGGCGGACGTTGGTGTCGACGGCCGCGACCTGCTCACCGAACGCGAACGACGCGACCGCCGCCGCGGTGTACGGACCGATCCCGGGGAGCACGCGCAGGCCCGAGGCCGTGCGCGGCCAGCCTTCCCGAGTGACGATCGTGCACGCCTCGTGCAGGCGCACGGCACGCGAGTTGTAGCCGAGCCCCACCCATGCGGCCAGCACCTGCGCTCGCGACGCGCCGGCGAGCGCCGCCTCGTCGGGCCAGCGCTCGAGCCATGCCTCGTACAGCGGGACGACGCGGACGACCTGCGTCTGCTGCAGCATGACCTCGGAGACGAGGATCGCGTACGGGTCCGTCGTGCGCCGCCACGGCAGGTCGCGGGCCTGTCGCGCGTACCAGTCGAGCAGTTCCGCGCTCACCATCCGCCGACTACGCCTCTTCGACCAGCTCGATCCCGGCATCGTTCATCGCGCTGAGCTCACGACGCAGGTCGCGGATCTCGTCACGCAGCCGGGCGGCGTACTCGAAGCGCAGGTCGTCGGCCGCGGCGAGCATCTCCTCCTCGAGCTCGACGAGCGTCCTCTGCAGCTCGTCGGGCGCGAGATCCTTCTTGCGCTTGCGCTCGCTGCGCCGGCGCCCCTTGGGCGTCTTGCTCTCCGCGGTCAGGAACTCGGCGATGTCGCTGACGCCCTTGACGATCGAGGCGGCCGTGATCCCGTGCTCCTCGTTGTAGGCGAGCTGGATCGCGCGCCGGCGGTCGGTCTCCCCGAGCGCCGCCTTCATGGCCGCCGTCTCCTTGTCGGCGTACATGATCACCGTGCCGTCGATGTTGCGGGCGGCGCGGCCGATGGTCTGGATCAGCGACGTCTCCCCGCGCAGGAAGCCCTCCTTGTCGGCGTCGAGGATCGCCACGAGGGTCACCTCCGGCAGGTCGAGGCCCTCGCGGAGCAGGTTGACGCCGACCAGCACGTCGTACTCGCCCAGGCGCAGGTCGCGGATGATCTGGATGCGCTCGAGCGTGTCGACCTCGCTGTGCAGGTAGCGCACGCGGAAGCCCATCTCGAGCAGGTAGTCGGTCAGGTCCTCGCTCATCTTCTTCGTGAGCGTCGTCACCAGCACCCGCTCCTGCTTGTCGACCCGGACGCGGACCTCGTTCATCAGGTCGTCGATCTGGTTGCGCGTCTCGCGCACCTCGACGACCGGGTCGACGATCCCCGTCGGCCGCACGATCTGCTCGACGATCCGCGTCGCATGCGAGCGCTCGAACTCCCCGGGGGTGGCGCTGAGGAACACGATGTTCGGCGTGATCGACAGGAACTCGTCGAACTTCTGCGGCCGGTTGTCCATCGCGCTCGGGAGCCGGAACCCGTAGTCGACGAGCGTCGTCTTGCGGCTGCGGTCGCCCTCGTACATCGCGCCGAGCTGCGGCACCGTCTGGTGGGACTCGTCGATGAAGCAGACGAAGTCGTCGGGGAAGTAGTCGATCAGGCAGTAGGGCCGGTCGCCCGGCTTGCGGCCGTCGAGGATGCGCGAGTAGTTCTCGATGCCGTTGCAGAAGCCCATCTCGCGGAGCATCTCCATGTCGTACTGGGTGCGCTGGCGCAGCCGGTGGCTCTCCAGCAGCTTGCCCTCCGCCTCGAGCTCCCCGCAGCGCGTGTTGAGCTCGCTGCCGATCTCCTCGACCGCCCGCTCCATCACGCCCTCCTTGACGTTGTAGTGCGTCGCCGGCCAGATGCCGACGTGCTCGATGTCGTCCTGGAGCAGCTCGCCGGTCAGCGGATCGAACTCCTGCAGGCGCTCGATCTCGTCGCCGAACAGCGTCGCGCGGTAGGCCGTCTCCGCGTAGGCCGGGAACACCTCGAGCGCCTCGCCGCGGACGCGGAAGCTGCCGCGGCCGAGCGCGGTGTCGTTGCGGGTGTACTGGATCGCGACGAGCTTGCGCAGCAGCGCGTCGCGATCGATCGTCGCGCCCTTGGCCAGCAGCTGCAGGTTCCCGTCGTAGGTCTCCGGCGAGCCCATGCCGTAGATCGCCGAGACCGAGGCGACGATGATCACGTCGCGGCGGGCGAACAGCGCGGCGGTCGCGGCGTGGCGCAGCCGGTCGACCTCCTGGTTGATCGCCGAGTCCTTCTCGATGTACAGGTCCTTGCTCGGGACGTACGCCTCGGGCTGGTAGTAGTCGTAGTAGCTGACGAAGTACTCGACGGCGTTGTCCGGGAAGAACATCCGGAACTCGTTGCACAGCTGCGCGGCGAGGGTCTTGTTGTGCGCCAGGACCAGCGCCGGGCGCTGCAGGCGCTCGATCGTCGCGGCCATGGTCATCGTCTTGCCCGTCCCGGTGGCGCCCAGCAGCGTCGTGAAGCGCTCGCTCGCGGTGACGGCCTCGGTGATCTGGGCGATCGCGTTCGGCTGGTCGGCGGCGGGGGTGAAGGCGGCGTCGAGTCGGAACGGCGGCATCGGCACGGAACGGTAGCGCCCGCGCCAGCGCACACCCGGACCTCACAGAATCGCGCGGCGCGCGTCGTGGTGGGTAGTGACCGCAGTTCCGTCCCACGAAAGGACTCCGATGAGCAGCACCCTCAAGAAGGCGCCCGCGTTGGCGCTGGCCGTGGCGCTGCGCGTCCCCGCAGCCGTGGGCGAACGCTCAGAGCCCGAGCTCGCGCCGGTAGGTCCGGCGGTACTGCCTGCTGGGCGTCCAGGACCTTCTCGACGTAGGCGCGCGTCTCGGGGAACGGGATGTCCTGCACCCTGAGGTTCGATCCGCCCCACTTGTCGGCGTTCCCGGGGCCTGCGTTGTAGGCCGCGAGCGCGGCGGCGCTGTCACCGCCGTAGCGGGTGAGCAGCTCGCGCAGCAGGTAGGACCCGTAGGCGATGTTCACCTGCGGCGTCGCGAGGTCCTTGACGGTGAAGGCCGTGCCGCCTGAGCGCCGGGCGATGTCCGTCGCCGTCTCGGGCGTGATCTGCATCAGCCCCTCGGCGCCGGCGCTCGACGTCCGGCCCTCGACGAACCGCGACTCCGCGTAGATCACCGCCGCGACCAGCGCGGGATCGAGCCCCTTCTCGCGCGCCTGCTGGCGGATGATGTCCTCGTGGCGCAGCGGGAGCGCGACCTCCTTCACGGCGTGATCGAACAGGCCGGAGAAGCTCGGGATCGCGACGGCGACGACGACGATCGCGGCGAGCGTCCCGAACAGCCAGCGCCGGTGCACCGCCCGCCGGCGCTCGCGCTCGGCGGCGCGCCTGGTGCGGACTGCGGGCTGGCCGGTGGAAGTCATCGTCTGAGTCGGTCAAGGATGACGGCCAGGTCGGACTCCAGGTCATCGACCGACCCGTCGTTGCGCACGACATACGTCGCGCGTGCCGCCTTCTCGTCCTGTGAGAGCTGCCGCGCCGCGCGCTCGTCGACGGCCTCGTGCCCGCGAGCGGCGGCGCGTGAGGACCGGACGCCCTCGTCGGCGACGACGGCGATCGTCGCGTCGTAGAGGCCCTCCATCCCGGCCTCGAACAGCAACGGCGTCTCGACCACGGCGGCTGACGGGCGCGGCTCACGCGTCGCCAGAGCCGGCCCGCCAGGATGCGACGCGCGCCCCGACGAGCGGCCAGATCACGCTCTCCAGCCACTGGCGCTCCGCCGCGTCGGCGAAGGCCCGCCGTGCGATCGCGGCACGGTCGACGACCCCGTCGGGCGCCACCTCAGCGCCCCAGCGCGCCACCACCGCGTCGCGCAGCTCGTCGCCCTCGTACAGGTCGTGAACGACCTGATCGGACGACAGCGTCGCCGCCCCGAGACGCTCGAGCGCGGACAGCGCCGTGGACTTGCCGGATCCCAGCCCCCCGGTCAGTCCGACGAAGGGGATGGGATACGGCTCGGTCAGGTGACTACGCCTGCTCAGGCTCGGTGGCCGCAGCGTCGTCGGCCGGAGCCTCGGCGTCCGCCGCCGGCTCAGGCGCGGCCTCGGCTACGGGGGCCTCCACGGCCACCTCCGCCTCGGGCGCCTCGACGACGACTTCGGCCTCGGGGGCCTCGACGACAGCTTCGGCCTCCGGGGCCTCGACGATCTCCTGGGCCTCAACAGCCTCAGCGGCCTCGGGGGCCTCAACGGCCGCCTCGGCCTCCGGCGCCTCGCCGGCCTCCGCCGGCGTCGGCAGCGGCGGCGCGGGCGGACCACCGGCGAACGCATCGTCGCTGAGCTCCAGCGACGGCACGTCGTCGAGGTCGCCGACGCCGATCGGCTGCAGATCGCCCGTGTGGGCGGAGAGGATCTGGCCCTCGACGCGCTTGACGGACAGCGACAGGCGGCGGCGCTCGGAGTCGATCTCGAGGATCTTCACCTTGACGCTGTCACCGGGCTGCACGACCTCGCGCGGGTTCTCGACGTGGTGCGGAGCCAGCTCGGAGATGTGCACGAGGCCTTCGACGCCGTCGAGGATCTCGACGAACGCTCCGAAGGTCACGACCTTCGTGACCTTCCCCTCGAGGTCGTCGCCCACGTGGTACGTGTCGACGACGCGCTGCCACGGGTCCTCCTGGGTCTGCTTGAGCCCCAGGGAGATGCGCTGGCGGTCACGGTCGATGTCGAGCACCTTGACCTGGACGGTCTCGCCGATCGTCAGCAGCTCGCTCGGATGGTTGACGTGCGACCACGAGAGCTCGGAGATGTGGATCAGGCCGTCGATGCCGTTGAGGTCGACGAACGCGCCGAAGTCGACGATGTTCGAGATCTGACCCTCGACGACGAGGCCGGGCTGCAGGCGATCCAGGATCTCCTGGCGCTGCTCCTTGCGCTCCTCCTCGAGCACCGCGCGGCGCGAGAGGACGACGTTGTTGCGCGAGCGATTGAGCTCTATGACCTTGCACTCGATCTGCGTGTGCAGGAACTCGTCGAGGTTCGCCACGCGGCGGATGTCGACGAGCGACGCGGGCAGGAAGCCGCGCACGCCCAGATCGATGATCAGGCCGCCCTTGACGACCTCGATGACCGTGCCCTCGACGGGCTCGCCGGATTCCGCGGCCGCCTCGATGCGGCGCCAGGCCTTCTCGAAGCGCGCACGCTTCTTGGAGACGATCAGGCGGCCGTCCTGATCCTCCTTCGTCAGGACCAGCGCGTCGATCTCCTCGCCGAGCTCGACCTCCTCGTGCGGGTCGACGTTCTTGCGGATCGAGAGCTCGTTGTTGGGGATGACCCCTTCGCTCTTGTAGCCGATGTCGACGAGGACCTCGTCCTTGTCGATCCGAACGACCTTGCCGGAGACGACCTCGCCCTCGCTGAAGGGCGTGAAGGTGGCGTCGTAGTTCGGGACGATCTGGCCGTCGACCTCGATCAGGAGGCCGTCGCTGCCGGGAACGATCGTGGGCTCGTTGATCGCCTCGGGCGGAATCTCGTACTGAGAGTCGTTGGGAGCGTCGTTGGGAGTGTCGGTCGTGGTGGTTGTCATGTCACCGGCAAGGGTAGCGCGATCCCAGCTCCGTAGAATCCCGCCTCGATGACGGTTCGTGCCACCAAGCGAGGCGTCGATCGCACCCCTCTGACGGGGTCGTTCGACGTGATCATCTGCGGCGGCTCGTTCGCCGGGCTGACGGTCGCCCGCGAATTGGCGGCGTCCGGGGCGAGCGTGCTGATGCTCGATCGCTACGAGATCGGGGAGAAGCAGACCTCGGCGTGCGCCGCCCCGACGGAGTGGCTGGAGCACCTCGGGCTGGCCTCGTCGATCCGCCAGACGTTCCCGGAGCTCGTCATCCACACGCCCACGCGGCGCTTTCGCTGGGGGCTGCCGTTCAGCTTCTCGACGTTCGACTACCGCGAGCTCTGCGCGCTCCTGTGGGCCCAGTGCGGGGCGACGACCTTCGAGACCGCGACGGTCAGCGGCCGCTCAGCGGGCCCCGGCGGCGCGATCGTCGTGCACACCGACCGCGGCGACGTGAGCGCTCCGCTCGTCGTCGACGCACTCGGCTGGCGGCGCGTGCTGAGCACCGGCGACAAGCGGATCCAGCCGCCGAACGCGCGGCTCTCGCGCGGCCTCGAGGTGCACCCGCCGGGCACCGACAAGGACCTCGCCATCTGGCTCGACCCGCGCTACGTCAAGGCCGGCTACTCCTGGAGCTTCCCGGCCGGCGACGAGGTGCGCGTCGGCGTCGGCGCCTTCGACCCGAAGGTCCACGTCAAGGAGCCGACGGTGCTGCTCGCCGAGCGACCTCGGGCTGCCGCCCGACGGCTACCAGGGCAACTGGATCCCCCACGAGATGCGCGACCCGACGCAGGACGGCGTCTTCTTCACCGGCGACAGCGCCGGTCACTGCCTCCCGACGACCGCGGAGGGCATCCGCCCCGCCTTCTACTTCGGCCTGGCCTGCGGGCGCGAGCTGCGCGCCGTGATCGAGGGCCGCGAGACCCGTGAGCAGGCCCTCGAGCGCTACGCGGCGTTCTGCGAGGAGAA
Organism: uncultured Solirubrobacteraceae bacterium; assembly: GCA_963781935.1. Classification (GTDB taxonomy): domain Bacteria; phylum Actinomycetota; class Thermoleophilia; order Solirubrobacterales; family Solirubrobacteraceae; genus F1-60-MAGs163. The sequence continues at coordinate 1,242,037 of CAWAHX010000005.1, forward strand.
GCGCTATGCGTGGCGCTGGATGCTGCGCGTGCAGCGCGGCGTCGGGCGCATCAACGGCTACCCGGCGATGACGAGCCTGCTCGAGGCGATGAGCCACACGCGCTTCGTCCGCTGGGCCTTCTCGCACTACCTCGCGATCTGCCCGCCCGAGTACGCGCTCCAGGGCGCGGCGCCCCAGGCCGCGCGATCCGCCGCGACCACGGCCGTCGCCGCGTAGCTCGCCCAGTCCGTTACTTCGCCTCCATCCACGTCGCGCCGACCCCGACGTCGACCGCGAGCGGCGGCAGGCGATCTCCCCACGGGGCGATCATCTCGCGCTCGGCGAGCGCCCGGACCTCGTCCATCTCCTCGGGCGGCCCTTCGAACAGCAGCTCGTCGTGGATCGTCAGGATCAGCCGCGTCCGCAGGCCGCTCACCGTGAGCGCGCGGTCCGCACCGATGATCGCGAGCTTCATCACGTCGGCCGCCGTCCCCTGGACGACGGTGTTGACCGCGAGGCGCTCGCCGAGCGAGCGCGACCTGGTAGTTGCGGGCACGCAGCTCGGGGATGTTGCGCCGGCGGCCGTAGAGCGTCGTCACGTACCCCTGGTCGGTCGCCTGCTCGATCGTCTGCGCCATGAACGAGGCGACGCGCGAGAAGCGCGCCAGGTAGGCGTCGATGAACGTCTTGGCCTCCTCGCGGGGGATGTTCAGCCGGTCGGCGAGCCCGTAGTCGCTGAGGCCGTAGACGATCCCGTAGTTGATCATCTTCGCCTTCGAGCGCATGCCCGGGGTCGATGTCGGCCTCGGCGACCTGGAAGACCTCGCGCGCGGTCGCGGTGTGCACGTCCTCCTCGCGCAGGAAGATCTCCTTGAGGACCGGCTCGTCGGCGGCGTGGGCGAGGATGCGCAGCTCGACCTGCGAGTAGTCGGCCGACAGCAGCACGTTGCCGGGTGCCGCCTCGAAGCAGCCGCGGATCTCACGGCCCAGCGACGTGCGCACCGGCACGTTCTGGAGGTTCGGGTTCACCGAGGAGAGCCGGCCGGTCGACGCGACCGCCTGCACGAACGTCGTGTGGATCCGGCTCTCGTCGTCGGCGAGCTGGGGCAGCACGTCGAGGTAGGTCTTCGTGAGCTGGTTCAGCTCGCGCCAGCGCTCGATGAGCGGGATCACGGGGTGCTCGTCGCGGATCGACTGCAGGACGCGGGCGTCGGTCGAGAAGCCCGTCTTGCCCTTGCGCTTGCGTGACAGGCCGAGCTTCTCGAACAGCACGGCCCCGAGCTGCTGGGGCGAGCCGATCACGAACTCCTCGCCCGTCAGGTCCCAGATCTCGCGCTCCAGCCCGGCGATCTCCTCACCCACCCGGACACCGATCGCCGCGAGGCGATCGCGGTTGAGGCGCACACCGGCCAGCTCCATCGCGCGCAGCGCGGCCACGAGCGGCAGCTCCACCTCGTCGAGCAGCCACTGCGAGCCCGCGCTCGGCGAGCTCCTCCCGCTGGCGCGCCGCGAGCTCCTGGAGCAGCACGGCGTCCGCCGCTGCCTGATCCTCGACGCCGGTCGTGATGCCGCGCTCCTCGCAGAGCTCGTGGAACGGGAACGCGCGCCGGGCCGGGTCGAGCAGGTACGCGCCCAGCAGGGTGTCGTGCGCGAGGACGACCGGCACGACGCCGAGCGCCTTCGCGTCATGCGCGATCGCGGGGCGCGAGCCGAGGGCCTCGACGAGCTCGGCGGCATCGGAGACCTCCCCTGAGAGGACCTCGGCGCCGCACGCCGCGCCGAAGCGCCACGACTCCTCGCGCGCGAACAGCTCACCCTGATCGACCTCGGGCGAGTGCACGACGATCGCGACCGCCGCGCCCGGGTCGCCGAGACGGGCGACGTCCGCGGCGCGGCCGTTGCGGGCGCGGACCTGGATCGCCCCCGACGCCTCGCCGGGCGCCGGCGCATCCTCCTCGCCCAGGAACTCCTCCAGGCGGCGCAGCGGGTCGCGCAGCTCGAACTCGCGGAAGACCTCGCGCAGTCGCGTGCGGTCCGGGTCGGGGAGCGCCTCGGCGGCCGGATCGAGGTCCACCGGCACGTCGCGCTGGACCGTCGCCAGGCGCTTGCTGACGCGCGCGTCCTCGGCGTGGTTGGCCAGGTTCTCCTTGCGCTTGGCTCCGGAGACCTCGTCGATGTGGCTGAGCACGTCCTCCAGCGACCCGAACTGCTGCAGCAGCTGTGCAGCGGTCTTGTCGCCGATGCCGGGAACCCCCGGGATGTTGTCCGACGTGTCCCCCTTGAGGCCGTAGAAGTCGGGAATCAGCTCCGGCGGGATCCCGTAGCGGTCGATGACCGCCTGATGGTCGTAGAGCTTCGTGTCGGTGATCCCGCGAGCGGTCGCCATCACCTTCACGACCGAGGCCTCGTCGATCAGCTGGAACGTGTCGCGGTCGCCGGTGACGATCACCGTCGGGACGCCCTGCTCCCGCGCCCGGTCGGCGATCGTCGCGATCACGTCGTCGGCCTCGTACCCCTCGACGCTCACGTTGCGGTAGCCGAAGGCCTCGACGAGCGGCGCGAAGTGCGGCCACTGCTCCTTCAGCAGGTCCGGGCGCGTCGTGCGCTGGGCCTTGTACTCCGCGTAGACCTCCTTGCGACCGGACAGTCCGGCGTCCCAGCACACGATCGTCGGCTTGCGCCCGTGCTCGGTCAGCAGCTTCACGAGCATCGAGGCGAGGCCGAAGATCGCGTTCGTCGGTTGGCCCTTCGACGTCGCGATCGACTCGGGGAGCGCGAAGAACGCACGGTAGGCGAGGCTGTTGCCATCGATCAGGTAGAGCTCGTCGGGCACCGGCCGTGACGCTACCGCAGGCTCGCGCGCCGTAGACTCACGCTCTGTGAGCCAGACCCCTTCAGCCCAGTTCAGCCTGACGATCCGCGTCGAGATCGACGACGTCCCCGGGATGCTCGGCAAGGTCGCCGGGGCGATCGGGGAGGCCGGCGGGACGATCGGCGCGATCGACCTCGTCGAGGTCGGCGAGCGGCTCGTGCGCGACATCACCGTCGACGCGGGGGACGCCGAGCACTGGGCCGGGATCCTGGACTCGATCCGGCAGGTCGATGGGGCGCGCGTCGTCGACTCGACCGACCGCACGTTCCTGATGCACGTCGGGGGCAAGATCGAGCAGCACAACAAGCACGCCGCTGCGCACCCGCGACGACCTCTCGATGGCGTACACCCCGGGTGTGGCGCGCGTCTGCACCGCGATCGCCGAGGATCCAGACAAGGCCTTCCAGTACACGATCAAGCGCAACACCGTCGCCGTCATCAGCGACGGCACCGCGGTGCTCGGCCTCGGGGACATCGGCCCGCGCGCCGCGATGCCGGTGATGGAGGGCAAGTGCATGCTCTTCAAGGAGTTCGCCAACGTCGACGCCTTCCCGATCTGCCTCGACACCACCGACACCGAGGAGATCATCGACACCTGCCTGCGGATCGCGCCCGGGTTCGGCGGGATCAACCTGGAGGACATCTCCGCCCCGCGCTGCTTCGAGATCGAGGAGCGCCTGAAGGCACAGCTCGACATCCCGGTCTTCCACGACGACCAGCACGGCACCGCGGTCGTCGTGCTGGCGGCGCTGCTGAACGCCTGCAAGCTGACCAACCGCGACCTGATGGACCTGCGCGTGCTGATGGTCGGGCTCGGCGCCGCCGGGGTCGCCGTGACGAAGATCCTGCTCGCCGCCGGCGTGCGCGAGATCATCGGCTGCGACTCGAAGGGCATCGTCAGCACCCAGCGGCCGGACTACCTCGACGGCTCGATGAACTCCACGAAGCGCTGGTACGCCGAGGTGACGAACCCGGAGAACCTGTCGGGCACCCCGGCCGACGCGATCAACGGCATGGACCTGTTCGTCGGCCTGTCCGGCGCGCGCGTCATGCCTCCCGAGGCGCTGGCGACGATGCGCCCGGACGGGATGGTGTTCGCGATGGCGAACCCCAACCCGGAGGTCAGCCCCGAGGAGGCCGCGAGGTACGTGCGCATCATCGCCACCGGCCGCTCGGACTACCCGAACCAGATCAACAACGTGCTGTGCTTCCCCGGCGTCTTTCGCGGCGCCCTCGACGTGCGCGCCGCGCAGATCACCGAGCCGATGAAGATGGCGGCGGCGCGGGCGATCGCGAAGATCGTGCGCGACGAGGAGCTGCGCGAGGACTACATCATCCCGTCGGTGTTCAACCGCGACGTCGCGCCGGCGGTGGCCGCGGCCGTGGCCGACGAGGCACGTCAGACCGGTGCGGCGCCGGCCGAGACGTCGGCGGCGATCGGCTTCGCCCCCGGTGACGTGCCCGCACTTCCCACGCTCTGACCCCGGCGGCGCTGCGCCACGAGCAGCCGAGATCCGTACCCAGTCGCAGGCACACGACGACCAAGGATCACGAGACGCCAATGAAACTCACCATCACCGGCGCGACCGGACTCATCGGGACCCGGCTGGTCGCTGCGCTCCTCGGCCGCGGCGACGAGGTCACCGTCCTGTCGCGCGACCCGCAGAAGGCCCGCACGCGACTGCCCGGCGCCGAAGCGCAGGCATGGGACCTGATGACGCAGCCGGCGCCCGTCGCGGCGCTCGAAGGCCGCGATGCGGTGATCCACCTCGCCGGCGAGCCTGTCGCGCAGCGCTGGAGCGCACAGGTCAAGGCGGCGATCGCCGCCAGCCGCGAGACCGGGACGCGCAACCTCGTCGCCGGCATCGAGCAGGCGACCGACGCGCCCGGCCGTGCTCGTCTCCTCCTCCGCGGTCGGCTACTACGGCAAGCACGGCGACGAGCGCGTCGACGAGTCCACCCCGGCCGGGACGGACTTCCTGGCGACCGCCTGCGTCGCCTGGGAGCGCGAGGCGCAGAAGGCCCGGGACCTGGGCCTGCGCGTGGTGGTGATCCGCACGGGCATCGTCCTCGACGCCGCCGGCGGTGCGCTGAAGACGATGCTCCCACCGTTCAAGGCCGGCGTCGGCGGTCCCGTGGCGGGCGGGCGGCAGTACATGCCGTGGATCCATGTCGACGACGTCGTCGGGATGTATCTCGCCGCCGTCGACGACCAGACGTGGAACGGGCCGGTGAACGCGACCGCGCCGGAGCCGGTGACGAACAAGGAGTTCTCCAGGGCGCTCGGCCGCGCGCTGCACCGGCCTGCGATCGCCCCGGTTCCCGCGATCGCCCTGCGCGCCCTCTACGGCGACATGGCGGAGATCGTGACCGAGGGCCAGCGCGCGGTTCCCACCGGGGCGCTCGAGCACGGCTACGCCTTCAGGCACCCCGAGCTCGACGAGGCGCTCGCCAGCGCCCTGGGGTAGTCTCAGCCGGTCTCGGTGGCGGACGGCGTCGCCGCGATCACCCGGTCGAACACGAGCGCGCCGCCGGCGACGGTGTAGGCCCCGTAGACGGCCAGTGTCGTGTCACCGAGCTTCGTGATCGAGTAGGGCCCGAGCACGGACGGGTGGTCCTTCGTCGCGAAGAACTGGTCGATCACCGTCTGGCGGTCGTTGCCACGAGGCCCGGCGCGGCGGATCGCGTCGAGCACGCCGCTCATCGCCGCGTAGCCGTAGATCGCCGCCGGATCCGCGGGCCTGCCGAAGGTCGCCCGGTAGCGGGCGAAGAACCGGCGTCCCGCCGGCGTGAGGTGCTTCGCGTCGAGGATCGGGCTGGTGATGAAGGTCTCCGCCTGCGTGGCCGTCTGGAGCCCGCGCAGGACGGCGCTCGCGCCCAGCGCACTCCAGCCGAAGAGCTTCGCGGTGGGGACGGCCCCGTGCACGGCGTTCAGCATCTCGGCCGCGCCCTCGGGCGGCCCCGACGTGAAGACGCAGTCGGCGCCGGATCCCGCGATCTTGTCCGCGATCGGTGCGACGTCCGTCGTGGCGTCGATCCGCTCGTTCCCGGCGATCTTGATCCCGGCGCTCTGCAGCTCGGCCGTCGTGTTCGTGGCCAGCGCCGTGCCGTCCTCGTCCTTGCCGGCCAGGATGAACGTCGACGTGCACCCCTGGGCCTTCTGGTAGGCCGCCTGCGCGGCGGCCTGCTTGAGGTCGTTCGGAATCACCCGCGCGAAGTTGCGCTTGGCGGTCGGGTAGTACTTGTCGGGCTCGCCCTTCGCCGCGCCGCGCTCACTGGTGAGGCCGGCGTAGGTGGCGATCGGCGAGACCTGCAGGATCCCGGACTGGTTGGTGATCGGGATCGAGATCGCCGACGCACCGGAGTCCATCTCGCCGAGATAGGCGATCGTGGTGGTGTCGGTCGCGGCGGCGCGGGCGTTCGTGGATACCGCGCCCGGATCCCACGTCCCGTCGGGCGTCGAGTCGTCGAGCGACTGGAACTTGACCGTGAACGGTCCGGCGCGACCGCCGGCGTCCCGCAGAGCGAGCTTCTCGCCGTCGATGATCGAGCGCGCGCGAGCGGCCGTCGGCCCCTGCTGGGGCAGGCTCGAGTACACGGTCAGCGTGTCCCCGGCGACGCTCCCGCCGGTCGTGCTGCGCTGCCCGCCGCACCCCGCCACGACGCCGATCGCGCCGAGCAGGCAGATGGCGGCGAGGACGTGAGGCGAGGAGATGCTGCGCCTCACGGCCTGGAAAGGCCTTCTAGCCGTCGAGCGCGTCGCTGGACCCAGGACGCTTCAGGGCACGGAGCCCCGCGGCGACGCAGATGATGATCATCGCCACGAGGAACCCGTCGAACGAGCTGCGTCCGAGCGAACCCCAGATGATCCAGAACGAGAGGGCGAAGGCGGTGACGATGGCGAGGCCCATGACTCCGGGAATCCTAGCGGAGCGCCCGGGCGAAGGCCGCCACGAGCTCGCGCACGGCGGCGGCCGGATCCTCGGCCTCGCCGGCGGCGCGGACCAGCCGGCTCCCGACGATCACGCCGTCGGCGCCCGCCGACGCGGCGGCCGACGCCTGCTCGGGCGTCGAGATGCCGAATCCCAGCGCGACCGGGCACGTCGGTGTGCGCCTTGGCGCGCGCCACGATCTCCGCGAACGTGTCCGACAGCGCTGCCCGCTCGCCCGTGATGCCCGTCAGCGACACCGTGTACACGAATCCCTGCGCGCGCGCCCCGATGCGGGCCATGCGCTCGGCGTTCGTGGTGGGCGCGACGAGCGGCACGAGCGCGAGCCCGACCGCGTCGAAGGCCCGCATCACGTCGGGCGCCTCCTCGAGCGGCAGATCCGGAACGATCACCCCGCTGACGCCTGCGCTCGCCGCGGCGGCCGCGAAGACGTCCACGCCGCGCGCCAGGACGATGTTGACGTAGGTCATCAGCACGACCGGGACCCGCGGAGCCAGGCGCTCCGCGATGCCGAGCACGTCCTGGAGCCCGGCGCCGCCGGCCAGCGCCTGCGTCCCCGCCGCCTGGATGACCGGCCCGTCGGCGATCGGGTCCGAGAACGGGACGCCGAGCTCGACGAGGTCCGCCCCGCCGTCGGCATACGCCTGCGCGATCGCGTCGCGACGTCTCGACGTCCGGATAGCCGCCCATCAGGTAGGGCATCAGGGCCGCCCGGCCCTGCGCGCGGGAGAACGCCTCCGCGATGCGCGCGGCTCCCGTTCCGGCGACGGTGCTCATCGCGCGCCGAGCCGGTCCATGACCTCGGCGAGGTCCTTGTCACCGCGTCCGGAGAAGCAGATCAGGTCCATGTCCGAGGTCGACGGCTCGCGCAGGCTGACGTGCAGCGCGTGCGCCGTCTCCAGCGCCGGGATGATCCCCTCCATGCGCGCCACGTCGCGAACGGCGTCCAGCGCCTGGTCGTCCGTCACCGCGACGTACGAGGCGCGGCCGGTGTCGCGCAGGTGCGCGTGCTCCGGCCCGGCGCCGGGATAGTCCAGGCCCGCCGAGATCGAGTGCGCCTCGATGACCTGGCCCTCGTCGGTCTGCAGCAGCGCGATCAGCGCGCCGTGCAGGACGCCGGGCCGGCCGCCCACGGTCAGCGGGGCGCCGTGCCGGCCGCTCTCCAGGCCCTCGCCCGCGGCCTCGACGCCGAGCAGCTCGACGCCGGCGTCGCCGACGAACGCCGCGAACGTCCCGATCGCGTTGGAGCCGCCGCCCACGCACGCGATCACGCGGCTCGGAAGGCGCTCCTCGCGCTCGAGGATCTGCGCCCGGGCCTCGTCGCCGATCACGCGCTGGAGCTCGCGGACGATCGCCGGATACGGGGCCGGGCCGATGGCCGAGCCGATGATGTAGTGGGTCGTCCCGACGTTCGTGACCCAGTCGCGGATCGCCTCCGACGTGGCCTCCTTGAGCGTGCGCGTGCCGGCCTTCACCGTCCGCACCTCCGCCCCCAGGAGCTCCATGCGCTGGACGTTGGGCAGCTGGCGGCGCATGTCCTCCTCGCCCATGTAGACGACGCACTCCAGGCCGAGCAGCGCGCACGCGGTGGCGGTGCCGACGCCGTGCTGGCCGGCGCCCGTCTCGGCGATCACGCGCCGCTTGCCCATGCGGCGGGCGAGCAGCGCCTGGCCGAGGGCGTTGTTGAGCTTGTGCGCGCCGGTGTGCAGCAGGTCCTCGCGCTTGAGGTAGATCGGGCGCCCCGCCACCTCGCTCATCCGCTCGGCGAGGTAGAGCGGGGTGGGCCGGCCCGCGTAGTCGCGCAGCAGGCGGTCGAGCTCGCCGCGGAACGCTGGGTCGCGCCACGCGGCCAGCCAGGCGGCCTCGAGCTCCTCGAGCGCCGGCATCAGCGTCTCAGGGACGTACTGGCCGCCGTATGGCCCGTAGCGGTGCTCGACGCCGCTCGGGATGCTCAAGGCGCCACCTCGGCGGCCGCCGCTTCGGCCTGCGCCTCCCGCTCGGCCAGCGCGGCCGCCTCGGCGGCTGCTGCTGCCGCGGCCGCCGCCTGCGCCTCGGCTCGCACGGCCGCCGTGAAGGCGAGCAGCATGTCCGGGTCCTTGATGCCCGGCGAGGCCTCGATGCCGCTCGCGACGTCGACGGCGAACGGCCGCACGACGGTGATCGCCTCGGCGACGTTGTCGGCATTCAGGCCGCCGCTGAGGATCAACGGCACCTTCGAGTGGCGTCGGCCGACGAGCGACCAGTCCCACGTCTCCCCCGTGCCCCCGACCTGCCCCTCGCGGCGCGTGTCGAGCAGGTGGTAGTCCACGTGATGGAAGCGCTCGACGTCGCGCAGGTCGGCCAGCGTGCCGACGCGGCCGGCCTTGATGACCTTCGCGCCGGTGCGTCGCGCGATCTCGTCGCAGTAGGACGGGCCCTCGTCGCCGTGCAGCTGCACCATCGTCAGCGCCATCGTGTCGACCGCGGCGGCGACCTCGTCCAGCGGGGCGTTGACGAACACCCCGCAGACCTCCACGCGGCGCTGCAGGCTGCGGGCGATCACCTGCGCCTCGTCGGGGTCGCAGCGACGCACCGACCCGTCCCACAGGTTCAGGCCGATCGCCCACACCCCGGCCTCGACGGCGAGCTCGGCGTCGTCGAGGTTCGTGATGCCGCAGATCTTGATGCGCGGGGCTTCGAGCACCACGCCATCGTAGCTACGGGGTCTGGGGCGTCGTCTGCTGCTGCTGGGTCGGATCGGTGGTCGGCGTGGTCTGCGGGCGCTCGGCGAGCTTGACCGTGATGGTCTTCTTCTTGCCGTCGCGCAGGATCTCGACCTTGACCGTGTCGCCCTTGTGCTTTGAGGCGATGTAGGCCGACAGCGCGTTGCTGCTGTCGATCGCGCGACCGTCGACCTTCACGATGATGTCGCCGCCGAGCGTGATGCTCTCGCCCTTGAGCTGCCCCTGGAAGTCGCCGGCCTTGATGCCGGCCTGCGCGGCGGGGCTGCCGGGCTGCACCGTCACGACGAGCGCGCCCTTGTCGACCGGCAGGTTCAGGCCCGAGAGCGACGAGTCGATCGTGCGGGCGGTGATGCCGAGGTAGCCGGTGTTGACCGAGCCCTTCTTCAGCTGCGGCAGGAGCTTGCGGGCGGTGTCGATCGGGATCGAGAAGCCGATGCCGACGTTGCCGTTGCCGCTGCCGCCGGTCTCGATCTGGGAGTTGATGCCGATGACCTCGCCGAGCGCGTCGATCAGCGGGCCGCCCGAGTTGCCGGGGTTGATGGCGGCGTCGGTCTGGATGACGTTGTCGATCGCGAAGCCGTTGAGACCGGAGATCTGACGCTGCTTGGCGGAGACGACGCCCGTCGTGAGCGTGCGGTCCAGGCCGAAGGGGTTGCCGATCGCGACGACCGGGTCGCCGATCTGGACGTCCTTCGCCGAGCCGAGCTTGAGCGGCCTCAGATCCTGCCCGCTCGGATCGATCTTCAGGACCGCGAGGTCACTCGAGCGGTCCTTCCCGAGGATCTTCGCGTCGATCGCCTTGCCGTTGCCGAACTGGACGGTGACCTTCGTCGCGCCGTCGACGACGTGCGCGTTGGTGAGGATCGTCCCGTCCTTGGCGATGACGAAGCCCGAGCCCGTCGCCTGACCCTGCTGCTGCTGGGGGAAGCCGAACTGCGAGGACGTCGACTGCTCGACGACGTCGGCGCGGATGAAGACCACGCCGGGGGCGGTCGACTTGTAGATGTCGCGCGCGGTGAGCGCGCTCTTGTCGGTCGCCGGGCGCACGCTCGAAAGCGGCGACTGCTGGATCACGGTCGTCGAGGTTCCACCGTCCCCGATCCCCACGACCGCCGCCAGACCGACGGCCAGGACGCCGCCGAGCAGGGCGGAGAAGAGCGCAACAGGCCAGAGTGAACGTGATTTCGGCATGGAATCCAGGGTGTCGGCAGTTCGTGAAGAGTTCGTAAACTGCGCTTCAGGAATTCTGAAGGACGTGCGCTAGAGCGACTCGAGCTCGCCCTCGCCGCCGCGCAGGGCGACGAGCGCGGTCTCCGGGTCGGGAGCGCGCATCAGGCTCTCGCCGACGAGCACCGCGTCGACGCCGACGCGCTCGAGCTCCAGCAGCTGATCCGGGCTGTGGAAGCCCGACTCGCTGACGACCGTCTTGCCGGCGGGGACGTCGACGAGCAGCTCGTACGTGCGCTCGACGTCCACGGAGAAGTCGGACAGGTCGCGGTTGTTGATGCCGATCAGGTCCGGATCGACGGCCTCGAGCGCTTCCTGCAGCTCCTCGTCGTCGTGCACCTCGACGAGGACGTCGAGGTCGAGGTCGAGCGCGAGGCCGTGCAGGAGGCCGAGCTCCTTGGGCGAGAGCGCGGCCACGATCAGGAGGATCGCGTCGGCGCCCGCCACCGCCGACTCGACCACCTGGTAGGGATCGACGACGAAGTCCTTGCGCAGGATCGGCAGCCGGCTCGCGGCGCGGGCGGCGCGCAGGTCGTCGAGCGAGCCGCCGAAGTGCTGGGCCTCGGTCAGCACGGACAGCGCCGCGGCTCCCCCGCGCTCGTATGCGCCGACGATCTCCGCGACCGTCGCGCCCTCGCGGATGTCGCCGACGCTGGGCGAGCGCCGCTTGAACTCGGCGATCACCGACACGCCGCGATGCGCGCACGCCTCCTGGAACGGGCGGTCGGGCCCGCGTGCGCTCAGGTCGCGCTCGAGCTCGGCCAGCGGGAGCTGGCGACGGCGCCGCCGCACGTCCTCGCGGGTCGCGTCGACGATGCGATCGAGGACGCTCATGCCGCGGCCAGCTCCACGCTGAGGGTCACGTAGGCGTCCAGCGCCCGCTGCGCGGACCCCGAGTCGACCGCCTCGCGCGCGACCTCGACGCCCTCGGCCAGCGAGGCGGCCGCGCCGGCCGCATAGATCGCGGCGCCGCCGTTGAGCAGTGCGATGTCGCGGCGCGCACCGGGTGCACCCGCGAGGATCTCGGTCGTGAACGCGGCGTTCTCGGCCGGCGTGCCGCCGGCGACGGCGTCCGGCGCGGACCGGGGCAGCCCGACGTCCTCGGGTTCGAGGACGTACCGGCGCAAGTGATCTCCCTCGACCTCCACCACGTGGGTCGGCCCGGACGTGCTCAGCTCGTCCAGCCCGTCGGCGCTGGACACTACCAGCGCATGATCGGTGTCGAGGAGCGTGAGCGCGCCCGCGACCAGCTCGAGCGACGCCGGGTCGGAGACGCCGACGAGCTGCCGCCGCGCGCCCGCCGGATTGGTCAGGGGGCCGAGCAGGTTGAAGACGGTGCGGACGGCGAGATCACGGCGAACCGGGACGACGAAACGCGTCGCGGCATGGTGTGCGGGCGCGAACATGAAGCCGAAGCCCGTCTCGTCGATCGACCGCGCCACGCCCTCGGGCGGGACGTCGAGCCGCGCGCCGAGCGCCTCGAGCACGTCGGCCGATCCACTCAGGCCGGTGGCGGAGCGGTTGCCGTGCTTGGCGACCGCACAGCCGGCCCCGGCGGCGATCAGCGCGGCGGTCGTCGAGACGTTGAACGTGCGGCGCCCACCACCGGTTCCGGCGGTGTCGACCAGATGTCCGCGCTCGGGACGGACCGGCGTCGCGAAGCTGCGCATCGTCTGCGCCAGGCCGGCGAGCTCGTCCTTCGTCTCCCCCTTCGTGCGCAGCGCGATCAGGAACGCCGCGATCTGCGACTCGTTCGCATTGCCGGCCATGATCTCGGCCAGGACCGCCGCCGTCTGCTCGCGGCTGAGATCCTGCCGGGACGCAAGCGCGTCGATGGCAGTGGTGAGCACGTCGTCGGTCACGGGACGCAGCAGCGTAGCCTGCACGCGGGTCACGCGGGTGATCGAGAGCTCAGGAGGCGTCGGTGGGCAGTTCGCCCGGCGGTGGCGTCGCGGACCCGGCCTTGGCCTGCTTGCGGCCCAGCGCGCCGTACCGCTTCCACGCCGAGTCCTTCCGCGGCGGCACGATGAGCCAGATCAGCAGGCCGACGGCGCTCAACAGCAGTCCGGTGGCCAGGCCGGGCTTCTCGCCGTAGCCCTTGCGCCCCGACAGCCATGAGGCGGCGATCGTCGAAGCGAGCCAGATGTACGTCAGCCAGAGGGCCTTCATGCCGAGCAGCGCGAAGACGAAGGTCATGCCGCCCCTCCCAGATACGCCGCCTGCACCTGCGGGTTCTCACGCAGCGACGCGGAGGCGTCCTCGAGGGCGACGACGCCGGTCTCGAGGACGTACGCGCGCGAGGACACCTCGAGCCCGTAGTTGGCGTTCTGCTCGACCAGCAGGATCGTCGTGCCCTGGCGGTTGATCTCGACGATCGTCTCGTAGATCCGCTCGACGAGGATCGGCGCGATCCCCATCGACGGCTCGTCGAGCAGCAGCAGCTTCGGGTTCCCCATCAGCGCGCGCCCGATCGCGAGCATCTGCTGCTCGCCGCCGGACATCGTGCCCGCCTTCTGCTTCTCGCGTTCCAGCAGGCGCGGGAACAGCTCGAAGATGCGCTGCATGTCCTCTTCGATCTGCGCCTTGTCCTTGCGCAGGAAGGCGCCGAGGTCGAGGTTCTCGCGGACCGTCATGCGCGGGAAGCAGTGCCGGCCCTCAGGCGACTGGGCGATCCCGAGGCTGACGATCTCCTGCGGCGGCTTCGCCGAGATGTCCTGACCGTCGAAGCGGATCGACCCCCTGCGGGCGGGCGTGAGGCCCGAGATCGAGCGCAGCGTCGTCGACTTCCCGGCGCCGTTGGACCCGATCAGCGTGACGATCTCCCCAGCCTCGACGCGCAGCGAGACGCCCTTCAGCGCCTCGATGTTCCCGTAGTAGGTGTGGATCTCCTCGACTTCGAGCAGGCTCATACGCCGTGGTCCTCTTCGGACTCGCGCTTGCCGAGGTAGGCCTCGATGACGCGCGGGTCGTGGCGCACGGCCGACGGCGCGCCCTCGGAGATCTTCTCGCCGTGGTCGAGCACGGTGATGACCTCGGAGACGCCCATGACGACCTTCATGTCGTGCTCGATCAGCAGGACGGTGATGCCGCGTTCGTCACGCAGCTGGCGGATGAAGTCGGTCAGCTGCGCGGACTCGTTGGGGTTCATGCCCGCCGTCGGCTCGTCCAGCAGCAGCAGCTTGGGGTCCGAGGCGAGCGCACGGGCGATCTCGACGCGCCGCTGGTCGCCGTAGGAGAGGTTGATCGCGAGCTGGTCGAACACGTCCGGCTTGAGGCCCGAGTACTCGAGCGTCTCGCGGGCGTGCTCGAGCACGCGCTTCTCCTCACGGCGCTGGCGCGGCGAGTGGAAGATCGAGCCGACCAGCCCGGCCTTCATCCGCGCGTGCTGGCCGACCATCACGTTCTCGACCGCTGTCATCGTGCCGAACAGGCGGATGTTCTGGAACGTGCGCGCGATGCCGAGCGTCGTGATCTTGTCCGGACGCCCCTCGGTGATGTCCTTGCCGTCGAACCGGATGACACCCGACGTCGGCCGGTAGAGCCCGGTGAGCATGTTGAAGAACGTCGTCTTGCCGGCGCCGTTGGGCCCGATGATCGAGACGATCGAACGCTCGGGGACCGAGAACGAGACGTCGTTGACCGCCGCCAGCCCGCCGAAGCGCTTGGACACGTTGTCGGCGGTCAGGATCGCGCCGCTCGAGGCGCCGTTCCCGCCGGGCTGCGTCGCGGTGTCCGGCGCGCTCACTGCAGCTCCTCCTCGTAGACCGACTCGCCGCGAGTCGATGTCCTCAGTGAGCTCGATCTGGTGCCGGCGTTCGGGCAACAGGCCCTCCGGGCGCATGATCATCACGAACACCAGCAGGAACCCGAAGATCCCGAACCCGAGGTCGGCGAGCTGGAAGTCCAGCCCGAGCTTGTCCGGGACGCTGTTGAGGACGTCCGGGATCAGGCGGTTGTTGATGAACGACAGCACGATCGCGCCGAGGACGACGCCCCAGACCGACCCCATGCCGCCGAGGATCACCATCGCCAGGACGAAGATCGAGAACGAGAACGCGAACTGGTCGGCGTTGACCGTGTTCAGGTAGGACGCCAGGAACGCACCGGAGACACCGCCGATCGCCGCGCCGGCGGCGTAGGCGAACAGCTTCGTCTTGACGAGCGGGACGCCCATCGACGCGGCCGCGACCTCGTCCTCGCGGATCGCGATCCAGGCGCGCCCCATGCGCGAGTCGCGCAAACGGATCACCACGAACAGCGTGATGAACACGAGCGTGAGGACCAGCCAGTACCACGGTCTGAGGTTCAGCTGGTTGAACGGGTCGAGGAACGGCAGCTTGACCTGGTCGACCGGCGTGATCCCCTGCCGCCCGGCCGTCAGCGGGTAGCCGCTGCCGAAGATCTTGACCGCGTCGCCGTTGACGGCGAAGACGTGGATGATCTCGCCGAAGGCGAGCGTCACGATCGCGATGTAATCCCCGCGCAGGCGCAGGGTCGGAAGGCCGATGAGGATGCCCGCGATCGCGCACAGCCCCGCCGCGACGACGAGCACGATCAGGAAGTTCACGTGGACGCCGGGCAGGTTCGCCGCGTTGCCCGTGACGAGGATGTGGATGTTCGCGTCGGCCCAGAAGCTCGACGACAGCCAGCCGACGGTGAAGGCGCCGATCGCGAAGAACGCGACGTACCCCAGGTCGAGCAGCCCTGCGAAGCCGACCACGACGTTCAGGCCGAGCGCCATCACGACGTAGGCCAGCGCGATCACGCAGTCGTCGATGAAGCCGGAGAGCGGGTCGAAGAACAACGGGAGCAGGACCGCGAGGATGCCCAGCGCTATCAGCAGCACGCGGGCGGCCCACGGCGGCACGGTGGGCTTCGGGAGGCCGCCGGTCCGCGGCCCGCTGGCGGCGGCGGTGCTCATCCGGCCTCCCTCGTCTCCTCGCCGAGGAGACCCTGCGGGCGGAAGACCATGATCAGCACCAGGAACGCGAAGACGATCGCCGGCGTCCACTCGGGCCCGATCCGGTTGTCGGAGATCTGCTGGATGATCCCGATGATCAGCCCGCCGAGAACCGCTCCGCGAAGGTTGCCGATTCCGCCCATCACCGCGGCGGTGAACGCGATCAGGCCGGCCTGGAAGCCCTGGAAGTACCAGATCGTGGTCTGGTAGAGCGCGTAGATCAGGCCGGCGGCGCCGGCGAGCATCCCGCCCAGCGCGAAGGTCAGCGAGATCGTCGTGTCGACGTTGATGCCCATCAGCCGCGCAGCGTCGGGGTCCTGTGCGGTGGCGCGCATCGCCTTGCCCAGGCGGCTCTTGGCGATGAACGTGGTGGCGGCGATGACGAGCGGCACCGTCACGCCGATCGCCAGGACGTCAGCGCGGGTGACGGTGATGCCGAAGACGGTGAACACGTCCTGCTGGGCGTGGATCAGGTCAGGCACGCTCGCGGGCGAGCCGCCCAGCCACAGGAGGCCGACGTTCTGCAGGATGAACGAGAAGCCGACGGCGGTGATCAGTGGTGCGAGCTTCGGCGCGTTGCGCAGCGGGCGGTAGCCGACCTTCTCGATCATGACGTTGAGCGTGCCCGTGGCGACCATCGTCAGGACGAGGATCACGAGCAGCCCGGCGGCCAGGCCGAGGGGACCGGTGGTCAGCGTCAGGCCGAGCGTGCCGATCAGAGCGGCCGACGTGAACGAGCCGATCATGAACACGTCGCCGTGCGCGAAGTTGATGAGTTCGATGATGCCGTAGACGAGCGTGTAGCCCACCGCGATCAGTGCCCAGATCGAGCCGTTCGAGACGCCTTCGACGAGGTTCTGGCCCAGGCGCGTCAACCCGTGACCGCCGGTCACGTCCTTGATCGCGTAGATCACCGGCAGCGCGAGCAGCAGGCACCAGAGTCCCCACCGGGAGATGAATTCGCGCGCGCGGTTTCGCGACGCTGCCCCGCGGGCCGGAGCGGCGGCGGGAGGTGGCTCGACTGGAGAGTTGGTTGCCATCTGGAGAACCGGGGCCGGGCGGGAGCGGCTCGCTGCTGCTCCCGCCCGGAGGTCCGATCAGTCTTTCTTCTTGCCTAGCTCGTCGACTTGATGGCCTCGACGAACTGCGGGTTGCCGTCCGCTCCGACCTTGTACAGGCCGTAGTCGGTCAGCGTCGTGTCGCCGTTCGCGTCGATCGAGTACGTGCCCAGCACGGAGGAGCGGTCCTTCGTCTCGAACAGCTTGGTGACGAAGTCACTCTTCGTGTTGCCGCCGTTCTTGATCGTGTCGAGCACGAGCTTGCCTGCCTCGTACCCGTAGATCGCGTACGGATCCGGGTTCGCCACGCCGTACTTGGCCTGGTAGTCCTTCACGAACTGCGCCCCACCCGGGGTCGCCTTGATCTCGAGCGTCGCGACCGTGCACTTGAAGCGCGGGGCGAGGCTGGCCGGGAGGCCCTTCTTGGCCGGGTTGGTGAAGCCGGACTCGCAGACGCCGTCCGGGCCGTACAGCTTGGCCGTCGGGAGCGCCGCACCGACATCCTTGAACATCTGGACCGCGCCGTTCGCCGTGACACCGGAGAACAGGAAGCAGTCCACGCCTGCGGCCTTCAGGGTCGAGGCGTAGGAGCGGTAGTTCGGAGAGTCCTTCTGGATCCCCGTATTCGACGTCGTGAGGCCGGCGTTCTTGGCGTCGAGGACGACGATGCGGGCCAGACCGGCGCCGTACGTCTCCTTGTCGTTCGCGATGCCGATCTTCTTGCAGCCGTCCTTCTGCATCTGCGTGATGAGCGCAGCGGCCTGGACCTTGTCGCGCGGCACGATGCGTGCGTACGTGCGCTTGCCGGTCGGGTAGTACTTGTCCGGCTCACCCTTCTCGGTGCCCGGCTCGCTCGTGGTCAGGCCCGGGTACGTGTTGGCCGGGGAGACCTGGCCGATGCCGGCCTGGTTGAGAATCGGGATCGAGATCGCCGATGCACCGGAGTTGAACTCACCGATGTAGGCGACGGCGGCCTTGTCCTGAGCGACCTTGCGGGCGTTCGAGGCGACCTGCGCCGGATCCCAGTTGCCCGCCTGAGCGGTCGAGTCGTCGAGCGACGTGTACTTGATCGTCGTGTCGCCGGCCTTGTTGCCCGCCTGGTCGAACGCCAGCGCGATGCCCTTCTGGAGCGCGTTGGTCTGATCCTTCGACGCGCCCTGGAGCGGCAGCGATGAATAGACGTCGACGGTGCCGCCACCGCCACCCGAGCTGGTGCTGCTGTTGCTGCTCGAACCGCAAGCAGCGACGCCCACGGAAAGGGCGAGAGCGAGGCAGCCTGCGGCCACCTTGGAACGGAAGTGCAAAATAATCCCTCCTCAGAGATGTCTAGACGGCGACCCTACCGCCGTCGGCGGCGATGCGCCACTGACAACCGCAGATCAGGACGCGTCGGGGGTCAGAAACCGCTCCAACATCGACATTCCGGTGTCCGTCAGGACGGACTCGGGATGGAACTGGACCCCTTCGGCGGGCAGGCTGAGATGGCGAACGGCCATGATCACGCCCCCGCCGGTGGCCGAGACCTCGAAGCACTCGGGCAGATCGTCGGCGGCGACGACCAGCGAGTGGTAGCGCCCCACGGTCAGCGGCGACGGGAGCCCGTGGAACAGCGTCCGGCCGTCGTGCTCGACGAGCGTCGTCTTCCCGTGGACGGGCTCGTGACGCACGACCGTCCCGCCGAAGGCCTGCACCAGCGCCTGGTGACCGAGGCAGACGCCGAGCAGCGGGATCCCGGCCTCAGGGAAGCGGCGGACGACCTCGAGCGAGATCCCCGCCTCGTTCGGCGTGCACGGCCCGGGCGAGACGACGACCCGGTCCGGCCGCAGCGCGAGCAGCTCGTCGACGGTCGCGCGGTCGTTGCGGACCACGTCGAGCTCCGCCCCCAGCTCGCCGAGGTACTGGACGAGGTTGTAGGTGAACGAGTCGTAGTTGTCGATGACCAGGACGCGCACGCCTACCACCAGTCCGCCTGCGTCGCCGCGAGCTCGATCGCGCGCCGGACCGCGCGGGCCTTGTTGACGGACTCCTCGAACTCGTAGTCCGGCCGGGCGTCGGCGACCGTCCCGCCGCCGGCCTGGATGTGCGCCCGTCCGTCCTTGAGGACGACGGTGCGGATGTGGATGCAGGTGTCGAGGTCGCCGGTGTAGCTGAGATACCCGATCGCCCCGCCGTAGCCGCCGCGCTTGATCGGCTCGAGCTCGTCGATGATCTGCATCGCGCGGACCTTCGGGGCTCCGGAGAGCGTGCCGGCCGGGAGCACGCTGCGCAGCGCGTCCATCGGCCCGATCTCGGGCCGCAGCCTCCCGGACACGTTCGAGACGATGTGCATCAGGTGCGAGTACGTCTCGACGGCCATGAACGTGTCGACGGCGACCGAGCCGTACTCGCAGACCCGGCCGAGGTCGTTGCGACCGAGATCCACGAGCATCACGTGCTCGGCGCGCTCCTTCTCGTCCTCGAGCAGGCCCTCGGCGATCAGGGCGTCCGCATGCGCATCCGCTCCGCGTGGCCGCGTTCCGGCGATCGGCCGGGTCGAGACGTGGCGCCCGCTGACCGTCAGCAGCGGCTCAGGGCTCGCACCGACCACCTGGAAGTCCAGGAAGTCGAGGAAGTACATGTACGGGCTGGGATTCACGACCCGCAGGCCGCGGTAGATCGAGAACGGATCGACGTCGACGTCCGCCGACCAGCGCTGCGAGGGGACGACCTGGAAGGCGTCGCCGGCATGCACGTACTCCACGATCCGCGCGACCATCCCCTCGAAGGCCTCGCGCGGCATGTTCGACTCGAACTCCGGGACCGCGCGCGGCGCGCGCAGCGTGTCGGGTCGCGGAACCGGGCCGGCCAGCAGGCCGCGGACCTGGGCGATCGTCTCGACGGCCTCGGCGTAGGCCGCGTCGACGTCCACGTCGCCGTCCGCGAAGACGTTGACGAGGATCGTGATCGTGTGCTTGAGGTGGTCGAAGATCACCAGCACGTCGCTGAGCATCAGCGCCATGTCGGGAAGCCCGAGTGGATCCGGGTTCGGGTCGCCGAGCGGCTCGACCGTGCGGACCAGGTCGTAGCCGAAGTACCCGACGAGCCCTCCGGAGAACGGCGGCAGGTCCGGCAGCGGCGCCTGCTTCCAGCGGGCTGCCTCGGCGGCGGCGATCGCGTACGGGTCGCCGGCCTCGCCGAGCGACCAGCTCAGGACGCTCCGCGGCCGCATGCCGATGAAGCTGTAGCGCCCGACGCGCTGGCCCTGCTCGGCGGACTCGAGCAGGAAGGCCGGGTGCTCGGGCGTGCGGCCGCGCAGCTTGAGGAACGCGGACACCGGCGTCTCGCAGTCGTCGATGAAGCTGTGGCGCAGCGGGACGAGGTTGTGATCGCGGGCGAGCGCGCGGACCTCTTCGAGCGGGGGCTCGACGGAGAGGGCGCTGGAGTCGGAGACCTGGGACATCGGCTGAGGCGGCAGGGTATCCGCCCGGCGGTCGGGCCCTCTATCGGCGTCGGTCGGCCAGCACGCGCTGCGCGTCGGCGAGCGTGCGACCGCGGCTGTGCAGGAGCACGGTGAGGTGGAACAGGACGTCCGCGGCCTCGTTGTCGACGCGCTCGTCGCTCTCCTCGCGCGCCGCCCGCGCGACCTCCTCGGCCTCCTCCTGGACCTTCGCCCCGATCAGCGGCGGGTCGTCGAGCAGCTGGACGGTGTAGGAGCCTTCCGGGCGCTCGGCGGCGCGCGCCGCCAGCGTGCGCTCCAGCCCTGGGAGCGTCTCGTGCGGCGCCGGCGGCTCGAGATCGCCCGTGAAGAAGCAGGTGCGCTCCCCGGTGTGGCACGCCGGGCCGGCCGGCTCGACCAGCGCGAGGACGGCGTCGCCGTCGCAGTCGACGCGCAGCGCGCGGACCTTCTGGACGTTGCCCGAGGTCGCGCCCTTGTGCCAGAGCTCGTCGCGGGATCGGCTCCAGAGGTGCATCTCCCCCGTCTCGCGGGTCTTCGCGATCGCCTCGGCGTTCGCGTAGGCGAGCGTCAGCACCTCGCCGCTGGCCCAGTCCTGGATCACGACGGGCACGAGGCCGCGGTCGTCGTAGGCGATCTCCATGGTGGCATTCTCGCAACGAGCGCATTACGGTGGCCGTCGCCACCCGTCCCGGAGGGAGATCCAGCGCGTGTCCGAGGTTCGCATCACCTACGTCGGCGGGCCCACCGCGCTGATCGAGATCGGCCCGTGGCGGATCCTGACGGACCCGACCTTCGACCCGCCGGGCAGGCGCTACTTCTTCGGCTGGGGCACCGTGTCGCGCAAGCTCCAGGGGCCCGCCCTGCCGTTCGAGGCGCTCGAGCCGATCGACGCCGTGCTGCTGAGCCACGACCATCACGGCGACAACCTCGATCCCGCGGGCCGCGCGCTGCTGCCGCGGATGGGGACGGTCGTCACGACGCAGGCGGGCGCCGGCAGGCTCGGCGGTGAGGCGCGGGGGCTGGCGCCGTGGGCCACGACGACGCTCGAGGCGCAGGGCCGGCCATCGCTGGAGATCACGGCCACGCCCTGCCGGCACGGCCCGCCCGGGAGCCACCCCATCGTCGGCGACGTGATCGGGTTCGCGCTGCGCTGGGAGGGCCAGGAGCACGGGGTGCTGTGGATCTCGGGCGACACCGTCCTGTACGACGGCGTCCGCGAGGTCGCTCGGCGACTCGACGTCGGGACGGCGATCGTCCATCTCGGCGGGGTCCGCTTCCCGGTCTCCGGGCCGCTGCGCTACACGATGACCGCGCGCGACGCGATCGAGCTGTGTGAGCTGCTGGATCCGCGGACGATCGTGCCGATGCACTACGAGGGCTGGAAGCACTTCCGCCAGGACCGCGACGCCGCGCGGCGTGACTTCGCCGCGTCACCGCTGGCCGGCCGCGTGCACTGGCTGAAGGCCGGCCTCGCCGAGCCGCTCACGGTCTGACCTCCTTCGGAGGGAGTGAGGCGGCGTGGCCGGCCCCCGCGTCCAGCCACCCCGCGAGGGCCTCGTCCTCCACGATCCCCGCGGCATCGACCACGACGAAGCCGCGCATCCGGCGCCCGGCCATCTCCATCGGGCCGACGTGCGGGTCATCGAGCGCGCGCCGGGCATCGTCGGGTCCCAGGCGGATCATGAGGTTCTCGTCCGCGGTCCCGCAGGCCATGTTGCCGTTCACCATCCAGACGATGCCGCCGAACATCCGGCGCTCGGTCACGCCGCTGCGCATCCCGACGAGACCGCGGATCCGGGCGGCGAGCTCCTCGGAGTAGGCCATCTGCTCGGCTGTGCCGGTGCGGTCTAGACGTACATGTCCGCCGAGATCCGATCGACCTCGACGATCTCGTCGGCCGGGATCCCAGCGCGCTTGGCCGCGCTGATGATCGCGTCCGGGGAATGTGCCTCGTAGAGGCAGTAGGAGCGGCGCCGGTCGGCGCTGAGGAACGAGAACAGCCAGCTCACGCCCTCGTCACCGTTGATCTCCTCGATCAACGTGACGTCGTCCTTCGTGAGCTCGAGCTGCTCCGCGAACGTCCGCTCGATCACGTACATGGGCATGAGCGGATCCTACGCCTCTGGTCCGTCCTCGACCAGCCGGCGCCGGTAGGCGTAGGCGGCGGCCTCGGTGCGGTTCGAGCAGTTCGTCTTCTGGAGGATGTTGCGGACGTGGTTGGCCGCTGTGTGCCGGCTGATCGACAGCGACAGACCCGATCTCACGATTCGAGCATCCGTGTGCGACGAGCCGCAGGACGTCCACCTCGCGGCCCGAGAGCCCGTCGGGCAGGCGCCGGCCCGCCCACCGGGCCCAGCGCACGGACACGGTCGAGCAGCACCGGCATGCCGATCGACTCCGCGAGAGCGCCCGCCTGCGCGAGCAGGTCGTGCGCGCGATCGGCGTCGCCTTCGCGCTGCAGGAGGCGGGCGAACTCGTAGGCGGTGTGCGCCAGCCAGGTCCGCGCGCCCATCCGGCGGTCGAGCTCGAGCGCCGCCTCGAAATGGCCCCGGGCCGTCTCATGCTCGCCGAGCGTCGCGGCGAGCATGCCGAGGTACCGGTCGACCGAGCCGTAGCAGGCGACGCCGTGGCCGATCATGACGTTCGAGCCCGCGAGCCCCGCGAGTGCGGGATAGACGAGCTCGGCGACCGCGACGTGGCCGACGGCGCTGGCGGCGTCGGCGAGGTAGGTCAGCGACCCGAGCCACAGCGCCTCGCGCAGTTGCGAGAGGCCCTCGTCGCAGACGCGGTCGAGCTCGCGGGTGGCGTCCTCGTCCATCCCGAGCTCTGTGAGCATCGCCGCCAGGCCCGGCCGCCACGCCCCGCCGCGGCTCTCGCTCGATGCGAGCACGCGCATCACCGGCGCGAGCTCCGCCAGGCGCCCCTGCTCGCGGCGCACGCCGAACATCTGGATGCCGTAGATGCCGGAGGCGTCGCGCCCGGCCAGCAGATGGCCCCAGTCGCGCGAGCGCGACGCCGCGCTCTCGGCCTCGTCGAGCCGGCCCTCGAGGAGGGCGAGCGCCGAGCGGTAGTGCTCGGCGACGTGCAGGATGAACGGCTGGCGCGTGTCCTGGGCCATCCCCAGGGCGATCGCCAGCTCCTCGCGCGCAGCGGGGATCTCACCGAGCGCCATGAGTGCGGCGATCCGCCACTCCATCGCCTCGGCCTGGATCTCGATGTCGCCGATCGCCTCACCGACCTCGCGGGCCTCGGCGAGCATCGCGAGGATCGTCTCGAGGTCGGTCGTCGCACGCGCCCAGTAGGCGCCCATCAGCACGCCGGCCAGGCCAGGCCGGTCGTCGACGCGCCGGGCCATCTCGATCGCCCGCGCGCGAACCTCACGCGCGGTCGGCGCCTCGCCCTGGAACTCGAGCGCTCGTGCGAGCCCCGCCAGCACGCCGACGCGCAGCGTCGAATCGCGGACGTCGAGCGCGCCGGATGCCTCCTCGAGCAGCTCGCGCGCGCCCTGATCGGTGACCCCCGGGCGCCAGCACGCCTTCTCGAAACCGATCGCCGCGCGCGCCAGCAGCTCGCCCTCCCCCAGCCGGCGCGCGATGTCGGCGGCCTCGCGGAACGCCTTCAGCGCGTCGTCGGAGCGACCCTCACGGAACAGCGCCTCGCCGAGCGCGAGCAGGATCTCCGCACGCCGGCACTCCTCGTCGACGCCGATCCGCAGCGCCGTGCGCAGCCGATCGGCGGCCTCTCCGTGAGCGAGGGCGGCGGATGCCGCGTCGGCGGCGAGCAGGTTGTACTCGACGGCCCTCCCGGGCCCGTCGATCGGCGCGGCCGCGGCGAAGTGGTGCGCCAGGTCGGCGAGGACCTTGCCGCGTCTGGGCCTGCCCCCGGCCTCGAGCGCCTCGGCGATGCGCAGGTGCAGCTCGGCGCTGCGGACGACGCTCAGCCGGTCGTACAGCGCGCGGCGCACGAGCTCGTGTGTGAAGCGGTAGGCGAAGGTGGGGCCGGGAAGCTCCTCGATCATCCCGCTGCGCATCGCGGGGTCGAGCGCGGCGAGCCGCTCGAGCTCGACAGGCGCGGCCATGCGCAGGAGACCGAGCTCGAACTCCGGCCCGGCCACCGCGGCGAGCTCGAGCAGCTCGGCCGTCGACGTGATCCAGGCGTGCGAGCCGCTGGCTGACCACCTCGCGCACGCTCTGGGGGGTCGCGATCTCGTGCAGCGGGACGGTCAGGCGCAGCATCCCGTCCTCGACGGCCACCGCGTCGGTGTCGATCAGCGTGCGCCACAGCTCGCAGAGCAGGAACGCGTTGCCCTCCGTGAGGTCGTGGATCGCCAGCGACAGCTCCCGCGTCGCGGGATCGATCTCGGCTCCCCCGGCGAGCCGCACGAACTCGCCGACGTCGTGCCCGGTCAATCCCCCGAGATGCAGGCGCACCACGTCGTCCGAGCGGCGCAGGTCGGCGAGCGTGTCGGCGAGCTCGACGGGAACGTCGGCGTCGTTGTCACGGAAGGTCGCGAGGACCAGCATCCGCGCCTCGGTCGTCGCCCGGGCGAAGTGGCGCAGCAGCGTGAGCGTGGGCGCGTCCGCCCAGTGGACGTCCTCGATGATCAGCAGCAGCGAGCGCCGGCGCGCGGCGTTCGCCAGGACGTCGGAGATCGCCGTGTGCAGGCGGTGGCGCTCGGTGTCCGGATCGGCCGCGATCGGGGGCGGCAGGCCGCTGACGCGGGTAGCCGAGGTCCGGCAGCAGGCGCGCCAGCTCACCGCCCGCCGGGCCGAGATCCTCGCGCAGGAGCTCCTGATCGGCGCTGCGGACGAGCTGCTCGAGTGCATCGGCGACCGGTCGGTAGGGCGTGTGGACCACGGCGTCGCAGGCGCCGTAGAGGACGAGCACCCCATCGTCCGCGACCTCGTGCGCGAACTCGCGGACCAGACGGCTCTTGCCCGACCCGGCCTCACCACCGAGCAGCGCGATCCGCCGCCCCTCGCCGGCCGCCCGGGGAACCAGCGCCCGCAGCCGGGCCAGCTCCGCCAGCCGCCCGACGAACGGTGTCGAGGGCGACAGCCTGAGAGGACCGGGAAGTGCGTGTTCGGGCATCCGTCAGCCAATGATCAGATCTGATTATCGCCGCTTCTGCAAGCGCTGTGGGAAGGCAGGGAAATCGGGTCAATCCGGGTCATGACAGACGAGGGGCGCCGGACTACGGTCGCGTCGGACGCCGGGACTTCAGCCCGGATACGAACGGTGACCCAAGGAGACGCACCATGAGCACGACCACGATGGCGGCGCGGACGGCGCGACAGGAGTTCGGCAGCGCGTTCGCGGGCGAGCTCGTCGGCCCCGAGGACCCCGGCTACGATGCCGCCCGCACGGTCTACAACGCGATGATCGACCGGCGCCCGGCGCTGATCTGCCGCTGCGCGAACACCGATGACGTCGCGGCGACGATCGCCTTCGCCAAGCGCCACGACCTGCTCCTCGCGGTCCGCGGCGGCGGGCACAACGGCGGCGGCCTCGGCGTCGTCGACGACGGCGTCGTGCTCGATCTCTCGCAGCTGAACGCGATCGACGTCGACGCCTCCGGGCGGACCGTGCGCGCCGGCGGCGGCTGCACGTGGGGCTCCGTCGACGCCGCGACGCATGAGGCCGGGCTCGCGACCCCGTCGGGGATCATCTCCACGACCGGCGTCGGCGGGCTGACGCTCGGCGGGGGGCTCGGCCACCTCTCGCGCAAGCACGGGCTGACCATCGACAACCTGCTCGAGGCCGACGTCGTCCTCGCGGACGGCTCACAGGTGCGCGCGAGCGCCGACGAGAACGCGGAGCTGTTCTGGGCGGTTCGCGGCGGAGGCGGCAACTTCGGTGTGGTCACGTCGTTCACGTTCCGGGCGCACCCGGTGTCGACGGTGATCGCCGGCCCGACGTTCTGGCCGATCGAGCAGACGGCGGAGGTCATGCGCTGGTACCGCGAGTTCCTCCCCGCCCAGGAGCGCGAGCTGAACGGGTTCTTCGCGTCGATGACGGTGCCGCCGGCGGACTTCCTCCCCGAGGAGCTGCACCTGCGCAAGGTCTGCGGCGTGATGTGGTGCCACACGGGCGACGAGGCCACCGCCATGAAGCAGCTCGCCCCCGCACAGGAGGTGGGCACGCCGCTCCTGCACGGTCCCGGGCCGATGCCGTTCCCGGCCCTGCAGAGCCTGTTCGACGGGCTCTATCACCCCGGGCTGCAGTGGTACTGGCGAGCGGACTTCGTGCGTGAGCTCCCCGACGCGGCGATCGAGCAGCACGCACGCTTCGGCGAGCGGCTGCCGACGATGCACTCGACGATGCACCTGTACCCGATCGACGGGGCCGTGCACGACGTGAGCCCGAGCGAGACGCCGTTCAGCTACCGCGACGCGAACTGGTCCGAGGTGATCGTCGGCGTCGACCCCGACCCCGCGAATGCCGCGATGGTCCGCGACTGGACCGTCGACTACTGGGACGCGACCCACGAGTACTCGGCCGGCGGGGCGTACGTCAACTTCATGATGGACGAGGGGGACGCGCGCGTCCGGGCCACCTACGGCGACAACTACCCGCGGCTCGCCGCGGCAAAGCGCAAGTACGACCCGGACAACGTCTTCCGGGTCAACCAGAACATCGCTCCGGCCTGAGCGGCGGGCGGCCTACGCGGCCGTGGCCAGCGGGCGCGCGTCAGCGCGCTCGCCGGCCGGCGGCCCGGCGTGGGCGAACGCCGGCGACGCCTGATCCAGGTACCAGCCGAACGCGCGATCGACGATCCGCGGGCTGCCGATCACGCGCAGGGCGACCGTCAGGACACGCGGCGGGAGCGCCGGGACCAGCCGCTGAAGCGCCAGGGCGATGCGGAACGGTCGCGCGTGGCGGTTGTGGAACGTCGCATACGCGGCCAGCGCCTGCTCGCGCCCCTGCCGGCCATCGACGACCCCGCGCACCTCGCGCCCACAGGCGATGCCGAAGTAGAACGCGGTGCGGATCCCCTCGCCCGACAGCGGGAAGCAGTGCCCGGCGCTGTCCCCGACGAAGAAGACGCCGTCGCGGGCGCCGATGCGCAGCCGGTGCGGGAACCAGTTGCCCTGGTAGCGCACCGCGTCGCTGTCGAGCCGGCCGGCGAGCGCCACCGTCGGCTCCTTGACGTGCTGGTGAGGGTCGTAGGACCCGACGCCGATCCGCGCCTCGTCGCCGGCGGGGACCCGCCAGCCGTATCCGCGTCGCACGAGGTCGCGCTCGACCCAGACGTCCAGGGCGTCGCCGCCCCCGTCGTGATCGGGATGCACCTCGAGCCCGCGTGAGAGCGGCCCCTGCGGCGGTTGGAAGTGCGGGTCGGAGAGCACGCGCCGCCACCCGAGCGCATCGATCACCAGCGGCGCGCTCAGCACACCGCGATCGGTCTGCACGCGGACGTCCCCTGCCCTGTCACGGCCGGCCCGGCGTTCCACCTTCGCCGTCTCGAACCGCACGCCGGGGCACTGGTCCCAAAGTGCCAGGCACAGGCTGCGGTAGTCGAACGACGACCAGCTCCACGGCAGGCGGTAACGCACGCTGCCGTGCGGTGTGGTGAACGTCATGTACGGGAGCTCCTGCTTGATCGCGCCCGCCACGCCCATGGCGTGCAGCCACGGCGTCGGGCACGCGCAGGCGGACGTCTGCCGTTCGCCGATCTCGTAGCGATCGAGCACCAGGACCTCCGCACCGCTGCCGGCCAGCTCGCGCGCGACGGCGAGCCCCGCGAAGCTCGCCCCGCAGATCAGCACGTCGACGCGCGTGCCGTCGAGCGAGGTGCGCTCGGCGCCGCGCTTCGTGGCCCGGACGGTCACGGAGCCAGGGCCCCGGCGACGGCTCGTGCGGCCTCCCACGGGCGCAGGCGAGCCCGGCGGCCGACGACGTCGTAGTCGAGGCGCTCCACACGATCCAGTACGCGCAGGTAGACCGAGCGGGCCACCCGCACGCCGGGGCGCATCGGCGCGGGCAGCGCCGCCGCGAGCGCCTCGGTGTCGCCGAACAGGTGTCGCGCCCGCAGCACCTGCTGCGCGACGTGCTCGCGCAGGCGGTGGGTGGCGGCGTGGCGGACCAGGTCCTCCTCGTGGAGCCCGGGCAGGTAGACCCGGCCCAGCCCCCAGTCGATCGACACGTCGCGGATGAGGTTCGTCAGCTGGAAGGCGACCCCGAGGCTCGCGAGCTGGCATTCCACGCCTGCGGGCGCGTCGAGCAGCGGCGCGATCAGCCGGCCGACCGTGGCCGTGCCGTCCATGTAGCGATCGAGCTGCTCCTGGCTGCGCATGCGCACCGGCTCCGCGCAGTCGGCGCGCATCGCGTCCATGTAGTTCCCCATGAGGTGCAGCGGCAGCCCGTGCCGCGGGCCGGCGTCGACGAGCGCGGCGATGATGGGATGCGTCGAGTACCCGCGCTGCAGCCCCGCCTCGAGCTCCGCCTGCCAGGCGTCGAGCGCGCTGCGCCGGGCGCCGTTGCGCGTCATGTCATCGGCGATCTCGTCGGCGCCGCGCACGTAGCCGTAGAGCGCGTGCACCGCCGGGCGCCGGTCGCGTGGCAGGCACCACGTGGCGAGGAAGTACGTCGGATCGTGACGCAGCTGCATGCGGCCACAGGCGCGATAGGCGTCGCGGAGCTGTTCAGGTGTCGGACCCAACGTGCCTCTACGGTAGACGCCATCGCTGCTGGTCAACAACCCCACCTGCTCGCGCGCCGCCTCGTGGTGGTCACCGGCAAGGGCGGCGTCGGCAAGACGACCGTCGCCGCCGCGGTCGCGCTGCTCGGCGCACAGGCGGGTCTGCGGACCGTCGTCTGCGAGGTCTCCGGGCAGCGCCGAGTGCCAGGCCTGCTCGGGCACCCGACGGCCGGCTCGCCCGGGTCCGAGGAGCCGGTCGCACCCGACCTGTGGGCCACGACGGCCGACCCCGAGGGAGCGCTGGCCGAGTGGGCCGGCCGGATCATCAGGCCGCGGGCGCTGGTGGAGATCGCCGTGCGCTCGCGCGCCCTGTCCGGCTTCGTGGCCGCCGCCCCGGGCGCCCGCGAGCTGGTCACCGTCACCAAGGCGTGGGAGCTGCAGAACGCGCACCGCTGGGTCTCGGGTCGCGTCCCATACGACCTGGTCGTCCTCGACGCGCCGGCCTCGGGCCACGGCCTGGGCATGCTGCGCACGCCGAGGACGTTCGCCGAGATCGCGCGCGTCGGCCCGATCGCCTCGCAGGCGCGCCTCGTCCAGCAGCTGCTCGAGGACCCGGCCCGCACCGCGGTGGTCGCCGTGGCGACCGCGGAGGAGACGCCGGTCAACGAGACGCTCGAGCTTCAGGACCGGCTCACCGAGCAGCTCGGGTACGCGCCGGCGGCGATCGTGGTGAACGCCGTCCAGCGCGATCCGCTGAGCGCCGCGGAGCTGCAGGCCGTCGCGGCCGCCGACGGCGTCTCCTCCGTCGTGGCCCACGCGCTGCACACGCGCCACGAGCGCACGACCATGGAGTCGGCCCAGCTCCGGCGTCTGCGGCGCCATGCGCGCGTGCCGGTCGTGACGCTCCCCTACGTCGTGGGGGGCGCGATCGGCCCGGACGAGGTCACGGCGCTCGCGGCGGTGCTGGAGCGCCGGCTCGTGTGACGCGCCGCTGAGCCCCTACTCGATCCCGAGCCGGTCGAGCAGCCGGTCGTCCCCGCGCCAGCCTCGGCGGACGCGGATCGACAGGTCCAGGTGCACCTTCGTGCCCAGCTCGCGCTCGAGCTCCTTGCGCGCGGCCGTGCCGATCGCCTTGATCATCTTGCCCTGATGGCCGACGAGGATGCCCTTCTGCGAGTCGGTCTCCACCCATGCCAGCGCGCGGACGCGCGTGAAGTCCTCGCGCTGGCGCTCGATGTCGTCGATGACGACCTCGACCGAGTGCGGCACCTCCTGGAAGGTGCGCCGCAGCACCTGCTCGCGCACGAGCTCGGCGAGCATCACGGCCTCCGACTGATCGGAGGTGTCCTGCGGCGGGAACATGAACGGCCCGGCGGGCATCAGCTCCCCGAGGCGCTCCACCAGCGGCCCCACGCCCTTTCCCTTGCGTGCCGAGATCGGGAAGATCTCGTCACCGACGCCCAGCGCCTCGGCGTCGATGAGCGCCTGGGCGGTGCGCGTGTGGTCGAGCCGGTCGCACTTGTTCACCGCGATGATCACCGGCACCGGGCTCTTGGCCAGCAGCGTCGCGATGAACCGGTCACCGGGGCCGACGCCCTCCTCGCCGTTCAGGACGAAGAGCGCCGCATCGCTCTCCTTCAGCTCCAGCTCGACGCGCCGCTGCATGCGGCTCGTCAGCAGGTCGCGCGGGCGCTGGACGCCCGGCAGGTCGACGAGCACGAGCTGCGTCGACTCGACCGTGCACACCCCGCGGATCGCCCGCCGCGTGGTCTGCGGCTTGTCGGAGACGATCGCGATCTTGTGGCCGACGATCGCGTTGACGAGCGTCGACTTGCCGACGTTGGGCCTTCCCGCCAGCGCCACGAAGCCGCTGCGCGTGCCCGCGGGACCTACCACGAGAGGATCTCGGCCTGAAGCGCGAGCATCTCGCCGTCGTCGGTCTCGTGGTCCATCCCGACGAGATGCAGTCCTCCGTGGACGATCGCCTCGCGGAGGTCCTCGGTGTGCTCGGCGCAGATGATGATGTCGCCCAGCTCGCGCGGACCGTCGACGTCGTCGTCGGCGTCGACGGGGAACGACAGGACGTCGGTGGGCTCGTCCTTCCCGCGGTGCTCGGCGTTCAGCGCGGCGATCCGCTCGGCGTCGACGTACTCGACGGCGACGTGGCCGTCCTCGACGCCCGCCGAGGCGAGCGTCAGCGCCAGCAGGCGCTCCACCTCCGGCTCGGGCGGGGCTCCTGAGACCAGCTCGTCGCCGATGACCTCGACCTCGAGCACTAGGAGGGAGTGCTCATCTATGCCCGCTTGCGGTCGGCGGGCCGAAGCTCGGGCGCGGAGCGCTCCGCGAATTCGCCGTAGGCCTCGACGATCCGCTGGACGAGGCGGTGCCGGACGACGTCCTCGCCGCCGAAGCGCACGAAGTCGACGCCCTCGACGTCGCGCAGGATGTCGCTGACGATCACGAGGCCGGACGTCTGCTCGCGCGGGAGGTCGATCTGCGTGACGTCGCCCGTGATGACCATCCGCGACCCGAAGCCGAGCCGCGTCAGGAACATCTTCATCTGCTCGGGGCTCGTGTTCTGCGCCTCGTCGAGGATCACGAACGAGTCGTTCAGCGTGCGCCCGCGCATGAACGCGAGCGGCGCGACCTCGATCACGCCGCGCTCGAGATATCCGGCCACCTTCTCCGGATCCATCATGTCGTTGAGCGCGTCGAAGAGCGGCCGCAGGTAGGGGTCGATCTTGGCCATCAGGTCGCCCGGGAGGAATCCCAGCCGCTCTCCCGCCTCGACCGCGGGGCGCGTCAGGATGATGCGGTTGACCTCACGGCGCGAAAGCGCGGCGGCGGCCATCGCGACGGCGAGGAAGGTCTTGCCGGTGCCGGCCGGCCCGATCCCGAAGGTGACGGTGTTCTCGCGGATCGAGTCGACGTAGTGCTTCTGGTTCGCCGTCTTCGGTGCGATCTTGCGCGCCCGGTGGCGCCAGACGGTGTCCTCGAGGATCGACGCCGGCGAGACGTGCTGGTCGAGCGCCCCGGTGACCGCCTGGATCGTCCCGCCGCTGAGCTCGTGGCCCTGATCGGAGAGGTCGGCGAGCTCGCGCACGACGAGTGCGGCGGCCGCGACGCTCTCGGCGTCGCCGTCGAGCGTGACGAGGTTGCCGCGCAGGAAGAGGTCGCACGCGACGTGCTCCTCGAGTTGGCGCAGGACCGCGTCGCCCTGCCCGGACAGGGCCGCAGCCGCCTCGTTGGACACCTCGATCGTGCGCCTCATCAGCCCTTGAGTGCCTCCTGGACGAGAGCCGAGACGCGCTTCCCATCGGCGCGCCCCGCCACCTTCGCCATCGTTGCCTTCATGACATTGCCCATGTCCTTCGCAGAGGTCGCGCCGGTCTCGGCCACCGCGCCCGCGACGATCACCCGCAACTCCTCGTCGGAGAGCTCCGCCGGCAGGTACGTCTCGATCAGTGCCGCCTCAGCCTCCTCGGCGTCCGCGAGCTCCGGCCGGTCGCCGCCGCGGAACGCCTCGGCGGCCTCGAGCCGGCGCTTGCGCTCGCGGCGCATCACCGCCAGCTCGTCGCCCTTGCCCTCCTTGGCGTCCTTCTGCAGTTCGGACAGCAGAAGCCGGAGCGTTCCGACACGGTCCTTCTCGCCCGCCTTCATGGCTGTGACGATGTCCTGCTTCACGGTGTCGGTCACCGGCATCTGCAATCCATCATAGGAGGGTCGGCGGCGGCGTCCCGTCCTCTACTTTCCGGCATGTTCGGCGGAGTGCCCGGATGGGTCCGGCGCTCCAGCGCGCCGCTGGACCTCGGCCAGGGACGCGGGATGCCCGAGCTTCCCGAGCTCGGATCCGTCGCGGCCGAAGAACAGCTGGACGTTCCAGTCGATCAGCAGGCGAGACTTGCGCTTCAGCCCGGGCATCATCGCCAGGTGATAGGTCCGCGCCAGCAGCCACGCGGGGAGCCCGCGCCAGCGGATCCCCATCGTGCTGGCGACGGCCTTCTGGCTCCCCATGTCGACGAACACCCCGCGCGTCCTGTAGGTGAACGGGCGCACCGTCCCGCTGCCGATCGTCGCGGCGACGTTGCGCGCCACCAGCCGCCCCTCGCGGATCGCGTGCTGGGCGGTCGGCGGGCTCGGGTTGCCACGGCGCGCGGGATCGTCGACGGCGGCGGCGTCGCCGATCGCCCAGACGTTGTCGTGACCCTCGACGCGCAGCGTCCGGTCGGTGCGAATCCTCCCGCTCTGATCCAGCGGCAGTCCGAGCTGCGCCACGATCGGCGCCGGGCGCACGCCGGCGGTCCAGACCACCGTGTGGGAGGGCACGGTCTCGCCGTCGGACAGGCGTGCCGAGGTGGACGTCACCTCCTCGAGCGTCGTGCTCGTCCTGATGTCGATCCCGCGGCCGCGCAGCTCGCGCGTCGCGAACTCCGCCAGCGACGGCGGGATCTCCGGCATCACGCGGTCACGCGCCTCGACGAGGATGAAGCGCAGACCTTCGTTGCGACAGCGCGGGTAGAGCTGGATCTCGTCCGCCGCGAAGTCCTGGAGCTCCGCCAGCCCTTCGAGCCCGGCGTACCCGGCACCGACGAACACGTAGGTGAGCCACGCCCGCCGCGCGGCCGGGTCGTCCAGCGTCTCGGCGATCTCGAAGGTCCGCAGCAGGCCGTTGCGCAGAGCGATCGCCTCGGAGATCGACTTGAAGCCGATCCCATGCTCGGCGAGCCCGGGGATCGGGAGCGTCCGCGAGACCGAGCCGAGCGCGACGATCAGCTGGTCGTAGGTCAGCTCCGCCGCGGTGCCGTCGAGGCGCTCGAAGCCGACCTTGCGCGTGAGCGGATCGGCGCCGGTCACCCGGCCGAGCTGCAGATCCGTCCGGCGCAGCTCCTCACGCAGCGGCACGACGACGTGCCGCGGCTCGAGGCTCCCGGCCGCGGCGCCGGGCAGCAGCGGCGTGTAGAGCATGAAGTTGTCCTCGCTGACGAGCCTCACGCGGGCGCTCTGCCCCGGCAGCACCCGCTCCAGCGTCCGTGCGGCGTAGAAGCCGCCGAACCCGCCGCCCAGGATGACGACGTTCCAGGCCATCAGGCGGCGGGCACCGCGACCTCGGCGGGTCGCAGCGCGCGCTCCAGGAACGCGAGCTGATCGGAGACCGCCCGCTCGAAGTCGTCGCCCGTGTAGATGTCGAAGTGGCCGATCGGATAGTGGGCGACCTCGCCGCGCGGCGCGTTCTGCGCCATCTGCGCGGCCGGCCCGGGAGGTGTCGTCGCGTCGCGGTCGCAGACGCACACGAGCAGCGGGCAGCGGACGTTCGCGGCCTGCGTGACCGGGCGCCACGCTCCGACGAACAGCATGATGCGCGCACCGACGGCGTTCTCCCAGCTGGAGCCCTCGCCGACGATCGACGCGAACCCGGGCTGGGCCTCCGGCGCGGTCATCACCGCGTAGCTCCCGGGAGGGCCGACCGGCGCGATCGTCACCGGCGTCCTGCCGCGCGCGCCGGCGACGAGGTCGAGGATCGCGTCGACCGAGCCGCGCAGCGCCGTCCTGGGCGGCAGTGATGCGCAGCTGCGCGAGCCCGTCGGCGAACGGTGCCTGGGCGATCACGGCGGCGATCCGGTGGTCGCGCGATGCGACGTCGACGACATGGCCGCCGCTGAACGACGAGCCGAACAGCGCGATGCGCTCGGGATCGATCCACGACTGGCGCCCGGCGAACCGCACGGCGTTCTCGTAGTCCTGCTGCTGGCGGCGGATGCCGATCACCTGGCGCGGCTCACCGGCGCTGTCGCCGAAGCCGCGGTAGTCGAACAGCACGACGCCGAAGCCCGCGTCGGCGAAGCGCTCGGCGTACGGCTCCAGCCCGTCGCGGCGGGTCGCGCTGAAGCCGTGAGCCATCACGACGCACGGGATCCGCTCGTCGCCGCGGCCCTCGGGCTCGTACAACCATGCGGCGAGGTCATCGCCGGCGGAGGGGAAGGTCACGTCGGTCCGGGTGTGGCTCATGGGACGAACGGTATCCGGGCGGCCGGAGCGGCGCGAGATCCGGGCGTCAGGCCTGCGGCTGTGCCGCGTCGCCGGCCACGCGGGCGAGCCGCAACGCCACGCGCAGCTCCAGCGTGCGGTCGCCGATGGCGCGGCCGAGCACCTCCTCGGCCTGGCGGATGCGGTAGCGGACGGTGTTCTCGTGGATGCCGAGCCGGCGAGCGGCGCGGCCGTGGCTCGACCCCTCGTCCAGGAACGCCGCCACGGTCGCGGCGAGCCGCCGCGAGGTGTCGTCATCGGCGGCGAGCCCGCCCAGCTCGGAGGCGACGAAGTCCCGGGCCTGATCCATGTCGACGGTCGCCAGGGCGCTCAGCGCGACCCGCGCGTAGCGTGTGACCGTGCCGCTCGGCCGTCCGGTGAGCGTTGCCACGCGACGCGCCTCGACGGCCTGGCGATGGCTGGTACGAAAGCCGGCGAGTCCCGCCCCCGGTTCGCCGACCGCCAGGTACACCCCGGGCGCCGCGGCGGGGTCGAAGCGCAGCTCGTCGACCGCCGCGGGATCGATCGGCCCCGCAGAGCCCAACCACGCGGCCGTCGCCAACAGGCCGAGCGGCTGGACCAGCTGGCTTTCGAGGCCGGCGCGCCGGGCCGCCTGGGTGACGGCGGCCTCGAGCGCGCTGAACGTGTCGCTGTCCTCGTCCGATCTGGTCACCCAGGCGAGCAGCGCGACGTGATGGCGATCCAGCGCGTAGCGCAGCCGCGTCCCGGCCGCGTGGACGTCGAGGTCGCGGCGCTCGAGGATCGCCTCGATCGTCTCGGCCCGGGTGGCGGCGGAGCTGCGCATCCAGCGTTCGCGCTCGTCGGCATGCGCCACGCTCGCCTGCGTGGACATCCGGTCGATCGTGCCGAAGGACCAGGCGGTCACGAGCGCCGCCGCCTGGGCGTAGTCGTCATCGCGCCCGGTCCGCTCGCGCAGGCGCTTCAGCGTGATCGCCAGGAACGAGGCGTGGCCGAGGCGCAGGCTGCGCAGGATCGCGTCGATCGGCACTCCGCGACGCACCGCTTCACGCACGTATGCGATCGCCGCGGCCGGAGGATCGGCCAGCGCGGGGTCACCACCCTCGATGATCAGGCGTGCGAGGACGCGGATGTTCTGCTCTCCGGCCGCGCGGTTCTCCTCGAAGGCGTCGTCGTCGGGGAACAGATCCGGGAACTCGGCGCGGATCTCACCCACGACCGTGAACGACAGTGGCTCAGCCTCCTCCTCGAGCTCGCTCGCGAACGGGATCAGCACCTCCCGCCAGACGCGCGCGGCCTGGGGCGGCCTGGCCGGTGCGAACGCTGCCTCCACGGATATCCACACTACCTGCGCCCGCACAGGCAGTGCAGGCGCCCGATCGACCCCATCGGATTGGGGAGTCTCGACAACGCCGCCCGATTGCGCCAGCGAGTCCCGACAAGAGATCGCACGCCGGCGATCCTACGATGGGCGAAACTTCACCATGCCATCAGGAGAGTTCACTTCATGCCCCCGCGAACCACCCGCAGGATGCGCAGAATCGGAGCCTCGGCCGCCCTGGCCGGGGCCCTCCTCGGCCTCGCCGCGCCCGGGGCCGGAGCCGCCTACAACCCGGCCGACCCGGCACAGAAGTCCGCGTACGACGCGGCACTGCCGATCGCCGAGAGCGCGTACGAGTACGGCATCCCGCTCGTCAACATGCAGAAGACCTTCGAGACCGCCACGAGCGTGAACGTCTCCAACGGGCGCGGGCTCGGCCCCGTGAACCAGTTCAACCACTTCGCGAAGCTCGCCGATGCGGCTGACCGCACCGTCGTGGCGCCCAACAGCGACACGCTGTACTCGAACGCCTGGCTCGACCTGAGCCGCCGGCCGCAGGTCATCCACACCAGCGCGAGCAAGCGCTTCCACGTGCTCCCGCTGATGTCCCCCTACGAGGAGAACTTCAAGAGCATCGGCTCACCCGACGGCGCACTGCCCGACGGCGACTACCTCGTCACCGGACCCGGCTTCAAGGGCTCCGTCCCGAAGGGCCTCAAGCGGATCCGGTCGCCCTACAACCGGGTCTGGATCATCGGGCGCACCTACAACGCCGGCAAGAGCGACCTGGCGGCCACGAAGAAGCTCATGAACACCTTCAGGATCACGCCGCTGAACAGGTGGAACCCGAAGAAGCCGTACGCGTACAGGCCCGCCGCGCCCGGGAGGAAGGACACGCGCGTCAACGAGGCGCACATCCCGGGCACCGGACCCGGTGAGGACGCGGCGACGTTCTTCGACGCCCTCGGCGACCAGCTGAAGGCCTTCCCGGCCCCGAGGGCCGACGCGCCCATCCTGGCCCGGCTCAAGGGCCTGGGAATCGGCGCCGGCCTGCATCCCGCCACCGACGGCAAGCTCAGCGACGCTCAGCTGCAGGCGCTGCGCGACGCGGTGACCGGAGGGCCCGCCAAGGTCCAGGGCAACCTGATCAGCGCGTTCCTCTCCGGGTTCGACACCCACAACGGCTGGCTCGTGATGAAGACCGGCACCTACGGGACCGACTACAGGCTGCGGGCCGTGGTCGACAAGGCCGGCCTGGGCGCCCCCACGCCGAACGTCGCGATGTACCCGCTGTCGATCGTCGACCGGACGAAGAGCCCGCTGACCGGCACGAAGCGCTACGTCGTGCACTTCCCCGCGAACATGGCCAAGCCTCCGGTGAAGTTCTTCTGGTCGCTGACCCTGTACGACAACGACGGGTTCTTCATCGTCAATCCGGCGAACAAGTGGCTCGTGAACGACCGCAGCGACCTGAAGAGGAACGCCGACGGCTCGATCGACGTCTACATCCAGCCGGATGCGCCGTCCAGCGCCGCGCAGCGGGTCAACTGGCTGCCGTCCCCGAAGGCGACGGCGGCGACCCCGGGCTTCCGGCTGATCACCCGCCTCTATGGCCTGTCGCCCAAGGGCATCCAGGGCGTCCTGAGCGGCAGGGGCTGGCAGGCGCCGTCGATCCTCCCCTGCGGCGCCGACGGCAGGACCGGCACGGGCATCGCCTGCGCGGGCTGACCCCGCAGATCGCGCAGCACCGCAGCGGCGCTGTCGGGTTCCTACAGACCGCTCGCAGGCCGTTCGTCGGATTGCGACGAGCGGGCCACTCCCGCCGGGCGTAGGTTTGCCCCATGACGACGACCGCCGCTCAGGACACCACCACGGCCACCCAGCACGTGCACATCGCCATCGTCGGCGCCGGGTTCGCCGGGCTCGCCGCGGCCGTGCATCTGCAGCGCGCCGGCGAGCACGACCATCTGATCATCGAGCGCGCCGACGAGGTCGGCGGCGTATGGCGCGACAACAGCTACCCCGGGGCGGCCTGCGACGTGCCGTCGCACCTGTACTCGCTGTCGTTCGCCCCCAACGCGAAGTGGTCACGCTCGTTCTCCGAGCAGCCCGAGATCTACGACTACATGCGCGGCGTCGCCACCGAGTTCGGCCTGCGCCCGCGGATCCGCTTCGGCCAGGAGCTGCTCGACGCGACCTGGGACGACGCCGCCCAGCACTGGACGATCACGACCTCCGGCATGCGCTTCACCGCCGACGTCCTGATCGACGGCAGCGGCCCGCTCACCGAGCCTCAGCGCCCGGACATCCCCGGCATCGACGACTTCGCGGGCGCCATGTTCCACTCCGCCCGCTGGGACCACGGCTACGACCTGCGCGGCAAGCGGGTCGCGGTGATCGGCTCCGGAGCCTCGGCGATCCAGTTCGTGCCCGAGATCCAGCCGCTCGTCGAGCAGATGGTGCTGGTCCAGCGCACGCCGCCCTGGCTGATCCCGCGCAACGACCGCAGCATCAGTGAGCTCGAGCGGCGCGTGCTGGCCCGCGCACCCGTCCTCCAGCGCGCAGCCCGCACGGTGCAATACCTCACGCGCGAGCTGCTGCACTTCCCGATCATCACGTCCGAGCGTGTCCGCGCGCTGGCCCAGCGCGTCGCCCTCGCGCATCTGCACCGTCAGGTCCGGGATCCCGAGCTGCGCGCACGGCTGACGCCCGACTACGCGATCGGGTGCAAGCGCATCCTCATCTCCAACACCTGGTACCCCGCGATCACGCAGCCGAACGTCGAGATCGCCGCCGGCGTGCGCGAGATCCGGCCACATGCGATCGTCACCGACGACGGAGTCGAGCACGAGGTCGACGCGATCCTGCTGGGCACCGGCTTCCATGTCGCGGACGCCCCGATCGCGGAGCTCGTGCACGGCCGCGACGGCCGCACGCTGGCCGAGGTGTGGGGCGACCACCCCAGCGCCTACCGCGGCACAACGGTCAGCGGCTTCCCGAACATGTTCCGCCTCGGCGGGGTCGGGACGGCCACCGGGCACAACTCGCACGTCTTCCAGGAGGAGTCGCAGCTCGTCTACGTGCTCGACGCGCTGCGCACGATGCGCGAGCGCGGCGCCGGCAGCATCGACGTGCTCCCGGCCGCTCAGGCGGCCTACAACGAGCATGTCGGGCGATCGGTCCGCGACACCGTCTGGGCGGTCGGCGGCTGCAAGAGCTGGTACCTCGACGCGAGCGGCCACGCCTCGGTGGTCTGGCCGGGATCGACGGTCAAGTTCCGCCGCACGACCAGCCGGTTCGACCCTCAGGCCTACGAGCTGCGCCCCGCGCGGGCCGGCCGAGCCACCCGTGAGGCGCTGAGCACGGCGGAGGAACGCTGACCATGGCCACCGCCCCGAACCTGCACGGCAGGATCGCCGTGGTCACCGGCGCCGCGTCCGGGATCGGCGCCGCGACGGCCCGCCTGCTGGCCGCGCACGGCGCACACGTGCACGTCGTCGACATCGACGGCGAGGGCGCGCAGCGCGTCGCCGCCGGCCTCGCCGGTGCCACGGCCCACCAGGTCGACACGACCGACCCACAGGCGCTGGAGACCCTCGCGGACCGCGTCTTCGCCACCGACGGAGCCGTCGACATCCTGCACAACAACGCGGGCGTCGGGCACGCGGCCGACGTCGTCTCGACGACCGTCGAGGACTGGCGGCGCGTCATCGACGTCAACGTCCTCGGCGTCGCCTATGGCGTCACCGCCTTCGTCCCGCGCATGCTCGGCCAGGGCCGCAGCTCGCACATCATCAACACCGCCTCGGGCGCGGGGCTGGTCCCGCTGGCGCAGATGGTGCCCTACGTCACCAGCAAGTTCGCGGTGGTCGGGATGAGCGAGGCCATGCACGCGGAGCTGAGCCCGCAGGGCATCAAGGTCACCGCCCTGTGCCCGGGCGTGATCGACACGAACATCGTTGCGAGCTCCGTGATGCGCGGCGAAGCCGCCGCCCGGCAGGATCGCGCAGTGGCCTTCTACCGCAAGCGCGGCGCATCGCCCGACGTCGTGGCGGCGGCGGTGCTGAGCGTGATCGGACATCACCGGCTGGTCGTCCACGTGCCCGTCTCGCACGTGCTGCCCGGCGCGCTGGCCCATCGCCTCTCGCCGCGGCTGACGCAGGCGGCCGCGCGCAGGGGCCTGCAGCTCGTCACCCGATAACCGACGGAGGAACCGGCCATGCGACAGCTCACAAGTCTTGACGCCCAGTTCATCGCGATCGAGGACGGCCGCACGCACGGGCACGTGAGCGGCCTGGGGATCTACGACCCGTCGACCGCACCGGGCGGTGAGCTCACGCTCGCCGGGATCAGCGCGATGATCGAGGAGCGGCTGCACCTGCTGCCGCCGTTCAAGTGGCGACTCACGCAGGTGCCGCTGGACCTGGACTATCCGTACTGGATCGAGGATCCGGACTTCGACCTCGAGTTCCACGTGCGCGAGCTGGCGCTGCCCGCTCCGGGCGACGACAGGATGCTCGCCGAGCAGGTCGCGCGCCTCGTGTCGCGGCCGCTCGACCGCGCGCGGCCGCTGTGGGAGCTCTACCTGATCCACGGGCTTCAGGGCGGCAGGGCCGGCGTGCTGACGAAGTTCCACCACGCCGCGATCGACGGCGCGTCCGGCGCGGAGATCTTCGGGATCCTGCTCGATTTCGCACCCGAGGGCCGTGAGATCGCGCCGGCACCGGCGGCGCCTCCCGCCCCCCGGCGCCGTCGCAGCTGAACCTGCTCGGCCGGGGCCTGGCCGGCATCCCGCGGCAGCGCCTCGAGGCGCTGCGCAGCCTGCCACGGGCGCTCCCCAACCTCGACACCGTGCCGACGATGCGCAGCCTCCCCGGCGTCAACACGCTCGCGGGCGTCAGTCGCCGCGTGGCGCGCGCGCTTCCACGCGGCGACGGCGGCGTGCTCGAAGGACGCAAGCTGCGCGCGCCCCGCACGTCCCTCAACGGACGCATCTCGCCGCATCGCCGTGATGCGTTCGTGCGGCTCTCGCTCGACGAGGTCAAGCAGGTCAAGAACGCGTTCGGCGTCACGGTGAACGACGTCGTCGTCACGATCTGCGCCGCCGCCCTGCGCGACTGGCTGTCGGATCGCGGAGAGCTGCCCGACGAGCCGCTCGTCGCGATGATCCCGATGTCGGTGCGCACGCGCGAGCAGGTCGGGACGTTCGGCAACCGCGTCTCGACGATGATGACCGCGATCCCGACGCACATCGCCGACCCACAGGAGCGGCTGCTGTTCGCCCACGAGCGGCTCGTGAACGCCAAGGAGCGCCACCGGGCCGTGCCGGCGACGATGCTGCAGGACGCCAACAACGTGATCCCCCCGGCACTGTTCGCGCGTGCTGCGCGCGTGACCTCGGCGGTCGCGACGAGCAGGCGCGTGGAGGCGCCGGTGAACGTCGTGATCTCGAACGTCCCGGGGTCGCCGGTCCCGATGTACATCGCCGGCGCCCGGCAGGAGGCGATGTTCCCGCTCTCGGCGATCATGGACGGCTGCGCGCTCAACATCACGGTCATGAGCTACTGCGGAGGCCTGGACTTCGGGATCGTGATCGACCGCGACGTCGCCGACGAGGCGTGGCCGCTCGCCGACGCGCTGGCCCGGGCGCAGGCCGAGCTGCTGGAACTGCTGAAGCCCAAGCCCAAGAAGCCGCGCCGGCCCGCCGCGCGTCGCGCGGCCTGAGCGCGGCCGGCTCAGCGCACGAGCAGCAGCGCGGCCCATTCGCCGCCGAGGCGGCGGTCGGCCTCGCGCAGACCGTGATGCTCCGCGAACGCCGCGGAGACCTCATCGGCCTCGTGCGCGAGCAGCCCACTCGCGATCAGCGCATCAGGCCGTGCGCCGCCGATGAAGCCCGTGCGCGCGACGGACAGCAGCAGCGGGCGCAGCAGGTTGGCGAGGACGGTCGGCGCGCACGGCGCCGGCCCGTCATGGATCAGGTCGAAGCGCCGGGCCTCGACGCGGGCGTCGTTCACGAGCGCGTTCTCGCGCGTCGCCTCGACGCTCTCGGCCTCATGGTCCACGCCCAGCACGGGCTCCCAGCCCAGCCGCGCCGCCGCGATCGCCAGCACACCGGAGCCGCACCCCAGGTCGACGCAGGCACCGCCCGCCTCCAGCTCCAGCAGCAGCTCCAGGCACAGGCGCGTCGTGTGGTGCGCGCCGGTGCCGAACGCCTGGCCGGGGTCGATGACGAGCTCGGTGACACCGTCGTCCGCCGAGGCCGCCTCCCACGGCGGACGCACGCGCAGGGCGCGGTCGCCGCGACGCACCTCGACCGGGTGATGGAAGGCCTTCCAGCGCTCGTGCCAGTCGTCGGGAACCTCCTCGGTGACGACGTCGACGAGCGCTCCGCCGGCCGCCGCCTGCAGGTCGGGGAGGGCGGGCAGCTCCCCCGGGGCGCCGTAGACCGCGTATTCGATGACGTCGCCGAGGTCGCGCTCCTCGACGCCGGAGGGTGCGTACTCCAGCAGCTCCGCCAGCGCGATCTCCGCGTCCTCGCGGCGCACGCGCAGCGCCAGCCGGATCATCGACGGCCGCCGAAGAGCCGCCGCAGCTTCGCGGTCATGCCCTCGGGCGCAGCGAGGTTCTCCGGGGTGAGCGATTCCGCGAACGTCTCCAGCATCGCGCGCTGCTCGGGGCTCAGGCGACGCGGGATCGTGACGTTGATGACGACGCGCAGGTCGCCACGGCGATCCGGGCGCCGCAGCTGGGGCATCCCGTGGTGCTCGACGGTGACGACCTCGCCGGGCTGCGTGCCCGTCGGGACGCGGACCTCGAGCGTCTCGCCCCCAAGGACCGGGACCGGCAGGTCGCCGCCGAGCGCGGCCAGCGGAGCGGGCACGTCGAGCACCGTCACGAGGTCATCGCCGTCGCGTACGAGGTGGTCGTCGGGGGCGATG
The DNA here is from genome assembly GCA_963781935.1 of uncultured Solirubrobacteraceae bacterium. Classification (GTDB taxonomy): domain Bacteria; phylum Actinomycetota; class Thermoleophilia; order Solirubrobacterales; family Solirubrobacteraceae; genus F1-60-MAGs163. The sequence goes on from CAWAHX010000005.1 coordinate 1,285,146, forward strand.
CGCACCTGCACGTAGAGGTCGCCGGGCGGTCCGCCGCGCTCGCCCGCGTGCCCGCGACCCTGCAGGCGGATGCGCTGCCCGTCGCCGATCCCGGGCGGGATGTCGACGCTCAGCGTGCGCGCGCCGACGACCCGTCCGCGCCCGTCACAGTGCGTGCACGGCGTCTGGGGGATCCGGCCCTCGCCGCCGCAGACGTTGCACGCAGCGCTGCGCAGCACCTGGCCGAACGGCGAGCGCACCGCGACCTGCAGCACGCCCGTGCCGTCGCAGGTCGCGCACGTCTCGACGGGTGTTCCCGGCTCGGCTCCTTCGCCGTCGCAGCGCTCGCACGTGTCGACCGCCTCGAACGTCAGCTCGACCGACTTGCCCGACGCCGCCTGCGCGAGGTCGATGTCGACGCCCATGATCGCGTCGTCGCCCTGAAGCGGCCCGCCGGCCGATCCGCCGAAGCCACCCGCGAAGCCCGGCCCGAAGAACGCCTCGAACAGGTCGCCGAGCGAGCCGAACCCCTCGAAGTTCGGGCGCATGCCACCGCTGCGCAGACCTTCATGGCCGTAGCGGTCGTAGATCTCGCGGCGCTTGGGATCGTTGAGGATCTCGTACGCCTCCGCCGCCGCCTTGAACTTCTCCTCGGCCTGCGGGTCGTGGGCGTTGACGTCCGGATGCAGTTCGCGAGCGAGCTTGCGGAACGACTTCTTGATCGCCGTCTCGTCGGCGTCGCGGGCGACGCCGAGGACCTCGTAGGGGTCTCGGGGGAGCGTGCTGCTCAACGGTTCAACCTTCGTAGACGTCTTCCACGTAGCGTGAGAGCTGCAGGGCGGCCTCGCGCACGGTGGCGATCGTGCGCCCGTAGTCCATCCGCACCGGGCCGATCACCGACACCGTGCCGAGCTTGCGCGTCGGAAGACCGTAGCCGGATGCGACGAACGCGAGCGTTCTCAGGCCCGGAAGCTCGTTCTCGCTGCCGATCCGCACGAGCACGTCACGGGACCCGAGCGCCGAGTGCAGGACGCCGAGCAGCGCGACGCGCCGCTCCAGCGCGCTCATCAGCTCGTTGATCTGGGCGAGGTCGTGCAGGCGGTCGCCGCCGAACAGCCGCGCCGCGCCCTCCATGTAGATCACGTCCTCCGACGTCGACTGAAGCTCGGCGAACGCCGGGACCAACGCGTCGAGGAACCGCTGCTCGGACGCACCGAGCGACGAGTCGGTGAGTCGCTGGTGCAGCATGCGAGCGCCGAGGCCGACGCCCGCGAGCCGCTCGTTGAGGTACTCGCCGGCCCAGGAGACGAGCCCTGAGTCGACGGGAGCGTCGAACGTCAGCATCCGCTTCGAGACACCGCCCGGTCGACGTGATGACGACGACCATCGCCACCTGCGGCTGCAGCAGCAGCACCTCGACGTGGCGGATCGTCGCGGTGTCCAGCGGCGGCGCCGAGACGACGGCCAGCAGGTTCGTCACCTGCGCGAGCGTCTCGGTCGTCAGCTGCATCGCCTCGTCGACCTCGCGCCGCATCAGCGGCAGGTCGAGCTGCGCGCGGCGCGTCTGGGGCAGCAGGCGGTCGACGTACACGCGGCGCCCGGCATCGGTCGGAACGCGGCCCGCCGACGTATGCGGGTGCTCGAGCAGGCCCAGCTCCTCGAGGATCGCCAGCTCGTTGCGGATCGTCGACGCGCCGCAGGCGATGTCGGGATCCTCGGCCAGCGTCTTCGAGCCGACGGGCTGACCGGTGGCCTGGTCGGCCTCGACGACCTTGCGCAGGATCAGCTCTTGGCGCGGCGTGAGCACGCACTGATGGTACTTCTCGCGGCGGCCCCGGCCGGCGGATCAGACGATGATCGCCACCGCGCCGCCGTCGGCCGACCACGCCGCGCCCGTCACGGTGCTCGCGCGCTCCGAACACAGGAACACGACGACGTCGGCGATCTCACCGGGCTCCGCGAAGCGGCCCAGCGGGACCTTGGCGGTCTGGATCGCAATCGCCTCCTCGCGCGTCACGCCGCGTGCCGCGGCCGACTGGTCGGCCATCCCCCCGGGTGCCGTCCACATCTCCGAGGCGGTCGCACCGGGAGCCACCGCGTTCACGAGCACCGCCTGCGCCGCGTATGCGTCGGCGAACAGCCGCGAGAGCGAGAGCTGCGCCGCCTTCGTGACGCTGTACGCCGGGTTCGTCAGCGACGGGCGCTTGCCGGCGGACGAGCAGACGTTGACGATGCGCCCCCCGCCGCGCTCGGCCATGCGCGGCGCGGCCGAGCGCATCAGCCGCATCGGGGCGAGGACGTGCAGTGCGTAGAGCCCGAGCCAGTCCTCATCGGTGAGCTCGTCCAGGCCGGCGGCCCACGTCGCTCCGGCGTTGTTCACGAGCACGTCCACCCCACCCATCTGCTCGGCGCACGTGGCGATGATCCGCTCGTCGGCGTCGGCGTCCGTCACGTCGCAGGCCAGCCAGGCCGCCTGATCGCCGCACTCATCGGCGGCGGCGCGCAGCTCCTCCTCGCTGCGGGCCACGAGCAGCACGCGCGCGCCCTCGGCGCACAGGCGCCGGGCGCTCGCGCGGCCGATGCCCTGGCTGGCGCCCGTGACGACGCAGACCTTGTCCTTCAGTCCGAGGTCCATCGGCCCATCATCGCGCGGCGGCCGTTGACGGGCAATTGACGGTCGGTGGACGCCGCCGCGCAAGACTGCGAGCGGTTTCAGCCGGCGGGATTTCGTTCAACATCGTCCTGGATGTTCGGCGCTGACCGCGGCGGCGGCGACCGGGACCGACAGCGCGGGGGGCGCGCCGAGGACGGGCAGCGCCCCTCGCGCCCTGATCAGTTCGGCCAACGCCGTGGTCGAGGGCTCGGGCGCCGCTCCCAGGATCGTCGTGCATCCGGCTGCGCAGCCGCTCGTAGACCGCGACGGCCTCGAAGCGCCTGCCACCGTCGGCGAGCAGCCGCATCAGTTCACGGGCATGCGGCCTCGTCCAGCGGATCGAGGCGCACGAGGCGCCAGGCCCAGTCGATGGCCTCCTCGAGCGTGCCGCGCTGCTGGGCGTCGTTCACAAGGCGCGCCATCGCCGACGCCACGCGGTGGTCGTGTGCGGCTCGCGCCTCGGCCGCCCAGTCGTCGTCGATCCCGTCGAGCAGCGGGCCGCGGCACAGCGCGACGGCCTCGTCGAGCCGGCCCGCGGCTGCGTGCGCGTCGAACTGCGCAAGATCAGTGGTCACGCGGTCCGCCGCGAAGCCGACGCAGCGCCGGTCGGCGATGAGCCACCCGGCCTCTGCGCCGAGCGCGGCGCGGACGGTCCACAGCGCGGTGCGCAGGTTCGCGCGCGCGTGGTCCTCGGACGCCGCGGGCCACAAGCTCCCGGCGACGTGCGAGCGATCGTGAAGGCCTGGTTCGAGCGCAAGCCATCCCAGCAGCGCCCGTGGCCGGGCGCCTCGTGGCGGCGCGAGCCGGATGCCGTTACCCCCGACCTCCAGCTCGCCGAGCAGGAGGATGCGCAGCACGGGGTGAGCCTATCGCTTGCCGGAGGTGGCGCAAAGGCGTGCGAAAGGACGGTTTCTGGGGGTGGGGGGAGGGTTTCTGGGGTCTTGTGGCGGGACGGAGTATTCGTGTTTATTCGTGTTTCGCGCAACTCGACCGCGCTTTGCGCGGATCGAGTTGGCGACGTCACTCACTTGCCGAGTTCCAGCACCGCGAGAAACGCCTCCTGGGGCACTTCGATGCGGCCGACCTGCTTCATCCGCTTCTTGCCCTCCTTCTGCTTCTCGAGCAGCTTGCGCTTGCGCGAGATGTCGCCGCCGTAGCACTTGGCGATCACGTCCTTGCGGAAGGCCTTGACGGTCTCGCGGGCGACGATGTGCGACCCGATCGCGGCCTGGATCGGCACGTCGTACTGCTGGCGCGGGATCTTCTCGCGCAGCTTCTCGGTCAGCATCCGGCCGACGGCGTAGGCCTTGTCCTTGTGGACGAGCATCGAGAGCGCGTCGACCGGCTCGCCGGCCAGAAGCACGTCGAGCTTCACGAGGTTCGACGCCTTGAGGTCGGCGATCTCGTAGTCCAGTGACGCGTATCCGCGGGTGCGCGACTTGAGCTGGTCGAAGAAGTCGATGACGATCTCGGCCAGCGGCAGGTCATAGGTCAGCTGGACCCGGCCGGCCGACAGGTAGTGCATCCCCGTGTGCTCGCCGCGCTTCTCCTGGCAGAGCTCCATGATCACGCCGATGTACTCCGTGGGCGTCAGGATGCTCGCCTTGATCATCGGCTCGCGGATCTCCGAGACGCGGGCGGCATCCGGCATGTCGGAGGGGTTGTGGACCTCGAGCACATCCCCGTTGGTGAGCTCGACCTCGAAGCCCACCGACGGCATCGTCGCCAGCAGGTCCAGGTCGTACTCGCGCTCGAGGCGCTCGCGCACGATGTCCATGTGCAGCAGGCCGAGGAAGCCGCAGCGAAACCCGAAGCCCAGCGCGTCGGACGTCTCCGGCTCCCAGGTCAGCGCCGCGTCGTTCAGGGTCAGCTTCTCGAGCGCGTCACGCAGGTCGGCGTAGCGGTCGGAGTCGATCGGGAACAGGCCGCAGAACACCATCGGCTTGACGTCGCGGTAGCCCGGGAGCGCCTCCGTCGCGCCGCCGCGCGAGGTCGTCAGAGTGTCGCCGACACGCAGACGGGTCACGTCCTTGATCCCCGTGATGACGTACCCCACCTCGCCGGCGGAGAGCGTCTCCACGCTGGTCATCGCCGGGGTGAAGAAGCCGATGTCGTCGATGTCGGCCTCGGTGCCGGCGATCATCGCGCGGATCGCCTCGCCCTTGGTGAAGACGCCGTCGACGACGCGGATGTACGCGACCACCCCGCGGTACTGGTCGAACTCCGAGTCGAAGATCAGCGCGCGCGCCGGGGCGCTGACGTCGCCAGACGGTGGCGGGACCTTCGCGACGAGCTCCTCGAGCACGTCGGCGACGCCCTCGCCCGTCTTGCCGGAGATGATCTTGATGCCCTCAGCCGGTTCGCCGAGCAGCTCGGACACCTCGGCGCCGACGCGCTCGGGCTCCGCGCCCGGCAGGTCGATCTTGTTCAGGCACGGGATCAGCTCGAGGCCCGACTCGATCGCCAGATACGTGTTGGCGAGCGTCTGCGCCTCGCACGCCCTGCGACGCATCGACGACGAGCAGCGCACCCTCGCAGGCCTCCAGTGAGCGCGAGACCTCGTAGGTGAAGTCGACGTGCCCGGGTGTGTCGATCAGGTGCAGCTGGTAGGTCTCGCCGTCGCGCGCCGTGTAGAAGACGCGGACCGCCTGCGCCTTGATCGTGATGCCGCGCTCGCGCTCGAGATCCATCGAATCGAGCATCTGGGCGCGCATGTCGCGGGCATGAACGGTGTCCGTCATCTCGAGGATGCGGTCGGCCAGCGTCGACTTGCCGTGGTCGATGTGGGCGATGATGCAGAAGTTGCGGATGTGCGCCTGATCCATGCGGAGGTACAGGGTAGGGCGCGACCGGGCGGTGCCGGTGTGGTGTGAGCCTCAGGCGCCGGGTGCCGAGGCGACATGCCGCGCGGGCGGCGCGAGCCAGACGTCGTCGCGGCCCTCCGCCTTGGCGCGGTACAGCGCGCGGTCGGCGCGGCCGACGAGCGCGTCGTCGTCCTCCGCCATGCCCGAGACGGCGACGCCGATCGACACGGTCACGTCGACACCGCAGGCCACGACGGCCTCGCGCATGCGGCGTGCCGCGTTGAGCGCCTCGGTGTCGTCGCTGACCATGAGCACTGCCGCGAACTCATCGCCGCCGAGCCGGTAGAGCATGTCGCCGCGGCGCAGCGCACCTTCGAGCGCATCGGCGACCGCGACGAGCGCACGATCGCCCGCCTGGTGGCCGTCGCGGTCGTTGAGCTCCTTGAAGTGGTCGATGTCGCACAGCGCGACGGCGGTCGCGACCGGGCGGCGATGCGAGACCCGCAGCGCCTCGTGGAACGTCCCGCGATGCCCCAGCCCCGTCAACGGGTCGGTCGCCGCGCGGTGGCGCAGCTCAGATACGGCGGCCGCCGCGCGCAGGCAACTTGCGGCCTGCGCTGCGACGAGCTCCAGCAGCTCCACGCGGTCGGTGGAGGTCGGCACCCGCCGCGCGTCCGCCACGATCAGCAGGCCGAGCGTCTCGCCGCGCGAGATCAGCGGCGCGGCGATCACCGTGGTCGCACCCGCGGAGCGCAGCGCCGCGAGCGCCGGCGGCAGCGGGGCGGCGGCCGGTCCGGCGTCCGTGAGGGTCGCGCACGAGGCCCCGTCGGCGACGAGCGTCTCGAGGCTTGCGAGCTCGTCGACCGGCACCGCCAGCAGAGCGTGCGCCAGCGGCCCGGCGGCGCACCGTGCGACCAGCGATCCGCTCTCCTCACCGCGCAGCAGGACCGCGCTCTCCATCTCGGCGAGGTCGAGTGCGGCGACGAGCGTCGCACGCTCGATCCGGGCCGGGTCCTCGAGCCCGGCAAGCACCGCGGCGTGCTGCGCCAGCCGGCTGGAGGGCCCTTCCTCGGGCGGGCCGCCTAGCTCGTCCATGCGTCGTCCCAGCACCGCGGCGGCGGTGCGGGCCGCTGACTCGTCTGCGACCGTCAGCCCATCGTCGGCGGCGACCGCGAGCACCCCGGCCACGCGACCGCCCGAGCTGAGCGGGATGCAGATCACCCCGCTGCTGTCGCCGGGCCGCGCCGCCTCGCGCTGCTCCTCTCCGAAGCGCAGCGCGCGACCGACCGGGCCGTTGGCGACGGGCACGCCGTCGAGCACGTGTGAGGAGCCGGCCGAGGCGAGCGAGCGCAGACGGCCGGCGCGGGCCATGTACGCCGTCGCGCGCAGGCGGCCACCGGCGGCCAGCAGCGTGACCGCCGCATCGCTGGCAGCGGTCAGATCGTCAGCACGCGCGAGCGCGGCCTCGATTGTGGAGCCCTCCACGGTGCGAACCGTATCGGCGGGCCCGGGCGACAGTGGAACTGCGTTGCTTCCGTTCGCCGCAGCAGGACTGCCGCCCGGCGCGCGAGGCTCGCCGTCCAGCGCGATTCCCGGCAGGGCCCGGCGCGGCGATCCCAACGCCGGCCGGACCAATGGGAGGCGATGGACGACGGCGGACATGCCGTCACGTTCGCCGCGTCGCGCGTCCCGCCTGCCTGCGTGGACAAACGTCCGAGGTCAGGCTGCGCGGCGCAGCCGGCCGGTGACGAACCGCTGGATCTGCTGCGCCTCGGCGATGCGCAGGAAATGCACGGCTCCGACGTACGCGGCCGAGCCGGCGATCAGCGCGCCGCTGACGGCAATCAGGCGCGAGAGCGCGCCGGCGTCGCCGAGCATGCTGTCGAGCACCCACCAGACGGCGTAGGAGACCACGGCCAGCAGCGCCGAGGCGGCGAGCACCTTGAGCGCGGTGACCGTGGTCTGACGCCCTTCGATCGCCCCGTCGAGCTCGCGGCGCAGATACCGCAGCTGCGCGAAGGTCATCCCGGCACTGGCGACGGCTGTTCCGATCACCGGGCCGGCGATGCCGAAGGGCTTGTACAGCGCGAGCGACAGGATCAGGTTGACGACCAGGTTCGCGGCCGCCAGCGCCGTCGGGATCCACGGCCGCTGGAGCGAGAAGAACGTGCGCGTCAGCAGCAGGTTGACGCCGGCGAACGGCAGTGAGAGCGAGAACCACAGCAGGGCCGTGGCCACCTCGTCGGTGGAATTGCTGCGGAAGTTGCCGTACTGGTAGATCAGCTCGACGATCGGCCGCGCGAGCACCGCCGTGACGGCAGCCGCCGGCACGAGGAGCAGGAGGTTCTGCCGGGTGCCCGTGCCGACCAGCGCTCGCAGCCCGCCGGTGTCGCGGCGAGCCACGAGGCGACTCAGCGACGGGAACAGCACGGTGGCCAGCGCGACGCTGAAGATGCCCTGAGGCAGCATGTACACGCGGAAGGCCGCGTCGATCGCGCGTGGCGCGCTCTCGGAGATCAGCGCGCCGATCATCGAGTTGATCAGCAGGTCGATGTTGATCACGCCGAGCCCGATCGTCACAGGGAGCATCAGCACGAAGACGCGCTTGACATCGGGGTTGCGCCAGTCGAGGTGGAACTTCAGGCGGAAGTCGATGCGCCCCAGGACGGGGATCACCATCAGGAGCTGGATGACCGTGCCGACGAGCACGCCGATCGCGTAGGCGTAGATCTGGTTGGGCCCGGAGAACAGCGGCCGCAGCGTTATCAGTGCGCCGATGATCACGACGTTCCAGACCAGCGGTGCGATCGCGGGAATCGTGAAGTGGTGGTAGGAGTTGACGATCCCGACGAGCAGGCCGTTGAGCCCGAGCAGGACGACGACGGGGAACAGCACCTGGGACAGGCCGACGGTGAGGTCCACGAGCTGCTGAGTGAACTGATCCCCGGGGATGAACAGCGGCATGATCACGCCGGCGCCGACGATGAACAGCGCGCTGAGCGCCCCGAGGACGAGCAGGATGATCCAGAACAGCGTTGAGGCGAGCAGGATCGCCTCGCGGCGGCGTTTCTGCTCGAGGTACTCCGCGAAGATCGGCACGAACGCGGCACTCAGCGCCGCGTCCGCGAACAGGCCGCGCACGAGGTTCGGGACCTGGAAGGCGATGGTGAAGGCCGAGGCCGATCCGCTGGTGCCGAAGTAGCTCGCCGCGACGACTTCACGTGCGAGCCCGGCGATCCGCGACAGCCCGGTGGCGATCGAGAAGATCGCCGTGTTGCGCGCCATGCCGGCACGCGCGGCCGGCACCTCGCCCCTCCCCTCGCCGTGTTCCTCGGCGGCGATGCGCTCGACAGCGCGCCGGGCGGCCAGCGCACCGGCCGCCGCATCCATGTCGGGGGCGCTGCCGCCGATGCCTTCGGCGTCGACGAGCGCCCCTGGATCCTCGGGCCCGGGCGACGGGCTTCCAGGCGTCGAGCTCACGTGACGGTGGATGCTAGGGGTCGCGCCAGCCGCATCGGCCGACCGCTACACTCCTCGACCGGCTATGGCCAACATTCATTCACAGAAGAAGCGCATCCTGCGCACAGAGCGTGAGCGCCTGGAGAACCGGCGCTACACGTCGACCATCAAGACGTATTTCCGCCGCCTCAGCGTCGCGGTCGCCGGTGGCGATGACACCGCGGCCGACGGCGAGTACCGCGGTCTCGTCTCGACGATCGACAAGGCCGTCAAGCGCGGCGCGCTGCACAAGAACACGGGCGCCCGCAAGAAGGCTCGCGCCGCCCGCGTCCGCGCCGGCGCCACGGACTGACGCTCCCCCGGCAGCTGCCGGCCTGATCACAAGCCCGCCACACCCGGCGGGCTTTTTGTCGTTCAGGCCGCGACGGCCGTGATCGCGCGCAGGGCCTCGGTGTCCGGCTGCAGCGCGCTCGCACCGCGGGTCGCAAGCTCGAGCTCGGCCATCGCCTCGACCGCCCGGCGCAGGGTCTCCGTGTCCGAGGCCCGTGCCTCCTTGATCCGGCGGTCCGCGGCATACGGGCTCATGCGCAGCGTGCTCTTGATGTCCGCCGGCGCGGCACCCGCCTCGAGCCGCTCGGCGATCGCGAGCACGTCACGCAGCCGGCCGGCCATGCGCGGCACAAGCCCTCCGGGATCCTCTCCCTGGCCGCGCAGCTCGATGTACCCCGCGACGGCGGCGCGGCGGTCGCCCGCGACGATCGCGTCCACGAGACCCCAGACCTGGCGCTCGGCGGACACCGCTGCGGAGTCCTCCACCTCCTCGACGCCGATCTGCGCACCCGGCCCATACTCGAGGGCGAGCTTCTCGAGCTCGCGCAGCAGCCGTTGCTGACGCTCGCCGACGTGGCCCACGAGCGCCTGCGCGGCGGCGCCGTCGAGGCGGATGCCGAGCCTCTGGGCCTCGCCGGTGGCCCAGCGCGGCAGGTCGCGGCCCTTGAGGAGCCGTTCGGCGGCGATGTCGCCGCCTGCGACCTGCACGGCCTTGTGGAGTGCCTTGGGCGCCTGCTGGCGGCCGTCCTCGCGCGCGAAGAAGGCGACGGTGGTGTCGGGCGGAGGCGAGGCGAGCACCGGGGCCAGCTCGGCGGTCACGTCGGCGTCCTTCCAGCGCTCGACGCCCTCGACGATCAGGAAGCGACGCCCGACCGCGAAGGTCATCGCGTTCAGCGCCTGCGCGATCGCCGCCGGAGTGGCGTCGTCGCCCGTGAACTGCTCCACGCCGCCGGCCCCCGACTGTCGCCTCGGCGATCTCGCGCAGGCGTGTCCGGCGCTCGCCGACGCGGCCGTGATCGTCGCCGTGGATGAGGTAGGCGACCTTGAAGGAGGGCACGCGACCGAGTCTAGGCATGAGACTGGACGTGGAGCGGCCCCCGCCCGCTCTCGACCCGGACGGTGCCGTCGCGGTCGGTGCGCAGGACGCGCGCGCCGGACGCCGCGAGCGCCGTCAGCGCCTGAAGCGTTGGATGTCCGTAGGTGTTGCCCTTGCCGACCTCGATCACCGCGAGGCGGGGACGCAGGCGGTTCAGCAGCACGGGCAGGCCGGCATCCGCGCTGCCGTGGTGGCTCACCTTCAGCACGTCGACGGGACCGAGATCGAGCCGTGCGAGCACATCCGACTCGGCGTCGGCGGTCAGGAGCAGTCGTAGCCCGGGGCCGCGCGCGAGCATGACGATCGCCCGATCGTTCGGGTCGGTCCCGGGCGCGGCGCGCGCCCGATCGAGCGGCCACAGGACCCGCAGTTCGATTCCGCCCCGCGCGGATGACGTCACCGGCCACCGGGGCCACCAGGCGCGTGCCGCGGCGTCGTCGCAGCCGCCGCCATCGCCATTCCGTTCGGCTCCCGGACACCATCACGACCGTCGAGGACAACTCCGACCGGCATCGCGTCGAGAACCTGAGCGGCCCCGCCGTCGTGGTCCGCCTGCGCGTGCGTCGCCACCAGCACGTCGAGGCGCCGAACTCCCTCATGCCGCAGGCGCGCGAGCACCGGCCCGTCCGGCGGGCCGGAGTCCACGAGGACGGCGTGGCGCCCGTCCTGAAGCAGGGTGGCGTCGCCCTGACCGATGTCCAGGAATGAGGCGCGGACCACGCCCGCAGGTGGTGCACGGACGCCGTGAGCGGGCCGCAGGAGCAGGAACGCCGCGCCGCCCGCGGCGAGAACGCCGAGAAGCACCGGCGACGCGGGCGCGCACACGCCGCGAGAGGACGATCGCGATGAGCAGCCCGCAACCCGCTGTGACGGGACCCGCCCCGGCGGCGACCTGCGCCGCCGGGAGACTGGCGGCCGCATGGCCGATCCACGTGACGAACCCGAGCTGTGGAAGCGCGGCCATCTTGAGCGGCCAGGCGAGTGTGGCGCTGATCTGCCCGACCAGCGCGGCGCACATTCCCAGCCACGTGATCGGCGCGACCACCGGAATGACGAGAACGTTCGCCGGGATGGCCACGAGCGACAGCGTCCCGAACGTCGCTGCGGCCACCGGCGCCGTCCCCAGCGTTGCTGCGGTCGTGAGCGCCACCGCCTCGGCGACACCCGCCGAGAGCCCTGCTGCGAGCAGACGCGCCGCCAGCGGGCCTGTGAGCACCACGATCGCGAGCACCGCGGCGAAGCTGAGGCGCCAGCTCGGATCGTCGATCCCTGCGGGGTCGAGCGCCAGCGTCCCCACCGCCGCGAGGAGCAGCGCATGCCAGCGATCAGCCGGCCGCGAGGCGAGTGCCGCGACGACGCCCAGTGCGCCCATGATCCCCGCGCGCTGGATCGAGGCGCCGGCGCCCGCCAACGGCACGTACACCGCGATCGCAAGGAGAATCAGCGCCATGCGGCCACGGAGCCTCAGGCCGAGCAGCGCACCGAGCGCCATGACCAGCGAGGCCAGCAGCGCGATGTTGGCGCCGCTGGCCGCGACGAGGTGGCCCAGCCCGGATCGCCGCAGCTCATCACGTGTGGAGGGCGTCAGCGCGGCGTCGTCGCCCAGCACCATGCCGCGCAGCAGCGCCGCTTCGGGTCCGGGGAGACCGCCGGACAGCACCCGGCCGGCGCGGCGACGCAGCGCGTCGATGCCTCCGGGCACTCCCCCACGGCGGCGCCCTGTCCAGATCAGCATCCGCGCCTGGATCACGGCCGCGACGTGACGGGGCACCAGCCATCCATCGCGGGGACCCAGCGCTCGCAGCGATCCGTGGACGGCGGCGATGTCACCCGCAGTCATGGTGGGCGTCGGTCCGCGCCCGCGAACGAGGACTCGATCGTCCCCCAGACGCGCCACGACGCGCCAGCCGAAGGCCGAGGACCGAGGCGTCTCCTGAAGTGTGAGGTCGGCGCGAACGGCGTGCCCGACCCGCGGGCCGAGCGCGTTGCGCCCGAGCGCCGCCAGCCGCGCGTCGGCCACCACGGCGCCGAGCGCCAGCGCCACGATGGCGGCCGCGGCGGTCCCCGCGGTCGAAGTGGCGAGCGGCACGAGGAGACAGAGGAGGAGCAGCAGGAACGGCGACCGGGGACCCACGGCCAGGCCGGCGGCGAGGCAGCCCGTGGACAGCTGCCACGGTCGTCGGCGCAGAGCGGCCACGAGGATGGCAAGCCGCCTCACGCGGAAACCCTGGGTCGCAGCGCCTCCAGCTTCTTGGGACCGATCCCGGGGATCTCACCGAGATCGTCGACTGACGCGAAGCCACCATGCTGCGAGCGCCAGTCGAGGATCTTCTGCGCGGTCGACGGCCCCACCCCGGGCAACCCGTCGAGCTGCTCCAGCGTCGCGGCGTTGAGGCTCACCGGCGCGACCGGACCACTCGCCGGCGCGGAAGCGGCGGTCGCCTGATGCCGCGGCGGTGAGGCGCTCGGGGACGATGATCTGCTGTCCGTCGGCAAGCTTCGCCGCACGGTTCACCGCCGAGGTGTTCGCGCGCGCCGTCGGACCGCCCGCGTGGGTCAGCGCATCCCGCACCCGCGAGCCGGACCCCAGGCGGTACACACCTGGTCGCCGTACCGCGCCCGCGACGTCGACGACCACGCTGTCCTGTGCGCGGCCGAGCGTGAACGCCGTCGAGGCCGGCGCGGCGGGCGTCGAGCCGCGTGCGTCCGACGCACCGGAGACGAAGCCCGGCGCCGACGCCGCAGCCGGTGACGCGGCATGCCGCGTGGCGATCCACCGACCACCCAGCACCAGCACGAGTGCCACGGCGAGCGTGTAGGGCACAAGGGTTGAGCGCTGCAACGAGGGCATGCCGCGACGCTACGAGGCGCCGTGTGACAGCGGAGGCCCGGACTGTTACGTCGATGCGTCAGTCCTGCGGCAGGAGTGCCTGTATTCGCTCGACGGCCTCTGTCGGTGTGCTGACCTGCTCGACACCGTGCACGTCCCAGGTCCCCAACCCGACCGTCGGCTTCCCGCTCCTCAGCGCGATCGCGATCTCGCTGAGCGTTCCGTAGCCGCCGCCGACCGCCACGCAGGCCTGCGCCGCCGCGATCACCAGGGCGTTGCGCGCCTCACCCATGCCAGTCGGGATCGCCAGCTCGACCCAGCCGTTGGCGTCCCCCGGATCATCGCCCGGAAGGATCCCGATGGTCGACCCGAGCTCCGAGCGCGCGCCCCGGCTGGCGGCCTCCATGACGCCGCCCAGCCCTCCGCTGAGGACGATGTAGCCGGCGGACGCCAGGCCTGCGCCGACCTCCTCCGCCGCTGCGAGCTCCGCCGATCCGGCGTCGCCCGCCCCGATCACGGCGACCGTCGTTCGCCGGCGCATGGCTCAGCGCACCACGATGTTCACGAGCTTGCCCGGCACGACGATCACCTTGACGACCTGCTTGCCGTCGAGGTGGGCGCGCACGTTCGCGGCAGCCAACGCGAGCGCCTCGAGCTCGTCGCGCCCCGCGCTGGTCGCCGCCTGCACGCGATCGCGAACCTTGCCGTTGACCTGGCATACGAGCTCGTAGGTCTCGCTGGTGAGGAACGCGGGGTCGGCCGACGGCCACGGCGTCTCCCAGACGCGACCACCGGTGAGCAGGTGATAGCCGTCGGCCGCGGCATGCGGAGCGAATGGGAAAAGGAGCGAGTTGGCGGTCTCGAGCGCAAAGCGCTGCGCACCGTCGGATGCGTCCTCGCGGAGGCGCGAAATCTCATTCGTGAGCTCCATGACCGCGGCGATCGCCGTGTTGAACGCGAAGCGCCCGGCCATGTCGCTCGTGACCTTGTCGATCGCCCAGTTGGCCTTGCGCACCAGCGTGCGGTCCGGATCGGAGAGCTCCTCCGGCAGAGCCTGGGCCGCGCGGGCAGCGACCTGAGCACTCAGACGCCACAGCCTGCCGAGGAACCGCTGCACACCCTCCAGGCCCTCGTCGGACCAGTCGGCATCCTGATCGGGAGCTCCGATGAACAGGATGTAGGCCCGCGCCGTGTCCGCCCCGTACGTCTCGACGATCTCGCGCGGCGAGACGACGTTGCCGCGGGACTTGGACATCTTGGCCCCGTCCTTGGTGATCATCCCCTGCGTGAAGAGCTTCGCGAACGGCTCGTCGACTTCGAGGTGCCCCAGATCGTTCAGCGCCTTGCAGAAGAACCGCGCGTACATCAGGTGCAGGATCGCGTGCTCGACCCCGCCGATGTACTGATCCACGGGCATCCATTCGCGCAGGATCGCGGGGTCCCACGCGGCTTCGTCGTTGTTCGCGTCGCAGTAGCGCAGGAAGTACCAGGACGAGTCGACGAACGTGTCCATCGTGTCGGTCTCGCGGCGCGCCGGCCCGGCACAGCTCGGGCAGGTGGTGTTGACCCAATCGGTGGCGGAAGCCAATGGGGAGAGCCCCTTCGGCGCGTAGTCGGTGATGTCCGGGAGCACCACCGGCAGCTGGTCGTCCGGGACGGGAACGATGCCGCAGGCGTCGCAGTGGACCACCGGGATCGGGCAGCCCCAGTAGCGCTGGCGCGAGAGCAGCCAGTCGCGCAGCCGGTAGTTGACCGACGCGTGGCCCTTCCCCTCGCGATCGAGCCAGGCGACGATCGCTTCGAGCGCCTCGCGACTGGACAACCCGTTGAACTCGGGTGCGGAGTTCACCAGTGGACCATCGCCGACGTACGGCAGGCCGTTCGCGTCGCCGTCGGGGTTGTCGCCTTCGATGACCCTGCGGATCGGGAGATCGAACTTCGTCGCGAACGCGTAGTCGCGGTCGTCGTGGGCGGGTACGGCCATGAGCGCGCCCGTGCCGTACTCCATCAGGACGTAGTCGGACACGTACATCGGGATCGCCTCGCCGTTGACGGGATTGATCACGTGGCGGCCGAGGAAGACGCCGGTCTTCTCCCGGTCGGCCGCGCCGCGAACGTCATTCGGCTCGTTGAGCGCCGCGTTGACGTATGCGCGCACGGCGTCCTCGTTGCCCGTCCCGGCCGCGAGGCGCTCGATGTCCGCATGCTCGGGTGCGATGACGAAGAACGTCGCGCCGAACAACGTGTCCGGCCGCGTCGTGAAGACGGGATAGTCGATTCCGAGCTCCTCGCAGCGGAACACCACCTCGGCGCCCTCAGAGCGCCCGATCCAGTTGCGCTGCATCGTCTTGACGTGTTCCGGCCACTCGATCGTCTCCAGGTCGTCGAGGAGGCGATCGGCGTAGTCGGTGATGCGAAACATCCACTGCTCGAGCTGCCGGGCCTCGACGGCCGCCCCGCAGCGCTCGCAGTGCCCGTCGATCACCTGTTCGTTGGCGAGCACCGTCTGGTCATGAGGACACCACTTGACGGCCGCATCCTTGCGATACGCCAGCCCGTTGCGGTAGAGCTGGTTGAAGATCCATTGCGTCCAGCGGTAGTAGCGCGGCTCGTGCGTGCCGAACTCACGCGACCAGTCGATCGAGATGCCCCACGTCCGGAACTGGCGCTGGAACTCGGCGATGGCAGCGTCGGTCGAGGCGCGCGGGTGCTGCCCGGTCTTGATCGCGTGATTCTCGGCCGGGAGGCCGAATGCGTCGTAGCCCATGGGGTGCAGGACCCGGCGACCGGTCCGGCGGTGGAAGTGGGCGACCGCATCACCCACCGAGTACACCTTCAGGTGGCCGATGTGAGGCTCGCCGCTCGGGTAGGGCAGCATCTCGAGCACATAGGACTTGGGCTCCTCCCCCGGCGTCGAAACGCCCGGCACCGGGTTGGGCACCTCCCATGTCCGCTCGTCGGCCCACACCTTCTGCCAGCGGGGCTCGATGTCCTTCGGGTCATAGCGATTCTCGGGCATCAGTGGAGGCGGAGGATAGTGTCCGGCGCGTGCCCGGCTCCGGTCCCCAGCCCGACCTCGACCCAGCGCGCTTCGGCATCGAGCGAGCCGAGGTGCGGGACGGCGTCGAACTGGCATATCTGCGCGAAGGCGTCGGCGGACAGCCGCTGCTGCTCGTCCACGGCTGGCCGGAGAGCAAGCGGATCTGGTGGCGCAACATCGAGCCGCTGGCGGCGGCCGGCTTCGAGGTCATCGTTCCCGATCTGCGCGGCTTCGCCGACTCCGGGCCCGCCGCCGACGGCGCCTACGACCTCGCAGCCCATGCGCGCGATCTCCACGGACTCGTCCACGAGGTCCTGGGGCACGCGAGCTGTCACGCGACGGGCGGCGATCTGGGCGGAGCGATCATCATCGATCTCGGACTGCGCTTCACCGGCTTCGTCAAGCAGCAGGTGCTGTTCAACTGCCCGCTCCCGCTCATTCCCGAGGCCTACGAGGCGGCCGGCATCGCGCTCGCGCCCTCACGCGAGGTCCGCCAGGCGGCCGACTACTTCCTGCGTCAGGGCCGCGACGGCGACGGGCTCGCGGCAGAGCTCGACACGCCCGGCAAGCGCCGTCGCTACATCATGGAGTTCTACGGCCACCGCTTCTGGGCCGCGCCCGGCGCGTTCACGGCCGAGGAGGCGGCGTTCATGTCCGAGCCGTTCGAGGACGCCGCCGGCCTGCGCGCCTCCTTCGCGAACTACGAGAGTGCGCTCGGGACCGTCCCGCTCTCGGAGACCCCCCACTTCTTCGAGCCGAGCCCCGTCCCGACGGTTGCCCTCTACGGACCGGACGATCACGTCATGTTCCGCGACTTCCCCGAGCGCTGCGAGGTCGCCTTCCTCGACCTCATCGGGCCGTTCGTCGTTCCCCGCGCCGGGCACTTCCTCCAGTGGGAGCGTTCCGATCTGCTGAACGCGACGATCGCCGGGTTCTGCGGGAGCCCGCCTGCCTCGCGGAGGCTTGTAAGATGATGCGTCGCAGTACGAGCTCGGGGCTATAGCTCAGCTGGGAGAGCGTCGCGCTGGCAGCGCGAAGGTCGAGGGTTCGAGTCCCTCTAGCTCCATGCACGCGAAGGCCGCCCACGAGGCGGCCTTCGTCGTTGCCGGAGCCGCGCCTCAGGCAGCCGTGTCGCCCGGCTCGATCGAGGTGGTCTCGATCTCATCGTCCGGGCCCGACTCGAACTCCTTGCGCGGCACGTCGCCCCAGAGCGTCTCCAGCCGGTAGAAGTCGCGCGTCTCGGGAGCGAAGACGTGGACGATCACGTCGAGGTAGTCCATGAGGATCCAGCGCGACTCGCTGACCCCCTCGACGCGCCGGGGAAGCAGGCCGTGCTCGTTCTTGAGCCCGATGTGGATGGCGTCGTGGATCGCCTTGGCCTGGCGGTCGCTCGTGCCTGACGCGATGACGAAGGCGTCGGTGAAGCCCGAGACACCGCGCAGGTCCAGCGCCACCACGTCCTGCGCCTTCTTGTCGAGGGCGTAGTGGGCGATCAGATCGGTGAGCTGCTCGGTCGTGAGCTGCTCGGGATTGGACGTCATCATCCGTGGGCCTCCGTGGCCAAAGGTGCGGCGGCTGCCGCGTCGCGGTACCAGCGCCGTGCCGCGATCCGCGCGACGACGCCCTCAGGAATGTAGAAGCTCACCGGATGGCCGCCGGCGATCCGGGCGCGCAGCATCGACGAGGAGACGTCGATCCGCGGCATGTCGAAGAACACGACCCGCGTGCCGTCGTGCAGCGGTGCGACCGCGCGCTCGACGTCCTCGCGCAGCGTCTCGCCGCGCTCTGCGACGGCCAGCGTCGCGAGGCGCAGGATCTCCCGGGGCTCGCGCCAGCTCGCCAGCGCGGCGGCCATGTCGGCGCCCACGATGAACGTGAACTCATCGCCCCCGGCGGCTGTGTGCAACGTCCGCAAGCTCTCGACCGTGTACGAAGGCCCCCCACGGTCGACCTCGAGCGTCGAGACGTCGAAACGCTCGTCCCCGGCCACCGCGAGGCGACACAACTCGACGCGTGCGGCCGGGCCCGGGTCGGACTGCAGCTGCTTGTGGGGTGGCGCGAACACCGGCATCAGCACGACCCGATCCAGGCCGAGCTGATCGAGTGCCTCCTGTGCGCAGATCAGATGGCCGACATGCGGCGGATTGAACGTGCCCCCGAGGATCCCGACACGGGCCATCAGCCGCGCACGTGACCGTCGCCGGTCACCACGTACTTCACGGTGCACAGCTCGCGCAGGCCGATCGGCCCGCGTGCGTGCAGCTTCTGCGTCGAGTTGCCGATCTCCGCTCCCATGCCGAACTCGCCGCCGTCCGTGAACCGCGTCGAGGCGTTGATGTAGACGCACGCCGCGTCGACGCCGCGCTCGAACGCGATCGCGCAGGCCAGCTCCTCGGTGACGATCGCCTCGGAGTGGCCGCTGCCGTGGGCGTTGATGTGCGCGATCGCCGCGTCGAGTGAATCGACCACGCCGACCGCGATCACCAGCGCGAGGAACTCCGTGTCCCAGTCCTCGTCGGTCGCATCGAGCACGCCGGCCGCGAGGCCCGCGCCCGCCAGCGACCGCGCCCGGGCGTCGACGCGCAGCTCGACGCCTTCGTCGCGCAGAGCCTCGAGCACGCGCGGGACGAACTGCCCGGCGACGTCCGCGTGCACGAGCAGGCTCTCGGCCGCATTACAGACCCCGGGACGATGCGTCTTGGCATTGACGGCGATCGCGAGGGCCTTGTCGAGGTCCGCGCTCGCGTCGACATAGACGTGGCAGTTGCCGGACGCCGCGTAGATCACCGGGACGGTCGCGACGCCCTTCAGCGCCGCCTTCAGGCCCTCGCCCCCACGCGGGATGATCAGATCGACCACACCCTCCTGGGTCGCCAGCTCGGCGAGCTCGTCGCGGCCTCCGCCGGCGACGAGCGACACGCAGCCGGACGGCAGCCCGGCGGCCTCGGCGGCCTCGGCGGCGATCGCGGCGAGAACGGCGTTGGAGTGCGCCGCCGATGACGACCCGCGCAACACGCACGCGTTCCCGGACTTCAGGCAGAGCGCGGCAGCGTCGATCGTGACGTTCGGCCGTGCCTCGTAGACGATCGCGACGACACCCAGCGGCACCCGTACCTTGCGCATGTCCAGCCCGTTCGGGAGCCGTCCGCCGCCGATCAGCTCGCCGACGGGATCGGCCAGCGCCGCGACCTGGCGAGCGCCGTCGGCGATGCCGGCGATGCGCTCGGGCGTGAGCTGCAGGCGATCGAGCAGCGCGGCCGAAAGCCCGCCGTCGCGCCCGGCCTCCATGTCGCGTGCGTTCGCCTCCAGGATCTCCGGCGTCCGCGACTCGAGCGCGTCCGCGATCGCGTGCAGCGCCGCGTCCTTCGTCGCGGTGTCGGCACGGGCGAGCGTCCGCGCCGCGTCGCGCGCTGTGAGGCAGACGTCCGCGACCGATTGGGCGATGGTGGCCATGCTCACAGGGTAATCGCCCGCCGCCCGGCGCCGGTCAACCCAGGATGGCGTCGCTCGCCGCGTGCAGCGCCTCGGCAGTCAGGCTCTGCGCAGGCGGACGGGAGTGCAGGCCATCACGCGCGGCGCGCCGCAACTCGTCGTTGAAGGCGTGCGCACAGGCGAGCGCGCTGCCGAACGTCCGCAGCGACGGCGCTCGCCCGCCGGCCTCCACCGACAGGGCGAACGTTCGAGCCGCTCCGACCACCCCGGCCCTGATGCGCCGCCCGCCGGAGCCGCCGGCGCTCCGCACGTGCGGGACCAGCAGCGGCGAGGAGACGAGCACCACGAGCTCGCCGCCCTCCTCCCCGCTCATGCCAGGACGAAGTAGTCGCGGTGGATCGCCTCGTCGGCGGCGCGTGGCAGGACCACGCGGACGGCGTCGCTCTGCTTCCCGATGACGCGCCGCAGATCCGCCGGCGCTGTAGCTCGAGATGCCCTTGCCGATCACGCTGGCGCCGTCGCTGACCTCGACCGCGTCGCCGGGATCGAATCCCCCGCGCACCTCGACCACCCCGACCGGGAGCAGCGATGCGCCGTCCCGGCGCAGCGCGCGCGCGGCGCCGGCGTCCACGACGATCGTCCCGCGGGCCGGCTTGGCGTACTTCAGCCACAGCTCGAACGACGAGTAGCGCTGCGACTGGGGGGCGAACATCGTGCCCTCCGCCTCGCCCGCCAGCGCGCGGGCGAGCACTCCGTGGCGCAGCCCGCTGCAGATCGTCGTCGGGATGCCCGCCGCGGTCGCCATCTCGGCGGCCACGACCTTCGAGCGCATCCCGCCCGACCCGAGCGCCGACGGGCTCTGGCCGATCTGCAGCCCGGCGAGCTGGCCGACGTCCGCGATCTCGCGGACGAGCTCGGCGTCCGCGTTCGTGCGCGGGTCAGCGGTGTGCAGGCCGTCCTGGTTGGTCAGCAGCACCAGGCGGTCGGCGCCCACGAGGATCGCGACCTGTGCGGCGAGAAAGTCGTTGTCGCCGAACGAGATCTCCTCGGTCGCCGTCGTGTCGTTCTCGTTGATCACCGGCACGACGCGCCAGTCGAGCAGCCGTCCGAGGGTCTGGCGCGCGTTGAGGTAGTGCGCCGCGCTGGCTGAGGTCGAAGAACGTCAGCAGGACCTGAGCGCTGGTGACGCCGTGCCCCAGCAGCAGCTCGTCGTACACGCGGTAGAGCTTGCCCTGGCCCACGGCGCTGGCGGCCTGCAGGTCGGCCATCGTCCCCGGCCGGCCGGTGAAGCCCATCGGCTTCATGCTCAGCGCGATCGCGCCGCTCGTGACGACGACGACGTCGTCACCGGCGCGCGTGACGTTCGGCGATCTCGGCGCAGATGTGCTCCAGGACGCCGGCGCGCAGCGCCCCGTCGTCCTGGGCGACGATGTTCGATCCGAGCTTGACGACGTAGCGGCCCACGGCGCGCAAGGCTATCCGTGGACGGCGGTGAGGCTCAGGCCGGGTCCAGCTCGAACACGACGCCGCCGATCTCGACGTCGTCGCCGGGCTCGAATCCGGCGGCCTCCAGGGCGCGGATCACGCCCATCCGCTTGAGGCGACGCTCGACGTGGATCAGCGCCTCCTCGTTCTCGACGTCGTAGCGCGGCGATCAGCCGCTCGACCGGCTCGCCCGAGACGCGAAAGACGCCCTCGTCGAGCTGCTCGACGGGCCAGGCCCGCACGGCGGCGGGCCGGAACACCTGATGCTCGGCGAGCGCTCCGGCCGTCGCGAGCTCCTCCATCGCACGCGGGGCCTCCACCGGGACGCGGCGCAGCAGCTCAGCGCTCAGCGCGTCCAGGCCCAGGTGCGTGGCGCTCGACGTGATCAGGACGGGGACGCCGTCCCCCAACCGCTCGCGCCAGCGCGCGGCGGCGGCCTCAGCCGTCCTCCACGGGCACGAGGTCGGCCTTGGACAGCGCGAGGATCCGTGGGAGCGCCGCCAGGCGTGCGTCGTGGCGCGCGAGCTCGCGCTCGATCACCTCGAAGTTGCTCGGCGGGGTCGGAGCCGTCGAGCGGCGCGAGCTCGACGCACGTGCACGAGCAGCCGCGTGCGCTCGACGTGCGCGAGGAAGTCGTGCCCGAGGCCCGCGCCCGTCGCTCGCGCCCTCGATCAGGCCCGGGATGTCCGCGAGGATGATCTGGCGGTCGGGCTCTCGAGCGACGCCGAGCATTCGGCTCCAGCGTCGTGAACGGGTAGTCGGCGATCTTCGGCGTCGCGCGCGTCAGGACGGAGATCAGCGAGGACTTGCCGGCGTTCGGAAGGCCGACGAGCCCGACGTCGGCGAGCAGCTTCAGCTGCAGGTCGATCCACGCCTCCTCGCCCGGCAGGCCGTTCTCGGAGAAGCGCGGCGACTGGCGCGTCGGGCTCTTGAAGCGCGTGTTCCCGCGCCCGCCGGTCCCGCCGCGGGCCACGACCGCGCGCTGCCCCGGGACGACGAGATCGTGGACGGTCCCGTCGGGCAGCCGCACCTCGGTCCCCGGCGGCACGTGGACGACCATGTCCTCCCCCTCCGCGCCCTGCTTCAGCGCGCCCTCGCCGTGGCGCCCGCGGTCGGCCTTGTAGTGCGCCGTGCGCTTGAAGCTCTGCAGGTCGCGCTTGGAGTCGTCGCAGAGCAGCACGACGTCGGCGCCATGTCCGCCGTCCCCGCCGTCCGGGCCGCCCTGCGGGACGTGCGCCTCGCGCCGGAACGACATGCAGCCGTCCCGCCGTGGCCTCCCTGAACGAAGATGCGAGCCTTGTCGTAGAGCATGTGTCATCCCACCACCCTAGGAGCACCCGTGCCCGACAAGGTCTTTCTCATCACCGGCGCGTCGAGCGGCATCGGCGCCGCGACGGCCCGCGCCGCCGCCCAGGCCGGCTACCGGCTCGTGCTCGCCGCGCGCTCGCAGGACAAGCTGGAGGCGCTCGCCGCGGAGTGCGGAGGGCCGCAGAACGCGCTGCCCGTCGTCACCGACGTGACCGTCTACGAGGACAACGAGCGCCTGGTCGCCGCCGCGCTCGAGCAGTTCGGCGCGCATCGACGTCGCGTTCGTCAACGCGGGCTTCGGCGGCAGGCGCAGCTTCTCGCCCCAGGAGGGCGACACCGTCGAGCACTGGCGCGACATGGTGCTGACCAACGTGCTGGGCGCGGCCTTCACGGTCCGCGCGACGTTCGACGCGATCAAGGCCTCTCAGGGCCACGTGCTGCTGACGGGTTCGGTGGCGGGGCGCGTCGCGATCCCCGGGAGCCTCTACTCGAGCACGAAGTGGGCCGTCACGGGGATGGGCCAGTCGCTGCGCGCCGAGCTCGCCGGCTCCGGCGTGCGCGTCACGCTGATCGAGCCCGGCATGGTCGACACGCCGTTCTTCGACGAGCCGCCGCAGGCCGCGCTGCAGGCCACCGACATCGCGGGCGCGGTCATGTACGCCGTCTCGCAGCCCGCGCACGTCGACGTCAACGAGATCCTCGTGCGCCCCACGGCGCAGGGGCTCTAGGAGCGCAGCGTCCTGGCGATCGCGAAGCCGGCGACGGCGGTTCCCAGGGCCAGCGCGATGACCGCGTCGGCCTTCGGGCCGGCGTCGCGGCGCGCGGCGGAGGTCGCGACGCCGTCGACGACGTCGCACAGCGCGATCGCCGCCGACCAGCGCGCGGCGACCAGCGGGTCCTGCGCGCTCGCGACGTGGATCGCCATGAACCCCAGCAACGCGTCGCGCGCGCCGAGCCCGCGGAGCGCCATCTGGCCGCCGCCCTGATCGGCGACGTCGCCGATCCACGGCCGGCCGAGTGCCACCGGGGCCGCGACGAGCCCGAGGCCGATCGCCAGGCGACCGGCGCCGATCGTCTTCATCGCCAGCCGGGCGCTCATCGGCGAGAGCCTCGCTACTCGGCGGCGGCGGGCACGACGTTCACGACGCGGCCGCGACGGCCCTCGGTGAACTCGAGCGTGCCCGCGTCCTTGGCGAACAGCGTGTGGTCGCGGCCCATGCCGACGCCGGCGCCGGGACGGAAGACCGTCCCGCGCTGGCGCACGATGATCTCGCCGCCGGTGACGACCTCGCCGGCGAACAGCTTCACGCCGAGGCGCTTGGAATTCGAGTCGCGACCGTTACGGGAGGAGCCGAGCCCCTTCTTATGTGCCATGGGTGACTACGCCTCCTGGGTCTCGGCGACGGGCTCGGCCTCGTCGGCCTTCTTCGCGGCGGGCTTGCGCGAGAGCTGCTTGATCTCGGTGACCTCGATGCGGGTCAGCTCCTGGCGGTGGCCGGTGGTGCGCTTGTAGCCGCTCTTGGGCTTGAACTTGAAGACGCGCAGCTTCGGGCCGCGCAGGTGCTCGAGGATCTTCGCGTCGACCTTGACCTTGGCCAGGCCGTCAGCGTCGAAGACGGTGTCGTCCGAGCGGTACGAGGAGCGGCTGCGAGCGCGACGGTCGCGCCCTCGTCGTCGGGCAGGCGCTCGACGAGCAGGGTCTGCCCCTTCTCGACGCGGTACTGCTTTCCGCCGGTCTTGACGATCGCGTACATGAAATGTTCCTACTCAGTGGGGTTGTCGGCCGCGGGCGCGGCCTCGCGCTGGCAGCGGAACGGCGCCGTCCGCCTCTGCGGCCACGGCGCCGAGGCTTCGATTCTAGGGCATCGCCGTCCACGGCCGTCTCCGGGGCCGGCCCGGCATCCGAATCGACGACCGTGGCGGTGCTCGCGACGCCGTTGCGTCCCGGGTCGCCCGGGCCGGCCACGAGCGTGGCGCGTGCCGAGGTGCGGCCCGCCTCCTCGATGCGCACGAGGTGCTTCTGGCCCGACGAACCGCCCGCCGCCGGCGACCGACACGATGTACCCGTCGATCTTGGCGACGGCGTCGTCGACGTTGTACATGTGCGGCTCGACGATCGTGACGAGCACCTCGTCGCCCTCGCGGAACGGGACGGCGCGCTCGCCGACCTCCTCCGTGCTGCCCTCCATCGTGATCGCGAAGTGGTCGAGCGGCAGGCCCTCGCGAGCCCTCGAAGTGGAAGAGCTTGCCGGTCGACTCCTCGAGCTCGTGCAGCATCCGCGCGCCCAGGCCGGTGAACTCGGCGCTGACGCGCGGGTTCATCTGCACGAGGAACGCCTCGACGTCTGCGCGGCGCGCGCGCGGCGAGCTCGCGCAGCTGGCGCTCGAACTCGATCGCGATCGTCTCCTCGCTGAGCACGACGCCGTCGCCGTCGCAGGTCGGGCAGGTGCGCGAGTCATGATCTCGCGCACGCCCTCGGTGACGTTCTGGCGCGTCATCTCGACCAGGCCGAGCTTGGAGATCTCGGCCGTGAACGTCTTCGTGCGGTCCTGCTCCAGGGCGCCGCGCAGCATCTTCAGCACGGCGTCGCGGTTGCGCGCCTTGGCCATGTCGATGAAGTCGATGACGATGATGCCGCCGATGTCGCGCAGGCGCAGCTGGCGCACGACCTCGTCGGCCGCCTCGAGGTTCGTCTTGGTGATCGTGTCCTCCAGGCGCGCCTGCTTGCCGCGGCCGACGAACGAGCCGGAGTTGACGTCGATGACGGTCAGCGCCTCGGCGTAGTCGATCATCAGGTAGCCGCCGCTGGGCAGGTCGACGCGCCGCGGGCATCAGGCCGTCGATGACCTCCTCGACGCCGAGCTCCTCGAACAGCGGCTTCGACGTCCTCGGTACAGCTCGACGCGCTCGACGAGCTCCGGCGCGGTGCGCGTGAAGAACGAGACGAGCCGGTGGTACTGGCTTCTCGTCGTCGACGACGGCGCGCTCGAAGTCGGCGCTGAAGATGTCGCGCACGACGCGGACCGACAGGTCGGCCTCCTGGAAGACGAGCGACGGCGCGGCCTGCGTCCTCGACGCGCCTGCAGCACCTCGTGGAGCTTGTAGCAGGTAGTGCAGCTCGCGCTCGAAGTCCTCGCGCTTGGCGCCGTGCGCGGCGGTGCGGACGATCGCGCCGCCGCCCTGCAGGTCCAGGCCCTTGGCCTCGCGGCGCAGGCGCTCGCGCTCCTTGTCCTCCAGGCGCTTGGAGACGCCGACGCCCTCGCCGGTCGGCGTGTAGACCATGTAGCGCCCGGCGATGGTGAGGTCCATCGACAGGCGCGCGCCCTTGGTCTTCAGCGGGTCCTTGACGACCTGGACGACGACCTCCTGGCCGGGCTTGAGCAGGTCGCTGATGCGCTTGCCGCCCTCCTGGCCGCGGCCGCGGCGCGGGATCTCGACGCCGGGCAGCACGATCTCGTCGACGTGCAGGAAGCCGTTCTTCTCGAGGCCGATGTCGACGAACGCCGCCTCGAGCCCGGGGAGGACGTTGTCGACCTTGCCCTTGTAGATGTTGCCGACGATCGAGCGGTTGCCGCGCCGCTCGAGGTAGAGCTCCGCGACGCGGTAGCCGCCGCGCTCGGGTCCTTGCTTGCGCGGTGCGCGCTTGGCGGTGTTGGGGGCCGGCGTTCCGGCCGCTTCGAGCAGCGCGACGCGGGTCTCCCCGCGGTCGACGCTGACGAGCACTTGCTTCTTCACGGTGTCGATCGCTCTCTTCCAGATCAGAATGTGAGCACTCGTCCCTTGCCTGCGACTGCGGCGCGCCCCTGCGCGTAGATCGACTGCAGGAGGCCGATGGCGAGCAGCGTCGCGATGACCGACGAGCCGCCATAGCTCATGAGCGGCAACGGGATGCCGGTGATCGGCATGATCCCGACGGTCATCCCGACGTTCACGAAGACCTGGAACAGCAGCATCGCGACGATGCCGCCCGCGACCAGCGCGCCGTAGAGGTTCTTCGAGATGTGAGGATGCGCAGGCCGCGCCAGATGAGCAGCGCATAGAGCGATAGGACGAGTGCGGCACCCGCGAAGCCCCAGCGTTCGCCGACGACGGCGAACACGAAGTCGGTGTGGTGCTCGGGCAGGAAGTTGAACTTCGTCTGCGTCGCGCGATCGCCGCGGCCGGTCTTCTCACCGGAGCCGATCGCGATGCGCGACTGGTTCTGCTGGTAGCCCGCCTTCGTTGGCGGTTTCCGAAGGGTGCAGGAACGCCGTCAGGCGATCCTTCTGATAGCCGTGGAGCACGTTGACGCCGGTGGCGGGCAGCACGACGAGCGCGAGCGCGATCGCCACGGCGGCGAGCGCCGCGAGCGCGGCGAAGTGCTGCCAGGGAACGCCGGCCACGAACAGGACGGCGAGCGTCGATGACGATGAAGACCAGCGCCGACCCGAGGTCGGGCTGGAGCATGACGAGCGCGGCCGGGATCAGCGCCGAGCAACAGCACCCGGGCGGTCGTGCGGCGGTCGCCCAGCTTGCGCGATCGCGTCGACCATGAAGGCCGACAGCGACACGACGAGCAGCACCTTGCCGAGCTCGGAGGCCTGGAAGGAGAAGAACGGCAGGTCGATCGCGCGGCGCGAGCCGCGGGCCACCGATGCCCAGCAGCATGACGGCGAGGATCGAGGCGATCAGGAAGCCGTAGACGACGTACTTCAGCTCGCGCAGGCGCGAGTAGTCCAGCCGCCACATGACGACCGCCAGGACCGCGCCGACGGCGAAGTAGATCGCCTGGCGCGTGACGTAGTAGTTCGGGTCGCCGGGGACGTCGTCGGCGCTCGCCGCGTGAACCGTCGAGCAGCGAGCAGATGCCGAGCCCGATCGCGGCGAAGCGCGAGGACGGGTCGAACGGCAGCGTGCAGGCCCCCGCTGCGCGGAACGGCGATGGTCTCGCCCGGCTGGATGGCTCCACGTGTCGTGCTCATCGGGTCTTCGACCGCCCCGGCGGCGCAGGCGGCCTTCTGGTCGAACCAGTGCGCGAGCATCCGGCACGTGACCGGGGCCGCGGCGTCCGCGCCGAAGCCGCCGTCCTCGATCGTCGCGACGATCACGATCGGCTTGGTCGGGTCGCGGCACGAACGCGGCGTACCACGACTGGTCGGGCGCGCGGCGGGCGCTCGGCGGTGCCCGTCTTGCCGAAGATCGGGAGCGCCTGCTGGTTCCAGTCGGAGAAGACGCGGGCCGAGGTGCCGTCGCCCATCGTCGCCACGTGCAGGCCGTCGAGGATCGGCCTGGCGGTCCGTCGGATCGATCTTCGACCTTGCGCCCCGGCGCGACGTCGATGCGCTGCAGCTCGCTGCCGGCGTCGTCCTCGACCGACAGCCCGAGATGCGGCCTGACGACCGTGCCGCCGTTCTCCAGCGCCGCGTAGGCGACGGCCATCTGCAGCGGCGAGGCCTGCACGTCGCCCTGGCCGACCGCGAGGCTGGACGTTGTCGCCCGTGGTCCACTCGCGCTTGTCCGAGTAGACGCAGTTCGGCGGGCAGACGTTGTGGTGCTTGGCTTCTCGTAGGCGAGCTCCTTGCGGTGCTGACGCGCTCGCGCCAGGCCCGGTCCGGGATCGTCCCGCCGGCCTCGCCGCGGGACGTCGATGCCCGTCGGTCTTGCCGAGCCCCAGCTTGCGCGCCCAGGTCTGGATGACCTGGCCCTGGAGCCGCGTTGGCGTCGCAGGCCGAGCGTGTAGAAGTAGACGTCGGAGGAGACCTGCAGCGCGCGGCGCAGGTCGAGCGGCCCGTTGACGGCCTCGCCGGCGTTGCAGCGCTCGTGCTTGCGGCGCCGATCTTCATGCAGCCGTGGTCGTCGATCGGCGTCTCGGGGTGATGATGTCGTTCTCGAGCGCGGCGAGCGCGGTGATCGGCTTGAACGTCGAGCCCGTCGGATAGGCGCCGGCGATCGCGCGGTTGACCTGCGGCGAGCCGGCCTTCGGCCGAAGCAGTCGCGTCGTAGTGCGCCTGGGTGATCGGCTTGGCCAGGACGCTCGGGTCGAACGTCGGGTAGGAGCCCATCGCGAGGATGCTGCCCGTTGCGCGGGTCCATCGCGACGAACGCGCCGGCGGTGCCCGGTTCGCCAGCCGATCATGTTCGCCATCGCCGTCTGCCCGGTCTTCTGCAGCCCCAGGTCCAGGGACGTGCGCAGCTGGTTGCCGGGCCGCGCCTGGCGCGCGAGGCGCCGCGTCCTGGGCCGGCCGGCGGCGTCGACGGTGATGCTCTCGACGCCGTCGTTGCCGCGCAGGTAGCGGTCGTACGCGCGTCTCGAGGCCCCCCTGGCCGACACCGCGCCCTGGCGCACGTCGCGGTAGGCGTCGGTCCCCAGCTGCTGTGGGCTGATCTGCTTGACCGTCGCCGACGAGCTGCGCGGCGGTCGACCCGAGCGGGTAGCGGCGCAGGTAGACCTGCTCCACGGCGATGCCGGGGAAGTCGCGCTGTCGCTCCAGCAGGTAGTTGCGCATGCGTCTCGGGCACCTCGACCTTCACGCGGACGTTCGCGTACGGCAGCACCGCGAGCTGCTGGATGATCTTCTCCTGCACGCGGCGCGGGGCGACGCCGAGCACGCCCGCGAGGCGGCTCAGCCGCGCGGCGAGCTCCGGCGTGGTCGGGGCGGGAATCGGGACCGGTTCGCCGCGGTGACCCTTCGGGCGCTTGGAGCGGGCCGTCATCTGCTGGCCCCAGGTCGCCGCCGCGACGCGCTCGCTGGCCGGCAGGCGGCGCGGGTCGAGCTGGATGACCGTGGCGACGCGGTTCTCGACGAGCACGCGCCCGTTGCGGTCGAGGATCTTCCCGCGCGGCGCTGGGACGGCGATCGTGCGGACGCGGTTGTCGAGCGCCTGCTGGCGGTAGTCCTCGCCGGACAGGACCTGGAGGAACCACAGGCGGAAGAAGATGATCGCGAACAGCGCGAACGCGATGCCACCGAGGATGGCGACGCGAATCGCAAGCTGCGGCGCGGTCGGCGCGGGGACGCGGCCGGGGCTGTTGACCGGCTCGATCATGAGCGGCTCAGCGGCGAGAGCCCGCCGGTCGTGTAGGCGCGGCGCCGGCGACGGCGCGGATCCTCGGGCAGCGCGGGCAGCAGCCAGCGGCGCACGAGCGCGTAGACGGGAAAGGCGATCAGCGCGTTGATCCCGATCGTCAGCACGACCTCCCAGATCAGCGCGGGATCGATCGGGACGTCCTGGCCGAGCAGGAACTGCATCAGCGCGAAGCCGAACTGGGCGATCGCGGTGGCGGCCGCGCCGACGATGATCGGGACGGCAGCGCCCTGCGGGTCGCGCAGCTCGCGCAGCCGACCGGCCCCGTACCCGATGACGAGGAAGATCAGCGAGGACATCCCGACCGTCTGCACCAGCGCGAGGTCCAGGAACAGCCCGACGCCGAATCCGAACGAGGCGCCCGTGAGCGATCCGGCGAGCAGACCCGCCGCTGCGACGACGAGCGGCGACAGATCGGCGTTGGCGCCGAAGATCTTGATCTGCGAGACGGCCGCGATCTGCACCAGAACCGTCACGAGGCCCAGGACGACGAGGCGCCAGGAGAGCTGGATCGTGTCGGGGTTCATCCGCGATTCCCGTTCGGGCGGGCGGTCAGGACCTGGACGAACTCGAGGCGCTGCAGGTCCGCGTAGGGCTTGACGTGCACCTGCTGCGTGTCGGTCCCGGCGTCGTCGACGCGTGTGACGGACCCGATCGGGATCCCCGGCGGGTAGATCGACTCCAGGCGCTTGGACCCCGAGGTCGTGCCGGCGGTGATCACCGAATCCCCCTTGGAGATGGTGTAGCGCGGCGGCGCGTAGACGAGCCGCAGATCGCGCGGCCCACCCGGGCCCGTCTGCACGTCGCCGGCCGCCCCGCTCTCGGTGACGCGCGCGGAGACGGCGATCGAGGCGTCGGTGATGAGCGTGACGATCGCGGAGTTCCCGGCGGCGGTCGTGACCTGGCCGATCAGCCCGTCGCCGGTGATCACGGGCTGACCCGTGTGCACGCCGTCGCCCGTGCCGGCGTTGATCTTGATCGTCGAGTACCAGATCGTCGGCGACTGGCCGATGACACGTGCGGCGACGGGCTTCGTGCCCTGAAGGCCGTCAGCCTGATCCAGGCCCAGGAGCCGCTGCAGGTCGGCGTTCGTGCGCATCGCGTCGTGGCCGGCGATCGCGCTCGCGCGCAGCTGCGCGTTCTGCTTCTTGAGGTCCTTGACGTCGCCCTTGGCGCTGATCGTGTCGCCGAACCAGCCGACGAGATCGCGCACCGGCTTGAGGGCGCGGCTGGCGCCCTCCTGGATCGGCGAGACGACCTGCAGGACGCCGCGCTGGACACTGTGGAGCCCACCGCCGGCCGACTCACCGAAGTACACGGTGAGCAAGAGCAGCGAGCAGGCGACGAGCAGCGCGAGGGCTATCCGCCGCCGGCGAACCGACTTGTCGTACACGTGAAATTCTCCGGTGGATGCATAAGGGCTCGCGCTCTGACGCTAGTAGCGCCGGCGGCGGTTCCTCGTATTGCGATTTGTGCGATGAATGACCTCGAACTCCTCGAGGGAACGGCCTGATCCGACGGCCACGCACGTCAGCGGGGATTCCGCCAGGTGTGCGGGCATCTGGGTCTCCTCGCGCAGGCGCTCATCGAGCCCCTGCAGGAGGGAACCTCCGCCGGCGAGCATGATGCCGCGATCCATGATGTCGGATGCCAGCTCGGGAGGGGTCCGGTCCAGCGTCTCCTTGACCGCGTCGACGATCTGCGTCAGCGGCTCCTCGAGCGCCTGACGGATCTCCTCACTGGTGAGGACGACCGTCTTGGGCAACCCGCTGACCATGTCTCGGCCGCGGATCTCCGCCTGGACCTCGTCCGCCATCGGGAAGGCGGACCCGATCTCGAGCTTCAGCTCCTCGGCCGTCTGCTGGCCGATCAGGAGCTTGTACTCGCGCTTGGCGTAGTTGATGATCGCCTCGTCCAGCTCGTCGCCGCCGACGCGGATCGACTGCGAGACGACGATGCCGCCGAGCGAGATGACCGCCACCTCGCTCGTGCCGCCGCCGATGTCGACGATCATCGACCCGGTCGGCTCTCCGACGGGCAGTCCGGCCCCGATCGCCGCCGCCATCGGCTCCTCGATGAGGTAGGCCTGGCGGGCGCCGGCCGACAGGCAGGCCTCCTCGACGGCGCGCTTCTCCACGCCCGTCACGCCCGAGGGCACGCAGACGACGACGCGCGGATGCGCGAAGCGGCTCTGGTGGACCTTCTGGATGAAGTGACGGAGCATCTCCTCCGTCACGTCGAAGTCCGCGATCACGCCGTCCTTCAACGGGCGGATCGCCTGAATCGTCCCGGGCGTGCGGCCGAGCATGCGCTTGGCCTCGATCCCGACGGCGTGGACCTCGCCGGTGCGCGAGTCGATCGCGACCACGCTGGGCTCGGACAGCACGATGCCGCGCCCGCGGACATACACGAGCGTGTTGGCGGTGCCGAGATCGACGGCCATGTCGCGGCCGCCCATGCCGGTCAGGTAGCTGAATACACCCATAGGACGCGTGTGATGCGGCTCACCGTCCGGCTGGCGCCCGGCGGGCGGGCGCGGGCGGCCGCATCTGGGACCAGTGTAGCTGCCGGGCAGGGGCTCAAAACACAGGCACGAGGCCTTGCACCAGCGCCCGCAGTGCGGGGACGGGGAGACCGACGACGTTCAGGTAGTCGCCTTCGATGCGGTCGATCAGGGCGGCGCCGCGCATCTGGATCGCATATCCGCCCGCGCGGCCCTCCCATTCGCCCAGCGCCACGTACTCCGCGACCTGCCCCGCGCCGAGCGCCGCGAAGGTCACGAGCGTGCGATCCGTGCGCTCCAGCAGGCGTCCGCCGGGGAGCGCGACGGCGATCGCGCCGAGCACGTCGTGTGTCGCCCCGGAGAGATCGGGAGGAATGCACGCGCCTGCGCCTCGTCGGCGGGCTTGCCGTAGACGCGGCCGTCAAGGGCGACGACGGTGTCGCAGGCCAGCACCACGCAGCGCTCGCGCTCGTCGCCGGACAGCGCCTCGGTGGCCGCTGCCGGCCTTGCGGCGGGCGTTCTCGGCCGCCAGTGCGAACGGCTCCCCCTCCTCCAGCTCCGGTGCCGCGGTGGGGCGCACCTCGTGGGCGACACCCAGCTGATCGAGGATCGCTCGGCGCTGCGGGCTCGCCGAGGCGAGGATCAGCGTGAGCGACGAATCCCAGCTGAAGGGGGCGTCGCTCACGCGGAGCCGGCGCTCTCAGCCGAGGTCGGGGAAGAACAGCGCCGCTTCACGCGCTGCGGACTCGTTGGCATCCGAGCCGTGGACCATGTTGCTGCCCAGCTCGAGCGCGTAATCGCCGCGGATCGAGCCGGGGGCGGCCTCGAGCGGGTTCGTGGCGCCGATCACCTGGCGCGCGGCGACGACGGCCTCGTGGCCCTCGAGGACCATGGCGACGAGCGGGCCGCTGGTGATGAAGTCGACGAGCTCGCCGAAGAAGGGGCGCTCGGCGTGCTCGGCATAGTGCTGCTCGGCGAGCTCGCGCGAGACGGTCATCTGCTTGAGGGCCGCCAGGCGCAGGCCCTTGCGCTCGAAGCGGGCGATGATCTCACCGGTGAGGTTGCGCGCGAACGCGTCCGGCTTGACCAGGATCAGGGTCCGGTCCATGTGATTCTCCGTGGGGTCAGTGCTGCGAGGGCGGGGCGACGTCGCCGTATGCCTCATCGGCGGCGGCCGTCGGCGCGGGGATCGATTGATCGTACGAGCCGAGTCATCATCCTCGAAGTCGGCGTCGGCCGGCTCGTCCTCGACCACATCGCGCCTGCGTGGCTTGCGCTGCGGCGTCACGCCCTCGATGTCGGACTCGCAGTACGGGCAGAGCAACCAGTCCGGATCCAGCGGCTTCGCGCAGGTCACGCAGGTGTCGCGCAACTTGCGCATGCAGTGCGGGCAGCGCAGGAAGTCCTTGCCCGCGGGCGCGTCGCAGTGCGGGCACAACTGGTAGTCGGCGGACACCAGGCGCGCCTCGGCGGCCTGCATCTCGAGCTCGCGCTCACGCACGTCCTCGAGGTACTCAGGAGGCCGCACGATCATGTAGATGACCGTCCCGAGGAACGGGAAGATGATCGCCGCGAGCGTCGCCGATGCGATCAGCATGCCGTCGGCGATCCGCCGGCGGGCGTCGGCGAACGTGTACCAGACGAGGGCCAGCCACAGGACGATGATGCCGAGCAGCACGAGCTCCGCGGCGGTGTTCAGCGTCCCGTTGGTGATTCCGAAAATGGCTGGGGTGAGCGGCATACGACCTCGAACAGGGTAGAGGACGTTTCGCCCCCGCCCGCCGATCCCTGCTTCTGTAACGCCCCCTGGCAGGACAGAACGCGCCGCAGGCGCGTTCTGATCAGTCTCAGCGCCCTCCGCAGGACGTCCCTCCGCAGGGCGTCCCTCAACCCGTCCCACCGCCGGGACAGCCCCGCCGGGACAGGCTGTGTAGGGATGTCCCCCGCCGGGACGGCCTGTGGAGGGCTCTGAGAGTGATCAGGAATGCCCTGCGGGCATTCCTGTCCTGCCAGGGGGCGTTACCACGGACTGAATAGGACTGCCCTACGGGCAGCCCTCTCGAGCCGCCGGGTGCTGCGGGCCGGCCGCCGGCGGGACGGCCTGTGGCGGGACGGCCTGTGTAGGGACGGCCCGTGTAGGGACGGCCTGTGTAGGGCTCTTGAGACTGATCAGGAATGCCCTGCGGGCATTCCTGTCCTGCCAGGGGGCGTTACCACGGACTGAATAGGACTGCCCTGCGGGCAGTCCTCTCGAGCCGCCCGGCAGCTGCCAGCCGGCCGACGGCGGGACGAGAACCCAGGCCGGCCAACGATGTCCTCGGGGCGCCCCGAAGGGGCGAACCGAGTCACTCTGTAACGCCCCCTGGCAGGACAGAACGCGCCGCAGGCGCGTTCTGATCACTCTCAGAGGAACGTGCGGCCGAACACGTACCCGATCCCGAAGAACACGAGGATCACGAGCGCGACGATGACCGCGACGGCGATCACCATCGCGATGACCGATGGTCCGTCGTCGTTCACAGGATCGACCCCCTTGGCGCTCCGCGCGGACGGAGCAGATCGGCGATGAGGTAGAGCGAGCCGGTCGCCAGGGCGACGCCGCCGGGCCCCGCGGCCTGCCGCGCCGCCGCGAGCGCATCGTGCGGCTCCGGGATCACGCGCGCCGGCGGCCCTCCGAGCTGGCGAGCCAGGGACTCCAGCGTGGCGGGCGGCAGCGCACGCGGCGTGTTCGCGGAGGTCAGGATCAGCTCCTCACACAGCGGGAGCAGCTCACGCAGCATCTGCGCAGCATCCTTGTCCTCCAGGACGGAGACGCAGGCCACCAGGCGCCGGCCGTCGAGGAACCCGCGCAGGGCTTCCGCCAGGGCACGCATGCCGTCACCGTTGTGCGCGCCGTCGAAGATCGTCTGCGGATCGTCCTCGACGACCTCGAAGCGCCCCGGCACGAGTGTCGCGGCGCCGGCCGCGGCGACCTTGCGGGCATCGAGCGAGCCGAGGAAGGCCTCGGCGGCTGCGCACGCCAGCGCGAAGTTCCGTCGCTGGAACGGGCCCTGGGCGAGCACTTCGACGCCCGCGTCCGCCGCGGCGACGATCAGGCGGGCGCCGCGTTCCTCGCAGACGCGCGAGGCGACGGCGAGCGCGTCGGGGTGCAGCCCGGCGCCGACGACGAGCGTCCCACCGGGTCGCACGACGTCGATCTTCTCCCCCGCGATGTCCGTGATCGTCGGACCCAGCCAGCGGGTGTGCTCGAGGCCGACGTTCGTCAGCACCTGCACCTGCGAGGAGACGACGCTCGTCGCGTCGTAGCGTCCGCCGAGCCCGGCCTCGATCACCGCGACGTCGACGCTCTGGCGCGCGAGCTCGTCGTAGGCGGCGGCCGTCAGCGCCTCGAACTGCGTCACCGGCTCGCCGTCCGGCGAGCTGCGGTTCACGGCCGCCGTCGCCCGCGCCGCCCGCCCCAGCGCGGCCGCGAACGCCGCCTCGTCCACGTCGTGGCCGCCCACGCGGATGCGCTCCGCGAACGAGACGAGGTGCGGCGAGAGGTAGGCCCCGGTGAGGACGCCGTGCCGCTCGAGGATCGCGGCGATCATGCGCGTCGTCGAGGACTTGCCGTTCGAGCCGACGACGTGGATCGAGCGAAAGCGCTCGTGCGGATTGCCGAGCACCGTCATCAGGCGACGCATCCGCTCGAGCCCGAAGGTCATCCCGAAGAGCTCGAGCGAGAGCAGCCAGCGCTCGGCCTCGGCGAGCGTCCAGTCGCGGCCCGGCGTGATCTGTGGGTGCGGCGGGCATCGCGCTCACAGGGCGGCCAGCTCGGCGCGCAGACGCTCGAGCTTCTCGCGTTCGCTCGGCCACGAGCGCCGGCGGCGCCTTGGCGATGAAGCCCTGATTGGCGAGCTTGCCCTCCGCTCGCGCGACCTCGTCGCGCAGCGCCGCGGCACGCTGGTCGCGCTTCTTCGCCTCTGCCTCGGGGTCGATCTCGGCGCCGGCGAGCAGCTCGACGACGCCGCCGGGGACGGCGATCGTCGCCGCCGGGTCGGCGTCGGAGGCGCTGCCGGCCTCGAGGTCCAGGCGCGCGAGGCGCGCCACCAGCGGTGCCGTCTGCAGGTAGCCGTCGGCGGTCAGGCGCGCCGGGAGCTTCGCGCCGGGCGGCACGCCCGCCGTGCTGCGCCACGAGCGCACGGCGGTGACCGAGGCGATGACGTCGGCGATCAGGGACTCCGCCTGCTCGTCGAGCAGCGCCTCGTCGGCCTGCGGGGCGCGAGAGCCGGCGAGCAGCGACCCGTCGCCCACGGAGGCCCAGATCTCCTCGGTCACGAACGGGATGAACGGATGCGCGAGCGCGAGCGTCTCGCGCAGCACGTGCAGCAGCGTCGCGGAGAGGTCCTCGTCGTACTCACGGCCCTTGACGAGCTCGAGGTACCAGTCGCACAGCTCGCCGTAGACGAAGTCGTAGAGCCCGAGCGCGGCCTTGGCGAAGTCGAAGTCGTCGACGTGGCGCGCCGTCTGCGCGATGACGCGCTGCAGGCGGGCGAGGATCCAGCGGTCCTCCACCGTCTGGGGTCGCGGCGCGGGATCGACGCCCTCGGCGACGTTCAGCAGCACGAAGCGCGAGGCGTTGAAGAGCTTGTTGGCGAGCGCCTGACCCTGCTCGACCTTCTCGCGGGAGTAGCGGACGTCCTGGGTCGAGGACATCGCGAGCAGGCCGAATCGCACCGCGTCGGCGCCATGCTCGTCGATCTCGACGAGCGGATCGATGCCGGTGCCCAGCGACTTGCTCATGCGCCGCCCGTCGGGCGCCTGGATCACCGAATGGACGTAGACGTCCGTGAACGGGATGTCGCCGGTGAAGCGCAGTCCCATCATCACCATGCGCGCGACCCACAGGAACAGGATGTCGCGTGCCGTCGACAGGACGTCCGTGGGGTAGAAGGCACGCAGCTCCGGCGTCTGCTCAGGCCACCCGAGCGTCGCGAACGGCCACAGCGCGGAGCTGAACCACGTGTCCAGCACGTCCGGATCGCGCGTCCAGCCATCGCCCTGAGGAATCTCGAGGCCGACATGGGTCTCGTCGCCGCGATACCACACCGGGAGCTGGTGTCCCCACCACAGCTGGCGCGAGATGCACCACGGGCGGATGTTCTCCAGCCAGTCGACGTAGCGCTTGGACTGGCTCGCGGGGTGGATCCGCACGCGCCCCCCGGTGACCGCCTCGATCGCGGGCGGTGCGAGCTGCTCCATGTTCATGAACCACTGCAGCGAGATCAGCGGCTCGATCCGCTCGCCTGAGCGGTGCGAGAACGGCACCGTGTGCGTGTAGGGCTCCTCGCCGCGGATCAGGCCCTGCTCGCGCAGCGCCGCGACGACGCGCTCGCGCGCCTCGGTCACGCTCAGCCCGGCGAACGCCCCCGCCTCCTGCGTCATGCGCCCGTCCTCGCCGATGACCGTGATCTCGGCGAGGCCGTGGCGGCGCCCGATCTCGAAGTCGTTCGGGTCGTGTCCGGGCGTGATCTTCAGGCACCCGGTGCCGAAGTCGGTCTTGACGTAGTCGTCGCCGATGATCGGGAGCACGCGACCGACGAGCGGCAACGTGACGGAGCCGCCGATCAGGTGGGCGAAGCGCTCGTCGCCGGGATTCACGGCGACCGCCGTGTCGGCGAGCATCGTCTCCGGGCGCACCGTGGCGACGACGACCTCGCCGGCCCCGTCCGCCATCGGGTAGGCGATCGAGTAGAGCGTGTCGGTGACCTCGCGGTCCTCGACCTCCAGGTCGGAGATCGCCGAGCGGCTGCCGGGATCCCAGTTGACCAGGTACAGGTCGCGGTAGATCAGCCCGTCCGCGTAGAGGTCGCAGAAGACCTTCATGACCGCGTGGTGGTAGCCGTCGTCGAGCGTGAAGCGCTCCTGGGTGTAGTCGCACGAGGCGCCCAGGCGCTTGAACTGCTCGATGATCGTCCCGCCGAATTCGCGGCGCCATTCCCAGACCTGCTCGACGAACGCCTCACGGCCGATCGCCTCGCGGCTCGTGCCCTGCTCGATGAGCCGCTTCTCGACCTGCTTCTGCGTGGCGATCCCGGCGTGGTCGGTCCCGAGGATCCACTTCGCGCGCCGGTCGCGCATCCGGTGGTAGCGCGTCAGGACATCCTGGATCGAGCCGTTCAGCGCGTGCCCCATGTGCAGCGCGCCGGTGACGTTCGGCGGCGGGATCGCGATCGAGTAGTTCTCCGCCGCGGTGCCGTCCGGCTCGGGGTGGAACAGCCCGCTCTGCAGCCAGCGCTCCATGATCCGGGGCTCGGCCTCGGCGGGCTCGAAACGCTTGGTGGTCTTCAGGTCCGACACGAGCGCCGAGTGTATGGGCGCGGCTACTTCGCGGGCTTCCTGCTCTTCAGCCCGGGGACCGGGAACGGCGCGGCGCTGTTGGCCAGGTCGCGCCCGAGCGAGATGTGATCGAAGCGCCGGGCGATCTCGACGATCTCCCTGCGCTCCTTCGGGCTCATGTGGTGGGGCAGGCCCTTGGAGTCACGCAGGATCTGCCCGACGCGCACGCGGTCGCGCTCCTCCATGCGCTTCCAGTGATCGAACAGCACCTGGATCGCCGCCAGGACGAGCAGCCACGGGACGGCCCGGAAGCGGCGCATCATGGTCAGCCCGCCGCTGCGGCGTCCTGCTGATCCTCGTCCTCGTCGGAGACCGCTTCGGTGACGAGCGTCGGCGGGTTGCCGTTCTCGACGGTCTCCTTCGTCACGACGCACTTCTTCACGTCGCGACGCGAGGGAAGCTCGAACTGGACCTCGAGCAGGATCTCCTCGAGGATCGAGCGCAGGCCGCGTGCGCCCGTCTCGCGCTCGAGCGCCTTGTCGGCGATCGAGTTCAGCGAGTCGTCGGAGAACACGAGCTCGATGCCGTCGAAGTTGAAGAACTTCTGGAACTGCTTGGTGAGCGCGTTGCGCGGCTCGGTGAGGATCGAGATCAGGTCCTCACGCGTGAGCTGGTGCACCGCGCTCATGACCGGCAGGCGGCCGATGAACTCCGGGATCAGCCCGTAGTTGACGAGATCCTCGGGCAGGCAGCGCTCGAAGATGCGCCCCGTGTCCTTCTGGGCCTTCGTCTCGATCGTCGCGCCGAACCCGACGCCCTTGTTGCCGATGCGCCGCTCGATCACCTTGTCGAGGTTCGCGAATGCGCCACCGCAGATGAACAGGATGTTCGTCGTGTCGATGGTCAGGAACTCCTGGTGGGGATGCTTGCGCCCGCCCTGCGGCGGCACGCTCGCCTGCGTTCCCTCGAGGATCTTCAGGAGCGCCTGCTGGACGCCCTCACCGGAGACGTCGCGGGTGATCGACGGGTTGTCGGCCTTGCGGGCGATCTTGTCGACCTCGTCGATGTAGATGATGCCCGTCTCGGCCTTCTTGACGTCGTAGTCGGCGGCCTGGATGAGCTTCAGCAGGATGTTCTCGACGTCCTCGCCGACGTAGCCGGCCTCGGTCAGCGCCGTGGCGTCCGCGATGGCGAACGGGACGTTGAGGATCCGCGCAAGCGTCTGCGCGAGCAGCGTCTTGCCGCAGCCGGTCGGGCCGAGCAGCAGGATGTTCGACTTCTGCAGCTCGATCTCGGGGTCGGCCGTCTGCGCCATCTGGACGCGCTTGTAGTGGTTGTAGACGGCCACCGACAGCGCGCGCTTGGCGGGTTCCTGCCCGACGACGTACTCGTCCAGGACGCCGTAGATCTCCTTCGGGCGCGGCAGGTTCTCGAGGTCGAACGACGGCGGTGTCGTCAGCTCCTCGTCGATGATCTCGTTGCAGAGGTCGATGCACTCGTCACAGATGTAGACGCCCGGACCGGCGATCAGCTTCTTGACCTGCCTCTGCGACTTGCCGCAGAAGCTGCACAACAACTGCTCGTTTGAGTCGGTCGGGCGCGCCATGACGTCAGTGCTTGGTGATGACCCGGTCGATGATGCCGTACGTCGCGGCCTCTTCGGCGGACATGAAGTAGTCGCGCTCGGTGTCCTGGCGGACCTTGTCGTACTCCTGCCCGGTGTGCTTGGCGAGGATGTGGTCGAGACGCTGGCGCACGTCGATGATCTCCTTCGCGTGGATCTCGATGTCCGTCGCCTGACCCTGGAAGCCGGAGCTGACCTGGTGGATCAGGATCTTCGCGTTGGGCAGCGCCATGCGCTTGCCCTCCGCGCCGCCGGCCAGCAGCAGCGCGCCCATCGACATCGCGATGCCGACGCAGATCGTCGAGACCTGCGGCTTGATGAACTGCATCGTGTCGTAGATCGCGAGGCCCGCGTACACCGACCCGCCGGGCGAGTTGATGTAGATCGAGATGTCCTTGTCCGGATCCTGGGACTCCAGGTGCAGGAGCTGCGCGACGATCAGGTTGGCGATCTGATCGTCCACGGGGGTCCCGAGGAAGATGATCCGCTCGTTCAGCAGGCGGCTGT
The DNA here is from genome assembly GCA_963781935.1 of uncultured Solirubrobacteraceae bacterium. Lineage (GTDB taxonomy): Bacteria > Actinomycetota > Thermoleophilia > Solirubrobacterales > Solirubrobacteraceae > F1-60-MAGs163. The sequence goes on from CAWAHX010000005.1 coordinate 1,325,580, forward strand.
AGATGTCGAAGGCACGTTCGCCTCGCGACGTCTGCTCCACCACCATCGGGACAAGGGGGCTCATGGTCTCCGCTCTATTTCGGTCGCTGCGCGCTATTCCTTCCGGCGGCAAGAATGCTGCCGGAACCGACTTGCGCGAACACTAGCAACGGAGCAACGCCGGCAAGACCGTGTTTCGAGCTCCGCACAGCGGGGCGCAAGCGCGCCCTGGACAGATGTCCGGGGCCCGGCGGGACTACTCCTGCGCGTCGGGGGCGGCGGCGACGACCGTCGCGTGCTCGACGAGCAGATCGAGGGCGGCGCGCTGCGCCAGGTCCTCGCGCAGGTCGTCGAGCCGGCCCGCCTTGCGCAGCTCCGCGAGGAGCTTCTCCGGGGTCGTGTTCTCGCGCGCGGCCGAGCCCTGCAGCGCGTCGAGCAGGTCGCCTTCGGAGGGCTCGATGTCCTCGGCCTCGACGATGGCCGCAAGGACGGCCTCGCGGCGCAGCGTCTGCGCCGCGTCGTCGGCGCTCTCGGCGAGCAGATCCTCCTCGGTGCGCCCGGAGATCTGGAAGTACATCTCGCGGTTGATGCCCTGATGCTCGAGCTGATGCAGCATCCGGTCCAGCAGTTCGCGACCCCGTGCCTCGACGAGCGCGTCGGGCACCTCGATCGTGGCGTGCGCGGCGGCGGCGTCGAGCACGGCTTCGCGGAACTCGCCGTCGGCGCGCTCCTCGTCGGCCTCGCGGATCCGGCCCGCGACGTCCTCGCGCAGCTCGTCCATCGTCTCGAAGCCGGCCGCGTCGTTGGCGAACGTGTCGTCCAGCTCGGGCAGGATGCGCCGGCGAACCTCGGTGACGGTCACGGCGAACGTGGCGTCCTGGCCCGCCAGGTGCTCGGCCTGGTAGTCCTCCGGGAAGGTCAGCTCGATCGTGCGCTCGTCGCCCGCGCGAGCGCCGGTGAGGCCTTCCTCGAATCCGGGGATCAGGCGCCCGGAGCCGAGCTCGATCAGCTGATCGGTCCCGGTCCCGCCCTCGAACGGCTCGTCGCCCAGGCTGCCGACGTAGTCCATGACGACGAAGTCGCCCTCGGCGGCGGCCTCCTCGACGGTCTCCAGCTTGGACATGCGCTCGCGCAGCTCCTCGATCTGCGCGTCCACGGCCTCGTCCGGCGCCTCGGGCTCGCGCTTTGCGACCTCGAGGCCCTTGTAGGTGCCGAGCTGCGCCGTCGGGCGCACGCCGATCTCGAAGCTGAACGTCAGCGGCTCGCCGGCGGCGGGCGGGTCGTCGAGCGACAGGTCCGGGTCGCCGACGGTGCGGACCTTGCCGGCGTCGATCGCGGCGACGTACCAGCGGCCGAGGGTCTGGCGGATCGTCTCGTCGAGAACGGTCTCGCGGCCGAGGCGCTGGGTGATGACCTGCGGCGGGACCTTGCCGGTGCGGAACCCGGGCATCTTCATGTCGCGCCCGAGCGAGCGGGCGACCGTCTCCATGCTGCGCTCCACCTCGGCGGCGGGAACCTCGACGTTCACGCGGACGCGGGACTCGGGCAGATCGGTGACGGTGGCGCTGACGGCTGCTGGCATCCGTCGCACGATAGCGTCCGTCCGTGGCCCGTAACCGCCCCCCTGCGAGCATCCGCCTGCGCGCCTGGATCGTCACCGGACCCCTCGGGCACCTCTACGGAGGCGTGATGGATTGGGCCGCGCTGCTGGCGCATGTGGCGCGCTCCAAGGCGCGCGGATCCGACCCCTGGGCCTAGGGCCTCAGCCGATCAGCTGCATGATCGGCCAGTTGCCGGGAACGCCCTTGAGCTCGCGCGTGCCGAGCGGGTTGAAGCGCAGGTCGGAGCCGACGACCGTCCCGAACGCCGTGCCCGACGCGTAGACCTCGTTCGGGCCGGCGAGCGCCGCGACGCGCGTCGTGATGTGCACCGCCATGCCGCCGACGTCGTCACCGATCAGCTCGCACTCCCCCGTGTGCAGCCCGGCGCGGACCTCCAGCCCGAGCGACGAGACCGCCTCGACGATCCCCAGGGCGCAGCGGTGCGCGAGGCTCGGCGCACCGGCGAACACGATCAGGAAGCCGTCACCCAGGTGCTTGACCTCGCGGCCGTCGTACCGGTCGACCTGCTGACGGATCTCGTTGTCGTGCGCGGCGAGCAGATCGCGCCAGCGCATGTCCCCCATCCGTGCGGCATGCCCGGTCGAGCCGACGATGTCGGTGACGAGCACCGTCAGGAGGGCCCGCTCGATCGAGCGCCGGCGCGAGCCGGTCAGGAACTCCTCGATCTCCGCGACCAGCGCCTCGGTGTCGCCGATGCTCGGCAGGTTGTCGATCCCGTCGAGCTCGACGTAGCGCGCCCCCGGGATCTGCTCGCTGATGAAACGCGAGTGGCGCACGTCGACGGCGCGGTCACCCGAGCGATGCAGGATCAGGGTCGGAACGCGCAGATGCTCGAGCTCGTCACGCACGTCGTAGCGCGAGGTGCTGCGCCAGAGCGTGCGCGTCGCGCCGGGACTCGACGACATCCGCGTGAGCCGGCCGAACCATGCCCGCAGACGCTCGTCGTCGGCGCGCGAGGGCGCGACGGCCTCGATCGGGGCACCCGTCCCCCAGCCCGCGCAGCGACGTCTCCATCTCCGCCTCGCGCTGGCTGTGATCCAGTTCGCGGTCGAAGTCCTCGGCGGCGATCAGGGTCGTGGCGACGCACGCATAGAGGACCAGGGCGCGCACACGCTCGGGCCGCGTGTGTGCGTAGTGGATCGCCAGCGGCCCGCCCCAGGTGTACCCGTACATGACGGCCCGCCGGCTGCCGGCTGCGTCGAGGACGGCGTCGACGTCGGCGCATTCGTCGTCGAGCGTGATCGGCCCGGAGACCGGGTCGGACAGGCCGACGCCCCGCCGGTCCATCAGGATCACCCGCGCGAACGCTGCGATGTGCTCGAAGTACCGCGCCAGGCCCGGCTCCTCCCAGAGCTGCTCCACGTGGGAGATGCCGCCGAGCAGCACGAGCACGTCGATCGGGCCGGCGCCGATGGACGTCCACGCGAGCGTGGTGTCGCCGTTGGCGGCGTAGCGGACCTCCGGGACCATGGCACGAAGTATCGCTGCTGACCGCGCGCGGCCCGTCCGGCGCTGAGCCTCAGCCGATCGCGACGACCTGGGCGATGCTCGGCGCGACGGCGGTTGTGGTGGCGCGGGTGCTGGTCCGCACGCGCGTGATCGCGTCGTACACGGCGGCGTGCGGCGCCGCGGGCGCGGGAATGGTCACGCTGAACCTTCCGTCGGCCGCGGGCGGCACCGTCGCGACGGTGACCAGCGAGCCGCAGGCGGTCCGCCGGCGGATCACGACCGTGGCGGCGGGCCTCGCGAACGGTCGAGCGACGACACCGGAGATCCTGACCTCACCGCCACCGAGGCTCAGCGGGTGGACCGCGAGCCGGCGCGTGAGCGGGCGTGTCGAGGACCGCACCCGGCCGATCCGGGCGAAGTACCGCGACCGCGCGCGAGCCGGGACGCTGACGCTGAGCAGGCCGTTCGCAGGAACCGGCACGGACCTCAGCACCTTCGCCGATCCGGCGCGGTAGATCGACACGCTGCGACCGGCGAAGCCCAGGCCTGCGACCACGCCGATGCGGACGTTCGGGCCCTTGACCGCGAGGCTGGTCAGGCCGAGCTTGATCCTGGTGCATGCCAGGAGCAGCGTCGCGGCGGCGGGACCGCTGCGTGGGGTGAGCGTCGTCGGTGGGGTTGGAGCCGGCGTGGGCGGTGTTGTCGGTGGCGCCGGAGCCGGGCCCGAAGCGGGGGTGACGGTCTGGATGAGTGTCGACGATGCAGAGCCGATGTAGTTCACCGTGCTGCCCGTGTAGGTCGCGACCACGGCATGTGAGCCGGCGGCGACGTACGTGACGTGGCACACGACCTGACCGGTCGAGGTGCTGACGCCCAGCGCCGGGCATCCGCCGATCGGGGAGCCCCCGTCGCTGAACGTGACGGTCCCGCCATCGGGCGCCGGCAAGACGGTCGCCGTGAAGGTCACCTGCTCTCCGGCCACCGACGGGCTGGGTGAGGAGACCAGTTCCGTATTCGTCACGGCGGGATTCACCACCTGGGTCAGCGCCGGGGACGTGGATCCCGCGAAGTCGGCAGCGCCGGAGTAGGACACGGTGATCGCATGCGACCCGATCGCGAGATACGCAGGCGCAGCGCACGCGGCAACCCCGGTGGCGACGCTCAGCGGGACAGCACCGCAGCCGGTGACCGGCAACCCGTCGTCAGCGAACGCGACCGTGCCACCGCCCGGTGCGGGCGAGACGGTCGCCGTGTAGGTGACCTGCTGCTTGACGGTTGATGGGTTTGGGGAGGCGGAGAGGCTGACGGACGTCGTCGCAACTGTGAAGGCCCAAGCTGCACCCGCACCCGTGTTGTCGGCGAGGCCGCCGATCAGCGCGGTGCCGCTGTCAGCCGACAACGCCACGCTGATGCCGAACTTTCCAGCACCGAGTTCGTCGGAGGCGCCCAACTTGCTGCCCTGAGGGATCCAGGACGCCCCTGACCGCGTGAAGACCCAAGCCGCGCCGACGCTCGCGTCGTCGGCAACGCCGCCAGTTAGGATCGTGTCGCCTCCACTCGACAGTGCGACGGAGTTACCAAAGCGCCCGGCGCCGGTCTCGCCGCTGCCGATCAGTTTGCTGCCCTGCTGGGTCCACGCACCCGCCGAGCGCGTAAAGACCCACGCCGCGCCCACGAGCGAACTGTCGTTGGGACCGCCAATCGCAGCCGTGTTCCCATCCCCGGACAAGGCGACGCTCCACCCGAACGCCCCTGCGCCGTTCTCCCCGCTGCCGACAAGCTTGTCGCCCTCCTGACTCCATACGCCCCCAGATCGAGTGAACACCCACGCCGCCCCGGTCTGGAGACTGTCGGTCCGCCCACCATCGCGGCCGTGCTCCCGTCGGCGGACAACGCCACGCTGACGCCGAACTGGCCGCCACCGACCTCGCCGGCGCCGCTGAGCTTGGTTCCCTCCTGGCTCCAGATCCCTCCCGACCGGGTGTACACCCACGCCGCCCCCACGTACGAGTTGTCGCTATAGCCTCCGATGAGCGCCGTGCCGCCATCAGCCGACAAGGACACGCTGACGCCGAACTGCCCGGGACCCGCCTCCCCCGCGGCAGTCAGTTTGATGCCCTGTTGGGTCCACGCGCCGGCCGAGCGTGTGAACACCCACGCCGCGCCAACCGCGGAGTTGTCGCCAAGTCCGCCGATCAACGCCGTATTGCCGTCGGACGACAAAGCCACGCTCTGCCCAAACTGACCGGCGCCGGTCTCGCCGTTTCCGATCAGCTTGGCTCCCTGCTGGCTCCAGGTTGACCCAGAGCGCGTAAATACCCATGCCGCTCCCAGGTTCGCATTGTCGGTGTAGCCACCGATCAACGCCGTATTGCCGTCAGCCGACAAAGCCACGCTGACTCCGAACGACCCGGCTCCGGTTTCATCGCTCGTGGCCGTGAGCTTTGCGTCCTGCTGGATCAGCGGATCAATCGTCAATGGATATCGCGCACCGTGATCATCAACCCGCAGCAGCAACGAACCGTCGCGGAACTCAAGCCGCGATGCGAGCACACGTCCCGCTGAATCACGGGCCGACAGGTCTCCATAACGCAGGTCAGCCCCACGGCCGGAACTGCGGCTGAAGACGATGTCCCTGCCGGACCGGCGCGCCTTCAGCGAGCCCGACGCCCGGAGTCGTACGGTCATCAGCCCGTCGGCCGGGTGCCGCACAGGGCGACTCGCGAGCGTGAATCCCTGCTCCAAACCGTTAGCTAGATTGCGGTACCACTCAGTCACGCCGCGCCGCCGAAACCAAACGCGATCGCCGCGGGTGACCGGTCGTACATGGGTCGGCGACACAAGCTGTCCGCCGTAGCTCACAAGCCGCAGCGAAATGCCGAGGCCACCGACCTCGAACCGCGGGCCAGACTCGTCGAACGCCGCTGCAACGCCGCCGCCGTACGAAGTCAGGCGGCCATGGACGCTGCGGATCCCGTACCGACCCTCCCGGGTGGCAGTGGTGTGGGACAGCGCTGCCCGAATCGCCCCCTGAAGCGAGCCGAACGACCGCCCCGAGTGCGCGCGCGGAGCCACGTGTCGCCGATCAGGCGACGCGCTGTACCCGCTGGTCAGGCTCGCCGCGGCACCAGCAACCGCAACGACCGCGATACTTGTCACGCCGGAACCTTGATCGCACGGGGACCGCCCTCATAGACCAGCATGTGAACGGAGCCACCAGCGCTTCGCATGAACGCTGCGCCGGTTTCCCGTGGTTCCTCGGTCATCGACAGGCCTCGACGGTCGGCCGACCGTAGTCGGCCGCGCGCGGGGGTGGCCGACGCCTCATTCGGAGCCCTCACGCCAACGAGATCGTGGTTGACCGCGGTAGGTGTGGTCGACTCCGGTCCGGGTGGGTGGGGATCGTCGAGATCGGCGTCGGGCACGCTCGGCGGGGCGACGCGGCGTGAGGACACCGCAACCCGCGGCCCATGGGTGCGTTCAGGGATGCATGAGCACGACGCTGCGCACGATCGCCCTGGCCACCATCGCCCTCGCGACAGCCGCGGCGCCCGCGCCCGCGCAGGCCGCCGCGCGCGGATGGTCCGCCCCGACCATCCTGCAGCGCTCCTGCGGCGCCGACGCCCACAACTGCGTCGCGGAGACGGCCCCGCGCATTGCGGTCAACGCGCGGGGCGACGCGGTCGTGGCCTGGGTCGACAACCATCAGCCCGCCCGCGTGCACGTGGCGACCGGTGATGGGCACGGCCGGTTCGCGGCGCCGGTGACGCTCGGAACCGGGCTGCGACCCACGGTGGCCATCGCCGCGGACGGCACGGCCACGGTTGCCTGGGCGGACCACCACAACATCGTCTACAGCCGGCGAACGCCCGGACATGCGTTCTCTCGGGCGTCCGTCCTCGCACCGAGCACGAGCAAGCTCGGCGACGATGAGGCCCACGCCGCAGGGCAGCCCGACGGGTCGACGGTCGTCGTCTACGTGAACGCCTACCGGACTCCACAGGGCAAGTACGTCACGCGTCTGCTGAGTGTTCGCCTGCCGCGGCGCGGACAGCCGGGTCGGCCGACCTCGCTCGGCGTCGGCTTCGTGAATCACGACAGCTTCCGGGCGTCGGCGGACGGGCAGGTGGCGGTGTGCTGCGTTGCGTCGCCGGCGCCGAGCAGCGGGCCGACCCGCAACACGGCCGTCGCCGCGTACACCCCGACCCGCGGCTGGGCGCAGCTCGCCGCGGCGCTCGGCCCGCGGCAGGAGATCGAGACGGTGGGGCCCGGTGGCGGCGACGTCGCGCTCGGCGCCGTCGACGTGCGCCATGGCGGCGATGCCGGAACGCTCGGCGTGCCGGCGCCGAGCAGCGGGCCGACCCGCAACACGGCCGTCGCCGCGTACACCCCGACCCGCGGCTGGGCGCAGCTCGCTGCGGCGCTCGGCCCGCGGCAGGAGATCGAGACGGTGGGGCCCGGTGGCGGCGACATCGCGCTCGGCGCGATCGACGTGCGCCACGGCGGCGACGCCGGAACGCTCGGCGTCCCGGGCTGCTGCGCGCCGACGCGGGCGGCGTGTTCGCGGCGCCGCTCGTGGCGCCGGTCGTCAGCGCGACTCGCGCGTTCGGGCCGGTCGTCGCGATCGGCGGCGCGGGAGAGAACGTGCTCGTCTACCAGGAGAAGAGCGCCCCCGCGGCCTTCAGCAGATCGGCGCCCGTGTACGCGGTCACGGGTCCGCGTGCAGGCGCGTTCGGCGCACGGCAGGTCCTGGATCAGGGCCTCGCCCGGCAGCCGGCGGTGCGGACCTACGGGACCGGAGCGGTCGCGGCATGGGAGGCGCCCGGGCACCGCTGGGGCATCGCGATCGAACGCGGCGGCCTGTTCAGGCCTGCGCCGGCTCCCGCAGGAGGGCCGAGCAACGTCGGCGAGGATTTCAACTACAGCCGCGACATCGCGACCGCAGCGCGCTACGTCGCTCTCACGTGGACGGCCATCGACGGGACGGTCCGCGTGAGCATCGGGGTGCTCTGAAGCCGCCCCGCGGGCTCGCCGGTCAGCTCGGCCTGGCCGCGACCCAGTAGCGCGGCCCCGGTCCGCTGCCTGCCGCACGATCGTCGGGATTCGCCAGGCGGCAGCGATCGAGTGACAGGCAACCGCAGCCGATGCACTCGGTGAGCCCGGCGCGCAGACGTTCGAGCTCCGCGACCCGCGCGTCGATGCGCGCGGTCCACGCGCTGGACAGTCGCGCCCATTCGCGGCGCGTGGGAGCGCGGTCGCCGGGCAGCTTCTCGAGCTCTGCGCCGATCTCGTCGAGCGAGAGCCCGATGCGCTGAGCGAAGACGATGAACGCCAGGCGGCGCAGCACATCGCGCGGGTAGCGACGCTGCCCACCGCCGGCCCGCTCGGAGCGGATCAGCCCGCGATCCTCGTAGAAGCGCAGCGCGGACGCCGCGACGCCGCTGCGTCGCGAGACGTCGCCGATCGACATGAGCGTGGCCATCGGCCCAGCAGATCACACCGTGCACTTGACTTCAAGCTCACTTGAACTTGTAGTTTGTCCGTCATGGACAACGCCAGCGCTCACATCACCGCAGTCGTCACCTCGTGGGACCGCGTGACAGCAGGCCACGGCTCGCGTGGCGAATGGGGCTTCAAGGTCGAAGGACGCGAGATCGGCCACCTGCATGGAGACCGGGTCGCCCACTTCGGCTTCCCGCGCGACGTGGGAGCCGCGCTGCGCGAGGCGGGGCGCGTCGGCCCGCATCCGGTCAACCCGCACTCGACGAAGCTGGCCGCACGCGGCCTCGAGACGCCCGAGGACGTCGAGGACGTGATCGAGTTGATGCGCCTCAACTACGAGCGCGTCAGCGCCTGATCACGGCCTCGACCCGGCCATGCGCCGCTCGGCGGCGGCGGCCTGGGCGCCGTCGTGCACGACCTGCGCCGACGGGTGGGCGCCGGTCAGCGTCAGCAGCCGGCCCGCGTCGCGATCGGGCAGCACCTCGTAGGTCGGCCAGCGGATGACCTGAGGCGCCTCGTTCGCGTCGCGCCCGGGGTCGCGCAGCTCCAGCGGCCTGCCGTCGGCCGCGGACACCCAGAGCGTCCAGACCGGCCGACCGGCACTGGGCTTCAGCGAGATCGCCCAGGCCTGCGCGCCGAGGTGCGTCTCAGGGCCGCTGACCACCATGTCGCCGCGCTGCAGCAGCACCCGGACCTTGCCGACGATCGGGTCGGCGACCGGCTGGGCCGGATCGCCGGACAGGCCGAAGGGCAGCTTGGTGACGGTGTGACGCGAGCCGGCACGCGGCTCGGCGGCCGCGTCGTAGATCGTGTTCGTCGCAGAGTCGTAGAGCCCGTCGCCCGCGGTCTCGAAGGTGCTCGCACCGTCGGTCAGCAGGCGCTGGCGAGTGGGGTCGTCGGCGGACTGCCAGTACTCGTTCGTGGTCGTGTGCCCGCCCGAGGTCGCGATGCTGCGGACGTGCAGGATCGTGTGGGCAGGTGGGCTCAGCCAGTGCAGGGCCTGCGTGATCGCGGAGGCCGAGGACGGTCCGCCGACCTCCGCCGGCCCGCCGCCGAGCATCACGGCGGCGGTCGCCGTGAGCGTGACGCCGGCCGCAACGGGCACCGCCACGGCTCGCGGGATGGCGCGGCGGGGGGCGATCGGCTGCTCGCGCACGCGAGCAAGCAACTCGGCGTCGAACACGCTCTCGTACCCGGCGCCGGCCGCGCGTGGGCGGGCTGCTCGCAAGCGGCGGTCCAGGGCGTCTGTCATGTCGTGTTCCATCGAGGGCTCTCCTTGGTCGCGTTGGGAGCGGAGGTCAGGGCGGCACGCAGGCGGCGGCGCGCTCGCGCCGCCCGCATCCGGAACGCTGCAGGCGTGATGCCCAGCGCCTGGGCAGCATCAGCGCTGGAGAGGTCGAACCAGGCGGTCAGCACGACGGCCTCACGGTCCAGTGGCGAGAGCGCGATCAGCGCGGCGCGCAGCTCGCCGTCCTCGACCCGGTCGGCGGGATCGGGGCCGGGCGTACGCGGCTGCAGGTCCAGCAGCGCATGCAGCGCCCCCGCGCGCCTGCGGCTGCGGCGCGTGTTGGCCAGGACCCGGCGCGTGACGCCGATCAGCCAGCCCAGCTCAGCGCCGTGCGGGATGTCGCGCTGGCGGCGCCATGCGATCCCATACGCCTCAGCGACCGCGTCGTCGGCGTCGTGGGGTGCGGCCATCGAGCGTGCGTACGCGAGCACTCGCGGATACGTCGCGCGGTAGAGCTCATCGAAGTCCACGATGGGCAAGTGTCCACATGGGCGCGGATCGCAACCGAGCGACGGGACTGGGCGTTGCCTCACAGCTAGTCTCGGGGGATGCGCTCCGAGCCCGACGATCCGGAGCCCGAGGCCGGGACGCTCCCCACCGGGCGGATTGCCAGGACCGCTCGGATCGGCGGGCTCGTGACCGGTCAGAGCCTGCGCTGGGCCGGGATGCGGACGGCCAACCGGGTTCGCACGCCGGAGCGCGCGGCAGCCGCCCAGAGCGAGCGGACCGCGATGCTCGTGCGCGAGCTCGTGGGCCAGCTCGGGCAGATGCGCGGCGCAGCGATGAAGGTCGGGCAGATGCTCTCGATGGTCGAGTTCGACGGCCTCCCGGAAGAGGAGCAGGACGACCTGCAGCGCCAGCTCGCCGCGCTGCGCGACGACGTGCCGCCCGTGCCGTTCACCGACCTCGAGAAGCTGATGCGCCGGGAGTTCGGCGGGCCGCTCGGGCGCGTGTTCTCCGACTTCGACGAGCGTGCCTTCGCCGCCGCCTCGATCGGCCAGGTACACCGCGCCACCACCGTCGACGGGGACGACGTCGTCGTCAAGATCCAGTACCCCGGCGTCGCGGAGGCGGTCGAGACCGACCTGCGCAACGCGAACCTGCTGCTGCCGCTCGTCAAGCGGCTCGCGCCGGGCCTCGACGCGAAGGCGCTCGCCGCCGAGATGCGCGAGCGGATCAGCGAGGAGCTGGACTACGAGCTCGAGGCGCAGAACCAGCGGCGCATCGAGCGCCTGCTGCGCGGACATCCGTTCGTGCGGATTCCCCACGTGCACACGGACCTCTCGACCCGGCGCGTGCTCGTCAGCGAATACGTCGAGGGCGAGCGCTTCGAGGCCGTTCGCCGCGCCGACGAGGCCCGGCGCGACCGCTACGGGGAGATCGTCTTCCGCTTCTTCCTCGGCATGCTCTACCGGCGGCGGATCGCACTCGGCGACCCGCACCCCGGCAACTACCTGCTGTGTCCCGACGGGCGGGTCTGCTTCCTGGACTTCGGGCTCGTGCGCGACATCCCCGCCGCGTCGCATCGACGCCGAACGGGCGATCAACGGCGCCGTCCGCGACGGGGACGCGGCGGCCCTCAAGACCGCGCTCGCTCGCCGGCGGCTACCTCCCCGCCGGCCGTGCCGACGCCGTCGACGCCGACTGGGCCCTGAAGCTCATGCGCATGGCCGTCGGCTGGTACGCCATCCCGCGCGAGCGCCGGTTCTCGCCCGACCGCGCGCGTGCGCGCGGCGATCGCGAGCGGCCCGATGCAGAGCAGCGGGCGGCGTCGAAAGCCCAGATCAACGAGTTCACACTCCCGCCCGAATCGATGCTGATCCGCCGGATGCACGGCATCGTCGCTGTGGTCCTCGGCCAGCTGCGCGCCGGCGCCAACTGGGGCGCCATCGCCGCGGAGTACCTGCACGACGCTCCGCCGTCCACCCCACTGGGCCGCGCCGAGGCCGAGTTCCTCCAGAGCCGCGGCGGCCGAGCCTAACCGTCAACGAGGGGTGAGCGACGGGACTCGAACCCGCGACCGCCTGGACCACAACCAGGAGCTCTACCAACTGAGCTACGCCCACCAAGCAAAGCAAGAGTCTACGACCTCCAGCGCCAGAACTACCGTCCCACCACCCACGCCACACGAGCGAGAGATCGTCGATGCCCACGACCGCACGGCAAGTGGGAGCTGTGCCGGATAGGCACCGCCCCACGAAGCCGGGTGGGCGTGGGCGCGACGAGATCCGCGAACCACATGCCCCCGCCAGGACTCGAACCTGGGACCTGCCGGGTAGAAGCCGGCCGCTCTGATCCAGCTGAGCTACGGAGGCGTGGCGGACATCGTCGCACGCCCGGCCGTCGGCGTCAGCCGCCGGCGCCCGCCTGGCGCAGCGATCCCGTTCAGCGCGCCGTTCAGCACGCTGTTGCGGACCTTGTCCGCCGCGGGCCCGCGCAGCAGCAGCCCGAGCTTGAATCCGGGGTCGACGATCAGATGGTGCGTGACGACCGTGACCTCGCCCTGGTCCTCCAGCGTGAACGTGCCGCTCATCGCCTTCAGGTCGCCACCGGCGCGCGCGGCCTCGACGCTCGTCTGCGCGTCGTACGTGACGGCGATGTCGGTGTGCAGCGTTCCCGCCGGCGTGCCGTGGGCGCACTTGGCGCGCGCCACTCGCTCGTCTCCGTCGCGCTCGGTCACGTCGACCGAGGCGAAGAACGGGTGCCACTGCGGGTAGCTCTCGAAGTCGGAGATGATCTCCCAGAGCCGCTCCGCGGGCGCGTTGACCGTCTCGCTCTTGTGCCCCTCGATCATGCGGGGCCGGCCAGTGAGACCGCGAACGCGGCGTCGGCATCGGTGTACCACTCGCGCAGCTCGAGCCCGGCGACGGCGAAATCGTGCTGGAGGCGCTCGCGCGTGAACTTCGCGCTGATCTCGGTCCGCATCTCCTCGCCGGCCGTGAACGTCAGGTCAAGATCGAGGTCTGCGATCCGCACGGCGGCAGCCTCGCGCGCGCGCAGGCGCATCTCGATCCATTCGTGCTCGCGATCGAAGAAGGCGACGTGCTCGAAGTTCTGCGGATCGAAGTTCGCGCCGAGCTCGCGGTTCATCACGTACAGGACATTACGGTTGAACTCGGCTGTGATCCCCGCGCTGTCGTTGTAGGCGGCCTCGATGATCGCTGGGTCCTTGACGAGGTCTGTTCCCAGCAGGAAGTGATCGTCCGGGCCGAGCAGCGCGGCGATGTCGCGCAGCAGGCGGCGACGGCTGCCCGGTGAGAAATTGCCGATCGTGCCGCCCATCAGCGCGACGAGGCGCGGGCCCCCGTTGCGCGGCGGCACGCGGTCGAGGTGGCGCTCGAAGTCGCCGACGACGCCGTGGACCTCGAGCCCCGGGTAGTCCTCGACGAGCTCCAGCGCCGCCTCGCGCACGACGCGCTCGGACACGTCGAGCGGCACGTAGCGCAGCGGGCGGCCCGGATCGACCGCGCGCATCGCCTCGAGCATCCGCCGCGCCTTCGCCGTCGAGCCGGACCCCAGCTCGACGAGCTCGGTCGGCCGCGCGGTGCGTGCGATGTCCTGCGCGGAGGCCTCGAGGATCGCCGTCTCCGTGCGCGTCGGGTAGTACTCGGGCAGCTCGCAGATCGCGTCGAACAGCTCGGATCCGCGCGAGTCGTAGAAGTGCTTGGGCGGGATCTCCTTGAACGGCCGGGTCATCCCGTCGAGGACGTCCTCCGCCAGGCGACGCTCCGCCCCTTCCCCCACGTGCACGTCGATCGTGATCGCCGGATGGTCCTCGGCGAGTCCGGGAATCGCGCTCATGCGTCCTCCGCCAGTCGCACGCCGGCGAAGATCTGCCGGCGCTGTGGGTGGTCCCAGTTCCTGAAGGTCGGCGAGGCCACGCGTGCGTGCGTGGCCCACGATCCGCCGCGCAGCACGCGGTAGTCCCCGCCGAAGAAGACCTCGGAGTACTCCCGGTAGGGGAACGCCCGGAACCCGGGGTAGCCCGTGAAGCGGCTCGACGTCCACTCCCAGCCGTGGCCGGTCAGCTCGAGTCCCGGCTGGTCCCAGGTCGCCGCCCTCTCCCACTCCGCTTCAGTGGGGAGGCGCACGCCGTGCGCTCGGGCAAAGGCGTCGGCCTCGAACCAGGAGACGTGGATGACGGGGCGGTCCGGGTCGATCGGGGTGTACCCGCCGATGCGCCACTCGCGCCCGTCGTCCGTCCAGTTCAGCGGGTGGGTGATGTCGTATTCCTGCTTCCACGCCCACGCCTCCTCGCTCCACCACTCGCGGCGCTCGTAGCCGCCGCCCTCGGCGAAGGTCAGCCACGTCGCGTTCGTGACCGGCGTGCGCGCGATCCGGAAGGCGGGAACCTCGACTCCGTGGCGCGGACGCTCGTTGTCGTAGGCGAAGCCCTCGGCGGCGGCGCCCATCGCGAACGTGCCGGCCGGCACGTCGAGCAGCTCGAGCCCGCCGTCTCCCCCGGCCGCCGGCGACGTGGCGAACGGCAGCTCGTACCCGGGCAGGCGCGCGAGGTTCAGCGTCTGCAGCATCGTCTCCTGGTGCTGCAGCTCGTGGCGGATGACGAGCTCCAGCATCACGCCGTCACCGCTGCCGAGGCGCTCGACCGCGGCCAGCGACCGCTCGCGGACCAGCCCGAGATAGTCATGCGCCTCGGAGGTGCGCAGGAACGGCAGGTCGCCGCGGTGCGCGCGCGGCGTCTCGAACGCGTCGTAGAGGGCCGCGAGGTCCTCGCGCAGCATCGGCTCGCCGCCGTAGCGATGCACGATCCAGAGGTCCTCGAACGCCGCGATGTGGCCCAGATCCCAGACCAGCGGGCTCATCAGCGTCGAGTGGACACGCTCCATGTCGTACGCCGAGATCCGCTCGACCAGCGCGAGCGTGCGCGCTCGCGCCTCGTCCATCGCCCCGACGAGGTCGGCGGCGGATGGCGCGGAGCCGGTGGTCATGGTCTGCGACTGCATCTGGAGTGCCTCGTCCTCAGGTGCGATGAGACGTTACATCCCCGCGACCACCGGCCCCGAAACACGGCGCGCCGGCGCGGCGCTCACGACGGCCCGCGCTTCCAGTCGCGGAATGCGGAGAGCAGCTCGTCGCGCGCCGCCGGGTCGATCGTCTCCGCGCTGATCGACCCGGTCGCCGCGATCGTGCGGCGCAGCTGATCGACGTACGTGACGCAGGCGTCGCAGATCGCCAGGTGCGACTCGAAGCGCGCACGGTCGTCAGGGGACATCGTCCCTTCGAGGTACTCGGTGACGAGCTCGACGAGCTCCATGCAGGTGATGTCGTCGATGATCATGCGGCGATGGCCGGGTCGAAGTAGCGCTCCAGGGCGGCGCGCACCTTGGCGCGGCCGCGGTGCAGCAGCACACGTTGATTTCCGGCGCTGATCTGGAGCGCCTCGGCGACGTCGTCGGCGTCCCAGCCCTCGACGTCGCGCAGCCGGACGACCTCGCGCTGGCTCTCGGGCAGCTCGGCGAGGGCATCATCGATCACCTGCGAGCGTCTCGCTCGCGAGCAGTCGCTCCTCGGGCCAGTCGCGCGGCGGTGCGGCCCAGTGGTAGGGCCAGCGGCCCTCGTCACGTCCGGCGAACCGCTCGGGCTCCACGCTCGGCTCGCCGACGGCGGCGTCAGCGGAGGCCAGGGCGGAGAACGGCACCGTCCGTCCCTCCTGGGCGCCGCGCGTGCGGGCCCGGTTGGCGAGGATGCGCAGAATCCACGTCTTGAGGCTCGAGCGCCCCTCGAAGCGATCGATGCCCTTGATCACCGCCAGCCACGTCTCCTGCACGACGTCCTCGGCGACGGCCGGCGTGCGCACGTACATCCGAGCGATCCGCAACATCGACGGATGCAGGCGCTCGATGAGGTCGCTGAAGGCCTGCTCGTCCCCCGCCTTCAGCGCGGCGACGAGGGCCGCGTCCTCGGCGGACTGCTGGAAGGGCTCGGGCGGCATACGGGGTGACAGCGAGCGTACTCACGCGGAACGGTCACGGACAGACGCGCCAGGCGTTACGAAATCCGAAATCCCGCCCGCCTACACTGGCGCGATGTCGTCCTCGCGCATCCTCCCCGCCGCACTTGCGGTGCTCGCCGCCGTGGCCCTCGGCGCCTGCGGCTCGAGCTCGAACGCGGTGACGACGCCGGCCGGCGTGGTCGTCAGCGGGCCCGGCGTGCAGACGGGGAAGCCGCCGTGGAAGGCCGAGTACAGCCAGATCCAGCGGCGGCTGCGCGTGCTCGGCCTGCCGGCCCCGGGTACGGAGAAGTTCCACGTGCACCAGTTGCTGCACATCTACGACGACGGGATCCTGGTCCCGGTCGCCGCGAACATCGGGATCGACGAGTCCCAGCACGTCGAGACCGCGCTGCACACGCACGACCAGACGGGCGTGATCCACATGGAGGCCGACAAGCCGTTCAAGGCCACGCTCGGGAACCTCTTCGACGTCTGGGGCGTCGCGCTGGGGCCCGATCACGTCGGTGGCCTGAAGGCCACCAAGGACAAGCCGCTGCACGTGTTCGTCAACGGGAAGCCGGTCAGCGATCCCGCCGCCCACGTCCTGCGCAAGAACGACAACATCGTGATCGCCTACGGCAGCCTCGACGGCGTGCCGCTCGTGCCCGACACGACAGCGCTGAAGGCGGCCAACGGCAACGGGAAGACGCCGGTCGCGTGCTCGATCGGCAAGGACGGCAAGAAGCAGACCCGCTGCTTCGTCAAGAAGTAGCGCGCTACCGGGCGACGCGCAGCAGGAGCCGGTTGCCGGACGGGTCGGCGACGAGGGTGCCCTCGTCGACCGTGTTCGACGGCGATGCCGGCAGCGGCCACCCGACCGAGCACGTCGTCCAGGGCCGCGGCGTCGGGCAGCACGACGTCGAACGAGCGCAGACCCAGCGCGCCGGCCGGCGGAGCCGGGGCGTGATCGCCGTTCCAGGTGTTCAGGCCGATGTGATGGTGGTAGCCGCCGGCGGCGACGAACAGCGCCCCGGGATACCCGCGCACCATCACGTCGAAGCCCACGACGCCGCTGTAGAACGCCTCGGACTCCGCGATGTCGCCGATGTTCAGGTGCACGTGGCCGACGATCGTCCCGTCGCGCATCCCCTCATCCGGTTCTGCGGGGAGCTCGGCCATCACGGCGTCGACGTCGAGGGCCAGCGTGTCCATCGCGACGTTCTCGCCCTGCCACTCCCACGCGCTGCGCGGGCGGTCGCGGTACAGCTCGATGCCGTTCCCCTCCGGATCGCGCAGGTACATCGCCTCGCTGACCAGATGGTCCGACGCGCCGGTGAAGCGCGCTCCGGCCTGAACCACGCGCTGGATCGTCTGCGCGAGCGCGGGACGGTCCGGCACCAGCAGCGCGAGATGGAACAGCCCGGTCGTGTGGGGCGGGCGCGGCGGGGCATCCGGCCCACCGTGGAGCTCGACGAGCGTGGAGCCGGGCGCTGGCGCCCAGCTGGACCACGTCGCCCGTGCGATCCAGCGTCTTCAGCCCGATCACGCGCTCGTAATAGGACTGCATCGCGTCGAGGTCGCGGACGGTGAGGCGCACGGCGCCGAGTGTTGTGGCCGGATCGAGAGTCATATAGTTGCTTGTACAACTATACCAGGTCGGCGATGCCGGAGATCAGCAGCAGAGCCCCAGCCACGGCGGCGAGCACGGCGAGGAGCGCCCAGGCGTTTCGCCCGAGCCACGCCTGGAACCGTTCGAGACTCGCCTGCACGCCGTCCGGGCGCAGCAGCAGCGCGATCGCCGGGACCTCGACGAACAGCATCACGCAGATCGCGCAGATGAGTACGGCCAGGAGCTTGCTGCCGTCGGAGTCGCCGGAGTCGGCGACCGCCTTGATCGCCGCCAGGTAGAACGGCGACGGGAGGTACATCAGGATCCCGAGCACGAACGCCCATCTCGTGCTCGTCGTCGCACGTTGCGAGATCTGGACCAGCCTGCTGTCCTGCGACTCCTCCTTGGGCTCGGCGGGCGGACGGCCACGCCGGTGCCAGGCCCATGCGGCGAGAGCCAGCAGCGCCACCCCGAGTGCGACGTCGACGCCCGCACTCGCCGTCGTGTTCTCCTGTTGGTTCGCACCGGTTCCCGTCAGCACGAACAGGAACACGACGCCGACCGACACGACGATCAGCGCCGCGCCGGCGAGGTAGAAGAGCACGAGTCGCCGCGGATGCTCCCCGGTCAGCAGGAGGATGACGACGATGATCGCCGGCGGGTAGAAGGCCGCCGCAAGGGCCAGCGGCACCGCCTGCGAGAGAGCGCTCACGGGCGCACTGTAGGTGCCCCGCAGGATGGATCTGCAGTGTCCCAGGTTCGGGTCGTGGTGTGGGGAACCACTGACGCCCGTGCGGCCCGGGCACGGGTTTCTCGCGGTGGTGAGACGCCGCCCACCCGGCGATCATTCGGTCATGTCGTCCTCGCGCACGGTCGACGTCGACGCGCACGACGCTGCGTCAGGGGCGCTCCCTCCCTCGCTCCTGACGCTCGTCGCCCGCTTCGATCCGGAGGTCTTCCCGGTCGGGAACGGCCACGCGCGGGTGCGCCTCCAGGGCCCGGGAATCGGTCGGTGGGACGCGCGCCTGCACGGCGATCGCGCCCTGCTCGAGCCGGCCGACCTCCACGCGCGGCCTGACGCGGTGATCACGGCCGACGCCGTCACGTGGCTTGCCCTGGCGAACGACGTGCGCGACGGGATGGACGCGTTCCGGCAGGGCCGGCTGACGGTCCGCCACGACCTGCACCTCGGCGTCGGCTTCCTCGCCGCGACCGCGAACACGGCGGCGAGCGGCGACGGCCTGCGCTACCGCAAGATCGACACCGAGATCGGCGCGATCTCGACGATGCAGGCGGGTTCGGGCCCACCGGTCATCCTGCTGCACGGGCTCGGCGCCACGAAGGTGTCCTTCCTGCCCACGGTCGGCGCGCTCGCCGATCGTCACCGCGTGATCGCGGTCGACCTTCCCGGCTTCGGCGACTCGGTGAAGCCGATCGGCGCGTCCTACGACGCACGCTTCTTCGCGCGCAGCGTCGTCGCCCTGCTCGACGGCCTCGGCATCGAGCGCGCGTCGATCGTCGGAAACAGCATGGGCGGACGGGTCGCACTCGAGCTCGGGATGGCGCATGAGCAGCGCGTCGAGCGCCTCGTCCTGCTGGCGCCGGCGATGGCCTGGCTGCGCGGGCGCCCGTTCGCTCCGGCGCTGCGGCTGCTGCGCCCCGAGCTGGGTCTCGTGCAGCTCGCTCCGCGCAGCCTCGTGGAGCCGGTGGTCCGGCGCGTGGTCCCCGGCGCCGAGGAAGGCTGGACGGCCGCCGGCGTCGACGAGTTCCTGCGCTCGTACCTGACCCCGCGCGGGCGCGCCGCCTTCTACGCTGCGGCTCGCAACCTGTACCTCGACGAGCCGCACGGCCGCGAGGGGTTCTGGACGCGACTGGCGGGCCTCACCGTGCCGAGCCTCTTCGTCTGGGGGCGCAACGACCACATCGTGCCGATCGGCTTCGCCCATCACGTTCGCGACCTGCTCCCTGCGGCGCGTCACCTCGAGCTCAACTGCGGGCACGTGCCCCAGTTCGAACGCCCGCGACTCGTGCATGACGCGATGGCGCAGTTCCTGGCGTAGAAACCACGGTCGAACCGATTTTCACCCGTCGTTAACATCGGCCGGTGCCGAACGCGGCCAACGCTCCCGCGAGCGACCCGGGAAGGCTCGAGCGACTCCTGCCGCCGGTGGGGACGCTTCGCGGGTATTCGTCACGCGCGCTGCGCGGCGACGTCTCCGCCGGGCTCGCCGTCTGGGCGGCGGCGGTGCCGAGCGGGCTGGCCTACGCCGGACTGGCCGGTCTGCCGCCGATCGTCGGGCTCTACGCCTCCGCGGTCGCCGGGCTCGCCTATGGGCTGGCGGGCACGATCCGCCAGGCCCAGGTCGGGCCGACCTCGACGAGCTCGATCCTCACCGCCGCGGCGATCGCGCCGATGGCCGGCGGGAGCGTCGCGCGGGCCACCGCGCTCGCTGCGCTGCTCGCGCTGATGGTCGCGCTGATGCTGCTCGCAGCAGCCGTGCTGCGGCTGGGCTTCGTCGCCGACTTCCTCTCGCGCGCGGTCCTGATCGGCTTCACGGCGGCGATCTCGCTGGTCATCATCGCCGCCCAGCTGCCGAACCTGCTCGGCGTCAGCGACGTCTCGACCCGGACCTTCCAGACCACGGTCAGCGACCTGGGCCGTCAGCTCGGGGCGATCGACCTGACCTCGGTGGTGCTCGGCGTCGGTACGCTCGTGCTGCTGCTCGTGCTGCGCCGTGTGGCGCCGCGCATCCCGCGCGAGCTGATCGTGGTCATCGCCGCGACGGCGCTCGTCGGGATCCTGGGCCTGTCGGACACGGTGCACGTCGTCGGAGCCGTTCCGAGCGGTCTGCCGACCCCGGGGCTGCCGGACATCAGCTGGCACGACGTCGAGACGCTGACGGGCCCGGCCGCCGGCATCGCGCTGATCGCCTTCGTCGAGACGATCGCCATCGGCCGCACGTTCGCGCGGAAGCGCGGCTACGAGGTCGACGCTCGCCGGGAGTTCGTCGGGCTTGGACTCGGCAACCTCGCCGCCGGCCTCTTCCAGGGGTATCCGAGCAACGCGAGCTTCGCCCAGACCGGGCTGTCCGACGGCGCGGGCGGCCGCACCGTGGTCGCGTCGGTCGTCACGAAGGTCTCGATCCTCGCCACGCTGCTGGTGCTGACCCCGCTCTTCAAGAACCTCCCCTACCCGGTGCTGGCGGCGATCGTGATCGCCGCGGTCCTGACGTTCATCGACCTTCCGGGCTTCCGCCGCCTGCTCGAGTTCCAGCGTGCCGCGCAGCGCTCCACCGGACAGCCCGGACGCTGGGTGCCCCGCCACCCCGAGTTCTGGTCGGCGCTGATCACCTTCGCCGGCACCCTCCTCTTCGGGATCCTGAACGGGATCGTCGTCGGCGTGATCGCGACGCTGGTCGCCGTCCTCTACCGCAGCGCGCGCCCGCGCGTCTCCGTGCTCGGGAAGGTCCAGGGGGCGCGCCGCCACCGCGACGTCAGCCGCCACCCGGACGCGCGCACGCATGACGAGGTGCTGATCGTGCGCTTCGAGTCCGAGCTCTTCTTCGCGAATGCCGAGTACTTCCGCCAGTCGGTGCTCACGCTGATCGACGCACACGATGAGCCACCCGAGGCGCTCGTGCTCGTGTGTGACGCCATGTCCCAGATCGACCTCGAAGGCGTCGACGTCCTGACCGACCTGGTCGGCGAGCTGCACGGCCGCGGCATCCAGGTGCGGATGTGCCGCGTCAAGGGGCCGGTTCACGACGCGCTCACGGAGTCCGGCGTCGTCGACCTGATCGGCCCCGAGAACTTCTACGACAGCGTGAAGGCGGCGAAGAAGGACGCGAAGCCCGACGGCCTGCCGATGTTCGGCGGTGTGCCCGAGGCCGAGCCCGAGCACCCCGAGCTCGAGAAGGGCATCGACGCCGCCGAGCTGGCGCTGGCCGTCGCGATGGCCAAGGAGCGCAGCAAGGCGGACAGGGCCGCCGGCCGGATCAGTACACCGTGACCGGTGTTCCGATCTTCACGAACGCGTAGACGATGGGCGCCTCGCTCAGCGGCAGGCGCGCACAACCGGCGGAGGCAGGGTAGTTCGGGACGTCCTTGTACCCGTGGAGCGCCCAGCCGCGATCCCAGTAGGCGGCGTATGGAAGCCAGACGCGATAGGGCACCGACCAGGATTCGCGCTCCTTGCGGTAGATCTTGAACCGCCCGGTCGGAGTGCCGACGTCGGTGGAGTCACCTCCGCGGCCGGTGCTCGTATGGATCACCCGCTGCACCCTCCCGCCGGACACGAGCAGCACGACGCCGCGCGCCCGATCGATCTCCACCCGCCGCCCGCTGCCTGACTCTCGGGGCCTCAGAACCGCGGCGGTCGCGAGGGCAGCCGTCGTCTTCGGCCCGGCGAGCCCGTCGCGGTCAAGGCCCTGCACGCCCTGGAAGGCCCGGATCGCCTGCCTGGTGCGATCGTCGTAGGTCCCGTTGACCGCACCTGCCGGGAGGTACGTCAGGCGCGCGAGCGCCTGCTGGATCGCGCGCGTGTCGCTGGGCTTGGGGCCGGTGGGTGTCGGCGGCTTCTGCGCGGCGGGCTCCCTCGCCGGCTTGGCGAAGTCCGCACGCCGCAGCGTCACCGCGTCCTTCCCGGGAGCAGAAAGGCGCACCGCCTTGACCTCGGGAAGCGACGTGGCGGTGAACACCACCTCACCGGCGCGCCCGTAGTACTCGCGGATCGCGTCGGCCTTCGTGCGCACAGCTCTGCGCGTGAAGATGAACCGCGCGTCGAAGCGGATCGTCGCCACGCCGGTGGCGGCGTCGAAGCTCTCCGCAAGGACCTTCGACCCCTGCGGGATCGCCGACCCGAAGCCGCGGCGCTGCTCGGCGGCCGTCGGCCCGGCCAGCAGCAGGCGCAGCGCCGTGGGGAGCCGCCGGCCACTGTCGGGAAGCGTGCGCTTGACCGGCGCGAACTGCTCGCCCGCGGTGAAGTAGACGCTGCCGCTGAAGGCGCTCGCGAGCGGCGCGGCGCCGCCGGCGAGGGCCCCGCACACGAGAATCGAGGCCGCGACCCGGCAGATGACGCGAAGCACGGCCGGCAGGGTATTCGGCTGTGATGCGCGCCGACGCGCCAAGCCGGTTTCCGGCCACTGCACCACGACCGCCGCGAGGACCAGACCCGCGGAAGTAGGGTCCGAGCGCGCCATGACAAACCCCGATCATCGATCTCGCCCTACTCGGCTCCTGGTGATGGGTCTGCTGCTCGCGGCGGCGACGACGTCTGGCGTCGCGTGTGGCGGGTCTGCGGGCACGCGCACCACAGCGTCGCCCGCTCCCAAGGTCTGCAACGGTTCGGCGGCACTCTGCGCCAGGCGCCTGGACGAGGCGATCTTCCCCGGGACGCACAACTCGTACGCAGCATCCGACGAGCCCGGGTGGCACTTCGCCAACCAGCGCTTCGCCATCGGGCGACAGCTCGACGACGGGATTCGCGCGCTGCTGATCGACGTGCACTTCGGCGTCTACGACGCGGACCACGGGATCGTGCGCACGGACCTGCGAGCCGAGGGCTCGGACCGCAACAAGGTCGCCAAGCAGATCGGCCCGCAGGCGCTGCGCTTCGCAGACACGGTGGCCGGGCAGATCGGCGTCGGCTCGCTGAACGGTGTGGCGAAGCCGTACCTGTGCCACACCCTGTGCGAGCTGGGCTCCGAGCCGCTCGACCAGGAGCTCGAGGTCGATCAGGCGCTTCCTTGACACGCATCCGGCCGAGGTCCTGATGGTGATCGTCGAGCCGTACGTGCCGCCCGCGGTCGTGGAGCAGGCCTTCGAGCGGACCGGCCTGCTGCCGCTACGCCGCGACGCTCGACCGCCGGGCCCCGATGCCGACGCTCGGCGACGCTCATCAGGCGCGGGCAAGCGGCTGGTCGTCTTCGCCGAAGAGGACGGCGGCACGCCCGCGTGGTACATGCGGGCCTTCTCGTTCATCCAGGACACGCCACTCGGCGCGCGGCTCCCGACCCAGCTGAGCTGCCGGCGAGCACGCGGCGAGCCGGACAGCCCGCTGCTGCTGATCAACCACTGGATCGACAACTTCCCGCCGCGCCCGGCGCAGAACCGGCCGATCGGGCGTGCCGCCCCGCTGCGGCGCCGGATCCAGCAGTGCACGACGCGAGCGCGGCATCCCGGGGGCGATCGTCGCCGTCGACTTCCACCAGCAGACGGACGGTCGTGCGCGGTGGCGCGGCAGCTCAATCGGTAGCCAGCGTCACTCCCACGATGCAGCCGGCGGGCCCGGGATCCTTCGGCTCGAAGGCCGTCAGCTCGGCGCCCGGAGCCACGCGGGCGAGGACCCCGCGAACCACTCCACGATGCAGCGTGCAGACGACGGCGGCGTTCTCGCGCACCGCCTCCGCGTAGGGACACGTTCGCAACGCGTAGCGCGCCCTGGGACCGTCGTCCGTGCGCTCGGGATCGAAGCCGAGCGCCGCCAGCGCGTCGCCGAGTGCCTCGCGCGGATCGTCGCTCGTCGCCGATCCCAGCTCGTTCGCGAGCTCGGCCCCCATCTGCTCTCCCGCGAGCTCGACCTCGCGAAGGCGCGTCGTCGTCGCCGGGATGGCACGCGCGAGCGACCGGGCCATGGCCCAGCCGGTGTGGGGCATGTCGGCTTCCGCGATCGCCCGCGGCGTCAGGCGCCAGAGTGCCCGCGGACGCCCGACATCGCCGCGCGCCGACTCGCTCTCGACGAGGCCTCGGCGCTCCATGCGCTGCAGCTGCAGGCGCACCCCGTTCGGATGCAGTTTCAGCCGGCGAGCGACGGTCGCGGTGTCGAGCGCCGCGTCGACGGAACGGAACAGTTCCACGACGCGCGCTTCGGTCGGTTGTTTTTCGGGGTCGGTAGTTGCCACGGATTACACAGTGCCGGTGTGAAAACTATCGTCGCACATCGTGAGCACGCCAACCGACGCCGGCCCCCGACTGCCCGGTCCGCGCCACTTCAGACGCACGGACGCCACCGCGAAGCCGAACGACCGCTGGCGCACGAGCTCGCGTCACTCGCGCGAGTGGGAGCAGCTCTACCGCGACCGCTGGCAGCACGACAAGGTCGTCCGCACGACCCACGGCGTCAACTGCACCGGCTCCTGCTCGTGGAAGGTCTACGTCAAGGACGGCCTCGTCACGTGGGAGACCCAGCAGACCGACTACCCCTCGAACGGCCCGGACGCGCCCGAGTACGAGCCCCGCGGGTGCCCACGCGGAGCATCGTTCTCCTGGTACCTCTACTCCCCCGTCCGCGTCCGTCACCCGTACGTGCGCGGCGCGCTGCTGAAGCTCTACCGCGAAGAGCTCGCGCGCACCGGCGACCCGGTCGACGCCTGGGCGGCGATCGTCACCGACCCGCAGAAGGCGAAGGCCTACAAGTCCCAGCGGGGCATGGGCGGATTCCTGCGGTCGGACTGGGACGAGGTCTCCGAGATCATCGCCGCCGCGCACGTGCACACCGTCAAGGAGCACGGCCCGGACCGCATCGTCGGGTTCTCGCCGATCCCGGCGATGTCGCCGGTCTCGTATTCCGCGGGAACGCGTTTCCTGTCGCTCATCGGCGGCGTCTGCCTGTCGTTCTACGACTGGTACGCCGACCTGCCGCCCGCCTCGCCGCAGATCTGGGGGGACCAGACCGACGTGCCGGAGTCGGCCGACTGGTTCAACTCGAGCTACGTGATGCTGTGGGGCTCGAACATCCCCCAGACGCGCACCCCTGACGCGCACTTCATGACCGAGGCCCGCTACCGGGGCCAGAAGGTCGTCGTCGTCTCGCCGGACTACGCGGGCCACACGAAGTTCGCCGACCACTGGATGAACGCCGAGCCGGGCACCGACGGCGCGCTGGCGCTGGCGATGGCGCACGTGATCCTCAAGGAGCACTACCTCGACCGCAGCACTCCCTACTTCGACGGGTACGCGAAGAAGCGCACCGACCTGCCGTTCCTCGTCACGCTGCGCGAGCGCGATGGCGTCTACGTCACAGACCGTTTCCTGCGTGCCGCCGACCTCGGTGACACGTCCGAGAACGCGCAATGGAAGACCGTCGTGCTCGACGAGACGACTCGTAAGCCGGTCGTGCCGAACGGGTCACTCGGCTTCCGCTGGGGCGACGAGGGCGAAGGCCTGTGGAACCTCGACCTGGGAGACACCGATCCGCGCCTCTCGTTGCTGGGGGCGCATGACGAGCTCGTCCCGCTCGACCTCGCGCGCTTCGAGGTCGGCGAGACCGAGGGCGGCGGCGTCATGCGTCGCGGCGTTCCGGCCAAGCGGATCGGCGACCGGCTCGTCACCACCGTCTTCGACCTGCTGTGCGCGCAGCTCGGCGCCGGTCGCGACGGCCTGCCCGGAGACTGGCCCAGCGGCTACGACGACCCGCTGCCGTGCACGCCAGCCTGGCAGCAGGAGCACACCGGTGTCGACGCGAACCTCGTCACGCGGATCGCGCGCGAGTTCGCGCGCAACGCCGAGATCACGGAGGGCCGCTCGATGATCGTCATGGGCGCCGGGACGAACCACTGGTACCACGGCGATCAGATCTACCGGGCGATGCTGAGCCTCGTCATGCTGTGCGGCTGCCAGGGCGTCAACGGCGGCGGCTGGGCGCACTATGTCGGGCAGGAGAAGGTCCGCCCGATCACGGGCTTCGGCGTGATGGCCTTCGCCACCGACTGGACGCGCCCGCCGCGCCAGCAGGCGACGACGTCGTTCTGGTATCTCGCCACCGACCAGTACCGCTACGAGCGCTTCGGAGTCGACGAGCTCACGAGCCCGCTCGGCGAGGGGCGCCTGCAGGGCAAGCACTTCGCCGACACGATCGCCCAGTCGGCGCGCATGGGCTGGCTGCCCAGCTACCCGACGCTGAACCGCAACCCGCTCGACGTCTGCGACGAGGCACAGGCCGCCGGCAAGGAGCCGGCGCAGCACGTCATCGACGAGCTGCAGAGCGGCGGCCTGCGCTTTGCCTGCGAGGACCCTGACGACCCCGCGAACTTCCCCCGGATCCTGACGCTGTGGCGTGCGAACCTGCTCGGCTCCTCGAGCAAGGGCCACGAGTACTTCCTCCGTCACCTGCTCGGCGTGGAGAAGAACAGCGTCACGGCGTCGGAGACCGCTCCACACGGCCGGCCGACCGAGGTTCGCTGGCGCGACGAGGCACCGAAGGGCAAGCTCGATCTGTTCACCACGATCGACTTCCGCATGAACGGGTCGGCGCTCTACTCGGACATCGTGCTGCCGGCGGCGACCTGGTACGAGAAGGACGACATCTCCAGCACGGACCTGCACCCGTTCGTCCACGCGTTCAGCAAGGCCGTCCCGCCGCCGTGGGAGGCGCGCACCGACTGGGATGCGTTCAACAAGGTCGCCGAGCAGTTCCAGCGACTGGCGAAGAAGCACCTCGGCATGCGCAGGGACCTCGTCGCGGCACCGCTGCTGCACGACACGCCGGAGGAGCTTGCACAGCCCGGTGGCATCGCCGCCGACTGGAAGCACGGCGAGTGCGAGCCGATCCCCGGGAAGACGATGCCAAAGCTGATCGTCGTCGAGCGCGACTACGGCGTCGTCCACGACAAGATGACGGCGCTCGGCCCGCTCGTCGAGCAGGCCGGAATCGCGTGGAAGGGCATCGCGTGGAAGCCCGAGCAGGAGGTCGAGGACCTGCGCCGCATGAACGGCGTCGTGCGTGGCGGCGTCGGTGACGGGCGGCCCAAGCTCGAACGCGACGTCCACGTGGCCGAGGCGATCTTCCGGCTCTCCGGGACGACCAACGGCCGCATGGCGGTCGAAGGCTTCAAGGCGCTGGAGAAGCGCACCGGCATGAAGCTCGCCGACCTCGCCGAGGATCGCGAGGACGAGCGGATCACGCTCGAGCAGGTGCGCATCCAACCACGCAAGGTGATCACCTCACCGGAGTGGTCGGGCATCGAGAGCCGCACCCGCCGCTACTCGCCGTTCACCGTCAACGTCGACCGCGACGTGCCGTGGCGCACGCTGAGCGGCCGCCAGCACTTCTACCTCGATCACGATTGGATGCTCGAGTTCGGTGAGGGCCTTCCCGCCTACCGCCCGCCGCTGGCGGTCGCACGTCACGAGCAGGGCGAACTCGAGCCCGGCGAGGCAGAGGTCCTCGTCAAGTGGATCACCCCGCACTCGAAGTGGTCGATCCACTCCGAGTACCAGGACAACCTGCTGATGCTCACGCTGTTCCGCGGTGGCCCGGTGGTCTGGCTGGGTCCGGGCGACGCCGCACAGATCGATGTCCAGGACAACGACTGGGTCGAGATCGTCAACCGCAACGGCGTGATCGCATGCCGGGCCGTCGTCTCGCACCGCATTCCCGACGGCAGCGCGTTCATGTACCACGCGCAGGATCGCCACATCAACGTGCCGATCAGCGAGACCAGCGGCACCCGCGGCGGCACCGACAACTCGGTCACGCGGATCATGATCAAACCGACCCACCTGATCGGCGGGTACGCGCAGCTGTCCTACGGGTTCAACTACTACGGTGCGATCGGCTCCCAGCGCGACGAGCTCACGATCGTCCGCAAGCGCCGCAGCGAGGTGACCTACTGATGCGCATCATGGCCCAGGTCGGGATGGTCATGAACCTCGACAAGTGCATCGGCTGTCATACGTGCTCGGTCACCTGCAAGAACGTCTGGACGAACCGCCAGGGCGCCGAGTACATGTGGTTCAACGACGTCGAGACGAAGCCCGGCGTCGGGTACCCCAAGCGCTGGGAGGACCAGGAGCAGTGGAAGGGCGGATGGGAGCTCACGCGCCGGGGTCGCCTGAAGCTCAAGGCGGGCGGGCGGCTCTCAAAGCTGGCGACGATCTTCGCCAATCCCAACCTGCCCGAGCTTGACGACTATTACGAGCCCTGGACCTATGACTACTCGTCGTTGACGACCGCCGGTCCTCAGCGCCACCAGCCGGTCGCGCAACCGATCTCGAAGATCACCGGCGACCCACTCGCGCTCCAGTGGGGCCCGAACTGGGAGGACGACCTCGGTGGCGGGCCCGACCAGGTGAAGCTCGACCCGAACGTCCGCGACGGAGTCGAGGAGCAGGTCAGGGCCGACTACGAGTCGGTCTTCATGATGTACCTGCCGCGCATCTGCGAGCACTGCCTGAATCCCGCATGCGTGGCGGCCTGTCCGTCCGGCGCGATGTACAAGCGCGAAGAGGACGGGATCGTCCTGGTCGACCAGGAGAAGTGCCGCGGCTGGCGCATGTGCGTCAGCGCCTGCCCCTACAAGAAGGTCTACTTCAACTGGCAGACCGGCAAGGCCGAGAAGTGCACGCTCTGCTACCCGCGCATCGAGGCGGGCATGCCCACCGTCTGCTCGGAGACCTGCGTCGGTCGGATCCGCTACCTCGGGATCGTGCTCTACGACGCAGACCGCGTCGAGGCCGCCGCCTCGGTCACCGACGAGCACGACCTCCTCGACGCGCAGCTCGACGTCTTCCTGGACCCCAGCGACCCGGACGTCCGCCGTCAGGCGCGGCGCGACGGGATCCCCGAGGACTGGCTCGATGCGGCCGTGCGGTCGCCGGTCTGGAAGCTCGCGATGGAGTGGCGGATCGCCCTGCCGCTGCACCCCGAATACCGCACGCTCCCGATGGTCTGGTACGTCCCGCCGCTCTCGCCGGTGATGTCGCTGGTCGAGGGGAGCGGCTCGGAGGCCGACCCCGACGACGTCTTCCCCGCGATCGACGAGCTGCGCATCCCCGTCCAGTACCTCGCGAACATGCTCACCGCCGGCGACGAGGATGTCGTGCGACTCGTCCTGAAGCGACTCGCCGCGATGCGCAGCCACATGCGGCGCTCGAACGTCGGTGCCCAGCCCGATCCGGCGATCGGTGCGGCGGTCGGCATGAGCGCCACCGAGATCGAGGACATGTATGAGCTCCTGGCGCTCGCAAGGTACGAGGACCGCTACGTGATCCCGGCGGCACACCGCGAGACGGCCGACACCCTGAGCGAGCGCCAGGGTGGCTGCGGGCTGGACTTCGCGGGCGGCCCGGGTTCGTGCGGCTCCCAGGCCGACCCGGCCGAGGAGCGGGCCGGTGAAGAGGCGCTGGACCTTCTGGCGATCGCCGAGGGCGGCGGCGCGGCACTGGCGATCACGCACGTCGAAGGCCGGAACGGCGCATGAGCGACACCCTGCGAATCGCCGCACTCGTGCTCGACTACCCGGATCGCGAGCTGTTCGCGGCGAGCCGCGTCCTGCGCGACGTGGCGGCGACGATCCCCGCTTCGGCCGGTGGGCGCGAGCTGTGCACGTTCCTCGAGCGCCGGCTGCGCCAGGACGAGCTGCTCGCGCAGCAGGAGTACGTCGCGACATTCGACTTCCACAAGCGCGCCTCGTTGCACATCTCGTACTACCGCGACGGCGATCGCCGCCAGCGCGGCGCCACGCTGCTGGGGCTCAAGCGCCGCTACCGCGAGGCCGGCCTGGAGCTGACCGACGGCGAGATTCCGGACTACCTGCCGGCGATGCTGGAGTTCGCCGCACTCGTACCCGACGAAGGCGAGGCGATCCTTCGGCGCATGCGACCGGGCATCGAGTTGCTCCGTGCATCACTGCGCGACCTGGACAGCCCGTACGCCGGCGTCCTCGACGCGGTTGCGGACGTCCTGCCGGTCATGAGCGCGGCCGATCTGCGAGCGGCACAGCGGATCGCGGCGGAGGGCCCGCCGGAGGAGCAGGTCGGCCTCGAGCCGTTCGCGCCGCCCGAGGTCATGCCGCCCCGCGCGGGAGTGATGGGCCGATGACGATCGCCATGAGCCGTGGCGGATGGCTGCTCTGGGTGGCGCTGCCATATGTCGCGATCGCGACGTTCGTCGTCGGAACGATCTGGCGCTACCGCCACGATCAGTTCACGTGGACGACACGGTCCACCCAGCTGCTCGAGGGTCGCTGGCTCAAGCTCGGGAGCCCGCTCTTCCACATCGCCCTGCTCGCGGTCATCGGCGGCCACGTCATCGGAATCCTCGTCCCCAAAGCATGGACAGACGGGGTCGGCATCAGTGAGGACCAGTACCGCATCTTCTCGGCGACGATGGGCACGATCGCGGGCCTCGCGATGCTGCTCGGGCTCGGCCTGCTCATCGTGCGCCGTGTGCGCGACAAGCGGGTGCGGGGCACGACGAGCACGACGGACGTCGTGGTCCTCGTGCTGCTCGCCTTCATGGTCGCGACCGGGATGTGGAACACCTCGATCCACAACCTGATCCAGGGCGGCTATGACTATCGCGAGACCGTGTCCCCGTGGTTTCGCGGCCTCTTCCTGCTGAACCCCGACCCCGGTGTCATGACGACCGCGTCCGTGCCGCTGAGCTACCAGCTCCACGCGATCGGCGGGTGGGTGGTGATCCTGATCTGGCCTTTCACACGACTTGTGCACGCGTGGAGCGTGCCGATCGGCTACCTCTGGCGCCGGCCGATCGTCTACCGCTCGCGCGCACCGCTCTCGGCGCGCGTCGGCAGCGGCGGATTGGGCTCGCCAGATCCCTCGCTCTCCTCGACGGAAGGACCGACCCGTGTCCAGTGACACCGCCCCGCGCGGCAACGCGACCGCGCTGACCCTCGCCACATTGTCGTTCGGGATCTGCTTCTACGCATGGGCGCTGCTCGGCCCCCTGGGGCCCGACCTGCAGGACCAGCTGGACCTGTCGGATACGCAGCTCGCGATCACGATCGCCATTCCGGTGCTGCTGGGTTCGCTGATGCGGATCCCGCTCGGGGTGATGACCGACCGCTTCGGCGGCAGGCACGTCTTCACCGCGCTGATGGCGTTCACCCCACTGCCGCTCGTCGGGCTGGCGCTGTTCAACGACTCGTGGACCGCGGTGCTGATCTTCGGCTTCCTGCTGGGCTTTGCCGGCGCCTCGTTCGCGGTCGGCGTTCCGTTCGTCAACAAGTGGTATCCGGCCGACCGGCAGGGCTTTGCGCTCGGCATCTACGGGATCGGAATGGGCGGCACGGTGCTCGGCGCGCTGACCGCGCCGCGGATCGCGAAGGCCACGAGCCTCGACGTCCCGTTCTGGATCGCCGCGGGCCTCGTGGCGGTGATGGCGTTCGTCTTCTGGTCAGCCGCCCGCGATGCACCCGGATCGCTGAACACCTCTGGTGGACCGATGTTCGCGGCGCTCGCGACGTTCAAGGGCAAGGGCTCCGGCCGCGCGTGGGCCCTGACGCTGTTCTACTTCATGGCCTTCGGCGGATTCGTTGCGATGTTCCTCTATCTGCCCAAGTTGCTGCACGGCGTCCACGGCCTCTCGAAGACCGACGCGGGCACGCGCGCCGCCGGTTTCGCGCTGATGGCCGTCGCGGCACGCCCTGTCGGCGGCTGGCTCTCGGATCGCATCGGTGCGAAGAACGTCCTGATCGTCTCGTTCGTGGGTACCGGTCTGCTGGCGCTCGTGCTCGCCGGCAGCTACAGGCACATGGTGCCGCTCACGATCGCCTGCCTGACGATGGCCATCTGCCTCGGGCTCGGCACAGGCGCCACCTTCAAGCTCGTGCCGCAGTGGTACCCCGACAAGGTCGGCGCGGTCACGGGCGTCGTCGGCGCCGCCGGCGGCCTCGGCGGGTTCTTCCCCCCGCTGGTGATGGCCGTCGTGAAATCGCAGACGGGCTCCTACACGCTGGGATTCATCCTCATGGCCGTCGTCGCCGGCCTCGCGCTGGGCGTGTTGCTGGCGGTCGGGCGACCGGGCGCGTCGGGCGCAGCCGCGACACCTGCGCCGAAACTTGCGGCGAACTGAGCTCAGCTGCGCGGCGGGCGATGCGCGGAGCCCGACTTCGCGAGCGCCGCCCCGAGCGCCCCGAGCTCAGCCGCTTCCAGCACGGCCTCCACCCGCGGGAAGAGCGTGCGCTCCTCGAACCGCACGTGATCGTTCAGCAGGTCCCCCAGCTCTTTGAGGCCCGCCGCGGCGACGGGACCGGCGGCGAGGTCCTGCGCGCGGCGGCGCATCTCGGCGTGCTCCCTGAGGATCCGCACGATGTCGGGGTCATCCGCGGCGACGTGGC
Source organism: uncultured Solirubrobacteraceae bacterium (assembly GCA_963781935.1). Taxonomy (GTDB): domain Bacteria; phylum Actinomycetota; class Thermoleophilia; order Solirubrobacterales; family Solirubrobacteraceae; genus F1-60-MAGs163. The sequence goes on from CAWAHX010000005.1 coordinate 1,358,059, forward strand.
GGACGAAGGCCGGGAGCAGCAGCTCCTCCTCAGCGCGAAAATGCTCACGCCCCTCGTCGGAGAAGAAACGCAGGAATGCGGTCCTGACGTCATCGGCATCGGCCTCCGTCGCGCGGCGCAGGCGCAGCGCGATCTCCAGTGCCACATGATGCTCGCGCGACAGCGGGGCGAGCTCGTCGGAACGCTGCATCGCCCGAGCTTACGGGCGGGTGGCACGACGCGCAGAGCATGTAGCGTGCGGCCCCCCGATCCGAAGAGGACCACCATGGCGGTAGACCCGACCGGCGAGACGATCAAGGCGTTCGTTGAGGAGGACGACGGCGGCCCCGTCGTGATGCTGAACCTGCTGCGCTACGCCGAGGACGACGGCCGCAGCCTCGTACGCCCAGTACGCGGCGCAGCGTCGGGCCGTTCCTGGAGGGTGTGGGCGCGACGGTGCTCTACGCGGGCGACTGCTCGACGACGCTCGTCGCCCCGGACGAGCACCGCTGGGACGCGATGCTGGTCGTGCGCTACCCCAGCCGCAGCGCGTTTCTGCAGATGGTCGGCGACCCCGCCTACCAGGAGATCACCGGCCTGCGCACGGCGGCCCTCGAGGAGGCCGTGCTGCAGGCCACGATTCCGTGGGGCTGATGCGGCGCGGACCGGCGGTCGTCCTCCTGGCGGCCGCGCTGGCCGCGCTGCTCTACCCCCGGCTGCGCCGGCCGATCCTCACCTGGGGCGCGACCGAGGAGGAGGCACGCTCACGCCTGCCCGGCGACGAGTTGCTGGAGAGCGCCGACGGCGTCTCGACCCGGGCCGTCTGGATCGACGCGCCGCCCGCGGCGGTCTGGCCATGGCTCGCGCAGATGGGTCCGTCGCCGCGCGGCGGCGCCTACACCTACGACTGGATCGAGAACCTGCTGCGCCTCGACATGCACAGCGTCGACCACGTGCTGGAGGAGTTCCAGGATCCGCAGGTCGGTGACACGATCGGCTACGGCCCCAACGTCATGCGCATCGAGCGCGTCGAGCCCGAACGCGTCCTCGCCTGGCTCTCGCAGGACGGCAACTGGGCGTGGACCTTCGTCCTCGAGGCCCACGACGGAGGCACGCGACTGCTCAGCCGCAACCGCTTTCGGCTGCCGACGCTCGGAGCCCGCATCGGGATGCTGCCGATGGAACCCGCCTCGCTCGTGATGGAGCGCAAGATGCTGCGCGGGATCAGGCAGCGTGCCGAGCGGCTCGCTTCGCCTTCGCCTTCGACTTCGGCACGCACGTCCGGTAGCGACGCGTCCCGTTGACGGTCTTGCCGTTCTTGAGCTTCAGCACGATCTGAACGCTGAAGCGTCCCTTGGGGAGGCTGCGCAGATCGACGGTCGAGCGCAGGCGGTCGCCGCGACGCACGGCGACGCGCTTGCCGTTGACGCGCACGTCCGCCTGCACGACGTTCGCGCTCTTCGGCACCCGCAGCCGGATCTTGAAGAGCCGGCGACTGACGCAGGCCTTGGTCGAGGGGAACGTCACGACGCTGGCGACGCTGAGCTTGGCCGGGATCGCCGGCTTGGCGGCCGGCGGGGCGGCGGGAGGCGCCGCGGGCGGCGCGGCAGGCGGCGGCCGTCCCGCAGCCCTCGTTCGCGACGAAGCGCGTGACCTGCGGGTAGTCGGTGATGACGATGCCGTCGGTCTGGCGGCGGAAGCCGGTGACGTACGCTCCGCCGGGGATCAGCGCGAGGTCCGTGGCGCCGTTCTTGTCGCCGGAGGTCATCGACGCGACCCCGGGCGTCGCGGCGCGTCGGCGCGAACGTCTGTCGAGCGTCCCGTTGTCGTTGAGGCGCGTGAGCGTCACCTGGTTGGCGAGCAGGCTCGGACGGGATCCGATCGCGGCGATCAGCAGCTTGCCGTCAGCTGCACTGCGGCGCCGCATCGACGCCACGGCCGACGGACTGCCGGCAGCGCCACGACGCCGGTCGCCGGGGACCCGGTGCCGAAGCTGGGATCGGGCGCCCGACACTCGTCCAGCGCGCGACCTCCGACGGCGGCTGCCAACGACGTCGTGAACTGCCCGACGACGACCGGCCGACCTTGCAGGTCGACGGTCACGCCGTACGCACTGACTCCGTCGGCCGGCTGCTTTGCCGAGGCTGTTGAAGGCGACGCCGTCGCCGTCGAAGGTCGTGTCCAGCGCACCAGTCGACGTCAGCGCGCGGCGACGAACCCAGGTGGCATGGTCGTAGCCGCCGACGACAGCGCCGCCGGCAGGCAGCGACTGAATCGCCGCCATCTCGGTGCCGGCGCCGCGATCGGCGTCGAGCCGCCGGTGCCATAGCTCGGTGTCGAGGCGCACCGTCGGAGCCGAACCGCACGACGAAGCCCGACTGCCGGGTGCAGCCCGGACTGCAGGACGATCAGCGTGCCGACGACGAGGATGCCGCCCGGCGGAGTCGAGTGCGACGCCGGCGGGCCAGTGTGTCCGCACGCCGGGCAGCGGCATCGTCGTGTTCTCGACGACGCCGTCGCCATCAAAGCTCGCGTCCGGCTGACCGGTCGTCGTCAGGCGGGTCAGGCCGATGCGGACGAGCCGAGCGCGGTCTCGCCCGTTGGTCGTGAGGATGATCGGGCGGTCGAGCTTGTCGACGACGATTCCGGCGTTGCGCACGTCGCCCGAGGTCGGAAGCGTCGCGGTGCCGCCCGTCCCGAACGAGGCGTCGGGGACGCCCTGCGGCGTGAGTCGCACGACGTTCACGTGGCGCAGCAGCCCGCCGTTGAGCTGCGGCTCCTGCGTCGCCGACAGGTAGACGCGGCCGAGCGAGTCGACCGCGACGGTGTGCGAGTCCTCGGAGCCGGGGTTCGTCGTCATGAACGGCGCGGTGAACACGCCGCCCGTGGCGAAGCCGGGGTCGAGGTCGCCTGGTGCGGCAAGGGCGGCCGACGGCGCCACAGCGAGGATCAGCCCCGTCAGCAGCGCCATGCCGGCCCCACGGACGGGACGGATCATGCGGCCACCCTGTCCATCGGGTCGACCGAAGTCAAGCCGCTCCACGCGTTGCGATGCGCCGTGTTCCAGGAGTAGGCTCGCTCCCTCCTGTTCCAATCCCTTCAAAGGAGGGACCACCATGGCAGATGCAGCCCTGTTCATCGGATGGGGAGCACCCGTCCGGGGCCGGGAGGAGAAGGGCCTCGAGGTGTTCGGCGAGGCGACTGCGTACTACGCCGGACTGCAGGAGCAAGGGAAGATCGAGAGCTGGGAGCCCGTGCTGCTCGAGCCGCACGGCGGTGAGCTCGACGGGTTCATCATCCTGCGCGGTTCGCGGGAGCAGCTCGACGAGGTTCACGCCTCGGAGGAGTTCGAGCGCATGACCACACGCGCCGGGCTGATCGCCCAGAACATCGGCGTCGTGCACGCGTTCATCGGCGCGGGCCTCGAGCGCGCCATGGGTCAGTACCAGGAAGCTCTCGGCGCGGTGGCCGTCTGACCTGACCAACACGACGGCCGCCCGGGGGAAGGCGGCCGTCGCGCGGGCTTGGCGGGGCTCTCAGCGGTGGTTGGGGCCATCGTCCGCAGCGTGGCGGACGTGACCGGCGCCGTCGTCAGCGCCGTGACGGGCGTGGTGCGCGCGGTGACGTGCGTGGCGCTTGGCGCTCGTCTTCGAGTCGTCGGCTCCGTGGGACTGGCGAACGTGGCCGGCAGGATCGTCGGCTCCCTGCTTGGCGTTGGCGGCGCCCGCGGCTCCGCCGAGGGCGGCGAGTGCGAGGACGGCGATGAGGAGGGTCGAGATGCGCTTGCGCATGGTGGGTTCCTTTCGGGTTGGGGGCAAGCACGATCACCATCCCAACGAGTCGGTCCCAAGCACCAGTGGACCTTCGTCGCCCCGCGACCGGGACGTTGAGGGCTAACCGGGGAGCGTCGCGGCGGCGGAGCAGGTCAGCCCGCCGGGACCCCATGCGCGGCCGGTCACCCGATCCGCGCCAGGGAGATCGCGCAGGCGCCGCTCGATCTCGAACGACCCGCCCGCGCCGGTCCGTGCGCGTCCGCGCCACACGACGCGGCGGTCCTGCACGAGCACGATGCGCCAGGAGGCGCGAGCGCGACCGTGGTCGACCTCGAGCTGCGCCCGGATGCTCCCGTCGCGCGCACGCAGGCGGAGCTTGGACGTCGCACCCCGATCACAGGACCCGGCGACGCGGACCTCGCCGCCGCCCCCGCCTCCGTCACGCGCGAGGGCCGGCGACGGCCCGGCGCACAGCGCCAGGAGCGTCGCCGCGAGTGCGATCGGTGGGAGGTGGCGACGGACGGCGGGCATCAGGGGAGCGGCAATCGTGCGGCACCTCGGGTCCCGGTCGCAATGGGACGTTCGTCGCATTCAGCGGGCCGGAGGGCGGATCCCGTGACGCTCGGCCCACAGCGCGGCCTGCGTGCGGTCCGTCACGCCGATCGCGCGGAAGACGTTCGTCAGGTGCGACTTGACGGTCTTCTCGCTGATCTCCAGGCGGCGGGCGATCAGCTTGTTGGGCAGACCCTCGACGAGCAGCGCCAGCACCTCGCGCTCGCGCAGCGACAGCCCCGCCGCGGGATCCGGCTCGGCGCGCGCGGACAGCACCGTGCGCGCGGCACGCGGATCGAGCGGCGACTCGCCCCGGGCCGCGGCGCGGATGCCCTCGGCCACCTGGTCCGCGGCGACGTCCTTGAGCAGATAGCCGCAGGCGCCGGCCTCGAGCGCGCCGAGGATGCGCGGGCGATCCGAGAACGACGTCAGGACGAGCACCGCCGTCGCGGGCCGGTCGACGAGGATGCGCCGCGTCGCCTCGATGCCGTCGACGCCCGGCATGTCGAGGTCCATCAGCACGACGTCGGGAAGCGCGGTCCGGCAGTTCTCCACCGCCTCCTCGCCGTCGGCCGCCACGCCGACGAGCTCCATGTCGGGGAGCGCCGCGATCAACCGGCCGAGGCCGTCGCGGATCACTCCATGGTCGTCGGCGATCAGCACGCGGATCATCCGGCCGGAACCTCCAGCTCGACGGTCGTGCCCTGCCCGGGCTCCGAGCGCACGTCGAGGCGCCCGCCGGCCCGCTCGACCAGGTCGCCGAGCAGCGTCAGGCCGACGTGGCCCTCCGCCTCGCGGCGTTGGCGGTCCTGCGGCGCGAAGCCGCGCCCGTCGTCGCTGACGACAAGACGCGTGGCCCGGCCGGTGTGCGAGCGACGTCGACGCGGACATGATCGGCATCGGCGTGCGCCTGCACGTTGCGCAGGGCCTCACGCGCGACCCGGTAGACGAGCTCGTCGCTCGTCCCGCCCGGCTCCGCGGGAGCGACGTGCAGCTCGGTGGCGATGCCCGCGGCATCGATCGGGCTGAGCAGGTCGCTGAGCGCGACCTCGAGCCCGGCCGACGCGAGGTTCGGCGGATGGATCTCGACGAGCAGCGTGCGCAGATCGCGCACGCCCTGGCGCAGGCGCACGATCGTCTCGCGCAGGACGCTCGACTCCTCGTCGTCGCCGCGGCGCTGCGCGGCCTCCGCCAGTGGCGCGAGCCCGAAGGCGACTCCCGCGAGGTCCTGGACGACTCCGTCGTGGAGGTCCGCGGCGATCCGCCGGCGCTCCTGGGTGGACGCCTCGACCGCGCTCTCGAGCAGGTCCTCGCGCTCACGGTGCCCGCTCTGCAGCCGCCGCGCCATCGACCACGCCAACGGCACCTGGAAGAGCAGCAGGACGAGCAGACCCGCCACGAGCGGCGGTGCGAGCGCGCGCAGCAGCCGCTGGCCGCTGGCGCTGACCGAGCTGAAGCGCTGGTAGATCTCGAACAGCACCGGCGTCCCGTCGGGCGTGCGGATCGGCGTGTACGCCTCGAGCAGCTTGCCGGCCGGCCGCTCGAGCTGGTTCTCGGGCCGGCTGAGATCGCTGAGCTCGGCCTTCGAGCCGCCGGTGCGAAGCAGCCGCCGCTCGTCCTCGCCCAGCGCGAAGCGCCGCCCGATCAGCGAGGGCTCGTCCGAGTACAGGATCGTCCCGTTCTGGGACCACACCTTCACGCGCACGATCGATCCCGGCCAGCACCTGACCCAGGACCACGTCGTCCAGGCGCGTCAGAGCGGCGCGATCGCCCCGCAGCACGCCGTCGCTCAGCCCGGCGGCCTCCACGAGGTGGCCTTCGGCCTCGACGCGCTCGCGCGTGTCGCGGCGGGCCTCGTCGATCGTGATCGACCGCAGCGCGAAGAACCCTCCGATGACGACGACCGCAATGGCGACGAGGCTTCCCACCATGAAACGGGCGACGGCCGAGCCGATGCTCGGTGGGGGCGCTGACTGCACGCTGCCCATCTTGCCCGTCACCGGCGGGCGGCGCACTGGCGCTGCGACCAATGTCCCGTTGCGGGCCAGACCGGCCGGCGGTGACCATCGAGGCAGATGATTCCCTGCAATCGGAGGTCCCCCATGTCCACCACCCGCATCCTCGCCGCCGGCGTCGTCGGCGCACTTGCCGCGCTGAGCCCGGCCGTCGCACTCGCCAAGGACGGTGACGTGCGCTCCAAGGGAGCGTGCTCGAAGTCCTCCACGTCGAAGCTCAAGCTCAAGGCCGACGGCTCACGAATCGAGACCGAGTTCGAGGTCGATCAGAACCGCAACGGCCGTCGCTGGACCGTCACGCTGCGCCGCAACGGCTCCCTCGCCGCCTCCACGAAGGCGACGACGAAGGCGCCGAGCGGCTCGTTCACCGTCCGCCGGCTTTTGGCGAACGGTGCCGGCGCGGACGTCGTGACGGCAAAGGCCGTGAGCCCCACCGGCGAGACGTGCACGGCAAGGGCGACGCTGGCCTAGGGGCCGGCGTGGTGGTCAGAAGCGTTTGACGAACGCCAGCGCCGTGTCGGCCACCTCGCGCCAGCCGCTGTCGATCGTGAGGGCGTGTCCGCGATTGGGGATCTCCTTGATCTCGGTCACGCCCGTGTTGCGCTTCTGCTTCTTGTACGAGGCGTTCGCGATCGCCCACGGGACGGTGTTGTCCTTCTCGCCGGAGATGATCAGCAGCGGCCCACGGTCCGGGTTCTTGCTGTTGACCTTCGCCTCGGTCCACGGGTTCAGGTTCGCGGTCGCCGCCTGGAAGAGCGGCGCCCCGGCGGCCGGCACCGCGTAGGTCTCGTAGAGCTGCTTCGCCTCGTCCTCATCGACGGCGTTCGCGAAGCCGAAGCGGAACTGCTCGTAGGTCAGCGGCACGGCGCGGTTGCGGTTCGCGGGGTTGCCCAGGACGGGCGCCGACGACTTCAGCGCGGAGACCGGAAGCGGCAGCACGCCGCGAAACGGCGCCGGGTCGATCGCGACCGACGCCGCGGACAGGCCGCGCCCGGCGATGATCTGCGTCAGCAGCCCGCCGAACGAGTGACCGACGACCGCCGGCTTGATCGTCAGCTTCCGAATGACCTCATCGAAGTGGTCGGCGACCTGCCCGACCGTCTTCTTCGCGAAGACGCCGGGGTTCGCGTTGGCCTCTTCGACGGTCTGCGGATCGTCCGGCCAGCCCGGCGTCAATGCCGTGTACCCGGCCTCCTCGAAGACCGTCGCCCAGCGGTCCCAGCTGCTGGGCAGCAACCAGAGGCCGTGGATGAAGACGACGGGCTTGAGGCCGGTGGCGTTCGCCCGCTCGATCTGTTCTGACTCGTGCGCGTTGATGGTCGACATGGGCAGATCATCTCATCCGGCATGAGCCGGGACCAGACGCCGGCCGGCCTCCTTGGGCAGCATCAGCGACAGCAGCCCGGCCGCGAGCACGAAGACGACCGACGCCCACAGACATGCCTCCAGCCCCTTCCACTGGTAGAGCAGGCCGGAGAGCAGCGTCCCGGCGAGCCGCCCGCAGGCGTTGGCCATGTAGTAGAAGCCGACGTTCATCGCGACCTTGTCGCCGTCGGCATAGGCGAGGATCAGGTACGAGTGCACGGCGGAGTTCAGCGCGAAGACGATCGCCGAACACGATCAGGCCGCCGACGATCACCGTGGTCGGGTCGAGGCCGGCGCCGAGCGCCGATGGCGATCACTGCCGGAAACGCGGCGAGGACGAACGCCAATCGCGCCGCGGTGCGTCCGTCGGGGGCGCCGTGCTCGGCGCTGCGCCGGCGCACCAGACGCGGCGCGGAGGCCTGCACGATGCCGTAGCCGATCACCCAGATCGCCATGAACGTGCCCACCTGCCAGAAGGTCCAGCCGAGCACGGTGCGCAGGTACACGGGCAGGCCGACGACGAACCAGACGTCGCGTGAGGCGAACAGGAAGATCCGCGCGGCCGCGAGGATGTTCACCGCGCGGTTGTTCGAGAACATGTGCGCGGAACTTCGCCGTGCGGTCGGCGCGCCCGAGGCCGCCGTGCATGAACGGCACGGTCGAGCACGAGCGCGGCACACGACCATCGCGGCGAGCAGCAGCATCGCCGTCTGGAAGCTCGTGACCGTGAGCAGCAGCCCGCCGAGGAAGAAGCCGACGCCCTTCAGCGCGTTCTTCGAGCCGGTGAGGATGCGCGACCCAGCGATAGAGCGCGCCGGGCGCGTCGTCGGCGACGACGAGCTTGACCGCGCTCTTGGAGCTCATCTTCGTGAGGTCCTTGGCGATGCCCGAGAGGGCCTGCGCGACCATGACGTACGCGACCACCAGCCACGCGTCGGGCGCGAGCCCGAGCATCAGCAGCGCCGCGATCTGGACGACGAGGCCCATGACCAGCGTCGTCTTGCAGCCCGAAGCGCGCGGCGAGGAAGCCCCCGACGAGGTTCGTGATGATCCCGAAGATCTCGTAGAACGCGAAGATCGTGGCGAGCTGGAACGGCGTGTAGCCGAGCCCGTAGAAGTAGAAGAGGACGAGCAGCCGGATCGCGCCGTCGGCGATCGTGTCGGCCCAGTAGGCCGCCGTGACGAGCGCGTAGTTGTGCAGGTCTCCCTGCCGGCGTGTCGCGGCGGCGTCGGTCACGGCCTCAGCCAAGACTCTGCGCAACCGTGCGGGCCAGGTCCACCAGGCGGTTCGCGTATCCCCACTCGTTGTCGTACCAGGCGAGGATCTTCACCTGGGTCCCGTCGGTGACCATCGTCGACAGCGCGTCGACGATCCCCGAGCGCGGGTCGTCCTTGTAGTCGATGGAGACGAGTGGGCGGCTCTCATACCCCAGGATGCCGTCGAGCGGCCCTTCCGCGGCGGCTTGCAGGAGCCCGTTGACCTCGTCCACCGTCGTCGGCCGCGCGACCTCGAAGACGCAGTCGGTCAGCGATGCGTTGAGCAGCGGCACCCGGATCGCGAGCCCGTCGAGCCGGCCCTGCAGCTCCGGGAAGATCAGGCCGATCGCCGTCGCCGAGCCGGTCGTGGTCGGGATCAGCGACATGCCCGCCGCGCGGGCCCGCCGCAGGTCCTTGTGCGGAGCGTCGACGATCGTCTGCGTGTTCGTCAGGTCGTGCAGGGTGGTGATCGAGCCGCGCTCGATGCCGAGCCCTTCGTGGATCACCTTCACGACGGGCGCCAGGCAGTTCGTCGTGCACGACGCGGCGGTGACGATGTCGTGGACGTCGGCGTCGTAGCGGTCGTCGTTGACGCCGACGACGACGTTCAGCGCACGCTCGTCCTTCACCGGAGCCGCCACGACGACCTTGCGCACGCCGCGCTCGAAGTACGGCGCGAGCGACTCGGGCGTGCGGAACCGGCCGGTGCACTCGAGCACCACGTCGACGCCGGACTCATCCCAGGGAACGGCCCCCGGCTCGGCCGCGGCGGTGAAGGCGATGTCCGCGCCGTCGACCGTGAGCCGCTCGCCGGCGCCCCGGGCGTCGCGATTCCCAGCGACCGTGGACCGAATCGAAGGTCAGGAGGTGGGCGGCCGTGGCGGCGTCGCCGTGCAGCTCGTTGACATGGGCGAACGTCGAGATCGGGCCCGTCCCACCCCGCTCGCAGCGCGAGGCGTCCCATTCGTCCGAACCCGTTGATCCCGATGCGTGTCATGTGGCCCCCTGCGAGTTGTGATCGGTAGGCCCGTCGAGCGTCTGGACGAGATCCTCGACCCGACGGCTGATGTCGTCGCGCAGGGCGCGGACCTCGCTGACTTGCCGACCAGCAGGGTCCGGCAGGTCCCAGTCGATGTACCGCTTGCCCGGGACATACGGGCAGGCGTCCCCGCAGCCCATCGTGACCACGACGTCCGCCTGCTGGGCCAGCTCGTTCGTGAGCTGCTGTGGCCTGTGCCCTGAAAGGTCAAGGCCGATCTCACGCATCACCTCGACCACGGCGGGATGCACGTGCCCGTCGGGGTCGGCAAGCGTGCCGGCCGACAGCGCGCGATGGCGCCCGCGAGCGCTTCGCTCCAATAGCGCCGCGCTCATCTGGGAGCGCCCGGCGTTGTTCAAGCAGACGAAAAGAACTGTCGTCATATCTGGTGCGTTCAGCGGGTCATTGGCGCCGGCGAGGAGCTGACGAGGGGATCGGTTCCTGGGCTTTCCGTCTCTGGCCAGTGCCAGCGGCGGTGCAACCAGATCGCCACGTAGACGAGAGCGACGAGCACCGGCACCTCGATGAGCGGACCGACGACGCCGGCGAGAGCCTGCCCGGATGTGGCGCCCCAGACACCGACGGAGACGGCGATCGCCAGTTCGAAGTCGTTGGAGGCGACGGTGAACGCCATCGTTGCGGTCTTTGGGTAGCCGAAGCTCATCGCGCGGCCGACGGCGAACCCGAGCAGCCACATGACGATGAAATAGACGAGGAGCGGCAGCGCGATGCGTGCGACCGTGAGCGGGTCGGCGGCGATCGCGTCGCCCTGGATGGCGAAGAGCAACACGATCGTGAAGAGCAGGCCGTAGAGGGTGATCGGAGCGATGCGCGGGATGAACTGCGACTCAAACCACTCGCGCCCGTGCGTGCGAAGCCCCCACCGGCGGGTCAGGTAGCCGGCGGCGAGCGGGATGCCCAGGAAGATCAGGACTGTGCGCGCCACTTCCCAGATGCCGACTTGGAAGCCCTGGTTATCCAGACCGAGGAGGTCGGGGAGCGCGTTGAGGTAGAACCAGCCGAGCAGTGCGTAAGCGACTACTTGGAAGATCGCGTTGAAGACGACGAGGATCGCGGCGCGGTCGTTGTCTCCGCCGGCGAGGTCGTTCCAGACCAGGACCATGGCGATACAGCGCGCGAGACCGACGACGATCACGCCGGTGCGGTACGCGGGCTCGTCGGCGAGGAAAAGCCAGGCGAGCGCGAACATCAGCGCCGGCCCGAGTACCCACGAGAGGAAGAGGGCGACACCGAACATACGCCGGTCGCGCTCGCCGCGCATCGTCCCGAGGTCCTCATAACGAACCTTCGTGAGGACCGGATACATCATGAGCAGCAATCCGAGCGCGATCGGCACGCTGACGGTTCCGATCTTGAGCTTGTCGAGGAAGTCGTTGAGCCCGGGGATCAGCGATCCCAGCGCAAGGCCCCCGGCCATTGCAAGAGCGATCCAGAGCGGGAGGAAGCGATCGGTCAGCGAAAGCCGAGCGCTAAGTGGAGCGTCGCTCATGGGCTCTCCGCCGTGTGTCGTGACGCTTGTGAGGCACGGATCAGTGTCACGACGCCGAGCCTATCTATTGACAATCATCATTTCAATCGGTATCTGTAGATAGATGTCCGTCGATCTGGAACTGGCCCCGAAGCGGAAGCGGGCCGCCGGGGAGCGCTGCTGCGAGCCGGTCGTCTACCCCGACGTCGAGCGCGAGCAGGCGCGGCGCATGGCCGAGGTCGCCAAGGCGCTCGGCGATCCGATCCGCCTGCAGCTCGTCGACGTGCTGCGCAAGCACGCCGGCAAGGTTTGCGTGTGCGAGCTGGTGCCGCTGTTCGACGTCGCGCAGCCCACGCTGTCCCATCACCTGAAGAAGCTGCGCCAGGCGGGGATCGTGGACAGCGAACGCCAGGGCCTCTGGGCCTACTACTACGTCCGTCCCGACGCACTGAAGGAGCTGACCTCATGGCTGAGCTGACCGACAACGACATCCGGGAGAGCGTCCGCGAGCGCTACGCGGAGGCCGCACGCGCAGCCGCGGGGAGCAAGGGCTGCGGTTGCGGTCCGGCGCTCACCACCGACGGGAAGGGCGAGCAGGTCTTCGGTGAGGCGATGTACGGCCGCGACGACGTCGAGGGCGTCCCGCAGGCCGCCGTGCAGGCCTCGCTCGGCTGCGGCGTCCCGACCGCGGTCGCCGACCTCGACGAGGGCGAGACCGTGCTCGACCTCGGGGCGGGCGCCGGGGCCGACGTCCTGATCTCCGCCCAGCGCGTCGGAAGCACCGGCAGGGCCATCGGCCTGGACATGACCGACGAGATGCTCGACCTCGCCCGTGAGAACGCACGGAAGGCCGGAGTCGAGAACGTCGAGTTCGTCAAGGGTTACATCGAGGATCTGCCGCTGCCCGACGCGTCCGTCGACGTCGTGATCTCCAACTGCGTGATCAACCTGTCGGGCGACAAGCCGCAGGTGCTTGCGCGAGGCCGCGCGGGTCCTGCGCTCCGGTGGGCGCTTCGCGGTCTCCGACGTGATCGCCGACCCCGACATGGACGACGCGACGCGAGCCGACATGGCGCAGTGGACCGGCTGCATCGCCGGTGCACTCACGCGCGAGGAGTTCGAGCAGGCATTGAGTGCGGCCGGCCTGGTCGACGTCGAGATCCGCGAGACGCACCGCGTCCACGAGCACGCCGGCTCGGCGATCATCCGCGCGCGCAAGCCCTAGAAGCCGCAGCTTCTCAGGACACGCGGTACGCCGCGAAGCCGACGGTGGTCAGGACGCGCTCGTCAGCGGTGATCACCATCGCCTCGTAGCCGTCGAGTCCGGTGGCCCAGTGGGCACCGTCGCGGCCCATCGCGAGCACGGCGGTTGCGTAGGCGTCGGCGAACGCCAGCTGCGGGCCGACGATCGTCACGGAGAGCACGTCCTGCGGCGGCCGGCCCGTGTGCGGATCGAGCACGTGCTCCCCCCGCTCGTACGCTCCGGACGTCGCGACAGCGCCGTCCTCGACCTCGACGACGGCCGCCAGCCTGTCCGGCTCGAGCGGGTGCCGGATCCCCACCCGCCAGCCCTCGCCGGCGTGCGGTCGGCCGCGCAGCAGGACGTCACCGCCGGCGTTGATGCACCACCGCCGCAGCCCGGCGGCGTCGAGGACCTCGCCGGCACGCTCCACGGCCCAGCCCTTCACGAGCCCCGACGGATCGACGGGGTCCGGCTCCGAGGGCGAGCGCGGGAGCAGGCCACGCACGTCGAAGTACCCGCCGGTCACGCGGGTCAGCTCGTCGCACTGCGCAAGCACGGAGGCGACGTCCGGATGGGCGTCGGCCAGGGAGACCTCCCCCCTGTTGAGCCGGCAGACGTCGCTGTCCTCCCGGTAGGTGCTGAAGACGCGGTCCGCCTCGCGCAGCCGCGAGAAGGCCGCGTCGACCGCGTGGTCGTCGCTCAGCGTGCCCGGGACGTCGATCACGATCGGCATCCCCATGATCTGCTCGACGCGCTGAGTGACGGCTGCGCGGTCAGACACCCGCCTTCCTCAGCGCCGTGCCGAGCGAGGAGATGAACGCGCGACTCGTCATCGTCGCGCCGGAGACGGTGCTGATCCTCGCGCTCTGCGCGCGCAGCGCCTCGCTGCGCAGGAGCGGGACCGCGCGGCCGTTGATCCTCGCCGAGCGCGGCTTCTCGGTCGGGGCGGAGATGCCCACCGCGAGGAGCCGGTGCCCGCGCACCGTCACCCGCGCCTGGACGGGACCCCAGCGCATCGAGACGACAGGCCCGGAGACGGTCTTCGACGCGGCGGCCGAGGCGCCGGGGCCCGCGGCCGCGGCGATCGCGGCGGCGGGAACGGCGAGTGTCGACGGGAGCGCGACCGCGGCGCTCGTGAGAATCAGAGTGGTCCTGTTCGGCTGCATGGGATCCTTCCTCAGAGAGCGAATCGCTCGTGATGGATGTGGCGCCGGGGGACTCCCGCGCGCCTGAGGCTCTTCAGGACGACGGATGTCATCGCCGGAGGGCCGCAGAGATAGACGTCGCGCTCGCCAAGACCGGGCACCAGCTCGGCGAGGTGCTCGGGCGAGAGCAGGCGATCGGCGCCGTGGTCGTCGTGGTGTCCGACGATGCAGTGCAGGTCGGCGCCGCGCGTCGCCGCGAGCCGCTCGACCTCGGCGCGCAGAACGAGGTCCTCGGGGCGGATCGTGCGATACAGCACGGTGGCCGGGCCGCCGCCGGAAGGCAGCTCCTCGAGCAGCGCGCGAACCGGCGTGATGCCGATCCCCCCGGCGATCAGCACGACGCCGTGGTGACGGCGGGCCGCACTCGTGAACGTCCCGAACGGCCCTTCGAAGAACACGCGCGTCCCGGGGCGCACGCGGGCGAGCCGCGACGTGTAGCCCCCGACGGCCTTCACCGTGATCCGCAGACGGTCGCCGTGCTGGGCCTCCGAGAGCGAGAAGGGATGCGACTGCCACCACAGGCCCGGAGCGAGGAATCGCCAGCGCAGGAACTGCCCGGGCTGTGCGTTGAGCCGCTCCAGCCCGCGCCCTTCCATCCGGATCGAGGTGACGCCCCCGCCCTCGTCGACGACGTCGGCGACGCGCACGCGGTGGCGCAGCGCACGCACGAGCGGCACGACGATGCGAAAGCCGACGAGCAGCGCGAGGACGACGACGTACAGCGCCTTCCAGTACAGCTGCGCCTGATGGTCGGCCGACGAGCTCGTTCCCGGTCGGGATCTGGTGCACGTACGCGAGCGCGATCGCCGCGTAGGCCGAGAGGTGGACGGCGTACCACGCCTCGTACGGCAGCCGCCGCCGGACGATCACGACGGACGTGAGGACGACGAGCAGCATCAGCACGGTCCCCACCGTGGCGACCACCATGCCCGGGTAGTCGTGCAGCAGCGAGGAGATCTCCGCACGCAGCGAGATCTGGTCCATGAGCTGGTAGCCCGCCGTGATGAAGACGACGTGGGCGAGCACGAGCGTGATGCACGCACGCCCGTTCCAGCGGTGCCAGACGGTCAGGCGGTCAAAGCCGGCGAGCCGCTCGAGCCACGGAAGCCGCGCCAGGAGCACGAGCTGCAGCAGCGCGAGGTAGGCGCCGAGCAGTCCGGTGATCCGGCCGATGCTGGTGGCCCGGGCGCCGTCCCCGTGAGCGGCGGTCAGGCCGCCGTCCTTCGCCCACACCCAGATCATCAGCGCGGCGTTTCCGAGGACCAGTACGACGAGGATCACCGCCGTGAGCCGCCGGCGACCGCTCGCGGGCAGGGAGACGACGGCGGGGGCGTGCTCGAGCGTCGACGTCTGGCCCTCCATGCCGCAGCACCCCACCGAGTGGCGGGTAAACAGCAGGCCAAGAGACGGTTGTGACTTCCTGAGAGCTGCTCGGCGCCCTACGGGTCCTGGTGATCGGCGGCGCCGGCGCCACTCGGGCGATCGGTCACGGTGCGGGCGAGCGCCGATTCGATGTCGTCGAGGCGCGTCGCGAGCTCGTCGAGCCGCTCGAGCGCGTCGCGAGCGAAGTCGCGCTCGCGCTGCTCCATCGGCGCTTCGTCACCGCGCACGAACAGCGAGGCGAGCGCGGCCGTCGCCAGGGTGAGGAGCGCGAAGCCGGAGATCATCAGGAATCCCGAGAGGATCCGCCCTGCGGTCGTCTCCGGTGACTCCCCGACGAACCCGACGGTGGTCATCAGCGACAGGGCCCACCACAGCCCCTCCCAATACGAGGAGACGATGCCCTTCTCCAGAGTGGCGAACCCGGCGCCCGCGAGCAGCACCACGATCGGGGCGAGCACCAGCAGGTAGGTCACGGCGGCTCGGGGAGCGATGCGCCGTCGCGCGCCCACGACCGTCACCTGGTGGCGGACGAGGGTGCCGGGCGCGGCGCGGGGACGCGGCGCGGCGGGCGCGGCCGGTAGCGCGCCGCGATCAGCCCGGCCATCGGCAGCGCGGTGACGACGACGAGTCCCTGCAGCCAGAGTCCGCTCCCGTCGCTCCCGGCGCCGAGCGCGTGCACCGCGCCCATGACGTACACCAAGGGCATCAGGCGGTGGGCCTTGCGCCAGCGTCGCGTCCCGATCCGGCGTCGCGCGTAGTAGGTCAGCCCCAGTGCGAACGCCGTGTAGCCCGCGATGATGCCGATCCCGGTGAAGATCGGGCGGTAGGGCATCGTGAACGGGATCAGAAGCCCGCCCAGGCCCGGGTTCAGCCACTTGTCGCCGAGCAGCAGGAGGCCGTGCGCACCGATCGCGATCAGCGCGGCCAGCGCGATCTGCTCGTGCGCCTTGACGAGCGTCCGCTTGTACCCGGGGCGGCGCCCCAGGTTCGACGCCAGGTACAGGCCGATCAGGACCGACGTGGCGACGAGCACGAACGCGACGATGCCGGCCGAGCGCGAGGCGAGCCAGAAGACATAGCGGGAGGGATCGCGCTCAACCATCGCCGGCCTCGCGCTCCGGTGCCCTCGTCGCCGGCGTGGTCACCGGTGTGGTCGGCGCGGCCGACGTCGTGGTCGCCGGCGGCTTCATCCCCCACAGCGAGAACGCGGCCAGGGCGGCCAGCGCGAGCACGACCGCGCCCGCGGCCATCAGCTGTCCGGTGGTGTGCGCCGCGACCTTCACGAGGTCTTCGTCACCAGCTTCTGCGTCGCCGTCGAGGAGGACTTCGAGCCGGCCGAGCTGGTCCCGCTCACGCTCTGCTGCGAGAGCGATGGATCACGGCCGGAGCGCACCTGCAGAGCGAGCAGCGTCAGGACCACGAGGAACAGGCCCAGGCCCGCCGTGATCACGTTCAGCGCGCTGGGGAGCGGCTTGCGCGCGGGCGGCGTACGTGGGTTCACCGCGTGATCCGTCATCGCGCACCGCAGATCCGGAATCCGTAGCCGCGCGCGAAGGCCTCGAGCGCGATCAGCGAGGCGTCGAGCTGCGCGCGATGGCGCTGCGCGCTCGCCGGGTTGGAATCGAGCAGGTCGGTCCGCAACGCGAGGCGCAGAGCGAGCCGCTGCCGCAGGCGGTCGACGACGTTGTGCTGTATCAGCACCCGGTCCGTGGTGGGCGGGGCGATCGCCTCGACGCCGCGCAACTGCGCCTGCGCCAGCGCGATGTTCCCGTCGTAGGCGCTGACGGCACGCGCGTTGTCACTCGCGTGCTCGGCCTCGCTGAGGGCCTTCTCGCGCTGGGGGTTGTAGCGCGCGCAGACGCGATCGACCTGCTGGACGTACCGAGCCCGCACGGGGTCGGTCACGCGCGCGCTGCCGGCGGCCTGCGTGACGCTCGGCGTGCTGAGCTCGCGGACCGGTGCGCGCTGCGCCTCGCCTCCGCAACCGGCGATCGGCACGACCGTCGCAGCGACTGCCGCGAGAGCAGCCGCGCGCGAGATACCCGTCATGCCCTGATTGCATCAGCCGAACACCCGTGCGTCGTCCGTCGCACACCGACGAATTGGTGTGGGGAAATACGGTGCTCAAGCGCGGTCGGACAGGAACGCGCGAAGCTCGGCGGCGACGAGCTCGGGGCGCTCGAGCGCGAGCAGATGTCCCGCCCCGGGAACCCGCGTGAGCGACGCCTGCGGAATCTCGGCGGCGAGCAGCTCGGCGATGTCCGCGAAGTCCGTCACGTCCGCGTCGCCGACCATGACGAGCGCCGGCATCCGGATGTCCGCGGGCGTGACGACCGCCTCCTCGTACTGGGCGTCGTCCGCCAGTCCCAGCTCGAACGCGCGGCGCTGCATGTCCGCCACGAGCGCGCGGATCGACGGATCGCTCTCCTGCGGCGAGCGCGACGGCCCGTCGACCCACATCCGCACGTTCAGCTCCACCGCGGAGTCGAGATCGCCGCGTTCCAGGGCTTCATCCTCAGCCTCCCCGAAGACTTGCACCGCATCGGACCACGTGTGCGAGCCGAGCGCGGGAGCCAGCAGGACGAGCGCCGCGACCCGATCCGGGCAGCCGGCGGCGAGCCCGAGCGCGAGTCTGCCGCCGAACGACGCGCCGACCACCGTCGCAGACCCCGCCTCGGCTGCGTCGAGGACCGCGAGTGCGTCGCCGGTGAAGGAGAACCTCCCCGGCCCGGACGCCGTGCGGCCGAACCCGCGCAGATCGAACCGCACGATCCGGTGCGCATCGCTGAGCATGGGGACGAGCGGCTCCCACATGCGCTGGTCGGCGACGCCGGCGTGCACGAGCAGGATCGCCGGGCCGTCTCCCTCAGCGGTCCAGGCGAGCCGGCCACCCTCCACCTCCGCGATCCCGGAACTCATCGTCATCCTCAGCTCGTCAGCGTACCGATGGCGTCGCCGATGATCTTGGCGCCGATGACCAGGCACAGGACGCCCATGATCACCGTGTTCTCCCGCGCCATCCAGGCACGCAGGCTCGCGAGGACCTGCGTCGCGCGATCACCCATCAGGAAGGAGATGGCGACCGGGATGGCGGGCCCGAGCGTGCCGAGCAGCACGAAGACCGCGAGTGCGACCGCCTGATCGCCGGTGCTCGCCCCGATCTGCGCGATGGCCGCCGCGGCGCCCACGGTGAGCAGAAGGTTCTTCGGGTTCAGGGCCGACAGCAGGACTCCCATGCCGGCAGACCGCAATGCCCCGAAGCCGTCGATCGCCGCCATCCATCCCGGCAGCTCGGGCTGAGCGTCGCCCCGCGGACGCTCGCGCCATTGGCGCGCGGCAAGCAGCAGCAGGCCCACGCCGAGTACGAGCTCCAGAATGCTCACCCACGTCGCGGCCGATCCCTTCTCGCTGGCATCTCCCCCGCTCGCCGCCAGGAGCACGAGCGTTCCGACCACCGCAAGCCCGAACATCCAGCCGGCGAGGAACGCGGGCCCGTTGACCCGCCCCTTGGGGGTGGCCAGCATCAGCACGACGGCGATGATCGGGATCGGGCTCAGCGCGACGCCCAAGCCGAACACCAGGACCTGCCCGATCGCAGCCTGATCCACGGTCATCACTCGCAGCCTATCTGCGGGCCTCTGCACCGAACTACGGTCGCTTCGCGCCCGCAATCGGTCGATGGGGTGGTGCACCCAGCATCGGAGGGCGCCGACCCGTGCTCATCAGCGACAACACAGCGCAAGCCACCGCACCGTCGTCGTCGAGCACGCCGGCCGTGCCGCCGTGGCTCAGGGTGTTCGGCGCATTCTCCGTGCTGTGCCTGGCGGCGCTGGCCGTCACGCTTCTGGCTCCCGCGGGGCGCCTGACCGAGGCTCTGCTCAGCGTCCTCGACGATCCGGCGATCGCGTTCACCGTCGCCGCGCTGCTGTTCGCCCGCTCGCGATCTCGCGGCATCTCGCGCACTGTCTGGGGCCTCTTCGCCCTGGGGGCAGCCTCATGGCTCGTCGGTGAGCTCCTGTTCGAGATCCGCACCGCGTTCGGCGCGGGATCGGACGCCTCCGTCGCCGACGTCTTCTATCTCCTGTTCTACCCGCCGGTGATGGCGGCGTTGTACGTCCTCGGGCGTGGGGATCGCCGCACACGCCGGGCGGGGCAGTCGCTCGACATCGCGATCGTGATGGGGGCGGCGGCGCTGGTGCTCTGGGTCCTGGTGTGGCAGACGGAGCTGACGGCGGCCGGAGACATGACCACCCAGGTGATCGACATCACCTACAGCGCCCTTGATTTCGGCGTGTTGTGGATGCTCGTCCTTCCGTTCTTCCGCAGCGACGTGCAGTGGTCACGCTCGCGCAACCTGCTGGCCCTGGCGTTCGGGGGCATCCTGGTGGCCGACACGATCTGGATCGCGACCCCCGCCGAGGTCTATGGGCTGATCGCGTCGACGTCGCTTCTCCTGCTCGGCGTCGCTGCGGCGTGCTACCCCGACGTGACGCAGTCAGATCCCGCGACGACGCGCCGGCACCGCCTGCTGAGTGAGGTCGGAGTCGTCGGGGCCGGGGCGATCGCCGTCGTGCTCCTGGGCTGGCAGGCGGCACGCAACGGTGTCGCGATCGACCTGGTCCTCAGCACGTCGGCGCTTCTGGCTCTGGTCCTCGCACAGCTGCTGCTGAGCCTGACCGCCAACGAGCGGCTGCTGCGCGAGAGTGAGCTGCGGGCGAGCACCGACCCGCTCACCGGGCTTCTCAACCACGGGTCCTTCCACGAGCACCTCGACCGCGAGCTCTCCCGGGCCCGTCGCGGGGGAACCTCGCTCGCCCTCGTGTTCGTGGATCTCGATCACCTCAAGTCCGTGAACGACCTCGCCGGCCATCGTGTCGGCGACCGCGTCCTCCGTGATCTCGCCACGGTCCTGCGCGCCGCGTGCCGCGACACCGATCTCGTGTGCCGCACCGGCGGCGACGAGATGGCGGTGATCGCACCGGCGACCGACCTCGCGCGGGCCGGCGACCTCGCCGGGCGCCTGCTGCAGGCCGCCGGCCACATCGAGGTCGAAGGGCTCGGCGTCGCCATGCACATGTCGCTGTCGCTCGGCGTCTCGGAGTTCCCGGCGCTCGCGGGCGACAAGCTGGACCTGATCGCGCAGGCCGACGCCGCCCTCTACGCCGCGAAGCAGAACGGGCGTGGGCGCTGGTGCGCGTTCGACCCGCATGGGGCGCGGCCGGCCGGCACGCAGCAGCAGCTCGATCGCGCGCGCGCACAGGTCGCCGCCGGAGAGTCCGACTTCCGCGCCGTCTTCACCCACGCGCTGGAGCCGATGGTCATCACCGACGAAGCCACGACGATCTTCGAGGTCAACGACGCCGCCGTGGAGCTGGCCGGCGCCCCGCGCGAGTCCTTGATCGGCAGGGACCTGTCGGGGTTCATCCGTGACGGTGACAACGCGACGCTGCCGGAGATCCTCGAGCGGGTTCAGGCGACGGCCCGTGAGCGCGGGGAGATCCGCGCGACGCTGGCCGACGGGCGCCACGCGCTGATCGAGTTCTCCGCCTCGCGCTTCTCACCGGAGCGCTACCTCGTCGGGCTGCGTGACATCACCGATGCCGCCGAGGCACAGCACGAGATCGCGTTCAGCGAGTCGCGCTTTCGCGCGCTCTTCGACAGCAACCTCGACGCGATCTTCATCACCGACGACGACGGCATGATCCTCGACGCCAACCCGGCGGCCGCCGAGATGGCCGAACGCTCGAGGGCCGATCTGGTGGGCATGCTCGCGACGGATCTCGTTCCCGCCGAGGAACAGGAGCTTGCCGAAGCGGGCCGCAGCGAGCTCGCGCGCGGAGGTTCGTTCACCGCGGCCAACGTCTTCGTCGACCCGGCCGGCCACAAGCGCCTGCTGGAGTACTCGGGCGTGGCCGACTTCGTCCCCGGCCAGCATCTCTCGGTGGTCCGCGACATCACCGACCGCGACCGGCCGAGCGATGCTCCGCCTACGCGAACAGGCCCGATGCGATCGTAGACCCCGGGCGCGTCCCGCCCGGGACCGCGAAGAGAGCACTCGCGACGTGCTTGATGTAGTCGTTCAGCGCATCGCGCGACCCCAGGCGATTCTGCAGCGCGACGAAGCTCCGCGGGTCGTTCTGGTAGCTGATGAAGAACAGGCCGGCGACGTGTGAGAATCGGCCGATGCCCGACTACGAGACGCTCCTGTACGCGGCCGGCGGCCCGGTCGCGACGATCACTCTCAACCGGCCCGAGCGGCTGAACACGATCGTTCCGCCGATGCCCGACGAGGTGCGGGCCGCGGTCGAGCGCGCGGTCGCCGACGCGGCCGTGAAGGTCATCGTCGTGCGCGGAGCGGGCCGCTCGTTCTGCGCGGGGTACGACTTCTCCGGCGGGTTTCATCACTGGGACGAGGGTCTGGCGACCGACGGTGCCTGGGACCCGGGCAAGGACTTCGTGATGGCGACCGCCCCGAGCGCGTCGCCGACGCAGAAGTTCATGAGCGTGTGGCGCTCTCCGAAGCCGGTGATCGCCCAGGTCCATGGCTGGTGCGTCGGCGGCGGCAGCGACTTCGCGCTCTGCGCCGACCTCGTCATCGCGAGCGAGGACGCGCGCATCGGCACGCCCTACTCGCGCATGTGGGGCGCGTACCTGTCCGGGATGTGGCTCTACCGCCTCGGCCTGACCCGCGCCAAGGAGTACGCGCTCACCGGCCGCCCGCTCTCGGGCACCGAGGCGGCCGAGGCCGGCCTGATCAATCGCGCCGTGCCGTTCGCCGATCTGGAGGCGACGGTGCACGCCGAGGCCGAGCGGCTCGCGGCGATCCCGTCCTCACAGCTCGCGGCGATGAAGCTGATCGTCAACCAGGCCTACGAGAACATGGGGCTCGCCTCCACGCAGACGCTCGGGCCGATCCTCGACGGGCTGATGCGCAACACCCCCGAGGCCCACCGGTTCATCGACATCGCCGAGCGCGACGGGGTGCGCGCGGTCGTCACCGAGCGTGACGGGCCGTTCGGCGACTACTCGCAGGCCCCCGCGAGCGAGCAGCCCGACCCGCGCAACGTCATCGAGCCGTAGGATCGCGCCGTGAACGAGATCGCCCCCGGCCTGTGGCACTGGACCGCGCATCACCCGCACATCGGGATGGATGTCAGCTCGTATCACCTGGCAGCCGAGCGCGTGCTGATCGACCCGCTGATCCCGGCCGAGGGCCTGCGAGTGGTTCGACGACCATGGCGTGCCGCGAGACGTGCTGCTGACCAACCGCCACCACGATCGCGATGCGTGGCGGCTGCGCGACGCCTTCGGCTGCACGGTGCACTGCGTCCGCAACGGCTTGCACGAACTCGACGGGCGTGGTCCCGTCGAGGCGTTCGACTTCGGCGACGAGCTCCCCGGCGGGATCATCGCCTTCGAGGTCGACGCGATCTGCCCGGACGAGACCGCGCTGCACATCCCGGCTCACCGCGCGCTCGCATGCGCCGACGGCGTCGTCCAATGGCCCGGCAGTGACGGGCTCGCGTTCGTCCCCGACCAGCTCATGGACGATCCCGAGCAGACGAAGGCCGGCCTCCGAGAGGCGTACGCCGCGCTGCTGGACCTGGACTTCGACCTGCTGCTCCTGGCGCACGGCGATCCGGTCGTCGGCGGCGCCAGGGACGCGCTGCGGGCGTTCGTGCGCGACTAGGCTGGCGGCCGTGGAGGCGCTCCCACTGCCCGAGCAACCCGTTCTGCGCGACGTGGCCGCGCAACTGGAGGCCGGGCGGTACGTCGCCGAGTTGTGGGATGCGCGCTGGCGACTCGCGCACATGACGAGCGACTACCTGCTCTCGTGCGGCACCACGGCGGAGCTCGCCGCCCCTGGGATCGGGGAGCCGGTCTACTCGGCGCGGACTGTCGCGATGCGCTCAGCCTGGCCCGGGTTCGCCACCGACGAGAGCTGGTTCGCGTCGCTCGGCCGCCGACTGCCGGCGATCGCGTACGACCTCCCCGGAGGCGTCGAGGAGCTGCGGGCCGGTGCGGCAGCTGAGCTGCAACCCGCACTCGCCGGCCTGGCGCCGCGCCGGTCGCGGTCGATCGTCTTCGACCGCGGCGAAATCAAGTTCGGACGCCGGACGACGGCGTTCCTGAGCATCGGGACGCGGATCCTGGACGATGACGGCGCGTTCGCGGGCACGGTCACGATCGTCATCCCGGCCGTCTCCGGCTCGACGCTCTCGCTGCTCGCCACCGGTGATCACCGCTCACTCGAGCGCCTGCTCGGCATCGTGAGGCCGGCACGCCGCCCGGGCGCCGTGCTGTTCGCCGACCTCGAGGGTTCGACGTCGCTCGCACGCCGGCTGCCCGCCGCGGAGTACTTTCGCCTCGTGCGCCGGCTGATGACGTGCGTGGACGACGAGATCGTCGAGCGTGGCGGACTTGTCGGGAAGCACGCCGGCGATGGCGCGACGGCGTATTTCCTGGCCGAGCAGCACGAGACGGAATCGACCGCCGCCCGCGCCTGCATCGAGGCGGCGCGGGCGATACGCGCGCGGATCGGCGAGATCGCCCAGCGCAGCGACCTCCCGCGGGACGCGGTCGTGGTGCGCTTCGGACTGCACTGGGGCGCGACGCTGTACGTCGGGCGCCTGCTCACGAGTGGCCGGGCGGAGGTGACGGCGCTCGGCGACGAGGTGAACGAGGCGGCCCGCATCGAAGCGTCCGCGTCGGGTGGCCGCACACTGGCCTCGAAGGACCTCGTCGAGCGACTCGACAGCGATGACGCCGCGGCCCTCGGGCTGGGCGACGGCACTCTGCGATTCGCGACGCTCGCAGAGCTGGACTCCGCCACCGACAAGGCCCGGCGCGACGCACCCTCGATCGCCGTCTGCGACGTCTGACGCAGCGCGCCTGGCGGTCGCTCAGCGCTCGCGCACGCCGGTCAGCTCGAGGTCGATCGACACGAGGAGCGGTGCGGGCGCGACGTGGCGCAGCGGGAGTCGCGGGGTCACTCGCCGGCGGCTCGGCACCGTGACCCCGAACGCCGTCGTCTCCTCGAGCACGACGTTGGCGGCCAGTGCCCAGGGAGCGATCATGCGTGCGCGGTAGTCGTGCCGTCTCAGCGCGCCATCGGGCGTGAACCACAGGATGTCGGCGGGCCCGTGCGTCGGGACGCTCGCGGGAAAGCGCACGCGCAGGCCATCAAGGTCCTCGCCCGCGATCCTGTGACGGCCGAGCGCCTCGAACCGAGCATCGGGCCGGCGCAGCAGAACCGGGAACGTGAGGTAGTTCCAGGACGCGTAGCCGCAGAACGCGATCGCGTCGAGGTCGTCCCAGCCGGTGCGCGGCCACGGCGCTCGCTGCGCGCGAACGGCGGGCAGCCGCGAGGCCGTGGGAGCACCATCCTCACCGAGCAGCGTCGCCTCGCCGGCGTCGAACACTCCGCGCCATCCGGGGATGTCGCGCGAGCGCAGTTCCACGCGCGGCTCGTGCACCGCGACGACGAGATCATCGTCGCCGGCGCGATCGAGCACGCCGGCCGACCGCAGCGCAAGGCCACCTACGCGGATGTGCACTTCGAGAGCGTCGATGGCGTCCCAGCGTGCGGCGCCGCCCGCGTGATCGACGGCCCGATCGACGATCGCTCGCGCGTCACTCATGCCGCAAGTATCCCGGTCAGCCCGTGTCGCGAGCCCGCCGGCCGGCATCGTGCGGCTCATTCACGAGCTCGCGGATCTGGCGGTCTCCTGCAACCCAGGCGATCCGCGCTACCACGATGGACGCCAGCGGCAACCACGCCGCAACGCCGCCGGCCAGCAGACCCAGCGCGAACGCGGCCACGACGAGCACGGACAGCAGAGCGATTCGTGTTCTCGGGACCTGCGCGTGGGGCACCTGCGACCTCCGGGGTGGATGGACCCTCGAAAGTCAGTCGTGCCGCCGACCATGCCGGCCGACGTCACAGGGTTGCCCTTCACCAATGACGCTACCGCAAGTGTCAAACGTCACGAGCTGCGGCGTAGGTCACGTGCGCGCCACGGCGTCTCCGGCTCGGTCGCGCAACCTCGCATGCCCGCGCTGCGTTCCTACAGGTGGATGCTTCGAATCGTTGTGACAGCCGTGGCGATGCTGGCGCTCACCGCAGGGCAGGCGCGCGCTGACACGACGCTCGCCACCGGACTGCCCGCAAGCGTCAAGGTCTCGATGCGGGGCGACGCCGCGGCGTGGAGCGTGCCAACCGCCGACGGGCGGTGGAAGCTCGTGATCTGGCGCAACGGCGTCGCCGGCGACGCACCGGTGGCACCGGGGAAGGTGCCGTTCGACGTGGATCTGGGTGACGACGGCCACGGGAGGCTGATCGCCACCTACTCCCGGTGCAGCGTGCGCGCGGTCGGATTCGAGCGTCCCCGCGGCTGCGATGTGTATCGCTACGACGTGACCGCCGGCCGCGAGCGGCGCGTCGCCGGGCTCGGCATGGGCAGCGCGTCCGACTACCTTCCGACGGCCGCGGCGGGACGCATCGCCTTCGCCCGCTCCGTGGCCGGCGGGCCCGCGCGGCTCTACCGGCGCGCGCTCGACGGTGGTCCTCTCCGCGAGCTGCCCGGAGGCCTGCGCAACAGCGACAACCGCACCGGTCCGCGGAGCCTGGATCTCGGGTCCGCGCAGCCTCGCGATCGCGTGGGTCGCCCGTGGTCCGGTCGCGCCGAGCTACGACTACGGGGCGCAGGAGGCGCGCGTGGACCTGCTGCGCGGAGGCCATCGGCTGCTCGCGCGCTACGCGCAGGGGAACGTCAGCGGCACCGATGTCGTCGGCGTGTCGGCCACCGACACCGGCGGCATTCTGTGGGGTGCGCAGGGCAACGGCGAGGATGGCCGCTCGCGGCTCTACCTGGTGCCCGACCCCGAGGAGTCGTCGGACAGCCGCTACCTCTCGTTCCCGCTCTCCTCCGTGTCGGGGGCGAGCCTCGAGCGCGCGCTGGTTCTCACCTGCAGCCGCGACACGTCCGCGGCCTCCGGCTGCTCGCTCGTCCTCCTCTCCCCGTGAGCCGGCCACGGTGACCGGTCACCAGACGCCCGGAACGAGCCGGGCCGTCGAGGCGGCGTACTCGACGTAGCGACTCGCCGAACGCCTCCCGCAGCGCCCGCTCCTCGACATGGAGTCGCGGGAGGAGGGTGACGAAGGCGACCACGGCGCCGGCGAGCGCGCCGGCCCAGCTGCCGAACATCAGTCCGAGCCCGAGGACCGTCAGCAGATTCCCGGCGTAGGCCGGGTTGCGGACCCACCGGTACGGGACCGTCGGTGATCAGCGTCTGCCCCGGATCGATCACGACCTCTCGCTGGAAGTGACGACCCAGGGTCGTGACTCCCCACGCCCGCAGTGCGACGCCCGCGAGCGCGATCAGCATCCCCAGCGCGACGGACCGGCCACGAGTTCGCACCGAGCTCGTGATCGCGCGACCTGCTGCGCGATCACCCACGCCAGGGCGAGCCCCGCGAGCATCCCACCCAGCAGCAGCCGTTTGGTGCCGCGATCGGCGGATGGCCCCTCGCCGCGGTAGCGCGCGAACACGACGGTGTCGACGCTCGTGCGCAGTCGTGCAATCCGGCCGGAGTCCTCCGCGTCGGCGCGCGTCACGACGTACGTGGCGGCGACCTCACCGGCGACCATCAGCACGACGGTCACCGCGAGCAGCGTCTCGGCGACCGGATCGCGCTGCACCAGCAGGGACATGCCGGAAGTGTTCCAGCTTGGACGGTGGCATATCGCGTCCGTACGCGCGATCCTTCATCCCGAGGCGAGTTCCGGGATGACCGCACACATGGCACACGTCTCCGCCGGCGAAGCGCTCGACGACGCGCTCCGCGACCTGACCGCGCACCAGGTCCCCGGGCTCTCGCTCGTCGTCGCGGCGCGCGATCAGGTCGTGGAGGAGCGAGCGGCCGGCGTCGCCGACCTGGTGACCGGCCGGCGCACCGGCGTGGACACCGTGCACCTGTGGTTCTCGATGACGAAGATCGTCACCGCCACCGCCGCGATGCAGCTCGCCGAGCGCGGGAGGCTGAATCTCGACGACCCCGTGCGCCGGCACCTGCCGGAGTTCCCCGCGCCGCGCGCGGGCTGGTCCGAGGTGACCGTCCGGCACCTGCTGAGCCACAGCTCCGGCCTGGGCAACCCGATCCCCGTGCGCTGGGTGCACCCCGCGGACCGGCCCGCGCGCGACCCGCACGAGTTCACCCTGGACCTCCTGCGCCGCCACGGCAGGCTGCGCCACGCGGCCGGCACCGGGGCGAGCTACAGCAACCTCGGATACCTCGCCCTCGGCGAGGTCATCAGCGCCGCCGCCGGGCAGCGCTACGAGGATCACGTCCGCGAGCACATCCTGAAACCGCTCGGCATGACGCGCACCGATTTCGTCTACCGCCCGGACATGACCGCCGACGCCGCCACCGGTTACCAATCGCGTCGCAGCCCGATGACGCCACTCTTCCGGCTGATGCTGCCCAAGGGCATCGTCGCCGAGAACCGCGGCGGGTTCGTCGCCTTCCACCGCTTCTGCGTCGACGGCCCGGCGTACGGCGGCCTCGTCGGATCGGTGCGCGACGCCGCCCGCTTCATGGCCGTCCACCTGAACGGCGGGCGAGCGGGCGGCGCCCGGCTCCTGTCGGAGCAGAGCGTCACCACGATGCAGACGATTCAGGCCAGGGGACGCAAGATGGACGTCGGCCTCGGGTGGTTTCGCCGCCACTCCGACCGCCCGAGCGCTGAGCGCCACCTCGAGCACCTCGGCGGTGGTGGCGGCTTCTTCAACATGATGCGCATCTTTCCCGACCGCCGCGCGGGCGTCGCGCTGATGGGCAACGCGACGAGCTACGACCACCAGCGCGTCGCCGCCGCCGTGCTCCAGGGCATGCCGGGCAGCTGAAGCACGATCACCCTCACCTAGTCGCGCCGCCGGTAGATCACCTTCAGGTCGTCCTGCCACTCGCCCGGCGTCTCGGCGACCTGCCACAGGCCCTCGAAGCGCTCGTGCCCGAGCGTGGCGGAGAAGCGCTGGTCGAATCCGGGCTCGTCGCGCCAGAAGCGCAGCACGTCGTGGTCGAGCGACGCCCGGTACGTCCGGCGCACGCCGCGCGAGTCGAAGTACTCCATGACCAGCCCGTCGCCGGCTTCGGGCGCGCCGATGACGCTGATGGCGTCAGGGAACAGTTCATGGTCGTTGTGGGAGCGCTGCACGACGAACTGGCCGCCCTCGAGCCACTCGAACGTGATGCTGCCCGGTACGACGGAGTCGAGCAGCGGGTGTGTCGCCTCGGTGGCCCAGGTGCCGATCAGCGCGTCGAACGGCTCCAGTGCGGGATCGCGGTCGGTCATGTGTGTAAGACCATCGCGCCGCGCGGAAGTCATCGCTCGAGGCGTACGTCGGACGCCGGTAGGGTCGCGCCGTGGACCGACCGGAGACACGGTATGTGCGCAGCGGCGAGCTGGCGATCGCCTACCAGGTCCACGGCGCAGGTGACCACGACCTCCTCTTCAACGGGTCGGCCGCGGCGAACGTCGACAGCACCTGGGACTTCCCCGAGGCGGTGCGCCTCTTCGAGCGGCTCGGGCGCTTCGCGCGCGTGATCCACTTCGACCGGCGCGACACCGGGCTCTCGGATCCGGTCCGGACGGATCTCACGCTGGAGGCGCACGTGCAGGACGCGCTGGCCGTCATGGACGCGGTCGGAGCCGACCGCCCGGTGCTGCTGGGCAACGCCGACGCGGCGCGGTCGCTGGCGCTGCTC
Source organism: uncultured Solirubrobacteraceae bacterium (assembly GCA_963781935.1). GTDB lineage: Bacteria > Actinomycetota > Thermoleophilia > Solirubrobacterales > Solirubrobacteraceae > F1-60-MAGs163. The sequence goes on from CAWAHX010000005.1 coordinate 1,387,127, forward strand.
GCGGCGACGCGCCCGGATCGCGTCGCCTGCCTGATCCTGCTCAGCCCTTCGGCGCGGAGCTTCCTCGACGTGTCGGGGACGTCGGCGGCGTTCGGCCGGCGTCCGCCGAACTCGACGCCTTCGCGCCGCTCGCCGAGTTCTTCGCGCCCGGCTATGCGGCCGATCCGGTTCGCGCCAAGCGGCTCGAGCGCGGCCTGCAGAGCACGCTCACGCCGTTCCAGGTCGAGACGACTGCTGGAGATGTCGCTGGTGAGCGACGTGACCGAGGTCCTGCCGCTCGTCCAGGCGCCCACGCTCGTCCTGCACCCCGCCGACGCGCTCATCCCCGGCGAGGCCGTGCGGGAGTTCGCCGACCTCATTCCCGGTGCACGGTTCCGAGAGCTGCGCGGGCACCGACATGTTCATCGTCGTGCGCGATCCCGACGACGCTGGCCGACGCCATCGAGGAGTTCGTGACCGGGACGACGCCCGCACCCGTCACCAGCCGCGTCCTCGCGACGGTCCTGTTCACCGACCTCGTCGACTCGACGCGGCGCGCCGCCCAGGCCGGCGATCGCGCCTGGACGGAGATCCTCGACCGGCACCTCGCCGACACGCGCGCGCGCGGTCGAGGCCCACGGCGGGCAGACCGTCAAGACCACGGGCGACGGGGTGCTCGCCCTCTTCACCGGGCCGGCCCACGGGGTGCGCTGCGCTCAGGAGCTCATCGCCGCCGCACGCGACGCTGGGCCTGGATCTGCGGACGGGCCTGCACACGGGTGAGGTGGAGCGGACCGGCGAGGACGTCGCGGGGCTGGCGGTGCATCTCGCCGCGCGGATCATGAGCCTCGCGGCCGGCGGTGAGATCCTCGTCTCGCGCACCGTCAAGGACCTCGTGATCGGCAGCGAGCTGACGTTCGACCGGCGCGGCGAGCACGAGCTCAAGGGCATCCCCGATCGCTGGCTCGTCTACGCCGTCGCCTGATCGGCTGTGCGACGCGATCGTGATACTGTTCACCAAATGGTTAACGATCCGTTCAGGGCGCTGTCGCATCCGATCCGCCGCGGGATCGTCGAACGCCTCGCCGCCGGGCCGGCGACGGTCGGCGAAGTCACCGGCGGCTTCGGCGTGTCCAAGCCCGCGATCTCCAAGCACCTGAAGGTGCTGGAGGAGACCGGCGTCGTGACCCGCGTGGTCGAGGGCCGGACGCACCGGCTCTCGCTCGAGCCCGACGTGCTCAGCGAGGCGGCCGACTGGATGGATCGCCAGCGCGCCCTCTGGGAGCGCCTGTTCGATGTCGTCGACGAGTACCTGAAGGAGGAAGCAGCCGCAATGAACATGCCGCCGATCGTCTCGCCGCAGGAGTGGGACGCCGCCCGCGAGGAGCTGCTGGTCAAGGAGAAGGAGCTGACCCGCGCCCGCGACGCGCTGGCCGCCGAGCGCCGCCGGATGCCGCGGATGGCCGTGGAGAAGGACTACCGCTTCGAGGGCCCGGACGGGCCGGCGAGCCTGCTCGACCTGTTCGAGGGGCGCCGCCAGCTGATCGTCTACCGCTTCTTCTTCGAGCCCGGCGTGGCCGGCTGGCCCGAGAGCGGCTGCCGCGGCTGCTCGTTCATGGCCGACCAGGTCGCCCACCTCGCCCATCTGAACGCGCGCGACACCACGCTCGCGTACGTCTCGCGCGCGCCGCAGGCCGACATCGAGCGCTGGAAGGCGCGGATGGGCTGGGAGATCCCCTGGTACACGATCACCGACGACTTCGACGCGGACTTCGGCGTCGACGAGTGGCACGGCACCAACGCCTTCTACCGCGACGACGACGACCGGATCTTCCGCACCTACTTCGTCGACAAGCGCGGCGACGAGGCGCTCGGCAGCGCCTGGGCCTATCTCGACATCACCGCGCTCGGCCGCCAGGAGAAGTGGGAGGACTCGCCGGAGGGCTACCCGCAGACGCCGGCCTACGCGTGGTGGAACCTCCACGACGAGTACGACGAGCCGACCGTCTTCGAGGCGGCCCTCTCGGCCGCCGCCGCCTCGCAGCGCGGCGCGCGGGCTCGTGATCTGATCGCTCACGTGGGCGGCATGCCGGTGGAGGAGCTGCTGCCGTCGCTGGCCGGCGCGAGCACCGGACTGCTGATCGCGCGCGCCTGGATGATGCTGCGGGCTGCGGCGCCGGCGGGAGCGGGCGAAGTGAGCGACGACCAGGACGCTGCGCATCGAGCGCACCTTCCAGGCGCCCGCCGAGGCGGTCTTCGACGCCTGGACCAGCGAGGAGGTGATCCGGCGCTGGTTGCAGGCCGAGCACGACTGGGAGACCACCGAGGCCGAGGTCGACCTGCGCGTCGGCGGCGTCGTTCGCGTCGTCATGCGCGACCCGGACAAGGACGTCGAGCACGGCGGCGGCGGCACTACACCGAGATCGAGCCGCCGACCCGCCTCGCCTTCACCTGGCTCTGGGACGGCGACACGACGGCGGACGCTGATCGAGATCGACTTCGAGGAAGCCGACGGCGCGACCACCGTCCGCTTCACCCACAGCGGCCTCTGGGACGAGGAGGCGGTGCGCTCGCACAGGAATGGGTGGGGCAACATCCTCGACAACCTCAAGCGCACCCTGGAGGCGGCCAGTCGGGAGCGGTAGCCCGGCCCCAGCCTTGCTCTGCGCGAGACGGCTAGGGACGCGATGCCTCCAATCCAATCGGGGCGGCCGGATTCGAACCGGCGACTTCCGCACCCCAAATGCGGCGCGCTACCAGGCTGCGCTACGCCCCGAAGACGTCCCAATGTACGCGCTCCGCGTCCGCGCCGCCCAATCGCTAGCGTGGCCCCATGGCCGAGATCCAGCCGCTGCGCGCGCTCCATTACGACCTCGCGAAGGTCGGCTCCCTGAATGTCGTGTGCTCGCCGCCGTACGACGTGATCGATCCGCTGCAGCGTGAGCAGCTCGCGGCGCAGTCGCCGCACAACGTCGTCGCGGTCGATCTGCCCGAGCCCGCGCAGCCCGGTGGCGATCCCTACGCCCATGCCGCCGAGCTGCTCGCGCGCTGGCAGGACGAGGGTGCGGTGGTCCGCGACGACGAGCCGGCGCTGTGGGTGCTGACGCAGGAGTACACGGGCCCGGACGGGACGCGGCGCACGCGCAGCGGCTTCTTCGCGCGCGTACGCGTGACCGAGTACGGGCCCGGGCGGATCCGGCCGCACGAGCGCACGCACCCCGGCCCCAAGGAGGATCGCCTGCGGCTGACCCGCGCCACGAGGACGAACCTCTCGCCGATCTTCTCGCTCTACGACGACCCCGGGAACAGCGCCTGGCGAGCGCTCGCTCCGACGATCGAGACGCCGCCCTACGGCGCGCTCGAGGACGAGGACGGCACCGTCAGCCGCCTGTGGCGCGTCACCGACGCCACCGCGATCGGCGCGGTCCAGCGGGCGCTCGACCCCGCGGAGCTGCTGATCGCCGACGGGCACCACCGCTACGAGACGGCGCGCGTCTACGCCGACGAGATCGGCGGCGAGGGGGACCACCGCTACGTCCTGCAGTACCTCGTCTCGCTCGAGGATCCGGGCCTGACGGTGTTCCCGACGCACCGGCTCGTCAGCGGCCTGCGCGAGGATCCCGCGCGCCAGGAGGCACTGGCCGCGACGCTGCGCGAGCTGTTCGAGATCGAGGAGCTCTCATCGACCGACGAGCTCGCCCCGCCCGACGGGAACGGGCCGATCCAGCTCGGCTACATCGACGCCCACCTGCGGCGCCCATTCCGCCTGACGCTCAAGGACCAGGCGATCGCCGACGCGCGAACTGGCCGACTTCCCCGAGCCCTACCGGCGCCTGGACACCGCGGTGCTCGAGGCGCTGATCCTGACCGGCCCGCTCGGACTGACCGAGGACGACATCTCGCACTTCCGCGGCCTCGGATACTCGCGCAACGATGACGAGGCGCTGGCCCTGATCGACTCCGGCGCCTTCGACGTCGCGTTCTTCCTGCGCGGAACGCCGGTGAGCCAGATTCGCGAGATCGCGGCCGCCGGCGTGAACATGCCACCCAAGTCGACGTTCTTCACTCCGAAGGTCCCCACGGGACTCCTTTTCAACCCCTTGTCATAATCGAAGGACGATGAAGGCCACCGCCACCCAGACCTCCGGCTACCGGCACACCGTCCGCGTGCGCCAACACGAGCTCACCATGGACGAGCCGACGGACATCGGCGGTACGGACGAGGGCCCCAGCCCCCTCGAGATGCTCGCCGCCAGCCTCGCCGGATGCGTCTGCGTCACGATGGAGATGTACGCGACGCGCAAGGGCTGGAACATCGACGGGGTCGAGGTCGTGGTCGACTACACGCCCGGTGAGCGCGGCTGTCCGACGAAGTTCAACCTGATCACGCGCCTGCCCGACAGCCTCAGCGACGAGCAGGTCGACCGCCTCACCGTGATCGCCGCCAAGTGCCCGGTGCACCGCACCCTCGAAGGCGAGGTCATGTTCGATGAGCGTGTCGAGCGCGTCTCGCTCGCGAGCTGAGCTCGCCGCAGTCCTGCGGCCCGTCCTCCTCGACCCCGCGGAGGCGGCGGGCCTCGACGTCCACGGCCGCATCGACGCCGCCGTGCTCGTACCGCTGTTCGGCCTTGCGGACGGCGGCATCGGCGTCGTCCTGACCAAGCGCCGCGATGATCTGCGCCGGCACGCCGGCGAGATCGCCTTCCCCGGCGGGCGCCAGGACATGGACGAGAGCGACCTGCGCGACACGGCGCTGCGCGAGGCGCATGAGGAGATCGGCCTGCCGCCCGACGCCGTCGACCTGATCGGCGCCCTGCAGCCGACGCCGACGATCGCGACGAACTACTCCGTCTACCCGTTCGTCGGGCTGATCGAGCCGGGGCACGAGTGGACGATGTCCGCCTTCGAGGTGGAGCAGGTGCTCGAGTTCTCGCTCGCGGATCTGCGCGCCGGCTACGACCGGCGCCGGCTCATGCGCCGCGGCGTCCCGTTCCGCACCGACACGTACGTCGTCGGCGAGCACCTCGTGTGGGGTGCGACAGCGCGGATCCTCGCCGACCTGCTCGAGCGGGTCGCCGTTCTGGACCTGTAGGGCGGCGCGTGCCCGCGCGCTGTTCTGGAAGACTCGCGCGATGCGCCGCCCCCTCCTCGTCGTCCTGTTCTCAGCCGGCGCGATCGCCCTCTACGGCTGCGGTTCCGGCGGCGGGGGCACGACTTCCACGGCGACGCCCGCCGCCACGCCGGCCACGCCGGCGCACGACCGCGACGGCGGACCACAATGCGTTCCTCGGCCACGTGAACCCGATCTGCGAGCGCTACAACCACACCATCCAGGGGCTTCAGGCCGACCTGCAGCGCCAGTCCGTCAGGGCGCAGAAGGCCGGAACCCTCGGCCCGTACGTCGCGCCGCTCACGCAGGCCCGGCGTGCAGCACAGCGCGCGAGCGACGACTTCGACGCACTTCAGCCCCCGCTGGCCGAGCAGCAGCAGGCCACGCTCGTCGCTCGTGCCCTGCGTGCGCAGGCGAAGGTGAACACCCTCCTCCTGACCGCCGCAAAGAAGAACGACACCCAGAACTTCGTGGCGACAACCGAGGCGATCAAGCAGCTCTCCCCTCAGGTGCAGGCCGTGATGCGCGCCTACGGCATGACCGTCTGCGGCGCCGCCTCCTGAGGTTCTAACCGGCCGGAAGCTCGCCGGCCGCCGCCACCCGCCGCGGGCCCGCCAGCAGCCCGTCGATGGCGGCGTGCGCCTCGATCAGCCACGCCCCGCGGTCGCCGCGCGGTTCACGCCGCAGCAGCGCGTAGGGAATCTCGTTCGTGCGCTGCGCGTGCTCCATCTCGGCCACGCCGCTCGCCAGGACCTCCGGCGGGAGAGTGCCCGCGGCTTCGTAGATCACGCCGCGCACCGTCGTGTCCGTCGTCTTCTCGAGCATCATCCGCAGCCGCGTCCCGTGCAGCGGCGCGACCTCCTCGGCGGTCCCGGTCGCGGTGCCGAGCAGCCACATGACGAGCGTCACGTTCTCCAGGCCGTAGCGCAGCGTGCCGATCACGTCCGGCGTCCCGATCCAGCATTCGCCGCCGGCCGCCTCGATCGCCGCCCGGCCGGCCTCGGTGCGCGTCACGCAGCGCACGGCGTGCCCGTCGGCCACGAGCGCGCGCGTGAGCTCGAGCCCGCGGCAGCCGCCGCCGACCATCAGCACCCTCACGTGCCGCCACCGAGGCCCAGGTCGCGCATGTAGTCCTCGCGCGTGATCTCCGCCTGCCCCTTCGCTCGCCGGCGCGCGTTCTTCACCTCGAGCATCTGCGCGATGTCCTGCTGGACGAGGGCGTCCTCGTGCTGCTCGACCTGGATGCGCAGATGCTCGGACACCTGCCCGCGCACGTGCGCCTCGGTCAGGTCCGGGGCGCCGCGAGCCCGGCGCTTGGCGTTGATCGCCGCCTGCATCTGGGCGACGTCGTCGATCTCGTTCTGCACCTCGACCTCCGGGGAGCGCGTGGGCTTCCAGTCGACCTGCGCGGCGCCCGAACCGGGGTAGAACAGCCCGAGCAGGAACAGCGCGACGAGCAGGCCTCCGACGACGGCGATCATGATCAGCAGGAACGGGTCCACGGCTGCCCGAGTCTACGCGCGGGGCGCGGTCGCGGATGGCCGTCCGATAGCGTCGCGCCGCGATGTCCGCCGCCGATGACGCGCCCCGCTCGCCCGCCGCGATCTTCGCCGCCCATTGCCGGGAGCGCGAGCTCGCCTACCCCGCCGCTCCCGACGGGACACCCGTCTGGCCGCCGTCGCTCGTCGTCCCCGGCAGCGGCGAGCCGGTGCGGTGGCTGATCAGCCGCGGCCGGGGCGTCGTCTACGCGACGACGGCGCTGCATGCCCGCGACAGCGCACCGCGCAACGTCGCGCTCATCGAGCTCGACGAGGGCTACCGCATGATGAGCCGCGTGGACGGCCCGCCGGGTGACGCGGTCGCGATCGGCGCCCGCGTGACCGTGCGCTTCAAGGCCTCGCCCGACCCCGGCGAGCCGCCCCTCCCCGTGTTCGTCCTCGACGACCGCCCCGGCGCGTGACCTCGCTGCGCGCGCGCGTCGCAGTCGCCGGGGCCGCCGAGTCCGACCTCGGCGCGGCCGCTCCGGGGATGCGCCCGGTCGACCTGATGACACAGGCGTCGATCCGCGCGCTGGACGACTGCGGCCTGCGGCCCGGCGACGTCGACGGCCTGTTCGCGACGTCGACCCAGCTGCCGATGGCCCCGCTCAACCTCGGCCAGGAGCTCGGCATCCGCCCGCGCTACACGGACGCGACGAACGTCGGCGGCTCGTCGTTCATGTTCCACGTGAACCACGCACGCGCCGCGATCGCGGCCGGTCTGTGCGAGGTGGCGCTGATCGCCTACGGCAGCACGCAGCGCCTCGTCGGGCGCGCGCAGGCGAGCGTCCAGGAGCTCGACCCGTGGGAGACGCCCTACGGCCCGCGAATGCCCGTGACCGCCTACGCGCTCGCCGCGTCCCGCCACATGCACGAGTTCGGCACGACGCGCGAGCAGCTTGCGGAGGTCGCCGTCTCAGCGCGCCGCTGGGCCCAGCGCAATCCCGCGGCGTGGTCGCGCGAGGAGCTCAGCATCGACGACGTCCTGAGCTCCAGGATGATCGCCGACCCGCTCACGCTGCACGACTGCTGCCTGGTCACCGACGGCGGCGCGGCGATCGTCGTGACCTCCGCGCAGCGCGCCGCGACCCTGCGCCGTCCCCCGGTGCTCGTGCTCGGCGCCGGCGAGGCACATCGCCATCGCCACGTCACCGGCATGGGCGACCTCACGCGGACCGCCGCCGTCGAGTCCGGGGCGACGGCGTTCGCCGAGGCGCGGCCTGACACCGGCCGACGTCGACTGCGTCCAGCTCTACGACGCGTTCACGATCACGCCGATCCTGTTCCTCGAGGACCTCGGCTTCTGCGCCAAGGGCGAGGGCGGGCCGTTCGTCAGCGGCGGCCGTACGGCTCCGGGGGGTGCGCTGCCCATGAACACGAACGGCGGCGGACTGTCCTACTGCCATCCCGGGATGTACGGCCTTCTGGGAATCGTGGAGGCTGTGCGGCAACTCCGCGGCGAGGCGGGCGAGCGCCAAGTGCCCAGCTGCCGGATCGCGGTCGCACACGGCAATGGGGGCGTCTTGTCCAGCCAGGCCACATTGCTTCTGGGGACCGTTGAGACGGCGTAACGTAACGATCATGAACTTCGATCTGTCCGACGAGCAGCAGCTGATCAAGCAAACTGCGCGGGAATTCACCGACCGCGAGATCGTGCCGCTGGCCGGCCCCAACTCGGCGAACCACCATTTCGACCTCGAGCTCGTGCAGAGGATCGCCGACCAGGGATACCTCGGCGCGATCGTCCCGCCGGAGTACGGCGGCGCCGGGCTGGACTACACGACCTACGGGATCATCTGCGAGGAGATCGGCCGCGGGTGCAGCGGCATGCGCACCGTCGTCTCGGTGCAGACGTCGCTCGTGTGCTCCACGATCCTCAAGTGGGGCACCGAGGAGCAGAAGCAGCGGTACCTCCCGCTGCTGTGCTCGGGTGCGTGGCTGGGCTCGCTTCGGGCTGACCGAGCCCGGCGCCGGCTCGGGCGCGTCGGATCAGAAGACCCGCGCCGTGCAGCAGGACGACGGCAGTTGGAGGATCAACGGGGCGAAGATGTGGATCTCGCTCGCCAACCACGCGAAGCTCTGCCTCGTCTTCGCCCAGACGGCGCCCGAGCTGGCGCATCGCGGCATCGCCTGCTTCCTCGTCGAGACCGACCAGCCCGGGTTCCAGCCAACGCCGATCGAGGGCAAGATGGGCATGTGGGCCTCGGACACCGCCGAGATCGCCCTCGACGACGTGTTCGCCGCCCCGGACGCGATGCTCGGTGAGGTCGGCGACGGCTTCAAGGTCGCGATGAGCGCGCTGGACTCCGGGCGCTTCTCCGTCGCGGCCGGCTGCGTCGGCGTCTGCCAGGCGTCGCTCGACGAGTCGATCCGGTACGCGACCGAGCGCACGCAGTTCGATCGCCCGATCGCGGGCTTCCAGCTCGTCCAGGCGATGATCGCCGACATGGTCGTCAGGACCGAGGCGGCGCGCCTGCTCGTGTTCAAGGCCGCGTCGGTGAAGGATGCGGGGAAGCCGAGCACGCTCGAGACGTCGATCGCGAAGTACAACGCCACCGAGTCCGCGGTCTGGTGTGCGAACACCGCGATCCAGGTGCACGGCGGCGCGGGCTACAGCAGCGACCATCCCGTCGAGCGCTTCTTCCGCGACGCGCGCGTGACGACGATCTACGAGGGCACCTCGCAGATCCAGCAGCTGATCATCGGCCGGCTGGTCACGGGGATCGACGCGCTGAAGCCGATGGTGCTCGAGCCCGAGCCCGAGCCGGCCGGCGCGTGAGCGAGACGGAGCCCGTCCCGGGCGTGATCGGCATCGCCGGCGCCGGGACCATGGGCGCCGGCATCGCGCAGCTCGCATGCACGATGGGCGCGCGCACGCTGCTGTTCGACCCGGTGCCCGGCGCCGCGGAGCGGGGCGCCGAGCGCGTCATGGAAGGCCTCGAGGGCGCCAAGCGGCGCGGGAAGCTGAGCGCCGAGCAGGTTCGCGCGGCATGGGAGCTCGTCGACGCCGTCGACAGCGTCGCTGCCCTGGCCACGTGTGAGCTCGTGGTCGAGGCGGCACCGGAGTCGATGGACATCAAGCGTGAGCTGTTCGCGCAGCTCAGCGCCGTCGTGGGACCGCGCTGCGTCATCGCATCGAACACGTCGTCGATCCCGGTCACCGCGCTCGCGGCGCTCGTCGACGGGCCCGAGCGCGTCGTGGGCCTGCACTTCTTCAACCCCGCTCCCGTGATGAAGCTCGTCGAGGTGATCGCGGGCGTGCAGTCCGACGAGCGCTCGCTCGCCGTGGCGCGCGCGACCGGCGCGGCGATGGGCCGGCGCGTCATCGACGCCGCCGACGGGCCGGGATTCCTGGTCAACCGCTGCGGGAGGCCGTTCGGCCTGGAGGCGCTGAAGGCGCTGCAGGAGCGCCAGGCCGACGTTGCGGCGATCGACCGCATCGCCCGTCTGGGCGGCGGCTTCCGGATGGGCCCGTTCGAGCTGCAGGACCTCGTCGGGATCGACACCGGCTTCGAGGTCTCCAAGAGCTTCTACGAGCTGAGCTTCGGCGAGCCGCGCTGGCGGCCGTCGACGCTCAGCGCGAGGATGGTCGCCAGCGGGCGCCACGGGCGCAAGACCGGTCGCGGCTGGTACCGCTACGAGGACGGGACGATCGTCCGCGACGACGATCCGCCGGCGCCGGTCGCGAGCGGCCCGGTCGGCCTGGGCTCCGGGCTCGTCGTGATCGCCGGGGACCTGGCGATCGCCGACGAGCTGCGCGCGCTGTCCATGAACGCCGGATGGGACGTGCGCGATGCCGGGGACACCGACGGCGAGGTGCCCTACCTGATCGTCGACTGTGCCGGGACCCCGGGCGACGAGCCGCTGCAGGGTGGCCCGCTCGCGCTGCTCGTCGCCGAGGACACGCTCGCCTCGCTCGACGGGGGCGGCCCGGCCGCGGGGTTCCACGCGCTGCCGCCGCTGGAGACGGGCGGCCTCGTCGAGCTGACCCGCTCGACGGGCACGAGCCCGCTCGCGAGCGAGCGCATGGCGGCCTTCTTCGGGTCGCTCGGGCTGCACACCGCGTGGGTGGGTGACGGAGCCGGGCTCGTCCTGGGCCGGATCGTCTGCCAGCTCGTCAACGAGGCCGCGTTCGCGGTCGCCGAGGGTGTCGGGAGCCCCGCGGACATCGACGCCGGCATGGTGCTCGGCCTCAACCACCCGCGCGGACCGCTTGCCTGGGGTGACCTGATCGGCCTCGAGCACGTGCTCGTCGTCCTCGACGCACTCCACGACGAGCGCGGCGACCCCGCCTACCGCGCCTCGCCGCTGCTGCGCCGGATGGTCTCCGAGGGCCTTCTCGGCGTGGCGACGGGCGCCGGCTTCCACCGCTACGACTGAGGCGCCGGGGAACCTCACGTTCCGGGCGCTCAGCGCGTTTCACCCGTGAATGTCCCTTCCGCCCTTCCAGCGATTCCTCGACGAGCAGCGCGACGGCGTGTGGCGGTTCCTCGTCGCCGCGGTCGGCCGTGACGCGGCAGACGACTGCTTCCAGGAGACGTTCCTCTCCGCGATGCAGGCGTACCCGCGGCTGCGCCACGGCGAGCATCTGCGTGCCTGGGTGCTGACGATCGCGAGCCGCAAGGCGATCGATCACCACCGGGCCCGCGGGCGAGCGCCGGTGCCCGTCGATGCCGTGCCCGAACCGCCCGCGCCTGCGGCGCCGGACCGCTCGGGCGACGACGCGACCTGGGCACTCGTGCGGGCGCTGCCCGAGCGCCAGCGCGGCGTGCTGGTGCTGCGCTACGCCGGCGACCTGTCCCACCGCGAGGTGGGCAGAGGCGCTCGGCTGCTCGGAGGAGGCCTCGCGCCAGGCGGCGCGGGAGGGGCTGCGACGACTGCGACAGGAGCTCGAAGACCGATGACCACGCTCACCCCTCCCCCGCTGAACCCCGACGACGCCGCGCGCGCCGCGGCCCGCTTCGCCGCCACCGCGCCGGCCGACGTGCGCTACGCCGAGCTCGACAGCCCCGCGGGGCGCCTCGTCGCCGCGATCACCGCGAAGGGCCTCGTGCGCCTCGCCTACGAGGACTGGAACGACGGCCTCGACGCGATCCTCACCGACCTCGCGGCGAAGCTCTCACCGCGGATCCTCGAGGGGCGCGCCGCGCTCGACCCGGTCGCACGTGAGCTCGACGAGTACTTCTCGGGGACGCGACGCGCCTTCGACCTCGCCATCGACTGGACGCTCGTCCCGGCGTTCGGCCGCAGGGTGCTGAAGGCGACCGCGAAGATCCCCTACGGCGACGTCTCCACCTACGGGCAGATCGCCGCACAGGCCGGCTCTCCCGGCGGTGCCCGCGCGACCGGCAACGCCCTCGGCCGCAACCCCGTGCCGATCGTCGTCCCCTGCCACCGCGTGCTGCGCAGCGGGCGGCGGACTGGGCGGCTACACCGGCGGCCTGGACCGCAAGCGCACGCTCCTGGCCATCGAACAGGGTGATCCGGTGCGGTTCTCGTAGCGATTTCGCGCCGGTTTGGGCAGCAGCGCTTCAGCGGTGCCATGTATCGGCCGATGGGCCGGTAAGACTCTCCAGACCCGGCCGGGAGCCTCCAGTGCGCCCGGTCTCGATCCAAGGACCCGATGACCGTTCCCCATTCGCTGCGAGCGATCGCGCGCGCAATCGCAGCACTCAGCCTCGTCCTCCTGCTGATGCTGCTCGGGGGCGGCTCGGCGCTGGCCGCCGGCTCGCCGGCGATCACGCTCGGCAAGGACGCACCGGCAACGGTGCTCTTCGGAACGGACTCGACCGTCAGCCTGCACGCGACCAACCCGCTCGGTGAGGCCTATGGCTACAACCTCACCTTCCGCGACGTCCTGCCGGCCGGCATCTCGTACGTCGCGGGCTCGGCGCCGTTCGAGCCGACCACCACCATCGCCAACGCGCCGGGCCCCGGGCAGACGACGCTGATCTGGGAGAACGTCGGCGACCTGTCGCCCGGCTCGGACTACAGCTTCGCCTACAAGGTGCGCCACAGCACGACCGCCTACGCGGTCGGCGACACGTACACGAACCAGGCCGGCGCGTTCATCCAGACCGACCCGCGACTGGTCCCGAAGTTCAACGCCGACGGCACCCCGATCCCGGCCTCCTCGACGGGCAGCGCCGCCGCGAGCGCCACCACGCGCATCACCGCGGTGAAGATCGACAAGTCCGAGCCCAGCCCCGAGGGCGAGCTGCTGCGCGGCGTCCACGACCACCAGACGACGTACACGCTCAAGGTCACGAACAACAACGTCAATCCGACCGACACCGTGTTCGTCGACGACTACCTGCCGGCGGGCCTCGAGTTCCTGCAGTGCGGCGGCATCGACCACACGACCGACGCGCCGACGAACCCCGGCAGCCCGCAGGAGTACCCCGGGTCGGGTTCGCTGATCCCCGGGACGGTCCTGCCGCCGGCCGAATGCCCTGCGCCCGAGCTCGTCCAGACGGTCAACGTCAGCCCGGACGGCGTGCTGCCCGCGGCGATCTACACGCACGTGCGCTGGAGCCTCGCCGACCTCGCGCCCGGCGCCGTCCAGACGATCAAGTACCGCGCGGCCATCCCGATCCGCGAGAACACGCTCGACTGGAACGGGGCCGGCCCGCTCAACGGGATCGCGCCGCCGAGCGCCTGCACCGCGGGCGTCTGCGAGCAGGCCGCGAACCTCGACAACAACTCCGGCCCGGAGACCTTCGACGAGCAGGCGCTGACCAACGTCGCCCAGGTCTCCGGCCTCTATCGCGGGATCGAGCAGGTCTCCGACCAGACGACGCTGACGCGCACGGCCGAGGACCTCGCGGTCCAGAAGAGCGTCACGCCGACCTCGATCGCCGAGGGCGACCTCTCGACCTGGACGCTCAACCTGCAGACCGGCGAGTACCGCACCCTCCAGGACATCCACGTCAGCGACACGCTGCCGAACGGGCTGTGCCCGCTGGGCGACTCGCTGCTCGGCGGCCCTGGGGACTTCAACCACGAAGGCTTCCCGCAGTCGCCCGAGTGCAACAACGTCTCCGATGCGCAGCCCTCGGATCCCTACACGTCGGTCACCGAGAACAGCGACGGCACGTACGCGATCGGCTGGGACTCGTCCTCCGCGCCGGGCCTCGCGCAGATGGACCCGTCGACGACGCTGCAGATCACGTTCCCCACGCGCACCCGCTCGCACTACCAGTCGAACTTCCTCGACGCGGCGCCGGTCCTGAACTACGACTCGTGGACGAACCACGTCACCGTCAGCGGCCCGAACTTCGTGATCACCGACACGAACGGTGACCTGATCGACCACGACGGCCCCGACAGCGGGCCGACGACGGACGTCTCCTCCGCGACGCAGACCGCCGGCGGCCCGTCGATCGACAAGCAGGTCGCATCGCCCACCGGTCTGAACCCGGTCTCGTGCGCAGGCGTGTACCTGAACACGATCGCCTCGAGCTACGGCCCGGGCGACATCGTCTGCTGGCAGCTGACCGTGAACTTCGCCGCCGGAGTGCACGCCAAGGACTCGGTCGTCAGCGACTTCCTGCCGACGGGCTCGCAGTACGTCGCCGGCTCGCAGGCCGTCACGGGCGCAAGCACCGCGCCCGGTGATCAGCTTCGACGGCTCCAGCAGCGACACCGTCTCCTGGAAGCTCGGCGACGTCAACGGCTACGTCGCTCCCGGCGCCGTCTTCCAGGTGCGCTTCGCCTCGCGCATCACCGGCCCCGAGGACGACTCCGGGGACGTCAAGGGCAACCTCATGAAGTTCTCCGACGCGAACACGGCGGGCAAGACGTTCCCGCTGCGCGACGCGGCGAACTTCGAGATCACGAAGCCCGTGCTCGCCCTGACGAAGGGCGTGCTGGCCGTCGACGGCACCAGCGTTCCCGGCGGCCCGACGGACGGCGTCAGCGTCAACGGCGGCGACGTCGTGACCTACCGCGTCGACGTGACGAACACCGGCGACCGCGACGGCGGCGACCGCGAACGTCTGGGACCGGATCCCCGTCCAGGTCACCTGCGCGGACATCTCGAACATCTCCGATGGCGGCGTCTGCGCCGCCGGGGTCATCAAGTGGACCGGCATCGGCCCGATCGCGCCCGGGCCGGCGACGTCGCTGACCTACGACATGACGGTTCCCGGCTCGCTCGCACCGGGCGAGCGGCTCGACAACACCGCGGCGGTCACGAAGTACACCTCGGCGACGAACGACACCGGCGAACCCGAGCTTCGACTTCTGGCCCGCGAACCCGACGCTCACCGACCCGGCGGCGCCCGCCGTGCCGAACGCCCCCGCCGCGCAGGATCCCTCCGACGTCGAGGTGCCCGCGCGCTTCGTCAAGTCCCGCCTGACGAGCATCACCGGCCAGCCGGGGAACGACATTGCGCAGGCGACGATCGGCGAGCAGGTCCGGTACTTCGATCGCGCTGACGATCCCGCGCCACACCACCGTCAGCGGGTCGGCGACGCTCGTCGACCCGGTCCCTGCGGGGCTGACGTACGTCCCGGGCTCCGCAGCGGCCAACCTCGACGGCACCGCGCTGCCCACCGCCGGTCTGACGCTGAGCTTCGATCCCACCGGCAACGGCACCGTGAAGGTGCAGGCGCCGCCCGTCTACACGAACAACACGAACGCCGATCAGATCCTGACCGTCAGCTTCTCGGCGATCGTCGCCGACAGCTACCCGCAGAACGCGCGGCCGGCGACGATCACGAACACCGCCACGCTGACCTACACCGACAGCCTCGGAAACCCGCAGGTCCGGACCTCCAGCGCCGACACGGCGATCGTCGAGCCCAACCTGCATCTGAGCCAAGAACGAGAACGACGGCAACGACATCGTCGACCCCGGCCAGACCGTCCGCTACACGCTGTCCGTGACCAACCCGTCCGGCCCGCCGGCGCAGGTCTCCTCCGCCTATGACACGCAGCTCGTCGACACGCTCCCGGTCGGCCTCGTCCCGCTGCAGTCGACGTCGCCGAACGTGCCCGCCACCGATGGCGGGACGGTCGGCCCGGACGGTGGCACGTGGAACGCCGCCGCGCGCACGATCACGTGGTCGATGGGCAGCGTCGCACCGGGCGCCACGCCCACGCGCCGCTACGACGTCGAGGTCGACGGCCAGCGCGTCGCAGGCTCGGCCCTCTCGAACACCGCGACCATCACCGGCACGAGCATCTCCGGCACCGACCCGGGCGAGCGCGGGCCGACCACGTCCGCGCCGGGCTACAAGGCGACGGCGAACGACTCGGTCACCCTGCTCGGCGTCCCCGTGATCGGCAAGACGGTCAGCCCGACCGTGCAGACGCCGGGCGGCGACGTCACCTACACGCTCGACGTCGTGATCCCCGGCGGGCTGCGCTTCTGGGACCTCACGGTCCTCGACCTGCTCCCCGACGGCCTGCGCTACACGGGCTTCGTCGACGCGACGTGCTCGTCGGGCTGCCCGCCCGCCGCCGACATCTCCCCGCAGGTCGCCGGCATCCCGGCGACGCAGAACGCAGGCGGCGACACGCCGCTCGGCTTCTCCCTGGGCGACATCGCGCCCGCGGCCGTCGGCGCCGACCGCACGATCCGCATCCGCTACACCGCCCACATGGACGACCAGTACGTCAATCCCGCGACGAACGTCGCCGCCGGCGACACGCTGACCAACGGCGCGGGGGTCTTCTGGAACCTGACGGACAAGGTCGCCGGCGTTCCGACGTCGGTCCCGCCCGCGGCGAGCTTCGACGCGAGCCGGCCCGACGGCGACCGCCGACGTGCGCGTCGTCGAGCCGAAGCTGACGATCGACAAGAACGTCTCGGGCGACCCGGGCAACACGGACGCGCGCGAGGCGCAGCCCGGCGAGCCGCTGACCTACACGATCACCGTGAGCAACACGGGCACGAACGGGAGCACCGCCTACGGCGTGCTCGTCACCGACCAGCCCGACGCGGAGCTCACGAACGTGCAGCTCGCCGCGGGGGTGTCCACGGTCGCGAACACGGACGACTGGACGGCCGCCAGCCCCGGCATGGTCTGGCGGATCCCCTCGATCGGGCCGAACTCCTCGGTCACGCTGACCTACACGGCCGACGTGACGCCGGGTTCGCAGCTGACCGATGGCGCTGTCGCGACCAACACCGCCGGCGTGATCGAGTACTTCAACTTCCCGGGTCCGGTGCGCCCGCCCGATTCCAAGCGCTACACCGACGTCACGCCGGACACGGTCGACGTCACGATCGACCTCCCCTCGCTCTCGCTCGTCAAGACGACCGGTGAGCCGGGCTTCCCCGACAGCGCCTCGGGCCTCGTCGGCGAGCCGTTCCCCTGGCGCGTCGTCGTGACGAACACCGCGAGCGTCGCGCAGGCGATCGGCGTCGACGTGGCCGACACGCTGCCCGCCGGCTGGGTGTACGTCGCCGGCAGCGCCGCGCTCGACGGCAATCCGCTCGGCGATCCCGCGAATCACCGGCGGCACGTCGCTGGCGTGGACCGACATCACGGACCTCGCGCCCGGCGCCTCGGCCACGGTCACGTTCGACGCGACGCCGACGCCGGCCGCGCTCGACCCCTCCAGCAGCCGACGAACCCCTACACCAACAGCGCGCAGGCCACGACGAGCGACAGCTCCGGCTCGACGTCCTCGGCCACGGGCCCCTACCAGTCGAACACCGACACGGCACAGGCGACGCTGACGGTCCCGACCCTGACGATCGACAAGACCCCCGACGCGGGCACCGCGACGGCGGGTCAGGCGTTCAACTGGACGATCGAGGTGACGAACAGCGGTGCGGCCGTGGCCTCGAACGTCGTGATCCGCGACGTCCTGCCCGCCGGCGTGACCTACACGCCGAACGATGCGACGTTCGCCTACGCCCCCGCCGCGCCGGCTCCCACGCTGACGCGCCTGGACGAGGTCACCTCGGCGAGCGACCGTGAGATCAGCTGGAAGCTCTCGGCGCTCGCCGTCGGGCAGAAGGCGACGATCACGGTGCCGGTGACGCCCGCCGCCGATCTGCCGAACGCCACGCACCTCGTCAACACCGCCTACGCCAAGGCCGATCAGCAGCCGCTCGAGGTCGACGACCCCGGCGACGTCACCGTCAGCCGCACGGCGGCGATCGCGATCGTCAAGACCGCTCACGCCTCACCGGTGACGGCCGGGACGAACGCGGTCTTCGACCTCGTCGTGCAGAACAACGGCCCGTCCGACGCGGACAACGTCGTCGTCACCGACGTGCTGCCCGCCGGGCTCATCGCGGCGACCGCGACGGTCACGCCCGGCGCGCCGACCTGCTCGATCGCCGGTGCGACGGTGACCTGCGACCTCGGCACGATGACGCCCGCCGGCCCACCGCAGACGATCACCGTGAGCGCCCAGGTCGATCCCTCCCGCACCGCGGACATCACGAACACCGCGACCGCCACCGCGAATGACTCGCCGCCGTCGACCGGCAATGCGACGGTGACGATCGACCAGCAGGCCAACGTCAAGGTCGACAAGGCCGTCAGCCCCGGCACGATCCTCCAGGGCCACGAGGCCACGTACACGATCGGGGTACACAACGAGGGTCCCTCTGATGCCACCGCCGTCACGCTCGACGACGTCGTCCCCGACGGCCTCTCGATCGTCTCGGTCACCCCGGCCGCGCCCACCTGCACGACCGCGGGCCAGGCGATCTCCTGCTCGTTCGGGACGCTCGTGCCCGACAGCGCGGGCGACCGGACCGTCAGCGTGGTCGTCCGTGGCGACGCCCCCGGCACCACGACGAACACCGCCACGACGGGGACGTCGACCCCGGGTGACACGCCCGGCGACAACTCCGCCAAGGCGGACCTGATCGTCAGGCCGGTCGCCGACGTCGCGGTCGTCAAGAGCGCTCCCGCGACCGTCGCGGCCGGCGGCACGCTGACCTACAGGCTGCACGTCACGAACAAGGGCCCGGCGACGGCGACCGGCGTGACGCTGAGCGACCCGATGCCCCCCGGCGTCGAGGCGCTCGCCGTCCGCGGGCCCGAAGGCGCCTGCTCCGCGACGCCCGCGCTCGTCACCTGCAACCTCGGAACGCTCGCCAAGGACGAGACGCGCGACGTCGAGGTCGACGCGAAGGCGACGTTCGCCGTCGCCGGCCAGACAGTGATGAACACCGCCACGGTCACCATCAACGAGACCGACGAGCAGCCGGCCGACAACCAGTCGACGGCGCCCACGACCATCGGCCCCGCCGCGGATCTCGCGATCGACAAGAGCGGCCCGGCGACCGCCGCCCCGGGCTCGAACGTCATCTACGTGCTCGCCGTGACGAACAAGGGCCCGCAGACCGCCACGGGCGTGACGGTCACCGACACGCTCCCCGCCGGGACGAGCTTCGTCGCCGCCGTGCCCTCGCAGGGCACAGCGTGCACCGCGTCCGGACAGACGCTCACCTGCCCCCTGGGCACGATCCCCGCGGGCGGATCGGCGCAGATCGCGGTGACCGTGAAGGTCGCCACCGCAACCCGCGGGACCATCACGAACGCCGCCGCCGTCACCGGCGCAGAGCCGGACGGCGACCCGGCGAACAACACCGACCAGGTGCCGACGACCGTCGGCGGCCCGGACGCCGTCGTCGAGGGCGACACGAGCCTGCTCAAGCGACTGGACAAGGGTCAGGTCATCGAGCCCGGCAAGCCCGTCAGCTACACGCTCATCGTCCGCAACGACGCGAGCACGCCGGCCACGAACGTCGTCGTGATCGACACGCCCTCGCTCCCCGTCACGGTCACGAGCGCGAAGTCCACGCGCGGGACCTGCACGACGACCGTTCCGATCCGCTGCGAGCTGGGCACGCTCCCGCCGCACGCGGTCGTCGCGATCCGGATCACGATGATCCCGCTCACGGCCGGTGAGCTGACCAACCAGGCGACCGTCATCGCCGACGGCGGGGACAGGCGTCCCGAGGACAACACCGACGCCGTCGTCGGAGCGAGCGTCAACTCCATTCGCACAACGCTGAGCGTCACGAAGACCTCCGACGTCGCCGCGACGAACCCGGGCCGCAGCGTCTGGTTCACGCTGCGGGTCAGGAACACGGGGCGCCACACCGCGACGGATGTCAGGGTCTGCGACAGGCCTCCGGCGGGGACGTCGTTCGTGTCGCTGCGCGGCGGCAGGCTCGTCGGCAGGCGTGCGTGCTTCACGCTCGCCGTGCTGAAGACCGGCGACTCCGCGGTCTACCGCGTGAAGCTCCGCGTCGCCGGCGGCACGAGCACGAGGCGCCTGCGCAACGTCGTGAGCGCCGGCGCGGCGAACGCGCGGACCGTGCGAGCCTCGAGAACGGTGCGTCTCCGCGTGCCGGTCGCGGTAAGCCCGCGGTTCACGGGCTGAACGCGGCGATCGCCTCGTCGAGCGATCCGTGGATCGGGTAGAAGCGCCGCAGGCGCCGGAGGGCCATGTCGGCCTGCGGCGTCTCGGCCCGTGCCACGAGTGACACCTCGACGTCGGGCACCTCGATGCTCCGGCGCAGGGCGACGAGCATCGCGGCCGTCTCGCCGTCGATCCGGCGCAGGTCGCCCAGATCGAGCACGAGCCGGTGGGCGGTCCGCGCGAGGCTGGCGATCAGGTCGAGCTGGTCCCATGGCGTGCTTCCCCGCCAGGGCCAGTCCTCGGGCAGGTCGACGACCACCGCATCGCGCGACTGCTCGCCGACGTGACGGGTCTGAACGCTCATGACGTCGGCTCCGGGGTGCGAAAGCGGACCATGCGCAGCAGCGTTCCCGGCGGCCGGCTGAGGTCGGCGTCGACCCGGTCCATCAGCTGGTGAATGAGCTCGACGCCGCGGCCACCGACCTTCAGGTCGGGGTCCTCCTGGGCACGGGACGAATGCGCCCGTGTCGAAGGGGCGGCCGAAGTCGCGGATCTCGAGCACGAAGCGCTCGTCATCGACGTTCAGCTCCAGCTCGATGTCATTCCCCGGCTCGCCTCCGTAGGCGTGGCGGACGACGTTCGAGACCGCCTCCGACAGGACCAGCTCGAGCGCGAACAGGTCGTCCTCGCCAAGGCCCGCGTCGCATGCGTGCTCCATCGCCCAGGCTCGGGCGACCGGAAGCTGGCCCATGTCGCTCTTGAAGACGAGTGTGTTGCTGACGGCCGGCATCATGCGGCCTGCGCGAAGCTCGCGACCGCGTCGCCGCGTGCCGGATAGACCTTCATGATGCGATCCAGGCGCACGAGACGGACGATCTTCTCGACGGGCGGCTGCAGCGCGGCGAGCCTGACGTCTCCCCGCTCGTGCGCACCCGCTTGAACAGCTGCACGAGCGTCGCGATCCCGGCGCTGTCCATGAAGCGGACCTCGGCCATATCGATCGCGAAGTCCTGCCGGCCGCCGGACAGCAGCGTCTCGAGCTCGGCCTTCAGCTCCGGGGCGCTCGCGGCGTCGACATCGCCTTCGACGGCGACGACGGCGACCTTGCCCTCGAATACGACCGTGACGAGGCGACCGAGCACGCGAACCCCGGCGAATGCGGCCTGCCCGGCGACGCCGGCGAGCGGACTGCGCGGCCACCAGCGGGTGTTGTCGGGCGCGACGAGCTCGACGTGGCGCCCGCAGATCGCTGACAGCTGTTCGATCAGGGGCCTGCACAACGTCAGGTCCAGCGCCTCGGACTCGGGTGCCCGCGCGACGCCGGCCCGAAGCTCGGGCACCAGCGACTGAGGGAGCGGTCGCAAGGCGAGGGGCATGCGCTGAGCATCGACGCGGGCCGGCCGGCGACGGATACCGCAAAGGGGTGAGAACGTCCCGCAGGCGCTGGACGGCGATGTACCCTCGCAGGCGTGGCGCCCGCTCAACAGCACATGGATCCGCTCAGCGCACTCGACGCGGCGTTCCTGTTGCAGGAGCGCCCGAACGCCCACATGCACATCGGCGGCGTGATGATCTTCGAGAGCCCGCCGCCACCGCTCCAGGACATTCTCAACCACGTGCGCTCGCGCCTGGACCGCGTGCCGCGCTACCGCCAGAAGCTCGCCTATCCGCCCGCGGGCATCGGACGCCCTCGCTGGATCGACGACCCGCACTTCAACCTCGAGTACCACGTTCGCCACATAGGCCTGCCGTCGCCGGGCGACGAGCCGGCCCTGCGGCGGATCGTCGCGCGCCAGTTCTCGCAGCGGCTCGATCGTTCCAAGCCGCTGTGGGAGCTCGCGGTGGTCGAGGGGCTCGCCGGCGACCGCTTCGCACTGATCACGAAGACCCACCACGCGGTCGTCGACGGGGTCAGCGGAGTCGACATCGCCGCGGCGCTGCTCGATCGGGAGCCGCGACCGCTGCGCACGGAGGGGACGGCGCCCTGGGTCGCGCGCCCCGAGCCGACGGCGGCGGAGCTGGCGGCCGCCGCGGTCAACGGCAACATCCGCGACGTCGCGCGGCTGCCGGTCCGCGCGCTGGGTGCGGTCGCCGGGGCGACGCGCCTGCGGCAGGCCGCCCAGACGCTCGCGCGCTCGGCGCCGGCCTCACCGCTGAACGTGAAGATCGGGCCCCACCGCCGCGTCGCCCTGGTCCAGCTGCCGCTCGAGGACTTCAAGCGCGTCAAGAACGTCTTCGGCGGCAGCGTCAACGACGTCGTCGTGGCGATCGTCTCCGGAGCCATCCGCACGTGGATGCACTCGCGTGGCCTGCGGACCGACGGGGTCGAGCTGCGTGCCGCGGTCCCGGTCTCGCTCCAGAACAGCGATGAAGATGGCGAGGGGACGCGCATCATCCAGGTCGTCGCGCCCGTCCCGGTCGACCTCGCCGATCCGGTCGCCCGCCTGCGTCTCGTGCAGGGCGCGATGACGGGGCTGAAGGAGAGCCGCCAGGCGCTGAGCGCGGACGCGATCGGCGGGACGCAGGGGTTCGCCTCGCCGACGATCCTCGCGCAGTCGATGCGCGCGGACTACTCGACGCGCCCGTACAACCTGCTGATCACCAACATCCCCGGCCCGCAGGATTCGCTGTACCTGCTCGGCCGCGAGCTCCAGGAGCTCTACCCGCTCGCGTTCCTGGCCGGCGACCGCGCGCTCGCCATCGCGGTGATGTCCTATCACGGCACCGTCGGGGTGGGGCTCGTCGCCGACTTCGACAAGGTTCCCGACCTCGACGTGATCGCCGACGGGCTGCGGTCGAGCCTCGGCGAGTACGCGAAGCTCGCGGCCCGGCGCCGGCGCAGGAGCCGCGGTCCGGCAACGGGCTCCACGTAGGATCGGGCGATGCTCGCCGTCGCATTCCAGGGTCCGGAGCAGGTCGAGGTCGTCGAGAAGCCCGAGCCCGAACTGCTCGCGCCCGACGATGCGCTCGTGCGCATCACGGCGACCGGCGTCTGCGGGTCCGATCTGCACATCTACCACGGCCGCGTGCAGATCGAGCCCGGGTTCACGATCGGCCACGAGTACGTCGGGGAGGTCGTCGCCGCGGGCGGGGCCGTCAGCGGTGTCGCCGTCGGAGACCACGTGCTGGGGACCTTCCAGGTCGCCTGCGGCGCATGCTGGTTCTGCCGCCGCAGCGAGTACCACAAGTGCGACGCTGGCCGGACCTTCGGCCATGGCGCCGGCCTCGGTTCGCTGCAGGGCACGCAGGCGGAGATGGCACTGATCCCGCACGCGAACCTGACGCTCCGCCGCGTTCCGCCGGCCTGCCCGATGACGTCGCGCTGTTCGCCGGCGACGTCATGGGCATCGGCTACCACTCGATCGTCGCGGCGGGCGTGCGCCCCGGCGACAGCGTCGCCGTTCTGGGCCTCGGGCCGGTCGGCCTGTGCGCCGTGCAGGTCGCGCTGCTGTCCGGCGCGGGACGCGTCATCGCCGTCGACTCGGTCCCCGAGCGCCTCGCCATGGCCGCGACGTTCGGAGCCCAGCCGGTGCACCTCACCGAGGAGGATCCGCGCGCCGCCGTCAAGCAGGCCACCGGCGGACGCGGCGTGGACGTGGCCGTCGAGGCGGTCGGCGACGCGCGCGCACTGGACATGGCGATCCGCATGACGCGCAAGGCCGGGACGGTGCAGCGTGATCGGCGTCTACGCCGAGCGGGTCGAGGTCCACGATGGGTCTCGCGTCTGGATCAAGTCGCTGACGATCGTCGGAGGCCAGGCGAACGTCATCAGCCACCTCGATCCGGTGCTCGAACTGCTCGCCTCCGGCCGGCTCGACCCCACCCCCTGGTCACCCACCACATGCCGCTGACGCAGGCGCGCGAGGCGTACGACCTGTACGACCGGCGCGAGGCGCTGAAGATCGTGCTGACGCCGTATCGCGCGCCCGCCCTCGCCGGGCGCCCACCGAGGGGGTGGCCGTTCGACGGCGTATGCGGTGGCCGAGACGGGCCACCGCCTGGAGCGGGCTTCCTGCAACACGCGCGCACGTGAAAGACTGCGCGCATGGCCACTGCACCCGCACTCCCGCGACGCCCTTTCCCCCGCCGCGCGCGCGTTCTGCGAACGCGATCACGGCCTGCTGATCGACGGAGAGTGGGTGAAGGCCGCGGACGGGTCGACCTTCGAGACGCTCGACCCGGCCACGGGCCTGGCGATCGCGACCGTTGCTGCAGGGCGGCGACGCTGACATCGACGCCGCGGTAGGTGCGGCGCGACGGGCGTTCGCCGAGGGCAGCCCTTGGCGCACGATGTCCGCCGCCGACGCGCTCGCGCAAGATCTGGGCGCTCGCGGAGCTCATCGACGCCAACGGTGAGGAGCTCGCTCACCTCGAGTCGCTCGACAACGGCAAGCCGGTCAAGCTCGCACGCTACGTCGACGTCGCCGAGTCCTCCGGCCAGCTGCGCTACTTCGCCGGCTGGCCGACGAAGATCGAGGGCAACGTCATCCCGATCTCGGCGCCGGACACGCTCTGCTACACCCGCGCGAGCCGGTCGGCGTGTGCGGCCAGATCGTGCCGTGGAACTTCCCGCTGCTGATGGCGTGCTGGAAGATCGGCCCCGGCGCTGGCCGCCGGGTGCACGATCGTCCTGAAGCCCGCCGAGCAGACGCCGCTGACCGCGCTGCGCCTCGGCGAGCTGGCCCTCGAGGCGGGCATCCCCGCGGGCGTGCTGAACGTCGTGACCGGCGACGGCGGACGGCCGGCGCCGCGCTCGTCGCCACCCCGACGTCGACAAGATCGCCTTCACCGGCTCGACCGCGGTCGGCCGCGAGATCGGCGCGAAGGCCGGCCGGCACGCTGAAGCGCCTGACGCTCGAGCTCGGCGGCAAGTCGCCGAACATCATCCTCGCCGGACGCCGACCTCGACGCCGCCGATCGCCGGATCGTTCGCCGGCCTGTACTTCAACTCCGGCCAGGCCTGCAACGCCGGCGTCGCGGCTGCTGGTGCCCGAGGCGATGTTCGACGAGGTCGTCAGCGCGCTCGCCGAGCAGGCGGCAAGGCGATCCCGGCCCGGCCTGGACGCCGAACACCGTCGTCGGGCCGCTCGTCAGCGCCGAGCAGCACGAGCGCGTCAGCGGCTACATCGAGACCGGCAAGCGACGAGGCCGAGCTCGTCACCGGCGGCGGAACGTCGCCGAAGCACGCCCGGGCGGCTACTTCGTCGAGCCGACGCTGTTCACCACGCCGACGACGACGCGGCGATCGTCCGCGAGGAGATCTTCGGCCCGGTGCTCGTCGGCCCAGCCGTACGCGAGCCTCGAGGAGGTCGCCGATCGCGCGAACGACAACGAGTACGGTCTCGCCGCCGGCGTCTGGACGAAGGACATCTCCAATGCCCACAAGCTCGCCGCACTGCTGCGCGCCGGGAGCGTCTACGTCAACTGCTGGAGCGCCGGCGACCCAGCCGCCCCGTTCGGCGGGTTCAAGGCCTCGGGCCTCGGGCGCGAGCACGGGCACGAGGGCCTGAGCGCGTACCTCGAGCACAAGTCGGTGTTCGTGAAGCTGTAGAAGTGCCGCGTCCGCGGCGGGCGGGGCGGTACCTTGTCCGCCGCATGAACGCTCAGCGCAGCATCACCCTCGCCGCCGTCGCCGGCCTGCTGTTCGTCGCACCGGCCGCGGCGCAGATCCAGGAGATCGCCCCCGACGTGCAGAAGCTCACCGTCACCCCGAAGCGCTTCAAGGCGCTGGCGAAGGGTTCGGAGGTCGTGACGAAGGGCGGCGGGCGCGTGACGTTCACGCTCGACACCGGTTCCTTCATCGACTTCCGCGTGAGCGCGCTGAAGCCCGGGAAGCGCACGGCAGCCGGATGCGTCGCGGGCAAGGCGAAGACGAAGGCCAAGCGATGCACCCGCGTCGTTCCCATTCCAGGCGCCTTCATCTTCGTCGGCATCCCCGGCGACAACGAGCTGCGGTTGTCCGGTCGCCTGAAGGGCAAATCGCTGACGCCCGGCGCCTACCGGCTGGCCGCAAAGGCTCACGGCCAGGCTGCTCGCTCGTCGTACGCGACGTTCCGCATCGCTTGAGCAGACGGACCGGCTGAGGCCGCCGGCCACCGCGGGTGCGATGGCCGGCCGACCTCGACGGAACTACTGCGCCTTGATCGTGCAGGAGATCGCCGCGCTCGCGTTCGCGACGATTCCGCCCTTCAGCTCGTCACGGAACGTGAACGGCCAGCCCGCGCCGCCGCACTTCGTCGGCGCGTCGATGAACGAGATCTTCCTGCCGTGCTTGGTGATGCGCTTCCCGACGCTGATGTTGAACCCCTCGATCGCCACGAACTGATCGCTCAGGACCTGGATCGGAGGGATCGGGAGCGTGAACCGATACCCGAAGTTCCCGTTGTTGATCTTCTCGAGGCTGCCGCGCAACACGATGGTCACGTCGACCTGCGTCGCGTTGGCGTACAGGATCAGCTCGCGCTTCCTGTTGTTGCCCTTGCCGTTGAACAGCTTCACCGTCGCGGCGAACGGCAGCGAGATCGCGCGCACGTCGGCGGTGCCGCCACCGATCTGCGACGCCGCCGGACAGGCCGAAGGACCCTTCGAGAGCAGGTTTCCGTCGGTCGCGTTGCACGTCTTGAAGTCACTCGAGTTGACGTTCGCCTTCGGGAACTGGAACGTGAACTTCTCAGTGATCGGCAGGTTCTCCTGGCCGCTGCTCTCCACGACCTTCGCCCCGAGCAGCAGGTTCACGGCCCACGGCTGCCCCTTGGGCTGATCGAGCAACTGGGCGCCGATGTCGAGCTGGTTGGTCACCGAGGCGCTGGCCGCCGTGGCCGCCAGCGCAGCGAGAGCCGCGCTCACGGCAAGACAGGCGACAACGCGCCTGCCGTACGAATTCTTCATGGGTCTCCTCCTCATGGAATGGACGGTGTTGCGGATGCTTTGAGCTGCGGGAA
Source organism: uncultured Solirubrobacteraceae bacterium (assembly GCA_963781935.1). Taxonomy (GTDB): domain Bacteria; phylum Actinomycetota; class Thermoleophilia; order Solirubrobacterales; family Solirubrobacteraceae; genus F1-60-MAGs163. Next base: position 1,414,037 of record CAWAHX010000005.1, read on the forward strand.
GAGCGTGCCCCCGCCGCGCGCGGGGCTCTGGACGCACGGCGGGCCGATCGGCGTGCCGTCCTTGAAGACGAGCGTGCGCAGGTTCTCGATCGTCTGCGGGCTGACGCCGGGGCCCTCGTTCAGCGTCGGCCAGGGGCGGCCGTCGCACTGGCTGGTGATGATGCTCGTGCGCTGCTGGGTCACCGAGGTTCCCGGGGGGGCATACGGGTTCGTGCGGTTCGACGAGAGCTTCGTCTGGTACTGGGCCATCTGGTCGGGCGTCAGCGTCACGAGCGTGCGCAGGTAGTGCGTCGGCGCGGTGCCGTCCCCGAGGATCACGCCGGACTGCGTGGCGGCCGCGACGTTGACGAAGAACGATGTGAGGTCGGCCGTATAGGAGTTGACGTAGCCGAGGATCGGGGTCAGCTCGCTGAGCGCCGGAGGCAGCGCCGACGTGAACTGCTGCACGCCACCGAGCACGCGGTCGGTCGCCGGGAGGCCGTCCGCCCCCGCCTGCTGCAGCGGACCGAGCGCCTGCGCCAGCTCGCTGAGCTCGGGAGCGACCTTCGCGGCCTCCGCGAACGTCGGCCCGGCCTCCTTCGCCACGCCGTGCAGCTGCGTGACGAGGCCGTTCGCCGACGCGGCCGTCTGATCGAGCTGGTTGAGCGTCTGGATCGACTCGCGCTGGAAGGTGGGCAAGGCGACGAAGGTTGCCGCAAGCTGCCGGTTGAGCTTCCCGGTCGTGGAGAACACGCGGTCCGAGTTCTCGATCAGATGCGTGAGCTGATGATCGCGCGCGCTGATCGCGCCGAAGACGACGCCGGTGTTCGCGACGAGCCGGCTGAACGACGCCGAGTTGCGGTTCAGCGTCGTGAGCAGCCCCGTGGCCTCCTCCTCGAGCGGCGCGAGCTGCGCGATCGCGTCGCTCGTGCTGCGACCGCGCCCGGTGGCGGCGAGCGCCAGTTGTTGCTGCCAGACCCGGAACGCCGCTCGCGTCGACGGATCGAGCGCGCGCAGCGCCTGGTCGAGCTGCGTGGTCGGCACCACGTTGCGCTGGAGGATCTGCCCGCCGTCGGGAATCGGTGGAAAGCCCGGCCTTCCTGGCGACAGCTCGACGTACGTCTCGCCCGCGAGCGACTGGCTCGCAGCGTGGCGCCGGCGTCCTGCGGCAACGGGGCGTACTGCGGATCGATCTGGATCGTCGCGCGCGTGAGGCCGTCGGGCGTGGCCTTCAGCTGCACGACCCGGCCGACGGGGACGCCGCTGATCCGGACCTCGGCCTGCACGGCGAGGGTGGTCGCCTGGTCGAACGACGCCGTGATCCGGTAGCCCTGAGCACGCAGCGGCACCGAGCCTCCGAACGCGCTCCAGAGGAACACCAGCAGCAGGAAGCACGACAGCGCGAACGCCGCGACGACGGCGATTTTCGGCAGCAGCTGGTTGACCGGAAGCACGGACTGGGACCCTGCACTCTCTCCTCAGCCGGCGAACTGACCGCTCGGTCGGCGGTGGGCAGCGTACACGTCCAGCACGGCGTTGCCCGTCGGTTCGCTGCGCCATGCCTCGACGTCAGCCAGCATCGCCGCCGGGAGGTCAGCCTCGGTCAGCGCGTCCGGAGGTCCATAGCCGTCGGCGAACAGCACCGGAGCCGCAAGCGCGGCGAACGCCAGGTCGGCGGCCGTGAACCTGCCGCCGACGAGGTAGGGCGAACCAGGTTCACGCGCCGCGTCCGCCTCGGCGAACACCGCGCGCACGAGCGCCGCCGACTCCGCACGAGTGTCCGCGTCCACAGCGAAGCGCCGCGCGATCAGAACCCCGATCACGGGCCGTGAGACCGACACCGCGGCACGCTCCCACGTCGGGGCGCTGACCTTGGCCATGGCGGTCAGCAGCGCCGGGTCGCTGAGCGCCCAGCTGTAGAACCAGCGCCGCGTCTGCGGCCCGAGCCGCTCGTCGGCGATCGTCAGCCAGCGTCGGACCTCGTCGCGCTCGGCCGCATCCTCGGGCATGAGGTCGCTCGGCGCCGTGTGCGGTCGCGTAGTCCAGGATCGCGTCGGAGCCGCGCAGCGTCCCACCGCCGGGCAGGTCGAGCACGGCGTCGTCTCCGAGCGCCGGCGGACGACGTGCGGCAGGTGGAGAGCCGGAGCGTGCCCCGACTCCACGTACGGGATCCGGGCGTGGTCGAGCGCCCAGCGACCCTTCTCGCAGTAGTGGCTCATCGAGATGGTGATGAGCCGCGCTCGGCTGGCAGCGATGACGCTCAACCGGGTACGTCGCCGACGATGAGTTCCGCGGTCAGCTTTGAGAAGGAGACCCGAGCGGGAAACCGTTGACCGTCCCCGTCCCCGACAGCACACGTCGCGTCGTCGATTGGGCCCCATGGGACCGTGCACGCTGGTACGTACCCGAATGTCGCACGCTGTGGGGTCTGCGACTCGTCGACGACCATGCGTGCGAGCCGGAGCCTGCCGTCCGAAGTGAACGCGGGGCTTATCTTGAGCTGGCCTTCATACGGCACAGGCAACGGCGCGGTCGGGGTGCCGCCGCCGGCGGCGTCGATCAACCTTGTCGTGGCTGGTGGCGCCCCGCAGGCGGTCTCGATCGTCGACCTAAAGCTCAACCGGAGATTGAGAGAACCCTGGATTGTCCCCGTCATGAGGTTGGCGAGGCCCAGCCGTGTGCCGCCTGCGCCGATGCTGACTCCCGCGACATCGGCGCCCGCTTCCCTGCTGCTTGTCGCGCCGATCGCTGGTCCGCTTGGGCACGCCGGGTCGAAGTCGGAGATGTCGAAGGGCGTTCCGTGCATGCCGATCCGTTGACCCTGGCTGGTTTCGAGGGCGCCGAGCACGCCGTAGCCGCTCGTATCAGCGCCGAATCGCCATTGCATCGTGAAGTTCCCGGTCAATGCTGTCGTGACCGACGGCGAGGGTGCAAACCCGAGCGGTCCGGCGCCATCGAGATCGGGCCAAGGGGCCGTCTGCGTATCCCATGTCAGCCGCAGCGCGTCATCGCTCGCTGCTGGCTGGCCGCTGGTGTCCATCACCGGATTGAGCCGAACTGTGATCGGAAGATCGAAGTCGACCAGCGCTGCCTTCTTGAGAAACCCGGGGCGGAGCACCAGCCGCGGATTGCGCCGAATCTGCCGCCCGAGAGCGCGCTGCCGACGCGCGCGTTCGGCCGCGCGGAGCGAATGATGGGGAGCGTGCGGACCGACGCGCACGGCACGGTCGGCGACTCCTGCGCGGGCTGTGGCCACATCGGAGGCGCCGATCGCCGCAGCGACAACAATTGCCGCCGAGACGAAGAGTCTTGAACTGTGTGTGGTTCGAGGCACCAGACCGCGTCCTTGCGCCCCGCGTTGCGCCACTCGTCTGCCAACGTGGTTCTCAACGCCGGAGCACCTCTCGTGGGACGGGCGACTGTAACCCACGAGCGCCGCACGGCGCGGAAGTTTGCCCGCACACCGGCCACAATCGCCCAGTAGCCGCCGGATCGTCGCAAACAAGTTCATCCTTTCGGATGATGCGCCGCCGGGTTGGGGCGAGATAGCCTGCCCGACTGGCAGGGGGGGAAAGGTCCAACCATTCAAGGAGGAGTTTGTGTCCCTGAGAAGGCACGTACTTCGTGTCGTGGCGCTCGCCACGGCCGTTGCGATGGTCTTCGCAGCGTTCGCCGGTTCGGCGTCCGCCAAGAAGATGTCGCCCAAGCAGAAGGCTCATGTTCGGGCCGAACTGCGCAAGCAGATCAAGAAGAACCCCAGGGCCCTGTACCGCAAGTCGTTCTTGCGGAAGGCCCGTTCGGTCGACTTCGTGCTGCCGGCAACAATCCGCGTTGGCCGCGTCACCGGCGCGGGCGCGACTGGCTACCAGTGGAGCGGTCAGGGCGGCACGGCGAGCCTGGACCTCGGTCCGTCGCTCGGCACCCGCACGATCGGGCTCGCAGGGAGCCTGCCGGCGGAGATCGAGTTCAGCGACTCGTTCGACGGCGGGGCACTGGGCAACGTGAAGCTCAGGCTCCTTTCTGGCGGCAACGCCGACATGGGCCTCAAGAGCACGTCGCTCCCGCTCCTGTCCAACAGCAACACCACGGCCGCGAGCTTCGGGGGCGGCACGCCGAACAACTCGCTGAACCCGCAGCAGGGCTGCAACGGCTGGACCGCGGATCCGTGGGGGAACCCTCCGCTCGCTGACGACCCGGCAAGCCTCGGGTTCAGCACGGACCCCGGCTACAACAACCTGGGCCACGGCCCATACTCGCCGGACAACGCAGTCGCTGACACCGGAATGGGCGATGTCGTCCTGCGGACGGCGCCGCTCAACCTGACCATCGCAGCGCCGAACGCCGCCGGCGTCACGCTGCCCGGAGGCAACACGAGCGTCACGATCGGCCCCTCGGGCGGCGTGGCGAATCTGTTCGGTCAGATCCCCGGCAAGACCAGCAGCAGTGCCGGCAACAACCAGATCGACGTCACCGCGAACCTGCAGACGAAGATCAACTCGATTCTCCGTGAGACCGATCCGGGTCCCGCGGTGAGCAACTACCCGGCCAACCCGGCGGTCAACAAGGCAACGCTGTTCGCCTGCCGTCAGGCGATCACGGGCTCGACGAACAACTACCTCCTGGGCGTCCGCCTCGGAGGGAACCTGCGCATCAACCCGGCCATCACGGCTGACGGGAAGCTGCGCATCGCCACGGCGAACCTCGTGAACCAGGGTTCGACGCGGATTTCGGTTGGAGCGTGCCTCGTGCCCCTGACCGGGTACGCCAACAATGTGGCACCCACTACCGCGCTCGGGGCGACCGACATCATCACGTCGTTCCTGACGAGCACGGCGCTCCCGGCGACGACGAATGAGATCGCCGCAGGCCACAAGAACGTGTACACGGATACACCGTTCGGTGGCGGTTCGCTCATCAACAACACAGCATGCAACGCCACGCCCGACCCGATCGTCGCGGGCCTCGGTGTGAGTGCACTGCCGCTGTCCCCGGGTGCTGGCTACAGCACCACAGACAACGGTTCGCAGGTGAACGTGTCGGCCGAGATCACGTCCCTCGCCCTCAAGGCCGAGGTGCTCGTGGGCGGCAACCAGACGGCCCCGGTGCCGCTCGGGTAGCCGCTAGTAACGCCAGAAGGATGAAGTGGAGCGCGGGCGAGCCCTGGTCCGATATGTTCGGACTGGGGCTCGCCCCGCCTCCTACGAGGCACCCGCGGCAGGAGCCCGGGTAACGACGGATGAGGATCAAGGATGCGTCCCAACTCTCAAACTGCAAGCGCCATAGTCGGCACCCTCGCGGTCGCTCTGCTTACGGCGATCCTCGCAACGCCGGCCGGAGCCTCGCATTCTGTCCCGCGCGGTGGCCCTGGCCCTGTGGCTGACGCTTCCGCGACATGCAGCGCCTACATCCGGAAGGGGACGAAGTTCGTACCCCTCACGACACTGACCCTCAAGTACAAGTATGTCCGGCGCAAGGGGGGAGGCTTTCGACGGACCATCGTCCGCGTGCGTGTCCGCGTCCGCAAGACGTGCGGCAAGGAATGCGTCGTGAGCGTGAGGAAGCGCGGCAAGTACCGGCCGGTGTACACCGTGCAGCGGGTCAACGTCCGAGTCAAGAAGCGCGGCAAGATCGTCACGGTCAAGCGACGCAAGCGCGTGTACAAGTACGGCAAGTGTCCGGCCAGCGTGGATACAGGGGCTCTCGGCGTTCCCATCTCGGTCAACGTGCTCGACGGCAGCTTCGCGCTCCTGGACTTCGGTGCCTTCCAGCGCCAGGCCCCGGTAACCGGCAAGTTGCGAGGCTTCTCGGAAGGGAAGATCAAGCTGAACTCGGACATCCAGATGCAGCTCAACCGCGGGACGCTCAACCTCGGCCAGACGGCCGTGTTCATTGATGACGCCTGCAACGGTCAGGTGTCGTCGGCCATTCGAACCGGGAACCCGACGGTGGTGTCGCTCGACCCCACCAGAACGAGCACGGCGACGTTGCTGGCCAGCGGGAGCGTCACGTCAATTGCCTACACCGTTATCCGACTGCCGCTCGAATTGCGCAACGGAGATCTGGGATGCAACAAGCCCTACCTCTCGACGGGATATCGCGAGTTCAACAAGACGTTCTTTCTCAAGGGGAAGGTCGGACCGGGCGGGCTGACGCGGCTGAATCTGACGAGCGTCGCTGACACGCTCGTCTGTGGAGGCATGTCTGGCTCCCGGGTCGCCAACGCTCCCATGCAACGGCTTCGCGATTCCACTGCCGATCCTCGTCAGCGTGAAGCTTGTCGTCGCTATCGACCTCTCAGGGAAGTAGCAGCAGCGATGTCGTCTCCCTCGGCTTCGGGGTGGGCGCCTTTCCTGGGCATGATTGTTGGCGTGCTCACGTTCTCGTTTGCAGCCGCGCCCGCTCAAGCATCGCCTACCGCGAAGGTGCTCGTGAGCGCACCTTCCGCCGCCGTACTTCCGCCGAACGCTCGGTTCGTCACTGAGCTTGCGCCCGGCCTGCGGGCCTACACCCTGCCGGTTCCCGTCGGACGACTCGCCGCGGGATACGCACACGAGGTCGCGCGTCGCCGCGGAGTCCTGGGAGCACAGCCCGATCGTCTCCCAGTCCGACGCAAAGCGATCTTCGGGCTTTGTGCAAACGCGCCGGACTCTGTGCTCACCAACGTTCCCGAATCGGCAAACGCCCTCGCCACGCCGCAGGTGCCCACGACGAAGCCGATCGCCGTCCTTGACACTGGGGTCGCGCCCGAGACTCCCGAGCTGGCGGGGCGCGTGATGCAGGGGTACGACGCAACGCGCAACGTAGCCGGCAGCGGCGATCTCGACGGTCACGGAACTCAGGTGGCAGCGATAGCCGCTGGCGCACCCGGACGGTTCCGTGGTCTCTCGCCGAGCAGCCCGGTCTATCCGATCCAGATCTACAATTCTGAGGGCAACACCTCCGCAACTTGGATCGTCCGAGCGATCAAAGCGGCCGTGCGGACCCACGCCGGCGTGATCAACATCTCGGGATCCAACCCCGTTACGGCAGTCGAGCCGGGTGACATCACGGTCGTCCAACAGGCGATCGCCGCAGCGTACGCTCAAGGCACGATCACGGTCGTCGCCGCAGGCAACGAGGGCAAGGCCGATCCGACGGTGCCAGGCAGTCTGCCTCACGTGCTCAACGTGGGATCAGCGAACCTCGACGGCACACGCGACGGGTTTTCGAACTTCGGGCCGTTCCTGGACCTCGTCGTCCCAGCGAACAACCTGGTCGTGCCGGCACCGCCAAATGTCTGCGACAGCGGCTTTGGGATCGCGACCGGGACGTCGTTCTCAGCGCCCGCAGTCGCGGGTGCGACAGCGGTCCTGCAGGCCCTGCGGCCGAAGCTGACGACGGAACAGCTGTTCGACCTCGTGCGTACCGCCGCGGTGACCCCCTTCGGCTCGGGTGGGCGAACTGACGACACTGGGTTCGGCGCGTTGAATCTGGCAGCCGGCGTCGCCGCAGCGGCTCCTGCCAACGAGCCACGGGAGTTGGACGATGATGTCTTCTGGCTCAAGGGGTTCTATGCAAGGACGCACCCTTCGTATTTGAAGCGGACCTCCACGATGCGGCTCAGCGGTCGTGTGAGTTCTGCTCGGGATCCGCAGGACGTCGTTCCTGTGTTTCTGCGCAAAGGCGAGCTACTCACGGCGTCCGCGAAAGCGAGCCCCGGCGACGCGGTTATCGACCTTGGCGTCTGGAACACCAACACCGGATCGTTCGACATCGGTGCGGGACGCACCAACTCACTCGTTGCGGACGCTGCGGGCCTCACGAGCGAGCCGTTGGCCCACTACCGGGCCAAGCGGACCGGGACCTTCTTTGTGAGCGTCGAGGCACCAGACGTCCCGGATCCGACAGACCCGCAGGCGAGCCTGGACTTCAAGGTGGAGCCGGAGATCGGTTACCGGCTGACGCTTCGCAAGAGGCGGCGGTAGGACATGCGGTACATCGCCGCCGGATCTCTGGTGTTGATGGTTCTTCTGTTGACGGCGGCGAGTGCGTCGGCTACCCCCTCACCGCCGGCTCTCACCCAGCCGGCTCAGAACCAGATCGTGGGGAAGACACTGACACTCGGCGCCACCGCTGGGATGGACGTCGTGCGCGTCGATTACTTCGTTGCTGGGGCCCCGGGACCGGTTGCGAGCGGAACCGCCCCCGACTTCACGGCAGTCATCCCCGACATTACGGCCCCACCGATCTCAGCATCGCCGAGTGGCGTCTACGACTTGTACGCCGTGGCCTTTGATGCCGCGAATACGCCGAGCCTCGCCTCGTACCCGATGCGTCACATCGGGGTCGACACAACGACGAACGTCCGACTCGCCGGCCCGTTGACCACGCCGCAGCGCACAGCCGACGTCGAACTCGGCGCAGTCAACACCGACCCTGACGCAACGTGCATCCAGTGGCGGGTCGACTCGAGCTCGCCGGCAGACTGGACCGACTGCCAGGATCCCGGAACGACCGGAAGTGCGACCATCCCGGTCGGAGGATTCAGCGTGGCGGCGGCTGGGACACGCCTGACGCTTCTTGGCCCTCCAGAGGGCTCGCACGTTGTGAGCGTACGGGTCCGTGACGCGCTGCTCAACGAGGCAACGGCGACAGGGACCGTGGTCATCGACCGAACGCCCCCGGCGCTCGCGATCACCGTGGGTCCGCCGGAAGGCAGCACGATACGCGCCGGAGGAACGACGTTCGGGTTCGTTGCGGAGACCGGGGCAACGATGCTGTGCGCGTGGGACGAACCCATCAGCTACCTGCTGTGCGGGACGCAATCCAGCGACCACACGGGGGGCCTCACGGACGGGAGCCACGCTTTCACCGTTCGAGCCGTTGACGCCGCAGGGAACGCGTCCGAACTCGTCCGCAACTTCAGGGTGGCGTTGCCGCCGGTCACCGACGACTCGACCGACGCCGCGGGGTTCGCGCCGACTTCGACGGGAATCATTCCCTCGACTTCCCGCAAGCGCGTCGGCGCCCGCATCTCGCTCAAGACCACTCGCGGGTCGCCGCGAAACAAGACGCTTCGCCCCGTCCGCAAGCCGTACCTCACAGTGACCAAGACGAAGAACGCCACGCGGATCACGATTACATGCAACGCCCCGAAGGGACGGCGTGCGGCCTGTCCGTTCAAGACGAAGCGCTACACGGTCACGGACGGACGCAAGAAGATCGGCAAGGCGTGGGCGCGGAGGCGCTTGCCGACAGGCACCACCATCACTATTCGGGTGACCGGGCCCAACGCCATCGGCCGCGCCGTGAAGTACACGGTCCGTAGCTACAGGCAGAGTCCTCGCCGACAGATCTACTGCTTGAGGGCGGGCTCGACGGTGCTCCGCCGCGGGTGCTGACAAGTGGTCAGCGCGCACCGGTAGATCACCACCGAGGATTGGCCGCGTTACCCTACGAGCGCGTGGTACCGCGCCACGGCCTCGGTGCGATTGGTGGCATTGAGCTTGCGCAGCACCCCCCGCACATGCGACTTCACGGTCGCCTCGCTGACCACCAGCGCGCCGGCGATCGCCTGGTTGCTCGCGCCGCTCGCCAGCAACACCAGGACCTCGCGCTCACGCGGCGTCAGCTGACCGATCAGGGCACTCGTCCACCGGCGCAGCCGCACCATCGCGCGCCCACCCGCCGGGCACGTCGGCCAGCGTGTGCACGAGGTGCGCCAGCTGTGTCTCGACGAAGTTGCCCGGGCTCGCGGCCAGCCGCGACTCGCCGTCGTACATGTGGGCGACCGCGGCGTCGCGCATCGCCCACCCGAGGCCGGTGGCGAAGATGAACAGCAGCTCGCAGTCGAGCTCGGTGATCGGCTCGTCGCTGGCGCAGCGGTCCGCGAACAGCAGGCCGATGACAAGCCCGGTGTGCACGATCGGCGCGACGACGTAGTCCGACGCGCCCAGCAGCATCGTCGCCGAACGCAGCACCGCGGCCCGCGGCTCATCGGCGCCGCGCACGATCACCGGGAGCTGGGTCGTGACCGCCTCGAGCTCGGGCGGGGCGTCGACGAGCTTGGCGCGCGCGGTGCGCGTCAGCCGGGCGAACTGCTTCGCGCGCTCCGGGTCGCGCGGGTTCGCCGCCGAGGCGACGGCGATGTGGTCGTCGCGCACGTGGCAGAGCAGCGCGCGGTCGAACCCGACGGCCTCGCACGCCATGCCGGGCGCGAGCGTGACGAGTTCGAGCAGCGACGTGTCGGCGCGCAGACCCGCCGCCGCGCGGTGGACGCGACGGATTCGATCCGCCGCGGACTGCTCAAGCGTGACCGCGCCGACCTGACGTGTGATTCCGACCGTGGACATAGCAGCAGCGCCCTCCCCCTAGCGCCGGACCGGAGCGAGAACATATCCGCGCCGGCGACGCGCAGTCAACACGAACTCTCCAAAAGCCAGACTGACCGTTCGTCGGCGCGAACGTCGCCGCTCAGCGCGGCGAACCGGCCTCAGGCGTCGGCGCCCGCCGTCGGCGCCCACTGCGCCTCGGCGAGGTTGCCCGTCGGCATGCCTTCGGGCGTCGGGACGAGCGGGTTGTCGCGCAGGTACCACTCGGCGTCCAGCGCCGCCTGGCATCCGGACCCGGCCGCGGTGATCGCCTGGCGGTAGGTGTGGTCCACGAGGTCGCCGGCCGCGAACACGCCCGGGACGCCGGTGCGCGTCGAGCGGCCTTCGGTGATGACGTAGCCCTCCTCGTCGACCTGCACCTTCCCGCCGGCCAGCTCGGACTGCGGCTCGTGGCCGATCGCGACGAACGCACCGTCGACCGGCAGCTCGCGCGTCTCACCGGTCTCGGTGTTCTTCAGGTGCGCCGTCTTCAGCGCGCCGCCCTCACCGGGCTCGAAGGACTCGACGACGTACGGCGTCAGCCACTCGATGTTCTCGACGGCCTTCGCGCGCTCGAGCATGATGCGCGACGCGCGGAACTCGTCGCGGCGGTTGACGATCGTGACCTTCGAGGCGAACTTCGCGAGGAAGATCGCCTCCTCCATCGCGGAGTCCCCGCCGCCGACGATCATCGTCGTCTTGTCCGCGAAGAACGCCGCGTCGCAGGTGGCGCAGTAGGAGACGCCGCGGCCGCTCAGCTGGTCCTCGCCGGGCGCGCCGATCTTCTTGTGCTCGGCGCCCATCGCCAGCACCACGGCCCGCGCCTGGTACTCGTCCTCGCCGACCCACACCTTGTGGATGCCGCCGGACTCGGCGGACAGCTCGACCTTCGTCGCCAGATCGGTGATGAAGCGCGTGCCGAAGCGCTCGGCCTGGTCGCGCATCGCCTGCATCAGCTCCGGGCCCTGGATGCCCGGCGGGAAGCCCGGATAGTTCTCGACCTCGGTCGTCTGCTGCAGCAAACCGCCCCACAGCCAGCCCTCGATCACGAGCGGCTTGAGGTTCGCGCGCGCCGTGTACAGCGCGGCCGTGTACCCGGCCGGCCCGCTGCCGACGATGATCACGTTCTCGATGTCGCCCATGGCGCTCTGGTCCTCGCTGAGTCCGGTTCGTTACTGCGTTTGCAGGGTCACTTCACTTTGTATAGTAGCGGGCTGTCCCACGCCCTCGTCCTTCCAGCGCTGCACCGTCTTGCGCAGCTGAAGGTACGCCAGAGCGCCCGGGATCGTCGGCAGCCAGAAGGAGAATGCGCGGTAGGTCAGCACCGACACGATCGCCAGGCTGCTCGGCACGCCGAATGCGATCAGGGCGCCGATCATGCCGCCGTCGACCCCGCCGATCCCGCCCGGCAGCGGCAGCAGGTTCGCGACCATGCCGACGAAGTAGGACATCACGAGCACGAAGAACGGCGGCGGCTGGCCGAACGCGTGGAAGGCCGCCCACAGGCAGCCGATGTCCGCGTACCACCAGACGATCGCCCCGAGCGCGCCGCCGTCGCGCTCGCGCACGATGAGGATGGCCTCACGCACGCCCGCCGAGACGGCCGCCGGCGCCTTCAGCAGCTTCGCGATGAGGGCGGCAATCCGGCCCGAGCCCTTGGCCCACTGCTCGAAGCGCGCGTCGATCTGGGTGGGGACGAGCGTGAACGCCAGCGACACGCCGATGATCAGCGCACCGAAGATCGCCGGCACCATCGTGATCGCGAAGTCCTCGCCCCCGCTCAGCACCCCGAGGTACAGCCCGATGCCGCAGAAGAGCATCGACAGCATGTAGACGCCGTAGAGGATCACGTACTGGGCGACCATCCTCGTCGCGACGATCCGCGCGGGCATTCCGGAACGGCGCAGCGCCCAGACGGTGAGCGCGGCGCCGCCCGCACCGGCCGCCGCGAACAGGCGCGTCGCGGCGAGGCCGGCCATCGTGATCTCGTAGCTCGCGCGCCAGTCGATGCGGTTGCTGCCGCGCAGAAAGACCGTGCGGAACAGCCACACGTAGCCGCCGAACGAGATCAGCTCGAACACCAGGCACGCGAACAGCCACTTCGGGTCGCCGTCGCGGATCCGGTCCCAGGTCTCGTTCAGGCCCGGCGATCTGCGGCAGGCCGAAGTACAGGAACGCGACCGCGGCGACGACGAACACCCCGAGCAGCGTCGCCTCGCGCCGCGAGATCCGCGCGCTCGGCATCTCGACGTCGTCGTTGTTCTCCGGGTCGACGTTGTCGACGTCGACGGGGGCGCTGCTCATCCGCGCGCCCGCCGTTCGAGAGCCTGCACTCCCCGCGAGAAGGCGCTCAGCAGTGGCGAGGCGCGGGGCCCAGCGTGGCGGATGCCCTCCGCCAGCGCGGCACCGGCGAGCAGGTCGATCACGTAGTGCTCGCCGAGGTACACGAGCGCGAACCCGAGGGTGCTCGCGTACGTCCACCCGATCGCGCCCTCGACGGGACCCACGTCCGACAGGACGTGTGCGGCCATCACCGACGTGGCGAAGTGCAGAGAGGGCATGGCAGCCAGCGGATTTCCTCCGAGGCCATCGTAAAGCGTGGCCCAGCGTTCGCCCCAGAACTGCTCGCCGTAGTCGAGCATCATGCGCCGCAGCCGCAGCTCCGAGCCCTCCGCCGAGGGCCCCATGCGACCCTTCTGCGCGGCGTACCACGGCGGCGCCGTCGGGATCAGCCAGTAGCACAGCACGCCGAGATCGAAGGTCGCGTAGATCATCACCGCGGCGCGCGGGAAGTTGGCGCGGCGGCGCAGCAGCACATAGGTGAGGGTCCCGTGCGGGACGAGGAACCAGATCCAGTGCGAGAAGACGAGCACCTTCTCGGGCAGGCGGATGTTCGGCGGGTCGGCGAAGCGCCGCTGCAGGCGGATGCCCGGCAGCTCACCGCCGCCGAGGAAGCGGTCGATCGTGACCGGGTAGTCGACGTGGGTGCGTGCCTCGAGGGCGTCGTGATCGTCGGCGGGCATCTCGTACGTCGCGAGGTATGCCCACATCTGCAGCACGCAAGTCGCAAGATCCCGCCGGCGGCTGCGCGGCACGGCGACGCACAGCGCGATCGGGGCCGACCAGGCGGCCGCGGCCACGGCCGCCTTGGGGATCGTGACCCGGCGGCGCGCGAGGGGTGCCGCGACCCCGACGGCGACGAGCGCCCATGCGGAAACGCGGAGGGCTCTCGACAGGCGCACTGGCTGGCGAGTATAGGTTCCGCCATGGACCGCACGAGCTCCGCCGCCGGCAGGCTGCCGCTCGCTGCGCTCGTCCTGCTCTATGTCGCGGCGGTCACCGTCTACATCCTGCTCGGCAGCGAGCAGCTGCTCCCGCAGGTCGCCCCGGACGAGTACACCTACTCGGCGCTGGCGCGCTCGCTGGCCGCCGGCGACGGCCTCACCTGGCGCGGAGGCTCGGCCGGCATTCGCGCGGCGCTGTACATCTACGCGATCGCGCCCGCGTGGCTCGTGACCGGCAACCTCGTCCACGCCTACGCGCTCGCCAAGGCGATCGGCGCCGCGCTCGTGTGCACGGTCGTCTTCCCGACCTGGCTGCTCGCGCGCCGCTCACTGCCGCCGCTGGTCGCACTCATCCCCGCGGCGCTGATCGTCGCGGGCTCGTGGATGACGCAGTCCGGGCAGATGATCACGGAGAACCTGGCGCTCCCGCTGGCGACCGCGGCGCTCGCGGCGCTCGTCGTCGCGGTGGTCAGGCCGGGGTCGCGCTGGGGCTGGATCGCGCTGGCCTTCGCGGCGCTCGCCACGTGGTCGCGGATGCAGCTTGCGGTGCTCATTCCGGTGATCGTCATCGTGCTGGTGATCGACGCCGCGACGGAGCGCGCGCACCGGCGTGAGCGGCTCCGCAGCAACGCGTGGATCATCGCCGCCAGCGGGCTGATGACGCTCATCGGCGGCGTGATCGTTCTCGCCAGCCCATCGGTGCTCGGCGCCTACGGCGGTCTGCGGGCACAGACCGACCTCGGCGCCGGCATCCCGCTGCTCGGCAAGCAGTCGCTGGCCTTCATGGCGATGGCCGGCGTGCTGCCGTTCATCCTCGCCGTGGCAATCACGGCGCGCCGCGCCGCCTGGCGAGCGGCCGAACTCCGCGCCCTGTTGCTGGTGCTCTGGACCGCGACGCTCGTCGTCATCGTCCAGAGCGGCCTGCTGAGCACCGCGTTCGACGTGACGTGGGGCATCCAGCGCTACGTCGAGTACGGCCTCCCCGTCCTCTACGTCCTCGTGATCGCAGGGCTCTGGCACGGCCTCGTGACGTGGCGCCTGGTCGCCGGCGCCACGCTGATCGTGGCCGGCTGCCTGCTGCTGACCTCGGACATCCAGAACATCCAGGAGCAGCGCGGTCTGTTCGGGATCATCCGGCGCGGCGACGAGCTGCTCGGGGCCTCGCCGGGCGTGGCGATGGCACTCGTGGCGCTGATCACCGGCGGCGTGATGACGGCCGCGGTCGCCGTTGCCGGGAGGTCAAGCAACGCACGTGCGCTCCTGCTCGTCGTCGCCATCGGGCTGACCGCCATCGTTTTCGCCGTTCAGGACCAGGCCGGATGGCAGTGGCAGCAGAGCCAGTCGGCGGTCTGGCGGGCCGGCTTCCCGAAGGACCTGTCGTGGATCGACCATGCGAGCGATCGGCCGGTCGCACGGCTGGTGACCTCGTACAACCCGTTCAAGAGCCCTCAGACCGAGTTCTTCAACAGGCGGCTCACGCGCGTGTATGCACGGCCGACACCCGTCGGCGGGACGCGGATCGGCGGACGGACGTGCCGGTGGTGGGTCGATCCGGCGGGAACGCTGCTGTTCGGCACGGCCTGCGGACCGGCTCCGACGCGCTTCCTGCTGAACGACGACCAGGCGAAGACGACGTTCTACGGCCAGCGCGTGATCGACGATCAGCCGCTCATCGGGCGGCTTGTCGACGTCCCGCGCGACCGGGCCGGGCGCCAGCGGCTGAAGGCCTCGATCGTCCCGCCGTGCCTCGCCCCGATCGCGACGCAGAACGCCCGGACCGGTCACATCACCCCGCCCAGGGCCACCTGCTTCAGCCGGACGTCCGGAACACTGTTCCTCGATTCCCCTGCGACGCTCACCCTGAGGTTCAAAGGTGGCCTGCGAGACCAGGTGCGTCACGGTCACCGGATCATGGGATCGCGTGCCGCACGCGTACAAGATCCCCAGGGGCACGACCACGAACCTGAGGCTCGCCCTGCCCGCAGGCACCCAGCGCTACCGCGCGGCCCTCGATTGGACCGGCTCCCCGCCGAACGTCCCGCAGCTCACCTCCGTCGAACTCGAGCAGCGGGGAGCGCGCACGGAACTGCTGTACTGAGCGGCCATGGACCTCTCCGGAGCGCGGATCGCCGTCACGGGTGCAGGCGGCTTCATCGGGCGCGCCGTGTGCGAGCGCCTGTCCGCCGACGGCGCGCTGCCGGCCGGGCTCGACGTGCGCGCCGACGCGCGAGCCGCCGTCGAGTCCGCGGGGGCGACGTTCATCGAGGCCGACACGACCGATCCGGTGGCCGTGGCCGCCGCGCTCGAGGGCTGCCGCGGCGTCGTCCACACCGCGGCGCTGCTCGGCGACCGCGGCGGGATGGCCGACCAGATCGCCGTCAACGTCCGCGGCACCCTGCACGTGCTCGACGCCGCCCAGGCCGCCGGCGCCGAGCGCGTCGTCCACCTCTCATCGGTCGCGACCTGGGGCTATGAGTTCGCGCGCGACCTGCCGTCCGAGGATGCGCGGCCGCGGGTCTGCGGCGCGCCCTACGTCGACACGAAGACGGCCTCGCAGGAGCTGGCGCTGCGGCGCGGCGCGGCGGTCGTGCGGCCGGGCGACGTCTACGGCCCGCGCTCGAACCCGTGGACGATCCGGCCGGTCGAGAGCCTGATCGCCGGGACGTTCGCGCTGCCCGGCAAGGGCGACGGCATCCTGACGCTCATCTACATCGACGACCTCGTCGACTGCATCGTGCGGGCGCTCGTGACCCCGCAGGCCGCGGGCCGGGCCGTGACGGCGTGGGACGGCGCGCCGGTCACCGCGAAGGAGTTCTTCGGCCGCTACGCGCGGATGCTCGGCCAGGACGACGTGCGCACCCTGCCCGCCCCGCTGGTGAACGGGGCGGCCGCGCTGATGGAGTTGCGGGCGCGCGTGACCGGCCGCCCGGCCGAGGTCACCCGCGAGGCGATCCGCTATATCTCGCGCCGCGCGGTGTATCCGAACGACCGCGCGACGGACCTCCTGGGCTGGGAGCCGCGAATCGATCTGGACGAGGGAATGCGCCGCACGGAGGATTGGCTGCGCTCCGAGGGCCCGCTGTCGGGTAGAACCCCCGCGTGAGCGACTTCGCCCCAGGCGACATCTTCGCCGGGCACCGCATCGAGTCGGTCGCCGGCCGCGGCGGCATGGGCGTGGTCTACCGCGCCATGCAACTCGACCTCGATCGCCCGGTGGCGCTGAAGGTCATCACGCCCGCGCTCGCGCAGGACGAGGTCTTCCGCGACCGCTTCGTCCGCGAATCGCGGGCCGCCGCGTCGATCGATCATCCGAACGTCATCCCGATCTACTACGCGGGCGAGAACGACGGCGTCCTCTACATCGCGATGCGCTTCGTCGAAGGTCCGGACCTGCGCTCGCTCGTGCGCGCACATGAGCACCTGACCCCGGAGCGTGCAGCGCGGCTGAGCTCGCAGGTCGGCGCCGCGCTCGACGCCGCGCACGCGCGCGGGATCGTGCACCGCGACGTCAAGCCCGAGAACGTCCTGCTCAGCACCGAGGACCACCCGTACCTGACCGACTTCGGGCTGACGAAGCGCGTCGACTCGCTCGGCGGCGGGCAGACGCGCCCCGGCGGCTGGGTCGGGACGCTCGGCTACGTCGCGCCCGAGCAGATCCGCGGCGAGCGCGTGGACGCGCGCGCCGACGTGTACGCGCTCGGCTGCCTGCTCGTGTTCATGCTCACCGGGCGCGCGCCGTTTCGCCGCGAGACCGAGGAGGCGACGCTGTGGGCGCACCTCAGCGAGGAGCCGCCGAAGGTCAGCGGCGACGTCCCCGGCCTGCCGCCCGCGTTCGACGCCGTCGTCGCGCGCGCGCTGGCCAAGGAGCCCGCCGAGCGCTTCCAGTCCGCCGGCGACCTGGGCCGCGCCGCGCTGGCGGCGGCCGGCATCCCGGCGAGCGAGCCGCACGAGCGCAGCGTCGCGACCGGCGCCGCGGCCTGGGAGCAGGCGTCGACCGCCGCCGAGGGCGAGGGCGTGACGCTGCCGGCCGGGCCTCCACGGGCGCCCGGGACGTCGCCGACCCCGGTCCGCCCCACGCCCGCGACGGGCAGCGCTCAGCCGATCGCCCCCGGCGCCGGCAGGAGCCCACGGTGGTTGGTCGCGGCCGTCATCGTGGCGCTGCTCGTCAGCGTCGGGGCGGCGCTGGCGCTCGTGCTCTCCAGCGGCGGGGACGGCTCGGGCGGATCGCCGGCGGCGACCACCGCGGCGGCCGCCGCACCCGTGAGCCTCGAGGTCGGAGGCAGGCCGAACGGCATCGCGCTGGCGGGCGGCCTGGCATGGGTGCTGCGCAACCCGCTCCCGAAGCTCGCGACGATCGACGCCCGCACGGCGCAGCGGGCGGCCTGGTCGCCCAGCGTCGGCGCCGCGCCCTCGGCGATCACGTCCGCGTTCGGGAAGCTGTGGGTCGCGAACCCGGGCCTCGCCCGGCTGATCCCGATCGATGCCGTCACCCATCGCCAGGACGGCGCCGCCGCTCCCCTGCCGCCGGGGCGCCCTGTCGCCGTCGCGGCCGACGAGCGCTCACTCTGGGTCGGGCTGCGCAGCTTCGGCGGGGCGACGCTCGCGAAGATCGATCCGGTCAGGCGCGCGGTGGTCGGCGTGCTGCCGCTGCCCTACGGCGTGCAGTCGCTGACCACCGGCAACGGCGCCGTCTGGGTGCTCGAGCGCGACAAGCGCCAGGTCGTGCGCATCGACGTCTCCGACGGATCCCGCCGTGCGGTCACCGTCGGGCGAGAGCCGCGCGGCATCGCGTTCGGCGCGGGAGCCGTGTGGGTGACGAACAGCGCCGACGACACCGTCACCAGGATCGACGCCGGCTCGCTCAACACGAGCATCGTCGGCGTCGGCAACGGGCCCGAGGGGATCACGGTCGGCGACGGCGCCGTCTGGGTCGCCGACCGCGCGGGAAACACACTGACGCGCATCGACCCCAGCGGCACGACGCAGCCGCAGACGACGTCGCTCCCGGCGGACGCCGAGAACCCGTACGCGATCGCCGCCGGCGGCGGCTTCGTGTGGGTCACGAGCCCGCCGCGCGCGACGGTCACGCGCGTCCGCGCGCGCTGATCACAGCTCCCTGACCGACAGCTCCCCGGACTGCAGCGCGTCGGCGACCAGCCGGGCGCGCTTCTGGTTCTGCGGAAGGTCCTCGATCCCGAACCGCCGGTAGAGGACGCGCAGGTGCGACTTGATCGCGTCGAGGCTGAGGTGCAGCTCCTCGGCGATCGCCTGGTTCGTGGCGGGCGTCGCGAAGTCCTCGTGCTTGTAGGGACGCGCGAGCGCGACGAGCACCGCGCGCTGCGCCGTCGTCAGCGGCGCGTCCGTGCCGCTCCCACCCGCCGGCACTCTGGTCGGCGTCGCGGAGCCGTCGCCGGCCGGGCGCCGGAAGGCGATCCGCGTGCGGCCGACGCGCAGCACGTCGCCGTCCCGCAGCCGGTGGCGGCCCGCGATCCGCAGCTCGTTGACGTACGTGCCGTTGCGCGAGAGCCCGTCGTCCGTCACGGTCCACTCCCCCGCGATCGGCTCCATCTCCGCGTGCAGGCGCGAGACCTCGTCGTCCCACGGCAGCGCGACGGCGTTGCCGGACCCGCGCCCG
Organism: uncultured Solirubrobacteraceae bacterium; assembly: GCA_963781935.1. Lineage (GTDB taxonomy): Bacteria > Actinomycetota > Thermoleophilia > Solirubrobacterales > Solirubrobacteraceae > F1-60-MAGs163. Next base: position 1,433,284 of record CAWAHX010000005.1, read on the forward strand.
ACGCTGATCCGCTCGCCGACGAGCGTGACGATCACCTGCGCCGCGCGTTCATTGCGGTAGACGAGGAACGGTGCGCCCTCGCGCTCGGCGGCGATCCGCTCGCGCAGCTCGGCGGGCGTCGCGGTATGGGCCTGCAGCGGCGAGTCCGACATCGGCCCCCAGAGTGCCAAACCGGGTGGACACGGGGCCCGCGCGGGTGTGGTGCGGTTCACACCCAGGGTGGCTGTGCGCGGGCGCGGATCTGCCCGAAGCTGAACCCATGCCCACCATCGACCTGCATGCCCGCCGCCCCGACGCCGACCTCGTCGCCCTGCGTCCGCCGCGGAGACGACGCCGCCTTCACCACCATCGTCGCGCGCTACCGGCCCGCGCTGATCGCGCACGCACGGCGCATCGTGCGCTCGCCCGAGGACGCCGAGGAGGTCGTGCAGGACGCGTTCGTCAAGGCGCACCGCGCGCTGCTCGGCGACGCGCGCGACATCGCCCTGAACGCCTGGCTGCACACGATCGTCCGCAACCGCTCGTACGACCTCGTGCGCCGTGCCCGCCCCCAGACCGGCCTCGACGCGCTCGCCCCGGTGCTCGCCGACCCGGCCGCGGGCCCCGCCGACGCCGCCGAGCAGCACGCCGAGCTGGCGGACCTCGTCGGGAGCCTGCACGCCCTCCCCGCCCGTCAGCGCACCGCGCTCGTCCTGCACGCCTTCGAGGGTGCCTCGCACGAGCGGATCGGCCGCGAGCTGGGCGTGTCGGCGAACGCCTCGAAGACGCTCGTCTGCCGCGCGAGGACGGGGCTCAGGCGCGAGCTGGCCGCCGCGTAGGACGGCCCTCAGGCGACGCGCTGGGCCCGCTCTGCCCGCGCGGCCGCGCATTCGGCCACGAACGCCGCGATCACGCGGCTGTCGGGATCGACCTCGGGGTGCCACTGCACGCCCAGGACGAACCGCCTGTCGGGCAGCTCGATGGCCTCGGGCAGCTCATCGAGCTCGGAAAGTCCCGTCACCTGCAGGCCGTCGCCGATCTCCTCGACGCCCTGGTGATGATGCTGCTTGGTGGTGTGCAGCTCCTCGCCCGCCGTCCGCGCCGCGAGCGAGCCGCCGACGAGGCGCACGTCGTGCTCCGAGCCCTCGAACGTCCCGGGCGTCCGGCGGTGGCCGTCATGGCCATGCGTGTCGGGCAGGTGCTGGTTCAGCGTCCCCCCGCGTGCGACGTTGAGCACCTGCATCCCCCGGCAGATGCCGAGCAGCGGAAGGTCCTGATCGATCGCCGCGCGCGCGAGCGCGATCTCGCTGGCGTCGCGACCGGGCACGACGCCGGCGGTCATCGGATGTGCCTGCGCGCCGTAGGTGGATGGGTCGACGTCGGAGCCGCCGGCCAGGATCAGGCCGTCGACCTGCGCGAGGAGCTGCTCGGGGACGAGGCCGAACTGCTCGTCGGGCGGAACGATCAGCGCGAGCCCTCCGGCGCGCTGCACGGAGCGCACGTAGTCGAGCGGCGTCAGGATCGCGGCCGAGTCCCAGACGCCCCAGCGCGCCTGCTCGATGGCGCCGCAGATGCCGATGACGGGGCGTTCGGAGGCCATGCGGCAAGGGTATCCATAGGATGCCGCGCCATGACCGACTTCGAGCTGGCGCACGAGTACGAGACCGTCAACCTCTGGCGCAGCGGGGGCACGGCGAAGATCGAGCTCAACCGCCCGGAGCTGCTGAACGCCTGGAACGGGCAGCTCAGCGCCGACCTGTTCGCGGCCTTCGAGGCCGTGCGTGACGACGACGACGTCCGCGCCGTGCTGCTGACCGGCGCGGGCCGCGCCTTCTGCTCGGGCGCGGACCTCACCGACCTGCAGGCTCGCGACGTCACGCCCGACGGCAAGCCCGACCTGCAGAAGTCGCTGCGCGAGCGCTACCACCCGGTCCTCACCGGCCTGCGCCGCCTGCCCAAGCCCGTCGTCAGCGCCGTGAACGGCCCCGCCGTCGGCGTCGGCATGTCGCTCGCACTGACCGCCGACCTCGTCTACGCACGACCGTCGGCCTACTTCCTGCTGGCGTTCGTGAACATCGGCCTCGTGCCCGACGGCGGGTCCTCAGCGTTCGTCCCGGCCCGTGTCGGCGTGGCCCGGGCCGCCGAGCTGGCGATGCTCGGCGAGCGGCTGCCGGCGGCCAAGGCCGCCGAATGGGGCCTGATCAACGCGGTCGTCGACGACGAGGCGTTCGACGCACACGTCGGCGAGCTCGTCGCACGCCTGGCCGCCGGCCCGACCCTGTCCTACGCCGGCACGAAGCGTCAGCTCAACAGCTGGGCCTATGGCAAGCTCGACGAGCAGCTCGAGCTCGAGGCCGCGATCCAGCAGGAGATGGCGGCCACCGGCGACTTCGTCGAGGGCGTGATGGCATTCGCCCAGAAGCGCCAGGCTTCCTTTACCGGGCGTTGAGCCACGCACCGTTCCGGCCGATTCCCGTATAGGATCCCCCGCGCCTTGCGAGTTCTCAGCCGCCTCCTCCGTGCCCGCAGCGTCCTAGCGCTCGGCGTCCTCACCTCCGCCGCGCTCCTGCTTCCGGCGAGCAGCGCCTTCGCCGGGCTGATCGCCCCGGATCCCGGGCAATCGCCGAACGCCGACGCCATCCGCCAGCTCTACCTGATCGTCTTCGGGCTGGGCATGGTCATCTTCTTCGGCGTCGGTGGCCTGCTGCTCTTCACGATGCGCAAGTACCGGGCGCGCAAGGGCGCGGTCGCCGCGCAGATCCACGGCAACACGCGCCTGGAGATCGGCTGGACGCTCGGCGCCGCGCTGCTGCTCGTGGTGATCGCCGTCGTCACGTTCGTCAAGCTCGATGCGATCGAGAACCCGCCGAATTCCGGCCCCGGCGGCCTCCCCGTGACGAAGAACGGCTCGTTCGTCGCCAGCGGCGCCACGCAGCAGCTGCCGCCGAACGGCAAGACGCTGGCGATCGAGGTCAACGGCCAGCAGTACATCTGGCGCTACACGTACGAGGACGGCGACAAGATCAACCTGAACAACGTCTTCGCCTACGAGCAGATGGTCGTCCCGACGAACACGACGGTCACGCTGTCGATCCGGGCGCAGGACGTCCAGCACTCCTGGTGGATCCCGCAGCTCGGCGGCAAGTTCGACGCCGTGCCCGGATACACGAACTTCACCTGGTTCAAGATCAGCAGGCCGGGCACGTACCGCGGTCAGTGCGCCGAGCTCTGCGGGCGCAACCACGCGAACATGATCGCCTCGGTGAAGGCGGTCACGCCGACCCAGTTCGAGGCCTGGTACGCCGCCCAGAAGGCCGCGATCGGCGCCGCCGACGCACAGGCCGCCGCCGGGCGCCGCAAGCTGCTCGCCGCCGACGCCGCGAGCGTCGCCAGGGGCAAGGCGCAGAACGCCGCCGGCGGCGCGACGGGCACGACCGCCGCCCCCTCGGCCGCCACGCAGCTCGCCGAGGCCAAGAAGCTGTTCGTCGCCGGCAACCCGTCGACCGGCGCGCTCGCCTGCGGCGCCTGCCACACGCTGAAGGACGCCGGGACGGCCGGCCAGACCGGGCCGAACCTCGACAAGGTCCTGAGCACCATGTCGGCCGCCGACATCAACACGTCGATCACCGACCCCAACGCGAAGATCGCGACGGGCTTCCCGAAGAACGTCATGCCGCAGGACTACGCGCAGACGCTCACCAAGGCACAGGTCGACGCTCTCGTGGCGTACATCTTCAAGAGCACGCACGGGAAGTAGAGCCATGGCCACCACGCAGATCGACGCCCCCACCACGACCGCCGCTCCGGTCCCCGAGCTCGTCGCCCACCAGGTCGAGACCCCGCCGACCGGCTGGCTCTCCTGGCTGACCACGACCGATCACAAGCGGATCGGGATCATGTACCTGGTCGCCTCGTGGATCTTCTTCGTCCTGGGCGGCGTCGAGGCGCTGCTGATCCGCCTGCAGCTCGCGCAGGCCGACAACACGCTGATCTCGCCGCAGACGTACAACGCGCTCTTCACGATGCACGGGACGACGATGGTCTTCCTGTTCCTCATGCCGATGATCGCGGGCATGGGCAACTACCTCGTGCCGCTGATGATCGGCGCGCGCGACATGGCCTTCCCGCGGCTCAACGCCCTGTCGTTCTGGCTCTTCATCGCCGGCGGCCTCGTGTTCTACGGCTCGCTCCTGTACAGCCCGGCCGAGTGCGGCTGGACGTGTTACGCGCCGCTGTCGGAGACGACCTACTCGCCGACGGGCGGCGTCGATTCGTGGATCTACCTCGTCCACCTGACCGGCATCGCCTCCTTCATCGGCGCGATGAACTTCCTCGTGACGATCTCGAACATGCGCGCCCCCGGCATGGGCTGGGGCCGTATGCCGTTGTTCGTCTGGACGATGTTCACGCAGGCGATCCTGCTCGTGATCAGCATCCCCGTGATCGCCGGCGCCGTCACGCTCCTGCTGACCGATCGCCACTTCGGGACGCACTTCTACGACCCGACGAACGGCGGCTCGCCGCTCCTGTGGCAGCACCTCTTCTGGTTCTTCGGGCACCCCGAGGTCTACATCCTGGTGCTGCCCGGCTTCGGCGTCATCTCCGAGATCCTGCCCGTGTTCTCGCGCAAGCCGATCTTCGGGTACAAGGCGATCGCGGCGGCCACCCTGGGCATCGCCTTCATCGGCTCGCTCGTGTGGGCACACCACATGTTCACGACGCCGCTCCCGTTCGCCGTGCTCGTGTTCTTCTCGCTCGCGACCTTCCTCGTCGCGATCCCGACCGGCGTCAAGATCTTCAACTGGATCGCGACGATGTGGCGCGGGACGATCGAGTACCGCGTCCCGATGCTGTTCGCCTGCGGCTTCCTCGGGACGTTCCTGCTCGGCGGCGTGACCGGCATCTTCCTCGCCGTCTTCCCGATCGACTGGCAGCTTCAGGACACCTACTTCGTGGTGGCCCACTTCCACTTCACGATCATCGGCGGGGCGGTCTTCCCGATGATGGCCGGCCTCTACTTCTGGTTCCCGAAGATGAGCGGCAGGATGCTGGACGAGCGCCTCGGGAAGCTCAGCTTCTGGCTGATGCTCGTCGGCTTCTGGACGACCTTCCTGATCCAGCACTCCGCGGGCCTCAGCGGCATGCCGCGGCGCGTGTACGAGTACTCGGACGTCGGCCATCTGCAGCTGTACAACGAGATCTCGACGGTCGGCTCGTTCATCCTGGCGCTCGGCATCCTGGTCTCGATCGTCAACGTCGCCCGCAGCGTGAAGAAGGGTGCCGTCGCCGGCCCGGACCCGTGGAAGGCGAACACGCTCGAGTGGTTCACGACGTCGCCTCCGCCGGTCAACAACTTCGACAGCGTCCCGCGCGTGCGCTCCGTGGAGCCGATGAAGGACATCCGGCGCCAGGTCGAGCGTCAGACCCGCGAGCCCGCCACCGCCGGCGCGCCCGCGGGCTCCTAGGCGCAGGGGGCCGCTGCCCACCGTCATGGAGGCCACCCCCGTCACCACGGCCCACGCGGCCGGCCTCTCCGGCGCCCGCCAGGTCGTCTCGGACTACGTCGCGCTGACGAAGCCGAAGGTCCAGAGCCTGCTGCTCTTCACGACGGTGTGCGCGATGTTCATCGCCGGGACGCCGTCGGTGGCACTCGTGTTCGCCACGCTGCTCGGCGGCTACCTCTCCGCCGGCGGCTCCGGTGCCATCAACCACTGGTACGACCGCGACATCGACGTCCAGATGGGCCGCACGGCCGATCGACCGGTCGCCTCGGGCCGCGTCTCCCCGCGCGCCGCGCTGACGTTCGGCCTCGTCATGGGCGCAGCGTCGCTCGTCTGGCTGACGGTGCTCGTGAACCCGCTCGCCGCGGCGCTGTCGTTCAGCGGCTTCCTCGGCTACTCGGTCGGGTACACGATGCTGCTCAAGCGACACACGTGGCAGAACATCATCTGGGGCGGAGCCGCCGGCGCCGTCCCGCCGCTCGTCGGCTGGGCCGCGGTCACCGGCAGCATCAGCGGCATGGCCGTCTTTCTGTTCGCCATCGTCTTCTTCTGGACGCCGCCGCACTTCTGGGCCCTGAGCCTGCTGATGAAGGACGAGTACGCGAAGGTCGGCGTGCCGATGCTCCCGGTCGTGCGCGGCGAGGACGAGACGCGCAGGCAGATCCTGCTCTACACCGTCCTGCTGTACGCCGTGACGCAGCTGCCGTTCTGCGCCGGTGGCCTGAGCGCGTTCTACATGGTCGCGTCGCTGGCGCTCGGCATCCCGTTCATCGTGCTGGCCGTCCAGCTGCGGCGCCGCAAGGACCGGGCATCCGCCCTGCGCGTCTACCTGTTCTCCCTGGGCTACCTCGCGGCGCTGTTCGCCGCTATGGTGGCCGACGTCCACCTGTTCTGACCCACGAGCCCTGAACCCATGGATCGAAACCTCGCCAAGAAGAACATCCGCAGCGGCCTGATCATCACGGCCATCGGCTTCTTCATGTTCGGCATCACGTTCGTCGCCGCGGCGCTCTACATCTCATGAGCGACAACCGCCCCGTCCCGCCGCCGGTCAAGGAGCAGATCCACCTGCCCGGCCCCAGCGTCAAGCCCGCGCTGGCCGCGCTCGCCCTGACGCTCGTCGTCCTCGGCGTCGTCTCGAAGCTCTACCTCACCGTCGCCGGCGTGATCCTCCTGGTGTACGTCGCCTGGCTGTGGATCGCCGACACGCGGAAGGACATCCGCGAGCTTCCGCACGACTGACGTCCTTCTGACGTCGCCCTCGAAAGGTCAGTGGTGCGCGAAGCGCACCACTGAGACCGTCCCGCAGGGACACAGAAGCACCACGGCTCCAACGGCACCCGCCCCCGTCCTGCGCGCGTCAGGCACGTCCGCCGTGCACAAGGCACGCCGGACGAACCCCCGCGGCGTCCTCGGCGAGTTGTGCACGCCCGCCGTGCACGACGCGCGCCGGACGAACGCCCGCGGCGTCCTCGGCGATTCACGACGCCGCCGGTCCCGGTCTCTGCCGCGGGCCGTCGCTGGGCTGCCGGCGCTCCTGTGTCCCTTCGGGACGATCACCGTGGTGCGCGACGCGCACCACTGCCCTTTCGAGGGCGATGTCTCCTAGACGGCTCGCAGCCCCCGCCGGGACTCCGCGTGTGCCCCCGGACCGGCGACGCTGGCCGGCAGCTCGCAGATCGAGCCGTCCTCGGTCCAGCAGCGCACGACGTCGCGCATCGAGAGCACGCCCGCGAGCTCTCCTCCGTCGACGACGATCAGGTGGCGGAAGCCGCGGCGCACCATCGTGACGGCCGCCTCCTCGAGCGACCAGTCCGGTGCGGCGTACACGGCTTCGCCGGACATATGCTCACCGACGAGCTCGGCGTCCGGGTTCTGTCCCTCCCCCAGCGACCGCGCCAGATCCCGCTCGGTGATGATTCCCGGCCCCGGCAGGTCCGGGTCCATCACGACCGCCGCGCCGACCTTCCGCTGCGCCATCAGGCCCGCCGCCTCGCGCAGCGTGTGCCCCGGTCCGACCATCAGCACCACCCGGCTCATCCCATCCCGCACGTGCATCCGCACCCCGATCTTCTTGTGACGATTGATGCAATCTACCTTCAAGACACTATCGTGTCCACCCCGATGGTGTAGCGCCTACGCGCCACAATCGTCATGAATCGCTCGTGTTTCATCCGGCGGGCACCAGGCGGCCGTATCCCCACCACGATGCAGCGTCCCGCAACAGTCCGCCTTCGAACCAGCCTCTACGAGGACGCGCTCGCGATCATCGACGCCGAGTACTCGCAGGACCTGAGCCTCGATGACATCGCCCACCGCGTCGCCTCGTCGCGGCGTCAGCTTCAGCGCTCGTTCTCGGAGATCGGCAACACGACCTTCCGCGAGCACCTCACGGGCGTGCGCATGGACCGTGCCGCGGAGCTGCTCACCTACCGCGACGTGACCGTCCGCGAGGTCGCCAATCGCGTCGGCTACCGCCAGCCGGCGCAGTTCGCCAAGGCGTTCCGCCGCCGCCACGGCTCCGCGCCGTCGATGTACCGCAGCCAGGTGCGCTTTGCGGCCGCCCGCGACGCCGCGAGCACCCCCGCGTACGAAGCCGCCTGAGCGCCCGCGCCGCAGGCGGCAAATCGCCCGCCGGTGCTGGCGTTTTCGCGTCCTCCGAGCATTCCGGATGACGCCGCGCCGATGGCCTGCGCGCCGGGCTTCCAGGGCTGATTGCGCCGTGTCCCCGTGCCCATGTAATGTCCCGCCGCGATGGGAGACGACGCACGGCGGGGCCCCGTAAAGGGCCGGACGTGGGTGAGCCTCATCGCGATAGGCCTCGTGGCCTCCGCGGTCGGGATCGCCCTCGGGCTATCAATCAATTGGTTCCCTGCACAGGGATCCACGATCGCGCACAAGATCGACACGTTCTGGGACGTGCTGATCATCGTGTCCGTGCCGATCTTCGTCGGCGTCACGCTGATCGTGCTGTTCAGCATCCAGCGGTGGCACCAGCGCCCGGGTGAGGAACTCCTCGACGGTCCGCCGATCCACGGCAGCACGAAGCTCGAGGTCGTCTGGACCGTCATCCCGACGATCATCATCGCGGCACTGTGCGCCTACGCCACTGTGCTGCTGCTCGACATCCAGAGCGCGCCGGCCAAGGGCACGCGGGTCGTCAACGTCTACGGCGAGCAGTTCGCCTGGACGTTCGAGACCAAGGAGGGCGGCAAGTCGATCAAGACGGCGCAGCTCACCGTCCCGGTCGGTGAGCCGATCAACTTCAAGGTGCACTCCAAGGACGTCCTGCACGACTTCTGGGTGCCGGAGTGGCGGCTGAAGGTCGACGCGGTCCCCGGGATCACCACCGGCTACTCGCTCACGCCGAGCAAGGTCGGGCGCTACCAGGTCGTGTGCGCCGAGCTCTGCGGGCTGGGCCACGCGTTCATGCGCCAGTACGTCAACGTCCTCACGCCCGGCGCCTACGCGGCCTGGGTCCGGCGGATGACGGTGCCCGCCGTCGCGGCGCGGCGGCGGCGCGGTCGCCGCCGTCGACGGCAAGGCGCTGTTCGTCGCCGGCAAGCCCTCGACGGGGGCCATCGCCTGCGGTGTGTGCCACACGATGAAGGCGGCCGGAACGTCGTCCGCAGACGGGCCCGAACCTCGACCGGGTCCTCAAGCCCGACGGGCCTGCGGCGATCACGGAGTCGATCGTGAACCCCGAGAAGGAGATCGCGACCGGATTCGCCAAGGGGATCATGCCCGCGAACTACGCCCAGACCCTGAGCAAGCAGGAGCTGGCCGCGCTCGTCACATACATCGACAAGAGCGTGCACGGAGGGTAATCGCATGGCTGCAAAGCTCACACGACCCGGGTGGTACAGAGCGCTCTGGCTCACCGCCGCCGGGATCCTCTTCACGCTCGGCCTGAGCACCGGCCTGCGCGCCGCGTTCGGTGTCGATCCGGTCTACTCGGGCGAGGCATGGCTGCAGATCGCCCTGCTGATGACGCCGTTCTTCTTCCTCGTCGGGATCGGCTGCTTCGACTACTGGTGGCGCTGGGCCCGCGGGCGCCGCGTGGTCGACGACCACGCCGATCACGGTGCGCACAGCTGGAAGGACTACTTCAAGGTCAACACCGATCACAAGGTGATCGGCATCCAGTACATCTGCGTGTCGTTCTTCTTCATGTTCGTCGGTGGCCTGATGGCCATGCTCGTGCGTGCGGAGCTCGCCCAGCCGGGCCGCCAGTTCGTGGATGCGAACACGTACAACGGCCTCTTCTCGATCCACGCGACGCTGCTGATCTTCCTGTTCGTCATCCCGGTGTTCGCGGGGATCGCGAACTACGTGCTGCCGCTGATGATCGGCGCGCCCGACATGGCGTTCCCGCGCCTGAACGCGCTGTCGTTCTGGATGCTGCCGGTCGCCGGCGTGATGATGCTCCTGTCGTTCGCCGCACCGGGCGGGTCCTTCGCCGCAGGCTGGACGGCCTACGCCCCGCTGTCGGTGCACGCGCCGATCGGGCAGACGTTCTTCACGATCGCCGTGCAGTTCGCCGGCGCCTCATCGATCGCGACCGCGCTGAACTTCCTGGTCACGATCATCACCATGCGCGCTCCCGGGATGACGTTCTTCCGGATGCCGCTGCTGGTGTGGGCGAACTTCTCGACCTCGCTGCTCGTCGTGATCGCGACGCCGTTCATCGCGGCCTCGCAGTTCATGGTCCTGCTGGACCGCGCGCTGGGCTTCCAGTTCTTCAACCCGGTGAAGGGCGGTGACGTGCTGATGTATCAGCACGTCTTCTGGTTCTACTCGCATCCGGCCGTGTACATCATGATGCTGCCGGGCTTCGGGATCATCAGCGAGGTGCTCGCCACGCGTGCGCGCAAACCGATCTTCGGCTACCGCATGATGGCCTTCTCGCTGCTGGCGATCGTCGTCCTCGGCTTCACGGTGTGGGCGCACCACATGTTCGTCTCCGGCATGCAGGACTGGATCCGCATCCCGATGATGATCACGACGGCGATCATCGCGATCCCGACCGGGATCAAGATCTTCTCGTGGGTCGCCACGCTGTGGCAGGGCGTGCTGAAGATGGACACGCCGATGCTGTGGGCGGTCGGGTTCATCACGATGTTCACGCTCGGCGGCATCTCCGGCGTGATGCTCGCGATGGTCCCGCTCGACATCCACGTCAGCGACACGTACTTCATCGTCGCCCACATCCACTACGTGCTGTTCGGCGGATCGCTGTTCACGATCTTCGCCGGCATCTACTTCTGGTTCCCGAAGATGACCGGGCGGATGTACGACGAGCGACTCGGCAAGATCCACTTCTGGGTGACCTTCGTGGCGTTCAACGTCACGTTCGCGCCGATGCACCTGATCGGCGTCCAGGGCATGCCGCGTCGCGTGTACGACTACGCCGACAAGTTCGCGACCTGGAACCTGATCATCTCGCTCGCCTCGTTCGTCCTGGGCCTCTCGACCCTGGTCTTCCTCTACAACATGGTCACGTCGTGGCGCGGCGGCCCGCGCGCGGTCTCCAACCCGTGGCGGTCGCTCACGATCGAGTGGCAGGTGTCCTCGCCTCCGCCGATCTTCAACTTCGACGCGACGCCGTCGGTCGTCGGCGGGCCGTACGAGTACGGCGTCCCCGGCGCCGTCCACGCGGTGTTCGGCGGTGCGGAGCTTCCACCACCCGTTCCGGCCGGCGCGAACCTGTCCCCGACTCCCGCAACCGAGGAGTAGCCGGCGATGCGCACCATCCTCGTCGTCGCCAACGAGACGCTCACCGGCCCGCGGCTGCTCGAGCGCGCCCGTGAGGAGGCCGCCAAGGGCCCCGTGCGGGTCGTCCTGTGCGTCCCGCGCAAGCCGCCCACGCACGGCAACCTGATCTACGCCGACACGGTCTTCGAGGCCGCGCAGGTGCGCGTCGATCTTGGGCGCGGCGTGCTGCGCGAGCTCGGCATCGACTGCGTCGGCGAGGTCGGCGATCCCGACGCGTACTCCGCGGCGACCGACGCCGTGGCCGAGTACCGGCCCGACCACATCATCGTCTCGACGTTCCCCGCGGCCACCTCGGGATGGCTGCGGCGCGACCTCATCGAGCGGATCGAGGACGCCGTGGACGTGCCGGTCGAGCACATCGTCGTCGACCCGCAGGACGAGACGCCGTTCGACATCACGCTCGTCGTCGCCAACCGCACCACGAACAGCGACGCGCTGATCAGTGAGCTGCACGCGATGGCGGACGCCGAGCCGTCGGGCAAGGAACGCCTGTTCATCTTCGTCGTGCCGCTCGAGGGCGGCGACGGCGTGGCCGCCAAGCGGGCGCAGGCGCGCCTGGCGCAGGTGATCGACCGCGCCCGCGCCGCCGACCTGGTCGCAGCGGGCATGACGGGCGATCCGGACCCGTACACGGCCACGATGAACGCGCTGAACTTCTTCGACGTCGACGACATCGTGATCTCGACGCTGCCCGAGACGCGCTCGGGGTGGCTGCGCGCGCACCTGATCGACCGCGTGCGCAAGGCCTCGCAGAAGCCCGTCAAGCACTTCACCCAGACCGAGGACGCTCAGGTCACCGCCTGAGCCAGGAGATTCGCCATGGAAGCCGCCGCGATCCCCGCCGCCGTCGCCCACGACGACCATCACCACGGTCCGCCGATCGCGAATCGCAGCTCGAAGGTCGAGTCCGAGGTTCTGGGCATCCTGCTGTTCATCATCTCCGAGCTCATGCTCTTCGGAGCATTCTTCGCGGCCTACTTCTTCATCCGCGTCGTGGCCGCCGGGGACTCGGTCTGGCCGCCGGCCGGGGACCTTCCGGTCGCCGTCGCCGCGACGAACGCCGTCATCCTGCTGTCCTCGTCGGTGACGCTGCACTGGACCGAGGCGGCGTGCAGGCGCAACAACGCCTTCGCGATGCGCGCCGGGATCGTCACCACGTTCCTCCTGGGCGCGACCTTCCTGTTCGTGCAGATCAACGAGTACCTGACCCTCGGGTTCCAGCCGAGCACCAACGCCTCGGCGTCGGTCTTCTTCGGCCTGACCGGCCTGCACGGGGCCCACGTCGTGATCGGCCTGCTGCTGTTGTTCATGTCGGCTGTGCGGATCTTCAAGGGCAAGGTCAACTCCGAGTCCCACAAGGGCCTCGAGGTCGCCGGGATCTACTGGCACTTCGTCGACGCCATGTGGGTGATCGTGTTCACCACGATCTACCTGCTGTAGCGCCCGCCGCGGCATGCTCAACCCGTTTCGCTCCGAGCCGGAGGCATTCCGCTTCCTGCTCTACGTCGTCGCGGTCTTCGCGGTGATCATCGCCGTCATCCTGATCTCCCGCGCCCTGTAGGGCGTCTGTGCGGCGCCACAGAGGGCTCGGCGGCCCGGGCCGGCAACACTCCACCCACCCCGTCGGCGGTGACGCACGACGGAGCTCGGCGGGACCGCCCGGGTTCGGGTTCGCGAGGCGCGCTACTACTTGACCGTGAGCTTGCCGACCATGCCGCCTGCGCGGTGGCCGGGGACTTCGCAGAAGTACGTGTAGGTGCCGGGCTTCAGCGTGCCCGTCGCCTTCGCGACGCCGCTCTTGATGATCGGCGTCGCGATGCCGTGCCCTCGATCGCGAGGTTGTGGTCGATTCCCGAGGTGTTCGGCATCTGGATCTCGACCGGACCGGCGGTGGCGGTCGCCGTGGACGACACGTAGGCGAGCTGGCCGCCCGGGTCCGCGGCGATCTTCAGGACGCCGTTCGCCTCGACCGCGGGCTTGCCGCCGCCGGGCGCCTTCACCGCGGTGGCGAGCAGGCCGGCGTCCTTGCCCGGCTTCGCCGCGACGGCGGAGACGTAGTCGGCGACGTCCTGTGCGTGCTCGCCTGTCACGAGGTTCGCGGGCATCAGCGTCCCCTTGCCCGGGAACCCGATCTGCCCGAGGACGACGCCGCGGATCGCGTTGTCGCCCCAGCCCTCGTTGCGGGCGACACGGAACGCGTCATCGAGGTTCGGGCCGACGACGCCCTTCGTCCCGGCTCGCGCCAGCGTGTGGCATGCGCCGCACTTCTTCACGAAGAGCTGCTTGCCCGCGATCGGGTTCGATGAGTCGGAGCTGCCCGAGTTCGTGCAGCCCGAGACGACGACGGCGGTGGCCGCGAGCGCGGCGATCCCCGCCGCGCGCGCCACCCGAGAGATAGCGACGTTCCTGCCCATGGACGCTGCAATCTAACGACTGAGGCGGATCGGATGCCACCTCGTGCGAGCGCGTGCGTGCCCGGCCCGACGAGCGGCCGCATCGACCGATACGATCCGCCCATGGCGTCTGGTCAGCTCTACCGTCTGCGCAACCCCTCCAACGGCGAGGAGATCCTGCTCGAGGCCACGCCCGGGACGATCTACCGGGACGAGGACACGGGCGAGATCCTGGAGATCGTCGGCAAGGTCCTGCCGACCGCCCCGTCGGCCTCGCGGCTGCCCTGGGCCGTCGAGAACCTGCGCTACTGCAACTGGTGCGACCAGATGGCCCAGAAGGACCTGAACGACTGCCCGACGTGTGGGCGCCGTATGGCACCGTTGTCCTGACGGCTCGGTACTCTGGCGCTTATGCGCCCTGCGCTCATCGCCTCTTCATGCCTGCTCGCCGTGGTGAGCACCGTCGGTCTGTCCGCCTGCGGAGGCGACAGCAGGCCGTACGACAAGGTGCCCACCTCCGCCCCGGCACTCGTGCCCCCGGCCGACGCAAACACGCTCGCCGGGTCCGGCGGGACGAGCACGACCGGTACGACCGGCACGACGGGGACGAGCACGACCTTGACGACGGACACCACGACGACCCCGAGCACCGGCGCGAACACCGGCGGCGCGACGGACACCGGGACGGCGGCCCCGAACACCGGCGGCACCTCGACGCCCAACACGGGCGGAGCCGCCCCGAACACGGGCGGCGTCTCGCCGGATCAGAACGCGGGCGCCGGCTCGTTCTCGAAGTTCTGCCAGGACAACCCCGGCGCCTGCTGACGCCGGGGGCTCACCTGAGGACGACTACTTCGTCGTCTTCTTGGTGGTCGTCTTCTTCGTCGTCGTCTTCTTCGTCGGGTTCGGCACCGGATCGGTGATCAGCGTCGCGCTGTAGGTCAGCCGCGCGGTCCGGTACAGGCAGTAGTACGGACGACAGCTGGTTGGGCTGCAGCTGGGCGCTCTGGACCTGTGTGTCCTCGCACCCGCCCTTGGCGCGCGAGGCGCGCCACGATGTGTCGCCGCCGAGCCCGGAGGCCAGCGCCGGGGCCCAGGTCGGGACGGTGATCCCGATGACCTGGCCCTTCTTGACGGGAATCGACTTCTGCAGCGGGAACTGGACGGTCTGGCCGAAGAAGGGCTGCAGCTTCACGGACTCGCCCTGAGCGACCGCGCGAGCGCGCAGCTTCGTCTTGAGGTCGAGAATCGTCAGCTGGGCCTGCGACTCACCGCCGAGCTTGCTGTTGAAGAAGGCGATCTGCTTGGTGCCGGGATTCCCGAGTGCGAGCGTCCAGGCGACGATGCGCCCGTCCTTGGGAACGGCCATCAGACCACGGGTCGTGCCGACCTTGGCCTGGTAGCCGGTCGTGCGTGGCACCGCGTAGCACGGCTTGTCGGGGCATCCCGGTTTCGTGGTCGGATCGATCTTGCCGATCTCGATCACGGCGGCGGAAGCGAAGGTTGGGAGGGCGAGGGCGAGGCCGGACAGCATCGCGGTCGCCATTGGAAGGCGTCGTAGCATCACGTCTATTGAACACACTCGGACCACGTTTTGTTGCGGTACCACGGTCCGTAATTTGGTATTTCCACGGCCGCGGATGAATTCGAGGGCCCGGCGCAATCCATCTTCCGGTCAGACGGCGCTGGGATCCGCGCTGCGCATCGCACGCGCGAGGTGCTCGTGCACGGCCTGCGCCGTCGCATCCTCGTTGTCGGTCATGAAGATGTGGCCGGCGTCGGGGATCCACGCGTGGTGGGCCCCGGGGATCAGTCGCGCCAGCTCGCGCCCGCGGGCGGGCGGGATCAGGCCGTCCTCGTCGCCGTGCAGGATCGTCACGGGCAGGCCGGCGAGCTCGTGCAGGCGTGAGCGCGTGTCGTGTGCGCCGACGGCGCGCAGCTGGGCCAGGAACGTCGCTCCGGGCGTGCTCTCCCTGGCCCGCATCGCGAAGTCCTCGCGGATGCGCTCGGGATGTTCGCGCCGCGTGCGCCGGGCGTACAGCGCGGGAACGATGAGGTCGAAGGCCCGCGCGGGGGCCACGCCGCGGATTCCCGAAGCCGCCAGAAGCCTCCAGGGCGGAACGCCCGCACGGCTGTTGGGCGTGGTGCAGCCCAGCAGGAGCGAGCTGACGCGCTCGCGATGATCGAGCGCGAGGTGCTGGGCGATCATCCCGCCCATCGACACGCCGACGACGTGCGCGCTCTCCACCCCGGCCGCGTCGAGGACCGCGAGTGCGTCGCCGACCATGTCGTCGAGCCCCAGGCTCCCGCGGATGCGGTCCGACTGGCCGGTGCCACGATTGTCGAACGTGATGACACGCGCGCGATCGGCGACGTGCGGAAGCAGGCGGTACCACGCCCGCGAGCTGCCGCCGAGACCCATGATCAGCAGCAGCGGCTCGCCGTCACCCTGCTCGCCCCAGTGCAGGTGGACGTCGCCGTGCTCGGCCCAGTTCACGCTCAACGACCCTCGAACGTCGCCTTGCCCGGGCCGTCGGTCAGGAACGACCGCACGGCGCCCTTCAGGTCCTCGGTGGCGAACAGCGCGCCGGCGACGTCCGGGACGAGCTCGTCCGCGGCGCGTGGCCCGCCGGCGCTCTGAGCGCGCACGAGCCGCTTCGTCGCCGCGTGGGCGAGCGTCGGACCGTTGGCCAGGCCCAGGGCGAACGCGCGCGCCGCGTCGTCGAAGCCCTCGTCGGGCAGCACTCGGTTGACGACGTTCCAGCGCTCGAGCGTCTCCGCGTCGTACAGGTCACCGGTCATCACGAACTCGCGCGCGCGCGCGGCGCCGGCGCGGTCTGCGAGGCGCTGCGTGCCGCCCATCGCCGGCGTCAGCCCGACGACGCGCTCCACGAGGCCGAACCGCGCCGACTGCGCCGCGAGCAGGATGTCGCAGGCCAGCGACAGCTCGAACGCGGCCGTCAGGCACAGGGCGTGTGCCGCGAACACCGTCGGGAACGGAAGCTCCTCGACCGTGTGGGTGATGTGCAGCAGCCCGCGCCAGAGGTCGGCGCCCTGCTCGGCCGACAGGCCTTCGAACTCGTGGACGTCGACCCCACCGCTGACGACCCGGCCCTCGGCGCGGATCAGCAGCCCGCGCGGCGCGTCCGACGCCACCTGGTCGACGGCGGATCGGACGGCGGCCGTCATCACCCCGCCGAACAGGTTCAGCGGCGGCGCGGAGAGCGTCATCACGGTGAGCGGCCCGTCCTGCTCGAGCCGGACGGGAGCCTCGGGCGCGCTCATGAGGCACCCCGCAGCTCGGCCGCCGCGGCGGCTATCTCATCCGTGTCGCCGGCGTGCGGGATCCACGGCAGCTGCAGCGGATCGTCGTGGTAGCGCGGGATCACGTGGACGTGGTAGTGGAAGACCGTCTGCCAGGCCGCCGGACGGCACGCGTTCAGCAGGTTGATCCCCTCCGCGCCCAGCCGGTCGCGGGCCACGACGGCCAGCCGCTGGGCGGCGACGGCGGTCGCCGCGACGTCCAGCGGGATCGGTGTCGTAGAGGTCGACCGAGTGAGCGCGCGGGATCACCAGCGCGTGCCCGCGCGTGGCGGGGTTGATGTCCATGAAGCTCACCGTGCGCTCGTCCTGGTCGACGATCTGCGATGGCAGCGCGCCGTCGAGGATCTTGCAGAACAGGCAGTCGGGATCGTGGTCGCTCATGGCGGCAGAGCCTATTGGGAGCGGCGCGCCGTGAGGTATAGGCTGCGGCGATGCGCAACCAGGCCCGGATCCTGAACACGCTGCTCATCGCGGTGGCGGGTGTCCTCTGCATCGTCCCGGCGGCGGGCGCCACGGTGCCGGCCGGCAATCTCATCCTCAATCCCGGAGCCGAGGCCGCGCCCGGTGCACCGTCAGCCGGTGAAAAGGTCGTCACCCCCAGCTGGGCGCAGACGACGACGTTCACCGCGGTTTCCTACGCGGCCGGGGGCGGGTTCCCCGACGCAGCGGAGGCGACGCGCATCGGTGGCGGGACGAACTTCTTCTCGGGCGGGCCGGACAGCGAGACGGCGACCGGGACCCAGGACATCAATGTCGCGAGCGCGGCCACGGAGATCGACGCGCACGCCGTCACGGCCAACCTCTCCGCGCAGCTCGGCGGGTTCCAGAGCCAGGAGGACGCGGCGACCGTCGGCGTCGCGTTCCTCGGCGCCGCCGGGAACGACCTCGGCGGCCCGGCGGTCGTCGGACCGGTCACGTCCGCCGACCGCGCCGCCAAGACCCTCTTCGTGGCGCGCTCGACGACGGCCGCGGTCCCGCCCGGGACCCGCACGATGCGCGTCACGATCACCGCGATCCGCAAGAACGGCACCTACAACGACGGCTATGCCGACAACCTGTCGCTGACCCTCACCGGGCCCGCCCCGAAGCCGCTGCCGCCTCCTGCGAAGGTCGTGCAGCTGCCCAGCGCGAAGGCCTGCTTCAGCAAGCGCAGCTTCCGCATCCACCTGCGTCAGCCCGGTGGGCTGAAGATCGCCAAGGCCGACGTGTTCGTCAACGGCAAGGCCGTCAAGGTCGTGACGGGCGCCAGGATCACCGCGCCCGTCGACCTGCGCAACCTCCCCAAGGGCCGCTTCACCGTGCGGATCAAGGTGACGGCGACCGACGGCCGCACCCTGACCGGCACCCGCAAGTACCGCACCTGCGCCAAGAAGCGTCGCGGCGGCAGTCCGAAGCTCTGATCGTTGACGGCGGTCGCCGACACACGGCTGCGCGAGCTCGCCGAGGAGGCCATCTTCCACCTGGCCTCCTTCGACCACCCCTCCGCCTCCGACGGTGAGCGGCGCGCGGCCGACTGGATCGCCGGGCGCCTGTCGGCCGAGGGCTGTGACGTGCAGATCGACGAGGAGCGCGCACACGGCACCTACTGGTGGCCGCTCGGCCTCCTCGCGTTCGGCGCAGGGCTCGC
The DNA here is from genome assembly GCA_963781935.1 of uncultured Solirubrobacteraceae bacterium. Taxonomy (GTDB): domain Bacteria; phylum Actinomycetota; class Thermoleophilia; order Solirubrobacterales; family Solirubrobacteraceae; genus F1-60-MAGs163. The sequence goes on from CAWAHX010000005.1 coordinate 1,451,883, forward strand.
GTCGTTCAGCCGGCGCCGCTGGGTGCGGGCGCTCGCCGGCGGGGTCGCCGCGGCCGGGATCGCGGACGACATCTCCGGTGGGCGCATGTGGTTCCGGCGGGCCGCACTCCCCCACCGCCCGACCTGGAACGTCGTCGCACAGGCCGGCGACGTGGACGCGCGCGACACGGTCGTCTTCGTCGCGCACCACGACGCGGCCCATTGGAGCCTGCTGTTCGCCCCCCAGGTGAGCGAGTTCGTCGGGTCGCGCTTCCCCGGCCTGCTCGAGCGCTCGAACACGACGCCGCCGGTGATGTTCCCGGTCTTCGGCGGACCGGCGCTCGTGGCGCTCGGCGGGCTGACCGGCTCGCGCCTGCTGACCCGCGCCGGCCGGCTCGTCGCGCTCGGGACGGCGGCGACCATGGTCGAGATCGGCTCACGGTCGGTGGTCCCCGGGGCGAACGACAACCTCACGGGGGTCGCGACGCTGCTCGGCCTGGCGCGGATGCTGCGCGAGCAGCCGGTTCGGGGCCTGCGCGTGATGCTCGTCTCGACAGGCTCCGAGGAGTCGTTCATGGAGGGGATGCAGGGGTTCGCCAGACGCCACTTCGGCTCGCTGGATGCGGCATGCACCTCGTTCGTCTGCCTCGACACCGTCGGCTCGGACCGCCTGATGCAGCTCGAGGGCGAAGGGATGCTGTGGATGCGCGACTACCCCGAGGCCTACAAGTCGCTGCTCGGCGCCTGCGCCGACGAGGCGGGAGTCGAGCTCGTGCGCGGGCTTCGCTTTCGCAACGCCACCGACGGGCTGCTCGCGCTGAAGGCCGGGTACCCGTCGGCGATGATCGGCTCGATCAACCGCTACAAGATGCCGTCGAACTACCACTGGCCGACCGACACCGCCGAGAACGTCGACTACGGGACCGTCGTCGAGGCGATGCTCGTCTGCGAGCGCCTCGTGCGGCAGCTCGCCGCAGACCCGGCGGCCGGGCGCTAGGAACCCTGTTCGAGCAGCGTGCGAGCCAGCGCGACGGCGTCCTGCGCGTTGTCGACCTCGCCCGCGAAGCGCGCCTCTGCGATCTGCGCGAGCAATGCGCCGAGCTGCGGGCCGGGCTCGATTCCGAGCTTCGAGGCCAGCACGTCCCCGTGGATCAGCGCCTTCGGCGGCCCCGCGGCGCGCCACGCGAGCGCCTCGTCGACCATCGGGAGGGCGATCTCGAGGTGCGCGGCGATCGCCTCGTCGGCCTTGCGCCCGCGCGTGGCGAGGCGATCGGCGATCGTCAGGAGCGTCACGTCGAGCCCGACCGGCTCGCATGCGCTGAGGTAGCGGTACACGGCGCGGCGATCGAGCGGACGCTCGTGGACCAGGAACCCGAGGCGCAGGTGATGACGCGCGAGCGCCGCGACGTGCGCGCGCAGTCGCTCGCTGGTCCGCAGCCGCTCGAGGATCGCCCGCGACATCCGCGCACCCTCACGGTCGTGGTGGGGGAATCCCACCCGCCCCCCGCCGAAGTCGGTCCGCGTCAGCGGCTTGGCGATGTCGTGCAGCAGCGCCCCCCAGCGCAGCGCCCCGCCGCGGGTGAGCCCATCGGCCAGCGGCTCGGCGAGCGCGGCGGCGACACCCTCGCCGCGGCCGGGCCCGAGCACCGCGGACGGGTCGCGCTGCAGCGCGATCGCCTGTTCGAGGACCTCGAGCGTGTGATCGTGCACGTCGAGGTGGTGGTAGACGGTCTGGTCGACGCCGCGCAGGGCTTCCAGCTCAGGCAGCACCGCCGCGGCGGCTCCGAGCTGCTCCAGCAGCGCGACGCCGCGCAGCGCATCGTCGCTGTCGATCGTGCGGCGCAGCTCGGCGAAGACGCGCTCGCCGGCGACGCCGCGCAGCGCGCCGGCCTGCGCTCGCGCGGCGGCGACGGTGTCCTCGTCCGGCTGCATCCCCAGCTCGACCGCCAGTCTGGCCACGCGCAGCACGCGAGCCGGGTCCGCGCAAAAGGACGTCGCACCGACCATCCGCAGCCGGCCTGCGCGCAGATCGCCGATGCCGCCGGTGGGGTCGAGCGGCTCGCCGCCACCGAGCGGCTCGGCGATCGCGTTGATCGTCAGGTCGCGCGCACGCAGGTCGGCCTCAAGCCCGTCCGCGTGCAGCGGCATCACGTCGATCTGCCAGCCGTGGTGTGGGCCGACGATCCGCCACGCGCCGAACGCGCCCGAGAGCTCGAATGCCGCGGTCCCGGAGGGCGCCGCCGCGCGCACCTGCCGCGCCGCCTCGCGTGGATCCCCGCTGACGACGATGTCGAGATCCAGCGCGTCGTCGGGCGCGACGCGGCCCAGGAGCCGGTCGCGGACCGCACCGCCGACGAGCCACGCCTGCGTTCCGGCGAGCGCGTCGCGGGCGACGGCGAGCGGGCCCCGTCGCCACGGTCAGGCCGCCTCGGCGGGCACACCGTCGCGGTGGTACGAGCGCGGGATGCGCCGCCCCAGCCCGCACGTGACCTCGTAGTTGATCGTGCCCAGGCGCCCCGCGATCTCCTCGGCCGAGACGCGCTCGCCGCCACGCTCACCGATCAGCACGACCTCGTCGCCCACGACGATGCCCGCGCCGCCGGGGCCGAGATCGACCGTGACGTTGTCCATGCTGACCGTGCCGACGAGCGGCCGGCGGCGGCCCCCGATCAGCAGGTCCGCGTCGTTCGTCAGCGCGCGCCGCCAGCCATCGCCGTATCCGATCGGGACGGTCGCGATCGTCGTGGCCGCCTGCGCGATGAAGCGCCGGCCGTACCCGGTGCTCTCGCCCTCGGCGCACGGCTTGATCTCGGCGACGTAGGAGCACAGCTCGAGCGCCGGCTGAAGCCCTCTTGCGGCGGCGTCGTCCCCGAACGGGTCCATGCCGTAGATCGCGATGCCGGGCCGCACGAGATCGAAGTGGGCGGCGGCGTCGCGCATCGTCGCCGCGCTGTTGGCGGCGTGCAGCAGGACGCCCGGATACTCGGCCCGCAGCGGCTCGGCCCACGCGTTGAAGCGTGCGAGCTGCTCGTCGAAGAAGACGTCCCCGAGCTCGTCGGCGGTCGCGAAGTGGGTCATCAGCCCGACCAGCTGCACGCCGGGCGTCCGCGCCGCCGCGGCCGCCACGCGGCTCGCCTCCTGCGGGTCGCGCGTCCCGAGGCGACCCATCCCGCTGTCGAGCTTGGCGTGCACGCGGCCCCCGCCCAGCGCCGCCACGCCGGCGATGAACTCCTCGCGCCATCCCACGACGTCCGCGTCCGCTGCCAGCGCGACCGCGAGCTCCTCCGCGCTCAGCGCCCCGAGCACGAGCACCGGACCCTCCAGCCCGCCTGCGCGCAGCTCCTGCGCCTCTGTGGCGGTCGCGACGGCGATCCACGATGCGCCGCCCGCCAGCGCCGCGCGCGCCGACGGCAGCGCGCCGTGCCCGTAGCCGTCGGCCTTGACGACGGCGCACACCCGCGCGCCCGCCGCCGTGTCGCACAGCAGCGTGACGTTGCGCTGAATGGCCGCGAGATTGACCCGCGCAACCGCCCGAACCGTCATCGGGATGAGCCTACCCTCAGGCGCGGGCGTGTGGCAGCGCCGCGATCACGTCGCGAGCGATCACCCCGTCCAGACCCTGCGCGGCCGCGGCGTGGACGCCCGCGCGGGCGTGCAGGCGGACCGCGGCGCATGCGGCGAGGAACGGGTCCAGGCCGCGCGAGAGCAGCGCGCCGGCGATCCCGCTGAGGACGTCACCGGTTCCGGCAGTCGCCAGTGCGGGCGTCGCCCCGGGGCTGACGGCCACGAGCCCGTCCGGGCGGGCGACGAGCGTGTCGTCGCCCTTCAGCACGACGATCGCCCCGGAGATGCGCGCCGCCTCGCGCACGTGGTGCAGGCGACGGGCCTCCACCTCACAGGACGGAACGCCGAGCAGGCGCCCGAGCTCGCCGGCGTGCGGCGTCAGCACGGTCGGGCCGCTGCGCGCCGCCAGCGCGTCGAGGTGGCCGGCGTGCGCGTTGAGGCCGTCCGCGTCGAGCAGCAGCGCGACCGGAGCCTGCGCCGCCAGCTCGCGGGCGAAGGCGACGGCGCCGTCCGTCGTTCCGAGCCCCGGCCCGACCACCAGGGCGCCGGCTCGACGGCCGGCCTCCTCGAGGACGGCGGCCGCCCCGGCGGCGACGTGATGCCCGTCGTTCTCGGCGAGCGCGATCTGCATCACCTCGACGAGGTGCGCACCGACCAGCGGCTGCTGCGAGCCGGGAACGCAGGCGCTGACGTAGCCGGCGCCGGTGCGCATCGCGGCCTCGCAGGCGAGGACCACCGCGCCGGTCAGCCCGCGCGAGCCCCCAGCGACGAGCACGTGGCCGCTCGTGAACTTCGTCCAGCCGTCCCCACGAGTCGGAAGCTGCGCGAGCACTGCGGCGTCGTCGATCAGCCCGGCCTGCGCCGCCGGAGCCGGTGCCTCGTCCGCAATGCCGATGTCGACGACCTGGATCGTGCCCGACCGGGCCTTCCCCGGATTGATCCAGAGCCCCGGCTTGGCGCCGTGGAACGTCGCGGTCGCCGCCGCCCCGACCGCCTCTCCCGCGACCTCGCCCGTCGAGGCGTCCACTCCGCTCGGGACGTCCGCGGCGACGACCGGAAGCCCACACCGGGCGATCGCCGCGATCGCATCCCCGACAGGCCCGCGCGGCGTGCCCGAGAAGCCGGTCCCCAGCAGCGCGTCGACGACGACGGCGGCGCCCTCGAGCTCTCCGGCCGCGAACGGCCGCGACGGGGTGCCGGGCAGGTGCGAGAACTGTGTGAGCGCGTCGCCCGTCAGCGCGTCGGGGTCGCTCGCGTGCAGCACGCGCACCTCGCGGAACGCCTCACGCAGCAGTCGTGCGGCGGCGTAGCCGTCGCCGCCGTTGTTCCCCCCGCCGCAGACGACGGCGACCAGTCCGTGCGGCGCGACCTGCTGCACGAGCTCGGCGAGCCCTTCGGCGGCACGCTCCATCAGCTCCAGCGACGGGACGTGCCCCTCGTCGATCGCCCAGCGATCCGCGGCGCGTGAGCGCTCGGCGTCCCACAGCGCGTCCAGCCAGACGGGAAGGGTCACGCGGCCACCGCGACGGCGCCGGCCATCCCTCGCTCATGCGTCAGCGACAGCGCGATGCGCACGCCCAGCTGCTCGGCGCGGGCCGCCGCGGCGCCGTGCAGGACCACCTGCGGGGCGCCGCCCTCGGGCCGGACGACCTCGATCTCCAGTGGGCGCAGCACATCGAGCTCCAAGGCCTTCGTCACCGCCTCCTTCGCGCAGAAGCGCGCCGCGAGGTGACGCCCGGGCCGTGCGCGCGCAGCCGCATAGGCGCGCTCGCCGTCGCTGAACAGGCGGGCCGCGAGCCCCGGACGGCGCGCCAGCGCGCGCTCCAGCCGATCGATCTCCAGCAGGTCCAGGCCGACGCGGTGCACGCCCGCGAGCCTACCTACTCGACGGTCACCGTCTTGGCGAGGTTGCGCGGCTGGTCGACGTTCAGCCCACGCCGGCGCGCGATGCGATAGGCCAGCAGCTGCAGGGGAATCACGGCCAGCAGCGGCTGGAGCATCCAGTCGGTCCTCGGGATGCGGATCACCGACTCGGCGTGCTCGCCGATCTCCATGTTCCCCTCGGTCGCGACGGCGATCACATGCGCGCCGCGGGCACGGACCTCCTGCATGTTCGAGACGACCTTGTCCAGCAGCGGCGAATCCGTCGCCACGGTCACGACCGGCGTCGACTCGCTGAGCAGCGCGATCGGCCCGTGCTTCATCTCCCCGGCGGCATACGCGTCGGTGGAGATGTAGGAGACCTCCTTGAGCTTCAGTGCGCCCTCATCGGCCACGGCGACGCCGGCGTGGCGGCCGAGATACAGGAAGAACCCGGCCTGCCAGACCTGCGCGGCGATCGCGTCGATCGCCGGGTCGACGTTCTCGAGCAGCTCCTCGACCAGGCGCGGCATGCCCTTCAGCTCGCGGACGAGCGTCCCGAGGCGTTCCGGGGCGAGGGTGCCGTGGAGCTCGGCGAGGCGCAGCGCGAGCAGGTACATCACGGCGACCTGGCAGATGAACGTCTTCGTGGCGGCGACCGAGACCTCGAGCCCGGCGCGCGTGTACAGGACGCCGTCGGCGTCGCGCGTCGCCTGCGAGCCCATGACGTTCGACACCGCGAGCACGGTCGCACCGCGCTCCTTGGCGATCCGCATCGCGGCGAGCGTGTCCGCCGTCTCGCCGGACTGCGTGATGCCGATGACGAGGTCCCCGGGCCCGACGATCGGGTTGCGGTAGCGGTACTCGGAGGCGATCTCGACCTCGACGGGAACGCGCGCGAGCTCCTCGATCGCGTACCGCCCGATCAGACCCGCGTGGTAGGAGGTCCCGCAGGCCACGATGACGATCCGCCGGGCGCCGACGAGGACCTCGTCGCTCAGCGCGCCCTCGTCGGCGAGGTCGACGCCGTCGTCGCGAACGGTGCGGTCGGCGATCGTCTCCGCGATCGCGTCCGCCTGCTCGTGGATCTCCTTGAGCATGAACGTCTCGTAGCCGCCCTTCTCGGCGGTCTCCTCGTCCCAGTCCACGACCGACACCTGGCGCTCGACCACGTCGCCCGCGGGCGTGAGGATCGTCGCCTCTCCGGGCCGCACGACGACGATCTCGCCGTTCTCGATGTACTGCACGCGGCGCGTCTGGGCCAGGAACGCCGGAACGGCCGAGGCCAGGAACGCCTCGCCGTCGCCGATGCCCGGCGATCAGCGGGCATTCCTTGCGCGCGCCGACCAGCATGTCCGGAGCGTCGAGGCTCATCGCGACGAACGCGTAGTGCCCCTGGAGCTCCGCGTACGCCGCGCGGACGGCGTCGGCCAGGTCGCCGCCGGAGGCGTCGAGGTGCGAGGCGATCAGGTGCGCGATCACCTCGGCGTCGGTCTCGCTCGTGAAGACGGCGCCGTCGCCGCGCAGGCGCTCGCGCAGCACGAGGTAGTTCTCGACGATGCCGTTGACCACCACGTGCACGCGGTCGCCGCTGTCGAAGTGCGGGTGCGCGTTCTGCTCGTTGACGCGGCCGTGAGTCGCCCAGCGCGTGTGGCCGATGCCGATCGTCGCCTCGCGGGCCAGCGTGGCGACCGCCCCCTCGCCCTCACGCTGGGCGCTGACGGCCTCGCGCAGGTGCTCGAGGTTGCCGACGGACCTGACCGCCTCGATCGAGCCGTCGCGCATCACCGACAGGCCCGCGGAGTCATATCCGCGGTACTCGAGCTTCGTGAGGCCCGCGAGGAGCAGCTCCTGGGCCGGTCGCGCCCCGACATAGCCGACGATTCCGCACATGGCCGAACAGGCTAGCTGCGTCTCAGGCCGAAACGGACTCCACGATCGCGACGAGACGGCCGCACACGTCCTCGCATTCCGCGGCGGTCGGTGCTTCGACCATCACGCGGACGAGCTGCTCGGTGCCGCTCGCGCGGACCAGGACGCGGCCCCGGCCTTCCAGCGCGGCGTTCTCCGCCTCGGCCGGCGCGGCCACCGTCGCCATCACGGTGTCCTTGTCCGCGACGCGGCAGTTCACGAGCGTCTGCGGGAGCTTGGCCATCACCGAGCGCTCGGCGAGGTCGTCGCCGGCGAGCGCCTCGAGCGTCAGGAGCGCGCTCGCGATCCCGTCGCCGGAGGGCACGAAGCCCATGTCGATGATGTGGCCCGACTGCTCGCCGCCGAGCGTCCACCCCTTCTCGCGCAGAGCCTCCAGGACGTAGCGATCCCCGACGCTCGTGACGGCGACCTCGACGCCCGCCTCGCGCATCGCGGAGTGGAACCCGTAGTTCGTCATGACCGTGACGGCGACGCCGTCTCCGGGCAGGCGGCCCTCGGCGCGCAGGTGCAGCGCGGCGAGCGCGATCAGCTCGTCGCCGTCGACGACGCGGCCCGTGCGGTCGGCGGCCAGCATGCGGTCGCCGTCGCCGTCGAAGGCGAAGCCGACGTCCTGGCCACCCGCGCGCACCGCCTCGGCCAGGGCCTCGACGTGCGTCGAGCCGACGCCGTCGTTGATGTTGCGACCGTCGGGCTCCGTGCCGATCGTGGTGACCGTCGCGCCCAGCCGGCGGAAGATCTCCGGGCCGACGCGGTACGTCGCGCCGTGGGCGCAGTCGAGCAGGACGCGGCGGCCGGTGAGGTCCAGAGCCTGGAAGCGCGTCTGCAGGGCCCGCAGGTAGTCCTCCTGCGTCCCGTGGAGCGCCCGCACCCGCCCGATCCTTCCCGACGGGGCGAAGCCCGCCTCCAGGCGATCCTCGATCGCGTGCTCCTGCTCATCGCTGAGCTTGAACCCGTCGGCGCCGAAGAACTTGATCCCGTTGTCGGCGTACGGGTTGTGCGAGGCCGAGACGACGGCGGCGAGGTCGAAGCCGTACTGGCCGATCAGGAGCGGCGCCGCCGGCGTCGGCAGCACCCCGCCGAGCAGCACGTCGCCGCCGGCCGCGGTGACGCCGGCCGCCAGCCCGGCCTCGAGCATCTCGCCGGACTCGCGCGTGTCGCGGATGACGAGCACCTGAGGGCGCGCGGCGGCGGCCTGATCGGTCGTCGCCCGCCCGAGGGCGACCGCCAGCTCGGCGGTGAGCTTCTCGCCGGCGACGCCGCGAACGCCGTCCGTGCCGAACAGCTTGCGAGCCACGAGGCTCCGGACTAGCGCTTGCTGAACTGCGGCCGCTTGCGGGCCTTCTTGAGGCCGGCCTTCTTGCGCTCCTTGGCGCGCGCGTCGCGCGTCAGGAAGCCGCGGCGCTTGAGCTCGCCGCGGAGGTTCGGATCGGCCTCGAGCAGCGCCTTGGAGACGCCGTGGCGCAGCGCGCCGGACTGTGCGGAGACGCCGCCGCCGTGCATGCGGGCGATGACGTCCATGCGCTCCTCGTACCCGACCGTCTCGAGCGGCTGGCGGATGATCCGCTGCAGCGCGGGGCGCGGGAAGTACTCGTCGAGCGACTTGCCGTTGATGATGTACTGGCCCGTCCCCGGCTTCAGGATGACGCGGGCCACGGCGGTCTTGCGCTTGCCGGTCGCGCGGTAGCGCGCGTCCGCGGCGAGCTCGATGACGGCGGTGATCGGCTGGTCGTCGACGACGTCCTCGGCCTCGATCAGCTGACCGTCCTCGTCGTACTCGTCGGCGTCGTGCGAGAACGGATCCTCACCCTCGACGACGATGTCCACCTCGAGGTCCGCACCGGGGATCGCCGGCTTGACGCGCGGGGCCGCCTCGACCTCCTCGATCTCCTCGACCTCCAGCACCTCACCGTCGGCGCCGCTCTCGACGGCCTCGACGATGATCTCGCTCTCGGCGGCGACGGGCTCCTCGGCGGGAGCCTCCTCGGCGACCGGCGGCCTCGGGGCTCCTGGCGACCGGCGCCTCCTCGGCGACCGGCTCCTCGACGGCGGGCGCTTCGGCGGCGGGCGCCTCGGGCGCCTCGGCCTGCGGCTGCTCGTCGGGGGTCTGCGGCTCGTCGGTCGGGGTGCTCTCGTCGGTCATCAGGACGCGATCTCCATCGGGGTGGGCTTCTGCGCCACGTGGGGGTGCTCAGGGCCGGCGTAGACCTTCAGCTTCGTGATCTGCTTGCGGGCCAGGCGGTTGCGGGGCAGCATGCCCTTGACCGCGATGCGGATGACCTCTTCGGGCCGGCGGTCGAGCATCTCCTGGAGCGTGCGCTCCTTGAGGCCGCCCGGATAGCCGGAGTGGCGCCGGTACATCTTCTCCTGGCGCTTGTTGCCCGAGACCGAGATCTTCTCCGCGTTGATCACCACGACGAAGTCGCCGGTATCGACGTGCGGCGTGTACTCCGGCTTGCGCTTGCCGCGCAGGACCTCGGCGATCTGGGTGGCGAGGCGCCCGAGCGTCTGCCCGGTCGCGTCGACGATGACCCAGTTGCGCTCGCGTGTTTCGGAATTGGCGACGTACGTCTTCATGGCGTGAGGAATTGCACCGCGGGCAGAGGAAAGCGCGGCGCGAGCGCACATGGTAGCGGGGTTGGGCCGCGAGAGCCGCGCGAGCCGCCGGCGGATCGGCTCAGTCGTCCGCGCCCCACCAGCCGGGCACCGACTCGGCATCGCCGGCGCCGGTGCCCGCGTTGCCGAACGCGAGCATTCGCAGACCCTCCGGACCCGCCTCGAACGCGCGAATCGCATGCGGCGCCACGCGGATCGCATCGAGCGGCCCGACCTCGGCCTCCGCGGCTCCGACGCGCACCCGCCCGGCTCCCGCGAGGATCACGTAGATCTCCTCCTCGCCGCCGTGGCGATGGCCGAACGGCTGGCGCTCGCCGGGTGCGATCGACTGCAGGCTGAGGCCGGAGCGCTCACAGCCCAGCGGATCGCGGGCTCCGCGGAACGACAGGCTCTTCATGCCGAACTTCGGCGCCTGGTCCTCCAGATCCTCGAGTGGCACGACGGCGAAATCGGACATGGGCCGAACCTACCCCTGATCGAACGGCGCAAACCCGAGGTGGGCGTCGAGCGCGGAGCTCTTCTCCGTGTCCTCGTAGACCTCGTACTCCTTCAGCAGACCCCACGCCATCCGTCCCCAGATCACGTAGCGGTTCTCGTAGACCGTCGTGCCGTCGGCCGCCTTCAGGTGGTCGGTGCCGCGCACGCAGAGCGTGACGTTCCACGGCGGGCCCTGGGCGATCACCTCGTCCGGCTGGATCTGCAGGCCGGCATCGACGAAGCGCTGCAGCCAGCGCTCAAGCTCGTCCTTGCCCTGCAGCTCCGTGGCCCACGAGCTGCTTCCCGGGAACCGGAACCGGATGTCCTTGGCGTCAAGACGCAGCAGCGGGCGGTAGTCGCCCGCGCTGATCGCCGCCATGTTGCGCTTCAGCATCTGCGCGGCGAGCCACGAGAACATCGCTCACTCCCATTCAATCGTCCCTGGGGGCTTCGACGTGATGTCCAGGACGACGCGGTTGACGTCGCGCAGCTCGTTGATCATGCGCGAGGCGATCTGCTCGAGCAGGTCGTACGGCAGCCGCGCCCAGTCGGCGGTCATGGCGTCGTCCGAGGTGACCGCGCGGATCACGACGACGTAGCCGTAGGTGCGCTCGTCGCCCTGGACGCCGACCGTGCGCACGTCGGGGAGGACGCAGAAGGACTGCCAGAGGTCGCGGTAGAGGCCCGCGTTGCGGATCTCGTCCTGGAGGACGGCGTCGGCGTCGCGCAGGAGGTCGAGGCGCTCCTTCGTGGCCTCGCCGCCGACGATGCGGATCGCGAGGCCCGGCCCGGGGAACGGCTGGCGCCAGACGAGGCGCTCGGGCAGGCCGAGCTCGGCGCCGACGGCGCGAACCTCATCCTTGAACAGCGCTCGCAGCGGCTCGACGAGCTCGAACTCGAGGTCGTCCGGCAGCCCGCCGACGTTGTGGTGGGACTTGATCGTCGACGTCCCGGTGCCGCCGCCGGACTCGATCACGTCGGAGTACAGCGTGCCCTGCACGAGGAACTCGGCGCCTTCGAGCTTGACCGCCTCCTCCTCGAAGACGCGGATGAACTCGGTGCCGATGATCTTGCGCTTGCGCTCCGGGTCGCTGACGCCGGCGAGCTTGTCGAGGAAGCGCTCCTCGGCGTCGACGGCGACGAGCGGGACCTTGAAGTGGTCGCGGAACGTTGCGACGACCTGCTCGCCCTCGTTCTTGCGCATCATGCCGTGGTCGACGAACACGCACGTGAGCTGGTCACCGATCGCGCGATGGACCAGCAGTGCGGCGACCGACGAGTCGACGCCGCCGGACAGGCCGCAGATGACCTTGGCGTCCCCCACCTGCTCGCGGATCGCGGCGATCTGCTCCTCCACGATCGATGCGGCGGACCACGCCATGTCGCAGGCGCAGACGTCGCGCAGGAAGTGCGTGAGGATGTCCTGCCCGAACGGCGTGTGGACGACCTCCGGGTGGAACTGGATGCCGTAGACGCCGCGCTCCGCGGACTCGAACGCCGCGACCGGCGACTGCGTCGAGGACGCCAGCGCCGTGAACCCGGGCGGCGCCTCGTAGACGGTGTCGCGGTGGGACATCCAGCACGGCTGCTCGGCCGGCAGGCCCGCGAACAGTGCCCCCGGCTCGTGGATCCTGAGCTCCGACCGACCGTATTCGCCGACCTCCGCACCCTCGACCCGCCCGCCGAGCTCACGGGCGACGAGCTGCATGCCGTAGCAGATGCCCAGCACCGGAATCCCGAGCTCGAGCAGTTCCCTCTCCAGCGCAGGCGCGCCATCCGCATACACCGACGCCGGACCGCCCGAGAGGATCAGCCCCTTCGGCTTGCGTCGCGCGACCTCCGCGGCACCCACGTGGTGTGGAAGCAGCTCCGAGAAGACGCCGCACTCACGCACGCGACGGGCGATCAGCTGCGAGTACTGCCCGCCGTAGTCCAGGACGACGACCTCGTCGACCGAGCGCGGGATGTCGATCGGTGCGCTCTCGTCGACGAGCGTCGTCGCGGCGACGTCGGCGGTTACGACGTTGTGCTCGTCGTGCACGCGGGTCACGCAGGCGTCGTCGACAGAGCGCCCGACTTGTCGGCGGGTGCTCCGTTGCTCGGCGGCGCCGGCCGCGATGCGGCGGCTCCGCGGCTGCCCATGCCGACCCCCTGCGAGGACTGCAGCTGCTTGCCCTCGGTCTGCAGGGACGGCGCGATCATCAGCTCGGCACGGTTGAACTCCGCGATGTCCTGGTACCCGCAGGTCGCCATCGACGTCCGCAGGGCACCCATGAGGTTGAAGGTGCCGTCGTTCTCATGGGCCGGCCCGACGAGGATCTCCTCGAGCGACCCGTTCTGCGTCGTCTGGACGCGGGCGCCGCGCGGCAGCGTGGGATGGAACGTCGCCATTCCCCAGTGGAAGCCGCGCCCCGGTGCCTCGTAGGCCCGCGCGAGCGGTGAGCCGATCATCACGGCGTCGGCGCCGCACGCGATCGCCTTGGCGACGTCGCCCCCGGTGCGCATCCCGCCGTCGGCGATGACCTGGACGTACTCGCCGGTCTCCAGCATGTGCGTCGAGCGGGCGCCCGCGACGTCGGCGATCGCCGTCGCCTGCGGAACGCCGAGCCCCAGCACACCGCGCGTGGTGCAGGCGGCGCCCGGACCGACGCCGACGAGCACGCCGGCGGCGCCGGTGCGCATCAGGTGCAGGCCGGTGTGGTAGCCGGCACAGCCGCCGACGACGACCGGGATCGGCTGCGCCGGGATGAACTCCTTGAGGTTCAGCGGCTCGGACGTCTTCGAGACGTGCTCGGCGGAGACGACCGTGCCCTGGATGACGAGGATGTCGAGCCCCGCGTCGAGCACGAGGTCGATGTGCTCGGTCACCTTCTGGGGGGTCAGCGACGCGGCGGTCACGACGCCGCTGGCCTTGATCTCCTCGATGCGGCGCTTCATGAGCTCGGGCTTGACCGGCTCCTGGTAGATCGCCTGCATCTCGCGCGTGGCGACGTCCTTCGGCAGCGTGGCGATGCGCTCGAGCATCGCCTCTGCGTCCTCGTAGCGGCTGAAGATGCCCTCGAGGTTGAGCACGGCGAGCCCGCCGAGCTTGCCGATCGCGATCGCCGTGCGCGGCGAGACGACGCCGTCCATCGCTGAGGCGAGCAGCGGCAACTCGAAGCGGTAGGGCCCCAGCTTCCAGGAGATGTCGACGTCGTCAGGGTCGCGCGTGCGCCGTGAGGGCACGATCGCGATGTCATCGAATCCGTAGGCGCGGCGGGCCTTCTTCCCGCGACCGATCTCAATCTCCATCACATGATCCTAGGCTTCGAGGCGGACGAAACGACCCCGTGCAGACGGGGTCGGACAGGCGAACGGCGAGCATGTGGCGGCGGCGGCAACCACGCCATCGACGATACCACCCGCGCCCTCGGAACCGCCGACGTCAGACCGGCTCGGCGGTGGGCTCGAGGCGCTGGACGTCGACCTCGGACAGCAGGCGCTCGACGCCCTTCGGATCCACGAGGCCCGCACCGAGCCGCTGCGTGGACTCCGCGCCGCACGCCACGCCGAAGCGCAGGCACTCCGCCGGGGCCGAGCCGGAGTACCGCGCGGCGACGTAGCCCGCGAGGAACGCGTCGCCGGCGCCGACCGTCGCGACGGCGTCACGCGGCTCGATCCAGACGCGGTGCAGCGCCGGCTGGCCGGCGACGTCGACGGTCGCCACGCAGCCGTCGGGGAGCGTGATGATCGCCTCGCGCGCGCCGAGCTCGGTCAGCTCGGAGACGGCGACGACGCGGTCCTGCTCGTCGTGGAACTCGTGGCCGACGAGCTCCTCGGCCTCGATGACGTTCGGGGAGACGACGTCGGGTTCGGCGCGCACGGCGAGGCGCATCGGCTCGCCCTCGGCGTCGACGATCGTCTTGATGTTCATCCGCCGCAGCTCATTGACGAGCTCGGCGTAGATCTGCGGCTCGACGCCGCGCGGGAGCGACCCCGCGAAGACGCAGATGTCCGCGCCGCGAGCGAGGTAGAGCAGCTTGTCGCGGAACAGGCCGACCTCCTTCTCGGTCACATGGGGCCCGCGCTCGTTGATCTCGGTCTCGGTGCCGGTCGTCGGATCGTGGACCGAGGTGTTGGTGCGCGATTCCTCGCCGATGCGCACGAAGTCGTTGAGGATCGACTCGCCCGTGAGCGCCTCGACGATCCGCGTCCCCGTCGCACCGCCGGCGAACCCGGTCGCGATGACGGGCTGACCGAGCGTCTTCAGGGTGCGGGCGACGTTGACGCCCTTGCCGCCCGGCATCGTGCGCTGCTCGACCGTCCGGTGGCGGCGACCGAGCTTGAAGTTCGGCACCGAGAGGGACTTGTCGATCGCAGCGTTGAGAGTGACGGTGATGATCACGCGGTCTCGCTCCTCGCTCTGCTCCGGCGCCGAAGGCGACGGTTCCGCGTGCTCAGGCTAGCGACCAGAGCAGCGCCCAGGACGATCAGCGCGAGAATCCCCAGCAGCGGCCCGAGCCAGGCGTGGCGCTGCCAGAGCCCGGCGCGCGCGACGGCCGCCGCGGTGACGAGCGGCACGCGCGCGACGATCCGGCCGCGTCGCAGCACCCGCAGCTCGCCGACCGCGCGTGCCGGCGGCGAGCGGACCGTCGACCTGCTTCGGCAGGCCGTTCAGGACTGTTCGCAGGCGCTCGCCGCGGCGCTCGACGACGCGCGCGGTGCGCGCGGGCACGATCCGGACGGTGGCGTCCTGATCCTTCACGGGCAGCCTGGCGGCCGTGCGGCCCGCGACGACCGGGGTCGCGCGGCGGTAGCGACTGAAGCCGTAGTTCATCAGCGCGAGCGTGTCGGAGTTGCGCGCGCCCTCGCTCGGCGTGCCGAGCACCACGCTGATGAGCGGCACGCCGCCCCGGCTTGCCGAGCCGACCAGGATGTACCCGGCGCTCTGCGTGTGCCCCGTCTTGACGCCGTCCATCCACGGCACTGCGGCGACCAGCGTGTTGCGGTTCTCGAGAACCCGCGTGCGATCGCCGCTGCGCAGCACGGCGCGGGGCCTGTCCATGACGCGGCGCGCGAATGCGTTGCGCCGCACGAGCAGCGCGAGCTTCGCGAGGTCGGTCGCCGTCGAGTAGTTGCGCGGGTCGTCGAGGCCGATCGGGTTCGCGTAGTGCGTGTCGCGCAGCCCGGCACGGCGGGCGCGCTGGTTCATCAGCCGGACGAACCCGCGCTCCGACCCTCCGACGTTGACCGCGATCGAGGCGGCCGCGTCGTTCGCGCTCGCGAGCAGCAGCGCGCGCAGCATGTCGGCCGCGGTGAGGCGTTCGCCCCCGCGGAAGCCCGCTATCGACTCGGCCGGGAGGCCGTTGTAGGAGACCGCCGTGATCCGGTCCGTCAGCCTGCGGCGCTCCAGGAGGAGCAACGCGGTCATGAGCTTCGTGGTCGAGGCGATCGGCCGCCGCTGTGTCGCGCGGTGCGCCTCGACGACATCGCCGGTCTGCGGCTCGACGAGGATCGACGAGGGCGCCGAGATCCGCGGCGCCCCGGCCGCCGTCACGTCGGCCGCTCCGGCCACCGCCGGAGACGCCGCTGCGAGCACCACGATCGCGGCGATCAGCGCGGCGATCCGCCCCGTCACCGGCGGAGCTTCAGGCGCTGTCCCGGCTGGAGTGCCTGGACGTCGACGTTCGGGTTCAGCGCCTGGATGCGCGCGATCGAGACGCCGGTGTCGATCGAGATCGCCGACAGCGTGTCCCCGCTGCGCACGATGTAGGTCTTGCGGCGCGACACGACCTTCGTCGTGGTGGGCTTCGTCGTGACCTGCTTCTGGGGAGTCGTGGAGCCCCCGCCACCCTTTGAGCCGCCCGGATTGACGATGGCCACGCTCGCTCCCGCGACCGCGAGGATCGCGAGCGGGGCAAGCCAGCGTGATGGCGATCGACGGGGCACCGGAGCGGTGAGGATAGGGATCGCGAGGGGCGCTTCCCGCAACTCCGCGTGCCGCGTCGTCCTGTCTCAGACCAGGGCCCATGCGCCCGCTCGCAGCCGTTCCGCTTCGGCCCTCGCGGCCTCCGGTGGCCCTCCTGGGGCCTGCTCGTGCGCGAAGACGATCGATCGTGACGCGGTGATGAGGCCGCCGGCGGGCCCGGGGGCGAAGGCCGGTGCGACGTCCTCGACTCGACCTCCCTGCGCGCCGATCCCGGGCAGCAGGAAGATCGCTCGGGGCATCAGCTCACGCATCCGCGCCACGTGCTCGGGGGCGGTCGCTCCGACGACCGCGCCGACGTCGCTCAGCGGACCGTCGTCCGGTGCGCCGAGGTCGTCGACGATCGAGGCGACCCGTTCCCAGACCGTTCCTCCGCCGGCGAGCTCGAGGTCCTCGACGTCGGCGGCACCGGGGTTCGAGGTGCGCACGAGCACGAAGACGCCCGCGTGCGCCTCGCGCGCGGCCCCCGCGAGCACCGCCAGCGTGTCGACGCCCATGTAGGGGTTGACCGTGACCGCGTCGGCGCCGAGCCCCGCGACCGTCCCGAACGGCGTCGGGGTCTCGCCGACGAGCGCCTGGCCGTATGCGGCGGCAGAGACGTCGATGTCCCCGCGCTTGCCGTCGGCGAGGACCAGCAGGCCCGACTCGTGTGCGTGATCGGCGACCGCGGCGAGCGCCGCCCAGCCTGGGGCGCCGAGACGCTCGAAGCAGGCGAGCTGCGGCTTGACCGCGACACACGCCGGGCCGGCGGCGTCGATCACCGCGCGGCAGTGGGCCGTGACCGCCGCGGCGGCGCGATCGGCGGGTGCGTCACCGTCGCAGCGAGCGCCGGCGGCCTGCGGCCACAGGCGCGACGGATCGGGATCGAGGCCGAGCACGACCTGTGTGCCGCGGGCCAGGACCGACGCTGCGAGTCGTTCGGCGAACCGGCTGCTCACGCCCGCCGACCTTCGAGATCGTGTGAGGCCGGGCGGTCGTCGGACACTCCTGAGACGATACGCGGCGTGTCACTGCAACGCATCGCCTGGCTGGTCACCGTGGGAATCTGCCTCGTCGGCGCGGTGATGCTCGTGATCGCCGGGTACCAGGGGTACGCGGCGCTGTCGGTGGCGGTCGGGATCGCGGGCGCCATCAACCTCACGTAGGCCGCCCGGCGGCCCGCGCGGGCTCGGTGTGGACGACGACCTCGGCGATGTCCGGGTGGGCTGCGCGGGCGCGCGTCTCGATCTCGCCCGCCTTCTCGTGCGCGGCGGCCAGCGTGTCCGTGGCGGGAAGCACGACGGTGACGAAGGCCACCAGCCCGCGCGGCTCGCGGTGAACCTGCATCTCGAGGGGGTCCGAGCCCGTCAGGTCGCGGACGATCGCGATGATGACCTGGCGGTGCTCCTCGTCCTCGCCGGGCGTCGGGGGCCGCGCGGTCAACGGGTCGGAGAGCGGCTCCAGGTGGACGTGGACGCGGTCGATCTCCGGGGCCGCGCCGAGGATCGCGTGCTCGATGTCATCGGAGATCTCGTGCGCCGTCGAGAGCGGCTCCTCGGCCGGGAGCTTGACGTGCAGGCTCAGCTCGTTGCGACCGTCGAGGATCACCGTGCGCACGTTGTGGACCTCGCGCACGTCGCGCACCGACAGGGCCGCGCCCGTCGCCCGTTCGCGCAGATCGGTGCTGGCCCGCGGCTCGATGTGGATCGTCACGTCGCTGCCGGGGAGCGCCCGGTGGACGGCGCCCTCGACGTTGTCCGCCACCGCGTGGCCCTGCTGGACGGCGGCGTCCGGCGCCACGCCCAGCACGACGTCGACGAAGTGACGACCGGCCGCCTCGCGAACGCGCAGGCGCCGCAGCTCGGCGCGCGGCTCGGCCGCCTCGATCGCGGCGCGAGCGGACTCCGAGGCACCTTCGGGAGCGCGATCCATCAGCACCTGCACGTTCTCGCGCATCAGCCGGACGGCCGCGCCGATCACGAGCGCGGCGACGATCAGCGCGGCGATCGCGTCGGCGTTCCCGTATCCGGCCCGCACGAGGATGAGGCCCGCGAGCACGGCGAGCGAGCCGGCGAAGTCCGAGGCGAAGTGGACGGCGTTGGCGGCCAGCGCCGGGCTCCCGTGGCGCTTCGCCGCGCGCCACGAGACGACGGCCCGGCTGACGTCCACGACGAGCACGATCGCGATCACGGCGAACGCCCACCACGCGGCGTCGACGTGATGCGTCGAGGTGCCCACGAGACGCGAGATCGACTCGAAGACGATCAGGCCGCTGACCATCACGAGGAACCCGCCCTCGCCCAGCGCCGCGAGGTGCTCGGCCTTGCCGTGACCGTACGGGTGCTCGGCGTCGGCCGGACGGCTGGACACGCGCAGCGCGAAGAACGTCAGGAGCGCAGCGACGAGATCGGTGCCCGAATGCGCCGCCTCGGCGATGAACGCGAGCGATCCGCTCAGCAGCCCCGTGACGAGCTTCAGCGCGACGAGGAAGACCGCCGCGACGATCGACAGCAGCGCCGTGCGCTGCGGCGCGGACATCTCCCCGCCCGCAGCCGGCTTCGGGGCCCGCGCGTCTGCGGTCAGCGCGTCGCCAGCCATGCCTGCAGATCCCGCACCGCCCTGCCGCGATGGCTGATCGCGTCCTTCTCCCGCGGGGCGAGCTCCGCCATCGTGCGGTCCGTGTGGTCGTCGTCGGGCAGGAAGACGGGGTCGTAGCCGAAGCCCTCCTCCCCACGCGCCTCCGCTGCGAGCGTCCCGCGGCAGCGCCCCTCGAACACGCGCTCCTCGCCGCCCGGCTCGACGAACGCCAGGGCGCACACGTAGGTCAGGGCGCTCCCCTCGTACGCGTCGCGCATCAGCTGCTCGACGTTGTCCTCGTCGGTGGCGTCGTCGCCCGCGAACCGCGCGGACCGCACGCCCGGCGCACCGCCGAGCGCCGCCGCCTCGATGCCCGAATCGTCGGCGATGGTGACCCGGCCGGTCGCGGCGGCCGCCGCGCGCGCCTTCTCGAGGGCATTCTGCGCGAATGTCTCGCCCCTCTCCGGCGGGAGCTCGACGTCATCCGGCAGCGGGTCGAGGTCGATCGGCGAGAGCAGGATCGAGAACTCGCGCAGCTTGTGGGCGTTGCGCGTGGCGAGCAGCAGCCTCATGGTGCCCCGGCCTCGATCGCCGTCTCCTGCGCCTCCCGCAGGCCCACGATCCCGTGAGCGGCCAGCTCCAGCAGCTCGTCGAGGTGCGCCCGCTGCAGGGGGGTGCCCTCGGCCGTGGCCTGGACCTCGAGCAGACCGCCGTCGCCGGTCATCACGACGTTGGCGTCGACCTCGGCGCTCGAGTCCTCGCGGTAGTCGAGGTCGAGCAGTGCCAGATCGCCGACGATCCCGCACGAGACGGCCGCGACCGCGCCGGTCAGCGGGAGCGCCGGAATCCTGCCCTCGGCCACCAGGCGTTGGCAACCGAGCGCCAGCGCGACATACGCACCGGTGATCGAGGCACAGCGGGTCCCGCCGTCCGCCTCGAGCACGTCGCAGTCGATGTTGATCGTGAACTCGCCGAGCGCCGCGTAGTCGACCACGCCGCGCAGCGAACGCCCGATCAGGCGCTGGATCTCCACGGTGCGGCCGTCGAGCCGGCCGCGGGTCGCGTCGCGGGCCTTGCGCTCACCGGTCGACGCGGGGAGCATCCCGTACTCGGCGGTCAGCCAGCCGAGGCCCTTGCCGGCCCGCCAGCGCGGGACGCCCTGCTCGATCGATGCGGTGCAGATGACCCGCGTGCCCCCGCAGGCGATCAGCGCCGACCCGGTCGCGGTGCTCATGAACCCGGGCTCGATGCTCACGGGCCGCAGCTCGCCGGCAGCGCGCCCCCCGGATCGCTCGACGATGCTCGGAGCGCTCACGCGGCCACCTCGGTATGGAGTCGGACCTGCTCGACGGCGCCGAGCGGGAGTTGCAGGAACCGCGTGCCGAGTGCCCGGAACGTCTCCGGATCACCGGTCGACAGGAAGCGGTAGTCGCCTTCGACGCTGCGCGGGTTCGCCAGGCCGCGCGAGCCGAGCGCGTGCTCGACCTGACGTGCGAGCGCCGCCCCCGAGGTGACGATCGCGACGCCCCGGCCCAGCATCCGCTGGAGCATCGGGCGCACGAGCGGGTAGTGCGTGCACCCGAGGATCACCGTGTCGACCTGGGCCTCGCGCAGCGGCGCGACATACGCGCGGACGACCTCGACGACCTCCTCGTCGAACGGGAACCCGGCCTGGATGATCGGCGCCAGGTCCGGCGCGGCCACGGCGATCAGGTCGACGTGCGGGTCGGCCGCGTGCACGGCGCGCTCATAGGCACCGCTCGCGACGGTCGTCGCGGTGGCCAGCAGGCCGATGCGGCCGTTGCGCGTCGCGGTGACGGCGTGGATCGCCTCGGGCCCCACGACGCCGAGGACGTCCACGCCGAGGGTCGTCTGCATCATGCGTTCCCGCAGCGCGGGCAGGGCCGCCGCCGTCGCCGAGTTGCACGCGACGACGAGCAGCTTCGCGCCGCGCGCCAGCAGCTCCTCGGCGACCTGCAGGCTGAAGCGCCGCAGCTCATCCGGTGAGCGGTTGCCGTAGGGAAAGCGCGCTGTGTCGCCGAGATAGACGAAATCCTCGTGCGGAAGCTGCACGAGCAGCTCGTGCAGGACGGTGAGGCCGCCGACGCCTGAATCGAAGACGGCGATCGGCCGCTCGCGCGGATCGCTCGGGCGGGGCACGGAATCAGCATACGGCGGCCTCGGGCGGGAATCACTTCGAGCCGCCGACGTCGTCGATCGCCGCCTTGAGCTTCGCCACCACCGTCTGTGCGATCCCGCCGCCCTTGAGGCCCTTGCCCGCCGCGATCACGCCCACGAGCACGCCGGCGACGAGCAGGATGAGTGCGACGTACTCGACGGTCCCCTGTCCTGCCGTGCCCTCCAGGCGGCGCTGTCCGGTGTGCAGGCTCGCATGGATGCGGCCCAGGAATCTGTAGCCCATGGTCCCTCCTCAGGGATGTCGTTCAGGTGGTCGCCGAGGAGTCTGTGACGGGTCGTGTGACGTGACCACCGCACATGCGTGGAGAATCAGCGGCGAATGCGCGCGCTCGTCGTCACGAACATGCAGCCGTCCGCGTCCGAGCCCGGGCGCGGAAGCTTCGTTCGCGATCAGGTCCGCGCCCTGCGCTCGCTGGGGGACCCGGAGCTCGAGCTGGAGACGTTCGACTTCCCCCCGGGCGGCTACCTCGCCGCCGGACGCGCTCTGCGCCGGCGCTTCGGCTCGAGCGGGCTGGACATCGTCCACGCCCATTTCGGCCTGACGGCGTGGCCATCGCTCGCCGCGCCGGCGAGGATCCATGCCGTCACCCTGCACGGCACCGATGTGCGGCATCCACGCTCGCGCGAGCTCACGCGAGCGGTCCTGCCGTTCATGGATCTCGTGGCGACGGTCAGCGCCGATCTGCAGTCGGAGGTCCCGCGCGCGCCTGGTCGCAGCCGGGCGGCCGTGCTTCCGTGCGGGGTCGCCGTCGACCGTTTCCGGCCGCTCGAGCGAGCCGCGGTCCGCGCGCGGCTCGGCCTGAACCCGGACGGGCGGTACCTGCTCTTCGCCGCCGACCCGGCGCGCGCGGGGAAGCGCCACGACCGCGCGCTCGCCCTCGCACAGCACACCGGGGCGACGCTGCTGACGCTCGGTCACACGGCCCCCGAGGAGGTCCCGCTCTGGGTCAACGCGGCGAACGCCGTGCTGGTGCCGTCCGATCGAGAGGGGTTCGGGCTCGCGGTGCTCGAAGCCCTCGCGTGTGACGTGCCGGTCCTCGCCACGCCGACGGGGATCCACGCCGAGGCGCTGGAAGGCGTGCACGGCACGCTCTGCGCGCCGTTCGACCTCCAGGCCTGGAGCGCCGCGCTGCAGCCGCACCTCGCGACCGCCGACTCGCGCGTCCCGGGCCGCGCCGCAGCCGAGCGCTACGGGGCCCCGCGCATGGCCGAGCGGGTCCTGCGGACCTGGCGAGAGCTCCTGGGGATGCCGGTAGACTGGCGCCGCGGCGCGTCCCCGACGGCGCCCGCGACCGACCCATGGGGCTGAGAGACCGCATCTTCCAGCGGGGCGCGGAGCAGGAGTCCGCCGACCCCGCACCCGAACCGGCCGATGCCGGTGACGAGCCCGTGGCGCCCGAGGAGCTGACGGTCATCCGGCACGTGGACGACACACCGGCTCCCGACACGGATGTGCCGGACGACGACCAGCCGACGCTGATCCAGGACGCCGCGACCTCCGAAGTCGAGCCCCAGCCCGAGCCCGAGGCGCCGGTCGAGGCCGCGCCCCAGGGCGCGCCCGAAGGGTTCATCGTCGACCCCGGCGCAGTGGCGGCCGTCCCCACGCGGCCCGGATTCCGCGAGCGCGGGCGCATGCGCCGGCGTCTGCGGTTCCTGCGCGAGGTTCGCGAACTCGGCTTCCGCGACCTGGGCGGCCTGGTCTTCGACCAGCACCGCTTCCAGCGGCCGAACGAGGCGCTCGTCCACGGCAAGGTCGAGGCGATCGACGCGGTCGACCGCGAGATCCGGGCGATCGAGGCGGTGCTCGGCAACCAGTTGCCCTACGCCGAGCTCTTCATTCCGGGCGTCTCGGCCTGCCAGCGCTGCGGTGCCCTTCACGGCAGCGACGCGCGGTACTGCCCCAACTGCGGGCTCGCGTTCACCGGTCCGCGGACGATCTCCGGGATGGCACCGGGCCAGAGCGCCTACGGAGCGCAGGGAACCCCGTCACCCGGTCAGGCGGCGCTCTTCGACCCGCACACCGGCGCCCAGGTCCAGCCACCGCCGGCGCCCGCCCCCGTCCCGGTCGCGGCTCCCGCGGAGCAGCCCGACTGGACCGCCGGCGAGCCCCAGCAGCCGTGAGCGTCATCCCGCCGCCGCTCCCGCCGCCCGAGGCGCTGGCGCCCGGGACGCTGAGGTGCCCGCGCTGCGGAGAGGTCCTGGCCCCCGACCAGGACTGGTGCCTGCGCTGCGGCGACCCGGCTCGCACGGTGATCGCGCCGACACCGCGCTGGCGGCGGCCGATCGTGGCCCTGCTCGCGCTGGCCGCGCTGGCGCTGGGCATCCTGGCCGCCGCGTTCGTCGCGCTGACGAACGACGATCCGCCCCCACCGCAGGTGTTCACGAAGACGATCACGACGCAGCCCGGTCAGCCGCTGCCGCCGGGTGTCACGCCCGCTCCGACGACGGGCGGCACGCCCGACGACCGCCGGTGGCACCCCGACGACCGCCGGAGGCACCCCGACGACGGCCGGAGGCACCCCCGCCACGACGATCACCTCCACGACCACGACGACCACGACGCAGACGCTCACGACGCCCACGACGACGAAGTAGCGCCGGTCCTACACCCAGCGGGTGAGGCGACGCGCTGCCTCGTCGGCCAGCGGGTGGGACGCCACCGGGTCCGCCGCCGAGCCGGCCCGGGTCACGGGCGACGGTCTCCAGGGTCGCTGCGACCGAGCGCGCAAGTGCATCGAGGTCGTACCCGCCCTCGAGGATGATGCCCAGCGGCGCATCGGCCTCCGCGCTCGCGCGCCGCATGCTCGCCGCCATCGTGGCGAAGCCGTCCTCCGTCACGGTGCAGCTGGCGAGCGGGTCGGCGGCGTGTGCGTCGAAGCCCGCCGAGATCAGCACCAGCTGGGGTTCGAAGGCGCGCGTCGCCGGGACGACCACGTGATCGACGAGCGCCGTGTACACCGCATCCCCGCTGCGTGACGGAACCGGAAGGTTGACGGTGTAGCCGAGCCCGGCGCCCGAGCCGATGTCCCACGTCGCGCCGGTCCCGGGCCACATCGGCCATTCGTGGATGGAGATGAACAGCACGCGCGGATCCTCGTGGAACAGGTCGTTCGTCCCGTTGCCGTGATGGACGTCCCAGTCGAGCACGAGGACCCGCTCCAGGCCGTGCGCGTCGAGCGCGCGCTGCGCTGCCAGCGCGACGTTGTTGAACAGGCAGAAGCCCATCGCGCGGGAGGCCTCGGCGTGGTGCCCGGGCGGGCGATGCAGCGACGCGCCGACGTCGGCGGCGCCGGTGATCAGCGCGTCCACGACCGAAGCCCCGCCGCCGGCCGCATGCAGCGCCGCCTCGTAGGAGCCGGGCGAGACGATCGTGTCGGCATCGAGCGCACGACCCGCCGCACACGCCGCGGCGATCGTCTCGACGTACTCCGGCGGGTGGATCGCGTTGAGCAGCGCCGCGCTCGCCGGCGCCGAGTCCTGGACGTCGTACCCGAGCCAGTCGCGGGCGGCGAGCTCGCGCTCGATCGCGACGATCCGGGCGGCGCGCTCGGGGTGGGCGCCCGTCTCGTGGCGCAGCGAGGATTCGTGGTGGAGGATGAGCGGGCGCACGCCCGGGTACCGTACCCCGGCAATGGCCGTGGACGGGGTACCCGAGACCATCGACGCGGAGATCGTCGTCGTCGGCGCCGGCGCGGCGGGGCTGTTCGCGGCGCTGACGGCGGCCGAGCAGGGCGCGCAGGTCGCGGTCATCAGCGCCACGCCGCTCGCGCAGACCGCCAGCTACTGGGCGCAGGGCGGGTTCGCCGCCGCGCTGGCGCTCGACGATTCGCCCGAGCTGCACCTCGCCGACACGGAGCGTGCGGGTCGCGGGCTGATGCGCCCGTCGGCCGGTGAGGTGCTCGTCCACGAGGCTCCGGCGATGATCGCCGAGCTGCGCCGCCTGCGGGTGCGGTTCGATGCCGATCGCCACGGCAACCTCGCGCTCGGCCTCGAAGGCGGCCACTCGCGGCGGCGCATCGTCCACGCCGGCGGCAGCGCGACCGGCCGCCGCGTCGTGCGGCAGCTGTCCGCCGATCTCGTCCATCACGCACAACATCACGGTCTTCGAGAACACCCGCGCCACGAACCTGTGGCTCTCGGACGGACGCGTCGTCGGCGTGATCTGCGAGGACGGGCGCGCCGTGCGGGCCCGCGGGACCGTGCTGGCGACCGGCGGCGCCGCGGCGCTCTGGAGCCGGACGACGAACCCGCCGGGCTCGATGGGCATCGGCATCATGCTCGCACTGGCGGCCGGGGCGGCGGTGGCCGACATGGAGTTCGTGCAGTTCCATCCCACGGCCGTGACCGGCGTGCCGGGCCGCGAGGGCTTCCTGGTGACCGAGGCGATCCGCGGTGAGGGAGCCACCCTGCACGGCCCCGGCGGCGAGCGGTTCGTCGAGGAGCTCGCGCCGCGCGACGAGGTCGCTCGCGCGATCTGGGGCGTCATGCAGGAGGCGGGCGTCCCGTCCGTCTCGCTCGACATGCGCAGCGTCGATGCGACCCGCTTCCCGAACGTCGTCGAAGCGCTCCAGTCCTCGGGCCTGGACCCCACCCGCGAGCTCGTCCCCGTCGCGCCCGCCGCGCACTACGTGATGGGCGGTGTCGTCACCGACCTCGTCGGCGCCGCCGGCGTCCCGGGCCTGTACGTCGTCGGGGAGTCGGCGTGCACCGGCCTGCACGGCGCGAACCGCCTCGCGTCCAACTCGCTCTCGGAGTGCGTCGTCCTGGGCGCGCGCGCGGCCCACGCGGCCTTCGACGAGCCGCCGGCCGGGCCCGGGCCGCCGACGCGGCCACCGTCGACGCCGCTGCAGCTCCCGGGGCCCGAGACGCGCGACGCCCTGTGGCGCGACGCGGGGATCGTGCGCGACCGCGAGGGGCTGGAGCGCCTGCTCGACGATCCCCACCCGCTCGCCCGGATCGTCGCCCGCTGCGCGCTGCTGCGCGACGAGACCCGCGGTGCGCACGTCCGCCGCGACCACCCGCAGACGGACCCGAGCCTCGACCGCATGCACGCCGTCGTGCGCGACGGCGACCTCGCGTTCGAGCGCTGGGAGTAGACCCCGAGACGCCGCTCGGCGTCGCCCGCCCGCCGCCCACCCGCGAGCGGAGGACTCACAGCGCTTAACACGAACTTCATCTTCCGTGTGTTCCAGGGTTCACACGGAGGACGGATACTCGCGCCGAGCGAGGGGTACGCGACGGAACGCACAACGGGGTCCACCAGGAGGGTCCAGACGATGTATCAAGTCAGCAGGGCGATCTACCGCGAGCTCTCTCCGGAGATCGTGACCGGACGAGAGGGTCATGCCGAAGTGCTGCGCGCCTGTGAGTGCGCGGTTCAGCGACTGGCCACCGACCGGCATTACTTCGCCTATCCCGCACGGAGCCTCTTCCGGGACATCCGTGGCAACTTCTCACTCCAGGCCCAGACCAAGGTCTGGTTCGTCGTGCGCGACTACGTCGCCGCCGCCGAACGGCTCCTGGACAGTCTCAGCACCCGGGGGCGCGACGTCTTCGGCAATCCGCTGCAGTGCCGGGCGACCACGCGCCGTGGAACCGCATGCCAGCGGATCCCGGTGCACGCGAACGGGTACTGCCCGTCGCACCAGCACCTCGCGATGACCGAAGAGGTCGAGATCGCGTCGCAGCTGGCCATCGCCGCCTGACCCGGGATCTTCGGGGGATGAGCACCGCCGGGGCCGCCACAGTGCGGCCCCGGTTGTAGCTTGCGTCCCATGCTGCTCGGAGTCGACGTCGGCGGAACGTTCACCGACGCGGTGATCGCCACGGCAGGCCGAATCGTGAGCGCCAAGGCGCCCACGACGCCCGCCGACCAGTCGATCGGCGTGATGGCGGCCATCGAGGGCGCGCTGCGCGCGGCCGGTGCGGACGCCACCGACGTCACGGCGTTCGCGCACGGCATGACCGTCGCGACGAACGCGCTGCTCGAGGGCACCGGCGCGCGAACGGCGTTCATCGCCACCGAGGGGTTCACCGACGTGATCGAGCTGGCGCGCCAGAACCGGCCCGAGCTCTATCGCCTGTGCGCCGCGCGCGCCGGCGCCGCTCGCTCCACCGGAGCGCCGCTTCGGCGCGCCCGAGCGCATCGGTCCGCGCGCGGTGCTGCGCGCGCTCGAGCCGCGCGACGCCCAGGCGCTGGCGACCAGGGTCGCGGACGCCGGACCCGAGGCCGTCGCGGTCTGCCTGCTGCACGCCTGGCGCGATCCCGCGCATGAGCTGCTGATCCAGGATGCCCTGCGGGCGCAGCTCGGCGACGAGGTCTGCGTGTCGCTCTCGCACGAGGTCGTCGGGACGTTCCGCGAGTACGAGCGTGCGGCGACGACCGAGGTCGACGCCGCGCTGACGCCGCTGCTGCGCACATACCTCGACCGGCTCGCCCGGCGCACCCGCGACGCCCGGCTCCCCGAGCCCGCAGGTGATGCAGTCGAGCGGCGGGCTCATCGACGCACCGACGGCGGCGGACCACGCCGTCCTGACCGTGCTCTCCGGGCCGGCCGGCGGAGCGGCGGCGGCGGCGCTGATCGCGCGGGCCTGCGACGAGCCGAACCTCCTGTGCTTCGACATGGGCGGCACCTCATGCGACGTGTGCGTCGTCGAGGACGGCCGGGTCCGCGAGAGCGCGGGACGCGAGATCGCCGGCCGGCCGATCGCCCTGCCCATGGTCGACATCCACACCGTCGGCGCCGGCGGCGGCTCGATCGCGTGGCGTGACGGGGGCGGCGCGCTGCGGGTCGGCCCGCGCTCAGCCGGCGCGGTTCCCGGCCCCGCCGCCTACGGGCGCGGCGGCAGCGAGCCGACCGTGTCGGATGCGCACGTGGTGCTCGGGACGCTCGCGGCCGACCGCCCGCTCGCCGGCGGCATCCGCCTCGACGCGGCGGCCGCGCACACGGCGGTCGGCGCGCTCGCCGATCAGCTCGGCCTGAGCGCGCGAGGCGTGTGCGGAGGGCATCGTGCGCGTGGCCGACGCGGAGATGGTGCGCGCGCTGCGCGTGATGACCGTCGCGCGCGGCGTCGATCCGCGCGGCTTCGCGCTGCTCGCCTTCGGGGGCGCCGGGCCGCTGCACGCCGCCGCGATCGCCGAGGAGCTCGGGATGCGCCGCATCCTCGTCCCGCGCGCCTCCGGGGTTCTGAGCGCCCTGGGGCTCGCCGCCGCCGACCGCCGGGTCACGCGCCAGCACACGGTCCTGCTGAGCGGACCCGGCCTCACCGACGCCGCGCTCGCGGCGGCTCGCGACGACCTGCTGCGCGAGGCACGCACGATCCTGGGCACGACCGGCGAGCAGTCCCGGGTGGCCTGCGACATGCGCTACCGCGGGCAGTCGCACGAGCTGACGGTCGCCGCGGGCGCGGCGATGCGCGCCGACGAGGTCTGCGACGCATTCGAGGCCGAGCACGAGCGCCGCTACGGCTGGCGCGAGCCGAGCGCCGGGATCGAGGTCGTCACGGTCCGGGTGACCGCGGTGGAGCCCGGGCCGCGCGTCGACCTCGCCGGCGACGACGCCGTGATCGAGCCCGTCCGCGGACCTGTGGTCCTGCATCTGCCCGAGACGACCGTGCTGCGTGCCGCAGGGATGGGCCGGAGCGACCGGACCGGAGCGGGACGCTGGTGCTGGAGCGCACAGCGATGAGCTGGGCTCGACCCCATCGATCTGCAGGTCATCACCGGGGCGCTGCGCGCCGCCTGCGAGGAGATGGGCGCCGTGCTGGTGCGCTCGGCGCACTCGGCGAACATCAAGGAGCGCCGCGACTGCTCGACAGCGCTGTTCGATCCTGCACGGGCTGATGATCATGCAGGCCGAGCACATTCCGGTGCATCTCGGCGCGATGCCCGCCGCGGTCGCCGCCGTGGCAGGGCGCGAGCAGCGCGCCGGCGTCTCATGGATCCTGAACGACCCCTACGCGGGCGGCACGCATCTGCCGGACATCACCGTCATCACCCCCGCGTTCTGCGGCGGGGAGCTCGTCGGCTTCGCCGCAAGCCGCGCGCACCACGCCGACGTCGGCGGGCGGACGCCGGGATCGATGCCCGCGGACTCGACGACGCTCGAGGAGGAGGGCGTGGTGATCCCGCCGTCGGTCCTCGACGACGCGTTGATCGATGCGCTCGTCGGCCGGATGCGCCAGCCGGAGCAGCGCCGCGCCGACCTGCGCGCCCAGGTCGCGGCCAACCGCACGGGAACGATGCGGCTCGCCGCGCTCGGCGAGCGGATCGGAACCGGCGCGCTGCGGGAGGCGACGGGCGCGGTGCTCGACTATGCCGAGCGGCGCACGCGTGCCTGCCTGGCCGCGCTGCCCGACGGCGTGCACCAGGCCCGCGACGTGCTGGAAGGCCGCGACGAGCGACATCGAGCTGCAGCTGACGGCGACGGTGCACGGCGACGAGCTGACGCTCGACTTCACCGGGAGCGCGGGGCAGGATCCGGGCAACCTGAACTGCCCGCTCGCGGTCACGTTCTCCTCGTGCCTGTTCGCCCTGCGGGTGCTGACCGACCCCGACATCCCGGCGAACGCGGGCGCCGCCCGCCCGCTGCGCGTGGTCGTCCCGGAGGGAACGCTGCTGAACGCGCGCCACCCGGCGGCCGTCGCGGCGGGGAACGTCGAGACCTCGAGCCGCGTCGCCGACCTGGTCCTCGGCGCCTTCGGGTTCGCTCTGGGCCAGGGCACGATGAACAACCTGACGCTCGGCAACGACGGGTTCACCTACTACGAGACGCTCGGGGGCGGACAGGGCGCCTGCGAGGACGCCGACGGCCCGTCCGGCGTGCACGTCGCGATGTCGAACACGCTCAACACGCCGATCGAGGCGCTCGAGATCGAGTTCCCGCTGCACGTCGTCACGTACGCGCTGCGCCGCGGCTCGGGCGGCGCGGGCCGACATGACGGCGGGGACGGCGTGACGCGCGAGGTCGAGGCGCTCGAGCCGATGGAGTACTCGCTGATCACCGAGCGTCGCCGCCACGGGCCGCCGGGCGCCGCCGGGGGCCGCAGCGGCGCACCGGGACGCAATTCCCTCAACGGCGAGGAGCTGCCGCCGAAGGTCGCCGGCCGGCTGCTGCCGGGCGACCGGCTGCGGATCGACACCCCGGGCGGCGGCGGCCACGGGCCGCCCGCGGACCGCCGCTGAGCCCTACGATCGGGCGATGCGCGTCGCCTTCCTGGGCCTGGGGATCATGGGATCCCGCATGGCCGCCCACCTCGTCAGCGCCGGCCACGACGTCACGGTCTGGAACCGCACAGCGCGAACCGCCGAGGCGTGGGCGGCCGCGCACGGCGCCGCGGCGGCGCCGACCCCCGCGGCGGCGGCGGCCGAGGCCGACGTCGTGATCACGATGGTGGTCGACGGGCCACAGGTGGAGGAGGTGCTGCTGGGCCCCGGTGGAGCGTCATCCGGCGCCCGGCCGGGAACGCTGTTCGTCGACATGTCGACGATCGCCCCGGCGACCGTCCACGCCATCGCAGCGCAGCTCGCCGAGCGCGGCCAGCACCTGCTCGACGCCCCGGTGACGGGCTCCTCACCGGCCGCGGACGCCGGCACGCTGACGATCATGGTGGGCGGCGAGCAGGCCGACCTGGAGCGCGCGATGGTCCTGCTGGAGGCGATGGGCCGCACGATCGTGCACGTCGGCCCCCTCGGCCACGGGCAGCTGGTGAAGCTCATCAACAACTCCGTTGCCGCCGCGAACACCGTCACGGCCGCCCAGGCGCTCGTCGCCGGTCGCGCCGTCGGCGTGGATCTCGAGCGCCTCGTCGAGGTGATGGGCGCGGGCTCGGGCGCGAGCGCCGTGCTCGCTCTGAAGGCCGAGCCGATGCTCACACACGACTACCCTCTCCTCTTCAAGACCGCACACATGCTCAAGGACGTCCGGCACTGCCTGGACGCCGTCGATGCAGCGGGGGTGCCGTTCCCGGCCGCCTCATGCGCGCGTGATCTGCTGGCGGCGACCGTCGCCCGCGGGCTCGCCGAGGAGGACTACGCGGCCGTGATCGAGGCCGTTGAGGACGCCGCCGGACTTCGGCTCTGAGCGTCCGCTCAGCGCACGCCTGCTGCCATTCGGCGTCCACAAGTGTCCATGCAGGAACGCGAATCATGGACGGAACATGCATCGCAAATGGAGGTTTCAGGGCGCAACGTGCGCAAATGCTCGTCCCACCGCTGAACGTGGCAATCGGTCCGTAAAAAGGCCCAGGTCCTATGCATTCCGAGCACTCCCCCCAGCTCAGCGCATCGCCCCCCGCCGACATGGGCGGCGCGGTCATCTCGTTCGCCGACCGCCAGCGCACCCGCAGGGCGTCGGCCGCGCGACGCCGCCGCGCATGCACCGGCCGCCGCCGACCTCACCGTCCGTGCGCGCGTCGCCGCGCTGACCGACACGTGCTGGTGCTGCCGCAACGAGGCGCGCGCGATCGTCGGAGTCCTCGTCGAGCCGGCCCACACGCCGGACGGCAGCGGGTTCCTGCCGCTCGAGGCGATCGACACGGCGCTCATCGCGGCGCTCGACGGCGTGGCGCTCTCGCGACGCGGCATCGGCGAGCTGCGTCATCGCGACAGCCCCGGCGTCCAGGGCGGCTACATCGCCAACGGATGCCTGGAGTGCGACGCGCTGATCGGGCGCTTCCACCTCGAGGATCTCCTCACCGACCACCGCAACGCCGGCGGCTCGGACAGCAGGCTCGACACCGGCATCGCCGTCGAGCTCACGCTGCAGGCCGCCGAGCGCCGCTCGGGCCTGTCCGCACTCGGCTAGTACGCCGCCGGTCGTGTGAGCTGGCTCACACATCGCCCGCGAGGCGTCCGTGGAAACCACTCAGGACGACGGCACTTGGCCGCAATTGAGCCCCGCTTTAGGGCCTGAAAAGCGCTAATTTGCAGGGACATTTGTGGAATGTCGGACCGTTTGCCAGAATGGAAACGTCCCGTCGCCCCGGCTGCCCCGCGCAGCCTCTCGGCGCGGGATCCTTTTCTGTCACCAACGACTCGGTCCCTATGCCAATTGCCTTGAAAGAGTGGGCGGTCACCGTCCGCGCACTCGCCGAAGGAGAGCAGCTCCTGACCCTCCGCAAGGGAGGGATTCGCGAGGAGAACAAGCACTTCGAGCTCGAGCACGATCGCTTCTTCCTGTACCCCACGTTCGACCACCAGCGCAACGACGTCGTCCGCGAGGCACACATGCCCGAGCTGCGGCGAGCGCTCGAGGAGGGCGTCTGGCCCGACGGCGAGCCGCCGACGAACGCGCTCACGCGCGACGGCGGCATCCCGCAGCCCGAGCGCGTCCGCGTCCGTGCCTGGGCCGAGGTGGCGGCGCACTACACCGTCACGGATCCGCGGGTGGTCAACGACCTGTCGCCGTTCTACATCTGGACGACGGACTACGCCGAGAAGCGGCTCAACTGGAAGCCGCGCCACCCGCTGCACGTCGTCCTGCTGCGCGCCTACCGCATCCCGCGCCCGGTCACCGTCCGGGTCCGCGGCGATTACGGCGGCTGTCGCTCGTGGCTCGAGATCGCCCGTGACCTGCCGTTCGAGGGCACGCCGGTCCTGTCCGACGACGAGTTCGGCCGCGTCCAGGAGAAGATCGAGTCGATCGTCGCCGGGCGCGTCCCGGCGTTCGCGTAGCTCTGGCCTCCCCCGCCGCCGACGAGCTGCTCACCCGCGCCTCCGGCGTCCTGGTGATCGGCATCGGCGGCGGCGGTGACGTCGTGGGGGCGCTCGCCGCCGCCGGCCTCGCCGAGCGGCTCGGCACCCGCGCCGAGCTCGGCGGGCTCACCTGGGAGCGCCGCCCGGTCGACCCGCTCCCGGGCCCGCGGACGATCGACGAGCTGTCGGGTGCGCAGCCCCTGCACCCGGCGAGCGCCCTGGCGCACCCCGACGACGTCCGGCCCCGGGGGCTTCCTCTTCGCCGAGAGCCGCATGGCCGGCATCCTGGGGCGGCCGACCGTCCTCGTCGACCCGAACGGGGGACCTGCCGCGGCCGCCGGGGGCATGCTCGCCGCGGCCGCGCACCTGGCCTGCGACACGATCGTGCTGCTCGACGTGGGTGGCGACGTCCTGGCCCACGGCGACGAGGCGGGGCTGGCCAGCCCGCTCGCCGATGCGGTGCTGCTGGCCGCGGCCCCGGCCGTCGCGCGCGGCGGTGTGACGGTCGTCGGCGCGGTCTTCGGCGCGGGCTGCGACGGGGAGCTGACGCCCGCCGAGGTGCTGGAGCGACTGGCCGAGGTCCGCGACGCCGGCGGCTGGCGCGGGACCGACGACCTGGACGCGGACATCATCGATCGCCTCGAGGACGCCGTCGGCCGGGTGCCGACCGAGGCGAGCGCGATGGCGACCCGCTGCGCCCGCGGGAGACGGGCCGCGCGGAGATCCGCGGCGGTCGGCGGACCGTCGAGCTGACGGCCGACGGCGGCCGGGTGCACTGGTTCGATCCCGCCGTCGCGATCGCGTCCGCCGCGCGCGCCGCGCACGCCGTTCGCGGGCGCCCGCGACCTCCTGGACGCCGACTCGATCCTCGCCGGCATGGGCATCCGCACCGAACTCGCATACGAGCGCGACGCGGCGAGCAGGTGACCTGGGTCGAGACCGACTCGCCGAACTTCTCTGCCCGTCACGCCGAGCGGGACGCGCAGGACGTCGTCGGGGTGCTCGAACAGCTGGAGGGCGCGCGCGAGCGGCTCGCGACGATCTTCCCGGTGGTGCCTCAGGACCTCGCCGTCGTGGTCCATCCCACCGCGGGCCAGCTCACCCTCGCCCAGCCCGCGGTCCCGATCCTGCGCCGGCTCACGGCACCGGCGGCGCGCCGCTACGTCGGCGGCTGGTTCAACGCCAGGGAGATCCACGTGCTCGCCCCGCGGCTGCTCGAGGCGCGCGCATCGAATGTCCCCGGCTCGCGCGAGATGCTGCTCCTGACGCCCGCGGCCCTGTACGCGCAGCTCGCGACCGGGCTCAGCAATCCCGCGCTCCCGCCGCCGTTCCGTCCGCGCAGCGCGGCCACCTACGTGCGCTGGGCATGGCTCGCGGCCGGTGCGGGCCAGTGGTTCTCCGGGCAGACGGCGCACGCCCGGCCCGCAATCGGACGGCGACTTCGCGAAGGCGGCAAGCCCCGGTTCCCACCCGGCCTGCGCGACGCGCAGCTGCTCGGCGGCACCGTCTTCGACCTGCTCGCCCGCGAGGAAGGCGAGAGCGCCGCGGCCCGCCTGGCCGTCCAGGCGCCCGAAGATCCGCGACGGACGCTCGAGCACGCATTCCGCGGCCGTGCCTTCGTCCACACCGAGGGCGCCTGGCGTGCCCACCTCGCACGGCTCGCGGGAACCTGAGCGCCCGCTGGACATCCGCCCGGCGCGGATGCGAGCATCGCGCTCCCCGCACGAGGAGGAGCAGGTGAAGCGCACCGACGAAGGCCGCACCGCCCTGATCGCCGCCGTCGCCCTGGCGGCGCTCTACATCGCCGGCGCACTGGCCGTCCCGGGCCTGCCCGGCCCCAGCGCGGACGAGGCGGAGGTGCACCGCTACTTCGTCGCCCACGCGGATGCCGTCGCCGCATCCTCGTACCTCCTGGTCGCGGCGCTCGTGCCGCTGCTGATCTTCCTGGCGGCGGTTCGCCGCCGGCTGCTCCAGGGCTCGGGGATCCTCGCCGACACCTGGCTCGCCGCCGGGATCCTGCTCGCCGCCGGCGGCGTGATCGCCGTGATGCTCCAGCTCGGCCTGGCGCTGCGGGCCCCCACGACGCTGCCGGCGACCGCCAGGACGCTCCTCGACGTCGCGTCCTTCTACGCGCCGGTGGCGACCGCGGCGGTCTTCACGCTCGCCGCGAGCGCCGCGCTCGGCGGCCTGCGCGACCACACCCTCCCGCGCTGGGCGGGCTGGGTCAGCGCCGCCTACGCGGCGTACGAACTGCTCGAGAGCCTCACGATCTCCGGCAACGAGGGGGCGTTCGGCCCCGGTGGGACGATCAACGCGATCGGGACGGGGCTGTTCCTCGTCTGGGCGATCGTGATCGGCATCGGCGCGTCGCGCCCGGCGCGCACCCCGCTCACGCCGTGAGCAGCGAGCCGATCCAGACGATCAGGCCGGCGAGGGCGAACGCACCGAGCAGCCCGGCCAGCAGCCGCGCCGGCCTGGGCCCCGCGCCCGCGCCGCGGCGGTCGTGCATCTCGACCTGCAGCAGGACCTCGCGGGCCGTGACCTCACCGGAGGCCGGCACGAGGACGTCGCGCGGGCCCGGCGGCGAGCATGTCGGGAACGTCGAAGCCGCGCGAGCGGCGAACGAGGCTCGGCACGCCCTCCTCGAGCAGCAGGTTCGCGATGAAGTCCGCCTCGGCCTGATTGCGCCCCGTGGCGACGGTCACGAGCTCACCCTCGCTGTACTGGCGCTTGATCTTCCGTGCGCGCTCCTGACGCTCGCTCACCTCGTCGCGAACCCCGCCCTGATACGTCAGGGGCATCCCGCAGTCCGGGCAGAAGCGCTCGTCGAGTCCGTGCGTCGTCGCGCACCGCGAGCAGACGAGCGGCTCGCCGTCAGCCATCGGACTCGACCTGGACCCCGGCGTCCTCCACCCGCCCGCCGTCGATCAGGTAGCTGCGCACCTCGCTGCTCGCCCACGCCCGACTTCGGCAGCCCCACGATCAGCCACTCGACGCCCGGCCACGCGGCCGCGAAGTTCACGTCGGTCTGCGACGGGTAGGGCGCCGAGCGCGTGTGCGAGTGGTAGATCGCGCCGAGCTCCTCACCGCGATCCTCGATCTCGGTCAGCAGGTGGTGCAGGTCGAGGCCATCGACCTCGAACCGCAGCGGGCTCGCCGCGGTGTTGCGCATCTCATGGATCGCGATCGCGCGGCCGTCCCTCGTGGCGATCAGGCCACAGCACTCGTTCGGATGCTCGCGGCGCGCGTGCTCCTCGACGGCGGCCAGAAGTTCAGCAGAGATGCGCATCTCCGCCGAGACTAGTGCAGCCCGTACGGGCTACTCGGACTTCGCCTTGAGGACCGGCTTCTCGAGCGGCTCGTCGTGATCGTCGCTCGCTCCGCCGATCCCCTCCTTGAACTCGCGCATGCCCTTGCCGATCGAGCGCCCGACCTCGGGCAGCTTCTTCGGGCCGAGGACGATCAGCGCGATCACCAGGACGATGATGAGTTCCATGGGGCCGATGCTGGGCATACCCAAAGGGTACGCCCTCCGGCGGCTTTCTGTAGCCGATCAGACGAGCGGCACGGTCGCGCGCTACCACCAGAGCGTCGACTCGAGGTCGGCGACCTCGTCGACGGGCAGCGTGTAGATGCCGCTGGAGAGGTACTTCCAGCCGTCGTCGCACACGATGAAGACGACGTTCCCCTCGTCCATCTCGCCCGCGATGCGGACGGCGACGCGCGCGATCGCACCCGAGGAGACGCCGGCGAACAGCCCCTCCTCGTCGAGCAGCTTGCGCGTCCACAGGACGGCGTCGCGGTTCGTCACGAAGATCTTGCGGTCGAGCAGCGAGAGGTCGATGATCGGCGGGATGAAGCCGTCGTCGAGCGAGCGCAGGCCCTGCACCGGCTCGCCCTGCATCGGCTCTGCGGCGACGATCGTCACGCGATCGCCGAGCTCCTCCTTGAACCGGCGAGCGTGGCCCATCAGCGTCCCGCCGGTTCCCAGCCCGGCGACGAACGCGTCGACGTTGCCCTCGAGCTCGAGCAGGATCTCCCGTGCCGTGCCGTCGTAGTGGGCACGCGGGTTGGCCTCGTTGCCGTACTGGTAGGGCATGTAGTACGAGGGATCGGCGGCCGCCATGTCGAGCGCCATCGCGACCGCGCCGTTGGAGCCCTGGTCGCCGGGCGAGTACACGATCTCGGCGCCGTACATCTTCAGCAGCTGCGT
This sequence comes from uncultured Solirubrobacteraceae bacterium, assembly GCA_963781935.1. Classification (GTDB taxonomy): domain Bacteria; phylum Actinomycetota; class Thermoleophilia; order Solirubrobacterales; family Solirubrobacteraceae; genus F1-60-MAGs163. The sequence goes on from CAWAHX010000005.1 coordinate 1,488,936, forward strand.
GCGCTCGGGCGTCACGTTGTCCGGCATGACGACCTTCAGGCGGTAGCCCTTGCGCGAGCAGATCATCCCGAGCGAGATGCCCGTGTTCCCGGACGTCGGCTCGAGGATCGTCTGGCCCGGCGAGATCAGGCCCTTCTCCTCGGCGTCCTCGATCAGGGCCTTCGCGACGCGGTCCTTCACCGATCCGGTCGGGTTCCTGCTCTCGAGCTTGGCCCAGATCCGGACGCCCGGCTTGGGCGACAGGCGCTTGAGCTCGACCAGCGGCGTGTTGCCGATCGACTCGATGAGGTCCGTGTAACGGCCCCCGCAGGGACGCGTCTCGAGCGGCGGATATGCCATGACTTCAGGAAATATAGCGAGCGCCAACGACCGGCAGGACCGGTGCTACGCGCCCGTCGCCCAGGCGGCTCGCAGCCGCTTCAGGCCCTCGGCGATCTCGTCCGGCGGGTGCGTGGTGAACGAGAGTCGCAGGGTGCGCCGGTCGGGTTCGCCGGCGAAGAACGGGGAGCCCGGGACGAAGGCGACCTCGTGCCGCAGCGCCTCGGCGAGCAGCGCCTCGGCGTCGTGGCCCTCGGGCAGCCGTGCCCAGACGAACATCCCGCCCTGCGGCCGGTTCCAGGCGCTGCCGGGCGGGAGCGCGTCGCCGAGCCCGGCGAGCAGCGCGTCACGCCGCTCGCGGTAGACGACGCGCAGGTGGGCGATGTGGGCGTCGAGGTCGACCTCCGCGAGCCACGAGGCCGCCGCCGCCTGGTCGATCGTCGACGAGTGCAGATCCGAGGCCTGCTTGGCGACGACCAGCGTCCGGAGCAGGGCCGTCGGCGCGCGCACCCAGCCGATGCGCAGGCCGGGCGCGGCGATCTTCGACAGCGTCGACAGCGCGAGCGTCCGGTCGGCGGCGCCGTCCAGCGCGGCGATCGGGCCGAGCGCCTCACCGTCGAAGCGCAGCTCGCCGTAGGGGTCGTCCTCGACGACCCACAGGCCGTGCTCGGACGCGATCTGCGCGACGGCCGCGCGCCGGTCCGCGGCGAGCGTGCGGCCCGTCGGGTTCTGGAAGGTCGGGATCGTGTACAGCGCCACCGCGCCCTCGCGCCCGGCCACCGCGTTCAGCGCCTCGGGAAGCAGGCCGTCGTCGTCGCACGCCACCGGGACCACGCGCGCGCCGGCCAGCGCGAAGCACTGCAGCGCCGCGAGGTACGACGGCTCCTCGACGAGCACCACGTCGCCCGGCTCCAGCAGGACCGTGGCGATCAGCGTCAGCGCCTGCTGCGAGCCGCTCGTGACGAGCACCTGATCGGGCTCGGTCGGCAGCCCGCGGGCATCCAGCAGCTCGGCGATCGCGCGCGCAGGCGCGGGTCGCCCTCGGTCGTGGAGTACTGCAGGGTGCGCGCGGCGCCGGCGCCCGACGAGCACGGTCGCGAACGCCGTCGCGCAGCCCGGAGACGTCGAACAGCGCAGGGTCGGGCAGCCCGCCGGCGAACGAGATGAAGCCGGGCTGCTCGGTCAGCGCGAGGATGTCGCGCACCGGTGACGAGGCCACGCCCCGCAGGCGGGCGGCGGGCTCGCGCAGCTGCGGGATGCTCAGCAACCGCCCGCCATCGCGGGCAGGATCACGAGCGAGTCCGCGTCGCCGACCTGGGTGTCGAGACCGTCGAGCACGCGCACGTCCTCGTCGTTGAGGTAGACGTTGACGTAGCGGTTGAGGTCGCCGTCGGCGCCGAACAGCTGCTCGCTCGTCTCCGGGTGGGCGTCGGCGAGGTTGCGCAGGACGTCGCCGACGGTCGAGCCGTCGGCGCTGACCTCGCGCTCACCGCCGACCGACGGGCGCAGGACAGGGGGGATGCGGATCGTGGCCATGGACCGGGAAACCTATCCGGCCGCGGCGCAGAACGCCTCGTAGTCGGGGAACACGCCCATCTCCTCGTCGCTGATCGCGTCGGGCTCACGCGAGCAGATCGGGCACTCGGGGTCGCGGCGCACCTTCAGCTCGGTCACCTCGGCGGCCAGCGCGTCGTACATCAGCAGCCGGCCGATGAGCGGCTCGCCGGCGCCGATGATGAGCTTGATGACCTCGGTCGCCTGGAGCAGGCCCATCGTGCCCGGGCAGCACGCCCAGGACGCCGTTGGCGCCGCAGGACGGCGCGAGCTCGGCCGGCGGCGGCTGGCGGAACAGGCAGCGGTAGCACGGGCCCTCGTAGGGCTTGAACACGCTGAGCTGGCCCTCGAAGCCGAGGATCGCCGCGGAGACCACCGGGATCTGCAGGCGCACCGTCGCGTCGTTCAGCAGGTAGCGGGTCGGGAAGTTGTCGACGCCGTCGACGATGATGTCGTAGCCCTCGATGATCTCCATGATGTTCGAGGCGTCGAGGCGCGTGTGGTACTTGACGACCTTGACGTCGGGGTTGAGCTCGTTGATGACCTGCTCGGCCGAGTCGACCTTCGGGACGCCGATCCGCGGCGTGTTGTGGATCACCTGGCGCTGCAGGTTCGAGAGGTCGACGACGTCGTCGTCGACGATGCCGAGCGTGCCGACGCCGGCCGCGGCGAGGTACAGCGCGGTCGGCGAGCCGAGGCCGCCGGCGCCGAGCAGGAGCACCTTGGCGTCGAGCAGCTTCTGCTGCCCGTCGAGCCCGACCTCGGGCACCAGCAGGTGGCGGCTGTAGCGCTCGCGCTGCTCGGGCGTCAGCGTGCGCGGCACCTCGACCTCGTAGCCGCGGTCCTTCCAGAGCGTGATGCCGCCGGTCATCGACTCGACGTGCTCGTAGCCGAGGTCGCGGATCAGCGTGTTGGCGGCGAATGCCGAGCGGTTGCCGGCGGCGCAGTAGAGGATCACGCGCTGCGAGCGGTCGGGGACGACGCCGTCGATCCGGCTCTCGAGGTAGCCGCGCGGCACGTGGATGGCCCCGGGCAGCTTCCCGGAGGTCAGCTCCTCGCTCTCGCGCACGTCGATGACGGGCACGCCCTCGCCGATGAGCTGCGACACCTCGGAGGGATCGACCTCCGTGATCTGCTCCTTCACACGGCGCAGATGTTCGCTGCCTGAGATGCTCACCTGAAAACCACCTGATCTCGGATCGGTAATTGGCACTTCAGAAAGGATAGCGAAGCGCGCGCGGCTCGAGAGCGGGCGCTGAAACGAGAAAAGGCGCCTCCCCCGCTGCCGGGGAGACGCCTTCGCCCTTTGTGGAGGCCAAGCGCGGATCAAGGGGGGAGATCACGGTGCGCCTGCGGTCCTTGGGGGATGCATCAGGGGTATCGGACGCCGCGGCACGGCGCCGATATGGGGTCTGGACCCCAATGCGTCGCTTCCGCCTGCCCATGAATCGTGCCTCGCGCCTGAACCGGCCATCGCTGATGGTGCAGGTGCTGAGCGTCAACGCCGTGCTGATCGCGGCGACGGTGCTGGCCGCGAGCCTCGCGACGGACTGGCAGGTCACGGGCGTGGTCGAGCAGCGTCGCTCGCTCGTCCTCGTCGCCGCGCTGCTCGCGACCGTGCTCGTCAACGCCTTCGTGCTGCGCCGGCGCTTCGCCCCGCTCGAGCGCCTGATCACGACGATGGAGCAGGTCGAGGTCGCCGACACGGCCGGCCGCCCCACCCTTCCCCCGGCCGAGACCGACGAGGTGGCGCGCCTGCACCAGGCGTTCGACCGGATGCTCGACCGCCTCGAGATCGAGCGCGCCCGCACGGCCGGCGCCGTGCTGCGCGCGCAGGAGGACGAGCGCGCGCGGATCGCCCGCGACCTGCACGACGAGGCCAACCAGGCCCTGACCGGCGTGCTGCTGCGCCTGCAGGCCACGACGCACCACGCCCCTGAGTCATTGCGGCCGGAGCTGCGCGAGACGCAGCGCGCGGCGACCCAGGCGATCGAGGAGCTGCTGCGCCTCGCGCGCGAGCTGCGGCCGGCGGCCCTGGACGACCACGGCCTGGCCGCGGCACTGCGCACGAAGGTCAGCGACTTCGCGCGCCAGACCGGCGTGAGCGCCGAGCTCGACCTTGCCGGCACGGACGTGGAGCACCTTGGCCCGGACGAGCAGATCGTCGTCTACCGCGTCGTCCAGGAGAGCCTGTCGAACATCGCCCAGCACGCCGGCGCCGCGCACGTCCGCGTGGCCTTCGCCTGCGAGGACGGGGCGACCGTCGCCCGCGTGCAGGACGACGGCCGCGGCTTCCGCACCACCCCGCGCGAGGGCCACGGCCTGACCGGGATGCGCGAGCGGGCCGCCCTCGCCGGCGGCTCGCTGAACGTGCGCTCGACCCCGGGCTCCGGCACGACCGTCGAACTGCGGCTCGGGAGCGCCCTCGCCGCATGACCACACGGATCCTGATCGCCGACGACCACGGCATCGTCCGCGGAGGACTGCGCCTGCTGCTGGACCGCCAGCCCGACCTCGACGTCGTGGGTGAGGCCGCCGACGGCGCCGAGGCGGTGCGGCTGGCGCTCGAGCTGCGCCCCGACCTCGCCATCCTCGACGTCTCGATGCCGAAGCTGACCGGCCTGCAGGCCGCGCGCGAGATCAAGGCGCACGCACCCGAGATCGACGTGCTCGTCCTGTCGATGCACGACGACGAGCGGTACGTGTTCGAGGCGCTGAAGGCCGGGGCGTCGGGCTACGTGCTCAAGCGCGAGGCGGACCAGGACCTGGTCGACGCCGTCCGCTCGATCGGCCGCGGCGAGCCGTTCCTGACCAACGCGGCGACCGAGACGCTCGTGCGCGAGTGGATGGCCGACGAGACCACCGGTCCGCGCGAGCCGCTGAGCCCGCGTGAGCAGGAGGTGCTGAAGCTGATCGCGGAGGCCCACACCAACCGCCAGATCGGCGAGATCCTGCACCTCAGCGAGAAGACCGTCGAGTCCCACCGCGGCAACATCCTGCGCAAGCTGGGCATGCGCGACCGCGTGGAACTCGTCCGCTACGCCATCCGCCGCGGGCTCGTCGAGGCGTAGCTCCAAGACCGACGCAGACTCGTACCCTGGAGGCATGCACCCGCGCGTGCGCCTCACCCTGATGGCCGTCGCCACGATCGCCCTCGTCGGCATCCTGGCCTTCGTGGCCCTCAGCGACCCCAACAGCGGGGCCAGCGGCCAGGTGCCGCAGACGCGCTTCGCCGGGGCGATCCGCCCGGCGACCCCCCCGCAGGACTTCACGCTGCGCGATCAGGACGGCCGATCGGCACAGCTCGCCGACGCGCGCGGACAGGTGACGGTCCTGACGTTCATGTACACGAGCTGCCAGAACGACTGCCCGACGATGGCGGCCCAGATCCGCGGCGCACTCGACGACCTCGGGCACGACGTGCCGGTGCTGGCGGTCAGCGTCGACCCCGCACACGACACCCCGGCCCGCGCGCGGCAGTTCCTGGCCAAGCAGCGGCTCACGGGCCGGATGCGGTTCCTGCTCGGCGACGAGGCGCAGCTGCAGCGCGTGTGGCGCGAGTATGGCGTCCAGCCCCAGAGCAACAGGCTGGAGCACTCCGCGTCCGTCGTGCTGCTCGACCGCACGGGTCGCGCCCGCGTCGGCTTCCCCGTCAGCGAGCTGACGTCCGAGGGCGTGACGCACGACATCCGCGTGCTCGAAGGCGAGCCGGCGCCGAAGCAGGCCTAGCGGTCCTCGCGGTCCTCGCGGTCGCGGCGCTCCTGCCGGCCGCTCCACCACAGTCCCAGCCCGATCAGCACGATCGGAGCGATGTACAGCAGCACGTGATACCAGTGGCCGACATGTGCGAGCGGCGGGGTCATTGCGATGCGGCCGACAGTAGCCACAGGCCCAGACAGGTGAACGCGACCATCACGAGCAGCATCCAGTACTGCGAGCGCGTCGCGGTCCGCGGGTCCTTCCAGGTGGACAGCGCACGGTCGTGGGCGAGGATCAGGCCGGCGACGTGGCCGCACACGAGCGCGGCGACCTGGACGTACCAGATCCCGTTGGCCGAGACGACGTTGTAGTCGATCGTCGCCGACGACGTGCCGAGCAGATCCGAGCCGTCACCGAGTGGATCCGACGCGAGGTAGGCGAGCGCCTGGCCCTGATAGGCGAGCAGCGAGAAGTAGTGGGCGACGATGTACGCGAACGCGATCGGGATCAGCGTGTGGGCGAACAGCCGCGCGAGATCGTCGGTGCTGTGGTCGCGGCCGACCGAGCGCATGCCGGCGATCGCGAGCCGGTACAGGCCGAAGACGAGCGCGACGACCACCAGGAGGCCGACCGTGTAGGCGGCCTGCACGGAGAGCTCGAGGCCCAGGCCCGCGCCGTGGAAGGCATCGGTCAGCCGCTGGGCGGCTCCATTGGTGCCGGTCCAGATCCCGCCCTGGGAGAACCCGTCGAAGCTCGTCGTGCCGATCATCACGCAGACGAGCGCGACCGCGCCGGGCGGCGTCGGCATCCGCGGCGCGCCGGTCAGCGGAGGCCGCAGCGACACGCGCCGATCAGTCCAGTGCAGCGGCGCCAGCAGCGCGAACAGGCCGAACAGCACGCCGAACGCGTCCGCGTTGCGCGTCCACGCCTCGACGCCGTAGAGGCTCATCCCGACGAGCATCACGACCGCGTAGGCGATGGCCATCGCGGCCAGCGCATTGGGGTGATCACGGTTGACGTAGACGAGCTCCACCCAGGTGAAGGCCAGAATCCCCGCCACCGCGGGCCAGCGCCCCAGCCGCTGGGGATAGGTCATCGGCTCGGGGAGCGCGCCGCGCCCCACGCGCGCCGCCGCCCAGCCGCTCGCGCGACCCACCGCCCGCCACGGGTTGAAGGCACTGAACACATCGCCGAGGAGCACCGACAGACACGGGATGCCGACCCAGAAGATCACGAAGATCGTCGTTGGGGCGAGATTGGCCGTCGCGGTCTGCGTGCCGGCGAAGCCCGCGTAGACGACGATCACGAAGGCGGCGACCCCGAGGATGCCGGCGAGGATCTCCAGCACGGCGGGCACCCTGAAGAGCGGTCGCTCGCGGATGCGCTCCAGCACCGGGCGCGGCCAGAGGACGGCCAGCGCGACGAACGACGCCAGCAGCACCAGGGCGGCGCCCCAGGCGAACAGCCACTCCGGGATCGGCAGGTCGGCACGCTGGGCGATGCCGTGCGCCGAGGCGCTCGCGGGCAGCGCGAGGGCGGCGAATGCGACCAGCGAGGCCGCGAGTGGCAGGCGCGCGGCCCGGGACGTCATCGCCGGAAAAGATACGGGGCGGGCCAAATGGCCCGCCCCGTACGAGACGTCTCGGTCAGTGTCTGACCGGTGTCGCGGCCGCTACTTGCAGGCCTGCGTCACGTCGATCTCCTTCGACTTCGTGCCGTCGGTGTACTCACCGGTGTAGCCGAAGTTGAGCTTCTTGGCCGTGCATCCGGCGAGGCCGATGTACGGGGTCTTCTTGTACGTGGCCTTGATCGTCGTGTCGAAGTCGGTCAGCGTGGCGATCGCGCCAGGCGCCGGCTGCTGCAGGTCGTCCGGGACCGGGACCTTCAGCAGGTAACCGAACTTGCCGGTCTGCTTCGTCAGCGTCCCCTCGATGACGCTGTTGATGACCAGCGGCGAGCTGCCGCGGACGAGCAGTTCGACCTTCTTGCCACCCGGGCCGTTGTAGATGTCGACCGTCAGCTTCTCGATGAGACCCAGGGCCTCACCGGCCGCGGTGCCCTTGCCGACCTTGGAGCCGGTCGGGCAGGACGAGCCGCCGCTGGACAGCGTGGCGGCCTGCGTGCACGACGGGAACTTCTTGCCGTTGAAGACGATGTTCTTGTCGAAGAACACGTTGGCGAACTTCGTCGCGAACGGCGCCGCAGCGTCCGGGGTGATGTCCGCGAAGTAGGGGCGGACCTTCAGCGTGACGGCGGTCGGCTTCTTCTTCGTGCCCTTCTTGGCGGGCGAGACAGAAGCCTTGAACAGCTGCGTCGAGTTGATGGCGAAGGCCGATGAGGCCGGGATGAGCGCAGCCGCAACGACGACCAGCGCAAGGAGAGAGATTCTCCGCATGGATTCCTCCTGCTAAGGGGCTTGGGATGCGTATGAATACCAGTTGGCGCAGGTACCGTGCGCCACATCACACATGGGCGCGCCGATTCGTGCCCTGCTCGAGCGTGAACCGGATGACGTCGCGGCGCCGGCCCCGCAGAGAGATCCCGCCGCGCACGAGATCGCCCCGCACGAAACCCGCATTCTCCGCGACGCGCTGCGAGACGAGGTTCGTCGGCTCAGCGTAGAGATTCAGCCGCGGGAGCCCGAGATCCGTCAGCGCCCATGCCGAGAGCAGCTGCAGCGAGCGTGTCGCGACGCCGCGGCCCCTCGCCCACGGCGCCGTCCAATAGCCGATCTCCCCGCGCCCGCGGTCGACGTCGACCGCATGCAGTCCCACCGCCCCGAGCACCATCTCGGGCTCGCCGTCGGCGACGACCGCGAGCGGCAGCCCGACCTCCGTGCGTCCCGCGTGGACGAACAGACGCGCATCCTCCGGTGTGTACGGCGCGGGCACCGACGTGTACCGCCGCGTGAGCGGATCCGAGCATGCGCGAACGAGGGCGGGGACGTCGGACTCCTCCCAGGCGCGCAGGGCCACGACACCGTCCTGAAGCACTGGGTCCGGCAGGGCGATCAATCACGGCTCCCTGGGATTCGATGACATCCCGGCGGTCGCCGGGGCGGCGATGGTAGCGTGGCCCGGACCACCTCATGCGCCCGCCGGTCGACACCATCGTGGCGCCGTCGTTCCCGAAGGACCTGGCCTGGGTCAACGTCGCCCCGCTCCGCATGGAGAAGCAGGCGACACGTCCCGTGCTGATCGAGTTCTGGGACTTCTGCCGCCCAAGCTCGCTCCGCACCCTTCCGTACGTGAAGGCGTGGCACGAGCGCTACGCCGATGCCGGCCTGCGCGTGATCTCCGTGCACGCCCCCGGCTTCCCACCGGGCCACGACGAGCACCAGGTGCGCGCGGCGGTCGAGCGCCTCGGCATCGAGCACCCCGTCGCGATCGACACGGACTTCCTCCTCTGGCGCGCCTACGCGAACCCCGGCTGGCCGGCGCGCTACCTGTTCGCCCCCCGGCTGAAGCTCGTCGACGTCCACCACGGGGAGGGCGACTACCACGGCACCGAGCGCGTGATCCAGGAGCTGCTCGGCGTCGATGGCGACCTCGTCGAGCTCGTGCGCCCGAGCGATGACGACGACGCCCCGATCGTCGTACCGACGGCCGAACGCGAGGGCGCCTACAGCGGTCCCTACGAGGCCGGCGAGGTCTGGGTCGTCACCGGCGGGCAGCGGAACGCTGCGCGTCAACGGCCGCGACGTCGCGCTCGGCCATCCCGGTGCCCACCTGCTGATCCGGCACGCGCGTCACGAGGCCGGCGTGCTCGAGCTCGAGCCGGGCCCGGGCCTCGAGGTCTACGCGACCTCGTTCGGGCCCGGGCTCGCACCGTAGGCGCGGTCCGCGGCCGGTGGAATGTTGTGTGAAGGGGCCGCTGCCGGACCGCCCTCAGACGACGTGCGGCGTCCCGAAGTCCTCGGTGATCCGTACGAGCCGCGGTGGGCCCTCGTCCTCGAGCAGGACGCCGCAGCCCGGGCGGTAGGGGCTGCGCGGGTCCGCGGTCGGGATGTGGGGCTCCTCGGTCCAGCAGCCGGCGTTGATGAGCTCGGTGCGCTCGTTGACGCGCCACTCCCCCGGGTCCATCCACGCCATCGGCCCGGCGCAGTGCGTGTGACCGAAGATCACGTGCGGGGCATCGATCCCGAGCAGCTCGACGACGACGCCCATCGAGGCGATGCCGGCGCGGCGCAGCTCGTCGGAGTCGAGCTTCGAGCGGACCGGGCCGAGCCCGGCGAGGTTCAGCCCGGCGATCCCGAGCGGCAGCATCGCGGCGAGCGCCTTCCCGCGCAGCGGAGCGCGGCCGTCCGCCGACAGGAGCGACCACGCCTTCGCGGTCGCCGCTCCGGTCGCCCAGCGCCCGCCGGCCGCGCGGCCGTTGGCGATCTGGTCCAGCCAGGCGTACATCGGCGCCAGCGCGGCCTCGAAGTCCTCGCTGCTCGCGCGCCCGCCGTTCTCCGGAAGCTTCCCGACGACCCGGGCCATGCCCCCGGCGGCGATCCGCTCGAACGTCGGGATCGTGATCACGCGGTCGGCGTAGTGCCCGTGCATCGCGTACACGTCGTCGCGCAGCCAGACCCCCGGGTACGCGACGGAGACCCGCACCCGGTCGCCGAGCGCCTGCGGCGATCGCGGTCGTCGCGACCGAGGCCGAGGCGTCGGTACGCGTCTCCAGGCCGAGCGGCGGCGGCTCCTCGAGCGCCCCGCGCTCGGCGAGCCATGAGGCGACGAGCGCGTAGTCGTGGTTGCCGGCAGTGATCACGACCTCGGCGCCCGCGGGCAGCGCCGCCCCGATGGCCTCGAACACCGGGCCGGCCGCGTGCGAGCGCCTCGCGCAGCGGGCCGTGGCGCAGCTCGAGGACGTCGCCGAGCAGGACGAGGCGATCGATCCGGGCGAGCCCGGAGCACAGCGCGTCAAGCGGCTCAGGGCGCCGGAGGATGTCGACCGGCCGCCGTCGAGCCGAGGTGCAGATCGGAGATGACGAGCGTGCGCATCGGCGACCGCCGCGAGCGGGTTGAGGGCGCCCTCAGGCGCCGGGCGTGGCCGCCATCGCCTGGCGGATCGCCTTGGGGAGCATGAAGCGGACGTCCTCCTTGACCACCTCGAACTCCTCGACCTCCGTGGTCCCGCGATCGCGGAAGGACTGGACGAGCCGCTGGACGAGCTCCTCGGGTGCGCTGGCGCCCGAGGTGATGCCGAGCATCGTCACGCCCTCGAGCCACGCCTCCTGCACCTGCGCCTCGTTGTCGATCAGGTGCGAGTCGGCGCCGTGCTCGCGCGCGACCTCGACGAGCCGGTTCGAGTTCGACGAGTTGCGCGAGCCGATCACGAGGACCAGATCGCAGAGCGGTGCGAGCTGCTTGACGGCGGCCTGGCGATTGGTGGTGGCGTAACAGATGTCGTCGGTGCGCGGCCCGGTGATGTTCGGGAAGCGCTCGCGCAGGCGGTTGATGATCACGCGCGTCTCGTCGACCGAGAGCGTCGTCTGGGAGATGTAGGCGAGCTTGTCGGGGTCGGCGACCTCGAGCGCGTCGACGTCCTCGACCGTCTCGACGAGCACGATCGCCTCGGGCGCCTCGCCCATCGTGCCCTCGACCTCCTCGTGCCCGCCGTGGCCGATCAGCACGATCGTGTAGCCGTCGCCGGCGAACTTGACCGCCTCGCGGTGGACCTTCGTCACCAGCGGGCAGGTCGCGTCGATCGTCTGCAGGTTGCGGCGCTCGGCGGCTCGTCGTGCACGGCCGGGGAGACGCCGTGGGCGGAGAAGACGGTGATCGCGCCCTCGGGAATCGTGTCGTCGAGCTCGTCGACGAAGACGGCGCCGCGTTCGCGCAGCTGCTCGACGACGTGCTTGTTGTGCACGATCTCCTTGCGGACGTAGACCGGGGCGCCGTGGAGCGTCGAGCGCCCGCTCGACGGTCTGGACGGCGCGGTCGACGCCGGCGCAGTAGCCGCGCGGCGCGGCGAGCAGGATCTTCTCGGGGGCGGTGGGCATCGCCGACCAGTGTACGAGCCGTGAGGGAGGCTCAGCGCTCGCGCCGCAGCAGCTCGGTGACCGTCTCGCCGCTCGCGTCGATGCTGCGCACGGAGAGCTTGTCGAGCGTGTCGCAGGTGCGCTGCCAGCACGGGTAGTCGAAATCGATCAGGTCGATCGCCGGGATCCCCTTGTCACGGAACGGCGTGTGGTCGTCCATGATCGCCCCGCGCGTCCCGGCGGGAAAGACCGCCCCGACGCCGACCGACGCCGCGGCGGCGCGCAGGCGTCCCCAGAGCGCCTTGTCACTGGCGGCCTCGCGCGGGATGCCGCAGGCCACGCTGGCCCACGAAGTCGAGCACGATCACCGAGCGGGCCGTGCGGCCGAGCGCGCCGGCGGCCGCCGCCCTGGACCCGCGCAGCGCCGTCCCGGCGAAGTCCTGCGGCGGGTAGTCCGGCGCCTCCTCCCCGTCGGTCAGCAGGAAGACGGACCGGCGGCGCACCCGGCGCGCGCCGCAGCCGCCGCGCGATCTCCACGACCGTCCCGACCGCCGCCGCGCAGTTGTTGGCGCCGACGTACCCGGGCACCGGCGTCGTGTCGTAGTGCGCGATCACGACGATCGGCTTCGCCCGTCCCGCCCACGCGCCCGACGATGTTGCGCAGGCCGGGATGACCGGGGATGTCCTCGAAGTGCCCGCCGGGCAGCAGCGGGCGCAGCAGCTCCGACGCCGGCGCGGGCACCCGGCGAGCCGGCCGGCCGCGGGCCGAGCGCCACCAGCGCCCGTGCCGTGGCGAGCGCCCGCGCACCATCGAAGCGGTCGGCGCGCGCAGCGGGCACCACCGCCGCCGCCGGCGTGGCGACGGGCTGCATGGCCGGGCGCGGCCGCAGCGGCTGTGCGTGTCGGCCGCCGCCGACGAACGGCCAGCCCTCGAGGGCGAAGTAGATCGCCGCCCCGGCGAAGACGAACTGCACCACGAGCACGATGACGAGCACCCGCACCGGCAGACGCGAGCGGGCCTCCTTGCCCGAGGGCATCGGATGTACCGACTCAGTCGTTTGCCGTCACCACTTCGAGGATGTCGGCGAACTTCTGGCGTGACGCGGCGCGCCTGGTGGGAACGTGCTCGCTGGGGACGCCGTCCGCGGGCGGCTCGTACCCGCGCAGGATCCGGCGCGCCACGCTCTCGCGGTGGACCTCGTCGGGGCCGTCGTAGAAGCGCGCGCCCCGCGCGTAGCGGTACATCGCCTCCAGTGGCATGTCCGTCGAGTACCCCAGCGACCCGTGGATCTGCACGGCGCGATCGATCACGTCGTGCATGACTCCGGCGCCGAAGACCTTGATCAGCGAGACGTCGCTGCGCGCGGCCGAGGCCCCCTGGGTGTCCATCTTCCAGGCCGCGTGCAGCGTCATCAGCCGCGCGGCCTGCATCTGCGCGGCGGAGTCGGCGATCCAGTTCTGCACGGACTGCTTCTCGCCGAGCGTCGAACCGAATGCGTAGCGATGCGTCGCGTACTCGCACAGCATGTCGAACGCGCGCTGGGAGACGCCGAGCCAGCGCATGCAGTGGTGGATGCGCCCCGGGACGAGGCGATGCTGGGCGATCAGGAACCCGGTGCCCTCGCCGCCGAGCAGGTTCTCCGCGGGGACGCGCACGTTCTCGTAGAGGATCTCGGCGTGCCCGCCGAGCTTGCCGAAGCTCTCCTGCGGGTGCTCCATCGTCGGAACGTCGCGCACGATGTTCACGCCGGGCGTGTCCGTCGGCACGATCAGCATCGAGGCTCGCTGGTGCGGGCGCGCATCCGGGTCGGTGACCGCCATGACGATCAGGAAGTCGGCGATCGAGGCATTGCTGGAGAACCACTTGTGGCCGTTGATGACCCACTCGTCGCCCTCCTTGACGGCGCGCGTCTTCAGGAGCGTCGGGTCGGAGCCCGCGTTCGGCTCGGTCATCGAGAATGCGGACTTCAGGTCGCCGCTCAGCAGCGGGTGCAGCCAGCGCTCCTTCTGCTCCGGGGTGCCGGCCAGCGCCAGGATCTCGCTGTTGCCCGAGTCCGGCGCCTGGTTGCCGAACGCGTTCGGGGCGAACGGCGAGCTGCCCAGGATCTCGTGCATCAGGCCCAGCTTGACCTGGCCGAAGCCCTGGCCCCCGAGCTCGGGATCGAGGTGCGCCGCCCACAGTCCGCGGGCCTTGACCTGCTCCTGCAACGGCACGTAGATGCGCTCGAGCTGGGCCTGGCTGAGGGAGTCGTAGATCGGCTCGAGCGGCCAGATCTCCTCACGGACGAAGTGCCGCATCCATTCGAGCTGCTCTTCGAACTCTGGATCAGTCGAGAAGTCCCATGCCATCGCGCAGTCCTCCGGTGCCTCGGGGTCACCGGCATCTTCGCAGGCGCGCCGAAGGGCGTTAGGGTTCGCCAATGGCCCAGGAGCATTTCGACCGGCTGACTGCGGTGGACGCGTCGTTCCTCGTCCAGGAGGGTCCTTCGTCGCACATGCACGTCGGCGCGGTGACGATCTTCGAAGGTCCGCCCGCACCGTTCGGCGACTTTCTGGACCAGATCCGCGAGCGGCTGCACCTCGTGCCCCGCTACCGCCAGAAGCTGAGCTTCCCCCCGGTCGAGGCGGGCCGTCCTGTGTGGGTCGACGACCCGAGCTTCAACGTCGAGTACCACGTCCGCCAGACCGCGCTCCCGCGGCCGGGGACCGAGGCGCAGCTCTACCGGCTCACCTCGCGGATCTTCTCCCAGCAGCTCGACCGCTCGAAGCCGCTCTGGGAGATCTGGCTGATCGAGGGGCTCGAAGGCGGTCGCTGGTCACTCGTCACGAAGACCCATCACGCGGTGATCGACGGCATCGCCGGCGTCGATCTCGCCACGGTCCTGTTCGACCTTGCGCCCGAGGGCACGACCGTGGTGCACCCGGATGCCGCGTGGGAGCCGTCCCCTGAACCGACCAACGCAGAGCTCGTGGCCTCCGGCGCGATCGGCTTCGCCCGCACCGCCGTCGGCTCCGTCCGGCGCCTCGGGGGCCTCGTCACCCATCCCGGCGAGGTGCTGGCCGAGGTCCGCGAAGGGCTCGAAGGCGTCGGTGAGATCGCCTGGGCGGGCCTCAACCCCGCGCCGCAGACGCCGCTGAACGTCGAGATCGGTCCCCACCGGCGGCTGCGCGTCGTGCGCGCCGACCTGGCGGACTTCAAGCTCATCAAGAACGCGCTCGGCGGCACGGTCAACGACGTGGTGCTCACGGTGGTCAGCGGCGCGCTGCGCGAATGGCTGCGCTCACGCGGCGTGCGCACCGAGGGCCTGGAGCTGCGCGCGCTCGTGCCGGTCTCGATCCGCGCCGCAGGACGACCATCAGAGCCTCGGCAACCGGATCGCGGCGATGCGCGGGCCGCTGCCGGTCTACGTCGACGACCCCGTCGCCCGGCTGCGCGTCGTGCGCCAGTCGATGGACGGCCTGAAGGAGAGCAAGCAGGCGCTGGGCGCCGAGGTGATCGCGGGCGCGCAGAGCTTCGCGCCGCCGACGATCCTCGCCCAGGCCTCGCGTCTGAACTTCTCCACGCGGCTGTTCAACCTGATCGTGACGAACGTCCCCGGCCCGCAGTTCCCGCTCTACGTCGCGGGCAGCCGGATGCTGAACGTCTTCCCGGTCGCGTTCCTGCCGAAGAACCACGCGCTGGCGATCGCGATCATGAGCTACGACGGCAGACTGAACTTCGGCCTGCTCGGGGACTACGACGCGCTGCCGGACATCGACACGATCGCCGACGGGATCGACCACGCGATCGGGGAGCTGCTGGGGATCGCCAAGGAGCGCAGCGCCGAGGGCGCGGCACTCAACGGCGCCGGTCGCTGAGCCTCAGCGCGCTCAGTACCCGAGCGCGAACTTCGCGTCCTCGCTCATCTTGTCCGGCGACCACGGCGGCGTGAAGACCATCGCCGACTCGACCGACTCGACGCCGTCGAGCTCGGTGACGAACTCCTCGATCTGCTCGGCGACCATCGGCCCGATCGGGCACGCGGGCGTCGTCAGCGTGTAGGTGACGTGCACGTCACCTCCGTCGACGGTGATGCCGTAGATCAGTCCGAGCTCGACGAAGTCCAGGCCGAGCTCCGGGTCGATCACGTTCGTCAGGGCTTCTTCGACCTCTTCAACACTGGGCATGCGCCGAGTGTAGATGGGTGATCCACAACCCGCCTGAAACACGCGGCTGCACGAGGTGGGGCGTTTCGCTAGCGTGCGCGCATCGTCTTCCTGAGCGACAACCCAGCGGTCCTGCACTGCTCCGGAGATGAGGACCGATCGACCCAGAGCATCCGCCGACAGGCGATGTCGCGCGCGCTCGGCGTGCAGTCCGATCTCGTCGTGGACTTCACCTCGCTCTCGTTCGCCGACGCCTCGCTGATGGTCGACCTGGCGATGGTCGCCCGCCGGCTGCGCAAGGCCGGACGAGCGATGCACCTGCAGGGCGCGACGCCGCAGATCCACACGCTGATCGAGCTCGTCGGCCTGCACCGCCTGCCCGGCGTCAGCGTCGAGCCCGCCGTCGTCTGAGCTCTCGC
This sequence comes from uncultured Solirubrobacteraceae bacterium, assembly GCA_963781935.1. Lineage (GTDB taxonomy): Bacteria > Actinomycetota > Thermoleophilia > Solirubrobacterales > Solirubrobacteraceae > F1-60-MAGs163. The sequence goes on from CAWAHX010000005.1 coordinate 1,505,043, forward strand.
TGGGCTGGCTACCCTGTGAGGGGCAATGGTGCTGCTCCTCGGACTGCTCTTCATCCTCGTGCCGCTCGCCGAGATCTGGGCCCTGATCCAGGTCGGGCAGATCGTGGGCGTGTGGTGGACGATCGCACTGCTGCTGCTGGATTCGCTGCTGGGCGTCTGGCTGCTGCGCCATCAGGGGCGGCGGTCCTGGCGGCGCTTCACCGGCACCCTGAACGCCGGCCAGATCCCCGCGCGCGAGGTCGCCGACGGCGGACTCATCATCCTGGGCGGCGCGCTGCTGCTGACGCCGGGCTTCCTGACGGACATCGCCGGCTTCGCACTGCTGATCCCGCCGACGCGCGCGGTGATCCGGCGGCTCTTCCTCGGGCCGATGATCAGCGCCGGTGCCGCGAGCTTCGGCCCCGCCGGCGTCTGGACGGTGCGCGGCGCTCAGTGGGGCACGCGCGGCGCCAACGCCTATGCGGGACGCCGGCGCTCGTCCGGCCCCGACTTCGACGTCGACGGCACCGCCACCGACGTCCCGCCTGAGCCGCCGGCAGAGCTGCCACGTTGAGCTCGATCGCCGATCTCGAGGCGCCGCGGCCGGCGCTGAGCGACGCGTTCAGCGATGCGGTCACCATCGCCTTCGGCGACGGGGCGGCCGGGCTGTACGGCACGCTGCGCCTCGGCCTCGCCGGCGGAAGCACCGCCAGCGGGCTCGTGCTGCTGTTCCACGACGGCGAGCTCGTGACCGTCTCGGCCGAGGGCGGGCTGCCGGTCGACGACCCGTCGTCCTGGGCGAACGTCAGCGCGGCGGGCCTGGACATGGAGACGATCGAGCCGCTGCGAACCTGGCGCGCCCACTACGCCGGCGATGACGCCAGCCTCGACCTCGAGATCGAGGCCTCCGCACCGCCGTGCGAGCTGCTGGCGTCCGATGACGTCGCCAAGGCGGGCGGCATGCTCGGATTCGATCAGCCGGTGCGCGTGCGCGGCCGCGCCGAGGTGGGCGGCCGTCACATCACGATCGACGCAGTCGGACAGCGCGGCCGCTCCTGGGGCGCACCGGACTGGACGAGCATCGAGCGCACCCGTGTCGCGGGGGCGTGGTTCGACGACGGCGCCGTCTCGCTCTCGGCGATCCTCCCCGAAGGGTCAGGCGGCCACGGCGACGAGGCGCTCAGCGCCGTGATCTTCGAGCCGGAGGCCGGCGAGGAGGGCTTCGTGCGGGTCGGCGACCCGCGACTCTCGACGACCTACGACGCGGAGGGCCGTCAGGGGCGTGCCGCGCTCGAGCTCTGGGTGACCGACGACGGTCCGCCGCGACGGCTCTGGGGCGACGTCGTCTGCGGCACGACGCTCGATCTCGGCCGGCTGCGGCTGGACTGCTCGTTCGTGCGCTGGCACATGGGCGGCCGCGAGGGCGTCGGGCGCTTCGACGTGCTCCGCCGTGCACCGCAACAGGACGAAGCCGCGTGAGCCCGCTCACCGCGGTGATCAGCGACTTCGGCGGCGTGCTGAGCTCTCCGCTGGCCGACGCGTTCGCCGCCGTGCAGGAGGAGTCCGGCATCCCGTCGGCGGCGATCGGGCGAGCGATGGCGCAGATCACCGAGCGCGATGGCGCGAACCCGCTGTTCGAGCTGGAGTGCGGGCGCATGAGCGAGGCCGACTTCCTCGCCCAGCTCGGCCGCGAGATCGAGGCTGAGCTGGGGCGCGCCGCTCCGATGCAGCGCTTCGCGACGCACTACTTCGCCGCACTGCAGCCGAACGCCGAGATGATCGACCTGATGCGCGGGATCGCGGCGCGTGGCCACCGGATGGCGATCCTCACGAACAACGTGCGCGAGTGGGAGCCCCTCTGGCGGTCGATGCTGCCGGTCGACGAGATCTTCGAGCTCGTCGTCGACTCGGCATTCGTCGGCCTGCGCAAGCCCGACCCGAGGATCTACCGCCTGACCTGCGACCGACTCGGCGTCGAGCCGCAGGCGTGCCTCTTCATCGACGACATCGAGATCAACTGCACGGCCGCCGAGGAGCTCGGCATGACCGCGGTGCACTTCCGTGAGACGGCGCAGGCGCGGCGGGACATCGAGGGTTGCGCTGGGCTGAGCGCGCGATTGGGACGATGTGTCCCTTCGGGACGATCTCAGGACTGCGCTTCGCGCACTCCTGACCCTTTCAGGGGGATGTCACACCTAGTTGTCGGACCCCATGCGGTCCCAGAGGTAGAGGTCGAGGCACTCCTCCGCGAGCTCCATGCAGCGCTCTCGACCCAGGGCGGGCAGCACGGTGTCGAGCGCCTGCTCCTCGGAGACGCCCGGCCTCGAACGCCTCGTCGCCCCGGAAGCCGGCGGCGATCTTCAGCGCCTCGCGGCGATTCTCGCCCAGCGACGGGAAGACGCCGACGAGGAAGTCGCGGTTGGCGATCGGCTGGCCGACCTCCAGCGACGCGTGCCAGGCGGCCAGCATCGACAGATCGTGCTCGTCGAGGTCCGCTATCGCCTTGACGTAGTGCGACTCGAGCTCCTGCTCGGGGATCGCGTCCACCCACGCACGGACGACCTCACCCAGAAGCTGCCGCCGGGCCTCACGGCCGACGGATTCGGCGATCACGCGGATCGCGTCCTGCGGTTCGATGAAACAGAGCTGCATCGCCCGCGAAACGTACGCCGCGGATCGGACGGCATGCCTACTCAAACCCCAGCTCGCCGCCCGCGGCAGCGGGTGTCGAGGCCGCGGGAGCGGGGGCCGAGGAGATCGTACGCGGGGGCGCCGCGGGGGCTGCCGGCGTGAGCGTGGGAACGACGGCCGATCGCCGCGCGGCAGCGGTCTGCTGAGAGGCCGCCTGCGACTGTGCCGCCCGCGCGCGGCGCACGTGGACCGCGTGCCGATGGTCGGCCACCCGCCGGACGGCGATGGTGTGGACGCTGCCTCGTGCCTCCCCGGGAACCACGGCGTGACCGATCGGCGCGACCGCGGCGGCACGGCCCGCCCCTTCGACCGGCGCCGTGACCTGCTGCACCGCGACGGCCCCTCCCCCGGCCACCGCCGCCGCCGATGCGGCGACCGCGGTCGACTTCACCGCCGACCCCGCGACGGCCTCGACGAGCAGCTGCCCGCGCACGAACGACGATGCGGCGCGCTCGCTGAGCCACGTGCTCGTCGTCTCGTAGACCTTCATGAAGACATGGCTCGCGGGCTCGGCGTGATCGCCCGCCAGCAGCACGACGCCGACCGGGAAGACGACCGCCAGCGGCGCGCCCGCACGGTGCAGCTCACGCACCGAGGCCCGGCAGGATGCGCAGCGCTTGAGGTGCGGTCGCAGCTCGAGCAGCTCCTGCGCGCTCGCCTCCCCGTCGACGAGCGACGACAGCGACGACTCCCAGCGGCGGCACTCCTCGCCCGACTCGATCCCCGCGTAGCGCGCGAGAAAGCTGCGCCGGCCCTCGTAGAGACAGCGGTTGACCTTCGTCCGCGTCCAGCCGGTCAGCTCCTGGATCTCGTCGTAGGAGTTCCCCTGGGCGCGGAGCCACAGCGCGCGGACCTCCTGAGGCTTGAGCCGCTGCAGCGCCTCGGCGGAACGCGCGACGTGTTCGAAGCCGATCGCCTGATCCTCGGGCGACGGGCTCGTGGCGGCCTCGAACTGATCGAAGTCCGTCTCGACGGTCCCGACCTCACGCAGACGCCCGCGCCGGACGGCCATGGCCTCATGCTTCACGACGGTGCGCAGCCAAGACGGCGCGCGCTCGCGATCCAGCCGCGCGGCGTGGCGCAGGAAGATCTCCAGGCCGCGCTGGTAGGCGTCCTGTGCGTCATCGGCGCACAGGCTGTGACGCCGCGCGAGTCGCAGGAGGCCGTCCGCGTGCAGCCGAACGACGTCGACCACGAACAGTTCCAACTCGTCATGCGTGAGCTCGCGGCCCGCGGGCGGGTCCGCCAGGGCGGTGTCGTCCATGCCTTCGCCAATCTTCCGTACTGCGCCGATTCCGTTCGGCAGAGGCGCCAATATGCCGCAACGTCTCCCCCCGCCGCGTCGCGGGTCCCTGCGAAAGCCCGCAAAGTGCGCGTGAATCGTGCTGTGGCAGACGCCCCGTCTCGAGCCGGCTGACGCCATCACCCTCGCGGCCGGGACATCAATCTGTACGGTGCGCAGCTTCGTCGCGCTCTTCTTCACCTTGGGCGCCGGCGCCGATCACCGTCAGCGGTGTGGTTGCGAACGATCCGGCGTCGCGGACTCTACGTCGGTTCCGGCGCCATTCAAGGAAAACGCGCAAAGTGCGCGTGAATCGCGTTGTGGTAGACACCAGGCATGTCGCACCGCAAGCACAAGGAATCCTCATCCGCCAACCGGGCCGAGGCCGCTGAGCACCTGCGCGAGATCGCCGACCAGATCGAAGCCGGCGCGCTCGACATGGAGGGCTCGTCGATCGAGGTGCCGGACGAGCTCGAGTACGAGTACGAGCTGAAGATGGAGGACGGGCACGACGGCGTCGAGTACGAGCTCGAGGTCGAGCTGAAGTGGGTCGACCCCGACGGCGACATCGAGGACGCCGAGACGCCGCACGGCACCTCGCTCGTCGTCCCCGATGAGGACGATCTGCCCGAGCTCGAGATGTAGCGGCCGCGGCCGCTCAGGCCGCCAGCGGTGCGTCGTCGTCCGGGCGTCGTCCTCCGGGCCGGCGAGCCCGAGGGCGTCGCGCACGAGCTCGACGACATCGGGATCGGGGGTCACCGATGAGCCCGAATCGATCCGGCCACCGTCCGGGTCATCGGTGAGCCGGGCCCAGTTCAGCAGGCCCAGATCGAACGCGCCGATCGGCACGCCGGTCGCCGCGAGCAGCTCACCGGCGCGCCGCTGGACGAGCAGCACGTCGCCGATCCCGAAGACGCGCTTGGCGGCCGTGAGCGTGGGGTCACGCGGATCGGCGAGCAGGTGCAGCGACGAGGGCCGCAGGTCGGCGAGGCCGAGCGCGCCGCAGGTCAGCAGGAACTCGTAGCGTGCGCCGCGCAGCAGGCCCGGCAGCGCGAGCCGCTCGAACGCGCGCTCGAAGCGGCGCTCGGCGGTCCATCCGTCCTGCCCGGCGAGCCCGGCGGCCTGCGAGCCGGCGCGCGCGGCCCAGGCGCGGTAGGCGATCAGCGTGTCGGTCCCGCGCGCGGCCTCGTGAGCGCCGCGCGGGCCCACGCGCACGTCATCGAGGCCCGGCAGCTCACCGCCCTCCCAGGGCACCCGCACACGGTCGATCTCCGCGAACGGGTCGTCCTCGCCGGTCAGCGGCCCGAGGTAGGCGATCAGGAAGGCCAGCCACAGACCCTCCTCGCCGCCGAGGCGCCGCGCCTGGCCGTAGAGGCCGGGCGGGGATGCGCCACCCAGCTCGTCCAGGCGAGCGGCGGCGAAGGCGAGCTCCTGCGCAAGGCGCTCGGCGTCGGCGCTGGAGCGCAGACCCGGCACCAGGTCGCTGTGGAAGCCGTCGTCCCGCGCACGCGTCAGGCGCCGGACGCGAAGGTCGCCGGAGCCGCTGCGCCGGGGCCCGGACGACGCCCGCCGCGGACCTGCCTGGCGGCTCGTGGCGCGCGCCGGGCGCCGTGCGCGGGCCGCCTCCTGCTCCTTGGCCTTCAGCTTGCGCGAGCAGATCGGGCAGCTCGTCTCCAGGCGGTTGTGGCGGCAGAACGTCACGGGGACCGCCAGTGTAGGGCGGCATCCTGAGGACGAGCCGGGACCTGCGCTACGCGTCCCGCAGACGCTCGAGCCCGGGGACGAACACGGCTGTCAGCAGGCCGACGGCCTCGTCGATCTCCGGCGTGCCGTCGTCCAGGAGCCGCACGCCGACCTCGAACCCGGCGCCGATCATCGCGGCCGCCATCAGCCCCGTGTTGTGCGGCGGCATCACGCCGGCGGCGATCGCGGCGTCGAGGTCCTCACGCAGCTCGACCGTCCCCGCACCGACCGACGGCTCGTCGAACATCGCGCGGATCGTGCCGGCGTTGCGGCGCAGCAGCTCCAGCCGCAGCGGGTCCTCGACGAGGTACTCGAAGTACGCGCGAAAGGCGCCGTCGACGAAGTCGGCGATGGTCGTCGCGCCGACGCGAGCGGCGCGCACGCGGGCGCGCGCCTCCTCCGCCGTCTCCTCGAGCATCTCGTGGAGCACGGACTCCTTGTCCGGGAAGTAGTTGTAGAACGTCCCGGTCGCCAGATCGGTCCGGCGGATGATGTCGCGCACGCTCGCCGCGCCGAACCCGATGTCCGCGAACACCTCCGCCGCCGCGGCGAGGATCGCGGCGCGATTGGCCGCCTTCGTCGCCTCGCGCTTGCCGGCTGGGACGGTCGGTCGTCGCGTCGCTCACGCCGCTGCGGCCTCCGCGTGCGCGCGCGCGCGCCGGCACGGGCAGCGCGTAGCCCGCCGCGCGGGCGCGCTCGGCGCCGCGCCGGCGCTCCTTGGCGAGGTCGTACAGGTAGTCGTCGAAGTCGACCTGGATCGTGTGGCGCTTGGAGGCCACGTAGCGCCTGTGCATCGCCGCCTGGTCCTCGGCCATCTCGCGCCGCAGCTGGTCGCGCGGCGGCAGCGCGTACTCGCCGCGCAGGTGGTCGGCGATCCACTGCCCCTGGGCCTCGGAGAGCGGCATCACGGCGCCGAGCGGCTGCAGCAGGCCGATGAAGAACAGGTTCGGGACGTCCGGATGGACGACGCGCCGGTACAGCTCGATGTGGTTGTCCGGCGCCGAGACGAACTCCTCGTCGAAGAACGGGAACGTGATCTTGTAGCCGGTGCAGTAGATGACGATGTCGGCCTGCACGCGGCGTGCCGTCGGCGAAGACGACGCGGTCGCCGTCGAGCCGCTCGATGTTCGGCTTCGGCGTGCACCGCGCCGTGCGTGATGCGGTCGAGGATGCGGCCGGAGACCGTCGGGTGGGCCTCGCCGAACTCGTGGTCGGGCTTGGGCAGCCCGAACTTCTCCGGCGATCCGATCGTCGTCTTCATGATCCGCTGCATGACCTTCTGGCGGATCTTGAACGGGATGCGCGGGTCGTTCCTGAACTGGTCGGTCGGCTTGCCGAACAGGTACTTCGGGCACGATCCAGGCGCCGCGGCGCGCGGCGAGCACGACGCGGTCGGTGACGTACGAGGCCTCGACGGCGATGTCCATCGCGCTGTTGCCCATGCCCAGCACGACGACGCTCTTGTCCGGTCAGGAAGTCCGGCGACATGTACGCGTGGGCATGCATCTGCACGCCCTCGAACGTGTCCGAGCCGGGGAACGCGGGCTCGGGCCAGCGCGGGTTCCAGTGGTGGCCGTTGGCGACGAACAGCGACGTCGAAGCGCTCGCTCGCGCCGCCGTCGAGCGTCAGCTCCCAGGTGCCGTCCTGCAGGCGCTCGGCGTGCTCGACCCGCGTCTCGAAGCGGATCCGCTCGCGGATCCCGAAGTGGTCGGCGTAGGCGTCGAAGTACGCGGCGATCTGGCGGTGATCCGGGTAGTCCGGGTAGTCGCGCGGCATCGGGTAGTCCGAGTACTCCATGCGGTCGCGCGAGGTGTTGATGTGCAGGTCGCGGTAGCACGCCGACATCCCGTTCGTGTTCTCGAAGACCCAGTTGCCGCCGATGCGGTCCGACGCCTCGAAGCAGGTCGCGTCGAAGCCCTGCTCGAGCAGGGCTCTTGAGGGCGGCGATGCCGGACGATCCGGCGCCGATGATGGCGGCGGTGGGGAGCTGCTGGGACATGCGGGACGAGCCTCTCTGAGCGGGCGGACGGCGAGGGGCGCGATGCTACTGAAAAGATGACGCAGGCGTCAAGTTTGCTACTCGACCGTGACGGCCGCCCTGCGCGTGCAGCGGCGGACCCTCGGGGCCCTCGTCCGCGTCCCCGGCGCCCACGAGCGCCGGCTCGTGGTGGTCGAGCGCGCTGAGGTAGCGATCGACCATCCGGGCGCACTGGCGGCCCTCGTTGATCGCCCAGACGATCAGCGACTGCCCGCGGCGCGCGTCGCCGGCGGCGAAGACGCCGCGGCTGCGAGGTCTCGTAGGTCGCGGCCTGCACGTTGCCGCGCGGGTCGAGCTCGCAGCCGAGCTGCTCGACGATGCCCGCCTGCTCGGGATGGACGAAGCCCATCGCCAGCAGCACGAGGTCGGCCTGCAGCTCGCGCTCGGTGCCGGCGACCGGGCCGAACGGCGGCGCGGCCTGCGCCTGCGCGATGTGCTGCCCGCTGACGCGGCCGTCGGCGCCGGAGAAGTGGGTCGTGACGACGGAGAAGTCCTGCTCGCCGCGCCCGATGTCCTTCGCCTCCTCCATCGCGTAGGAGAGGCGGAACTTCTGCGGCCACAGCGGCCACGGCGTGCGGTCGTCCGGGCGGTGCTCGGGCGGCTCGGGCAGCAGCTCGAGCTGCGTCACCGACAGGGCGCCCTCGCGGATCGAGTTGCCGACGCAGTCGGCGCCGGTGTCGCCGCCGCCGACGACGACGACGTGCTTGCCCGTGGCGGTGATGACGGGCAGGTCGGGCTGGGCGACCGCGGCTCGGGGCCGACGCTCGCCGGCGACGAAGCGGTTGCGCACGTAGAGGTAGTCCATCGCGAAGTGGATGCCGTCGAGCTCGCGGCCCGGGACCGGCAGGTCGCGCGGCACGCGCGAGCCGATCGCCAGGACGACCGCGTCGAACTGCTCGCGCAGCTCGCTCGCCGGTGACGTCGACGCCGACGTTCGACGCCGCAGCGCAGCTCGACGCCCTCGGCGACGAGCTGCTGCGACGCGGCGCTCGACGATCCACTTCTCGATCTTGAAGTCCGGGACGCCGAAGCGCACCAGGCCGCCGGCCGACTCGTCGCGCTCGAACAGGACGACGCGGTGGCCCGCGCGGCGCAGCTGCTGCGCGGCCGCCATGCCCGGCGGGCCCGGAGCCGACGACCGCGACGCTGCGGCCGGTCTCGTGCGCGGGCGGCTGCGGGACGACCCAGCCGTTGTCGAAGCGCCGTGTTGATGATCGCGGCCTCGATCTGCTTGATCGTGACGGCGTCGCCCTCGTTGATCTCGAGCACGCACGCGGCCTCGCACGGCGCGGGGCACAGCCGGCCGGTCAGCTCGGGGAAGTTGTTCGTCGCGTGCAGCTGGGCGATCGCGTCGCGCCAGTTGCCGCGGTAGACGAGGTCGTTCCAGTCCGGGATCAGGTTGCCGAGCGGGCAGCCGTTGTGGCAGAACGGCACGCCGCAGTCCATGCAGCGCCCGCCCTGGGCCGCGAGCTCCTCGTCGGAGCGCTGGATCATGAACTCGCGGTAGGGCTCGACCTCGATGCGCTCGAGCGGGTCCTTGTACGGGATGCCGACGCGGTGGATCTTCAGGAAGCCGCCGATCTCGCCCATCAGGCCGCCACCTCCGTCGCGTCCTCGCGCGCGAGCTCGGCGAGCACGCGCTTGTAGTCGGTCGGGAAGACCTTCACGAACTTCGGCGCGAGCGCGTCCCAGTCGTCCAGCACGCGCTGGCCGAGCGTCGAGCCGGTGCGCCCGACGTGCTCGGCGATCAGCGTCGCGGACCTCGATCACGTCGGCCTCGTCGAGCGGCTCGAGCTGGTCGAGCATCGTCGGGTTGAGCTTCGACGCGCAGCTCGTCGTGCTCGTCCAGGACGAACGCCAGGCCGCCGCTCATGCCGGCGGCGAAGTTGCGGCCGGTCGCGGCCCAGGACGACGACGCGGCCGCCCGTCATGTACTCGCAGCCGTGGTCGCCGACGCCCTCGACGACGGCGCTGGCGCCCGAGTTGCGCACGGCGAACCGCTCGCCGGCGAGGCCGCGGAAGAACGCGCGCCCGCTGGTGGCGCCGTAGAGCACGGTGTTGCCGACGATCACGTTCTCCTCCGGCGCGAACGTCACGCCGTCGGGCGGCATCACGGCGACGACGCCGCCGGACAGGCCCTTGCCGGTGTAGTCGTTGGCGTCGCCGTGCAGCGTGAAGCGTGACGCCCGGCGCCAGCCAGCCGCCGAAGCTCTGGCCCGGCGGAGCCGCGCAGCTCGACCTTGATCGTGTCCTCGGGCAGGCCCTCGGCGCCGCGCAGCTGGGCGATGCGGCTCGACAGCAGGCCGCCGACGCAGCGGTTGACGTTGCGCATCGGCGTCTCGAGCTCGACCGGCTCGCCGCGCTCGAGCGCCGCCTCGGCGCCCTCGATCAGCATCCAGTCGAGCGCGTCGTCGAGGACGCGACGGCGGCGGCTGCAGGCGGCGCAGCGGCGTGCCCTCGGGCAGGTCGGGCGGTGCAGGATGTGCGTGAGGTCGACCCCGCGCGCCTTCCAGTGCTCGATCGCCTCGTCGGCGACCAGCAGGTCGCTGCGGCCGATCAGCTCGTCGAGCGTGCGGATGCCGAGCGAGGCCATGATCTCGCGCAGCTCCTCGGCCACGAAGAAGAAGAAGTTGACGACGTGCTCGGGCTTGCCCTTGAAGCGCTTGCGCAGCTCCGGGTCCTGCGTGGCGATGCCGACCGGGCACGTGTTCAGGTGGCAGGCGCGCATCATGATGCAGCCCGTCGCGATCAGCGGGGCGGTCGAGAAGCCGTACTCGTCCGCGCCGAGCATCGCGGCGATCGCGACGTCGCGGCCGGTCTTCAGCTGGCCGTCGGTCTGCACGATGATCCGCGAGCGCAGGTCGTTCTTGAGCAGCGTCTGCTGGGTCTCGGCGAGGCCGATCTCCCACGGCACGCCGGCCGAGACGATCGAGCTCAGCGGCGAGGCGCCGGTGCCGCCGTCGTGCCCGGCGATCAGCACGTGGTCGGCGTTCGCCTTGGCGACGCCGGCGGCGATCGTGCCGACCCCGACCTCGGAGACGAGCTTCACCGAGACCTGCGCGCGCGGGTTCGCGCAGCGCAGGTCGTAGATCAGCTGCTTGAGATCCTCGATCGAGTAGATGTCGTGGTGCGGCGGCGGCGAGATCAGGCCGACGCCCGGCGTCGTGTGGCGCACCCAGCCGATGTACTTGTCGACCTTGTGGCCGGGCAGCTGGCCGCCCTCGCCGGGCTTGGCGCCCTGGGCCATCTTGATCTGCAGCTGGTCGGCGTTCGACGAGGTAGTGGATCGTGACGCCGAAGCCGCCCGGAGGCGACCTGCTTGATCGCCGAGCGGCGCAGGTCGCCGTTGGGGTCGGGCGTGAAGCGGCGCGGGTCCTCCCCGCCCTCGCCGGTGTTCGACTTGCCGCCGAGGCGGTTCATCGCGATCGCCAGCGTCTCGTGCGACTCGGTCGAGATCGAGCCGAGCGACATCGCGCCGGTCGCGAAGCGCCGCACGATCTCCTTGGCCGGCTCGACGTCCTCGAGCGGGATCGCCTCGACGTCCTCGCGGAACGTGAGCAGCCCGCGCAGCGTCGCGCGTCGCGCGGCATCGTCGTTGACGAGCTTCGCGTACTCGCGGTACTTCTGCGCGCGTCGCCGTTGCCGGACTCGATGCGCACGGAGTGCTGGAGCAGCGCGATCGTCTCGGGGTTCCACATGTGGCGCTCGCCCTCGCGGCGCCACGCGTAGACGCCGCCGACGGGGAGCAGGTCGTCGATGCCGCCCGGCCAGGCGCGCGCGTGCCGGTCGAGCGCCTCCTGGGCCAGCACGTCGATCCCGACGCCGCCGATCCGCGACGCGGTCCCGGTGAAGTGGCGGTCGACGAGCTCGCGCTCGAGGCCCGACCGCTTCGAAGATCTGAGCGCCGCAGTAGGACTGGATCGTCGAGATCCCCATCTTCGAGATCGTCTTCAGCAGCCCCTTGCCGAGTGCCTTGACGACGTTGCGCTCGGCCGTGTCGACGTCGTCGACGCCGGCGACGCGGCCGTCGGCGACGAGCTCTCCGACCGAGTCCAGCAGCAGGTACGGGTTGATCGCGCTGACGCCGTAGCCGATCAGCGTCGCGAAGTGGTGGACCTCGCGCGGCTCGCCGGACTCCAGCACGAGGCCGGCCCGCAGGCGGTTGCCCAGCCGCACGAGGTGGTGGTGCACCGCGGCCACGGCCAGCAGCGACGGGATCGGCGCACGGCCCTTGCCGACGCGCCGGTCGGACAGGATCACGATGTTGACGCCCGGCGGTGATCGCGTCGTGGGCCTCGTCGCAGACGTTCGCCAGCCGTGCCGCCATGCCCTCCGGCCCGTCGGCGATGGGCCACGTGATGTCGATCGTGTGCGCGCGGAAGACGTCGCTGGAGACCTGGCGCAGCGTCTCGAGCTCCAGGTTGCGCAGGATCGGCTGATCCATCACGAGCTGATGGGCGTGCTCGGGCGTCTCGTCGAGCAGGTTGAGCTCGGAGCCCACGCCGGTCCCCAGCGACATCACGAGCGACTCGCGGATCGGATCGATCGGCGGGTTCGTGACCTGCGCGAAGAGCTGCTTGAAGTACGAGAACAGCGGCGGGCGCGTGTCCGAGAGCACGGCCAGCGCGGCGTCGTTGCCCATCGAGCCGATCGGCTCCTCGCCCGTGCGCGCCATCGGCGTCATGAGGATCCGCTGATCCTCCTGCGAGTACCCGAACGCGAGCTGGCGCCGGCGGGTCGGCAGCACGCCGGTCATCGTCACGTGGGCCGGCTCGAGATCGTCGAAGTGCACGCAGTTGCGGCCGAACCACTCGGCGTACGGCGGCCTGCGTGGCGACCTCGCGCTTGACCTCCTCGTCCTCGACGATGCGGCCCTGCTCGAGGTCGACGAGGAAGATCTTGCCCGGCTGCAGGCGACCGAGCCGCTTGACGTTCTCGGGGCGGATGCCGAGCATCCCGGCCTCGGAGCCCAGGACGACGAGCCCGTCCTTCGTCTCCACCCAGCGCCCCGGACGCAGCCCGTTGCGGTCGAGCGTCGCACCGACGACGCTGCCGTTCGTGAAGCAGATGGCGGCCGGGCCGTCCCACGGCTCCATCAGGCAGGAGTGGAAGGCGTAGAAGCCCTTCAGCTCATCCGAGAGGTCGGTGCGGTCCTTGTAGGCCTCCGGCACCATCATCATCACGGCGTGCGGCAGCGAGCGGCCGCTGAGCATCAGCAGCTCCAGGACGTTGTCGAACGTCGCCGAGTCCGAGCCGCCCGGCCGCACGATCGGCATGACCTTCTGCAGGTCGCGGCCGAAGAGCTCGCTGGCGAGCGAGCTCTCGCGGGCGCGCATCCAGTTGATGTTGCCCATCAGCGTGTTGATCTCGCCGTTGTGGGCGATCACGCGGAACGGCTGCGCCAGCTCCCAGCTCGGGAACGTGTTCGTCGAGAACCGCGAGTGCACGAGCGCGAGCGGCGAGGTGAAGCGCTCGTCCTGCAGGTCCGGGAAGAACCCGGTCACCTGGCGCGCGATCAGCATGCCCTTGTAGACGCAGGTGCGCGACGAGAAGCTCGGCGCGTAGAAGTCCGGGCCGGCCGCCAGCTCGACGATCCGGCGGATCACGTAGAGCTTGCGCTCGAACGCGTCCTGGTCGGTCTCGAAGCCCTTCCCGGCCGCCGATGAACAGCTGGCGGATGTGCGGGCGCGAGCGATCCGCCGTCTCGCCGACGTGGCCCGCGTCGACCGGCACGTCGCGCCAGCCCAGCACGCGCTGGCCCTCGACGCGGACGTTCAGCTCCAGCAGCTCCTCGATCTTGCGGCGCAGCGCCGGGTCACGCGGCAGGAAGCAGACGCCGACGCCGTAGCCGCCGGCCTCGGGGAGCTCGAACGGACAGACCTCGCGGAAGAACGCGTCCGGGATCTTGACGACGATGCCCGCGCCGTCGCCGGTGTTGACGTCCGCGCCCTCGGCGCCGCGATGCTCGAGATTGTCGAGCGCCTCGAGCGCCCGGATGATCACGTCATGCGAGGGCACGTTGTCCAGCCGAGCGACCATCGCGACGCCGCAGGCGTCGTGTTCGAAGCGAGGGTCATACAGACCGTCGGCCTTTGGCGGCTTGAGCATCATCGTCATAAAGAGGTCCCGTGGGGCTGCGCGGTTGGGGGCCTGTGAGGCGGAACGCGTGATTTTACGCACGCGGCGCACATGTGGAAGGTCCGGCTCCCGGCCCTTTTCCCGCGCGGGGACCGCTCAGGACGCGCGGCGGGGCTTCGCGGCGGCCTTGGCCGCGGGCTTCTTGGCCGCGGCGGGCTTCTTCTGCGCCGGCCGGCGAGCCTTCTTCGGGGCGGGCGCCGGCGGCGTCTTCTCGCGCGCGGCGTCGAGGCTCGCCTTGAGCGCGCTCATCAGGTCCGGGACCGGGCTCGACGCCGCCTCGGCCGCGGCCGGGATCTCGATCTGCTCGCCCTGGGCCTTGCGCTCGACGAGGTCCAGCACGCGCTCGCGGTACTCGTCCTTGTAGCGGGCGTGATCGAAGTCCGCAGCCAGCGACTCGATCAGCTGCTTGGCGATGTCGAGCTCGCGGGCGGCCGTCTGGACCTCGTCCGCGGCGGCCAGCTCGTCGAGCTTGGCGGGATCGACGACCTCGTCGGCGAACAGCATCGTCGACATCTCCAGGACGCCGCCGGCCGGCCGCAGCGCGACGAGGTACTCCTTCGTGCGCAGCACGATCCGCGCGATCCCGACCTTCCCGGTCTCGTCCATCGCCTCGAGCAGCAGCCGGTAGGGCTTGGCGCCGCCCTCGGCCGGAGCGACGTAGTACGGCGTGTCGTAGAAGATCGGGTCGATCTGCGAGCCCTCGACGAAGTCCTCGATCTCGATCGTGCGCGTGCGCTTGGGATCGATCGCGTCGAGCTCGTCCTGCGTGATCACGACGTAGCGGTCCGGGGTCAGCTCGTACCCCTTGACGAGCCGGTCGTACGGGACCTCCTCGCCGGTCCGGCTGTTGACGCGCCGCTGCTGGATCCGCGCGTTGTCCTCCCCGTCGAGCTGGTTGAAGCGCACGTTCCTGCGCTGCACCGCCGGGTAGAGCTTCACCGGGATCGTCACGAGGCCGAACGTGAGCGTCCCGCTCCAAATCGCGCGAGCCATGCGCACAGGATGCCCGATCCGCGCCCGATGAGAACCCGGCGCAAGCGTTCTTGCCGTGCGTCAGTCGCTCAGCACGCCGGCCGCCGGGCGGCAGCGGCGCGTGCAGACGCCGTTCGAGCGGCAGGATGAACCAGAAGCCGAGCAGGACGAGCCCCGTGCCGACGCCGACGATCTTCGCCACCGTGTCGTTGTAGATGAACTCGGTGGCGAGCGAGATCGCCGCGGTCATCGCGACCGCCAGCGCCCCGAGCCCCACGAGCGTCAGGCGATTGCCCGTGCGGATGATGTACTCACGCTGATGCAGGTGGAACAGGACGCGATGGATCGATGCTGAGGCCACGAACAGCGCGCTGGCGAGCGCGGAGGCCATCAATGCCGTGTAGTACAGCGTGCGCTCGCTTCCGGTGATCTCCGAGAACCGGCTCTGGAAGGGGAGTGCCAGCAGGAACGCGAAGAGGACCTGAACCCCCGGCATGGCGACACGAACCTCATTGAGCAGCTCAATCAACTGGCGCTGCGTTCGCGCGCCGTCGGTCTCGTCGCCCCAGAACGGCTGCTCGGGCGCGGGGTCGTGCTCGGTGCTCATCGTCCGCGCATCATCGCGCACGACGGGACGGCGCGCATGAGCCGGCTCGCGGCGGTCTGGCATCCGGTGCGTGACTGGTGGCGCAGGGTGATCAAGCCGACCGCGGCCTGGCGCGCACTCGTGCGGCTCGAGTCCGACACGATGACCGACAGCGCGGCGACGCTCAGCTACTACGCGATGCTCTCGCTGTTCCCGGGCCTGCTGCTCGCCATGACGATCATCGGGCTCGTCGGCGGCGAGGGCCTCGTGAGCGACATCGTCTCGTTCGCGCGCGACCAGGGCGCCGACTCCGCGACCGCGACGGTCGTCGAGACGGTCGCCCGCAGCGCGACCAGGATCTCCTCCGGCGCGCTGACCGTCAGCCTCGTGCTGTCGACGGTGCTGCTGATCAACTCGGCCTCGGGGATCTTCCATGCGGCCGGCCGCGCGGTGAACCGCGCCCACGACGTCGAGGAGGACCGCGGGTTCGTCCGCCGCCGGATCGTCGTCGTCGTCCTGACGCTGATCGTGGTCCTGCTGCTCGTCGTGTCGATGATCGCCATCTTCCTCGGCGGCACGATCGCGACGGACGTGTTCAGCCGGATTGGGCTCGGCAGCGAGGCGCAGGACGTGTGGTCGATCGTGCGCTGGCCGGTGGCACTCGGCCTGGCGCTGGCCGCAGTGTCGATCGTGCTGCGCTACGCGCCCGCCGAGGCCGCGCAGCGGCGGCATCTGGTGACGTCGGGCTCGATCGTCACGGTCGTGCTGTGGGTGATCGCGTCGGCGGGCTTCTCGGTGTACGTGCAGGGGTTCGGACGCTACGGCGCGCTCTACGGGGTCTTCTCCACGGCCGTGATCCTGTTGCTGTGGGCCTACCTGATGGCGCTCGCGTTCCTCTACGGAGCCGAGCTCGACGGTGAGCTGCGCCGTCGCCGTGCCGCGCGCGACGAGCGAGGCGACGCGCCCGGCGCCACCTGATCACACCTCAGAACAGCGTCGCCTGCGCGCCGTCCGGCGGCCCGGCCGGCGGCTCCCCGGGGTCGGCGCGCGCGGTCAGCTCGTCCGGCTGCGAGCACAGGCCGCCGCGCCCCGGGCACGTGCCGCACAGTCCCGGCGTACGGCCGTGGTGAGACCGGGTAGTCGCCGCGCATCAGCCCGCGCGCGGCCTCCTGAAGTGTGGCCTGCAGCGCCGGGATGTCCGCGGCCGTGAACGTCGCCGTGACCGGCTCCCGCGGGCGCTCGAGGTACAGGTGGACCACGTCGACGACCGGCGCTCCGGCGCGCAGGACCGCGAGCGCGTAGACGGCGCGCTGCACGCCGTACTCCGAGGCGACGCCGAGCCTCGAGGTCGTCGCCGTCCTGGAGCGCGTCGGTCTTGTAGTCGACGACGAGCGCACGCCGCGTCGGCCTCGCTGCCGAGCGCGTCGATGAAGCCGGTCAGGAGCGGCGAGCGCGGATCGGACGGGTCGAGCGCGAGCGCGAACCCGAGCTCGCGCCCGGCACCCGCGAGACGCTCCCTGAGCGGCCCGTCGAGGACGGCCTGAACGAGCCGGATCTGGTCCAGCTTCTGCGGCTCGTCGACCGTCATCCCGACGGCCGCCGCCGTCGCGTGCGACGTCCGCCGGCGACGGCGCGCGAGCGTCGCGCCCGAGATCCGCCGTCTCGAGCAGCGCATGGGTCAGGACGCCGCGCTCGCGCGGGGAGATCGCGCCGCGCGGCAGCGCTCGCCCGGGCAGATCGTGCTCGTCGCGGTCCGCCATCCCCAGCGTGCGCTGCAGGTACCAGCGATATCCACAACGTGCATAGGCCGAGAGCGAGCTGTAGCTCAGCGTCGGCGGAGGCGCGGGCGGCGGCTCGGGCGGCGGCGGCGACGACGCGTGCACCGGGCCGGGGCCGGGCCGGGCGCGGCCAGCGGCGGGGACGGCGCGTCGATCGCGTCGAGGCGCAGCACCTCGCCAATCGTCCGCGGAGCGTTGACCATCAGTCGCACCGGGGCCGCAAACGCGTCGCGGCGCACGTCGATCACCTCGTCGACGGCGTCGTGCAGGAGGTCCATCCCGGGGCCGGCACGCAGGATCCCGCGCCCCATCCAGGCGATCGGCGGCCCGTGAGGACCGGGACTCGGCCACGCGCGATCAAAGCGCAGCGTGGCGGACAGGATCAGCAGCCGCTCGGCGCGCGTCACTGCGACGTGCATGATCCGCCGCTCCTCCCCCTCCTCACGCCGGCGGCGCTCGGCCTTCAGCTCGTCGTAGTCGAACGCGCCATGACGCTCGCGCTCGACGCTGATCACGCGCAGCCCCACACGCCCGCCCTCGACGAGGATCCGCGGCACGCCGCCGGGCGGCGTCCGGCCGAGGTCGGCGACGACGACGACGCCGAACTCGAGGCCCTTGGCGCCGTGGACCGTCATCAGGCGAACGGCGTCCACATCGCCGGCCGCGACAGGCGCGTCCGGGGTCGGGACGTTCGCCTCGAGCTGCGCGGCCGCGTGATCGACGAAGGCCCGCAGCCCTCCGCCACGCGCGCAGCTCGTGGGCGCGGGCCAGGCGCACGAGCTTGCGGACATTCGCCAGGCCGCGCGGGCCGCCGGCGCGACGGACGACCTGGACGTCGTAGCCGGTCTCGCGCACGACGCGCTCGAGCAGCGTGCCCGCGCCCGCCCACGCGGAGGCCTCACGCTCGCGCTCGAGCAGCACCGCGTACGCCGCCAGCCGTGCGCGCTCGGCGGGGTCGATCGCGCTCGCCGGCCCGTCGCCGCCGCCGGAGACCGCGCGCTCGACCGCATCCCACGCGTGTCCGCCGGCCTCCCGGCGCTCGAGCGCCAGCAGCGCGAGCGTGTCGGGCCCGGCGCCCACGAGCGGCGAGGCGAGGGCGCCGAACAGCGCCTCCTCGTCCTGGGGGTTGAGCAGCACGCGCAGGTGGTGCAGCAGGTCCTGGACCTCGAGCCGCCCCCACCAGCCGCGGCCCTGCGCCGCGACGACCGGCACGCCGGCGCGCTCGAGCGTCCGCTCGTAGAGGGGCATCTTGGCGCCCGCGCGAACGAGCACGGCGACCTCGCCGGCCGTCGCCGAGCCGTCGTCGATCAGCTCACGGATCCGCTGGGCGATCAGCAGCGCCTCCGCGGCGTCACCCGGGCGCGTCGCCGCGGGCAGGCCTGCGAGCAGCTCCGGCGGCGCCGGCTCCAGTTCCGCCCAGGCCGCTGCTGTCCGTGACCAGCAGCTCGACGCGCGGACTGGCCGCGGGCGCCTGGGCCGGGGCTTCGAGCGGCACCCAGTCCCCCTCGTGGGCCTCGGCGAACGCGGCGTTGATGAGCGCGAGGATCTCCGGGTGCGAGCGGAAGTTGCGGCGCAGCTCGGCGTACGCGTCCTCACCGCGGTGCGCGTCGCGCTCCTCGCGGAACAGCTGCACGTCCGCGTTGCGAAACCCGTAGATCGACTGCAGCGCATCGCCGACCATGAACTGATCCTCGATGCCCAGCGCGGCGAGGAGGTCGAGCTGCAGCCGGTTGGTGTCCTGGAACTCGTCGACCATCACGCGCTTCAGGCGGCGGCGGTAGCCCGCCGCGATCGCCGGGTGATCGCGCAGCAGATCGCGCGCGCGCAGCGTCAGGTCGGTGAAGTCCAGGCCGCCGGCCTGCTGCCTTGGCCCGCGCGTACTCGTCCGCGAACAGCTCCAGGAGCGTGCCCGTCATCAGCAGCAGCGGGCGCGCCGCGCCGTTCGCGACGGCGTCGTGCAGGCGCTGACCGCCGCGCGGTACTCCTCGAGCGGCAGGTCGCGCAGCGCGGCGGTCGTCCGGCCGACGCGCCAGCTGGCGATCTGGGCGGCCGTCACCGGCCGCGTCCGTGGCCAGCGCGTCGCGGCACGCGCGCAGGAGCTCGCGCGCCTCGTCCATCCGCTGCCCCTCCGGCCGCCCCTCGAGGTGCGCCGCCGCGCGCTCGGCGGCCTGCGCGAGAGACGGCGCGCGCCGCGCGGGCGTCGGGTGCCGGAGGCTCCGGAAGCCGCACGGGAGCATCGGCGTTGCGCAGGCGCTCGTGCACATCGACGATCGCGTCGTGGAGCTGGTCGTAGCCGAAGCCGCCGACGAGCTCGCAGCGCCACGTCGTCGGCGCTCTCACCGTCCCCGAGCAACCGCCCCAGCGCGCGGTCGAACGCCGCGTCCAGGAGCTCGCGGGTCTGCGCGTCGTCCAGCACGACGAAATCGGGGTCCAGCCCGGCGACGACCGCATGCGTGCGCAGGACCCGCGCGCAGAAGCCGTCGATCGTCGAGATCCACGCCCCCTCGAGGTCACGCGCAGTCCTCGTGCGCTCCGAGCTCGGTGAAGCGCTCCCGGATCCGGCGGCGCAGCTCCCCGGCCGCCTTGCGCGTGAACGTGATCGCGAGGATCTGGCGGCAGCCGATCGCCTCGCCCTCCCCGCGCTCGGCCGCCGCCCGGCTCTCGATCACGTCGCGGACGAAGCGCTCCACGAGGACGGTCGTCTTGCCCGCGCCCGCGTTGGCGGACAGCAGCATCCGCCCGCCGCGGCGCTCGACCGCGACCGCCTGCTCGCCGGTCAGCAGAACGCCGTCGGAACCGACCGGACGGCCTTGCGCGTCGTGGAGGACGCCGTTCATCGATCGCACCGGCAGATCCCCGGGTACGCGCACCCGGAGCCGTCCCACGCGCAGGACTCCGGCGTCGGCTCCAGCTGTCCCGCGCGGATCCCGTCGACCACGCGCAGCGCGGCCCGGCGGATGTCGCCGAGCAGCTCCTCACGCTCCTGCGCCGTGACGCGATCGCCTGCCTTGACGTCGAGCGCGGCCGACGTCGGCGTCGTCGCGCAGGAAGCCGCGCGGCGCGTCCGTATGACGGGGTCGGCGCCGAGCGGCTGGTAGAGCGCCCCGGCCACCTCGACGCTCCGGCTGCAGCGCCTCGAGCACGAGCGCGTAGAGCCCCGCCTGGAGCTTGCCCTTGGCTGAGCCACGCGGTCCACGAGTCCTGCGTCGCACGGCCCTTGTAGTCGACGATGATCGCGCGGTCGCCCGGCGGTGAGAGGTCGACCCGGTCGATCTTGCCTCGGATGCGACAGGCCGTCCGCCACGGCGACCGCCTCACGGTCGCTGTCCGGCAGCCCGAAGGAGAGCTCGAAGTGCGACGGCAGGTAGGACGAGCCCGACGCGGCGGCCCCTTGCAGGTATCGCGCAAGATCCGCCTCCAGGCGGTGGCGGGCGGCGACGCGGCGGCGGGGGTTGACCGACAGCGGGTTCGCCGCCTCGACCTCGGCGAGCGCGCGGCGCATCAGCGCGATCGCGCGCCCGGCGCTCTGCGGCGTGAGGGGCTCACCGAGCTCGCGCAGCGTGTGCTCGAGCGCCGCGTGGGCGACGGACCCGCGGCCCAGCGGCTCGGCGTCGGGGTCCAGCGAGGCGGGACGCAGGAAGCGCTCGATGAACCACTTCACCGGGCAGCTCGCGTAGGCCTCGATCTCGGTGGCCGAGAACGCCTCGCGCGCACCGAGCTCCGCGAGGACCACCGGGTGCTCGAGCCCCGCGGCGGCCGGGCGCGGCGCCGACGTCGCGGCCTGCCCGTCGTCGGCTGCGGCGCGAGAGCTGCGCCTGGTGCGGCGCTCACCTGCGCCTCGGGCCCCCAGGTGATCGTCCCCGAGCCGGCGCGTCGTGACCGCCGGGCTGGGTGACAGGCAGTCCAGGACGTCGTCGACGAACGGCGAGCGGACCTGCGCCTCGCCGTCGTCGTCGCTGACGTGCCACGACAGGACGAGCAGCGCGGTCGGCCGCGAGACGGCCGAGTAGAGCAGGTAGCGCTCCTCGTCGAGCGTCGTCTCGTGCCCGCGCAGGGCGAGGCCGGAGGCCAGCGCCAGCCCCACGCGCTCGTCATCGCGCCAGGAACGGATCGGGACGGCCGGCCTGCGGGAACAGCGGCTCGCGCAGGCGGCACAGGAACAGCGCGTGCACGCGCCGGGCCCGCAACGCCAGCGGGCTGGCGATCGTCACCGCGCCCGGACGGGGCGGCAGGCCGGCGCGGACCTCGGCGGCGGCCAGATGGTCGTGCAGCTCGCGCACCCCCGGGGCCAGCGGCGGGGCCGTGCGCGCAAGCACGGAGAGCTCGTGCAACCGGTGCAGGAGCGTCGCCGCGGCGCGCGCCTCGAGCGCCTGCGCCGCGCTGAGCACGGGCTGCGGCGCCGCGCCCGTCGCTGCGCCAGGGCGCGTGCAGCAGGCGCCGCACCTGCGTCGCCAGCGCCGGCCGTGAGCCGCGCGGGCCCCGCACCGGCGGCCGCGCGCAGCTCGTCGATCGCGTCGAGCGGGAAGCCGCCGAGCCCGAGCCACACCGCGCGCGCCTCGTCGACGTCGGTGACGCCGCCGCGGCGCAGGTCGCGCTCCAGCCGGTCGAGCCTGGCCGTCGCGGTGACGATGCCCGGGCTGCGCAGCCATTCGAGCAGGTCCGCGACGCCGCCGCCGAGCAGCGCGCAGCGCAGCAGGGCGAGCAGGGCTCGACCGAGCCCGGTGTCGGCGACCCCGACGCGGCGCTCGAGCGCGATCGGGATCGCCGCATCGGCGAACACGGCCTCGATCAGCGGGGCTGCGTCGCGGGCGTCGCGCACGGCGACCGCGATCTCGTGGAGCGCGACGCCGTCGGCGCGCAGCCGCGCGATCCGCTCGGCGACGAGCTCGAGCTCGGCCCGTTCCCCGCCGCCCTCGAGCAGCTCGATGGCGTTGCCGGGGTCGACGCGCTCCGCGCCGGGCTCGAGGAGCGCGCGCTCGACGCCGATGCAGCGCCGCGCGCGAGGCGGCCTCGTAGTGCTCGGGGTTCGCCTCCAGGCGCAGCTCGCCGCCCGGCCCGGCGAGCGCGCTGAGCTGCTGGTAGGCGACCGGCCCGCCCGACGAACGCGGCACGGCCCGGCTCATACGGGAGTGAGACGGTGACGCCGGCGTCGGGCACCGCGGCGAGCGTCTCGATCGCGTCGAGCTGCGCGGGCGTCAGATCGTCGAACCCGTACAGGAACACCGGGCGCGGACCCCAGAGCTCGGGGGCGACGCGCAGCGCGTCGCTGACGGCACGCGCGTGGCGGGCGGCGTCGGTCCGCCCGATGCGCCCGAGCGCCGCGTCGTACGCGCGGTAGAGCGCGGCGAGGTCGCGGGTGAACGGGCCGCGCCCGGGCTCGATCCGGGCCCAGTCGGCCAGCGCGGCGGCGAACCGCTGCGGCGTGACGCCGGCCTCGCCGAGCTCGCCGGCGAACCGGGCCAGCGCAGCGGCGAAGCCCGGCGTGCGGGCCGAGTCGGCGAGCGCGGGCAGCGCGTCGCGCTCCAGCGAGCCCCGCGGCGGCGACGCGGGCCAGACGCTCGGCGCCGAGCGCTGGACAGCGGGCGGGTCGTGACGCCGGCCCGGCCGGCCATGAGTCCCGAGCAGCCCGTCGAAGCGCTCGATGCTCACGCCGAGCAGGACGCCGTCGCCGGCGAGCTCGCGCCGGTAGGCCTCGAGGTCCGCGGCCGTCGGGACGACGAGGATCGGGTCGCGGCCGTCGCGCGGCCGCCGCCCGGACGCCGTCGAGGACGACGCCCGCCTTCTCGGCGTTCGCCGGGCCGGTGACGAGCTTCAGGGGCATGCTCCCTCAGGGTCCCGCACGAGGCGGCGGATCTGACGCGCCGGCGGGGCTACGCCGCGGCGGCGCCGTCGCCGGCGCCGGCCGCGTCGGCGACCGCAGCGATCCTCGCGGCCTCGACCTCGGCGTCGTCGGCCTCGGGTGCCTTCGCCCCCTCCTTCGCCCACGCCTCGTCGAACTCGACGCGCCACTTGCCGTCCACGGACTGCTCGAGCGCGAGCTTCGCGCGGAACGAGCGGCCGCTGCGGCCCTTGAAGCCGGTCACCGGCTTCTCGGTGCGGCCCGTGGCGATCAGCTCGCGGGCGACCGGCGCGGCGAGCTGCTTCCCGGCCTTGGCCTTCCAGATGACGAACCCGCAGCCCGGATCCTCGCGCGCCCAGCACGAGTACCCCTTGCGGTTCTCGATGATGTCGTGGCCGCAGACCGGGCACGGGCCGAGGTTGGCCCGCGGGATCCGCACGTCCTTGAGCTTCGCGTCGATCTCGCCGACCGTCGCGCCCGCGAACTCGGCGATGTCCGCCATGAACTTCTTGCGCGTCTCAGTGCCCTGCTCGATCTCGTCGAGGCGCTTCTCCCACTCGCCGGTCAGCGCCGGCTCGGTCAGCGGATGGCCGTCGAGCAGGCGGATGACGTTCAGGCCCTTCTCGGTCGGGACGAGCGCACGGCCGTCGCGCTCGACGTAGCCGACGTCGATCAGCCGCTCGATGATCGCCGCGCGCGTGGCCGGCGTCCCGATGCCCGAATCGGTCATCGCCTCGCGCAGCTCGTCGTCGTCGACGAGCTTGCCCGCACCCTCCATCGCGCCCAGCAGCGACGCGTCCGAGTAGCGGCGCGGCGGCTTGGTCTCCTTCTCGAGGACCTCGACGTCCTTCGCGTCGGCGGCCTCGCCCTTGGCGAGCTTGGGAAGCTGCTGGTCGCGGCCCTCGTCCTCCTCGGAGGCGGTTCCCTCGCCCTCGGGCAGCTCGCCGTAGACCCCGCGCCAGCCCGGCACGATCAGGACCTTGCCGCGCGTGCGGAAGACGTGCTCGGCGACCGTCGTCTCGACGCGCGTGTTCTCGAACTCCGCGTCGGGGTGGAAGATCGCGAGGAAGCGCCGCGCGACCATGTCGAAGACGCGGCGATCGTCGTCGTTCATCTTGTCGAGCCTGTGCTCGGAGTTGGTGGGGATGATCGCGTGGTGGTCGCCGACCTTCTCGTCGTTGACCACGCGGCCGAGCGGCAGCACGTCGAGGCCGGTGACGTAGGACGCCGCCTGGGCGTACTCCGGCCGACGGCCGACCAGCCCGGCCGTGGGCTTGATCTCCGCGACCATGTCGCTCGTCAGGAACTTCGAGCTGGTGCGCGGATAGGTCAGCGCCTTGTGCTCCTCGTAGCAGCGCTGCGCGGCCGCCAGCGTGCGGCGCGCGGAGAACCCGTAGCGCGTGTTCGCCTCGCGCTGCAGCGAGGTCAGGTCGTAGAGGAGCGGCGCCTTCTCGGTGCGCTTGGTCTTCTCGAGCTTCGTGATCTCGCCACGCTGCCCGCGCACCGCGCCGGCGATCTCCTCGGCCTCCTCGGCGGCGGACAGCCGCGGCTGCGCGCCGAGGTGGTAGCGGCCCTCGTAGCGGCGGCCGTCGTCGGTGGCGAACTTCGCGTCGACGAGCCAGTACTTCTCGGGGACGAACGCGCGGATCTCGACCTCGCGGCGCGTGAGGATCGCGAGCGTCGGCGTCTGGACGCGACCGAGCGACACGGCACCGTCGAATGAGGACCGCAGGCGGATCGTGGCGGCGCGCGTCGCGTTCATGCCGACGATCCAGTCCGCCTCCGAGCGCGAACGCGCCGCCTCCTCGAGGCTCTTGCGCTCCTCGGCGGGGCGCAGGTCCGCGAGCGCGTCGCGCATCGCCGACTCGGTCATCGAGGACAGCCAGAGGCGCTGGACGGGCTTCGTCGCGCCGGCCTTCTCGTACAGGTAGGCGAAGATCAGCTCGCCCTCGCGGCCGGCGTCGCAGGCGTTGATGACCAGGTCGACGTCGTCGTCGCGCAGCAGGCGCCGCACGACCGTCATCTGCTTCTGCGAGCGCTCGTCGCGGACGATCAGCTTGAACGAGCTCGGGACGATCGGGAGATCGGCCATGCGCCACTTCTTGAACTTGTCGTCGTACTCGTCCGGCTCGGCGAGCTGCACGAGGTGGCCGACGGCCCAGGTGATGATGTGATCCGGGCCCTCGAGCCAGCGAACGGTCTTCTCGCCGGTGCCGACGTGCTTCTGGAACGGGCCGGGGAGAACGCGGGCAAGGTCCTGTCCGACGGACGGCTTCTCGGCGATGACGAGGGTCTTGGGCATTCGCGGGCCAGACTAGCGCCCGTGACCCCGCCGCCGGCCGCCGGGCGTGCCCAGCCGGCGCGAGGCGATGCAGGCTCGGCACACCCCTGCGTCGAAACTCCGGGGAACGGATTAGTCTGGTTTCCAAGGAGATTCAGTCGGTGGGCGATACGGGCAGCACGCATCGGGGCGAACGCGGGCCTGCATCGAGCACGGCCACCGCTCCGCGTGGCGCTCCCCGCCCCTTGCCGGACGAGCGGCGCACGCGCATCCGACGGCGCGCGATCCCGGCGGTGGCGCTCGCCGGCCTGGCCTTCGTGGTCGGGCGCCGCCGTGGGCGCCGGCAGCGGTGATGACGGCCGCGATGCGGTCAGCACGTACGCCACCGCATGGTCCAAGGGCGACTGGGCGACGATGCACGCGCAGCTGACCGCCAAGGCCAAGGACGCCACGGCGCTGCTGCCGTTCGCGCAGGCCAACCGCGCCGCGCTGGCGACCGCGACCGCGAACGAGATGTCCGTCGAGACCGGCAAGCCGAAGAAGCAGGGCGACGCGACGTGGCGCGTCCCCGTCACCGTTCGAACGCGCGTCTTCGGAACCGTCAAGGGAGCGGTGCTCGTGCCCGTCAAGGAGGACGGCGGCTCGTTCAAGGTCGCCTGGGTCCCGCGGCTCGTCTTCCCGGGCCTGCGCGACGGAGAGCGGCTGAAGCGCCAGACGTCGATGCCCGCCCGCGGGTCGATCCTGGCCCGCGACGGCACCGCGCTGGCCCAGGGCCCGGACCGGACGTCGACGATCCCGGACGTCGCCGCGCAGGTGGTCGGCAAGCTCGACACTGCGCCGCCCGACCGCGCCGAGGAGCTGACGGCGCTCGGCGTCCCGCCCGATGCGAAGGTCGGCGTGAGCGGGCTGGAGCGGATCTTCGACGTGCGACTCGGCGGCGTGCCCTCGGGCACCCTGAGCGCCGGCGGACGCGTGCTCGGCCGCGCCAACGGGCGTCCCGGCGAGAGCGTGCGCACCACGATCGACCCGAACATCGAGCGCGTGACGACCGCCGCGCTCGGCGGGCGCTACGGCGGCGCGGTGGCGCTCGATCCGTCGACCGGCGCCGTCTTCGCGTTCGCCGGGGTCCCGTTCTCGATCCTGCAGCCGCCCGGCTCGACCTTCAAGGTGATCACCACCGCGGGCGCGCTGGACGCCGGGATCGTCAAGCCGACCGACGCGTTCCCGTACGCCTCCACGGCCGTGCTCTCCGGCGTCCCGCTGGCGAACGCCGGCGGCGAGGTCTGCGGCGGGACGCTGGCCAACGCGTTCGCCGTGTCGTGCAACTCGGTGTTCGCGCCGCTCGGGGCCAAGCTCGGAGCCGACGCGCTCGTCAAGACGGCCGAGCGCTTCGGCTTCAACCAGCCGGGGGCCTTCCCCAGCGTCGCGCCGAGCACGATCCCGCAGGGGAACGAGATCGGCGACGACCTGGCCGTCGGCTCCTCGGCGATCGGCCAGGGTCGCGTCCAGGCCACGACGCTGGAGATGGCGGAGGTGGCGGCCACGATCGGGAACGGCGGCCGGCGACCGAAGCTGACGCTCGATCTGGCCCAGGCGCGCGCCGCGAAGCGCGGCGGCGGCGTTCGCGCCATCAAGGCTCGCACGGCGCGGCGGATGCGCGAGCTGATGCTCGGCGTCGTCCGCTACGGGACGGGCACCGCCGCGCAGATCAGCGGCGTCCCGGTCGCCGGGAAGACCGGGACCGCCGAGCTCAAGTCACGCGAGCCCGGCGACACGACCACCAACCCCCAGGACACGGACGCGTGGTTCGTCGCGTTCGCCCCGGCGCAGAAGGGCCGCCGTGCGCGCGCGGCCGTCGGGGTCATGCTGGTCGGCGCCGGTGCGGGCGGCGACAGCGCCGCACCCGTCGCCCGCGAGATCCTCGCCGCGACGCTCCGGCGCTAGTAGCGCGCTAGACGTCGAGCCGGACGCTCGACTCGGCCTTCGGCACGAGCGTGCTCGAGAACCCGAGCTCGAGCGGGCGGAAGTCCAGTGCCGGCAGCTGGAGCTTGAACAGCAGCAGCGCGCCACCGGGCGGCGTGCTCGTCGCCACGCTGTTGAGCAGCGGATAGACGCCGCCGGGCAGCACCGGCGTCGAGCGGTAGGCGAACGGGTTGATCCGCTGCAGATCGATCGGCTTGAAGACGCGCCCGCGGGTGTCGACGATCTTGAAGTCGTCGGCGCCCTTCCCGATGTTGTCCGACTTGTTCGTGATGCGCACCCATACGGCGAACCAGACCTCGTCGGGCTTCAGGCCGCGGTCGGCCGGCGGGATGCCGACGAGTAGCGCGCGGTCTCCGACGTCCGCCTGGTTCAGCTGGCGCGAGAGCTGCACCTGGTACTGCATCTGGCCGAGCGTCACGAACTGCGCCTCGGACTCGCCGTGGGTGATGGTCGTCTGCTTGTCCCCGCAGGCGGCGAGAGCGAGCGAGGACAGGGCGAGAAGGATGAGGAGAAGACGACGCGTCATGGCGACGCGGGAGTCTAATTGATCGTCCGACGGGTCGGCGGAGACGGGCAGGCGCGTCGCGGGCTTGCGCGGCCCGCCGGCGATCGTCGCGCGCCCGCCGCGCAGCCGATCCTCCTCGAGGATCAGGCGCAGGCGCTTCAGCGCCCTGCGCCAGTGACGCCTCATCGCGCGCTTCTGCCCGAACGACTCGAGCAGCTGTCGGTCGGCAGCTCGGGGCGCGTCTCGACCGTGACCTCGACACGCGTCGACCGGCCCGCCGCGGGACGCAGGTGGAACACGGTCAGGGTGCGGACGCGGTTGAACTTGCCGCTGCGGCCGGCGAGGACCAGCGTGCGCGGCTCGTCCGCCTCGACGATCGACCAGTCACCCCACGCCGAAGCGTGCGAACGGAAGCTTGGCCTCGAAGCGGCCTCCGGCACCCAGCCCGTACGTGTCCTCCCGCGTCATGTGCCAGTCCTTGAGGAAATGGTCGGTGAACTCGGGGTGGTTCGCGACGTCCAGGAGGTACTCGAAGATCTCCTCGCTCGGACGGGCGATGGTCGTGTCGAGTGTGAACGGCTGCATCGGCGCGGCGCAGTCTACCGTCGCCGCGGCGCTTGCCCGGCGCCGTCAGGCGGCGCGCGTGACCGGGTAGCGCCGCACGCTGACGCCGTGCTCGACGTGGTGCACGAGCTCCGTGCGCGAGGGCGCGTCGCGGTGGCCGGCGCGACACAGCGTGCAGACCGCGCCGGACTCGTAGCGATGAACGGTCTCCCCGATCAGCGGGTGACGACCGCAGTCGACGCACTGGACGCCGCCGGCGGCGCGTGCGGTCACGCCCTTGCGCAGCAGGGCGCGTTCGAGGTCCGGTTCGGCGATTCCGAGCAGAGGGCGCAGCATGGGATCGTTTTCGGCGCCGGGAACTCTTGTCCTTCGAGACGCGCAAAATCGTGCAAAGACCGGATTTTGAACCAATCGACGATTGACCGGCGCGCTACTCTCTGATGAAGCGACCGGGTGTGGTGTGCACCCGAGAAGCGGAGGGAACATGAGTGAGAGCACGCGTGTGGTGGAGTCTCTGACCTCGGGAACCCTGGCCGGCATGGGGTCCTTCAGGTGTCAGCAGTGCGGCTACGTGGTGTCGCTCGAGACCGAGGACGCGCTTCCGCCGTGCCCCGGCTGCACGAGCAACAGGTTCGTGCGAGCCTCGCTGTTCTCCGGTGAGACGAACATCGGCAGCGTGCGTTCGGCTTCGGCGGTGAGCTCCGAGCCACAGGACCGGCTGGACATGCTCGAGGTCGCTCGCGCCGACATGGAGGGCGAGGGTCAGTACCTCGTGTTCCGCGACGAAGCCGAGGTGCGCGTCGTCCCGCTGACGCGCGAGTGGACACGGATCGGACGCAGCCTCGCCGCCGACGTGCGCTTCGACGACCCGACCGTCTCGCGGCGTCATGCGCTGATCGTCCGCCAGCCGGACGGGGTACGCGTGCTGGACGACCGCAGTCTCAACGGCGTGTTCGTCAACGGCCGGCGCATCGAGTGGCGCACGCTCGTCGACGGCGACGAGATCGCCGTGGGGCGCTACCGCCTGCACTTCGTCGACGTCTCGGTCGCCCAGCCGCAGGCCGGACCCGTCGCCGCGCTCGACCTCGAGCCCTGAGGTTGAGTGGCCGTCTAGACTCACCGTCTCGATGGCGCTGAAGATCGCGGTTCTCTCTCAGAAGGGCGGCACGGGCAAGACGACCGCGGTTCGGCACCTCACCGAGGCGTTCCGCGACGCCGGCCTGAGCGTGCTCGCGATCGACCTCGATCCGCAGGGCAACCTCTCGGACTACTTCGACATCGAGCCCGAGGCGGAGCCGACGATCGGCGACGTCCTCGGCGGGCGCGCCACGGCCGCCGAGGCGATCCACGACAACGTGATCCCGGCCAACCTCAGCCTCGCCGAGGCGGAGCTGACGCTGGCGGGCAAGATGGGCCGCGAGCTGACGCTGCGCCGCGCGCTGGCCGACATCGACGACGCCTACGACGTCGTGTTCATCGACTGCCCTCCGGCGCTGGGCCTGCTGACCGTCAACGCCCTGGTCGCCGCCGACTACGCGCTGCTCTCCAGCGAGGCGCAGTACTTCGCCCTCCAGGGCGTCGAGCAGGCGCTCGAGGTCATCAAGCTCGCCCGCGAGAGCCTCAACCCCGGGCTCGAATGGCTCGGCGTGCTGTTCAACATCGCCGACATGCGCACCGTGCACTCGCGCGAGGCCTACGAGTCGCTCAAGGAGCACGTCGGGGACAAGCTGCTCGAGCACTCCGTGCGCCAGTCGATCGCCTATGCCGAGTCGGCCGAGCGTGCCGTCTCGATCTTCGACCACCGGCCCGACCTGGGCACCGACTACCTGCAGGTGGCCGAGGAGCTGCTGCGCCGCCTGGGCCTCGACGGCCCGCGCGCGAGGATTCGCGCGCTGATGCCCGCCTGAGGACGTCTCAGAGCTCGCGAACGTCCGCGCCCACGGGCTCGAACGGCACGCGCAGCACCGCGGCCCAGTCCCCGACGGCGGCGCGCGCCGCCTCGATCACGCCGCCGGTCGCCTCGTAGCGCGTCCACAGCAGGACCGTCGGGCCGGCGCCGGAGATCGTCCCGCCGAGCGCGCCCAGCTCGTGGGCGCGCCGGACCAGCTCCATCGAGCGCGGGTACAGATGCGCACGGCGGTCCTGGTGCAGGCGGTCGGCGAGCCCGCGAGCGACGAGATCGAGGTCGCCCGCGGCGAGCCCGGCCGCGAGCAGGGCGCCGTGCGCGACATTGAAGACGGCGTCAGCCATCGGCACCTCGGCGGGCAGCAGGTCGCGCGCGAGCTTCGTGCGCACGTGCTCGTGCGGCACGACGAGCACGGCCTCCAGGCCGTCGGGCGCCTCGAAGCGCACGGCGTCGCCGTCGGCACAGATCACGATCCCTCCGCGAAGCGCGGCGGCGACGTTGTCCGGATGACCCTCGCAGGCCGTTCCGAGCTCCAGCAGGTCCGCGTCGAGCTCGAAGAGGTGGTCGGCGGCGACGAGGCCGGCGACGAACGCCGCCGCGCTGGTGCCCAGCCCGCCGGAGAGCGGGATGTCCGACGTGATCCGGAAGGTGAACCCGTCAGCGGGATGCAGGCGCTCGAAGCCGCGGACCGCGAGGTTGCGCCGGTCCCTGGCGATCGCGAGGTCGGTCTCCACGGCGAAGACCCCGGGCGTCTCGATCACCTCGAGCTCCATGTGCAGCGAGAGCGCGGCGCAGAACGTGTCGAACCCCGGCCCCAGGTTGGCCGAGGACGCGGGAACGCGGACGAGCCGGCGGCGCTGCATCGGGCTGACTCCGAGGACGGCGCGCTCGACGGCGGCAAGCTCGGGTTCACACGGGACGACGGTCCCGGCCTGCTCCAGGGCCGTCTGTGGATCCTTCAGGCCGTGGCCGGTGAGGATGCAGACGATCCGCTCGACCCCGTCCGGGACGCCGTGGGCCAGCAGGCCCGCGACCGGCGCGGCGCTCGCCGGCTCGCAGAAGACGCCTTCGCGCTGGGCGAGCAGGCGGTAGGCCTCGAGGATCTGCTCGTCGCTGACGGCCTCGATGCGGCCACCGGAGTCCCGGACCGCGGTCATCGCCTCCTCCCAGCGCGCCGGGTTGCCGATCCGGATCGCGCTCGCGACCGTCTCGGGCGCTTCGACCCGCTTCCCGGTCACCAGCGGCGCCGCGCCCGCGGCCTGGAAGCCGAGCATCCGCGGGGCCTCGTCCATCTCGCGGAAGCCCTTCCAGTACGCCGTGATGTTCCCGGCATTGCCGACGGGGATGCAGAGTGCGTCGATCGCCCCGATCTCCTCGAGGATCTCGAACGACGCGGTCTTCTGGCCTTCGATGCGGAACGGGTTGACGGAGTTCACGAGCGCGATCGGGTGCTTGGCCGTCATCTCGCGCACGAGCTCGAGCGCCTGGTCGAAGTTGCCCCGCAGCGCGATCACGCGCGCACCGTGCATCAGCGCCTGGGCGAGCTTCCCGGTGGCGATCTTGCCCTCCGGGACGATCACGGCCCCGGTCAGCCCCGCACGGCCCGCGTAGGCGGCGGCGCTGGCGGCGGTGTTCCCCGTCGAGGCGCACATCACCGCCGCGGCGCCCTCACGGACGGCGGCGGAGACCGCGCAGGTCATGCCGCGGTCCTTGAACGAGCCCGTCGGGTTCGCGCCCTCGATCTTCAGCCACACCTGCGCCCCGACGCGCTCGGAGACGTGGTCCGCGTACACCAGCGGCGTCGAGCCTTCCTGCAGGCTGACGACCGGATCGTCCGGTCCGAACGGGAGGCGGTCGCGGTAACGCTCGATGAGGCCCGCCATCAGCCGGTGAACTGCTCGTCGATGACGCGGATCGCCCGCGGGCGAGCCCGCACGAAGTCCAGGCCGGCGATCAGGTCGCAGGCCGCGAAGAACTTCGACTCGAGCAGCGGGTGGGTGACCATGACCAGGCGCGCGTTGTCTCCGAGGCCCTGCTGCACGACGGACTTGATCGACGCGCCCTGCAGGCCCAGAAGCTGCGCGACCTGTGCCAGCACTCCGGGCCGGTCGGCGACCTCCAGGTGCAGGTAGAACGCGGACTCGACGTCCTGCACGACCTCGAGGCGCTCCGTCGTCTCCGGTGTCGAGGCGGGCGGGATCATCGCGCTGATCACGTCGCCCAGCACGGCGCTGGCGGTCTGCGGCCCGCCCGCGCCCGGGCCCGAGATCGTGATCTCCGTGATCGCCTCGGACTCGATCGTCACGGCGTTGAACGGGCCGTCGATGGCCGCCAGCGGGTGCCCGGCGTACAGGAACGCCGGGTGCACGCGAACCGAGAGGCGCCCTTCACCGCAGCGCTCGGCGGTCCCGAGCAACTTGAGGCCGAGGCCGAGCTCCTGCGCGTACGCCATGTCGTCGGCGGTCAGGTGCTCGATCCCCTCGCAGACGACCTCGTCGATGTGGACCGGCGTGTTGAACGCGAGCCGCGCGAGGATCGCCATCTTCGCCGCCGCGTCCTTGCCGCTCACGTCCTCGCTCGGATCGGCCTCGGCGTACCCGAGCGCCTGCGCCTCGGCGAGCGCCTCCGAGTACGGCGCGCCGGTCGCCGCCATCTGGCTGAGGATGAAGTTCGTGGTCCCGTTGACGATCCCGTGGATGCGGTCGATGTGCGCGCCGGCCAGCGACTCGGACAGGACGCGGATGACCGGGACGACCCCGGCGACGGCCGCCTCGAAGCGCAGCTGGACGCCGTTCTCGCGCGCCACGGCCCACAGCTCCTCGCCGTGCTGGCTCAGCAGCTGCTTGTTGGCGGTCACGACGTGCTTGCCGGCCCGCATCGCGCGCAGCACGTACTCGCGTGCCGGGTCGATGCCGCCCATGACCTCGACGACGAGGTCGCTCTCGGCGAGGATCTCGTCGACGTCGCCCTCGCTGCGGCGCAGCACCCCGATGATCTGCGGGCGCAGGCCGGTGAGCTCGGTGATCCGGTCCGCACGCGCGGCGACGAGCGTCTCGAAGGCGGATCCGACGGTGCCGCGGCCGAGCAGGCCGATCCGGAACACGCCGGGCTCAGCCGACATCGCGGGCCACCAGATCCTCGTAGGTCTCGCGGCGCACGACGAGGCGGGCATCGCCGTCCTTCACGAACACGACGGGCGGCCGCAGCGCCCCGTTGTAGGTATTGGCCATCGCATGACCGTAGGCGCCCGTGGCCGGCATCGCCAGGACGTCGCCGGCCCGCGGGTCGTCCAGGTCCGCGTCGCGGACCAGGATGTCCCCGGATTCGCAGTGCTTTCCGACGACGTGACAGCGGGTCCCGCCCCCGAAGCGGTCCGCGACCTGGACCTCGTAGCGGGCGTCGTAGAGCATCGGCCGCAGATTGTCCGACATTCCCCCGTCGACGGCGACGTACGTGTCGACGTTGCGCTTCACCGACTGGACCTCGTACAGGGTCACGCACGAGTTCGCGACGAGTGCCCGTCCCGGCTCGTCGATGATCCGCTTGCCCGGGCCTGCGACCTGCCGCACCGCGTCGACCTTGGCGGCCACGTAGTCCTCGATCGACGGCGGCTCGTCGTGCGCGCCGTACGCGACGCCGAGCCCGCCGCCGAGGTTGTACGCGTCGAAGTCGCCGAGCACCGCGAGGCGCTCCAGCGCGACGCGGAACGGCTCGAGATCCATGATCTGCGAGCCGATGTGGAAGTGCAGGCCCTTGAGGTCGACGGCGTCCGAGTGTCGTGAGCGCTCGATCGCCGCCGGCGCGTGCGAGAGGTCGAAGCCGAACTTCGTGTTCGGGCCGCCGGTCGAGATCGCGGGATGGGTCTCGGGGCTCACGCCCGGCGCGATCCGCAGGAAGACCGGCTGCCGGCGCCCCTCGGGCACGAGATCCTCGAGCAGCATCAGGTCGCGCATGTTGTCGACGATCACGTCGCCGACACCGACCTCCATCGCGTAGGCGATCTCCGCCGCGCTCTTCGCGTTGCCGTGCAGGTGGATGCGTGCCGGATCGACGCCGCCGGCCAGCGCCAGCGAGAGCTCACCCCCGGAGGCGACGTCGCAGCCGATCCCCTCCTCGAACAGCAGGCGGTAGATCGCCGTGCATGGGAATGCCTTGGAGGCGAAGACGACCTCGAAGTCGTCGGTGCGGGAGGCGAACGCCTGGATGAAGGCGCGAGCGCGGGCGCGGATGTCGTCCTCGGCGACGACGAAACACGGGGTGCCGAACTCGCGCGCCAGCTCGAGCGCGTCGCAGCCCCCGATCTGCAGCCGTCCGCGCTCGTCCAGGTGACTCCCGAGCGGGTAGACGTGCGAGAGCTGTTGCGCCGCGGCCATCGGCGGCGCATCATGCCATGCCGTGCGCACCGTCAACGTCGAGCCGCCCGCAGACATCGGGCGCTGCGACGGCCTCGCCTACGCGCTGTTCCTCCCGGACGGTGCGCCGCGCGGGGGCGTCGTGATCCTGCACGGCGCCGGGTCCGCCAAGGAGTCCCACTACGACTTCGCCCGGCGCTGCCGGACATACGGCTTCGCGGCGATCGCGTTCGACCTGCGCGGGCACGGCGAGAGCGACGGGGCGCTCGACGGCCGCGCCGTCGCCGACATCGTGAGGATCGCCGGCCTGCTGCCGGCCGGCGCGCCGCTCGCGCTGCGGGGATCGAGCATGGGCGGCTACCTCGCACTGGTCGCCGCCGCGGCCTGCGACGCCCGTGCCGTGGTCGCGATCTGCCCGGCGAGCGCCGGCGGGCTGCGGCGCGGCGTGCGCGACGGTCGGCTGGACTTCCGCGCGGCCGACCCCGGGCTCGACGCATTCCTCGCCGAGCACGACGAGGTCGCGGCTGCCGAGGATCTGGAATGTCCGCTGCTCCTCCTGCACGCCGAAGGCGACGAGGTGGTGCCGGTGGCGCATTCGCGGGAGCTGAACGCCGTCGTCGAGCACAGCCGCCTCGTGGTCGTCCCCGGCGGCCACCACCGTTCGATCCAGCACGACGGGGAGCTGCAGGACCTGAGCGTGCGGTTCATCCGCAAGGCGCTGGCGCGCCCCGCCTGAGGAGCGCAGGGGCGGCTCAGGAGGGCGCCGGCTGAGCCGCGACCGGCGCACGGGTCACGCCGCGCGGGAGCAGCACCGAGCCGTGGCGGCGGCGGATGATGAGCAGCCAGACCGCGCCCGCGATCATCATCGCCACGCTCTGCAGCTGCGGCAGCGTCAGGCCCAGCGCGGCGATGTCGTTGCGCCGCAGGAACTCGACGAGCAGGCGCTCGGTGCCCGCGCCGACGAGCCACAGCGCGAACAGCGCGCCGGGGCGCACGACGTCGCGCAGCGTCCACAGCGCCCAGGCGATCAGGCCCATGGCGAGCGTCTCGTAGATCGGCGTCGGATGCACCGTCACGCCCGGATCGGTCGGGACGGTGCCGTGCGGGTACCCCATCGCCCAGGGCCCGTTCCAGGCCTTGCCGTAGTCGCCGTCGCCCGACAGCTGGCACCCGATCCGCCCGATCGCGTTGCCCAGCGCCAGCGGGACCGCCGCCATGTCGAGCGTGTCGAGCCCCAGCCAGCCGCGCCAGCGCGCCCAGAGGCAGACGAACAGGGCACCGCCCAGGACGCCGCCGTACCAGACGAGCCCCGACCCGGAGAAGATGCTGCCCAGCACGTCGCCCTTGACGCGGTCGAGGTTCTCCAGCATCCAGATCAGGCGCGCGCCGACCAGCCCGCCGACGAGCGCCGCGAAGATCATCTCGTAGGCCCAGTCGCCCGGGAGGCCCTGCTCCTTCATCCGGCGATGGATCACCGCACCGGAGGCCAGGAAGCCCAGGGCGAACATCAGGCCGAAGGTCTTGACGGGAAGACCCAGGACGTCGATCTCAGGCTGCACGCCGTGCAGGCTAGAGGTAGTTCAGCGGGTTCGTGACCGCACCGTTGATGCGGACCTCGAAATGCAGGTGCGGGCCGAAGCACAGGCCGGTGCACCCGGAGATGCCGATCACCTGCCCCTTGCTGACCTGCTGGCCCACGCTGACGCCGATGCTCGACTGGTGCGCGTAACACGTGGAGAGCGAGGCGCTGTGCTGCAGGCAGGTGTAGTTGCCGTAGCCGCCCGTGGGCCCGGCGAGTGCGACCCGGCCACCGAGCGCCGCGCGGATCGGCGTGCCGCTCGGGACGCCGATGTCGATGCCGGGATGGCAGGCCTCCCAGGCGCGCCGCTCGCAGAACTGCGAGGTGATCGGCCCGTTGACCGGCCAGATCATCTGCCCCGAGCCACCACGGATCGGGCCGGCCGGCAATGAACCCACCGGGCTGTTCAGGATGCCCTGGATCTTCGCCTGCGTCGCCTTCATCTGGGAGAGCGAGCCTTCGAGCTTCACGCGCTCGGTCTTCACGTTCGCCAGCGCCCGGGCCTTGCCCTGACGCGTCTGGTCGTAGCCGACGCGCGTGTCGATCAGCTCCTGCTTGATCGACGCGACGGCGTCGCGGCGGCTCGTGATGCTCGCGGTGACCTGCTGCTGGCGGCCCTCGAGCTTGTCGAGGCGCTGCGCGTTGTCCGTCGCGTCGGCCTTGGCCCCGGCGACCGTGCGGATGATGCGCTCGTCCTGCTGGTTGATGCGCTTGAGGAACTCGCTGCGCTCGAGCAGCTGCGCGAACCCGTTCGAGTTGAGGATGACGGTGATGATGTCCGGCGCATCGGCCTGGTAGCGCTCGACGAGGCGCTTGGCCAGCAGACGGCGCCCCACGGCGAGGCGCACCTTCAGCCGCGCCTGGCGCGAGCGCTGGAAGCGCAGGTCGCTCTGGATGCGCTGCAGGTCCGAGCGGGCACTGTCGAGATCGGACTGGATCGCCGATTCACGCGACTGCAGCGACCCGATCCTGCCCTGCAGGCGGTTGATCTTCGCCGTCCAGGCGGCGATGTCGCTGCTCAGGACGCGCTCGGTGCCCTTCTTGCGCCCGATCTTGCCCTGCGTCGTCTCGATCTTGTGCTGCAGGTCACTGAGCTTCGTCTGGTTCGTCGCGCCGCTCGAGATGAGTGGCAGCGCGGCCCAGAGCAGCAGCGGGAGGATCGCGATCGCGATCAGGAGACGCAGGCGCACGGGGCGCGGGAAGGTACGAGTCGGACGTCGCATCGGTCAAACGCTGCAATCCGGCCTGCGAGGTGAGGAGGACGCTGCGTCCTCAGGTGGATTCCCCGCTTCTGCCGGGCTTTCCAGCAGAAATCGGCCGAGCCCGAGCGTACCAGCGCTACGATCGTTCAGTCCCCGTTTAGGGTTATCGGCAAGGATTCCTGCATGCCCCGTACGACCTCAGCGATCGGCCGCGACGCCGGGCTCCAGGCGCGCATGCTCCTGACCCTGTTCCTGCTCGGCCTGCTCTACGTCGCGTTCATGGTCGCGCTGTTCGCCGCAGGCGCCGGCGTCGTGATGATCGCGGCGTTCGCCGCCGTCCTGCTCGCCGTCCAGTACTTCGCCTCCGACAAGATCGCGCTCGCATCGGTCGGCGCCCGCACCGTCACGCCCGAGGAGCAGCCGACGCTGCACGCGACGATCGACCGGCTCTGCCTGCAGGCCGATCTGCCCAAGCCGCAGGTCGCCGTGATGCAGTCCTCGATGCCCAACGCGTTCGCGCTCGGGCGCTCCCCGAAGCACGCCACCGTCTGTGCCACGACGGGCATCCTCGACCTGCTCGAGCCGGCGGAGCTCGAGGGCGTGATGGCGCACGAGCTCTCGCACGTCGCCAACCGCGACGTGGCGATCATGACGCTCGCGAGCTTCTTCGCCTCGCTGGCCTCGATGATCCTGCAGTTCAGCTTCTTCTTCGGCGGTGGCGGGGATGACGACGACGGCCCGGGAGTCTTCGGGATCATCGTCGCGTCGATGGCCGTCTACGCGATCTCGTTCTTCCTCATGCAGGCGCTCTCGCGCTACCGCGAGTTCGCCGCCGACCGGGGCGCCGCGGTGATGACCGGTCGCCCGAGCGCACTCGCCTCCGCACTCATGAAGATCGGCGGCGAGATGGACCGCGTCCCGCAGCGCGACCTGCGCGCCCACTCGGAGATGAACGCCTTCTACATCTTCCCGGCGCGGGCGAAGAACTCGGTGTTCAACCTGTTCTCCACCCACCCGCCGATGGAGCAGCGCCTCGCGCGTCTCGCGGCGATGGAGGCCCAGCTGCAGGGCACCTCCGGAGCGGCCGCGGTCGCCATCCCCGCCTGAGCCGCCGCACCGGCGTAGGCTCCGGCCGATGGGACTGTTCGACGCGATCAGCGGCCGGCGCAAGGTCAAGGGCCCGGCTCCCGACCGCCTGTTCGCGATCACGACGGCGGCGATCTCGCTGGAGGCCGCGCACGGCATCACGACGCGCGGGAGCGCGGCGATCGTCTTCCAGCCTCTGGCGACGGGCGACTTCGAGCAGATCGTCCGCGACATGGAGGACGTGCTGCGCGGGACGGGCGACGAGACGGGCTCGACGATCGACACGCACGACGACGAGTTCGGCTACCGCTGGATGATCGTCCACGACGACGACGTCGACGACCTCGCGGTCGGGATCAACGCGGTCAGCGACCAGCTCGCGCTCGACGGCTACGGCGAGCGCCTGCTGTGCGCGGTCTTCGCGTTCCAGGATGCGAGCGGCGCGCCACTGCACTTCATCTACAACTACAAGCGCGGCACCTGGTACCCGTTCGCGCCGAAGGGGACGGCCCAGGAGCGCTCCACCGAGCAGGAACTGCGCCTGCGGGCGATCATCGGCGACGACCTGCCGGTCGAGCCCGAGCTGTCCCGCTGGTTCCCGCTCTGGGGCATCCCGATCTGACGGGATAGTCTGACCTCAACGCTCACGTTCACGATCAGCAGAAGGAGCAGCCATGGCCGGTCTCGGCGGACGGATGTCCACCGTCATCAAGGCGAAGGTCTCGAAGATCCTCGACAAGGCCGAGGATCCGGCGGAGACACTCGACTACAGCTACCAGAAGCAGCTCGAGTCGCTGCAGAACGTCAAGAAGGGCATCGCGGACGTCGTCACGGCGAAGAAGCGCCTGCAGATGCAGTCCAAGAAGCTCGAGGAGTCGGTCGTCAAGCTCGACACCCAGGCGCGCCAGGCGCTCTCGCAGGGCAACGAGGAGCTGGCCCGCGTCGCGCTCGAGCGCAAGAACGTCGCGCAGACCGAGCTCCAGTCGCTCGACGCGCAGGTCGCCGAGCTCGAGACGCAGCAGCAGAAGCTGATCGACTCCGAGGCGAAGCTGCGCGCGAAGCTCGAGGCCTTCCGCACGAAGAAGGAGGTCATCAAGGCCCAGTACTCCGCCGCCGAGGCACAGGTGCGGATCTCCGAGGCCGCCACCGGCGTCGGCGAGGAGATGGCCGACGTGGGGCTCGCGATGCAGCGCGCGGTCGACAAGACCGAGAACATGAAGGCCCGCGCCGACGCCGTCTCCGAGCTCGAGGAGGCGGGAACGTTCGAGGACCTCACGCAGCTCGGTTCCGGCGACGACGACATCGACCGCCAGCTCAAGGAGCTGTCGAACAAGAGCGTCGTCGACGACGACCTCGCCAAGCTCAAGGCCGAGCTGGGCCAGGCGCCCGCACCCGAGCAGATCGGCGCCGGCGAGCCCGCCGTCGACGGTGAGGCGGTCGAAGCCGAGCCGGCCGCCCCGGCCGACGCAAAGGAGCAGCCGTGATCGTCAGGATCTCCGGCGAGGGGCAGTTCCACCTGTCCGACGACGCGATCGCACGGCGTCAACGAGCTCGACAACGCGGTGGTCGCGGCCGCCGAGGCCGGCGACGAGGCCGCGTTCGCGTCCACGTTCGCGGAGCTGCTGTCACTCGTCCGCGCCGAGGGCACGGAGCTGGCCGGGGATGACCTCTCCACCTCCGACGTGATCCTCCCCGCGCCCGAGACGACGCTCGAAGAGGCCGCCGAGACGTTCACCGGCGACGGCCTGATCCCGGACTGAGACCATCTAAGGGCTACAGACCGACGGGGTGGCGCTGGCGGTATCCGCTGTCGGACTTGCGCAGCGGGCGCCAGCGCGGGCCCTTGCCGCCGCGGCGGTCGTCGGCGGCGCTGGTGTCCAGCCGCAGGCCGGCGATCACGGCGTACGCGTGACCGGGGTTCGTGAAGACGGTGATCCAGGCGCCCTTGCCCGCCGGCGCCCCACTTCAGGAACGACGACGAGTCGAGCGGGCTGGAGAGCAGGTCTGCGCCGCCGAGCGCATGCGAGACGGTCCCGGAGCAGTCGTAGGCGGTGTCCTTGAAGCTCTTGTGCCCGCCGCCGTAGCGATAGGGCAGGCCGATGATCTCGTTGGCGGCCCAGATCGCCTGCTGCACGGCGTCGGGCGCGTTCTCCGGTGCGGCGGCGAGCCCGGTCGGCAGCAGCTTGGCGGCGTCGCCGGGGACGGTCGGCGTCGGCGGCGAGGTTCGGCTGGCCGAAGGCCTGGCCGCCGACGATGCCCTGGGAGTCGGCGAGCGCGGGATCGCTGGCCTGCTTGACGGCGAACGCCGAGGCCGGCGCGATCGCGCAGCACGCGACGGCGGCAATGGCGGCGATCGTGGATGTGCGAGGGCGCAAGCGGTTCAGACTCTCGATCAGCGCCTACGGGGTTAGCTGACGGGCTAGCGCGGAACGATCTGCGCTTCGCACGGAGAACCGTGCAATTCGCCCCAACCTTCTGGGTCCCCCGATCCCCGGGTTCCGGGGATTCGGCGTATGCGGTGCGCAACTGTACAGAACTCCGCCGACGGACATGCCGCGGCGGATAGCCGAAGCGCCGCCGATCCCCGCAACGAGCGGCTTTTGCGGCCAACCGGCGGTTCCCCGCGCGCCCACCGATACGCTCGCGCCGGATGGCCTCCTCGACCCTGCGCCCACATCCGGCCCTGCTCGCCGTCGCCGCGATGGCCGTGGGTCTCGCGGGCTGCGGCGGCGGCGGCGCCGTCCTCGCCCGGCCACGTCGAGCGCTGTCACGTACGCGCCCGCGCCGGTGGTCCCGCCGGCCACCGTCGGGTATCCGACGCTCGCGACGAAGAACACGACGCGCGTCAGCACGGCGACCTCGACCGCCACGGCCGCCGCGGTGGCACGGATCGTCTTCCCGGGCGGCGCCGGCGGCCAGCAGCGTGGCGGCCGTCGCACTGGCCGACAAGGACGACTGGCGCGCCGCGCTCGCCGGATCGGTCCTGATGGCGGCGCCGCTGCGCGCGCCGATCCTGTTCACCGACAACGGGGAGACGCCGAAGGAGACGGCCGACACGCTCGACGCGCTCGCCCCGAAGGGCTCCCCCGCCGCGGCCGGGGCGCAGGCCATCCGCCTGGGGACCGGCGGCGACCCCGGCGGGCTGCGCACCGTGTCGATCGCCGGCGACGACCCGTTCACGCTCGCCCGCAACATCGACGTCTACCGCGCACGCGTCGCCGGCCGTGCAGAGCCGCAGCGTCCTCGTCGTCCCGGCCGACGCAGCCGGCCTACGCGATGCCCGCCGCCGCGTGGGCCGCGAAGTCCGGGGACAGCATCCTGTTCACCCAGCGCGACGTGCTCCCGGAGCCGACCCGGTCGGCGATCCTGCTGCACGAGCGCCCGCGCATCTACGTGCTCGGCCCGCCGTCGGCGATCTCGGCCGGCGTCGTGACGCAGCTCGGCCGTCTCGGCGCGGTGACCCGCATCTCGGGCGCCGAGCCCGCAGGCGTCCGTCGATCGCGTTCGCGCGCTTCGCCGACGGCGCGTTCGGCTGGCGCGTCGTCGATCCCGGCCACGGGCTGGTGTTCGTGAACCCGGGCCGGCCGAGCGATGCCGGCGGCGCGGCCGCGCTCTCGGCCAGCGGGACCTACGGGCCGCTGCTGCTGACCGACGCCGATGGCGGCCTGCCGCCGGCGACCGCCGCGTTCCTGCTCGACATCAAGCCCGGCTACTCCAGCGACCCCGTGCGCGGGGTCTACAATCACGGCTGGATCGTCGGCGACCCCACTGCGGTGTCGGTCGACACGCAGGCCGCCATCGACGGCCTGCTCGAGATCGCCCCAGTCAAGCCCTGAGAGCAGCGAGCACCCGTGAGCGAAGCCGAAGACCCGAACGTGCGCGAGAAGGACCTGACCGGCGTCACCGTCGACGACGTCCGCAAGCTGATGGGCGCCTCGACGC
The DNA here is from genome assembly GCA_963781935.1 of uncultured Solirubrobacteraceae bacterium. Lineage (GTDB taxonomy): Bacteria > Actinomycetota > Thermoleophilia > Solirubrobacterales > Solirubrobacteraceae > F1-60-MAGs163. The sequence continues at coordinate 1,547,490 of CAWAHX010000005.1, forward strand.
CGCACTTCGCGCTCCAGCTCCGCAACCGGATCAAGCAGCTGATCCGCGGCCTGCCCGCCGACCACCCCGCGCGGATCGAGGGCGAGCGCGAGATCCTGCGCCTGGACCAGCTCGGTGCCGAGGGCGAGCAGCGCGGCCACCGCGCCGAGCCGGGGCTCGAGCCGCTCGCCTCGGTCGACGACCGTCACTGAATGAGCGAGCAGCCCGCGCGGCCGGACGGCGTCATCGGCAGCGAGCTGCCGGGCCCGTTCGCCGTCGGGCGCTATGCGAACGAGCTGCGGGACTTCCTGCGCCAGCGCCCCCGGGTGCAGGTGTTCGGCGAGGTCTGGAACTTCAAGCTCGCGCGCACCCGCGCGTTCTTCGAGCTGCGCGACACCGACGGCGCCCTGCCGTGCGGGATCTGGCGCACGAAGCTCGAGGGCATGGGCCTGCCCGTGGAGGGCCTGACCGACGGCGCGCAGGTCGTGATCGCGGGAGGGCTTGACTACTACCCCGGGAGCCGCACGGCCTCCCCCGGCTTCTCGTTCGACGTCAGCGCGCTGCGGCTCGCCGGCGAGGGCGACCTCCTGGCCCAGCTCGTCGAGCTGCGCCGGCGTCTCGACGCCGAGGGCCTGTTCGAGCCCCAGAAGGCGCTGCCGCGACCCTCGCTGCCGCGCACGATCGGCGTGGTCACCGGGGAGAGCGGGAAGGCCCGCGACGACGTCCTCGCCGCGCTGCGGCGGCGCGGATGGGCCGGGCGCCTGGTGTGGGCGTTCGCCCCGGTGCAGGACCGCCGCGCGGCGCCCGCGATCACGCAGGCGCTGCAGGACCTCGCCGCGATCGACGAGGTCGACGTCGTGATCGTCGCGCGCGGAGGAGGATCGCTGGCCGACCTGTTCGCCTTCTGCGACGAGACCCTGTGCCGCACCGTCGCGCTGCTGCGGGTGCCCGGTGATCGCGAGCGTCGGCCACCACACCGACCGGACGCTGATCGACGACGTCGCAGCCGTCAGCTGCTCGACCCCGACGCACGCCGCCGAGGCGGCGGTCCCGCTCGACCTCGTGGCCGAGCACGAGCGTCTGCGGCGCGGCGCGCGGCGTCTGGCCCAGCACGGACGGGCGGCGATCGTGCAGCGGGCGCGCCGTCTGGCCGGCCTGGCCCGCGTGCCCGGCGAGCACATCGCGCGCCGCCGCCGCGAGCTGCACCAGATGCTCCGTGAGCTGCGGGCCTCGGCGACACGCCGCCGCGACGATGAGCTCGTGCTGGCGCGCACGCACACGGAGGTCCTGCGCCGCAAGGCGTACGCCGCCGCGGGCGCCGAGGCGCTGGCGCGCCGCCGCACGGTGCAGAGCCTCGCGCTCGCGCTGGAGGCCCACGACCCGCGGCGCGTGATCGAGCGCGGCTACGCGATGGTCGAGGATCGGGACGGCGCGCTGGTGACGAGCGCGGCACGGGCCCGTGCAGGTGCGCGACCTGCGGATCACGTTCGGCGACGCCTCCGTTGATGCAAGGATCGAGGAACCATGAGTGAGCCTGACCAGTTGACCTACGAGGCGGCGACCGCGCGCCTCGAGGAGATCATCAAGCGCCTGGACTCCGGTGAGGCCGGGTTGCGCGAGACGCTCGACCTCGTCAAGGAGGGCCGCACGCTCGTCGAGTTCTGCGCCGGCGAGCTGGACGCCGTCAGCCAGGGTCTGGAGGAGCTGCGACTCGACGAGCTCGTCGAGCGGCTCGATCGTCAGGCACCCGCCAAGCTGCCGGAGGCACTGTGAGCACGTACGACCGGCTGGCCGCCCTGCCCCTGCTGATCGAGGGCTACACGCTGGAGCCGCGAGAGCAGAACGTCTCCTCCGGCTTTCTGCGGCAGACCACGACGTTCCGCCTGGCCGGCGGCGGCCATGAGGGGCAGGGCGAGGACGTCAGCTACGACGGCGAGGACCAGGACGCGCTGCAGCGGGCCGGGGCATCCCAGCCGCTCGCCGGCACGTGGACGCTCGGGTCGTTCTGCGAGCACGTCGAGGCGCTCGACCTGTGGCCGGAGCCGGCCCGCCACGCGGCATCGATGCAGTACCGGATCTGGGCGTACGAGTCGGCGGCCCTGGACCTGGCGCTGCGCCAGGCCGGCGACGACGCTCCACGGCCTGCTCGGCCGGGAGCTGCGCCCGGTCACGTTCGTCTGCTCCAAGCGCCTCGCCGATCCCGGCGAGCCCTCCGACCTGGCGCCGCTGCTCGACGTGCTCGCGCGCTACCCGACGCTGCGGTTCAAGCTCGATCCCCAGCCGGACTGGGACGAGGCGCTGATCGGCCGGCTGCTCGCCACGGGGGCCATCGACTCGCTCGACTACAAGGGGCTCTACGAGGGGACGGCGGTCGACACGCCCGCCGACCCGGCGTACTACCTGCGCATCGCCGAGGGCTTCCCGGACGCCTGGCTCGAGGACCCGAAGCTCACGCCCGAGATCGACGCGGCGCTCCTCCCCCACCGCGCGCGCATCACCTGGGACGCGAACATCCACTCCGTCGCGGACATCGACGCGCTCCCGTTCGCCCCGCGCATGGTCAACATCAAGCCCTCGCGGTTCGGGCCGCTGCACAACCTGTTCCACGCGTACGACACGTGCTCCGAGCGCGGCATCGGCATGTACGGCGGCGGACAGTTCGAGCTCGGTCCCGGCCGCGGGCACATCCAGTACCTCGCGTCCCTGTTCCATCCCGACGGGCCCAACGACGTCGCTCCGACCGGGTACAACGAGCCGCTCCCGCCGGACGGCCTCCCCGCCAGCCCACTGGCGGTGGCCGCGCACGACCTCGGGATGCGCTGGGGATGACGCTCAACGGCTGGCGGTTCTCGCACGTCGACCGCGTGCGCTTCGGCGACCTCGACGCGATGCGCCACCTGAACAACGTCGCCTTCCTGCAGTTCTTCGAGTCCGCCCGGATCGCCTACATCACGACCCTCGTCCCGAGCCACCGCCCGACGGAGCCCGAAGGCGACTGGGGCCTGATCTTCGCCGAGTGCCACATCAACTACCGCTCACCGGCGTTCTACGACGAGGAGATCCGCACGCACGTGCGGCCCGAGCAGCTGAAGCGCTCGAGCGTGCGGATGGCGTTCCTGATGGCCAGCGAGACGGACGGGCGCGTGCTGGCCGAAGGCTGGGGCGCGCTCGTCGGCTACGACTACGTCGCCGGGCGGGCCGCGCCGCTGCCCGCGAGCCTCGCCGCGGAGCTGCGAGCGCAGGGAGCGCGGGACGGCTGAGCCTCAGGCGGCCAGCGCCGCCAGCTCGTCGCCCAGCCAGTCGATCAGCAGCCGCGCGTCCGGCATCTGCTCGCGGTCGGTGACGATGCCGAAGTCGAGCTGCCCGCAGTAGCTCATCACCGTGATGTTCAGGCCCATGCCGTCCGTGATCACGGAGACTGGGTAGTTCGCCACGAGCCGCGCACCCGCGCAGTAGAGCGGGATCGGCGGCCCCGGAACGTTCGAGATCACGAGGTTCCACGCGGGGCGCCCCGCGCCGCTGGTGGACAGCCGGAACGTCAGCTGCGCCGCGCGGGCGAAGACGGCCGGCGGGATGAAGTTGTTGGCGTCCTGGAGCAGCTCGGCGGGCAGCGCGCGGTGGCGCTGCTTCATCTCCGCGAGCGCGTCGTGCGTGCGCAGCAGACGCCGCGACCGGGTCGGCCTCGTCGGTGAACAGCGGCGCGCTCATCAGCAGGATGCGGTTGCCGTACGTGCCGACCTGGTCACCGGTGCGCACCGACACCGGGATCTGCGCGACGAGCGGATCCGCGGGCAGCTCGTCGTGCGCGACGAGCCAGCGCCGCACGGCGCCGGCGCACATCGAGACGATCACGTCGTTGACGGTGCAGCCGTGGGCGTTCTTGACCGCCTTGACGTCGTCGAGCGGGAGGCGCCCGAAGACGAAGCGCCGGTGCGCCGAGATGCGGCCGTTGAACGTCGTCTTGGGCGCCTCGTAGCGGCTGCGCTCCGGGGCTGAGGATTCGCGCAGGACGACGGTCTGCGCGCGGCCGCCGAGACGGCCGATGCAGGCCGGCGCCGGGCAGCGTGGCGAACGGGGTGTCCTCGATGTTCGGGAGCGCTCGCGGAAGGGCGCGCAGCGCGCGCAGCGGGTAGAGCGGCAGGCCGGCCAGTCCGCGGCCGAGCATCTCCAGGTCGCTCGGCGCGCGCTCGCCGCCGGCCACGCCGACCGAATCCGGCAGCTCGCGGCCCTCGGGCTCCAGGTCGAGCAGCAGACCCATGATCTCGGCGCCGGACATGCCGTCGATCAGCGCGTGGTGGATCTTCGTGAGCATCGCCACGTAGCCGTGCTCGAGCCCGTGGATCAGGTACAGCTCCCACAGCGGGCGCGCGCGGTCGAGCGGGCGCGCCATGATGCGCGCGACCTGGTCGGAGAGCTGGTCGTCGTTGCCCGGCGCGGGAAGCGCCAGCTCGCGGACGTGGTACTCGACGTCGAAGTCCAGATCGTCGACCCAGTAGGGGTAGTCCAGCCCCAGCGGCACCTCGGCCAGCGTCCAGCGCAGCGGCGGCAGCAGTGGCAGGCGCTCGGTGACGAGGTCCTGCATGTCGGTGAGGCCCAGTGCGCCCCCCGGGACGGTCGACGGATCGAGGATCGCCAGGCTCCCGACGTGACCGGTCTGCCGCGCGCTCTCCAGCGCGAGGAACTGCGTGTCGAGGCTGGTGAGCTGCCGCATGCGCCGATCCTCTCCGATTCGGCGCATCCGTGCGGGCGGCGGCTTGCGCGGCCCCGCGGCTCGGGCTATCCCTTGCCGGAGAGCAGGTCCCAGGCGCGCTGCAGCTTGCGCGTCAGCGCCCCGGGCGGCGGCTCGTCGCCGGTGGCCTCGAGCACGCCCGGGCCGGGGTCCGGGCGGTGGAGCTTCCCGCAGGCGGTGGTCGACAGGTTCAGCACGACCCCGTTCTCGTAGAACTCCGCGACGTCGGGCGCATCGACGAAGCGCGCGCCGCCGGCGCCGATCGTCGTGTCGACGAGGATGCCGTCGAAGATGTCGACCTGCTCGTCGGCCAGCACGTTCATCAGCGTGCCGACGCGATCCTTCTGCTGTGAGTAGACGGGGATGCCCCGGCCGGCCGTGACGTAGCTGGCCGGGGCACCGAGATCGAGGCTTGCGTCCATGCCTCAGAGGATACGCGCGGGCTCCGCGCGCTACAGGCGCTGGATCAGCGTGCCCGTGCCGAGCCCGCCGCCGCAGCACATCGTGACGAGACCGATCTCCTTGTCGTCGTCCTCGAGGGTGTGGAGCAGCGTCGTCAGCAGCCGCGCGCCGGTCGAGCCGAGCGGGTGGCCCAGCGCCATCGCGCCGCCGCGGACGTTCACGCGGTCCATGTCCGGGTTGTGCTCGCGCTGCCAGGCCGCGACGACCGGCGCGAACGCCTCGTTGATCTCGATCAGGTCGATGTCGTTGATCGTCATGCCGTTGCGGTCGAGCAGCTTCTGCGGTGGCGGGGATCGGCCCTTCGAGCATCTTCACCGGGTCGCAGCCGACCGACGTCTGGTCGACGATCCGGGCACGCGCCCGCAGGCCGAGCTCATCCGCCTTCTCGCGGCTCATCAGCAGCACGGCGGCGGCGCCGTCGGAGATCTGCGACGCGTTGCCCGCGGTGATCTTCCCGTCCGGCTTGAAGGCCGGCTTGAGCTGGCTCAGGCCTTCGAGCGACGTGCCGGGCCGGATGCCCTGGTCGGTGATCAGCGTCTCGCCGTCGATCGTCATCTGCGCCATCTCACGCTCGAACAGGCCCTCCTCGGTCGCCTTCTGCGCGAGCGCGTGGGAGCGGACGGCGAGCTCGTCGAGCTCGGAACGGGGGATCTCCCACTGGTCGGCGATCATCTCGGCGCCCAGGCCCTGTCCGACGATGTTGTGCTTGTCCATCAGCTTCGGCGTGAAGGCCGCGCCGAACTCCTGCTGGGTCTTGAGGCCGGCGGAGAACGGGATGTGGCCCATGTGCTCGACGCCGGAGCCGATGATCACGTCATGGATCCCGGCGGCGATCAGCGCGGCGGAGAACCCGACGGCCTGCTGGGCTGAGCCGCACTGCAGATCGACCGTCGAGGCCGACGTCTCGATCGGGAGCCCTTCCTGGAGCCAGGCGTTGCGCGCGATGTTGAATGCCTGCTCACCGAACTGCTGCACACAGCCGGCGATGACGTCCTCCACGACGAGTGGATCGAGGCCCGTGCGACTGAGGATCTCGGTGTAGGTGCGCCCCAGCAGGTCTGCCGGATGCGTGTCCTTGTAGTAGCCCTTCTCCTTGTGCCCGCGCCCGATCGGGGTGCGGACTGCTTCGACGATGACGACCTCGCGACCCTGCTGTGCCATTGGGTTCTCGATCCTCCGATTGGATTCGTGACGCCTGCGTCACAAAATCGTATCGTCTATGTTCCGCCGCGCTTTGACCGAACGGATCGCCATCGCCGGAAGCGGCGCCATCGCCTCCGGACTGGCCGCCGTCGCCGCACAGGTGGGCGACGTCGTGGTCCTCGCTCGCAGCGACGCGTCGGCCGAGCGGGCCCGCGGGGCGATCGAGCGCGCGTGCCAGAAGCTCGAGGCGACCGGCGGGGTGCACGTGACCACGACCGCCGCCGAGCTCGCCGGCGCGACGTTCCTGGTCGAGGCCGTCGCGGAGGATCCGGCGGCCAAGGCCGGCGTTCTGGGAACGCTGGCGGCGCTCAGCGGGCCGGACGCGATCATCGCGACGACCACCTCCTCGCTGTCCGTCGGGGACCTCGCCGTCGCGACCGGGGCACCGGAGCGCTTCGTCGGATTGCACGTGTTCAACCCGGTCCCCAAGATGCGGCTCGTCGAGCTCGCGTTCCCCACTCGAGCGACGCAGGACACGCGTGCGCGTGCACTGGCGCTGTGCGAGGCGCTGGGCAAGGAGGCGGTCGTCGTCCCGGACATGCCGGGCTTCGTCGTCAACCGGCTGCTGTTCCCCTATCTGTTCTCCGCCATCGAGCTGCTCGAGCAGACCGGGATGCCCGCCGAGGACGTCGACCGCTGCATGACGCTCGGGGCCGGCCATCCGATCGGCCCGCTGGCGCTGCTGGACTTCGTCGGGCTGGACGTCGCCGAGGCGATCGGGCGCGAGATCGGCCGTCCCGCGCCGCCACGGCTGCGCGAGCTCGTCGGCGAGGGCTCGCTGGGCCGCAAGACCGGTCGCGGGTTCTTCACCTACGCGTGATCGAGCGGTAGCGTCGCGACCCGATGCCCGGCGATCCGCAGGTGTACCGCGTCCCGCACTCGACGAACGTCGAACGGGTGGCGCTTGCGATGGCGCACAAGGGCCGCGAGGTCGAGTGGGTGGACGTCGACCCGCGACGATCGCTCCGTCGTGGAGGAGCTCAGCGGCCAGGACCTCGTCCCCGTCCTGAAGACCCCCGACGGCACCGTGATCCCCGACTCGATGGCGATCGTCGCCTGGGTGGAGCGCGAGACGCCGGAGCCGGCGCTGTGGCCGTCCGATCCCGCCGCCCGGGCGCAGACCGACATCTTCGTCGAATGGTTCAACCGCGTCTGGAAGGTTCCGCCGAACGCGATCGCGCAGGAGCGCTCGCGGCTCGTCCCCGACGACGCCCTGATCGCGGGCTGGATCGCCGAGCTGGCGGGCTGGCTGCCGTGGTTCGAGGCGCTCCTGGATGGGCGTGAGTTCCTGCTCGGGGACAGCCTGGGGGCCGCCGACGTCTGCGCGTTCCCGTTCCTGAAGTTCGGCGTCCTGGCGCCGCCCGAGGACGACGAGGACCCGTTCCACGCCGTGCTCGCCGAGACCCTCCCGATCCGCGCGCGGTGTCCGCGGCTCGAGGCCTGGGTGCGGCGCATCGACGCACTCCCGCGCGCCTGAGGACGGTTGAGGAAGACTGATCGGACCTTGAGGACCGATTGAGGTTCCGGGCGCACCATGGGTTTCCTCAGGGACACAAGAGACGCGCTTGCAGCGCACCTCCTCCAGAGGCACAGAACATCGAACGGCCCGCTTTCCCCCGGCGGGCCGTTCGCCTTCTCCCGAGAGTCTTAGGAGATCGGTAGAGATGCTTTAGGAAGCGTTGAGGCCCGCCCTGAATACTTCGCCAGGCGAACGTACCTCGCAAGTGCACCTCCTCCCAGAAGCACTGACCGGCCCGCGATAGCGGGCCGGTTGCGTTGTGGGGAGGGCCCGCCCCCCTGCCCGTCAGGCGACGCCGGGCGCCGCCGGGCCGACGGTCCCGCGCCGGCGCAGACGCACCGCCTCGACGCGGTTCTCGCGCACCGACTCGACACGGATCGACCAGCCGTCGGCCTTCACCGTGTCACCGCGCTTGGGAAGCCGGCCGAGCTGCGTGAACACGAGGCCGCCGATCGAGTTGTACGCGTCGTTCTCGGCCGGCAGCTCGATCCCGTGGTCGACGAGGTCGGTGAGCGCGACGTGCCCGCGTACGAACCAGTCGCCGTTGGCCAGGCGCCGCACCGCGCCGCCGGCCGGATCGGTCTCGTCGTCGATCTCGCCGACGACCTCCTCGACGATGTCCTCGACCGTGACCAGGCCCGCCGTGCGGCCGTATTCGTCGACGACGACGGCCAGCGACGAGCGCTCGCGCTGCAGGTCGGCGAGCAGGTCGTCCAGCGGCTTGGTCTCGGGGACGATCAGCGCGGGCTTCACGAGCGGCTCGATCAGCGCCTTCGGGCCCGTCGGCCATGTAGAGGCGCGCCAGCGAGTTGGAGTGGACGGTCCCGCGCACGCGGTCCGCGTTCTCGTCCTCGGTCACCACCAGGCGGGTGTGGCCCGAGGAGACGCAGCGGCGCAGCGCCGTCTCGACGTCGTCGGCGACGTCGACGGTCACGACGGCCGGGATCGGCGTCATGACCTGGCGCGCCTCCTGCTCGTGCAGGTGGAAGACGCCGACGAGCATCCCCGCCTCGCCCTCATCGAGCGTGCCGCCGATCCGCGCCTGGGAGATCAGGATCTTCAGGTCGTCCGGGGTCCCGCCCTCGTCGAACTCGGCGGTCGCGTCGATCCGCATCAGCCGCAGGATGCCGTTCGCCGCCGCGTTGAGCGCGCCCACGAACGGCCGCGTGACCATCTCGAAGACGTCCGAGCGGTCCCGCACAGCGCCGAGCGACGTTCTCGGCCTTGACGATCGCGTAGATCTTCGGCACCTGCTCGCCGAGGATCACGTGGACCGCCGTCACGACCACGTAGGCGATCGCGACCGCGACCGCGACCGACGCCGCGTGCGACAGCGGACCGCCGAGCAGCGGCTCGAACAGCGTCGCGATCGCCGGCTCGCCGAGGAAGCCGATGCCCAGCGAGGCGAGCGTGATGCCGAACTGGCAGGCCGCGAGGTAGCGGCTGAGGTCGTCCTGCTGCTCGACGGCGCGCGCCGCCCCCCGCACGCCGTTCGCACGCTGCTCCTCGCAGCCGGCCGCGGCTGGCCCGCACGAGCGAGAACTCGGCCGCGACGAAGAACCCGTTGACCAGCACGAGCAGCAGCACCGCGAGGACGAGCAACGCGGTCATGGGGCCGCGGCCTGTGAGCCGCTACTTCGAGGGAGATCGTCGGGCAAGAGGGTTCGCCGCGGCGAATGTACCAGTGTGGGTCGCCGGACCAGCCCGGATCTCGGTCCGCCCCGCCGCCGCGCCTACCATGAGGCCGGCATGCGGATCGTCAGCCTCGTCCCCCACGCAACGGAACTGCTGTTCGCCCTCGGTCTCGGCGACGACGTCGTCGGGGTCACCCACGAGTGCGACCACCCACCGCAGGCCGCCGGCCTGCCCCGGCTGACCCGTGACGAGCTTCGAGCCGGGCCTGAGCGCGGCCGGGATCGACGCCGCGGTGCGTGAGCGCACGCAGGCCGGCGAGGCGATCTACGCACTCGACGAGGCCCTGCTCAGCGCGCTCGAGCCCGATCTGATCGTGACCCAGGAGCTGTGTCCGGTCTGCGCCGTCAGCTATGACGAGGTCGTCGCGGTCGCCGGGCGGATCAAGAGCTGCCCGAAGGTCGTGGCGCTCGACCCCAAGACCTTCGGCGAGACGATGAGCGACGTGCGGACGATCGCCCAGGCGACCGGGACGAAGGCCGCGGCGCTCGACCTGATCGCGCGCCAGCGCGAACGCGTCGACCGCGTGAAGATCGCGGTCAAGGACGAGCCGCGCGTCACCGTCGCGGCGCTCGAATGGCTCGACCCGGTGTTCATCGCCGGCCACTGGACGCCGCAGCTGATCGAGCTGGCCGGCGGGATCGACGTGCTCGGCTTCGCCGGCGAGCCCTCCGCGCAGTTGACCTGGGACGCGGTCGCGGCGGCCGCCCCGGACGTCGTCATCGTCATGCCGTGCGGGTACGACGCGCCGCGCTCGCTGCAGGAGGCCCGCGCGCACGCAGCCGACCTTGCCGCGACCGGTGCGCGACGGATCGTCGCCGTCGACGCGTCCGCGACGTTCTCGCGCCCGGGGCCGCGACTCGTCGACGGCCTCGAGACGCTGGCGCACGTGCTCCACCCCGGCGCCGTCCGCGAAGCACCCAGCCCGGCGCTGGCGCTGCGCTGATGGCGGTCGCCCTTCAGGTCCAGGAGGTCGTCAAGGGCTTCGGCGGGCGGAAGATCCTGCTGGGCGCCTCTCTGCAGGTGCCCGACAACGCGCGGATCGGGCTCGTCGGGCCCAACGGCGCGGGGAAGTCGACCCTGCTGCGGATGTTCGCGGGGCTCGAAGTGCCCGACGCCGGCGCGATCACGACGCGCAAGGGCGCGGTGGTGCGCTTCCTGCCCCAGCTCGTGACCGGTGACGACCGCACGGTGCGCCAGACGCTCCACGCCGCACGACCGGACCACGCCGCACGGCTTGCGGAGCTGGCCGACGTGGAGGCGCGGCTCACGGACCCGGCGCTGGCCGGCGACCTGCGCCGGATGACCCGGCTGCTCGAGCGTCAGGAGGGCCTCGTGACGGCGCTCGCCGCCGACGACGTGGAGGGCGAGGGCGTGCGTCATCTGCGCGACCTCGGGCTGGACGAGTCCGTGCTCGATCGCCCGACGAACCGGCTCAGCGGCGGGCAGGCGAAGCTCGTCGCCCTCGCGGCGTGCCTCGTCGGCCGGCCCGACGTGCTGCTGCTCGACGAGCCCGAGGCGCATCTGGACATCCGGCGCCGGCGGCGCCTGGAGGAGTTGCTCGACGACCTTCAGGGCGCCGTCGTGATGGTCAGCCACGACCGCTATCTCCTGGACGAGACGGTCGACGAGATCGCGGAGCTGGAGGGCGGGCGCATCCGGACGTGGCCCGGCAACTACTCCGCCTACGCGGTCGCACGCGAGCTCGAGCTCGTCAAGCGCCAGCAGGCGTACGTGACCCAGCAGAAGGAGATCGCGCGCCTGGAGGAGTCGATCCGGCGGTTCGAGGACTGGGCGCGGCGCACCGAGGACCAGCGGCACATCAAGCAGGCACGCAACAAGCAGCGCCAGATCGACAGCATGGAGAAGATCGACCGGCCGGTGCTCGAGCGCCGCCGGATGGCGCTGCGGCTGCGCGGCGCGACGCGCGGCGGTGAGCGCGTCGTGGAGCTGCGCGACGTGGAGTTCGATCCGGTGCTGACCGGGGTCGAGCTGACCGTGATGCGCGGAGAGCGCGTCGGCGTGATCGGCGCGAACGGCGCCGGCAAGACGGTGCTGCTGCGGCTGCTGTGCGACGAGCTCGCGCCGACGAGCGGGGAGCGCTGGGCGGGGCCGGGGATCACGTTCGACCACCTCACGCAGACCGCCGCGGAACTCCCCGCGGACGCGACCGCGCTCGAGGTCGTGCGAGCGGCGAAGTCGATGCCCGAGGACGACGCCGTGCGCCACCTGATGGGCTTCCTGTTCGACTACGAGCAGGTCCGCCGGCCGGTCGGCGCGATGAGCGGCGGCGAACGGACGCGGCTGCGCTGCCTGCAGCTGATGCTCGCGGGGGCGAACTGCCTGATCCTCGACGAGCCGACGAACCATCTCGACATCGACGCGGTCGAGGTCCTGGAAGGGGCGCTCGAATCCTTCGAGGGAACCGTCATCGCCGTGTCGCACGACCGCTACTTCCTGGATCGCATCGCCGACCGGATCGTCGAGGTCGCCGACCTCGAGGTCCATTCCTACGAGGGCGGCTACAGCGACTGGGCCCGCCGCGGCGACTCGGGGTAGGCGGGCGCCCCCGCATATGGGATCCTCGCCGCATGGCCGAGATGTGGGACAGCGTCGCGGCGGCCTGGGAGCACAATGCCGAGTTCATGGACGCCCAGCTGGCGCCCGCGATGGAGCTCCTGTTCGACGAGATGCAGCTCGGACGCGGGACAGACGGTGCTCGACCTCGCCACCGGGGCGGGGGGCGCCGGGATCGCGGCGGCGGGCCGTGTCGGCGCGTCGGGTCACGTCGTGCTCAGCGATGTGGCGCCGGCCATGGTGCAGGCCGCCGCTCGCCGGGCCGCGGGCCTGTCGCAGGTCACGACGCTCGTCTGTGATCAGCTCAGCATCGCGGCCGATGACGAGAGCTTCGACGCGGTCATCATCCGCCATGGCCTGATGTTCGCCGAGGTCCCGGGCGACGCCGTGCGCGAGGCCGCGCGGGTGCTCCGCCCGGGCGGGCGCTACGGCGCGATCGTCTGGGATGCGCGCGAGGCCAACCCGTGGCTGGGCCTGATCTTCGACGCCGTCGGCGAGCAGTTCGGCGTGCCGTTCCCGCCACCGGAGGTCCCCGGCCCGTTCTCCCTGGGCGACGGTGAGCGGTTCGCCGAGGCACTCGGCTCGGGCGGGCTCGACGATGTGGGCGTCACGCGCGTCGCCACGCCGATGCGCGTCACGTCGCTGGACGCGTGGTGGGAGCTCGTCCCGCAGCTCGCCGGGCCGCTCGCCGTCGCGATGGCGACGCTGGACGGCGACGTGCGCGAGGCGATCCACGCGCGCTCGCTGGAGCTCGGCGCGGAAGGCCGCGCGCGAGAGCGACGACGGCATCGAGATGGACGGCTCGGTGCTGGTCGGCTCCGGCCTGCGGGCCGCGTAGGAGGCGTCGGCTCAGGCGACGGCGATCGAGCCGGCGACGGCGGCACCGCACAGCACCGCGCTCGCGAAGTAGCCGAGCGCCGGCAGGCGGCGGTCGTCCGCCAGGCGGAATGCGACACCCGCCAGCACGCCGAAGACGAGCCCTCCGCCGTGGCCGCCGATGCTGACGCCCGGGATGACGACGCTGAGACCGAGGTTCAGCAGGATCAGCATGCCGATGTTCGTCTGGAACGGGTTGAACCCGCGCCGGTGAAGCTCGACGGCGGCGGCCCCCATCAGCCCGAAGATGGCGCCGGAGGCGCCGACGGTCGGCGAGTTCGGGCTGAACAGCAGCGCGCCGAACGCGCCTCCGAGCAGCGCCGTGCCGTAGAGCGTGAGGTAGCGCGGGATCCCGAGCTGCGGCTCGAGCATCTGCCCGAGGATGTACAGCAGGTACATGTTGAAGCCGATGTGCAGGAGCCCGTCGTGCAGGAAGCCGTAGCTGACGAGCCGGTACAGCTCGCCGTCGGAGACGAACGGACCGAACAGCAGCAGGCGGGTGAAGATCTCGTTCCCGCCGCTCGCGCCGCCGATCGTGAACTTCCCGCTGGCGAGGAAGATCAGCACGTTGATCCCGATCAGCACCATCGTCGCGGTGGCCGCGTTCGCGGCGGCGCTGACGGCCGGCATCGAGGTGACCTTCGTCTTCTGGCTGGAGCACTCCGGGCACCGCATGCCGACCGGGCTCGGCGTCATGCAGTCCGGGCAGATCGGGCGTCCGCAGCTCGAGCACGAGACGCGCGTCTCGCGGCCCGGATGGCGGTAACAGGTGGGAAGCGTCTGGGTGCTCATCGGCGCGGAGCAGGCCACGCTAGCTGGTCAGCCGTCGGCGGCGCCGCGGTTGTCGCGCTCGCGATCAGCGGCGCAGGCGGCGCTCGACCTCGTCCGCGATCGTTCGCAGGGCGCTGACGGCGAACTCGACGGGATCGGCGTCCGGGGTTCTCGACGATGAACGGCGGCCACGGCGACGACGGCTCTGGAGGATGGCGGCGGCGCCCGCGGCGGCGGTCCCGACCGCGACCGCGGCGACGGGGCGCACCCAGGTGCGCGGGTCGTGCAGGACGTCGAGCTCCCAGGCGTCGAGCTCGTCGGCCGCCAGCGACGTGATCGTCGTGAGGTGCTCCTCCATCCGGGCGGCGAGGTGCTCGGGCGGCTCGACCGGCGCGAGCGCGCGGCTGAGCAGGGCCTCGAGATCCCCGGGCTGAGGCTGGGCGCTCATCGCGGTCACGCTCCCGCCGGCGTGGCGACGATGCCCTCGAGCTGCTTGATCGCGCGATGGATCAGGACCTTCGTGGCCCCGTCCGAGCGGCCGAGCGCCCGGGCGATCTCCTTGTTGTCCATGCCGAGGGCGAAGCGCATGATCAGTGCCTCGCGCCGGTCGTCCGGCAGCTCCTGAACACCCTCGAGGATCCGCCGCAGCTCGTCGCGCCCCTCGACGATGTCCTCCGTCGTGTGGAGCGTGTTCGGCTCGGCGATCGAGTCGAGCGCCGTCTGGGGCTTGCGAGAGCGGTCGCGGTAGAGGTTCGCGGCGAGGTTGTGGGCGATGCGGATCAGCCACGGCCGCAGCGGTCGCCCGTCGGACTCCGCCAGGGCACGCTCGAAGTGACGGTAGGCCTGCAGGAAGGTCTGCTCCGTCAGGTCCTCGGCGTCGTGGTGGTTGCCCACCCGGTAGTACGAGTACGAGTACACGTCTCGCAGATGCGCCTTGTAGAGCTCTGAGAAGCGCCGGTCGAGCTCGTCCTTGTCCACGCATCGCAGCCTACGCCACTCTCACGCCGACGACGCGTCTGGGGGCGGTGACCTGCTCCGCGAAGCTGTGGGCGCTGGAGCGACCCTCGACGACGGCCACGAGGGCGGCGGTTGCGGGTGCACGGACGCCCTGCTCGCGCAGTGCGGCGGCGAGCAGCGGGAGCGTGTCCAGGGCCTCGGCGACCTGCCCGAGCGCCGGACGGATCTCGGCGGACGGCACGCCGCGCGCAAGCAGCTCACCCGCGCGGCGGTTGCGTCCCCCGGCGGCGACGACCGAGGCGACGAGGTCGCCCGCACCGGCGAGCCCCGCGAAGGTCTCCGGGCGCGCGCCGAGCGTCGTGGCGTACTGGGAGACCTCGGCGAACACCTTGCCGGCGGCGGCGCCGGAGGCGTTCGGCCCGAGCACCGCGGCGGTCGTCGCGGCGAGCACGGCGGCGTTCTTCGCGACCCCCGCAAGGTCGACCCCCGTCACGTCGGTGGTCGTCTCGACGTCGAAGCCGGCGTCGGCCAGCGCGTGACGCAGCTGCGCGACGAAGTCGCGGTCGTGCGACGCGGCGACGACCGAGGCCCCGTGCTCGAGCGCGTCGGCCGCGTGTGCGGGGCCGCCGAGACAGGCGACCGGGCGACCGGCGACGCGGGCGGCGCAGTAGGCCGTGGGAAGCTCGCCGGTCGGCGGGACGAGGCCCTTGGACAGGACGAGCACGCCGGTCTTCGGGCCGAGCCGGTCGGCGACCTGCCCCATCGCGGCCGGCAGATCCGCGGTCGGCACGGCGAGGCACACCAGATCGACGTCGTCGAGGTCGAGGTCCGATGCACGCAGGATCGGCATCGCGTCCGGCAGTCGCACGCCCGGCAGGTAGCGCGGGTTCTCGCGCGCGAGCGCGAGCGCCTCCGCCTGCTCGGCGGTGCGGCAGCCGAGCTGCACGTCGAGGCCGGCGCGCGCGAGCGTGATGGCGAGGCTCGTCCCCCACGATCCGGCACCCACGACGGCGGCACGGCGCAGCGGTGGCGTCCCGCCCAGCCATTCCCACTGCAGCTCCACGCACGGCCAGATGCGGTCGGTGACGCCCTTGGCCAGCGCGGGAGACGGGTTGTCGACCTTCGGGAAGTGCAGCGGCCCACCCACGCGGATCGTCACCTTGCGCGGGTAGATCCGCCAGCCGCGCCGCACGTTCGCCGTGCCGAAGACGGCGACCGGCACGACAGCGGCGCCGGTCTCCAGCGCCAGGCGGCCGACGCCGCGCCGAGGGTGCCCGAGCGGGCCTGGGCGCACGCGCGTCCCCTCGGGGAAGATCATGACGGCGTCACCGCGTTCGAGGATGCGGCGCGCGGTCTCCATCGATGCGCTGTCGCCGGTGCCGCGGTCGATCGGGAACGCGCCGAGCGCGTTGAGGAACCAGGCCTGGAAGCGCCCGTAGTGCCCGGGGCGTTCGAACAGCTCGCGCTTGGCGACGAAGTAGATCGGCCGGTTGACGAGGGCGCCGATCACGAACGGGTCGAGGAACGACCGGTGGTTGGCGGCGATGATCGTCGCACCGGTCTTCGGTACGTGCTCGCGCCCGATGCGTCCGAGGCGGAAGTAGACGAGGAAGAACGGGAGGAACAGCAGGCGCACGACGCCGAGCACGAGCGGATTGACACCTCGCTCCCCCGCGCGCCGCAGCAGCTCCTCGTGCTCCATGCACTCGGATACCGAATTGCCCCGCGGGGGTTACACCCTGTCAGGAGTACGATGGCTCGCATGGCCATCGACCGTTCCCGGACCCTCCGCGGCGCCCTCGCCGGCACCATCGCCGCGGGCGTCTGGGCCGTCCTGCAGCCACTCGACAAGCGCGTCTTCGGTGTCGACTACGACGACACCGAGCTCCTCGGCAAGGCGCTGACCCGCGGTCGGGCGTGGCCGGTCGCCGGGGCGGGCCTGCACCTGGCCAACGGCGCCGCGTTCGGTGCCGTCTACGCGAACGTCGCTCCGCGCATGCCGCTGCCGGGCTGGGCCCGCGGCCCGGCGGCCGCGATGGTGGAGCACTTCGCGACGTGGCCGGCAGTGGCACTCACCGACCGCTTCCATCCGGCGCGCGCGGACATGCCGAACCTGGCCGGCAACCCCGCGGCGCTCGCCCAGGCCACGTGGCGCCACCTCGTGTTCGGCATCGTGCTCGGCGAGGTCGAGCGGCGCCTGAACCCGCCCCAGGACGACGAGGTCCCGTCGTACGAGCACGTCGTGTCCTCCGAACGGCCACGGCGACATCACGCACGCGGCCGGCATCTCGGCCTGACACGCGTTCAGACCCAGGTTCTGAACCTATCGGCGGCGGGCAGCCGGCCCCGGTGGCGAGCTGCACCTGGTTGTTCGTCTCGTCGGACTCGTCGACGGCCGCGCCCGAATCGACGTTCACGTCGATTGGGCATTGCAGGGTCGGGACGGGGTCGACGGTCGGAATCGGCGGCGATCGTCGCACCCGCCTTGACTCCGTGGGCGAACGTGAACGTCCGCGTCACACGCTGGGGCGTGTTGAACTGGCGCGAGAGCGCGCTGACGGTGACCTGGAACGGCCCGGCGTCGACGGGACCGGCGTTCGTGACCTTCAGCGTCCAGAGCGACACCGCGGCCGACTGGGTGAGGCTCGCGAACTGGAGGTCGGGACGCGCCGGAGGCGGCGGGGGCGGTGGCGGCGTCGCGGCTCGCAGCGTGATCGTGGCCGGTATGGACCCCGCCTGATCCAGGACGACGTCGAGCTTCGAGCCGTCCGTGACCGGGGCGTCAGGGGCGATGGTCGCGTTGCCCGCACCGTCGAGCACCGCCTTGCCGATCGGGACGCCGTCCTGCAGCAGGGTCGCCAGCCCTCCCTTGCCGGTCGCCGCGCCGGACGCGACCCGCACGGCGGCGCCCTGGAGCACGGCCGTCGCACCGACCGTCAGCAGCGGGTTCGAGCGGCGGATCTCCATCGACGGATCGCCGAACAGCTGGTAGAGCCGGTTCTCGGTGCGTGCCGAGTCGGCCCCGATGTCCGCCGCCTTCAGCAGGACGTGCAGCTTGCCGAGGTTCAGCACGTCGCCGATCCGGTAGGTGGGCGTCGACCCACCGTCGTAGGGCAGGATGTTCGGCCAGATGGCGTCGACCAGGCCGAGCGTGAAGACGTTGTTCGTCTCGCTCGGACTGACGCGCGACGCGGCGATCACCGCGACCGAGCCGCCGCCGGCCCGCCGCTGCATCGCCTCGGCGAGGCTCGCCGTGCCCGGGTTGTCGAAGGTCCCCGCCGAGCAGTCGATCAGGAAGACGACCGGCAGCTTTGCGCCGTTCGTCATGCTCGGCACGTCGCCGGTCGAGAAGTCGGGGTTCGTGACGCCGGTCTCGTAGCCGTGATCGCGATGGACGAGCAGGAACCGGCCGCTGTTGATCTGGTTGATGACGTCGGTGCCGGTCCCGTTCCAGGCGAAGCCCGGCTTCTTGAGGTCGGACGGGATCGCGTCGCCGGTGTCGTAGGTCAGCGGATTCGTCGCCGCCGTGGTGTACACGCGGCTGACCGACTTGCCGTTGGCGAGCAGGCCGGCGCGCACGGCCTCGGCCGTGCGGGTGAACCCGCGCTCGTCCTGGGTCTGGCTGTTGTTCGTCGTCTGGAAGTACGAAGTGACCGTCGCGTTCTTGTAGAACGCCGAGTCGAACGGCGGGCTGTCCTCGTAGCCGATGATCTTGTCGACCGCCGTGTTGGCGTCGGACAGGCTGGCAGCCGAGATCCGGCCGACCGCGAGGTCCGGGAGGTAGAGGCCGTGGATCTTGAGTGCGTAGTCGAGGTCGCTCGGGACGTCGCCGGGCGTCGTGTCGTCGCTGGGGAACGTCGGCACGTTCGCGGTGTTGCCGAGCAGGATCAGATAGTTGGGGCGCACCGTGCACGTGGTCGACCAGACCTCGTTCTGAACGAACGTCCGGATCTGGTCCGCGGTGCTTCCGACGCCGGGCGCCCCGACGTTGTAGACCTTCGTGCGGAAGCCGTCGTGCTGACGCGCGGCGGCGAGCTTGTCGGCGGCGGCGCGCAGCCCTGACGAGGTGATGATCAGGATCTCCTCGCCGCAGAGAGCGTGCGTGACGCTGCTCAGCGCGCCCGAGGCGACGTCGAAGTTCGTGATCAGGCTCTTGTAGAGCGACACGGCCGGCTGGTTCCAGGGGCTGAGCAGCCGCGTGTCGGCGAACGTCCCGACGCCGCCCTTGAAGTCGACCTTGACCTTCATCGACGTGAAGACGCGCAGGCGCTTGGCCTTCGCCGTGTACTGGGCGCCGAACATCGACAGGTCGCGCGACGTTGAGGTCGCGCATCGGACCCATCTCGTCACCGGCGGCCGGAGCGGCCGGGAACGGCTTGGCGGACGCGTACGCACCGGCGTTCTGGGTGAACGGCTTGTCGGCGAACTGCTTCCCGGGCGGCGTGACCGCGTCGACCGGCTCATGCTGGTTGGGGACCAGGTCGACGCCGTCGACGACGTAGCTCGAACTGCCCTCGACGGCCACCGACACCGACGCGCCGCCGGGGATCGCGAGCAGGTCGTGCATCCCGGGGACGGATGGCTTGCCGGCGTCGCCGCTCCCGGTCATCCCGGGCATGTCGAGCGCCACGAAGGCCTTGCCGCCCTTGACGGTCGGGGTCAGGCGCGCCGAGGGCAGCGTGACCTGCAGCTCGATCCCGGTCTTCGTGGAGCGCAGCGTCTTCGTGCGAGGTGCCGACCCGGGCGCTGAGCGGGCACCGCCGCAGCGACGCGACCTGCGCGACGAGAGGATCGCGGCGTCGAGCGAGAGGCCGGCGGCCGCGAGCTTCGCGCGCACGAGCGCGGACAGCCGCGTGCCCTTGCCCGCGCGCAGGAGCGCGGCGAGCCTGGGCCGCGCGGCGCAGAGGCGCCCGCGGCGGATCAGCGTGACGATGCTCGAGCCGCGGCGGCGCACGATCGCCAGGCGGCGACGCTGGACGGCCGGGAGCCCGCTCCCGCTGAGCGCCGCGCGGAACGTCGTCACCGCGGCTGAGAGCGAGCGCGGGTTCGGGCCGCTCTTCGCCGACGCCGCGTCGGCGGTCCCGGCCGACGACGCAGCGACGAGCAGCACGGCGAGGACGCAGCAGCCGCGCCGCGCGGCGCGTGAGCGCAGAGAACCGGTGGCGAACATCTGACTCCCCCTCGCCGGACCGCGGGACGACTGGGCACGAATCCGCGGACAGGCTACACCGTGGCGCGAGCCAAATAGGTAGCACGCTACATAGCTTGCTATCTTGTTGCGCTGATGCCTTCCGCGACACCGCGCGCCGACGCCCGTTCGCCGCCCCACCGACGACGCCGAACTGCAGGCCTTCGCTGATGCGTTCGGCGAGTTCATGCGCGCGACCCGCCGCGCGCGGGGGCGCTACGCGGCCGAGCAGCCCGACGGCGACGGCGATCTGTCGCTCTCCCAGTTCCAGCTGCTCGATGCGCTGCTCGATGCCGCGGGCCCGCTGACGGTCCGCGACGTCGCGATCGGCGCCGGCGTCGCGTCGCCGACGGCGACCCGCATGCTCACCGGCCTCGAGCGCGACGGGCTCGATCGCGCGCGAGCGCCCGCAGACGGGCGACCAGCGCTGCGTGCTGATCCATCTCACCGGCGAGGGCCGCCGACGCGTGGAGGCCAAGCGCGAGGCCGTGGCGCGCTGGCGCAGCGACCTGTTCGCCACGCTCAGCCCCGGCGAGCGCAGGCAGGCCGCGCGACTCCTGAGCCACCTCGCCGCAGCGGTGGAGCAGCTGTGACCCACACGACCGTCGACGAGGTGCGCGCGAGCCCCAACCGCACCCTCTTCATCCTGGCACTCGGTGCGCTCGCGTACACGCTCGCGCAGACGATGATCGTCCCCGCGCTCCCGCAGATCCAGCGCGATCTCCACGTCAGCGCCGCGAGCGTCACGTGGCTGCTGACGGCCTTCCTGCTCGCCTCCTCGATCGCGACGCCGATCGTCGGGCGCCTGGGCGACATGTACGGCAAGGAGCGGCTGCTGCTGCTCGCGCTGCTGTGCTTCGGTGCGGGCAACCTGATCGCCGCGTTCGGCCATTCGCTCGGCGTCTACATCGCGGGCCGCGCGGTGCAGGGCGTCGGCGGCGCGATCCTGCCACTGGCGATCGGCATCATCCGCGACGAGTTCCCGCGCGAGAAGGTCGCCACCGGCATCGGCACGATCTCGGCGATGTTCGGGATCGGCGGCGGCGTCGGACTCGTCATCAGCGGCGTGATGGTCGACCAGTTCGGCGTCGACTCGATCTTCTGGCTCGGCGTGGTCACCTCGGCGATGGCCGCGCTGGCCACGTGGCGCTACGTGCCCGAGTCGCCGGTGCGCGTGAAGGCGCGGATCGACTACCCCGGCGCCGCGCTGCTCACCGCGACGCTGCTCGCGCTCCTGATCGGCGTGAGCGAGGGGAACTCGTGGGGCTGGACGAGCCCGCGCATCCTCGGGCTGTTCGCCGCCGCGATCGTCCTCGGCGCGATCTGGACGTGGTTCGAGCTGCGTACGACCGATCCGCTGATCGATCTGCGGCTGATGCGCAGGCGGCCGATGTGGACCGTGAACCTCGCCGGCTTCGCGATCGGCTTCGCGATGTTCGGCTCCTACATCCTGATCCCGCAGCTCGTCCAGACGCCGACCTCGTCGGGGTACGGCTTCGGGGCCAGCGTGACGCTGAGCGGGATCTACCTGCTGCCGAGCGCACTGCTGATGCTGTTCTCGGGCCCGCTCTCCGGGCGCATCTCGACACGCCGCGGCTCGCGGCTGCCGCTGATGCTCGGGACGGCCGCCTCCGGGATCGCGTACTTCAGCCTCGCCGCGCTGCACGCGCAGCCGTGGGAGATCTTCCTCGGCAGCGCACTGCTCGGGCTCGGCATCGGCCTGGCGTTCGCCGCGATGGCGAACCTCGTCGTCGACGCGGTGCCGCAGGAGATGACGGGCGTCGCGTCGGGCGTCAACACGATCGTCCGCTCGATCGGCGGCGCGGTCGGCGGCCAGGTCGCGGCGGCGATCCTGACGGCGTCGGCCTCGTCCTCCGGGCTCGCCGGCGAGAGCGGCTACACGGGCGCATTCCTGATGAGCGGCTTCGGCGCGATCGTCGCGCTCGGCGCCTCGGCGCTCGTGCCGCGCAGCGCCCCGCGCTCGGTCGAGACGACGCTCAGCGCGCCAGGAGCTGCGGGCCTTCGACGAGGCCGCGGTGGTCGGGGGCGGGTACGGCGCCGTCGAGCCGCCCCCGCCCGTCGAGGCGAGGTCTTGAGCGCCGAGAACCGCCTCACCCCCGAGGTCAAGGCGATCGCGATCGTCGTGGTGATCGGCGCGATCATGTCGATCCTCGACACGACGATCGTCAACGTCGCGCTCGAGACGCTCTCGAAGGACCTGCATTCGCCGCTGGCGACGATCCAGTGGGTCTCGACCGGCTACCTGCTCGCGCTCGCGACCGTGATCCCGCTGACCGGCTGGGCCGCCGAGCGGTTCGGCGCCAAGCGCGTCTGGATGAGCGCCGTCGCCGGCTTCGTCTTCACGAGCGTCCTGTGCGGGCTCGCCTGGAGCGCCGACGCGCTGATCGCCTTCCGCGTGCTGCAGGGACTGGCCGGCGGGATGATCATGCCGGTCGGGATGATCACCCTCGCCCAGGCCGCCGGACCGCGGCACATGGGCCGCGTCATGAGCATCGTCGGCGTCCCGATGCTGCTGGCACCGGTCCTCGGGCCGGTCCTCGGAGGCCTGCTGATCGAGAACCTGTCGTGGCGCTGGATCTTCTTCGTGAACCTGCCCGTCGGGATCGTCGGGTCTCGTGCTCGCGGCGCGGCTGCTGCCGGCCGAGCGCGCGGAGGGCAGGAGCGGCGCGCGGCTGGACCTCGCGGGGCTCGCCCTCCTCTCCCCCGGCATCGCCGCGATCGTCTACGGACTGAGCGAGGTCGCATCGAGCGGCTCGCTCGACAGCCTGCGCGTGTGGGCGCCGATCCTCGTCGGATCGGGGCTCGTCGTCGCGTTCGCGCGCCGCTCGTGGTTCCACGACTTCCCGATCGTCGACGTGCGACTGCTGCGCAGCACGGGCTTCAGCGCGTCGGCGGCGACCGTGATGCTCGTCGGCGCGGCGCTGTTCGGCGGGATGCTGCTGCTGCCGCTGTACTACCAGATCGATCGCGGCCTCTCCCCGCTGCAGGCCGGCCTGCTGCTCGCGCCGCAGGGCATCGGCGCGGCGATCGCGATGCGCTGGTCGGGGCGGCTGACCGACCGCATCGGCGGCGGCCCCGTCGTCGTCGCCGGCCTCGTGACGCTGATCGTCGGGACGCTGCCGTTCACGCAGGTGACCGGGCTCGACCTCCTACGCGCTGCTGGCCTCGACGCTCGTCGTGCGCGGCGTGGGACTGGGCTTCACGATGATGCCCGCGATGGCGAGCGCCTACGCGCTGCTGGAGACCAGCCAGGTCCCGCGGGCGACGCCGATGCTCAACGTGCTGCAGCGAGTCGGGGGGTCGATCGGCACGGCGGTGCTGGCGGTGGTGCTCCAGCGCCAGCTCGCAGACCAGGTGCCCGTCGCCGCCGGGGCGACCGCAACCCCCGGCGGCGGCGAGGCGGCCGCCCAGTCACTGCCGCCGGCCGCCCGCGAGCGTCTCGCCGATCCGATCGCGACGGCGTTCGGCCACACGTACTGGTGGTCGGTCGCGCTCGTCGCGCTGGCGATCATTCCCGCCCTGGTGATGTGGCGCGAGCAGTCGCGGACGCGTGCGCGCGCCGAGTTCGGGCCGGCGAGCGCCGATGCCGTGGACCGCGACGCCGCAGCACGGGCTGCGGGCGCGCCGCGCGTGCCCGCCGGCGTCGCCTGACGGCCGTCACCCGCAGTTCGGCCGCGACCAGTAGCCGTTCCAGAGCGCGCCCACCGGACCGCCGGCACCGGGCTGCACGGTCAGGCGGTAGTCGTTGGCTCCGCCACATTCGTCGCCGTCGCCGGGCAGCTCCTCGAGCTTGGCGCTCGCCGCGAGCTGCGCGGCCGGGACCGCGGGCCAGCTGCCGACGAGCAGCAGCTTCTTCGCCGGCTGGAGCGGCGCCGGAAGCGTGCCGATCGCCGTGGGGGTGTCGCTGGGCTCGTGCAGTGCCAGGACCACGTCGCTCGTGCGCGTGATCCATGCGACGCCGGCGTCGGTCACGGTGATCCAGGCCACGCGTGCCTCGCGCCGTGGCGTGGTCGTGCCGACGGGCGGGACGAGCGGGGTGCCGAGGAGCCAGCGCCTGCCGGTCTGCGTCTGCGCCGCCCATGCACGGTCCGCGACGGCGCCGCTCGCGAGGCGGTGCGGAACGGTCCACGCCGCGTTGACCCCGTCGAACGCCGCTCGCGTCCCAGGCGCCCACGGGCCCAGACGCACGGTGCGCGGACGGCTGCCGTAGACGGTGGTGCATCCGTAGAGCGAGCGACCGTCGTGCCAGATCGCGGCCGAGCGGCGCCTTGACGAGGGTGTGGGCGCGCGCCGGGCAGTTCGTCGTCGCGCGTGCGGCGGCGTTGCCCGTGAGCGGCGAGCGACGTGAGGGCGACGAGCGCGGCGGCGACCGTGAGCGATGAGCGGATGACGCGGCGGGAGGTGCGCATGGTTCCGCTGAAACGAAGCCGCGCCCGGAAGGTTCCGCGCGTTGTGTGGCAACTCACACAACGCACCGCGGCCCAGGATTACGGTTTCCCCACGGTCCAACGAATCACAAGGGGAGCAAGGATGGAGCAGGAACGACAGCCGGCCCGGGGGGTTCAGTGCCGGCTCGAGATCCTGCGCCGCGCTCATGAACCCGACGAGGTGACGCGTCGTAGGACGCGGATCCTCATGCACTGACGCGAACGGGGGGGACGCGGCGGTGCGGGGGCCCTCGGCTTCGAGACCGCGCACAACTGGGTTCCGTCCGGCTCCCAGGGATCCGAACCCGATTGAGCACACCAGAGACGGCTGACCGGGTTCGGTCCGGCGGGAACGACCACCTGGGCACCCCGGGAGCCGGGTGGTCCCTCCTTCAGGAGCGCTCCGCCCTGCTCATGTAGTACACGGCGAGCGTGGCGTGGACCTGCGCTTTGACATGGGTCGACAGCCACCAGCTCCTCAGCAGTCGCTCAGCCTCCCTCGCATGATGCTCGCCACGTTCACGCAGGTCATCCGGCGCGTCACTCATTGCGAACTCCTTCGGGTTCAGATCCGCGGAAGCCGGAGACGGGATTCGAACCCGTGACCTACCGCTTACAAGGCGGTTGCTCTGGCCAACTGAGCTACTCCGGCGGGGTCCTGCAGACGAGCCTCACAGGTGCACCAAGCGTAGTTCTCAGAACCACTTGGTGTACTGCGCCTCTGGCACCGTGACGGCCTCCGCCGGTGGGATGCCCGCGAACTGCGCCGTGATCGCGGAGGACCAGCGCAGCGCCCGCTCGGTCAGGCAGCGGTCGTCGGTCTGCATCCGGCCCTGCGTGACGATGATGCCGAGGTCGGCGCCGGGATAGCGGTACTCGCCCGTGCCGTAGACCCGGAAGTAGAACGCCTCGTCCTCGCCGCCGACGGCGTGCCAGTCGGTCTCGGTGCGCAGGAACGCGATCGTCCCGTCGTCGTGCATCCGCCAGAGCCCGGACGCCGGCGCCTCGGTGATGAGCTCGACCGTGTCGTCGGTCTGCTTGAGCACGAGCTGGCTCCACGCATCGAACTCGTTCCAGCGCTCCTGGACGCGCGACAGGTCGGCGTCCCAGTCGACGTCGAGGAACTCGAGCAGGTGGAACACGAAGAGCGGGGCGCCCCCGTACTTCGACGTCACGAGGTTCGTCAGCGGGCTCGCCCCGGAGATCCGCGGGTTGATCTCGCCGAGGTAGACCTCGCGGCTGTCGGTGTCGAGCAGGAAGTCCAGGCAGAAGACTCCGCGATAGCCATTGCGGTAGAGCTCATCACCGAGGCGCTGCGCCATCGAGCGGATCGCCACCCTGGCGGTCTCGTCGAAGACACCCGGGAAGATGTCGTTGCCACACCAGCCGCCCCGGTAGGGCGTGAGCTGCTCGAAGCCGGTGATGTCCGTCTGGATCGGTCCGACGAGCGTCCCGTGGCGCGTTGCGACCGCCTCCAGCGTGCCGGGCACGTGCGCGATCCGGCGCATCACCTTCAGCTGCTCGCCGGCGAGGTCCTCCGCGCAGCCATCCCAGTCCTCGAGGCTGCGCACGAAGAATGTGGTGCGTCCCGAGTCGCCGTACGGCGTCTGCACGACCAGGTCCTCTCCGAGGCCGGCGCCGCGCGCGAGCTCCAGCAGCTCCTGGTAGGTCGCAGCATGGCTCAGGACGTTCGGGGCCGACGCGATGCCCGCTGCGTTGCCCAGCTCCGTCGTCACGATCTTCGAGTCGAGGTGCTCGCGCAGTTCGCGCGGCGGAAGTGCGATCTCGAGCCCGAGCTCGCCGGCCAGCGCCTCGGTCTCCTCGTCGAACATGACGAACAGGACCTTCGCGCCGTCGGTTCCCCGCGTCCGGACGCGGTCGATGACCTCCTTGTGACCCAGCAGGTAGGTGTTCACCGATTCGAACGACTCGAACTCGCGTGGGCCCTCGCGCCGGGGGGTGAAGCAGTGCGGATGCAGGCCGTCGAACGTGTCGAAGTACTCGATGTACTCCATCGCGCCGATCCACTGATCAACCCCGAGGATGTTGTACGGCGTGGGCGAGACGAAGTAGATCGGCGTCTGGTTGCTGCGCAGGAAGCCGTAGATCTCCGACATTCCGGACACGTGCGGGCGCGCCGATCGCCTCGCCGGTGTCCCCGGCGTGGTGCCACGCGCGTCCTGCTCCGCCGCTCCCATCATCCTCCTCAGCCACCGGTGCCACCGCACTCGTCCCACCGTGCCAGCCTCGCACGTTGCGGGCGCGCTGGCCACCCCCGGCGTTCGTCAGGCGACGATGACCGATGCGGAGACCGGCACGCGCCACTCGAGCGGCGGCAGCGGGGGGATCCGGGCGAGGATCGATCGCTCGATGTGCTCCTCGTGCGGGTGGGCCAGCGACATCGACCATTCGGCGTCAGGCCAGAGCAGCCGCACGCCGGGCGACGTGGTGTCGTAGCTCGCGGTGTAGACCGTTCCCCACGGGTTGGTCGCCGGCGGGCGGTAGACGGGCTCGGCCAGGAACAGCGCCTCCAGCGAGCCGCGGGTCGTGGCGGGATCCGCCAGTGCGGCGGCGAGCATCGCCTCACGCTCGACCGTGCCGCTGAACTCCTCGTACTCGCGCCAGGCCTCAGCCGCCTGACGGTTGCCGCAGCTCAGTGCGCCGGTCACGAGCACCGGGCGGTCGGGCGAGAGCTGGACCGTCGCCGCGGCGCCCGTGGCGTCGACGACAGCGATGTTGTAGGCGAGGTTCACGGGAATCCGCGAGATCGCCGCAACCGCCTCCTCGACGTTGCGGCAGAACTCGAGCACGTACCGCAGGACGAGCGTGACCGCGAAGCCCGGGCCGATGATGTCGCGACCGCCGAACGCGAGCGCGACGGCCAGCCCATGCTCGTTGACCCCGTCGAGCACGCCCCACAGGCAGTCGCTCATCGCCAG
Source organism: uncultured Solirubrobacteraceae bacterium (assembly GCA_963781935.1). Taxonomy (GTDB): domain Bacteria; phylum Actinomycetota; class Thermoleophilia; order Solirubrobacterales; family Solirubrobacteraceae; genus F1-60-MAGs163. The sequence goes on from CAWAHX010000005.1 coordinate 1,574,830, forward strand.
CACGCGCGTGCCGTTCCACGCACTGGCCAGCAGCGTGGTGTCGCACAGCATCGGCACGAAGTCGTAGTTGCGCACGAGCGCCGGGCCGCCCTCGCCGGTCCAGGCCGCGATCGAGCACCCCGCGAACAGCGGCGGCGGATTCCACAGCGAGAGGAAGCGCGCCTCGACATCACCGCCGCCGTGGAGCTCGACGAGGCGCTCATAGGTCCCACGCAGCTCGGGCATGTGCTGCTCGAGCGCACGGACGCAGTCGGCGTAGGAGGAGCGCCGCTCCTCCCCGTCACGCAGGAACCAGCGACGGTAGGCGGGCCATGATGGAGCGAACGCCTCGACGACGTGCGGGCCTGCCTCCCACTCGACGACCGAGCGGAAGGTGACGTCGAGCGCACAGGTCTCCGGGGTGGCGGCGTCCGGTGGGCCCATCGCGTACAGGGTAGGGCCGTGACCGGCCGACGAGGTTCCCTCCGGACCGGATGCATACTGTCGTCGCATGGACCTTGCGCAGTACGCACGCCACGACGGCCTCGCGCTGGCCGACCTCGTCCGCCGCGGCGAGACCACGGGCGCCGAGCTCGCCGCGCTCGCCGCCGCGGCCGCCGAGCGCGTCGACGCGACGCTCGGCGCGGTCGTCGAGACCTACCCCGATCACGAGGCAGCCGGCGAGGCCGCGGCCGCGGCGGGCGGGCCCTTCGGCGGCGTGCCGCTGATGCTGAAGGACCTCTTCCACGGCGACGCGGGACGCGTGTGCGAGAACGGCAGCCGACTGGCGCAGGGCTGGGTCGTCCACGTGCCCTCGGAGATGGTCTCGCGGCTGCGCGGGGCGGGATTCGCGCCGATCGGTCGCACGACGACGTCGGAGTTCGGGGTGATGGGGACGACCGAGACGCTCGCGCAGGGGCCGACCTGCAGCCCATGGAGCGCCGAGCGGATGGCCGGGGGGTCGAGCGGCGGGAGCGCGGCAGCGGTCGGCGCCGGCATCGTGCCGGTCGCCACCGCCAGCGACGGTGGCGGCTCGATCCGCATCCCGGCCGCCGCCTGCGGCGTCGTCGGCCTCAAGCCGACACGCGGGCGCGTCACCTGGGCACCATCGGCCGCCGAGCCGCTCGGCGGCTGGGCGGTGCACTTCGTGGTCACCCGCAGCGTGCGCGACACCGCGGTCGCGCTCGACGTGCTGGCAGCCCCGGCACCCGGTGATCCCAACCTCGCGCCCGCGCCCGCGCGGGCGTATGCCGCCGAGCTCGACGGGCCGGGCCGGCCGCTGCGCATCGCCTTCTGCCACGAGCCCTGGTCCGGGCGGGCGGGCGATCCACAGGTGCAGGCCGCGTGCGAGGCGACCGCGGCGCTGCTCGCCGAGCTCGGGCACGAGGTCGAGCAGGCACGGCCGGGCTTCGACTGGGAGCTGTTCCTCGAGGCGATGACGACGATCTGGTCGGCCGACGCCGCGCACTCCATCGACGGCTTCGGCGAGCTTGTCGGCCGCACCCCCGGGCCGGAGAACCTCGAGGGCGCGACGCTCGCGATGGTCGCCCACGGTCGCTCGATCAGCTCGAGCAGGCTGCTCGACGCGGTCGGCGACGTCAACACGATCTCCCGCCACGTCGGCGGCTGGTTCACGGGCTACGACGCGCTGCTCACACCGACCCTGGGAACGCTGCCGGCGCCGATCGGGCGCTACGACCCGAACGCGAGCATCTCCCCGCGCGACCTCTTCGCCTCCTGGTCGGACCTCGAGACGTTCCTCCCGGTATTCAATGCCACCGGCCAGCCCGCGATCAGCCTTCCGCTCCACACCAGCGAGGAGGGCCTGCCGATCGGCATCCAGCTCGTCGGGCGCTTCGGCGACGAGTCGACGCTGCTGGCCCTCGCGGCGCAACTCGAGCAGGCGCGGCCATGGGCGGACCGAACGCCGCCGATCCATGCCGCGCCCCAGGCGCCTGCGACCGCCTGACCGCGTGACCGTGGGCGCGGTCCGCCCGCGGCGCTGCCGCTGAGCTGCTGCGGCGCATCCTCCAGCCGGCGTCCGGACGAACATTCGGAAACCGCGGTCATCGGGAGTACCCTCGATTGATGACCGAGCGCATGGAGCGCATGCGGGACCAGGCGGCCGATGCGGTGCAGCGCGGCCAGGACGCCGCTGCGCGCCGGGTCGAGGTCGCGCAGGACGCCGCCGGTCGCGGTGTCGAGGTCGCACGGCAGGGTGCCGCCGACGCCGCGGAGCGTGCGGCCGCCGTCGTCGCGAAGGTCAAGCCGCGGCTGCGCGGCGTCATCCACGAGTACGCGTTCTGGGCGGCGATCCTGCTCGGGGCGATCCTCGTCGCCCGGGCCAACGGCGGCCGCCAGCTCGTCGCCTGCTCGATCTACGCGCTCGCGATCTGCGGGCTGTTCGGCATCAGCGCCCTCTACCACCGTCACGAGTGGCAGCCGAAGGCGCGACGCTGGATGCGGCGGCTCGACCACTCGATGATCTTCGTGTTCATCGCGGCGACGTTCACCCCGTTCGCGCTGCTCGTGCTGCACGGCACGCTCTCGACGACGATCCTCGCCCTCGTCTGGGGCGGGGCGGTGGCCGGGGTGATCCTGACGCTGCTGTGGACCGAGGCCCCGAAATGGGTGACGGTCGGCGTCTACGTCACGCTCGGCGCGGTCGCGTGCGTGACGATCCCCGCGCTCTGGCAGGACCTCGGCTGGCTGCCGGTCGCCGGGCTCATGCTCGGCGGGCTGCTGTACACGGCGGGAGCCGTCATCTACGCGGCCGGCCGGCCGGATCCGGCGCCCGCCACGTTCGGCTACCACGAGATCTTCCACACGCTCGTCACCGGGGCTGCCGGAGCGCACTACGTGGTGATCGTGTTCTTCGTGTTGCCCTTCGCCCGCTAACGTCGACAACTCGGCTCGCCCGAAGGGCGAACCGAGTTGCGCGAAACACGGTTACAGGGAGAACCACCAACGGTTCTTGTGGGAAGCGTGCGGTTCTTCTGAGAACCGGTTTCGCACAACTCGGCCGCCCTTGCGGGCGGCCGAGTTGGCGACGTTACCCGCTACTTGGCCCCCAGCGCAGCTGTCCACGTCTCCAGCGGCGTGACGCCCGCCACCGGCTGCTGCGTGCCCTTGATCCACGACGCCTCCGCGGATGCCGGGTTCTTGCGGTCGATCGACAGTGACCAGTTCGCGCCGGTCATGAAGACCGGGTTGCTGAACGGGTCGATGCCGGCCTTCAGGTTCGCACCCTTGAAGCCGTCGGCTCCGCAGGGCGTGAGCGTGCTGTTGTCGGCCGGCTCGTTGAGGTGCGTTCCGGCCGGGTCGAAGCAGTTGTCCTTGCCGTCACCGTCGTAGAACAGGTCGCGGCCGTTCGGGTTCGCCCCGTTGTTGCCGAACGCGTTGCCCCGCACGACGTTGCCCACGAGCTCCTGGGCGTCCGTCTGCTTGAGCAGCGCCTGCTGCAGCCCGCCGACGCCGACGAGGTAGTTCCCGTAGATGCGGTTGTTCTCGACGCGCGCACGACGCCCGCCGAACAGCAGCACGCCCATGCCCGTCGGGAAGTTCGTCCCCGTCGAGGTCGGGGCCAGACGCCACGGCGAGCCCTTGTAGTAGTTGAAGTTGTTGAGGAAGATGTCGTTGTCGGTGATGACGTTGTCCTCCGGCGGCGCGTACTTCTCGGAGTCGAGCGCGTTCGGCACCAGGCCGATGCCGTTGTTGAACCACTTCGACTTCGTGATCGTCACGTAACGCATGTTCGTGCCGGAGAAGCCGAGCTGGTTGCCGTAGGACACGACGTTCGTGACGATCGAGCGCACCGGCTTGGCCTGCGGCGGCGTCTGCCCGATGTAGAAGCCCGAGTCGTTGTTCCAGGCCGCGACGGAGTTCGACATCTCGCCGCCGACCGAGTTGAAGGCGTAGATGCCGTAGACGCCGTCGGACTTGGCGACGAGGTTCGTCAGCAGGTAGCCGTTGACGTTGACCGCGAAGAAGCCATAGCCGCTGTAGTGCTGGGCGCTCAGGCCGTTGACGGTCACCTTGTCGGCGCCGTTGATCGACAGGCCGTTCTTGGGAACGGTCGTCGGCTTGGAGCCGTTGCCCTCGAGCACGACCTTCCCGGGGTGCTTGGGATCGCCGATGATCTTCAGGTAGCGCTTGGAGGCGCCCTTGACGCTGACGCGCTCGCGGTACGTGCCGGGCTTGACCTTGACGGTGTCGCCCGCCTTGGCTGCGTTGACGCCCTGCTGGATCGTCTTGTACGCGCAGCCCTTGGCGCACACGGTCAGGGTGTGGAACGGGCCGGTCGGGGGTTTGAGGTTCTTGGGCTTGGCCGGCGCCGGGTAATCGGTCGCGCCGGCGGCGCCGGCGAACGTGAGGGCTGCGGCGAGCACGCCGAAGCTCACGCCCGCCATTCGGGAGCGGTTCATTCTGTCTCTCTTCGTCCTTGGGTTTTGTCTGGAGCGCGGCCCGTCTCGGGCCGGTCGTGCAGGCTGGGCGTTCGCCTACTTGCGAACGGTGATGCTCATCTTCATCCCGTCCGCGACGTGGAACGTGCAGATGAAGTTGTACGTGCCGGGCTTCGTCAGCTTGCGCTTGAACTCGTAGCCGGCCGAGCCGGGGTCCGAGGTCAGCGAGCTCTGCTTGACGCCCTTGGGGCCCTTGGTCAGCTTGAGGTCGTGGATGTCGGCCGCGTCCTCTTCCCAGCGCCACGTGATCGTGGAGCCGTTGTTGACGGTCAGCTTCGCCGGGCCGTAGTAGTTGTCATGAACGCCGATCGTCTTCTTCTGAGGCTTCGGCTTGGGCTTCGCGGCAATTCCGGCCTGCACCGGTACCGCGGCGAGTGCCGCGATACCGGTCAGACCCAAGACCGCGATGGTCTTGCGATACGTCACGAGGTCACTTTGCTCCGATCGAGGGTGTCCAGCGCTCCATCGGCGTGAGGCCGGGAACGGGCTGCTGCGTGCCCTTGAGCCAGAACTTCTCGGCGCCATCGGGCTTGGTCGGGTCGATGCTGAGCGCCCAGCCGACGGCCTCGCCCTGCGCGGCCTCGTTGAGCGTGTTCGCGCCCTTGAACGGGCACGGGAGGAACGTGTTGTTGTTCAGCGGCACGTTGTTCTGCGAGGCGCCGACGTCGACGCAGTTGTCCGAGCCGGAGCCGTCGTAGAAGATGTCGCGGCCGTTGGGGTTCTTCCCGCCGTTGCCGTACGAGTTCCCCTTGATCTGGTTGCCGATCAGGTCCGCGGCGCTCTTCTGCTTGAGCAGGATCTGCTTCAGCGCGCCGACGCCGACGAGGTAGTTGCCGTAGACGCGGTTGTTCTCGACGCGCGCACGGCGACCGCCGAACAGCAGCACGCCGGTGCCGACCGGGTACGGCGTGTCGGTCGCGGAGGCACGGACCTTGAACGGCGCGCCCGCGTAGTAGTTGAAGTTGTTGAAGTAGATGTCGTTGTCGATGATCATGTTGTCCTCCGGCGGCGCGTACTTCTCGGAGTCCAGCGCGTTCGGAACGATGCCGAGGCCGTTGTTGAAGAACTTCGACTTCGTGATCGTCACGTAGCGACTGTTCGTGCCCGAGTACCCCAGGACGTTGCCGTAGGAGGTCAGGTTGCGCAGGTACGTGCGGATCGGCTTGGTCTGCGGCGGCGTCTGGCCGACGTAGAAGCCCGAGTCGTTGTTCCAGGCCGCGACGGAGTTCGACATCTCGCCGCCGACCGAGTTGAAGGCGTACAGGCCGTACACGCCGACGAGCTTGGCCACGAGGTTCGTGAACGTGTAGCCGTTGTTGTTGACGACGAAGAAGCCGTAGCCGTTGTAGTTCTGCGCGGTGAAGCCGTTGATCGTGACCTTGTCGGCGCCGTTCACGCTGATGCCGTTGTTCGGCAGCGTCGCGGGCTTCGAGTTCTTGCCCTCGAGCACGACCTTGCCGGGGTTCTTCGGGTCGCCGATGATCTTCAGGTAGCGCTTGCTCTGCCCCTTGATCGTCACGCGCTCGCGGTACGTCCCGGCCTTGACCTTGATCGTGTCGCCGGCCTTCGAGGCGTTGACGGCCTTCTGGATCGTCTTGAACGTGCAGCCCTTGGCGCAGACGGTGCGCGTCTTGAACGGGCCCTTCGGAGCCTTCGAAGGCGTGATGGGATTCTTCGGAGCCGGGTAGTCGACGGCGGCGGCGACGCCGCTCAGCGACAGCGCCGAGAGCGACGCCAGCGCGGCGGCTCCGAGCGCGATGCGGGTACGAGACATGGTGTGAGTTCTCCTCATGGTGGGCTTCAAGTCCGGATCTACGGCTCGACGATGTAGTAGCCGGTCATCCCCGCGTCCTGATGGGAGAAGACGTGGCAGTGATAGAGCCAGCGGCCCGGGTTGTCCTCGACGAAGCGCGCCGTCGTGCTCTCGTTCGGCCCGATCGACGTGGACGTCGGTGAAGATCCCGTTTCCGTCCTTGCGCCAGCGGTGTCCGTGGATGTGGAAGTCGTGGAAGTTGTTGTCCATCCCGATGACGTGCAGCGCGACGTCCTGCCCGACCTTCGCGCGCAGCGTCGGCGTGTTGCCGGCGTAGGCGCGCCCGTTGATGCACTGGAATGCGCGCTCCAGGCCGGTGCTCGGCGGCGGCGAGCATGTGGAAGAAGAGGACCTCCTCCACGTCGGGTGCCTTGGCGCCCTTCTCGGTGACGATCAGGCCGCCGAACAGCCCGCGCATGGTGTTGAGCGTGTGGTTGGGACCGTGGTCGTGGTAGGGCCAGACGCCGACGGAGTCGGGGAGCGCCTCCCACGTGTAGGTGAACTCCTCGCCCGGCGCGATGAATCCGCCGGCACGCGTGAAGTCGCCGAGGTAGACGCCGTCGTACTCCGGGTTGTAGCGAACGCCGTGCGGGTGCATCGTCACGGCCTGGTTGAGCTTCTCGGGCAGCGCGTTGCGGAAGTGGACCTTCAGCACGTCGCCGACCTCGCAGTGAAGGATCGGGCCCGGGATGGCGGCCGGGCCCTTCGGCGCGGCGAAGCCCTCGGTCATCTCCTGGTACATCACGGCGCGAAAGACCGTCGGCCCGGGGATCGCGACGCCGTGCCACAGGTCGCGGCGCGGACGGCTGGGGACGATGTCCCACAACGCGGAGGTCGCCTGGATCCAGTACTCGCGCTCGACGCCGCCGGACTGCGGGCCGGGCGTGACGAAGGTCAGCTTGTCGACGGGGTCCGAGCCGATCGGCGCCTTCGGCGCGGTGGCCGAGGCGAACGCCGGGCGCTTGACGCGGGCGGCGGCGGCGTCGGCCTTGGCGGCGTCGCCGCGACCGGCGAGCAGCACCTTCTCGCCGCCGATGGTGCACAGGAAAGCCCCGGCGCCGGCTGCGAGGAAGCCGCGGCGACCGACCCCGGTCGAGGTTGCGTCGTCGGTGGTGATGTCGTCGAGATCGCTCATCTGTTCCCTGTGCGTCGGGCCGCGGCGTTGACCGGCCCATGTGTAGATTGGACACCGGCGCCTTTATCCAGTACATATGTACCGACGGCGTCGTCTACGGTACAAACGTACCGATAGAAGGTTACGTCTGCGCCACACCATGAGCCCCGAGACCAAGACCCCCGCCCGACAGACCGCCCGGCGCCCACCCGCACAGGAGATCCGCGGCGCGATCGTCGAGGCCACGATCCGCATCATCGGCCGCTCCGGCACGGCCGGCGTGACGCACCGCGCGGTGGCGCAGGAGGCGGGCGTCTCACTCTCCTCGACCACCTACCACTTCGCCTCCAAGGAGGAGATCGTCGACGCGGCGCTGCGCGAGGTCGCGGCCGCCGAGATCGCGCGCGTCAAGGCGACGACGGCCGAGGCGATGGATGCCGTCCACGACGTCGACTCGCTCGTCGACCTGCTCACGAGCTGGCTCGACGACCAGCTCGCCAGCGACCTCCTGATCGTCCGGGCGGGGTACGAGCTGCAGCTCGAGACCCATCGCAGCCCGGAGCTCGAGGCCGCGCACGCGGAGTGGGGCCGCGTGGTGCAGGCGCTCACCGAGGACGTCCTCAAGCGGGCCGGCTCACCGAGCCCCCGTGAGGACGCGCACATCCTCGCCGCCCTGATCGACGGGATCAGGCTCGAGGAGATCACTCGCGGGCGCCCCGGCGTGGCCACCAGGACGCGCCCGCTGTTCGATCGCTTCCTTCGCGCGCTGATCCCCGAGCGCTAGTACGCGTGGCCGGAAGTTCCGTGTGGAATTCGCGCTCCGCCGAAAACCGCAGAACTTCCGGGCGCGTGTACTAGGACATCACGTTGCGTGAGGCGAGGTGCGCCCCGACCTTGCGCTTGACGCGCTGCAGGGCGTTGTCGACGGTCTTCGTGTCGCACCCGACGAGCTCGCCGATGCCTTCGTAGGAGCGCCCGTCGAGGTAGAGCGACAACACGCGCGACTCGAGCTCGGAGAGCGTCGTTGACAGGCAGTCGACCATCGAGCGCAGCTCTTCGGACGAGATGACCTGATTGACCGGGTCGTGGACGGTCGACCCCGGCAGCACCTCATCGAGCGTCGGCTCCCCGTCGCTGGAGCCCGCCGGCGTCGAGGCGAACGACACGTACTGGTTGAGCGGCACGTGCTTGTTGCGCGTGGCGGTCTTCACGGCCGTGATGATCTGGCGCGTGATGCAGAGCTCCGCGAAGTTACGAAAGCTCGACTCGCGGTCGGTGCGGTAGTCGCGGATCGCCTTGTACAGGCCGACCATGCCCTCCTGGATGAGGTCGTCGCTGTCGCCCCCGGCCAGGAAGTACGACGAGGCCTTCAGGCGGACGAAACCGTGGTACCGGCGGATCAGCCGGTCGTAGGCGAGCGGGTCGCCGGTCTTGGCGAGGGCGATGAGGTAACCGTCATCGACCTGAACCTGACCTTGAGATGAAGCGGAAAGACGGGCCACGAGCGATCCTTTCGGTCCCTGTGCAGGGACAACGTTGGACGAGCTCAGTGGCGCACTCCTCCCCTGGCGCCAACTGCGAACGACAAAACTATGGTTTTCTCGACCTGAGGTTGACCCTCAAGTCGAGCGGTTTATCCCACAGTTATGAAGCGCTGTCAACCCGGCGCTGCAAGATTCCGTACAGGAGCGCCGCCGCGGCGGCGCTGACGTTGAGGGAATCGAGGTGGCCGAGCATGGGCAACGCCACGAGCTGGTCGCAGGTGGCGGCGACCTTCGGGCGCAGGCCCTTTCCCTCCGCACCCATCACGAGCACCACTGCGCCGCGCCAGTCGGGCTCCAGGTAATGGACCGCTTCGTCGCTCGCCGCGGCGCCGTAGCACCACGCCCCGGCCTCCTTCGCCTCCCCCAGGAAGTCCGCCAGATTGCGGACGCGGGCGATCCGCAGCCACTCGACGCCGCCGGCGGAGGCCTTGCAGACCGCAGGCGTCACCTCGGCTGCACGGCGCTCCGGGATGACGACCCCGCTGACGCCGGCGGACTCCGCCGTGCGGCAGATCGCTCCGAGGTTCTGGGGATCCTGCACCTCATCGAGCGCGACGATCAGCGCGTCCGGCGTCGCCAGCAGCTCCGCCGAGCCCGCATAGTGGTAGCCGTCGGCGCGCGCGCAGATGCCCTGGTGGGCGTCCGTGCCGGCACGCTCGGCGACCTCCTCGGCGCGCACGATCCGGACCGGTGGCGCGCCCGGACTCCCGGGCGCGAGCCAGGCCTCGCGACCCGCACCCTCGGTCGCCCACACCTCGTGCACGCGCCGGCGCCCCGCACGCAGCGCCTCGTGCACCGCGTTGCGCCCGTAGAGGATCACGGCTGCACGAGCTCGGGCCCGCCCGCGGAATCCCGCACCTGCCAGCCGAGCGCGAGCAGCTCGTCACGCAGACGGTCCGCCTCGGCCCAGTCCTTCGCGGCGCGCGCGGCCTCGCGGGCGGCCAGGAGGCCGAGCGCGCCGGCGTCCGGGGCATCGGCGTCCGCGCCGCCACCGGAGGCGAGGTCCTCCAGGCCGAGCAGGCCGAGCATCACCCGCAGGTCCGCATCACCGGCGCCTTCGCGCCGGTTCGCCTCGCCGACCCACTCGAAGAGGACGCCCAGCGCTCGAGCGGTGTTGAAGTCGTCGGCCAGCGCGGCGAGGAAGCGCTCGAGCAGCTCCGCCATGTCGGAGGGCGAGGGGCCGGGGACGAGTCGCCTGGCCGCCTCACGGATCCTGCGCGTCGCGGCGCGCGCCTGCTGCATCGTCTCGTCGGAGAACTGCAGCGGCTGGCGATAGTGCCCAGAGACGAACAGCATGACCAGCGCGTCGCGGCCCCATTCGTCGAGCACCTCGGCCAGCGAGGCGATGTTGCCGACGCTCTTGGCCATCTTCTCGCCCGAGAGCTGCAGCATCCCGTTGTGCATCCAGATCTGCGCCAGCTCGGTCCCGCGCGCCATCCGCGTCTGGGCGGCCTCGTTCTCGTGATGGGGGAAGACGAGGTCGTTTCCGCCGCCGTGGACGTCGAACCCGACGCCGAGCAGCTCCTCGGCCATCGCCGAGCACTCGATGTGCCAGCCCGGGCGCCCGCGGCCCCAGGGCGCATCCCAGGCGGTGTCCTCGCCGGCCTTCTGGGCCTTCCAGAGCGCGAAGTCGAGCGGATCGTCCTTGCGATCCGAGCCCTCGACGGGCTCGCCCTGGTCCATGTCGTCGATCGCGCGGTGCGAGAGCTCGCCGTAGCGCGGGTCGCTGCGCACGCGGAAGTAGACGTCGCCATCGACGGCGTACGCGCTGCCCCGGTCGATCAGCGCCTGGATCAGGCCGATGATCGGCCCGATCGTCTCACCGGCGAGCGGCTCCGCATCGGGCCGGCCGAGCTCCAGGCGGTCGGTGTCGGCCGTGTACGCGGCCGTCATCCGGCGCGCGAGCTCGTCGCTCGGCACGTTCAGCGGCGCCGCGGCGTCGTAGATCTTGTCGTTGACGTCGGTGACGTTCACGACGAACGTCACGTCGTAGCCCTCGTGCACGAGGAAGCGCTTGAGCAGCGAGTAGACGACGAACGGGCGCGCGTTGCCGACGTGGATCCGGCTGTAGACGGTCGGCCCGCAGGCGTAGATGCCGACCTTCCCGGGGTCGCGAGGCTCGAGCACGGCGAGCGCGCCGGTGCGGGTGTCGTGCAGGCGGATCTCACGCATCGGGCCCCAATCTACGCAAGCACGCGGCGCGAAGGTCACACCTCGAGGCGCACGTCCTCGAGGTCGAGGTCGCGCTCGATGCGCCGCATCCCCTCCTCCGACGAGCTCGCCCACCTCACGCAGGCGCAGGATCTCGGCGCGCTCGGCCTCCAGCGCCTCGCGGCGCAAGTGCTGGTAGGCCTGTGAGCCCTCCTCCAGGCTCCCGTCGTCGTCGTGGTCGAGCTGCGCGCCGAAGCGTCGCAGGCGAAACGCGTAGAGCCCGCGCATGCGGCGCGCGGTCTCGACGTTCACCCAGTCCGCCGACATCAGCTGGTCGATGCGGGTGATCGCCGCCTCGGCCGCGCGCAGCCGCGCGCGCGCCTCGCGACGCTCCTCGCTCTCGCCCCCGGTCCCGAACCGCTCGATCAGCGCCGGCAGCGAGAGACCCTGGATCAGCAGGGTCGCCAGGATCACGCAGTAGACGAGGAAGATCACCCGGTCGCGCTCGGGAAACGGCGCTCCGCCGTCGAGCGTCAGCGGAATCGCCAGCGCAGCCGCCAGCGACACGGCTCCGCGCATGCCGGTCCATGCGACGAGGAACACCCCGCCGGGGTTCGGGACCGGCTCGCGGGCGCGGACGCGCGCCGACAGGCGCAGCGGGACGTAGGTCGACGGGTAGACCCACAGGAAGCGCACCGCGAAGACGGCGGCGACCACCGCCACGGCCTCACCGGCCAGCGAGACGCCGTCGACGCCCTTCAGGCCGTCGATGATTCCCGGCAACTGCAGGCCGACGATCACGAACAATGCCGCGTTCAGGATGAACATCGTGGTCTCCCAGAACGCGTAGGCCTGAATGCGCGTGCCCGGGGAGATGAGCTGCGGCGCACGCCAGCCGAGGTAGATGCCGGCGGTCACGGCGGCGAGCACCGCGGACACGCCGAGCGCCTCGGACGGGAGGTAGGCGAGGTACGGCGTCATCAGGGAGATCGTGATCTCCGTCGGTGCATCCTCGATCCGGCGGCGCAGCTCGGCGATCAGGAAGCCCACGAGGATCCCGATCCCGATCCCGCCGGCGGCGCCGACCACGAAGTCGAGCGCGGCGTGCGGCAGCGAGAACGCCCCGGTCACGACGGCGGCGACCGCGAGCCGGTAGACGACGAGGCCTGTCGCGTCGTTGACGAGGCTCTCTCCCTCGACGATCGTCACATAGCGCCGCGGTGCGCCGAGCCGGCCGGCGATCGAGGTCGCCGCGACCGGGTCGGTCGGGGAGACGATCGCGCCGAGGACGAACGACACGTTCCACGGCAGGCCCGCCACCATGTGGGCCACCCACCCGACGACGACCGTCGTGACGATCACGAGACCGATCGCCAGCAACCCGATCGGCTGCACGTTCGCGCGCAGCTCGTGGAGATCGCTGAAGAACGCCGAGGAGTAGAGCAGTGGCGGCAGCGCGACGACGAGGATGATCGCCGGATCGACCTCGAGGTTGGGGACGCCCGGCATGAAGCCCAGCAGTGCGCTGCCGGCGACGAGGACGATCGGGTACGGGACGCTCGAGCGGTAGGCGACCAGGAGCATCGCCGCCACGGCGATCAGCAGGCCGAGGGCGACGAGCTCGTCGCCGTGCATCTCAGCGCTGCTCGAGGGTCGCCACGGCCAGCGCCCCGACGCCCTCCTGGCGGCCGACGAAGCCGATGCCCTCGCCGGTGGTGGCCTTCACGTTGACGAGCGACGGGCTCAGCCCGAGCGCGCCGGCGAGGCGCTCGCGCATCTCGGTGCGACGGGCACCGACCTTCGGTCGCTCCATCATGATCGTCGCGTCGACGTTCACCACGCTGAAGCCGCGCTCGGAGAGCAGCGCGCCGACCATGGCCAGCAGCTCGATCGAGTCCGCGTCCTTCCAGCGTCCGTCGCCGTCGGGGAAGTGCGCGCCGATGTCGTCGAGCCCAGCGGCTCCGAGCAGCGCATCCATGATCGCGTGCGTCAGCACGTCGGCGTCGGAATGGCCCTCGAGGCCGAGGTCGTGCTCCAGGCGCACCCCGCCGAGGATCAGCGGCCGGCCTGCGACGAGGCGGTGCGAGTCCCAGCCGATCCCGGTGCGCACACGGCTCATACGCGCTGGCCGATCGGCTCCAGCGTACGGGTGCGGCCCTGGAACACGGCCAGCTCGGTCACGCCGGCATCGGCGAGGTAGGCGAGCGCCTCCGCGTAGCCGAAGCCCAGGTGCTCCGGCGTATGCGCGTCGCTCGACAGCGCGACCGGGCACCCGGCCTCCAGGCACATGTCGAGGAACCCGCGCGACGGGTAGATCTCGCCCACCGGCTTGCGCAGCCCCGCGGTCGAGACCTCGACCGCGATCCCGGACTCCGAGATGCCGTCCATCGCCAGCTCGTAGAAGCGGCGCAGATCACCTTCCGGCGCCGGCCGGCGCCGGCCCCAGTGCTTCACGAGGTCCGGGTGGGCGAGGATGTCGTACTGCCCGGTGCGCGCCAGCTCACCGAGCCACGTGAAGTACGTGCTCCAGACCTTGTCGGGGCCCTGGCCCATGCCCCAGATGTCGTAGTCCTCGTGGTCGAGCGCGCCGTCGCCGACGAAGTGGATCGACCCGACGACGTAGTCCCAGTCGCGCGCGTCGAGGAAGCTCGCGACCTGATCCTCGCGACCGGGGATGAAGTCGGCCTCGATGCCGAGGCGCAGGTCGGTGTCCTCGCGCACGAACTGGCAGTAGGCGTCGACGTCGTCGTGGGCGAACTCGCGCCACAGCCCGTTGTCCCAGATCTTCAGCGCCTCGCTGAAACGGTAGATGTGCTCGCTGACGCCCAGCTCACCGATGCCGCGCTCGGCGGCCGCCTCGCGATAGCGGTCGGCGTTGGCGGTCGTGAAGTACTTCTCGGGCCCCGAATCGGGCCCGTCGGGGCGCAGATGCACGTGGTAGTCGGTGAGCACGTTCCAGGATTCAAGCAGGACCGATCACAACACCCGGCGGCCCAGCAGCAGCTCGGCGACGGCGAGGTCGACGGGCGTCGTCACCTTCAGGTTCTCCGCCGGCGCCGGCACGACCCGGACGCGGCCTCCGTCACGCTCCACGAGCATCGCGTCGTCGGTCGCCGCCGCAAGCTCCTCGTCGCTGCGCGCGAGCGCCCGCTCGAGCGCGGCGCGGCGGAACACCTGCGGCGTCTGGACGGCCCACAGCTCCGAGCGTGCGAGCGTCTCGGTGACGCGGACGGCGTCGGGTGCACGCTTGACCGTGTCGGTCACGGGCGCCGCGGCGATCGCGGCATCCCAGCCGCCGCCCTCGTCGAGCGCGGCCAGGCAGGTGGCGACGAGCTCCGGTGTCAGCAGCGGGCGCGCCGCGTCGTGGACCAGCACGACGTCCGCGTCCGCACCGGCCTGGGCCAGGGCGTTGCGGACCGAATGCGAGCGCTCGACCCCGCCGGCGACCGCGATGCAGCCCTGCGGCGCAGCGCACCCGTCCGGCAGCGCGACGACGATCCGCCCGATCTGCGGCGACGCCCAGAGCGCCGCGATGCTCCACTCGAGCATCGGTCGCCCCGCGAGCGGGACGAGCGCCTTCGGCCCATCGGACCCAAGGCGCTCGCCGCGTCCGGCGGCCACGACCAGCGCGACCGCCGGCACGAGCAGAGCTAGGACGCGACCTTCGCGCCCGCGGACTCGGCCAGGAGGTTGTCGAGGTGCTCCTCCGCCTCCTCCTCCTCCATCTCCAGCGCGTACATCAGCTCGGAGGCGAGGATCTTCTTCGTCCTCGTGAACATCTGCTTCTCACCCGTCGAGAGCCCCTTGTGGTGCTCACGGACCGCGAGGTTGCGCACGACCTCGGCGAGCTCGTAGATATCGCCGGTCTTGATCTTGTCGCGATTGTGCTTGAAGCGCCGGTTCCAGTTCTTCGGCATCTCCGAGACGTCGTCCTGGAGCACTGCGAGAACCTTGAGGACGGTCTCCTCATCTATCACACGGCGAAGCCCGGCCTTGGCCGCATTCTCCGACGGGACCATGACGGTCATGTCGTTGTGCAGGATCTTGATCGTCAGGTAGATGCGCTCCTGACCGAACATGAGCTTCGATTCCTTCTTGAGGACCTTGCCCGCGCCATGGTGCGGATAGACGACGTTGTCGCCACACTCGAACTCGATGTGCTCGAGCACCGGCAGTTCGAGATCCTCGATGTTGAGGTCTTCCTTCTCCTCCGAAATGATGCCCTCCCTCGTCATCGGCCGGGCTTGCCTGCCCGGGCCGTCCAGTCAGCACGTCCGTGATTCATGTCTGCAGGTACCGATCAACCAGGTTGATCTCCTGAAGACGCCGCAGCCCCTCGCGGATGTCCTTGGCGCGATATTCCCCAACGCCTTCGATCGCCTCGAGCTGTCCGTCGCCGGCAGCCAGCAGGTCGTCCAAACCACCGGTCGCCGCCACGATGTTCGCCACCACGATCTTCGGCAGGCGCGGAATGCGCCCGAGGATCCGGTAGCCCCGTGGCGACACGGGGTAGTCAAGTGTGTTGAGCTTGCGGTCGTAGCCGAGCAGCTCCGCGAGCCGTCCGAAGTCGATGAGCTCCTGGTGGGGCAGGCGACCGAGCTGGTCGAGCGCCATCGCGAACGCCTCGTCCTCGGGCTCCGCCAGGTAGTCGTGCACGAGCGCGGCCTTGTCGGCGGCGGTGCCGACCATCGTCTCCTCGAGCTGCATCTCGATCAGCCGGCCCTCGGTGCCGAGCTCGACGATGTAGCGCTCGATCTCGACCGCCATGCGCGTCACGAGCTCCGAGCGCTGCAGCACCGTCAGGACGTCGTGCAGCGTCGCGCCGCCCTCGAACTCGAGCGCCGTCAGGCGTGTCGAGACCTGGTCGAGGCGCACGCGGTACTTGTCGAGCGTCGCAAGCGCCTGATTGGCCTTCGCCAGGACGGTCGGGATGTCCTCGAGGATGTACTTCGCGCCGTCGACGTACAGCGAGACGATCTCGCGGCGCTGGGAGATGGCGATCACGAGCGCGTCGGTCTGCTTGCTGACGCGCTCGCCGGTGCGGTGGCGCGTGCCGGTCTCCAGCGACAGGATCGTCGGGTCCGGGATCAGCTGGACGTTCGCCATCGCGATCTTCGTCGCGTTGGAGTTGAGGATGATCGCGCCGTCCATCTTCGCCACCTGGTAGAGGTAGGCGGGCGAGTAGTCGATGTCGAGCTTGATGCCGCCCGAGAAGAGGAAGCTCAGTTCCTCCGGATCGCCGACGACGACGAGGGCTCCGGTGCGGGCGTGAACGATGTTGTCCACTCCCTCACGAAGCGCAGTACCCGGCGCGACCATCTCCAGGGACTTGACCAACCGAGGTTCTTGGCGACTCTCCAGGTCGGTCAGTTCATCCCCGCTCCGGTGCGCCATCACAGAGCATTCTACCAGAGGTCGAGGGTTTTTCGATCGGCTCCTGGACGGGTCAGGCGACCGCCCGCACTCCCTCGGCCGCCAGCGCCGAGCGCAGCGCGCTTCGCAGGGTCGGCGCGCTCTCCGGCGAGACGACATCCCGGAGACCGAACTTCGCCGCCTCGTCCTGGCGGCGATCGTGGTGCGCCACCGAGCGCAGCTCGCCGGTGAGGCCGATCTCACCGAACGCCGCGGTCGGCGTCGAGGCGCCCTCGCCGCCGAGCACGACGCCGCGCGCGGCGCTCGCGACGGCGAGCGCGATCGCCAGGTCGGCGCCCGGCTCGTCGACCCGCACGCCGCCGACGACGTTGACGAAGACGTCGGCCGTCCCGGTGCCGATCCCGGCGTGGCGGGAGAGGACGGCCAGGACGAGTGCGAGGCGGTTGCGGTCGATGCCGTTGCACACGCGCCGCGGCGGGACGAGCTCGCTCGGCGAGACGAGCGCCTGCACCTCCACCAGCAGCGGCCGCGAGCCCTCCATCGAGGCCAGCACGACGCTCCCGGGGGCGCGCGTCGCCTCAGCGACGAACCGTGCGCTCGCGTCGAGCACCTCGACGAGGCCGCCGTCGCGCATCTCGAAGACGCCGACGTCGTTCGTCGAGCCGAAGCGGTTCTTCAGCGCCCGCAGC
This sequence comes from uncultured Solirubrobacteraceae bacterium, assembly GCA_963781935.1. Lineage (GTDB taxonomy): Bacteria > Actinomycetota > Thermoleophilia > Solirubrobacterales > Solirubrobacteraceae > F1-60-MAGs163. The sequence continues at coordinate 1,591,956 of CAWAHX010000005.1, forward strand.
GTGCGGTAGGTGCGCTCGCGCTCACCGTCGAACTGCAGGACGCAGTCGACGAGATGCTCGAGCACGCGCGGGCCCGCGAGCGCACCGTCCTTCGTCACGTGCCCGACGAGGACGACGGCGGTGCCGGTGCGCTTGGCGACCTCCATCAGGCGATGGGCGACCTCGCGGACCTGGCCCACGGTCCCGGGCGCGCCCGAGAGCTCGGCGGCGGCGAGCGTCTGCACCGAATCGATCACGCAGACCTCGGGCGCCTCGGCCTCGAGCGTCGCGAGGACGGCGTCGAGATCGGTCTCCGCCAGCACCGGGATGTCGAGCGCGCCCGGCGCGGCGCCGGCCTCCAGCCGTTCGGCGCGCAGCCGGATCTGCGCCGCCGACTCCTCGCCCGAGACGTACAGGGTGCGGCGCCCCGCGCCCTGCAGCAGGCCGAGCGCCATCGTCGTCAGCGTCGACTTGCCGATGCCCGGCGAGCCGCCGATCAGCACGAGCGACCCGGGGACGAGGCCGCCGCCCAGCAGGCGGTCGAGCTCACCGATCCCGCAGGCGAGACGTGGCGCACGGTCCGCCTGGATCTCGCGCAGGGGGATCGGGCGCGAAGCGCGGCCCGGGCGGGCGCGCAGGCCTGCCCCGGCGGAGGCGGACGCGGCGGGCGCGCGCTCCTCGGCCATCGTGTTCCACTCCTCGCACGCCGGGCACTGGCCGTGCCACTTGGCCGCCACGTGAGCGCACGACGAACAGACGTAGATGGTGGTGGGACGGGCCATGCGTACGAGCGTACGTTCGCCCCCGGACGCGACGCCGGCGACCGCTGTCAGGTGGCCGCGTCGAGCGCCTGAGCGACGTCGGCGAGCACGTCGGCCGTGTCCTCGACGCCGACGCTGAAGCGGATCATCCCCGGCGAGACGTCATCGGCGCCCCAGCGGGCGCGGCGCTCGGCGCTGGTGTGCACGCCGCCGAAGCTCGTGGCCTCGGCGACGAGCCGTGCCGCTCCGAGGAACGCCTGGGCGCGCGCCTCGCTGCCCAGGTCGAACGCGACCACGCAGCCCATGCCCGGCCAGCGGACGTCGTCGACGTCGCCACGGGCGCCGCAGCGCGTCGGCCAGCGCGGCGGCCGTCGCCTCCTGGCGCTCGATCCGCACGCCCGCGGTGGCGAGCGAGCGATGAGCGAGCCAGGCCTCGAACGGGCCGGGGATCGCGCCGGTCATCGTGCGCCACGCGCGCACCGCCGCGAGGCGCTGCGGATCCGTGGCCGCGACGTAGCCGAGCACGAGGTCGCTGTGACCGCTGAGCTGCTTGGCGGCGCTGCCGACCGAGTAGTCGGCCCCGAGGTCGAGCGGCCGCTGGCGCAGCGGCGTGGCGAGCGTGTTGTCGACCGCGACCAGCGCCCCGACATCGTGCGCCGCGGCCGCCAGGCCGGCGATGTCGATGACGTCGAGCAGCGGATTGGACGGCGACTCGAGCCAGACGAGCGTCGCGCCCGGCAGCGCCGCGCGGATCGCGTCGTCCGACGTCGGCACGAGGCGCACCTCGACGCCGCGAGCCCGGAGGTGCTGCTCGGCGATCTCGCGCAGACCGTAGTAGCCGTCGGTGGGCGCGACGAAGACGTCGCCGGGCGCCAGCAGCGGGAGAGCCACGGCGCTGACGGCCGCCATGCCCGATGCGAAGGCGACCGTCCCCGCACCCTCCAGCTCCGCGAGCGCCGCCTCGTAGCGATCCCACGTCGGATTGGCCTCGCGCTGGTAGCCGTAGCGCGAGACGTCCACGTCGCCGCGCAGGTGGTAGGGGGCCGCGAACACCGGGCCGGGCAGGTATGGCTGGCCGTCCTGTGCCGCGGGCAGCCCGGCGTGAACGGCGGTCGTGCCTCCGCCGCCCGGCTCGCACGCGTGCGAGCGGTCGCAGAACGGCTTCGTCTGTGAGCGCCCGCAGCGGCAGAGCACGATCGAGGATCCGTCGGGCGGGGAAAGCGGATTGCCGTCGGCGTCGGTGATCGTCACCGGCCCCGTGACCTTGTACGGGCCACCGGCGCGGACCTTGATCACGACCTCGTCTGCGCGATCGGACATGAACCAACTCTAGAACGAGGAAGGGCCGCCAACCCTGGCGGCCCTTCCGGCCCTGCGATGTCGTTGTCCGGTGTCGCCTAGGACTCCTCGGGAGTCTCGGCCGCGTGGCTCGGGCGTCTCGTCGGCCTCGACGGTCGCCTCCGCGTCGCCGCCGCCGACCGCGACCGGTACCTTCTTCGGCTCGATCATCGTGAGGATCACGTCGCGGTCGTCGCCCTCGGGGGCGGGATCGACCATGACCGTGCTCCCGGGCGGCAGCTCCGAGCGCAGCACGAAGTCCGCGAGCGGATCCTCGATGTAGCGCTGGATCGCGCGGCGCAGCGGGCGGGCGCCCATCGACGGGTCCCAGCCCTTCTCGACCAGGAAGTCGCGCGCGCCGTCGGTCAGCTCGAGCTGCAGCTCGCGCTCGGCCAGCGACTCGCGGATGCGCCGCAGCAGGAGCTCGACGATCGTCGTGATCTCGTCCTTCTGCAGCTTGTGGAAGACGATCACGTCGTCGATGCGGTTGAGGAACTCCGGACGGAAGACCTTCTTGAGCTCGCCCATGATGCGGCCCTTCATGTCCTCGTACGTGATGCCCGTCTCGTCCTCGCTGACGGCGAAGCCGAGCGGGGTGTTCCGGGCGATCTCCTGGGCGCCGATGTTCGACGTCATGATCACGATCGCGTGACGGAAGTCGACCGTGCGCCCCTGCGAGTCCGTCAGGCGACCGTCCTCCAGGATCTGCAGGAGGATGTTGAAGACGTCCGGGTGGGCCTTCTCGATCTCGTCGAGCAGGAGCACGCAGTACGGCTTGCGGCGCACCGCCTCGGTGAGCTGGCCGCCCTCGTCGTATCCGACGTAGCCGGGAGGCGAGCCGACGAGACGGCAGACGGCGTGCTTCTCCATGTACTCGGACATGTCGATGCGCGTCATCGAGTCCTCGTCGCCGAACAGGAACTCGGCGAGCGTGCGGGCGAGCTCCGTCTTGCCGACGCCCGACGGGCCGAGGAAGACGAACGAGCCGGTCGGGCGCTTCGGGTCCTTCAGGCCGGCGCGCGAGCGGCGGATGGCCTTCGAGATGACCTCGACGGCGGCGTGCTGACCGATGACGCGCTTGTGCAGCTCGTCCTCCATCCGCATGAGCTTCGCCGTCTCGGCCTCGGTGAGCTTGAAGACGGGGATGCCGGTCCACATCGAGACGATGTCGGCGATCTCCTCCTCGCCGATCGCCGGACGCGGCCCGTCGCCCTCGCCGTTGCGCCACTGGTCCTCGAGGTCGCGCTTCTCCTGCGTGAGCTTGCGCTCGTCGTCGCGCAGCGCGGCGGCCTTCTCGAACTCCTGGTTCTCGATCGCCGCTTCCTTGTCGCGGCGCGTCGTCTCGATCTTCTCCTCGAGCTCGCGGTACACCGGCGGCGAGGTCATCGACTTGATCCGCATGCGCGACGCGGCCTCGTCGATGAGGTCGATCGCCTTGTCCGGCAGCTGGCGGTCGGCGATGTAGCGGTCGGCGAGCTCGGAGGCGGCGCGCAGCGCGTCGTCGGTGATCTCGACCTTGTGGTGCTGCTCGTAGCGATCGCGCAGGCCCTCGAGGATCTGCACGGTCTCCTCGATCGACGGCTGGTCGACGCGGATCTGCTGGAAGCGGCGCTCGAGCGCGCTGTCGCGCTCCAGGTACTTGCGGTACTCGTCGAGCGTCGTCGCACCGATCGTCTGCAGCTCACCGCGCGCGAGCGCGGGCTTCAGGATCGACGCGGCGTCGATCGCGCCCTCGGCGGCGCCGGCACCGACGAGGTTGTGCAGCTCGTCGATGAACAGGATGATGTCGCCGCGCTGGGTGATCTCCTTCATCACCTTCTTGAGGCGCTCCTCGAACTCGCCGCGGTACTTCGAGCCGGCGACGAGCGCCGCCAGGTCGAGCGTGTAGATCTGCTTGCCCTTCAGCAGCTCCGGCACGTCGGCGTTCGTGATGCGCTGGGCGAGGCCCTCGACGACGGCCGTCTTGCCGACGCCCGGCTCGCCGATCAGCACGGGGTTGTTCTTCGTGCGGCGCGAGAGGATCTGCATGATCCGCTCGATCTCGGTCTCGCGACCGACGACGGGGTCGAGCTTGCCCTCGGCGGCGAGCTTGGTGAGGTTGCGGCCGAACTGGTCGAGCAGCTTCGAGGACTTCTTGCCCTCGCCCGACGCGGCGGCGCTCTGACCGGCGCCCGCGCCCGAGCCGGAGCCCTGGCGGCGACCGCCGGGACCGGAGAGCATGCGGATGACCTCGTTGCGGATCTTCTCGGAGTCCGCGTCGAAGTCGAGCAGGATGCGGGCGGCGACGCCCTCGTTCTCGCGCACCAGGCCGAGCAGGATGTGCTCGGTGCCGATGTAGTTGTGCCCGAGGCTCAGCGCCTCGCGCAGCGCGAGCTCCAGCACCTTCTTGGCGCGCGGCGTGAACGGGATCTGGCCGGAGGTGACCTCCTCGCCGGATCCGACGATCCGCACGACCTGTGCGCGGACGCGCTCGACGGTGATGTCGAGGCTCTCGAGGACGCGGGCGGCGAGGCCCTCCTCCTCACGAAGCAGGCCGAGCAGGATGTGCTCGGTTCCGATGTAGTTGTGCTTGAGGGTCCGCGCTTCCTCCTGCGCGAGGACGACCACCTGTCGGGCCCTCTCTGTGAATCGCTCGAACATGTGCTGCAGTCCTTCCTGGCCGGGCGTGCTCTGGCTTGGTCGGTCGAGTCGGTGGTCTGTGTGGTCTGTCGTGTCCGGGGACGATGACATCCCGTCCCTCCCATCCTAGTTTTCGGCCTGGACGGCTGAATGGATGAGCGAACGGCATGATTCGGCGGGCAGACGTCAGTTTATCAGCGGCTTCCGCGCGCCCCGCGCCGCCGCGATGCCCGCGCGGAACGCTTCAGTCGCGCATTGCGGGGAACAGCACGACCTCGCGGATCGAGCGCATGCCGGTCATGAGCATCACGAGGCGATCGATGCCCATGCCGACGCCGCCCGTCGGCGGCATGCCCTGCTCCAGCGCCTCGACGAACACCTCGTCGTAGGGCTGGGCCTCCTCGTCCCCCTCACCGGCCAGCCGGCTCTGGTCCTCGAAGCGCCGGCGCTGCTCGTCGGGGTCGTTGAGCTCGGTGAACGCGTTGGCGATCTCCATGCCCGAGCAGAACGCCTCGAAGCGCTCGACGAGACCCTCCTGCGTGCGATGGTCCTTCGCGAACGGCGAGAGCTCCTTCGGGTAGTCGGTGATGAACACCGGGTCCGTGATGTTCGGCTCGACGTACTTGCTGAGCAGGTCGTCGACGAGCTGCGGCCAGCTGCGGCCGCCGGTCTCGAGGTCGGCGCCCGTCCGCCGCCGCGATCGCCGCGGCGAGCGCCTGCGCCGTGCGGTGCTCGAGCACGTCGACGCCGGTCGCGCGGAGGATCGCGTCGCGCAGGGTGATCCGCTCCCACGGCGCGCTGAAGTCGAGGTCGCCCTCGTAGCCGCAGGCCTCGGCGACCTCGCCGACGACCGTCTCGACGCGCGCCATCGCGCCCGCGTAGTCGGTGTAGGCCTCGTACCACTCGACCATCGTGAACTCGGGGTTGTGCTTGAACGAGATGCCCTCGTTGCGGAAGTCCTTGCCCAGCTCGTAGACGCGCTCGAGGCCGCCGACGATGCAGCGCTTGAGGTAGAGCTCCGTCGCGATGCGCAGGTAGAAGTCGCGGTCGAGCGCGTTGTGGTGCGTGACGAACGGCCGCGCGAGCGCGCCGCCGTAGAGCGGCTGCAGCACCGGCGTCTCGACCTCGACGAAGCCGGCGTCGTCGAGCGAGCGGCGGACCGTGGAGATGACCTTGGCGCGCGTGAGGAACGTCTCGCGCGCCTCCTCGTTGGCCATCAGGTCGAGCTCGCGCCTGCGGAAGCGGGTCTCGACGTCCTGCAGGCCGTGGTGCTTGTCGGGCGGCGGGCGCAGGCTCTTCGCCAGCACCGCGTAGTCGTCGACGCGCAGCGACAGCTCGCCGCGGCGCGTGCGGAACATCGTGCCGTCGACGCCGACGAGGTCGCCGAGGTCGAGCTCCAGCAGGGTGGCCATGCGCTCCTCGCCCAGGACGTCGGCCCGCGCCTGCAGCTGCATCCGGCCCGAGCGGTCGACGAGGTCCAGGAACGCCATCTTCCCCTGCCCGCGCCGAGCGGCGAGCCGGCCGGCGACGCGGTAGGACTGCTCGGTCTCGGCCCCGGACTCGAGCTCGTCCCACGGCTCCTTGACGACCGCGATCGCCTGCACGCCGGGGTAGTCGTGCGGGAAGGGGTCGATTCCCTGGGCGCGCAGCCGCTCGAGCTTGGCGCGGCGGTTGGCCAGCAGCTCGGAGACGGGGACCGCGTCGGGCTGTTCGGGCTGGTCGCTCACGAGAGCGCCATCATGGCGGACGGACCTGCGTCGCGGGCGCGCGGCGGCCGGATCGGCGGCTAGACGCCGACTTCGATCTTCGTGATCTTCAGCTTGCGCGCGGGGCCGCGGGGCACCTGCACCGACACGACGTCGTTGCGCTTGTGCCCGAGCAGCGCGCGGCCGACCGGCGACTCGTTCGAGAGGCGGCCCTCGGCCGGGCTGGCCTCGGCGGAGCCGACGATCGTGAACTTCTGCGACTTGCCCGTCTTCTCGTCCTTGACGTGGACGATCGAGCCGATCTGGACGTTCGTCGGTCGACAGGTCCTTCGCATCGATCACCTGCGCCGAGCGGAGCTTCTCCTCGATCGCGGCGATCCGCGCCTCGACCATGGCCTGCTCGTTCTTGGCGTCGTCGTATTCGGAGTTCTCGGCGATGTCGCCGAACTCGCGCGCTTCCTTGATCCGCGCCGCGACTTCGCGGCGGCGGTCGGTGGTGAGGGTCTCGAGCTCGCCCTGGAGCTTCTCGAGGCCGTCGGGGGTGAGGATGACGTCCTTGGGCATAGTGGCTGCGCGATCGCGAAAGAGGGCCAAAAGCGCCGACCTGGGTCGGCGCGAGCGGCGCAGTGTAGCAGCGCTCAGGCTGCTGCCGTGAGGGGTTGGAGCGTCCCCATGAGCGTGCGCGCCTGCGCGACGGATGCGGTCTGCTGGAAGGCCTGCTGGGCCGCCTTCCCCGCACCCAGCCGATCGAGGTACCACGGGTAGAACTTGCGCAGATAGCGGGCCGCGCGCTCGGCTCCGAGGTGCTCGACCGCGCGCTCGATGACCCAGTCGAGCTCGTCGAGGATCTCCTCGTGCGTCGGCTCGCCGTCGCGGGTTCCCAGCACCTGGCCGAACATCCACGGGTTGCCCAGCGCGCCGCGCGCCAGCATGATCGCCGCGGCACCCGTGTGCTCGTAGGCGCGCACCGCGTCCTGCGGCGTGCGCAGGCCGCCCGACAGGATCACCGGCACGGGCAGGCTCGCGACGAGCTCCGCGGCCAGGTCGTAGTCGGGTGCGCCCTTGTGGTGGACCTGCGCCGAGCGCGGATGGAAGCCGATCGCGCTGACGCCGGCCTCGGCGACGAGGCGGTGCGCCAGCTCCACCCCGCCGCTGTCGCCGGCCCGCCGGCCGGAGCGCAGCTTCACGGTGACCGGAAGGCCGCTGCCCTCGCGCGCGGCGCGGGCGACGGCGACGGCCGTGTCGGGATCCTCGATCAGCGCGGCGCCCGCGCCGGTCTTGCAGACCTTCGGGACCGGGCAGCCCATGTTGAGGTCGATCAGGTCGGCGCCGCGCTGGGCGACGGTCGCCGCCGCCGAGCGCATGACGTCGGGGTCCTGACCGAAGAGCTGCATCGAGACGGGGCCCGTCTCGTGCTCCTCGGGACGGATCCGCAGCAGCTCGACGAGCGTCTTCTCGTTGCCGTAGTGCACCGCGTGGCTGGACACCATCTCGCTGACCGCCATCCCGGCGCCGTAGCGCTTGGCCTGCAGGCGCACGAACCAGTTGCCGATCCCCGCCAGCGGAGCCAGGACCACGCGATTGGGGATCGTGACGCCGCCGATGTCGAACGGCTCTGTGAGAGCGGGCTGCACGTTGTTGAGGGTACGCGACCGCGCTGCAGGATCCGCGAGCTACCGATTGCGCTCGTACAGCAGCTTCAGGCCCTTCAGCGTCAGCAGGTCGTCGATCTCGTCGATCGTCTCGGTGTGCGGGACGATGTGCTCGGCCAGGCCGCCGGTCGCGATCGTCTTGGGCTCCTCGCCGAGCTCGGCGCTGAGGCGGCGGACGATCCCGTCGACCTGAGCCGCGAAGCCGTAGATGATCCCCGAGCGGATCGCGTCGATCGTGCCCTTGCCGATCGCCGACCGCGGCGGCAGCAGGTCGATTCGCGGGAGCTTCGCGCCGCGCGAGGTCAGCGCGTCGAGCGAGATCTCGACGCCGGGGGCGATCACGCCGCCGAGGTACTCGCCTGCGCCGGAGACGACGTCGTAGTTGACGGCGGTGCCGAAGTCGACGGCGATGCACGGCCCGCCGAGGTGCTCGTAGGCGGCGACGGCGTTCACGAGCCGGTCGGCGCCGAGCTCGCGCGGGTTGTCGATCCGGATCGCCATGCTCGTCCGCAGCCCCGGGCCGACCGCGAGCATGCGGTGGCCGAGGTAGCGCTGAGCCATCGAGAGCCACTCGGGCTCGAGCTGGGGCACGGTCGAGGAGACGATCGAGGCCGACAGGTCCGCCAGCGTCACGCCGCGCAGCTCGAGCAGGTTGCGCAGCGCGGCGCCGATCTCGTCGGCCGTCGACGTGCGGACGGTGGCGAAGCGCCAGTGCTCGATCAGCTCGCTCGTCGCGGTAGGTCCCGAAGTGGGTCTGGGTGTTCCCGACATCGACGACCAGCAGCATGGCTGCGTGAGCCTAGATGAATCGGGGAGCTCGTAGCGTGCGTGGGCGGCTGCGGAGGCTGGTAGGGGTGGGGCTGCGGCTGCGCGGGCTGCGTCGCGACCCCGGCGCGCGCCGCCGAGCTGCTGCTGCATGCAGGCTCAGCTGCTGGCGCTGGAGGAACGCGATCTCGCGGTTCGTCTCCAGGATGCGGAAGATCGCGATCAGCACCTCGAGCAGGATCCGCGCATAGATGATGTAGAGGAGCGCGACGATCGGCCCCACGATCAGCGCGATGACGATGCTGCCCGCACCGCCGGAGGCGATCGCCGCGATCACGAACGCGAGCAGGCCCAGGCCGACGACGACGAGCAGCAGGACGTAGAGGACCTTGATGACCCGCGTCGCCACGAGCCGGCTGAACGAGAAGTCGAACAGGCTGCTGAAGAACCCGGCCGTGCCGGTGGGAATCGTCTGGGGCGTGCTCACGCGGACAACGCTACGCCCGCGTCCGGACCGCTTTGCGCCGCGTCGCCCGCGAACGCCGCGATCAGGTCCGCTGTGCGCTCGGGCTGGTCGATCGGCGTGAACGCGTAGCTGTCCTGGATCTCCTCCATGCGCGCGCCGCGAATGTCCGCCACGAGGCGCTCGGCGTAGTGCCTGGTGAAGAACCGGGCCTCCGGGGCGAAGATCACGAGCGCGGGCCGCTCGAAGCCGCGCAGCGTCGACGGCGGCGGCCAGCGTGTCGGCGCTGTCGATCGCGGCGAGCGTCTTCAGGACGTCGCGGCGGGCGAGCGGGTCGTCGAAGAAGGGGCGCACCCAGGCATCCGAGAGCTCGTCCGAGACGCCGCGCTTCGTGAGCCAGCCGAGCAGCAGCGGCGTGCGGCGCACCGCGCGCAGGCGCATCGGCTGCATCACCGCGACGAGCAGCGCCGGGGCGCGTCGCGCGAGCAGCTGCAGCGGCTGGAACATCTTCGGCAGGAAGTTCTCGTGCGAGTCGCACGGGCGTCAGGACGAGCCCGCCCAGCCAGGCGGGCTGCTGCGCCGCGACGAGCTGGCAGATCGCACCGCCGGTGTCGTTGCCGACGAGCGTGACGTCGCGCAGGCCGAGCGTCGTCGCCAGCTCGTCGACGAGGCGGGCGACGCCGTGCGGCGACAGGTCCGCGTCGGCTCGCATCGGGCCCTTGTGCGCCCCCAGCGGCAGGTCGGGAACCACGACGTGGAACCCGGCGGCGGCGAGCGGCGGGGCAACGCCGTCCCAGAGGCGCCCGTTGACGAGCAGGCCGTGGACGAGCAGGACGGTCGGGCCGTCGCTCCCCCACGTGCGGACGCGAACGGGTCCCGCGCTGAGGTCGAGTGTCCGGGCGGTGGGCTGCGGAGCGGTCATGTCGAGGTGTCCTCCTGGCGGCGTAGAATGTTCCATACAGGCTGTACGCAAATAGATACACGCTGTATGTTTCTTTGTCAAGCCCGATGACCCCGTCGTCCTCCGAACCCGGCGCGCCGTCCCACCGCACCCAGGCCGAGCGGCGCGCCGCCACCCGCGGCGCCCTGCTCACGGCGGCCCGTGCGCTGTTCGCCGAGCGCGGCTACGCGGATGTCGGGACCGAGGAGGTCGTGCGCGCGGCCGGCGTCACCCGCGGCGCGCTCTACCACCACTTCTCCGGCAAGGACGACCTCTTCCGCGCCGTCTTCGAGGACGTCGAGCAGCAACTCGTCGACGAGATCGTCGCGATGATCGCCGGGTCCGGGGCGACCAGCCCGCTCGACGGGCTGACCGCCGGGATCGACGGCCTGCTCGACGCGACGCTCGACCCCGGCCTCGCACAGATCGCCCTCATCGACGCCCCCGCGGTCCTCGGCTGGCAACGCTGGCGCGAGATCGGCTGGCAGTACGGGATGGGTCTGGTCGAGACCGGCCTCGCGGGCGCGATCGAGGCCGGGGAGCTGCCCGCCGCGCCGCTGCGCCCGATGGCGCACGTGCTGCTCGGCGCGCTCGATGAGGCGGTGCTCTACGTCGCCCGCGCCGAGGACCAGGCGACCGCTCGTGACGAGATGGCACTCGTCCTGCGCCGCCTCCTCGACGGGCTGCGGGTGTAGCCCGCCCCATCGAGGAGGCCGAGGCATGGGGCGACGACGTGCTGCAGGTTCTCACTCGCCGGGTGCTCTGGCCGACGTTCGCCGCGCACCCCGAGGCGATGGCGACGTACTCCGAGGGTTCCAAGCTGCCGCCGGTCCCGCTCCCGGTGCTCAAGGCGCTCGCGCCCGTCGTGACGCGCATCGAGATGAAGGCCAACGACGCCGACCCGGCCACGTACGCGCAGGCGCTGCACGACCTCCCCGCGGCACTTGACCGCGTCGACGCCTGAATCGCCGATGGGACCCTCGGCGGCGAGCAGCCGAACGCGGCCGACCTGCAGATCGCGTCCGGCCTGCGGCTCCTGATGACGGTCGGGGACCTGCGGCCGCTGATCGAGCCACGCCCGGCGGGGGAGCTTGCACTGCGCACGTTCCCCGACTTCCCCGGCGACGCGGCCGCCGGGATCATCCCGGCGGACCTGCTGCCCGCGGCGGTCGCCGTCGCCTGACGCGTCAGCCGATCGGGAGCGTGCCGCCGGGCTTCACGGCCTTCATCGTGAACTGCGAGTTGACGCGGGCCAGACCGGGCAGCTCGGCGAGCTGCGTCATGTAGAAGGCCTCGTAGGCGGCGGCGTCTGCGACGGCGACGCGGATCACGTAGTCGGGGATGCCGAACATGCGCCGGCACTCCACGACGTCCTCCATCTGCGCGATGCGCTCCTCGAACGCCTCGACGGTGGCGCGATCCTTGAGCATCAGCTCGGCGTGCACCACCACCTCGAAGGCGCGGTCGAGGGCCGCCGGGTCGATCTCGGCGTGGTAGCCGCGGATCGCGCCCGAGTCCTCCAGGGCCCGGACTCGTCGCAGGCAGGGCGAGGGCGACAGGTTGACCCGCTGGGCGAGCTCGACGTTCGAGAGGCGCCCTTCGTCCTGGAGGTGGCGCAGAATTGCGCGATCGGTCTCATCCATGAGCGGATCATGCCGTATCAGCGGCGGATCAGCGCATAAGAGGCAGGATCTGCCGGACGTGGTGGCCTAGCCTTCCGTCGGGGATGACCTCCGGCTCGATCAGACGCGACGCGCTCGCGATCGGGCTTGCGACGGGCGCCTACGGGATCTCCTACGGGGTGCTGGCGGTGGCCGCCGGCCTGACGGTCGCGCAGACGTGCTCGATGTCGCTCCTGGTCTTCACCGGGGCATCGCAGTTCGCCGTGGTCGGCGTGCTCGGCGCGGGCGGCGGCGTGCTCGCCGCGCTGGCGCCCGCACTGCTGCTCGCCGCGCGCAACGGCCTCTACGGACTCTCGCTCGTGCCGGTGCTGCGCGGGCGGCCGCTCAGCCGTGCGGCGCAGTCCCAGCTGATCATCGACGAGTCGACTGCGATGGCACGGGCACAGCCCGAGCGCGCCGCAGCGCACCGCGCGTTCCTGGCGACCGGAGTGAGCGTGTTCGTGTTCTGGAATCTCGGCACGCTGGCCGGCGCACTCGTGGGCGGGGGTCTCGGCGACCCGCGCGCGCTCGGGCTGGACGCGATGTTCCCGGCCGCGTTCCTCGCGCTGCTCGCGCCGCAGCTGGGCCGCCCGGCGGCGCGGACCGCCGCGATCTGCGGGGCGCTGCTCGCCCTCGCGCTCGTCCCGTTCGTTCCCGTGGGCGTCCCGATCCTGGCCGCGGTCCTCGGAGTCCTGCCCGCGATGCGCGTGCTGCGCCGCACGGCGGGATCCGCGACATGAGCTGGACGGCGATCCTGGCCCTGGCGGCGGCCGCGTACGCGATGAAGGCGCTCGGCCCCGTGGTGGTCGGCCGCCGCACGCTGCGCCCGAACCTCGCCCAGGTGCTGGAGCTCGTCGCCGTGCCGCTCCTGGCGGCCCTGGTGCTCGTGCAGACCTTCGACGGCGGCGGGCGGCTCGTGATCGACGCGCGGGTGCCGGCTCTGTGCGTCGCGGCGCTGCTCGTCTGGCGCCGGGCGCCGTTCCTCGTCATCGTGCTCGCCGCCGCGGCCACCGCGGCGCTGCTGCGCGCTGTGACCTGACCGCGACCGCAGCCCGCAGAACCCTCTACGCCGGCGGCAGGTCGAGCGGCGGGCCGGCACGGCGCACGCCCTCGTCGACGGGCAGGTTCGCCAGCGCGTCGCTGAGCCGCCGGCCGTCGGGTGTCGTGAGGTCGAAATCGAGCTCGAGCAGCGGGATCAGGACGAAGCGCCGCGATGTCGTCTGCTCGTGCGGAAGCGTCAGGCGCTCGCTCGCGTACGACGCGTCGCCGAGCAGCAGCAGGTCCACGTCGATCGGCCGCGGGCCGTAGCGGACGCCGCCCTCGATGTCGCGACCGAGCTCACGCTCGACCGCCTTGCAGGCATCGAGGAGCTCCTCGGGCCCGAGATCCGTCGCGATGCGGATACAGGCGTTGAGGAACGACGGTTGATCCTGCACCGGCCCGACCGGATCGGTGTCGTACGTCGACGACGATGCCAGCACGCGGACGCCGCGGCCCGCCAGCGCATCGACGGCCGCCTGCAGGTTGACGCGCGGGTCGCCGACGTTCGAGCCGAGCCCCAGGTACCCCTCGGTGCTCATCCGGGCGCCACCAGCAGGGCGAGCTGGCGGCTGTGGGCCAGCAGGACGCCGTCGGGCGACCACAGCTCGCCGTCCTCCTCGAACAGCCCGTCGCTCGCGTAGCTGGAGCGAAAGACGCCGAGGATCGGCACGGCGGGATCGGCGGCGCTCGCGGCGGCGGGGTCACGGAAGTGGATCGTCAGGTCGATGGTCGCGGCGAGCGCAGGGCCGATCGAGCAACACGAACGGCGTGGGGAGCCAGGCGTCCGAGTAGAGCGCCAATGTGGCGGCGTCCAGCGGCTGGGGCTCGCGCATGCTCATCCAGCCGCCCGTCAGCGCTTCCTGCGCACCGCTGAACGGCAGCGCGCCGATCGCGCGGCGCATCTCGACGCGGTGGGCGATCGGTGGCGCCTGCGGGTGTGGGACGAGCGGCTCGATGGTGTCCGCCGGCGCCGCGGCCGGCATCGGCGCGCGGTAGGACGCCACCCCCGTGAACGCGGCCGCGAAAGCCGCGACGGCGATCACGCAGAGCCGCCCGTCATGGCTCAGGCGCGCGCTCAGCGTCGACAGCGTGCGACCGGTCCGCTCGATCGTCACGTCCACCTGGAGCGGGCCGATGGCCGGCGGCCGCAGATAGTGCAGCGTGATCGAGCGCGCCGGCCGCGCGGGGTCGGCGAGCTCGGCCTCCATCGCGCGCAGGACGATCGCCGCGAGGTACCCGCCGTTCACCCCGCGCGGCACCGACCAGTCGGGGCCGCTCGACGCGCCGTACACGCCGTCCCCCAGGGCTTCGACGGCGATCGCACGGTCGAAGGCGGTCACCGTCAGTCGCCCGGCGCGGTCCGCCAGACCTCGACCGAGACGGACTCGACGGGGAGCGCGATCGGAGGTTCGGGCTTCGTGGCCTTGACCCACACCTCGGTCGTCTCGAAGTCGGCCAGGAGCTTGTCGCCGATCGCCGTGCACAGCGCCTCGAGCGTCTTGTACGAGCGCCGCTGGGCCTCCAGCGCGACGACGTCGCAGACGCGCCCGTAGTCGACGGTGTCCTCCACGCGGTCGGTGACGGTGGCGTCGCAGGCGCCGGCATCGAAGCGCAGATCCAGGATCAGGCGCTGGCCGACCTCGCGCTCGGCGGCACTCACCCCGTGGTGGGTGTAGAGCGACAGGCCCGTCACCTCGACGGTGACGGCGGTGCGCTCGAGGTCCTCGTCGTCGAAGCCGTCGTCGTCGTCGATGTCCTCGTAGTCGTCGTCGTCGCGCTCGTCGTCAGGCGTCATCGACGCGCAACGTAGCAGTCGCCACCTTCAGGGCATCGACCGTCTCGGCGACGTCGTGGACGCGGAACACGGTCGCCCCGCGCTCATAGGCGAGCACGTTCGCGGCGACCGTCGCGGCGACGCGGTCGGCGGCGACGTCGCGGCCGGTGATGCGCCCCAGGAACGACTTGCGCGACACGCCGATGACGACCGGGAACCCCAGCGCGACGATCTCGTCGACGCGGCGCAGCAGCTCGAGGTTGTGCTGCGCCGTCTTGCCGAAGCCGATGCCGGGATCGAGCTGGATGCGCTCCGGGGCGACCCCCTCGGCGATCGCGAAGGCGGCGCGCTCCTGCAGGAAGGCCGCCACCTCCGAGACCACGTCCTCGTAGCGGGGCTCGTCCTGCATCGTCCGCGGCGTCCCGAGCATGTGCATCAGGCAGCAGTCGCAGCCCGCCTGCGCGACGAGCTCGGCGATCCCGGGCTCGGCGCGGAACGCGGTCACGTCGTTGACGTAGCCGGCGCCGGCGGCGAGCGCGGCGGCGGCGACGCGCGCCTTGGAGGTGTCGATGCTCAGCTGCGCGCTCAGGCGCCGCGCCGGCGAGCGCCTCGATCACGGGCACGACGCGCCGCAGCTCCTCGTCCAGCGCGACCGGAGCGGCGCCCGGGCGGGTCGATTCACCGCCGACGTCGAGGATCGCGGCACCCTCGTGCGCGAGCTCCAGGCCGTGGGCGACGGCCGCGCCGGCGTCGAGCCAGCGCCCACCGTCGGAGAACGAGTCGGGGGTGACGTTCACGACGCCCATCACGCTCCACGACCCCGGCATGGAGTCGATCCTAGGACTTCGCGGCGGGCGTCCCCTCCGGGTCCTGTGCGGGCAGGTCGTCGGGCAGGTCGCTCCCGTAGGCCGGATCGTGCTGGAAGGGGTGGGCGCCGCGGGCGTGGCGCGCGCGATAGAGCAACCGGCCGCGCGCGTTCTCCGAGTACCAGATGGCATGCACGCTCAGCGGGAGTGTCGTCATCCAGAAGCGCGGCGGCACCGGGTCCAGCGGCACCGGGTCCCGCCACGCGACGTCGGCGGCCACGTATCCCTCACCGTCCTCGTAGGCGAGTCGCTGCAGGATCGCGCCGCGCTCGTCGGTGATGATCGTCTCCCCGACCATGATCGTCGGCCACGGCACGCGCGGCGCCATCGGCGTCTGCATCACGACATCGCCGACGTGCGAGGGATGGACCGCCGGTGCGCCGACCACGCGCGCCATGCGGCCCGGCGTCTCGCGGGCGAGCTCGAGCATCGTCTGGTGCTCCCTGTCCCAGAAGTAGGGCTTCGTCGCACGCCACTTCGGGAACGACGGGAAGCACATGCCGCCGGCCACCAGGCGCACGCGACCGCGCAGCCGGGCCGCCGTGCGCGAGCGCGCCCACTCGAAGCCGTTCGCACAGCCGATCGGCCCGTCGGCCGTCGCGAGGATTCCGTCGTCGTGCCCCGCGGCGTACGTGACGTTCTCCCACATCGTGGGCTGGTCCTTGTCGTGCAGGTGGACCGCGCCGTCGGGCTCGCACACGAAGTACGTGTTGCGAGCGTCGCGCCCGCGGATCGTCAGCGCACCGGCTCCGACGATGCAGCCGTAGCGGCGTGCCAGCGCACGGTAGGTCGCCAGCGGGGCACCGTCGACCGGTCGCACGCATCCTGCCATCGCCTGGTGGGCGAGGTTCGGCGTGGTGGAGACCTCCGGCAGGAAGATCATGTCCGGGTGATGCTCGCGGGCGGCCTGCCCGACGATGTCCTCGATGTGCGTCAGGTTGCGCTCGACCTCGCCGAGGCGGGCCGCGAGCTGGACCGCGACGACGCGGCGCGTCTCAGGCGGCGAGGACATCGGCGGGCTCCTTCGTCGCCGCATCGGCCGTCCCGGCGCCGCCCGCCGCCGGCACTCCCGGAACCTCGAAGCCGGGCCGCTCCGAGGCCCATGTGCGCGTCGGGCGCAGCGGCCTGGTCAGCTCCTCGCGCCACGTGTCGGCGTCGATCCGCAGCTCCTCGCGCAGCTCGCGCAGCAGCGCGCGCCGGTCGGTGCCGGGGCGCAGCGCCGCCCGCAGCGCGTACTTCGTCCCGCGCAGCGGATTCATGACGTGGTGGGCCGGCCGCACGCGGTCGAACATGTGCATCAGGTGCGGCGTCTCGCAGCGATTGAAGTCGCGCAGCGCCTCCTTCAGCAGCGGTGAGACGGGAGCGATCCGGCTCTCCTTGTTCCCCCAGTGGTAGCTCGCCGCGCATTCGCGGTCGCGGCGGCGCTCGGCCGCCAGCAGGGCACGATCGAGCCGCGCCGGGTCGTGGATCACCGGCGCCGCAGCCTCGCCGAGCAGGCGCCCGAAGCGCATCGCGTCGCGCATGCCCTGGCCGATCACCGGGTCCTTGAAGTGCCCGGCGTCGCCGGCCAGCGCCCAGCCCGGGCCGCTCGAGCGACGGTAGAACGCCGCGACCTTGCCGGTGCTGCGCAGCTTCGTGAGGTTCGTCGCTCCCGCGACCCGCTCGGCGGCCAGCGGGTTCTCGGCGAGCACCCTGTCCCACATGCCCATCGGATCGCTGCGGAACTGCGGGATCTCCTCGGCCGGGCCCATGAAGAGGACGAGCATGCGCTCATCGGGGCAGGGGAAGACGAGCGTGTGCGTGAGCCCCGCGCGCAGCTGGATCACGCGGCCGCGCCACGCGGTTGCGACCTGCGGGTCGTCCGCGTAGAAGAACGCCAGGCCGCGATCGTTCCGCGAGCCGCGGTAGGGCGCCGCCGCACCCACGCGCTGCGCGGTCGTGGAACCGCGGCCGTCGGCGCCGATCACGAGCGCGGCGTCGACGTCGTACTCGTCGCCGTCCTGCCGGCGCAGGCGCACCCCGATGGCGCGCCCGCCGCTCCAGCGCACGTCGACGAGGCTCGTCCGCTCGCGAACCTCCGCGCCCGCCTCGCGCGCGGTCTCCACCATCGCCTCGTCGAACGCCGGACGCGGATTGCAGAGCGCGTAGTCGATCCCGTCGACCGGTTCGAACGGCTGGATGCACGCGACGCCGTCCGCCGCGACCATGCCCTCGCGGCACTCCGGGGCGCCGGTGCGGCGGATCCGCGAGAGCGCTCCGAGGCGCTGCATCTCGGCGACGGCAGAGGGGAAGTTCAGGTGCGTCGAGAGCGTGTCCGACGGGAACGCCGCACGGTCGACGGCCAGCACGCTGCGGCCCGCGTTCGCCAGCGCGATCGCCGCCGCCGATCCTGCGCAGCGCGAGCCGACGATCACCACATCCACACGCTCACGAGCACCACCGGGCGGCATCGGAAGAACCTACGCCACCACCCCCGCCAAGCCAACCCCGGCGGCTGAGCGTCACGCCAGCTCTGGCTTCTCCGGCAGATCCAGCCCGCGCGCCTCGAGCCCGCCGCCGGCCAGCCCGGGCCGCGGCAGCGGCCGCGGCGTGTCGCGCTGGGGTGCGTCGGCAGGCTCCGGCGGGCCGCCGGGGAGCTTCGGCACCTCGGTGTCGTCCGAGCCGAACACCTCGTCCTCGGACTTGCCGGCGAGCAGCGCGGCGAACTCCTCCTTCTCGATCGTCTCGCGCTTGAGCAGGACCTGTGAGGTGACCTCGAGGGACTCGCGATGCTCGCTCAGCAGGTCGCGGGCACGCTGGTGCGCGGACTCGATGATGCGGCGCACCTCGTCGTCGATCTCGCGCGCGATCTCGTCGGAGTAGTCGGGCTGCGTGGAGAACTCACGGCCCAGGAACGGCTGGCCGGTGTCGTGGCCGAAGACGCGGGGGCCCATCCGCTCGCTCATGCCGAAGCGCATGACCATCTGCTTGGCGGTCGCGGTGACCTTCTCGATGTCGTTCGAGGCGCCCGTGGTGATCTCACCGAAGACGATCTCCTCGGCGGCACGGCCGCCGAGCGTCATCGCCATGGTGTCCAGGAGCTCGGAGCGCGTCGTCAGGAAGCGGTCCTCCTGGGGCATCGAGATCGTGTAGCCGAGCGCCTGGCCGCGGCTGATGATCGAGACCTTGTGCACCGGGTCGGCGTGCTCGAGGTAGTGCCCGACGATCGCGTGGCCCATCTCGTGGTACGCGGTGACCAGGCGCTCCTTCTCGCTCATGATCCGGGTCTTCTTCTCCGGACCGGCGATCACGCGCATGATCCCCTCTTCGAGCTCGACCTGCGTGATCTCGCGCTTGCCGTTGCGGGCGGAGAGCAGGGCGGCCTCGTTGACGAGGTTCGCGAGGTCGGCGCCGGTGAAGCCGGGCGTCTGGCCCGCCAGCGTGTCGACGTCGATCTCCTTGGCGAGCGGCTTGCCGCGCGTGTGGACCTCGAGGATCTTGGAGCGGCCCTTGCGGTCGGGCCGGTCGACGACGATCTGGCGGTCGAAGCGGCCGGGGCGCAGCAGCGCCGGGTCCAGGATGTCGGGGCGGTTGGTCGCGGCGATGAGGATGATGTTGTCCGTCATCGTGAACCCGTCCATCTCGACCAGGAGCTGGTTCAGGGTCTGCTCGCGCTCGTCGTGACCGCCGCCCATGCCGGCGCCGCGATGGCGGCCGACGGCGTCGATCTCGTCCATGAAGATGATGCACGGCGAGTTCTGCTTGGCCTGCTCGAAGAGGTCGCGGACGCGGCTCGCGCCGACGCCGACGAACATCTCGACGAAGTCCGAGCCGGAGATCGAGAAGAACGGGACGCCGGCCTCACCGGCCACGGCGCGGGCCAGCAGCGTCTTGCCGGTCCCGGGAGGGCCGAACAGCAGGACGCCCTTCGGGATCCGCGCGCCGAGCGCCTGGAACTTCTTCGGGTTCTCGAGGAACTCCTTGATCTCGTGGAGCTCCTCGACCGCCTCGTCGGCGCCCGCGACGTCGCGGAAGGTGATCTTCGGCGAGTCCACGGACATGCGTTTCGCGCGCGACTTGCCGAACGACATGACCTTCGACCCACCGCCCTGGACCTGATTCATCAGGAAGATCCAGAAGCCGATGAACAGCAGGAACGGGAGGACGTAGGTGAGCAGCGAGACCCACCCGTTGGTCTTGCGGCCCTGGATGTTCCAGGAGGTGAGCTTCCCCTGCTGCTGGGCGGCCTGGAGCTGGGCGTCGAGGCGGTCGGCGCCGCCGTCGGTGTAGCCCGTCTCGTACGTCTTGCCGTCCTTCTGCGTGACGACGAGCGTGTTGTCCTTCGTCTTCAGGTCGACGGACTTGACGTCGCCGTCCTTCAGCTGGGTCAGGAACTCGCTGTACGTCGGCGGCTTCGCCTGGTTGCCGGTGTTGATCAGCCGCTGCGCAAAGAACGCGAGCACGACCACGATGAGGATCGGGAACGCGGCGCTCTTGAAGAACCTGCTCATGCGGAGGTATCCGTGGCGCGTCGTGCGCCGGGCTCGGAGACGAAGAACAAGGCGTCAGCGTACCAGTACATCACCCGGATCAGACCCACCTGGACGCTCTGTCAGGAACCTGTCACGAAACGGCCAGTGCCGCCACATAGGGCAGGTTGCGCCAGCGCTCGCGGTAGTCGAGCCCGTAGCCGATCGCGAAGCGGTTCGGGATCTCGAACCCCGTGTAGGCGATCGGCACCTCGGCCTTGCGCCGCTCGGGCTTCGTCAGCAGCGCGCAGACCTCGAGGCTCTGCGGGTCGCGGGCGCCCAGATTTCGCAGCAGGTACTGCAGCGTCAGCCCGGAATCGACGATGTCCTCGACGATCAGCACGTGACGGTTCTCGATCGGCGTGTCGAGGTCCTTCAGGATGCGCACGACGCCGCTGGAGTCGGTCGCCGAGCCGTACGAGGCGACCGCCATGAAATCCACCTCGCACGGGACCGTGATGTTCCGCATCAGGTCCGCCAGGAAGAACATGGCGCCCTTGAGCACGCCGACCAGCAGCAGGTCGCGATCGGCGTAGTCCTCGCTGATCTGCCGGCCCAGCGCCCGGACCCGCTCCTTGAGCTGATCGGGCTGGACGAGGATCTCGCCGATGGGCGGTGCGTCTGCCATGTGCCCGGCGAAGCCTACGGCGTGGGTCCGCGTCGCGGTCGCGCGGCGAGTGGCGGCGTGCGCTCGAAACGCAGCACTCCGTCCTCGACGACGGCGCGCGCGCCGTCCCCCACGTCGAGCGCCCCGGAGCCGCGCGGAGCCAGCCGCAGGATCTCGTCCAGGCGGCCCGGAGCCCTCGCACACAGCCCGCCGGCGGCGTCCTCGGCCAGGCGCAGCACGATCAGCCGCGCCAGCGCCGCGGGCAGCGCCGCGAGCTGGTCGAGCCCGATGCGATCGCGCCCGCCCAGCGCCGTCTCCACGACCGTGTCGAGCACCGTCGGCCTCATCCGCCAGCAGCTCCGCCGTGCGCAGGATGTTCGCCTCGGCCGCCGGATGCAGCTCGAGCAGCGCGGGGATGACGACGGAGCGCACCCGCCCGCGGGCGAAGCGGTCCGTCTCGTTCGACGGGTCCTCGCGCCAGCCGAGTCCGCGCGCGGCACACCAGGCGGCGGTGTCCGTGCGCGTCAGACGTGCTCGCAGCAGCGGGCGCACGAGCCTGCCGCGCTGCTCCGGCATCCCGATCAGCGCGCGGCGGCCCGGAGAGGCCGCGAGGCGGTAGACGATCGTCTCGACCTGATCGGTCGCGGTGTGCCCGACGGCGACGTGCGCGCCCCCGGCGGCGGCGAGCCGCGTCCCGGCGGCGTAGCGCACGTCGCGTGCCCAGGCCTGCAGGTTGCCGGGGCCTTCGAGCGGCGCCCGGACGGCCTCGACGGTCAACGGCACCTCGAGCCGCTCGCACAGCTCGCGGCACAGGAGCTCGTCCTCGCCGGCGCCGTCGCGAAGCCCGTAGTTGACGTGCAGCGCCCCGACCGCCTCGCGCCCCGCGAGCTGCACCGTCATGTCGAGCAGGCAGACCGAGTCGCGGCCCCCGGACAGCAGGACCACCACCGGGCGCCCCGCCGGCAGCAGCCCGGCTTCGCGGACACGGTCCAGCAGGTCTTCCCGCGCCGCGGCCACGTCACTCACCGGAGGAATGCGCGAGGAACAGCTTCGTCGCCTCGGTGAAGCCCTTGAGCTTCACCTCGCCGATGTAGTCGAACGCGAGGTGCTTCCCGGAGGCCTCGACGATGGAGCGCGTGACGAGCACCTCACCGGCGGCGGCCCGCGCGGCGACCCTCGAGGCGAGGTTCACCTCACGCCCGTAGTAGTCGCCATCGCGGTAGAGCACCTCGCCCGCGTGGATGCCGATTCGCGGCGTCGGGCGGCCCGTGGTGAGGATCTGGAACCCGACGGCCCAGTCGGTCAGCGCCCCCGGGTCATTGGAGACGACCATCACCTCGTCGCCGATCGTCTTGATGACCCGCGCCTCCTCGGGCAGCGTCTCGGTGACGTTGGTGACGAACCGCTCCACGATGCTCGCCGCCTCCTCGTCGCCCTGCTGCTCGGTGAGCTGCGTGTACCCGGCGAGGTCGGCGAACGCGATCGCCACGCGCAGCCGCCCGAGCTCGGTGGCGGCCCCGTCGAGATCGGCCTCCATGTGCCCGACGATGTCCTGTTCCACAAAATGGTGCAGATAGCGCTTGTGAACGTGGTCCATCACCGGGGAGGCGAATGGCAGCAGCTGCGCCGTCAGGTCGCCGAGCTGCTCGGCCATCTCCAGGCCGGGGACGCCGTCGCGCAGCAGCGGCTCGTGAACATAAAGGTGAAACAGCCGCACCTCGGCGTCCGCGATCTGCGCCATGGCCTGGCCGTAGACGCGGATCAGCTGCATGAGCGCCGTCAGCGGGAAGCCGGCCGACAGCACGCCCGCGACGTGGTGGAGCAGCTCCAGGTCGTCCTCGCCGAGATGGTCTGCCGAGCCGGCGCTGAACCCGACCGCGGCGTAGATGCGCTCGATCAGCTTGGGCTCCAGCCCGGTCCGCTTGGCGACGTCCTTCAGCGTGTACTCGCCGGTCAGCGCCGGCAGCAGCTCCTCGACGTACCCGAACGCCAGCCGGCCCTCCTGCGTCGCGGCGCGGATCTCCTCCAGGGAGTGCCCGCGATCACGCAGACGCGAGACGATGCGCGCGTGTGCGACGGCGCTCGCCGGCCACAGCCCGTCGCGCGGGGCCTCGGCGAACAGGCCTTCGGCGACCCAGCGGCGCAGCGTCGAGGCCGAGACGCCCACGCGGCGCGCCGCCTGAGAGGTCGTGATCTCCCCAGGTGGTGGCGTGAGGTCGGGGAGCTCCGGCAACACCGGCGGCCGCGGGATCCTCAGTGGTCCACTAGACCAGGAGGTCCGGGTGGCGCTCTTCGAGGAAGCCCCGGTAGAGCGGGTAGACCGGCTTCGTGATCGGGATCAGGGACAGCGCCGCCTTGACATCGCCGCTGGACTTGATCCGGCGCCGGGCGAGCGCGACCGGCACGTTCTCCTTACCCTGGAAATACCGGTTGGCGACCTCGGAGCTCATGGTCATCTTCACCTTCGGATCCCAGTCGACGTCGTCGGTCCATGCCCAGTGAAGTTCACCAGCTCCTCGCCGTCCTGCGACGGGCGGATGTTCACCACCATGTCGACGTCATCGAAATCGAAGCGCTGCGGGACGTCGGCGGCCTTGAGCTTCGGGCCCATCTCGGGGTCTTCACTCATTAAGGTGAATACGGCGTCCATGCATTCACGGAACTGCTTGCTGGACTCAAAGCTCACAGCGACTCAGTCCTTGGGCGCGGGCGGCTTGGGCGCCGCGGGCTTGCGCGCGGCGACCGGCTTGCGCGGGGCTCGCCGGCGCCCCGCGACGCGCCGGTGCCGCCTTCGGCGCCGCTTCCAGCGCCGCCAGCCGCTTCTCGATCGCGTCGAGCCGGTCGTTGATGGGCCTCAGATCGTCACTCGTCGTCGGGCGAAGGTCCTCCAGCGCGTCGCGCACGCGCTGTGCGGCGGAGGTGAGGTCGTCGGCGAGCTGCTCGGCCCGATCGCGGGTCAACTGCGCCCCCGCGGCCTGAAAGGCCTGGTCCACGGCGGAGCGCACCTGGTCGGTACGCGACTCCGCCGGCTTCTTGGAGGACTTCTTGTCGTTCTTGGCCATGGGCGCAGACTATCCTCGCGCGCCGATGACCCCGCAACCCCGCCATATCCACCCGACCGCGCCACTCGCTCCGCGCGCCCTGCTGCCGGGCGATCCCGGCCGGGCACTGATGCTCGCGCAGGAATTGCTCGAGGAGCCGCGAATGTTCAACCACAATCGCGGACTTTGGGGCTATTCCGGGACAGCGGCCGACGGGCTGGCGCTGACCGTGATGAGCCATGGGATGGGCGGCCCGAGCGCGGCGATCGTGCTCGAAGAGCTGTGCGACCTCGGCCTGGAGGTGGCCGTACGAATCGGGACATGCGGTGCACTTGATCCGAGCCTGGAGCTCGGCCAGCTGGTCGCTGCGACGAGCGTGATCGCCGCCGACGGCACGAGCCGCTCGCTCACGGGCGGCGATCCTGTCGTGCCCGATCCATCGCTCACCGCGGTGCTGGCTGCGCGTGCCGATCACGCCGGTCCGGTCGTCTCGACCGACCTCTTCTACGACCCCGACGCGAGCCGCCCCGATGCATGGCGCGCGGCGGGCGCACTCGCCGTCGAGATGGAGGCCGCGACGGTGCTCGCCGTCGCCGCCCGTCGCGGCATCCGCGCAGCCTGCCTGCTTGCGGTCTCCGACGCCGCCCCGGGCAGCGGCGAGCGCATCGGCACCGAGCCCCTGCGCCTTGCGACGACACGGCTCGGAGCCGTCGCGCTCGCGGCCATTTCAGCCTGATTTCGAGGGCTTTTCAGCTCGCGGCGGGCTTCTTCGCCACCGGTGGCCTGCGCCGCGCGGCCGGCTTGGCCTTCAGCGCGGCGTCGATCGAGGCCAGGTGGGCTTCGATCGCGCTGAGCCGCTCTTCGATCGCGACCTGCGAGTTGCGCGCGAGGCGCTCGTCGAGGCGGTCGACACCGTCCTCGATCCCCTCGAGTCGCTGCGCCACGGAACGCACCCGGCGAGTGAGCCGCTCGAGGTCCGACGCCGACGGCAGGTTGAGCGCGCCCATCGCGACCTCCTGCGCCTGACCGGCGCGCTCGCGAGCTTCGAACGCGCGCGAGATCGCGCTGCTCACCAGCGGGTTCTCGAGGAGGTCCTGAGCGATCCTCCCGAGGGCGTCCTCACCCTGCCGGCTGATCCTCTCGCGCAGTCCGTCGCCGCTGATCTCGTCGTCGCTCATTCGTGCCTTCCGGTCGCTCGTCGGTCGTCGTCTGGACGAGATCGAACGCTACCGGTTCGAGCTCCGGCGCACGAAAACGGCCGGATTACGGTCAACCCAGAGCGTGAAAGATAACTTCCGAGTTACCGTCAACCACCCTCAACCTGCACTGTCGACCTGAGGGTTAGATTTGATCAGGGGCGTGAAAAACGGGCTTCATCGGAAATTTCGGGGGTCAAGCGACGGGCCGAATCGGTCGAAGTGCGAAGTACGGCCCGGCAGCCGGCTGCCCGTCCTCCGAGAGTTCCGTCAACTTGCCCTCCTTCGCCCTTATCCGCGTGTATGCGTTGTGCCGCCTCCTTGTGCGGTCCACAGCGGCTGGTACGTTCGTCACGCTCCGGTGGTCCCCGCCCCGGTCCGTGGTCGCGGGGTCTGCCGCGGGCTACCGAGACCGGATGCACGCGCGCAAGCTGCTCAGAGCGGTGGTCACGGCGGTTCTCGCCGTCCTTTCGCTGACCCTTTTCGCACTTCCGGCGTCAGCCGCGGAGGACCCGGGCGCGGGCGCGAGCCAGGCGCAGTGCATCGCGCCCGACGGCACGCTTCTACCCGCGCCCGCGGGTAAGAGTGGCGGCGCGCCAGAACCGTGCCCCGTCGAGGAGCCGGCGACGCAAGAGGTCCCGACACCCCCGACGCCTCCCCCGGCAGCCGACGCCCCGCCCGCAGAGCCGGCGCCGGCGACACCGGCCCCGGCCCCGGAGCCGGTCGCCACGCCGAAGACCGAAGCCCCGGCCGGGGGCACCGCCGAGCCCCAGGACGTGCAGTCCGGAACCGAGAATCCCAAGGCTCATTCGAAGCCTGAGAAGCGCAAGAACACCAAGAAACACAGGCGCCACGGGTCGCCCGGAGGCGGGACGACCGGGCCCGACGACACGAATCCACCCCCACCCCCAGCATCGTTGCTCGACAGCCCGGCGTCCTCATCGCCGGGCTCCGGCTCTGGAGGGGGCGTGGCCACGGGCGGAAACCCGTTCGCGGGCGGCCCGCCGATCGTCGTCACGCGTGGCGTGCCGAACCTGCTGCTCGACCAGTTCCGCGTCCCGCCCTTCCTGCTCCCCATCTACCAGGCCGCCGGCGTCGAATACGGGATCCGCTGGGAGGTCCTCGCCGCCATCAACTCGATCGAGACCGACTACGGGCGCAATCTCAGCGTCAGCACCGCCGGCGCCGTGGGCTGGATGCAGTTCATGCCCGAGACCTGGGCCACCTATGGCGTCGATGCCAACCGTGACGGCCGAAGAGACCCCTACAACCCGGTCGACGCGATCTTCGCCGCGGCGAGGTACCTGAAGGCCGCGGGCGCCGGTGACAGCATCCAGAAGGCGATCTTCTCCTACAACCACGCGCAGTGGTACGTCGACGACGTCCTGCGGCGTGCGCGCGCTCTGAGCGCGCTGCCGCCCGAGGTCATCGGCTCGCTCTCCGGGCTGACGCTCGGCCGCTTCCCGGTCGCGGGCACGACGACCTACGCCGGGCGGCTCGACACGCACGCGAAGCTGGGACGTGTCCGCAGCGGGAGCGCCTCGATCTCGGTCGGCAGCAGCGCGACGCGACGCGGGATGAACATCTACGCACGCGCCGGCGCGCCGGTCGTCGCAGTCCAGGACGCGCGAGTGGTCGCCGTCGGAATGACCCGGCGCCTGGGGCGCTACATCCGGATCCGGGATGCGTACGGCAACACGTACACCTACGCCCACCTGGCCAAGGTCGCCAACCTTCACCCTGTACCTAAGCCTCGATCGGAGAGTGAAGCGCAGATCCGCCACGAGCTGGGCCTCGATCGCAAGGATCCCAAGCCGACACTCGCCGCCAGCGCCGGGAAGCACACGAGCACGTCGGCGACCCTCGCGTCCTCGGGCGACGCGGCGGCTCCGGTGATCGATCAGCCGGCGCCGCTGCACCCGGGGACGACCCCCGCCCTCACGACCGCGACGCCCGCCACCCAGACGGCGCAGGTCACGCCGGTCAGCAGCGCCTTCAACAGCGGCGTCACCGCCACCCCGGACATGGGGCTCCAGACGGCGAGCCAGTCCGACGGGCGCCCGCCGCTGTACCAGCGCCTGCGCGCATACGCACGGATCGCGATGGCGAAGATCGACGCCGCGGCGCCGACCGTCGACGCCTCCTCGATCCACACCTACTTCGCCCAGCGGCCGATCGGCGTGAAGGACGGCGACTACGTCCTCAAGCCGCTGCGGGTGGGCTCGAAGATCATCGCCGGGACGATCCTGGGCCGGATCGGCGCCGCATCGCTGAAGGCCTCATCCACGGACGACCCCGCGCAGAGCAGCGCGGCGAAGGCCGCCGCAAAGCGCCTGCATGTCGCCCGCGCGCCCCATGTGTACTTCGAGATCCGGCCGGCCGGCAAGAAGAGCCCGCGGATCGACCCGAAGCCGATCCTCGACGGCTGGCGACTGCTCGACGAGACGGCGATCTACCGCGCACGCAACCCGATCGTCCGCACCGCCGCGACGGCGAAGAAGCTGACGATCGGCCAGATCATGCTGATGAGCAAGGATCAGCTCCAGCGCCACGTGCTGGACAACCCGAACATCCAGATCTACGAGTGCGGGCGCCAGGACATCCGCGCCGGGATCATCGACCGGCGCGTCCTCGCCTCGCTCGAGTTCCTCGTCTCGCGCGGGATGAACCCGACGGTCACCTCGCTGAACTGCGGCCACGGCTTCCTGACCTCGAGCGGCAACGTCTCCGAGCACAGCACCGGTGACGCCGTCGACGTCGCGGCGATCAACGGGATCCCGATCAACGGCCATCAGGGCGAAGGCTCGATCACGGACAAGGCCGTGCGCCAGCTGATCACGCTGCAGGGCACCATGAAGCCCCACCAGATCATCACCCTGATGCAGTACAAGGGCGTCGACAACACGCTGGCGCTGGCCGACCACTACGACCACATCCACATCGGGTTCCACCCCGAGTACGTGGAGACGAGCGCGCTGAAGCCGAGCCAGTGGGATCGCCTGATCAACGGCCTGGAGAGCATCCGCAACCCGCGCATCGTCGGGGCCGGCGAGGTCGCGGCCGCCGCGCGCAAGCGTGCCGCCGCCCACAGCGCGACGCGCATGCCGTCGGCTGTCGGAGCCGCCTTCGCGGCCGGCGACCTGATCGCCGACCTTCCCTACCGCTGGGGTGGCGGCCACGACTCCTTCCAGGACAACGCCTATGACTGCTCGGGCTCGGTCTCGTGGGTCCTCCACGGTGCCGGGCTGCTCGACCAGCCCCTGACCTCCGGTGACCTGGAGCGCTACGGGGAACCCGGACCGGGCCGCTGGATCACGATCTACGCGAACGCCGCCCACACCTGGATGGTGATCGGCGGCTGGCGCTACGACACCGGCAACCTGCCCGCCACGGGAACGCGCTGGAGCGATGCCCCACGATCGACGAAGGGCTTCGTCGTGCGCCACCCGCCGGGCCTGTAGAAACCTGAATACGACGACCGTCCAGCCCTCGCGCGGGTGATCGCGGGACACTTCCGCCGTGGCCGCACCCGGGACCCCCTTCTTTCGCTTCGTCCAGGTGGAGGTTCCGTGGGCGCTCGGCCCCGCCGACGGGCGCTACATAATCCGCGGTCACGCCGGCGAACCGGCGCACATCCTCGTGCTGCGGACCCTGGGTGCCCCGCAGCGGCGCATGCTCAAGCGCCGCGGCCGGCGTGCCTCCCCCGTCGACCCGACGTCGGGCCCCATGCCCGTGAGCACCGGACGGGCGACCCTGATCGGCGCGAAGGCACTCGAGGAGCCGGGCGAGCGCTGGCTCGCCGCCGCCGACCTGAACGCCGAGGCCGACGAGCGCCATCGCGGTCCTGAACGCCGTCCTGCAGGCACACCGCATCTCCGCGGCCGACCCCTCCGCACACGGCGTGACGCGCGAGCAGGCGCTCGTCGTTCGCGTCGGAATCGGGATCGGCGAGCAGGTCGCCGACGGGCGCTGGACGAGCGCGATGCAGGTCCCGCCGGCGGGCGGCCGCGCGCGCCGCGAGAACGTGCTGCGCCCGCAGGAGCGCCTGGCGGCGATCCTCGGTGGCCGCGACGTGTCGCTCGCGTGCGAGGAGCTGACGCTGCGCGCCCGCCTCGATGCCGACGCCGGACGCTGGCGCGAGGCGGCGTTCCAGCTCCGCGTGGCGCTCGAAGCCGCCATCGCCGAGCTGCAGCCGTGGGCCGGTCAGGGCGACCTGGACGAGCGGATCGGTCAGCTCCGCGACCATCGCGAGGCGATCGGCGCAGCCGCCAACGCCGCGCTCGAGGGCGGCCTCGACGAGGCGCAGATCAGCGAGCTCACGGAGACGCTCACGCACATCGAGGCGGCGCTGCGCGCGCGCACCCAGCTCGGCCTGCGCTGAGCGCTACAGCGCGGCGACGAGCGCCTGCAGCTCGGCGACGACGTCGCCCTCGAGCTTCACCGCGGCGCGGGCGTCGAACGGCGTCGGGCCCTGCGTGATGATCGCCAGCTCGCCGCCGCCGCGGCGCGTCACCCCCGGCAGCTGCGCCACCGGATGGACCTCGAGCGAGCTGCCGATGCAGAGCAGGACGTCGGCAGCGGCGGCGAGCTCGTGCGCGCGCTCCAGCGCCGCCCGCCGGGAGGAACTCGCCGAACAGGACCACGTCCGGCTTCAGCGGCGCCTCACACTCACAGCGCGGCACGCCGCGATCGTCGGCGACGAGGCGCCGGCGCGTCTCCGCCAGCGGATACGTCGCACCGCACACCAGGCAGGAGGCGTGCTCGATCGTGCCGTGGACCTCGACGAGCTCACGCGTGCCGGCCTTGCGATGCAGCATGTCGATGTTCTGCGTGATCACGGCCGTCAGGATCCCGCGGCGCTCGAGCTCCACGAGCGCGTCGTGTGCGGGGTTGGGCAGCTTGTCCTCGAGCGTCTGGAAGCGCGCGCCGTAGAACTTCCAGAAGCGCTCGGGGTCCGCGCGCCAGGCGTCGATGTGCGCGACCTCCATCGGATCGACGTTGGCCCACAGGCCCGTCCCCGGCGTGCGAAAGTCCGGGATGCCCGACGGCACCGAGATGCCCGCGCCCGTGAGCGCGACGACCGAGCGCGCGCCGCGGATCAGCTCCACCAGGCGGGCGGCGTCCGTCGTGACCGACGGCGCGACCGTCACGACCCGCTCCATTGCGGCTTGCGCTTCCCGAGGAAGGCGCTGATGCCCTCCTTGCCGTCGGCGGACTGGAACACCCGTGCGAACGCAGCCTTCTCGGCCTCGATGCCGTCGTCCAGGTCACCGTCGCCCGAGATGTCCTTGATCGCCTGCACCGCCAGCGGCGCCTGCCCGGCGAGGCGCCGCGCGAACGCCAGCGCCGTGTCGAGCAGCTCGTGGTCGACGACGACGCGGTTGACCAGGCCGTACTCGTAGGCCTCGTTGGCGCCGATCGGGTCGCCGACCAGGTTCATCTCCAGCGCCTTGCTCTCGCCCACCAGGCGCGGGAGCCGCTGCGTGCCGCCGAACCCCGGGATGATCCCGAGCTTGATCTCCGGCTGACCGAACAGCGCCGACTGCGCCGCGAGGCGCACGTCACACGCCATCGCCAGCTCACAACCGCCGCCGAACGCGAGGCCGTTGACCGCCGCGATCGTGACCACCGCGGAGCGGCCGAAGTCGCGCATCAGCGCGTGGCCCGTGTCGATCAGCTCCTTGCCGGCCGCCTCGTCCATCTGCGTGAACGACTTCACGTCCGCGCCCGCACAGAACAGCATCGGGTTCGAGGAGGCGACGATGAACGCGCGCGCCCCGCCGGCCCGGGCGGCATCCCAGACCGCGCCGAGATCCTTGATGACCTGGGGGGCGATCGAGTTCATCTGCCCGTTCGCGAGCCAGGCGATCGCGACGTCGCCCCGGGTCTCGAGCTTCACGACCGCCTCGGCGCCGGCGGGCTGCTCGGCGTCCGGCTGCGGGTAGGCGTAGAAGCCCTGGCCGCTCTTCGTGCCCAGGCGCCCCTGCGCGACGAGGCGGCGCAGGATCGTCGGCGGCTCGAAGCGCTCGCCGTACTGCTCCTGGGCCTGCTCGAGCTTCTCGAGCAGGCTGTCGAGGCCCTCCACGTCGGCGCGCATGAACGGCGGGAGGATGCCGCGGCGCGGGTCCAGCCCGGCCCCGGCCATCATCCCGAAGTCGATGTCGCGGTGGGTGGCGACGCCCTCCTCGAGCACGAGACACGCTTCGACGAAGGTCTTCAGCGTGAGCAGGTTGACGAGCTCGTCGATGTCGGGATCGCCATCGCCCTCGATGTTCGCCTCACCCTCCGGCGAGTAGAACCCGTCGCCGCCGGTCTTGGCGCCGAGCTTGCCCTCGGCCACCAGGCGCTGCATGCCGGCGGGGACGTAGAAGCGGTCGCCGTAGGACTCGTTGAGGTACTCGGCGACGTGCAGCACGGTGTCCAGGCCGAGCAGGTTGATCAGGAAGTAGGGCCCCATCGGCGTGACGTTCGCGGCGCCGATGCCCTCGTCGATCTTCTTGATCGACAGGCCCTTGGCCTCCTGCTCGCGCCAGACCTCGCCGATGCCGGAGTTCAGGATCCGGTTGACCACGAAGCCGGGGACCTCCGCGCAGGTGATCGCCTGCTTCTTGATCGCCTGGGAGAACGTGACGGCCGCGCCGAGCGTCTCCGGCGAGGTGTCGTCACCCTCGATGACCTCGATCAGCGGCATCACGGACGCCGGGTAGAAGTAGTGGAAGCCGACCACCTTGTCGGGGCGCAGCGTCGCCTCGCCGATCTCCGTGATCGACAGCGACGACGTGTTCGAGGCGAGGATCGCGTGACCGGGCGTGCAGGCGTCGAGCTCGGCGAAGACCGCCTGCTTGATCTCCATGCGCTCGGGAACGGCCTCGATGACGAAGTCGACGTCGCCGAACCCGCTCGTAGCTCGTCGTCCCGGTGATCAGGGCCATCACGGACTCGACCTGCGCGGCCGCCTGCTCCTCGGTCAGCCTGCCCTTCTTCACGAGGCCGCCGACCTGGCCGGCGGTCACGTTGCGCGCCTCGGTCAGCCCGTGATCGACCAGCTCCTGGCGAACGTCCTTCATCACCACGGGGATCCCGGCGGCCGCGATCGTCTGGGCGATCTGGCCGCCCATGGTTCCTGCGCCGACGACGGCGGCTTTGAAGACGAACATGCTGACTCCTTGGCGGGGGAAGGCGGGCCGAAGGGGAAACGCCGGACCCGGGACACCCCAATCCTACGAAGACCTTGCCCGCGGCGATGTCCGGGGCTAGCCTCGCGCCATGTCAGAGGATCGCGCGGACCTCGTCGTCATCGGCGGGGGAACGATCGGCGGATGGGCGGCGACGTTCGCCGCGCAGCTCGGCGCGGGCCGGGTCGTGGTGCTCGACGCGGGCACCGTCGGCCTGGGAGCGAGCTCGCGCGCGGCGGGCATCGTCCGCACGCAGGGCGGGACGCCGACGGCGGTCGACCTGGCCCGCTGGACGACGTCCTTCTACCGCGGCCAGCACGAGCGTTACGGGATCGACAGCGGCTTCCGGACGCTCGGCTACCTGATCCTCGCGTTCGACGAGGCGGAGGCGCGCGACGCGCGCGAGCGGGTGACGATGCAGCGGTCCCACGGGCTCGATTCGCGCTGGGTCGACGCCGAGGAGGCCGCGGCGCTGCTGCCGGCGCTCGATGCCGGCCAGGTCGTGGGCGCGACCTTCTGCGCCGAGGACGGAGCGATCGACCCTCCGCGCAACGTGCTGGCGTACACCGTGGCGATGAAGGCCGCCGGCGTGGACCTGCGGGAGCGCACCGCCGTCACCGGCCTGCGCCTCGACGCCGGCCGCGTCACGGGCGTCGAGACCGCCGTGGGGACGATCGCGACCGATCGCGTGATCCTGGCCGGCGGCGTCGGCCAGGGTGCGCTGACGCGGCTCACGGGCGGCCCCGCGGTCCCGGTCGGCGGCGCGCGGCATCAGATCGCCGTCACGAGCCCGCACCCCGCGCTGTCGGCGGGGCCGCTGCCGATGGGCTTCGACCTCGGGGCGGGGCTGTACTGGCGTCAGGAGGAGAACGGCCTGCTGTTCGGCATGAGCAACCCCGACGAGCCGCCCGGGCGAGGCGACCGAGATCGACTGGGGCCACCTGCGCGCGATGCAGGCTCGCCTGGGCGAGCTGCTGCCCGCCGTCGCCGGCCTCGACCTGCGGCGCGTGTGGGCGGCGACGATCGACTACACGCCGGATCACCTGCCGGTCCTCGGTCCGGCGCTCGACGGGGGGCGCGGCCCCGTGCAAGGCGTCACGATCGCCTCGGCCGGCGGCCACGGGATGATGTGGGGCCCGGCCGTCGCGCGCATCGCCGCGGATCTCGCGCTGGAAGGCGAGACGAGCGCTGACCGACGTCTCGTTCCTCGGCGCCGACCGCTTCGACGAGGACGGCCGCAGCAGCATCGCGACCGACCCGATCGCGCTCCCGTTCCCGGAGCGCGCGGGCAGCGCCTGAGGACCGCGGCGCTCAGAGAGGCGGGTTCAGCTCGTCCGCGAGCTCGCGCGAGAAGCGCAGCAGCGTGCGCTGCAGCGAGTCCGACTGGGCGCGGCGGATGAAGAAGACGTCCGAGGCCGCGGCCAGCAGGCGGCGGTCCTTGAGGGCGTAGTCGAGCTCCAGCGCGATCCGCACGCCGCCGTCGAGCGGCTCGAACCGCACGGTCTGCGTCCCGTCGATCTTCTGGTCCTCGACGAGCAGCTCCTGGCCGCCGCGGGGCTCGTGGCTCACGACGCGCTCCAGCACGCGGCCGCGGCCGCCGGGAAACGAGTCCCAGACGACCGTCGCCCCCGCGCCGGGGTAGTCGCCCGTGATCGACGCGACGCTGTGCAGGCCGTCGACGAAGGCGGGCCAGCGGACGCGGTCGTACCAGAGCGCCTCCACCTGGGCGACGGTGACGCCCGGGATGTCGAGCGCGGCGCGGGCGCGGCTCATCAGCCGGTCAGCTCCGCCCGCAGCCGCTCGATCGAGGCGGCGATCGCGTCCAGGCGCGGCGCGATCTCCTCACGCAGCCGCGCGCGCTCCTGCTCGCCCGCCGGGGTGATCGAGTAGAACCGCCGCGAGCGGCGCTCGGGATGCTCCCACGCACCGGCCACCTGGCCCTGCTGCTCCAGGCTGCGCAGCAGCGGATACATCGTGTTCGGATTCACCGCCAGCAACCCGCCGGTGAGCGTCCCGATCCGCTCGATGAGCTGGTTGCCGTACGACGGCCCGTCGGCGAGCAGGTGCAGCACGAGCAGCGGCACCACGCCCGCGCGCCGCAGCTCACCGGCGACGGGATCGGCCGACCCCGCACCGCCGCCCGCCGGCCGCGCACCGGCGGCCACCCGCGCCGCGGCCAGCGGTGCGGCCTCGGCAACGGCCTGCTCGGTGTCGCGGTGGGGCACCGGGCAAGTATGCCCGCGACGCCGACGGACGGGCGTCAGCGGTCGAGCAGGTCGTCGAGCGAGCGCTGCTCGGGATGCTGGTCGTCCTTGGCGTCGGCGCGCGGGCGCCCGCGCTTGGCCCAGTGCTCGAGGACGTCGTGGGCCTTGACCTGGCGATACGTGATGTTGCGCTCGAGCGGATCGACGGTCAGCCCGCCCGGCGACGTGCCCTTGACGAGGGCGTGGAAGACCCGCCCGCGGACCGACACGCGGACCATGTCGCCAGGGTTGATGCCGTCGAGACGCACGTGCCGCCCATCATGGCGATCCGTGGTGATGGAGTGCGGCGTGGTGGCCCGGCTGCGCGCTCAGCGCCGCCAGAACGACGAAGGCCGCCCCTCTCAGGGCGGCCTCCGGTCCGGCGGGAATGCTGCGTCTGTGGTGGTCCTAGACCGTTGCGGGCTGCTCCGCACGGCGCGGGAGCAGCGTCTCGCGGGCGATGACGAGGCGCTGGATCTGTGACGTGCCTTCGTACAGCTGCATGATCTTCGCGTCGCGCATGAACTTCTCGACCTTGTACTCCTTGATGAAGCCGTAGCCGCCGAAGACCTGGACGGCCTCGGTGGTCACCTCCATCGCGGTGTCCGCGGCGAAGCGCTTGGCGTGCGAGGACTCGATCGTGTTGCGGGCGCCCTGGTCGAGCAGGACGGCCGAGTTCCACGTCGCAAGGCGCGACAGGTGGATCTTGGTCGCCATGTCGGCGATCAGGAACTGGATCGCCTGGTGCATCGCGATCGGCACGCCGAACTGGACGCGCTCCTTGGAGTACTCGGTGGCCATCTCGAACGCGGCGCGCGCGATGCCCGTCGCCATGGCGGCGACGCCCGGGCGCGTGCGGTCGAGGGTCATCATGGCGAGCTTGAAGCCCTTGTTCTCCTCGCCGAGCAGGTTCTCGGCCGGGATCTCGGTGTCGTTGAAGGTGATGGTCGCGGTGTTGGACGCCCGCTGGCCCATCTTGTCCTCCTTCTTGTCCACGATCACCGAGTCGTCCTTCGGCACGACGAACGCGGAGATGCCGCGGTGGCCGGCGTCGGGATCGGTCTTGGCGTAGACCGTGTACCAGTCGGCGTAGCCGCCGTTGGTGATGAAGCACTTCGAGCCGTTGATGACGTACTTGTCGCCCTTCTTCACGGCGCGCGTGCGCATGCCCGACACGTCGGAGCCGGCGTTCGGCTCGGTCAGGCAGAACGACGCCAGCGCGGGCCGCTCGGTGAGCATGCCCATGTACTTCTTCTTCGTCTCCTCAGAACCGCCGAGCAGCACGGGTGCGCCCGCCAGCCCGTTGGCGCCGATCGAGGTGCCGATGCCGGAGCAGCCCCAGGCGATCTCCTCCTCGATGAGACAACCGTCGAGGTAGGAGGCTCCTGCGCCGCCGTACTCCTCGGGGATGTGGCTGTTCATGAGCCCCAGCTCCCAGGCCTTCTCGATGACCTCCTGGGGCCACGTGCCGTCCACGTCGTATTCCCATGCGACCGGGCGGATTTCCTTCTCAGCAAAGTCATGCGCCATCTCGCGCAGGGCCTTCTGCTCGTCGGTGAGCGTGAAGTCGACCACTGAATTTCTCCTTGAAAGAGCGGAAAACGGGGCGTGAGCGAGGATGCGTACGAGCGGCCCAGCGCCGTAGATTGACTCGTCAGTCAATGATAACCCCATCTGGGCCGAAAGGTCCACAGATCGCCTGTGTGCAATGGTCACACAAGGGATGCAAGCGGCGTTCGGAATCCTGATCTTCGTGGTCGTCGGCGTGGCCGCCGTGGTCGCGGTGGTCGCCTTCGCGGGCTCCGGCACGGCGTACCGCCAGATCGGCACGGGCGGCCTGTCGCTGCGCGACGGCAGCGACCGCCCGGCGCGCGAGCCGCTGCGCGGGCGGCGTCCAGGGGGCCGCCGAGCGGGAGCTCGAGCTGCGCCAGCTGCTCGAGGCCCGCAACATGGCGCGCGTGCGCAACGGCAAGCCGCCGATCGACGTCGAGGCCGAGCTCGCCGCCATCGCTCGTCCGCGGATCGACCCCGCCCTGGAGGGCGAGATCCGCGACCTCGTGATCGCGCGCAACGCCCGCCGCGAGCGCCAGGGCAAGCCCGCGCTCGACGTCGAGGCCGAGGTCCGCCGTCAGATCGCCGACCTCGGCTCGTAGGTAGCGTGCGCCGGATGAGCGCTCCGCCGCCGCTGTCCGTCGTCGTCCCGGTCTACAACGAGGCCGGCGGGCTGCCCGAGCTGCACCGGCGCCTGGCGCAGGCGCTGGCGGACGTCCCCGGCGGGTTCGAGGTCATCTACGTCGACGACGGCTCGACCGACGGGTCCCGCCCGCTGCTGGCCGAATGGGCGCGCGAGGGGAACGGCGACGGTGCTCGTCGAGCTGTCGCGCAACTTCGGCATGGAGATCGCGATGACCGCCGGCCTGGATCAGGCCCGCGGAAGCAGCGTCGTCCTGATGCACGCGGACCTCCAGGACCCGCCGGAGCTGATCCCGGAGATGCTCGAGCAGGCACGGCAGGGCGCCGACGTCGTCTACGCGCGGCGGATCGGCCGCGACGAGAGCATCGTCAAGCGCACGCTGGCCACCGGCTTCTACGCCCTGATGCAGCGCCTGGCGCGCGTGCCCTACCAGGGGCAGGCGGGTGACTTCCGGCTGATGTCGCGCAGAGTCGTCGACACCGTGCGCGCGATGCCCGAGCATCGGCGCTTCCTGCGCGGCATGGTCGCGTGGGTCGGCTACGAGCAGGTCCCCGTCGAGTACCGGCGGGCCGGGCGGGAGAACGGCAGGGGCGCGTCCTACCCGGCGCTGTTCCGCCTCGCGTTCGAGGCGCTGACCGCGTTCTCCGACGTCCCGCTCAGCCTGGCCACCCTGTTCGGGACGGCGACCGCGATTCTCAGCGGCCTGGCGGCGACCGTCGTCGCGCTGCTGACGATCTTCGGCGCGATCGACGGCGACGTGAACCTCTGGATCCTCATCGCGGTGCTGCTCATCGGGTCGATCCAGCTCGTCTGCATCGGGATCCTGGGCCGCTACCTGGCGCGGGTCCACGACCAGGTCCTCGGGCGACCGCTGTACGTCGTCGACCGCGTCGTCGGCGGCCCTGCCGCGGCCTGAGCGAAGGCCTCAGGCGACGAAGAACGTCACGGCGACGATCGCGTAGACGGCCAGCAGCTGCAGGCCCTCGAACCACGTCGACTCGCCGTCCTGGGTCACCTGGTTGGCGATCAGCGCAGCGAGGATCAGCGCGGCGACCTCGAAGCCGTTGAACACGAGCGACAGCGGGCTCGGGCCCAGGAGGTAGGAGCACAGCACGAGGACCGGCGCGACGAACAGGGCGATCTGGGCGCTCGAGCCGATCGCGATGTTCACGGCGAGGTCCATCTTGTCCTTGCGCGCGACGAGCACCGCGACCCAGTGCTCGGCGGCGTTGCCGACGATCGCGACGACGATCGCGCCGATGAAGAACTCGCTGATGCCCGCCTTCGTGCGCCGTCTCGGAGATCGAGCCGACGAGGATCTCGGACATGATCGCCACCGCGACGCCCGCGATCGCCAGCGCGCCGACCGCCTTGCGCACGCTCCAGGGCTCCTCCTCGTGCTCGTCCTCGGTCAGCGGGTTGAACAGGTCGCGGTGCGTGCGCAGCGAGAAGATCAGCCCGCCGACGTAGACCGCGATGAGCACGAGCGCCGTGATCAGCGAGAGGTGCTCGACGCTCGAGTCGTAGTTGACGATCTCGGCGGTCGGGCGACGGCAGGCCGCTGCCGCGCGACGAGCTCGTAGACGGCCGGCATCACGACGGCGACGACCGCGAGGAGCAGCATCGAGGACTGCGCGCTGGCCGCGACGGAGTTGAAGCGCTGGCGATCGCGTCCGAGGCCGCCGACGAACATCGCGGCCCCCATGACGAGCAGCACGTTGCCCAGGATCGAGCCGACGATCGAGGCCTTGACGACCTCCTGCAGGCCCTCGTTCAGCGCGAACAGCGCGATGATGAGCTCGGGCGCGTTGCCGAAGGTGACGTTCAGCAGGCCGCCGATGCCGGGGCCCGAGCGCGCGGCGAGCTCCTCGGTCGCGCGGCCCATCAGCGCGGCCGTCGGGATCACGCCGAGCGCCGAGGTCGCGAACACGATCACGGCGCCCGCGTCCACGAGCTCGAGCACGATGGCGATCGGGATGAACGGGACGAGCAGATACGGCCAGCCGTTCACGGACAACAGCCACGGCGCGGGCTTCTGAGGCGGTGGCTCGACGGTCACGTGGCCCACGAGCATACGAGGGCGGCCAGCGGGCGACCGCCGCGCTGCCGCACCTGGCGCCGGGCGGTCAGTTGAGCAGCGCGGCGCACTGCTGCGCCTTGGCGAGGTCCGTGCCGGCCGCGCTGATGCACTGGTCGTAGCCCGAGCCCGACGCGTTCGGGGTCGCCTGCGGCGTCGGTCGTCGCGGGCGCCACCCGAGCGTGCCCTCGGCCTGCTGGGCGCGGCGCTGACTCAGGACCGTCAGCGCCGTCGTCAGCTCGGACAGCGGCCGCGGGTTCGCGGGCGGCCCGATCGCCTGCTCGTGGTTCAGGTCGGCGATCCCGAGATCGAGCGCGATCGTCCCGTTCCTGGCCGTCGCGGTGTCGACCTTCACCTTCGACGGAGATCCGGCGCAGCTGGTGGTCCTTCTCGCCGGTCCAGATGTCGACTCGCGCGTCGTGGACGGAGCTTGCGAGCGCTGCGCGCCGATCGGCCGAGATGCCCTTCGGGAGGCCCGCCGCGCCGGCGCCGAGCGCCCCGGCGCGGCTCAGCAGCTGGTCCAGGTCGGTCAGCAGGCGCGGCACGTCGACGCCGGCCGACAGGTGGACGACCTTGGCGTCGGCGAGGTTCTCGGTCCCCTCGTCCTTGACGTCGCGCAGCCAGCGCCGCGGATCGACGCCCAGCGAGCGCAGGCTGATGCCGCGCCGGCGTGCTGCTCGGCGCCTGCAGCGACGTGCCCTTCGTGTTCGCCAGGCGCCCGAAGACCTCGGGGGTGAGCGTGTAGGCGCGTTGCCCGAGCCGGACCCAGCCCTGCCGGCCGGTCGAGATCAGGCCGAGCCCGACGCGCCCGTCGCGGGTGGCGAGCTTCAGCTCGAAGGCGAACTTCGGCACCTTGGCCGATGTGCTCTGGAACGGCCCGCTGACGTCGATCCGCAGCGGGGACGGGCACGCCCGAGATCCCGGGGCCCGGACGTCGACCGTCAGCGACAGGCGCCCGCTCTTGACGGGGCTCGGCCGCGCCGAACGTGTCCGTCAGCAGCTTGCCGGTGTCCTGGCCGGAGCCGCCGCCCGACCCGCATGCCGCCAGCGCGAGCGCGGCGGAGAGGACGAGCGCGAGGAGCAGAAGCTGAGCGGACGGCGCATGACGGCGGACCCTGCAAGGCATGGTGCGACCCGGCGAGGCGGGCGACCGTACCATCAGGCCGGTGCGCCTGACGCCGGTTGTCCTCTGGCGCTGGCGCTCGTCGCGATCCCCTCCACGGGCCTCGCGCGCGCCTCAGCGCCCCGAGTCCTCGTGCTCGATCAGCACGGGCGCGTCAGCGTGCAACGCGACCGCTTCCTGCCGCCGGTCGATCCGGCTGAGCGCCCGCCCGCGGTCGCTCCCCGGATCCTGCCCGGCGTCGCGCGCCCCGAGGGCCGCGCGGCGGAGCGGAGCGAGCAAGACCGTCGCGAGCGAACTGCGCCGCCTGTTGCGCGCGGCGAGCTCTGCCGAAGGATCAGGTCGACGGGCTACGAGAGCACCTACTCCGGCGCCCGCCGGCTCGTGAAGAAGCTCAAGGGCACGCGCCGGACCGAGCTCGCGGCGGCGCTGGCGAACGCCGACCGCCAGGCGGCCGACGGCCTGCCTCACCGCCTCGCGCGCCCACGTCGTCCTGGAGACGATCCGCCGCAACGCCGAATGGTGGAAGAGCGGCTCGCTGCTCTCCTACGGCAGGCGCATCCGCTTCAGCGGCAGCAGGCTCGTCTGGCAGTCCTATCCCGGCCAGGGCATCCAGATCCAGTGGCTCGGCACGTTCGGGCGCATGAACCAGCTGTTCCTCGCCAAGGGGCTACGACACCGAGCTGCACGACATGGCCGCCGAGGTCCGCGACTTCGCGGTCAAGCGCGCCGGCGGCATCGCCTGGGAGTACCAGTTCCAGTTCGGCGGCGGACGGCCGCCGTGGGTCAGCGGCCTCGCACAGGGCACCGGGATCCAGGCCCTCTCGCGCGCCGCCGCGCGCCTGCACGAGCCCGAGTGGTTCGACGTCGCGCGCGCGCGGCGCTGGGGATCTTCCGCACGCCGCCGCCCACGGGAGTGCGGATCAGGACCGGGAACGGCGCGCACTACCTGGCCTACTCGTACGCCCCGGGCCAGCGGATCTTCAACGCGTTCTTCCAGTCGATCATCGGCCTGCACGACTTCGCCGCACTCGCCAACGATCCGCACGGGGCGCCGGCTGTGGCTCGACGGCGAGCGCCAGGCCGCACGCGAGGTGCACCAGGCCGACACGGGCAGCTGGTCGCTCTACCAGCCCGGCGTGCCCTCGGACATCGGCTACCACAAGGTGCTGCGCGACTTCGTGCGCGGGCTGTGCGACCGGATGGAGCACGATCGCCAGGTCGCCGTGCAGCGGCTGCGGGCCACGCAGGGGCCGGGAGCCGTGCTCGAGCAACTCGACCGCTGGCCGGACCCGGCGCCGTTCTGCATCGCCACCCAGACGCTCAACCGCCAGCTCTACTCGCGGCTGCAGGCGATGGGCCTGCCCACGCCCTGGGGTTAGGCGGGATACGTCTGGGGCCGATGGCGCCGCGCACGATCCTCTACACCGGCACCGGCGGTGTCGGCACGACGTCGGTGGCCGCCGCGACGGCCCGGCGGATCGCCGCCGGCGGCCTGCGCACGCTGCGTCCTGTCGATCGATCCCGGCGGCGGGCTGCGCGACGCGCTGGGCGAGGACGTCGGCTCCGCAGCCGGGCGCCGGTCGCCCCCGGCCTCGACGCACAGCAGGTCGTCGCCCAGGAGCAGATGGAGCACCGCTGGGCGACCGGGGAGGGCTGGCTCGGCGAGCTTCTGACGCGCCGCGGGATGGACCGCATCACGGCCGACGAGCTGATGGTCCCGCCCGGCCTCGATGCGCTCTTCAGCCTGCTGGAGCTGCGCCGCCACCACGACGAGGGCCACTACCAGGCGATCGTCGTCGACTGCCCGTCCGCCGCCGCGACGATGGAGCTGCTCAGCGCACCGGACGTCGCCCGCTGGTGGCTGGAGCGCGCGCTTCCGCAGCGCAGCGGCGTCGCTCGCCGCGGCCGTCGCGCTCCCCGACGAGCGCGCTGCGTGACGTGCACGGGCTGGTCGGCGGGCTCGTCGCGATGAACGAGATCCTCCGCGACCACGAGCACGTCAGCGTGCGCCTCGTGATGACGCCGCAGCACGCCGCGGTCGCGGGCGCACGCCGCGCATCCCTGCATCTGTCGCTCTACGGGCTGCTGACGGACGCGATCGTCGTCAACCGCCTGCTTCCCGCGGAGGTCGACGGCTACTTCGGCCCCGCCCGCGAGCGGCAGGCCGCGCAGCTCGACGCGATCACCGCGCGGCTTCGCGCCCATCCCGGTTCTGCGCGCGCCCCACTTCGCGCAGGAGACGACCGGCGCCCGAGATGCTCGACCGTCTCGGCGCGGAGCTGTTCGCCGCCGCGGCCCCGGCCGCGCTCCTGCACGATCACGTCGCGCAGGAGCTGACCGTCAGCTCGACCGCGGCGACGCTGCGTCTCGACCTCCCGGACGTCGAGCGCGAGCAGATCGACGTCAAGCAGATCGGCCTCGACCTGATCGTTCGCGCCGGCGGCCACAAGCGCTCGCTCTCGCTCCCGGCGGCCCTGGGCGACTATCGTGCGACGGGCGCCAGCTTCCGTGACGGCGCCCTGCACGTGACCTTCGACCGCACACCGATCCCCGCCGATGCCTGAGCACGCCCGCGCCGCCGATCCGCTGGCCGACCTGCGCGAGCGCCTGGAGGCGACGCGTCAGGCCGCCGAGAAGCTCGCGGGCGAAGCCGCCGGCGCCGCCGTCGGCCGACGCGCGAGGCGAGGAGCCCGCGGCCGGATGGCGCACGCAGGCCGAGCGCGAGCGGAGCCCGCGACGACGCCGCCGCGTTCCTCGACCTGCTGGCCACGCTCAGCCGGATCATCCCCGAGGAGCTGCGCGCCCAGCTCGCCGAGGTCGTGCGCCAGGTCCTGCTGCTGCGTGCGCGCGCTGATCGACTGGGTGGTCGCAGGCGCTGCCGCAGTCGCGCGCCGACGAGCCCGTCGTGCGCGACATCCCGGTCAGCTAGGCCCCCACGGCTCGAGCCACTGCACGACCGCGGCCCACGCCACGCTGCGCGGGTCGAGGTGCTCGCTGTGCCCGTCGCCGGAGCGCAGCACGAGCGTCACGCGGTCACCGGCCGCCCGCGCGCGGTCGGTGTAGCGCGCGGCTGGACGCCGCGGGCACAGCGGCGTCCTGCTTCGCCGTGGACGAGGAGCTGCGGGACGCCGAGCGGCAGCCGCGCGGTGGGCGAGGCGTCGGCGTAGCGGCCGGGAACCTCGCCGGGGTCGCCGCCGAGGAACTCGAGGACCTCGCTCGAGCCGTGGCGGGCCGCGGCCTCCAGGTCCACGACCCCGGCCTGGGCGACGGCTGCGCGCACCCTCACGGGCACGTCGGCCGCGCGGCGCCGGCCGGCCGCCCACAGCGCCAGCTGCCCCCCGGCGGAGTGCCCGATCACCACGACGCGCTCCAGGTCCAGCGGCGCGTCCAGC
This sequence comes from uncultured Solirubrobacteraceae bacterium, assembly GCA_963781935.1. Lineage (GTDB taxonomy): Bacteria > Actinomycetota > Thermoleophilia > Solirubrobacterales > Solirubrobacteraceae > F1-60-MAGs163. The sequence continues at coordinate 1,635,077 of CAWAHX010000005.1, forward strand.
TGCGCGAGCAGGTCGATCCCGGCCAGCACGTCCTCGCCCGTCTGCGGCCAGCCCCCGCCGGACCGCCGCCCCACGCGACGGTACTCGAGGTTCCACACGGCCCACCCGCGAGCGGCGAGGTCCGCGACGAGCGCGGCCATCAGCGACAGGTCGTAGCGCGCGCTCCAGGCGCCTCCGTGCAGCAGCACCGCGACGGCGGAACGGGCCCTCGTCCGGCGGCATCGCCGGGAGCGTGAGATTCCCGTACTGATCGGGATGGGGACCGTAGGCGTGACGCACCGCGGGTGATCGTCGCAGAGCGCCCGTACACTGCGATCCATGGCCTCAGGCGAGTCCCGCACCTGGATCCTCACCGGCTCCCCCGACAACTACGCGGTCACCCGCGAGCGGGGCTTCAGCGTCATCGGGATGAAGGAGCGCCGGCGCCTGCAGGCGCAGGAGATGCACCCCGGTGATCGCATCATCCTGTACCTCACGAAGGTCATGGCGTTCGCCGGATCGATCACCCTGACCGGCGAGCTGTACGAGGACCGGGAGCCGATCTGGCCCGGGAAGCCCGGCAACCCCGACCCGTATCCGTGGCGCTTCGCGTGTGAGCCGGAGCTGATCCTCGACGAGGGGTCGTGGCTTCCCGCCGAGAGCGTCAAGGACGAGCTCGAGCACATCAGGAAGTGGCCGGCCGAACACTGGAAGCTCGCGTTCCAGGGTCAGCTGCGCACCGTGTCGCCCGCCGATGCGGAGCTCCTGATGCGCCGTCTGCGCGAAGCGGCCGGCGTCCCGGCATGAGCGCGGCCGCCGCGCGGCTGCGTGCCGCGTGGAACGAGCTGTACGCCGAGCAGCGCCTGGCCACGGTCGCGGCGGTCGGCCTGATCATCTCGATGTTCCTCCCCTGGTACCAGCAGACCGGGCTTCGTCGTCGTCGCGTTCGGGGACCCAGAAGATCGACGACTCGCTCAGCGCCTTCCAGTCGTGGGGCTTCGTCGAGGCCTCGATCCTGCTGGTCGCCATCGGCGTCCTGCTGCTCGTCTGGTCGCGCGCGGAGCGCCGCGCGTTCCACCTCCCGGGCGGTGACGGCCTCGTGATCGTCGCCGCCGGCGCGTGGGTGATGTTCCTCGTCTTCTACCGCCAGATCGACAAGCCCAGCGGCAGCGACGCGGGCGCGCTGAAGACGACGATCGGCGTCAACTGGGGCATCTTCGTCGCGTTCCTGCTCGGCGCGCTGCTCGCCTACGCGGGCTGGCGGATGCACGCGCGCCATCGCCCGGAGCCGGTGGTCGACGGCGACGATCCGCGGACCGGGGCCACCGAGGGGGACCTGACCTCGGTCGTCTCGCCCGAGCCGCCGGTGACGAGCGTCACGAGCGCCGCGCCGGTGCGCCCGCGCGCCCAGCGCCGTCCGCGTCGCGACGACTCGCAGTTCGAGGGGCAGATGAGCTTCGACGACTCCGACGACTGACGCCGTGGCCGGCGCCCGTCAGGCGTTCCCCCAGACGATCCAGGGCAGCACCGCCGAGACCCCGGCGATGAAGATCCCGGCGATGATCAGCTCGCGGGCGCGAGCGACGTGACCGACGACGGCGATCACGAAGCCGAACGCGAACACCGCCACGTACGGCGCGATGTTCCCCTTCGTCTGCAGGTCGGTGAACGCTGCGAAGACCATCGCGAGGGAGCCGGGCACCTCAGCTTCCTATCATTCGCCGGACATGACCGTCTCCCCCGCCTCTGCCGAGGACGTCGCGAAGGGCCTGCGCGAGGTCGGCTACCTGCCCGACGAGGCGACGACGCTCGTCTCCTTCCTCGCCGAGAAGCTCGGCAAGCCGATCCTGGTCGAGGGCCCGGCGGGCGTCGGCAAGACCCAGCTCGCCAAGTCGCTCGCGGAGATGCTCGGCCGCGAGCTCGTGCGCCTGCAGTGCTACGAGGGCCTCGACGAGGCCAAGGCGCTGTACGAGTGGAACTACCGCAAGCAGCTGCTGCGCATCCAGGCCGAGGCCGACGGGACGGGCTGGAGCGAGGTCCAGGACGACATCTTCGGTGAGGAGTTCCTGCTCGAGCGTCCGCTGATGACCGCGATCGCCTCGAAGGAGCCGGTCGTGCTGCTGATCGACGAGATCGACAAGACCGACCAGGAGTTCGAGGCGATGCTGCTCGAGCTGCTCTCGGACTTCCAGATCACGATCCCGGAGCTCGGCCGGGTCGAGGCCACCACGATGCCCGTCGTGCTGCTGACCTCGAACAACACGCGCGAGCTGACCGAGGCGCTGAAGCGCCGCTGCCTGTACCTGTGGATCGACTACCCCACGCTCGAGCACGAGCTGGAGATCGTCCGGCTGCACGCCCCGGACCTGGACGAGCACGTCGCGCGGCGCCTGGTCGAGGTCGTCGCGATGGTCCGCGACCTGGACCTCAAGAAGCCGCCGTCGATCGCCGAGTCGATCGACTGGGCGCGCGCGCTGCTCCTGCTCGGCGCGACCGACATCGACGCCAAGACCTTCCGCGAGACGATGTCGATCATCGTCAAGCACCGCACGGACCTCGACGTGGTGACCGAGCGCGTCGGCGTCAAACTCGGCATGAGCGAGGACAGCCTCGGCGCCGCTTCGGCGGGCTGAGGCCGGGCATGCCCCAGCCGCCGCGCAGCGCCTCGCGCCGCGCCGCGTTGTTCGCCAGCGCCGCCGGCGACGTCCCCGAGGGCCTCGTCGCCCAGGTGCTCGAATTCGGCGAGGAGCTGCGCGGCGAGGGCGTCGCCGTCGGCACCAGCGAGCTGCTCGACGCCTTCGAGGCGCTGCCGATGGTCGCCTGGACCGAGCCGGTCTCGTTCCGCGAGGCGCTCGCCGCGACCCTCGCGAAGTCGCCGCAGGATCGGGTGATCTTCGACCTCGTCTTCGACCGCTTCTTCTTCCGCGCGACGGAGCTGGCCGCAATCCGCGAGGGCATTCGCGAGGACGGCGGCGGGATGGACGAGGCCGGCGCAGAGTTGAATCTCGAGACGCTCCGCCAGCAGATCGCACAGGCGATCGCCGATGGCGACGAAGGCGCGCTGCGCGATCTCGCGCGCCTGGCGATCGCCGCGTTCGGCCAGCAGGGCGAGGGCTCCGGCGTGATCGGCGTCGACGTCCAGCGCATCCGCCGCCAGCTGGGGCTGCGCCAGGACCCCCAGCCCGACCTGCCGCAGGACGACCCGCGGCACGACGGTCTGCCGCGCGACAACATCAGGCGCTTCGAGCAGCTGCTGCGGCGTGAGCTCGAGCGCCGCCAGATCGAGCGCACCGAGACGCTGCCGGCGGCGCGTCCCCTGAACGAGCTCGACCGCGCGCTGCCGACCGGGCCCCTGCAGGATCTCGCCTCCGTCCACAAGGTCGTCACGCAGCTCAAGCGCCGGCTGAAGACCCAGGGCCAGGAGCATCGCGGCGTCAAGCGTCACGCGCACGTCGACGTGCGGCGCACGATGCGCGCCTCGCTGGAGACGGGTGGCGTCCCCGTCGTCCTGAAGTTCCGCCCCGTGCGCCCACGGCGCCCGGAGCTGTTCGTCGTCTGCGACGTCTCCACGAGCGTCACGAGCGCCTCGGTGTTCTTCCTCAGCGTGATGCACGCGCTGCACGACAGCTTCCGCAAGATGCGCTCGTTCGTCTTCATCGAGCGGATCAGCGAGGTCACCGACGTCTTCCAGAAGGAACGCGACTTCAAGGCGGTCAGCGAGGCGATCGGGCGCGACGCGGGCGTCGCCGACATCAGCGGCTACACGGACTACGGACGCGTGTGGCGCGAGCTGCGCGACCAGATCGAGGACGACCTGCATCCGCGCGCCACCCTGATCGTCCTGGGCGACGCCCGCACCAACGGACGCGACCCGGGAGCCGAGACGTTCGCCGGCATCGCCGCGAAGGCCGGCCGCGCATACTGGCTGAACCCCGAGCCGCGCCTCTACTGGAACTACGGCGACTCGGTGATCAAGGCGTACGAGCAGTACTGCGAGGCGTTCGAGTGCTGGACCGCGGCGCAGCTCGAGGACTTCGTGAAGGCGCTGACGGCGCCTGATGCGGCGCGGCACTGAACCCCACGGCTGTCGCTTTCGTCCGTTCTGACTCTGCGTTAGGGCTCTTGCGTTTGTGGTCGGGGCCTGCGACGTACCGTCCTGCGGGGGATGGCCGACCACTCCCTCCTCGAACGGCACATCGCAGGCCCCGTCTCGCAATGTCGCAGGGCCGTGCTGGCAGGGCGCGTCTGCGCGAACGCCCGGGCCTGACGGCGCAGGATCCGGCAGAATCCGCCGGGTGGCACCGGCCCCCGATCGTCCCGAGCTCGCCTTCGCCTCGGGCGCGGACCTTGAGGCATGGCTCGAGGAGCACCATGCCGCGAGCGATGGAATCTGGTTGAAACTGGCGAAGAAGGACACGGGCGTCGCGTCGGTGACCATGGCCGAGGCGATCGACGTCGCGCTGTGCTTCGGCTGGATCGATGGCCAGATCCGAGGGATCGACGAGACGTACTACGCGGTGCGTTACGGCCCGCGACGGCCGCGCAGCGTGTGGGCCAAGCGCAACGTCGAACACGTCGCGCGTCTGACCGCCGAGGGCCGCATGCGACCGGCCGGCCACGAGCAGGTCGAGCGCGCGCGGGCCGACGGGCGCTGGGACGCGGCCTACGACGGCGCCGCGACCGCGACCGTCCCCCATGACCTGCAGGCGTGTTTCGACGCGGAGCCGGTGCTTGCGGCGACGTACGACTCGTGGAGCGCCGCGAGTCGCTACGCGGTCCTGCACAGCCTTCAGACCGCCGTCAAGCCCGAGACTCGCGAGCGCCGGTTGCAGGCCGCGCTCAGTGCCCTGCGTGAGAACCGCCCGGCGCACGGGTGATCGCCCACCCGTCCTCAGTCCGGCGCCGCGAGCAGGAGCACCGCCGCAGCGTGCCGGCGTCCCTCCGTGCCTGCACGCGCCGCTAGCGGCAACGCAACCCCGCGCCACTGCTGCTCCCGATGCTGAGGGCACTGTCGCTTGTCTTCCCGAGCGGATGTCACCCCGCCCGCCTACTCGCCGGCGTCCGCGCCGACTCGCTGAGCGCCCGCCGTCACGAGGGTGGCTTCAGCAGCAGGTCCCACGTCGCCGCGGCGATCCACGCCTCAATCCGATCCAGCGACCACCCATAGCTGTTCTGCAACAGCAGCGCGAACCGGATGTCGGAGATCGCCGCAAGGGTCTCCGCTGCCTCGCCGGGCTCGACGCCGGGGTCGAGCGCATCAAGTTTGCGCAGCAGGCCGATGACGAATTCGGCGCCGGCTTTGTGGCGCCGCTGTCCCTCCGCCAACGCCGCCTCGAGCTCGGGCTCTGCAGGCGCGCCCGTCACCAGCGCATGCAGGATGTCGCCGCAGTGCTCGAGGATCGACCGCGTCACCCGCGCGGTCGTCGCCGCGACCACCACCGGATCGTCTGACTCCGCCGCCGCCCGGGCGATGTCGGCGATACCGGCCTCGCTGTCGATCAGGTCGTTCAGCCGCGCGACCAGCTCCTGCTTGGAGCCGACGCTGTCGTAGACGGTCTGCGCCGAGACGCCCGCCGCCTGCGCGACATCGCGGACGCTCGTGCGGGCGTAGCCGCGCTCGGCGAACAGCCGGCGCGCGGCGCGGAGGATCTCGTCGCGCGTCAGCTGGGCGCGGCGTTCACGCAGGCTGGGGGCGGGTTCAGGCGGTTGACTTGACATACATTCCACTGAGTTGATAGGAGTTCCAGCAACTGGAAACACATACTACCGAACAGGAGCCAGCCATGACCACAGCATCCGCAGCACCCACCGACCAGCGTCTGACCGGCGGCGACGAGGCGCAGACCATCACCCCGACCGGTACCGCCTATCCGCGCACGATCGACAACGGGGTAGGCGAGCGCCTCACGTTCCTGCGGGTCGTCCCAGGCTCGACAGGCGACCGCCTGGAGATCAACAACGTCGTCGCGCCCGGCGCCGGCCCGCCAATGCACGTCCACCTCCAGCAGGAGGAGTCCATCACCGTCGAGCGCGGCCAGATCGCCTACCAACGCCCCGGCGAGGAGGCGGAGTTCGCGGGACCGGGAGAGACGGTCGTGTTCGCCCCGGGCGAGGGGCATCGGTTCTGGAACCCGGCCGACGAGGACCTCGTCTGCTCGGGCTACATCGAGCCCGCCGACAGCTCCGAGTACTACCTCACGGCGATGTACGACGCGCTGCGGCGCACCGACTCGGGCCGGCCGAGCATGTTCGACGCCGCGTTCTTGGCGACGCGCTACAGCGACGAGTTCGGCATGCCCGAGATCCCCGCGGCCGTGCAGCGGATCGTGTTCCCCGTGGTCGTGCTCGCAGGGCGGCTGCTCGGCCGCTACGGCCGGTACGCCGACGCGCCGGAGCCCGTCCGGCACTGACCCGCGGAGGCCGGCGAGGGGTTGCGCACGGAGGCGCAGTCGCTCGCTCCCCGCGCAGCTTCACCGGCAGACTCTTCGGCTCACTCGAGAACTGCGAGATCACCCACGTCGGCTCGCCGGCCTCAACCATCTCCGGGAACCGCTTGACCGTCTCCTCGACCAGGATCTTCAGCTCCAGTCGGGCCAGGGCGGTGCCCAGGCCCGCCGTACCTCGCCGGAATCATCCTCACGTTGGCAGGATGGCCCTCCTCCTCATCGGATTGATTCCGAGAAGCGCACCTTCTGCCTGGTCGCTACGGCGAGCCGGGCTCATCCTCGTCGCCGGCGCGCCGGTAGCGCTCGTAGATCACGCGCGAGCCGAACGTCCTGGTCTCGATCAGGTCGAGCGGGACTGCTTCGGTGACCAGCGGTAGGAACGGCGTGCCGCCACCGACGACGACGGGATAGCGAAACACGCGCAGCTCGTCGACCAGGCTCAGGTCAATAGCTTGCGCGGCTAGGCCGGCGCCGCCGATCGAGACACCCCTGTCGGTCGCGTCGAGCGCGGCAGCGACCTCGTCGGCCAGTGACGCGCCGGCGAGTCGGGCGTTCCCCTCGACGCGGTCGAGCGTACGGCTGAAGACGACCTTCGGGATCCTGCACCAGAGATCGGCGAACGCCGCCCCGGGCGCGTTGTCGCGCATCGACGGGTCCGTCTCCCACACGAGCATCGTCTCGTAGAGCCTTCGGCCGAGCAGGTAGCCGCCGAGATCGCGTACCTGCTCGATGTGGAAACGGAACTGCTCCTCGCTCGGGGCGCCCCACGCGAAGGCGCCATCACGGTCGGCGATGAAGCCGTCCACCGAGACGCTCATCGAGTAGATCAGCATGCCTCCAATCTTGTCGCAACGCCGTGACGGACGATGCTCGTCGAGACGCAAACTCATCGCCAAGGCCGTCCTAGCGACTCCTTGAGGAGCCGGGTCCTTCACCCGTGGCTCGCTGTCACTCCGGACGAAAGGCAGCAGCTGCGGCAGGAGCGTCTCGCGGCCCGAGCGACGTGCGCAGTACTGGTGAGCCCTATGACGTTCCGGGCCGGGGGGCCTGCGACGTGCCGTTCGAGGAGGGAGTGGTCGGCCATCCCCCGCAGGACGGTACGTCGCAGGCCCCGACCACAAACGCCAGAACCCTAACGCAGAGTCAGACCGGAGGACACCACAGCCGGCCAACTGGGCCTGGAAGGTCACCGACCCGCGTTGCGGATGCAATTCCGTCGTCTCAGCCGACGCTTCTGCATCCGGAACGCTCTCGCGCGCGGCTGACGGCTGCGGCGCCTTCAGCGGCGCCTCTTCGCTTGGCAAGGCGCACTTTCACCCGCGGGAGTGAGTCCATCGCGCGCTGACGGTGCCTGATGCGGCGCGGCGCTGACCGCGACGCCGACGCTCCTCGTTCTGCTCCGCGCAGGCCTCGCAGTGACGCGTCTGCATCAGGCCGACTGCCCAGCAGGCGGGGCACCCACGCCAGGCGGCCACGGTGAGGATCAGGAGTGCGAGCGCTGCGAGCGTCCCTGCGGCTGCCCCGGCCACAGCAGCCGCGAGCGCGAGCAGCCCGAGTACGCCTCGGGCGTAGTGCAGCCGGATCGACCTACTGGCAAGGAATGAGGAGCCCATCGTTGCTTCCAACGATCTCGCCGGCTTTCCGGATCAGCTGATCCCGCACGGCGTCCCTCTCTGCCCGCTTGCGTGACTGTTGCACCGTCTGCCTGTCTCCTGGGCATGCGCATGCTTTCGGTCCTGCTGAGCGCGCTGGTGATGGCGCTGGTTTCCTGCGGGGGCCAAGCGGCGCTGGCCGCCAACGTGAAGCGTTCGGCGGCGACGGTCACCCTGCTTCCCGGAAGTACGCTCACCGCGAGCAGTGCCGAGGTTCCGGTCCGGCCTGCGGGCCTGGAGCACCTGACACGTTCCACACCGCTCAGCGGGACGCTGCGCGCAAAGGGCACCGGCGGGTTCGGACCGCGGGTGGACCTCATCGACGTGCCGTTCCGCGGCAGTATCGTGCCGTCTTCTTTCGCGCGAGATCCGCTCTGTCCGGCCGCCGCACCGCCGCCGAGGTTCGACCTCGTCGCGCCCTCCCAGATGGAGTTCTCGATCACTGGCGCGGCGGACTGGAGCCTCGCGATCAAGGGCCGCGGCTCGCAGCTGTTCGGCTGCGGTCCTGCCGGGCCGTTGACCGGGACGACGAATATCCCCCTTCGCGGGCGGCGGATCGACACCGCCACGATGTTCCGCCGCGGAAGAACGGAACCCAAGGAACTGAAGCGACTCTCGTTCACCGGCACCGTTTCGGACATCACCCTGCCCGACGGCGCCCTCGGACAACTCACCGCGAACATCGTCGCCAGGGTGAGCTTCGGACATAGACGCTGAAGCCTCCCGGAGTCGTGGCGGTCGTCCGGAACTTCGGAGCTAAGGGACGTTGCGGCGCTTTACGACGTTCGGGTCCCGAACGTTGTCGCCCGGTCCATTGCGGTTGAAGAAGTACCCGCCGACAACAACGAACAGCAACAGCAGGACGACGAGCACGAAGACCATTGCGACGAAGGTACCGCCGCAGGCGCGCGCTCTCAAGCTCGGCACGCACCGTTGCTTTCCACGCAGGGGCACACGCGCCGGCGCGTCCTGGCCGTGAGTCAGGAGCCTCGGGTTGCGAGGTTGCCCGGGTAGCCTGCGCGCATGGGTGACGATGCGCCGTACATCCCGTCTCTTCCTGAGCATCCCGAACTGCGCGAGATCGCGCTGGTGATCGAAAGCATGGGCATGCTCGGCGAGATCCTGGACGACAGGTTCCGCTCGGTGTTCGTCTCCAGCCAGACGGCTCGCGCGATCGGTCTGTCGCCCGACGAGGCGCGCGGACTGCTTGGTGAGTCGCTCATCGCCCGGACGTTCGACGAGGACTACTCGGAGATCGTGCGCGTCACCGAGGAGAGCGGCAACGCCTGGACGCGGCACAACGTGCCGATCATGCGCCGGTATGTGCAACCGGGTGATCCCGACTTCGACGAGGTCTTCGACGCCGCCGGGCCGTACGCGGCGCGGGTCGAACCCGTCGTGAGCGCGCCCCGCGCATGGCACGACACGGTCTCCTTCCCGCCCAATCTGCGGTTCCGCCGGACGATGCTCGGCGACCAGGAACAGGCGCAGCTGCGGATCAACGACGACACCGGCCGCTTCATCGGCGTGCTCTACCTCTATCGGGGCACGCTGCCGGAGAGCCTGCTGAACCGCCTCGGGCGGGGCGACCCGCGCCTGTACGAGCGGATGGAGCGAGTGAGCGAGCCGGGGCGCCGCCCGGCGGCGATCCTGTTCGCCGACCTGGAGGCCTCCGGCGAGCTGTCACGGCGGCTGTCGTCCCGCAGCTACTTCGAATTGATCCGCGACCTGATCGACCTGATCGACTCGTGCGTCGTCGCACGCGCCGGGATCGTCGGCAAACACGCCGGGGACGGCGGATCGGCGCTGTTCCTGACCGGGGACTTCGACGGCTCGGAGTCCTCCACGGCACGGGCGGCGGTTGAGGCTGCCCGGGCGATCCGCGACGGCGCTGCGCGTCTCGGCGCTGAGGGGACACGAGTCAGGCTCAACATCGGCCTGCACTGGGGCTCCACCCTTATGGTCGGACAGGTCGCGACCAGCGGTCGCCTGGAAGTCACCGCGCTCGGTGACCAGATGAACGAGGCGGCGCGCATCGAGAGCGCGGCGAGCGGCGGCGCGATCCTCGCCTCCAAGGATCTCGTCGAGCGCCTCGACGCGGTCGACGGCCGGGCGACGGCTCTTGATCCCGGCACCATCGCCTACACCCCACTCGCTGACGTTGATGGCGTGAGCGACAAGGCCATCCGCGACGCGGGGGTCATCCCCGTCGCGTCGATCTGACCGCCTCGCGCGTGCGCTTGGGAAGCGCGCCGACGACGAGGTCGTAGGAGTCCTCGATCAGGTCACGTACGAGCTTGTCGGGCAGACTCCCGTCAAGCGTGATCGTGTTCCAGTGACGTTTGTTGAGGTGGTAGCCGGGACGGATCGCGGAGTGGCTCGCCCGCAGTTCGACCGCGATCTCAGGCTCGCACTTGACGCTGACCTCAAGCGGCGAGCGGTCCAGCGCGCTCAGCGCGAACATCTTCCCGGCCACCTTGAAGACCGAGTGCTCGGGTCCGAACGGGAAGTCCTCGACCGCCCCGACCTGGGCAAGGCACCACGCGCGCAAGTCCATCGCGTTCACGCTGCGAAGCGTCGCACGTCCGATGCCTTGTCGTTCATGGGACTGCGGGAGTACGGTCGGCGCAATCGATCTGGGAGTGGGTTACATGCGCCGTGTGTTGCAGGGACGCGCTGGTATGGGACTGGCTTTCATCCTCGGCCTGCTGATCGCGACCGCCGGCACCGCGACGGCGGCGAAGCTGATCACGGGCAGGCAGATCAAGGACGGCACGATCAGCAGCAAGGATCTGTCGAAGGCCGTGCGGGCCCAGCTCAGGAAGGCGGGCGTGCCCGGTCCGGCCGGGTCGCAAGGCCCGAAGGGCGACCAGGGGCCGCCAGGGCAGGCGGCGACCCCCGCAGCCAGCGACGTCTTCGCCTACGCAAGGATCGCGGGCGACGGAACGCTGGCCGCCTCGGCCCCGGCGCTGAACCTCGAGCAGTCGGCGATCTCCCGCCTGAGCAGCGGGCAGTACTGCCTGGTCCTGCCCGGAGCCAAGAGCGTGATGGCGAGCCTGGCGACCGGCGGCAACACCGCCACCGTGCTCGACGTGAACTTCGTGCCCGCGGGCGTGTCGAGCGGCTGCCCCGCGGCGGCCAACGTCAAGGTCGTCGTGCGCGACCCCGCCAGCATGTTGACGGACGGCGGGTTCATCGTCTGGGCGCTCCGGTAGCGCGAGCCGCGCGATACTGATCCGGTGACCGATCGCAATGTGCTGGGCGGCGAACTGGAGCCCTGTGGCACAGACCCCGTCACGGGCTTCTACCGCGACGGATGCTGTCGCACCGGCGCTGAGGACTGCGGGAGCCACACGATCTGCGCGGTGGTGACGTCGGAGTTCCTCGAGCACCAGCGCGTGATCGGCAACGATCTGATGACGCCGATGCCGCACTACGCGTTCCCCGGGCTCGTGCCGGGCGATCGCTGGTGCGTGACCGCGGTGAACTGGCTGCGCGCCCACCAGGACGGCGCAGCCGCCTACGTGGTGCTGGCGTCGACGCATGAGCGCGCGCTGGAGGTCGTGCCGCTCGACGCCCTGCAGCAGCATGCGGTCGATGTCCCGTCGGATCCCGGGGCGCTCCGCGGCTGACATCGCGGTGCTGTGATCGATGCCGATGGCGAACGACCTCACCGAGCTGCTCATCGCCCTGGTGAACATCGACTCGGTGAACCCGGCGCTGGTCCCCGGCGGCGCCGGCGAGCGGGAGATCGCCGCCGCGATCGTCGCCTGGGCGCAGGAGGCGGGGCTCGCGGTCGACGTGCTCGAGGCCACCCCCGGCCGCCCCAGCGTCCTGGTCCGGGCCCGGGGAACGGGAGGTGGGCGGACCCTGTTGCTGTGCGGCCACATCGACACGGTCACGGTGGAGAACATGCAGCACCCGTTCGAGGCCCGCGTCGACGGGGACCGGCTCCACGGGCGTGGCGCATACGACATGAAGGGCGGGGTCGTGGCCGCGCTGCTGGCCTGCCGCGAGGTCGCCGCGCTGGGCCTCGCGGGGGACGTCGTGGTCGCAGCGGTCGCCGACGAGGAGCACGCGAGCCTCGGCGTGCAGGAGGCATTGCGCGTGGTTCAGGCGGACGCCGCCGTCGTGACGGAGCCCACCGAGCTCGACGTCGCGATCGCGCACAAGGGATTCGTGTGGGCCGAGCTCGAGGTCACCGGCCGGGCAGCGCACGGGTCGCGCCCGCACCTGGGCCTCGATGCGATCGTCAAGGCCGGCCCGATCCTCACCGCGATCGGGACGCTCGACGGCGACCTGGCGCAGCGGACCCACCCGTTACTGGGACGCGCCTCGATCCACGCCTCACTGATCGAGGGCGGCGCCGAGCTGTCCAGCTACCCGGAGCGCTGCCGGATCGGCCTCGAGCGCCGCACGCTCCCGGGCGAGAGCGCAGGCGACGTCGAGGCGGAGCTGATCGCGGTGCTCGAGGCGTGCCGCACGCAGGACCCCGAGCTCGCCGTCAGCCACTCGCTGCTGCTCGTCCGCGAGCCGTTCGAGATCGATCCGCACGCGGAGATCGCCGTGGCGATTCGTGAGTCCTGCGCCGAGGCCTACGACCACCGCGGGGAGCCGGTCGGCGTCAGCTACTGGGCGGACTCCGCCTTCATCGCCGCCGCCGGCATCCCGACCGTCCTGCTCGGCCCCGCCGGGGAGGGCGCGCACGCGAGCGAGGAATGGGTCAGCATCGGCAGCTGCGAATCGACCGCGCGGGCGCTCGTCGACGTCGCGCGGCGCATCTGCTCATGAAGGCCTTCGACAACCCGCACCACCGGCCGGCGGACGTCCCGCCGGCGAGCGCCGTCGCGAGGGCATTCCACCGCTCGCTGCCCGGATACGCACCCACCCCGCTTCGCTCGCTCCCGGATCTGGCCGCGGAGCTCGGCCTCGGCCGGCTGTCGGTCAAGGACGAGACGCGGCGCCTCGGCCTTCCCGCGTTCAAGATCCTGGGGGCCTCCTGGGCCGCGGAGCAGGTGCTGCGCGGCGAACCGGCGGCCCGGACGCTCGTGACCGCGAGCGCCGGGAACCACGGACGCGCCGTGGCCCACGTCGCCGCCGCCCGCGGCCTCGCGTGCCGCGTCTACCTGCCCGCCCGCGCGCTGGCGGTGCGGCGCCAGGCGATCGTCGACGAAGGCGCGGAGGTGATCGTGGTCGACGGCGGCTACGAGGAGGCCGTCCACGCATCGGCCGACGATGCCCGCGCCGCGGACGTCGCCGAGATCGCGGACGTCGGCGACTCGATCGCCGCTCATGCCGTGATCGACGGGTACGCCACGCTGTTCGCCGAGATCGCCGAGCAGACGCCCGCCCCGGTCGACGTGCTCCTGGTGCCCGTCGGCGTCGGCTCACTCGCCGGGGCGGCGGCCCGCTTCGGGGCGGCGAGCGGCATCCGCGTGATCGGCGTCGAGCCCACGGCGGCCGCCTGCCTCACCGCGTCGCTCGCCACCGGCGCGCCGACCACCATCGACACTCCTGGAACGATCATGGCCGGCATGGACTGCGCGGAGGTCTCCGCGGCCGCCTGGCCGTCGCTCCTCCCCGGCATCGCCGCCACCGTCACGGTCGACGACGCCGAGATCCCCGCCGCCGCCGAAACGCTGCGCCGCGGCGGGATACCCGCCGGCGAATGTGCCGCCGCACCGCTCGCCGCGGCTCACGCCATCCGCGGGGAGGCTGCTCACCTCGTCCTGGTCGCCACCGAAGGGCGAACGTCCGAAGGCGCCGGCGGCTGAACTGCATCGCAGCAAAGCCGGCCAAAACTCCACGTCTACTCGACCCTGAGACTCGTCACCGAGCCGCGCAATCCTCGCCCTACTGCGGCGTCGCTCCGCGACCGTCGCGGAACCGCTGCGCCTTGGACCGCGCCCGTCGTGCGGCACGCGTCGATGCCGCTGCCGCGCGCAGCGGATTGATCCCAAGGCTCTCGTACAGCGCGCACGCGACGTCCCAAGCGGCGCCGGCGCCGGCGCCGGCGCCCGCGGTCCGATCCTCGGCGATCGAGGCCGCCAGCAGCCAGCGCTCATGGTCGGCGTCGCTCACCACCGAGGCCGGGACCACGGGTTCGAGCGGGTTGGCGTCGCGATCCACCACGAGCGCCTGCGCCCGCTGCTCCTCCTCGAGCGCGGCCAGGGCGGCGCGGCGCTGGGCGCGGTGGTCCGACCCCCCGTAGTGCAGCCGAGCCGCGCTCTGAGCCGCCTCGACCGATCGCTGCTCCCACCGAACCGCTGCGCCGGCCGCAAGCTCGTCGTGGTAGCGACGCTCGATCTCCGCGCCGAATGGCGAGCGCCACACGATCGTCCGCTTGACCGCGTGGCGCCGTTCCGCGCTGCGCCGGCGCCAGAACTGGCCGCCGCGGAGCACGAGGCGCTCACGCCGCCCGTCGCGTGCGGCGACGTACAGCACCGCCTGCTCGCGTTCGAGCAGGGTGACGCGTTCGAGCTTGGCCGCGGCGCGGCGCTGCCCCTCACGGACCGAAGGCTCCTCCGCGTCGAGGATGAGGCCGTGCACCGCTCGCGGCGCCGGTGCCGCGAGCAGCATCCAGCGCTCCATCCGGCCGAGGCGGACCCCGTACAGCGGTGATCGATCCGGGGCCATGAACGACCTAGCTCACGCCTGCGCTGCCCGCCGGGCGCCGTGCCCTGGGCCCCAGAGGTCAAGATCGGCCGTTTTCGCGCGCAGACGCCCCCCAGCAGCTTGAGCCTCGACGGCGCCTGCGTTCCGTGCCACCGGTCCATCATATCGCGCGATCGTCACTGTGTCTCGCGCGACCGTGCCAACGTTTCACGGAATCCTGCAGCGAGGCCGCACCGCACGGCCCGCCCGTGCGTGGGTTACCGTGCCGCCACCCCACCGGACTCCTGCTCGGTGGTGGGGCGCACGCCGCGACGAGGCTGCCGACGGACAGCGTCGGCGCCCTGGCAGATCCGCAAGAACGCGATCAGCTCGTCGAAGATGAAGAGCACCTCGCTGCAGCTCACGGGCTTCCAGGGCCGCTCGGGTGCCACAGGCGCCGCGCGGCGCCGCGGGACCAGCGACGACAGCCCGCCCCGCCGGCACCGAGCCCCAGGTCGGGCCTCTGCGGCCACGGCGTGTGCGACGGCCGGCCGACAGCTCGCAACGCCCCCCGAGCTCTCGCGACCCAGGGTTCCTGACCACGGTCTTCCGGTTCACTCCCTACCCGTGTGGTGAATCCGGGGGGTGCAAGCATCGTTTCAGTAATAGCGAGGTAGCGCTCTCGGTCAACACGGGCGGGCCTCCGCTGCCAGCGCGAGGGTTCGGGGAGCCGGCGTCGTCCAAGTGGCGATACGTCGCCGCGAGACCGCGACTCTCCGCCGGCTCACTCTCCGAAATGGCTCTCTAAAACTCAGTTTTCGTAATATTGGTGACTGGGCTCTCGGTCAGCGGCGGCGGGCCGACGCGGCCAGCGCAGGGTTGCCCCAGCCGGCGTCGATCGGGTTGACGGTCGTCCCTGGGGCGACGATCTCGTCGATCCGGTCGAGCAGCGCATCGTCGAGCGCCACGTCCGCCGCCCCGAGCTGGGATTCGAGCTGCTCCATCGTGCGCGGTCCGATGATCGCCGCCGTCACGGCCGGATGGCGGATGACGAACGCCAGCGCCATGTGGATCAGAGACATGCCGGCCTCGTCGGCGAGCCGTCCGAGCGCGTCGGCGGCCTCGAGCTTCGCCTGGTTGGCCGGGATCGACAGGTCGTAGCGCTCGGGGAGCATCGCCGAGCGCCGTGACGTCAGATCGTCCGCCCCCTTGCGCCAGCGACCGGAGAGCCAGCCTCCGGCGAGCGGGCTCCACGGGATCACGCCCATCCCGAACTCCTGGCAGGTCGGCAGCACGTCGGCCTCGATCCCTCGCGCGAGGATCGAATAGGGCGGCTGCTCACAGACGTAGCGCTGGTGACCGCGGTCCCGCGCGACCCACTGGGCTTTGACGATCTGCGCCGCCGGGTAGGTCGACGAGCCGATGTACCGGACCTTGCCCTGAGCCACCAGGTCCGACAGCGCCCCGAGCGTCTCGTCGTGGTCGGTCCACGGGTCCCAGCGGTGCACCTGGTAGAGATCGATCCAGTCGGTCTGCAAACGCTTCAGGGACGCCTCGACCTCACGGAAGATCCAGCGGCGCGAGTTCCCGGCCTCGTTGGGATCGTCGCCCATGGTGCCGTGGAACTTCGTGGCGAGCACGACGTTGTCGCGGCGCCCATCCGCCAGCGCCTTGCCGACGATCTCCTCCGACTCACCTCGCGCGTAAACATCCGCTGTGTCGATGAAGTTGATCCCCGCGTCGAGTGCCCGATGGATCATGCGGACGCCCGCGTCGTGATCAGGCTCCCCCCAGGCACCGAACATCATGGCGCCGAGACAGAGCGGACTGACGTGCACGCCTGTACGGCCGAGCGTTCGCTGATCCATGCCGAGGACGTTACAACGCGACCGATAGCCTTCGGCCATGGCATCGCGATGGCCGGCTCTCCCCTACGAGGCGTGGAGCGAGACCTGCGAGACGCTCCATGCGCACACGCAGGTCTTGGGCAAGCTGGCGGCGGTGCTCGCCCCGCCCGAGCCCCAGCTCCAGCACGCCGCGCTGCGGCTCAGCGCCCGCGGCTGGGAGACGCTCCCGCTGCCGGCGCCGGACGGCTCAGGGATGCTCGTGGTCGCGCTCGACCTCCACGCCCACGAGGCGGTCGCCGAGCACAGCGACGGACGCGTCGTGCGGATCGCGCTGACCCCGGACCGGCCGGTGGGCGCGGTCACGCGCGAGCTCCTGGCGGCGGTCCGCAGCCTGGTGGGAGAGGTCGAGCTGGACCTGACGCCGCAGGAGGTCCCCTGGTCCGTCCCGCTCGATCAGGACGAGGAGCACGCGAGCTATGACACGGCCCAGGTGGCCGACTACCTCGCGGCTGCGACTCGCGTGGCGCTGATCCTGGCGGAGTTTCGTGCGCCCTTCCGCGGGCGCTCGACGCCGGTCAACGCGTGGTGGGGATCGTTCGACCTCGCCGTGAACCTCTTCTCCGGCCTCCCGGCGGAGCCGCCGTCCGATGACTTCATCATGCGCAATGCGATGAGTGCGCAGGAGGTCGCCGTCGGGTGGTGGCCGGGGAGTGCGGCCTATCCGAAGGCCGCCTTCTACGCCTACGCGCACCCGGCACCGGCCGGGTTCGAGGCCGCGACGCTGTCACCGCCCCCGGCGCGCTGGGACGCCGCGCTCGGTGAGTACGTCCTGGACTGGGAGGACGTCGTCGGCAGCGATGACCCCCACGCCGTCGCCCTGGAATTCGCCCGCTCGGCATTCCGCCATGCATGCGGCGTGTGCGGCTGGGATACCGCACTCGCAGCCAGCGCCGACGGGACCCCGCCCCCCCTTGCGTGAACACGCGCGGGGCCCGCGACGGCACTGGGTCAGGTCGTCGACGACATGTCGATCTGCATCACGACCTCGGTCAGGTCCACCGACAGCAGCTTTCCGAAGCTGCCGCTCGGCGGGGACATCGCACTCAGCACCTCGTGCGCCCGGTCGAGGGCCTCGCGCGTCTCGAAGAGCCCGGCGACGATGACCCTGCCCGAGCTCGGATCCGAGAACACGCTGATGCCGTGCGAATCGACGCCCTCCGGTGGACGACCCGCTGCCCGGATCGCGTCCACCGCGGCCCGCAGCTGTCCGGCGTCCGCGTCCTCGAACGTGGCGATGCGCGCGTACATGACGTTGAGCCTCCCCTTGACTGGATGGCCCTGCCCGCATGCAGCCTACGCCGATCGCGCGCTCATCGCCAGGGGTCGGCCAAGCTCGGTTGCAGCCTCGGTTTGGGCACCCCGCCATTGGGGTAGACGACCTCCACGGGGGTGGTCGAGCAGGGAGGAAGCGCAATGGGTCTCTTGGGTCGTCGTGCCACCGTGATCGGTGCCACCGCACTGGCGTTCAGCGCACTGGGGGTGGGCGCGGTCGTTGCGGGAACGACCTCCAGCGACGAGGCGGCGCTGCAGCCGACCCGCACGGCTCCCAGCGGCGACGTCGAGTCCCAGGTGAACCGCCTGGTGCGCAAGATGACACTCGACGAGAAGCTTCAGCAGCTCACGCTGCTCTCCGACGGCCAGATCACGGACGCGGAGGCAGGCAAGGCCGTGGGCGGTGTGTTCAGCCTGACCGACCCGGTGAAGATCAACCACTTCCAGCATGTCGCCGTCGAGCAGTCGCGGCTGCACATCCCGATCCTCTTCGCCTACGACACGATCCACGGCTACCGGACGATCTTCCCGATCCCGCTGGCCACGGCGAGCAGCTTCGATCCCACCGTCGCCTCGGACGACCATCGCATCGGCGCCCTGGAGTCGGCGGCCGTCGGCATCAAGCAGATCTACAGCCCGATGGTCGACGTCTCGCACGAGCCGCGATGGGGGCGCATCTCCGAAGGGGGCGGCGAGGATCCCTATCTCGGCTCGGTCATGGCCGCTGCGCGCGTCAAGGCGGCCCAGGGCAACGACTACAGCGCACCTGACAAGGTCGTGACGAGCGTCAAGCACTACGCGGCGTACGGGCAGCCGGAGGGCGGTCGCGACTACAACACGACGGACATGTCCGAGCAGCGGCTGCGCAACGTCTACCTGCCGCCGTTCAAGGCCGCGATCGACGCGGGCGCCGACACCGTGATGTGCTCGTTCAACGCGATCAACGGCGTCCCGGGCTGCGCGGACTCGCACACGGAGACCGACATCCTCAAGAAGGAGTGGGCGTTCGACGGCTTCGTCGAGAGCGACTACACCGCAGTCGCCGAGCTGCGTGCCTGCCCCGCGAAGAACCCCGACAGCGGCTCCTGCGGACACGGCGTCGCGGCCGACGGACCGGACGCGGCGACTCAGGCGCTCAACGCGGGCACCGACCAGGAGATGGTCTCGACGAACTTCCGCGACTTCGGCAGGCAGCTGACCGGCAACGGCAGCGTCTCGATGGCGCGGATCGACGATGCGGTGCGCCGGATCCTGCGCGTCAAGTTCCGCGCAGGCCTCTTCGAGCACCCGTACGTCGACCCCGCGAAGGCCGACGCGGCACAGCTCCTGCCGGCCAACCGCGAGACGGCGCGCAAGGACGCCGCACGCTCGATGGTCCTGCTCAAGAACGACGGCGGCACGCTGCCGCTCGACCCGAAGAAGTCCGTGGCTGTCATCGGCCCGCTCGGCGATGACCAGCACGACATGCTCGGCCCGTGGTGGGGCCAGGGCAAGGACGCGGACGCCGTCAGCGTCCTCACCGGCATCAAGGCCCAGGCGCCGGACACGACGTTCACCGAGGGCTGCAAGATGGTCGACAACGACCTCTACGATCCCGCGAACGAGTGCCCGTCCGACGCCGGGTTCCCGGCTGCGGTGGCCGCTGCGAAGGCGGCCGACCAGGTCGTGCTCGTGCTCGGCGAGACCCGCGGGCAGAGCGGCGAGGCGGAGGCGCGCAGCACCATCGACCTCCCCGGCCGGCAGCAGGACCTGATCGATGCGATCAAGGCGACCGGCAAGCCGTTCACGGTGGTGCTGTTCAACGGTCGCCCGCTGACCCTCAGCAAGGTGGCCGCCGCATCGCCGGCGATCCTGGAGGCATGGTTCCCGGGCGTCGAGGCCGGCAACGCGCTGGCCGACGTGCTGTTCGGGAAGGTCAATCCGGGCGGCAAGCTGCCGGTGAGCTTCCCGCAGAGCGTCGGGCAGGTGCCGATCTACTACAACCACGAGCCGACAGGGCGGCCCTGCGACGCGACGAACAAGTACAACTCGCGCTACCGCGACCTGCCGACCTGCGCGCCGCTCTACCCGTTCGGCTTCGGTCTCAGCTACACGACGTTCAAGATGTCGAACCTGAAGCTGAGCTCGAAGTCGATGTCATCGCGCGGGAGCGTCAGGGCGACCGTCGACGTCACCAACACCGGCTCGCGCAGGGGTGACGAGGTCGCGCAGCTCTACATCCACGATCCGGTGGCGAGCATCTCGCAGCCGGTGCGCCGACTGCGTGGCTTCCAGCGCGTCACGCTCGATCCGGGCAAGACGACGACGGTTTCGTGGACGCTCGACCGCAACGACGTCGGGTTCTACGACAACAGCGGCCGCTTCGTGGTCGAACCCGGCCAGATCGACGTGTTCGCCGGTGACAGCTCGAGCGAGAGCGACCTGACGGACTCGTTCACCGTGGGTGGGAACGGATGATGCGCGGTGCCTAGCAGGCGTCGGGGAGACCTGCCGCGGCGTCCGGCTCATCGGATTCCGTGCAGGTCGCCTCGGCGTCTGCGGTCGCGTGCCTCAGCAGGTTGTAGAGCGCTTCGCGCTGATCGGCGTCGAGCGCGCTGAGGACGTCGTTCTCCGCCGCCGCGAGCGCGCATTCGGCCTCCGCCAGGCGCCCAGACCCTGGAGTGCTGCGGTGGCGGCTGCATAGGCCCGGCTACACACACCCCCGCCTGTGCCTATGTGATAGATAGGCACTATGGAAGACGTCACGTTGGGGGAGGCGGCCCGCGCGGTGGGCGTGAGCGTCGACACGCTGCGGCGCTGGGATCGCGAGGGGAAGCTGCGGACCACCCGTGACGAGCGCAACCGCCGGCGCGTGCCGTCTTCGGAGATCGAGCGCCTGACGACACGCCCGCAACGGCACCGCTCAGGCCATCCGGTGTCGGCGCGCAACCGCTTCGAGGGCGTCATCCGCTCGGTCGAGGTCGACGGCGTGATGGCGCTCGTCGAGATCGAGGCCGGCCCCTTCCTCGTGACGGCGGCGATCACCCGGGACTCCGTCGACGAGCTGGGGCTCGTCGAGGGCAAGCGCGCGACCGCCGTCGTGAAGGCGACGTCGGTGATGGTGGAGGGCGCGAGATGAGCCCCGCTCCGGACGCGGGTGTCGACCGCGGCACCTTTCTGCGCTGCGCCGCCGGCGGAGCGCTCGCGGTCTCGGCGGCCGCTCTGGCCCTGCCGTCGCGCTCGCGCGCGGCCGACGCGATCCGGCCCGCCGGCGAGGACATCGGGTTCTTCCAGTGGGGCGCGACGGCCGAGCTCGTGAGCCTCGCCTTCTACGACCGCGCGCTGCACGAGTCGCTGGCCTGGGGCGCGCGCGGCTTCTCGCGGCCGGAGCGGACACGCCTCAAGCTGGCCCGCGCCGGGCGACGCCGAGCATCTGCGCAAGCTGCGCTACACGCTCGCCGGCGACGCGCCGAAGAGCAGCGACTTCACGATCGTGCTGCCCGATGCCGCGTTCCGCGACCGTCGCTCGATCCTGCGGTTCGGGGCCGGCCTCGAGCAGCTGATCGCCGGCGTGTACCTCGATGGAGTCACCAACGCGAGCGACGCCGGCTCGCGGGAGCTGCTCGGCCGGCTGCTCGCCAGCGAGGCCCAGCACGTCTCGGCGCTGAACGTCCTGGCCGGCATGCCGGCCACCGATGGCCTGCTGTCGGCGGTGTTCCCCCAGCAGGCCGGCGACGAGCTCGACCGCTATGTGCGGCCGGGTGCATCGGCTCCCCCGGTGGCCTCGTCAGCGAACGGAGGGTGAGCACGATGTCACGCAGGTTCCTTCACGTCGCAGTCATCGGCGCTGCGCTCGCGGCCCTGGCCGGGGCGACGCCGGCGCACGCGACGACGGTCTACGCCGCGTCCTCGCTGCGCGACGTCTTCCCGCGCATCGACGGCGGCATGACGTACAGCTTCGGCGGCTCCAACCAGCTGCAGCTCCAGATCGAGCGCGGCGCGCCGGCCGACGTCTTCGCGTCGGCGAGCCCGAAGGAGCCGCAGGCGCTGTACCGGGAGAAGAAGTGCGGGCGCCCGGCCGTGTTCGCGACGAACGTCCTCGTCCTGATCGTGCCCAAGGCGAATCCCGCCGGCATCCGCTCGGTCTACAGCCTGACGCAGGGGCCGCAGAAGCGCCTGGCGATCGGCGCACCGGGCGTCCCGGTCGGTGCCTACACCCGGCAGCTCCTGGCGCGCATGAGGCTCGGCCGCGCACTGACCCAGAACATCGTCAGCAACGAGCAGAACGTCGCGGGAGTCGTGTCGAAGGTCGCGCTCGGCTCCGCCGCCGCGGGCTTCGTCTACGTCACCGACGGCAAGATCGCCTCCGATCGCGTGAAGGTGATCCGCCTCCCGACCTGGGCGCAGCCGCCGATCCGCTACGAGTTCTGCATCGTCCAGCGCCCCGGCGGGGACGGGGCCGGTGCGCAGGCGTTCGTCAACAAGGTCCGCTCGCCGCGCGGCCGGCGTCTGCTGCACGACGCGGGCTTCGGCCTGCCGCGGCGCTGAGCTTCGTGTCCCCGGCGGGCGACGCCCGACTGACCTCGGCCGGACGGGCCGGGTTCACGGCGCTGCTCGCGCTGGCGGCCGGCGTCGTGATCGTGTTCCTGGCGCTCCCGGTGGTGGCGCTGTTCACCGAGATTCCGCTGCGCAGGATCCCGGGCCTGCTCGACGACCCGGTGGTGCGCGACGCGCTGAAGGTGACGGCCCGCACCACGCTGGTGGCCAACGCCGCGATCCTGCTGTTCGGCACGCCCGCGGCGTACTTCCTGGCGACCAGGCGCTTTCGCGGGCGCGCGCTGCTCGTCACGGTGGTCGAGCTGCCGCTCGTCCTGCCGCCGGCGGTCGCGGGCATCGCGATGCTGTCGGCGTTCGGCGCGACCGGCCTCCTCGGGGACCGGCTCGCCCGCTCGGGCATCGTCCTGCCGTTCACCGAGTGGGCCGTGATCATCGCCGTGACGTTCGTCGCGGCGCCCTTCTACATGCGCCAGGGCATCACCGCATTCGAAGGCATCGACCCGGCGCTCCCGGACGCGGCGCGGACGCTCGGCGCCGGCCCGGCGCGCACGTTCGCCCGCATCGCGCTGCCGCTCGCCGCGAGCGGCCTGATCGCCGGGCTGGGTGCTGGCCTTCGCCCGCGGCATCGGCGAGTTCGGAGCGACGATCATCTTCGCCGGCAACGTCCAGGGCCGGACGCAGACCCTCACGCTCGCGATCTACGAGCAGCTGGACAACGACTTCGACGTCGCGCTCGCCATCTCGATCCTGCTCGTCGTGCTCAGCGCGGGCGTCCTGCTCTCCTACAAGCTGCTCTCCGCATGGAAACGCTCCACGCCGACATCACCGTCGGCCTTCGCTCCTACGCGCTGAGCCTCGCGCTCGACGTCGGGCGCGAGCGGATCGCGCTCGTCGGGCCTTCCGGAGCCGGGAAGACGACCGTGCTGCGGGCGATCGCCGGGCTGCGCCGTCCCGATCGCGGGCGCATCGCGCTCGGGGAGGACGCGTGGTTCGACAGCGCCGAGCGGATCTCGCTCGACCCCGACCAGCGGTCGGTCGGCTTCGTCTTCCAGGAGTACGCGCTGTTCCCGCACCTGTCGGTCGGGCAGAACGTGGCGTTCGGCGGACGCGATCGGGCCGGCGAGCTGCTGGAGCGCTTCGGCATCGACCATCTCGCGGGCCAGCGCCCGGATGCCATCTCCGGCGGCGAGCGCCAGCGTGTCGCCCTCGCTCGCGCGCTGGCGCGCGACCCGGCCGTGCTGCTCCTCGACGAGCCGCTCTCGGCGCTCGACGCACAGACCCGCGGCGTCATCCGCGCTGAGCTGCAGGACCTGTTCGCGGAGCTGGACCTCCCCACGCTGCTCGTGACGCACGACTTCCGCGACGCCGCCGCGCTCGCCGACCGCGTCGGCGTGCTGGTCGACGGCCGGCTGCGCCAGCTCGGGACTGCGGCGGAGCTGACCGCCGCACCCGCCGACGGCTTCGTCGCGCGCTTCACCGGCGCGAACGTCCTGTCCGGGCGTCGCCACGCCGAACGAGGCGGGCGGCGCGACCGTGGCACTCGACGACGGCGGGTCGATCGCGACCGCCGCCCACGCGAGCGGGCACGTCGAGCTCGCCATCCACCCGTGGCAGATCGACCTCTCCGACAGGCCACCCGCAGACGCGCGCCTGAACGCGATCCGCGGACGCGTCGCCAACGTCACACCCGAGGGCGGCCGCGTGCGCATCCGCCTGGCGGGACTCGACGTCGAGTCCGGCGCGCACGCGCACGTGCAGCGCCGGCGACCACCTCTTTGCGATCTTCGAGCCCGAGGCGACGCTCGTGCTCCCGCCGGGCGACTAGACGCGCACCTCGTTCACGGCCTCCGCGACACGCTCCTGCGGCGGCCCCGTGAGCCCACCCTCGACCGGCATGCTCGGCAGCAGCGTCTCGCTGACGAAGCGGTCGGCGTGCTCCTTCGGAGTCCCAGACGGCGACGATCAGGAAGCCGCCCTCGGTCGGGCCCGCCGCGTGGTAGCGCTGACCCTCGGGCAGTCCGCCCGGCGGGTGCACCACGTCGATGTTCGTGCGGTACTCCTCCTCGGTTCCGCCGGGCCAGAAGTGGGTCATCACGTACGTCATGATCGGTCTCCTCCGTCTCGGGGTCGATCGACCATAGCCCACCAGGGCGGGCTAGGCGAAAGTCCCACCCGTGCCTGCGCGCCGCGGCGATCATCGCGCCCGGATCGTCGGTCGCGGCGAGCGTCTCGAACAGCTCCTCCATCCCCGCCGGCGCGAAGATCACCACGCGCTCGACGGGCTCGTCGCCGAGCGTGCCGCCTTCGTGACGGATGCCCGGCGGGATGTGGATCGTGTCCCCTGCGCCGAGCTCGTGAGCCTCGCCATCGACGGTCATCCACAGCCGGCCGGCCGTGACGTGGATGGTCTCGCTCTCCACGGCGGTGGCGGTGCGGCGGGAGGCGCCACCGCGGCGGGGCGCGAGTCGGTGAGCATCATGAACGCGCCGCCGGTCTGCTCGCCGCGCACGCGGATCACGGCTTCGACGCCGCCGGGAAGCCGCAACAGCTCCATGGCCCGATGCTACGGCGTGTCGATCCGCCGCAGCGCCGCGATCCGGGCGTCGCGCGACACCGCCGCCACCTCGCCCCGAACGCCGGCGAGGTCGACGCGGCGCACGAAGTCCTGAGCCTGCCCGAGCGGCGAGAAGAAGTTGTCGTAGTGGGTGGGGACGATGATCCGCGGATCCAGGCGGGGCAGCACGCGCTCCCAGTAGCGCGGCGTGACGCTGCGCCCGGCGATGCCTGCCAGGAAGACGTCGACAGGCTCGACCGGCAGCTCGGCGTCGTCCAGGTTGGCGCTGCCCTGGTGGTAGAGGCTCACGCCCGCGACCTCGATGCGGATGCCCCAGACCGCCCCGCACCTGTAGGCGCCGGGCGCGAGGCCGTCGAGGTGCTCGCAGGTCAGCTCGCCGTCCATCGGCACCTTGCGGCCGAACAGCAGCTTCGAATGGCGGCTCGGCACGAACCGCACGACGAACGGCCCCATCTCGTAGGGGTGATGGGGAATCACCTCGACGGCGAGCTCGCCCACGCCGTGCAGGCGCATGAGGTGCGCGAGTGACGGCGAGCCGTACGCCTTGGCGCCGAAGCGGCGTGCGATCGCCGGCGCGTCGACCGCATGATCGAAGTGTGTGTGACCGACGAGGACGCCCGCCACGCGGCCGGGCGCCGTCGCGAACCGGTCGAGCATCCGCTCGTCGGGCATCGCCGGGCGGCGCAGCAGCAGCGAGCGCAGCGGCACGCGGGAGACGTACGGGTCGATGAACAGCGAGACGCCCTCGTAGGTCAGGCGGTAGCCGGACACGCCGAGCCACGACACGTCCAGCCCCGCGGGCAGCTCGAGACCGACCGCCTCGAGCTCGCTGCAGCGCCTGCGCGTCGTCAGCCTGGCGGTCCACGATGGCCGGACCCTAGCCTGCGGCGACGCGCTCGATCAGCGCCGCCGCGCGCTCGGTTCCCGGCGCACGCTGCAGCCGTGCGGCGATCGTGCTGAGCCGCTGCGCCAGCGCCTCGTCGCCCAGCAGTCCCTCGATTGCGGCCGTCAGCTCTGCGGGCTCGTGGCCGTAGGTGTCCAGGCGCAGGCCGAGGCCCGGTCTCGTGCACGCGCTGGGCGTTGTCGTACTGGTCCCAGAACAGCGGGAGCACGATCATCGGGCGGCCGAAGTACAGGGCCTCGGTGACCGTGTTGTTGCCGCCGTGCGTGATGACGAGGTCGACCTCCGGGAGGATCGACGTCTGCGGCAGGAACTCGGCGCCGGCCATGTTCCCCGGCAGCTCGAGCTGCTCGTGCAGCGGGCCCTTCGAGACGATGACGCGGCAGCGCTCACCGGCCAGCTCCCCGACGAGCTTGCGCATCAGCTCGATGTCCGCCGAGCCGAGCGAGCCGAGGCTCAGGTAGACGAGCGGTCCCTCCCCGTCGTGCAGCGCCACGGGCAGCTCCCACGGCTCGTCGGTGCTGCGCACGCTGCTCTGGAGGTTGTGCCAGGTCGCGTCCAGCGGGCGAGCGCGCGGGTAGTCGACCTCCTCGGGATAGAGGTACAGGTTGAGCCACGGGCTCGCGTGCATGAACTCGAGCTCGGGGAGCGCCGGCGCGCCGCGCTCACGGCAGAACGCGTCGAAGCCCGCGTGCAGGTCGGCGTGGGCGGCCCGGTAGGCCTCCCAGTACGCGTCCCATCCGTCGCGTCCGTCCGCCGCGTAGCCGGAGAACGGCGGAGGAACGTCGCGGTCCCTGATCTCCGTCGGATTGCACGAGACGATCCGCACCCACGGCCGGCCGCTCGCCGGCAGGGCCGGGAAGGCGACGACGTTGTCCTCCACGATCACGTCGGGCTGCAGCTCGTCGATGATCTCGCGCAGGCGGTCGTCGACGTAGCGGGCCCCGTCGGCCAGCGCCTCGAAGGTCGGGGCGATGAAGCCCTGGAGCTGGTCGATCGTCGGCGTCCGGAAGACCGGGGCCGTCTCGCGGACGAAGTCCTTCCAGAACTGGCCCGGAGCCTCCGGCTCGGACGGGCGGCGGGGTGAGCCGCATCAGGCGCTCCTCGAAGCCCTGCGCCTCGAGGGTGCCCGCGAACGACTCCTCGACGATGAAGACGACCCGATGCCCGCGCCGGCGCAGGACGTCGCCGATGCCGACGCAGTTGTTCGTCGGGCCCGTAGGCGCCTTCGGGAAAGAAGGCGATCGTTGCGGGCGCGCTGGGCACGTGTCGTCCTCGGGATCCGGGGTCGGGCGACGTCAGTCTGCCCACCTCCCGCCACGGTCACAAGTTAGAGTCGTTGCCGCATCGTCGTCCCAGGAGAGGAACCCCCGTGGCTGTCGACCCGAAGCACACCGCCGTCGTGCTGATCGAGTACCAGAACGACTTCACCTCGGAGGGCGGCGCGCTGCACGGCGCGGTCCAGGGCGTGATGGAGCAGACCGGGATGCTCGAGAACACCGGCAGGCTCGTGCAGGCCGCGCGCGCCGCCGGCGCGACCATCGTCCACGCGCCGATCACGTTCGCGCCGGGGTACGGCGAGCTGTCGGATCATCCGTACGGCATCCTCAAGGGCGTCGTGGACTCGACGGCGTTCGTCAAGGGCGAGTGGGGCGCGGAGATCGTCGACGAGCTGGCGCCGCAGCCGGGCGACGTGGTCGTGGAGGGCAAGCGCGGGCTCGACACGTTCGCCACCACGAACCTCGACTTCATCCTGCGGGCACGCGGCATCACCACGATCGCGCTCGGCGGGTTCCTGACGAACTGCTGCGTCGAGTCGACGATGCGCACCGGGTACGAGAAGGGCTACGAGGTCATCACGCTGTCGGACTGCGTCGCGGCGACGTCGACCGAGGAGCACGAGAACGCGATCCGCTTCGACTACCCGATGTTCTCGGACGTGATGACCTCGCAGGCCTTCACCGACGCGCTGAGCGGCGCGCCGGTGAAAGCCGGCTGAGAGCTACTTGGGCTGCGGGACGATCCGGATGTAGGGCCGCGGGGACTCCCAGCCGTCGGGGTAGGTCTCCTTGGCCTCGTCGTTCGACACCGACCCGGCGATGATCACGTCGTCGCCCTGCTGCCAGTTCACCGGCGTGGCGACCTTGTGCTTCGCCGTCAGCTGCAGCGAGTCGATCACGCGCAGGACCTCGTCGAAGTTGCGCCCGGTCGTCATCGGGTAGATGAGGATCAGCTTGATCTTCTTGTCCGGACCGATGACGAAGACGTTGCGAACCGTCTGGTTGTCGGCCGGGGTGCGGTCGAGCGGGTCGCCGGAGACCTCCGCCGGCAGCATGCCGTAGAGCTTCGACACGTTGAAGTCGCCGTCGCCGATGATCGGGTAGTTCGGCGCCGTGCCCTGCGTCTCCTCGATGTCCTTCGCCCAGCGCTCGTGGTCGCTCGTGGCGTCGACCGACAGGCCGATGATCTTCACGCCGCGGCGGTCGAACTCCGGCTTGGCGTTCGCCATGTAGCCGAGCTCCGTCGTGCAGACCGGCGTGAAGTCCTTGGGATGCGAGAACAGCACCGCCCACGAGTCGCCGATCCAGTCGTGGAAGCTGATGTGCCCCTCGGTGGTGTCGGCTTCGAAGTCCGGTGCTGTGTCACCAAGATGCAACGCCACTGTTTCCTCCTAATTCTGATCAAGTATGGCTGGTTAGCCACCCTGAGCCTAGCTCACCGGCGTGCTCGGGGCACGACGAGCGGGTGCCGGCGGCAGCATCGCCGTGGCACCCGCACCGTCGTCCACCGCTTCGAGCCTTGCGCTCGAGCGTCAGTTGACCGTGAAGTCCGTGTACATGCCGGACTGGTAGTGGCCCGGGAGGGCGCAGACGATGGCGTAGTGGCCGGGCTTCAGGTTCTTGATCACGAGCTTCTTGCTCGCGCCGGGCTGGATCGAGGCGATCTCACCACGTGCACCGGGGATGTCATCGTCCGGGTTCTGCTTGGACAGGACGGTCGCGGCCGACTTCGTCGTTGCAGATGATCGTGAACTGGTGCTTGATCTGACCGGAGTTCGTGACGTCGAAGACGACATGGCCGGCCGGCGCGGAGGCGACCGCGGGCTTGATCTTGTACTCGCTGAGCGTCACCGGGACGCTCGTGCCGCCGCCTGCGACGGGTGTCGGCGTCGCCGCTGCGACGGTCTTGGTGGGCGTGTTCGCCGGAGTGCTCGCAGGCGAGGAGTTGCTCGAACTGCTCCCGCAGGCTGTCAGCCCCGCGGTCGCGATCAACAATGCGGCGGTCGTGAGGGTCGCCGGTCGGATGATGCGTTGCGCCATGAAACAGTCCTCACTCCGGCCGAAGCGGCCGGCTGTCGGGTTGGATGTTCGCTGCGCGCCCCAGGTGGACCGCGGCCGCCGCGACGCTAGAAGCCGGGTGGCAAAGCAGCGGCAAAGCTCAGTCGGTCAGCGCAGGATCCCCGTGTGACCGATCGAGTAGCGGCCGGGTTGCGGCCAGACGGCCATGCCGTGCGGACCCTGCCCGACGTGGATCCGGTGCAGCAGCCGCCCGGTCCGGGTGCTGATGCCGTAGACCTCGGCGTTGTAGCGACCGGTCAGCCACAGCACCTTCCCGTCCGCGGACACCCCGCCCATGTCGGGGCTTCCGCCGCCCGGGATGCGCCAGCGCCGGAACGGCTTGCGCGTCCTGAACGAGATCAGCGACACGGACCCCTCGCCGCGGTTCGAGACGTACAGCGTGCGGCCGTCCCGGCTCGGGTAGAGCCCGTGCGCTCCGCGACCGGTCGGCTGCAGGCGGATCTTGCGCATCGTCGCGGCGTCGATCAGCCAGACCCCGTCGGACATCATGTCCGCCACGTAGAACGTCTTCCCGTCGGGGGAGATCTTCACGTCCTGGGGCATCGCGCCGGGTCGCAGGGCGATCGTCTTGACGACGCGCTCGCGCTGCAGGTCGACGACGATCATCCGCCCCGCGAACTCACACGAGACGAGCGCGAGGCGGCCGCTGCGGGTGTAGTCCATGTGGTCGATGCCGGGGCACATCGGCGTCGCGAGCGTGTGGATCAGCCGCATCGTGTGCGGCGCGCGGAAGTCGAGCTGGCGGTGGGCCTCCGCGACGACGATCGCCCGCCGCCCGTCGGGTGTGAAGTACAGGTTGTACGGATCGAGCACGGGCACCGGCTTCCCCGGCCGGCCGGTCCTGGGGTCGATCGGCGTCAGGCTGTTGCCCTGGTCGTTCGTGACCCACAGCGTCTTCGAGGTCCCATGAGGGCGTGACGTGCTGAGGGAGCTGGCCGACCGGGAACTCGCGAACGATCTTCGCCGTGCGCTGCGAGATCACGTCGACGGTGTTCGACTTCGAGTTCGGGACGTAGAGCAGCGCCGGATCGTGCCTGACCGTCGGGCTCAGCCCGCCGGCGACGTCGGCTGCGTAGACGTTGCCGCGGTCGACGAGCCGCGGGACGCTGCCCGCGCGCGGCACGCCGCCGACGCGCGCGGAGGCCGATGCGGCCGCGTCGCGGGCCCCACGCGCGCGCTCGTGGTCGCTGCTGCTCGTCGTCGCCCCGCCGCCCCCGCAGCCGGCGAGCAGGATCGCCGCCAGAGCCCCGCACACGATCCGCGCCGCCATCACGAGCCCGGCCGCAGGTCGAGGATCGCGTCGTGGACACCTCCGGACGCGTCACGTCCGCCGAGCGCGATGATCCGCCCGGGCAGTGACGCGGCGCCGAGATCCGAGAGTGCCACCGGGAGCCGGCCCGCATGGCGCACCGTGCCGCTGACGGGGTCGACGGACAGGATCGCGGCGCGCTGCGTGCCCTCGAGCCCGCCGCGCCCGCCGATCACGATGAACGATCCGCCCAGCGCGGCACCGGCGGCATGGGTCAGTGGCGCGGGCAGCCGGCCGACCCGCCGGACGGATCCGGTCGCGGGATCGAAGCGCAGGATGTCCCGCTGCGCCGTCGTCCCGGACGTGCCGCCGGCGATCAGCACCGCGCCGCCGACCGGCGCGACGGCGGCGTAGCGCAGCGGCACGGGCAGGTGACCGACAACGCGCGGCGCTCGCCCGGGCACGAAGGCGACGATCGTCCGCAGGCCGACGACCCCGGTGTACCCGCCGACGACGTAGACCGTGCGGCCGATCGCCGCGGCCTCCACGTCGGACGAGCCGGACGGCAGCACCCCGGCGGGCCGCGCCGAGCCCGACGACGTGATCCGCAGGATCTGCGCGCTGCCCGCGCCGGCGTCGCCACCGCCGAAGAACCATGTCGCGCCGCCGGCGGTCGCCGCCGCGCCATCGTGCAGAGCGCTGGGGATGTGACCGATCACCGACGCCGCGCCGCCGCGCCGACGTGGACGATCGAGGAGACCGAGGCGTCGCCGGCGTCCAGCCCGCCGATCGCGAGTGCGCCGTCCGGGCGCGACGCCACGGCGGGGAGCTGGACCGGCGCGGGCAGGTGCCCGACGACGGTCACGCGAACGACCACGGGCGCCCGAGGCGCCCCGGCGTGCGTCGTCGCCGAGGACGTCTTCTTCGCTGCAGTCGCGCTCACGGCGGTGGTGTCCGCGGCGGGGCTCGAGCCACAGCCGGCGAGGAGCACCGCGGCGCCGAGGATCAGGAACGGGCGCATCGGCCACGAAGCTACGCAGGCGCAGGACAAGGGCCCGCAAAGACGTCCTTACCTTCCCTTGTCCGACCGGCCGTACGTTCCGGGGCCCTCGATGACGACCGCGGCCTTCACGCCCGTCCACCGTCGCCGGTGGCCGCCCGCCACGCTCGGCGCCGCCGGACTCGCGGCGCTGCTCGCCTCGACCGTCGCGATCGCGCTGGGTGCCTCGTCCGGCCCGTCGATGCTCGTCCGCGTCCCCGCGGGCGAGTTCGTCCCGTGGGTCGCCGGGCCGCTGAGCGGCCTCGGCGACGGAACGCTGTCGGGGGCACGGACTCGCCGCGCTGTTGCTCCTGATGACCGCCGGGTACGCGGCCGTGCTCGCGACCTCGCGCGCACTTCCGGCCCGGACGGTGCTCGCCGTGATCGTGGCGGTCCACGTCGCGATGCTGCTCGCGCCACCGCTGCTGACCACCGACATCTTCAGCTACATCGCCTACGGCCGGCTTGGAGCGCTGCACGGGATCGACCCCTACGCGGGGGCCCCGCTGCTGGCGCCGCACGACGCGGTCTACCCATGGGTCGGATGGCGTCATGCACGCAGCGCCGTACGGCCCGCTCTTCACGCTGCTCACCTACGCGCTCGCGGCATTCGGCCCCGGCGCGGCGCTGTGGGCGCTCAAGAGCGCCGCGACGGCCGCGTGCCTCGGGTGCGTCGCGCTCGTCTGGCGCGCCGCCCCGGCGCGCGGCGTCGACCCGGTTCGCGCGGCGGCACTCGTCGGGCTCAATCCGCTCGTGCTCATCTACGCGGTCGGCGGCGGCCACAACGACCTGCTGATGATGCTCGGCATGACCGCGGCCGTGACGCTCGTCCTGAGCGGACGCGAACGCGCGGGGGCCGTCTCGCTCGTGGCGGCGATCGCCATGAAGGCCGCCGCGGTGGTCGTCCTCCCGTTCCTGGTCCTGGGATCCCGCGCGGCCATGGCGCGTGATGGTGGCGGCGGCGCTCGCCGGCGGCGCGTTCGCCGCGCTGGCCCTGGCGGCCTTCGGTGGTCATGCGGCCGGGTTCCTGACCGTGCTCGAGCTCCAGCAGCGCGCGGTGTCCGCGCACAGCCTGCCCGCGCTGGCGGCGCGTCTGCTCGGGCAGGACTCCGCCGCCGCGAGCGTCGTCGCGATCGCCAGGGTCGGCAGGTGCCCTCGCCCTGCTCGCCCTGCTGGCTGGCCGCCTGGCGCGGCGCGGACTGGATCGCCTGCTCCGCGCTCGCGCTCGTCGTCGTGGCGGCGAGCACCGGGTGGCTGATGCCGTGGTACGCGGTCTGGGCGCTGCCGCTGGCCGCGCTGTGCTCCGGGCGCCGGGTCGTCGCGGCCGTCCTCGTGCTCCAGGCCCTCGTCCTGGTCCAGGCTCTCGCGGCGTTCGCGCAGCTCCACTGACCCTCGCCCGCCACAATGGCGTGATGTCCGATCCGACGAAGGCCGTCTCCGTGGAGCCTGGCGAGGGCCAGACGATCCAGGGACCGGTCGGCGGGCCACTGACCTTCAAGGTTCGCGCGGAGCAGACCGGCGGGCGGCTGACCGTCCTGGAGAACGTCATCCCTCCCGGCGAGGGACCGCCGCTGCACGTCCACGTCGCCGAGGACGAGTCCTGGTACGTCCTGGCCGGGCAGCTGCGGTTCCGGCTCGGCGCCGAGATCCGCACCGCGCCGGCCGGCTCGTTCGTGTTCGTCCCGCGCGGGACGCCGCACTGCTTCCAGAACGTGGGCGACGACCCGGCGCGCATCCTCGTGATGTTCAACCCCTCGGGCATGGAGCGGTTCTTCGACCGGTTCGCACAGCTCGGCGACGGGCCGGCCGACCCGGAGGCCTTCGAGCGCATCGGCGCCGAGGTCGGGATGGAGGTCGTCGGGCCACCGCTGGCCCTCTCCCACCCGCCGGCGTGACCTCGCCCGGCTACCGCGTCTCGCCGTGGTAGTAGTCGACGCCGCTGGAGCGCTCGACCATCAGGTTGTCGCGTCCGGCCGGCCGTCCAGAAGCCGACCTTGTCGCTGTCCGGGTACACGCGTGACAGTCGGATAGACGATCGCCGACCACATCAGCACCCGCGCCGGCTCCGCGGCGTCGTTGCGGATCTGGTGAGCGCCCTCGGGGCCGCGCGGGAAGAACACGATGTCGAGCGGCTGCAGCTGCTCGACGCCCTCGGGCGTTCGCACGGACGGCCGCCCCTGGAGGACGAGCACCCATTCCTCCTCGCCGTGCTCGTAGTGGTACGGGCACAGCGCCTCGCCCGGCGGCAGCTCGTAGACGCTGGATCCCGTCTGCTCCGCCCCGAGCTGCGGACCGAGCCGCGCCATCCCCGCGCGGAAGCCGTCGGGGTCCTCGGCGTCGTACTCGAACGGCGGGTCGGCGATGTTCACGCGGCGCATCAGGCGAGTCTTCCATGGGCCGCCGGCGCGAGCTCCGCGCTCGAGCTGCGGAGAGGTGCGCGCAGGTCCGCCGCTGTGCGGCGAGTCAGGAAATGCCGCAGATCGCCGGCCAGCGCCGCGACGACGGTCTCCAGCCAGCCGCGCTCGTCCTCGTCGGCGTGGCGCAGGCGGCGCTGTGCCCATGCGGACATCGCCGCACGCGACCCGATCGCGGCGTGCGCGCCCGTGACGGCGTAGCGCCCGTCGGCGAGCACCACGAGCGATCCCGGCGCGTCGCGGCGGATGCGCAGGCGCTCGATCACCTCCTGCCCGCGTACGGACTGCGGTCGCCCGGGGTCGCCGTCGGCCGGCGCCCACGGCCAGGAGGAGAAGATCGGCGTCCCGCTGGGCGGCCGCGGGCGCACGCGCGCCTCGCGGCCGACCGGCCCCGAGCGCCAGCGCTCGATCGAGCGCCTGCGACCTCCCGCTCGACCTCGTCACGGACCAGGACGTGCAGCTCGTCCCCGGCGCGCACGACGGTCGATCCGCGCGGCGGCAGCAGCCTCGTCGCCGCGGACGATGACGCTGACGACCGCCTCGCGCGGCAGGCCGAGATCGCGGACCCGCGTCCCGACGAGGGCGTCGCCGGCCCTCACCGGGTACTCGACGATCTGCGCGCCGAGCCGGCGGATGGTCCCCGACTCGCTGAGCGGCGCCGGGAGCGCCGGCTCGCTCGTGGTCATCCCCAGCCGGCGCGCGACCCATTCCACGGTGGTGCCCTGCAGCAGCGTCGAGATCACCACCGCGAAGAAGACGACGTCGAACACCCGCTCCGCGCCGGGCACGTCGGCGACGACGACGAACGTCGCGAGCACGACCGGGACCGCTCCGCGCAGGCCCGCCCACCCGAGGACGGCCGACTCCGCGAGCGGGATCCGGAACGGCGCCGTCGCCACGAGCGCGGCGACCGGCCGCGCGACGAGCGCGAGCACGAGCGCGATGACCGTCCCGTCCACGGCGACCTCGTCCAGGCGACCCGGGAACACCAGCAGGCCGAGCATCACGAACAGGCCCATCTGGGCCACCCAGGCCACGCCGTCGTGGAACGCGCCGATCGTGCGGCGCGCCGGGATGGCCGCGTCGCCGAGCATCAGGCCCGTCAGGTAGACCGACAGGAAGCCCGAGCCCTGCGAGCGTCGTCGCGGCCCCGTAGCTGACGGCGGCGATCGCCAGCGAGGCGACGGGGTACAGGCCCGCGGAGGACAGCCGCATGCGCTGCGAAAGCCCCAGATCGCCAGCCACCCGACGGCGACGCCGACGACCAGCCCGACCGACAGCTCGCGCGTCAGCAGCACGACGACGTCGCCCAGCGCCGGTGTCGGGCTCGCGTGACGAGCTCGATCAGCGACGAGCGACGAGCAGCACCGCGACGGGGTCGTTGAAGCCCGACTCCGCCTCGAGCGACCGTGCGAGGTCGCGCCGCAGCTGCGAGCCGCGCAGGAGCGCGAAGATCGCGGCGCCGTCGGTCGATGAGAGCACCGCACCGAGCAGCAGGCCCTCGAGCGTCGAGATGCCCAGGAGCGGCGCGGCGACGAGGCCCGTGATCGCGGCCGTGACGATCGTGCCGGCGACGGCGAGGCTCAGCGAGACGCCCAGCACGGGCCGGATCTCCGACCACCCCGACCGCAGCCCGCCGTCGAACAGGATCAGCGCCAGAGCGATGACGCCCAGGCTCTTCGCCAGCCCGTAGTCCGAGAACGACACCCACCCGGCGGCGTCCGAGCCGATCAGCATCCCGATCGCCAGGAACAGCAGCAGCGCAGGGACGCGCAGCCGCCCGGCGACGAGCGACGCCGCGACTCCGCCGGCGAGCAGCACGCCGACCACCAGCACCTGCTCGTCGACCGTCACCCCCATCAGAGTACGTCAGCGCCCGATCATCACCGACATCGTTACCCGGCGCTAAGCCAAGCGCGGGATGGTGCGCGCACAGGGTCGAAGAGCGGGAGCAGACAATGGTCGTCGAGGTCGGACAGGTGTGGGCAAGCGGCGAGCGCACGGTGCTCGTCCTGGCGCGAGAGGTCGAGGGCGTCGTCGTGCGCGACACGTACGGATGGCGCCGGTCGCTGACGCAGGACGAGCTCGAACAGGGGTTCCGCGTCATGACCGATCAGCCCCCGCCGGTCTCGCGGGTCATGGCCCGCCGGGCGCTCCCCGACGTCGAACCGGGGTAGTCCGCCGACGGCGACGGCTCGGCCGGCGGAGACAGCACCCCGCCGCTCGGTCGCCCTGAACCGGGTACGGGTCGGCCACGGCTGGGCCGCCCGACACGCGAGGCGGCGGCGGGGTGCTTGTCACCAGGAGCCGTCGGGCTCAGCATGGGCGCGGGGGCGTCCCTGCTGTTCGGAACTGCTCGATGCTCCACCTTGAGGAACACTGCATCGAGCCGGCAGTTGCAGTACATATGTACTTTTAGATTTCGCAGAGCGGGCATTGAGATTCGGGCGCCCGATCGGTCTCGTAAGCTGGGCGCAATGCGCCGTCACCCGTTCGTCGCCCTGTGGGCCCTGGCCCTCCTCGCCCCGGCGACGCTCACGGCCTGCAGCGGCAGCGCCGGCGTGACGGTCGGCGGCGGGGAGCCGGCGGTCCCCGAGCAGCAGGTCGAGAAGAACGCGCGCAAGCAGTTGACGCAGACCGTCGGCCAGCAGGCCCCGGCGATCGACTGCCCCGGGAACCTGACGGCGAAGGTCGGGACGACGATGACCTGCACCATGGAGATCGCCGGGAAGCCCTACGACGTCGCCATCACGGGTCACCCGGGTTCAGGGCAAGGACGTGCAGTACAACGTGAAGGTGGCGGACAAGCCGCGGTAGCATCAGCAGAACGCAATGCACCAGGGGGGCTGGCGGAGGCCGGCTGAGAAAGCGCACCATCCGGCGCTGACCCTTCGAACCTGTGGGGTAATGCCCGCGGAGGGAGCGATGACGACGCGGCTCGAGGTCTCCCCCGAGGCCTCTCCAGCCACACCGAAGGGTCCAGCCGGCGTCCGGATCGAGGACGTGCGCCTCTCCTACCCCGGGCGCGGGCGCCGGGGCGCCCCCGTGACAGCCGTGGACGGCGTCTCACTGGTCTGCGCGCCGCACGAGATCATCGCGCTCGTCGGACCCAGCGGCTGCGGCAAGACGACGCTGCTGGAGCTGGTCTGCGGCCTGCAGCAGCCGGACAGCGGGACGGTCACGCGCAGAGCCGGCGGTCCTGATGCCCCAGCGCGACCTGCTGCTCCCGTGGCTCGATGCGCTCGACAACGCCGCGCTCGCGCGGCGCATCCACGGTGACGACCGCGCTGCGGCTCGTGCCGTCGCACGACCGCTGTTCCACGCGTTCGGGCTCGAGGGGTTCGAGCACGCGCGACCCTACGAGCTCTCGGGCGGCATGCGCCAGCGCGTCGCCTTCCTGCGCACGCTGCTGTCCGGCAAGCCCGTCCTGTGCCTCGACGAGCCGTTCGGCGCCCTCGACGCGCTGACGCGGGCGGAGATGCGCGACTGGCTCGGCGCAGCGCTCGCACGCGAGCCGCGCACGACCCTGCTCGTCACGCACGACGTCGAGGAGGCAGCGATGCTCGCGGACCGGATCGTCGTGCTGCGCGCCGCGGCCCGCGCGCGTGGCGGCCGTGCTGGAGGTGGCGCTGCCGCGCCCGCGCAACATCACCGATCCGCAGGTCGTCGCGCTGCGCGAACGCGCGCTGGAGGCGCTGGCCGCGTGATCGCCGCCGCCCTGATCATCGTGGCGCTGCTCGGCGGCTGGGAGGCGTACGCGCGCTCCGGGAGCGTCGACGACCTCATCCTGCCCGCCCCGACGGAGGTGGCGACGGCACTGTGGGAGGACCGCGGGCTGTTGTGGCACAACCTCCTCGTCACGGCGCAGGAGGTCGGCCTCGGGCATCCTCGCCGCACTCGTCGCCGGTGCGCTGCTGGCGATCGTCATCCACCTCTTCCCCACGCTGCGCCGCGCGATCTATCCGCTGCTGGTGGGCTCCCAGGCCGTGCCGATCGTGATCATCGCGCCGCTGCTGATCGTCTGGCTCGGCTTCGGGATCGCCCCCAAGCTCGCGATCATCACGCTCGTCTGCTTCTTCCCGGTGGTGGTGACGACGCTCGACGCGCTGGGCGCCGTCGACCCCGAACAGCGCAAGCTGCTGCGCACGCTGGACGCCTCGCGCTGGCAGGAGTTCCGCTGGGTCGAGGCTCCGGCGGCGCTCCCGGGAGCGCTCAGCGGAGCGAAGATCGCGGTCGCCATCGCCGTGATCGGAGCCGTGTTCGCCGAGTACGCGGGCTCGAGCGAGGGGCTCGGCTACGTGATCCTCCAGGCCACCCCGCAACTCGAGACCGCGCGCGCCTACGCGGCCGTCGTGCTGCTCGCGGTGTTCGCCATCCTGCTGTTCCTGCTGCTGACCCTCGCCGAGCGCGTGCTCGTACCGTGGACCCGCCGTGACACCGAATGGAGTCGTCGATGATCTGCCGGACCGCCCGCTGGGCACTGCTCGCAACCGTGCTCGCGCTGACGATGGGGGCCTGCGGCGAGAAGCAGGAGAACACCACCGGCGGCCCCGCGAAGCGCAACCTGCGGCTCGTCCTGGACTACCTCCCGAACGCCGACCACGTCGGCATCTACAGCGCCCAGGCCCACGGCGACTTCGCCAAGGCCGGCCTGAACGTCACGATCCAGACGCCGTCCGACCCGGCGGCGCCGCTGAAGCTCGTCGCCGCCGGCAAGGCGGACCTCGCGATCTCCTACGAGCCGGAGGTGCTGCTCGCCCGCGACAAGGGCGCACGGATCCTGGCCGTCGGCGCGGTCGGCGACCGAACCGCTGACCTCGCTGATGACGGTCGGCGGGCGCCCCGTCTCCCCCGCGCGCCTCGCCGGCAAGCGCATCGGCACCGCCGGCATCCCCTACCAGGACGCCTACCTCGACGAGATCCTGCAGACCGCCGGCGTCGATCCCGCCGGCGTCAAGAAGGTGAACGTCGGCTTCAACCTGATCCCGGCGATGCTGTCGGGGCGCGTGGACGCGACGCTCGGCGCGTTCTGGAACATCGAGGGCGTGCAGCTGAAGCAGCAGAACCGGCGCCCGCGGATCCTGCCCGTGGACCGCGCGGGCGTGCCCACCTACGACGAGCTGGTGCTCGTGGCGCGCATCGAGACGGTTCAGCGTGACGGCGCCCTGATCCGCCGCTTCATCCAGGCGCTGCAGCGCGGCACGATCGCCGCCCGCGACGATCCCGCCGCAGCGGTCGACGCGCTCGTGACCGCCGTCCCCGACATCAAGCGCCCGTTCGCGAAGGCCAGCGTGGATGCGACGCTGCCCGTCCTCTTCCCGGCCGATCCCAAGCGGCCGTTCGGCTGGCAGGACCCGGCCGAGTGGAACGCCTACAAGGACTGGATGGAGCGCAACGACCTGCTCACGCGGCCCGCCAACGTGGGCCAGGCGCTGACGAACGAGTTCCTGCCGGGCCAGGGCGTCGGGACGGTCGGCTCGGAGGCCGCCGGGTAGCCGCGCCCAGCGCCGGCGGGGTCGCGCGGAGCGTGGCGGCGCCGGCGGGCGCACCGAGCGCGTGTGCACCGGCGAGGCCGGCCCAGCGCCCGTAGGGGGCGAACAGGTCGCGCACCTCGTCCTCCGTGGCGCGCGCCCGCGGACTGCCGTGCAGGAGCGGGCCCGCCCACTTGAGGTAGGACAGGTCGCCGGCGGGAATGCGCTCCAGACGGCCCTGGCCGTGCAGCGCGAGGACGTCGATCGTCCAGCGGCCGATGCCGGGAATCGCCTGGAGCCTGCGCCAGCCCGGCGGCCAGGTCGTCGCCGCGCAGCTCGGCGCGCCCGCGAGCCACCTCGTGCGCCGCGCGGCGCAGCGCACCCGCGCGGCCCGCCGCTGAGCCCCAGCGCCTGCAGCGCCGCGGGCGACTGCGCGGCGAGCGTGGCCGGCGACGGAAGGTCGCGCAGGCCGGTCCGCGCGCATGCGGCGCCCGAGCCGCGCGACGATCCGGCGCTCGATGCCGATCGCCTCGCGGAACTCGATCAGCTGCTCGCAGATCGCCCAGGCGAGCGCCTCGAACGGCTCGGGCCGTCGCATGATCCGCAGCTGGGGCCGGGTGCGCACCGAATGACCGATCAGGGGGTCGTGGCGGAACTCCTCGTGGAACTCACGCAGGTCGTCGTCGACGGCCGAGCGCGAAGCGCATCCGCGCGATCGCCTCGTCGGCGACGTCGGTCGCCGGTGCGGAGGCCTCGAGCACGACGCTGTCCGCGCGCGGCTGGACGACGCGGACGACGGCCGGCTCACCGCCGACGTGCACGAGGCGCTCCAGCACGCCGTCACGGCTGCGCAGGACGCCGTCGACCCCGGCGCGCGGGCAGGCGGTAGGGCCAGGGCGGGCGGACCTCCCGCCGGACCGTGACCGGCGCCATCAGTCGCGGTTCAGCAGGTGCACGTCGACCAGGAACGAGCGCGTCCCGACGACGTCGAGCGACCGCCCGCGGGCGTTCTTCTTGGCCGAGCGCTTCGCGGCCTTCTTCCCGCGGCGGTGGGCGACGACGGCCGCCGTGGCGATGCCCGCGACGAACGAGCCCGTGACGACCGCCGCCTGCGTGCGCGACCTGGCCGCCGGCCGCGCGCCGCGCCGGAAGCGGGCGGGCGTCGGTGACGACGACGGCGTCGACCTCCTCGACGACGAGGATCTCACGGCCTGTGCTCACGTCACTCATCGGGTCCGATGCTACTCGCGCCTCAGGATGGCTGCGAGGAGCCGGCGGCGG
Source organism: uncultured Solirubrobacteraceae bacterium (assembly GCA_963781935.1). Classification (GTDB taxonomy): domain Bacteria; phylum Actinomycetota; class Thermoleophilia; order Solirubrobacterales; family Solirubrobacteraceae; genus F1-60-MAGs163. The sequence continues at coordinate 1,675,752 of CAWAHX010000005.1, forward strand.
AGTCCTCGCGCCAGGGATAGGCGTCGGCGTCCGCCAGCGACGGCTGCGCGGCGTCCTCGAACAGGCGCTCATAGAAGCGGTAGCGGCGCACGATCGTGCCGCCCATGCCCTCCATCGCGCGGTTCATCGGCTTGTTCGTCTCGAGGATCCAGCCCATCTCGCCGCCCTTCTGAGGCGTGACCTCGGCCGAGTCGAAGTGCATCTCGTAGAGCTTCGCGGCGACCCCGGCGTGCTGGTACTCGCGCTTGACCCCCAGCGCGAACACCCGCACGCTGTCGATCTTGCGGCGCGCCAGCAGCAGCTTGGCCCAGCCGAGCGGGAACAGCCGGCCGTTGCCGGTCGCCCTGATCGCCTGGTTGAAGTCCGGCAGCGTCAGCGCGGCGCCGACGACCTCGCCGGTGTCGCGCCGCTCGGCGATCATCGCCCAGTGCTCGTCGAGCACGAACTTCAGGTCCTCGGCGTAGACGCGGATCTCCTTCTCGTTCAGCGGCACGAAGCCCCAGTTGCGCTCCCAGGCCTCGTTGTAGACCTCCAGGAAGCGATCGACCTCGCGCCTTCAGGTCCTTCTTGCGCATCGGCCGGCACACGATCCCGTGCTCGCTCTCGACCTTGGCGGCCATCTCCCAGATCGCCTCGTGGACGTTCCCCCGGCCGCTGATGTGGAGCTTCCACATCAGCGTGTCCATCGCCTTGCGCATGCCGCACGCCTCCTCCAGCAGGCCGCGGTAGTACGGGAAGTGCCATTCGGTGAGGATGATCGGCGGGATGTCGTAGCCCTCGATCAGCAGCCCGCACTCGTCGTTCGTGGTGAAGCTCATCGGGCCGACCATGCGGTCCGTGCCGCGCTCGCGCAGCCAGGCCTCGGCGGCGTCGACGAGCCCCGTCGCCGCCTCCTGGTCGTCCTCGCACTCGAAGAAGCCGAACAGGCCCCAGCGATTGTCCTGGAACTCCTGCATGTTGCGGTCGATGTGGGCCGAGATCCGGCCCACCGCACGGCCGTCGCGCCAGGCGAGGAAGAACTGCACCTCGGCGTGCTCGAAGAAGGGGTTGTGCTTGGGGTCGATGTGCTGCTTGACGACGAACCGCAGCGGGGGCACCCAGGTAGGCTGTCCGGCGTACAGCCGGTAGGGAAGCTCGAGGAACGCCTTGCGCTCGCCCTTGGACACGACCGGCCTGATCTCAACGCTCACAGCGGGTCACCCTATATGTCACGAACGCACGTCGACGTCTTCGCCAAGGCCCGTGGGCACGAGCGCGAGGATCAGCTCAACGCTGCACGCGAGGCCGACGTCCTCCCCTATTTCCGCGTGCTCGACGGCCCGGCGCGGCCCGTCGTGGTCATGGAGGGCGCTGAGCGGATCATGCTCGGCTCGAACAACTATCTCGGCCTCACCGGGGACGAGCGGGTCATGCAGGGCGCGCGCGACGCCCTCGAGACCTACGGCACCGGGCTGACCGGCTCCCGTCTGCTGAACGGCACGATCCCGCTGCACCTCGACCTGGAGCGCGAGATCGCCGAGTGGATGGGCACCGAGGCCGCGATGGTCTTCACCACAGGCCACCAGACGAACGTCGGGACGATCGGCACCATCCTCGGCGTGGGCGACACCGTCGTCGCCGACTCGGGCGACCACGCGTCGATCCTCGACGGCTGCCTGCTCTCGCGCGCCAAGCTGCGCGCCTTTCGTCACAACCGCATGGACAAGCTCGAGCGCACACTGGAGCGGGCGGCATCCGACGGCGGCGGCGTCCTGGTGGTCGTCGACGGCGTCTTCTCGATGGAGGGCGACATCGCCCCGGTCGACGAGATCGCCGCGCTCTGCAGGGCCCACGGGGCCCGTCTGCTCGTCGACGACGCACACGGAGCAGGGGTGCTCGGCGCTCGCGGCTCGGGCACGCCGGAGCTGCTCGGCGTCGAGGACCAGGTCGACCTGCGCACCGGCACGTTCTCGAAGTCGCTGGCGTCGTGCGGGGGCTTCGTCGCAGGCCCCGCCGAGGTGATCGACTACCTGCGGATCGCCTCGCGGGCGTATCTCTTCACCGCCTCCGCGGTCCCGGCGGCCGTGGGCGCCGCGCTGGCCGCCCTGCGGATCGTGCGCTCCGACGAGGGGCCGGCGCTGTTCGGCGCCGTGCTCGACAACGCCCGCTACCTGCGCGACGGACTGGAGGATCTCGGGTTCGCCGTCGTGCGGCCTCAGCCGCTGCGCTCCGAGCACGCACAGCTCGACGCGCCCGGCGTGGTCGGCGGCGAGGTCGTCACCCCGATCGTTCCCGTGCTCGTCGGCGACGACTGGAAGGCCGTGCTGCTGTGGCGCGCGCTCTGGGACGCCGGCGTGTTCGTCAACACGGCCCTGCACCCCGCGGTCCCGCCCAGCGGGGCGCTGCTGCGCACGAGCGTCATGGCGACGCATGACCGCCCGACCATCGACCGCGCGCTGGCCGCCTTCGGCCAGGTGAAGGCCACCTTCGAAGCCGAGCACGGCCCGCTCCCCGGGCCGGGCGAGCTCCACTGAGGTTCCGCAAGCGATCTGGACGAGGTACTGAGCGCCGCGGGCGGCCCGATCACGAAATGGCCGCTCGGAGCGAGAGTTCCGCGACGAGGGGCGTTGACCCCTCGCGGGGCCGGTGCGTAGATTCCGGATCGCGTCGTCGAGGCGCCCGGAGAGAGGGGACAGGAGTCCGACCGGCCGGCTTGTGGAGAGCCGAGCGGGAGGTCCAGCACCACTCCTCAAGAGGAGCTCCGGGTCCACATGCCTCGTCGACCGAACCATTCACATTCACGAGGAGGCCGTCCGACCGGGCGGATGGGAGGATCTATGACGCATGGTGGGACGACGTCCCCTGCGCCACAGCATTTGCAGGCGCTCGAGCGTGCCAACGCCGTCAGGCTGGCGCGGGCCGAGTTGAAACGGCGCGTTGCGACAGGGGAGATCACGGCAGCCGACGTGGTCCTGGAATCGCCGTGGGAGGCCGAGTCGATGACCGTGGCCGACCTCCTCACGAGCCAGCGTCGATGGGGTCACACGCGCTGTCGCCGGTTCCTGCAGTCGATCCCGATCTCGGAGAGCAAGACGATCGGGTCGATGACCGACCGCCAGCGCAACGCGGTGGCCACGCTGCTCGGGCAGCAGTCGTGCGCCCCCGCGCCGCAGATCGCCGAGCCGGTCCACGCGCCGGCCCTGGCGGCCGTCGGGGCCTGACAGGGCCCTTCTGGGAGTCGCGCGCCCTCCGCTCGGGTCAGGAGCCGGAGGGCGCGACGATCTCCAGGATGTGACCGTCGGGGTCACGCAGGTAGACCGACGTGAGGTTGCCGCGGTCGAAGACCTCGGTCGCCGGCACGTCGTGTGAGTGCAGGTAGTCGCGCCAAGCCGCCACCTCCGCCGCGGAGCCGACGGCGAGGGCGATGTGGTGCGTCGAGCCGGTCCCCTGCGTGCCGGCGCCCATGTCGGGGTACTCGAGGAACGAGATGATGCTGCCGGGCGCCGGCGGATCCGAGGCGTCGGCGGCGAACCAGAAGTGGCGCGCGCCCGGATCGTCGTCGTTGGACGTCTCGCGCACGAGCGCCAGGCCCAGGACGTCGCGGTAGAACGCGGTCGTCCGCGCGAGGTCGGCGCAGATCAGCGTCGCGTGATGGATGCCGGTGATGCGCATCCTGCGCGACTCGGGCACCGGCGGCTGGAGATCCGGCGCCTCGGGGGCGCCGGAGAACGGCGGAGGGCTCTCGGGCTGGTCGGTCACGCCGCGAAGTCTAGGTGCAGGGCTACGCGCGCCACGTCATGCCGCCCGCGCGGTGGCGGAAGACGTTGCGCAGGATCATCAGTGCCGCGAAGAACACCACGGCGGCGACCCCGAGGACGACGAACTTCGCGGGCGTCAGCAACAGCGCCACGGGCACCGTCACGACGATCGCGCAGATCCCGGCCAGCAGCGCGGAATGCGACCGGAAGCCGGCCAGGTGCTCACGCAGCGACAGCTCGAGGGTGGCCAGCGTGACGAGGGTCAGCCCGAAGGCCAGCATCAGCCCTCGCGACCCTCCGCCGCCGATCAGCGCGATCCCGAGCAGCACGAGCCCGATGAACATGCAGATCTCCGTCAGCGGGACGGGCGCCCAGGGCGCCTGCGGCGCCTCGGCGACCGACGCCTTGCGCTGACGCGGCCGGTCGTGAACCTCGCCGGGCGCGACGACGGGCTCGCGCGGCTCTGCGCCCGGCGCCGAGAACTCTCTGCGCTTGCGACTGCGACGGCCCATGTCAGGTGGCTAACGGACAGCCGGAGGACAGCTTCACGTGCCACCAGCCCATGAGCATCCCGATGATCCCCAGCCGCGGCTTCACGTGCCAGGCACCGCAGCCGCCCTCACCGAGCTCCTGCTGCGTGACACGCGCGAACCGGTGCCTGCCGGGCGCCAGCAGCATCCGTTCGAGCTGAGCGCGGGCCGCCTCACGCCGCTCCTCACGCTCGATGAGCGTGGTGCGCGCATGCGCAACCCGACCTGCCAGAGCATCGCGCACGCACTCGAGCTCGCCGAGCGACAGGACGCGCGGGCCGCCGGCGGCCGGCACCGCGGTCACCAGGCCGCCGCCGGGAAACGACGCCGCGACGGCGCCGGAGAGCTGGCGTTCGAGGCGGTCGATCTGGGCGCGCAGCGCACGACGCGCGGCGCGCTCGTCGATGGTGAGCGGGCGACGGGACTCGACGCGCTCACGCACGGGACGCTCGAGCTGCTCCACGACTCCTCCCTCCACAGGCCGCAGTCTACCCCCGCCGGCGGCCCTCACGCGAGCGTCAGAGCCTCCTGGCACGTCCACAGGGCCTCCTCGACATGGATCGCCGGGACGCCGGGAACCTGGACGGCGACGAGCCGCAGCCGCCGCGTCGACCGCTGCGGCTCGGTCGCGTTCCCGGCCGCCCCGAACAGCTCCCCCAGCACGCGCTGCTCGTCGGCGATCACGATCCGCCCGGCGGGCAGGACCACGGAGCGCGCAGCGGCGTCGATCCGCTCCCCGGCGCGGGACAGCCGCAGGCCGCGGCAGGCCGCTGAGGCGGTCCTCGTCGAAGGCGCTGACCGGCACGCCGGTCTCCAGCAGCGCCAGCAGCAGCGCGTCGTCGAGGCGGCCGGCGGGCAGGTAGCCGCCCTCGACGAGCCGCGTCGAGCGCCGCGTGCTCGACCGGCGTGCGGTGGACGTCGGGATCCAGGCCGACCTGCCGGAAGAACACGCGGTAGGCCGCGGGCACCGGCTCGCGGCGCAGCTCGACGGCGCGGCGCCCCCGGAACCGGTCGGCCAGCAGCTGGAGGCGCTCGACGACGCCCGGATCGCTCGGACCGGCGGGCGCGGCGGCGGAGCAGCTGAGGATCGCGAGCCCCGGGAACTCGTCGGCGAGCGCCTGGTCGACGGGGCCGGCGGCGAGCTGCGGCTCGCCGCTCATCGCGCAGCGGCCTGAAGCTCGGCCAGCCGCCGGTCGAGCCCCGCCTGCGCGAGCGTCCCGACCGTCGAGCCCTGGACGACACCGCCCGGGAGCAGATAGGTCACCTGCGGGCACACCGCCACCCCGTAGAGGTTCGCCAGCCCTCCGTCACGGTCGTAGGCGACCGGGAAGCGCCACCCGCGCCGGCGCACGAGGTCGCGCACGTCGCCCCGGTCGCTTCGAACGGCGACCGCGGCGATCCTGACCTGCGGATGGTGGACCGCGGCGCGCGCCAGGGCGTCGATCTGGTCGGTGCAGCGCGAGGTGCCGGCGACGAAGAACGCGAGCGCGACGGGCCGCCCGCGGACGAGATCGCACGAGTTGAGGATTCCGGCGCCGCGGACCGAGCACGCCGGCCGGTCGCCGGCGGCTCCCTGCCCGCTGTGACGGGCGACGTTCACGTCCCCCTCTACGGGGCCGGTGGCCAGCGGGGCGGCGAACGGCGGAGCCTGCCGGCCCGCCTGCGGGCCGCTCGAGGACCCGCCGTTCGTGCGCAGCGTGTTGTAGCCGACGACGGCGAGCAGCACGACGCCGGCGACGAGCAGCAGCACACCCGGCAGCCGTGTGCGGAACGTGCCGTGCGCGACGCGATCCGGTCCGCGTGGCGCGGGGGCGCAGGCACGGGCGGCGGCGCCTGGGCCTCGGGCGGGTCTTCGGGGTCGTCGGCGAAGCCGAGCGGGCCGCCGGCGTCCGTGCTCACGCGGCGGGCGCGCGCTCGACGGCTGCGCGAGCGCCGCGGCGCGTGCGCACCGCTCGCGGGACGAGTGCGCCGCGCTCGGCGAGCACGAGCACCGCCGGAAGGACGATCAGCACGCCGATCAGCGCGACCGCGAGGTCGACCACCGTGACGAAACCGAAGTCGCGCAGCATCTTGATGTCGGAGAGCACGAGGACCGCGAAGCCGGCGATCGCCGTGACGCCCGAGGCGACGACCGCCGCGACCGGTGGACCGGTAGGTCCTCCGCAGCGCCTCGTCGACGTCGTATCCGGCGGCCCGCTCGGAGCTGAATCGTTCGCTGAGCAGGACGCTGAACTCCGTCGCGATGGCGATCACCAGGGCGCCGAGCACGATCGACATCGGGTTCAGCGGGATCCGGATCGCGAACAGCACGAGCGCCGACCACCCCGTCGCCAGGGCGATCGGGATCAGCGGGACCAGCGCGCGCCGCGCGCTGCGCAGGGCGGCGAGCAGCACGATGCCGACCGCCAGCAGGCCGGCGAGCAGCGTCGCGATCCGGCGCCACGGGGAGGCCAGCCGGTCGTTCGCCTCGGCGGCCAGCACCGGCAGCCCGGCGAGCCGCGCGGTCACCCCCGGCGGCGGGTCCAGCTCGGAGCGCATCGCCCGCAGCACCTCGAACTGACGCTCCAGCGGCATCAGCCGCAGCCCGAAGGCGAGCGTCGCGGTGCGCCGGTCGGGCGTGATCACGCTCTGGGAGAGGTACGGCGGAACGGCGTCGAGCAGGCCCTCGATCCGCTTGCGCGAGGAGAGCGACGCCTTGCTCGTGAACAGGTCGGGGAGCGAGAACGCCGGGCAGATGTCCGACCGCCCGCAGCCGCGGCGGGCGCTGAAGTTCAGCCGCTTGAGCACCTTCGCCTGATAGCGCGTCATCCAGCTCACGACGGCCGGGTCCGTGACGCGGCGTCCTTCGACCAGCACGTCGACCTCGCCGCCGACCCCGCTGATCTTCTGCAGGTCGCGCAGGTCACGCAGCGCGGCGAGGTTCTGCGGGACGAGCTTCTGCACGTCGGACTCGACGCGCGTCTGCGTGTCGAGCACCCAGCCGAACGCCGCGACCGCGACGGCGACGCCCAGGACGCGGCCCGGGTGGGCGCCCGCCGCGCGCAGTGCGGCATGCCCTCCGCGTCGCACCTGCGCGACACCACGGCCCCACAGCGCGGAGCCCCTCACGATCTCGCCCGCCCCGTTCCACGCCGCACCGACCGCCGCCGCCCGCGCGGCGCAGCGGCGCGCGAGCCCCGCCGCGCGTCGCGGGCCTCCTGCGCCCCCGGAGCGCCGCTCGGCGAGCGCCTGCGCGGCCACGCCGAGCGTCATCGCGCAGACGAGGGCCAGCGCGATGCCGGCCACCAGCAGGATCCCGAAGCCGCGGACCATCGGCACCGGCGAGAGCGCGAGCACGAGGAAGCCGGCGGCCGTCGCCGCGGCCGCGATGACCACGGTCGGGGCGCCCGTCCGCGCCACCCGCGCCACGCGCTCCTCCAGCGACCCCTGCGGGCCGGCCTCCTGCACCCGCGACTGCAGCTGGATCGCATAGTCGACCGCGAGCCCGATGAGCACCGGGATCACCGCGATCGACGCCATCGTCAGCGGGACGCCGGCGACGCCCATCGCGCCGAACGTCAGCGCGGTCGCCGCCAGCGCGACGGCGAGCGGCACGAGCCGCAGCCGGGCGCGGAACACGAGCAGCAGCGTGAGCGCCATCACCGCGACGGCCGCGAGCAGCAGGATCAGGATCGAGTGCGAGATCGCGGAGGTCAGCTCCTGCACGACGACCGGCGCACCGGTCACCTCGTAGCCGCCCGCCGACAGGCGCCAGCTCGGCATCGCGGTCGCCGCGCGGATGTCCGCGATCGCCGCGCGGCGCGCCCGCTCGCCGATGCCCGGCTTCAGCCGCACCTGGATCAGCGCACCCTGGGAGCCGGGGAAGATCGAGGCGAAGCGGGCCTTGGGCGTCCCGGCCGGCCGCGTGTCGTCGAAGACGAGCTTCGCGACGAACCGCGGGTCGCTGAGGCTCGGCGCCGAGGTCAGCCCGTAGCGCAGGGCGAGCCCGACGACCTGGGCGGTGAACTTCGCGGTCACGAGCTGCGCGGCCTGCTGGCCCAGCGCCTGCGCCTGCGCCTTCGTCCGTCCGCGTGCGAGCGCGAGCCGGTAGGCGGCGTCGCCGGCCTTCTGGGACTGGGCCTTCTGCTGGGTGGAGGCCGCCTGGAGCTGGTCGGAGATCTCACCGACGGCCTCGTTGAGGAACGTCCCGGGCCCGAACACGACCTTCACGGGCTTCGTGGCGGCCAGCCTGGCACATGGACCGCTCGCCCCGCCCGCCGGCGTGCGGCCGGCCGGCACGTTGCCCGCGAGGCACCCCTCCAGCCCCAGGACGCGCAGGATGTCGGAGGTCAGGACGACGTTCTTGACCGGCTCGCGCACGACGACGTAGACCGCGTCGTCGCCGAACCGCTGGTGCAGCGTGTCGGTGGCGGCGTAGCCGCTCGTCGAGCGCCCGACGAGCGTGCTCGTGTCCGCGCTCGGCTCGAGGCGCAGGGCGAGGCCCGCTCCGGCCGCGGCGAGCACGAGCACACCCGCGCCGACGACGACGGGGCGGCGCACCGCCAGGCCCATGAGCCGCCCGAGCAGCCGCGAAAGCATCAGTGGAACCGTACCGGCGCGCGCGACGCTCAGGCGCCGATCACGGCGAGCCGAACTTCAGCGGCGGCGGCGTCGTGTTGGCCGCGACCTGCGCGAACTGCGTCGTCTTGCCGCTCGCCGTGAACGTCCCCTGCTGCGGGCACGTCGGCGCCGGGACGTTCGACGGGTTGCCGCCGAGCGCGTACAGGTTGATCCGATCGGTCAGCGTCTGCCCGATCGTGCCGGCGGTCGTCGGTGCCAGGAACGGCGTGATCCCGGTCGTGCACTGCGAGGTCTGGAACAGCGGCATGTTCGAGGTCGCCAGCTTGTCGAACGGCCGCGGGTAGGTGTACGGGTTCGGGCGATCCGACTGCGGACGAGCGGGGTAGCTCGCCAGCGCCAGCGGGCTGAGCGGGTTCGTCGTGCGCAGGTACTTGAAGTTCTTGCCGTTGACGTCCGCCTGCGCGTTCGTCGCCGCGGTGACGTTGGCGAAGAACGCCGTCAGCTCGCTCGGGTAGGCGCCGACGTACTGCAGCAGCGGCGTGAGCTGCGCCAGCGACGGGTCGAGCGCGGCGAAGAACGGTGCCGCATCCTTGAGGAACGAGTCGACGGCCGGGAAGCCCTTCTCCGAGGCGCTGATCGCCGGGTCGAGGTTCGTGACGAGCCCGTTGAGCACCGGTGCGAGCTGCTCGACCTCCTGCATCGTCGGGCCGAACTCTGCCGCCACCGGCTTGAGCTGGTTGATCAGCGGATTCGTGTCGTCCGCGAACTGGACGAGGCGGTTGAGCGTCAGCACCGACTCCTTCTGGAACGTCGGCAGCGCGACGAACGTCTGCGCGAGCTGGGTGTTGAGCCTGCCGGTGACCGCGAACACGCGGTTGGAGTTCGTGATGAGGCTGGCGAGCTGGTGGTCGCGCGCGCTGAGCGCGCCGAACACGACGCCCGTGTTGCGCACGAGCCTGCTGAACGACGCGGCGTTCTGGTTGAGCGTCGTCAGCAGCTGGGTCGCCTGCTCCTCCAGCGGCGCGAACTGGGCGATCGCGTCGTTGAAGTCGCGTCCGCGGCCCAGGCCGGCGATCGCCTGCTGCTGCTGCCAGACCTGGAAGGCCGCACGGGTCGGGGCGTCGAAGGCGCGCGTGATCTCGTCCAGCTCGACCGTCTGGGCGATCACGCCCTGGGGCAGGGTCCCGCCGTCGGGCACGTCGGGACTGTTCGGGCGACCCGGGGTCAGCTCGACGTACGTCTCGCCGAGCAGCGTCTTGGCGCGCAGCATCACGCGCGAGTCGCGCTTGATCGGGGCGTACTTCGCCTGGATCTCGATCGTGACGTTCGAGTTGCCGGTCTTGGTGCTCGCCTCGATCTTCTTGACGCGGCCGACGGTGACGCCGGAGATGCGCACGTCCGCCTCCTGGGCGAGCTGACCGGCCTCCTTGAACGGGATCGTGACGCGGTACCCCTTGGGCCGCAGCGGCGTCGACCCGCCGAACGCCACCCACAGGAACAGCAGCAGGCCGAAGCACGACAGCGCGAACAGCACCATCGTCGAGGATCCGCCCGAGGCTGGGAGCCTGCTTCTGCACTCAGCGCCTCACCGCCCGGCCGCCTTCGCCGGGGTCGCGTCGCCGCTCGTCGCGGGCGGTGTCGCCGACAGCCCTGCCGGCGACGAGGTCTGCGTCGTCGTGCTCGAGGCGGCCTTGGCGCTCGCCGCCTTCGCCCCCGTGGCGGACAGCTGCGGGCAGACCGACGCCGTGCTCGGTGCGTTGAGCAATGCGGCGAGCGTGCCGAGCACCGGGTTGACGGAGCCGATGCGCTCGAGCGTCGCGAGCGATGCGCACGAGCCGTAGACGAGGCCGCGGCGCGTCGGGCCGTTCGCGTCCTCGGATCCGAAGATCGACGCGCCCGCGTGGTTGAGCCAGCCCAGCCAGTAGAGGTAGCCCTTGCCCTTGGTCTTGCCGCTCGTCGGGTTGTAGGCGAGCTCGTTGAAGAGGATGTTCAGCGTGCTCAGCGACGAGTCGAGGTTCGGCACCGACGATGCGAGGTCGGCCGCCGCCGGCTCGAGCGCGGTCGCCACCGGCTGTGCCTGCTTGACGAACGGCGTGAGCTGGTCCTCGATCACCGGCTTGGTGTCCTTGGCGAAGCTCTGGAAGGACTTCAGCGCCGGCGCGAGGCCCGTCGCCGTCGGCGTCAGCTCGCCGAGCGTCGGCCCGAGCTGCTTGGAGAGCGTCTCGGACTTCGTCAGGGCGGCGTCCGTGCTCGCGAGCGCCCCTGGCAGCAGGCCGAGCGCCTCGCGCAGGCTCGCCTCCTGGCTGGCGAACGAGTGGAAGACCTTGTTCGAGTTGTCGACGAACGAGGCGAGCTGCGTGTTCTTCTCGCCGAGCGCGTCGGCGAGCAGGCGGAAGTTGTGGATCGAGAGCCGGATGTTCTTGCTGCGCTTGCCGAGCTCCTTGCCGATCAGCGCGAGCGACCGTGCCGTCGGGTCGAAGCGCTTCAGCGTCGCGGAGAGGTTGGCGCTGTTGCCCTCCAGGCCCTGACCCGCGCCGGCCACGAGCAGGCGCAGGTAGGCGCGGGTGTCGACGTCGAGGCCCTCGAGGAACTGGTCGGGGTTCACGCCCGGCTTCGTCTGGGAGACCGGGAAGAGTCCCGCCGGGCGGGATCTCGCCGCCGGCCCTGGTGCCCGGGTCGAGCTCGATCACCATGTCCTGCAGGCCGGTCTTGGGCCGCAGCAGCGCCGTCGCGTTCTTGTAGATCGGCGTGTACTTCTTCTGCATCTTCACCGAGACGACGGCGCGGCCGTCCTTCAGGTGCACCTGCCCGATCTCGCCGACCGGGACGCCGGCGATCAGCACCGTCTGCCCCTGGCCCGGCGTGACGGCCTGCGCCGTCTCGAGCTCGATGTTGTAGTCGACGAACGTGCTCCCGACCAGCGGCACCCACGACGGCAGGTAGAACCGCTGGTTGGACAGGATGTACCCGGCCACCAGGATGCCGACGGTGGCGATCGCGAGGATCGCGATGAAGTCCTTGAGGTGCTTCTGGATCGCGAGCTTCATCGAGGGCTACCCAGCGTCCGACGGCCCGTACGAGCTCGCCTGGTTGTAGTCGGGGACCTTCTGCTTGTAGCACGGCGCGTCCGACTTGTAGGGCGGGTTCGTCCCGCCGTTCCAGGCCGGGCTCGTGCCCAGCGGCTGGCCCATCGAGTTCCCGAACAGCGTGCCGCCGGCGCCGAGGTTGCCACCGGTCAGCTTGACCGGGTACTTGCCGCCACCGGTCTGGAAGCGCACGAACTGGCCGTTGCCGTCGAAGCTCTGACCCTCGCCGGCGAGCCCGACCATCGAGTACCAGAACTCCTTGTAGTTCTCCTTGCCGGTCGAGAACGCGCCGTCCTCGAGCTTCACATCACCGGCGGGCAGGATCACCTGGCTGACGCACTTGGCGAGCAGGTCGCCCTGCTGGAGCAGCGGGATGCTGTCGTGCGTCACGCTCGCCAGGCTCGCCGTCGCGGGCTGCAGGTTCCCCAGCAGGCCGCCGAGCTGATCCTGGGAGACCAGCGCGCGCGTGGGCGCGATCCAGGGCGTGACCGCGTCGATCGTCGGCTGGGTCTGCTCGACCCCGGGGATGATGTCGAGCGAGAACCTGCGGACGTTCGGCAGCGCCGCGTCGAGCGCGCCGAGCGAGGTGTAGGCCGTCTGGACCGTCGGCCCGAGCAGACGGACCGAGGCGCGCACGGCGCTCTGCTGCGAGGAGACCGCGGCCATCGTCGTGTTGAAGTTGTCGACCAGCCCGATCAGCTCACGCTGGCGATCGGCGAGCTTGGCGCCCGTCGCGGCCAGGCCGCGCACGAGGTTGGTCAGGTCGTCGGGCTCCAGCCCGAGCAGTGCCTGGTTGACGATCGCGCTGTTCTTCAGCGCCGGCTTGCCGAAGTCGATCGCGCTGTTCAGCGACTCCGCGGCGGTCTTCCCGCGGTTCACCGGCGGCTGGTTGGCGTCCTCGGCCGGGGTCGGCTCGGCGGTCAGCGCGGTGCCGAGGCTCGCGAGCGTGATCTGCAGATCGCGGCGCGTGTCCTGCTGGAGCGCCGTCAGCACCTGGTCGAGCTGGACGGGATAGGCCGTCTGGGTGACCGGGATCGTGTCCCCGTCGGAGATCGTCGGCGCCGACGGCGTGCCCGGGTGCAGATCGACGAAGAAGTTGCCCTCGAGGAAGATGCGCGGACGGATCTTGAGCCGCGCGTCCTTGTGGATCGGGAGGCCGTCGTTCTTGATCTCCATCGTGATGACGGCGTTGTCGGTGCCCTCCTGGCCCTCGACCTTCACGACCTTGCCGATGTTGACGCCCGCGATGCGGACCGGCGAGTTCTGACGGATCGAGTTGGCCGAGCGGAACACGGCCTGGAACTGGAAGCCGCGGGAGAACGGCATGTCCTTCGTGAAGCCGAAGTACGTCACGACGAGGGCCGCGATGATCACGAGCAGGCCGACGACGAACGGGTTGCGTCCGGTGCGGTCCTTGCGCAGGACGCGGGCCTTTCCTTCCTTGTTGCGGCGCAGGCTCGGCATCACTTGGTGTTCTCGTGCAGCGTCGTGGGAGCCATGCCCGGAACGTTCCCGACGACGGCCTTGCCCTTGATGAACGTCTCGTTGCCCGCCTCACAGGACTTCGGCTGACCCGGCGCGGCGGTGAACGGGTAGGGGTTGGAGTGGAGGAAGTTGGTGGGGTCCGTCCCGCCGCCGTTGGCGGTCGCCGACGACGGGCTGCCCTCGTTGTTCGGACCGGTCGGCGCGGCGATGATCGAGAAGCGCTGCAGCGGTTCCGGTCGACCCGCCCTCGCTGAGCAGGCTCGAGGCGTTGCGCAGCGCGAGCGTCAGGTAGTTGCAGACCGTCTGGGCGGGCGTCAGGAAGGCGACCGTCGGCTCGAGGTAACCGGCCGCCGTCGTCAGGTCGGTCACGCCGAGCTTCACCAGCGGGTCGGTCGCGAACGTCTTGACCGAGTTCAGCGTCGTCGCGAGCCGCGCGTTGAAGGCGGGCGAGCGCTCGAGCACCGGCGTGCCGACGGTGACGGTGCTCGCCAGGTCCGGCGCCGCGTTGGCGAGCGAGTTGAACCCGGGCTGGAACGCCGTGAACAGGCTCGCGGTGTTGGCCAGGAACGGGCGCAGCTTGGGGAAGTCCGCGATCGCCGTCTGCAGCGCCGGGACGCCGCCGGTGATCGACTCCTGGATGTACGGCTTGGCGACGACCGCCAGCGCGGAGAACGTCGAGTCGAGGTTGCTGAACAGCTGCGCCTGCGTCTCGGCGACGGGCGCCACGACGGCGGCGCTCTGCGCGAGGCCCTGGACGAAGCCGCGCAGGTCGGTCTGCTTGCTCGACAGGTTGCGCATCACCGGCGTGAGCTGCGTCAGGAACGGATCCAGGTCGTGGATCGCGAAGTTGAGGTCCGCGCCGCGGCCCGCGAACGCGTTGCCGAACGACAGCAGGTTCGCGCCGATCGCCAGGCGCGTCTTGTCGTCGAACATGTTGAAGACCTCGTCGAGCTCGACCGGGAGCGGGTGAGCCTGGCGCAGTGGCAGCGTGCCGCCGTTGGGCACGTCCTGCGAGCCGGTTCCGCGCGTGAGCTGCACGTACTTCAGGCCGAGCGCGGAGCGCGGCCGGATCAGCACGGTGGTGTCCGTCGGGATCGGCTGGGCGACCTTCTCGAGCTTCAGCTTCAGCAGCGCCGTCACGGCTCCGCTGGCCCGGGTCTGGGGCGTGATCTCGAGACGAGGCCGATCGCGCGTGCCGCCGATGCGCACCTCGTTGCCGCGCACCAGCTCGGCGGCGTTGGGCACCTCGACGTTCGACGTCGTAGGTCGGCACGAACGGCAGGCCCGAGTTCGCGTTGTAGGCCAGGAAGACGGCGACGATCACGACGAGCGTCGTCGCCGCGCCGATCAGCACGGGGTTCGCTGCGATGGATGCGGCTCCGCTGCGCTTCCTCATTGGCCCAGGAGATAGTCGAGGAGGGATTGGACGGAGCGCTGGTCCGGGGCGCTCTTGGGCGCGGCGGTCCGCGGCGCGGCGCCCGCACCGCGCTGGACGCCGTCATCGCCGGGCAGCAGGGTCTTGGGCAGCTTGATCGCGTTCGCCGCGGCAGCGGGCGGCGCACCCGTGCTCCCCGCCTTCGCCCCCGAGGAGATGTCCGCAACCGTCGCGGCCGAGGACGCCGAGGAGGTGCTCGCCGGCAGGCCGCTCGCCGGCGGCGTCGTGGTCGCCCCGAGGTCCTTGTTGAAGTTGGCCGTGCAGCCGAGCTGGTTGACCTGGACGTACGTCTGGCAGGTCGTCAGGACGAGCCGCGCACGCAGGTAGTGGCCGTACTGGTCGTAGCCGTTGATGGCGCCGGCACCGTAGAAGACGAAGTCCATGAGCCGGTTGACCCCGCCGGTCGCCCGCAGCGAGCTGAGCAGCAGGTTGAGGTTCTTCGTCAGCGGCACGGCGGTCTTCCCGAGCGTGCCGAGGTCCTGGACCAGCGGCAGCGAGGCGACGAGGTCGGGGCCACCCGTCTCGGCCGTCTTGCCCAGGCTCGTGAGCGACGTGGTCGCGGCGCTCGTGAAGCCGGGCGTTCCGGTCGTGAACGTGTTGAGCGCGGGCGCGGCGCGCCCGAGGTCCTCGACGATCGGCGTGAACGCGGTCGACAGGTCGCCGAGGCGGTCCATCGTCGGCGTCAGCTCGGCGAGGAACTTCGGCAGCAGCCTCAGGTCCTCCTCGAGCGCGGCGCTGCTTCTCGGCCGTCGCCTCGGCGGTCTTCGCCGACGAGTTGATGAAGCCGGTGACGCGTGCGCGATCGCGGGCCAGCGGTGCGAGCACGGCCGACCCGTCGTCGACGAGCGTCGCGAGCGTCTTGTTCTGCTCGGCGAGCACGCGCAGCACGTCGTCGAGCGCCTGCAGCGCGGGGTCGGACTTGTGCAGCGCGGTGTTCAGCGCCTGCCCGTTGCCGGCGAGGCCCGTGCCGAACTCGTTGATGATGATCGTGAACCGCTGGCGCAGCGGCAGCCGCGCGATGTTGTTGATCAGGTCGAGGTCGATCGCCTTGCGCGTGTTGGTCGACGGCAGCAGGTACTGGCCCTTGCCGGGACCGCGCTGCGATCTGCGGCAGCGGCGGCGGCGGCGGCGTCCCGGGCACGCGCGGCTTCGTCGGCTGGCACTCGACGAACTTCTCGCCGATCAGCGACTGCGGGCGGATCGTGCAGGTCGCGTCGCGCCGGAAGTCCTGGAAGCCCGTGTCGTGGATGTTGAGGACGACCGCGGCCTTCTTGTTGGGCGTCACGTCGAGCGACTCGATCGAGCCGACCTTGACGCCGCCGATCTTCACGTCCTCGCCCGGGATGACGAACGCGGCGTTGTCGAAGATCGCCCGCACGCGGTAGGTCCCGCTGTCGTCGCCTGAGCCTGTGGCGAACACCACGAGCGCGACGGCCGCGATCAGCGACGGCGAGGATGGCGACGACGCGTCTCACGGTCCGGGCGGGATGTTCGCGGGGTTGCAGTCGAGCTGGCCGCCCGTGTCACGCCACGGAGCGCTGCCGTCGGCGGGCGGCTGGATCGCCGACCCGGGGCAGCGCGTGACGATCGCCGCACCGTTCTCCAGCCCGGGCACGCGGTCGGCGGGCGGCACCGGGGTGAGCTCGTTCGTGGTCGCGTTGTAGGAGAACGCGTTGAACGCCGGGGCGACGCGCGCGAAGTGGCCGTTGGCGTCGTAGTTCGAGGCGCCCTGGCCGAAGTCGCGCAGCCACCCGACGAGGTCGGGCGTGTAGGGCCGGATGAAGTTGAACACCGGCAGCGACTTGTTCAGCGCGTTGACGGAGTTGGGGAACGAGGTCGAGGCGACGTTCGCGAGCTGCGGAGAGTCGTTCAGCAGGTCCGTGAGGTCGTTGCTCGGCCCCAGGCTGGCGCAGCAGCGTCGACAGCTGCTTGAGCGTCGGCTGCGACTCGGCCAGGAGCGGCCGCAGCGTCGCCAGGAACGGCGCGAGGTTCTTCGTCGCGGGCTTCGAGGCGTCGACGAGCTTGTCGAGGTCGTCCAGGGCGAGTCGCAGGTCGACGAACGTCGTGCTCCCGCGGCGCAGCGTCGCCGGCAGCAGCGCGATCGCCTGCGAGAGCGACGCCGTGTCGCTGCCGATCGCGCCGAGGCTGGTGTCGGCGTTGGAGACGAGGTCGGTCAGCGTCGCGCTCTGGCTGCCGAGCGCGGTGACGACCTTCGAGGTGTCCTGGACCAGGCCTTCGAGCGCCGGGGTGTCGGCGTTCAGCTTCTCGATCACGGCGCGCGTCGACGAGAGCGCGGGCGCGAAGTACTTGCGCGGCCTGGTTGGCCTTCAGGCCCTTGCCCACGTACCACGTGGCAAAGCCCTTGATCGTGTCGGTCAGGCCCTTGCGCGTCGGCTCGTCGAGCGTGTTGAAGAGCTGGTCGAGGTCGACGATCGTGGTCGTCTTGTCCGCGGCGAGCACGGTGCCGTCGGCCAGCTTGGGCGCGCTGTCGGGGCCCGGCGAGAGGGCGATGTAGCGGTTGGCGACGCCGGAGAGCGAGGTGGCGCGGATGACGGCGGTCGTGCCCTCGTGCAGCGGCGCGTACGGCTCCTGGACCTCGATCTCGATCTCGGCCTGGTTGTTGTCGGTGAGCTTGATGTTCTTCACCGAGCCGATGCGGCGGCCGCCGATCTGCACGTCGTTGTCGTTGACCAGCTGGCCGGCCGTCTGGAACGTCAGCTTGTACATGTGCGCGCCGTTCCCGCGGAACAGCAGGATCGCCACGAGGGCGACCACGATCGCGAGCGCACCGATGGTCGCGGCGCGCGCGGCGGTCATGCGTCCCTCCTGGGGATCGCGCGGCGTGATGTGGCGGGACGGTGAATGGTCGGCTGTGTGGTCGGTCGGTGGGTGGTGCGCTGCGTGAGGATCGTCGCCTGCGTGGCCGACGTCACTCCATTCCGAGCGGCCCCTGGGCCGCGCCGGAGAGGAACTGGCGGACGAACGCGTTGTCGGAGTTGAACAGCTCCGCCGCCGGCCCGGACTCGACGATGCGCCCGCGCCACAGGACCGCGATGTACTCGGCCACGCGGCGCGCGCTCATGATGTCGTGCGTGATGACCGTGTAGGCCCCGCCGTTCTCCTCGTGAATCTCCTGGATCAGCTCGCACAGCAGGGCGGTGCGGACCGGGTCCAGGCCCGAGTCCGGCTCGTCGAACAGCACGATGTCCGGGTCGAGCACGAGCGCGCGGGCGAAGCCGGCACGCTTGCGCATGCCGCCCGAGAGCTCGTTCGGGAACTTGTCGCCGGCTTCCCCGAGGCCGACCTCCGCGAGGCGCCGGCCGACGATCTCCAGGATCTCGTCCTCGCCCTTGTCCGTGTGCTGGCGCAGGGGGAAGGCGACGTTGTCCAGCAGGTTCATCGAACCGAACAGCGCGCCGTCCTGGAACAGCACGCCGAACTTCTTGCGCATGTCGAACAGCTCTTCGTCGCGCATGTTCGGGACCGACTCGCCGTGGACGACGATGTCGCCGTCGTCCGGGTACAGCAGCCCGACCATGTGCTTGATGCAGACCGACTTCCCGGTGCCCGACGGCCCCAGGATCATCGAGATCTTCCCCTCCGGCAGGCCCATGTTCAGGCCCTTGAGGATCTTGTTGCGCCCGAAGGCCTTGTGGACGTTGATGAACTCGACGGCATCGGGCACGCCTGTCGGGCGGTTCAGGCCCGTGTGCCAGCGGTACTCGTCGTCGGCCGAGCCCTCGGGCTCCTTGACGACCGAGACGCGCCCGGACTGCTCCGCCACCTCGGATGCCGCGGCGCGCTCGTCGGCGCGCTGCTCAGCGGACAGACCGGCCAGCTGATCCTTGGTGGGAAGCTCGTCGGCCGGCGTGCCTCCGGCCTCGTCCATGTAGTCCGACCCGTTGTCCTGCGACATCTCCGTCATCCTCCGATCGGGGCGCGTGGGTTCGCTCCCCAGAACAGCTGCGTGCCGAGCATCCCGATCAGGTGCACGAGCACGATGTTGAGCACCATCGACTTCGCGGTCGCCGTCCCGACTCCGACCGGACCGCCACTGGCCGTGTAGCCGTAGAAGCAGCCCACCAGGACGATGATCGTCGCCATGACCATGGCTTTGGTCAGGCTGAATAAGAGGTCGGGTGGGTTCTGGAACTGCCAGAAGATCAGCGAGTACCCGCCCTGGGAGACCTCGCCGATCTGGACCACCACCGCCAGGTAGCTGGCGAAGAAGCCGGCACCGATCGCCGCGAGGTACATGAACGGGAGCACCATCCACGCCGCCAGCAGGCGCGTCGCGCAGAGGAAGGTCATCGAGTCGATGCCCATGACCTCGAGCGCGTCGATCTCGTCCGAGATCCGCATCGAGCCGAGCTCGGCGACGATGCCGGTGCCGACCTTCGCGGCCATCATGTAGCCGAAGGCGTAGGGCACGAGCTCACGCAGGTCGCACCAGGCGGCGAAGACGCCGGCGTACGCGGGCGCGCCGACCGAGCGGTTGAAGTACGCGCCCTCGATGCCGCACTGCAGGCCGATGATGAACACCAGGCCCCAGATGACGATCGTCGAGGACGACGATCAGCAGGCCGGCCTGGCGCAGCGCCTCGCCGAAGAACTTCATGACCTTCAGGGAGAGGACCTCGCCGAGGATGCGCCCGCAGAACTTCGCGATCTCCCCGAACGAGGAGATCCAGTCCTTCGGAACGCTCAGCCAGCTGGTCGGCATCGTCGTCGTCACCCGCTAGCGGATGACGTTGATCTCCGGATGCGTGGCCAGCAGCGTCTGCGTGAACACGTAGTTGAACGCGAACACGCCGAGGAAGGCGATCACGACGGCCTGGTTGACCGCGCGGCCGACGCCGGCGGCGCCCCCGGAGGCGGTCATGCCCTTGTAACAGCAGACGATCGCGATGATCGCGCCGAACATCAGGCATTTGAGGACCGACCCCCAGAGGTCGGTCACCGAGGCGTTCGTGAAGAACGTCGCCCAGAACGGCCCGAGCGGCGCCTGGTTGACGAGCGTGGCGACGATGCCGCCGAAGATCCCGAACAGCAGCGCGTAGACGTCGAACAGGCCCGTGACGAGCATCAGGGCCAGGAAGCGCGGGACGACGAGGTTCTTGACGGGGTCGACGCCGAGCACCTGGAGCGCGTCGAGCTCCTCACGGATCTTGCGCGCACCGAGGTCGGCCGTGATCGCGGTGCCCGCGACGCCGGCGAGCACGATCGCGGTGACGAACGGCGCGAACTCGCGGATCGACGCCAGCACGAAGAACCCGCCGAGGCGGTCGAGCGCGCCGAAGAGCACGAGGAAGTTGGCGGCCTGCAGCCCTGGGGCGCCGTAGCCGAACGCGATCGTGGAGACGAGCAGCGGGAACCAGCACAGGCGCAGCGCGAAGAGGAACTGGGAGATGAACTCGCCGCCGTAGGGGTACGGCGGGCGCACGGCGGAGACCATGGTCTTCCCCGTCAGGATCATCATGTCGCCGATCTCCTCGAACAACTCCCTTGCAGGAGCGATCGCCCGATCGGCGGTGCTGCGAACCATATTCCCCTCCTCTCCCTGTGACGCCCCGTCCGCTCTCCCGCAGACGCAACGACGGCCACTCTACGGGAGCGGACGGATCAGTCGCAAACGGCAACCGTCGCGGGTGGCGCGGCGCCGTCCGGTGGTGGCGGCTGCGTGGCGCGGAGGCAGGCACTCCGGGGGATCATCTGCGCGGTCGATGCCGGACGTTCTGGTAGCGTCGCGCGGCGTGAGGAGGCTCGGGTTTCTGCGGGGTCCAGGAACGGCGGTCGCGACGGTGCTCGTCGCCACCACCGGCCTCGCCGCGGGCTGCGGCGGCGAGCGCCAGGACAAGAACGAGCCGAGCGGCTCCTACCCGGTCCGCGTCCTCCCGTCCGCCTTCCCGCGGCTGCAGGGGCTGGCGGAGACCCTGCCGTTCCGCGTGATCGTCACGAACATCGGCGACAAGGCGATCCCGAACGTCGCGGTGACGGTCGACGGCTTCTACGACCGCACGACGCAGCCGGACGTGGCCGATCCGCTGCGCCCGGTCTGGATCGTCAACCGCGGCCCGACCGGCGGAGTCACCGCGTACAACGGCACATGGACCGGCGGCACGCTGGCGCCGGGCGCCACGAAGATCTTCAAGTGGTCGGTCACCGCGACCGTCGCCGGCACGCACACGCT
Organism: uncultured Solirubrobacteraceae bacterium; assembly: GCA_963781935.1. Classification (GTDB taxonomy): domain Bacteria; phylum Actinomycetota; class Thermoleophilia; order Solirubrobacterales; family Solirubrobacteraceae; genus F1-60-MAGs163. The sequence continues at coordinate 1,696,775 of CAWAHX010000005.1, forward strand.
GCGCTACCGGGTCGCCGCCGGCACCGACGGCAAGGCGCGTGCGGTCACCGCGAACGACACGGTGCCCGAGGGCGCCGTCACGGTCCGCGTCACGCGCCGGCCGCGCATCTCGTACGTCGACCCCAAGACCGGCCAGGTCATCACCAAGGGCCAGTAGCGGGCGCGCGGCTCGCGGGTGGCCCTGGCTACCGCGGCAGCTGGGGAGCGATGATCCGGAACGCCTTCAGCCCCAGGCCCAGGCGCTCGCGATCCTCCGACTGCGTCGGGTCCAGCCCGGTCAGCTCCTTCACGCGGTCGAGCCGGTAGGCGACCGTGTGGCGGTGGGCGTAGATGTTCGCCGCCGTCGCGTTCATGTTGCAGTTGTGCTCGAGGTAGGCCTCGAGCGTCCCGACCAGATCGGTGTGGTACTGGTCGTCGTAGTGGACGAGCGGCGCGACGGTGTCGTCGTAGAACGACCGCACCTCCTCGGGATGTGAGGCGAGCACCCGGAAGAGCAGCCGGTAGGTGCCGGTGCCGATGTCCTGCAGCCCGTCGGCCGACGGGCCGTCGCCGCGCTTGAGCACGTCGAGCACGAGCTCGGCCTCCTGGATCGCACGCCCGAGCTCGGCCGGGTCCGCGTAGAAGCTCGAGAGGCCGACCGTGCCATGGCGGCCCAGGCGGCCGGCGAGCGCGCGCGCCCGCTCGATCGTCTGCTCGGGGGCGTCGTCCGCCCCGACGGCGGGCAGCAGCGCATAGACGCGCGGGGATTCCGAGGCCGGGCCCTCCATGTGCTGGGCGAGCGCGCCGGGATGGTCGCCGGCGATCGTGGCGACGACGTGGCGCGGGCGGTCGGCCGTCAGCTCAGCGCACAGCACGACGACGCCGCGCGAGAGGTCACAGCCCAGGCGCCCGGCGCGGCGCACGACGTCGCGCGGATCGAGGTCCGAGCGCGAGCGCAGGTCCTCGAGGAACGAGCCCCGCAGGTTCTCCTCGACCTCCTCGCGCGCCTCCTCGACCGCCACCTCGGTCAGGCACGCCACCGCCGCGATGTGCAGGTACTCGGCGGCGTCGGCGTCCAGGGGACCGGCGCCGCGCAGCAGCACGACGACGCCCACGAGGTCGTCGCCCATGGCGATCGGCGCCTCGCCCGCGATCTCCTCGGGCACCCGTGCCGGCCGGTCGCCGACGCGGTCCGCGACGTAGCGCCGCAACAGGCCGAGCGCACGGTCGTGGTCGCCCGGCGGTCCGCCGGCGATCACCGCCGCCCCGAGACGGGGCACGACGATCGCCACCGGCCCCCCCGCCGCATCGGCGGCCAGCGCCGCCACCCGCTCGAGGCCGTCCCCCGCCAGGACGGCGTCGACCATCTGCAGGTGCAGGTCGCGCAGTCGCGCGACCAGCTGCCCCGGGCTCGACGAACGCGGGGCGGCGGGCTCGCTGTTCGATCCCGCCGCCCCGGTCACGTCACCTCAGGCGGCCGTCGCCGCCGCGTCGGGGTGCGCCTGGAGGACTTCCTCGCCGGACTCACCCGTCCGCACGCGGTAGGCCTCCTCCACCGGAAGCACGAACACCTTGCCGTCACCGACGGCGCCCGTGCGGCCGTGCTTGAGGATCGTGTCCACGATCGTCTGCACGTCCTTGTCCGCGACCACGCACTCGAGCTTCACCTTCGGCCGCAGGTAGTTCGTCAGGACCGCACCGCGGTACGTCTCGACGATTCCCTTCTGGCGTCCGGATCCCTTGACCTCACTGATGGTCAGCGAAGGGAACCCAAGGTCCAGCAGCTCCATGCGGATCGGCTCGAATGCCTCATGCCGGATGTATGACTCGACCTTCTTCATGCCGTGACCTCCGTTGTGCTCGTGCTCGGTACCGACGGCGAACCGTACTGCGGTGCGGCGCCGTAGCCCACGAGCTCGGGGGCCGGGATGAACTGCTCGGGGTAGCCGTACATGCCGTGCTCGGAGATATCCAGGCCGGCATCCTCTTCCTCGGCCGTGACACGCAGGCCGTAGGTCTTCTTGATCGCCCAGAACACGATGTAGCTCGAGATCAGCACCGTGAAGAACACGACGACGACGCCGAGAGCCTGCACGCCGAGCTGGTGGAACGAGCCCGTGTACACGAGACCGGGGTCACCGACGGCGTTGTACTTCGCCAGCGCCGGCAGCGTGAACAGCCCGCAGGCGAGCGTCCCCCAGATGCCGCACAGCCCGTGAGCCGTGAGTGCACCGACCGGGTCATCGAGCTTCTTGTCGATGGCGTACACGCCGAGCGGCACGATGATGCCCGCGATCAGGCCGATGACGACGCCGGCCCAGGGGGCGACGTAGCCGGAGCCTGCCGTGATGCCGACGAGCGCGCCGATCATGCCGTTGCCGGCCATGCCGATGTCGATCGTCTTCGTGATCGCGAGGTTCGTGAACACCGCACCCAGCACGCCCGCGCCGGCGGCGAGCAGGGTGACCAGCGCGACCTCCGTGAAGCGGCCGTCCATCGCGCCGAGCGTCGAGCCCGGGTTGAACCCGAACCAGCCGATCAGCAGGATGATGACGCTGAGGCCGAACAGCGGCATGTTGTGGCCGGGGATCGCTCGCGGATTCCCATCCGCGTCGTACTTGCCCCGTCGTGCACCGAGCAGCAGCAGCACCGCCAGGCCGCCGGTCGCACCGATGAGGTGGACCGCCGTCGAGCCGGCGAAGTCCTGCATGCCGAGGTTGACCTGCAGCCAGCCGCCACCGAACACCCAACCCGAGACGATCGGGTAGATGAAGCCCGCGAAGACGATCGCGTAGATGATGTAGACGCCGAACTTGATGCGCTCGAGCGTCGTCCCCCAGACGATCGCCAGCGACACGGCGCAGAAGGCGAACTGGAAGATCCACTTGGACTCGATGGTCGCGTCCGACAGCCCCATGATCGGGAACGCCGTCAGCGGATTACCGTAGTCACGCAGGAAGAACCCCGTGTCGCCGATGACCTTTCCGGTCGCGCCACCGAAGGCGAAGGCGAATCCGATCGCCCAGTACATGATCGCCGCAATCGAGAAGTTCGTGAGGACCTTCGCGACGACGGTGCCTGCGTTCTTTCCACGGGAGAAGCCGATCTCCAAGAACATGAAACCGGCCTGCATGAACAGCACGAGAACTGCAGCGACGAGCACCCAGAGCGAGTTGATGCCGACGGTCTCGGGCAGAACGCCCGCTCCCGCGGCATCGTAGCGTGTCTGCAAGGGATGTCGCCGGGAACACCAGCGATGCTGCGAAAAGGCCCACGCCGAGTGCGCGGCCGACGAACGAACGTCTCATTGATCCTCCTGAGTCGAAGTGCGCCTCGCAGTCTGCGGCCGGCCTGGCAATGCCGCATTGGACGGGTGTCGAAAGATCGACGGCACCCCTTTCGCCCGCCGGTCGAGAAGCGTTGAGACCGCAGGGCGAACAAGCCTGTCGCGATCTTGGACATCGGGATAAGGTGCGAGGTCGTCGACGCGCCTAGCCTGCGAGTCGTACCGGTGCGTCATTTCCGCGCGCGTCCCGCTCATGGGTGAGCGGCACCGCGACCAGAGCCCGCAGGAGGAATTTCAGAGCACGATGGCCAGCAAGACACGACAGCACAACGTCAGCGCCGCCCAGTGGGCCGCCAACGGCGACGCCAGTGGTCAGACCGACCTCATGGAGCCGGGCGCCGCCCACTACGGCGAGAACGTCTTCAGCCCCGCGGTCCAGAAGGCCCGGCTGCCCAAGGAGGTCTTCAAGAAGCTGCAGGCGACCCTCGACAAGGGCTCGGCCCTTGATCCGGCGCTCGCCGACCAGGTCGCCAAGGAGATGCGCGAGTGGGCGATGGAGAAGGGCGCCACCCACTACACGCACTGGTTCCAGCCCCTGACCAACCTCACCGCCGAGAAGCACGACTCGTTCTTCAACCCCGTCGGCGACGGCACCGCGATCGCGGAGTTCTCCGGCAAGGAGCTGATCCAGGGCGAGCCGGACGCCTCGTCGTTCCCGACCGGCGGCATCCGCGCGACGTTCGAGGCCCGCGGCTACACCGCCTGGGATCCGACGTCGCCGGCGTTCATCCTGGAGAACCCGAACGGCGCATACCTGTGCATTCCGACGGCGTTCGTCTCCTGGACCGGCGAGGCGCTGGACCAGAAGATCCCGCTGCTGCGCTCGATGGACGCGCTGTCCACGGTCGCCCTGCGTGCCCTGAAGCTGTTCGGCGACAAGACGTCGGCTCGCATCTTCACCACCGTGGGCCCGGAGCAGGAGTACTTCCTGATCGACGAGCAGTACTTCTACGAGCGCCCCGACCTGTACACGACGGGCCGCACGCTCTATGGCGCCAAGCCGGCCAAGGGCCACGAGCTCGACGAGCACTACTTCGGCTCGATCCCCGACCGCGTGCTCGCGTACATGCTGGAGGCCGAGCACGAGCTGCGCCGCCTGGGCGTGCCGGTGAAGACGCGTCACAACGAGGTCGCGCCGGCGCAGTACGAGCTGGCGCCGATGTTCGAGAACTCGAACGTCGGATCCGACCACCAGCAGCTCACGATGCAGGTGCTCCAGAATGTCGCCCGTCGCTACGGGCTGGTCTGCCTCCTGCACGAGAAGCCGTTCGCCGGCGTCAACGGCTCCGGCAAGCACAACAACTGGTCGATGGGCACCGACACCGGGCACAACCTGCTCGATCCCGGTGACACGCCGGCGGAGAACCTGCAGTTCCTGTTCTTCTGCGCTGCCGTGATCGCCGCCGTCGACAAGCACCAGGAGCTGCTGCGGGCGACCGTGGCGAACGTCGGCCAGGACCATCGCCTCGGCGCCAACGAGGCGCCCCCGGCGATCATCTCGATCTTCCTCGGACAGGAGCTCGAGAACGCGTTCGACGCCGTTGCGGCAGGCAAGGCGGCCGAGGATGTCTCAGGCAACTTCCTGGGCCTCGGCAGTCCCGTACTGCCGCCGCTGCCGCTGCACGGCGGCGACCGCAACAGGACCTCGCCGTTCGCCTTCACGGGCAACAAGTTCGAGTTCCGCGCGCTCGGTTCCAGCATGTCGCTGGGGATGGTCAACGCGACCCTCAACACGATCGCGGCCGAGGCGATCGATGAGCTCGTCGACAAGGCGGAGGCCCTGCAGGCAAAGGGCAAGAAGCGCGACGAGGCCGTGCTCGAGGTCGTCAAGGGGGTCTGGAAGAAGCACAAGAGGATCATCTTCGACGGTGACGGCTACTCGGACACCTGGCACAAGGAGGCCGCCAAGCGCGGGCTCGCGAACCTGCGCACGACGCCGGACGCGCTGCCGTGGCTCGTCGAGAAGCAGACCATCGAGGTGTTCGAGCGGTACGAGGTCCTGAGCGAGCGCGAGCTCGAGTCGCGCTTCGAGGTGGCCGTCGAGCAGTATTCGACGAAGCTCAACATCGAAGCCGAGGTCGCCGCGTCGATCGCCCGGACGATGATCCTGCCGGCTGCGGTGCGCTACCTCAACGAGCTCAAGGCCGCCGGGCTCACGACGGTCGCCGCCGAGGTCAAGACCGTGACCGACGAGCTGGTCAAGCGGCTGAAGGCGCTCGAGAAGGCGAACGCCGGCCACCCCTCCGTCGAGGGTCTCGAGCTCGCGAAGTTCATGCGCGACAAGGTGATCTCGGCGATGGACGCCACGCGCGAGTCCGCCGACAAACTCGAAAAGCTCGTCGCGGACGACCTGTGGCCGCTGCCGAAGTACTCGGAGATGTTGTTCATCAAGTAGTTCACCCGGCTCACGACGCACCCGTGCCGACGGCCCGGCGCCCCCAGTGGGCGGCGGGCCGTCGACGTTCGGCGCATCGGCGTGAGGGGCTGGGTTACCGTGCATCGCGATGGTCGCGAAGCGTTCACTGCACCTGGCCTCCGTCGTCGTCGCCCTGGCACTCACGACTGCGGGAGCACGCACATCCGCCGCGGACGCGGCCATCGCGCCGCGCGTCGTCGGCGGCGCCACGGTGTCGGTGACCGCCTTCCCCTGGCAGGTGGCGATCGTGCTGCACGCCCAGCCGAATGCCGGCGTCGGGCAGTTCTGCGGCGGCGTCATCCGCGACGCGCTCCACGTGATCACGGCCGCGCACTGCCTCGACGTCCAGCCCCAGGACGGTCTCGTCGACGACCCGAGCGAGCGCGACGTGGTCGCCGGCGCGAGCAACCTCAGCGCGCCGGAGGCGACGGCGCAGCGCATCCGGATCGCGTCGTGGACGCGCATGCCGGCGTTCGACGCACAGGCGCTGACGAACGATGCGGCCGTGGCGACGCTCACGACCCCACTGGACGTCGCTGCGGCCGGCGTGCGACCGGCCGTCATCACCGCGCCGGGCGACCTCACGCCCGTGGGCGTGCGGGCCCGGGTGAGCGGCTACGGCAAGACCCCGTTCTCCACGACCACCCTGCACGCGGCCGACCTGCTCACGGTGAGCGACCCGGCCTGCGCCGCCTTCACGGTGCTCGGCGCGCTCGACGCGGCCACGGAGCTGTGTGCGATCGCGCCCGGGCGCGACTCGTGCTTCGGCGACAGCGGCGGACCGCTCACGCTTGAAGACGAGACGCTGATCGGGCTCGTCAGCGGCGGGGCCGTCACGTGCGCCGACCCCAGCGGCGCCCCCGGCGTGTACACGGAGCTCGCGCAGAGCGCGATCGCCGCGTACATCCGTGACCCGACGGGCATCCCAGGGGACGAGTATCACCCGCCGTCGCCGACGGCGCCCCCGACGCTGACGGGGGTCGCCAAGGCCGGAGAGCCGCAGGCGTGCGAGCCGGGGGCGTGGGACGGCGCGCCGGCGCCGGAGATCGACTACCGCTTTCGCGACAGCGGCGGCACGGCGCTGCGCGGCTGGTCGGCCGACCCGGTGTACGTCCCGACCGCGGCGGACGGCGGCCGCCGCGTGGTCTGCGTGGTACGCGCCCGCGACGCGCGCGGCGCAGCCGTCGCCGTCTCCACGCCCGGCGATCCGGTGCTCGCGCCGCCCGCGGGCGCGCCGGTCGCGACTCCTCCGGCGGCCACGCCGCCCGCGACCGTCCCCGACACGACCGCACCGCGCTCCGTGCTGCGCTCGCTCCGCTGCCGGCACACGACCTGCACGCTGCGCATCGGCGCGACCGACGGCGGGGGTTCCGGCGTACGCCGGGTTCGCATCACCCTGTTGCCGCGGCGCGGCGCGGCGCGCACGCTCACGGCGCGGCGCATCGCCGACGGCCTCTACGAGGGCCGGTTCCGCCGGGTCGCGCGCGGGACCGCGTGGTTCCTCTGCTTCGCCGAGGATCTGGCCGGCAATCGTCAGATGCGGCTCGCGATCCGCCACGCCACGGTGCGCTGAACCGTGGCCCGCCAACCCTGACACACTCATGTCAAGGTTGGCCGAAATCGTGCTAGCCTGCGGCTATGTCGCGTGACTACCTGGCCGCCATCCGTGAACGCGTCGTCATCTTCGACGGCGGCATGGGCGCGACCCTCGAGCAGTTCGACCTGAGCACCGAGGACTACGGCGGCCTGCCGGGCAAGTGCCACGAGGCGCTCGTGCTCAACCGCCCCGACGTGATCGAGGGCGTTCACGCCTCGATGGTCGCCGCCGGGGCCGAGGTCGTCGAGACGGACACGTTCCAGGCGAGCCGGCTGAAGCTCGACGAGTGGGGCCTGGGCGAGCACACGCTCGAGATCAACGTCAAGGCCGCCGAGATCGCACGCCGCGCGGTCGGCGAGCACGGGTTCGTCGCCGGATCGATCGGCCCGACGGGCCACCTTCCCGCCTCCGACGACCCGACCCTCGGCGTCGATCACGTTCCGCGAGCTTCGCGAGATCTTCGAGGAGCAGGCGCGGGGCCTGGTCCAGGGCGGCGCCGACCTCCTGATCATCGAGACCGCGCAGGACATCCTCGAGGTCAAGGCGGCGATCTTCGGCGCCCGCGACGCCTTCAGGAGCACGGGGCGGGCGGTGCCGATCCAGTGCTCGGTGTCGCTGCTGCCGAACGGCGGCAAGATGCTGCTGGGCACCGACATCGACGCCGTGCTCACGACGCTCGAGGCGCTCAAGGTCGACGCGCTGGGACTCAACTGCTCGACCGGCCCCGAGGACATGCGCGACGCGATCCGCTTCCTCGGCGAGTTCTCGTCGCTGCCGGTGCACTGCATCCCGAACGCCGGGCTGCCGCTGCAGGGCCCCGACGGCGAGACGATCTTCCCGGAGAAGCCCGAGCCGCTGGCGGAGGCGCTGGGCGAGTTCGTCGAGCGCTACGGCGTGAACATCGTCGGCGGATGCTGCGGCACGACGCCGGAGCACATCAGGGCGATCGCCGACCGCTGCCGCGACCTGCCGGTTCAGCCGCGCCCGGCGCCGCGCCCGCCGCGCCTGAGCTCGATGATGACCGCCGCGCCGCTGGTGCAGGACCCCTCCCCCACGCTCGTCGGCGAGCGCGTCAACTCGCAGGGCTCGCGCAAGGCGAAGGAGATGCTGCTGGCCGACGACTACGACGGCCTCGTGCAGATCGCCGAGGACCAGGTCGAGGGCGGCGCGCACGTGCTGGACCTCTGCGTCGCGCTGACCGAGCGCCAGGACGAGGACGAGCAGATGCGCGTCGTCGCCAAGCGCGTCTCGCTCTCGCAGCCCACCCCGATCCAGATCGACTCGACCGAGCCGGAGGTCATCGAGCTCGCGCTGGAGCAGATTCCGGGGCGCGCGATCGTCAACTCGATCAACCTCGAGGCCGGCCGCGACAAGCTCGACCGCGTCGTGCCGATGGCGACGGCCCACGGCGCCGCGCTGATCGCGCTGACGATCGACGAGGTCGGCATGGCCAAGACGGCCGACCGCAAGGTCGAGATCGCCCAGCGCCTCGTCGACCTCTGCTGCGGTGAGCACGGCCTCGATCCCGAGCTGCTGATCTTCGACGCGCTGACGTTCACGCTGACGACCGGTGACGAGGAGTGGCGTCCGTCCGCGGTCGAGACGATCGAGGGCATCCGGCGGATCAAGGCCGAGATCCCCGGCGTGAAGACCTCGCTCGGCGTCTCGAACGTCAGCTTCGGCGTCTCCCCCGGTGCGCGCGCGGTCCTCAACTCCGTCTTCCTGCACCACTGCGTCGAGGCCGGGCTGGACCTCGCGATGGTCAACCCGAACCACATCACGCCGTACGGCGAGATCACCGACGAGGAGCGCGGGCTCGCGGACGACCTCGTGTTCAACCGCAGCGAGGACGCGCTCGAGAAGTTCATCCAGCACTTCGAGGCCCAGGGGCCCGAGGAGGACGCCGCCGACGGCTGCCGATCCGACCGAGGGCATGGAGCCCGAGGAGGCGCTGCACTTTCACATCCTGCGCCGGCGCAAGGACGGCGTCGAGGACTGGATCGACCGCAGCGTCGAGAAGATCGGCGCAGTCCCGACGCTGAACGAGGTCCTGCTGCCGGCCATGAAGGAGGTCGGCGACAAGTTCGGCGCGGGTGAGCTGATCCTGCCGTTCGTGCTGCAGTCCGCCGAGGTCATGAAGCGCGCCGTGGCGCGCCTGGAGAACTACCTCGACCGGATCGAGGGCTACACGAAGGGCACCGTCGTCCTGGCGACCGTCTTCGGCGACGTGCACGACATCGGCAAGTCGCTGGTCAACACGATCCTGACGAACAACGGCTACACCGTCATCGACCTGGGCAAGCAGGTTCCGATCGGCACGATCCTCGACGCCGCCGCCGAGCACGACGCGACCGCCATCGGGCTCAGCGCACTGCTCGTGTCGACCTCCAAGCAGATGCCCGCCTGCATCCAGGAGCTGCACGCCCGCGGGATGGAGTACCCCGTGCTGATCGGCGGCGCCGCGATCAACCGCGACTTCGGGCTGCGCGCGCCTGTACCCGCACGGCCGCGAGTCCGACGACGTCTACGTCCCCGGCGTGTTCTTCTGCAAGGACGCCTTCGAGGGCCTTGCGAAGATGGACGCGATCGTCGAGCCCGAGCGTCGCGCCGAGCTGATCGAGGAGATCCGCCGCGACGCGATCCGGCTGCGCGAGAAGGGCCCGGAGCCCGAGGCGCTGCCGACCGACGACGACACCGTGCGCTCGGCCGCTCGCACCGACGTTCCGGTGCCCACGCCACCGTGGTGGGGCGTCCGCGAGATCCCCGTCGACATGGACGAGCTGTACCACCACCTCGACACGCACGTGCTGTTCAAGCTCCACTGGGGCGGCCGCGGGGTCAAGGGCGACGCCTGGCAGGCGCTGCTGCGCGACGACTTCCGCCCGCGCCTGGAGCGCATGTGGGCCGAGCAGGACTACCTGCGCCCGCGGGCGCTGCTCGGCTACTTCCCGTGCTACTCGCGAGGGCAACGACGTCGTCGTCCTGGACCCCGAGGATCGCGAGACCGAGCTCGTCCGCTTCGTCAACCCGCGCCAGCCCGGCCACGACCGCATCTGCGTCGCCGACTTCTACCGCCCGAAGGACAGCGGCGAGCTCGACGTGATCGCGCTGCAGGCGGTCACGGTCGGCTCCGAGGTGACCGACCTGATGGCGCGCCTGGAGGCCGACGGCGAGTACGCCGAGCAGCTCTTCGTGCACGGCCTCGGCGTGCAGACGGCCGAGGGCCTGGCCGAGTGGCTGCACGGCAAGGTGCGCGAGGACTTCGGGATCGCACCGACGCAGGGGCGGCGCTACTCGTGGGGCTACCCGGCCGTGCCCGAGCAGTCCGAGCACGCGAAGGTCGATCAGCTGCTCGATCTCTCGCAGATCGGGATGACGCTGACCGACGGCTTCGCGCCCGAGCCCGAGCAGTCGACGCTCGCGATGGTGGCCCACCACCCCGACGCGACCTACTTCGGGATGAAGTCGGGCTTCCTGCCGAAGAACGACCGCCAGCGGCGCGACGACGTGATCGCCGGCTCGGACCGCGATCCCGCGCTGTTCGCCGACATCCCGGACGACGATCCGGTCGACGACGTCCTCGCCGCCGAGACCGCCCCGGCGTAGGTTCTCCGAGCCGCTACGAGAGCAGGGCGAGCTTCGCCGGCCGCGGGAGGCGCTTGATGCGCGCCTCCTCGCGCCGCGCCGCCGTGCGGTCGGCCATCTCCCACGAGCCGGCAAGACTCACCGGGAGCCGGCTGCGCGTGTAGCGGCTCGCGGTCCCGGCGGCGTGTGCCGCGAGCCGGCGCTCGAGGTCGACGGTCCAGCCCGTGTAGAGGCTGCCGTCCGAGCAGCGCAGCATGTAGACCCAGGCCATGAACGGGTCTTCGGCGCCGGGCGCCACGGTCCTACGCGTCGATGACGGCGACCTGACCCTCGGCGGGCGCGGGGTTGCGGGCCGGGAGCGGCTTCAGGCGAACCGGCGTCGAGTGCATCGCCCGCAGGCGCACGTCGCTCCAGCTCAGGCCCTCCTTCAGCAGCGCCGGCACGCCCATGATGACGGCCGTCGCGACCTCGACCGACTGCAGCACGATCCCGTAGCCGAGCGCGTCGGCGGCGCCGACGCCGAAGGCGCCCGTGAGCACGGCGACGCAGGCCGCCTGGAAGACGCCGATATTCGACGGCGTCGCAGGCAGCACCGCCGTGACGTTGACGGCGAGCAGCACCGCCGCGGCGGCGGCGAGCCCGACGCCCGGGTGACCGTCGAGGCCGATCGCGACGAGCAGCAGGTAGCAGGCGAGCGCCTGCAGCGCCCATGCGCCGAGCTGGGCGGAGGTGGCGATCAGGCCGTCCTTGGGCCGCCGGAACACGCGCAGGCCCTGGCGCATCTGGAAGGCCGCGGCGCGAATCGGACGGACGATCGCGTGCAGGCGGCCGAAGCGCTCGGTCCCGCCGGCGTGCAACAGGATCGGCACGATCATCACGGCGACGAGCAGGACAGCCGGGGCGATCGCGACGGCCACGAGCGCGCCATGGTGATCGTCGAAGATGTGCACCGAGGAGAAGGCGAAGACGCCCAGGATGATCAGCGCCAGGACGTTCAGCAGCGTCTGCGAGACGAGCGTGCCGATGACGGTCGGGAGCGTCTCGCGCGGTCGCCCGGCGCGTCGCGCGACGACGATCGCGCGCGACGGCTCACCCAGGCGCGCGGGCAGGGTCGCGGACATCAGCACGCCGATCGACGTGCCCTGCAGCGCGGCGAATCTCGACAGCCGGCTCTCGGGCAGCGCGGCGCGCAGGATCGCGTGCCACGAGATCGCCCGCATCACCATCGACAGGCACATCAGGCCGACCGCCGCCATGACCCACGGCGGACTGGACTTCAGCAGGCTCTCGGCGACCCGGTCGACGCCGATCCGCTGGAGGGCGAGCAACGTGAGCAGCACGCCGGTCAGTGCGGCGATGCCCAGGCCGGCACGCCGGAACAGGGCACGCGTCTTCGTGCGCCGCCCGCCGACGACCTCGGGCTCGATGCTGGCCAGGCGCTGGGGCAGCACCTTGGGCTTGCCGTCCGCGGCGGTCAGCGCCAGGCGCCGGCCCATCTGCTGGGCACGCGTCACCGGAGCGGCCGCGGCACGCGCGGCGATGGCCTGCTCGTAGACGGCGAGCACCTCGTCGGTGACGCGCGGCCAGTCGTAGCGGCGCGCATGAACCGCGGCCTCGGCGGCCATGGCCGCGCGGCGCGCGGGATCGACGGCCAGGTCACGCAGCGTCTCGGCCAGCGCGACTGCGTCGCCGTGCGGCACGAGCACGCCGTCGCGGCCGTCGCGCACGACGTCGCGGTATCCGGCGATGTCGCTCGCCACGACGGGGGTGCCCTGCGCGAAGGCCTCCGTCAGAACCATGCCGAAGCTCTCGCCGCCGAGTGACGGCGCGCAGAGCACGTCGGCCTCGCGCAGGACGCGCGTCTTCTCCTCGTCGGACACGCGACCGAGGACCGTGATGCCGCGCCCGTCGAGCAGCAGGTGCTCGACCTCCTCCTTCGTCGCGCCGACGACGGTCAGCGTCGCGTCGACGTGCTCGCGCAGGCCCTCGAAGGCGGAGAGCAGCATCGGCAGGCCCTTGCGCTCGACCGCCTGGCCGACGAACGCGATCTTCAGCCGCCCGACCTCACCGGCGGCGTGCACGGGCACCTCTGCCGGCACGTGGACGCCGTTCGGCACGACCCGGTAGGCCCCGCCGAAGAAGCGCTTCGCGGTCCACGCGGCGGCCTCGGAGACGGCGATGCGGGCGTGCAGGCGGTGCATCCGCCGGCGGGCGCCGGCGAGGTTCCCGAGGTTGTGCGTGATCGGGTTGGTCCCATACGTGTGGTAGGTCCCGACGAGCGCAGCGCCGGAGAACTCCAGCGCGTCCCAGCTGAGCGTGGGGACGATCGGCTCATGGATGTGGACGACGTCGAAGTCCCCCTCGGCGAGCGCACGCCGCAGCGCGAACACGCTCGACGGGAACAGCGACAGGTTCGAGACGGCGCCGTTGGCCGGAATGCCCAGCGTTCGGCCGAGCGGGATCAGGTACTCCGGGGCCTCGCGGGCCTGCGGCACCGCGCCGCGGTGCAGCCGGGCGCTGCGGGCGTCGGGCGGATCGTAGGGGGCGAGGACGCGCACGTGATGCCCGTCGGCCGACAACTGGTCGGCGAGAGCCTCGATGTGGCGCGTCACCCCCCCTGGATACGTCCACGAATACGGGGAGACAAAGGCGATGCGCATCGCGAGGCAGACTCTAGAGCATGGGCCCGGCGACTCCGCCGGCCGGACCTACTCTCCGGGCTCGGCGAGGCGCGGATCGCCGCGCAGGTAGAGCACGACGTTCAGCGCGACGAACACCGCGAACAGCAGCAGGACCGGCCCGGAGTCGTTGAACAGCGCGCCGGCCAGCCCGATCGCGACGAGCCCCCAGAGCGCCGCTCCGTACGCCGCGTCGCCTCCCACCGTCGTGAGCAGTCGCCGGCGCCGGACGATGCCCAGCGCCAGCGCGAGCAGCGCGAGCACCGTCGCGACGGGCATGAAGCCGCGCCGCAGCGCCTTGAACGCCAGCTCGTAGCGCCGGATGAAGATGTCCCACAGCGCGCCGGACCCGTTCGCATGCAGGACCGTGCGCGTGAAGTGCGAGTCCCCGCCGGTTCCCAGGTCGATCGCCGCAAGCAGCGCGAGCCCGATCACGGGGGCCGCGATGACGGCCGCGATCGCGCGCTTCGTCAGGCCGCCGGGAAGCATCATCACCGCCGCCGTGGCGGCGCCCGCCCCGACGGTGATCACGCCGCCGACGTCGGCGCCCAGGCGCCCCGCCCCCATCATCAGCCCCAGCACGACGCCGCCGCCCGCGAACGCGGCCACCCCGGCGCGCGACCGGCCGCGGCCGTAGAGCACCGCGGCCAGCCCGACGAGGAACAGCGAGGGCAGCGTCGCCTCGAGCTCGTTCCCGATCCCGTAGAAGCGCGAGCCGTACAGCGGGTTGGGGCCCAGCAGCGACTGGATCAGCAGCGGCGAGCCGAAGGCCAGGTCGACGAGGTAGGCCACGATGCCGGCGAACGCGGGGATCGCCGGGCCCCGCGGCCAGCCGGCCAGGTCGTCCGTCAACGCCGCGAACACGAGCGCGATCACCGCCACGAGGATCAGCTCGAGCGTGCGCGCCGGGCGCAGCGCGGCGGTGATCAGCACGACGGCCGGGATCCACAGCACCGCGAGCGGGCCGATCCGCAGCGCCCAGCGCAGGCCGCGGCGGTCGGCGATCAGCATCGCGCTGAGCAGCACGCCGAGCCAGGCCGTGACGACCGTCCAGAGCGTCGGCAGGCGCCGCGGCAGCACGACGCGCAGGCGATCGGCGAGCGACTCCAGCCCGGCGGCGTCGCGGCCGGGGACCACGCGCATCGGCTGGCCCTTGACGTCCGAGGGCACCGGGCGGCCGATCCACGTCAGCGTCGTCGGCAGGATGTCGATCCCGGCGACGATGCCGTCGAGGTGCGTGGTCTCGGAGGTCAGCTGGCCCGGCCCGCCCAGCCCGAGCGTCCCGATCGGCAGCAGCTGGGGGCCGCCGGCGATCGGGGGCGACTGGGTGATGATCAGCAGCTCGTCCGAGCGTCGCTTGGCGATCAGCTCGCTGACCGCCAGGTCCCCCGGGGCGCCGGTCGGAAGGCCGGCGACGACGAGGCGGCGCCGCTGCAGCAGCGCCTGCGCGCGTGCGGCGACGTCGGCCGCCGGGCCGATCGACGCGAGCGACACGCGGCCGGCGCGGTTGGCCGCGACGATCGCCTCCTGCTGCGCGCGGCCGCTGACGCCCGCGTACGCGGCGCCGCCGGGAACCGAGGCCGCCAGCAGGCCCGGATGAAGCTCCGCAGGCGCCCCGTCAGCCCGCTGGACCGCGTCGAACCAGCCGCCGAAGAGCCCGCCCTCGCCGGCCTGGACGAACACCAGCGGGCCGGGCCGCTTGGGCTTGTAGCCGGTCAGCGAGACGCGCGTGCCCTGGGTGATGTCGAGCAGCGCCTGCGTCGGGTCGTACGTGCCCTGCGCGGCACTGCTGAGGCCGATCGACAGCGATCGCTGCCCGTCGAGCCGCGTGAGCACCGGCTCGACCTCCAGCGGCGGCTCGGCGATCGGGTCGGGCGTGGCCGGCACCGGGGGGAGCGGCAGGAACGCGATCAGCACGCGCTTGCCCGGGGGTGCGATCGTCGCGATCGGGCCGTCCTGGGCCAGGGCTGGCATGACGAGAAGGCCGAAGGCGAGCGCCGTCACGAGCGGGACGGCTCGCAGGAAACGGCGCGCCACGGTACGGGGCCGGGCGGGCATCGCGCACTATTCTGACCGGTAGCCGGTCGTACCGATCCGAGAGCAGGCCTCGCCCATGCCCCAGCGCCATTTCGTCAAGTACACGTTCCTGCAGGTCGACCCCGCCTGGAAGCGGCTCGACATCGGACAGCGCACCGAGGACAAGCAGGAGTTCCTCGCGGCATGTGAGGATTTCGGGACCGACCACCTGCTGCAGGCGCTGACGCTGGCCGGGACGCGCGGCGACGCGGACTTCGCGCTGCAGATGGAGGCCGAGAACCTCGATCGCATCCACGAGTTCCACGTCGTCCTGGCCCAGAGCGGCCTCATGAAGTGGTGCACGACCCCGTACAGCTTCCTCGGCATGCGCAAGGGCTCGGAGTACTCCGAGGAGGAGCGGCTGATCGCCCGCCCGTTCCGCGGGAAGTACGTGTTCGTCTACCCGTTCGTCAAGCGACGCGACTGGTATGCCCTGCCGGCCGACGAGCGCTGGCGCGTGATGCAGGACCACATCAAGATCGGGAAGACGTATCCGAACGTCGACAACCACACGATGTACTGCTTCGGGCTCGACGACCAGGAGTTCGTCGTCGCCTTCGACACCGACGACGTGGGCGCGTTCATGGACCTCGTGCACGAGCTCCGCGGCACCGAGGCCTCCGCGTACACCGAGCGCGACACGCCGAGCTTCACCTGCATCCGCGCGTCCGTCGAGCGCGCGCTGATCGCGCTGGACGGCGAGCCGGTCAGCGCAGAGATCGCGTAGCGGGTCACTGATGCCGCGACCCGGGGCGGGGACCATGCCGGTCGGTTTCGATCCCGCCGCGGCGCTCGCGCACCTGCGCGCCGCCGACCCGGTCATGGCGGAGCTGATCGACGCCCACGGCGCCCCCGACTTCGAGCCGAGCCCGGAGCGGGCTTCGCTCGACCACTACCCGGCCCTGCTGCGAGCGATCATCGGGCAGCAGCTCTCGACCACCGTCGCGCGGATCCTCTGGGGCCGGATGCTCGACCGGTTCGGTGGCGTGCCGCCGACGCCCGTGCAGATCCTCGAGGACGACCCGGAGGAGCTCAAGGTCGCCGTCGGGCTCTCGCGCGCGAAGGTCAGCTACCTGCGCTCGCTCGCCGAGCACGTGCTGTCGGGCGAGCTGGACCTCGACCACGTCTCGACCCTGTCCGGACGACGAGCTCGTCCGCGAGCTGACCGCCGTGAAGGGCATCGGCGTGTGGTCGGCGCACATGTTCCTGATGTTCCAGCTCGAGCGGCCGGACATCCTGGCGGTCGGGGACCTCGGCGTCCGGCGCGGCGCGCAGATCGCCTACGGGATGCCGGAGCTGCCGACGCCCGCGCAGCTGACCACCCTGGGGGAGCCGTGGGCCCCGTACCGCTCGGTCGCGTGCCGCGTGCTGTGGCACTCGCTGGACAACGCGCCCGCCTGAGGGCGCGCGGGACCTACAGAGCGGAGACGGCCTCTTCCTCCTCGTCCTTCACGCGGAAGGACGAGCCGCAGCCGCAGGCCGCGACGACGTTCGGGTTCACGACGTTGAACCCGGCGCCCTGGAGGGACTCGACGTAGTCGATCTGCGAGCCGTCGACGTAGGCGAGGCTCTGCGCGTCGACGAGGAGCTTGACGCCGTGATCCTCGAAGACCACGTCGCCGTCGCGCTGCTCGTCGAATGCGAGCTGGTACTGGAAGCCGGAGCAGCCGCCGCCCTTCACGCCGACCCGCAGGCCCGCGGTGGCGACGTCGGCGTCCTGCCCGGCGAGGAACTCGCGAACCTTCTGCGCGCCCTGCTCGGTGAAGGAGATGCCCTTGGCGTGGAAGGTGACCTCAGTGCTCATACTTCAGGAAGTATAGCGACCGTCTACCCTGTATTCGAATGCCCACCGCAGACGAGCTCAAGCAGCGTATCGAGGCCGGGATCCCCGGCGCCCGCGCCGAGGTCCAGACCGAGGACGAGGTCCACTTCAGCGCCCGGATCGTCGCCGAGGCGTTCGGCGACCTGAGCCGTGTGCAGCAGCACCAGCTCGTCTACGGGCTGTTCGAGCCCGGCGAGCTCGGCGGACCGATCCACGCCCTTGCCATCAAGACGGAGACACCATGAGCGAGCAGACCGACAACCCCCTGCGTGAGGCGATCGCCGAGGCCATCGCCCAGAACGACGTCCTCCTCTTCATGAAGGGCTCTCCCGAGCAGCCCGCCTGCGGCTTCTCGGCGCGCACCGTCGCCGCGCTGCAGGCCACCGGCGTGCCGTTCGCGGCCGTGGACGTGCTGCCCGACCCGCGGATCCGCCAGGAGCTCTCCGCGATCTCGAACTGGCCGACGATCCCCCAGCTGTTCGTCGAGGGCGAGCTCGTCGGCGGCGCGGACATCGTCACCGAGATGTACGAGACCGGCGAGCTGGCCGAGGTCCTCGGCGTCGAGCCGCCCGCCGGACGCGCCGGCCGAGGCTCCGGCCGGCGAGGCCGAGGGCGCGCCGCCGCTGCAGATCGAGAACCGCCTGTCGTAGGAGGGTCCTACGGGGTGACGAACGGCGGTTGAGCCGGCGGCCGGCCGCCCGTGGGGACGGCGGGGCTGGAGTCGAAGACGAGGTTCACTCGGACCGGAACGCGAGGTCCACACAGGAGTCGCGGTTGTCACCTCCTGCCCGGACTGGCTTGACCCCTGGCACACGGGGCGCGGCGGGCGTACGCTGGCGGCGGGATGAGGGGACGCGCACGGATCGTCGCCGGAACCGGGCTCGTGGCCGCTCTCGGGCTCGCTCTGGCGCTCGCGCCGGCCGCACGCGCCGAGACCGGGCTCGTGATCGATCCCGCCTGGCCGGGCGCGCCGTTCGGGCACGACTTCGCCTTCGGCGACCAGGGGCCGCGCGCGATGGCAGCCGACGACCAGCGGATCTGGGTGCTCGGCAACCAGGCCTCGGTCACGAGCCAGGGCGGCGTGCTCACCGCCCTGCAGCCCGGCGGCGCGAAGGACACAGGGTTCTCGGGCGACGGCGAGCTGCCGATCGACATCGGCCCGTCCGACGGCGGCGCGTACGGCTGGGACGTCGTGGTGCTGCCGAACGGCGACGCGGCGGTGCTCAGCAACCGGGTGGTCACGGGTGAGAGCGACCTGGCCATCGAGGTCGTGCGGCCCGACGGCAGTCCGGACCCCGCGTTCGCCGGCGACGGCGTCGCGGTCGTCGCCGGGCCGGGTGTGGAGACGCCGATGCGCCTGGCCTACGACCCGTCGACGCAGCGCTTCCTCGTCACCGGCGACTCGTTCGCCACCCAGGGCGCGATCGCCGACACGTTCGTCGCGGCGATCACCTGGGGCGGCGCGCCCGACGCGAGCTTCGGCACGGGCGGGTTCCGGGTCTTCGACGGCGGCGGGATCGACCACACCGACTTCGGTGACGCGATCGTCCCGCTCGGCGACGGGCGCATCGCGGTCTGGTACCGCTGGAACGCCGGCGGCGAGATCTCGAACCCCGACCCGCGCACCGCGCTCCGGGTCCTGACCTCGGCGGGCGCCGACGACACGGGCTTCTCCGGTGACGGCGACCTGCCGACGCCCGCGATGACCTACGGCCGCGACCTGGCGGTCGTCGACGGCACGCTCGTCGGTGTGGGCTCGCAGAGCGTCGTGGGCGTCAGCTCGGGGTCGATGGTCCTGCGAGTGGGCCTCGACGGCGGCGGGCTCACGCAGACGCCGGTCGACCTCGTGCCCGGCGTGCAGGAGAGCCTCGACCGGCTGGCGGTGGCGCCCGGGGCGCTGCTCGTCTCGGGGCTGCAGCTCCCGCTGGTCGGCGGAGCGACCCAGCGCTCGGCGATCGCGGCGCGCCTCTCGCGCGCGACCCTGCAGCCGCTCGAGCGCGCGCTGACGGACGTCCCGAACGCAAGGGACGGCTACGACGACGTCGCGGCGACGCCGGGCGCGGGCGCCGGGCTCCTGCTCACGACGTACGTCTCCCCGAACGACACCCAGGTGTTCCGGGCGGTCCCGGGGACGCTCCCGGCCGACCCGGGCACCGGCCCGAGCGGCCCCGGTGGGAGCGGGGCCGGGGGCGCGGACGACACCGCCCCGGTGGTCGGTGCCCTGAGGGTCACGCCGGTGATCCGCCTGGACCGCCGCCTACCCGCGGTGCTCGCCGCCGCGCCGCCCGGCCTGCGCTTCCGCCTCAGCGAGCGCGCGACGGTGTCGCTGACCTTCCGGGTGCGCGCCGGACGCCGCTGGCGCTCCGTCGCCGGCGCCCGGATCGTCCTGCGCGGCCTGCGCGCCGGGGTCCGCCAGGTGCGGTTCACCGGACGACTCTCGCGCCGCCGAGCGCTCAGGCCCGCGCGCTACCGGGTGCTCGTGACGGCCGTCGACGCCGCCGGGAACGCCTCGAAGCCGGCGCTCGGCGCGTTTCGCCTCGTGCGCCGGCGCGGCTGAGGGGCCCTGCTACGGCGCGGGCGGGGGCTCCGGCGCGGCGACGTTCACGTACTGCGTCGTGCTCGCCTCGCGGCCCGCGGCGTCCGACACCGTCAGGACGACCTCGTACGTCCCGGCGACGCTGAAGGTGTGTGCCGGGGCGATCTGGTCGGACGCGTTCGCCGCGCCGGAGCCGGGGTCGCCGAAGCTCCACGCGCGGCCGGCGATGCCCCGGTCGGCGGTCGAGGTGTCGGTGAACTGCACCGTGGTCCCCTCCAGGATCGGGTCGGTGGCGGGCGTCCAGCCGAACGCGGGCGCCGGGGGCTCGTCGCGGCGGATGGCGACCGAGAACAGCGGCCCGGCCGTCGTTCCGCCGGGGCCGATCGACTCCAGCCGCAGGCGGACGGCGCGCTCCCCGCCGTCGGGGTTCGCACACAGCGCGATGAAGAAGTCCGCCGTGCCCCCCGGCTTCACCGTCCTGCTGCCGATCGCCTCGCGCAGGTAGGTGGTGCTCGCCGTCGGGTACCGCACTCCGAAGTTTGAAGGGAGGGGCAGCGGGCCGCAGTCGCGGTACGGGTCGGGCTCGACGAGCCGCAGCTGGACGTCGTCCTGCTCGCGCCCGTAGGACCCGGCGGTCGTACGGCCCCACGTCCAGGAGCCCGTGTTGCGCACGGTCACGGTGACCGACGGGTCGCGGCGCGGCGCGAGCCACAGCGGGGAGATCGGCGCGACGAGGGCGCCGGCCGTTGCCGCCGGGCGGGAGAACGCCTGGGGCGGGCACAACCCGAAGTGCGTGTGCAGGCGCACCCGGCCGCCGTACAGCCGAGCCACGGCGCTCGCGTCGGCCCGCTGGGGCCCGCAGAAGGACCAGAACCGGGGGACGCGCCTCGAGGCCGCGCGGCAGGGGCCGCCGGCGACGTCCACGTCGGGCAGCGCGGTCCCGTTCATGAGGCGGCACCCCGGCCCGTGCGACAGGCCGAGGGCATGGCCGATCTCATGCGCGGCGAGGTCCACGCGGCCCAGCTGGTACGGGTCGTCGGGCGTGCTCGGCGAGGCGCGCCGCCACGACGGCGTCATGAACACCCGCCCGTCAGGCGGGTAGTAGCCGAAGGCCCGCGTCGGGTCGCCGCTCGCGGGGTTGAGCTTCGGGAGGATGCGGATCTGCGCCCGGCTCCCCCGCGCGGGCACGAGCTTCGGCCGCGTGACCGCCAGGTTCCACAGCGCCACCGCGCGACGCACCTGCTGCGGGTAGCCGGTCTCGTTGCGGTAGGTCACGACCGAACCCGGCCAGCGGCTCGCGCCGGCCGGCGGGGCGGCCGCAAAGCCGGCCGCCACGGCGACGAGCGCCGCGGCGATCCCCAGACGCTCCACTCCCATGCCGCGATGCTAGACGGCGGCGCCCTCGTCAGCGTTCGGGCGTGTGCGCCGGTGAGCCCGCGCGCTTCGATGCCTGCCGCTCGTCGCTCACCCGCACGACGTCCCACGCCAGGCCTGCCTTCTCCAGCCCGTCGATGACGAGCGCCGAGACGTCGACCTCGCGGCGCCGCAACCCGTGCGCCGCCGAGGTCGGGAACGCGTGATGGTTGTTGTGCCATGCCTCGCCGAGCGAGGGGATCGCCAGCCACGCGAGGTTGCGTGACTGATCGTCGCTGTCGAAACGCTGCCGGCCGAAGAAGTGGCACAGCGAGTTGATGCTGTAGGTGACGTGGTGCAGCACCATCATCCGCACGACGCCGCCCCACAGCAGGCCGGTCAGCGCGGCGGTCCAGGTGCCGCCGATCGCCAGGCCGAGCCAGAACGCGGCGAGCAGGCCGCCGACCGCCCAGACGACGAACAGGCGGTCGATCCGCGAGATCATCGGGTCGGCGATCAGGTCCGGCGCGTAGCGCGCCTTCGCCCCGCGCTGGGTATGGATGAAGAGCCAGCCGACGTGCGCGTGCAGGAGGCCACGCAGCGCTCCGCCCCAGCCGCGCCCGTGATCCACGTGCGGGCTGTGCGGGTCGCCGGGCTGGTCGGAGAATGCGTGATGCTTGCGGTGGTCGGCGACCCAGCTGATGACCGGGCCCTCGATCGCCGCCGAGCCGAGGATCGCGAAGGCCGCGCGCAGCGGGCGCGTGGTGCCGAAGCTGCGATGCGTGAACAGGCGGTGAAAGCCGACCGTGATGCCGAGCGCGGTCAGCGTGTAGAGGATCAGGAACACGATGAGGTCGCTCCAGAAGAAGACGCTGTCCCAGGCCAGCCAGATGCCGACGGCGAGCGCCGCGAACGGCACGACCGTGATCGTTCCCGTGAGGATCCTGTCGCGCGTCTCGTGCGCGACCGGCTGGACCTCCTCCGGACCGGAAGTCGGGCGGGCGCGGGCCGTGGCGATCGACATGAACACCGAGTCTAGGGCTGCCCGCCGAGCTCACAGCCTTCCGGCGACGGCGCTACGGCCGCACGATCACCGGGAGACGTGCGAGGCCCGCGATCCGCAGTTGCGGATCGCGGTAGACGCGGCGCGAGCGCTGCGCGACGCCCTCCGCGCCGCCGGGGAGCTCCTGGGGCGCGTCGGCGCCGGGCGGGAGCCAGCGCGACGTGACGCCGTCGTAGCGGTGCAGATCGGCGACGGCCTGCGCGAGCTCCTTGACGTTCGCCGGCCCGCTCGTCCCGTCGCCCGCGGGCTCGAACAGGCTCGAGATGTCGATCGTCGTGGTCCCCGAGTCGCCGGAGGCGCCCGAGTCGGCCGCGGTGCCCTTCAGCAGCAGGTCGCGTGGCCCGGTGGGGATCCCCTTCGGCACGTGGACCTTGAACGTGCGCTCCAGCTTCCCGCCTCCGGGGCGCAGGAGGCTCGCGTGGACGACGAGGTCCGACCCGCGCCGCACGGCCGGCCGGCCGCTGAGCTGCGCGAGCGTCGCGAGTCGCAGGCCGCGGGTGATCCTGACGTTCGCGGTGACGCCGGTGATGTCGAGATTCGTCGCGTCGTAGAGGTCGAGAATCTGCGTCGCGGCGCCGACGTCGCCGACGAGCGGCCCTCCGAGCAGCGCGTCGATGCCTCCCCCGCCGCCCACGTACGTGTTGCAGAACCCGAGCGGCCGCGGCCGCTGGCGAACCGAGATCCGCAGGCACAGCTCGTCGCTCTGGCGCGCCGGAGAGCCGTCGAACGCGCTGTAGACGGCCTGCGCCGCGGCGGGCGCCGCGACCGTGGTCAGCGCCGAGACGCCGGTCGGGAGGCCGACCGAGCGCTCGTCGGCGACCTGCGCGCGCAGCGTCGCCACCCTGCCGGTGTCCAGGTCGCGGGTGTTGACGATCAGCGGGAAGCTTTGCGGCAGCGCACCGAGGCGTCCGACGACGGCGCTGATGCCGTCCTGGCGCAGCGTCCCGATGCTCTCGGTCGGCGCGGCGAGCTTGTAGGTCGAGGCCTCCTCGGTCGCCGTCGGGTTGTTGACGACGGTGTAGACGTAGGCCCCCGAGAGGAACAGGTCGCGGCGGCCGACGCCGT
Organism: uncultured Solirubrobacteraceae bacterium; assembly: GCA_963781935.1. Classification (GTDB taxonomy): domain Bacteria; phylum Actinomycetota; class Thermoleophilia; order Solirubrobacterales; family Solirubrobacteraceae; genus F1-60-MAGs163. Next base: position 1,720,291 of record CAWAHX010000005.1, read on the forward strand.
CGAACGCGTGGCCGAAGCTCCAGATCGTGTCGCCGTCGGCGTAGGCGACGGTGCCGATCGCGCCCGCGGAGATGTCGCCCGTGGAGAGGCTGACCGCCATCGCCGAACCGGGCCGCAGCGCCGGCGTGGCCTGCGACTGGCGTGCCCGGGCGGGCGCCGCGATCAGGACGCGGCCCGCGCGGCGCGCGGCCTGCTCGAGTGCATGTCCGAGCGCCGGCGCCAGGCCCGAGAAGCTGAGCGGCTCGGAGATCGGACGGGCGCGGCGCAGCAGCGCGGCCCCGCGGGCGCGCAGGGCGGCGGTCTTCGCCGGCTGCGGCGGGTCGACCGGCTCGCCGATGATCGCCTGGATCGGCGTCACCAGCACGGTCTTCCCGCCGTACGCGCCGATCGTCTCCGAGATCGCGCCGATGACGAGCGGCGATCCGTCGGGGCCCGGGCAGCTGACGGGCGATCCGGAGAATCCCGGACCGACGCCCGTGGCATCGATCGCCGGGCCGGAGACCGTGACGATCACCCGGGCGGCGCGCGGGTCGCTGCCTCCCGCGACGATGTCGTCGACGACCGCGGCGAACGTCGTGATGTCGGTCCCCCGCACGACGGACGCGGCGGTGCACTGCATCCCGGGATGCACCTGGGCCAGCGGCATGATCGGATCGCCGGCGGCCTGGGCCGAGGCGGTGAAGGCGAGCGAACCGAGGACGACGAGGGCGGCTGGACGGAGCACGGGCCGTGACGGTAGTCGATCGGGGTCTCGGAGACAGGCGGTTCCATCGGGTACGCGCGTACTAGCATCGCCTCATGGCCGCCGGGACCATCGGGCACGCAGCGCTGCGCTGGGACGGGGAGCGGCTCCACGCGATCGACCAGACGCGGCTGCCCGGCGAGGAGCTGTGGCTGACGCTCAGCGGATCGGCCGACACGGCGCGGGCGATCCGCCGCCTGCAGATCCGCGGGGCGCCCGTGATCGGCATCGCGGCCGCGTACGGACTGGCCATGGAGGTCGCGGCGATGCCCGGCCTCGGAACCCTGGAGCGCGCGTGGGAGGAGCTGCGCGGCGCGCGCCCGACAGCGGTGAACCTCGCCTGGGCCGTCGACCGGGTGCGCGCGGCCGCGCTCGCCGCCGGGCCCACCCGCATGGCCGCCGCGGCCCGCGCCGAGGCACAGGTGATCCAGGCCGGCGAAGACGCGGCGAGCGTGGCGATCGCCGGCGCGGGTGCCGACCTGCTGGACGGCGCGCGACGCCTGCTGACGCACTGCAACGCGGGCGCGCTCGCCGCGGGCGGATCGGGATCCGCGCTCGCGATCGCCTACGAGCTGCACGCGCGCGGCACGCCCGTCGAGGTGCTGGCGTGCGAGACGCGACCGCTGCTGCAGGGCGCACGGCTGACGGTGTGGGAGCTCGCGCGCGCCGCGATCCCCCACGAGCTCGTCGTCGACGGCGCGGCCGCGGGGCTGATCCGCCGGGGCCAGGTCGACGCGGTGATCGTCGGATGCGACCGGGTGGCCGCGAACGGCGACGTCGCCAACAAGGTCGGCACCTACCCCCTGGCGCTCGCGGCCGGCGCGGCCGGCATCCCGTTCGTCGTCGCCGGGCCGACCTCGTCGATCGACCCGGGCCTGGAGGCCGGCGACGACATCGAGATCGAGGAGCGCGGCGCGGACGAGGTGCGCATGGCCGGCGGCACGCTCGTCACGCTGCCCGGCACGCGCGTGCGCAACCCGGCGTTCGACGTGACGCCCGCCGAGCCTGATCACGGCGCTCGTGACCGAACGCGGCGTGGCCGCGCCGCCGTCGCCTTCGACGATCGCGCAGCTGCTCGCATGAGGGTCGCGCTGTCGGTGACCCCCGCCACGATCCGCATCGAGCAGCGTCCGGATCCTCGTCCGGGGCCCGGCGAGGTGCTCTGCCGGATGCTCGCCTGCGGCGTCTGCGGCTCGGACGTCAGCGAGGCGTGGGTCGCCCCGAAGGTGCCCGTCGTCCTGGGCCACGAGGTCGTCGGTGAGGTGACCGCCGTCGGTCCCGGGGTCGGCTCGTGCGTGGTCGGCGATCGCGTCGTCATCCACCATCACGCCCCGTGCGGGGAGTGCCGGCGCTGCCGGCGCGGCCACGAGACGCTGTGCGAGGCGTTCCGCGCCAGCGCGATCGATCCCGGCGGATTCGCCGAGCTGATCCGCGTCCCCGCCGAGCTGGCCGTCGAGCTGCTTGTCGTGAACGACGTCGACTCCGAGCGCGCGGCGTTCGTCGAGCCGCTCGCCTGCGTGCTGCGCGCCTTCGATCGCGCGGGCCTGAAGGCCGGCGACAGCCTGCTGGTGCTCGGCACCGGGACGAGCGGCCTGCTCGCCGTGGCCGCCGCGCACACCCGCGCGGTCGACGCCGTGTGGGTTCGCGATCCGCGCGCCGAGCGGCTCGAGCGGGCGATCGCGCTCGGCGCGGAGCGCCACGGGAACGAGCTCGTCGACGTGGCGCTCGTCTGCACGCCGGCGCCCGAGGCCCGGCGAGTCGCGTTCGACGCGGTCGCCCCGGGCGGTGTGCTGTGCCTCTACGCCCCGCCGTATCCGGGCGATCCGCTCGACGTCGACGGGCTCGAGCTCTACCGGGGCGAGGTCGACGTCCGCGCCTCCTACTCGGCCGGGCCGGCCGACATGCGCGCCGCACTTGCGCTGATCCGCAGCGGGCGGGTCGACCCGGCGCCGCTGGTGACGCACCGCGTCGCGCTCGAGGAGACCGGGCGGGCCCTGGACCTCGCGCGCAGCGGGGAGGCGATCAAGGCGCTCGTCGTCGGGCCCGGGGTTGTCCCGGGATCCGCTTGAGCGAATCCCGGGTTCCCCCGGTCATGGATCACCGCTGAATTACTACGTCCCAGGACGGTGTGTCTTGCCTGGGCGGTTTGACACTCCTGGCCACCGGGGCTGTCCGCCGGCCCGAGGGCCGGCACGCTTCCCGGTCGAACGCTCGGTGGCGCTCAAGGCCAAGTGGGCGATCCGCCGGCGACGCAGATTACACGTCGCCGGGCGAATCCTGGACGGGCCGGCCGACCGGGGCTCGCCGCAGGTGCTCGACGATGCGCCGCGAGTCGCAGATCGCCTCGCCGTCGATCACGAGCAGCGGGACGATCCGCTGGCCGCTGAGCTCGGCGACCTCGTCGCGGCCGGCCCTGCGCCACGGGACCCGCACCTCGTCGGCCTCGATCCCCCGGCGCGCGAGCTCGCGGGCCACGCGGCCGCACGGGCACAGGCGGTTCGTCGGCGTGCGGCAGCGGTAGAGCGTGGCCATCAGGGCGTCAGCGTGGAGACGAGACCGCCGACCCGCCGGACGCCGAACCCGGCGAGCCGCAGGCCGATCGGCTGCTGCGTCCCAGGGGCGGCGAGCGCCGCGGGCTCGCGGCTGCGGTACCACTCGATCGTGTCGACGAGCGTGTCCTCGTGGTGCGAGGGCTTCCACCCGAGCTCGCGCTTGGCCTTCGTCGAACGGTACGCCCACCAGAGCGAGGCGGCGCGCACCTCGCCGACCGTGACGACGGGCTTCCCGGGCAGCGCCTGGGCGGCGGCCGCCATCTGCAGCGCCAGGCCCACCGGGAGCTTGACGGCGGGCGGCGCGATGCCGGACAGACGGCCCAGGTCGGCGAACAGCCGGTCGAGCGTGAAGTTGCGGTTGCCCAGGATGTAGCGCTCGCCGAGCCGGCCGTGCTCGTCGGCGAGCAGGTGGCCGCGAGCGACGTCCTGCGCGTCGACGATGTTCAGCGCGCCGTCGACGTAGGCGGGGATCTCGCGCCTCATGTAGCGGCGCACGAGCTCCGTCGACGAGCGATACACGTCGCCCTTCCCGAGCACGTGCGCCGGGTTCACGATCACCAGCGGCAGGCCGTGTGCGGCGATCCGCAGCGCCTCGTTCTCGGCCTCGTGCTTGGAGCTCACGTACGGCAGGCCGTAGCGGCCGGCACGGAACACCTGCGTCTCGTCGGCGGTCGTGCCGCGCGGCGCAGGGCCGATCGCGGCGACCGACGAGGTGTGAACCGCGCGCTCGACGCCGGCGCGCAGCGCCTCCTCGAGGACGATCCGCGTCCCGTCGACGTTGACGCGGAACAGGCTGTCGGCACCCGCGCGCAGCGACGTCAGCCCGGCCACGTGGAAGACGCGCGTGACGCCGCGCATCGCGCGCCGCACCGCCTGACGGTCGAGGATGTCGCAGCGGACGGGCTCGACCGGGAGGCCTTCGAGCTGCTCGGCGAGCGAGCCGGCGCGCATCGTCACGCGGACCCGGTCTCCACGCTCGACGAGCAGGCGGGCCACGTGCGAACCGACCAGGCCGGTCGCGCCGGTGACGAGGGTGACGCTCACGCGCGAAGTGTCCCACCCTGCCCGGCCACCGGGCGCCGGCCTCCGCGGGCCGGGCTCCATTACGCTGGAAGCATGCCCGTCGCCGTGGTCACCGACACAACCCACTACATGCCTGCCGAGATCATCGCGGCGGCAGGGATCCATGAGGTCAGCCTCTACGTCAACTCGGGCGGCAACCTGATTCGCGAGTCGGACATGGCCGACTTCGACGCGTTCTACGAGGGCCTGCGCACCCAGCGCGACCTTCCCACGACCTCGCAGCCGTCGATCGGCGACTTCCTCCAGGTCTACGAGCCGCTGATCGAGGGCGGGCACGACATCGTCTCGATCCACCTGGGCGCCGGGATCTCCGGAACGTGCGAGGCCGCGCGCCAGGCGGCCGCCGACGTCACCTCCCGCGGCGGGCAGCGGCGGATCGAGGTCGTGAACTCGCGCAGCTGCTGCGCCGGCCTCGGCCTGATCGTCCTCGCCGCCGCCGCAGCCGCCGGCGGAGGCGCCGACGTCCAGCAGGTCGTCGACCGCGCCGAGGCGGCGGTCGAGAACGCGCGGATCTGGTTCGCCATCGACACGCTCGAGTACCTGCGCCGCGGCGGGCGGATCGGCGGCGCGCAGGCATGGGTCGGCGGCGCACTGAAGATCAAGCCGATCATGACGTTCGACGACGGCGTCACGCCGATCGAGCGCGTCCGCACGGAGAAGCGCGCGTTCGAGCGGATGGTCGACTACCTGCGCGACCGCAAGGCGGACGGCGCGAGCACCTGGATCGTCCAGCACATCCAGGCATCCGAGCAGGCGGAGAGGCTGATCGAGCGCGGCCGTGAGGTCTTTGACAGCGAGCCGCTGTTCTGCTCGGAGATCGGGCCCGTGATCGGCACCCACGCAGGCCCGGGGCTGATCGGCGTCGGCGGGATCGACCCCGCGCTGCTGCGGCCCTAGTCCGTCTTTCGAAAGACCTGCTCAGCGGCGGCGGCTGCGCCCGAAGATCGCGGCGATCCCGCCGCCGATCACGAAGCCGGCGATCGCCGCACCGGCGATGACCTGGGTGCGATGGGTGTTGATCTGGCGGCGCCAGTCGGCGACGGCGACCACCTCGCCGCGCAGCTGGGTCAGCGAATTGGCCAGCCCGGCCTGGTTCTCGGCGATCGATGCTCGGATCTGCTCCGGGGTGCGGGGATTGGTGCTCACGGTCGCTGGTCCTCCGGCTTGACGACGACCTCGCGGACCTGCTCCTTGAGCAGCGCGGTCTCGCCGCTGATGGTCGCCTGCGTCTCACGCGCGGCGGCGAGCGCCTGCTCGGGCACGGGCGACTGCGCCTTCTTGAGGATCTTCGCCGCGATGAATCCGGCGAGCCCGGCGAGCACGATCAGGATGAAGGCGATCAAGAAGAAGCCCCAGAAGAACTGGTCGTTGGGGAACAGCTCATACCACGCCAGCCAGGCGAGGCCCTCCAGGATCAGAATGAGCGCGCCGACGACGAACAGGCCGGCGGCAAGGGCGATCGCCGTGCCCCGGCCGAAGACCATCGCCTTCTTCTGCACCTCGAGCTTCGCCAGGTCGACCTGATCCTTGACCAGGGCCTGGGTGTGCGCGGTGACGCGCTGGATCGCCTCGGCCATGGCCGTCTCGTTGGACGGCGGTGGTGTCTGCGGGCTACCGGCCACGACGACCGATGAGCTTGGCGAGGATCATCCCACCGAGGAACGCGCCGCCCACGAGGATCTCGGGCCGCGTCTCGGTGATCGGGCGCTTGGGCTCGACCGGGGGCAGCGGCGGCGGCGGAAGCGCTTCGGGGGCCGGCGGGGTGCTGAGCGGCTCGGTGCTCATTCCGGCGGCTCCTCGCCGTAGACGCGCCGGTAGATCATCGCGGCGATCCGGAAGGCGGCGATGCTGGCAAGTGCCTCGATTCCGGCCACGAGGCCCATCCAGGCCACCCGCTTGACGAGCTCGTTCTGCATCGAATGGGACCCTAGCTCACTGTGCCCGGGCGGTGCTGTCCAGGCCGCCGCAGATCGTCTCGACGACGAACGACTTGGCCTCGTCGTAGTCCCCGGGCGCGCCGGGGAGCAGGTCGAAGATCCAGCCGGTCAGGACCTGCTCGATCGCGCCGTAGAACGCCATCGCCGCGAACGCCGGCGTCACCGCGTCCTTGAACTCGCCGGAGGCCTGGCCCTTCTGGACGATCACGGCGATCAGGTCGTAGGCCTCGCGAATCTGCGCCAGGTGCTCGCGGCCGAACGAGTTCGCGGCGCGGGTCACCTCGACGATGATGACCTTCATGAGGTCCTGGTCGTGGCGATAGGAATCGACGATGAACGAGGCGATCGCGTAGAGCTTCTCGCGCGCGGTGATCGCGTCGTTGCGGTCGACTTCGCGGATCGCCTCGAGCAGGACGCCCCAGCGCTCGAGGAACAGGGTGTCGAGCACCTCGTCCTTGGAGCGGAAGTAGTGGTAGACGAGCCCGTAGGCGACGCCCGCCTCGTCGGCGATGTCCGACACGCGGCACGTGTGGAAGCCCTGCCGTGCGAACACGCGAACGGCGGCGTCGAGGATCAGGCGCCGTTTCTCCGCGGCCTGCTGCGGGTTGCGCGTGGCCATCAGGCCGTGGCCTCCGCGCCCTGCAGGCGGTAGGCCGCCGGCCGGCGACCCTCGAGCGCGGGCAGCCGGCGACGGATGTCGTCCTGGCGGTCGAGGTCGAGGTCGGAGGTGATCACGGTCTGGGTGTCGGGGGCCTGCGCAAGGACGAGGCCCCAGGGATCGATGATCATCGACCGCCCGCCGGACCGAAGGCCGGGAGCATGCTCGCCGATCTGGTTGGCGGCGACGACGAAGCACTGGTTCTCGATCGCGCGTGCGCGCAGCAGCGTCGCCCAGTGATCGAGCGTCGTCGGAAGCGTGAAGGCGGCGGGCACCAGCAGCACCCGAGCGCCGGCGACCGTCAGCACGCGGTAGAGCTCGGGGAAGCGCAGGTCGTAGCAGATGCTCATGCCGGCGACGGTGCCATCGCAGAGCGTCGTGAGGACCGCCTCCTCGCCCGGCTGCTCGTGGGCGGATTCCCGGTACACGGTGCCATCGACCTCGACGTCGAACATGTGGATCTTGCGGTAGACCGCCTTGACCTCACCGTCGGGACCGATGTGGACGGAGGTGTTGCGCAGCTTGGCCTCGCCGGCGATGCGCTCGGAGATCGAGCCGGCGACGAGGTCGATGCCGAGCTCGCGGGCGCTCGCTCGCGCCCAGCCGATCGCCTCGCCGTCGAGCGGCTGCGCTCCGGCGCGCAGCGCCTCCCCGGGCCCCAGCACGCTCCACTTCTCGGGCAGCACGACGAGCGACGCGCCGTCGGCCGCCGCGGCGCGCACGAGCCGGTCCGCGGACGCGAGGTTCGCTGCGACGTCGGGCGTGGCGGTGAGCTGGATGGCGGCGGCGCGCACGGGTGATCTCTCCTCGAGATTGACTGACGAGTCAATCTCGTACGCGAACCATAGCCCCCATCACCCGTCGATAGGGTCTGCGGGCCCGTGACCCGCCCGAACGCAGCCCGACCATGACCGTGCCGGCCGGCCTTCCGGCGCGCGGCGACGGCTCGGTCCGGCCGCAGGGCCTCCCGCTGCCGCCCGCGCGGATGCCGCTGCTGCGCGACGGCCGCCCACTGAAGCGCTGGCGCTACGTCGGCGTCTACGGCGAGGACGTGATGCTCTGCGCGGCGACCGTGCGCATCGGGCCGGTCCCCCAGGCGTTCTGGGCCGTGCTCGACCGCGGCACCGGGGAGCTTCACGAACGGACGGCGTTCACCCCCGGGCTCGTCGCCGTCGGAGACGGTCACCTCTCGGTGCACGGCCGCGGGATCGACATCGATCTCGCGCTGACGCCCGCCGGCGCGCCGATGGAGATCGTCAGCCCGCACGGCGACTCGTACATCTGGACGCGCAAGGATCCCGTGCGGGCGCTGGGGACGGTCGCGGCGGGCGGTCGGACCTGGAGCGTCGACTCCGCGGGCCTGGTCGACGCCTCCGCCGGCTACCACGCCCGCGAGACCGCCTGGCGCTGGTCGGCAGGCGTCGGCACCGCGGTCGACGGCCGGGCGCTGGCCTGGAACCTCGTCGCCGGCGTCCACGACGCGCCGGGCGCGAGCGAGCGGACGATCTGGCTCGACGGCGCCGCGCAGGAGGTCGGCCCCGTCAGCTTCCCGGGAGACCTCGACGGGGTCGCGTTCACGCAGGAGGGAGCGCGCCTCGATTTCGTGGCCGAGGCAGAGCGCGCACAGAGCGACGACCTGAAGGTGTTCCGCAGCGACTATCGCCAGCCGTTCGGCACGTTCTCGGGCTCACTGCCCGGCGGCGTGCAGCTCGCCGAGGGCTTCGGCGTCATGGAGTGGCACGAGGTCCGCTGGTAGCGCCGATCAGCCGAGCGAGATCGTGCCGTCGTCGTTCAGCGTCCAGCCCGGGTTGTGCGCGACCTCCCAGGGGTGACCGTCCGGATCGACGAAGATGCCGGAGTAGCCGCCGTAGAAGGTCTCCCCGGGCTCGCGCGTGATCGCGGCGCCCGCGCTGCGTGCCTCCTCGATGACGGCGTCGACCTCGGCCGCGGAGCCGACGTTGTGGGCCAGGGTGACCCCGCCCCAGCCCCCGGCGTCACTCACGCCGCTGTCCTGTGCGAGCTGATCGCGCCCCCAGAGCCCGACGACCATCCCGCCGGCCTGGAAGAACGTGACGTCCGCTCCCGGGATCGGCCTGTGGGTCCATCCGAGCGCCTCGTAGAAGGCCGTCGCGCGAGCGAGGTCGGCGACGCCGAGGGTGATCAGGCTGACGCGCTGCTGCATGACTTCGTCTCCTATTCCCCGAGCCAGGCGATGACGGCCAGGACACGGCGGTGATCGTCGCCGCTGGGCGGCAGACCGAGCTTGCCGAAGATGCTCGAGACGTGCTTCTCGACCGCGCCGTCGGTGACGACGAGCTCGCGCGCGATGCCCGAGTTCGAACGACCCTCGGCCATCAGCGACAGGACGTCGCGCTCACGCGGCGTCAGCTCCTCCAGGCGCGCCGGCCCGCGGCCGGCGACGAGCTGCGCCACGACCTCGGGATCCATCGCCGTTCCGCCGCCCGCCACGCGGCGCACGGCCTCGACGAAGTCGCTGATCTCGGCGACGCGATCCTTCAGCAGGTAGCCGACGCCGCCGCTGCCGTCGGCCAGCAGCTCCTTGGCGAACACCCGCTCGACGTACTGCGAGAGCACGAGGACCGGCAGGCCCGGGACGCGCCGGCGCGCCTCGAGCGCCGCCCGGATCCCCTCGTCGCGGAACGTCGGCGGCAGGCGCACGTCGACGACGCAGACGTCGGGCCGCTCGCGCTCGACCGCCTCGATCAGCGCGTCGCCGTCCTCGACCCCGGCGACGACGGTGAAGCCGTTGTCCTCGAGCATGCGCGTCAGGCCGTCGCGCAGCAGCGCCAGGTCCTCGGCGATCACGACCCGCATGGGAGCTCCCCGTGGAGGTGCGTCGGGCCGCCGGGCGGGCTGGTCAGCGTGAGCGTCCCGTCGAGCGCCTCGACGCGCTTGCGCAGGCCGTCGATGCCCGTGCCGTTCGGGTTCGCGCCGCCGCGCCCGTCGTCATGCACGTCGATCTCCAGGAGGTTCCCGCGGCGCACGAGCCGCACGCTCGCCGTCGAGGCGCCCGAATGCTTGGAGACGTTCGTCAGCGACTCGGCGACGACGAAGTAGGCCGCCGTCTCGACCGCCGTCGGCAGGCGAGTCGCGACGTCCACGGTGACGGAGGTCGGCACGCCGCCGACACGCGCCGCGAGCGACGTGATGGCCGGCTCGAGCCCGCGCTCGGCCAGCATCGCCGGGCGGATCCCGCGTGCGATGTCGCGCAGCTCGGCCAGCGCGCGCTGGGTCTCCAGGCGCGCGTCGTGCACGAGCGCCGCGGCGCTCGCGGGGTCCTCCCCGGCCGCGATCCGCTGCTCGGCCAGTCCGAGGTCCAGGGCGACGGCGACGAGCCGCGCCTGCGCACCGTCATGCAGGTCGCGCTCGATGCGCTCGAGCTCGGCCTGCGCGGCGTCGACGGCACCGGCGCGCGTCTCGGTGAGGTGCTCCACGCGCTGCTCGAGGTCCTGGCGCCGGCAGCCCAGGAGCGAGCTCGCGATCGCGCCGCTCGCGCTCGCGCAGCCACGCACGACGGCGAGCGTGACCGGCAGGAGGATCAGGCCGACCGCGAAGCAGAGCCCCGCGTTCTGCCAGCTGTCCAGCCGCCAGTCACCGACGTTCGCCTGCGAGGAGGCCGGGACGGTCCACCACCACGCAGGGATGCTGATCAGCGTCAGCGTGACGCTCCAAAAGACGACCGTCAGGGTGAATCCGACGGTTCCGATCACCAGCAACAGGACTCCATACAGGCTGTCCCACCAGGTCTGGCCGTCGAGCAGGATGCCCTTCAAGCGCTCCCAGAGCGGGCGCCACTCGCGCCAGTCGGCGCGCTGCAGGGGCAGCGCGACCCGGTAGCGACCCTCGATCGCCTCGTCGCGGACCAGCACGGCGCGCCGGCGCTCGATCCACGCGAGGCCGCGCGTGACGAAGAGCGTCAGGAACGCGACCGGCACCCCGATGAACGTGATCAGCGAGCCGATCGCGGTCGACCAGCCGGCGACGATCGCCGTGAACGTCAGGATGCCCATCGGCAGGCCGAGCAGCAGGTAGAGCGTGTCGCGGGCGATCGTGGCGCCCAGCCCGCGCCGACGCCGCGGAGCGGCATCCGCTGCGGGCGCGGCGACGGTCGGCTGCTGGGCGGTGGCGGTGCTCATCGTCAGCATGGTCGCTGTTCGGTCGCGCAGAATCCATCCCGCGGCCCGGCGTCTTGCGTCGGGGGATACCCCTACTTGGCTGCGCCGCCGCGCTGGCGGCGCAGCTCGGCCAGCAGCAGCTTCGAGTGCATCGCCCCGATCAGCTCGCGCAGCGGCTCGGCGCCGCTGGCGATGATCTCGCCCGCGCGATCGACGCTGACCTCGCCCGCCAGCCGGTCGAGCAGCGTGCGGACCTCCTCGGCGACGAGCGGCGCCAGCGCCTCGCGGTAGCGCAGCGTGTCGAACACGGTGAAGCCCAGCGCCTCGTCGTAGCCGCCCGCCCGGAAGCGCGACATGGCGTCGATGATCTGCACGTCGTTCACGTCGTAGCCGCGCGCCGTCGGGGTCAGCACCTCGAGCTCGGCGAGCCGGTCGAGCACGTTCTGCGGGATCTCGTAGCGGCGGCGGACCTCGGCTCCGCTGATCCGCTCGCCGGGCTCGGCGTCGAGCGCGCGCTCGAGGATCCGGTCCTCCAGCTCGACCAGCGCGGCGGCGTGCTCGGGCCCGCGCTCCATCACCGTGCGGATCGCCCGCAGCGGCATGAAGCGCTCCTCCTGCAGGCGCTTGATCAGCCGGATCTGCTCGACGAACGACGGCGGGTAGTAGGCCATGTTGCGCGAGGTGCGCACGACCTCGTCGCCGCCGTCGAGCAGCCCCTCGCGCAGGTAGTGCTTGATCGTGCCCGCGCTGACTCCCGAGCGCTCGGCCAGCTCACGCATCTTCAGCAGCCCGTCGGTCCCCTCGGTCGCGGGCCGCGTGCTCATGACAGGAACGACCCCGTCGCCTCGCGGGCCGGGCCGCCGACGGCTCCGGCGGCCTTCAGCGCCGCGATCTGCGTCGGCGTCGTAGCCGGCGGCGGCCAGCACCGCGTCGGTGTGCTCGCCGAGCGCCGGCCCGGGCAGGCGGTTGGTCTCGCCCGGCGTCCGCGACAGCTTCACCGGCAGGCCGAGCAGCCGGACGGGCTTCTCCGCCCCCGGCTGGTCGAGCCCGACGACCATCTCGCGTGCCTGCACGAGCTCGGAGTCGAGCGCCTCGTCGAGGTCGAGCACGGGCTCCAGGCAGCAGTCGTGCTCGGCGGCGAACGCCGTCCACTCAGCGCGCGTGCGCTCCATGAAGACCGCCTGCACCTTCGCGTGCGCGTCGGTCCCGGGCGGCTGGAACTGCACCTCGATCAGCTCCTCACGGCCGACGCCACGGCACCAGTTCTGCCAGAACTTCGGCTCCAGCGCGCCGAGCGTCACCCAGCCGTCCGCGCACTGGTACGGGCGGTAGCACAGGACGCTGCCGGCGAGGATCTGGTTTCCGCGCCTGGGCACGACGCCGTCGCAGAGGTACTGGCCGGCGACCATCGCCAGCCACGACAGCGCGCCGTCGGCCATCGAGACGTCGACGAGCTGGCCCTCGCCCGAGCGCTCGCGCTCGCGCAGCGCCGCCATGATGCCGAACGCGGCCATCAGCCCGCCGCCCCCGAGGTCGGCGATCTGCCCGCCCGCCTGGACCGGCGGGCCGTCGGCCTCGCCGGTGATGCCGAGCAGGCCGATCAGCCCCAGGTAGTTCATGTCGTGGCCCGAGCGATCGCGCATCGGCCCGTCCTGGCCGTAGCCGCTGATCGCGCAGTAGACGATCCCCGGATTGACCGCCTTCATCGCCTCGTAGCCGGCGCCGAGCCGGTCGAGCACGCCCGGCCGGAACGACTCGAGCACGACGTCCGCGTCGCGCACGAGCCGCAGCAGCACCTCGCGCCCCGCGTCGTCCTTGAGGTTGATCCGCACGGAGGTCTTGTTGCGGTTGAGCGCGAGGAACAGCGCGCCCTTGGCCGTCTCCTCGGCGCCGTCGTAGAAGGGCGGCGACCAGCGCACGTAGTCGCCCATCCCCATGTCCTCGACCTTGACCACCTCGGCGCCGTAGTCGGCCAGCAGCAGCGAGCAGAATCCGCCGGGCAGCAGGCGGGAGAGGTCCAGGACGCGGATGCCCTCGAGCGGCAGGCTCATCGGGTGACCCCCAGGATCTGGCGGGCTTCGGCGACGGTCGCCGGGCGCCGGCCCGACGTCGGTGACCATCTGGCGCGCCTTGGCGACGAGGTCGCCGTTGGAGCGCGCCATCTCGCCGCCGGGCAGGTAGAGGTTGTCCTCCAGGCCGACGCGGATCGAGCCGCCGAGCGACAGCGCGGCGCCGATCAGCATCCATTGCGCGCGTGAGATGCCGACGACGCCCCAGTGGCTGCCGGCGGGGATGTTGTCGACCATCGCCGCGAGGTTGCGCGCGGTCGGCGGGATCCCGCCGACGACGCCCATCACGCAGTCGACGTGCAGCGGCGTCTTCAGGACGCCCATGTCGATCAGCGGCTCGAGGCTGCCGACGTGGCCGATGTCGAAGCACTCGTGCTCGGGCTTGATGCCGAGCTCGTTCATGGCCCTCAGCAGCTCGACGATCTCGTCGAACGAGTTCTCGAAGACCATGTTGAAGACGAACTCCTTGCGCGAGCGCGAGTACTTCGCGTAGTTCATCGAGCCCATGTTGAGCGCCGCGACGTCGGGCTTCAGCTCGCGCAGGTAGGCGATGCGCTTCTCCACCGGCACGCCGATCGTCCCGGTCGAGTAGTTGATGATCACGTCGTCGACCGCGTCGTTGATCGCCTCGGTGATCGCGCGGAAGTCCTCGATCTCGTAGGACGGCGTCCCGTCCGGCCGGCGCGCGTGGATGTGGATCATCACGCCGCCCTCGTCGACGATCCGCTTGGCCTCCGCGCCATACTCCTGTGGCGTGTAGGGAATCGCGGGACACTGCTCGACGGTTGGCGATCGCGCCCGAGATGGCGCAGGTGATGACGACCGGGTGCTCGAGGCTCACGCTGGGGACTCCGTGGGAAGTGGGACGTGCCACTACCCACTGTGACGGATCGCGCCGCGGAGCGTCAAGCCGGCCGTCGCCGCCGGGCAGCGGGGTTCCCGCCGCCCGCCGCTCGATGGATGCCGCTCGTCTCGATCAGACGTCCAGCGGGCGCGCCGCGACGCTCAAGCAGCGCCGTGACCTGCCGATACCCACGGCAAGCGGCCACCCCCCAGGCTGCACCTCCGCAGGGCAAGCGTGTGACAGCGCAACTGGAGACGAACGGGCGGCCGAAAGGCCGCCCGTTCGCGTTCCGCGATCAGGACTGCGTCGGGAAGCCGTAGTCGACGCCGTGCGCCTTCTGCGGCCAGCGCTCCGTGACGACCTTGCCGCGGGTGTAGAAGAGGACGCCCTCGCGGCCGTGCACGTGCAGGTCGCCGAACAGCGAGTTCTTCCAGCCGCCGAAGCTGTAGTAGGCCATCGGCACCGGGATCGGGACGTTGATGCCGATCATCCCGGCCGTCGCCCGGCTGCGGAACTCGCGCGCCGCGCCTCCGTCCGAGGTGAAGATCGCGGCGCCGTTGCCGTACTCGTTGCGGTTCAGCAGCTCGAGCGCCTCGTCGAACGACGACGCGCGCATCATCACGAGCAGCGGGCCGAAGATCTCGTCGCGGTAGACGCTCATCTCCTCGGTCACGCGGTCGATCACGGTCGGCCCGACGAAGAAGCCCTCCTCGTGACCCTCGACCTTCAGGCCGCGACCGTCGAGCAGCACGTCGGCGCCCTCGCGCTCCCCGCGCTCGACGTACGAGGTCACGCGCCGCTGGGCGTCCGCGGTGATCACGGGGCCCATCTCGCTCTTGGGGTCGGCGCCGGGGCCGACGGTCATCGCGCGTGCGCGCTCGACGACCGCGGCGGCCAGCCGGTCGGCCGTCTCGTCGCCGACGGTGACCACGGCCGAGATCGCCATGCAGCGCTGGCCGGCGCTGCCGAACGCGGCCGAGGCGATCGCGTCGGCGGCGACGTCGAGGTTCGCGTCGGGGAGCACGACCGCGTGGTTCTTCGCACCACCGAGCGCCTGCGCGCGCTTGCCGTGCGCGGTCGCCGTCTCGTAGATGTACTTCGCGACGGGCGTCGACCCGACGAACGAGACGGCGTCGACCTCCGGGTGGGTCAGCAGCGCGTCGACCGCGACCTTGTCGCCCTGGATCACGCTGAAGACGCCGGCCGGCAGCCCGGCCTCGGCGAGCAGCTCGGCCATGAAGATCGCCGCGGAGGGATCCTTCTCGCTGGGCTTCAGGAGGAACGCGTTGCCGCAGGCGATCGCGATCGGGTACATCCACATCGGGACCATCGACGGGAAGTTGAACGGCGTGATGCCCGCCACGACGCCGAGCGGCTGGCGGTAGCTGGCGGAGTCGACGCGCGTCGAGATCTGCTCGGAGGCCTCCCCCTTCATCAGGTGCGCGATCCCGCACGCGAACTCGACGACCTCGAGACCGCGCTGCACCTCGCCCTGAGCGTCATCGAACGTCTTGCCGTGCTCGGAGGTGACGATCCGCGCGAGGTCGTCGCGGCGCGCGGTCAGCAGCTCGCGGTAGCGGAACAGCACCGTCGTGCGCTTCGACAGCGACGCCGTGCTCCACCCGGCGAACGCGGCGCGAGCGGCGAGGACGGCGCGATCGACGTCCTGCGCCGAGGCGAAGGCGACGCGCCTCGTGACCTGTCCGGTGGCCGGGTCGTGGACGTCGCCGAAGCGCTCGGCACGGGCCTCGGGGGCGCCTTCGATCCAGTGGCCGACGGTCTGCAGGTCTGCGGCGGTGACGGTCATGGCCCTCAGGGTACGCTCCCGCGCCATGACCGACCCCAGCAGCTTCCAGCAGATCGCCTACGAGGTCTCGGACCACGTCGCGACGATCACGCTCGACCGCCCGGACAAGCTCAACGCGTTCACCGCCACGATGGGCCGGGAGCTGATCGAGGCGTTCGACCTCATCGACGCCGACGACGAGGTTCGCGCCGTCGTCGTGACCGGCCGCGGGCGCGGATTCTGCGCGGGCGCCGACCTCTCGTCCGGCGGGGACACGTTCGCGGCCGGACGAGGAGGAGCTGCATCGCGACGGGGGCGGGATCGTGACGCTGCGCATCTTCGAGTGCCTGAAGCCCGTGATCGGGGCGATCAACGGGCCGGCGGTCGGCGTCGGCGTGACGATGCAGCTGCCGATGGACGTCCGCCTGGCCTCGCAGGACGCCCGCTTCGGCCTCGTCTTCGCGCGCCGCGGCATCGTCCCCGAGGCGGCGTCGAGCTGGTTCCTGCCGAAGATCGTCGGCGTCAGCCGCGCGCTCGAATGGTGCATGACGGGGCGCATCTTCGACGCCGGCGAGGCCCTGGAGGGCGGGCTCGTGCGCAGCGTCCACGCCCCGGATGACCTGCTGCCCGCCGCCTACGCCCTGGCCGCGGAGATCGCCGCGAACACCGCGCCCGTGTCGGTCGCCCTCACGCGCCAGATGCTCTGGCGCATGGCCGGGGCCGACCACCCGATGGAGGCGCACAAGGTCGACTCGCGGGCGATCGCCTCCCGCGGCGCGTCGCCCGACGCCGTCGAGGGCGTGATGTCGTTCCTGGAGAAGCGCGAGCCGCACTTCCCGCTGACGGTCAGCACCGGCATGCCGGAGTTCTTCCCGTGGTGGGAGGAGCGCCCCTTCCGCTGAGATTAGGCTGCGCATCATGTGCCGACTCTTCGCCCGCATCTCCGCGCAGCCCTACCCCGCGACGTTCGGGTTCCTGGAGGCCGACGACAGCCTCGCCGCCCAGAGCCGGCGTGAGCCCGACGGCTACGGCATCGGCACGTTCACGCGCCACGGCCACGCCGAGGTCGTCCGCCGCGCCAAGGCGGCCTACCTCGACCGGCGTTTCGCCCAGGAGGCCCATGAGCTGCGCTCGGACATCTTCGTCGCGCACATCCGCTTCGCCACGAACGGTGAGGACCTGGAGCGCAACACGCACCCGTTCGTCCAGCACGACCGGATCTTCGCCCACAACGGCGTCGTGCACGGGCTCGGCGAGCTGGAGGCGCGGCTGCGGCCCGAGTACCGCTCGCTCGTCGCGGGCGAGACCGACTCCGAGCGCGTCTTCGCACTGGTCACCCAGGAGATCGACGACCACGCCGGTGACGTGACCGCCGGGCTGGTGGCGGCCACGACCTGGATCGCCGCCGAGCTGCCGCTCTACGCGGTGAACGTCCTGCTGGCGACTCCCGACGGGCTCTGGGCGCTGCGCTACCCGGACACGCACGACCTCCTGTGGCTCGACGAGCGCGAGGTCCACATCCCCACGCGGCACGACCGCCGCCACCGGCTGCGCTTCGGGGTGGACATTCCGGCCCCGGGGATCGCCGTGGCCAGCGAGCGGATGGGCGAGGGCGACTGGCACGCGCTGCAGCCCGGCGAGCTCCTGCACGTCGGGCTCGACCTGGAGCCCCACGTGAGCATGGTCCTTCCCGACCCGCCGGCGCACCCGCTGACGCTCGCCGACCTCGACGTGCGCGCCGTCGCGGCGCAGAACGAGAAGTAGCGCGGCGGTTGGCGCCATCCCCGGCGACCGTCACACTGACGACGTCATGGACACGCCCACAGAGAAGGCGGAGCATCCCGACGCCGCGGCGCTGAAGGGCGCCCGCGACGCGCGTGAGGAGCAGCTCAAGGCGCTGACGCCGGCCGATCGGCTGCGCCGGCTCGACGCCCTGATCCGTCAGGCGACCGCTGTGCGTGACGCCGCCGCACGGAGCCGATGACGGCGCTTCAGCTCGTCCCGCTGCTGCGCGCGCTGACCGCCGGCGGCGGGCGTTTCATCGTCGTCGGCGGGGTTGCGGTCGCGGCCCACGGCCCATTGCGGACGACCGAGGACCTCGACGTCGTCCCATCGCCCGACCCGGGCGACCTGACCGCGCTCGGCAACGCGCTCGTCGCGATCGACGCGCACCTCACGGGCGCGCCGGACGTGGCGTTCGGGCCGGAGCACCGCACCGCGCTCGCGCAGGGCCGCAACCTCACGCTCACGACGTCACTCGGGGACGTCGACGTCCTTCAGCGGCTCCCCGGCGTCCTCAGCTTCGCAGAGCTCGACCGCGACGCTCTGGGCTTCGAGATCGACGGCTTCAGCGTTCGCGCCGCCTCGCTCAACCACCTCGTGGCGATGAAGCGTGCCCGGGGCTCCAAGCAGGATCTCGCCGACATCGAGGCGCTCGAGCGCCGCTGATCAGACCGGTACGACGCCCGAGCGCTTCCACGGGCGCTCGATGCGCTTGCCCTCGGCCATCTCGAGGGCGCGGCAGATCACGGGGCGCGTCTCGCGCGGGTCGATCACGTCGTCGATCATCGCGTTGTGGGCGGCGACGTACACGTCGATGATCCCGCGGTAGGCCTCGATCAGCTCCTGCTTCTTGGCGACCGGATCGTCCGCCTCCTCGACCTGGCGGCGCATCACGATCTCGACCGCGCCCTCCGCCCCCATCACGCTGATCTCCGCGCTGGGCCAGGCGACGATCAGGTCCGGCTCGTAGGCGCGGCCGTTCATCACGTAGTAGCCCGCGCCGTAGGCCTTGCGCAGCACGACGGTGATCTTCGGGACGGTCGCGTTGGCGACCGCGTAGAGCATCTTCGCGCCGTGGCGGATGATGCCCGCCTCCTCGACCTTCGTGCCCACCATGAACCCCGGCACGTCCATCAGGAACAGCAGCGGGATGCCGTAGGCGTTGCAGAGGTTCACGAACCGCGCGGCCTTGTCGGCGGAGTCGATGTCGAGGATGCCGCCGAGGTGCCTCGGCTGGTTGGCGACGATGCCGCAGGGGCGTCCGCCGAAGCGCGCGAAGCACGTGATGATCGTCTTGGCGAACTGCGGCTTCATGTCGAAGTACTCGCCGTCGTCGACGATCCGCCGGATCACCTCGTACATGTCGTACGGCTTGCGGTTGGACTCCGGCAGGACGTCGAGCAGCTCCTCGTCGGCGCGCTCGATGGGGTCGCTCGACCGGGAGGATCGGCGGTGCCTGCTCGCAGTTGGTCGGCATGTACGACAGGTACTGCCTGATGCGCTCGATGCACTCCTCGTCCGAGCCGACCTCGAGGTCGCCGACGCCCGACTTGCGGCAGTGCACGCGCGAGCCGCCGAGCTCCTCCTGCGTCACGTCCTCGCCGACCGCGGCGCGCACGAGGTGCGGCCCGGCGAGCGCCATCGAGCCGCGCCCCTTCACCATCGGGACGAAGTCGGCGAGGCCCGGGATGTACGCGGTGCCCGCGGCGCACGGACCCATCAGCGCGGCGACCTGCGGGATGACGCCGCTCATCACGACCTCCTCGCGGAACAGGTGCCCCGAGCCCGCGAAGAGCGAGCCGACGGCCTCCTGGATGCGCGCGCCGGCGGAGTCGAGCAGCCACACGAACGGGATGCGCTTGGTCAGCGCCAGCTCGCGCAGCCGCGCGACCTTCATCTCGCCGGTCATCCCCATCGAGCCGGCCATCACCGTGAAGTCGTAGGCGCAGACGGCGACGAGGCGCCCGTCGACCTTGCCGTAGCCGGTGATCACGCCGTCGGCGGGCGCCACCTTGCCCTCGAAGGCGCGCACCGAGTAGTGGATCCCGGCATGGATCCCGAGCTCGCTGAACGTCCCGTCGTCGACCAGCAGCGCGATCCGCTCGCGCGCCGTGAGCTTGTCCGCGGCGTGCTGCTTGGCGATCTTCTCCTCGCCGCCGCCGAGCGCCGCTGCGGCGCGGCGGGCGTGCAGCTCCTCGACGAGCGGGCGCAGGATGCTGGGTGCGGTGGCGTCGGGCGTGCTCATGACCCTGGAGCCTACGTCGCGCTGGGCGCCGGCGGCATCAGCGCCTGCACGACGGGCGCGACCACGCGCGCGGAGGCCTCGCCCGGGCATCCGGTGACCTCGACGCCGATCACGGTCGCCACTCGTGCGATCTCGGTGAGCATCCGCGCCAGGCCCGCGGCACTGAAGCCGCCCGGCACCGGGAAGCCGACGTCGGGCAGGACCGACGGGTCGAGCACGTCGACGTCCAGGTGCACGAACACCTCGCGCCCCGCAAGCGCATCGGCGAGCCGGCTCGGACGCTCGATCATCGAGACGCCGTTCGTCTCGAGCAGCACGCGTTCGCCGCCGTCGAGGTCGCGCACGCCGCACATGACCACCCGCGAGGGGTCGAGCGGCGGACCCTCGAATCCGGCGTCCCACACACCGCACGCCGCTGCGAGGCACATACCGCCCAGGAACTGCGAGGGCGACGTGTCGGGCGAGTTGAAGTCACCGTGCGCGTCGAGCCACAGCACGAACGCGTCGGGACGGTCGCGCGCGAGGACCGGGAGCGTCGTCAGGCAGATGGAGCACGTCGCCCGCACAGAGCACCGGGAAGGCGCCGTCGTGGAGTGCGTCCTCGAGCTGGCCGCCGGCCTCGAGCAGGCAGCCGCGCGAGTCGACGACGTCCTCGTCGTAGGTGCTCACGCGCGGCTCGCCGGCCGACCCGACCATCCGCACGTCGCGCCCCCGCTCCGATCAGCTCGGCCAGCACCCGCGCGCCTTCGGCGCAGGACCGCTCACGCTCGGAGGTCCGGCAGCAGCAGCCCGATGACGCGCGAGCTCACCGTCCCGTCCAGTGCGGGTCGCGCTTCTCGAAGAAGGCCGCGACGCCCTCCTGGATGTCCTCTGTCGAGAACGCGATCGCCAGCTGCGCGCGCAGGTAGTCGAGCGCGTCCAGCAGCGCCATGTCCTGCTGTCGCCAGATCGCGTCCTTGCCCATGCGCATCATCACCGGCGACTTCGCGGCGAGCTTGCCGGCCCAGTCCGCGACGGCGGCGTCGAAGTCCTCGTCCGCGACGACGCGGTTGACGATCCCGAGCCGCTCGGCCTCGGCGGCGTCGATCCGCTCGCCCAGCAGCAGCAGCTCGGTCGCCTTCTTGCGGCCGACGTTGCGGTAGATCAGCGCCATGATCATGAAGGGGAAGACGCCGACGTTGATCTCCGGGCGTGCCGAACGTCGCGGTCTCCTTCGCGATCACGAGGTCGCACGCCAGCGCCACGCCGAGCGCCCCCGCCAGGACGTGCCCGCCGGCCGCGCAGATCGTCGGCTTGCCGAGCGTGCCGATCAGCTCGAAGAGCCGCGGGAACCGCTCGATGCCGACGTGCTTGTGCACCAGCGGGACGTCGGCCGCGAAGCCGGCGAGGTTCCCGCCCGCGGAGAAGACCTTCGCGTGCGAGCTGGCGAGCACGACCGCGCGGACCGCGTCGTCGGCCTCGGCGCGCTCGAACGCACCGATCAGCTCGTCGAGCAGCTCGTCGCTGAGCGCGTTGCGCGTGTCGGGCTGATTCAGGGTGATCGTGGCGACGCCGTCCGCGACGTCATAGAGGACCGCTGCGTCGGACATGGACCGGCACGGTATCCGAGTCGCCGCGCAAACCCCCGGGACGCGGCTCGAAAGCCTCCAGGCGTGAGGTTTGCGCCGCTCGCCGCGCGGGTAGCCCAAGGGACTTGCGGCGCCCGCCCACCGGGCGTAGGTTCGCCGCAGCACACGGGACGCGGTCTCCCCGGCCGGCGTCCGCAACTCCTGGGAGAGGAGACCCATGCACCTCAGGCAATGGATGCTCGCATGCGTCACGACGGCGGTCGCCGTCAGCGGCGCCACAGCTCCGGCCGCACTCGCGGCGGGCGAACCGGCGGAGCCGCTGAACCAGTACGTGGTCAGCGGGAAGATCAGCGGCGACACGCTCGCCCGGCAGGGCTACGACCTCAGCGAGGCGGTGCTGCCCGGGAACAAGAAGGGCTTCTCGATCGTGGCCACGCCGGCTCAGGCGCAGTCGCTGCGCGACAAGGGCGCCACGGTCATCGCGCCGTTCGGCACCGCTCGCGCGCTGCGCGCCGCTCCGTCCTCGCCGCTCCAGCAGCCGACCCACGGCTATGACGTCTTTCGCCCGTGGAGCCTGAAGCCCGCGCCGTGCCCGACGACCTGCTCGACGCCGCTGGTGCCGCTGAAGACCTGGTACGACGACCTGGCAAAGCGCAACCGCGACATCGTCCAGAAGGTCGTCTACGGCAAGTCCGTGCTGGGCCAGGACCTGGTCGCCTACCGGATCACCGACGGCGCCGGCGAGCGCCACCCGGGCCGTCCCGCGGTGCTCTACGACGCGGTGCAGCACGCGCGGGAGTGGATCGCCGCCGAGACCGAGCGGCGCCTGTTCGACTACTTCCTGACCAGACAAGAACGACCGCGGCACGGCGATTCCGGGCTCCTCCGGAACACCGAGCTCTGGTTCGTGCCGATCGTCAACCCCGACGGCTACGACTACACCTTCCGGACCAAGGGGACGCGCCTGTGGCGCAAGAACCTGCGCGACGTCAACGGCGACGGCGAGATCACGAACGTCGATGGCGTCGACCCCAACCGCAACTGGGCCGACCAAGTGGAACTACGACCTCGAGGGCTCGTCCGCCGACTCCAGCGTCGAGACCTACCACGGCACCGCCGCCGCCTCGGAATCCGAGGTCGCCGCGCTGGCGCGCTGAGAACCGCTCGGATTCGTCCAAGTTCCAGATCGACTACCACTCGTTCGCCCGCTGATCCTGTACCCCGAGGGGTGGCAGGTCGAGACGCATCGCACCGACGCGCCCGCTGACGACGGCGCTGGCCGGTGACGACCGCAACCCGGCGATCGCGGGCTTCGACCCGGACGTCTCTGCCGAGCTGTACACGACCAACGGCGACGTCACCGACGACGCCCTCAAGAAGTACGGGACGCAGGCGTACACGGTCGAGCTGTACGGTGGGTCGAGGCGACCCGGACGTCGGCGGTACGACGAACTCCGACGACGCCTTCTCACCGGGAGGATTCGTCTTCCAGGACACGAGGCCGAGGTCGCAGGCGCGAGTTCCGCAAGAACCTGCGACTTCGCCCTGGACCTGGCGAAGTCGGCGGCGACTCCGGCGAACCCGGTGTCGCACCTGGGCAACACGGCGCCGGACTTCGTTCCCGACGACGTTCCCGATCTCCTACGGCGACCCGCAGATCGTCGAGGTCAACGCCAAGCGCGAGCCTCGGCGCGACGTGCGCGTCGTACTGGCGCGTCAACGGCGGCCGGACGCGTTCGGCGAAGACCGGCGAGTTCGCAGGCGGCGAGACGCTACGGCGACCCCGGCGTCTACTACCACCGGCTCCGCGCGAAGGTTCGCGGAGCCGCAGGGCGACACGGTGAGGTGTGGTTCTCGGCGAAGGGCAAACGCAGTCGCGTCCTTCACCTACACCGTCGGCAGGACAGCTCGAACAAGGTGCTGATGCTGTCCGCCGAGGACTACACCGGGCCCAGCCCGCCGCGGGATACCTCGGGACCAGGGTACCTGCGACTTCCAAGCAGGCGCTCGCCGACGCGCACGTGGGCTACGACATCTACGACGTCGATGCCCAGGATCGCATCGCCCCGACGCACCTCGGCGTGCTCTCGCACTACAAGGCCGTCGTCTGGTACACCGGCGACGACCTCTACACCCGCGAGCCCGGTCAGCCCGGCGGGACCGGCGTCGACGAAGCTGCTGGACGACGAGATCGTCGAACGTCCGCGACTACCTCAACGAGGGCGGCAAGGCGCTGGTCAACGGGAAGTACGCGTTGCAGGGAGCCTCGGACGGGTTCCTCTACAACCCGCTCGGTTCGACGCCCGGCCCGCCGTCTGCGCGTCGAACCAGACGCAGGGCAACGGCGACGTCGTCGACCCGCCGGGCCAGGTCGAGAACTGCGTGGCGGTCTCCAACGACTTCCAGCAGTACTGGCTCGGGGCGTACATCCCGGTCAACGCGGCGGCTGACGTCGATCGCGGCGGCGGCACTGCCGTTCCGGGAGGTCGCGCCGATCGGCGACCTCGCGTTCGGCGTGCAACGGCACGGACTCGGCGCAGAACCAGGACAACGTCACGACGTTCCTGACGACGTCGAGCATCCTGAAGCCGGCCACCTACCCGCAGTTCAAGACCAACCAGGCGATCAAGCTCGACCGGCCGCCGGCATTCGATCCGCCGACGGGGAGCGGCTACGCGTTCTCGCAGTCGGGCGATCAGTCCTACCGCCGACTCGCGAAGACGTTCAGCGTCCCGGCGGGCGCGACGAGCGCGGACCTGTCGTTCAAGCTGTCCTACGACACCGAGCCCGACTGGGACTACGTGTTCGTCGAGGCGCACACGGCGGGCCAGGACGACTGGACGACGCTGCCGGACATCAACGGCCACACCTCCCAGGACCTGGGGCTCAGCTGCCCGCAGATCCCGATGGTGGAGCTGCACCCGTTCGTGGCGCACTACGAGACCTACAACGGCCCGCCCGGTGGCAGCGCGGACGCGACGTGCGACCCGACGGGCACGCCCCCCGCGACCGGCGCGTGGAACGCGGCGACCGGCAACTCGGGCGGCTTCCAGGACTGGAAGGTCGACCTGTGCGCCTACAAGGGCAAGGACGTCGAGGTCTCGATCACGTACATCACCGACCCGGCGACACACGGGCTCGGAGCGTTCGTCGACGACGCGACGTTCAGCGTCGACGGCACGGTGGCCGATTTCGCCGGCTTCGAGACCGGGCTCGACGGCTGGACCGTTCCCGGTGCGCCCGAGGGCTCCCCGGGCAACTCGGACGACTGGAAGCAGACCGCGTCCGTCGGATACGTCGACGGCCCGGGAGTGCGAACGGATCGCTCGCTCTATTGGGGCTTCGGCCTCGAGGGCGTGACCGGCGCAGCGGCGCGCGCCCAGCTCGTGCACAACGCGCTGGCGTACCTCGGCGCGCCCTAGCGGCCCGCTGACGCTCGGCGGCCGCCGCGACCCGTGTCGCGGCGGCCGCCGGCCTGCGCTTGGCGACGGTCAGTGAGAAGTGGGACGTGCCACTGTTCACTTTTGGGGCGAGCTCCGGTAGCGTCCCGAGCCCCACCCGCCGCCCAAGGAGTTCCCATGGCCACCACCTCGTCGGTCATCAAGCCCGACTACGCCGCCAAGAAGAAGCACTTCATCTTCACCGACGAGCACGAGCAGCTGCGCGAGTCGATCCGCTCGTTCGCCCAGAAGGAGCTGGCGCCGCACGCCGACGAGTGGGAGGAGACGACCTTCCCGGACTCCGTCTTCCACCGCATGGGCGAGCTGGGCTTCCTCGGCCTCGACAAGCCCGAGCAGTACGGCGGCCAGGGCGGCGACTACTACTCCGCGCTCGTGCTCGCCGAGGAGATCGCGCACGCGCAGTCCGGCGGCCTGGCGATGGGCATCGCCGTCCACACCGACATGGCGATGCCGCCGATCCTCGCGTTCGGCACCGAGGAGCAGAAGCAGGAGTGGGTCGTTCCGGCGATCAAGGGCGAGAAGATCCTCTGCCTCGGCATCACCGAGCCGGACGCGGGCTCCGACGTCGCCGGCATCAAGACGCGCGCCGTGAGGGACGGCAACGAGTACGTCATCAACGGCTCCAAGACGTACATCACGAACGGCCATCGCGCCGACGTCATCGTGCTCGTCACGAAGACCGATCCGGACGCCGGCTACGACGGCTTCACGCTGTTCCTCGTCCCGATGGACGCCCCGGGCGTGATCCGCGAGAAGCGCCTCGAGAAGCTCGGGATGCACTCCAGCGACACCGCGCTGCTGGCCTTCCAGGACGTGCGCGTGCCCGACACCGCGGTCCTCGGCGAGGTCGGCAAGGGCTTCTACCACATCATGTGGGAGCTTCAGGGCGAGCGCCTGATCGGTGCCGCGGGCTCCGTCGCAGGCGCCCAGCTGTGCATGGACCGCACGCTCCAGTACGCGCTCGAGCGCACGGCGTTCGGCAAGCAGATCGGCAAGTTCCAGGTGATCCGCCACAAGTTCGCCGAGATGGCGACGAAGATCGAGGCGGCGCGCCAGCTCGTGTACATGACGGCGTGGCGCTTCCAGAACGGCGAGTACCCCGTGCGCGAGATCTCGATGGCGAAGCTCTACTCCGCGCGCATCGCAGTCGAGGTCGCGGACGAGTGCATCCAGATCCACGGCGGTGCCGGGTACATGAAGGAGTACGGCGTCGAGCGGGTGTGGCGCGATATGCGGCTGAACCGGATCGGCGCCGGGACCGACGAGATCATGCTCGACGTGATCGGCCGCTCCTACGGCCTGTAGCGGGCTGTTGGGCGCTCGCCGCGCGCGGTAGCGTCCCAGCCCTGATGACCGACTTCGCCACCACCATCGCCGCGGCGTACGCCGTCGAGGGCGCCTCCATCGACCTCGGCCGCGGGGTCCTCAAGGACGCCGTGGCCCAGGACGCGAAGGTCCAGATCGCGCTCTCGATGATGAACCGTCACGGGCTCGTCGCCGGCGCGACGGGCACGGGCAAGACGAAGACGCTGCAGGGCATGGCGGAGCAGCTCTCCGCGCAGGGCGTGCCGGCGTTCGTCGCCGACATCAAGGGCGACCTCTCGGGCCTTGCCGTGGCGGGCGACGCCGAGGGGATCGCCTCCAAGCGCGACGCCGAGCTGGGGATCCCCTACGAGCCCACCGCCTTCCCCGTCGAGTTCCTGTCGATCGGCGGGCTCGGGCCGGGCGTGCCGATCCGCGCGACCGTCTCGGACTTCGGCGCGACGCTGCTGGCAAAGGTGCTGGGCAGCAACGAGACCCAGGAGTCGAGCCTCGGCCTCGTGTTCCACTACGCCGACACGAAGGCGCTGCCGCTGCTGGACCTCAGCGACCTGCGCGCGCTGCTGACCTTCCTGGACTCCGCCGAGGGCAAGGCCGAGCTGGAGGGGATCGGCGGCCTCTCGAAGTCCACCGTCGGCGTGCTGCTGCGCGACCTCGTGGCCCTGGAGACGGGCGGGGGCAACGAGTTCTTCGGGGAGCCGCAGTTCAAGATCAGCGATCTGCTGCGCGTGACCCCTGACGGGCGCGGGGTCATCAGCTGCCTGGAGCTGGCGGCGGTGCAGGACAAGCCCAAGCTCTTCTCGACGGTCCTGATGTGGCTCGTCGCCGAGCTGTTCGAGGAGCTGCCCGAGGTCGGCGACGTCGACAAGCCCAAGCTCGTCTTCTTCTTCGACGAGGCGCACCTGCTGTTCAACGACGCCAGCAAGGCGTTCCTCGAGTCGGTCACCCAGACGGTGCGCCTGATCCGCTCCAAGGGCGTCGGCATCTTCTTCATCACCCAGAGCCCGAAGGACGTTCCGGGCGACGTGCTGGGCCAGCTGGGCAACCGCGTGCAGCACGCGCTGCGCGCCTTCACCCCCGACGATCAGAAGGCGCTGAACTCGGCCGCCAAGACCTACCCCAAGAGCGAGTTCTACGACATCGAGACGCTCCTGACCTCGATGGGCACGGGTGAGGCGGCGGTGACGCTGCTGAACGAGAAGGGCATTCCCACCCCCGTCGTCCACAGCCGGCTTCCCGCACCGCGCTCACGCATGGATCCGGCGGACGACGTCGATGCCGCGGCGAAGGCCTCGACGCTGTACGCGACGTACGGGACGCGCATTGACAGCGAGAGCGCCCGCGAGATCCTCGCGGCGCGCGTGACGAACGCATTCGCGGGCGCGGAGACGACCGCCACGGCCACGGCGGACGCCCCGGCGCCCAAGCCCAAGGAGACCGCGACGGTCGTCGGAGGCGGAGCCGAGGCGATCGGCGACTTCCTCAACAGCCGGCAGGGCAAGCAGATGCAGAAGGAGGTCGTGCGCGGGATCTTCGGCCTCCTGAAGAAGAAGCTGTAAGGGCCCGCCCAGCGGGCGCCGCAGGCTTTGCCGAGGCTTTCCCGCGGCTTGCCTGGAGGTTTCGCAGCGCCGTGGCACTGTCGTGTCCATGAAGCGCTCCCCCGTCCGAATCGCAGCCGCCCGCAAGGGCTCCGTGGCCTCAGCGGCGCTGCTCGCGACCGCCGGCGGCCTCGCCGGCATCCCGATGGCCCAGGGCCCGGCCGTGGCGGCCGCCGCGACCCCCGCGGCGACCGCCTCCGGGCATGCCGCCGCCCGGGCAGCGGCGTCGACCTCGGCGCCGCTGCGCACCAAGACGAGCGGGGCACCGAAGGCGAAGACGAAGCCCGCCGTGAAGACCAGGCACAAGCCGAAGCCGAAGCCGGCGGCCAAGGCGAAGCCCAAGGCCAAGCCCAAGACCAAGGCCCGGCATGCACCGAAGCTCAAGACCAAGTCCAGCGGCGGACCGTCGGACTCCAATGGTCGCGAGCGCGGCGGCGACAACTCCGGCGAGCGCGACAGCTCCGCCGTCCCGGCAACCGCGACGCACGATGCCACCCGTGCCTGAGCGCCGCACCTCTCCCCGCCCTCGCCTGCTCGGGCGCAACGCGATCGCCGTCTACGGCACCACGCTGGCGCTGTTCGCGACGGTGTTCGGCTCCATCGGGCTGCGCGCCGAGCAGAGCCGTGACGCCGGGCCGGCAAGCGCCTCGATCAGCACCACGCACACCGTCAAGGCACTGACCACCCGCACCTCCACGGGCGCCGCCGCCCACACCGTCAAGGAAGGACACCACGACAATGACTGACAGGGACACCACGCCGCCGTCTCCTCGCCGGCGGACTCGCAAGCCGAGTCCGCTCCCCGTGTTCGCAGGAGCCCTCGCCGCCTTCGTCGCCACGTTCGGATTCCTCGGCGTGCGGATGGCGCAGGGTCAGGACCCCGCACTCGGCGCGCCGAAGGCACAGGTCGCCTCGGTCGCCAAGCACCATCGCTCTCGCGCCCGCAAGCACCATCGCTCGCGCGCCCGCAAGCACGTCACGCCCAAGCACGTCACCGTGCAGAGCTCCGCGCCCGCGGCCGCGCCTGCGCCAGCTCCGGTGCAGAGCTCCGCCCCGGCCCCGACGCCCGCGCCCGCGCCGGCTCCGGTGCAGAGCTCGACCTCCTGAGCTGATCGCCGCCCGCTGCCGGGCATCCGCACTAGGCTCCCGGCCGTGTCCACGAGCTATGCCAAGGGTGTTCCGGCGGCGAGCGAGCGCCGGCTGCTGCCGCCGTTCACGCAGGAGCACGAGGAGCTGCGCGCGTCGCTGCGCCGCTTCGTCGAGAACGAGCTGCTGCCCTACGCGACGGAGTGGGAGGACGCACGCTGGTTCCCCAGCGAGCTCTTCCCGCGCATGGGCGAGCTCGGCTTCCTGGGCCTGAAGTACGAGGAGCGCTACGGCGGCCAGGGCGGCGGCTACCTGCACGACGCGGTCCTCGCCGAGGAGCTCGCGCGCTGCGGGTCCGGTGGTGTGGCGGCCGGCCTCGGCGCGCACATCACGATCGCCACGCCCCCCGTCTGGAAGTTCGGCACCGAGGATCAGAAGCAGCGCTACCTCGTGCCCTCGATCGCGGGGACGAAGATCGCGGCGCTCGGCATCACCGAGCCGGACGCCGGGTCGGACGTGGCCGGGCTGCGCTCACGCGCCACGGAGGCCGAGGGCGGCTGGGTGATCAACGGCTCGAAGACGTACATCACGAACGGCGTGCGCGCCGACTACGTCGTCATGGCGGTCAGGACGACGCCGGAGGGCGGCCACGGCGGGATCTCGTTCTTCCTCGTCGACACCGACCAGCCCGGCTACACCACCACGAAGCTCGAGAAGCTCGGCTGGCACGCGTCGGACACCGGCCTGATCGCGATGGACGACGTCTTCGTGCCGCGAGAGAACCTGCTCGGCGAGCTGCACGGCGGGTTCAAGCTGATCATGGCCAACTTCCAATGGGAGCGCCTGTCGATGGCGCTCGGCTCGGTGGCGGGAATGCAGGTCTGCTTCGACCGCACCCTGCAGTACGCCCAGGAGCGCGAGGCGTTCGGTCGGCGGATCGGCACCTTCCAGGCGATCCGCCACAAGTTCGCCGAGATGGCCACGACGATCGAGGCCGGCCGCGCGCTGACCTACCACGCACTGCGCCTCTTCACGGACGGCCACGACGCGACGCGCGAGGTCACGATGGCCAAGCTCGCCACCCAGCGCGCCGCCTTCGAGGTCGCCGACACCTGCCTGCAGATCCACGGCGGCGCCGGCTACATGAAGGAGTTCGGGATCGAGCGCGCCGCCCGCGACGCCCGCCTGGGCCCGATCGGCGGCGGCACCGACGAGATCATGCGCGAGATCCTGGGCCGCACGATGGGGCTCTGAGCACCGGCGCCGGGGGCGATCACACGATCGTCACGACTCTTTTCACCCTGATCACACGAGGGTGACAGCAAGATGACACGCCGCCGCGGGCCGTGACGTGGGATGGGATCTCCCCATACCCCACCCATCCGGGAGGTCCCACCCAATGCGCATCCGCACCCGCAGCGCCGCCGCGCTCGCGGCCGGCGCCCTGGCGGCGGCCGGCATCACCGCCGGCGTCGTCGCAGCGTCACCCGGCGATCCGGCCGACTTCACGTCGGTTCCCGCCCAGCCCAAGTCTCCGGGCATCGCCCTGCCCAACGTCCTGTCGCCGGGCCTCAACGAGTTCGCCGTCGCCCAGGGCTCCGACAAGCTCGAGAACGGCGTCGCGTGCGTGCGGTACTACGGCTACGACGCCCACGTCCCCGGCTCGGCGGACTGCTCCGCCCAGGCCCCGTTCCTCCCCGTCCAGCCATCGGGCCAGGAGGCAGCGAAGACGGAGCCCGACAAGAACACCTACCTGACGCTGCGCGGACAGAAGGGCGCCGATCCAGGCTACGACTACGGGACCCACTTCCTGTTCCAGGGTCATGAGACCGGGAGCCCGGGCTCCATCACCCGTATCAACCTCGACGCCGACGCCGCTCACCGCGTGACGCTCCTCGCCACCACCGAGAAGGACGGCACGACGCCACTGCCGACCATCGACGGGTCGACCTGGGATCCATGGGCCAAGCGGCTGCTGTTCACCGCCGAGAGCCTTTCCACCGGCGGCGTGTGGCAGGCGACGACCGACGTGCCCTCGACCGTTGTGAACCTCCAGGGCATTCTGGGCATCGGCGGCTATGAGGGCATCCAGAACGACTCGGCCGGGAACGTCTGGATCGTGGAGGACGTCGGCGGGAAGAACGGCACGGTGAACACCTTCGCCAAGACGCCGAACAGCTTCGTCTACCGGTTCAAGCCGGTCGACCCGACCGACCTGACCAAGGGCGGGAAGCTGCAGGCGCTCCAGGTCGGCTCGCTGCGCAACGCCGGCCAGCCGATCGCCTTCAACGGTCCCGCGACGGGCAGCCCGACGGGCGCGCAGGCTGACGCCGACATCACGTCGGGTGACACGCAGGATCTCCACACGTACGGCCACACGTTCGCCACGAAGTGGGTCACGATCCACGACACGGCAACCGACGGCAGCGCGCCGTTCAACGCCAACGCCGCCGCGAAGACGGCGAAGGCGACGCCGTTCAAGCGCCCCGAGAACGGGCAGTTCCAGCCGGGCACCGGCTTCCGCACGTTCTTCTTCGACGAGACGGGCGACACGGACAACCGCTCGCAGGCGATCCCGAACCTCGGTGGGTTCGGCGACGTTCAGCGGCTCGACCAGTCGAGCCCGTCCGCGGACACCGGCACGCTGCGGCTGTTCTACCGCGGCGACCAGGCACGCGCCGGGTTCGACAACGTGACGTTCCTGTCGCGCAACCGGATCGCCTTCGTCGAGGACGCCGGTGACACGCTGCACGCTCAGCGCAACGCGCTCGACTCGGCCTACGTGCTGGACACGCGGGTCGACTACTCGGCTCCGGGCGCACCGGATCCGGTGCGCTTCATCGCCGAGGGCCGTGACCCGTCGGCCACGATCGACTCGGCCGGCGGTCCGCTGGTGGCCGGGAACGAGGGTGACAACGAGATCACCGGGATCCATGCGTCGGACGGCGATCCGACCCGCTCGGGCATCCTGGGCGCCAAGGTCCCGAGCGTGTTCCATGACGGCTGGCGGCTCTTCTGGACCCAGCAGCACGGTGACAACACCACGTGGGAGGTCGTCCGCGACGACGCCCCGCGCCACGGCTGGGATCACTGACCACCGGCCACGGACACGACGCAGCACGCGGGCCCCGGGAGACCGGGGCCCGCGATCGTTCCGTAGGATCGCATCGGCATTTCGAACCCGATCTTCAGGAGACGGCATGGGAGTTCTCGACGACAAGGTGGCGATCGTCACCGGATCGGCCCGCGGCATCGGCCGCGCGACCGCCGAGCTGCTCAGCGAGCACGGCGCGAAGGTCGTCGTCAACGACCTCGACGGCGACGCCGCGAAGCAGACGGCGGCCGAGATCGCCGGCGAGACGGCGGTCTACGCTGGCGACCTGACGAAGCCGGGTGCGCCCGCCGAGCTCGTGCAGAGCGCGATCGACGCGTGGGGCCGGATCGACATCATCGTCAACAACGCCGGGTACACGCTCGACGCGCCGATCCACAAGATGAGCGACGACTGGTTCCAGCGGATGCTCGACATCCACGTCGTCGCGCCGTTCCGGATCATCCGCGAGGCCGCCCCGTACCTGCGCGAGCCCGCCAAGGCCGAGAAGGCCGAGGGCGTCGAGGTGTTCCGCAAGATCATCAACGTCTCCTCGATCTCGGGCACGATGGGCAACGCCGGTCAGGCGAACTACTCGGCCGGCAAGTCCGCCGTCGTCGGCCTGACCAAGACCCTGGCCAAGGAGTGGGGCCAGTTCAAGGTCAACTGCAACGCCGTCGCGTTCGGCTGGATCGAGACGCGCCTGACCGCCTCGAAGGTCGACGAGAACACGATGGAGATCGACGGCGAGAAGGTGCAGCTCGGCATCCCCGATCAGATGCGCGGCATGGCGAACATGCTGATCCCGCTCGGCCGCCCGGGAACGCCGCAGGAGGCCGCCGGCGGCGTCTTCTTCCTCGCCTCCCCGTGGAGCAACTTCGTCCACGGCCAGGTCCTCAACATCACCGGCGGCCAGTTCACGGGAATGACGACCTGATGAGCGATTGCACGATCGCGACGGTCGGCGAGGACGACCTGGCCGACCTCCTCCCCCTGATGCGGGCCTACTGCGACTTCTACGAGGTCGCTCCGTCCGACGACGGCCTGCTGGCGATGTCACGGGCGCTGATCGCCGATCCCCAGCATGAGGGAGTCCAGCTGATCGCGCGCGACCCCTCCGGGCGGGCGGTCGGCTTCGCCACGATCTTCTGGACGTGGCAGACGCTCGAGACGGGGCGCACCGGCGTGATGAACGACCTGTACGTCGACCCGGACGCGCGCGGCACCGGACTGGCCGACGAGCTGATCGGCGTCTGCGCCGATCGCGCACGTGAGCACGGTGCCGGCACGCTCGTGTGGGAGACGGCGCTGGACAACCACCGCGCGCAGAAGGTCTACGACCGCGTCGGCGGCGTTCCCGGCGACTGGCGGATCTACGAGCTGCCGCTCGGCTGAGCGGCGCCGAGCTCGAGCACGCAGCCGGAGAGGTAGTCGCCTGCGGGTGAGGCGAGATACGTGACGAGATCGGCGACCGCGCGATCGCTCGTCGCGTCGCCGGGCCAGACGGCGACGACCCGAATGCCCAGACGGGCCCATTCGACCGACGTCGTGCGCGCCAGGTTCTCGAGCGCGGCGCGCGCCGCGCCGGCATCCGGGCCGTCCCCCGGCCTTGGCGCGAGCAGCACGACCTTGCCGCAGCCCGCCGGCCGTTGCACGGCGTTGACGATCGCCCGGGTCGCGTTCCACGTTCCCTGAACGGCGGCGCTGAGAGCCGCCGGGCCCGCGCCGAGCGCGCGGTACGGCGTGCCGGCGTCGCAGACGAGGACGTCGGCGGCCTCGAGGCCCTCGGCCGCGCGAATCGTCGCCGCCTCGTCGAGCAGGTCGCAGGCGAGCGGGTGAACCTCGGCGCCGAGCGCCGCGCAGGCGCCGGCGACATGCGCCCCGCCGCCCGCCACGACGAGGTCGACGCCGCTCAGGATCCCGGTGCGCAGCAGTGGTGGCGGGATCTCGGTCATCGGCGGCGAAGAATAAGCCGTTGCACCGCCCTCCAAGCGCAACCTTGACCCTCCGCAGCGGTTCCAGACAGTGATGCCTCGCGTCCTCGCAGCCGTTCTCGGCACAGTCCTGCTCGCTCTCGCCGCCCCGGCGGCGTCACAGGCCCGCGACGCCCTGATCGCCACCGGCAACGGCGTCCTGACGCTGGTGAACGTCACGAGCAACACGGTCAGCGCCCAGATCCCGGTCGGCGGCACGACGACGGCGGTGACCTCCTCGGCCGACGGCTCACGCGGCTACGTCGCCACCGGGCGGCGCGTGGTCGCCATCGACCTCGCCTCGCGCACGACGCAGGGGACGGTCGCCCTGGCGGGCACCCCGCTGGCGCTGGGCGCGACCCCGAACGGCTCGCGCGTGTTCGCGGCGCGCCGCGGAGCCGTCGACGTCCTGGCCACGATCCCCTCCGTCGCACGGCTCGCGACGATCAACCTCGGCTCCAGCGCGACCCCGCGCGCCCTGGCCGTCGCACCCGACGGGCTGCACGCCCTCGTCCTGCTCGACAGCAAGCGGGTCGCGGTGCTGGACCTCACGACGCTCACGGTCTCGCGCCGCGTCGCCGTCGCCGGTGCGACAGGCGCGGCGATCTCCCCCGGCGGCGCCGGCTGGGTGCTCGCCACGGGGAAGAAGGGCGGGCGCCTGGTCCGGATCGACCTGCTGTTCGGCCGTGTGCTGGGCGCGATCGCGCTCGGGAAGGGGATCGGCGGCGGCCTGGCGATCGCGCCCGACGGGCGCCACGCGATCGCCGGCGGCTCGCGCGGCTCGCGCGTCGCGGCGATCGCCGACCTGCAGGCAGGGCGCCTGACGACGCGCGTGCGCGTCGGGAGCGGCCCCGGCGCCACCGCGACGTCCGCGGACGGCACGCGCCTCTACGTCGCCGACGGCACGAGCGGCACCCTGTCGGTGCTCAGCGGGCTGTCGTTCAAGCGCCTGAAGGCCGTCACGCTGCCCGCAGGCGCTCGTCCGCGGGCCATCGTGGTCCAGTCCGGCCTCGCCGTGCAGCGCGGAACCGAGGGTGACGACGTGCTGATCGGCACGCGCGGAGCCGACCTGCTCGAAGGGCTCGGCGGCAACGACACGCTCAGCGGCAACCGCGGCTTCGACCAGCTCTTCGGCGGCGATGGCAACGACACGATGGACGGCGGCACCGAGGACGACCTCATCGACGGCGGCGCCGGGGACGACCGTGGCTCCGGCAAGTCCGGGAACGACCGGCTCATCGGCGGGCCCGGCAACGACGCGCTCAACGGCGGCACGGGCAACGACACGCTCGACGGCGGCGACGACTCCGACTACCTCGACGGCGGCGACGGCGACGACACGATCACCGGCGGCGCCGGCAACGACAAGATCGTCGAGACGCAGCTGGGCAACGACAAGCTGCTCGACGGCGGGCCCGGCAACGACTACGTCGACGGCGGCCGCGGCACCGACCGGATCCTCGGCGGCGAGGGCAACGACACGCTGCTCGGCCGCTCGGGCTCCGAGACGATCGACGGCGGGACCGGGGACGACACGATCGACGGCGGCACGGGCGGCGACCAGCTGTTCGGGCGCGAGGGCAACGACACCGTCACGGGCGACGCCGGCAGCGACCGGATCTCCGGGTCCTACGGCAACGACGACCTCGACGGAGGCTCCGGCGACGACACCATCTCCGGCTCGTACGGTGCCGACACGATCGTCGGCGGCACCGGCGAGGACACGATCACCGGCGGAACCGGGAACGACGAGATCCGCGTCGCGGACGGCGATCAGGACACGGTCGACTGCGGCCCCGGCAAGGACACCGTCTACGTCGAGGACGACGCCCCCACGCGCGACCTGCTCTCCAGCTGCGAGACCGTCATCCGGATTCCGCCCGAGCCGGCCAACGACGGCCCCGCGACCACGAACGTGATCCCCGGCACGCCCGGGAACGACATCCTGACGGGAACGCCACGGCAACGACTCGCTGTTCGGCGCCGACGGCAACGACATCCTCTACGGGCAGGGCGGCAACGACTACGTGGACGGCGAGAACGGCAACGACGAGCTCCACGGCGGCCCCGGCGACGACGAGCTGCACGGGCGCAACGACGACGACGTCATCTACGGCAACGAGGGCAACGACCGGATCTTCGGCGAGCGCGGCAGCGACAACATCGACGGCGGGCCCGGCAACGACACGATCCAGGGCAACCTCGACAACGACACGATCCAGGGCGGCGAGGGCGACGACCGCATCCAGGTCGTCGGCGGCGGTTTCGACCGCGTCGCGTGCGGCCCCGGCGACGACACGGTCTACGCCGACGCGACCGACGAGGTCGCCGCCGACTGCGAGCACGTCAACCGGTAGGAGCTACGACGACGTCCGCAGCGCGCGCTGCTCGGCCCGCACGGCCTTCGCGCCGCGCTCATCGAGGCTCGCGTACAGCGTCTTGATCTCCGCGAAGATCTGGTCGGCGGCGTCCTGCTGCTGCGTGCGCGTCGGGTCGGCGACGACGTCGAAGCGCAGCGGATCCCCGTAGCGGACGGTCACCTTCGGGAACTGCAGCCGGCGCCAGTTGCGCACGCGCTGGGAGCCGTGGATCGCGACCGGGACGACGACGGTGCCCGCTCTGCAGCGCGACCCGTCCGATGCCGCCCTTGGCCCGCTCGGCGAGCTTGCCCGTGCGTGAGCGGCCTCCCTCGCAGTACATGCAGATGCTGCCCTCGCGCTCGAGGATCGACAGCGCGATCTCGAAGGACTGATCGTCGCGGAAGCCGCGACGGATCGGGAAGACACCGCCGTGCTTCATCACCCAGGCGAACCAGCCCTTGTAGAGCTGCGACTTCGCCATGAACTGCACCTTGCGGCGCGTCGCCGCGCCGAGGAAGAAGTGGTCGATGTTCGAGAAGTGGTTGGGCGCGAAGATCACGCCGCCGCTCGTCGGGATCTTCTGCGAGTCGATCGTCGAGGTGCGGAACGCGAGCCAGGCGTACAGCGACATGACGATGCGGACGGCGTCGTAGACCCAGTCCGGCTTGTGGGTGAGCGGCCAGTCGTAGTACTTCTGCAGCTCGTCGAGCGGGCGCGGGTCCTTGTAGACCTGCTCCTTCATCGTCATCAGGCCCGGATCGTGCTCGGCCTGGCGCTGCGGCTGCGTATCGCTCATCAACCTCAGCGAACACCGGAGCGGGCCGGCGGTTACGTCTCGATCCAGCCGCGAGCCCGCTCGACGGCGCGGTTCCAGCCGTGCAGCAGCGCCTCGCGCTCGTCCTGGGAGATCTGCGGCTCGTAGCGCGCGCGCTCGCGCCACAGCTCGCTGACGCGGCTCTGCGTCCACACGCCGGCGCCGACGCCGGCGAGCAGCGCCGCGCCCGAGCGCCGTCGTCTCGGCGATCTCCGGCAGGACGACCGGCACGCCGAGCACGTCGGCCTGGAACTGCATCAGCCAGCCGTTGGCGGTGGCGCCGCCGTCGGCCTTCAGGCTCTCGCAGCGGGCGGCCGGAGGCGACCTCCATCGCGCGGACGGCGTCGACGGTCTGGTAGGCCATCGCCTCGAGCGCCGCGCGGGCGAGGTGCGCGCGCGCCGGTGCCGCGGGTCAGCCCGACGATCGTCCCGCGCGCGTACGGATCCCAGTGCGGCGAGCCGAGGCCGGTCAGCGCGGGGACGAAGTAGACGCCGTCGTTCGAGCTCAGCGATGCCGCCAGCGCCTGGGTCTCGGCCGCGTCCTTGACGATCGCCGAGGCCGTCGCGCAGCCACTGCACGGCGGCGCCGGTGACGAAGATCGACGCCTCCAGCGCGTACACGGTGCGCTGCCCGATCGACCACGCGACGGTGGCCAGCAGGCCCGGCGGCGGGCGGCGGCGGGTCGCTCGCCGGTGTTGACGAGCACGAACGAGCCCGTGCCGTAGGTGTTCTTGCCCTGGCCCGGGTCCAGGCACGCCTGCCCGTAGAGCGCGGCCTGCTGATCGCCGGCGACGCCGGCGACCGGGACGCCGCCATGGCCGGGCAGCGCGTCCTCGCGGACGGTGCCGAAGGCGCCGATCGACGGGCGGATCTGCGGCAGCGCCCGCTCCGGGACGCCGAACAGCTCGCACAGCTCGGGGGCCCAGGCGCCGGTGCGCAGGTCGCAGAGCATCGTCCGGGACGCGTTCGACGTGTCGGTGACGTGCTCGCCCGTCAGGTTCCAGATCAGCCAGGAGTCGACGGTCCCGAAGAGCGCGCGCCCGTCGCCGCGCGCGCTCGGCCAGCCCGTCGACGTCGCTGCAGCAGCCACTCGATCTTCGGTCGCCGAGAAGTAGGGGTCGAGCACGAGGCCCGGTGCGCTCGCGCACCAGCGGCTCGTGGCCGTGCGTCGCGCAGCTCGTCGCAGCGCGCGGCGGTGCGCCGGTCCTGCCAGACGAGCGCGTGGTGCAGCGGCTCGCCGGTGCGCCGGGTCCCAGACGCAGACCGTCTCGCGCTGGTTCGTGATGCCGACCGCCGCGGGTCACCCGGCCGCGCACCCGCGTCCTGCAGCGCCTCGAGCGCCACGGCGCGCGTCACGTCGTCCAGATCTCGGCCGCGTCGTGCTCGACCCAGCCGGGCCGCGGGAAGTGCTGCCCGAACTCGCGGTAGGAGCGGCCCGACGAGCTCGGCGCCCGCGTCGAAGACGAGGCAGGTCGAGCCCGTCGTCCCCTGATCGATGGCGAGGATCACGGTGGGAGCGCTAGATCACGTCGCCTGCGCGTTCGACCGGCGGGCGAAAGCTGGTGCCTGAGTTTCCGACCGACTGTCGGTCGTCGAAGAAGGTCTCGTGGCCGTACCGTTCCAACCGTGATCGAAGTGATGCAAACGGTGACTCCGCACACGTCTCCTCCTGTGACGCATGAGCCGCTCGCATCTCGGTCGCGTAGGCGCTCTGGCGTGGCCTGACCCTCCACGCCAGAGCGTCCCCGGCAGGGGACGGGGCCGAGATAACCCGGGCGGTGGGGGACACACCGCCCGGGTGTCGGCCTGCCCGCTCCGAGGTCGTTCAGCCCGGCGACCGGCGCCGCCGGCCCGCCCAGACGGCGACGAAGTCCTTCAGCTGCCGGAAGCGGTGGACGAACCCGCGCCACGTCCGGCCGGTCGCCCGATGCTCCAGGTCGACGGGCACCTCGGCGACCCGGTACCCGGCGCGGGCCGCGTCGACCGTCATGCCGATCTCCATCCCGAAGCGCGGGGCGAACGGGGTCACGGCGGCGCAGGACCTCGGCGCGCATCGCGCGCTGGCCGCTGATCGGCGCCTGCAGGTCCAGGCCCGGTGAGGTTGCGGATCGCCCAGTGCGCGAAGCCGACGGCGACACCGAAGCCGCCGCCGACCTTGCGGGCGAAGATCGCCACGGCGAGGTCCGCCGTCCCGTCGTCCACCGCCTCCAGCAGCGGGGCGAGCCGGCCGGCGCTGGCGGCGAGGTCGGCGTCGCAGAGGAGGATCAGCTCCGGGTCGTGCTGGAGCGCCCGCTCGGCGGCCAGCGAGGCGGCGCCGCCCTTCCCGGTGCGCGTCGCCAGGCGCACGACCTCGGCCCCGGCGGCCTGCGCGACGGCCGCGGTGTCGTCCGGCGATCCGTCGTCGGCGACGATCACCCGCGCGCCCGGGAACGCCGAGTCGCACGCCCGTCGACCGTCGCGCCGATGCGATCGGCCTCCCGATGGGCGGCGATCACGACGATGAGGCGGGAGGCGTCCATGGCGCGGGTTATCGTGGCAGACGACCCCCGTTCCACTGCCCTTGGAGGACAGGTTCGTGCCCGATATCGAGGCCCACATCACCGGCACGGTGTGGAAGATCGAATGCCAGGTCGGAGACAAGGTCGAGGAAGGCGACACCGTCGTGATCCTCGAGTCCATGAAGATGGAGATGCCCGTCGAGGCCGAGGACGAAGGCACCGTCAAGGAGATCCTCTGCGAGGAGGGTCAGGCGGTCAACGAGGGCGACACCCTCGTCGTTCTCGAATAACGCGGGAGCCAATAGGGTCCGGGCGATGCCCGGAGAACTTCACGAAGACCGGCCGTCGGACGGCGTCCTGCGGCTGACGATCTCCAACCCGGACAAGCGCGGCGCGCTCGACCACGCGATCCTCGACGCGCTGGCCGCTGCGGTGGCCGGCGCGGACGCCCGCTGCATCGTCGTGACGGGTGAAGGCCCGCACTTCTCGTCCGGCTACGACATCGGCGACATCCCCGACGACGTGTTCGCGGTCGAGGCCGAGAAGCTCGTCGCGCACCCGTTCACGAGCGCGCTCGACGCGCTCGACGCCACCGACGTCCCCACGGTCTGCGCGATCACGGGCCCCGCGATCGGCGGCGGCCTCGAGCTCGCGCTGGCCTGCGACCTGCGCATCGCCGCCGAGGGGATCAGCGTGGGCATGCCGCCCGCGAAGCTCGGCCTCGTCTACTCCCACACGGGGCTGCGGCGCTTCATCGACGCGATCGGCGCGCCGCGCACGCGCGAGCTGTTCCTCGTCGGCCGCCGGGTCCCGGCCGACACGGCGCTCGCCTGGGGGCTCGTGAACGAGGTCGTGCGCGCGGACGGCCTCGAGGCCACGGCGCTGGACTGGGCGCAGGAGCTCGCCGGCAACGCGCCGCTCAGCGTCCGCGGGAACAAGCGCGTCATCCGCGAGCTGCTCGCCGCGCGAGGTGAGCTCGATCCGCAGACCGAGGAGGAGCTGATCGCGCTGCGCGAGGCGTGCTTCGCATCTGAGGACATGCTCGAGGGCGTCCGCGCGTTCGGCGAGAAGCGCGCGCCCCGCTGGCAGGGCCGGTGAGGGAGGACCGTGCCGTTGCCTCAGCGACGCCGCGGTCGTAGGTTCGCGACAACCGATTCTGGGAGGAACCGCATGCGACAGATGCTCCAGGGCCGCGCCGGTCTGGTGCTGGCCTTCGTCCTCGGCCTGGTCGTCGCCACCGCCGGCACGGCGACGGCGGCGCGCCTGATCACCGGCAAGCAGATCAAGGACGGCTCGATCAGCAAGAAGGATCTCTCGAAGGCGGTCCGCGCGGAGCTCACGGCTCCGGGTCACCCGGGGGCGCAGGGGATCCCCGGCGTCAAGGGGGACCCTGGCGCCAAGGGCGACAGCGGCACACCCGGGCGGTCCGCCCTGACACCGCTGCAGACCGGAGAGAGTGTGACCGGCGGCTACTACATCACGATGTTCGCCGGTGGAGGAGGCGCCTGGGTGCCGTCGGCGATCCCGTTCCCGGCGCCACCGAAGGACATCGTGGTGCGCGAGGTGCAGGACGGCCCGAAGACCCACTGTCCGGGAGATGTCGCAGCGCCGCGCGCCGATCCCGGATACGTCTGCGTCTTCGAGAAGAGCACGACCGCCTCGCTCGCCAGCAGCGATCTGTTCCAGGGGACCTATGACGCCGATGCCGGGCGCACGTACGGCTTCGCCCTCTACACGACGTCCGCCGGCACCACGTACGGCGTGTGGGCCTATACCGCCCCGTGAGGGTCGCCGACGGTCAGCGCGCAAGCACGCGCGTCTTGAAGGTGATCGGCTTGGTCCCCGGCGGGCGGTAGGTCAGCGTCCACGTGCGGTCGCAGGCCTTCGACGTCCCGCCGAGATCGAGCGTCGTCGTGACCTGGCCCTCGTGGTTTGCGGCGCCCTTCGGCACGGTGCCCTTCAGCGTGCGCCCGCCCGACGTCGCCTTGACCGGGACGGCGGCGCCGGACTTCCGGCGCTGGCCGTCGATCCAGCTGACGCCCGCCCACAGCGTCGCGCCCGCCTTCGGGTGCGTGTCGCCGCGCGAGCACGCCATCTTCGACGGCGGCCGGAGCACCAGGAGGTGGCTCGTCCCCTTCACCGTGACGTAGCCCGGCGGCGGGAGGGACTCACGCGGCGGCTTGAGGTCCCGGTAGGACGGCTTGGAGATCGCGGTCACGCTGCCGCAGCGGTACGCGGTCATCTGAGGGCCGCCCCAGCAGCCCGCGCTGGTGCGCGGCGCGCGCGCCGCGATGATCGGGGTGTGGCCCGCGACCGCCACGCCCATCAGCCGCGAGGCGACGTCGGTGACGAGGCGCTGGGGGCCGGCCTCGGTCTGCCGGAACGGGCCCCCGCGGGTGCCCTCGCAGGCACTCAGGTCGCCGTCGCAGCTCTGCCGCCACCACAGGCGGCCGTCGGCGTCGAAGGACACGTCGCTCATCCCCTGGCCGCTGAGGCCGCACACCGCGCTGTCCAGGGTGCGCACGGCGCTCGTCTGGAGGTCCAGCAGCCGGACCGTCGCCAGGCCGCAGATGCCGAAGTCGCCGCCCGAGGTGCTCACGCGTGACGTCACGGCGACACGGTCCCCGCGGAGCGCTGACGAGATGGCGGAGGCCCGGGTCACCGTGGAGCATTCCTGATAGATCGAGAGCTCGCACGTCGAGGGGGGCAGGACGTCGACGATGCGGTCGTTCGTGCCGTCGGTCTTCGAGAGGTGCACGCGCCCGACGCCGGCGGAGCCGCCGACCACGTAGACGAGCTGATCGCCGCGGATCGCCGGCGCACGCTCGAGCACACCGGGCCGCGCGGCGAACGGGAACGACTTCGGCGAGTGCGTGCCGAGGTCGTAGCCCTCGATGTCGCACTGGGTCGGCGTGCTCATCAGGTCACCGCCGCAGCGTGACCACACGAGCCACGTCTGACCGTCGGGACCGCGGCCCGCCGAGAGCTCGAGCGGACGCTGCGACGGCGGGACGTTGAGGGTGCGAACCGTCCCGCCGCGATCGACGACGAGCCGGTAGACCGCGGCCGCGTCGTCCCACCGGCTCCACGCCGCGGTGTTCGAGTACGCCGCGATCGGGCCGTTCGCGGCGTCGGTCGCCAGCACACCCGACAGTGGAGCGGCACCCGAGGGTGCCGCTCCCACCGCGAGGACGAGCAGCACCAGCACCGACAGAACGAGGACCGGACGGGATGCGCTCATCGTGGCTCAACGGTCCCACAGCGCGAACGACGACACATCCGCTGGACCTACCCCCCGGCGACCGTGGTGTCCCGCAAGCGTGGCGCGGCGCAAATTCGCAGAGGCAGGAGAGCTAGGGTCCGCCGGGTGGGAAATCGGCCCGTGAAGCTCGCCACCTGGAACGTCAACTCGCTGC
Source organism: uncultured Solirubrobacteraceae bacterium (assembly GCA_963781935.1). Classification (GTDB taxonomy): domain Bacteria; phylum Actinomycetota; class Thermoleophilia; order Solirubrobacterales; family Solirubrobacteraceae; genus F1-60-MAGs163. The sequence goes on from CAWAHX010000005.1 coordinate 1,763,311, forward strand.
GCGCGCGCCTGCCGCGAGTGCTGGAGTTCGTGGCGGCACATGCAGCCGCACGTCGTCCTGCTCCAGGAGACGAAGGTCGCCGAGGATCAGTTCCCCGCGCAGGAGCTGGCCGACGCCGGCTACGACGCCGTGCATCACAGCGGCGGGCAGTGGGCAGGTGTCGCGATCCTCGCCCGCTCGGGCCTCGGCCTGGCCGAGGCGACGACCGGCCTGCCCGGTGAGGCGCGCCCCGAGGAGGCGCGCTGGATCGAGGCCGCTGTCCCCGGCCTGGGCGTGCGGGCGGCCAGTGTCTACGTCGTCAACGGCCGTGAGGTCGGGAGCCCGACGTTCGACGAGAAGCTGCGATTCCTCGACGCGCTCGCCCGGCGCGCGGGGGCGCTGCGCGGTCAGCCGCTCGTTCTCGGCGGGGACTTCAACATCGCGCCCGCCGACGAGGACGTCTACGACCCGGCGGCGTTCGCCGGCTCGACGCACGTCACCGAGGAGGAGCGCTCACGGCTGCAGGTGATCGAGCGCGCCGGGGCGCTGACCGACGCGTACCGCGCCCTGCATCCTCGACGAGCCCCAGTTCACCTGGTGGGACTATCGCCAGGGCCATTTCCACCGCGGGCTGGGTCTGCGGATCGACCTGCTGCTCGTCGGCGAGCCGCTGGCACCGCGGATCCTCACCTGCGGGATCGACCGCGACTTCCGCAAGGGCACGAAGCCCAGCGACCACGCGCCCCTGCTCGTGGAGCTGGAGCCGCCGTCGTGACCGACGCCGTGCTGCGCCTGGCGGACGGCCGGGCGCTGGGGTACGCCGAGTACGGCGACCCGGGCGGCCGCCCGCTCGTGTACCACCACGGCGGGCTCAGCTGCCGCCGCGACATCGCCTTCGCGGACGCACGCTGCCGTCAGCTCGGCATCCGCGTGATCGCCCCGGACCGCCCCGGAATCGGCTTGTCGGACCGCCGTTCGGACCACCGCGTCGGCGACTGCGCCCGCGACGTCGAGGAGCTGGCGGATGCCCTGGGCCTGGAGCGCTTCGCCGTCCTGGGCTGGTCCGCCGGCGGACCGTACGTCCTCGCCTGCGCGCACACGCTGGGCGATCGCGTCAGCGCCGCCGCAACCGCCGGGGGCGCGGGCCCGCCCGACCGCACCTCGGTCGCGCAGCTCGGCATGGGCCTCGACCGCGTGCTGTTCCCGGTGGCTCGCTGGGCTCCGCCGCTGGGTCGCGCCATCCTCGGCCCAGGACGGCTGCTCCCGGCTTCGATCGGGATGCGCCAGATGCTGAAGGAGGTCCGCTCCGCCGGCGATCGTGCGGTCCTGGAGACGCTCGATCCCGGCGAGCTTCGCTCGTGGTTCACGACGGGCGCGCGACGCGGGACGGGCGGGATGGTGGACGACTACCGCGCGCTCGTGAGGGATTGGGGTTTCGCGCTCGAGGACGTCGCCGCGCCGGTGCGGCTGTGGCAGGGTGAGCAGGACGTGCTGGTCCCGATGGCCGAGGCGCAGTTCGTCCACGGGCAGCTCCCGGCGTCGACGCTGACGGTCGTCCCGGGGATCGGTCATTTCGTGCTCTTCCGTCACCTCGACGACGTGCTCGCGGGCCTCGGGCTGACAGGCGGCGGCGTGGGGGCCGCGGCCCTTCTGTAACACCGTCCGCCAGCGGTGGCAGGCTGCTGGCCATGGCTCCGCTCATCACTCAGGAAGAGGCGCTCCAGCTCGGCGCGCTCACCGACCCCAAGGACATCGAGGCGCTCGTCGAGCGCGCCTGGCAGGCGCGCCTGGAGCACTTCGGGGACGCGACCGACATGTGCTCGCTGGTCAACGCGAAGTCCGGCGGCTGCGCCGAGGACTGCGGCTTCTGCGCCCAGTCGCGCTTCGCGGATGCCGAGACGCCGATGCACGCGATGATGGAGCCCGAGCAGATCCTCGAGCACGCGCGCGCCGCCGAGGCCGCCGGGGCGCACCGCTTCTGCATGGTCACCCAGGGTCAGGGGCTGTCGAAGCGCGACTTCGAGAAGTACCTCGAGGGCGTGCGGCTCGTCAGCGAGCAGACGAACCTCAAGCGCTGCGCGTCGATCGGCCACATGAGCGTCGATCGCGCGCGACAGCTCAAGGAGGCCGGCGTCCAGCGCGTGCACCACAACGTCGAGACCGCCGAGTCCTACTACGACGAGGTCGCCACGACGGTCAAGTACGAGGGCCGGCTGCGGACGATCCAGGCGGTCCAGGAGGCCGGCCTGGAGACCTGCGTCGGCGGCATCCTCAACATGGGCGAGACGCCCGAGCAGCGCGTCGAGATGGCGTTCCAGCTCGCGGCGGTCAACCCGACCAGCGTCCCGATCAACCTGCTGATCCCGAAGGCCGGGACGAAGTTCGGCGACCGCGAGATCATGAATCCGTGGGAGGCCGTGCAGTGGGTGGCGATCTTCCGGCTGATCCTCCCGGAGGCCCTGTTCCGCCTCTGCGGCGGGCGCGTGCAGAACCTCGCCGAGCTGCAGCCGCTGGCGGTCAAGGCCGGTGTCAACGGGGTCATGATGGGCAACTTCCTGACGACGCTCGGGAACACCCCGGCGGAGGACCGCGAGATGTTCACGGACCTCGGGCTGAACATCGCCCGCCAGCCGGACAACGGGTCCAACCCGCGCCCCGACAATCGCTCGGGCTGGCTCGAGGGCCAGACGCCGGATGTCGTCGAGACCTACCTGGACGACGCGGGCACGATCGTGCCGGAGGATGTGGGCGCGACGTTCGAGGTGCGGCTCTGGGATCCGTCCAAGCAGCTGCGCTTCAAGGCGAAGGACAAGACGACGCCCGCAACGCCCCGACGGGGCGTCCAACGCGTGGCCGGAGGCGCGTCAGACCGAGGCGCTCTCATGAGCGCCGTGGACATCGAGCGCCATCTGGACGACCTGGAGGATCGCGGCCTGCACCGGCGACTGCGACTGATCAGCGGCCCGCAGGGCCCGCGCGTGGTGCTCGACGGCAAGCCGGTCCTGCTGCTGTGCTCGAACAACTACCTGGGGCTCGCCGACCATCCGCGCGTTCGCGAGGCGGCCGCGGATGCGGCGATGCGCTGGGGCGTCGGCGCCGGGGCGTCGCGCCTCGTCTCGGGCTCGATGCGCATCCACCGCAAGCTCGAGGAGCGGCTCGCGGCGTTCAAGGGCGCGCGCGCCGCGCTGCTCTTCGGCTCCGGCTACATGGCGAACATCGGCGTCATCGGCGCACTGGCGGGCAAGGGCGACATCGTCTTCTCCGACGAGCTGAACCACGCCTCGATCATCGACGGCTGCAAGCTCTCCGGCGCCAAGACGTTCGTCTACCGCCACAACGACGTCGACCATCTGTCCTGGGCGCTGCAGCGGGCGGAGGGCCGCGGGGCCCTGATCGTCACGGACTCCGTCTTCTCGATGGACGGCGACATCGCGCCGCTGACCGAGATCGTCGAGCTCGCCCGCCGCCATGACGTCCGCGTCGCGGTGGACGAGGCCCACGGCGTCGGCTGCGTCGGTCCCGGCGGACGAGGCGTCGTGCACGAAGCCGGCCTGGAACGCGAGGTCGACGTCGTCATCGGCACGCTCGGAAAGGCACTGGGCTCGTACGGCGCCTACGTCACCTGCGAGAAGGACATGGCGGACTACCTCGTCAACACGGCGCGGCCGTTCATCTTCTCCACCGCGCCGTCGCCGCCGGCCGTGGCCGGGGCCCTGGCGGCGCTGGAGCTGCTGATCGAGGAGCCGCGGCGCGTCGAGCGCCTCGAGGCCAACAGCTTGGCATTGCGAGGCGAGCTCGCACGCGAGGGCTTCGACGTCTCCGGCTCGGCGACGCAGATCGTCCCGCTCGTGATCGGCGACGCCTCGCTCGCGATGCGCATCTGCGAGCAGGCCATCGAGAACGGCGTGTTCGCGCAGGCGATCCGGCCGCCGACCGTTCCCCAGGGGACTTCGCGGCTGCGGATCGCCGTCATGGGCACGCACTCCAAGGACGAGCTTCGCGAGGCGGCGCGCGTGCTGGGGCGTGCGGCGCTGCAGGCGGGTTTCCGGCCCGGAGCCGGGGTGCCCGTCGCCGCCGCCGGGGACCTGGCCGAGGACCGCGCCGCGGCGTGAGCCTGCGCGGCGTCTTCGTCACCGGAACCGACACCGGCGTCGGCAAGACCATCGTCGCCGCCGCGATCGCCGCGGCGCTGCGGGCGCGGGGCGAGAACGTCGCGGCGGTGAAGCCGGTCGTGACCGGCCTCGACGAGCCCGAGCCCGGCCATCCTCCCGATCACGAGCTGCTGGCCGCGGCGGCCGGCGGCGGCCCACCGGCGGCGGTGACGACCCTCACGTTCGGCCCGCCGCTGTCGCCGCACCTCGCGGCGCAGCTCGACGGGGTCGTGATCGAACCGTCCGAGCTCGTCGCACACGCACACGCCGCCGGTCAGGCTGCCGACGTCCTGGTGGCCGAAGGGCGTCGGCGGCCTGCTCGTCCCGCTCACCCCCGGCTACCTGATCCGCGACTATGCGCTCGACCTCGGCCTGCCGCTGGTGGTCGCCGCCCGTCCGGGCCTGGGGACCATCAATCACACGCTGCTGACGCTCGAATCGGCCCGCGCGGCCGGGCTCAGCGTCGCGGGGGTCGTGCTGACTCCGTGGCCCGACGCACCGACCACGGCCCAGATCTCCAACCGCGAGACGATCGCCGCGCTCGGACGGGTCGAGGTCTCCGTGCTCCGCGCGACCGGCCTGCAGGCCGGCGAGCTCGCCCGGCGGGCGCCGCGCTGCCGCTCGATCGCTGGCTCGATCAGCCCGCGGCGGGCTGATCCGCGAGCAGGTCGAGCCCGGGCGCGCGCTTGGCGGCCGTGAACTGCGTCGGCGCGCCGTACTCGGCGACGCCCGCCAGCGCGTACGGGTCCTGGGCGAACAGCGCCCGTGCCTCGTCCTCCGGCATCGTCGGCAGCAGGAGCACGGCGCCGACCGGCGGCGTCTGACGGCCCGCGGCCAGGATGCGTCCCTCCGCGATCCGGTCGTCGAGCCACGCCAGGTGCGCCTCGCGGTGGCGGTCGACCTCCTCGAGCGGTGCGGTGTACGTGGTCGTCACGACGAGCATCAGGGGGTGAAGTACATCGGATTCGGAATCTTGACGGCGACGCGCGCGGCGCCGCCCGTGAGGTCGCTCTGCTGATCGCCGACGTTGACGAGGACGCGCAGGCCGTGCTTCTCGAGCGCCTTGCGCGCCGCGCTCTTGAAGGGCACGAGCGACGTGTCGGTGTTCGTCGGCGGGCGCATCACGATCTTCAGCCACCCGCGATATCCGGCGGCCTTCAGATTCGCCTCGGTCAGCCCGCGGATCCCCTCCGGCCGGCCGGTGATGAAGACGAGCTTCACCTTCTCGGCCTGTGCCCGGCGCGCCAGGTCCAGCGCGGGTCGCAGCACCGGGAGCTTCCCGGCCAGCACGCAGCCGGCCAGCTGCGCCGAGCCGAACCCGACCGGCTTCTCGCACGCGTATGTGGACAGCGCCGTGTCGTCGATGTCGAGCACGAGCGCCCCCCGCTTGCCCTTGGGCAGCGCCTTGACCCCGCGGTCCAGCGCCCTGCGCGCCTTGGCGAACGCCGCGGCGGCATCCGTCTTGAAGCCGCCGCCGTCGTAGTAGGCGACCACCTCGGCGGCCGGCGCGGGCGCCTTCGGCGGCGTCGCGGCCGCGACGGAGACCGGCAGGACGAGGGCCGCGCAGGCGGCGAGCAGTGTGCGTCTGTGCATTGGAGCCAGGCTAGAAGACGAACGCCGCCGGCGCGCCGGCAGGGTCAGCGCTCGCCGTGTGCCGCGACCTTCAGGATCGAGCCGTCGATCAGCCACTCGACGGGCGCCAGATCGTCGGTGTAGACGCGGCCGCCGGGCAGCCCCGTGCCCATCCGTCCCGCCGTCTCGCGCGCGCCCGCGAACCAGCGCGGACGGCATCACGCCGCTGTTCGCCGCGCGCTTGAGGGTGGCCGCCGACGCCGGGGCGCTCGTTGCGAGGAGCTGCGTGTTGACCGATTCGGCGGGGTCGCGCAGGACGACCGGAAACACGTCGCGCATCGTGGCCGTGAGCACCTTCTCGAGCTTCGCGTCACCCTCGGGATGCCCGACGTTGACCATCACGACGCCGCCCGGCGTCAGGTGGTCGCGCACGAGCTGGAAGAACTCGCGCGTGGCGAGATAGAACGGGATGTACGGCTGGCGGTAGGCGTCGACGAGGATCACGTCCCAGCGCCGGCCGGACGAGCGCAGGAACGGCCGCGCGTCCGCGGTGTGCAGGTGCAGGTGCGGGCCGCCGAGCCCGAACAGGCGCCGGCCGACGTCACTCAGCGCTCCGTCGATCTCGACGCCGTCGACGCGCGCCCCGGGGTAGAAGTGCCCGTACGCGCGGGCCACCGTGCCCGCCGCGTTCCCGAGGATCGCGATCGATCGCGGCGGCCGCGCGCTCGCCGCCCATGGCAGCACGAGCGCCTCGTCCCAGTAGTTGCCGGTCAGGTAGGCCCCGGGGCGCCAGGTCGAGTGGACCGCCTGGCCCTCGTTGAGCTCGAGCTGGCGCTCGCCGTCGGAGTACTGGACGACGCGCGCGTACTGGTACTCGGTCTCCTTCTCCCAGATCACCCGCGCGGCGTTCGCGCTCTTGATCGTGCCCACCGGCACGACGAACAGCGCCAGCAGCACGACCGGCGCGGCCAGCCAGCGCCAGCCGAGCGCGGGGACGGCGGAGAGCGCGAGCGCCAGCGCGAAGAACAGGAACGTCCGCCGCGTGCCGAGCAGCGGGATCAGCAGCAGCGCGCTGAGGAACACGCCGGCGAGGCTCCCGAGCGTCGAGATCGCGTAGAGGCGGCCGGCGACGCTGCCCGCCTCGTCGACCGCGTGCACGCTGAGCCGTACCGCGTAGGGCGCGGCGGCCCCGAGCACGAGGACCGGGACGGCGATCAGCACGAGCACCGCGACGAGCGAGCCCGCGAAGGCGCCCGCCTGCACGTTGTCGAGCGCGTCGACCGACACCCGCAGGAACGGCCCGGCGACGAACGGCACGACCGCCATCAGGCCCGCCGCCAGCAGCACGACGCGGCCGAGCCCGTGGACCGTCGGGTCGCGATCGGCCAGGCGCCCGCCGAACCAGTATCCGATGCTGAGCGCGACGAGCACGGTCGCGATCGTGTTCGCCCAGACGATCGTCGATGCACCGAACCATGGAGCGAGCAGCCGGGCCGCCGCGATCTCCGCGCCGAGCGAGGCGGCGCCGACGACCGCGACCATGGCGACGATCAGGCGGCGGTGCTCGGTCGGGTTGTCCACCTCGAACAGGCTAGGCGCCCGCGCAGGAAGCCCGTCCGCTCCGCGTCCTACCGTGCCGGACATGCCGCCTCGCACCGCCGCCGAGCTCGCCGACCTCGATCGCCAGGTCCTCTGGCATCCGTTCACCCAGCAGCAGGGGTGGAACGACGAGGTCCCGCTCGTGATCGAGCGCGCGCAGGGCTGCACCGTGTGGGACGCGGACGGCAACCCCTACCTCGACGGCGTCTCGTCGCTGTGGTGCAACGTCCACGGCCACCGGCACCCGCGGATCGACCAGGCCGTGCGGGATCAGCTCGACCGTGTCGCCCACACGACGATGCTCGGCCTCACCCATCCCCCGGCGATCGAGCTCGCCGCGCGGCTCGTCGACCTGGCGCCCGACGGGCTGCGCCGCGTCTTCTACTCCGACAACGGATCGACGGCCAACGAGATCGCGCTGAAGATGGCCTATCAGTGGCATCACCAGCGCGGCGAGTGGTGGCGCTCCGGCTTCATCTGCCTGAAGAACAGCTACCACGGCGACACCATCGGCGCCGTGTCCGTCGGCGGGATCGACCTGTTCCACTCGCTCTACCGGCCGCTGCTGTTCGACACGTGGCAGGCTGAGCCGGGCGACATCGCGGACATGGAGCGCCTGATGATGGAGCACGGCGACAAGCTCGCCGCCGTGATCGTCGAGCCGCTCGTGCAGGGCGCCGCCGGGATCCTCGTCCACCCCGAGGGCTACCTGCGGGCGGTGCGCGAGCTCTGCGACCGCCACGGCGTGTTCCTGATCTGCGACGAGGTGGCCACGGGCTTCGGACGGACGGGCACGATGTTCGCCTGCGAGCAGGAGGGCGTCACGCCCGACTTCATGACGCTCGCCAAGGGCATCACCGGCGGCTACCTCCCGCTCGCCGCGACGCTGACGAGCGAGCGCGTGTACGAGGGCTTCCTCGGCTCCTTCGACGAGCTCAAGAGCTTCTTCCACGGCCACACGTACACCGGCAACCCGCTCGCCTGCGCCGCCGCGCTCGCGACGCTCGACGTGTTCGAGGAGGAGCGGACGCTCGAGCGCCTGCAGGGCACGATCGCGCTGCTGGGCGACCTGCTCGACGAGCACGTCGCACCGCTGGGCGCCGTGGCGGAGATCCGCCGGCGCGGCACGATGACCGGCATCGAGCTGACCGAGTTCCCGCTGACCGCGCGGATGGGCCATCAGGTGACGCTCGCCGCCCGCGAGCGCGGCGTCGATCATCCGCCCGCTCGGCGACACGATCGTGCTGATGCCGCCGCTGGCGATCAGCGACGCCGACCTGACGCGGCTCGTCACGGTCACGGCGGAGGCGATCGCGGTGGCGACCGGCGTGCCGTCAGCGCGCCCCGCCGAGCACGCCGCGGCCTGACAGGTCCTGCCTTAGAACGGGCCGCGCGGCAGCGTGCGGCGCGATCCCCCGCGCAGCAGCCGCCGCGACGCGGCGAACGACACGGCCAGCGCGCCCGCGGCGAATGCCGCGGCGCCGATCGTGCGTGCGGGGCCGCTGGTATCGGGGATCGGCACGAACCGCGAGCCGTCCGCGTCGAGTTCGATGAACCCGACGGGCGTGCCGTCGAGCAGCCCGCCGCCACCGCCACCACCGCCACCGAGCGGGTCGCTGCCGAAGCCCAGTCCCCCGCGCGCTCGCACACGGGCGACGGGAACGACCGTGCGCCCCTCGTACTCGACCGGCTCGCCGAAGCACATGCTCGTGCCCTGCATCCGCTCGATCACCGAGCGCAGCGTCAGCCCCAGGCGTCCGCCGGCGCCGCCGCCGGCGAGCATCGCCTCCGTGGGCGCGGTGATCGGCGCCGGCCCGGGCGCGCCGGCCGGGGCCGCGACCTCGACGGTCTGCTCCTTGGCCGCGTCCGGCGCGCGCTCGCGCCGGGACTCCAGGTCCGCCGCCGCCGCCTCGGCGACGCGTGCCGCCCGTGCGGCGGCCTCGGCCTGCAGCCGCGCCGCCTCCGCGTACGTCGCGACGGCCTCGGCCGCGCGCCGGTCGCGCCTCGCCGCCTTCGTCTCGTCCTTCTTGGGCACGGGTCGGCGCCTAATCCTCGTAGGCGACGAAGTCCTTCTTGCGCGCTCCGCACACCGGGCAGAACCAGGTGTCGGGAATGTCCTCGAACGCCGTTCCGGGCGGGATGCCGCCGTCGGGATCGCCCTCGGCCTGGTCGTAGATGTAGCCGCAGGACTCGCAGATCCAGCGGGTGATCGTCTCAGCATCAGTCATTGCCGAGGTACGGTAGCGAACCGGTCAACGACCGGTTGACAGCGTGTCACGCCGTGCCGGCGGCGCTGGTAGGTTGGGCCGGTGGACGTCGACCGCCCGGGCCCCGGTGAAGATCTGAACACGACCGGGGAGGTGACTCCCCCGCGCCAGGCCGCCTCCGTCGTGCTCCTGCGCGGCGGGAGCGAGACCCTCGAGCTGCTGCTCGTGCAGCGCACGCCGCACGCGCGATTCATGGGTGGAGTCTGGGTGTTCCCCGGCGGCGCGGTGGACGCACACGAGGGCGAGGGCGACGAGGCGCATCGGCGCGCCGCGGTTCGTGAGCTCGAGGAGGAGGCGGCGATCAGCGACGTCGACCCGGCCTCGCTCGTCAAGTTCTCGCAGTGGATCACGCCCGCCGTGATCGCGATCCGCTTCGACACCCATTTCTTCCTGGCCCACCTGCCGGACGGCCAGGAGCCGGCCATCGACGGGGACGAGATCGTCGACCTCGAGTGGTTCACGCCGCAGGGTGCGCTCGACGCCCACCGCGACGAGCGCATCGCCCTCGTCTTCCCCACGATCAAGCACCTCGAGCAGTTCGCGCCGTTCGCCAGCGCCGACGAGCTGATCGCCTACGCCACCAGCCGCGAGGTGCGGGCGGTCGAGCCGCGCGTCGTGATCGAGGGCGAGGTCGCTCGCGTCCTGCTGCCGGGCGAGCCCGGCTACGACGACTGATCGACCGGCTGCTCCTCCGCCACCGGCTGCTCCTCCGCCACCGGCTGCTCCTCCGCGGCCGGCTGCTCCTCCGCCACCGGCTGCTCCTCGACGACCGACTGCTCGGCGACGGCCTCCGCCTCCTCCTCGATGACCTCGGGCTCGGTCACGGCCTCCTCGCCGGCCTCGGCGGCCGGCGCATCCTGCGGAGCCCCGGCACTCTCGAGCTGCGCCTGGTAGCGCGGGGCGACGAGCTTCACGAGCGGCACGAGCTTCAGGATCGTCGCGACCGGCCCCTTGGCCTTGATCTCTCCCTGGGACAGCGCGACGGTGATGTTCACGTGGCCGAGCCAGAACTCATGGCCGGTGTCCGCGGACATCGCCACGATCACGCCCGGGCGCAGGTTCGTCGCCCCGAGTGCGAGCTCGAAGGGCTCCTCGGCGACGAGCTTCGTGGTGATCGCCGCGCCCGGGTCGCGGTACTGCCACTGGACGATCGCGTCGATGCGGCGCAGCTGCCCGGCGACGGACTCGTCGGCGAGCAGATCCTGGAACAGGCGGCCAAGCGCGGCGTAGACCTCCCGATCGTCCTTGAAGTGCGGCACGTGACCTCTTTCTGAGCGTGTCAGCCCGGGGCGCGGAGAGGAGCCCCGCGGGCGCCGGAGGATAACCCTTCGGCGCCCGCAGAGGACGCTACTCGCGCCCCAGCAGCAGGGCGATGCCCTGGCCGCCGCCGATGCACAGGGTGACGAGGCCGAGCTCGTGGTCCTTGTCCTCCATCTCGGCCAGCGCCTTGGCGGTGATCAGCGCCCCGGTCGCGCCGATCGGATGGCCGAGGGCGATCGCTCCCCCGTTCGGGTTGACCTTTGCCGGGTCGAGCTCCAGGTCCATCATCACGGCGAGCGCCTGCGCGGCGAACGCCTCGTTCAGCTCGATCACGCCGACCTCGTCGAGCGTGCGACCCGCCCGCTCCATCACCTTGCGAACCGCTGGGACCGGCCCGATGCCCATGATCGACGGGTCGACGCCACAGGACGCGTAGGCGAGGATCCGCGCACGCACCGGCGCGCCGAGCTCCTTCGCACGATCCCCGTCCATCAGGACGACGGCGGCGCCGGCGTCGTTCATGCCCGACGCGTTGCCCGCGGTGACGGTGCCGCCCTCCTTCTTGAAGACCGTCGGGAGCTTCGCCATCGACGCGAGGTCCGCGTTCTCGCGGATGTGCTCGTCGCGGTTGAACGCGACCGTCTCGCGCTTCACGCGCACATCCACCGCGACGACCTCACCGTCGAAGCGCCCGGCCTCACGGGCCTCCAGCGCCCGCCGGTGGGACTCCACGGCGAACGCGTCCTGCTGCTCGCGCGTGATGCCCTTCTGCTCCGCGAGGTTCTCGGCGGTGACGCCCATGAGGATGCTCTGGAAGGGGTCGGTCAGGCCGCCCATCACGGGGTCGACCATCTTGGTCTCCCCCATGCGCGCGCCCCAGCGGGCGTCGGGCAGCCAGTACGGCCCGCGGCTCATCGACTCGGCGCCGCCCGCGAGGGCGACCTGCGCCTCGCCCGGTCTGGATCGCCTGGGCCGCCGAGACGATCGCCTGCACGCCGGTGCCGCAGAGGCGATTGACGGTGTAGGCCGGCGTCTCCTTCGGGATGCCCGCCTTGATGCCCACGACGCGCGCCATGTACATGTCCTCGGGCTTCGTGTGGATGACGTTGCCGAAGACGACGTGATCGACCGCCGCCGGCTGGATGCCGGCGCGCTCGATCGCGGCGGCGGCCGCTGTCGCACCGAGATCGGTGGGCGGGATGTCCTTGAGGGACTTCCCGTAGGAGCCCACCGCGGTGCGCGCGGCGGAGGAGATGACGACGTTGGTCACGCTGGCGGTCCTTTGGCTGTTTGCTTGTCCGGTCGGGAAGGGTACGGGTTGGTACGTTTCGCACGAGCCCCCCAGAAGGAGATGGACACCGTGTCGACCACCACTCAACAGCTTCAGAACTTCATCGGCGGCAAGAGCGTGCCGACCAGCGGCGATGGCGTGCACGAGGTGCGCAACGCCGCGACGGGCGAGGTCATCGCCGAGATGGGCATCTCGAGCCAGGCGGACGTCGATGCCGCCGTCGCCAGCCGCTCGCGCCGCCTTCCTCGAGTGGGGTCAGGCGACGCCCTCCGAGCGCAGCCTCGCCCTGCTGAAGATCGCCGATGAGCTCGAGGCCCGCGGCGAGGAGCTCGCGCGCCTGGAGTCCGAGAACACCGGCAAGCCGCTCGCCCTGACGATCAGCGAGGAGATCCCGCCGGGCGTCGACCAGATCCGGTTCTTCGCCGGCGCGGCGCGCAACCTCGAGGGCCGCGCGACGGGCGAGTACATGGCCGGCCACACCTCGTCGATCCGGCGTGAGCCGATCGGCGTCTGCGGCCAGATCACGCCGTGGAACTACCCCTTCATGATGGCGATCTGGAAGTTCGCCCCGGCGATCGCGGCCGGCAACACGATCGTCCTGAAGCCCTCGGAGAACACGCCGCTCTCGACCCTCTGGCTCGCGGACCTGCTGCAGAAGCACCTGCCGACGGGCGTCGTCAACGTCGTGCTCGGCAAGGGCGACGTCGGCGAGGCGCTCGTCCGCCACCCGGGGATCGACATGGTCTCGATCACCGGCAGCGTGCGGGCCGGCAAGGCCGTCGCAGCGGCAGCCGCCGACACGCTCAAGCGCGTGCACCTCGAGCTCGGCGGCAAGGCTCCGGTCGTCGTCTTCGACGACGCCGACCTGGAGGCCGCGGCCGAGGGCATCGCGGGTGCCGGGTACTTCAACGCCGGCCAGGACTGCACGGCGGCGACCCGCGTGCTCGCCGGACCGGGCGTCTACGGCGACTTCGTCGACGCACTCGCCGAGCAGGCGAAGGCCACGGTCTTCGGCAACCCGCTGGACGAGAACACGTACATGGGCCCGGTCATCAGCCAGGTCCAGCGCGAGCGCGTCCAGGGCTTCATCGAGCGCACGCCGAGCCACGCACGCGTCGCAGCGGGCGGCAACGCGCCGGCCAACGGAGGCGGCTACTTCTACGAGCCGACCGTCGTCGCCGATCTGCAGGCAGGACGACGAGATGATCCAGAACGAGATCTTCGGGCCGGTCATCACGGTGCAGCAGTTCAGCGACGAGGCCGAGGCACTGAAGTGGGCCAACGGCGTGCCGTACGGGCTGGCCTCGAGCGTGTGGACCGCGAACCACGGCCGCGCGATGCGGATGGCCAAGGGCCTGGACTTCGGCTGCGTCTGGATCAACACCCACATCCCGATCGTCGCCGAGATGCCGCACGGCGGCTTCAAGCAGTCCGGCTACGGCAAGGACCTCTCGATGTACGGGTTCGACGACTACACGCGCATCAAGCACGTGATGTCGAACATCGAGGCGTAGGGCTTCTGACGGGTCGCCGGGCGCCACCGCGCCCGGCGAACCTGCAACTTGGCGCTGGCGAACCCGTTACCGTGGGTGATGGTCAGCATGGAAGCCTCAGCTCTTCACGCTCCGGTCCGTCGTCCCTGCAGCCTCCTGCTGCGCCTGCGCTCGGACGACCAGCTGGTCGCGCTGTTCCGCGCCGGCGACGACGATGCGTTCGCCGCCATCCACGACCGCTACCGCCAGCGCGTCCTGGCCTACACGCGCCGGATGATCCCCGGCGAGGCGGAGGACGTCACCCAGGACGTCTTCCTGCGCGCCTACCGGGCGCTGCGCACCGATGAGCGCCAGATCTCGCTGCGCGCCTGGCTCTACCGCATCGCGCACAACCGCTGCATCGACGAGCTGCGCCGCCCCGCCCCCGCGCCGGCGGAGCAGATCGAGGTCGCGACGTCCGAGCGCGACGACCCGGTCGTCCAGGCCGGCCGGCGCGAGAGCTTCCGCCGCCTCGTCGACGATCTGGGGCGCCTGCCCGATCAGCAGCGCTCGGCGCTGCTGATGCGCGAGCTCGAGGGGCTCAGCTACGCCGACATCGCGCTGTCGCTCGGCGTGACGCTGCCGGCGATCAAGTCGCTGCTCGTCCGCGCGCGCATGAGCCTGGCCGAGGCGGGCGAGGCGCGCAGCGCCGCCTGCGTCGACATCCGCGCCGACCTGGCACGCTCGTGCGACAGGGGCGTGCGGATGAGCGGCCGCGCGCGTCGCCATCTGCACGACTGCAACGGCTGCCGCGCATACCGCCACGCGCTGCGCACCGGCGCGCGCGACCTCGGCGCCATGGGGCCGGGCATGGGGCCCATCGCGACGCTCGGCAAGCTGCTCGGGCTGGGCGGCTCCGGAGCCGCGTTCGGTGGCGGCGCCGTCTCGGGCGGCGCCCTCTCCGGGGGCGCGGTCGCGGGCGGTGGAGTCGCCGCGGCGACGGCGACCAAGGTGGCGATCGCGGTCTGCTGCGTGGCCGTCACCGCAGGCGGGGCAACACGCCTGGAGGCCCGCCACCAGGCCGCGAGCCGAGCACCCGCGACGCCGGCGGCGGCCGCCCCGGCCGACCGGATCACGACCGCGGCGACCGCCTCCGCCGGCCCTGTCGTCGTCTCTGGTGATCCGGTGCACGCCATCGCACCCAAGCCGGCGTCCGCATCGCCGGCGGATCCTCCGGCGCCGGTGCCCGCGCCGGTCACGGACCCGGCGACACCCGCGGGCGGCGGCGAGGCCCTCCCGCCCCAGGATCCGAACGTCACGGGCGGCGCCATCGCACCCGACGAGCCGGTGGACGACGCGCAGCCCACCACGGAGCCCGCGATCACGCCACCCGCCGCGACCCCGTCGACCGGCGATCCGATCGGCGCCACGACGCAGGCGAGTCTGCCCGCCGCCGCGAAGCCCGTCGTCGTCCCCGACGCCACTCAGGCGGTCGCCGGCACCTCGTCCTGAACGACGTCGTCGCGACGAGCCGCGACCGGCTCGACGCGCACGGGGATGCCGTTGAGGAACGCCATGCCCGCGAGCGGTTCGAGGTCCTCGGGCGCCGAGCTGGCGAGCAGGTTGACGTTCACCCCGCCCGCCGCGTTGGCCGTGCGCCATCCGCCGCCGCGATGGCCCCACCCGTGCGGCACGGCGACCGTGCCCACCATCACCTCGTCCGTCACGCGGACCGCGAGCTCGATGTCACCCGACTTCGAGGCGAGCTTCGCCGCCCCGCCGTCCTCGAGGCCGAAGCGCTCGGCGTCCTCGGGATGCACACGCAGCGGCTGCTCGCGCCCGCCGCGCATCAGCAGCGGCGAGTTGTGCATCCAGGAGTTGTGCGAGCGCAGCTCGCGCAGGCCGATCAGGCGCAGGGGGAACGCCGCGTCGCGATCGTCGTCGGCGTGGTCCAGGCGAGCGATCTCGGCCACGATCGCGGGCGGATCGAGCCGGACCCTGCCGCTCTCATGCCGGATCCGGTCGCCGAGCACGCCGGTCGGGATCGCGTCGTCCACGACGACGCCGTGCAGGCCGGCGGCGCAGCTTCTTCAGGCTCAGCCCGCCGCGGCGCAGCCCGAACAGGTCTCCCTCGCGCCCGCTGCGCAGCAGCAGGTCGATCATCCGCTGCGGCGTCATCCGGTACCCCAGGCGCGACAGCCGGCGCAGCGCGGGCAGCGCGTACGGATGCACGCCGATCTCGCGCGAGATCGCATCGATGATCTGCCACTCCTCGCGCGCCTCGCCGCGCGGCGCGACGACCGCCTCGGAGTACTGCACGAACGGCGTCGTGTAGAAGCCCAGGAAGGCGATCGGGAGGTCGTCGCGCTCGAGCCACGTCGTCGACGGCAGGATGTAGTCGGCGTGGCGGTTGGTCTCGTTGACGTAGAAGTCGAGCGAGACGAACAGATCGAGCGTCCCGAGCGCGGCCTCCAGCTCGTCGCCGTTGGGACAGCTCAGCACCGGGTTGCCGGCACTGGTGAAGAACGCGCGGATCTGGCGCTCGCCCGGCGTCGTCATCTCGCGCGCGAGCAGTGACGCGGGCAGCGCGCCGAGCACGTCGGGAAAGTCGCCGCTGCGCGAGCGGATCTTGCCGTAGGTGTCCAGCCCCGCCTGCGCGGCGACCTCGTCGAACGCGATCGCCGGCAGGCCGAAGACGTTGCCGCCGGCGCGGTCCAGGTTCCCTGTCGCGATGTTCACGGTGTCGAGCAGGAACGACACCAGCGTGCCGAACCGCCCCAGGCACGAGCCGGTGCGCCCGTAGACCGCCGCGCCGTCCGCGGCCGCCAGGCCGCGTGCGATGTCGCGCACCGTCTCCGGCGCGACACCCGTGCGCGCGGCCGTCGTCTCCGGCGCGAAGGCGCGGGCCGCGTCGCGGATCGCCGCCCACCCCGTGCTCTGACGTGCGAGCGCCTCCTCGTCCGTGAGGTGCTCCGCGACGAGCACGTTCAGCACCGACAGCAGCAGCCAGGCGTCGCTGTCCGGGCGGACCGCGACGTGCTCGAAGTTGCGTGCCGTCTCCGTGCGCCGCGGGTCCACGACCACGACGCGGCCGCCGCGCTCGACGATCGCCCGCAGCTGCTCCTTGACCTTCGGCGCGGTCAGCACGCTGCCGTGCGAGACGAACGGGTTGGCGCCGACCATCAGCAGGAATGTCGTGCGCTGCAGATCAGGGATCGGGATCAGCGCGGGCGAGCCGTAGAGCATCGCGCTCGCCGCGAACCGGTTGGCCACGTCCTGGGAGGACGCCGTGTAGTAGTGCGGCGACCCGAGCCCTTCCATGAAGCCCTTGACCCACAGCGCGTGGGAGTACGAGAAGGCGCCCGGGTTCCCGAAGTACCAGCCCACCGACTCCGGACCGCCGGCCGCGATCGTCGCCCGCAGCCGCGACCCGATGTCGGCGATCGCCGTCTCCCACGAGACGCGCTCGAACTCGCCGTCCTCGGCGCGCCGGCGCAGCGGATGCGTGACGCGGTCGGGGTCGTTCTGCACGTCGGTCATCGCGATGCCCTTGGGGCACGCCTCGCCCGCGGACAGCGGATGCTCCTTGTCCGGGCGCAGCTTCGTGACGATGCCTCCCTCGACCGTCGCGACCATCCCGCAGTGCGCCTCGCAGATGCGGCACATCGTCACTCGCTGCTCCGGCGCCATGTCGTGTCCTCTCGTCGCTGCGGCCTCAGGGGCCACCGTACCGTGGGATCTGGGGCCGGTCCACTCCCGGCGGGAGCCGGCCCTCCTCCTCCAGCCTGTCCAGGTGCGCGGCGAGCGTGACCGCCGCGGCCGGCCGCAGCACCGACGGCACATCGGACCACACGCGGTCGAGCAGCTCATCGGTCGTGCGGTCGCCGCCGTCGAGCGCCGCGACGAGCCGCCGTTCGCGGTCCAGGCGGTGGTCGCGATACTGCTCGAGCTTGGCCCGGGGCTCCATCACGAGCGGCCCGTGGCCGGGGCAGATCAGCTCGAGGTCGAGCGCCATCAGGCGCTCCAGCGCCGCCAGGTAGCCGCTGAGCGCACCGGGATCGGGGTAGATGAAGACGCTCCCGTGGCCCAGCACGGCGTCACCGCTGAACAGGGCGCCGTCGGTCAGGAAGGCGATGTGGTCGGGTGCGTGGCCGGGCGTGGCGATCGCCGTGAACGGGCCCACCTGCGCGCCGTCGGCGATGACGTGCGAGGCCCCCTCCCAGCGCGCCGCGGCGACCGGAACCTGGCCGATCAACTCGAGCAGCGCGGGAACGCCCTCGACGTGATCGGCGTGGTCATGGGTCAGCACGATGCCCCCTGCCCCGCCGCGGGCCTGCGCGTCGCGCGCGAGCCGCTCCTGATGGGCGGGAAGCGCCGGACCCGGATCGACGATCCAGCACGGTCCGGAGCCCACGAGCCAGGTGTTCGTGCCCTCCAGCGTGAACGGACCCGGGTTGTCGGCGCGAACGAGCTCGATGTCCCGCATCGCGCCCAGGCTACCGCCCGCCGTGGAGCGTGCGAGGATGGGGCGTCCGTGCCCAGTGCGATTCCCGACCGCCTCAGTGCCCTCGACGCCGCGTTCCTCGACCTCGAGACCGCGCGGTCCCCGCTGACCGTCGGCTGGACGATGCGATTCGGGGGCTCCGCCCCGTCCGTCGCCGCGCTGCGCCGGCACATCGACGGCCGGCTCGGTGCGGTCCCGCGCTTCCGTCGCCGCGTGGTGCGGCCCGCGTTCGGGATCGGCGACGCGCACTGGGCCGACGACGTCGGCTTCGACATCGCGCGCCACGTCGGCGGGCTGCGGCTCGCCGCGCCCGCCGGCCCGGCCGAGCTGCGCGAGCTCGCCGGCGTCCTGCTCTCCGCGTCGCTGGACCCGCATCGCCCGCTGTGGCGCATGACGCTCGTCACGGACCTGCAGGACGGCGGCTTCGCGCTGATCGGGCAGGCGCACCACGCCCTCGTCGACGGGATGGCGGCGGTCGAGGTCGCGATGCTGCTGTTCGACGAGCTCGAGGGCGCCGCCACCGCGTCCGCCGCACGCTGGGCTCCGTCGAGGAGCCCCTCGGCCACCCGCGTCCTCGCGGACGGCGCCGGCTCACGGCTGCACGGTGGCGCGGGCGCGGCGCAGGCGCTGGTGCGCGCGGCCGCCGGAGGCCCTGCGGCGCTGCGCGACGCCGCGGGCCAGGTCGCCCGGATCGCCGCCCCCGCCCCGCCGACCGCACTCGACCGCTCGGCGACGAGCGAGCGACGCGTCGCGTACGCGGCCACCCCGCTGTCCGACATCCGCGATGCCGCACGCCGTCACGGTGCCACGGTGAACGACGCGCTGCTGGCGGGCGCGGCGTCAGCCGTCGGGGCTGCGCTGCGCCGTCGCGGTGAGCATCACGAGAGCATCCGCGCGGTCGTCCCGGCGAGTGTGCGGACCGGCGCCCAGGGCGCCGCGCAGCACGGCAACCGGATCTCCTTCCTGGCGATCGACCTCCCGGTCGGCGAGCCCGATCCGGCGCGCGCCCTGCAGCTCGTCAGCGGACGCACCCGCGCACGCAAGCTCGCCGGGGACGCCGGGGCGGCGGATGCGCTGCTGCGCGCCGCGGACCTGCTCCCCGCCCCCGCGCGGCGGGCGGGAGTGCGCGCGGCGGCCCAGGCCGCGAACTTCACGGTGATCGTCTCCAACGTCCCGGGCCCACCGGTCACGCTCGGCCTCCTGGGCCGGGAGCTGCAGGCGGTGTGGCCGGCGGTGCCGCTGATCGACGGCCACGCGCTGACGATCGGCGCGGTCTCATATGCCGGCCGGCTGCATGCGGGGCTGTTCGCCGACGCGACGGTCGTCCCCGACGCCGCGCTCATCGCCCAGGACCTCGAGCGCGCGCTCGATGCGCTGCGTGTGCTCCCCGCACCGGCGGCCACTCCGTGGCGTGCCAGGGCACGCCGTCGCCGCGACGCCGTGCGCGCCGCGGGCTGACTACCGGGCGACCAGGCGATAGACAGGCCCGCTGAGCGAGACGGCGTACACGCGGCCGCGCGCGTCCTCCCCGAACGACGACAGGCTCGGCACCTTGGGCAGCGACAGCGCGTGGTCACCGGTCGCCCTGCCCGCGCTGAGCTTCGCGGCGAAGATGCGGTTGTTGCAGAAGTCGCCGTAGACGTAGCGCCCGCGCAGTGCCGGCAGCGCGGGGTCGCGAACGACGTAGCCGCCGGTGATCGAGCACCAGCCGTCGCTGTGGGACTTGGTGATGACCGGGAAGACCGCACCGGCGGCGGGCTCCGGGAAGTTGCGCCGGCGGCCCTCCCACGGACGCCAGCCGAAGTTCGCCCCGAGCGCCGTCCCGCGCCGCATGAAGTCGACCTCCTCGACGTCGTTCTGGCCCACGTCGGCGATCACCATGTCGCCCGTCGATCGGTCGAACGACCAGCGCCAGGGGTTGCGCAGGCCGTAGGAGTAGATCTCCCCGCGCGCTCCGGATCGGCCCACGAACGGGTTCGATGAGGGGATGCTGTACGCCTTCCCGCCCGCGGCGCGGGGGTTGATCCGCAGGATCTTCCCGAGCGGCGATCCGAGGTTCTGGGCGTTGCCGCGCGAACCATGCTGGTCGTTCGCCCCGCCGCCGTCGCCCGTGCCGATGTAGAGCAGGCCGTCGGGGCCGAAGTTCAGCTGCCCGCCGTTGTGGTTGGCCTCCGGGTCGTCCATGACCAGGACGCTGCGCGCGGAGCCCGCGTTCGCGCGGTCGGCGCTCGCGCGCCGGTATTCGGCCACCTGCTCCTTGCCGTCCTTGCGCGTGTAGTACACGTAGAAGCGGCCGCTGCTCGCGTAGTCGGGCGCGAAGGCCAGCCCCAGCAGCCCCTGCTCGCCGCCGGAGGTCACCCGGCTGCGGATGTCGAGGAACGGCTTGGACAGCGTCCGCCCGCCGCGGACGACCATGATGCGCCCGCCCTGCTCGACGACCATGATGCGGCGCGTGTCGGCCGGCGGAGCCGTGACGTAGAGCGGCGACTGGAAGCGCCCGACCGGCCGCAGGCGGACGCCCGTGGCCGCCGGCTGCGCCGCCGTGGTGGTGCTCGCCGTCGCCCCGGAGACGGGCGCGACAGCGGTCTCCTGCGTGGCGCCGGCGGTCGACGATGAGCCGCACGCGGCGAGGCCGAGGGCCGTGAGGATCAGGGGGAGGGCGCGTCGATGCATCGCTCCAGCATGGCAGCGCGCTGTTCGCGCGGCGCCGGGCCGTGGACGGTTTGGCGCGCCCGCGGGCGTAGCGCCGACCACGTCCGGGTAGACAATGCGGCCATGACGAACCGCAGCTTCGACGTGGTGGTTATCGGCGCCGGCCCGGCCGGCGAGGTCGCCGCCGGCGCGCTGGCGGAGGGCGGGCTCGACGTGGCGATCGTCGAGGATCGCCTCGTCGGCGGTGAGTGCTCGTACTGGGGCTGCATGCCCTCCAAGGCGCTGCTGCGTCCCGCGCAGGCGCTCGGCGAGGTGCGCCGCGTCCCGGGGGCCGCGCAGGCCGTCACCGGCTCGCTGGACCCCGCAGCGGCGCTGTCGCGACGCGACGAGGTGATCCACGATCTCGACGACAGCGTCCAGCTGCCGTGGATCGAGAGCCGCGGGATCACGCTCGTGCGCGGCAGCGGCCGCCTCGACGGCGAGCGCGTCGTCGTGGTCGGCGATGAGCGACTGGAGGCCCGGCGCGCCGTGATCCTGGCGGTCGGCACCACCCCGTCGCTGCCCCCGATCGACGGACTGGCGCAGGCCGGGCCATGGACGAATCGCGAGGCGACGACGGCGCACGCGGTGCCCGAGCGCCTGATCGTGCTGGGCGGTGGCCCGGTGGGTTGCGAGCTGGCCCAGGCCTACGCGACGCTCGGCAGCCGCGTGACGCTCGTCGAGCTGGCACCGCGCCTGCTCGCCCGCGAGGAGCCGTTCGCCTCGGCGCTGGTGCAGCAGGGCCTCGAGGCGACGGGCGTCACGGTGCACACGGGCGTGGACGTCGACGCCGTCTCGCGCTCGGGCGGCGAGATCACACTGTCCATCGCGGACGGGGACACCATCACCGCGGACGAGATCCTCGTCGCGGCGGGACGCAGCGTCCAGACGGACGGCCTCGGGCTCGAGTCCGTCCCGGGCCTGAAGTTCGAGAGCGGGCGCCCGATCGCCGTCGGCACCGACCTTCGCGCCGAAGGACATCGGCTGGCTGTTCGTCCTGGGCGACGCCAACGGCATCGCGGCGCTCACGCACGAGGGCAAGTACCAGGCGCGGCTGGTCGCCCAGCGCCTGCTCGGCCACGATCCCGGAGCCACGCCGCCGGCGGCCACCGGTCCGCGCGCCCCGCGCGTGACCTTCACCGAGCCGCAGGTCGCGGCGGTCGGGCACACGGAGGCGTCCGCCCGCGAGGCGGGGATCGCCGTGCACATCGCCGAGGCCGACGCCCAGCAGACCGCCGGCGGCAGCTTCCACGGGAAGGGGACCGATGCCCCCTGTCGGCTCGTGATCGACAAGGAGCGCGACGTGGTCGTCGGCGCGACGTTCACCGGCGCCGACGTGGCGGAGTTCCTCCACGCGGCGACGATCGCGGTGGCGTGCGAGGTGCCCGTCTCGCAGCTCGAGCACGCCGTCCCGCCGTTCCCGACACGCAGCGAGGTCTGGCTCGGCCTGCTCAAGAAGGCCCGATCCGTCAGCTTGACAGGCGGAGTGTGTGAGTGTTTACTCACACTATGGCCACCACCTCGTCCTCACAGCAGACGAACCTCGACGGCACGGAGGTCCTGCGCCGAGGGCTGCGCGAGCAGCGCGAGGAGATCGCGATCGACGACGTTCCGGTCAGCGGTGAGTTGCCCGCCTGGCTGACCGGGACGCTCGTGCGGCTGTCCCCGTCCCGCTGGGATGCCGGCGACCAGCAGATGCGCCACTGGTTCGACGGTCTCGCAATGCTGCATCGCTTCGGCGTGCGCGACGGGAAGGTCGACTACGCCAACCGCTTCCTGCGCACGAAGCAGTACCGCAGCATCACGCAGGACGGGCACATGAGCGCGTCCGAGTTCGGCACCGATCCGTGCCGAACGCTGTTCGGACGCGTCATGACGATGTTCCGGCCCGAGTTCACCGACAACGCGAACGTCAACGTCGTGAAGCTCGCCGGCGAGGCGATCGCGATGACCGAGACGCCGATCCCCATGACCTTCGACCCGCAGACGCTCGAGACGCTCGGCGTCTCGCGCTGGGCCGACCACGTGCCCGGGACGCTGACGATCGCCCACCCGCACGCCGACCCGGTGACCGGCGACCTCGTCAGCTTCGCCACCGAGATCGGGCGCACCGCGAAGGTCAACGTGTACCGCATGGATCCGAGGACGAAGGAGACGACCGTCCTGGCCTCGATCCCGGATCAGAAGGTCCCGTACATGCACAGCTTCGCGATCACCGAGCGCTACGTGATCCTCGTGACCTTCCCGCTCGTCATCGACCAGATGGCGCTGATCAAGGGCTCGCTGAAGGGCGACGGCAGCATCGCCGAGTCGTTCCGCTGGCAGCCCGAGCGCGGCTCGACCTTCCACCTGTTCGACCGCGAGACGGGGGCCGAGCGCGCGGCCGTGAAGGGCCCGCCGTTCTTCAGCTTCCATCACGTCAACGCCTTCGACCGCGAGGACGGCAGCGTCGTCGTCGACGTGTCCGCCTACGAGAACGGCGACATCGTCGGTGAGCTGATGCTCGACGAGCTGCGTGCGGGGAAGGGCCTCCCGGGCGCCGAGCTGCGCCGCTGCGTCGTCGACCCCGCCGCCGGGACCGTGCAGATCACGCCGCTGACCGAGCCCAACGCCGAGCTCGGGCGGATCGACTACGGCCGCCGGAACGGACGGCCCTACCGCTGGCTCTACGCCGTCAGCACGAAGGGCACGCGCCCCGGCGCCCGCGACGGCCTGCTCGGCGACCAGCTCGTGAAGATCGACGTCGACAGCGGCGCATTCACCGCCTGGAGCGAGGACGGATGTCTGCCGGGCGAACCGGTCTTCGTCGCGCGGCCCGGCGGCGAGGACGAGGACGACGGCGTCGCGCTGTCGGTGGTCCTCGACGGCCGCAGCGAGACGTCGTTCCTGCTCGCCCTCGACGCCGCGACGTTCACGGAGATCGCGCGCGCCGAGCTGCCACAGCACGTGCCGCTCGGTTTCCACGGCGCGTTCTTTCAGTAGAAATCCGCTCAGCGCCGCCCGGCCGCGGGGTACGCTGGCGCGCAGTGGAGGGCTCCGAGCACGACATCCGCGCGGCGAACGCGACGTCGACGTCCGCCGTCGAGGACGCTCGCCTGCGCCCGCTGATCGACGTCGGCCGCGCGCTCGTCTCCGAGCTGGACCTCGACGAGATCCTCAAGCGGGTGCTCGAGGTGGCACGTGACCTCACCGGCGCGCGCTACGCGGCGATCGGCATCATCGACGCCGCCCACACCGGGCTCGAGCGATTCCTGACCTCCGGGATCGACGCCGCGACCGTCGAGCTGATCGGTCCACCGCCGCGCGGACGCGGCGTGCTGGGCGAGCTGATCCGCGACCCGACCCCGCTGATCCTGGACGACGTCGCACGGCACCCGCGCTCGCACGGCTTCCCTGCCCACCACCCGCCGATGACGTCGTTCCTCGGCGTGCCGATCAGCGTCCGGGGCGAGGCGTGGGGCAACCTGTACCTGACGGAGAAGCCGAGCGGGCCGTTCGACAAGAGCGACGAGGAGGCGCTGCTCGTTCTCGCCGACTGGGCGGCGATCGCGATCCGCAATGCCGGCGTCTACACCGCCGAGCGCCGGCGACGTGACGCGCTCGAGAAGACCGTCGCGGCACTCGAGGCGACGATGTCGATCGCCCGCGCGCTGGGCGCCGAGACCGATCTGGACCGCGTCCTGGAGCTCGTGACCGAGCGCGGGCGCGCGCTGGTCGAGGCGCGCGTCATGCTGATCGCGCTGAACGAGGGTGACGAGCTGATCGTGCGATCCGTCGCGGGCAACGCCGACGAGGACCTGCTCGGCCGGCCGCTCACGTCCGAGCAGCGTCTCGCCGCCGGGATGCTGGTGCCGCTGTCG
The DNA here is from genome assembly GCA_963781935.1 of uncultured Solirubrobacteraceae bacterium. Lineage (GTDB taxonomy): Bacteria > Actinomycetota > Thermoleophilia > Solirubrobacterales > Solirubrobacteraceae > F1-60-MAGs163. The sequence goes on from CAWAHX010000005.1 coordinate 1,787,957, forward strand.
TATCGCGGGCAGACCGTCGGGATGCTCGTCGCCGTCGACCGGATCGACGGCGACAGCGGCTTCGTCGACGACGACCGCCGCCTGCTCGAGGCGTTCGCGGCGAGCGCCGCGACCGCGGTCGTGATCGCGCAGCGCGTGGCGGCGAGCACGCTGCGCCGGCGCGTCGAGGCCGCCGAGCTCGAGCGTGCGCGCTGGGCGCGCGAGCTCCACGACGACAGTCTTCAGGACCTCGCTGGACTGCGGATCCTCCTGTCCGCCTCGCGGCGCACCGGCCGGGAGGAGGACCTCGCGCGCGCCGTCGACGAGGCGATCACACGGCTGTCGGGGAGCATCGAGGGTCTGCGCGGCCTGATCGCGGACCTGCGCCCCGCGGCGCTGGACCAGCTCGGCGTGGCCGCCGCGCTGACCGGCCTCGCCGACCGCACGCGCGCCCACACGCCGCTCGACGTCGGCATGCACGTCCACGTCGACGAGACACACCTCGACCCCGAGGTCGCCAGCACGATCTACCGCCTCGTGCAGGAGGGCCTCTCGAACGTCGTCAAGCATGCAGGGGCACGCGAGGCCAACGTCTCGGTCATCCAGGCCGAGGGCATGATCTCGGTCCGCATCGAGGACGACGGCGACGGCTTCGCGCCCGACACGCCGACGAAGGGCTTCGGCCTGCTCGGGATGAGCGAGCGCGTCGAGCTCGCCGGCGGGCACCTGCGGATCGAGAGCGCTCCGGGAGGTCGCACGACGATCGAGGCCCAGATCCCCGCATCCGGTGGCGCCGTCCCGGCCTCCGGCGCTTGACGCCTCACGCCGGCAGCTGCGGGATACTACGGAGCCGCTCGCGGACCCTCACGGTCGCCGGGGGTCAGATCGGAGCATACGATCGGTCGATGCCACTGCGAACCTCGCCATGGAGCCCGTGACAGACCAGATTCACATCGTGCTCGCCGACGACCACGAGGTCGTCCGCGCGGGGCTGCGCCTGCTGCTCGAAGCCGAGCCCGGGTTCGAGGTCGTCGCGGAGACGGGCGACGTCGACGGCGCCGTGCGCTACGTGCGCGGCCACAAGCCCGAGGTGCTCGTCCTCGACCTGAACATGCCGGGCTCGATGACCTCACTGGAGGCGATCCCGCTCGCCATGGAGGCCTCGCCGGGCACGAACATCGTCGTCCTCACGATGCAGGACGACCCGTCGTTCGCGCGCAGCGCGCTGCAGGCCGGAGCGCTCGCGTACGTGCTCAAGGAGGCGGCCGACGGCGAGCTGATCGACGCCGTCCAGCGCGCGTCCGAGGGCAAGTCCTACCTCAACCCCCGCCTCGGCGCCGCGCTCGCCGCGCTGCGTCCATCGTCGTCCTCATCCGACCAGCTGACCGAGCGTGAGACCGAAGTGCTCCGGCTGATCGCACTGGGCCACACGAACGCGGAGATCGCCGGCCAGCTCCACCTCTCCGTGCGCACCGTCGAGTCCCACCGCGCGCACATCCAGCAGAAGCTGCGCCGGACCACCCGCGCCGAACTGGTGCGCTACGCACTGGACCGCGGGCTGGTGCACTGACACCCCCGAACGTCGCCCTCGAAAGGCTGGTGGGCGAAGCCCATCAGATCCGGTATCTCCCATGCTTCACGCACTGCGCAGTCGCCTGACCTACGCCAACGTCGTCGCGAGCATGGCCTTGTTCATCGCGCTCGGTGGCACCACGTTCGCCGCGAGCTACGTCATCACGAAGTCCAGTCAGATCAAGGACGGCGCGGTCACCGGGAGCGACGTGAAGAACTCCTCGCTGACCGGCAGCGATGTGAAGGACTCATCACTGACCGGGAGTGACGTGAAGAACTCCTCACTGACCGGGAGCGACATCAAGGACAAGTCGCTCTCGCCGAGCGACTTCAACGGGTCGGTGCAGGGATCGCAGGGTCCGCAGGGTGCAAAGGGCGACACCGGCGCCCAAGGTATCCCGGGGCTGAGCGGCTACGAGCTCAGCTCGCAATCCTTCACCGGTGTGTTCGCCCAGAACAGCGGCGGACAGCGTGGCCTCAGTGAGTTCAAGACCGCGAGCTGTCCCGCCGGCAAGAAGGCGATCGGCGGCGGCGGAGATCTCGGGACGAACGGCACCCAGAACGGGAATCAGCGCCAGTTCCTCATCAGCGCGTCCGTCCCGACGGCCGACGGCACCGGCTGGAGCGTGCAGCTGTTCAACAACTCGACGTCGCTCGACAACTCGATCGACCTGAAGGTCACAGCGGTCTGCGCGACGATCGCCCCCTGACAGCAGATCTCGTCGGGCTGGCACTGTCACACATCACCCGTCCGCTCGTCCGCAGTCTCTGCGCGCTGGCCGCCTCGGCGTGCATCCTGCTCGCGATCGCCGCCGCCGCCCGTCCCGCCGACACCCCGACCCAGCCCGTCGTGCACATCAGCCCGGTCAAGGAGACTGTTCTGCAGCCCGCCGATGGCGGCCCCGACACGATCGCGCTCGTGCTGATCGGCGTTGGCGGGGCGGCTGCGCTCCTGGGTGCCGGCTCCCTCGGTGGCCGCATCGCGGTCCGCACGCGCACCGGAGTGATCCGCACGCGCAGATGAGCGATGTCGCCGTCGCTCGCGCCGGCACTCGCGGCGCTCACAGCGGTCAGCGTCGCCCTCGCCCTCGAGCTCGAGGGCGACGCGCCGGCGATTGCGGCAGCCGAAGTGGTGACGTCATGCCTCGACCGCAAAGATCCGCCACGGTCCCGGGACACCTTTCAGGTCGTGCTCGCCGCGGTCACACAGGCTCCAACCGGAGCCGACGATGAGGTCGCGCACGGTGTTGCTGACGAGCACCTCGCCTGGTGCGGCCAGGCTGCTGATTCGCGCCCCGATGTGGACTGCGAGGCCGCCGATATCGTCATCGGCGAGCAGCTCACATTCACCGGTGTGCAGTCCGGCGCGCACCTCCAGATCGAGGTTGCGCGCGCCATCGCGGATTGCGATCGCGCTGCTGATCGCGCGGCTCGGACCGTCGAACGTGGCGAGCACACCGTCGCCGAGTGACTTGACGAAGCGCCCCCGGTGGCGCTCGACCTCCGCCCGCACCAGCGCATCGTGGCGCTCCAGCAGCGCACGCCAGGCGCCGTCGCCCAGCGATGCGGCGCGCTCGGTCGAACCGACGATGTCCGTGAACAGGACCGTGGCGAGTACCCGGTCGCTGACGACCGACCGTCGCACGCCGGTCAGGAACTGCTCGATCTCGTCGGCGGCCAGGCCGTCCGGCGGGATCTCGACGTACTGCGCGTCGGGGATGTGATCGGCGGCGTAGCGCGAGTGGCGCTCGTCGATGAACGTGTCGTTCGATCGGCGCAGAACGAGCGTCGGACATTGCACGCTCGGAAGTGCGTCCCGCACGTCCAGCCGGCCGACCATCGCCAGCGATGCGGCCGCGGCATCGGGAGTCATCGCAAGCCGCTGGTGCCGCGCGAGCAGGCGTCGTCGCTGCTGGTCCTCACCGGCGAAGGCGCCCCAGGGCTGCTTCGGCGAACCACTGCCCCAATGCTCGACGACCGCCTCGATGACCGCGTCACGCTCCTCGACGCTCTGCGCCCACTCGTAGCCCGGACCCCGAACCACGCGCGGCGTCGGCGTGATCAGCACGAGAGCCCTCACCAGGTCTGGGTGCGAAGCCGCAAACAGCACGGCGAGCGCGCAGCCCTCGGCAATCGACACCAGCACCGGCTGCTCAGAACCGACAGCGTCGATCACCGCAAGGACGTCATCGACCTGCTCCTCCAGAGGTGTCGCCCCAGCGATCCCGCCGGACATCCCGGCCCCGCGCCGATCGAATTGGATCAGCCGGGCGAACGACGCGAGCTGCTCGAGAAAGCGCGCCGACGATGGCAGCTCCCATCCGATCTCAATGTTCGAGAAGAACTGCGGCACGACCAGGACATCGATCGGCCCCGTACCGGCCACCTGGTAGGCGATCTGCAGATCACCGCTGCGCGCGTACCGCGTGAGGACCTCCATCCGCTCGCAGCGTATGCCACTGGGACGCGTCGCCTCGGCTCAGCCCCGGACCAGCGCCCCGCTCTTCACCACCTCGAACGCCGACCCCGGGACCCGCTTGAGCTGCTCGATGTCCTGGTCCTTCCAGCGGTGGTCGGCGCTGCCGCTGATGTACCAGTCCGAGCCGTTGTCGGCGACGATCATCCCGTAGGTCCGCAGCGCGCGCAGGATCACGAGGGACTGGCCGTGGTAGCCGCGCAGGTCGTACGACACCTTCAGCCGCAGCCGCAGGCCCATCGGCGGCAGCGCGGGGTCGGTGTCGCTCGAGGCGTAGTGGCGCGCCGGAGCGACGTACGCCTTCTGCGTGCGTGAGACCGTGAACCGCAGCGCGTGACGGATCGCGCCGCTGTCGGCCTCGTCGGGCCGGGCGAGCCCGGGCATGATCGGCAGGCCGGCGGCGTCCGCCGAGGTCCAGCCCGCCGGCCGGTCGCGTCCGGTGCGCAGGTTGAAGATCGCGCCGCTGTCGGCGAGCCAGCGCCCGCCGCTGCGCCGCGCCCCGAAGAGCTCGTAGAGCCGGCATCTCCCGCGCTGCACGACCAGCACGTGGCGGTCGCTCCCACCCTCGACGCGCGCTCGCGCCGGTATCGCGTACGGACCGCGATCGCTCTCGTCGCCGTAGGCGGTGAAGCGCACTCCGTGCGCCGGCTGCGTGCGCCTGGCGATGGTGATCGGGATCCCGTAGTTGCCGTAGCGACCGGAGCCGAAGTCCGGGTGCAGGTGCCCGCCGAGGCCGATCGACCGGACGTAGGCGTCCGATCGCGGATCGACCGGATCGGCGGAGACGTCGCGGTTCCAGGCATTCGTCTTGGGAAAGACGTCGCATCCGGCGATCCGCGGGACCGCCGTGCTCTGCGCGCCGCTCGCCGCGGCCACGACGACGAGGCCGGCGGCCATCGCGAGCAGCGCCCTGATCGACCGTGAGCGCGTCACCGGCGCCCGCGCAGCTTGCGGTACTCGTCGACCGTCAGCTCGTGCCCGAGCGGCGTGGCCATCGCCGGCTGGTGCGCGAGGTAGGCCTCCTCGTTGCGGCGCCAGGCCGTGATGTACCGGTAGAACGGGATCCGCGGGTGCAGATGGTGGACGAGGTGGTAGTTCTGGTAGAGCAGCAGCGGGGTCAGCAGTCGCTCCCATCCGATCCGCACGCGCGTCGCCCGGTACCTGTCGGTGACCATGTCGTCGAGCCCGTGGTGCGGAAGCCAGTCGAACGCGTAGCCCAGGAAGAAGACGCAGAGCCTGGTCGGGAGCACGTAGTAGAGGAGCACGTCGCCGAGGTGGCCGTTCGCCGCGAGCACGACGATCGCGGCGATCAGCAGGGTCTCGGTGATCACGTACTCGGCGATCTCGCGGCGCGGGCGCCGGCGAATGTGCCCCACGTAGAACGGCACGTAGGCCAGGTCGACCGTCGCCCAGCGCAGCGGGGTCGACCAGGCCGGGCCTTCGTTCGTGTAGTTGTCGGGGTCGCTGCCGTCGTCCTCGTTCGTGTGCAGGTGGTGCTGCATGTGGATGTAGCGGAAGACGGGGGCCGCTGCGATCGGCGTCACGCCCAGCGCGCTGACCCGCCCGAGCCAGACGTTCAGCGCCTCGGGCGTCCCGGCCGTGCGGTGGCTGCACTCGTGGAGCACGGTGAAGAAGAGGAACGACGCGACGGTGTTGAGCGCGACGCCGAGCGGCCACGGGATCGTGCCGGCGAGGGCCAGCGTCGTCGAGGCCGCGGCGATCCCGAGCGCGGCCGCGAACAGCGCGACCGTCGGCCATGCGACCGCCGGCACGGGGATCCCGGGGTTCGGCGTGCGGGCCGGGTCGGCAGCCGGATGGGCGTGGTCGTGCGACACGACGTGACAGTCTGTCACGGAATCGCGGTGACCACAGGAACCGGGCCGGGGACGGGCGGGATCGGCGTGGTGACCGTGGGCAGCGGGAAGGCCAGGAACCCCGTCTGCTCGAAGGTCGCGAGGCGGCTCGCGGCCACGCCGCGATCGGACAGTGTGTAGAGGCGGTCGCCGACGACGACCGCGCGCTGGATGGCAGCGGGATAGGGGTCGTTGCCGTGGCTGACGCGGCCGATCTCCTCAATCCCCTGTGTGCGGCGGATGCGCAGGCCCACCGCGCCGGCGAACGGCGTCGCTCCGCTGTAGTCCTCCAGCGGCAGCACGGCCGTGTTCTCCTTCGGCCACCACAGGAACGCGTGCGGGTCGAAGTCCGCCGCCGTCGACGAGCCGCTGTCTCCGAGCGAGCGGTGATGCAGCCGCCGCGGCTGGGCGGGATCCGAGACGTCGAACACCGAGACCTGCGCCCCGGCCCGGCGGCCCTCCGCGCTGGCATCCTGGCCGACGCCGAGCAGCAGGCCGTCGGCGATCGGATGCAGGTAGGCGGAGTACCCGGTGATCTTCAGCTCACCGGCGACGCGCGGCGCCTCGGGCTTCGACAGGTCGAGCGTGTAGAGCGGGTCGACCTGACGGAAGGTGACGAGGTATCCGGCGTCGCCGATGAAGCGCACGGCGAAGATGCGCTCGCTCGCCCCCAGCCCGCCCACCCGGCCGACCTGCACGAGCTGCGAGCCCTGTTCGCGCAGCACCGTCACCGCACTGGAGCTGTCCTGCTGCTGAGCGCCGTTCAGCCACAGCGGATCCTCGGTGCTCGCCACGCGCAGGACGCCCCCGTACTCCGAGAGGGCGTACTGGTTGAGGACGAACCCGCTCACACGCCCGCTGGAGGCGTATGTCGTGCGACCAGGATCGGAGGTGTCGAAGCGGTGAATCTCCGTCTGCATCCGCGGCGGGACCTCGGCCGCGGTGTCGAGACCGGGGACGTAGCGCTGGCTTGCGACGTAGAGGCTCTTGTCCGAGGCGTAGACGACCTGGGCACCGGCCATCACCGCGTCGCGGTCGACGCTGAACAGCCCGCGGTCGAGATCGATCGTCAGCACCGTGAGCAGGTCCAGCCCCGAGAACGTGTCGGGCCGGCGCACCTGGGTGCAGCCGACCAGCGGGCGCGTGAACGTCCGGCCGGAGATCCGGCTGCGGATCACGGTCTTGGGCACGAACGCGCTCAGGCCGGGCCGCGCCGCGGCGCGCGCGGTGGTGGCTGTGGTCGTGGGGCTCGCGACGATCCCGGGAGGCGTGTCGAGCACGACGCGTGCCGTGCCGCCGGTGAGCCGCGCGCTGGCATACGAGCCGGCCACGGTCAGCGTGCGGGAGATCGTCATCGCCGACGGGTCGTGAACGTCGACCTCGGTCAGCTGGGTCTCCGCGCGGTAGGGCATCGCGAGCAACGGCTGCGGTGCCACGCCCGCGGCGGGCGCGCCGACCGCCACGTCTCCGCCCGAGGACGCCGAATACGACGGTGACCCGATCACCAGAACACGATCGCCGCGCAGGAGCATCTCCTGGCCGGAGCCCTCCAGCGCCAGTGAGCCGACCTGGCGCGGCTGCGGCCCGGTCACATCGATCGCCAGGAGCGATCCGCCGGCGATCACGAACATCCGCTTGCCGTCGGTCTTCACGACATCCGGCTCGTCGACGCCGGCCTCCTGGTCGTTCGTCCCGGAGAACGCCTCGCCGCTCTGCGTGCCCGGCGCCGCGGCGACCGGTGCCGCCGTCGGCTGTGGCGCACCGGCCACGTCCTTGGCCACCGCGGGCTGCGGCGTCAGCGTGACCGGCGTCCCGGGACCACCGCGGAACGGGACGCCGGTGTCGCCGCCGGTGCGGACCGCCTGCAGGCGGGCGTAGCTCAGCAACGCGTCGCAGGACCCGAAGGCGCTCAGGTGCGCCTTCTTCACCGGACGGTGCCTGGCGGCGGCCCCTGCGCTCGTGACCGCGGGGCCGAGTGATGCGAGAAGCACCACCGCCGTGAACAGCGCGCGACGTCCCATGGCGTCAGCGTACCGGCGCGGCCGGGTGCACCACGCCGGATGTCCACCCTCAGGCGCTCGCGGGCTCCGGCGTCTGCGCGGCGCGCGTGTCCTCACGCGCGCGCTCGACGTCGAAGCGGCGCAGCGCCGGGAACGCGAGCGCGATCACGCCGACGCTCGCCATCACCGCCAGCCCGCCCGAGGTGAACGAGAACCGCGGGCTCGTCAGCGCGGCGACTGATCCGGACTCGACGTCCCCCAGTCGCGGACCGCTCGTGACGACGAGCGAGAAGGCCGCCGACATGCGCCCGCGCAGGTGGTCCGGCGTGACGGACTGATTGATCGTCGAGCGGCAGACCGCGCTGATGCTGTCGGCCGCGCCCGCGATCGCCAGCAGCGCCGCCGCCGCCCAGATCGATCCGGCGAGGCCCGCAACCGCGATCGCGGCACCCCAGACGAGCACCGCCCAGATGACGATCAGCCCCAGGCGCCGTGCGTGGCGCAGCCAGCCGGTGGTGAATGCGGCGATGGTCGCACCGGCCGCCACCGACGCGTAGAGCAGCCCTGTGCCTGACGCTCCGGCACCGTAGACGCCGACGGCCAACACGGGGAACAGCGCCCGCGGCATGCCGAAGAGCATCGCCGCCAGATCGATCGCGAACGAGCCGAGCAGCGCCTGGTTGCCGAACACGAAGCGAAGGCCGTCGCCGATCGAGCGGACGACGTGCTGGTGCTCCTCCGTGACTCCCTCGGGCAGTTGCGGCGCCATCGCCAAGACGGCGCCGACCATCGCGAAGCAGCTCAGCGCGTCGACCAGGTACGCACTTCCCAGGCCCAGGCCCGCGATCAGCAGGCCGCCGACCGCCGGCCCGATCACGATCGTCAGCTGGAACAGGCCGAAGTTGAGCGCCAGCGCCGACGCCAGCTTGTCGGGCTCGACGAGGTTGGGGACGATCGACGAGCGAGTCACGTTCTGCACGGCCCCGAAGCCGGCCAGCAGCCCGCCCAGGACGTAGAGCGCCCACAACGGCGGCGAGCCCGCGAACGCGAGCGCCGCGAGCGCGGCGGCGACCGCCACGAGGCCGATCTGGTCCAGCAGCAGCAGCCGGCGCCGGTCGTGGCGGTCCGCGAGCGCGCCGCCGAGCAGCGCCATGACGATCAGCGGCCCGAGCTCGACGGCCCCGAGCATGCCGGTCAGGAAGGCCGACTTCGTCTCCACGTAGACCTGGTAGGGCAGCGCCACGAGTGCCGCCTGCGTCCCGAGCCCGGAGACGACATTCCCGCCGATGAGCAGCCGCAGGTCGCGCGAGGCGCGCATCGGGCTGATGTCGACGGCGATCCGGGAGAGAACGCTGCGCATGAATTCTCTTCCGTGGTGGGCGGGCGGTCTGAAAAGTATCGGATGGGGCGGGTGGGGCGACGGACGTTGGAGGTTGGGCTGGGTGGGGACATCCGCCCGGTTCTACGCCGGCCGCGCGCGCCGTGGGGCTCTCCTTGCCTGGGTCCGGCAACGGCCACCGGATCGGACGTCCCCACCCAGCCTTCCTCAGCGTTGCGGACAATCCGCGCACTCAAGCCGCAGGATCAGGTCACACACGTGGCGGTGCATGCGCTCAGGTGGGCGGGGTGGGCGCACCCGATCCGGTGGCCGTTGCCCGACTGACGCGTGGAGAGCCCGCCACCCTGGCCCGGCGGGCGTAGAACCGGTCGGGTGCCCCACCCCGCCCGACCACGAACGCCACACGAACCGCCAGCACCGTCGGGCGCGCATACGCCGCGCAGCGGTGACGTAACACCTCGCCGCCTGCCGGGACAGGACGCGCATGCCCATTCCCGCAGCGATCCAGTCGTTCATCGACCGTCAGGCCGACGAGGCGCCGACCACATACGACGACCTGCGCGCCGTCGTCTTCAACGGGACGCTGAAGCGCTCCCCCGAGCCCAGCCAGACCGACGGCCTGCTCGCGATCTCACGAGGGCTGATGGAGCGCCTGGGCGTTACCGTGACCGAGGTCCGGACCGTCGATCGTCAGATCCCGCCGGGCGTCTGGCCCGATATGCGCGAGCACGGCTACGAGGCGGACGACTTCCCGGACATCTACCGCCAGCACGTCGTGCCGGCCGACATCATCATGATCGCCGGGCCGATCTGGCTCGGGGACCAGAGCTCGATGACGCGCAAGGTCATCGAGCGCCTGTACGCCTTCTCGGGTGACGTCAACGCCGCCGGCCAGTGGTCGTACTACGGCAAGGTCGGCGCGGCGCTGACAACCGGCAATGAGGACGGCGGGAAGCACGTCAGCGCGCAGGTCCTCTACGCACTCCAGCACATCGGCCTGACCGTCCCCCCGCAGTCCGACGCCTACTGGAACGGCGAGGCCGGGCCCGGCCCCTCCTACCTCGACCCGGACGCCGGCGGTGAGCGCAACGCCTGGACGACGAGGAACACCGTCTTCATGACCTGGAACGTCCTGCACCTCGCGCGGATGCTCAAGGACGCGGGCGGGATCCCGGCGTTCGGCAACGACACGCGCGACTGGGACCTCGCGCACCCGGCGCACCCGAACCCGGAGTACCGCTGATCAGCTTGCGCAGGCGACGCCCTCGCGCGTCCGGTTGTCCGCGAGGCATGGCAGGACGGTCGGAGCCTGCCAGCCGCTGCCCTCCACGACGCCCCTGATGGCGGCGGCCGACAGGCCGTAGAGCCGCACCATCAGGCGGAAACCCGGCTGTGCGGCGCCGGGTTGCGGGATCGGGAGCCAGTTCGCGCGCTGCGCGGCGCTTGCGGGCGCGTCGGGCTGCAGGTAGACGTCGAGCGAGCCGTCGGCGTTGTGGCGCAGCCCGCTGCGATCGTTCACGAGGTACCGATTGAGGGGGTTGTCGACGAAGAAGCCGTCGTTGTCGTAGAGCGTCATCGACCAGAAGAACGACACCGGCGGCCTGGCGTGCGCGGCCGGGAAGTGCGCCACGAAGCGCTTAGCGCCGGTCAGCGGGCCCTTGTCGCGGTCGACGAGCGTCAGCGGGTAGACGGACACCTCGGGGCGCGGGGCGCCGAGGCCGACCTTGTCGACGACCGCGCGCGTCGTGTAGTCGGTTCCGTAGGTGCCGGTGCGCCCGACGAGCCAGCCGTTGTGTGCGTCGAAGCCGGCGAGGTAGGTCTTGATCAGGTTGCCCTGCACGACGTTCGGACCCTGCGTGACGGCGTCGCGCAGCGCCTGGAGCTGGGCGCCCGTGAGCTTGCCGGCGGTCGCCGGGTGCAGGCCCGGGCCGATTCCCAGCGCCTCCAGCCGCTTCAGGATCGGCGCGTCGCGCCGCGGCGGGGGAAAGCGCCGCAGTTGGTCGCCGAGCGCGTCGAAGAAGGTCGCGGCGTCCTGCCCGGGGGCGGTCCCCGGGATCTGCGCCGTGTTGATGGTGCGGTCGACCTTGTGAGGCCGCGGCGGGCTGTACGCCGCCGGATGACGGGGATCCCAGCGGCTCAGCGGCGTGATCCGGTAGCCGTCCATGACCGCGCGGGCGGCCTTCAGGTCGCCCGCGCCGTTGACGTACGTGCGGCCGATGATCCACACGCGGTCCTGCGGCGACGCGATCCGCTTCAGGCCCTTCGGCGTCCTGCCGCGGTAGCCGGGACCGGCGACGAGGTAGTCCCCGTCGGCGAGCGCGGTGCGCGGCGAGCCGACGTTGGCGAAGTTCTCCTCCCACGGCGAGAGGAGCTCGAGCACGTGGAAGCGCGTCGTGCCCTTCACGGTCCGCACCACCACCGGCTGGCGGCTCAGGTCGAGCCAGGCCATCGAGTAGAGCGTGTCGGCGTTCGGCGCGACGACGGTGCGGTCCTTCGCGTCGGCGAGCTTCTCGAAGTGGCTGAACCGGTTGACGGAGCCCCCGCCACGCCCGTTGGGGACGTTGACGCTCGTGGAGGTCGCGAACGTGCGCTGCATGTTCAGGATCGGCACGCCGTACTCGTACCCCTGCGAGGCGAGCGCGAGCGCCGTGTCGTACTGGGCCTTCTGGGCCGGGTCCCCGGGATCGTAGGCGGCCGCGACGGCGCCGGCCGGCAGCGTGAGCGCCGCGCAGGCGAGGGCCATGGCACAGATCAGGCGGCGCGTGAAATGGGTCGTCGGCAGTCGCATCGTCGGCCGGCAACCGTACCGGCGCGTCGCCGCCGGCGCGCCGGCCGGACTCAGCGCACGCCGGCCAGGCGGTCCTCGCGGACGATCTCGCGCTTGCCCCACCCGGCGTCGTCGGCGAACGCCATCAGGCGCGCAAACGCATAGCGGACCGACGGGCGGACGATGCCGGCGGCGCCGAGTACGCCCTGGGCGCGGCGGTCGTCGAATTGGCAGCGCACGCGGAAGTACGGTGCGAACACGCCGTCGGTCGGGCCGTCATCCGCGAGCAGCTCGACCGGCTCGCGGTCGAACGTCGTCGCGGCAAGGTCGCGCAGCTCGTCCACGGCGAGCGAGTCCTGCGCCGCGACGAGGTGGTAGGTGCCGGACACCTCACTCGCCTCCAGCAGGGCGAGCAGCCCGTCGGCGACGTAGTCCCCGGTGACGACGTCGACGATCCCGTCGGGCGCCGCGGGAACGGCGCGCAGGATCCCGCGCCGGTACGCGCGCAGCGGCGGGTAGAGCACGTTGAACGAGTTGGTCCAGCCGGTCTGCGCCTCGCCGACGACGATGCTCGGCCGCGCGACGACGACGGGCAGGTCCCGCGCGTGCTGTGCGACCAGCAGCTCGGCTTCGTGCTTGGTCTGCTCGTAGCTGTTGCGAAATGCCAGCCCCTCCATCGGCTCGTCCTCCAGGACGACGCCCTCGGAGCGGCCGGCGACGTAGGCCGTCGAGACGTGGACCACGCGCTCCAGCGCCGGAGCACGGCGCGCGAGCTCCAGGACGCGGCGCGTCCCTTCGACGTTCACCGCGCGCGCCTCCTCGATCGGCAGGTCGAACTGCACGGCCGCCGCGCAGTGCAGGACGTGGGTGATCTCGCGCGCCTGCTCGAGGTCGAGCTCGCCGGTCAGGTCGCGCGCGACGGCGGTGACGCGCGCCGAGCGCGCCGCGCCCGGGTCGTTCCAGATGCCCGCGAGCGTGTGGTCGATCCGCGCACGGGCCGCCTCGTCGTCGGCCGCGCGGACGGGGCAGATGATCTGCGGGCCGTCGCCCGCGTCCTCGAGCAGCCGGGCCAGGACGAGCGTTCCGAGGTACCCGGTGGCGCCGGTCAGCAGGATCACGCGGGCGCGCCCATGGCGTGATACCCGCCGTCGACGTGCACGATCTCCCCGGTGATCCCGCCGGAACGGGCCGACAGCAGGAAGCAGACCGTCTCGGCGACGGGGCCCGGGTCGGTGACGTCCCAGCCCAGCGGCGCCTGCGCGTCCCACCCGTCGGCGAGGCGCTCGAAGCCCGGGATGCCGCCCGCGGCGAGCGTCTCCAGCGGGCCGGCCGAGACGAGGTTCACACGCACGCCCTCGGGGCCCAGGTCGCGGGCCAGGTAGCGCGAGACGGCCTCGAGCGCCGCCTTTGCGACGCCCATCCAGTCGTACGCGGGCCACGCGACGGTGGCGTCGAAGTCCAGGCCGACGAGCGCGGCGTCGCGGCCGCGCATCAACGGGAGCAGCGCCTGCGCGAGCGACTTGAACGAATACGCGGACGTGCGGAACGCCTCCTCGGCGCTCGCCGCCGGCGCGCTCATGAACGCGCCGCCGAGCGCGTCCGCGGGAGCGAACGCGACCGCGTGCAGCACGCCGTCGACACGGCCCCAGCGCTTCTCCAGCTCGACCGCGAGCGCCTCCAGATCCTCCGGGCGGTTGACGTCGAGCTCCAGCACGTCGACGGGCTCCGGGAGCGTCTTCGCGGCACGTTCGGTCAGCCGGCGACCGCGTCCGAACCCCGTCAGGATCACCTCGGCGCCGAGCTCCTGCGCGCGACGCGCGACCGCGTAGGCGATCGAGTCCTTCGTCACCACGCCGGTGATCAGCAGCCTGCGTCCCTCGAGCATCAGGCGCTGCCCCAGACGTCCTCGCCGCACGGTGCGGCGGCGGTCTCCTGGGCGGGCGCGCTGACCTGCGCATCCTCGCGCCACAGCACCTCGACCTGCGCTGCGCAGGCGCGCTTGCCGTCCTGGCGCAGCACGTCGATCGCGAGCGTCACGAGCCCGGCGTCGTCGGTCATCGGCTTGACGGAGCGAACGCCGCCCTCGACGTGGATCGTGTCGCCGAGGTAGACCGGCCGGCGGAAGACCGCGTCGCGCACGCGCCGCAGCGCCATGACGCGCTCGGGATCCAGCGGCACCAGGCCGACGGCGAACGAGACGACGAGCATGCCGTGCGCGATCCGCTGCCCGAACGGGCCGTTCGCCGACCACTCGGCGTCCGCGTGCTGGGGGTGCCAGTCGCCGGTGAGTGCGGCGAAGTGGACGACGTCGGCCTCGGTGACGGTGCGCGCGCGGGTGCTGAAGCGCGTGCCCTCCTCGAGCTCGTGGAAGGGGGCTGACCAGTTCACAGCGGGATGTTCCTCTCGTTGCGTTCCCTGCCGGGACGGTGCACGGCGGCGAGTGAGTCGAGCGCCGCGATCAGGCGCCCGCGAGTGTGGCTCGGCGGAAGGACCTCGTCGACGAAGCCCCCGGCGGTGGCGGCGCCGACCGCGAGATGCTCCTCGGCATACCCGGCGGCGAGGCGGTCGCGCGTGCGCTGCGGGTCGTCGGACTCCGCGATCTCGCGGCGATGCACGATGCCGACCGCCTGCTGGGCACCCATCACGCCGATCTGCGCACGCGGCCAGGCGAAGACGAGGTCGGCGCCGAGGTCCTTCGAGTTCATCGCGATGAACGCCCCGCCGAACGCCTTGCGGGTGACGATCGTGATGCGCGGGACGCTCGCCGCGGCGAACGCGTGGACGAGCTTCGCGCCGTGCCGGATCACGCCGGAGCGCTCCTGTGCGGTCCCCGGAAGGAAGCCGGGGGTGTCGACGAGGACGACGAGCGGCAGGCCGAACGCGTCGCACATGCGCACGAACCGCGCGGCCTTGGCGGCGGACTCGGAGTCCATCACGCCACCGAGGTAGCGCGGCTGGTTGGCGACGACGCCGACCGCGCGCCCGTCGATGCGTGCGAAGGTGCAGACCATGTTGCGCGCCCAGCGCTCGCCGATCTCCAGGTGACGCCCGCCGTCGACGAGCAGCGCGATCACGTTGCGCACGTCGTAGACCTTGCGATGCTCGGCCGGCACGACCGCGTCGACGAGCCCGGGCGGCGGATCCACCGACGGCCAGCGCTGCGTCGGCTCGCCCGCGTGCTGGGGCAGGTGATCGAGCAGGTCACGTGCGACCAGGGCGGCGTCGACCTCGGTCTCGGCGACGATGTGGCAGACGCCGTTGCGCGCCTGCACCCTCGGTCCGCCGAGGGTGTCGGCATCGACGTCCTCGCCGGTCACCTCCTGGACGACACCCGGCCCGGTGAGGAACATGCTCGCCCGGCGGGTCATCACGACGATGTCGGTCAGGGCCGGCGCGTACGAGCCGCCGCCCGCGCTCGCGCCGCACACGATCGACAGCTGGGGCACCTGCCCGGACAGGTCGGTGTGCGCGCGGAAGATGCGGCCGTATCCGGCCAGCGCCGCCACGCCCTCCTGCATCCGCGCTCCGGCCGACTCGATGAAGCCGACCACCGGCACGCGTGCGCGCCCCGCCATCTCGAGCACGCGCACGACGGTGTCCGCGTGCGACTCGCCGAGCGAGCCGCCGGCGAAGCTCGCGTCCTGCGCGAAGCACGCCACGGGGCGACCGTCGACCATCCCCGTGCCGCCGAGGACGCCGTCGCCGTCACGGGCGCGCTCCCCCATGCGCGACGAGCGCACACCGGTGCGCACGAGTTGCAGCGAACCGGGGTCGCAGAGGACCTCGAGCCGCTCCAGCGGCGAGAGCCGTTCGTCGATGCGTGGGGCCAGCGCGAGCTTCGTCATGCGACTTCCAATACGAGTGCGGCGTTGTGCCCCCCGAACCCGAAGGAGTTCGAGAGGCCCAGCAGTGGCCGGTCGTCCGAGACGACGAGCGGGCGGGCGACGTGCGGGACGTAGTCGAGGTCGAGGCCCTCCTCGGCCTCGTCCCAGCCGAGGGTCGGGGGTGCGACGTGGTCACGCAGCGCCAGGATGGTCGCGATCGCCTCGACGGCGCCGGCGGCGCCGAGCAGGTGCCCGATCGCGGACTTCGTCGAGGAGACCGGGACGCCATATGCGGCCTCGCCGAGCGCCGACTTCAGCGCCATCGTCTCGCTGCGGTCGTTCAGCGGCGTGGAGGTGCCGTGCGCGTTGACGTAGTCGAGCTGCCCGGGCTCGATCCCGGCGTCGGCCAGCGCCGCCAGGATCGCGCGGGCGGCGCCTTCGCCGCCCGGATCGGGCGCGGTCAGGTGGTGGGCGTCGCAGGTCGCGCCGTAGCCGCGGATGGTCCCCAGGATCCGGGCGCCGCGGGCGCGCGCCGCGCCCGCCTCCTCGAGCACGAGGACACCAGCGCCCTCACCCATGACGAACCCGTCGCGGCGCGCATCGAACGGCCGCGACTCGCCGATCTTCGAGACCGCGTCGAGCGCGGCGAACGACGCCCGCGACAGCGGCGTCAGCGCCGCCTCGGCGCCTCCGGTGATCACGGCGTCCGCGTCGCCCGCCTGAATCAGCCGGGCGGCCGCGCCGATCGCGTTGGCCCCCGCGGCGCACGCGGAGACGACGCCCCAGCAGGGCCCCATCGCGCCGTGTCGCAGCGCAAGCGTCGCCGAGCCGGCGTTGCCCATCATCAGCGGCACCGACAGCGGCGAGACCATGCCCGCACCGCGCGTCAGCAGCTCCTCGTGGTTGTGCTCGAGCGTCGAAAGGCCGCCGATCCCGGTGCCGACGATGCAGCCCACGCGCGTCGGGTCGTACGGATGCTCGCCGGCGTCCCAGCCGGCATCGTGCAGGGCCTCGTCGCTCGCGGCGATCGCGAGCTGCGAGAAGCGGTCGGCGCGACGCGCCTCCTTGCGTGAGAGCGTGTCGAGCGGATCGAACTCCGAGCACGGCGCCTCGCCATCTTCGATGGCACTGACGCCCGCGCTCCAGCGCTCGTGCAGGGTCCGCGCGCCCACGCCCAGCGGCGTGATCGCACCGACCCCGGTGACGACGACCTCACGCATCGGGGCTCACGCCCTCGCGGCGATCAGGTCGATCGCTTGGCCGACCGTCTTGATGTTCTTCACGTCGTCGCCCTTCAGCGGCACGCCGAACTCCTCCTCGGCGATCTGTGACAGCTCGGCCAGGTCGAGCGAATCGACGTCCAGCGACTCGAAGGTCGCCTCGCGGGTGATGTTCGTCGGCTCGGCGCCGAAGCTCTCAAGGGCGTCGAAGACGACCTGCTGGACCTTCTCTGCGGTGACGGTGCTCATGGGTTCCTCTCTGATTCTGGGGTTTGGGGGATCAGGCGGACATTCCGCCGTCGACGAACAGCGTCGAGCCGGTCACGTACCCGGCGGAGTCGGAAGCGAGAAAGCGCACGCACGCGGCGACCTCATGCGGCTCGCCGGCACGGCGGGCGGGAATCGCGGCGAGCACCGCGTCGTCGAGCACGCCGTCGGTCATGTCGGTGCGCACGAAGCCCGGCGCGACGGCGTTGATCGTCACGCCGCGACGTGCGACCTCGGTCGCCGCCGTCTTGGTGAAGCCGATCAGCCCGGCCTTCGCGGCCGCGTAGTTCGCCTGACCCGCGTTGGCGCGCGGGCCGACGACGGAGGCGATGTTGACGATGCGGCCGAAGCGCGCCCGGATCATGCCGCGCAGCGCGCTGCGCGTCAGGCGGAAGGCGCCTGTGAGGTTGGTGTCCAGGACGGTGGCCCAGGCTTCGTCCTCGAGCGATACCGCGAGATCGTCGGCGCGCACGCCGGCGTTGTTGACGAGGCCGAGCACGGGCCCGCCGAGCGTCTCCGACGCGTGCTCGACGACGCTCGCCGCGGCGTCGGCGTCGGTGACGTCGAGCGGCAGTGCCGCCGCCCGCCCGCCCGCTGCCTCGATCGCTGCGACGACCTCGTCCGCGGCGCCGGCGTTCGCCCGGTAGGTCAGGGCGACGGCCCAGCCGTCGGCCGCCAGCGCATGCGCCGTCGCCGCGCCGATCCCGCGCGAGCCGCCGCTGACGAGCATCACCGCGCCGTCAGGACGCATCGGGCCCCCAGCGCACCACGGTCGCGCCCCACGTGAGTCCCGCGCCGAACGCGGCGAGCAGCACCGAGGCGCCGTCGGTGAGCAGCCCGTCGCGGCGCGCGAGGTCGAGCGCGAGCGGAATCGAGGCGGCCGACGTGTTGCCGTGCTCGCCGATCGCGTTCACGACGCGAGCGGGATCCAGCTCCAGACGCTCGATCAGGGACTGCAGGATTCGGGCGTTCGCCTGGTGGAACACGAGCAGGTCGAGGTCGTGGATGTCCGTGCCGGCCAGCGTGCTCGCCTCGACGGCGGCGTCGCCCATCCGCGCGACGGCATTGCGAAACACCTCGGGCCCGTCCATGCGGATGAGGCCGTCGCCGCGCGAGGCGTGCAGGATCGGTCCCAGCGCGCCGTCGGCGCCGAGCACCGCCGGCCCGACCGCGCCCGGGCCGGAGCCGCTGACGACGATCGCGCCGGCACCGTCGCCGAACAGCATCGCCGTGCGCTTGTCGGAGTGGTCCAGATGCCGGCTCAGGATCTCCGCACCCACCACCAGGACGTGCTGGGCTCGCCCGGTCTCGAGCATGGCTGCACCGAGCACGAGCGCGTCGACGAATCCGGTGCACGCGCCGCCGATGTCGATCGCGCCCGCGCGATCAGCACCCAGCGCGTTCGCCACGAGCGGCGCGCACGCCGGGATGATCTCGTCCGCGGTGCTCGTGGCCAGCAGGACCAGGTCGATGTCGCGAGCCTCGACCCCGGCGTCGGCGAGCGCCGCCGCGCCGGCACGCGCGGCGAGCTCGTGCAGGTGATCGCTCGGAGCGGCGTAGCGGCGCTCGGTGATCCCCGTGCGCTTCACGATCCACGTCTCGTCGACGCCGACGGCGGCGGCGATCTCGGCGTTGGCGACGACACGCTCGGGCAGCGCCGTGCCGAGGCCCGCGAGCGTCATTCGCGTCGCGGTGCTCTCAAGCGGCGACATCGCGCACCTCCGGAAGGTTGCGAGCGACGAGCTTGTCCAGCACGTCTCCCGGGCCGACGTCGATGAAGATCGTTCGCGCCGTCGGCGTGCAGCGCGAGCATGACCTCACGCCAGCGGACCGGGGCGACGATCGCGGCGCCGAGCTCCATCACGGGGTCGACGAACGGCGCCGCCGTCAGCCCGCTGTAGACCCGGTGGTCCGGGGCGCGCCACTCGATCTCACTCGCGGCCTGGGCGAACACGCGCCGCGCGGGGGCCATCGCCGGGGAGTGGAAGGCGCCCGCGACGTTCAGCTCCAGCGCGCGCAGTCCGCGCCCGCGGGCAGCGCCGCGCGCCAGCCTCGATCTTGTCGCGCGGGCCCGACAGGACGACCTGCCCGGGCGCGTTGTCGTTGGCCACCGACAGGCCGTGGTCGTCGGCGAGTGCGATCGCCTCGGCGGGCGCGCCCTTGAGGACGGCGAGCATCGATCCGTCGCCCGCCGCCTCTCCGGCGACGGCCATCGCCTCGCCACGGATGACCGCCAGCCGGACCGCGTCCAGTTGCGAGAGCGCACCGGCCGCGGCGAGCGCGGACAGCTCGCCGAGCGAGTGCCCGGCGTACGCCCGCGGCTCGCCGGGAGCGATCCGGCGCCAGGCGGCGAGGCTCGTCAGCAGGATCGCGGGCTGCGCGAAGCGGGTGCTCTCGTCGCAGCGCGTGAACGGCTCGTCGCCGAGCAGGTCGACGCAGCAGGCGAGCAGGTCGGGCGCGTCACGCTGGACGAGCTCGAGCGCGCCGGCGTCCTGGGCGCCCTGCCCAGGGAAGAGGTAGGCGGTGTTCATCAGGCGTCGGCCTGCCTGCGCGCGAGTTCCTTGGCGGCCTGCGACTCGGCGCCGATGCGCACGACGTTCGTCGCCAGACCGATCTGCTCGAGCCCGCCGATCAGCCACGCGGACGGATCGAGCTCGGTGCTGCGCAGGCCGTGCTTCGCACTGCGCGGGAAGGCGTGGTGATTGTGATGCCAGGACTCGCCCAGGCTCGGCAGCGCGAGCCAGGCGACGTTGCTCGACTCGTCGTCGACCGCGAAGCGGCGCTTGCCGAACACGTGGCAGATCGAGTTGACGCTCCAGGTCACGTGATGGACGAAGAAGATCCGCACGAACCCGCCCCAGAGCAGCGCGGTCAGCGCCGCTCCGATGGTCCCGCCGATCGCGAACCCGATCAGCGCCGGCAGCAGCAGCGACAGGCCAACCAGCCACGGGAACGAGCGGTCGATGCGCCGCATCGCCCGATCCTCCATGAGGTCCTTGGCGTACTTGCGCCGGCGGGCCATGCCGTTCGTGCGCCACAGCCAGCCGACGTGCGCGTGCCAGAGCCCGCGCAGCGGCGTGGACTCCAGGTGCGGCGAATGCGGGTCGCCCTCGACGTCGGAGTGGGCGTGGTGCTTGCGGTGGTCGGCGACCCACGAGATCACGGGCCCCTCGACGGCCATCGATCCGGCGACGGCGAACGAGCGCTCGAGCCACGGCCGCGTCGCGAACGACCGGTGCGTCAGCAGGCGGTGGAACCCGACGGTGATGCCGAAACCGGTGATCAGGTACATCACGACGAAGGCCGCAAGGTCCGACCAGCCGAAGCCGTTGCCCCACAGGACGATCGGCGCGATCAGGATGGCCGGAACGGGATCGCGACCGCGAGGATGTTCGCGATCCGGTTCGTCCGCGACATCGGAAGCACTCGCGGAGGCTTGTGGGCGGGCGGCGCGCTGCGCGGCGCTACATCGGTGACCATGCCACTGACAGTGGCGCCGATCCGGGTCCGTTTGGGCCTGTTGGGGGGTTATCTCACCCGATCGGGGGGTGATGTAACGGCCCCTGCCAGGACACGACGCCGCAAAGCGGCGTCGTGATGACTCTCACGTCAGCCGGTGGCGCTCACGTCAAGAGACCCAGCCGCTGAGCCCGCTGCACCGCTTCCGCCCGGTTGCGCACTTCCAGTTTCCGGTAGAGCCCGCTGGTGTGCTCCTTGACGGTGTGCGGTGAGAGGTAGAGCGAGCCGGCGATCTCGCGGTTGGTCGCTCCCGAGGCGATCAGCTCGAGCACCTCGCGCTCCCGCGGCGTCAGCTCCAGACGCGCCGGGGGCTCCTGTGGCGGGAACACGGTCCCGCCCATCCCCACGGTCCGCACGGCGTCGGCGACGTCGGCCGCCGGCCAGTCCTTGAGCACGAAACCGGCCGCTCCGGCCGCGCGTGCGGCGCTCGGCGCGATCCGGCCCGCACCGGAGATCAGCAGCACCTTGGGCGGGACCGCGAGCTCGCGCAGCCGCTCCGTCGTCTCGGCGCCGGACTCGTTGCCGATGAACAGGTCGACGAGCGCCACATGCGGCTCGTAGCGCCGTGCCAGGGCGAGCGCCTCGGCGCTCGTGCGCGCGCTGAGCGTCCGCTCGACCCACGGAAGCTGGCCGAGCATCACGCGAAAGCCCCAGTGCACGACGTCGTGATCGTCGACCACCAGAATCCGCAGGCGCCGCTGCCCGTTCTCCTCGTCAGCCGGCACCCGCGACCACCAGGCGCACCTGCCATTCGCCGCGCACACGCTCGCCGAACTCCAGGATCCCGCCGTACTGCAGCGCCTCGAGCGACGTGATGCGCAGCCCCATTCCGGAGACCGCCGCCGCCGACCGGCCGTTGACGCCGTCGTTGCGCACCTCGAGCACGAACGCGCCGTCCTCCTCGTAGACGCGCACCCGAACACTCGTCGGCTTCGCGTGCTTGCGGGCGTTGCGCACCGCTTCGACCAGTACCGACTGCGCCAGCGCCTCGAGCTCCGGCGGCACCGTCCGGGGGTCACCGCTCTCCAGGACGAGGCCGACGTCGGCGTGCTCGGCGCGCAGCCGGTCGAGCTCTTCGGCGAGCGTCGACTGCGTCGGCCGCGACTCGCGGCCCAGCGGGCGCTGCAGCGCCTCGCGCAGCTCCTGCAGCGTCGCCTGGACCTCGTCGGAGCAGCGTGCGCGGGCCTCGGCGTCGAGGACGCCGTCCCCCGAGAGGGCGAGCGAGACGCCGAACAGCCGCTGGATCACGCCGTCGTGGATCTCGCGGGCCATGTCGATCCGCGCCTCGAGCTCGCGGGCGCGCTGGGCCTGATAGGTGGCGATGCGCGCGCTCGCCGCCAGCGCCGCGGTCTTGCCCAGCGTCCACAGCATGTCGCGCTCGGAGTCGGACAGCTCGGGACGGTCCGGAGGACGGTCGGAGATGACGACGCCGATCCAGCGCCCACCGGCGGACATCGGCGTCACCACGAGGCCCAGCTCACCGGCGAGCTCCATGAACTCCGGCGGGATCTGCTCGCGGTCGTCGAACTCGACGACGCGGTCCTCCTCGAGCGCCTGACGAGCGGCGGCGAGCGTCTCGACGGTGATGAACGCGTCGTCGAACACGGCGAGATCGAGGTTGTGCGCACCGGCGGCGCGAACCTTTCGGTGGGCAGCGTCGTAGCGGAAGATGACGGCGCGCTCGGCAGCCGTCAGCCGGCAGATCGCGGCGCACAGGCCGGAGTAGAACGACTGCCCGTCGCCGTCGTTCAGCGCCGCCTCGTCCGGGATGCTCGCCAGGACGTCGACGAACGCGTCGAGCGCCGCGATGTGCGCGCCCGCGCCGGCGCCGGCGCTCATCGCGCGGTCGCGCCCGTCAGCGACAGGCGCAGGAACTGCTCCGGGAGCAGTTCGACGATGCGTTCGCTCTGACATGTCCCGCAACAGCATCGCGCATGTCCGTCGGCGGGGTCGCCTTCGACCGCGACGAGCTCGGTGCGTCGCAGGCACATCGGGCAGGAGAGCGAGGCCTCGACGAGCGCGTCCGGGTCGTTCCCGCGGAAGATTGCGATCTCAGCCATGGCTCCGACGGTACGCGCGCCCACGGGCTGCGGGCCCCTTCTCCGCCGATCGACAGACAAACGGGGGGTGGTGCAGGCGTGCGGAGGAGGTGCACGCCCGCACCCGAGTTCCCCTGCATCCCGCTGGTCAGGCGGGACCGCCCGCCGGAGGAGCCGCCGAGCACCGCCAACATTCGACGCGTGCGCGCGACGCGACAACCGCAAGGACCGGGTTTCCACCCGAATGGGGGGAAACGCGAATCGCCCCGCCGCTCCCCACGCGTCACCCGGTTGTGGCGCCGACCTCCGGCCCGGATGCGGCGCCGGCCTCCGGGAACTCGCTGCGCCGTCTGCCGGCGCAGGAGCTCGGTGCCCAGGAACGCGAGCACCAGGAACACGATGATCCCCGCCGGGCGGCCGGTCGCGGGGATCGGGCGCCAGATGAAGATCAGCAGCATGATCGCGCCGGTGATGGCGAATGTCGCGACGGGCTGGTCGCGCAGGAACGGGGCGATCACGCGGCGCGCGCTGGTTGCGAGCTTCGCGGGCCCGGCGAACCAGGCGGCGAGCACCAGCGGGATGCCGACGATGACGAAGGCACCCGCGATCTCGCTCAGCATCGAGGTGGCGATCGACATGATCGCGCTGCCCGCCGGGCGGTTGGCGTCGTTCTTGATGAGCGAGTCCACCGCCTGCGACTCGATCAGCGAGCGCCCGGCCAGCACGATCACCCCCGCGAGGATGATCGCGAAGCCGACCTTCATGAGCGCCTTGCGCCGCCGCCCGGTCGCGAGGAAGATCGCGAGCGCATACAGCAGCGGAACCACGATCGTCAGCAGCAGGGCGAGCCCCTTCAGGGCCTTGCCGCCGTTCTGAACGAGCTTGAGGTCGTTCGACTTGAGCACCGTCACGTGCGCGACGGTCGGTGGCAGCTTGGAGCTGATGTCGGGCAGGCCGAGGCGGTTTGTGACCTCGCCGACGATCTTGCTCAGATCGAGCGACACCACCCCGTTCTGGGACGACACGGTGCCGCTGCGGCCGTTGACGACGTTGATGAACTGCTGGTCGGCGGCACGGTTCGACTCCTTCCAGATCTGCTGGACGCGCCCGTCCGCCAGGGCACGCTGCGCAGCCGCGATGGCGGCGTTCTGCAGCGCGCCCGCAGCCGGCGCGGCGAGCGGCTGGAGCGCGGTGGGCAGCCGGGCCTCGATCGAGCCGGCGACGTCCACGTTGGCGTAGATCTGATCCACGAGGTAGTTCGCGGTCGCATTGCGGACCGTCTTGTTCTGCAGCAGCTTCGTGCTCGTGTTCGCCCAGTTGTCCGGGTTGAACAGCTGGCGGTTGGCCCAGACCGCGAAGATCGCGACGATCGCGAGCAGCGTGGTGCCCCAGATCAGGAACTCGACGAGGATCCGCCGGCCGCGGGTGCTCGTCCTGGCGTCGCCGTCGGTCGCCGCCGGCGCCTCGGGGGTGGCGGGCTCGGCCGAGCTGGCGGGCTGGGTCTCGGGCTCTTCCGGCGATGCAGAGTCGGTCATCAGCGCGAGCCTACTTTGTGGAGAACCGCTGCGCCATCATCCGATGGGGATGAACCTCGACCGCGGCGCGGTGCGTGCCCCCGAGGTCATCCGAATGACGGAACCGATCGCGCCGTTCAGCCACTGGCCGGCCCGCCCGACGTGCGCCACGATCACTCGCATGGAACAGCTCAGCGGGCAGGACGCGATGTTCGTCTACATGGATCGTGACCTGTGGGCCACCCACGCCGGTTTCGTGATCCTCTACGACCCGTCGACTGCCCCTGGCGGCCGCGTGCGGCTGCGCGACATCGTCAGCCACGTCGAGAAGCGCCTCGATGCGTCGAAGATGTTCCGCCGGCGCCTCGTGCGCGTCCCGCTGGACCTCGACAATCCGTACTGGATCGAGGACGAGCGCTTCGACATCGAGTTTCACATCCGCCACATCCGCCTTCCGGAGCCCGGCGACTGGCGACAGCTCTGCATCCAGCTCGCGCGGATCCAGGCGCGCCCGATCGACCTCACGCGGCCACCGTGGGAGATGTGGGTCATCGAGGGTCTCGACAACGTCGAGGGCGTTCCGCCCGGCACGTACGCGATCTTCACCAAGGGCCACCACGCGGCGGTCGACGGGCACGGCGCGACCGACATCATCAGCGGGCTGCACGACCTGACGCCCGAGCCGACACCACCGCCCCAGGCCTCCTCGTGGCAGCCCGAGACGCGCCCGCACGACTCCGAGCTGCTCGGCCGCGCGCTCGTCAACAACCTCGTCCGCGGCCCGCTGCGCGTCGGCCGCGCGGTGCCCGAGATGCTCTCCGGGATCCCGCGCCCCGGCGGTCCGCCGGCCGCCGGCGTCCTGCCGCCCGCCGTCGAGCACACGCGCTTCCAGCAGCCCGTCTCGGCGCGCCGATCGTTCGAAGGCCTCCCGTTCCGGCTCGACGACATCAAGGCGCTGCGCGCGCTCGTCGAGGGCGCGACCGTCAACGACGTCGTCCTGTCGATGGTCAGCGGCGCGATGCACGCGTATCTCGCATCGAAGGGCGAGACTCCCGAAGGCCCGCTCGTCTCCGGCACGCCGATCGACATGCGCAAGGGCCAGCTGTCCACGGAGGGGAACGACATCCTGATCCGCCCCGTCGAGATCGCGGCGAACATCGCCGATCCGGTGGAGCGCCTGCAGAGCATCCAGCAGAACACCGCCGAGCTGAAGCGCAGCGCCACCGGCGCACGGCAGCTGACCGAGCTCAGCACCGAGTTCCCCGGCGCGCTCTTCGCGTGGAGCACGAAGGCGCTGATGAACGCGCAGGTCGGCTGGGGGACGCGGCGCCCGTTCTACAACCTCGGGATCAGCAACGTCCCGGGGCCGACCGTCCCGCTCTACATGAACGGGGCGCGTGCCGTTCGGATCTTCTTCGTCCCGCCGTGCGGTGACGGCTGCGGGATCATCTGGGGCGCGAACAGCTACCAGGGCGAGCTGATGATCACGTTCTGCTCGTGCCGCGACATGGTCCCCGACCCGGAGTTCCTCATCGACTGCCTGCGGCAGTCCCACGACGAGATGCGCTCCCGGCTCGAGCGCCCGCGCGAGCCCGCGACGGCCTGACGTCGCCGTGAGCGCCGCTGACGATGGCATCCGCGAACTGCGGGGCTCGATCGCGGGCGCACGCACGCGGATGCTCGAGACGCCTGGAGAGGGCCCGCCGCTGCTGCTCCTGCACGGCTTCTCCGACAGCGCCGACACCTGGCGCCCACTGCTCAGGCGGCTGGCCGCGCGCGGGCGCCGCGCCTGCGCACCGGACCTTCCCGGCTTCGGGGCGGCCGCCGATGTGCGGGCGGGGCCCGTCCTGCCGCAGCTGACTGGCCTGATCGCCGGAGCCGCCTGGCGCGTGTCCGGCGACGGCGGCGAGCCGGTCGTCATCGTCGGCAACTCGATGGGCGGCATGCTCGCTCTGCACATGGCGAACAACCGGCCGGACGTCGCGCTCGCGGGCATCGTCCCCGTGGCGACCGCCGGCCTGCACCACCCGGCGTGGGTGAGAGCGATCGGCAGCCCGGTGCTGCGGCCCATCCTGCCGCTGCTGGCGACCGCGCCGCTGCGCCCGCTGCTCTCCCTCGGCATGGCGCGGTTCGGCTCGACGCTGCGTTCCACCGACGTGCTCCTGCATGCGCCGCACTACCTCTCGCACCTCACCCGGGCTCGCGTGCGCCACCAGCTCTCGATCGTCGAGCGGCTGCTCGACGAGGAGGACTACCCGCTGGACGTCACGCGCGTCGAGTGCCCGGTGATGTTCGTCTGGGGCGAGCGCGACCGCGCTGCCCTGTTCGGGCGCAACCGCGAACGGATCGAGGAGCTGATGGACCGGATCGAGCACGCGCACCAGGTGACCCTGCCCCACTGCGGCCACACGCCGCAGCTCGAGGACCCGGACGCGCTGCTGGACCTGATCGCCGGCTTCCCTACGCAGCCGGCGGCACGGTCTGCATCACGCGCTCGGTCATCGCGGTGATCGTGAGGCTCGGGTTGACCCCCGGGTTCGCGGGGATCGCCGAGCCGTCGCAGATCAGCAGGTTCTCGTAGCCGAACACGCGGTGATCCATGTCGATCACGCCGCGGGAGGCGTCAGCGGCCGGCACCGCACCGCCGAGGATGTGCGCCGTGACGGGCTTGCACAGCGCCGCCTCCGTGATCCAGCTCTGGGCGATCCCGCCGGTGCGATCCGCCATGCGCTGCGCGATCTCGTTGGCGAGCGGCAGGAACGTCGGATTCGGATTCTGCGGGTCCTGGACGGTGGTCAGGCGCAGCGAGGCGCCGGGCAGTCCGCGGCGGGGGACGAGCTGCAGCGAGCCGTCGAGGGTCTGCATGATCCCGGTGAGCAGCGAGCGTCGCGACCAGCCGCGCAGATCGGTCGACCGGGCGAACCGGACCGGATGGCGCACGATCTGGCCGACGAGCTTCAGCGGCCGTGTGATGCGCGTCCCGTCCGGCGTCAGCAGCGTGAACGCCAGGCCGAAGAGGTCGCCGCCCGTGCCGTACGTGACCGCCTCGGAGTGGCTGTCGGGATCAGGGTGGATGCTTCCCGTGATCGAGATGCTCTCGCTCCAGCCGCGGTCCTCCGGCACCGTCACCGCCGTCAGCGACTCGCTGTTCGTGCGCACGAGCTGACCGAGCCGATCCGAGATCCGCGGCAGGTCACCGGCGTCCTTGCAGCGAGCGAGCAGCAGGTTGGTCCCGAGCGCCCCGGCCGCGACGATCACGCCGGCAGCCGTCGTCGTGCGGCGGTCCTTGCGCAGCCAGGCCCCCGATCGCTCGCTCGTCACCGCGTACCCGTCCGAGCCGTCGCCGCGTCCCAGCGGGCGAATCGACGTGACCGTTCGCTCGGGCTCGATCCGCACGCCGAGCCGCTCGGCGAAGTGCAGGTAGTTCTTGGGCAGGATGTTCTTCGCGCCGCGCGGGCACCCGAGCATGCACTGCCCGCAGCGCGTGCAGCCGGTGCGCTCGGGGCCATCACCGCCGAAGAACGGGTCGGGCACGGTGACGCCCGGCTCGCCGAAGTACACGCCGACCCGCGTCGGGTGGAACGTGTCGCCGCAGCCCATGTCGTCGGCGACCAGCTGCAGAAGCTCGTCGGCGGGCGTGCGGAACGGGTGCTCGACGACGCCGAGCATCCGCTCGGCGACGTCGTAGGACGGGCCGAGGTCGGGCGGCTCGGCGCCGCTGACCTCCTGCCAGCGCTCGAAGAACCGCGGCGTCGCGCGGTAGAGCGTCTGGGCGTAGACGAGGCTGCCGCCGCCCACGCCGCTGCCGCTGAGGATCAGCACGTCCTTGAACGCGGTCATGCGCAGCGTGCCCTTCATGCCCAGGCGCGGCATCCAGACCGAGCGTCGCAGCTGACTCATGCGCTCGGCGAACTCCGAGTCGGCGAAGCGCCGTCCGCACTCGAGCATTCCGACGTCGTAGCCCTTCTCGGCCAGCCGCAGCGCGGACACGCTGCCGCCGAAACCGGATCCGATGACGAGCCAGTCGTGGTCGTGTTCGCGCCGCTTGGCCATCGTCGTTCAGCGCCCCAGGATCGTGACGGTCGCGACCGCCGGGTCGTTCTCCAGGAACCCGCCGCCATTCTCCGCGAGCGCGATGCGGGCGCCCTCGACCTGCCGCTCGCCGCAGCGCCCGCGCAGCTGCTCGACGAGCTCGATGATCTGGGCGCAGCCCGTGGCACCGACGGGATGGCCCTTGGACAGCAGGCCGCCGCTCGGGTTGATCGGGCACGCGGCCACCGAGCGCGGTCGCGCCCGAGTGCAGCAGCTCAGGCCCGCCGCCCGGCTCGCAGAGGCCGAGCTCCTCGGTGACGATCAGCTCCGCCGGCGCCGCGGCGTCGTGCAGTTCGATCACATCGACGTCCTGCGGCCCGACGCCGGCCTCGGCGTACGCGATCTGCGCCGCGCGCGTTGGCGCGGACTCGTCGCCGCCCACGCGGTCGCGGCCGGAGAGGACCGTCGCCGCCAGGACGCGGACCGGATCGACGGCGCCGAGCCGCTCGAGGCCGCGCTCGGTCGCCAGCACGATCGCGGCCGCCCCGTCGCTGATCGGCGAGCACATCATCAGCGTCAGCGGGTCGCTGATCGTCCGGCTCGCCAGGATCTCGCGCGACCGTCAGCTCGCCGCCGTACTGCGCCAGCGGATTCAGCATGCCGTGGCGGTGCGCCTTGACCGAGACGAGCGCGAAGTCCTCGGCGGTCGCGCCCGAGGCGGCCATGTACTCGCGTGCCATGTGCGCGTAGACGTCCATGAACACCGAGCGGCCCGCACCCGCGCCCTCGGCGACCGCGGCCGTCGGCGGCTCCTCCTGGTCGTAGCCGGCCTGGAAGGCGGCGAAGCTCAGGGCCTTGTCCGGGTGGGAGAGCTTCTCGGCGCCGACGACGATGGCGACGTCGGCCGCGCCGGCACGCAGCGTGGAGCAGGCGAGCGAGAAGGCGGTCGATCCCGAGGCGCAGGCGTTCTCGACGTTGATGATCGGGATGCCCAGCAGGCCGGTGTGACGCAGCGCAGCCTGCCCCGGGATGCACCCCTGGCCGCCGAGCATGGCGCCGACGGCGTTGGAGAAGAACGCGTACTCGATCGCGGCGGCGTCGGTGCCGGCATCCGCGATGGCCGCGGCGACGGCCTCCTCGGACAGGTCGCGAACGCTCCGCTCCGGCTGCTTCCCGAACCGGGTCATGCCCGTTCCCGCCACGTAGACGTCCTGCACGCTGTCCTCCTGATCGCTCGAAACCCTTGACGACGCAGCCTGAAGCGCCTGTGGCGACGGGGCAATCACCCGTTCGGTGCGTCGACTTCATCCGTTCGTCGTATTGCCGCCCGGATCAAGCCCTGGGACCGTCCTCTACGTGATCTCGAGCAGGAGGACAAGGTGAGCGACGCGACCAGCACCGAGACGGCGGCGGTCCGCTACGAGCTGCGCGGGCAGGCGGCCTGGATCCGGCTCAGCCGGCCCGACCGCATGAACGCGATCGACGTCGAGACGATCGACGCGATCGGCGCCGCGCTCGACCGGGCGACCGCCGACGGCGCTCGGACGGTCGTGCTGACGGGCTCGGGGAGCGCCTTCTGCGCGGGCGCCGACCTGCGCGCCGTCCTGGGAACCCTCGACGACCTGTCCGCCGTCGAGCGCCTGCTGGTCCGCGCCGGTGAGCTGATGCGCCGGATCGAGCGTCACCCGACCCCGGTCGTGGCGGCCGTCAACGGCATCACGATCGCCGGCGGGCTGGAGCTCGTGCTGGCCAGCGACATCGTCATCGCCGCCGACAGCGCCACGCTGGCCGACGGCCACGTGACCTACGGCCTCTTCCCGGGCGCCGGCGGCGCCGCGCGGCTCGCGCGGCGTGCCGGACCGACGCGCGCCAAGGAGCTCCTGTTCACCGGCCGGGCAGCCTCCGCGCAGGAGATGCGCGACTTCGGCGTGGTCAATCGCGTCGTCGCGGCGCAGGAGCTCGAGCCTGAGGTGCAGGAGCTGTGCGATCGGCTCGCACAGCTCAGCTACGCCGCGCTCGCCGGGATGAAGGCCGTCGTCGGCGACGGGCTCGACCTTCCGCTCGACGACGCGCTCGAGCTGGAGCTCGACGCGGCACGCCGGCACCTCGCGGCTCGCCCAGCGTCGCCGAGGGCCTCGCCGCCTTCTCCGAGGGGCGTCGCCCGGACTTCGGCCGCACGAGCCGTGAGGAGATGGCATGACCCCCGCCGCAGAGAGCCTCGCCACGCCCCCCTGCATCCTCAGCGACGAGCTCGAGCTGTTCCGCGAGAGCGTGCGCGCGTTCGCGCAGTCGAAGCTGGCACCCGGCTACCTCGACCGCGCGCTCAGCGACGACTTCCCGGCGGACGTCCACCGGCTGCTCGCCGGCCAGGGCCTGATCGGCCTCGAGGTGGCCGCCGAGAACGGTGGCCAGGGCGCCGATCACCTCGCCGCGGGCATCGCCTGCGAGGAGGTCGCGCGCGCGGACTTCAACGCCGCGTACGTCGTGTTCTCCTCGACCGTCGAGGCGACCCTGATCGAGCGTCACAGCCCGCTGGCCGCCGAGCTCGTCCCCGCGATCCTGAGCGGTGACCTGCATCTGTGCCTCGGCCTCACCGAGCCGGGCAGCGGATCCGACGCCGCCGCCATGTCGACCGTCGCCCAGCGGGTCCCGGGCGGCTGGCGCCTGCGCGGCGAGAAGACCTCGGTCACCGGCCTGCCCGCCGCCCACATGGCGATCGTGTTCGCCCGCGCCGACAAGGGCGTTACCGCGTTCCTGGTCGACCTCGATGACCCGACCGTCTCGCGCCAGCGATTCCGCGACCCGGGCCTGCGGCCCGTCGGCCGTGGCTCGGTGACGTTCGACGACACGTTCGTGCCCCAGGAGCGCCTGCTCGGTGAGGAGGGCCACGGCTTCAGCCTCGTGATGCACGAGTTCGACTACACGCGCAGCCTGCTCGGGCCTGATGGCGATCGCCGTCGGCCGAGCCGGCGATCGACATGACGATCGCCTACGCGCGCGAGCGCGACGCGTTCGGCCGGCCGATCGCCAGCTTCCAGGGCGTCACGTTCCCGATCGCCGAGCACCTGACCCGGCTCGAGGCCGCACGCTGGCTGGCCTACCGCGCGCTCAGCCTGCGGATCGCCGGCCGCCCGCACACGCGCGAGGCGGCGATGGTCAAGTGGTGGGCGCCGCACATCGCGCTCGCAGGCGATCGAGGACTGCGTCGTGCCGCACGGCCACGTCGGCTGGTCCGACGAGATGCCGCTGCAGGCGATGCGACGCGACGTCTCGTCGCTGCTGATCGGCGACGGCACACCCCAGATCCAGAAGCTGATCATCGCCCGCGAGGCCTTCGGGCGCGAGCGCGGCCTCCGAGGCGCCGTCGCACATGGTCGCTGAGCCACCACTCAGGAGCACGATGACGACCCAGCAACCTCCGCCGGCTCGCGACCTCTCGACCTCACTGGCCGGGTCGCGCTCGTGACGGGCGCCGGACAGGGCGTCGGCGAGGCCACGGCCACGATGCTCGCCGCTCAGGGCGCCGCCGTCGCGGTCAACGACTACTTCGCCGAGCGCGGCGACGCGCGTCGCGGCGGCGATCGCCGACGCCGGCGGTCGCGCCCACGCCGTGCAGGCCGACGTGACCGACCACGAGCAGGTCGCGCGCGATGGTCGCCGACGATCGAGCGCGAGCTCGGGCCCGTCGACATCCTCGTCAACAACGCGGGCAACGCCGGCGCACAGCACAACGCGATGGAGCGCGTGCCGCCGTTCTGGGAGACGACACCGGAGGCCTGGGCAGCCGTGGATCGCGGTCAACCTGATCGGCGTCATGGCCGTCACGCACGCGGTCGTCGGCGGCATGGTCGAGCGCGGCCGCGGGCCGCATCGTCACGGTCATCTCCGACGCCGGCCGCGTCGGCGAGGCCGACCTCGTCGTCTACTCGGGCGCGAAGGCGGGTGCCGCCGGGCTTCATGCGCGGCCTGGCGAAGGCGGTCGCGCCGCATGGCGTCACCGCGAACTGCGTCGCGCTCGGCGGCGTGCGCACACCGGCGATCGAGCCGCTGCTCGCGCGACGAGGCGCTCGCGAAGCGCATCGTGCGGGCCTACCCGCTCGGCCGGCTCGGCGAGCCCGAGGACCCGGCGGCGCTGATCACGTTCCTGGCCTCCGACGCCGCCTCGTGGATCACCGCGCAGACCTATCCCGTCAACGGCGGCTTTTCGGCCGCGCTCTGCGGCACGCGAGGAGCCGCCATGAACCTGACCGACATCGTCCGTGCCGCGCGCGCAGGATCACCCCGAGCAGCCGGCCGTGCTGTGCGGCGATCGCACGCAGACCTACGCCGAGCTGTACGAGCGCTCCTGCCGGCTGGCCAACGCACTCGCCGATCTGGGCATCGAGCCGGGTGAGCGCGTCGTCGACGCTCAGCGACAACTGCGCCGAGACGCTCGAGCAGATGGCCGCGATCGGCATCGGTGGGTACGTGCGCAGCGCGCTGTACACGCACAACAGCCCCGAGTCGAACCTCTACCTGCTGAACCTCGTCGACGCGGCGGTGCTGATCGTTCAGCGCCGGCACTACGACGCGCTCGCGCCCGGCCTCGCCGAGGCCAGGGCGCTGCGCCACGTGATCGTCTTCGAGGGCGAGACGCCGGCCGGCGCCCTCGACTACGAGGAGCAGCTCGCGGCGGCCTCGCCGCAGGATCCGGCGGTCCCCGTCGACCCCGGCGATCCGTACATCATCCGCTTCTCCGCGGGGACGACCGGGAAGCCGAAGGGCATCCTGCACACGGTCGCCGGGTTCAGCGCCGTGGGAGCCGAGATGGCGCTCGTCATGCCGGCGATGGACGAGAACGACCGCTATCTGGCGGCGGGACCGCTCTCGCACGCCGCGATGCTCCCGATGTGGGGGACGCTCGAGGCGGGCGGAGCGATCGTCGTCATGCCCGCGTTCCATCCCGCCGCGTTCCTCGAGCTCGCCGTACGGCACCGCTGCACGACGACGATGCTCGTCCCGACGATGATCCAGATGGTCATCGGCCTGCCCGAGGCTCGCGCTGCCGACCTCAGCAGCCTCAGGGCCGTGTTCTACGGGGCGGCACCGATCAGCGAGCGCACGCTCACCGACGCGATCGCGACGTGGGGCAACGTCATGTACCAGATGTACGGACAGAGCGAGGCCGTACCGCTGACCGTGCTGGACCCCGCCGACCACACAGTCGAGGGCGCCGGCACGGGCGACAGCCGCCTGCGCTCGGCCGGGCGGCCGACGCCGAACACCGAGCTGCGCGTCATCGACGTCGACGGCGACGAGCTGGCCGCCGGCGAGGTCGGGGAGATCGCCGCCCGCTCACCCGCGGCGATGGACCGCATCTGGCGCGACCCGCAGGCGACGGCGCAGCGGATCACGCCCGACGGCTTCGTGCTGACGCGCGACATGGGGTACCTCGACACCGACGGCTACCTGTTCCTCGCCGACCGCAAGGAGGACATGATCATCTCGGGCGGCTTCAACATCTGGCCCGCAGAGCTCGAGAACGCGCTCGCGTCACATCCAGCCGTCGCGGAGGTCGCCGTGGTCGGGATCCCGCACGACAAGTGGGGCGAGACACCGGTCGCGGTCGTGGTGCTCCGCGACGGCGCGCACGCCGACGAGGCGGAGCTCATCCAGTGGAGTCGCGACAAGGTCGGCGCGGTCAAGCGCGTCACATCGGTCGAGTTCGCCGACGAGCTCCCGAAGACCCCGCTCGGCAAGGTGCTGCGGCGCGTCGTGCGCGAGCGCCACTGGGAGGCCGCCGAGCATGGGGTCGGCGGCGCCTGAGCGCGGGAACTACTGATGGTCGAGCGCGAGCAGTCGCATGTAGCGGTGGACCGCCTCGGCTCGGTTGGACGCGCGCAGCTTGCGGAAGATGTGCGTCACGTGGGACTTCACCGTCCCCTCGGTCAGCACGAGGCGCGCGGCGATCTGCTTGTTCGTCTCGCCGGTGACCAGCAGCTCCATCACCTCGATCTCGCGGCGCGTCAGCAGCGAGTGGATGCGGGTTCCGCCGGCCGCCAGGGCCGAGGCGGGGCGAGCCGCCGCCTCGGTGTCGGCGCGCGCGATCTTCAGGTCCGCCTCGCCGATCTCGCTGACGAGCTCGTCCGCGGCCCGCAGCAGCCCGCGGATGCGCTCGCGCTGCGTTCGCACCTGGTCGTGCAGCAACGTGCGTTCGAGCGCGTACCCGCACCCTTCGGCGAACGCCCAGAGGATCTCGCGGTCGATGATGTCGACGTCACGGCCGTGGTGGCGAACGTCGGCGTGCAGGAAGCCGATGACGCGCCCCTCGGGCATGATCGGGGCCGCGACGTACGCCGTGACCTCGGACAGGTCGGAGAGCGGCTTGAACGTGCGCGGGTCGTTCTTCGCGTCGCGCACGATCGCCGGCGTGCGGCGACGGACCATCTCGCTCTCCAGCGGGAGCTGCGAGAGCTGCGGCTGATGGAACTCGCCGAACGTCCGATCGACCTTCGCGCTCCACTCGGGGTCCTTGCGATCGAAGGCGCCGACCGGGATCACCGACTCGCCGTCGATGCGGAACAGGATCGCACGGTCGAAGCCGCACCGCTCGCACACCACCTGCGGGCAGCGGCGCAGCATCAGCTCGACCGAGCCGATGGTGCGCAGCTCCCCGAGCGCGCGCTGGACGGAGGACAGCCCCGCGCCGCGACGCTCGATCAGGACCTTGCGCTGCTCCCAGGCGAGGTCCGCCAATTCGTAGGCGACGCGCACCACGTCCAGCGCGTCCGGTCCGTCATAGGACGTGGCGTACGAGCGCATCTCGGTCAGCGCCGCGTCGACGCTCTCCTCGAGCACGGCGTCGTCGAGGGCGTCCTTGGCCGAGACCTCCGGCACCAGTGCGGGCCCGAGCAACGCCCGCGCCCGGTCCAGCACCGCGATGACGCGCTCTGTGGGCGACGCCGCGGCGGAGCCCGCGTCAGACGCCTCGTCCTCACGCACTCCCGACCTGGCCATCGAGCCGACCCTATACGCGATCCGGACCACGGACGACAGATTGGCCTCCCCCATGCCCGCTGAAGCGCTCCTGCTCCGCTCACCCGCCGATGGGGAGCCCGTCGCGTCGGTGCCGGTGTCCGCCCCGGCCGACGTCGAGGCCACCGCCGCCAGGCTGCGCAGGGCGCAGCCTGGCTGGGAGGCCCTCGGCGTCGACGGGCGCCGCCGTCACGTCGCACGGCTGCGCGACTGGATGGTCGCCAACGCCGACCATGTCGCCACCGTGCTGCGCAGCGAGACCGGGAAGTCCCACGGCGACGCGCTCGTCGACGGCGCGCTCGCGGTCGAGGTCGTCAACTACTACCTGAGGCATGCCGAGCGCTTTCTGGCCGATGAGCATCCCCGTCCCCGCTCGCCGCTGGTCATCTCCAAGCGCCTGACGATCACGCACCGGCCACGACCGCTCGTGGGAATCATCAGCCCGTGGAACTTTCCCGTCGCGATCAGCTTCGCCGACGCCTTCCCGGCCCTGCTGGCGGGATGCGCGGTGCTCATCAAGCCGTCGGAGCTGACGCCGCTGGCGGTCGCCGAGATCGTCAGAGCGTGGCGGGAGGACGTCGGCGGCCCGGACGTGCTGGACGTGGTGAACGGCGGCGGGGAGCCCGGCGCGGCGCTCGTCGACGCGTGCGACTACGTCCAGTTCACCGGCTCGTCGGCGACCGGCACGCGCGTGATGCAGCGTGCCGCAGAGTCGCTGACCCCGGTGAGCCTCGAGCTCGGCGGGAAGGATCCGATGATCGTCCTCGCCGACGCCGACCTCGAGCGCGCGGCGAGCGCCGCGACCTGGGGCGGGATGTTCAACAGCGGCCAGGCGTGCGTCTCCGTCGAGCGCGTCTACGTCGAGGCGGCGGTGCACGACGAGTTCCTCGCGATCCTGTGCCGCAAGGTCGCCGCGCTGCGCCAGGGTCCGGGCGCGCGTGACGACGTGGGGGCGATGGCCACGCCCGCGCAGGTGGAGATGGTCGAGCGTCACGTGCGCGACGCGGTCGAGCAGGGCGCCACGGTGCTCGTCGGCGGGCACCGCGCCGCGGGCACGGGGCTCTACTTCGAGCCCACCGTGCTGACCGACGTCACTCACGCGATGCTGTGCATGCGCGACGAGACGTTCGGACCGACGCTCCCGGTGATGCGCGTTCGCGACGCCGAGCAGGCGATCGAGCTGGCGAACGACTCCGCGTACGGGCTCTCAGCGTCCGTGTGGTCGCGCGACGCCGGGCGCGCCGAGGCGATCGCCCGCCGGCTGGAATGCGGCGCGGTGAACGTCAACGACGTGACCAGCAACCTCTTCGCCACCTCGATCCCGCACAGCGGCTGGAAGGCGTCGGGCATCGGGAGTCGCATGGGCGGCGCCGCCGGCATCCGCAAGTACTGCCGCCCGGCGGCGATCGCGGTCTCGCGCGTCGCCCCGCGCAGCGAGCTGATCTGGTACCCGCACTCTCCGCGGCGCATCGCACTCATCCGCCGCATGCTGCGTCTCGTCGGCGGGCGCGGCCGCGGGCGCCTGCGCTGAGCGGGCGTCACCCGTTGGTCGCAGACCACCCCGCCGAACGTCAGGGGGTCGCGTCCGAAAGGCGGAGAAGGCCATGCCCAATGGGCAATGGCGGCCCCGTCCGGCAGGCCTCAGATTGCTCCGATACGGCTCGACCGCCCCGCGGCGAGATCCATCAGAGCAAGTAAAGGAAGGTCGATGAGTCCCCGCATCACATCACGCGCAGGCGCAGTCCTGGCGATCGGACTGCTCGCCACCGCCGTCGCCGGAGCCGGTCAGGCCGCGGCGGCCGAGAAGCCCGCCGGCCCGGCCGGTCCGCCGGCGTTCGTCGGAAAGCCGTCGGTCGCCAAGCCGATCACCGGAGTTCCGCCGACCCCCCAGAACCCCTTCATGGGCGCCAACGAGGATGCCTCGGGCCACAACGACTCATGGCAGTCGGACGCCTACCGGCGCAGCGGCCCGCTGGGCCGCAAGCCGGTGCTGCGCTCGAACGACTTCCCGGGCGACTGCGTCTCCGTGGCGTTCGACAGGAAGGGCCGCCTGATCACCATCTGCGTCAACCCCGCAGCAGCCGGCCCGGTGCTGCGGCTGCTCGACCCCAACACGATGGCGATCCTGGGCGAGTATGCGCTGCCCGCGAAGGCCACCCCGGTCCCCGGGATCCCCACCCTGAAGGACACCGCCGGCGGCGCCTACTTCTACGTGGACAACAAGGGCCACGTCGTGATCGGCACGGCCAACCGCCACATCCAGGTGCTGGCCGTCAAGGGCACGAGCTTCCAGCTCGTCCGCGACTACGACCTGACCGGCTCGCTGAGCGAGTTCGAGCGCGTGGTCTCCGTCACCCCTGACTGGAAGGGCAACTACTGGTTCGTGACCCGCGTCGACGGCGTCGTCGGCACGGTCAACCCGAAGACCGGCGCGGTCAAGACGCTGAAGCTCGGCAACGGGTTCGAGAACGAGATCGAGAACGGGTTCGCGATGGCGCAGGACGGCGCCTACGTCGCGACCAACCGCAGGATGCTGCACCTTGTCGCCGGTCCCGACGGCACGCCGAAGATCGCGTGGCAGGACGACTACAACGCGATCAAGGGTCTCGTGAAGCCGGGCCAGTTCGACGACGGCACGGGCACCACGCCGACGCTGATGCCCGGCGGCTATGTCGCGATCACCGACAACGCCGACCCGATGGACGTGGTGGTGTTCCGCACCACAACGCGCCTCGGGAAGGGCCTGCAGCGCAAGGTCTGCGAGGTGCCGGTGTTCCAGAAGGGCGCGAGCGCCACGGAGAACTCGCTGGTCAACGTCGGGCGCTCGCTCTACGTCGAGAACAACTACGGGTACGACGTGTTCGGGTTCCTGGCCGACCCCGCGGCGGTGTCGGCTCCGGGCATCGCCCGGGTCGACGTGAACCGCAACGGCCGCGGATGCAAGCTCGTCTGGACCAACAGCGAGCGCGCACCGAGCGTCGTGGCGAAGGCGTCGCTGGGCAGCGGCCTGCTCTACACGTTCACGAACGCACCGGCGGCCGCGCCGAACGATCCGTGGTACTGGACCGCGATCGACCTGCGGACCGGCCGGACCACCTACAAGGTGCTGGCCGGCAACGGCAACCAGTGGAACAACCACTATGCCGCGATCCACATCAGTCCCAAGGGCACCGCGTACCTGAGCGGATTCCCGGGCGGAATGTGGTCGCTGAGCGACGGCCGGTAGCTCACCGGCGACGCGATGTGCGGCGAGCGGACGGGTCAACCGTCCGCTCGCCGCGCGCGTTCTGCCTAGCGGCGGCTGACGCGCCGTGAGGTGCGCCGGGCGACTCTGCGTGCTGCGAACATGATGCTTCTCCGTTCGTGGTGGGACTTGACTGGAGCTTACGCTCCCGGCTTGCTGGTCTCGATGGTGTGGAGCTCCTGCGCCTCCTCGGCCGTGACCAGGCCGACGGCGACGAGGTCGAGCGGGCTGATGAAGCCGTCGCTGATGCGGAACCCGCCCGCGCCCGCGATCGCGTTGCGCAGCCCCACGGCCCAGTGATGCTCGATCAGGATCAGCGCGGCGGCCGTGTCGTTGGGGATCTCCTCGACGACGTCCCACGCCTGCTCGTCGGAGAACACGCTGATGCCGTCGGCCGCAGCCTCAGCACCGGCTTCGGCACCCTCGACCAGACCCGCGTCGCCGTCGATCCCGAGCCCGACGAGCGCGCCGACGACGCTGCCCAGCTCGACCGCCTCGTCCTTGGTGAGGTTGCTGAGGTGCGCGACCTCGAT
Organism: uncultured Solirubrobacteraceae bacterium; assembly: GCA_963781935.1. Taxonomy (GTDB): domain Bacteria; phylum Actinomycetota; class Thermoleophilia; order Solirubrobacterales; family Solirubrobacteraceae; genus F1-60-MAGs163. The sequence goes on from CAWAHX010000005.1 coordinate 1,827,149, forward strand.
CTCGCCCTCGGCGTCCTTGTAGACGGCGAGCGCGTCGATGACACGCACCGTGTCGCTCTCGCGCAGCCGCTCCAGCTCTTCGATGATCTCACCGTGGAAGTCCGGATGCTCGAAGCCCAGAACGATGAGTTGAACCGGCCCGATGGCCATAGTTCTCCCTTCTTGCCGTGTCGATCACGGCGATAGATGACCCTTCAACACCAATGAAACTGAAGCACACACCGGTCCGCCACATCGTCCGGATGGGATGAACCACAAAGACCGGCGGACGCAGGCCGGTCGGGGCGCGTCGGCGAGCGGATAGGGTTGGGCTCGTGTTTCGGGGGATCACGTGACGTCCAGCGCGGCCGAAACCCGTCGCCGCCTCGACGGACTGCCGTTCGAGCTGCTCGAATCGAAGCTCCGCCCGCCGCAGATCAGCGATCGGAGCGTCGCCCGCACGGCCCTCGTCGGCCGGCTGAACCGCTCGAACGGCTCGCCGGTCGTCATCGTGTGCGCCGGTCCCGGCTACGGGAAGACGACGGCGCTCGCGCAGTGGGCCGACTCAGCGGCCGGCCCGCCCGTCGCGTGGATCTCGGTCGACCAGGACGACAACGATCCAATCGTCCTCCTCACCTACATCGCCGCCGCGCTCGATCGCGTATCACCGGTCGACCCCGACGTGTTCGAAGCCCTGGCATCGCCGGGCGCGTCGATCGAGGTCAAGGTCGTACCCCGTCTCGGAGCCGCGCTGGCGGGTATGGACGGTGCCTTCGCGCTCGTCCTCGACGACCTGCACGCGGTCGGCAATCCACGCTGCATCGATGCCATCGTGGCCCTGTCGCGGCACCTCACGGCCGGCTCGCAACTCGTGCTCTCGACGCGGGACCACTCCGTGCTGCCGCTCGGGCTCCTGCGCGCCCGCGGGCTGAGCCTGGAGATCGGGCCCGACGAGCTGCGCATGGAGGACGAGGAGGCCCGCGAGCTCCTGGGTGCCGTGGATATCGAGGTGTCCGACGATGAGCTCGCGGAGCTCGTCCGGCACACCGAGGGCTGGCCGGCCGGCCTGTACCTCGCGGCGCTGTCGGCCCGGACGAGCGCAGGCCGGCGGGACGGGCTCGCGACGTTCACCGGAAACGACCCGTACGTCGTCGATTTCCTGCAGTCGGAGTTCCTGGCGGGCCTCCCCGCGGACGAGCGTCATTTCCTGACGCGCACGAGCATGCTCGAGCGGCTCTCGGGGCCGCTCTGCGACGCCGTGCTCGCCACGAGCGGCTCGGCGGCCATGCTCGAGTCACTCGAGCGGTCGAACCGCTTCGTCGTCGCACTCGACCGCGACCGGCAGTGGTATCGCTGCCACCATCTCGTCCGCGATCTCCTGATCGACGAGCTGCAGCGGTCCGAGCCCGATCTCCTTCCCACGCTGCTGGGGCGCGCCTCGGACTGGTGTGCGGCCAATGGACGCGAGGTCGCGGCGATCCGCCTCGCCCAGGCGAGTGGTGACACCGATCGTGTCGCCGCGACGGTCGGGCGCTGCGCGCAGAGCGTGTTCGACAGCGGGCGCACCGCCACGGTGGAGCAGTGGTTCGACTGGCTCGAGGCTCATGACGTGCTCCGCCGGTATCCGTCGGTGACCTCGGTCGGAGCGATCTTCCACGCGGTCAATGGACGCGCGGCGGCATCCGACCGCTGGGCCGCGGCGGCCCAGGAGGGGAGTCACGACGGGCCGCTCCCCGACGGCAGTGCGTCGATCGACTCCTGGTGGGCCCTGATGCGCGCCTTTCGCTGCGCCGACGGGGTCGAGGCGATGCGCCTCGACGCAGAGCTTGCGACGAGTTCGCTCGCACCGGCGAGCTCGTGGTATCCGCCCGCGTTGCTCCTGCGCGGGATGGCAGAGCTCTTGCACGGCACGAGCGACGAAGCCGACGATCTGCTCACCGAAGCCTCACGCGTCGGGGCGCCGAACGTCGTGGGCGTGGCGTCGTCCGAGCGCGCGATGATCGCGATGCAACGTGAGGAGTGGGTGCGAGCCACGACGCTGGCCGAGGAGGCGCTCGCCGTTGTACGCCGGTCACGGCTCGACCACGCTGCGATCCACGCCGTGACCTATGCGGTCAGCGCACGCACGGCGGTTCACGGTGGCCGCAGCGCAAACGCGCAGGAGCTGCTGACCAGCGCACAGCGCTGCCTGGTGGACCTCACGTACGCGCTTCCGCACGTCGCGGTCCAGACCCGCATCGAGCTTGGCCGAACGTACCTCGCGCTGGCCGACCCGGCCGGGGCGCGCACGATGCTGCGCGAGATCGACGCCGTCCTGCGGCGCCGCCCGGACCTCGGGACGCTCGTCGCGCAGACCGACGAGCTGCGCTCGACGCTGAGCACGGCCGGTCATGACACGCCGGGCGTCTCCACCCTGACGGCGGCGGAGCTTCGCGTCCTTCCGCTGCTGACGACCCACCTGTCGTTCAAGGAGATCGGCCAGCGCCTGTTCGTCTCCCACCACACCGTGAAGTCGCACGCGATGTCGATCTACCGCAAGCTCGACGTCACCTCCCGCGGGGCCGCTGTCGAGCGGGCCCGCGACGTCGGCCTGCTCTGAGAGCTCCAAGGGACACTTCATCCCGTCCGGGCGATGCCGCCGTGGCCGCGGTCCTGTGGAATGGCTGCGCCGGTGTCCCAACACCCGCGGAGCGACATGACCGAATACGAGGAGCGGCTGCGCTGCCTGGCACTCAACGACGACCGCTTCGTGCAGTCGGTGCTCGGCATGGAGATGGACACCGCCGAGGTCTCGCGGCTTGACCGCAAGACGCACGCCCTCGTGAGGCTCGGCGCCCTGCTGGCCAGCAACGCGGCGCCCAGCTCGTACCACGCGAGCGTGGAGGCGGCGTTCGCCGCCGGCGCGAGCCCCGACGAGATCGTCGGAACCCTGATCGCCGTCGCGCCCGCCATCGGCCTCGCGCGCGTCGTCTCGGCCGCACCGGAGCTCGGCCTCGCGCTGGGCTACGACGTCGACGCGGCCCTCGAAGCGCAGAACTGAGTCGGCTCCCGCCCTCTCCGGATTCGGAGAGGGCGGGGCCATGGCGCCGGCTACCGCAGCGGCAGCGCCGCTGCGGCTTGTCGGGCCGCAGGATGTCCACACCGCCGTAGGTGCCGGTCCAGACCGTCCCGTCGGGCGCGATCTCGGTGTCGGCGTAGAACGAGTTGTGCATCGCCTCGGCGCCGGTGTCGAAGCGCAGCTTGCTGCGCCCCGGTCTTCATGTCCAGGCCCTCCAGGCCCCACGTGCCCTTGCGCGCACCGATCGCGTAGAACATGTTGCTGGCGCTGGAGATCGTCGGGATCGCGTTGGGGATCGAGACGTCCTTGTTCACCCAGGTGACCTTGCACTTGCGCGTCCTGGGGTTCCAGTCGATCCGCTCGACACCGTGTGCCTGGTTGGCCGGCTCGCCGCTGGCGAGCGTCGAGGCCTGGTAGTGCAGGCTGCCCGGCAGCGGGTCGAATGCCGATGTGTCCTTGAGCGAGTTGTTGACGACGACCGCGGAGTATCCGCGCACGGCGACCGACTGCTCGGACTGCGCCTTGGCGATCGACGGGTTGCCGAAGTTCACCGGCACGTCGCAGGCGATGCGACGGTCGGCACCCGGCCTGATCGCCTTCCAGTCCTTGGGGATCTCGTTGCGCCACATGGCGACGAGGTGCATGACCTTGCGCCCGTCGGTGACGACGACCAGCTTGTCGTCACCCTTGGCGGTGCCCATCAGCGTCGGCGACGAGCCGCTTCCCGGGCCGATGCGGATGCCGCCCTGGTAGCCGTCGCTCGCGAGCTTCACGCGCCAGGCCTGCTTCAGGCTGCGGCCGTTCCAGACGTGCTTGTACTGCGCGGCGCTGGTGACGGTGTAGATGCGCGCCGGTGCTCGTCGGCGCCGATCGAGTTCGACACCTCTTCGCGCGACGCGTTGCCGGCGGTGCAGGTCGACCGCGGCGTGACGGTGATGGACCTGACGTGTGCCGCGTCCATCTTCGCGGGGTCGTCGGGGAAGACGCCGACGACGCCGTGGACGGTGGCGAACGCCACCTGGCCGTCCCAGGTCAGGATGATGCCGACGAGCCGGTCGTCGGCGCCGCAGAGCGCGCTCTGCGGGAGCTCGAACGTGTGCGTCTTGGCGACCTTGGAGAAGCGGTCGCCGGCGGTGGCGTCCTGGTAGACGCTGACCGAGGCGCCCTTGCCGACGATCATCCGGCCCGGCGTGGTCCAGCACGTTGTAGGCCCCGCTGGGCGTGGCGCCTCCGGCGAGCGGCTGGTCGTAGATGTCGATGAGCTTCCCGGTCCTGGCGTCGATCTTGCCGACGCGCTCGGCGTCGGGGTTGCTGACCATCGAGAACCAGGCGGCGCGCTGACCGTCGGCGTACTTCGGCGAGAACTGCAGGAACGCGAGCGCGCCACTCGGCGCGGTGACGTGCTGGGTCGTGAGCTTCGAGCCGGGCGTCGGGCCGGCGTACGGCGTCGAGTCCTGCTCGTACGCGTTGCGGTGCGGCACGGCCCAGTCGCTGCCCACGTACGGGTTGCAGACCGGCTCGTGGTGGTCGGCGGCGACCGGCGTCTTGCACGACGGCGTCGTCGCGCTCGCCGGCGTGCGCGAACAGCAGCAGCGATGCGGCGCTCGTGGCCGCGGCGATGAACTTTCGGGACATGGAAGTCGCTCTCCTCAGAGTACGAGTTGTTTACTTGATGTCAATAGTAGCGGATACTCTGTCCCCATGACGCAGGCACGGCAGCAGCGCGCACCGCGTACCTCCCCGGCGGTCCGCCGCGAGCAGCTGATCCGCGCGGCGCTCCCGGCGTTCGCCGGCCTCGGCTACCAGGGCGTCGAGCTGCAGGCGATCGCCGACGACGTCGGCGTCACGCGCAACCTGATCCACCACTATTTCCCCGGCGGGAAGCACGACCTCTACCTCGAAGCCGTGCGCGCCGCGTGCACCGAGCTGGCCGAGCTGCTCGACGTCGATCCCGCAGCGTCGCGCTCGCGCAGAAGATGCCGCGGAACATCGCCGCCTATCTCGACCAGATCCTCGAGCCGAGCGCGATCTACATGCTGTACGCGCGCGCCATCCACAGCGCCGACGACGACGTGCGCGCACCCGCCACTCGCAACGCGCGAGGCGATCGCGCTGGGGATCGCCCGCAACCACCTCGGCACCTCGCGGCCCGCCAAGGCGCTGCGCGCCGCCCTGATCGGCTTCATCGCCTTCGCCGAGACGGCCACCGAACAGTGGCGCGTCCTGGGCCTGCGCGACCGCCGGGCACTCGAGCGGCTGCTCGGGGACGTGCTGGTCGCGACGGTCGCGGCGGCCGTCGCGGGCCCTGCGAGCGCGCGGTGATGATGCCGCGCCCGCAGCGGCCTCAGCCCAGCTCGTCGACGAGGTCCGCGACCGAGTCGACGATCCGCGACGCGCCGGTATGGGTAGCGCGTCGGCCTCGGCGCGCGAGGTCACCCCGGTCAGCACGAGGATCGTCTCCAGACCCGCCTCGAGGCCCGACGACGATGTCGGTGTCCATCCGGTCGCCGATCATCGCCGTCGTCTCGGAGTGCGCGTCGATCGCGTTCAGCGCGGAGCGCATCATCAGCGGATTCGGCTTGCCCACGAAGTACGGCGCGACGCCGGTGGCGTGGCTGATCAGCGCCGCGACGGAGCCGGTCGCGGGCAACGGGCCGTCGGGCGATCGGCCCGGTCGCGTCGGGATTGGTGGCGATGAAGCGCGCCCCGGCGGCGACGAGCCGGATCGCCCGCGTGATCCGCTCGAAGCTGTACGTCCGGGTCTCGCCCAGCACCACGTAGTCGGGATCGCGCTCGGTCAGCGTGTAGCCGACCGCGTGCAGCGCGGTCGTCAGCCCCGCCTCGCCGATGACGAACGCCGAGCCGCCCGGGCGCTGCCGCTCGAGGAATCGTCGCGGTGGCCAGCGCCGAGGTCCAGATCGCCTCCTCGGGCACCTCGAGCCCGCTCGCCCGCAGCCGCGCCGCGAGGTCGCGGCGGGTGTAGATCGAGTTGTTGGTCAGCACGAGGAACGGGATGCCCGCTCGCCCAGGCGCGCCAGGAAGCGGTCCGCACCCGGGATCGCCTGCTCCTCGCGGACGAGGACGCCGTCCATGTCCATCAGCCACGACGCGATCCTGCGTTCCATCGGACTCCTCGGGACCTGGTTTCCGACCGGGCGCCCGGGCCCCTGGTGGCCCGAGCGTGTCCCAGCGTCCATCACGTATCGGGGCGCCCGGATTCGAACCGGGGACCTCGCCGACCCGAACGGCGCGCGCTACCAGGCTGCGCCACGCCCCGAACGCGGACCATTATGCCAAGGACACGCCGAGCGCCGCCGCGCGCCGTGATCCTCAGCGGTTCTACCACGCTCTTCATCGCACGTTGAGGAACCCCTGGTGGGATCGACCGATGACGACGCTCACCGGCCCGAACCCCCGCTCCGCCGCCTCGGCCCAGCTCGCCGAGGATCTCGGCGGGGTCCTCGACGGCCTGCTGGAGCAGACGGCGCAGGGGTTCCTGGAGCGCATCGAGGCGCACGGGCTCTCCCCCGTCCACGCGCGCCTGCTGCGCGCATGGATCGCTCGCTGAACGCGTCCCGACGGCCGACCTGGCCGCGCGTGCCGCGATCGACGAGCGCAGCCTCGCCCGCGGCCTCGCGCAGCTGCACGAGCGTGACCTCGTCATCGACGTCGCCACTCCCGGAGAGCCACCCTCCGCGCTGGCCCTCACCCGCCGTGGCCGGGCGATCGTGCACGACCTCGACCGTGCCCGCCGCGCGGACCTGCGCGCGTTCGTGGAAGGCCTCGACCACGACCGAGCGCCGGCGCCTCGAGGCGGCCGTCCACCTGCTCTCCGGCGACCTGCGTTAGGGCCTACGCCACGGCGGTGTAGTAGCGCACCGCGAGGCCCGTCATCAGCGTCTGGAACGCCGACTGCGCGTCGACGCCCTCCTCGCGCGCCCAGCGCGCGAGCCCGTCGCGCTCGATCGCGACGCTCTGGGCGAGCACGTCGTCGACGAGATCCGGGTGACGGTCGCAGAAGAACGCGCCGATCGAGTACAGGCTCGACTCGGTCAGGCTCTCCAGGAACTGGTCGTCACCGCCACGGCCGGGACTGTACCGTCCGCGCATGGCCGCCCTCGACGAGATCATCGCGTTCCTCGACGACCTGCTGAAGCCCGGCGGCATTCGACGACCACTGCCCCAACGGCCTGCAGGTCCCGGGCACCCCCGAGGTCGCCACGGTCGTCACCGGCGTGTCGGCCGGCGCGGCGCTGTTCGCGCACGCCGTCGAGGCCGGAGCCGACCTCGTCCTGACCCATCACGGCCTGTTCTGGGCCGGTCCGCCGCGCCCGCTCGACCGCCCGGCCGTCCGGCGCCTGAAGCTGCTGCTGGACAACGACATCAGCCTGGCCAGCTATCACCTGCCGCTCGACGCGCATCCGCAGGTCGGCAACAACGCCCTGCTCGCCGCCGCGCTCGGCTGCGAGCGCCGGGAGCCGTTCGCCGACATCGGGGTGGTGGGCACCCTGGCCGGCGACGGCATCGGGATCGACGAGCTGATCACCCGCACGCTGCGCCGCAACGGGTGGCCGCGATCCGCTCGCCTTCACCGGCGGCCCGGCGCTCGTCCGGACGATCGCGATCGTCTCCGGGGCCGGATCCTCGTACCTCGACGCTGCGATCGCCGGCGGATGCGACGCGTTCCTCACCGGCGAGCCGATCGAACGCGTCATGAACCAGGCCGACGAGGCCGGGATCCATTACCTCGCCGGCGGCCATTACGCGACCGAGACGCACGGCGTCCGGCGCCTCGGCGACCTGCTGGCCGAGCGGTTCGGCGTCGCACATTCGTTCGTCGACGTGCCGAATCCGATCTAAGTCGCTCGGTGCGGGAAACAGACATTGAATCGCGTCCGTGGCCCGCGATATGTTGCCGGGGCGTTACAGGCTCTCCCCCGACCGTAGGAGAAACGCTCCGATGGCAAATCACCTGACGCCCACCGAACTCGCCCGTGAGTCCGGTCTCGAGCGCCGCGAGGTCATCTCGAAGTGCATGGAACTCGGCGTGCCGATCTTCCAGGGCCGCATCGACAAGACGCTGTTCATGGCCAGCCTGGCCAACATCAAGTCCTCGATGATGGGACAGCAGCAGGCCCGCGCGTCCTAGCCCGCGCGGAAGCGGAGCGTCCCTGACGCACCCGCTGGCGCGCGGCGTGTCCGCGCGCATAGAATCGCTCTCCGAGAGTTTCGACGGAGGAGAGTTCGATGGAGGCTGGCACGACCCCGACCACGGGGTCAAAGACAATCGCCGACCTCTTGCCGCGCGCGGCAGAGGCCTACGCAGACAAGGCGGCAGTCCGCCACAAGGTCGACGGCGCCTGGGTCGACGTCTCCTTCGGCGAGGTCGGGGAGATCGTCTCCGAGATCGGGCGCGGCCTGGTCGACCTGGGCCTGCAGCCCGGGGAACGGGTCTCCGTGCTGTGCAACACGCGCCCCGAATGGGCGTACGCCTCCTATGCGATCAGCGGCGCCGGCGGCGTCGTCGTGCCGATCTACCCGTCGAATTCGCCCGACGAGTGCGAGTGGGTCGCCGGGAACTCCGAGTCGGTCGGCGTCATCTGCGAGGACGCGAGCCAGCTCGAGAAGATCCTCGAGGTCCGCGGAGCGCTCCCCGACCTGCGCTTCCTCGTCGTGATCGACGGGGCCGGTGAGATCGCCGACGCGGTCACGCTCGACGACGTGCGGGCACGCGGGCGCGCCCTGGACGCCGACGTGCTCACCGACCGCTCCGAGGCGATCACCCCGGAGGACGCGTACACCTTCATCTACACGTCGGGGACGACCGGCCCGCCCAAGGGCTGCGTCCTCTCACACGAGAACTACCGCTCCGTGCTGTCGATGGTCGGGCAGCGCGGACTGCTGTCCGGCGGTGACGACCTGGTCTACCTGTTCCTGCCGCTGGCCCACGCATTCGCCCTGTTGATCCAGCTCGCGTCGACCGACACCGGCACGACGATCGCCTACTACGGCGGCGACACGAAGCTCGTCGTCCCGGAGATCATGGAGGTCAAGCCGACCTACCTGCCGTCGGTCCCGCGGATCTTCGAGAAGCTCTACACGCTGGCCCTGCAGCAGCTCGCGCCGGAGGAGATCGCCGCGATCCGCACGATCGGCGGTCAGATCCAGGATCTGGAGCAGCAGGGCGAGCCCGTCCCGGACGAGCTGCGGGAGCAGTTCGCCCCGTTCGCCCCGAAGGCCGACTTCGTCAAGAGCCTGTTCGGCGGGCGCCTGCGCGAGGCCGTCACCGGCGCGGCGCCGATCAGCCGCGAGATCCTCGAGTTCTTCTACGGCGCGGGGATCCCGGTCATGGAGGGCTACGGCATGACCGAGACGGCGACCGTGGCGACGACGTCGACCCCGACCGCCCACAAGTTCGGCTCGGTCGGACGACCGCTGCCCGGCGTCGAGTTCCGCATCGCCGAGGAGGACGGCGAGATCCTCATCAAGGGCGCCAACATCTTCGGCGGCTACTACAAGCACGCCGAGGCGAGCTTCGGCTCGATCGTCGACGGCTGGCTGCACACGGGTGACGTCGGGAGGATCGACGAGGACGGGTACGTCTTCATCACCGGCCGCAAGAAGGACATCATCATCACCGCGGGCGGGAAGAACCTCACGCCCGCGAACCTCGAGAACGACCTCAAGCAGAGCCGCTGGATCAGCCAGGCCGTGATGCACGGAGACCGCCGGCCGTTCCCCGTGATGCTGCTGACCCTCGACGAGGAGGAGATCGTCCCGTGGGCCCAGCAGAACGGCATCGAGGACACGTCGATCGCCGCGCTGGCGCATGACCCCAAGGTCCACGAGCTGATCCAGGGAATCCTCGACGCGGCCAACGACAAGTACGCGCAGGTCGAGCAGGTCAAGAAGTTCTTCATCCTCGACCACGACCTCTCGCAGGAGACCGGCGAGCTGACGCCGACGCTGAAGGTCAAGCGCAACGTCGTGAACGAGAAGTACGCCGGCGACTTCGACGCGCTCTACGAGCGGTAGGCGCTGCGAGGCGCAGACTGCGCGGCTCCGGCGGGGAAGCCCACCGGAGCCGTACTCTTCTGACCGTGCGGACGGATCCCAGCGACAACGGCGGCCTCTTCGTCGGCCGGCGCCCCGGCACGAAGCCGCTGCACTATCGCGAGGCCCCGGTGCTGGGCGACGAGCGCCGGCGCCGCCGCGACCGGCTGCTGGCCGGAGTGCTGCTCGCACTGATGATCTTCATCAACCTGCTGTTCTGGGGCCCGATCCCGGTCGCGTGGCTGTGGATCGTCTCGCACATCTCGTTCCTGGCCGACCACATCTTCTTCGCGCTGCTCGTCGCGTTCATCGGCATCCTCGGGACGCTGATGCTGGCGCTGATGCTGCTCAAGCAGCTCGACCGCGCGTGGATGCTCGTGCGCCGCGCCTCGGGCGTCGATCAGCGCGAGGGCGTGATCGGCCGCGTCTTCCTGTACACGGCGATCGTCGGCTCGACGCTCTTCTCGCTGTGGCTCATCTTCGGCGGCGGCCTCGCCGACTCCCTGAACCCGCCGCCCCAGCCGTGACCCGCACCTGATGGGCCTGCTCGACCACTACAGGCAGTTCGAGGAGATGTCGCCCGAGGAGGTCAGCGCGCAGCTCCGCGAGGACGCCGACGAGCGCCGTCGCAAGGCGCTCGCCGTCGTCGACCCGCTGGACCTCTCGCGCACGACCTGGCCGGACTATCCGCCGTCCGCCGTCGTCAACGCGATCACGTTCGTCGCACGGCGGGGGCTGCACCGCTACATGGACGAGGCGCACGAGCTGCGCGCCGAGCTCGCCCACCTGCGCGGGGTGACGCCGGACCGCCTCGTGCTCGGCGACGGCGCCTCGCAGCTGCTGACCTCCGCCGCACACGCCCTGATGGAGCCCGGCGACGAGCTGATCACGCCGTGGCCGTCCTACCCGCTCTACCCGATCATGGCCCGGCAGGCGCGTGGCGCGGCGGTTCCGGTGCACGGCTTCGGCGTCGACCAGATCCTCGAGGCCGTCACGCAGCGCACCCGCGTCGTCGCCGTGTGCAACCCGAACGACCCCACGGGCGAGCTGCTCGGGGTCGGCGAGCTGCGCCGTCTCCTCGAGGCGCTGCCCGAGCGCGTCGTCGTCCTGCTCGACGAGGCGCTGCGCGAATTCGTCGACAGCGAGGAGCTCGACGACGCACTGGCACTCTGCGAGGACTTTCCGCGCCTGCTCGTGTTCCGCAGCTTCTCCAAGGCGTGGGGCCTGGCGGGCCTGCGCTGCGGGTACGCCGTGGGAGGCCCGGGCGCCGAGGCCCTGCTGACGGAGATCGGGCCGCCGCTCGGCATCGGGGAGCTCGCGCAGGCCGGAGTGCTCGAGGCCGTGCGACACGGTGCCTCCGCGATCCAGCGCCGCACCAGGCGGGTGGCCGCCGAGCGCACGCGGCTCCTGAGCGCCCTGCGCGAGCTCCCCGTCGAGGTGGGACCGAGCCAGGCCAACGTGCTGTGGATCGCACCGAGTGCGATGGACGGCGCCGAGCTCGCCAACCGTCTCGCCCGTTCGAGCGTGATCGTCCGCTCGGGCGGCCCGCTCGGCGACCCGCGGCACATCCGCGCGTCGATCCATGACGCCGCGGCGACGGACCGCTTCCTGCGCGCGCTGTCCGGCGCGCTCACGCAGGGCTGAACCCCGGCGCTACCCCGCGGGCTCCGTCGCCGTGACCGGCGTCTCGGGGCCTTCGATCGACAGGCGCGGCAGGCGCCGCTCGATCCCGGCCGGCATCCACCAGCTCGCCTTCCCGAAGAGGAACATCAGGGCCGGCACGAGGATCAGCCGGATGACGAACGCGTCGAAGAACACCGCCGACGCGAGCCCCAGGCCGAACAGCTTGATCGTGCGGTCGTCCCCGAACATGAACGAGGCGAAGACGCTGATCATGATGATCGCCGCCGCGGTGATCACGCGACCGGTGAGCGCGAGCCCATGGCGCACGGCGGCGCTCGCGTCGCGGTGATGCTCCCATTCCTCGTGCATGCGGGTGACGAGGAACACCTCGTAGTCCATCGACAGCCCGAAGACGATCGCGAACATGAAGACCGGGAGGAACGCCTCGATGGGCCCTGTGGTGTCGACACCGATCAGCGATCCGAGATGGCCGTCCTGGAACACCCAGGTGATCACGCCGAGCGCGGCGCCGATGCTGAGCACGTTCATGACCCCGGCCTTCAACGGGATCAGGACTGAGCGGAAGACGAGCGCGAGCAGGAGCAGCGAGAGCCCGACCACGACGAGGACGAACAGCGGCAGCTTGGCCGCCAGCGCGCTGGTCAGGTCCACCTGCGTCGCCGTGGAGCCGCCGATGCTGACCTGCAGGCCCGTCGCCTTCGCCACCGGCGGGACCGCGTCGTCACGCAGGCGTGCGAGCAGGTCCTTCGTCTCCGTGGCCTGCGGCTTGCTCGTCGGGAACAGCTGGATCGTCGCGGTGTCACGCTTCTGGTTGAGCGTCGGGGCGCTGACAGCGGCGACCCCCTTCTGCTCGCGCACCGTGCTCTGCAGGCGCGCGAGCGCGGCCTGGTCTGCGGCATCCCCCTTGAGCTCCGCGACGAGCAGCAGCGGGCCGTTGAAGCCCGGGCCGAAGCCTTCCGAGAGCTGGTCGTAGGCCTTGCGCGTCGTCTGCGTCGTCGAGTCGTTGCCGGCGTCGCCGAAACCGAGGTTCATGCCGGTCGCGGGGGCGGCGACGAGCAGCAGGAGGATCAGGCCGCCCGCCGCGAACACTCCGGGCCGGCGCTCGACCCAGCCGGTCCAGCGCGCCCAGCCGCGGGATTCCCCATCCGTGTCGGCCGGCTTGGCGGGCTTGATCCGCCCGCCGAAGGTGCCGAGCAGGGCGGGAAGCAGGGTCAGCGAGCCGACCATCGTGAGCGCGACGGCGAGCGCCGCCGAGATCGCGGGCGCGTTGAGGAACCCGATGCCGAGCACGAGCATCCCGAGCAGCGCGATCACGACGGTCGTCCCCGCGAAGAGGACGGAGCGCCCGGCGGTGTCCATCGACGTCAGCGTCGCCTCCCGGACGTCCGCGCCGTGGGCGCGCTCCCCGCGGAAGCGGTTGATGATCAGCAGCGCGTAGTCGATGCCCACGCCGAGCGCGATCATCACCGCGAGCGTCGGCGCGAACTCTGCGATCGCGAACTGCGAGGACGCCGCGCTGACGAGCGAGACGCCGAGGATGATCGCGGCGAACGCGACGATCAGGGGCATCGTCATCGCCGCGAACGAGCCGAGCACCAGCACGAGCACGATGATCGCGACGAGCACGCCGATGCCCTCCGTGGCGGACCCCTGCGAGCGCTGAGCCTGCTGGATCGCCTGCCCGCCGAGGTTCACCTGCAGCCCGTCCCCGGCGCCGGAGCGGGCCACCTTCACGACGCGCTGGACGTCCGCCTTGGCGAGGTCGTTGGCCGCCGCATCGAACTGGACCGACGCGAACCCGGTTCGCCCGTCACGGCTGATCGAGCCCGCGGCCGCGTCGGGCGCGCGCACGCCGGTGACCGACGGGAGCCCGCGGACGCTCGAGACGACGTCCTGCACACGTGCGTTCAGCGCGGCGTCGCGCAGCGTCCCGCGGTCCGCGCGGAAGACGATCTGGCTCGTGTCGCCCGCGGCCTGCGGGAAGCGCTGCTTGAGCAGGTCGACCGCGCGCTGGGATTCGGTGCCGGGCAACGAGAAGCTGGTCGAGAACGACCCGCCGGCGCCGCTTGCGAGCGCTCCGGCGGCGAGGATGGCGGCGATCCAGAGGCCGATGACGAGGCGGTTTCGGTCGAACGACCATTGGGCGAGGCTGCGCATGGCCGGAGAGAATACACACTCTGCGCAATTTTGCACTCAGCGCAATCTCGCGTCGGTTGCATCTGTTACGGTCCGGCTGGGTCATGGGTCTGCGACAGGTCAAAAAGGAGCGCACGCGCAAGGCGATCGAGGACGCCGCGATCGCCCTGTTCGCCGAGCGCGGCTACCAGGCGACGACCGTCGCGGACATCGCCCAGGCCGCCGACATCGCACCGCGCACGTTCTTCGGCTACTACGCCTCCAAGGAGGACGTGCTGTTCGGCGACGCCGACCAGATGTTCGACGAGCTCGCCGAGCACCTGCACGCGCGGCCCGCCGGCCAGCCGACGTTCGACGCCCTCCTGACCTGGATGACCGGCATCACGAAGGAGCTCGGGCCGCCGGATGCCCGCGAGCAGCTCGTGCGCGACATCATCGCCTCCAGCCCGGTGCTCCAGGCTCGCGAACGCCTCCTGATGGGGCGCTTCGAGGGCGTCCTGGCCGAGGCGGTCGCCGTCGACCTGGGCGAAGAGGCGACGGCCATGCGCCCGCGGATGGTCGCGGCCGCCGCGACGGCGGCACTGTGGTGCATGCGCGACGCCGATGACGGCGGCTCGCCCGAGCACTCGCTCGAGCGCCTTCACGAAGCGATCGCGTTCCTGCGGTCCGGGACCGAGGCGCTGGCTCAGGCCCAGTCCATCGGCTCGTAGCCGCTCGTCTGCGGTGCCGACATGATCAGCACGCGGGCAACGCCATCGCCGTCGTTGCGCACCGTGCGCCGGACGTGCGTGTCACAGCGCGCGAACGTGCCCTGCGGCAGCGGATGTGCGTTCGCCGTCGACGACGAGCGTCGGCGTCCCCGACAGCGTGAGGAACACCTCCTCCTGATCGCGGCCGGTCTCGTCGTGCTCGGGGATCTGGTCCCCCGGCGCGATGTCGACGACGTTCAGCCCGAACGAGCTCACGCCGAGGGTGCGCCGGGCCAGTGCCCAGGTGCCGTTGCGCTCCATCTCCTCGACGGTGCAGATGGTCAGCGGCAGGTTCGGCATGAGCAGTCCCTTCGTCGGCGTCGGAGCGAGTCTGCCAGCGCGGGCTCCTTGGAAGCAAGCCGTGGCCGGGTTAGTGTCGGCCCATGGCCCTGACACGTGTCGATCCCGCGACCATCACGACCAATCCGGCCCACCGCGCGTACGTCGCCTTCCTGCGCACACCGCCCGGACGCTGGGTCGCGATCAACATCGCGCCGCGCGTCGACCCCTGGCTGCTGCGGCACACCAGCGGCCGGCTCGGGATGGGGCTGTCGCTGCCGAGCGCGCTGCTCAGGACGACGGGGGCGAAGTCCGGAGCTCCGCGTGAGTGCACCGTCCTGTACTTCCACGACGGCGCGGACGTGATCCTGATCGCCTCCAGTTACGGTCGCGAGGCCCACCCGGCCTGGTACCACAACCTGATCGCGCATCCGGCGTGCGCGCTCGGGGACGAGCGCTTCGAGGCCGCCGAGGTGCAGGATGCGCAGGAGCAGGCGCGGCTGTGGTCGATGGCCGACCGGCTATATGCCGGTTATGCGGACTACCGCGACCCGGGCGGGGGCCGTTGGACGCACGATCCCGCTGATGCGGCTGGGGGTGGTGCCGGGGTCGTAACTGCGTTTTTCGCGCGACTCGGCCGGACGATCCCGCTGATGTGGCTCAGCGTGGTGCCGGGCTCTCGATTAGGTGTTTCGCGCGACTCGGCCGCCCTCCGGGCGGACCGAGTCGTCGACGTCAGACTGGCGGAGCAGCGTGCTGGTGGTCTGCTCGAGGATCCGGCGCCAGGCGCGCGTCTTCTCCTTCTCGCGGGTGACGTGCTTGACGACCTTGTTGACGCGTGTCGCAGAGATCTCGATGCCGTGGCGCTCGAGGACCTCCTTGTACGCGTCGTAGTCCTCGGCGAGCTTCAGCGTCACCGACTGGAAGCCGTGGCGCGCGATGTCGATGCGCTTCGTGAAGTCCATGATCGACGTCTGGAACATCAGCTCGTCGTCGGGCTCGGGCTCGATCAGCAGGATGTCGACGTCGGGGTACTTGTCCTCCCAGTGACGAGCCATCTCGTGGAGGCGCTGGTAGGCGAGCAGCTTGAACGTCTGGTAGCCGATCTGCGCGAGGCCCATGTCGCTGACGTGGCGCGTCCGCGTCCCGAACGGGCCGGAGATCTGCTTCGTGAAGTCGTTCACGTACGGGACGAGCGGGTTGACGACGACCACGAGCTTCGCGCCCGCGTGCACGGCGATGTCGACGTTCGTCGTCGAGATGATCCCGCCGTCGATCAGCTCGCGGTCGTGGATCTTCACCGGCTTGTAGACCATCGGCAGGGCCGCCGAGGCGCTGACCGCCGAGGAGATCGGGACGTCGTCCCAGCCGTCGGCCCCGAACACGATGCGCTCACACGTGTCGAGGTCGGTCGCGGCGAGGTAGAGCTCGTTCTCGAGCGCGCGGAAGTCGTTCGTGCGGTCGGGATCGGAGAGCACCTCGCGGACGTAGCGCTCGAGGCCCGCCCCGCTGTACAGCCCGGACGGCAGGTCCTCGGCGAGGCCGAGCAGGACGTCCATGGCCGAGATCGACTTCCACTGCGGCGCGAGCTCGCGCGCGAGATTCGCCGCGCGCCAGGGCAGGAGCGCACCGGTCTTGGCGAACCCCAGCAGGTTGAACTTCATGACCGTGCCGACGTCGATGTCGCGGAACGGCGTGGGCACCTGCCGGTTGACGACGCGCATCATCTCCTCCGGAGTGATGCCGTTCGCCGTCAGTGCGCCGACGAAGGAGCCGGCGCTGGTTCCGACGTAGACGTCGAACTGGTTGACGGTGCGGTTCACCGACAGGAGGTCGAGGGCGCGCAGGGCGCCGATCTCGTAGACCGCGCCGGTGAAGCCACCGCCGCCGAGGACGAGCGCGGTCTTCGACCGCTTGGGCGCACGACGGCGAGGACGAGCCTGGCCGCGGGCAGCGGTCCCGCGTCCCTGCGAGGCCTGGTCGAGGTTCACCACCTTGCCCATGGTCAGACACATTGTACGCCGCGACCGGCGTCCAAGGCCGCGTGGTTCTCCCACCCATTTCGTGGTTGGTCCAACCCTCGAGCCCAACCCTCAAGCGGCGTGCGACGACCCCGGCGGCCGCTACCGTGGCCCTGTGCCGCGCCCCGAAGGCAGTTCGCGACACCTCCGTCTCGCGTCCGCTCGTCTCTCCCTGCTCGCCGTAGGTGGCGCGCTGACGCTCCTGCTGGGTGTCGCGCGACCGGCCGAGGCCGTCACCCGCGGGACGATCGCCGTGAAGCTCGACAGCGCCGTGGCCGCCGCCGGCGCCGGCGGGGCGTTCGTGCAGGACCTGACCGCCGGGACGGTCCTGTACGCCGACAACGCCGACAACGCCCGCGTGCCGGCGTCCGTCGAGAAGCTGTACACGACGGCCACCGCGCTGCGGCGCTTCGGCCCCGCGGCGCGCCTCGTCACGCGGGTCCTGCTGTCCGGCGAGCTCGACGCCGAGGGAGCGGTGAGCGGTGACCTGATCCTGCGCGGAGCCGGCGACCCGACGCTGGACCGCGCCGCGATCGCACGGCTGGCACGCATGGTCCGGCGTGCCGGGGTGCGCCACGTCCAGGGCTCGGTGATCGGCGACGAATCGCAGTTCGACACCCGGCGCGGAGGCCCGCGGACGTTCGGCGCCTACGACTACGACATCGGCGGCGTGCTGGGCGCGCTGACGGTCGACCGCGGGTTCTCCAAGGGCGCGGGCCCGGGGCTGGGCGCGGCGCGGGCCTTCGTGCGCGCGCTGCGGCACCTGCAGATCACCGTGACGGGGCGCACGCGCACCGGTGCGGCGCCGAAGGGCGCACGGTCCGTCGCGCGGGTGCAGTCGCCCACGATCGCGGAGATCGCACGGCGCACGAATCAGCCATCGGACAACTTCTACGCGGAGACGCTGGTCAAGGACCTCGGCGCGAGCTTCGGCGAAGGCGGAACGACCAGCGACGGGGCGGCGGTCGTCCGCGACGAGATGCGGGCGTTCGGGATCGGCGCCAAGATCATCGACGGCTCCGGCCTGGCGCGCGGGGATCGCACGTCCCCCAAGGACGTCGTCCGCCTCCTCGCCGCGATGCACGACTCGCCGCTGGCACCGCAGTTCGAGGCGTCACTCGCCGTCGCCGGCGTCAGCGGAACGCTCCGCAAGCGCCTGCGCGGCACCGCGGCCGCCGGGGCCTGCCGCGGGAAGACGGGCACCCTGGACCGCGTCAGCGGCCTCTCCGGGCTGTGCGTGACCGCGAGCGGCCACACGATCGCCTTCGCCATCCTCATGAACGACACGACGGTCTGGCGCGCACGTGAGCTGCAGGACGCGGCCGTCAGCGCCCTGGCGCGCTACAGCTCGCCCTGAGAAGGTCTTTCGAGATGAGCGCGGGTCGTGCGGGTGCGAGCCGCGACTTCTTGAAAGGCCTTCTAGGCGTCGAGCAGCTCCAGCAGACCCGGCTCGTCGAGCACCGCCACGCCGAGGCGCTCGGCCTTCTCGAGCTTCGAGCCGGGGCTGTCACCGGCCACGACGTAGTCGGTCTTCTTCGAGACCGACGAGGTCACGCGCCCGCCGGCGGCGAGGATCCGCTCGGTCGCCTGCTCGCGCGTGAGGTCCGGCAGCGTCCCGGTCAGCACGAATGTCCGGCCGGAGAGGTGGCCGTCCGCGGGCGGCGGGCCGGCCTCCTCGAACTGCAGCCCCTCGGACCGCAGATCGGCGATCAGCGACGCGCATGCGCTCGTCGGCGAGCTGGTCGTGGATCAGCGCCGCCACGATCGGGCCGATGCCCGGCGTCTGCGCGATCTCGTGCGGCGTCGCCGCGAGGAGTGCGTCGACCGTGCGGAACTGCTGCGCGAGGTTGCGCCCGGTCACCTCGCCGACACCCTCGATGCCGAGCCCGAACAGCACGCGCCCGAACGGACGCTGCTTCGAGGCCGCGACGGCCTCGACGAGGCGCTGGGCCGAGATCTCCCCCATGCCCTCGAGCTCGGTCAGCTGCTCCGCGGTGAGCCGGTAGAAGTCGCCGGCGGTGCGGACGAGCCCGGCCTCCTGCAGGAGCGCGACCTGCTTCTCCCCGAGCCCGTCGACGTCCATCGCCCCGCGCGAGACGAAGTGCTTGAGCAGCTGCCAGCGTCGTCCGGCGCAGTCGCGGTTCGGGCACTTCGTGAAGACCGCGCCCTCCGGCTTGACCGTCGGGGTGTCGCAGACCGGGCATCGCTCCGGCGCGCGCGGAACCGGCGCACGGTCCGAGCGCTCGACGACGTGCGGGGCCGGTGAGACGACCTGCGGGATCACGTCTCCGGCACGCAGGACGATCACCTCGTCGCCCGGTCGCAGGTCCTTGCGGGCGAGATCCTCCTCGTTGTGCAGCGTCGCGAGCTTGACGGTCACGCCGCCGACGTGGACGGGCTCGAGCACCGCGAACGGATGCAGGTCGCCGAACTTGCCGACGTTCCACATCACGTCGAGCAGCGTGGTCACCTTGGTCGTCGGCGGGAACTTCCAGGCGATCGCCCAGCGCGGATCGCGCCCGACGACGCCCAGGCGCCGCTGCAGCTCGGCGTCGTCGACCTTCACGACGACGCCGTCGATCTCGAAGTCCAGCGCGCCGCGCCGCTCCTGCCACTGCAGGCACCGCTCGACGACCTCGTCCTCGGTGTCGAGCCGCTCGATCTCGCGGTTGACCGGGAAGCCGTGCTCGCGCAGCCAGCCGAGCGCCTCCCACTGCCCGGCGAACGCCAGTCCTTCGACCGCTGCCGACGGCGTAGGCCCAGAACGACAGCGGACGCTCCGCGGCCTGCCGCGGGTCGAGCTGGCGGATGGTCCCGGCGGCGGAGTTTCGCGGGTTCATGAACGTCGAGCGGCCGTCCGCGGCGCGGCGCTCGTTCACGGCCTGGAAGTCCGCGAGCGACATGTAGACCTCGCCGCGGACCTCGACGAACGCCGGCGCGTCCTCGATGCTCAGCGGAATCGAGCCGATCGTGCGCAGGTTGTGCGTCACGTCCTCCCCGACCTCGCCGTTGCCGCGCGTCGCACCGCGCTCCAGCAGCCCGTCGCGGTAGATCAGCGACATCGCGAGCCCGTCGATCTTCGGCTCGCAGACGAAGCGGAACTGCGGGTCGTCGATCCCCTCGCGGGCGAGATGGTTGCGCATCCGCTGGACCCAGGCCCGCAGCTCCTCGGCGCTGCGCGCGTTGGCCAGCGAGAGCATCGGCTCGGGATGGCGGACCTTCTCCAGGCCACCGACGGGCTCGCCGCCGACGCGCTGCGTCGGCGAGTCGGGCGTCAGCAGCTCGGGGTGGTCGCGCTCGATCGCCCGCAGCTCGTCGAGCAGCGCGTCGTACTCGTCGTCCCCGATCTCCGGGTCGTCGAGGACGTAGTAGCGATGGCCGTGGTACGTGAGCTGCTGCGCGAAGCTGCGCGGCGCGCTCCGCGACGTCCTGCGCCCCGCTCATCGCAGGTCGGACGCCGGGGCCTGGAGCAGCCGCGACAGATCGTGAGCCGCGAGCGCCTCGATCCCTTCGACGTGGGTCAGGTCGAAGTGGACGGGCGTGATCGAGATGCGTCCCGCCGCGACCGCGGCGAGATCGGTGCCGCTCTCCTCGTGGAAGTCCGGATCGGTGCCGTAGATCCAGTAGCGCCGGCGGCCCTCGCCCTCGTCGTGGGTGAGCTTCAGCTCGTCGCGGTAGATGCGCTTGCCCAGACGGGTCACCTCGACGCCGGCGGGCGTGTGGCCGGGAACGTTGATGTTCAGCAGCGTGCCGAGCGGCAGCGGCACGTCCTCGAGCTCTTCGACCACGCGCGCCACGAACGATCGCCGCCGCGTCGAAGCTGAAGCTCAGGCCGAGCCGGAAGTCCATCTCGCGCGCCGTGGACTGCTGGGACACGGCGATCGCCGGGATGCCGAGGATGATGCCCTCGAAGGCCGCCGCCACCGTTCCGGAATAGGTGATGTCGTCGCCGAGGTTCGAGCCGTGGTTGATGCCGGCGACGATCAGGTCGGGCGTGAAGCCCTCGACGAGCCCGAGCTGGCCGAAGCGCACGCAGTCGACAGGGGTGCCGTCGGTCGCGTACCCGACCGTGCCGTCCTCGAACGGCGTCTCCTGCACCCACAGCGGGCGCCGCGTCGTGATCATCCGCGCCATCGCCGAGCGGTTGCCGTCCGGCGCGATCGTGACGACCTCGAGCCCCGGAACGCGGACCAGGGCGCGGCGCAGCGCCTGCAGCCCCTCGGCGTCGATCCCATCGTCGTTGGTGAGCAGGACCTTCATCGTCGTGCTGACGAGGATAGTCGCGGCCGGCTCACGGCCGCTCGTAGCGCACGCGCTCCAGGCACAGCCCGCGCGGCGGCAGGGTCGGCCCGGCGTGCGTCCGCGGCGCTCCGGCCAGCAGCGTGGCGAAGTCCTCGACCGGGCGCTTGGCGCCCGCGACCTGCAGCATCGTCCCGACGAGCGCACGGTTCATGTGGCGCAGGAACGAGTCCGCCTCGATCCGGAACGCGAGCCGGTCGCCCGCCTCCTCCCAGCGAGCGGCGCGCACGGTGCGCCGCAGGTGGCGATACGTCGTGTCCGCGGGCGTGAAGGCCGTGAAGTCGTGGAGGCCTTCGACGAGCGCCGCGCACTCGTGCAACAGGTCGCGATCGATGCTCCGCGGCCACCACAGCTCATCGCGGCGTACGAAGGCCGACCGTTCACGCCGCTGCAGCACGCGGTAGCAGTACGTCCGCGAGACGGCATCCGCGCGCGCATCGAAGCCCTCCGGCGCCGCAGCGCACGACAGGGCCGCCACGTCCGCCGGCAGCACTGCGTTCAGCCCGGCCGGAGCCACCACGGGGCCCGCATACGAGACGACCTGGCCGCGAGCGTGGACGCCGGCGTCCGTGCGCCCCGCCACCACGAGCTCGACGGGCTCACCCAGCTGCGTCGCCAGAGCCTGCAGGAGCTCGCCCTCGACCGTCCGCAGCCCGGGCTGCCGAGCCCAGCCCGCGAAGTCCGTGCCGTCGTACTCCAGCTCAACCCGAGTCTTCACGGCCTCAGGCGCCGCGAGACCCGCGCAGGCTCAGACCAGCTCCAGGTAGACCATCTCCGTGGAGTCCGAGCGCCTCGGCCCGAGCTTCAGGATGCGGGTGTAGCCGCCGGGACGGTCGGCGTAGCGCGGCGCGACCTCCTCGAACAGCTTGTGCACCATGAACTTGTCCTGACCCAGCGCGGAGAGCGCCTGGCGACGGGCGTGCAGGTCGCCGCGCTTGGCGAGCGTGATCAGCTGCTCGATCTCGGGCTTGACGGCCTTCGCCTTCGCCTCGCTCGTCTTGATGCGCTCGTGCTCGATGACCTCCTTGCACAGGTTGCGCAGCAGCGCCTTGCGATGCGAGGACGTGCGGCTCAGCTTGTGGCGTGTCTTCTGATGGCGCATGGCTTCCTAATCCTGACGGAGATCGAGCCCACGCGACTGCAGGGTCTCGATGACCTCGTCGATGGACTTCTTGCCGAAGTTCGGGATCGCGTTGAGCTCAGCCTCGGACTTCGACACGAGATCGCCGATCGTCTGGATCCCGGCACGCTTGAGGCAGTTGTACGAGCGCACCCCCAGCTCGAGCTCCTCGATGAGGATGTCGTCCATCGGGCCGCCCGGTGCGGCTGCCGCCGAACCGTTGACCACGCCGGCGGCGACCGCGGGCTCGAGCGCCCCGCCGGGACCGGCGCGGAGCTCCTCGATGCGGTCGGCGTCGGTGAAGATCGCCAGCTGCGAGATCAGGACCTCGGCCGCCTCGCGCAGCGCCGACTGCGGGTCGATCGACCCGTCGGTCTCGATGTCGAGCGTCAGCTTGTCGTAGTCGGTGCGCTGACCGACGCGGGCCTGCTCCACCGAGTAGGCGACACGCCGCACGGGCGAGAAGATCGAGTCGATCGGGATGACGCCGATCGGCTGATCGGGTGTCTTGTTGTCCTCCGCCGGGCGGTAGCCGCGGCCACGGCCGATCGTGAGGTACATCTCGAGCTTGGTCTTCTTCTCGAGCGTCGCGATGTGCACGTCGGGGTTCAGGATCTCGACGCCCGCGGGCAGGTCGATGTCCTTCGCCGTGATGTCACCGGGGCCGGTGACGACGAGCGGCGCCTCGATCTCCGAGGCGTCGGAGTGCATGCGGCACACGATGCCCTTGAGGTTCAGCACGATGTCGGTGACGTCCTCCTTGACGCCCTTGATCGTGGAGAACTCGTGGGCGACGCCCTCGATGCGCACGCTCGTGACGGCGGCACCGGCGAGCGAGCTCAGGAGCACGCGACGCAGGGAGTTGCCGAACGTGTAGCCGAAGCCGCGGTCGAGGGGTTCGATGACAAAAGAGCCTCGGTCCTCGTCAACCTGTTCGCTGGTGATGCGGGGGATCTGGAAATCGAGCATCGGGCGTATGAGTCCTGTGGTCGTGATCGGGCCGGCGGCGGGTCCGCCGGCCGCCGGTGTGGGGCGCCGCATCCCGCCTCAGCGGGTGCAGCGCAGCACGGAAGGTCCTACTTCGAGTACAGCTCGACGATGAGCTGCTCCTGCACCGGTGTCGTGATCTCACGACGCTCCGGGTGGCGCAGGATCTTGGCGGTGAGCGAGTCGTGGTCCGCCTGCAGCCACGCGGGCACCTGAGCGGTGAGCTCCGTGGCCTCGCGGATCAACGGCTCGGCGGGACTCCCGCTCTTGAGGGCGATGATGTCGCCCTCTCGCACCTGATAGCTGGGGATGTCGACACGGCGGCCGTTGATCGTCCAGTGCCCGTGGCGCACCAGCTGGCGCGCCTGACGGCGCGAGCCGGCGAAGCCGAGGCGCACGAGGACGTTGTCGAACCGGCGCTCGAGGAGTGTGAGCAGGTTCTCGCCCGTCACACCGTCCTGGCGGCTGGCCTTGTCGTAGTAGCGGCGGAACTGCGTCTCCAGGACACCGTAGTAGCGGCGTGCCTTCTGCTTCTCACGAAGCTGGACGCGGTACTCGCTCTGCTTCTGGCGGCCACGTCCGTGGTCGCCCGGCGGGTACGCGCGGCGTTCGAATCCGCACTTGTCGGTCAGGCAGCGCTCGCCCTTGAGGAAGAGCTTCTGCCCTTCGCGGCGGCACTGCTTGCACTGGGGGGAGGTATCGCGAGCCATCGGTCAGCGCTTCCTAGACGCGGCGCCGCTTGCGCGGGCGGCACCCGTTGTGGGCCTGCGGGGTCACGTCGCGGACGCTCATGACCTCGAGGCCGGCGGCCTGGAGGGAGCGGATCGCGGTCTCACGGCCGGAGCCGGGACCCTTGACGTAGACGTCGACCTTCTGAAGACCCTGTTCGATGCCCTTGCGGGCAGCGGCATCGGCCGTGACCTGGGCGGCGAACGGCGTCGACTTGCGCGAGCCCTTGAAGCCGGCACCGCCGGCGGACTCCCACGCGATGACGTTGCCTTCGCGGTCGGTCAGAGAGACGATCGTGTTGTTGAAGCTTGTCTTGATGTGCGCCTGGCCGACGGGGATGTTCTTCTTCGGCTTGCGGCGTCCGCGCTGAGGGCGCTTGGGTGCGGGCATCTGTCGTCCCTACTTCTTTCCGGGCTTCTTCTTGCCCGCCACCTGCATGCGCTTGGGGCCCTTGCGCGTGCGGGCGTTCGTCTTGGTCTTCTGACCGCGAACCGGGAGGCCGCGGCGGTGACGGATGCCGCGGTAGCAGCCGATCTCCATCAGACGCTTGATGTTCTGCGAGCGCTCACGGCGCAGGTCGCCCTCGACGGTGAGGTCGCGCTCCACGAGGTCGCGGATCTTGGTGACCTCGTCCTCGGTCAGGTCGCGCACGTAGGTGTCGGGGCTGATCCCGGCCTCGGCGAGCAGCGTGTTGGACGTCGAGCGGCCGATCCCGTACACGTACGTGAGGCCCACCTCGACTCGCTTGTTGAGCGGGACGTTGATCCCGGCGATGCGTGCCATCTCCTAGATCACCCCTGACGCTGCTTGTGGCGCGGATTCGAGCAGATCACCAGGACCGCCCCATGGCGGCGGATGATCTTGCACTTTTCGCACATCGGCTTGACCGACGGTCGTACCTTCATCGTTCCTTCTTCGTCGATGGGCCGGCGAGTGGCTCTGGAGGCCGCTGAAGGCCGCCGCTACCAGTCGCGGATGCGCACGCGTGGACATGCCACGACGCGCGAAGCGAACACGGTAGCAAAGCACGCCGTGGTGGCGCCGGAAGATGGGTCATGCAGCGACGGCCCGGAGCTCATGCCACGGGGTCAGGATCCGCGGGCCGTCGGCGGTGACGGCGACCGTGAACTCGAAATGGGCGGCCAGCGAGCCGTCCTGGGAGAAGATCGCCCAGCCGTCGTCGTCCATGCGGACCATGTGGCGGCCCGCGTTGACCATCGGCTCGATGGCGATGACCATCCCCTCCTCCAGCAGCGGGCCACGCCCGGGCTGGCCGAAGTTGGGCACCTGCGGGTCCTCGTGCATCTCGCGGCCGACGCCGTGCCCGACGAGTGAGCGGACGACGGACATCCCCTCGGCCTCGACGCGCGACTGCACCGCCCAGGAGATGTCACCGATGCGGTTGCCGGGGCGCGCCTGCTCGACGGCGTCCAGCAGCGAGGCCTCGGTCACGTCGAGCAGCTTGCGGGCGACGGGGCTGATGTCGCCGACCGCGAACGTGCACGCGCCGTCGGCCACCCAGCCGTCCAGCGTCACGCCGATGTCGACGGACAGGATGTCCCCGCCGCGCAGCCGGTAGTTGCCGGGGATCCCGTGGACGACCATCGAGTTCGGAGAGGCGCAGATCGACCCGGGGAAGCCGCGGTAGCCCTTGAACGACGGCACCGCACCCTGTGAGCGAATGTACTTCTCGGCGATCTCGTCGAGCTCGCGCGTGGTGATGCCCTCGCGGATCTTGCCTTCGACGAGGTGCATGGTGCGCGCGTGGATGGCGCCCGCGGCCGCCATCTTGTCGATCTCCGCCGGGGTCTTCTTGACGATCACAGCTCGTCTTCGAGCTTCAGCGTCGCGATGGTCGCGCGGATGTGGTCATGCACCTCGGTGGGACTGCCGGTGCCGTCGAAGCGGTGCAGCAGCCCGACGGCCTCGTAGTGACCCTCGACCGGCGCTGGTCAGCTCGTGGTAGACCTCGAGGCGCTTGCGCACCGTGTCGGGCAGGTCGTCCTCGCGCTGGATCAGCTCGGACCCGTCGACGTCGTCGATCCCCTCGACCTTGGGCGGGTCGTAGTCGACGTGGTAGACGCGGCCCGAGGTCGGGCTGACGCGGCGCCCGGAGATCCGGTGCACGATCTCCTCGTCCGGGACCTCGACGCAGAGCACGGCCGTCAGGTCACGGCCGAGTTCCGCGAGCGCGGCGTCGAGTGCCTCCGCCTGGCCGATCGTGCGCGGGAAGCCGTCGAGCAGGAAGCCGTCGCGGGCGTCGTCGCCCTGCACGCGCTGCAGGATCACGCCGATGATGACGTCGTCGGGGACCAGTTCGCCGGCGTCCATGAAGCGCCTTGGCCTTCGAGCCGAGCTCCGTGCCGTCGGCGACGGCCTGGCGCAGCAGGTCGCCGGTCGCGATGTAGGCGAGGTGCATGTCCTCGCGCAGGCGCTCCGCCTGCGTGCCCTTCCCGGCACCAGGGGGCCCGAGCAGAATGAGATTCAGCTCCGGCACCGCGCCCCTACTTCAGGAAGCCTTCGTAGTTGCGCATCATCAGCTGCGCCTCGAGCTGTTTCATCGTGTCGAGCGCGACGCCGACGACGATCAGCAGCGACGTCCCGCCGAAGAAGAAGTTCGCCGCCGTCTGGTTGATCAGGATCGTCGGCAGGGCGGCGACCGCGGCCAGGTAGATGGCGCCGGGGAAGGTCAGGCGGGCCAGGACGCGGTCGAGGAACTCCGCGGTCGGTCGCCCTGGTCGCACCCCGGGGATGAAGCCGCCGTACTTCTTCAGGTTGTCCGCCTGGTCCACGGGGTTGAACGTCACCGCCGTGTAGAAGTAGGTGAACAGGATGATGAACAGCGTCTCGCCGATCAGATATGGCGCACTGGATGGGCTGAAGAAGTTCGAGACGTCCTTCGCCCAGGGCGTGTTGATCAGCTGCCCCACGGTCGGCGGGAACGCCATGATCGAGGCCGCGAAGATCACCGGGATGACGCCGGCCATGTTCACGCGCAGCGGCAGGTAGGTCTGGCCACCACCGCTCATGCGGCGGCCGATGACGCGCTTGGCGTACTGGACCGGGATGCGGCGCTGGCCCTCCTGGATGAAGACCACGGCGGCGATCACGGCCAGCGCGAGGAACGGCATCATGACCTTGAAGACCTGGTCGGGGTTCGACCACCAGGCCGAGATGCCGTGCGGCAGGCGCGCGACGATCGACGCGAAGATCATCAGCGAGATCCCGTTGCCGATGCCGCGCTGGGTGATCAGCTCGCCCATCCACATCACGACCACGCAGCCGGCGGTGAGCACGGTGACGATCAGGAACAGGCTGCCGACGTTGAAGTTGGCGATGATCGGCTGGCCGGCGCTCGCCTCGAAGGACTTGAAGAGGAACACGTAGCCGATCGCCTGCGCGAACGCGAGGCCGACGGTCAGGTAGCGCGTGTACTGCGTGATGCGCTGCTGGCCGACCTCGCCCTCCTTGGAGAGCTTCTCCAGCGAGGGCACGACGACCGTCAGGAGCTGCAGGATGATCGACGCGGTGATGTACGGCATGATCCCGAGCGCGAAGATCGCGATCCGCGAGAGCCCGCCGCCGCTGAACGTGTTGAGCAGGTTCAGGATCCCGCCGCCGCCGAACTGCTGCTGGATGTCGCTGACGGCCTTCGTGTCGACGCCGGGCACCGGGATGTGCGCGCCCAGGCGGTACAGCGCGAGCAGCAGCGCCGTGAAGGCGAGCTTCTTGCGGATGTCCGCGACGGTGAAGGCGTTGAGGATCGTCGAGATCATTGCGGCCGAAGCCTATATCGGCTGCTAGGCCTCGACGACGACGCAGGTACCGCCTGCGCCCTCGATCGCGGCGCGTGCGGTCTTGCTGAACGCGTGCGCGTGGACCGTGAGCGGCTTCGTGACCTCACCCTTGGCGAGCACCTTGACCGGAACGCCCTTGCGCGTGCCCAGGCCCTTCGCCAGCAGCGCCTCGAGCGTGACGTCCGCGCCGGAGTCGAAGCGCGCCTCGAGGTCCTGCAGGTTCACCGCCTGGGTATGCGTGCGGAACGGCTCGAACGGCATCGACTTCTTCATGTGCGGGCCGCGCAGCTTGCGCATCCGCATGTGGATCGGCATCTGACCGCCCTCGAACCGCGCGCGGTCCTTGGAGCCGGCACGCGAGCCGTAGCCCTTGTGCCCGCGACCCGACGTCTTGCCGTGGCCGGAGCCGTGACCGCGCCCGACGCGCTTGCGCGGACGACGGCTGCCCGGAGCGGGCTGCAGGTTGTGGAGGCCGATCTGCGGCTCGGAGGCCTCGGTCTCTTCGGGCTTCTTCGGGGCGGGGCTCATGAGCCGTTCTCCTCGACGCGGACGAGGTGGCGCACGGTGTGCAGCATCCCTCGCGCCTGCGGCGTGTCCTTGACTTCGACGGTTTGTCCGATCCTGCGAAGGCCGAGCGAGCGCAGCGTGTCCAGCTGGTACTGCTGCGAGCCGTTCTTCGACTTCGTCTGGGTGACCTTCAGCGCGCTCACGCGGGCACCTCCTCGGAGGTCTCCTCGGCCGCCGGAGCCTCGGGTGCGGCGGCGTCCGGCGGCTCGTCCGTCGACGGGCGCCTCGGCGGAGATGTGCTCGCCCTGGACGCGCTCGGAGCTCAGGCCGAGCACCTCGTTGATCGAGATGCCGCGCAGCGACGCGACCTCGTCGGGGGTGCGCAGGCCGCGCAGACCCTCGACCGTGGCCTTCACGAGGTTGATCGGGTTCTGCGAGCCGAGGCTCTTGGAGAGGATGTCGTGGATGCCGGCGAGCTCGAGCACCGCGCGCACGCCGCCGCCGGCGATGACGCCGGTACCGGGCGAGGCCGGCTTGAGGAAGACGCGGCCGGCCCCGAAGATCCCGGTCGTCTGATGGGGGATCGTCGCACCGTGCTTGGGAACGCGGAACAGGTTCTTCTTCGCCTGCTCGACGCCCTTCTGGATCGCGACGGGGACCTCGTTCGCCTTGCCGTAGCCGACGCCGACGACGTCCTTCTCGTCACCCACGACCACGAGGGCCGTGAACGAGAAGCGGCGGCCGCCCTTGACGACCTTCGCCACGCGGTTGATCTCGACGACCCGCTCTTGCAGGTCAAGCCCGGCGGGGCTGACGGAACGATCGATTTCCATGCTCATATACGAAGATCCTCAGACAGTGAGCCCGCCCTCGCGGAGACCGTCCGCGAAGGCTTTGACCCGGCCGTGATAGCGGTAACCGCCGCGGTCGAACACCGCGGTCTCGACGCCGTGCGCCTTGGCGCGCTCGGCGAGGAGCCTGCCGAGCTTGTCGGCCTGTTCCATGGGCTTGAGGGACCGCACATCCGCCTCGGTCCAGCTGACCGCGGCCAGCGTGTGCCCGCGCTCGTCGTCGACGAGCTGGGCGGCGATCCCATGGTTGGAGCGAAAGACGGAGACCCGCGGGCGCTCGGCCGAGCCGGTGACCTTCGCGCGAACGCGGCGGCGCCGGCGCAGGCGCTGCTGGGGCTTGGTGGTGACGGTCATGCGCGCTTCCCGACCTTCCGGGCGACGTACTCGCCCTCGTAGCGGATGCCCTTGCCCTTGTAGGGCTCCGGCGGACGCTGCTTGCGGATGTTGGCGGCGACCTCGCCGACGAGCTGCTTCGAGATGCCGCGCACGATGACCTTCGTGGGCTGCGGGACCTCGAACTCGATGCCGTCGGGAGCCGCGATGTTGACGGGGTGCGAGTACCCCAGGGCCAGCTCGAGATCCTTGCCCTTCAGCGCGGCGCGATAGCCGACGCCCTGGATGTCGAGCGACTTCTGGTACCCGCTGGTGACGCCCTCGACCATGTTGGCGACGAGCGACCGCGTCAGCCCGTGGAGCGCACGGTGCTCACCACGATCGGTCGGGCGCGTGACGACGAGCACCTCGCCGTCCTGCGCGACGGTGATGTCGCGCGAGATGCGCTCGGAGAGCTCGCCCTTGGGGCCCTTCACGGCGACGAGCTCGCGCTCGATCGTGACGGTGACGTCCGCAGGGACGGGGATGGGCTTCCTGCCGATACGAGACATGGGGCTACCAGATGAACGCGACGACTTCGCCGCCGACGCCCGCTGCGCGGGCCTCGTGGCCGGTCATCACGCCCTTCGACGTGGACACGATTGCGGTTCCCATGCCGCCCTGGACCTTCGGGATCGCCGCGTGGTCGACGTAGTAGCGCTGCCCGGGGCGCGACGCGCGCTTGAGCCCGGTGATCGCGC
This sequence comes from uncultured Solirubrobacteraceae bacterium, assembly GCA_963781935.1. Taxonomy (GTDB): domain Bacteria; phylum Actinomycetota; class Thermoleophilia; order Solirubrobacterales; family Solirubrobacteraceae; genus F1-60-MAGs163. The sequence continues at coordinate 1,857,431 of CAWAHX010000005.1, forward strand.
TGCGGCGGTCGTCGGCGTACTTCAGCTGCACGCGCAGGACCTCCGCCGGGTGGGTGGAGTCGGGCGTCGCGACGTCGTAGCCGGCGATGTAGCCCTGCTCCTTGAGGATGCGGGCCATCTCGCGCTTGAGCCGCGAGGCCGGGATCTCGACGATGTCGTGCTGGGCGGTGATGCCGTTGCGCACGCGCGTCAGGAAGTCGGCGATGGGATCGGTCATCGACATGCGATCACCAACTGCTCTTCGTCATGCCGGGGATGTACCCGTTGTGGGCGAGCTCGCGCATGCAGATGCGGCAGATGCCGAACTTGCGGTACACGGAGCGCGCGCGGCCGCAGCGGCGGCAACGGGTGTACCCGCGGGTCTTGTACTTCGGGGGGCGCGCTGCCTTCACGCGGAGGGAGGTCTTGGCCATCGGGTCTAGCTCTCCTGGGAGGTCGTCTGCTCGCCCGGCCGGCCTTCGCGCACGAAGGGCATGCCGAACATCTCGAGCAGGGCGAAGCCCTCCTCATCGGTCTTGGCACTGGTGGTGATCGTGATGTCGAGGCCGCGGGTCTGATCCACGGCGTCGTAGTCGATCTCCGGGAAGATGGTCTGCTCGCGCACTCCGAGCGTGTAGTTGCCGCGGCCGTCGAGCCGGGCGGGCAGGCCGCGGAAGTCGCGGATTCGCGGGATCGCGACCGACGTGAGCCGGTCGAGGAACTCGTAGGCGCGCTCGCCGCGCAGCGTCACGGCGACGCCGACGGGCATGCCCTCGCGCAGCTTGAACGCGGCGATCGACTTGCGGGCGCGACGGATGTTGGGCTTCTGCCCGGCGATCTGCCCGAGCTGCTCGGCGGCGAGGTCCAGGACCTTCGAGTCCTGCTTGCCGTCGCCGACCCCCATGTTGACCGTGATCTTCTCGATCTTCGGCGCCTGCATGACGGTGGTGTAGCCGAACTTCTCGACGAGCGCCGGACGGATCTCGTCCAGGTAGCGCTGCTTGAGGCGGGCTGGTGTCTGAGTGGTGGCCATGTGATCAGTCGAGCTTTGTTCCGGACCGCTTGGTCACGCGGTTGCGCACGCCACCCTCACGGGTGACTCCGACACGGGTGGGCTGCTTGTCCTTGGGATCGAGAAGCATGACGTTGCTGACGTGGATCGGGCCTTCCTTCTCGATCACGCCTCCGACGGTCTCCGCCCGGTCCGCGCCCTGCACCTGCGTCGGGCGCTGGTGACGCTTCACGATGTTGAGACCCTCGACGTAGACCCGGTCCTTCTTCGGGTCCACACGGAGCACGCGACCGCGCTTGCCACGATCCTTTCCGCTGATGACGACGACCTCGTCGTCACGACGAATGCGCATACCCATTACAGCACCTCCGGCGCGAGCGAGACGATCTTCATGAAGTTGCGATCGCGCAGCTCGCGAGCGACCGGCCCGAAGATGCGCGTGCCGCGCGGGTTGTTCTGCGCGTCGATGATGACCGCGGCGTTCTCGTCGAACGCGATGTACGTGCCGTCATCGCGCCCGAACTCCTTCTTGGTGCGCACGACGACGGCCTTCACGACCTCGCCCTTCTTGACGGTGCCGTTCGGCGTCGCCGTCTTCACCGTGGCGGTGATGACGTCGCCCACGTGGGCGTAGCGCCGGCGCGATCCGCCCTGCACGCGAATGCAGAGGATCTCGCGGGCGCCCGTGTTGTCGGCGACCTTCAGGCGTGACTCGTTCTGGATCACTTGGCACGCTCCAGGATCTCGACCAGGCGCCAGCGCTTGAGGCGCGACATCGGACGGCACTCGACCACGCGGACGACATCGCCCTCGTGGGCGTCGTTGGACTCGTCGTGGGCGTGCAGCGTCTTCGTCGAGCGCACGATCTTCTGGTAGCGCGGGTGGCGCTTGGCGGTGTCGATGCGGACGGTGATGGTCTTGTCGGCCTTCTCGGAGACCACGATGCCCTGACGGGTCTGCGGGATCCCGGGCTCATGCTCGGTGGGGGGCGTCCCCTCGCCGTTGGGCAGCGCCGCCTTCTTGGCGCGCTCCTGCTGGCGCCGGCGCGAACGCGCGACGGCCTTCGCCTTGCGCTCCTCCAGACGCTGCTCCTGGCGCTCCTCGGGGGTGCGCGACGGGCGCGCCTCGCCGGTGTGCGCGCCGCGCTCGCGCTTGCGCCGCACCTTGGGGTGCACGACCTCGACGGGCTCCGCGGGCTCGGCCGGCGCCGCAGCCTCGGGCGCCTCGGCGGGCTCCGCGGCCTCGGTCTCGGCTTCGGCCACGGGCTCGTCGGCGACCGCCGCGGCGGTCTCCTCGACGGCCTCGGGTGCCTGCTCCTCGGGGGTCTCGTTCTGCTCTGTGGTCTCGTCGGACATGAATCAGCGAATTCCGTTGGTGTCGATGCCGCGCTCGTTGGCGACGGTCAGGGCGCGGGCGAGCTCGCGCTTGGCGGCGCTCATTCCCGCGGTGTTCTCCAGCTCACCGGTGGCGTGCTGGAAACGCAGCCCGAAGATGTCCTTGCGGGCGGTCTTGATCTGCTCGATCAGCTCGGTCTCCTGCATGTCGCGCAGGTCCTTGGGCGACGGCATCAGAACTGGTCCTCTCGCGTCACGATCTTGGTGCGAATCGGGAGCTTGCGACCGGCCAGCCGCATCGCCTCGCGAGCGAGGTCGTCCGGCACGCCGGAGAGCTCGAACATCACGCGGCCCGGCTTGACGACGGCGACCCAGCCCTCGGGCGAGCCCTTGCCGGAGCCCATGCGGGTCTCGGCCGGCTTCTTCGTGAACGGCTTGTCCGGGAAGATGTTGATCCAGACCTTGCCGCCGCGCTTGATCTTGCGGGTCATGGCGATACGAGCGGCCTCGATCTGACGGTTCGTCAGGTGCCCGTGATCGAGCGCCTTCAGGCCGTACTCGCCGAACTGGACGGTCGTCTGCCCGCGGGAGTAGCCGCGGCTGCGGCCGCGCATCACCTTGCGGTGCTTGACGCGCTTCGGGGCCAGCATCAGCGCCCACCTCCCTGCGGACCACGGCCACGGCCACCGCCGCCGCCGCCGCCGAATCCTCCACCGCCGGCACCCGGGCCTCCGCCCTGGCCACCACGCCCGCGGCCGCCGCGGCCACCACGGCCACCTGCGCCGCCGGGCCCACCGCCGCCGGCACGGTTGCGATCCTCGCCGCCGCCGCGACCGCCGCGGTTGTTCCCGCGGTCGTCACGTGAGGGGCTCGGAGCCTCGAGGTCGGTCAGATCGACGCCGGTGAAGCCCTCGGGCATGATCTCGCCCTTGTTGATCCAGCACTTCACGCCGATGCGGCCGAACGTCGTGCGCGCCTCGGCGAAGCCGTAGTCGATGTCGGCGCGCAGCGTGTGCAGCGGCACGCGACCGTCGGAGTAGCTCTCGGAGCGGGCCATCTCGGCGCCGCCGAGGCGACCGCCGACCTGGATCTTGCAGCCCTTCGCGCCGGAGCGCATCGCGCTGGTCAGCGCGCGCTTCATCGCGCGGCGGAAGGCCACGCGGTTCTGCAGCTGCTCGGCGACCGACTGGGCGACGAGCGTCGCATCCAGCTCGGGACGCTTGATCTCGAGGATGTTGACCTTCACGGACTTGTTGGTGATCCGGTGCAGGTCACGACGCAGGGCGTCGACCTCGCTGCCGGACTTCCCGATGACGATGCCCGGGCGAGCCGTGTGGATGTTGACCTCGACCTCGTTCGCGTCCTTGCGAATCGTGATCTCCGAGATGCCGGCGTGGGCCAGCTTGCTCTCGATGTGCGCCCTGATCTGCACGTCCTCGGCCAGGTAGTCGGCGAAGTGCCGCTCCGTGAACCAATGGGACTTCCAGTCGTGGATGTACCCCACGCGCATGGACTCGGGATGGACTTTCTGTCCCATCTCTTTACTCCTTCGGCGTGAGCGCGATCGAAAGGTGGCTGGTGCGCTTGCGAATCTGCGACGCGCGGCCCATGGCCCGCGGGCGGAAGCGCTTGAGGGTCGGGCCCTCGTCAGCCTTGACGGTGAGAATCTTGAGCTCGTCGCCGATCAGCTCGTGGTTGTGCTCGGCGTTGGCGACGGCGGACTCGAGCAGCTTCTGCCAGTCCTCGGCGACGGCGCGCGGCGTGTGCGCGAGGATCGCGCGTGCGTCGGTGACCGACTTGCCGCGGATGTGGTCGCAGACCAGGCGGGCCTTGCGGGCGGAGGTGCGCACGTACTTGGCGTGTGCGTGGACCACGGGCGGCGGACCGTCCGCGACCGGCTTCTTCTTCTTCTTGGCGTCGGCCTTCGCGGCGACGACCGGCTCCTCGGTCTTCTTGCGCGTGCGGCGGGCCGGCTTCTTCTTCGGCTCCTCGGCGGGCGCCTCGTCCTCGTGGCCTCGGCCTCGGCGGCCTCGGCCTCAGGCGTCTCGTCCTCGGCGGCGTCGGCCTCAGGCGTCTCGGGCTCGACCTCGGGCGTCTCGGCGACGGCTTCGGGAGCCGTCTCCTCGACGACCTCCTCGGTCTCCTCGATCTGCTTCTCGTCGTCGGCCATGACTAGCGGACCTTCCCGGTCCCGGCGTGGCCGCGGTACGTGCGCGTCGGGGCGAACTCACCGAGCTTGTGACCGACCATCGACTCGCTGACGAACACGGGGACGTGCTTGCGCCCGTCGTGGACCGCGATCGTGTGACCGACCATCTCGGGGAAGATCGTCGACGTGCGCGACCAGGTCTTGACCATCGTCTTCGTGTTGGCGTCGTTCATCTTGATGATGCGCCCCATGAGGCGCTCCTCGACGAACGGGCCCTTCTTGCTGGAACGGCTCACCGGTTCTTGCCCTTCCCGCGACGACGGCCGCGAACGATGTAGCGATCAGACGACTTGTTCTTCTTGCGCGTGCGGTACCCGAGCGTCGGGACGCCCCACGGCGTGACGGGGTGGCGCCCCGCGGTGGTGGAACCCTCGCCGCCGCCGTGCGGGTGGTCGACCGGGTTCATGGCGACACCGCGCGTCTGCGGGCGGACGCCCATGTGGCGCTTGCGACCGGCCTTGCCGACCGTGACGTTCTGGTGCTCGGCGTTGCCGATCGCGCCGACCGTGGCGCGGCACTCGGCGCGCACGAGGCGCATCTCGCCCGAGGGCAGGCGCAGGGTGGCCATGCCGGCCTCCTTCGCCATCAGCTGGATGCTCGTGCCGGCGGACCGGCCGAGCTGACCGCCGCGGCCGGGCTGCAGCTCCACGTTGTGGACCACGGTGCCGGTCGGCATGTTCGAGAGCGGGAGGCAGTTGCCGATCGAGATCTCCGCCGACGGACCGGACTCGACGCTCATGCCCACCGTCAGCCGCTGCGGGGCCAGGATGTAGGCCTTCTCGCCGTCGGCGTAGTGGAGCAGCGCGATGTACGCGGTGCGATTCGGGTCGTACTCGATCGCGGCGACCTTCGCCGGGATCGCGTCCTTGCGACGCTTGAAGTCGATCTTGCGGTACAGCCGCTTGGCTCCGCCGCCGCGATGGCGTGCGGTCTTGCGACCGTTGTTGTTGCGACCGCCGGACTTCTTCAGACCCTCGACGAGCGTCTTCTCCGGCTCGGTCTTCGTGATCTCGGCGAAGTCGGGGTACGTCGAGAAGCGACGGCCGGGACTGGTGGGCTTGGGCTTGCGGATGGCCATGGTGCGCTACCCCTCGAGGCCCTGGAGGCCCTGGAAGATCGGGATCGAGTCACCGGCGCGCAGCTGCACGATCGCCTTCTTCCACTGCCGTGTGCGCCCGGACGTGTAGCCGCGGCGCTTGGGCTTGGACTTGACCGACATGGTGCGGACCTCGACGACCTTGACGTCGAAGAGCTCCTCCACGGCGTGGCGGATCTGCGTCTTGTGCGCGTCCGGGTGGACACGGAACGTGTACTTGTCGTTGGCGGAGAGCACGTAGCTCTTCTCGCTCACGACGGGGCGGATGATCACCTGTGTGGGATCCATGATCAGGCGTCCTCTTCCGTGGCGTCGGCGCTGCGAGCCTCGCCCTTGGCGCGAGCGGCGAGCTCCGTCAGCGCGTCCTCGGTGGCGAGCAGCTTCCCCGCGCCGATGATGTCCGCGACGCCGGCCTCGCTGGAGGGCAGGACCGACACGCGCTTGAGGTTGCGGAACGACAGGGCGACGTTCGCCTGCGCCTCGGTGAGCAGGACGAGGACGTTCGCGCCGTCGGCCCAGTCGCCGAGCACCTTCACGGCCTGCTTCGTCGAGGGCGTGTCGAACGCCGACGGGTCGAGCGCCGCGATCGAGCCGCGCTCGGCGTGCACGGACAGTGCGCTGCGCAGCGCCGCCTGGCGCTCCTTGCGGTTGACCTTGAACGTGAAGTGGCGCGGCTGCGGGCCGAAGATGACGCCGCCGCCGGTCCAGATCGGCGAACGCGACGAACCGGCGCGAGCGCGGCCGGTGCCCTTCTGGCGCCACGGCTTGGCGCCGCCGCCGGAGACCTGGCCGCGCGTCTTCGTCGAGGACGTTCCCTGACGACGCGCGTTCAGCTCGGCGCGGACCGAGTCGTGGACGAGCTGGCCGCTGAAGCGCACGCCGAAGGCGGCGTCGTCCAGCGCGACCTTCTTGGTACCGCCGAGGATCGGTGCGTCAGGCATCGGAGCGGACCTCCACGAGACCGCCGCGGGCGCCGGGGACGGCGCCGCGGACGAGGAGCAGGTTCTGGTCGGCATCGACGCGCACGACCGTCAGGCCACGCTGCGTGATGCGCTTGTTGCCCATCTGGCCGGGGCCCTTGATGCCCTTGAAGACGCGGGCCGGCCATGCCGAGGCGCCGATCGAACCCGGTGCGCGCACGTTGTGCGAGCCGTGCGACTTGGGGCCGCTGGCGAAGTTGTGGCGCTTGATCGTGCCCTGGAAGCCCTTGCCCTTCGAGACGCCGGCGACCTTGATCCGGTCGCCCTCGTTGAAGGTCTCGACGGTCACGGTGTCGCCGATGTTGAGCTCGCCGGCCTCGTCACGGAACTCGACGAGGTGCTTGTGCGGAGCGGCGTCGGCCTTCTTCAGATGACCGAGCTCGGGCTTGTTGAGGTGCTTCTCCTTCGTGGCGCCGAAGGCGAGCTGCACGGCGTCGTACCCGTCGCGGTCCGGCGTGCGGACGGCGGTGACCGGGCAGGGGCCGGCCTCGAGCACGGTGACGCGCTCGACGCGCCCGTCCTCGAGGAACAGCTGCGTCATGCCGAGCTTCTTGGCGAGGATCGCTGCCACTCAGATCACCCGGCCAGCCGGATCTCGATGTCGACGCCCGCGGGGAGGTGATCGAGTCGCTGGAGCGAGTCGACCGTCTTGGGCGTCGGCTGATGGATGTCGATGAGCCGCTTGTGCGTGCGGATCTCGAAGTGCTCGCGTGAGTCCTTGTCCTTGAACGGGGAGCGAATCACGCAGTACACGTTCTTCTCCGTGGGGAGCGGAACGGGACCGGTGACGGTCGCGCCCGTGCGAGACGCCGTTTCGACGATCTCCTTGGCAGCGGTCTCGATGGCCTGGTGGTCATAGGCCTTGAGGCGGATGCGGATCTTGTTTTGTGTGGCGGCTGCCATGGGGCTGCTCTCGTGTCTTCTTCCGTCTGCTGTCTGGGGGAAAGTCTCTGCTGGTCTCTTGCGCGCTACAGGGGCGGATCCCGTTGAACCCGGGGCCCACCCCTTTGGTCCTGCTGTCGTATCTGACGTTGGCGCGCGGTGGGAGCGGGGCCGCGATGGCCCCGCCCTCGCGCGGAACTACTCGACGATCTCGGCGACGACGCCCGAGCCGACTGTGCGACCGCCTTCGCGGATGGCGAAGCGGAGGCCCTGATCCATCGCGATCGGCTGGATCAGCTCGATCTCCATGGCGACGTTGTCGCCGGGCATGACCATCTCCACGCCCTCGGGAAGGTTGGCGACGCCCGTCACGTCCGTGGTGCGGAAGTAGAACTGCGGGCGGTAGCCGGAGAAGAACGGCGTGTGACGGCCACCCTCCTCCTTCTTCAGGATGTAGACCTCGGCCTTGAACTTCGTGTGCGGCGTGATCGAACCGGGCTTGCACAGCACCTGGCCGCGCTCGATCTCCTCGCGCTTGGTTCCGCGCAGGAGGCATCCGACGTTGTCGCCGGCCTGGCCCTGGTCGAGGATCTTGCGGAACATCTCGACGCCGGTGACGACCGTGTTGGTCGTGGCGTGGACGCCGACGATCTCGACGGTGTCGCCGGTGTTGACGATGCCCTGCTCGATGCGACCCGTGGCGACCGTGCCGCGGCCGGTGATCGAGAAGACGTCCTCGACCGGCATCAGGAACGGCTTGTCGAGATCGCGGACGGGCTCGGGGATGTACGTGTCGAGCTGCTCGGCGAGGTCGTAGATGGCCTGCTTGGCATCCGCGTCGCCCTCGAGCGCCTTCAGCGCCGAGCCCTTGACGAACGGAATGTCGTCGCCCGGGAAGTCGTACTCGGACAGGAGGTCGCGAACCTCGACCTCGACGAGCTCGAGGAGCTCGTCGTCGTCGACCATGTCGACCTTGTTCAGGAACACGATGATGTACGGCACGCCGACCTGGCGGGCGAGCAGGATGTGCTCACGCGTCTGCGGCATGGGACCGTCGGCGGCCGAGACCACGAGGATCGCGCCGTCCATCTGGGCGGCGCCGGTGATCATGTTCTTCACGTAGTCGGCGTGACCCGGACAATCGACGTGCGCGTAGTGACGGTTCTCCGTCTGGTACTCCACGTGCGACGTCGCGATGGTGATGCCGCGCTCCTTCTCCTCAGGAGCGTTGTCGATCTCCGCGAAGCTCTTGGCTTCGCCACCCATCTTCTCAGCCAGCACCGTGGTGATGGCTGCGGTCAGGGTCGTCTTGCCATGGTCGATGTGACCGATGGTGCCGACGTTGACGTGCGGCTTGTCGCGCTCGAACTTCTCCTTGGCCACTTGCTGTTCGCTCCTGTTTCTCAGTCGTAAGGGGGTCTGGGGCCGTCTATCGGCGAACCAGGGAAAGCTATCTCAGAATCGCCTCGTGCGCCTTTCAGGCCGCCACAGGCTGTCCGGTGCGATGCTCGACGATCTTCTCGGCGATGTTCGGCGGCACCTCGTCGTACCGGTCGAACTGCATCGTGTACGTCGCGCGCCCCTGGGTTGCAGAGCGCAGGTCGGTCGCGTAGCCGAACATCTCCGAAAGCGGGACGTGGGCATCCACGACCTGGGCGTTGCCGCGCGGGTTCATCCCGTCGACACGCCCGCGGCGGCGGTTCAGGTCGCCGATGACGTCGCCCATGTACTCCTCCGGGACGACGACCTCGACCTTGAAGATCGGCTCGAGCAGAATCGGCTTCGCGCGGCGCGCGGCCTCCTTGAACGCGAGCGAGCCCGCGACCTTGAAGGCGATCTCCGAGGAGTCCGTGTCGTGGTACTTGCCGTCGGTGAGCGTCACGCGCACGTCGACGATCGGGTACCCGGCCTTGATGCCGTTGGCGAGCGCCTCCTCGCAGCCCTTCTCGACCGCGGGGATGAACTCGGACGGAATCGAGCCGCCCTTGATCGCGTTGACGAAGTCGAAGCCCTCGCCGGGAGCCGGCTCGATGTTGATGTACACGACGCCGTACTGGCCCGAGCCGCCGGTCTGGCGGATGAACTTGCCCTCGACCTTCTTGGCCTCGCCGCGGATGGTCTCGCGGTAGGAGACCTGCGGCTTGCCGACGTTCGCCTCGACGTTGAACTCGCGGCGCATGCGGTCGACGAGGATCTCCAGGTGCAGCTCGCCCATGCCGGAGATCTCGGTCTGGCCGGTCTCCTCGTTGGTCTGGACCTGGAACGTCGGGTCCTCCTCGGCGAGGCGGCCCAGCGCGACCGACATCTTCTCCTGGTCGGACTTCGTCTTGGGCTCGACGGCGACCTTGATGACCGGCTCGGGGAACGTGATGTTCTCGAGCTTGAGCGGCTTGTCCGGCGCGCACAGCGTGTCGCCCGTGACGATCTGCTTGATGCCGACGCCGGCGGCGATGTCGCCCGCGTGGACCTCGGGCAGCTCCTCGCGGTCGTTGGCGTGCATCATCAGGATGCGGCCGACGCGCTCGGTCTTGCCGGTCGTCGCGTTGAGCACGCGGCCGCCCGCCTCGAGGCGGCCGGAGTAGACGCGGAAGTAGGTGAGCTTGCCGACGAACGGGTCGGCCATGATCTTGAAGGCGAGCGCCGCGAACGGCTCGGTGTCGTCCGCGTGGCGGATGATCGGCTCGTCGGTCTTCAGGTCGACGCCCTCGACCGGCGGCACGTCGAGCGGCGACGGCAGGTAGTCGATGACGGCGTCGAGCAGGGGCTGCACGCCCTTGTTCTTGAACGAGGAGCCGCAGAGGACGGGCGTGAAGGCGATGTCGAGCGTCGCCTTGCGGATCGCGGCCTTGAGGCGGTCGACCGGGATCTCGGCGTCCTCGAGGATCAGCTCGACGAGCTCGTCGTCGTAGTGGGAGACCTCCTCGAGCAGGTGCTCGCGCGCCTGCGGCGGCGGCGTCGACGTACTCGGCCGGGATCTCACCCTCGATGACGTCCTTGCCGAGGTCGTCCTTGTAGGTGATGGCCTTCATCTCGACGAGATCGATGATCCCGAGGAAGTCGCTCTCGGCGCCGATCGGCAGCTGCAGCGGCACCGGGTTGGCCGCCGAGCCGGTCGATCATCGTCTGGACGCCCTTGTCGAAGTCCGCGCCGATGCGGTCCATCTTGTTGATGTAGGCGATGCGCGGGACGCTGTACTTGTCCGCCTGGCGCCAGACCGTCTCGGACTGCGGCTCGACGCCGGCGACCGAGTCGAACAGCGCGATCGCGCCGTCGAGCACGCGCAGCGAGCGCTCGACCTCGACGGTGAAGTCGACGTGGCCCGGCGTGTCGATGATGTTGATGCGGTGGTCGTCCCACTCGCAGGTCGTCGCGGCGGACGTGATCGTGATGCCGCGCTCCTGCTCCTGCTCCATCCAGTCCATCGTCGCGGCGCCTTCGTGCACCTCGCCGATCTTGTAGGTGCGACCGGTGTAATAGAGGATGCGCTCCGTCGTCGTCGTCTTGCCGGCGTCGATGTGCGCCATGATCCCGATGTTCCGGGTCTTTTCAAGGGAGAACTTGCGGGGCATGAGAAGCGGGAGTCCGGTGTGAGTGAGGGCAAGAAAAACGGGCCACTCGGGCCCGCGCGCACAACAGGGTCTGTTCCCGGGTGCAGCGCTATGTGCTCGAGCGATCCATCTGCGCGTAAGGACTTCAGCGGGGGGCGTGCGTGAGCAGCGCCTCGCACCGAAGCGACGTCGAATATAGCAGAGGGGATCGCGCCGAACGACACCCCTCCCGGGGCCTGTCCGCGGCCCGCGGGGCGCTCGCGCTCTGCGGAATCGCCGGGATCGCCGGACTGATCGCCGCCACGCTCTCCCCCATCCGGCGGATCGAGGTCGCCGGCCACGTCGTCGCCGGCCTTCGACCGGACCGGCTGGGACCGTCCGCGGACCGGCGCTGCTGCTGCGTCGCGGCGGTCGCGCTCGTGCTGCTCGTCGCTCGCCCTGCGCGGGTCGCGCGCGGCCGCGCTCGGCGTCGCCGTCTGCGGCCTCGTCGCGATCGGGATCGCCTCCTGGGCGACCTTCCGGACATCGGCGACCACGGCCTGGTCGGCGAGCGCCTCGTGCAGGGCACGGTCACGGCCGGCGCCGGCGCCTTCGCCGAGGTGCTCGGAGGCGTGCTGCTGCTGCTCGCCGGGGGCGTCCTCGCGTCCCTCGACCGCGACTAGGCAACGAAGGGCCACCGCCGGGCCAGCGGTCCGCTGGGAGGGAGGTCGGACGGCACGATGGTGCGGACGCGGCTGGCGACGGCATCGCCAGAGTAGGACGCAGCCGAAACCGATGGCACCGCCATCGGCGAGGCGAGGACGCACTCTGGCGGTGATCGTCGCAGGCGGCGACGCGCCAGCGGGCCGTTCGGCCTCCCTACCAGCGGTAGTGGGCGAACGCCTTGTTCGCCTGGGCCATGCGGTAGATGTCGTCCTTGCGCTTGTAGGCGCCGCCCTGCTGGGACTGGGCGTCGAGCAGTTCGTTGGCGAGGCGCTGGGCCATCGTCTTCTCGCGACGCTGGCGGGCGAACTCGACGAGCCAGCGGACGGCGAGGGTGCGCGAGCGGCGCGCGGGCACCTCGACGGGAACCTGGTAGGTCGCGCCGCCGACGCGGCGTGAGCGGACCTCGAGGGCCGGGGTCAGAGCCTTGATCGACTCCTCCAGCGCCTCGACGGGGTCCTTGCCGGTCTTCTCGCTGAGGATGGCCAGCGCGTCGTAGACGATCGCTTCGGCGGTCGACTTCTTGCCGTCGAGCATCACCTTGTTGATGACCTGCTGGACGAGGCGCGAGCGGTGGACGGGATCCGGCTCGACCTGCCGGATGGTGGCGGAATTACGGCGCATGCTGGTTCCTCTACTTCTTCTTGACGCCGTACTGGCTGCGAGCCTGCTTGCGATCGCTGACGCCGGCGGCGTCGAGCGTGCCGCGCACGACCTTGTAGCGCACACCCGGAAGATCCTTGACGCGGCCACCGCGCACGAGCACGACGGAGTGCTCCTGCAGGTTGTGGCCCTCACCCGGGATGTACGCCGTCACCTCGGCGCCGCCGGAGATCCGCACGCGCGCGACCTTGCGAAGCGCCGAGTTCGGCTTCTTCGGCGTGGTCGTGTAGACGCGGGTGCAGACGCCGCGGCGCTGCGGAGCGGCCGTCTTCTTCTTGCGCCCCTTGCCGGACTTGAGACCCGGCGTGGAGAGCTTCTTCGGCTTGGGCGTGCGGCCCTTACGGATGAGCTGGCTGGTGGTGGGCATGCGACGGGGGAGAGTAGCAGCGAGCGCCGGACGGGTTGTCAGGCCGCGGCGGCGACGAGCGCCAGCGCGGCTTCGGGGACGCGTGTACTCCAGGCCCTGGTCCTGGGCGACCGGCGCGTAGGTGAGCTTGCCGGCGGCGACGTTCAGGCCCTTCATGAACCCGGGATCGCCGTCCAGGGCCGCCTGCACGCCGTGGTCGGCGAGCTTCAGGACGTACGGCATCGTCGCGTTGGTCAGCGCCCAGGTCGACGTGATCGGCACCGCGCCGGGCATGTTCGCCACGCAGTAGTGGGTGATCCCGTCGACCTCGTAGGTCGGGTTGGTGTGCGTGGTGGCGCGCGAGGTCTCGAAGCAGCCGCCCTGGTCGATCGAGACGTCGACGAGCACCGCGTTCTTCTTCATCAGCGCCGAGCTGCGCCCGCGTGATGACGTGCGGCGCCTTGCCGCCCTTGACGAGCACCGCGCCGACGACGAGGTCCATCTCGGGCAGGCGCTGCTCGACCTCCAGCGTCGAGGCGAAGCACGTCGAGGCCTGGCCGTTGAGGATGTGCTCGAGCTCGCGCAGGCGGTCGATGTTGCGGTCGTAGACGTAGACCTCGGCGCCCATGCCGAGCGCGATGTCGGCGGCGTTCTGGCCGACGACCCCGCCGCCGATGACCATCACCTTGCCGGCGGCGACGCCGGGGACACCGCCGAGCAGCAGCCCGCGGCCGCCGAGCGGCTTCTCGAGCATGAACGCCCCGGCCTGCGTGGCGATCTTGCCCGCGATCTCGCTCATCGGCGCCAGCAGCGGCAGGCGCCCTCGCGAGTCCTCGACCGTCTCGTAGGCGATGCACGTCGCGCCGGAGGCGATCAGGCCCTGGGTCAGCTCGGCGTCGGGCGCGAGGTGCAGGTAGGTGAAGAGGACCTGGCCGGGACGCAGGCGCGCGACCTCGACGGGCTGGGGCTCCTTGACCTTGACGATCATGTCGGCGGCGGCGAACACGGCGTCGGCGTCGGGGAGGATCGTGCGCGCCCTGGGCGACGTACTCGTCGTCGGTGATCGCCGATCCCTCGCCCGCCCCGGCCTGCACGAGCACCTCGTGGCCGTGCTGCGTCAGCTCGCGCACGCCGGACGGCGTCATCGCGACGCGGTACTCGTCGGTCTTGATCTCGGTGGGGACGCCGACCTTCACGTGGACTCCTTGTGTCGTCTGATGGGAATACGCAGCCTCATCGGACCGCCTCGCGGCGGACGGGCTGGACGATCTCGCGGCCGCGCAGCGCGAGCCAGAACTCGATCCGGTCGCGCGCCGAGGCCAGGTCGCGCCCGGTCAGCTCCTCGACCTTGCGGATGCGGTAGCGCAGGGTGTGGCGATGGCAGTACAGGCGCCGCGCGGCGCGCCTCCCACTGCCCGTTGCACTCGATGAACGCCTCGAGCGAGCGCATCAGCTCGCCGCCGTAGTGGCCCTCGCCGTTCTCGATCGGCCCGAGCAGCGAGTCGCAGAACAGCGCGAGCGCGTCGGAGTCCTGCAGCGACAGCAGCAGCTGGAAGGACCCGAGGTCGCGGTAGGTGGCGACGAGCGAGCCGCCGTGGGCGTGCGCCCCGCCGTTGCCGTTCCCGTTGGTCTGCGGCGGCCTGCGGCACGCTCATCTCGCGCGCCTCGAGCGCGAAGTGCGCCTCGTGGTAGCTCTCGCGCGCGCGCCCGCGAGGCGACGGCGCGGCCCGACGCCCGGCGGCCGGCGGCGAGCCGAGCGCCTCGGCGACGCGCGTCGGTCACGCGCTCGGAGAGCTCGAACAGCTCGTCGTCGAGGAACCCCGGGATCAGCGCGCAGACGAAGCGCCCGTGCTGGGCGACGAGCCCGCTGATCGCCTCGCCGCGCAGCGCGGCGCCGAGTGCGGCCTCGCAGGCGTCGCGCTCGCGGTCGCCGGGGGCGAGCACGAGCGTCGTGACGCGCCCGCCGAGGCCGAACGGCTCGAGCCGGCGGCCGAGCTCGGCCCCTCGAGCTCCCCGCCGATCGCCGCGGACAGCACGTCGCCGGCGAGCCGGCGCTCGGTGGTGTCGGCCACGCGCCGGCGCAGCAGCTCGAGCGCGATCACGGTCACGGCCTGATGCAGGATCAGGCGGTCGATCTCCGCGAGGCCGCCGCCGTCCTTGGCCGCGACGAGCCACGCCCGCGGCAGGCCGCCGTCCGGCGAGTCGTCGGGCGAGCCGATCGGCAGCGCGAGCGCGCGCGGCGCGCGAGGTCGGCGGTGGTCGGGCACGAAGCCGCGGGCGTCGCCGCGCGCGCGCGCGCTCGCGCAGCTCCGGCCCGAGCTCGCAGCACGGCGGACGTCGTCCGAGCTCGCGGCGGAAGCGTGCGCATCGCCTGCAGCTCGCCGCGCCCGTCGAAGACGAGCGCCGGGCCGCCGATCAGCGTCGAGAGCGCGGCGACGACCGCGTCGAGCCCGCGCTCGCTGAGCACGATCCGCTGGAGGCGCTCCTGCGCCGCGATCGAGCGCTGCAGCAGCGCGTACTGCTCGTTGACGAGCCGCGCGAAGGCCTGCTCGGTGACGGCCATGAACGGCAGCTCGTACGGCACCTCGACGAGCGGGAAGTCGCGCTCGATCGGCCGCCGTCGAGCAGCGCCTTGGGCACCTTCTGCGTGCGTGAAGCCGATGCCGAAGCCGATGCCGGCCAGCCCGTGGTCGGCGAGCAGCTCGACGAAGTCGCGCTGCTTCTTGGGCGTGTCCAGCGACATGCCCGGTCGTCAGCAGCAGCTCGCCGCCGGACAGCCACGGCGTCGGGTCCAGCGAGCTCGGAGATGTGCACCCAGCGCACGGGCGCGTCGAGCTTCGCCTCGCCGGCGAGGGTGCGGACGTCCAGGTCGCCGAGGACGTCGCGGACGGTCAGCATCGCGGCGGGCGCGTCAGCCGATCATGCGACGCGGTCGCCTCTTCGAGGACCGGGCGCAGGACGACCTCGATCTCCTCGAACTGCTCGGGGCCCGGCGATCAGCGGCGGCGAGAACTGGATGACGGGGTCGCCGCGGTCGTCCGAGCGGCAGATCAGGCCGCGACGGAACAGCTCGGCGCTGAGGTAGCCGCGCAGCAGCTCCTCGGACTCCTCGTCGCTGAAGCGTCTCCTTCGTCTCGCGGTCCTTGACGAGCTCGATCGCGTGGAAGTAGCCCGGCGCCGCGCACGTCGCCGACGATCGGGATGTCGCGCAGCGACTCGAGCATCGCGCGCAGCGCGCCCTCGTTCTCGCGCACGTGCTCGAGGATGCCCTCGTCCTCGAACGCCTGCGATGTTCGCGAGCGCGACCGCCGCCGCCATCGGGTGGCCGCCGAACGTGAAGCCGTGCGCGAACGAGTTCGTGCTCTCCAGGAACGGCTCCATGATGCGGTCGGAGGCGATCATCGCGCCCATCGGCGCGTAGGAGGACGTGAGGCCCTTGGCGGTCGTGATGATGTCCGGCTGGTAGTCGTAGCGCTGCGCGCCGAACCAGGTCGCCGAGGCGGCCCCACGAGCAGATCACCTCGTCGGAGATGAACAGCACGTCGTAGTGGTCGCAGATCTCGCGCACGCGCTGGAAGTAGCCCTCGGGCGGCGTGAAGCAGCCGCCGGCGTTCTGGACCGGCTCGAGGATCACGGCGCCGACGGTCTCCGGGCCCTCGAACTCGATCCGCTCGGCGATCGCCTCGGCGAGGTTCTCCGTGCCGTACGCCGGGCGCCAGGCGGTACATGTTCGTGTTCGGCACGTGGCAGCCGCCCGGGGTGAACGGCTCGAACGGCGGCGCAGCGCGGTGACGCCGGTCGCGCTCAGCGCTCCGAGCGTCGTGCCGTGGTAGGCGACGTTGCGCGCGATGACCTTCGTCTTGAGCGGGTTGCCGGTGAGCTTGTGGTACTGGCGCACGACCTTGAGCGCGGTCTCGACGGACTCGCCGCCGCCGGAGGTGAAGAAGACGCGGTTCAGGTCGCCCGGGGCGAGCGACGGCGATCTTCGCCGCGAGCTCGATCGCCCGCGGGTGCGCGTAGGACCAGGTGGTGAAGAAGCCGAGCTCCTTGGCCTGGTCGGCGCCGGCCTGCGCGATGTCGGCGCGCCCGTGGCCGATGTTGACGCAGAACAGCGCGCTGAGGGCGTCGAGGTAGCGGTTGCCGTGGTCGTCCCAGACGTAGCACCCGTCGCCCTTGACGATGATCGGCACGTCGGCGCCGCGGTCGTAGGCGCCCATGCGGCTGAAGTGCAGCCACAGGTGCCGCTTGGCCAGCTCCTGCAGGTTCGCGGTGTCCGGCTGCGGAACGGTGGTCGCCATGTCCTACCCCTCTCTTCGCCACTTCGTCAGACCGCTTTGGCGATCTGGACAAGTCCTCCGGCCACAGTACCCCGCCGGTGGGTACGGACATGGTGAAGCAGGGGTCCCGCGGTTGTCCAGTTCGGACAACGTCAGTGCGGAGCGGCGCTACGCGGCTGCGGGCGCTGCGACGGCCGCGGGAGCGACCGCGCCGGAGGCGGCGCGCGGCGCCGGGGTCAGCGCCGACGCGGCGATGACCAGCAGGAAGGCGAGGCCCTGGACCACGATGCCGAAGGCGGTGCCCGGCATCGGATCGCCGAAGACGAGGATGCCGCCGGCGATGCAGGTGATGCTGGCGGCGGTGCCGGTGATGGCGATGACCTCGACGGCGCCGCCCTGCTGCAGGCTGCGCGCGGAGGCGTAGAACGCGCCGGCCGAGCCGATCAGCGCCACGGCGGTCCACGGGCTCAGGAGGCCGATCAGGCCGTCGTGCGGGACGGTCCCCGACAGCGCCTTGACGCCGACGTTGCATACGCCGAAGAGGATGCCCGCGGCGGCGGCGAGCGCGATGCCGTGATGCTCGGCGCGTGCGCCGGCGGCGTGCGGGCCGACGACCAGCAGGGCGCCGACGCCCAGCAGCACGGCCTCGAACGAGACCATCGCGGCGACCGAGTAGGACGAGTGCGCGCCGGCGGAGGCGGGCATCGTGACGGCGAGCAGCACGAGCCCGACGGCGGTCAGGCCGATGCCCCACCACTGACGGCGCCCGACCGGGAGTCCGAAGACGCGATCGGCGATCACGGCGATCATCGCGACGCCACCGGCGACGACGGCCTGGACGATCGAGAGCGGCGCGAGGGAGATCGCCACGACGTGCAGGATCCAGCCGCCGAGACCGACGAGCATGCCGATCGCGAACCACTTCGAGCGCCACAGGCCGATGGCCGTGGCGATCGGGTGGCGCAGGTCGACGGGCGGCGCCGCACAAGCACCGCGATGCTTGTAGAAGAACGCGAAGTTGGCGGCGGCTGCGCTGAGCAGCGCTAGGAGGATTCCGATCTGAAGCGTCATGCGAAGAGGAGTGGCTTTCCGACCGTCGAACCCGAGCCGACGATCCTCCCGATCATCGGCGCCGGGCTCCCTGGAGTTGACCGGGCAGCCTGGACACAGGGTAGACCGTTCTTGCGGATAATGCGGTGCTTGACGGCACCGGAGGCACAAAATCCCCGCAATTCGGCGCAACCTTTGCTGTTGATGGACATCGACGGAGTGCTCTCGTTGTTCGGTTTCGCGTCGGATGAACGTCCAGCCGGGAGCTGGCTCAACGTCGACGGGACGCTGCATCTCATTTCGGCCGATGCGGGCAAGCACCTGCTCGGTCTGATGGACGTCTTCGATCTCGTCTGGTGCAGCGGCTGGGAGGAGAAGGCCAACGAGTACCTCCCCCATGCGCTGTCCCTGCCGGGTCCGCGGCCGTACCTGAGCTTCGACCGCTCACCGGGCCGCGGGCATGCGCACTGGAAGCTCGCGGCGATCGAGGCGCACGCGGGCCCCGAGCGGCCGCTCGCGTGGATCGACGACGCGCTGGACGACGCGTGCCGCAGCTGGGCGCGGCGCCGCGGCGGGCCCGACGCTGCTCGTGCAGACGCTCCCGGCGCTGGGACTGACCGGCGCGCATGTCACGGCACTGCGGGACTGGGCGCGGCGGCTGCGGGCGGACGGCACCGCCCCAGCGTGCCAGCCGCCCCTGAGCGGAGCATAAGACCCGTCTCAGAGTCCCCTGAGGACACCGGCAACGAGCGAGGGCGCCTTGCCGGCGCCCTCGCTGCGGTGCTTGTGGCCTGCGGCTACTCGCCTTCGAGCGGCACGTCGAGCTCGGCGAGCTCCTCGGCGAAGCCGGTCTCGCCGACGCCGGCGTTGCCGATCTCCTCGAGGTTCGACAGATCCTGCTCGAACGCCGTTCCCAGCCCGGAGCCGAGATCGTCCTCGGCCAGGCCCAGCTCGGCCGCGAGCTCCTCGGAGTCCAGCAGCGCGACGTCCTCGGCCCGCGGCAGCGGCTCGGTCGGCTCGATCTCGATGCGCCGGTAGCGCTTGAGGCCGGTCGCCGCCGGGATGAGCTTGCCGATGATGACGTTCTCCTTCAGGCCGGCGAGCCCGTCCTTCTTGCCTTCGAGCGCCGCGTCCGTCAGGACCTTCGTCGTCTCCTGGAACGAGGCGGCCGACAGGAACGAGTCCGTGTTCAGCGACGCCTTCGTGATGCCGAGGATGACCTCCTCGTACTGGGCGGTCTCGCCCTTGGCCTTCTTGACCTCTTCGTTCTTGGTGAGGAAGTCGTTGCGGTCCACGAGCTGGCCCGGGAGGTAGCCCGAGTCGCCGCGCTGGTCGACGCGCACCTTCTTCATCATCTGACGCACGATCAGCTCGATGTGCTTGTCGTTGATGTCCACGCCCTGCTTCTTGTAGACCTCCTGGACCTCGGCCACGAAGTACTGCTCGGCGGCCGTCCGCCCACGCAGACCCAGCAGGTCGTGCGGGTACAGCGAGCCCTCGTTGAGCTGTGCGCCCTTCTCGACGCGCTGCCCGTTCTCGACGGTCAGCCGCGTGCGGCGGGGGTACTTGTGCTCGTGCTCCTCACCGGTGTCGTCCGTGACCGTGATGATGAGGTTCTTCTCGGTCTCCTCGATCGAGACCGATCCCTCCTCCTGCGCCATCTCGGCCAGGCCCTTGGGCTTGCGCGCCTCGAACAGCTCCACGACGCGCGGCAGGCCGTGCGTGATGTCCGCGCCGGCGACACCGCCGGTGTGGAACGTCCGCATGGTCAGCTGCGTGCCCGGCTCGCCGATCGACTGCGCCGCGATGATGCCGACGGCGTCCCCGATCTGCGCGAGCTGGCCGGTCGCCATCGACCGTCCGTAGCACGCCTGGCACACGCCGGTGGCGGCGCGGCACTTGAGCGTCGAGCGGACCGGGACGGCCTCGCCGTCGATGTTCTCGGCGGCCTCGACGAGCTCTGCGAGCTCGGCGCGGTCGATCTCGGCACCCTTCTCGATGATCACGCGGCCGCGCTTGGTCGCGATGTCCTGCGCGGCGATGCGCCCGACGAGGTTGTCGTTGGGCTCCTTCTGCAGGTTCAGCACCGGCAGGAAGATGTGATCGTCGGTCCCGCAGTCCAGCTCGCGGATGATCACGTCCTGGGCGACGTCGACGAGACGGCGCGTCAGGTAGCCCGAGTCGGCGGTGCGCAGGGCGGTGTCCGCGAGGCCCTTGCGGGCACCGTGGGTGGAGATGAAGTACTCCAGGACCGTCAGGCCCTCCATGAAGTTGGCCTTGATCGGCCGCTCGATGATCTCGCCCTTCGGGTTGGCCATCAGGCCGCGCATGCCGGCGAGCTGGCGGATCTGCTTGAACGATCCGCGGGCGCCCGAGTCGGCCATCATGAAGATGGAGTTCTTCGGGTGGTTCTCGCGGTAGTTCTCCTCCATCACGCGGCCGACCTCCTCGGTCGCGCCGGTCCACTTGTCCGTGACGGCCTCGTGGCGCTCCTGCTGGGTGATCAGGCCCATGTCGTAGCTGTCCTGGATCGCCGCGACCTCGTCCTCGAAGCCCTTCAGGATCTCGCCCTTGGACTCCGGGATCACGACGTCGTTCTTGGAGATCGTGATGCCGGCGAGCGTCGAGTAGCGGAACCCGAGGTCCTTGAACGCGTCGAGGACCAGCGAGACCGCGGGGGCGCCGTAGCTCTGGACGAGCGCGTCGATGATCTTCACCGTGTCGCGCTTGCGCACCGAGTGGTTGACGTAGGCGTACTCGTTCGGATCGAACGCCTCGCCGATCGCCGCCTGCAGCGAGCGCTCGATGGTGTCGTTGTAGATGATCCGCCCGACCGTCGTCAGGACGTGGCCGTCCTCACGCCCGACCGGCCGGTACTCGGCCAGGTCGTGCAGGGCGACGATCTTCGACTCGTACGACAGCTCGGCCTCCTGCGCCGTGCTGAAGCGCCGCGGCCGCGGCTCACTCTTGGGCCATGAGCCGCCGCGCAGCAGCTCCTCCTTGGCGGCGAGCGTGTCCGCGTCCTCGCCGTACGTCAGGTAGTAGGTGCCGAGCACCATGTCCTGCGTCGGGGTCGTCAGCGGCGCGCCGTGCGCCGGCGACAGGATGTTGTTCGAGGACAGCATCAGGATCCGCGCCTCGGCCTGCGCCTCGGCGCTGAGCGGAACGTGGACCGCCATCTGGT
The DNA here is from genome assembly GCA_963781935.1 of uncultured Solirubrobacteraceae bacterium. GTDB lineage: Bacteria > Actinomycetota > Thermoleophilia > Solirubrobacterales > Solirubrobacteraceae > F1-60-MAGs163. Next base: position 1,878,694 of record CAWAHX010000005.1, read on the forward strand.
CACCGTCGAAGTCGGCGTTGAACGCGTGACAGACGAGCGGATGGACCTGGATGGCCTTGCCCTCGACGAGCAGCGGCTCGAACGCCTGGATGCCCAGGCGGTGGAGCGTCGGCGCGCGGTTCAGCAGCACCGGGTGCTCGTGGATGACGTCCTCGAGCACGTCCCAGACCTCGGGGATCGCCGAGTCGACCATCTTCTTGGCCGCCTTGATGTTCTGCGCGCTCTTGCGCTCGACGAGCTGGGCCATGATGAACGGCTTGAACAGCTCGAGCGCCATGAGCTTCGGCAGGCCGCACTGGTGCAGCTTCAGGTAGGGGCCGGCCACGATGACCGAGCGGCCCGAGTAGTCGACGCGCTTGCCGAGCAGGTTCTGGCGGAACCGGCCCTGCTTGCCCTTGAGCATGTCCGAGAGCGACTTCAGCGGACGGTTGCCCGGGCCCGTGACGGGCCGGCCGCGACGGCCGTTGTCGAACAGTGCGTCGACGGCCTCCTGCAGCATGCGCTTCTCGTTGTTGACGATGATCTCCGGCGCGCCGAGGTCGAGCAGCCGCTTGAGGCGGTTGTTGCGGTTGATCACGCGGCGGTAGAGGTCGTTGAGGTCCGACGTCGCGAAGCGGCCGCCGTCGAGCTGCACCATCGGGCGCAGTTCCGGCGGGATCACGGGCACGGCCTCGAGGACCATCATGTCCGGCTTGTTGTCGGAGTTCAGGAACGCCGACAGCACCTTCAGGCGCTTGACCGCGCGGGCCTGCTTCTGGCCCTTGCCGTTCTTGACCAGGTCCTCCAGGTCGACGCGCTCGTGCTCCATGACGATGCCGGGCAGGTCCTGCGGGGCGAGGTCGCCTCCGGCCATGCGCTCGGGATCGACCTTGCGGGCCTTCGCCTCGCGGTCGTAGTCCGGCTTGTCGCGCAGCAGCTCGCGGATGTGCTCCGCGCCCATGCCGCCGCCGAAGTACTCGCCGAAGCCGTAGGGCGAGCCGAAACGGCCCTTGAGCTCACGGAAGAACGTCTCGTCCGCGATGATCTTCTTGGGCTGGAACTCGTCCTTCTCGATCGGCTTCTCGACGTAGGTCGACGAGCGGCCACTCGCCGCCGCCCTCGGGCGGATCCTCGGAGGGCTCGTTGACGTTCGCGAACAGCTTCCAGACCTCGCGCAGGCGCATCCGGGCGTCCTCGTAGTACGCCTCGGTGTCGTCGATGTCCGCCGTGAACGACTTCTTGACGTCGGCGGTCAGCTTCTTGCGCTCATCCTCGGAGAGCTTCTTGACGTTGATCTCGAGCGAGTCGGCCCACAGGTGGTCCTCGTCCCCGAAATCGCTCTGCGAGCCGCTCTCAAGGAAGGAGACGCGTGCGTCGAGCGAGCCGCGCAGCTCCGCAGTGCGCTCCTTCTCCTCGGACTCGAGACGGTCGAGCTCGGCCTGCATCTGCTCGCGCAGGTCCGGCAGGTCGCGCCAGCGCGCCTCCTGATCCACCCACGTCACGATCGACGCGGCGAAGTACAGGATCTTCTCGAGCTCCTTGGGAGCCATGTCGAGCAGGTAGCCGATGCGGCTCGGAACGCCCTTGAAGAACCAGATGTGGCTGACCGGCGACGCCAGGTCGATGTGCCCCATGCGCTCACGGCGCACCTTGGAGCGGGTCACCTCGACGCCGCAGCGCTCGCAGACGATCCCCTTGTAGCGCACGCGCTTGTACTTGCCGCAGTAGCACTCCCAGTCCTTCGTCGGACCGAAGATGCGCTCGCAGAAGAGGCCGTCCTTCTCGGGCTTGAGCGTGCGGTAGTTGATCGTCTCGGGCTTCGTGACTTCGCCGGAGCTCCAGGCGCGAATCTGCTTGGAGGAGGCGAGGCCGATCTCGATGGCGTCGAAGTTATTGATGTCGATCACAGGGAAATCCTCTAACTGGGGGTGAAACGAGCGGCGCTGCCGCTCCGCGTCAGGGGGCCGGGGCCTCCTGGTGGTGTGTCTTCGTCCTGCCGCCGGCTCGCGGGCCGGCCTATGCCTCGATCTCGTCGTCGACGATGTCCACGAGCTCTTCGACCTCGAGCTCCTCGTCGGTCTCGACGGTCAGCGTCTCGTCGTCGGCGGCGGGCTCGCCGTCGACGGCCGCCTCGACCGCCACCTCGTCGGGCTCGACGTCGGGCTCGGGCTCGTCGTCGCCCTCGCCTTCCGCCTCGACCTCGGCCGGCGCGTCACCGACGCGCACGCCCGAGAGGTCGATGCCCAGCTCCTCCGCGGCGCGCAGGAGGTCGTCGTCCTCGTCGCGGAGCTCGGCGTTGCCGCCCTCCTCGGAGACCACGTTGACGTCGAGCGCCAGCGACTGCATCTCCTTCAGGAGCACCTTGAACGACTCGGGGATGCTCGGCTCGGGGATGTTCTCGCCCTTGACGATGGCCTCGTAGGCCTTCACGCGGCCGACCGTGTCGTCGGACTTCACGGTCAGCATCTCCTGCAGCGTGTACGCGGCGCCGTATGCCTCGAGCGCCCAGACCTCCATCTCGCCGAAGCGCTGGCCGCCGAACTGCGCCTTGCCGCCCAGCGGCTGCTGGGTGACGAGCGAGTACGGGCCGGTCGAGCGCGCGTGGATCTTGTCGTCCACGAGGTGGAGCAGCTTCAGGATGTACATGTAGCCGACGGTGACCTGCTGCTCGAACGGCTCACCTGTGCGGCCGTTGAACAGCGTGAACTTGCCGGAGGCCCGGCGGCCGACGGGACGCGCCTCGTCGACGTCCATGGCGATGCGGCCGGTGTGCTCCGCCTGCCACTGCACGAGCGCCGTGTCGACGTCCTCGACGGTTGCGCCGTCGAAGACCGGAGTGGCGACGTAGACGCGCCCGCCGTCCTCCTTGGACTCCTTGTGGGCGACCGTGCCGTCGTCGTACCAGCCCTGCGCGGCGGCCCATCCGAGATGGGTCTCCAGCAGCTGGCCGACGTTCATGCGCGACGGGACGCCGAGCGGGTTGAGGATGACGTCGACGGGGGTGCCGTCCTCGAGGAACGGCATGTCCTGCTCGTCGACGATCTTCGAGATGACGCCCTTGTTGCCGTGGCGCCCCGCGAGCTTGTCGCCCTCGGAGATCTTGCGCTTCTTCGCGACGAAGACGCGCACGAGCTCGTTGACGCCCGGCGGCAGGTCGTCGCCGTTCTCGCGCGAGAACGTGAGCACGTCGATGACGACCCCGCCCTCGCCGTGGGGAACCTTCAGCGACGTGTCGCGGACCTCGCGCGCCTTCTCCTTGAAGATCGCGCGGATCAGCTTCTCCTCGGCCGTCAGCTCGGTCTCGCCCTTCGGCGTGACCTTGCCGACCAGCAGGTCGCCGGAGACGACCTCGGCCCCGACGCGCACGATGCCGCGGTCGTCGAGGTTGCGCAGCGACTCCTCCGAGCGGTTCGGGATGTCGCGCGTGATCTCCTCGTCGCCGAGCTTCGTCGTGCGGGCGTCGATCTCGTACTCCTCGATGTGGATCGAGGTGAGCTCGTCGTCCTTGACGAGGCGCTTGCTGAGGATGATCGCGTCCTCGAAGTTGTAGCCCTCCCAGGACATGAAGGCGACCATCAGGTTCTTGCCGAGCGCCATCTCGCCGCGGTCGGTCGAGGCGCCGTCGGCCAGGAAGTCGCCCTGCTTCACCGCGTCGCCGCTGGAGACGCGCGGCTGCTGGTGGATCAGGGTGCCCTGGTTGGAGCGCTGGAACTTGTTCAGCTCGTACTCGTGGCGCTCCTTGCCCTCGATGACGATCCGCTCGGCATCGATGTACGTCACGGTGCCGTCGGCCTCCGCGAGCACGACGTCCCCGGTGTCGAGCGCCGCGCGGCGCTCCATGCCGGTGCCGACGAGCGGTGCGTTGGCGACCAGCAGCGGCACTGCCTGGCGCTGCATGTTCGAGCCCATCAGCGCGCGGTTGGCGTCGTCGTGCTCGAGGAACGGGATCATCGCCGTGGCGACCGACCAGATCTGCTGCGGCGAGACGTCGACCAGATCGACGTCCTTGGGCGCGGCGATCACGTACTGGCCGGCGTGGGTGCGGCAGATGACCTCGGGGCCCTTGAGCTTCCCGGTCTTCTCGTCGACCGGGTGGTTCGCCTGGGCGATGAGCTGCTCTTCCTCCTGGGTGGCGTCCAGGTGCACGATGTCGTCGGTGACCACGCCGTCCTTGACGAGGCGGTACGGCGTCGTGATGAAGCCGAAGTCGGAGATCTGCGCATAGCTCGACAGCGAGCCGATCAGGCCGATGTTCGGGCCCTCGGGCGTCTCGATCGGGCACATCCGGCCGTAGTGGGTCGGGTGCACGTCGCGGACCTCGATCGGTGCGCGCTCGCGGGTCAGGCCGCCGGCGCCGAGTGCCGACAGGCGGCGGCGATGGGTCAGGCCGGCCAGCGAGTTCGTCTGGTCCATGAACTGGCTGAGCTGCGAGGAGCCGAAGAACTCCTTCTGCGCGGCGACGACCGGGCGGATGTTCACGATCGTCTGCGGCGTGATCGTGTCCTCGTCCTCCGTGGTGAGGCGCTCGCGGACGACGCGCTCCATGCGGTACAGGCCGACGCGGAACGCATCCTGGATCAGCTCGCCGACGGTGCGCAGCCGGCGGTTGCCGAAGTGCTCGTACTCGTCGAGGTGGTCGGCGACCGGCTCACGCGGGAGCGACCAGGCCTCGGCGGCGTAGTCCTTGATCTCGACCTCGCCGTCCTCGGGGATGCCGAGCAGCTTGGGGAGGCTGACGAGCTCCGCGACGAGCGCGTGGATGTCGTCGTGCGTGAGCGTGCGCGTCTCGAGGTCGATGTCGAGGTTCAGGCGCGAGTTGAGCTTGTAGCGGCCGACGCGCGTGAGGTCGTAGCGCTTGGGATCGAAGAACAGCTGGTTCAGCAGCGCGTACGCGGCGTCGACGCTCGGCGGCTCGCCCGGGCGCTGCTTCTTGAAGAGCTCGATCAGCGCGCCCTTCTTCGTCTTCGTGGCCTCGGTGTCGGACTCGACGGTGTGACGGATGTACAGCGACCCGCCGAAGAGATCGATGATCTCCTGGTCCAGACGCTCGATGTCCTCGTGCGTCTCCTCGTGGTCGGAGTCGGTCTCCGGGTTGTACATCATGGCCCGCAGCAGGACGGTCGCCGGAAGCTTGCGCTTGCGATCGATGCGGACGAAGACCTTGCCCTTCTTGTCGATCTCGAGCTCGAGCCATGAACCGCGGGCCGGCATGAGGTTCGCTGTGAAGACCTGCTTCTCGCGATCCTTGGGCTCCATCACGTAGGCGCCGGGCGAGCGCACCAGCTGCGTCACGACGACGCGCTCGGTGCCGTTGATGATGAACGTGCCGCGCTCCGTCATCCACGGGAAGTCGCCCATGAAGACGGACTGCTCGCGGATCTCGCCGGTCTCGTGGTTGATGAACGCCACGGTCACGGTCAGCGGACGCGAGTACGTGAGGTCCTTCTCACGGCACTCGGCGATCGACGCCGCCGGCTCGTCGAAGTGGAATTCGCCGAACTGGACGGCCAGGTTGCCCGTGTAGTCCTCGATCGGGGAGATGTCGTCGATGGTCTCGCGCAGCCCCCCCTTCTCCGTGTCGACCAACCATTCGAACGACCGACGCTGGATGTCGATCAGGTTGGGGACATCGAGGGTCTTGTTCAGACGCGCGAATGAACGGCGCGTCCGGGGAGCATCAGCGCGAGGCAAGACAGCGACTCCTACGAGGGTCGGGACGGACGAATGCGGCGAGGGTGCGCGTATCAGAACGCGCAGAAGCAATCAAGGAAGATAGCACAGCGCGAAGCGCACCCACACCAGAGGCGCGTCAGCACTCACGGACCCCGCCTCGGTCTCCGCGTATGTGGCGCGAAAACACTGCTTCAGGCGGCTGCGACTATCGGCCGACCGACACAGAGTAGCGGACCTGCCCAGCCTGTGGGGCGATTCCGGCGACGAGCGCCGGATCGGCGATCACGGCGTCGAGGACCGTGGCGGCGGCGCCGCGCGTCGCCGCATCGTCGGCGAGCTCCGCGGCGCGGATCTCGCAGCCGGTCCACGCCGAGGCCAGGACGCGTCGCCCGAGCTGCGCCGCGACCGGCCCCTCCAGCCAGGGCGTCAGCGGGGCGAACGCCCCGCCCAGCACGACGGCGTCGGTGTCGAGCAGGTTGACCACGGCGGAGAGCGCGACCCCGACGGCGTTCCCGGCCTCGGCGAGCGCGTCCAGCGTGCGACCGTCGCCCGCCTGCGCCCGCCCGACGAGCTCGGCGACGCCCGCGCGGGGGCCCGCGGCCCGCACCCCTGCGCGGCGCTGCAGCGCCGCCTGTCCGGCGATCGTCTCCAGGCAGCCGCGGCTGCCGCAGGCGCAGCGCTCACCCGCCGGGTCGATCGCGACGTGCCCCAGCTCCCCCGCGAACCCGTGGCTGCCGCGGTGCAGCTCGCCTCCGATCAGCACACCGGCGCCGATCCCGACGTCGCCCGAGACGAAGATCACGTCGTCGATGTCGCGTGCCGCCCCGTCCCGGTGCTCGGCGAGCGCGGCGAGGTTCGCCTCGTTGTCGACCGCGACGAGCAGCTGCGGCCGGCCGAGCCGTGCGGACAGCTCGTCGGCGACGGGGACGTCGTGCCAGCCGAGGTTCGGCGCGACGATCAGCCTGCGGCGGCGCTGGTCGACGAGCCCGGGGAGCCCGATCGCCGCCCCGACCACCATCGCGCCCTGCGCCTCGGCTTCGCCGATCGCCACGTCGGCCAGCGCCGCCAGCGCGTCGAGCACCTGCGCCGGTGAGCGTGCCGTGTTGTCGGCATCGATGCGATCGGACCGGCGCACCACGCCGCTGAGGTCCACCGTGCAGACCGCGAGGTGGTCGACGTTGACCTCCAGGCCGACCGCCGCCACCCCGTCCCCGGCGAGCCGGACGGTCCGCGCGGGCCGTCCGACCCGGCCCGGGGTGCTCGTCCTCGCCGGTCTCGGTCAGCAGTCCGACGTCGATCAGCTCGCCGACGAGGCTCGAGACCGTCGACTTGTTGAAGCCGGTCTCGACCGCGATCGTGGAGCGCGAGCGCGGGCCGCCGGCGGTCAGCAGCCGGACGACCGCGCTGAGATTGGCGCGACGGATCGCGCGCTGGTCACTCGCTCCGCGCCGCTCGGGAGCGCTCAGCGTCATGAGACGCCGAGCACGCGCTCCACCAGGAGCTGGTCGACGCGCTCGTGCCCGCCTCCGCGTGCGGCGAGCGCCTCGAGGTCGAACGCCTCGTCCTGCAGCGCCTGGGCCGCCTGCGGCGAATACGGGCCGACGGTCGGCAGGCCGAGCTCCGGTGCCTGCGCGGCGGCCAGCGCGTCGGCGACGCGCGGATCCGCGTCGAACTCGCGCGCCTTCTCGGCCAGGATCAGGTAGGTCCGCATGCATCCCCGGGCGAACTCCTCCACGCCGGCGCGGTCCTCCACGCGCAGCGCGTGGGCGTCGAAGTGGCGCGGGCCGTCGTAACCCGACCCCTCGAGCAGGCGCACCAGCAGGAACGCCTCCTTGAGGTCCTCCTGGCCGAAGCGGAAGTCCTGGTCGTAGCGGCTCATGCGCTGCGAGTTCAGGTCGATGTGGAAGAGCTTGCCGGCCCAGATCGCCAGCGCGACGGCGTGCACGAAGTTCAGCCCGGCCATCGTCTCGTGGGCGACCTCGGGGTTGACGCCGACCATCTCCGGATGGTCGAGGTGGTCGATGAACGTCAGCGCGTGGGCGACGGTCGCCAGGAACGAGTCGCCGCGCGGCTCGTTGGGCTTGGGCTCGAGCGCGAAGCGCATCCCATAGCCCTTGTCCCGGACGTATCCGCAGAGGAAGTTGAGCGCCTCGAGGTACCGGTCGAAGGCATCGCCGGTCGGCTTGGCCGCGGTGACCTCGCTGCCCTCGCGACCGCCCCAGAACACGTAGGTGCTCGCGCCGAGCTCGGCGCCCAGGTCGATGGCGCGCATCGTCTTGCGCAGCGCGAAGCGGCGAACCGCGGGGTCGTTGGCGGTGAACGCGCCGTCCTTGAAGATCGGGTGCGTGAAGAGGTTCGTCGTGGTCATCGGCACGCACATGCCGGCCGCGTCGACCGCGGCGCGAAAGCGCGCGACGATCCGGTCGCGCTCGGCGGGCGTCGCGTCGAACGGGACGAGGTCGTTGTCGTGGAGGTTCACGCCCCAGGCACCGAGCTGGCCGAGCATCTGGACGCTGTCGACCGGGTCGACCTCGGCGCGCGTCGGGTCCCCGAACGGGTCGCGGCCGACGTTGCCCACGGTCCACAGGCCGAAGGTGAAGCGGTGCTCGGGCCTGGGCTCGTATGCGCTCATCGTGCGTCAGTGCTCCTCGGTATTTGTCGTGTGGTACAACAAACTACCATGGGCCCTCTCGTCGCCGGCATCGACTGTTCGACCCAGGGCACGAAGGCCCTGATCGTGGACGCCGCTGATGGCAGGGTCCTCGCCCGCGGGCAGGCATCGCACGAGGTCGGCGGGGAGGCCGGCGCCAGGACGAGCGATCCGGAGGGCTGGTGGACCGCGCTGCGCGACGCGCTCACGCAGACCGGCCGCGCCGCAGAGGTGGAGGCGATCGCCGTCGCCGGGCAGCAGCACGGGCTCGTCGTGCTCGGCGAGGACGGCCGGCCGCTCGCCCCCGCCCCGCTCTGGAACGACACCACGAGCGCGCCCGACGCGGCGGCGCTGGTGCAGGCGCTCGGCGGGCCGGCAGCATGGGCGGCGCTCGTCGGGAGCGTGCCGGTGGCGTCGTTCACGGTCACGAAGTGGGCGCACCTGCGCCGGACGGCGCCGGCGCTCGCCGGTCGCGTGCGCGGCGTGCGACTGCCGCACGACTTCCTGACCGAGCGGCTGTGCGGGCGAGCCGTGACCGATCGCGGCGACGTCTCCGGCAGCGGCTGGTGGTCGCCGGCGGCGGGAGCGTACGTCCCGGACGTCCTCGAGCTCGACCTCGTCGGGCTCGACCGCGCGCTGCTGCCCGAGGTGCTTTCGGGCGACGCTGCCGCCGGCACCGTGACCGCCGGCGCCGCCGCCGCGCTCGGCCTGCGCGCCGGCGTCGTCGTGGCGGCCGGCACCGGCGACAACATGGCGGCCGCGGTCGGCCTGGGCCTGGAGCCGGGGACGCCGGTGGTCAGCCTCGGGACATCGGGTACCGCGTATGCGGTGACCGCCCGGCCCGCGGCCGACCCGTCCGGGGTGATCGCCGGGTTCGCCGACGCGGGGCGTCGCTTCCTGCCACTCGCCTGCACGCTGAACGCGACGCTGGCCATCGACCGCTTCGCGCTCTGGCTGGGCATCGACCGCGAGGCCGTCGACGCACCCGGCGAGGTCGTCGTCCTGCCCTACCTGGACGGTGAGCGCACGCCCGGACCTCCCGCACGCCGCGGGCACGATCACGGGCCTGCGTCACGCGACCTCGCCGGGGCAGATCCTTCAGGCGGCCTACGACGGGGCGATCGAGTCGCTGCTCGCCGGGCTCGACGTGCTGGACGCCGCCACCGGGGGCCTCGACGCGGACGCGCCGCTGGTGCTCGTCGGAGGTGGCGCACGCGGCGCAGCCTGGCGCGCCACCGCGGCGCGGCTCTCCGGGCGGGCGCTGGAGATCCCGGAGGAGACCGAGAGCGTCGCCCTGGGCGCCGCCGCCCTGGCGGCCGCGAGCCTCTCGGGCGGCCCGGCCGACGCGATCGCGCGCGGGTGGGACACCCGCCGCGGGACGCGCATCGAGGCGACCCCGCGCGACGACGCACGCCTGCAGCGGATGCGCCGCGTGGCGTCGCAGCTCGAGGCGTTGAACGCCGAGCGGTAGCGACGGCGTGGAGGCTGTCGATATCCGGGTCGCCCGTTCGTCTTCAGACAACGTCACCAACACGAAAGGACGGTCGCGTGCTCGGCCGCAAGGACTACACCCAGGAGGAGATCGACCACGCGAAGGCCACGGTCGATACGCAGGTCGCCGCGTACAGGAAGCTCGTCAAGGCCATCGACGGCGCGCCATCGGACCCGAAGGTCGGCGCGAGCCTCGACGCCTTCGAGCCGCTGTTCTTCAACAACATGGTCCTGGTGCTCGACCGCTTCTTCGTCCACAGGGTCCGGAACGTCTCCGGCAAGGACGGCAACCCGCTCAACGAGGTCGAGCTGCTGTCGGACTCGCTGATGGACAACGACGGGGTGCTGCGCGGGAACAACGTGATCAAGCTGAACCCTGAGGAGTCGGTTCTGAAGCTCGAGTACGGAGACCCGATCAGGCTCAGCGCAGCACAGTTCGACCGGCTCTCCAAGGCGTTCTTCAACGAGATTCAGGCCCGATTCGGGTAGTCGACCGCTCGGCCGGAGGACCGGCCGAGGCGGTACAAAACGACCGGATGCTCTTCGACCCGGCCGCACACGAACCTCTGACGGACCACTCCTGGAGCGAGGCGCACGCGCGCTCGGCGATCGCCGCGATCGTGGCCGAGGCCGAGGGCGCGTTCGACGCCGACGCGCTGTGGCCCGCGCACCCCCGCGACGAGGAGGAGGGGCCGCTGCCCGCGGTCACCTCGCTCTACCTCGGGGCGAGCGGCGTCATCTGGGCACTGGACGAACTCGAGCGCGCAGGGGCGGCGCATCTGGGCCGCAGCTGGGCGGCCACGGCGGCCGGCCTGCACGAGCGCTACCTGGCGACGCCCGACTTCGAGCAGGACGCCGGCGGCGCAGTGCCGTCGCTGTGGATGGGCGAGGCGGGGATCCTGCTGGTCGCGCACCGGCTCGCGCCGGCGGACTGGCAGGAGGAGCGCCTGCTCGCGTGCGTGCGGGCCAACGTCGCCAACCCGACGCGCGAGCTGATGTGGGGCTCGCCCGGCACGATGCTGGCGGCCCACGTCATGCACGAGCGCACGGGCGCGGAGCGCTGGGCCCAAGCCTGGAACGAGTCGGCGGAGCGGCTCTGGCAGGACTGGGACGAGCCGATCTGGGAGCAGGACCTGTACGGCAGGGCCGTCCACTGCTTCGGGCCGGCCCACGGCTTCGCCGGCAACATCCTCGCACTGGCTCATGGGCCCCTCCTCGACGGCGAGCGGCGCGCCGAGCTCGAGGCGCGCGCCGCCGCGGTGACGCTCGAGCACGCCCAGCGCGACGGCGACCTCGCACAGTGGCCGGCGGCGATCGAGCCGCCTCTGCGGGCCTCGAGCGGCGTGCGGACGCAGTGGTGCCACGGCGCGCCGGGCATGGTCGCGTCGCTCGCGGCGATCGCGATGCGGAATCGGGCCTTCACCGACGTGCTGATCGCCGGCGGGGAGCTGACCTGGAGAGCCGGGCCGCTCGCCAAGGGCCCCGGCCTGTGCCACGGAACCGCCGGGAACGGCTATGCCCTCCTCAAGCTCTTCGAGCGCACGCAGGACGAGCTCTGGCTCGAGCGCGCACGTGCGTTCGCGATGCATGCGGCCGAGCAGGTCGAGCGGATGCGACGCGAGCACGGCCGCGGCCGCCACACGCTCTGGACCGGCGACCTCGGGACCGCGATGTACCTCTGGAGCTGCATCACCGCGACGGCGGCGGTGCCGACGCTCGACACCTTCTGAGCGCGCAGGCGGGTCTACGCCGCCTACGCGCTGCGCTGAGCGCGCTCGCGCAGCTCGCGCCGCAGCGCCTTGCCGGTCAGCGTCTTCGGGATCTCGTCGACGATGACGACCTCGACGCGGCGCCTTGTAGACCGCGAGCAGCTCGCGGCAGTGGGCGATGAGCTCCTCCGGCGTCGCCGCGGCGCCGGCGCGCAGGGCCACGTAGGCCCGAACGGTCTCCCCGCGGTAGTCGTCGCGGAGCACCGACGACGCTCGCCTCGAGCACCGCCGGGTGCTGGTAGAGGACGTCCTCGACGTCACGCGGCCAGACCTTGTACCCGGAGACGTTGATCATGTCCTTGATGCGGTCGACGATGTAGAACCAGCCGTCGGCGTCGCTGCTTGCCGACGTCGCCGGTGTGCAGCCAGCCGTCGCGAAGCGCGGCCGCGGTCTCCTCCGGCCGCCCCCAGTAGCCGGGCGTGACGCCCGGGCCCGCGGGTGACGATCTCGCCGATCGCGCCCGCCGGGAGCTCCGCGCCGTCGTCGATGCCGATGATCCGCGAGTCGCGTGTTGGGGATCGGCAGGCCCACCGACAGCGCGCCGCTCTGCTCGATCGACCGGGCTGCGCGCGCCGGCCGGGACGAGATGGCTCGGCGCGCTCGTCTCGGTCATGCCCGTAGCTGTTGTGCAGGTAGACGCCGGTCGCCCGCTCCCAGCGCTCGACGACGGCCGGGTAGACGGGCGCGCCGCCGCTGGCGACCTTGGTCAGCGAGGAGAGGTCGCGGCTCGGCGAAGTCGGCGTGCTCGAGCATCGCGATGAACGCGGTCAGCGGGCCGATGACGTACGTGCCGCGCCAGCGCTCGATCAGGCGCAGGATCTCGCCGGGCTCGAAGCGGAAGAGCAGCAGCAGCGGCGTCCCGCTCATGCGCGCGGTCGCGAGGTGGCAGACGAGGCCGGTGATGTGGAAGAGCGGCGCCATCGCGACCGTCACGTCACCGGGACCGAGCTCGTACCAGCGCGTCATCACCTCGGCGTTGTGGACGATCGAGCGGTGGGTGTTGATCGCGCCCTTGGGACGGACCGGTCGTCCCGGACGTGTAGCTCAGCAGCGCGGGGACTGCGGGGTCGGGGTTCGCCGGGGTGACGCGCGCGCCCGCGCGGGCGCTCGAGCAGGTCCGTCAACGCGAGCGCCCCGGGGCAGTCGATGGCGCTCGTGCCCGGCGAGCGCGGCCGGCACCTCGTCGAGCAGGTCGAGCTCGCTGACGGTGACGATGTGCTCGATCGGCGTCACCTCGCGCGACCGCCGCCACCACCGCGTGCAGCGACTCGAGGCAGATCGCGATCCGCACTCCGGCGTCGCGGAGCTGGTGACGCGAGCTCGCGGCGCTTGTTCATCGGGTTGACGGTCGTCACGACGCCGCCGGCGAGCCACACCGCGTGCACGGCGATCGCCATCTGCGGGATGTTCTGCAGCATCAGCGCGACCCGGTCGCCGGGCCGCAGCCCGAGGTCCTCGCGCAGCGCGGCCGCCAGCGCGTGGGCGATCTCGCCCGCCTCGCGGTTGCTGATCGCGGTCTCGAAGTAGAGGATCGCCGGGTCGTCCGGGCGCTCGCGCGCACCGCGTTCGAAGAGCTCGACGCCATGCGGCACGGCCGGCGCGAAGCGGGCCGGCACGTGCGCGTCGTAGTGCTGCGCCCAGCGGCGCTCCGGCGAGCCGGGCTCAGTAGTCAAGATCGACTGGCTCGATGCCCGCCTCACTGCAGTAGTCGAGGTACTTCTTGGTGTGCGCCAGGCAGTCGTCGAAGCCGACGACGTTGTCGTCGTCGTCGACGTAGAGCAGGGCGCCCTCGAGCGTGAAGAGCGTGATCGTGCCGTCATCCCCGCTGATGAGGGTGTGCATGTCGCCGGCCGGCTCCCAGACGAACGAGCCCTTGCGGGCGACCCAGTCGTGCTCCTCGTAGTACCAGCGAGCCTTCGAGCACGAACCCGGTGACGGGATTCACGTGGTAGTGGCGGTTGATCTTCACCCCGCCCTCGACCTTCGTGAGGTTGGCCCAGATGCCGGTGCGGCGGTTCAGGCGAACGGGCTTGACGGAGATCCCGTCCGCATAGGGCACCCACGGGATGCTGTCGAGGTCGATCACGCGCTCGCCGTGGGTGAGCTGCTTGCAGGGGCCGCAGCCCGAGTTCGTCGACGGTGTTCTCCGGAGTGGTCATGGCCCGAAGCTTGCCCGCACGCGACGGCCGGCCCACGCGCCGGCCGCGCGGGCGCTGGGAAATCCACAACGGCGCCGGCGTGTCGCTACGAGAGCGTCACCGGAACGCCGCCCGCGTTCGCCGAGGCGTAGAGCGCCTCGATCACGCGAGCCTGGGCGACGGCGTCGGCGCGCCCGAGCAGCGGCTGCGCCTCGCCGCGGATCGCCGCGCTGAAGTTCTCGAGCTCCAGCCGGTAGCTGTCGGCCGCATCGACGCGGACGACCTCGCTCGCGCCGTCGCGTCGCAGCTCGAGGCTCCCGGCGTGGCAGTGCCACGGATCGTCCGCGAACAGCGAGCCCTGCGAGCCGATCGCCTCGAGCTCGTCGCGGTCCGGGAGGTCGAGCCCGCAGTCGATGCTCACCAGCACGTCGCCGGGATGGCGCAGCGTGGCCGCGAGGCGCACGTCGACCCCGCTGGGCCGTGGTGACCTGATGGGCGGTGACGACGTCGGGCTCGCCGGCCAGCAGCCGCGCTCCGCTGACGCAGTAGCAGCCGACGTCCATCAGCGCCCCGCCCTCGAGCTCGGGGCTGAGGCGGGGATCGCCGCCGTCGCCGAGCGGGAACGAGAACGCCGCGCGCACCAGCCGCAGCTCCCCGATCGCGCCCTCGCCCACGAGCTCCGCGAGACGCCGGGTCTGCGGGTTGTGACGCCACATGAACGCCTCCATCAGCAGCCGTCCCGAGGCCTCGGCGGCGTCGAACGCGCGCTCGGCCTGCGCGGCGTGGCGCGTCAGCGGCTTCTCGCAGAGCACGTGCTTCCCGGCGTGCAGGGCGCGAATCGACCAGTCCACGTGCATGCCGTTCGGCAGCGAGATGTAGACGGCGTCGACCTCGGGATCGGCCAGCAGCGCCTCGTAGCCGGCGTGGGCGCGCGCGATGCCGTGCTCGCGCGCGTAGGCCTCCGTGCGGGCACCGTCGCGCCCGCCGACCGCGACGATCTCCAGCGCGTCGCGACGCGCGCGCGCCGGCGATCACCTTGTCGTTGATCCGCGCCGTCGAGAGCAGCCCCCACCTCACCCCCATGACGCCTCCGACATCGGGCGCAGCGCGGTCTCCAGGATGCGCAGGTGGCGCGGTCGCGTCAGCACGTGCAGCACCACGTCGGCGACGTCGTCGGCGCTCATCATCCCCTCGAGCATCGGCATCCCGGGCTCGCGGCCGGTGCCCATCGCGAAGTCCGTGTGGACGCCGCCGGGACAGACGCTCGTACAGCGCACGCCGCGCTCGCGCAGCTCACCCTCGAGCGCGCGCGTGAACCCGACCTGACCGAACTTCGAGGCGCAGTAGACCGCCTCGCCGGGCAGGCCCGCGGCGCCCCGCCTCGCTGGCGAGCGAGACGAAGTCGGCGGCGTCGCTGCGCAGCAGGTGGGGAACCGTGGCGCGCGCCGTGTACAGCGTGCCCTTGAGGTTGATGTCGATCATCTCCTCCAGGTGCTCGAGCGACAGCTCCTCGAACGGCCCGTAGGCCCCGACCCCGGCGTTGGCCACGACGATGTCGATGCCGCCGAAGCGCTCGACGGCCGCCGTGGCGAGCTCCTCCAGCGCGGCGGGGTCGCGGACGTCCGTCGGCAGCGCGAGGGTGTTCGCGAGCCCGAGGTCGATCGCCGCTGCGCGATGCGAGCGCGAGGCTCGCCCCCTCGGCGCTCAGCCGCTGCGCGATCGCCGCGCCGATGCCGCGGCTGGCACCGGTGATCAGTGCCACCCTGCCGTCGAATAGACCCATCGTTCCTCCTGTTCAGCGCGACGGGTGCGGGCGGGCCGTGATCGGCCGCCCGCACCCGTGCCGCAGCTGGTTTGTCATGCCCGGCCGGAAGCGGCGCGCCCCTTGCGCGAGAGCGAGTCGACGGTGACGGCCGCCAGCAGCACGAGGCCGGTGACGATGAACTTCGTGCCCGCCGTGACGTTCAGCAGGCCGAGGCCGTTGTCGATGCTCGCGATGACGATGGCGCCGAGGATCGCGCTGCGCACCGTGCCGCGACCGCCGAACAGGCTGGTCCCGCCGATGACCGCCGCCGCGATCGAGTACAGCAGGATCGAGCCGCCGCCGGCGTTCGTGTCCACCGAGCTCAGCCGCGAGGCGAGGATGATCCCGCCCATCGCGGCCATCATGCCGGAGATCCCGAACACCGCGATCCGGACCCAGTCGACCCGGATGCCGGCGCGACGCGACGCCTCGACGCTGCCGCCGAGTGCGTAGACGTAGCGCCCGAAGCGCGTGCGATCGGTGACGAACGTCCCGATCAGCATCAGCGCGACCATCAGGACGCCGACGTACGGCAGGCCGCGGCTCGAGTTCACGACGAGCACCACGATCGCCCCGACGATCGCCAGCGTCGCGACCCGCAGGAGGATCAGCGACGTCGGGCACGTTCGGCAGGCCGGCCTTGCTCCGTGACCGCACCGCCAGGTACTGCAGCAGGGCGTAGAGCACCACGGCGCCCTCGACCACGATCCAGCCGCCGATGTCGGAGAGGTTGTTGTTCGCGATGCCGTTGACGAAGTCGTCCTGGATGACGACCGTGCCGCGACTGCCGATGAGCTGCAGCACGACGCCGTTCCACGCGAGCAGACCGGCCAGGGTGACCACGAACGACGGGATCCCGACCTTCGCGAACAGGGTGCCCTGGAGAAGGCCGATCGCGAGGCCGGCGCCGAGGGCGGCGGCGATCGCGACGGCCGCGGTCTGCTGACCCGGGCCGGGGAGCAACAGGATCGCGCAGATCACGCCGCCCACACCACTGACGAAGCCGACCGACAGGTCGATCTCGCCGAGCAGCAGGACGAAGACGATGCCCATGCCGATCACCGCGATCGGCGACATCTGGACGATCAGGTTGACGAAGTTGCCGGCCGTCAGGAAGTTGCTGTTGCGCGACTGGAAGTAGATCGCGATGACGATGATCCCGAAGATGATCGGGAGCGAGCCGAGCTCGCCGGCGCGGATGCCTTCGATGCGCCCGCGGAAGTAGTCGCTGAGGGTCTCGTTCTCCATCTCGGCCGCGCCGAGCGGCTCCGACGGGGGCGTCAGGGTCGTCGATGACCGGGGGGACGTTGGTGGGTGTCTCGGTCATGCCGTCACCTCTGCCTGGCCGGGAACGTAGTTGAGCGCGCCGGAGGTGATCTCCTGGACGACCTCCTGCTGGGTGGTCTCGCTGACCTTCAGCTCGGCGACCGCCTGGCCGAGGCGCAGCACCGTCAGGCGGTCCGCGACCTCGAAGACGTCGTGCAGGTTGTGTGAGATCAGGATGACCGCGAGCCCGTTGTGCGCGAGGCGCTTGACGAGGTCGAGCACCTGCCGCGTCTGGGCGACGCCGAGGGCGGCGGTCGGCTCGTCGAGGATGACGAGCTTGGAGTTCCACATCACGGCCTTGGCGACCGCGACGGACTGGCGCTGGCCGCCGGAGAGCGACGCGACGGGCTGGCGCACCGACTGCAGCGTCGTGACGGCGAGGCCCTTGAGCGTCTCGCGCGCCTTGCGCTCCATGGTGGTCTCGTCGAGGCGCCCGAGCGACCTCGTGGCCTCGCGGCCGAGGTACATGTTCTGGACGACGTCGAGGTTGTCGCAGAGCGCAAGGTCCTGGTAGACGACCTCGATGCCGAGTTTGGCCGAGTCCTTCGGACCCGAGATGTGGACCTTCGAGCCCTCCCAGACGATCTCGCCCTCATCGAACGGGTAGATCCCGGCGATGCCCTTGATGAGCGTCGACTTGCCGGCGCCGTTGTCGCCGACGAGCGCCATCACCTCACCTTCGGACGCGCGAAAATCGACCCTGGTCAGCGCGTTGACGGCGCCGAATGTCTTCGACACGCCTTGCAACTGAAGCAGCGGTTGCTCGGACACAGCTTCCTCCTCGAGACGTGACGCTCGGGAGGGGCGCACGGTGCGCCCCTCCCGTGTGAGCGTCGTGGGCGGAACCTACTGGATACCCGCGTCTGTGCAGAGCTTCGCGTACTTGCCGGTGCAGATCTCACTCGGCTTCAGGAAACCGTCCTTGATGACGGTGTCGTTGATGTTGGTCTTCGTGACTGCCTCCGGGGTGAGGAGAACGGACGGGGTCTGCGTCCCCTGGTTCTCCGTCTTGCCGGTCGCCGTGGTGGGCGTCTGGCCCTTGGCGAGCGCGATCGCCAGTACGGCGGCCGCGTCGGCCTCCTTCTTGACGGCCTTGTAGACCGTCATGCACTGGTCACCCGCGAGGATGTTCTGGATGCCCTGCGCCGTCGCGTCCTGGCCGGTGACCGGGATCTGCGGCAGCTTGCGCGCCTTCTGAGCCGAGATCGCAGCGTTGCCGAGGCCGTCGTTGGCCGCCAGCACTGCGTCGATCTTGTTGCTCGTCTTCTGGAGCATCTGCTCGTAGATGGTCAGCGCCTTCTGGTTGTCCCACTCCGGCACGGACTGGTTCGGGCCCTTGACGTAGCTGCCGTCCGCGTACTTCGGATCGAGGACGCTGTTGTAGCCCTTGGCGAACAGGGTCGCGTTGTTGTCGGTCGGGGAGCCGTTGAGCTCGGCGACGACGGGCTTCGTCTTCTTGGCGGCGTCGAGGCACTTGACGAGCCCCTCACCCTGCAGCTTGCCGACGGACTCGTTGTCGAACGAGACGTAGTAGTCGGCTCCGCCGCCCAGTGTCAGGCGGTCGTAGTCGATGACCTTGACGCCCTGGCTGTGGGCGTTCTTGATGATCGCCGAGCCGGAGCCGGCGTCGAGGTCGACGAGCAGCAGCGTCGTGGCGCCGTTGGTGATGGCCTGCTCAGCCTGCGTGCGCTGCGCCGCGGGATCACCCTCGGCGTTGACGATCGTGTAGTCGACGCCGGCGGCCTTGAAGGCCTCGGCGAGGTACTTGCGATCCTGGGTCTCCCAGCGGACGGAGGACTTCGAGTCCGGAAGCAGCACCGCGACCTTGCCCTTCTTGGCCGTGCTGGAGCCGTGCGGCCGAGCTGGACGTGCTGCTGTTGTTGCTGCTGCCGCAACCGGCGGCGACGAGCGCGCTCACTGCAACCGCAGTGACGACAAAGGCTGCTGGACGCAGCCTGCGATGACGAGACATACCTCTCCTCCTCGGGACGGACGATCCGTCCATGGTGGTGTTTGGGGGTGTTGGTGTGTGTTGAGACAACGTCGGACGGGGCATCATGCAGCGCCCCGGACCGCGACACGGAGTGGGAACGCACCATCCCCCTCCGCGAAGACGAGTGCGAGCGCACCGAGCACTTCGGCGCGTTCGCCCAACACGCCGGGGACGACGGTGACGTCCTCCGCGGCGCTCGCGATGGCGTAGCGGGAGACCGCGTCGCGCATCGGACCGAGCAGCAGGTCGCCGGCACCGCTGAGGGTGCCTCCGACGACGACCATGCTGGGGTTGAAGATGTTGCAGAGATTCGCCACTGCGACGCCGATCTGGTGGCCCGCGTCGGCGATCACGCGCCGGCAGGCGGCGTCGCCGCCGGCGGCGAGCGCCACGACGTCAGACATTGTGATGTCCTCGCCGTGCGTGCGTCGCAGTAGGTCGATGATCGCGTCCTCGGAGGCGAACGTCTCCAGGCAGCCGCGGTTTCCGCAGCGGCAGACCGCGCCGTTCTCGTCGATGATCACGTGCCCGAGCTCGCCGGCGGTCCCGTCGGCGCCGCGGAACAGACGCCCTTCGGAGATCAGCCCGGCGCCGATGCCGGAGTACGCGCGGACGTAGGCCACGAACTGCTCGCCGCGCGCAGCGCCGAACGAGAGCTCGGCGAGCGCCCCGAGGTTCGCGTCGTTCTCGAGCAGGACCTCCAGGCCCGAGGCGTTCCTCGAGCACGTCGGCGATGCGCATCCCGGTCCAGCCCGGGAGGATCGTCGGCGAGCCGAGGATCCTCGAGTCCAGGCGGATCGGTCCGGGGAGCCCGACGCCGACGCCGACGATCGCGCTGCGCGAGAAGCCGGCGCGGTCGATCACGTCGTCGACCATCGCGCAGGCACGGTCCAGGGCACCCGCGCTCTCACCGTCGACGTCGAACTCGACGACCTCCTCGGCAAGGACGGTGTGGGACATGTCGGCGATCGCCACGCGGATGTGGCTGTGGCCGAAGTCCATCCCGACGGCGGCACCGGCGGAGCGGTCGAGAGCAAGCAGGACCGGGGGACGGCCACCGCCCGTACCGGAGGCCGGCGTGGAGGCGTCCTCGCGCTCGACGATCAGCCCGGACTGCATCAGCTCCCCCACGAGGCTGGAGACCGTCGTTCGGCTGAGCCCGGTGAGACGAGCGAGTTCGGCGCGGCTGGCGAGTCCACTGCGGCTCAGTGCTTGCACGACGCGCTGGCGATTGTGGTCTCGCAGCCCCTCCAGTGACCCGGACTGGGAGTTGACCACGATCTGGCGACTCTCTCGCACCGGGAAGGTGTTTGTCAAGAGTCTGTGAGAACTCGCCTCGATGCCACGTAGAATTCCACCGGAGCCCGGATGAAATGACGGGAAATCCCGGTTGCCTGCGCCGTGCCGACCTGTTACTCGGTCGACGTCTGCCGGCCCCTCGCCGCGACGCCGGCGTGCGTACCCGCCGACCGCCAGCGACACGACCGTGACGAGGTAGATCTGGCCGAGGACGCACTCGAGGATCGTCAGTGCCCTCGGCAGACCGGGGATCGGCGTCAGGTCGCCGAAGCCGACGGTCGAGATCGTGGTGAACGAGAAGTAGACGTACGACGCCTGGTCCTCGTTGCCGCCCTGCGTGAAGAACGACTCGTTCATCAGGCCGCTCGCGGCCGCGTCGAGGATCGCGAACATCATGCCGATCAGGAGATAGATCGTCAGCGCCCCGAGGATCACCTGCGCCGTCACCCCCTCGGTGCGGATCAGGGTCCGCATCCCGCGCGCCATCGAGACCGGGACCAGCGCGACCAGCAGCACCTGGATCAGGCGCACCCCGTCCGTCGAGCCGCCCTGCCCGCTGAGGAGGGCGAGCAGCGACGCGACGAGCGCCACGATCACGATGATCGTGGCGGTGCGCACGATGCGACGCGGCATGTCCGAGGTCCACAGCGCGGTGATCAGCGTGAGGCCCTGGATGGCGATCGTCACGGCGATCGTCGCCGCGGCCCTCCGGCGCCGCGAGCGTCACGGCGATCGAGAGCAGGACGAGCAGGAACACCGCGCCGTAGCTGTGGCGCGGGAGGTTGGCACGCCTGCCTCGCCGTGGCTCCACACCGGCATCTGACCAGCCGCGGCGGACGACGCAACGACGGAGGGCGCCCACACGGGCGCCCTCCGGGACAGCGTTCTGCGGGTGAGCCGCAGGGACCTTCGAAGCGGTCCCTACTTGATCTCGACGCCGCCGCCGGCCTCCTCGAGCTCCTGCCTGAGCTTGTCGGCCTCGTCGCGGTCGATGCCCTCCTTGATGGCCTTCGGAGCCTCGTCGACCAGCGCCTTGGCCTCCTTCAGACCGAGGCCGGTCGCCGCGCGGACGACCTTGATGACCTGGATCTTCTTGTCACCCGCTGCGGTGAGGATCACGTCGACGGTCGAGGAGACCTCCTCCTCGGCGCCGCCGCCGTCGCCGCCGGCGGCCGGAGCCGCTGCTGCGACCGCGGTCGCGGACACGCCGAACTCCTCCTCCAGCGCCTTGATGCGCTCGGAGAGCTCGAGCACCGAGATGCCCTTGAGCTCCTCGATCCAATCCTGTGTGGTGGTAGCCATGTTGATGTTGCCTCCTGGGGTTCGCTTCGGGGAGCTCGGCTACTCAGCCGAAGCGTCCGCCTGGTTCTCGTTGTCGGAAGTGGTGGTGTCGTCGCCTGCGGGTGCCTCGGCCTCAGCGGCCGGTGCCTCCTCGGCGGGTGCCTCGGCCTCAGCCTCGGCGGGTGCCTCGTTCTCAGCCTCGGCGGGTGCTCGGCCTCAACCTCGGCGGGAGCCTCGGCGACGGCGGCCGCGGGCGGCTCGCCGGCCGGGATCTCCCCGGAGGCCTTCTTCTCGTTGACCGCACCGAGCGCGATCGCAAGCCCGCCGAGCAGCCCACCGAGGCTGCGTGCGAGACCGGTGATCGGCGCGGCGACCATGCCGACGAGCTGGCCGTACAGGACGTCGCGGGACGGGAGCTTGGCGATCGCCTGAATCTCGGCGACCTCGAGCACCTGCCCGTTCATGACGCCGCCCTTGAACTCGAGCAGCGACGTCTCCTTGTTGAAGGTCGAGATCGCCTTCGCCGCCGCGGCTGCGTCACCGCGGACGAACATCAGCGCCGTCGGCCCCGTCAGCAGGGCCTTGAGCTGCTCCATCCCGGCTTCGTCGGCGGCCCGCTCGGTGAGCGAGTTCTTGACGACCCGGAAGGTGGCATCGGCATCACGCAGCTGCGACCGCACAGCGGCCACCTGCGTGACGGTGATCCCGCGGTAGTCGATGGCGACGACCGCCTCCGACTCCTTGATCTGATCGACGATCTCGGCGATCGCCGTTGCTTTCTGCTCTCGGTTCATGAGCCTCCTCGTCCGGGCTTCCAGCTGCCGTCGCAGCTTGCCGGAGGTCTACGGTGGCGCGATGTTCCCTGGGGACTACGCCGCGGCCGGCGCCGTCTCCTCCAGGATGTCGCGAAGTCGGGTGGGATCGACCTTGACGCCGGGGCCCTGTGTGGAGGCCAGCGTGATGGTCTTGATGTACTTGCCCTTGGCGACCGAAGGCTTCGCCCGGACCATCTCGTCGATGACCGCGGCGTAGTTCTCCAGCAGCGCGGACTCGTCGAAGCTCGCCTTGCCGATCACGAGGTGCACGATCGCGTTGCGGTCCGTGCGGTACTCGATCTTGCCGGCCTTGGCCTCTTCGACGGCCTTGGCGACGTCCATCGTGACGGTGCCGACCTTCGGGTTGGGCATCTTGCCCGACGGCCCGAGCACGCGGCCCAGGCGACCGACGACGGGCATCAGGTCGGGGGTCGCGATCGCCACGTCGAAGTCGGTGAAGCCCTCCTCGATGCGCTTGGCGAGGTCCTCGGCTCCGACGACGTCGGCGCCGGCCTCCTCGGCCTCCTTGGCCTTGTCGCCCTGGGCGAAG
Organism: uncultured Solirubrobacteraceae bacterium; assembly: GCA_963781935.1. Lineage (GTDB taxonomy): Bacteria > Actinomycetota > Thermoleophilia > Solirubrobacterales > Solirubrobacteraceae > F1-60-MAGs163. The sequence goes on from CAWAHX010000005.1 coordinate 1,901,463, forward strand.
ACCACGATCGTGACCTCCTTGCCCAGCCCGTGCGGCAGCGCGATCGTCCCGCGGAGCTGCTCATCCGCGTGGCGGACGTTCAGGCCGGTGCGGATGTGCACCTCGACGGACTCGTCGAACTTCGCGCGCCCGAGCTGCTTGACGAGCGCCAGCGCCTCGCCGGGCTCGTACTCGCGCTCGCGGTCGACCTTGGCGAGGGCCTCGCTGTATGCCTTGCCGTGCTTGGTCATCGTCACACCACCTCCACGCCCATCGACCGGGCCGTCCCCGCGATGATCTTCGCGGCGGCGTCGAGGTCGTTGGCGTTCAAGTCGTTGAGCTTCTTCTCGGCGATCTCGCGCACCTGGGCCTGGCTGATCTGGCCGACCTTGTTGCGGTTCGGCTCGCCCGAGCCCTTGTCGAGGTTGATCGCCTGCTTGATCAGCACCGCGGCGGGCGGCGTCTTCGTGATGAACGTGAACGAGCGATCCTCGTACACGGTGATCACGACCGGGATCGTCACACCGGCGTTGTCCTGCGTCTGGGCGTTGAACGCCTTGCAGAACTCCATGATGTTGATGCCGTGCTGACCGAGCGCGGGACCGACCGGCGGCGCCGGGCTGGCGGCGCCACCGGGCGCCTGCAGCTTGATCTGGGTGAGGACCTTCTTCGCCATCTTCTTGACTTTCTAGAGCGTTGGAGTGCGACGGGCGCAGATCACTTAGATCTTCTTGACCTGGTCGAAGCCGACCTCGACCGGCGTCTCACGGCCGAAGATTGACACAAGCACCTTGAGCTTCGAGGCGTCCTGATTGATCTCGGCGATCTCGCCGGAGAAGTCCGACAGCGGGCCGGAGACGACCTTGACGGACTCGCCGATCGAGAACTGCGCCTTGGTGGCGACCTTCTGCGCGACCTCGCGGTGCAGCAGGCGGTCGACCTCGGGCTGCGTCAGCGGCACGGGATCGTTCGACGCACCGACGAACCCGGTCACGCCGGGGGTGCCCTTGACGAGGGTCCAGGAGTCGTCGGTGAGGTCCATGTTGACGAGCACGTAGCCCGGCATGGTCCGCTTCTCGACGGTGACCTTCTGGTTGTCCTTCATCTCGGAGACCGTCTCCGTGGGGACGACGATCTGCCGGACGTTGCGCTGCTGTCCGAGGGAGACGATCCGGTGCTCGAGGTTCTGCTTGACCTTCTTCTCGTGCCCGGACTTGGTGTTGACGACGTACCAGCGATACATGGCTGCCTAAGGGAAAGGGGGTGAGACCTCAGATGATGAGGTTGACGATTTTCTGTGCGAGTGCGTCTGCGATGCCGAGGTAGGCGCCCGCGACGACGACGAATCCGAGCACCACCGCGGTGGCCTGCCCGACCTGACGGCGATCGGGCCATTGCACCCGCTGGAGCTCTGCCCAGGATGCGCGCAGGAAGGCGAAGAAGCGGCCGGGGCCTCTCTTCGTCGCCGTCGGCGTGGAGGAGGCGGACGTCGCCACGCGGCTCTTCTTGCGCTCCGCGATGTCCTCGTCGAGCTCGCCTTCGACGCGCTCGATCTCCTCCTGGTCACCTTCCTCGATGGCCTCCTCGACGCCGTCGATCCGGTCCTCGAGCTCCGCGAAGTCCTCATCCGTGAGGTCTTCCGGGTGCACGACGCCGTCACCGAGCTCCACGCCATCAGCCGTCACGCCCTCGGCGCCCGCGACCAGCGCAGCGTCGAACTGGTCGACGTTGGCCGAGGCATGCTCGAGCTGGCCCGGGAGATCCTCCCGGGCCAATTGGCTCTGATCAGCGGCAGGGTCGACGGGCGGATTCTGCTCCGCGCGCCTGGCCTTGCGCTGTTTGGCGCGTTTGCGATCCCGTGCCACGACGAGCTACCCGCTAGCGGGTCTCCTTGTGGCTGGTATGCGTCCGGCACCACTTGCAGTACTTGCGCAGCGTGATGCGATCGGGCGAATTCCGCTTGCTCTTGTTCGTCTGGTAGTTGCGCCGCTTGCAGTCCTCACAGGCGAGGGTGATAGCAATGCGCACGTCTCCGCGGGCCATGGGCCGACTCCGGGTCGAGGGTGATTCAAGGTGACGAGCCGGGGCAGAAAAAAGACCCGCCCCGGGCAGGTCGACCGGTGCCGAGTGTAGCGCGATGCGCCGCGCGGTGTACCTCTGGCCGTAGGGACGTCCCTACTCTCCGTCGTGACCTCCCCCAGCTCCCCTCTCCGAGACCGCCTTCCCCTCATCGCGGCGTGGCTGACCGCCGCCGTCGGACTCGTCAACGTGCTCAGCGCGCTGACGCCGGACCTTTCGGAGCGGATGCACCTGCTGGCCGGCCTCGCCCCCGACGGGCTGCCCGCCTGGGCCCACGCGCTCGCCGTCCCGCTCGGCGTGGCGCTGCTCGTCCAGGCCCGCGCCCTCGCGCTGCGCCGGCGGCGCGCGATGACGCTTGCGGTCTCGCTGCTGCTGGCGATCGGGCTGCTCGACCTGCTCAAGGGCCTCGACGTCGAGGAGGCGCTGCTGAGCTGGAGTCTCGCCGCACTGCTGATCGCCGGGCGCGGCGCCTTCTACGTGCGCTCCGAGCGCGGCACGCTGGGCTCGGCGCTGCGCAGCGCCGCCGTCGTCGCCGTCGCGAGCCTCGCGACGGCACTGCTCGCGGTGACGGCCGCAGCCCACTGGGCCGCGCCGCATGAGGACAGCCTGCGCCTCGGCGCGCGCGAGGCGCTCGGGCTGCTGACGCTGACCGGCGGGCCGCTGCGCTTCGACGGGCCGCTCGAGTTCCTCCCCTGGGGCCTGGGCATCCTCGGCGTCGGCACGCTGATCGCGATCGCCGTGATCCTCTTTCGCCCGCGCTCGACGGCGAACGAGCAGAGCGCGGTCGAGCACTCCGAAGCGTGCGCCCTCGTGCGCGAGCACGGGACCGACACGCTGAGCTACTTCAAGCTGCGCCGCGACCTCGCGCACCTGTGGTCCCCCGGCCGGCGCGCGTTCCTGGCGTATCGCGTCGAGCACGGCGTGCTCGTCGTCTCCGGCGATCCGGTCGGCGCGTCGGATGCGATCCCCGGCCTCGTCCGCGACCTCCTGGCCTTCGCCGACGTCCGCGGGCTGCGCGTCGCGGTCGTCGGCGCGAGCGCGGCTGTTCGCCGAGTCCTGCCGCGAGCAGGGCCTGCACACCATGTACCTCGGCGACGAGGCGATCGTCGACACCGCGACCTTCACGCTCGAGGGCAAGAAGATCAAGAAGGTCCGCCAGGCCTGCCACCGGCTCGAGAAGAGCGGCTACGCGTTCGAGATGCGCCCGCTCGGCGACCTGTCGTCCGCGGACCTGGACGCACTCGAGGCCGATCACCGACCGCTGGTGCGACGGCGAGACCGAGCGCGGCTTCTCGATGGCGATGGAGGGGCTGCACGGCGACCACCTCGCCGACACGCTCGTCGTCGTCGCCCGCGATCCGGGCCGGCGTGCCGCGCGGGTACCTGCACTTCGTGCCCGGCCTGCGGGCGGTCCGCCCTGTCGCTGAGCGCCATGCGCCGCGACCCCGACACCCCGAACGGCCTGGTCGACGTGATGATCGTGCGCGCGATCCAGCTGGGCCGCGAGCGCGGGATCGACGAGCTGTCACTGAACTTCGCGGCGTTCGCGCGCTGGCTGCACAGCCCCCAGGGTGCGCTCGAACGGCTCGCCGGCCGGGCGCTGGCGATCCTGAACCCGTGGTTCCAGATCGAGAGCCTCTACAGCTTCAACGCGAAGTTCTTCCCGCGCTGGGAGCCGCGCTACCTCGTGCACGAGGGCGCGCTGAGCCTGCCGCGGGCGAGCGTGGCCGCGCTGCAGGCCGAGGGTCAGATGCCGGTGCGGATGCCGGAGCCGGTCCGGCGCGCGGTTCAGTCGCTCGGCTAGATCTACGCGCGGCCGGCAGCCTGCGGATCCAGGCGGCTCATCGTCACGCCGGCGTCCAGCTCGGATGTCGCGCGGCCGCGGTAGACGCCCTTGACCGGCGGCACGTCGGAGTAGAAGCGGCCGTGCCCGATCTTCACGTGCGCCTCGGTGGTGAGCTGGCGGTTCGTCGGGTCGGCGCCCACCCAGACCGGCTCGGCGCGCCCGTCGGTGCCGGGCATCAGCGCCTCCAGCCACGCGTGCGTGTCGAGCTCGAGCGAGTCCGCGCCGCCGTCCTGCGGCGCCGCCCACAGGTATCCCGAGACGTAGCGCGCCGCGATCCCGTGGCGGCGCAGCAGCACGAGGCCGAGGTGGACGAAGTCCTGGCAGACGCCTGCGCCCGCCTCGACGAGGTCGTTGATCGTCGAGCCGACGTAGGTCGCGCCGCGCCGGTACTCGAAGCGGTCGGGGACGAGCTCGCACAGGAGCCTGAGCGTCGCGAGCGGGTTGCTCGCGCTGAGCTGGCGGTCGAGATCGTCGAGCGTCTCGTGCAGCCCCTCGTCCTGCCACGGAAGCAGGTATTCGCCGCCGGCCTCGGTGTAGGCCGAGGCGCTGAGCGCGTTCCAGGGACCCGACGGCGGCTCTGCCGGCTCCGAGGTCACGACTCGCGCCCGCACGTCGATCGTCAGGTGGTCGTGCGCGGTCGGCACGCCGAACTCGAGCACCTCGGTCCCGAAGTAGTCGATGTGACGACTGACGCGCGTCTCGGGGTCGATGCGCACGTGGAACTCGTCGCAGCGCTGGTTCGAGGTCGTCGCCGGGCGGACGCGCAGCGCGTTGAGGTTGTCGGTGACCGGCCGCTCGTAGCGGTACTCGGTCAGATGGCGGATCGAGAAGTGCATCAGACGACGGTGGTTCCCTTGCCTGCGACGGCGCCGGCGAAGTAGCGCTCGGCGAGATCGGTGTCGACGCGGGCGAGCTCCTGCTGGACGGCCTTGCACGTCGCGCCGATCTCGGCGCTCTCCGCCAGGGTACGGCGTTGGAAGTCCAGATCCGCCGCGAGCCGGCTGAGGCGCAGGACGGGCTCGGAGTTCCGCGGGCTCGTGTCCGCGCGCTCCAGCGCGTCCTGCAGCGAGTCGACGCAGGCCGCGACGCTGTCCGGATAGGCCCGCTCGAACATGAGGAATCGCGCGACCGGACGCGCGTTCGGCGGCGCCGGAACGGCCCGCCGGTAGGCCTGGAAGCCGCCGACGGCCTGCAGCAGGGCGAGCGCCTGGCCGCCGCCGTCGACCCCGTCCGCGGTCGCCGGGAAGGCGACGCGCAGCATCCGCAGGACCATGTCCGCCGACTCGATGTACTGCCCGGCGGCGAGGAAGCACTTCGCCTCGTCGCGCAGCATCGTCCTGTCGCTCAGGCCCCCGATCAGCGCCGTGCGCTCCTTGATGTACTTGCACGCGAGGTAGGGGCCCGCGGGAGCCATCCAGGAGGACGGATCGTCGCCGCGCAGCGTCAGCGCGGTCGTGTTGATCGCCTCCCACATGTCGGCGCTGATGACGTCGCGCACGGTCCGCGCGCTCTCGCGGGCGCGCTCCACGCTGGAGACCATCGAGTTCGGGGTCTCCGCGTCGAGCGTCAGCCGCTGCAGCGCATCGAGGCGCTCGACACGCTCGCCGGCCTCGCCGGAGCCGAGCATCGCGAGCAGCTCGTTCCAGCCGAGCACGACCCCCGGCGCGGCATCCGGCTGGCCCTGCAGCTCGACCTGGAAGACGCCGTCGACGACGCGGGCGGTGAACTCCGCGCGCGCGAGATTGCGCCCCAGCCAGTAGAGCTCCTGGGCGATGCGCGCTAGCACGGCGGCTCCGGGCGCGGTCTGCTGCTGCTGCTGCGCCTGGCCGGTCCAGCCGCCGTAGCGCAGGTCCGGGAGCGCCGGCGGGAGCGGCTCGGGGACGGTTCCGTCCGGCGTGCGCTCGTCGTCCTCGTCGGCGAGGACCCAGGTGTCCTTCGATCCGCCGCCGCGGGAGGAGTTGACGATCATCGAGCCCTCTTCCAGCGCGACGCGCGTGAGCCCGCCCGGGACGATGTCGATGCGCTCGCCGAACACCGCGAACGGCCGCAGGTCGACGTGCCGCGGGCCGAGGCGCCCGTCGGCGCCCGCGGTCGGCACCGTCGACAGGTGAACGACCTCCTGCGCGATCCACTGCTCGGGATGGGCGGTGATCTTCGTCGCGAGCCGCGCCAGCTCCTCGTCGCTCGCCGCCGGCCCGATCGTCACGCCCTTGCCGCCCGACTCGCCCGTCGGCTTGACGACGAGCTGGTCGAGTCGCCCGACCACGTACTCCAGCTGCTCGGGATCGGTGAGCAGATACGTCGGGACGTTGTCGAGCAGCGGCTCCTCGCCGAGGTAGTAGCGGATCATCTGCGGCACGTAGTGGTAGACGGCCTTGTCGTCCGCCACGCCGGTGCCCAGCGCGTTCGCGATCGCGACCGTGCCGGAACGGTAGGCCCGCACCAGCCCGGGGACGCCGAGCATCGAGTCCGGGCGGAACTCGAGCGGGTCGATGAAGTCGTCGTCCAGGCGCCGGTAGACCGCGTGCACGCGCTTGAGGCCCGCGGTCGTGCGCATGTAGACGACCTCGTCGCGGACGACGAGGTCCGAGGCCTCGACCAGCTCGACGCCCATCTGGCGCGCGAGGAACGCGTGCTCGAAGTACGCGGAGTTGAGCGGGCCCGGAGTCCAGACCACGACGGTCGCCTCGCTGTCGGCCGACGGCGCGACGGAACGCAGCGCGGCCAGGAGCAGCTGCGGGTAGTGGTCCACGGGGCGGACCCGGTAGGTGCTGAACAGGCCGGGGACCAGGCGCGCCATGGCGACGCGGTTCTCGAGCACGTACGAGATGCCGGACGGCGTGCGCACGTTGTCCTCGAGCACCTTCCAGGTGCCGTCGCTGTCACGCACGAGGTCGCATCCGGCGACATGGCAGTACACCCCGCCCGGCGGGCGGATCCCGTGCACGGCGCGCGCGAAGTGCGAGCGCCCCGAGACGAGGCGCCACGGGACGATGCCCTCGCGGACGATCTCGCGGCCGTGGTAGACGTCGTCGACGAAGTGGTTCAGCGCGAGGATCCGCTGGGCGAGACCGGCCTGCAGCTCACGCCACTCGGCGCCGGTGATGATCCGGGGCACGAGGTCCAGCGGGAAGGGGCGCTCACGCGACGGGCCGTCCTCACCCGTCGTCTCGAAGGTGATGCCCTGCTGCAGGAAGATCGCGTCGCGCCGGCGACCGGCGTCCGTCAGGCCGTCGGCTCCGAGGCGCGCCAGCGCCTGTGCGAGTTGCGCGGCGGCCGGCCGGGGGCGCCCGTCGGACTCGTAGAGCTCGTCGCGAAACGGCGCGCGGGGCTCGTATCCCTCCCCCCCTTTCTCGGTGACCACCTCGGACGCCATCCACCCATTCTCCCTCTCCGGGGGCGATCGTGTGGACCGCCCTGCGGGCGAAGGTTCGCGCCCGTCGTTCGCCCTCGGGGCGAAAGGCCTCCCCGGTACCCTGCCTGGCGATGTCCACCGGCGCCATGCGGCCAGCCCGATTGCGCGCCGCGCGGGACGAGCGCCCGGCGCTGACGGCGTTCGTCGGCGTCTTCGGGGCGACGCTGCTGTGCTTCCTCGCGATCGGCGCGGTGCTGCCCGTCCTGCCGCGCTACGTGACGGGGCCGATCGGTGCCGGTGATGTCGCCGTCGGGATCGTGGTGGGCGCGTTCGCCCTGACCGCGATCTTCAGCCGTCCGCTCGGAGGCCGGCTCGCCGACGTCCGCGGGCGCAAGTCGGTGCACTCGTGGGGCATGGCGATCTGCGTCGCCGGCGGCGCGCTGCTGTTCCTGCCGCTCGGCGTCCCCGGGCTGGTCCTGGCGCGACTGGTCGTCGGCTTCGGCGACGGGTGGGTGTTCACCGCCGGCGTCACCTGGATCGTCGATCTCGCCCCGCCCGCCCGCCGCGGGCAGGCGATCGGCATGTTCGGCCTGGCGATCTGGGGGGGCCTGACCGTCGGGACGGTGCTCGGGGAGGCGTGCTTCGCCCTCGGCGGGTACGACGCCGTCTGGGCCTTCGCGACGATCTCTCCGCTGCTCGGGCTGCTTGCCGCCCGCGGCCTCCCGGCCGGGAACCCGCAGGCCCAGGAGGTCGAGTCAGAGCTCGTCGAGGCCGAGACGGGAGCCCACACGATGGTGCCCCAGCCGGCCGGCGGCCAGGCCTTCGGAGGCCCGTCGGCGAGAGGCCTGCGGCGCTGGGTGCCGCGCGCGGCGGTGCGCCCGGGCATCGCTCTCGCGCTGGCGAACGTCGGCTACGGGACGATGGCCGCCTTCGTGGTCCTGCTCCTCGATCAGCGCGGGATCGGGCACGGCGCGGCGACGTTCACCGTGTTCGGGGCCGCCGTCGTGCTGACGCGAGTCGTGGTCGGCACCCTGCCCGACCGGATCGGGCCACGCCGCGCCGCATTCGGCGCCGGCCTCGTTCAGGCCGCGGGGATGGCGCTCGTCGGCAGCGCGCAGACCCTGCCTGCCGCGCTCGCCGGCGCGGCGGTGATGGGCGCCGGGATGTCGCTCGTCTTCCCGTCGCTGGCGCTGATCGTCGTGCGCCGGGTCGATGACCGGCGCCGCGGCGCCGCGATGGGTGCGTTCACGTCGTTCTTCGACCTGGGCATGGGGCTCGGCGCGCCGTTCGCCGGGCTGATCGCGTCGGTCGGCGCCGGGAGCCACTACCCCGCGGCGTTCTACGCCGGAGCGTGCGCCTGCGCGCTCGGGGCGTGCATCGGCTTCTTCTCCACGCGCGGCATCGAGGCGGCGCGGGCGTGAGCCGGATCCTCGCCATCACGCATCCCGGCGGGGGCACGAGCGGCGTGTTCCTCGACGGCGCGCGCGCCGCCGGCCGCGAGCTGGAGGAGTGGATGCCGGCGATGTCGCCGCAGCCACCGCGGCCGCCGGCGGACTACGGCGGCCTGCTGATCCTCGGCGGCGACCAGAACGTCTGCGAGCAGGACCGCTTCCCGTACCTGACCGCCGAGCTCGAGCTGACGCGCGACTGGCTCGCCGGAGGGCGACCCGCGCTCGGCGTCTGCCTCGGCGCCCAGCTGATCGCAGAGGCGGCCGGCGGCGCCGTCTTCAAGGCGACGGAGCGCGAGCTCGGATGGCTCGACGTCGAGCGGCTGCCCGCGGCGGCGACGGATCCGGTGCTCGGTTTCGGCGACGAGCACCTGACCGCGCTGCAATGGCACAGCTATGCGGTCGAGCCGCCGCCGGGCGCCACGCTGCTCGCGCGCAGCCCGGTCTGCGCGCAGGCCTACCGGCTGGGCGACGCGTGGGGCGTGCAGTACCACCCGGAGGTCACGAGGGCGATCCTCGAGGAGTGGATCACGGACCTGCACGGCGGGCTGGACACGGTCACGGCCGCACGCGATGAGGCGGCGCTGCGGGCGGGGCTGCAGGACGGGTCGCTGGAGCGCTGGAACGCTTATGGGCGGGAGCTGTTCCGGCGGTTTGCCGAGCGGGTCCGCTGACCGGCGGCACCGGTGCGCCGAGCAGGCGCGTGCGGCGGCTCCAGGCGATCGCCGGCGTCTCCACCAGCCGCCAGCTCGCCCATCCCAGCAGCAGAGAGACCGGCAGGCCGACGAGCGCCGCGCCGAGCGGCGTCACCGGCATCAGCCCGTTCGCGCGCAGCACCAGCAGCACCGGGACGTGCCACAGGTAGAGCCCGTAGGAGACCATGCCGACCCACGCGAGCGGCCTCCAGGCGAGCGCGCGCGGCGGGCGCGTCGCGGCCACTGCGACGATCGCCGCGAAGCCCGCGGCGGCCCCCAGGTCGCGGACGATGCGCAGGCGCAGCGCCAGCTCGGACCCGGCCGCTGCGTGCGCGTGGATCCATGCGTCGGCGACGACGAGCGCCAGCCCGCCGGCGATCAGCGCCGCCGCCGGTCCGCGCCCCGGACGGCGGGCGTGGGCCAGGACCGCCGCGAGCATCCCGACGGCGAAGTACGGAAGCATCGCGGGCAGGCTCTTGGCCAGCGCCTGCGACGGGATCGTCTCGCGTGCGAGGACGGCGTTGAACGCGACGCCGGCCGCGACCAGGCCGATCGGGACGAGTGCCTGGCCGAGGCGCGAGGGCCGGGCCCGCAGCGCGAGCCATCCCATCAGCGGCAGCAGCACGTAGAAGGCGGCCTCGACGGCGAGCGTCCACATCGGCGGGTCGAGCGTCAGCACCGTCTGCGGGCTCTGGTTCTGCAGGAACACGAAGAACAGCGGCAGCTGCTCGACCGGGGGCAGCCGCACGCCCGGCTCTCCCGCGAGCGGCCAGAGCAGCAGCGCCGAGCCGGCGATCGCCAGGTAGTAGGCCGGGATGATCCGGCCGATGCGATGCACCGCGTAGGTGCGCACGCGCGGCGCCGGCCGCTCGCCGAGCCGTGAGGCGACCCACGGCCGGAACAGCAGGAACCCCGACAGCACGAAGAACAGCACCAGGCCGATCCGCATCTGCGACAGGACGTCGCCGCTGAGCGTGCCCTGCCCGGCAGCCGCCCGCACCGTCGGCAGCGTGTACAGCCAGGCGTGGAAGGCGAAGACGCTGAGCGCCGCGACGCCGCGCAGGCCGTCCAGCGCGTCGTTGCGGCGCGAGGACACCGCCGGCGACACTGGCGCGGAGGTTGGCACGGCACCGAGCGTAGCCACGGGGCCATTCGCCACCTGGTCCAGCCCCGCTTGTACACCCGGCCGAAATCTCGGAAACAGCGACTTCGGCGTGCAACGCTTCCCAGATGCAGTTGCGTGTCCCGCAGATCGTCGCCATGGGCGGCGGCGGCTTCTCGATGGAGGCCGGCAACGCGCTGCTCGACGAGTTCGCGCTCACGCTCACCGGCGTCGAGCGTCCGAAGGTCTGCTTCGTCCCGACCGCGTCGGGCGACGCGGATCACTACGTCGTGCGCTTCTATCGCGCCTTCTCGCCGTCGCGCTGCGAGCCGAGCCACGTCTCGCTGTTCCGCCGTGACCGCGGCGCCGGTGCCGTCGAGGGCGACCTCGAGGCGCACCTGATGCAGCAGGACCTGATCTACGTCGGAGGCGGCAGCGTCGTCTCGCTGCTGGGCGCCTGGCGCGCGCACGGGCTCGACGAGATCCTCGCGCGCGCCTGGCGCTCCGGCGTCGTCCTGTGCGGGCTCAGCGCCGGCTCGCTCTGCTGGTTCGCGGAGGCGGTCACGGCCTTCCACGGGCGCCCGCAGCGTGTCGACGGACTCGGGCTGCTGCCGTGGTCGAACTGCGTGCACTACGACGGCGAGCCCGAGCGGCGGGTCGAGTACCACCGCTTCGTCGGCGACGGCATGCGCGGCGGGTTCGCCGCGGACGACGGCGCCGCTCTGCACTTCCGCGGCGTCGAGCTGGCCGGGGTCGTCACCTCGCGGCGCGGCAAGCGGGCCTACCGGGTCGGCGTCGATGGCCACGAGGTCACCGAGACGCCGCTCGAGGCGACGTACCTCGGTCCGCCGGCCCTCGGCGAGCCGGCGCTGGCGGCCGCGTGAGCGCACGCGAGCCGACGATCCTCGCGCTGGGCGGCGGCGGGTTCACGATGGAGCCGGGCGACCCCGCGCTCGACGACCTCGTGCTGGAGCTGACCGGTCGCCAGGAGCCGCGCCTGCTGTTCCTGCCGACCGCCAGCGGCGACGCCGGCGAGCAGGTCCACCGGTTCCTGTCGGCCTACACCGGCCGGTCGTGCGTCCCCGGGGTGCTCTCGCTCTTCCGCATGCGCGAGCTGCGGGTGCCGGTGCGCGAGCTCGTCCTCTCCCAGCACGCGATCTACGTCGGCGGCGGCTCGATGCGCAACCTCACCGCCCTGCTGCGCGAGCATGACCTCGACGTGCTGCTGCGCGAGGCGTGGGAGCGGGGAATCGTGCTCGCCGGGCTCAGTGCCGGCGCCATGTGCTGGTTCGACCATGGGGTCACCTGCTCGACCGGCGACCCGGAGGTCGCACCGGGCCTGGGCTTCCTGCCCGGCTCGTTCTCCGTCCATCACGACGGTGAGCCGGAGCGGCGACCGGCGTTCCTGGAGGCGGTCGGCCGTGGCGAGATCGAGGCGGGATACGCCGCCGACGACGGCGCGGGCCTCGTCTTCCGCGGCACCCGCGTCGAACGCGTGATCAGCGCGCGCCCGGGCGCGAACGCCTACCGCGTCGAGATCGTGGAGGGCGAACCCGTCGAGCGGCCCCTGCAGCCCGACGTCCTGACCGACGGCCCGGTCGGCGAGCGCGCGGTCACCGACGACGTGCGCGAGCTGCGGGCGATCCGCGAGATGCGGCGCGGGCTCAGCGGCACGATGGGTGGTTGACCGGCGGCGCGCCTCTCATTTCGAAAGACCTTCCTACAATCGCATCGATGCTCGCGAGCTTCGATCGCCGCGCCCAGGACCCCGATGCCACCCTGCTGAGGGACCTCAACGCTCCCCCGCCACTCCACGAGGCGCGCGAGGCGCTGCACTACTGGGATGCCCGCCACCGCAGCCTCCCGCGCCGGCGTCTGGCGGCGCGGCGCGAGGCGCGCGCGATGGCACTGCGCTGGGAGGCGCGGGTGCGCGAGGCCGAGCTCGCCGCCTGGGGCAGCGGCCCGATGGCGATGCTGCGCCAGTGGGTCCTGCGCCCGCGGCCGACACTCGCCCGCAGGGTCGACCGGGCACTCACCGTCGTGCTCGTGCTGGCGGTCGCCGCCACGCTCGTCGGCGCAGCGGCGCTGCTGGCTGCGGCGGCCGCCCTGCAGGCGCTGCTGGGCGGTTGAGGACGCGGCGCAGGCGCAGGCGGGTGTGAGACATTGCCCGGCGTGAGCGACGAGCACAGCCCGGCCGGGGTCGGCGGGGACACGCAGAGGGTCGAGCCGTCCGCCGAGCAGCCCGCCCCGCCCACCGCGGCGAGCCCGTGGGAGGCGTCCCGCGGCCGGCGGATCGGCGTCCGGTCGCTGATCGTGATCGCGACGCTCATCGGGATCCTGTCGGTGTACGCGACGTGGGCGCGCACGCAGCTGCTCGACACCCCGCAGTGGAAGCGGACGAGCACGCAGCTCCTCGAGGACAAGGAGATTCGCACGCAGATCTCGTCGTACCTCGTCGACCAGCTCTACGCGAACGTCGACGTCGAGAAGGAGATCGGCGACCAGCTTCCCAAGACGCTGAAGGCGCTCGCCCCGGCGGCCGCGGCCGGCCTGCGCCAGGTCGTCGACCAGGTGGCCGACAAGGCGCTGAGCAGGCCGATCGTCCAGACGAGCTGGGCCAACGCGAACGAGATCGCCCACCGGCAGCTCGTCAAGGTCGTCGACGGCGGCGGGAAGAACCTCAGCACCACCGGCGGAGTCGTCACGCTGAACCTCCAGCCGGTCCTGACGCAGATCGCCTCCCGCCTGGGCATCCCGGACTCCCTGATCCAGCAGATCCCTCCGCAGGCGGCCTCCGTCGAGATCCTGCGCTCGAGCGAGCTCAAGCAGGCGCAGGACGGCGTCAAGCTGCTGAGGACGCTCGCGATCGTGCTCGCCTTCGTGGTCGTGCTGCTGTTCACGCTCGCCGTCTGGCTCGCCGCGGGACACCGGCGCCAGACGCTGATGGCCGTCGGCTTCGGCTTCATCACGGCAGGGTTCGTCGTCCTCATCATCCGCGGCATCGCGGGGCGCGAGGTGACCAACTCGCTCGTGACGACCGCCTCCGTCCGGCCGGCCGTCGAGAACGCCTGGGCGATCGGGACGTCGTTGCTGCAGACCCTCGGGGTCCAGGCGATGATCATCGGCCTGGGCATCGTGATCACAGCGTGGGTCGCCGGGCCGGCGCGCCCGGCCGTCGCGATTCGCAGGGCGGCCGCTCCGGTGCTGCGCGAGCGCCCCGAGGTGGCGTACGGCGTGCTCGCCGCCGTGCTCCTGCTGTTCCTGGCCTGGGCACCGATCCCGGCGGCGCGGCGGCCCCTGTTCATCGTCTGCCTGATCGTCTTCTCGTTCCTCGGGCTGTACCTGCTGCGCCGTCTGACCGCACGCGAGTTCCCGGACGCGTCGCCGGGCGACACGACTTCGGGGCTGATGGACCGCGCCCGGCGCGCCGGCTCGGACGCGCAGCAGTTCGCGTCCGGTGCTGTCGCATCGGTCCGGGGAAGCTCCGCCGCTCGGGCCGATGAGACGCTGCCGGCCGGGGACGCGGACGAGCAGCGCTACGCGAAGCTCGAGCGCCTTGCGGCGCTGCGCGACGGCGGTGCGCTGAGCAAGAAGGAGTTCGAAGCCGAGAAGGCGAAGCTGCTCGGCGAGTAGGCCGGCCCGACACGTGCCCCACACACGACACGCAGTGATCGTCGGCGTCGCGCAGGCCACCTGGCGCGACGGCGGCGCGCCGGACCCGATCGACATGTGCGCCGAGGTCGTCGCCGCGGCCGCGCGCGACGCCGGCGCCGGCGACGCGCTCCTGCGGCGCGTCCAGTCGCTCGGCGTGGTCGACATCGCGTCACGTCCGTGCGCGGATCCCGCCGCGCTCGTGGCGGCGCGCCTGGGGATCACGCCGGCCGAGACGCTGCGCACGAACATCGGCGGCGACGGGCCGCAGGTGCTGGTCAGCGACATCGCGAGGCGCATCGGCGCCGGCGAGCTGGACGCCGGCGTCGTGTGCGGTGCTGAGGCGCTCGCGACGGTGGCCGCCGCGATGAAGGACCGCCGCGAGCTCCCGTGGGCGACCCAGGAGGACGGCGCCGCCGCGAGCCGCGTGCTGGGGTCGGACCGCTTCCCCGCCAGCGACGCGGAGGTCGCCGCGAACCTGATCGCGCCGATCGTCATGTACCCGCTGTTCGAGAACGCGCTGTGGGCAGCCGAGGGGACGACCCTCGAGCAGCACCGCGCCCGGGTCGCCGGTCTGTGGGCGCGCGCGTCGCAGGTGGCAGCGCGCAACCCGCACGCGTGGTCGCCGCAGGTGCGGACCGCGCACGACATCGCGACGCCGTCCGCGGCGAATCGCCTGGTGACGCTCCCGTACACGAAGCTGCTGAACTCGAACATCCAGACCGATCAGGCGGCCGCGCTGATCCTGTGCTCCGAGGAGACGGCGCGCGGGCTGGGCATCGCACAGGAGCGATGGGTCTACCCGCAGGTGGCCGCGCACGGCTACGACCACTGGTACGTGAGCGAGCGCGACGACCTTCGCTCGTCCCCGGCGATCCGCTTCGCCGGCCGGGCGGCGCTCGCGGCGGCCGGCGCCGCCATCGACGACGTCGCCCACCTGGACGTCTACTCGTGCTTCCCGAGCGCCGTCCAGATCGGCTGCGCGGAGCTCGGGATCGACCCGTGGTCGGATGCGCGCGAGCTGACCGTGACGGGCGGGCTGACGTTCGCCGGAGGACCGGGCAACAACTACGTGACCCATTCGATCGCCACGATGGTCGAGCGCCTGCGCGAGGATCCCGGATCGCTGGGCCTGACGACGGCCGTCGGCTGGTACCTGACGAAGCATGCGATCGGGCTGTACGGGCACGCGCCGGCCGCGCGGCGCGTTCGCCGCCCTCGACGTGCAGGCACAGGTCGACGCCTCCTCGCGCCGCACGACGGCCGACGGCGTCGCGACGCAGGCGATCGCGGAGAGCTGCTCGGTCGTCTACGACCGCGACGGCGCGCCGGCCGTCGCGGACCGTCGCCGCGCTCCTGGGCGACGGTCGCCGCGCCATCGGGAAGACGACCGATCCGGCCACGCTGGCGACGATCACCACCGATCCGGTGGCGGGCCGCAGCGTGGAGTTCGACGGCGAGGGCGCCGTCGCTCTCGGATAGCGCAACTTTCGTCCCGCGCGCGTGTGTGTGCGGTCATGCGCATGTTCGTTCTGTCTCTGCTGACCGCGACCTCACTCGCCGCCGGCGCAGCCCCGGCGATCGCCGCCAACCCCGTCCCCGCGAGCGCCACGACCGGCGCGGCCAAGGACATCGGGCTGACGACGGCCACGCTGACCGCCACCGTGAACGCGAACGGCAGCGCCACGACCTTCCACTTCGAGTACGGCACCAGCGACTCCTACGGGCTCTCGACGACGGAGAAGCCGGCCGGGTCCGCGACGACGGACACCGGCGTCGAGGCGGCCGTCACCGGGCTGACGAGCGACACGACCTACCACTTCCGGATCGTCGCCTCCAACGATGCCGGCGTGACGCGCGGCGCCGACAGGACGCTCAGGACGACGGCGCCGGCGCGCGCGCCCGCGGCCACCACGGGCGGGACGCGCAGCACCCAGCCGACCTCGACGACGCTGACCGGCTCGCTCGACCCGCGCGGCGCGCGCGACCACGTTCCACTTCGAGTACGGCACGACGACGAAGCTCGGCTCGGCGACGCCCGACCAGAGCGCGTCCGGCTCGGGCTCGCGCACCGTCACGGCGGGCCTGACCGGGCTCAGCGCCTACACGAAGTACTACTACCGCCTGGTCGCGACCAACGCGACCGGCACCACGCGCGGCAGCACGCGCAACGTCACGACGCTGCGCGGGCCCTCCGGAGCTGACCGCGGCGACCTCCTCCGCCAACCCGGCGCTGTGGTCGGGCAACGTGACGCTGAAGGGCAGGATCACGGGCTCCGGCGTCGGCGGGGCGCAGCTTGCGGTGGAGCGCCAGGACTTCCCCTTCACCGGCGCGACCTGGACGGCGAAGACGTTCAACGCCGCGAAGGACGGGAGCTACACGGTGACGATCGGGCCGCTGTGGTCGGCGACGCGTCTGCGCGTCGTCTCGCGCACGACCATCAAGGTCGCGAGCCCGACCCTCGAGGTCTCCAGTCGGGTGCTCGTCGGGATCCGCCGCACCGGCGGGTCACGGACCGCCGTCGGCCTCACCGGCATCGTCAACCCGGCGGCGGCGCAGGGCGTCGCCTCGGTCCAGCGCCTTTCGCGGACCGGTCGCTGGGTGTTCGTGCGGCGTGCCGCGCTGACGCCCGCCTCGGGCAACCGCTCGCGCTACTCGTTCGACGTGCGCCGCACGCGCCGCGCGCAGCAGCTGCGCGTCGTCGTGCTCCCGAACGACGCGGGCGCACACGTCCGCGGCGTCAGCCGCGAGCTGCGGATCCGCGGCCGGCGCTGAGCCGAGGCGCGGTCGGTCTTCGCGACGGGAGCGGCGTTCGCGGCGAGCCGCGCGGCCTGGCGCTCGGGCTTGATCTCGATGACCTCCCACGCGAGGCCGACGCCGCGCAGCGCGCGGATCAGCAGCGCCGAGAGGTCGAGCTCCCAGCGCTTCAGGCCGTGCCGGGCCGAGCGCGGGAACGCGTGGTGGTTGTGGTGCCAGGACTCGCCGAACGAGGGCAGCGCGAGCCACCACACGTTCGTGGAGTGATCGTCCACGTCGAACCGCCGCCGGCCGAAGAAATGGCAGACGGAGTTCACGCTCCAGGTGACGTGGCTCTGGACCAGCAGGCGGATCAGGCCACCCCACAGCAGGGCGGTGAGGCCGCCGAAGACCGTTCCGGTGATCGCGACGCCAAGGCCGAAGGGCAGCGCCGCCGAGATCAGGATGAAGACGGGGAACGAGTAGTGGATGACGCGCATGCCCTTGTCGTCGAGCAGCTCGCCGGCGTACCGCTCGTGCGTCGCCATCCCGTGGACCTGCCACGTCCAGCCGACGTGCGCGTGCCACAGCCCGCGGACGGCGCCGAGCACGCCTGAGGAGTACCCGACGTGGGGGCTGTGCGGGTCGCCCTCGACGTCCGTGTGGGCATGATGCTTGCGATGGTCGGCGACCCAGTCGAGCGGCCCGCCCTGGATCGCCATCGAGCCCAGCGCGGCGAA
Source organism: uncultured Solirubrobacteraceae bacterium (assembly GCA_963781935.1). Taxonomy (GTDB): domain Bacteria; phylum Actinomycetota; class Thermoleophilia; order Solirubrobacterales; family Solirubrobacteraceae; genus F1-60-MAGs163. The sequence goes on from CAWAHX010000005.1 coordinate 1,919,095, forward strand.
CGTGTACTCGATGCCCTTGTACGTCTGGAACGAGCGGTGCGTGAGCAGCCGGTGGTAGCCGACGGTGATCCCGATGCCGCACAGCAGGTACATGATCGTGAACACGATCAGGTCGCTCCAGTGCGCGAGGTCGTTCTGCACGGCGACCGGGATCAGCGCGAGCAGGACGAGAAACGGACCGAAGACCGCGACGAGGTTTGCGTAGCGGTCTGCGCGCTTCATGGCTCCAGGGTAGAGCAGTGACACACCGTTTTGATGCCCGGTCGCACCTTCCGGCGCGGCGCCTCCTGGGTTAGGGTCGTCACCAGATCCCAGGGGGCCTCCGTGAACTTCCGCACCGTCGTCGCGCTGTCGTGCCTGATGTCGGCGCTCGCGCCGGCAACGGCCGGGGCCGCCGGCCCCGGTGACGACGTGCTCGTCTCCGGGCCTGCGGGGCTTGGGCCGCTCGACCCGGGGCTGTCCGCCTGGAACGGCTCGGGGCGCCCCGACTTCGCCCACGCGTTCGGCTCGGACGACGTCACCGCCGACGGGCGCTACGCGGTGTTCGTGTCATCCGCCGACGGGCTGGCGCCGGGCGAGGACCTCGGTGTCACGCACGTGTTTCGCAAGGATCTCGTGACGGGCACCCTGGTCGTCGTCGACACCGGGTCCAATGGCAGTGCGACCGATCCGACGATCAGCGACGACGGCCGCTACGTCGCGTTCGCGTCGGTCGCTTCGAACCTCGCCGCGGGCGACGGGACGCGCGACGCCGACGTGTTCGTGAAGGACCTGCAGGCCGGGACGACCGCCCTCGTGACGCCGGCGGCCTCCGGGCCCGACTGTCTGGAGTGCCTGCACCCGGTCCTGTCGGGCAACGGCAGCACGGTCGCCTTCGCGACGCGCGACACCCTGGTCGCAGGCGACACCGGGACACGGCTCGACGTGTACGCGCGCGCCGCCGCCGGCGGGCCGTACACGCTGGTCTCGGCGACGCCCGGCGGCACCACCGCCTCGAACGGCGAGTCCGACAAGCCGTCGATCACGACGGACGGCACGACGGTCGCGTTCCTGAGCACCGCCACCGACCTGGACGTCGGCGACGACCCGAACAACGGGACGGACGCCTACGTCCGCGTTCTCGCGCTGACGAGCGCCGGGCTGGCCAGCGCCCAGAACGCGAGCACGTTCGGGATCGGGTTCGGCAGCGTCCAGGACGCGCAGATCAGCGGGGACGGGACGAAGGTCGTGTTCACCGACAACGCGGCGTACGTCGCGGCCGACACCGACGGCACCCTCTACGACGTCTACCGCCGCATCCTCGGGGTCTCGCACGTCACCGAGCTGATGTCCCTCTCGACCGCCGGTGTCGACGCCGACCTGGCCGCGTTCGGCGCCGCGACCGACGGGACCGGCACACGCGTCGCCTTCACGAGCTCGGCGACGAACCTCGGCGGGGCCACGGCCGGGAACGACCTCTACGTCCGCGACACCGGCGCCGGAACCACCACACCCCTGACCGACGCCGCGGTCACCGTCGCGTCCCCGGCCGTCAGCGACGGGGCGGGCGCCAAGGTTGTCTTCTTCGCGAACGCACCGATCGGTGACGGCCAGAGCCCCGCCGCCATCCACGCCGAGCCCGTGGGCGGCGGCACGATCGCCCTCGTGTCCGCGCCCAGCTCCGGCCAGGCGCTGCTGCCGGGACTCACCGCCGTCAGGTTGCCGAACTTCACCCAGAGCGAGCGCCGGCTGAGCACGTTCGGGCGCTACGCGGTGTTCGCGAGCGACGCGCCGGCACTGGGCGGTCCGGCCGGGGTCACCGAGTGCTGGCGGCGTGACCTGCGCACCGGGGCGCTGGACCTCATCTCGAAGTCCGGTGCCACGATCGCCGACTCGTGCTTCGAGCCGACGATCAGCGCGGAGGGCACCCGCGTCGCGTTCATGACGTTCACCTCGCTCTCGGGCGACGACACGACGCCGTCCGACGCCGACGTCTATCTCCGCGACCTGAGTTCGGGGACGACGTCGCTCGTCTCGCGCGCGGACGGCGGCGCAGGGGCGAACTCGGACGGCACGATCGGGGATGCCGAGATCAGCGGCGACGGACGCCGGATCGGCTTCGTCAGCAACGCGACGAATCTCGGCGTGCCCGCCGGGGACTTCCATCTGTACGTGCGCGACACCGTCGCCGGAACGACCCAGATCGCCGACCGCTTCAACGCGGGAGGAGCGATCTCCGACAAGCCGCTGACGTCCTTCACCGAGATCTCGCTGGACGACACCGGCGGACGCGTCGCGTTCGACTCGACGGCGCAGCTCGCCGGCGCGGACACGGATGTGCTGCCGGACATCTACGTGCGCGACCTCGGTGCGGCCACGACGACGCTCGCCAGCGTGCAGAGCGATGCCGCGGGCGGCGCCAAGGGCACGGTCGGCAGCTCCAAGGCGGTGCTCAGCGCCGATGGCCGGCACGTCGTGTTCACGAGCGCCGCGCAGAACCTCGATCCGTCGCTGGCCCCGTGGCCCGGCAGTGCGACGTTCCAGATCTTCTCGCGCGACCTCGACGCGCGAACCACGACGCTCGTCAGCCGGTCGGCCTCCGGCACCGCCGCCGGTGACGCGAGCGTCTTCAATGCCGCGACCGATGCCGGCGGGGACGTCGTCGCATTCGACGGCACGCCCAATGGGCTGACGACGACGCTCACGCCCGACGTGAACGGCGGAGAAGCCTTCATCATCGTGCGGCGCCTGTCGACGGGCGCGACGCAGGTCGTGCACTTCCCGCTGATCGAGCCCGAGCTCGGCCTCCCGGGCGTCTCGTCGCCCGTCCTGAGCGAGGACGGACGCTGCCTGGGCTTCTTCGCGCGCGCCCGCGGGCTGGCCCCGGGACTGTCACCGGACTTCGCCCAGATGTTCGCCCGGCCGCTGGAGGGCGACTGCGGAACGCTGGCGCCCGGGACGGCGCCGGTGGGAACTCCCTCCGGCAACGCGCCGCTCGCGGCGCCTCGACTCTCGAAGGTCTCGCTCACGCGCAGGCGGTTCCGCGTCGGTGCCAGGGCGACCGCCCTGTCGGCACGCCGGACCGCCGCCGGGACGACGATCCGCTTCACGCTCAGCAGCACGGCGACGGTGACGATCCGGTTCACGCGCAGCGCCGCGGGCCGGCGGTCCGGGCGCCGCTGCGTCGCCCCGACGCGCAGGCTGCGCCGCGCCAAGGCCTGCCGCAGGACGATCGCCGAGGGAGTGCTGACGCGCCGGCGTCTTTCGCCCGGGGCACACCGGGTCGCTTTCAGCGGGCGCGTCGGGAGGCGCGCGCTGAAGGCCGGTTCCCACGCCGCGGCGCTCGTCGCAGCCGACTCGACCGGGCAGGCGTCGGCCCCCGTGACGCTCACGTTCCGGATCGTCCGGCGCTGAGCGTCGCCTGCACCTGCGGCACGCGGGCCCGCCGGAATCCCCGTCGGTTCAGCCTTGCACTCCACGCGGCGAGCCGTTAGCGTGACACTGTGTCAAATACATCCGCTGAAAGCCTCGAAACCCTCCAGGTCGCAGACGAAGAGCTGTGGCTCGAGGGTCCACCCCACGCAACCTTCAAGGACCTGCGCCGGAAGTGCCCGGTGCACTGGAGCCCCGGAATCGCCCAATCGCCCGAGGATGCCGGCTTCTGGTCGGTGACGAAGGCGGAGGACGTCCACACGGTCAGCCGTGACTGGGAGACGTACTCGTCGGCGACGAACATCCTCCTCACCGACCACATGGTCCCGCTCGAGCTCATCCAGGGGATGTTCATCGGGATGGACCCGCCCAAGCACGACCGCATCAAGTCGCTGTTCCAGCGCGCGTTCACGCCCAAGGCGATCGCGCAGCATGAGACGGCGATCCGCGAGATCGTCGCGGGAGTGATGGACGGCCTCGAAGGCCGCGAGACCTGCGACCTCGTCACGGAGGTCGCGCAGCCGGCGGTCGCCCGGGTGATCGGGAGCTTCATGGGCCTCGACCCGGCCGACGATGCACCGTGGGCCAAGTCGATCAACTCGCTGCTCGGGTTCGGCGATCCCGACCTCAACCCGAAGGGCCTCGAGCAGCTCGTGGTCGAGGACATCCCGCCGATGTACGAGAAGTGCATGAAGCTCGTCGCCGACCGGCGTGCCGCTCCGACCGACGACATGCTCAGCGTGCTGGTGTTCGCGGAGATCGACGGGGACATGCTGACCGACGAGGAGATCTTCGCCGGGTTCGTGCTCCTCATGGCCGCGGGCAACGACTCGACGAAGGCGACGTACACGAGCACCATGCGCGCGCTGATGGAGAACCCCGATCAGCGCCGGCTGCTGGTCGACGATCCGTCGCTCGTCCCAGGCGCCGTCGAGGAGGCGCTGCGGATGTTCCCGGCGTTCGCCCACTTCCGGCGGACCGCGACGAAGGACACCGTCCTGGGCGGCCAGGAGATCAGGAAGGGCGACAAGGTCGCGCTCTGGTACCCGTCGTCCAACCGCGACGAGGACCGCTACGAGGACCCCGACCGCTTCGACGTGCTGCGCAACCCCGAGCATCAGGCGTTCGGTGCCGGCGGCAGGCACTTCTGTCTGGGGACGGCGCTCGCCCGCCTCGAGCTGAAGATCCTCGTCGAGGAGACGGTCAGGCGCTTCCCGCAGATGGAGGAGGCCGGCGAGCCGACCTGGGTGATCTCGCAGTTCTCCAGCCAGCTGAAGAGCCTGCCGGTACGGCTGCGGGCCTGAGCGTTCGCTCAGGCCGCCGGGACCCGCTCGATCCGCGCGGGCACGTGCTTGTGCCACGGGGTTCCGGCGAACGCGTCGCGCCAGCTCGAGGAGGTCAGCGAGTTCGGCGCGACGCCCGCGCTGGCCGCCGACCCGTCCGCCGCGGTCGCCTTCAGGCCGTAGCCGTTCGGGAGCGAGGCGTGGCCCTGCTGCATCGCGTCGGTGACCTCGACGACCGTCTCGGCACTGCCGCGCGCCGTGGTGATCGACGCGCGGTCGCCGCTGGCCAGCCCGAGTGCCTCCGCGTCCGCCGGGCTGAGCCGCAGCGCGCCCTGCTCGTCGCGCTTGCGCCAGCTGGGCCCGCGGAAGATGTCGTTGGCGGTGTAGGCCCGCCGCTCGCCCGCTGACAGCACGATCGGGAACTCGTCCGTCGTCCAGCCGGGTTGCTCGTCGCGCAGCGCCCGCGTGCCTTCGAGGAGCTCCGGGATGTCCAGGGAGAAGCGCCTGTCGGCGTGGGTGATGTACGAGAAGTCGTCCTCGTACTCGTCGACCGTGAAGACGACTCCCGAGGTCGAGCTGAGGATGGCGTCGAACAGCGCGTCGCCGTCGGCGTGGCCCGCACGACGCACGGCGGCCGGGTAGGTCATGACGCAGCGCTGCGCGAGGCCCCAGAGGGCGGCCGCCCCCGCGAGCCCTTCCGGAAGTGTCGGCCCGAGCGTCTCGTAGAGCACGTACGGGGCGAGCTTCGCGATCCGCGGGTCGGCGGTCGACGCCTCGATGAATGCCTGCGCGTAGGCGCCGCGCCCCTCGCGCGCCGCGGCGCGCAGTGGCGCGAGGGCGTCCTCGTCGATCACGCCCAGCGCACGCACGATCCGCGCGTAGATCTCGGGTTCGGCGAGCGTGCCGGGCAGCGGGTCGAGCAGCGGGTGACGCAGGTGGAAACCGTTGCGCGGGAACTCGAAGTTGAAGAACGTCGCCTCGACCTTCTCGTACTGGCTGGCGGCCGGCAGCACGTAGTGCGCGTGCCGTGCGGTCTCGGTCATCGCGACGTCGATCACGACGAGCAGCTCGAGCGCGTCGAGTGCCTCGCCCATGCGCTGCGTGTCGGCGAGCGAGTGGGCGGGGTTGGAGCTCTCCACGAGCATCGCGCGAAAGCGCCGCGGGTGATCGGTGAGGATCTCGTCGGGGATCACGTTGCACGGGACCAGGCCGCTGATCACGGGTGCGCCGGTCACCGGCGTCGGCGCGACGCGGCGCGCGCTGAACAGCGGCGCGAACCACGAGTGCAGATGCTGGCTGCCGGGCTTGGCGAAGCTGCCGGTCAGCACCCACAGCAGCTTGTTGAGGTAGGAGCAGAGCGTCGAGTTCGGCGCCTGCTGGACGCCGAGGTCCTCGAACACGGCGACGCTCAGCGCCGCGGCGATCCGGCGCGCGGCCGCGCGGATCAGCTGCTCGTCCACGCCGCAGCGCCGCGCGTAGTCGCCGATCGGCACTGCGGAGAACGTCTCGTGGACCGGGGCGAAGCCGTTCGCGTGCTCGTCGAGGAACGCGTGGTCGACGAGGTCCTCCTGGACGAGCGTTCCGACGAGCGCCGCAAGGCACCACGCGTCGGTCCCCGGGCGAACGCGCAGGTGGAAGTCGGCGAGCTTCGCGGTGTCGGTGAGCACCGGGTCGATGACGATCATCGAACGCTCGGGATCCTTGGCGATCTCCTTCAGCACGACGCGCGCCCGCGGGAAGCTCTGAGACATCCACGGGTTCTTGCCGACGAAGACGGCGACCTCCGCGTGCTCGAACTCGCCGCGCGTGTGCACCGCCCGAGAGCTGGGCGTCGACCCAGGCCTCGCCGGTCTTCTCCTGGGCCAGCGCGCTCGAGCGGTAGCGCGCTCCGACCGCCCGCAGGAAAGCCCCGCTGTAGGAGCCGCCGAGATGGTTCCCCTGGCCCCCGCCGCCGTAGTAGAAGATCGTCTCACCGCCGTGCTCGTCGCGCACGCGGGCGAACCCGGCGGCGATCTCGGCGATCGCCGTGTCCCAGTCGATCTCCTCGAACGACCCGTCCGCGCGGCGGCGCAGCGGCGACGTCAGGCGATCGGGGCCGTTCTGGTAGTGATCGAGGCGCATCGCCTTGTTGCACGTGTATCCCTGCGAAGCCGGATGGCGCCTGTCGCCGCGGACGTGGCTCAGCGTCCGCCCTTCGAGCTGGACCTCGATGCCGCAGTTGCACTCGCAGAGGATGCATGCGGTGGGGTGCCAGGCCGCCTGCGTCTCGGCGGTGGTCTCGCTCTCGACGAGTGTCATGCGTGCTCCGTTCGGTCGGGCAACTCTGCCTCCAGCAGCCGCCGCAGCTCGGCGGCGACCGTGTCCAGCGGTGTGGTGTCGCGCCGAGCGCGACACAGCACGAGCGCCCCCTCGACGGCGGCGATCGTCACCTGCGCGAGCTCGCCGGCCCGCCGGGCGCCGATGCCGGCGGCCCTGAAGTTGGCGCTCAGCAGCTCCAGCCAGCGCTCGAACGCTGCGGCGGCCTGCTCGCGAAGGCCGGCGTCGTCGTCCTCGCGCGCCTCGATCGCGACGGCCACGACCGGGCAGCCGGCGCGGAAGTCGCTCGCCAGGAGCTGGCGGCGGTACCCGCCCAGGAACGCGTCGAGGGCGTCGGCGGGATCGGCCTGGGCTCCGCGCTCCAGTGCGCGCGCCACAACATCGCCGGCGTAGGCCGTGGCCTCGCGCAGCAGCTCGTCGCGACCGCCCGGGAAGTGGTGGTACACCGAGCCGCGAGGTGCGCCGCTGTGGGCGAGCACGTCGTCGATGCTCGTCGCGCGGGCGCCGCGCTCGCGCACCAGCAGCGCGGTGCTGATGATCATCCGCTCACGCGCCGGGAGCTCGCTCGCCGCCATGACTATGCAGTATGCCATAGCTCTTCCTGAGACGCGGTGCGGCGCCTCGACGGAGGTGCCGTCGGTAGCCTCGCCGTCCGCATGAATGAACGAGGAGACCACATGACCGCCCTGACCCGTCGCGGCCTGCTCGGCAGCGCCGCCGCCGCCGGCGCCGCCGCAGCGCTCCCCGCGGGAGCCCGGGCCGCCGCGCCCGGCGGCGCCAAGCGCGCCGACGTCGTGATCGTCGGAGCCGGGCTCGCCGGGCTGACCGCCGCGCGTGAGCTCGTCGCGAAGGGCAGGTCCGTCGTCGTGCTCGAGGCGCGCGAGCGGGTCGGCGGCCGCACGCTCAACTTCTCCTACGCCAAGGGCCACGACATCGAGATCGGCGGGCAGTGGGTCGGGCCGACCCAGGACCGGATCCTGAAGCTCGCCGGGCAGATGGGCGTCAAGACCTACAAGACGTACAACGAGGGCAACAGCGTCGCCATCTTCAAGGGCCAGAAGAGCACCTACCCCGCGGCGATCGGCTTCCCGAACCTGCCCGACGACGGCCTGGCGAAGTTCCTCGAGGCGATCAGCCGGCTCGAGGCTCTCGCTGCGAAGGTGCCGCGCGATGCCTGGTGGAAGGCACCCGACGCGCAGGCCCTCGACGGGCAGACGCTGCGCACCTGGATCGAGGCGAACGTCCCGAACGCCTCGGCGAGCTGGGGCCTGGACCTCGTCACCGAGGCCGTCTGGGCGGCCGAGCCCGGCGACGTCTCGCTCCTGCACGTGCTCGCGTACATCGCGGGCGCCGGGAACGAGAAGACCGCCGGGTCGCTGATCCGGCTCGCCTCGACGGGCGGCGGAGCGCAGGAGTCGCGCTTCGTCGGCGGCTCGCAGCGGGTCTCGCTGGAGGTCGCGAGGCGCCTGGGCAAGCGGGTCGTCCTCGGCGCCCCCGTGCGCCGGATCGAGCGCATCTCGGGCGGCGTGAAGGTCGTCAGCGACAAGGGCACGTGGAGCGCGAAGCACGTGATCGTCGCCATCCCCCCGACGCTTGCCGGCCGCATCGACTACGCCCCGGCGCTGCCGTCCACGCGCGATCAGCTCACGCAGCGCTACCCGGCGGGCTCGGTCATCAAGTGCCTCGCCTTCTACGACAAGCCGTGGTGGCGCGCCGACGGGCTCAGCGGCCAGGCGGTCGGTGACGGCGGCCCCGTCCGGGTCGTATACGACAACACGCCCGCCGAGGGCGGCGTCGGCGTCCTGATCGGCTTCCTCGAGGGCGACCAGGCACGCGCCTTCTCACGCCAGAGCGTCTCGGCGCGCCGCAAGGCCGTGCTCGGATCGTTCGCCTCGTACTTCGGCGACCGCGCCCTGAAGCCCAAGAGCTACACCGACAAGGACTGGTCGGCCGAGGAGTGGACGCGCGGCTGCTACGTCGGCTTCGCACCTCCCGGCGTCCTGACCGCCTATGGCGAGGCGCTGCGCGACCCCGTCGGCCGGATCCACTGGGCCGGGACCGAGACCGCCACGATCTGGAACGGCTACATGGACGGCGCCGTCCAGTCCGGCCAGCGGGCGGCACGCGAGGTGCTGTAGGGCGCCTGCCTAGCGCGGGACGCTGACCACGCGCCAGCGGGCGGCGCGCGCGATCGTCCGGCCCTGCCCCGGGCGCAGCGCGGGCTTCGGGCCGGCGAGCTTGGCGGGGCCGCGGAACAGGACCGCCGGGGGGCTCCAGCCGGGGCGTGCGCGCGTCGAGGACCAGGTCGCCTTCACGCGGCTGAGCGGCAGGTGGAGCTCCCACGCCAGCGCGGTGTGGACGAAGGGGTTGACGACGGGCCGTCCGAGCCGGCGTGCGGCGCCCGTCCCGCCGGCCGCGTCGACGGCGTCGCGCAGCTGGCCGAGCTGCGCCTTCTGGTCGCGTGCGAGATCGAGCAACCGGTAGTCCGTTCGCGCCGGCGAGAACGCGAACGCGGCCAGCACGACGCCGAGCGCCGCGACCGCGATGTTCCGGCGGGACGCCGGCAACTCCCTGAGCAGCCAGCCCGCGGCGATGCCGGCGAGCACGCACATCAGCGCCGCGGCGAGGATGAGGTACCTGCGGCGCCCGGTGAACCCGGCCTCGGCCATGACGGCGACGATGAGGATCCACGTGATCGCTCCAGCGGCCATCGTGAGCACGGGCCAGGAGCGCCGGCGGTAGGCGAGCGGCAGCGACAGCAGCGCGAGCAGCAGGATCGGGAGCAGCACGGCGTCGGCGGCACGCGAGACGACGGTGATGCCGGGGTTGGCCGCACGCGCCGCACTTCCGAGCGGTGACGTCTGCGCGATCTGGCTGGACTTCAGAGCGCTGCCCGGAGCCGGCGAGGTCCAGGCTCATCCAGATCACGGGAGCCGCAGCGACGAGCATCACGACCCCGATGCTGCGCCGCCACGCGCGCGCTGTCGCGGGCCGCCCGGAGGTCACGAGCAGATACAGGCCGTAGATGCCGGTCAGGAGCCACACCTCGGGCCGCAGCAGGCCCGCCGCCGCAGCGAACGCGAGCGCCGCGAGCCGCTGCCCGTCGAGGTGCCGGTCGATGGCGGCGAACGCCAGCGCGATCAGCAGCGGCTCCGAGTACCCACGCAGGCCGGTGACGAAGAAGTCGGCGCCGGCGCAGAGTCCGACGGCGGCCACGACCCCCGCGACGGGGCCGCCGAAGCGCGCGGCGATCCGGTAGGCCAGGTAGATGGCGGCGAACGCGGCGGCGCGCGCGAACACCAGCCAGATCCACGGAGCACCCGCCCCGAGCGGGGTGAACGGCGCGATCAGGAAGACGGGCAGCGGCTTCCACGACGGCCCGCCGAGCGTGTCGAGGTCGAGGTGCGTGAGCTCGCGCCCCCAGACGAGCCAGGCCCACGGGTCGTACCCCAGGCCGGACGGAGCAACGAGGCTGAGCGCGCCGAGCGCCAGGCATGCGACGACGACGAGCAGGCCGCGCGGCAAGCCTGGACGCGTTCCCATCCCGGCTACGGCGCGAGCGCCCGCTCCAGGAACGCCACCACGTCGTCGAGCACCTCGTCCTGGTTGGTCTCGTTGAAGATCTCGTGCTGTGCGCCCGGGTAGACCTTCTCCTCGGCGTGCGGACCGCGGATCGCCTCGAAGACCGGGCGCGTGGCCGCGAGCGGCGCGAGTGCGTCGAGCTCACCGTGCAGCCAGAGGGTCGGCACGTCGCCGAGGCGATCCCCCGTCCTGACCGCGTCGGCCGCGGCGAACATCGCTTCGAGGGTCACCCTCTGGAACGGGCCGTGGTAGACGAGGTCGTCGGCCGCATACGCCTCGCCGACCGCCGGGTCGCGCGAGAGCACGCTCGGATCGAGCGGCACCTCGGGCAGCTCGGGGAGCTCGAGCAACGCGGCGATGTCCGGGTTGCCGCCGATCACCGGGCCGGAGAGCACGAGCGCATCGAGGGCGACGCCGCGCTGCGCGTAGCGCGTGGCCACCAGCCCGCCCATCGAGTGGCCGATCAGGACGACCGGCAGGCCGGCGTACTCGGCCCGCACGAGTGCGTCGAGCGTCGCAAGATCGTCGACGAGCGACTCGAGGTCCTCGATCCGCGCGCGCTCGCCCTCGGACCTGCCGTGCCCGGCGTGGTCCGGCGCCACGACGACGGCACCCATGTCGACCAGCCGCGCTGCGACATGGCCGTAGCGCCCGGCGTGCTCGCCGTAGCCGTGCACCAGCAGGACGACGAATCGCGGGTCGGCGGGCGCCCAGGTGGTGACGCTGATCGCTCCGGTGCGCCCTGCGAACGTGGACATGGCCGCTGTCATTTGGGGCGACTCTCTCACAGGGGTAGGCTCGCACGAGACCATCGGCCGAATCGAGGATCCCGTGAGTGCCACTTCGACGCTTCCTGTCAACGCGCTGATCGGCGGTGAGTGGGTGCCCGGCAATGCCGGCACGTTCGACGTGCGATCCCCGCACTCGGGCGCCGTCTACAACACGGTCACGCGCTGTGACGCGTCCGACGTCGACCGCGCGGTCGCGTCCGCGCGTGCCGCGCAGCCGGCGTGGGCCGCGCTCTCGGTGATGGAGCGCGTCGAGATCCTGCGATCGATCACCGAGCTGTTCAAGGACCGCGCCGAGGCGATCGCGCAGGCGCTGAGCAGCGAGATCGGCAAGACGATCGTCGAGTCGCGCGAGGAGGTCTACGAGTACGCGGGCCCGTCCTACCGCCGCGCCGCCGAGGAGATCCTGCGCCATCGCGGCCTGTCGTTCCCGTCCACCCAGGAGCGCACGCGCAACAAGCGCCTCGTCCTCACGCACCGCCCGCTCGGCGTCGTCGGCGTGATCACGCCGTACAACTTCCCGACCGACATCTCGTCGATCGCGCTCGCGCACATCATCGCCGCGGGGAACACCGCCGTCTGGAAGCCGTCCGAGTACGCGCCGACGACCTGCGCGATGGTCGCCGAGACGTTCGCGGAGGCGGGGCTGCCGCCGGGCGTGGTGAACGTCGTCCAAGGCCTCGGCGACATCGGCGCGGCGATCGTCGAGCACGACGACGTCGACGGGATCTTCTTCACGGGCTCCAGCGCGACGGGCCTGCAGATCGCCTCGCGCGCGGGCCTGAAGCGCATGCTGCTCGAACTCGGCGGCGACGGGCCGCAGATCGTGCTGCGCGACGCCGACATCGACGCCGCCGTCGAGGGCGCGATGATCGGCTGCTTCTACTACGCCGGTCAGGTGTGCACCTCCGCCGAGCGGATCCTCGTCCACGAGGACATCCACGACGAGTTCGTCTCCAAGCTCACGGCCCGTGCCGCCGAGTTGCGCATCGGCGACCCCTCGGACGAGGCGACGAACATGGGCCCGTTGTGCAACGAGGCGACGCTGCGCCGCGTGAGCGAGCACGTCGAGGACGCGCGCGAGCGCGGCGCCCAGGTGACGCAGTTCGGCCCGCAGGAGGGCCTCTACTACCCGGCGACGATCCTCACCGGCGTCACCCCCGAGATGCTGATCGCGCAGAGCGAGACCTTCGGGCCCGTCGCGCCGGTCATGACGTTCTCCTCGACCGCCGAGGCGATCGCGATCGCCAACAGCTCGGACCTCGGCCTGATCGCCTCGCTCTACACGCGCGACCTCGCGGCCGCGTGGCGGGTCGGCGAGGCGCTCCAGCACGGCGCCGTGAACATCAACGAGACCTCGAACTACTGGGACCAGATGGCGCCGTTCGGCGGCGCGAAGAAGAGCGGCGTCGGCCGCGAGCTCTCACAGTGGTTCCTGGAGACGTTCACCGAGCCCAAGCTGCTCGTGTTCGACCTCGGCGACGCCGACCACCACGACCGGCGCTCGGAGGGCGGCTGGTAGCTCAGAGCGCGCGCATCTGGTTGTTGCGCGCCTCGTGCGTGAGCTCCGCCAGGCCGAGCGCTTCCAGCAGCGGCGGCAGGTAGACGCCGAAGCGGCCCGCGCAGGCCCTTCTTCGAGCCGTACCAGCCGCCGACCGGATTGTCGGGCGAGCGGCCCCACGCCTCGACGGTCCCGTCGGGGGCCGGCTTCTGCTCGTCCGCGCCGCCGAGCGCCATCCAGTCGCCGTGTGCCTTCAGCATCGCGTGCAGGTCCTCGATCGCCCGCAGCTGGTAGCGCAGCTGGGTTCCGCCGACCTGGCAGACGAGCACCGGTGGATCGGCCTCCTCGTCCTTCCACATCTGGTACCCGGCCTTGCCCGGCGGCGTCGTCAGCTGCCACGGATCCTCACGCGTGCCTGCAGCCGGGTCATGACGGCCACCCGTACGAGCCGACGAGGGTCGCCTCGCTCACCGCCGGCTGCTCGGCGCAGCGCCCGGCCAGCTCGCGCTGGAACTCGGCGAACGCGGGCAGTGCCGGCAGCGGGTTCTCCTCGCTCGCCTGGTGGGCGACGTGCACGAAGGTCACGCCGTCGTCGAGGCGGTAGGTCGTGTAGCGCAGATCGCCCGGGTCGCGTTCAGCGAGCGCGGCGTAGACGCCTTCGACCAGGCGGGCGTTCTCGTCGGCCGCCTCGGGCCGGGTTCGGTAGCGGACGACGACGGTTCTGCTCATGGCCGCAACCTAACGTCGTCGCTTGCAGATTGCAAGCTGACTTTCAATCCGCAAGCAGGATATGATCGCAGCGTGCCCTCAGATGCGGTGACGCCGCGCAGCTACGCCCAGCAGTGCGGCATCGCCGCCGCCCTCGACGTGATCGGCGACCGCTGGGCGCTCCTGATCCTGCGGGATCTGCTGCTCGGGCCGTTGCGCTTCAGCGACCTCGACGACGGCCTGCCCGGCATCGGCACGAACACGCTCGCGGCGCGGCTCAAGCACCTGGAGGCCGCCGGCGTCGTCGCCCGGCGCCTGCTCACCGCGCCGGAGCGCGGCACCGTGTATGAGCTCACCGAGTACGGCCGCGAGCTCCAGCCGATCCTGATGGCGCTCGGACGGTGGGGGACGAAGAGCATGGGACGTCTCCCGGCCGACGTCGCGTCACACTCGCGCTGGCTCGTCGGCGCGCTGCCCGCGTTCCACGACAGGCAACCGCATCGCCCGCCCGACGACGTGGGAGCTGCGCCTGACCGACGGCGCGTTCACCGTCCGCGCGCACGACACGAGCCTCACCGTCACCGCCGGCGCACCCGACGACGCCGACCTGATCATCACGACCCGGGACGAGCACCTGCACGCGCTCCTCAGTCATCGGCTCGCCCCGGCCGAAGCCGTCGCGAGCGGCGCCGTCACGCTCGACGGCGACGCCGCGGCGCTCCCGCGCCTGGTCGAGCTGTTCGCGTTCCCCGGTAGCCCGCGCCCTTGAAGCTCCACGTGTCGTCGATCGGCACGCCGTCGTCGGCCGCCGTGCGGTGGCCCTCGAGCAGCCCCGCGCTGTCGCTCTTCTGGATCCGGTCCAGCGGGCTGTCGATGTTGAGCGGGCTCGGGTAGCCGACGTCGAGGTAGGGCAGCACGAGGTTCTCGGTGGCGCTGGTGCCGTCACAGTTCGCCACGTTGTACGTCGGCGCCTTCTGCGGATCCTGACCGACGCGGATCGAGTAGTAGTACGGCTTGGGCTCGGGGTTCGGAGCCCCGGGGTGCCCGGTGACCTTCTCGAGCGTGAGCGAGGTCGGAGTGCCGAACGACGTGTCTGCCGTCGCCGGTTCGCTGCCGCTGCCGCTGAACGTCTCGCACTCGCTCGACCCCGACACGGTCCACGACACGGTGCCGCTCTCGAGGTCGTACGGGACTGAGCTGATCGCGTCCGCCTCCGGGCGGGAACACGCTGCTGCGCACGAACGAGGCCTTGCCGGTGATCGTCTCCGTCCACGACCCTCGCCCGGGCCACGTGTAGACCCGCGTCCACGTACCCTCGAAGCGCTTCGGGAAGCCGCACGTGTTGCGCAACTGCACGGTCGAGGCGATCGGGGCGGTATCGGGGCCCTGGGTCGTCGCATTCGCGTAGGCGAGGATCATCTCCTGGACGTCGCCCGCGGGCTGGTCGCGGCACAGGTTCACGGTCTTGCGGTCCGTCCAGTCCTCGATCCTCCATGTGCCGTCGCCCAGGCGCAGGAATGCCTGGATGACGAGCCCGGGCGCGCCGCCGGGGTTCCCCGGCTGCACGATGATCTCGCGCGCGGCCTTGTCGGCGAACGTCAGCCAGCGGTAGCGCGTCGTCGCCGGCTTCTGTCCCGGGCTGGCCCCGAACCAGTCGAACGTCCTCGTCGCCAGGCTGCCGAGCGCGAGCTTCTCCTCGTTGACGCTGTGGCCGCCCGGCATGGCCGTGATCCCGTACCACTGCCGAAACCCCGACCGGATGGGCGAGCCCGGCCGACCGACGGGGCCGACGTTCCAGCGCTCGACGTCGTACCGCTTCCACGCGTCCTTGACGCTCGTACCGGCGGCGGCTTTGATCAGGTCGTCGAGGCTGAGGCTCCCGGAGCCGCTCGCCTCGAAGAGCCGGGCCAGCGGCACGGGGCTGGAGACCTTCCCGCCTCCGGCAGCGCGGGAGAGCGACATCCAGAACGGCCACCACGTGTAGCCCCGGATGTAGCCCAGGCTTCCCGGAGGCGCCCCGAAGGGGACGACGGTTTCGAAGTTCGGGTTCCACAGCTGCGACGGGCTGTCGGGCACGGCACGATTCTGGTCCTGCGGATAGACGAACCACATCGCCCAATCGGCCGTGCCTTCGACCCACTCGGGGTAGCCGTTCCCCTGGCAGCGGGCATAGGCCGCCTGCACCGCGTGCATGAACTCGTGGGCGAGGGTCGAGCGCGAGACGTCCTCGGGGACGAGCATCCACGCCGGCTCGGCCATGCAGCCGGCGAACGGCCCCGGGAGCTGCAGATGCATCGTCAGGCCGCCCGCACCGCCCGCGATGATCTCCTTCCCGAAGTCCGGGCCGGACGACGCGACGAAGACGTCGAGCTTCCCGTTCAGGCCTCCCTGGCACGGAGCCGTGGCGTCGCTCAGGGGCCTGCGGAACCCGCCGGTGAGCTTGGGCCAGATCTGCCCCTCGATCGCCGCCGCGATCCGGTGCGCATTGGTCTTCCCGGTCGCGGAGTGCAGCAGGTACCAGACGCTCACGTGGGGCGTCTCGATCACCGTCCAGACGCCCGTCAGCTTGGCGGGCGTGTTCTGCGCGCCGCACGTCGACGTGTCGTCCGCGGCTGCAGCTCGATGTGCCGCACCGCGCGGCGCCCAGGCGCTCCTCACGAGCGTCGGGGGCATGAGGTAGCGAAGCAGCGCCGCGCGCTTCGCGGCCGGGAGCTTCGGGAGATCGTCGTCGAGCCGCGCCATCAGTGCACCCGTCGGCATCGGCCCGGCACCGCGGAGGGGCGCGGGAGCGACGGGTCGCCGCGCAGCGCCTTGAACACGTCGATGTACGCCGTCCCGAGGTCGATGCGGTGCGCGGCGAGGGCCGCCCCGATCAGGTCCAGCGACGATCCGCCGGCGATGGCGACCGCGCGCGAAGATGCGCACGCGTTCGCCTGCGTTCCCGGCGCAACGCACACGACGAACGCCGACGACACCCGGTCGGCGTCCGGCGGGATCGTGACGCGAGCCTTGATGCGGACCTTCTTCCCGGCCGCGAGGCGCGGGACCTTGAACGACCCGAGGACGCGGGGTAGCGGGACCGAGGCCGACAGGACCGAGCCGGACGGCGAGGCGCGCCGGCCGCGACGCCTTGGAGCCGCGGTTCTGGACGATGACGCCGACCGAGATCGTGTGCGCGGTCAGCGCGCGAGTGGGAGCGTGCAGCGCGCCGACG
Organism: uncultured Solirubrobacteraceae bacterium; assembly: GCA_963781935.1. Lineage (GTDB taxonomy): Bacteria > Actinomycetota > Thermoleophilia > Solirubrobacterales > Solirubrobacteraceae > F1-60-MAGs163. The sequence goes on from CAWAHX010000005.1 coordinate 1,935,898, forward strand.
AGTGCGAGGCCGCGCGACGGAGCGGCGGCGCCGGCCGCCGCCGTGAACGCGGCGGCGAACACGGCCGCCGCGAGCAGGGCCGGCAGTGCCACCCGTCGCATCCGGCCACTATCACCCGTCGCAGGCGGCGACACAAGCGTCGTCGACGACCGGCGTGCCGACCGTCAGGACACCGCCGGGGCAGGCTGGTCCGTCGGCGCAGCCGCTTCGGCCTGCTGCGCGGCGGTGCCGCGCGGCATCGCCGCGACCGAGATGACGAAGGCGAGCGCCATCACCCCGGCCATCGCGTAGACGACGTCTGCGTCGAGTGCGCGAAGTCCAGCCGCACCGCTCGCAGGACGGACGGCGAGCCACGCCCCGCGCTCGTCGCCGCGCCGCCGCCCGAGATCCCGTGTGCGATCCGGTCGGCCTGCGCCGCCGGAACGCCGGACTTCGTGAGCGTCGTCCCGACGCGCGAGACGGTCTGCGTGATCAGCAGCGACCCGAGCACGGCGAGGCCGAGGCTGCCGGCGAAGTTGCGCACGGTCTGCGTGAGCCCGGTGACCGCGCCGTAGGCGGTGCGCGGCGCGCGGTTGACGGCGTCGGTGCTCGACGGGCCGAGCATGAATCCCATGCCGACGCCGGCGAGCACGAGCGTACGTCCACTGCGAGCCGAAGGACAGCCCGTCGAGCTTCGAGCCCCAGAGGTAGAAGCCGGTCGCGGCGACGCGCGCAGCCGATCACGACCGCCGGCCGCGCACCGCGGGTGTCGAGGATGCGGCCGCCGATCTGTGCGCCGATCGTGAAGCCGGCGAAGAAGACGAGCAGGAACAGGCCGGCCTTCGTCGCGCTCTCGCCCAGCGCGACCTGCGCGTAGAGGCTGGCGAAGAAGAACAGCGGGACGAAGCAGATCGACAGCAGGAACAGCACGATGTTGTCGACGGCGAAGCCGCGCCCGGCGAACAGCCGCATCGGCACGAGCGGCTCCTCGGCGCGCCACGTGTGCGCCGCGAACGCCGCCGAGCAGCACCAGGCCGACGACGAGGCAGGCCCAGGTCGCGACGCTCCGCCAGCCCCATTGGCCGGCCTGCTGCAGGCCGAGCACGGAGAGGGTCATGCCGCTGCACACGAGCAGCGCGCCGCGCACGTCGATCCTCGACGGCGTGCGCTCCTGCGCCGGCCTCGCGATCAGCGTCAGGACGATCGCGATCAGCGCGACCGGGATGTTGATCCAGAAGATCGCCCGCCACGTCCACTCGGTGAGATACCCGCCGAGCATCGGGCCGATCGACGTCAGACCGCCGCGAGACGGAGAAGAAGATCGCCAGCGCCTTCCCGCGCTCGTGCACCGGGTAGGCCGCGACGACGATCGCCAGCGCGGCCGGGAACAGGAGCGCCGCGCTGACGCCCTGAAGGACGCGGAAGGTGATGATCCACGCCTGGCCGGCCGGGCCCGTCGGCGTCGCGCCGCAGAGCGCCGAGCAGGCCGCGAAGCCGGCGACCCCGATCAGCACCATCCGCCGGCGGCCGAGCGATGTCGGCGAGCCTTGCCGCCGAGCGCGAAGAAGGCCGACAGCGCGAGCAGGTAGCCGTTGACGATCCACTGCGCCCCGGTCGACGAGAGGTGCAGATCGGTCTGCAGGCTCGGGATCGCGAGCGCGACGATCGTCTGGTCGATGAAGATCATCGCGACGGCGAACATCATCGCCGCGAGCACCAGATGCTTGCTCGGTGTGCGCGCGTCGCTCACGGTCGTGCGAGTTCGACGATCGTCGTCGAGCGCTGGTCGTCGCTGAGGCGGCCGGCGATCAGGCGGCGGTCGTCGCGCTGGGCGAGGACGTCGAACTGCAGACAGGTGGTGCCGATCAGCTTCCCGGCGGAGGTGAACAGCCCCGGGACGTTGACGAGCTTGATCCCGTGGACGCGCTCGCGCGGCACGGTGCCGACGAGCGTGTGCGAGGTCCCGTAGCTCACGGTCGCGCCCTTGGGCAGCCGCGGGACGGGGAGCGATGCACCGCCGGCAAGCGACAGGCTGACGAAGTGCAGCGGCGGGCCTGCGTTGCCCAGGAGCCGGCCCCCCGCCACGCCTGTGACGGTCCCCAGGGAGTTGGCGCGCGCTCCCGGAAGCGACGCTCCCGAGCCGGGTACGTGCGCCCCGGTCACCGCGTCGAAGGCTTCGAACAGGCGCTCCACGCGGTCGTCGGCGCGGATTCCGACGAACACCTGCTTGCCGTTCGTCACCATCGATCCCATCGAGTAGGGAAGGCTCAGGCGCCAGAGCGCCCCGCCGGTCACGGGATCGAAGGCTCCGAGCGTCGGCCCCGGGCCGGTCGCGGGCGCGCTCGTGATGACGATCCTCCCCGAGGCGTAGACCATCGCCGACAGGAGTCCGTCGGCAAGGTCGGCCGGCGGCTGGAACGACGGGAGCCGGGCTCCCGTGCCGGCGTCGAACGCCTGGACATGCTTGCCGGGGCCAGTCGGGCCGTCGGGGCCGGAGGCGACGTACAGCGCCGACGCCGACGCCGCCATCGCGATCACACGGTCCCCGGAGGGAGCGCTGGCCGGAACGACGTCAGCCGCTTCCCGCTCCGCATGTCGATCGCGACGATGAAGCCGGTGGCGCTCGGAGGGACCAGGCCATCGACGTACAGCGTCGTCCCGGCCCGCGCAGGGAAGCCGCCCAGGAGCCCTCTGACGCGAGCGTTCAGATGCCCGTCGGGCCGCCATTCGAGCGAGCCGCCGCCCGGCAGGATTCCGCACGGCGAAGCCGGCCTGGCGGTTGCCGATCCGGCGGCGCATGCTGCGACGACAGCGACTCCCAGCACCATGACGACCGGCGCCCTGCGCATGGGGCGAGTCTACGCCACGCCGGTCGCCTCGGAGACCTGCCGGTGACGGAGTGGGGGTCCTCCACCGCCGGACAGAGCATGCGGGGCCGCGGGTAGTGTGGTCGGGTGGAGGTTCCGGAGACTCGGTACGCGCGTAGCGGTGGTGTGCAGATCGCCTACCAGGTGGCGGGCGATGGGCCGCTCGACGTCCTCGTCGTGCCGTGGTTCATGTCGAACATCGAACTCGGCTGGGATCTCCCCATTCAGGCGAGGTTCCTCGAGCGTCTGGCGTCGTTCGCGCGGCTGATCCAGTTCGATCGGCGCGGGGCCGGGATGTCCGGTGGCATTGCCGGGGCGACGCCGTTGGAGGAGCAGATCGATGACGTCCTCGCCGTGATCGATGCAGCGAACGCCGAGCAGCCGGTGCTGGTGTCGAACGCTGAAGGCTGCGCCCTGGCCATGTTGTTCGCGGCGTCGCGACCGGAGCTCGTGCGGGCACTGGCGCTGATCAACCCGACGCCGCGCGTCGTGCGGGGTCCGGGCTATGAGTGGGCGCAGAGCGTTGAGGAGCGTGATGCGGTCGTCGCGGCGGTCGTCGAGCACTGGGGCAGCGGCTCGCCGGAGCAGCCGTGGGGTGCGTTCGCCGGTGAGGGCGAGCAGGCACGGCGCCTCCTTGCGCGTCACCAGCGTCTCGCGATGACGCCGGACGCCGTCGCCGCGGCGCTCGCGATGGTGGGCGAGCTCGACGTGCGCGACGCACTCGGCAGCGTGCAGTGCCCGACGCTGGTGCTGCGCCGCGCCGACGACACGTTCTTCGACGCGCGGCACTCGCGCCACGCCTGGCTGAGCACATCCCCAACGCGAAGCTCATCGAGGTCCCCAAGGGCGGCCGGTTCGCCGACGAGATCGAGCGGTTCATGACGGGCGTCCGCAGACCGGTCATCAGCGACCGCGTCCTCGCGACAGTCCTGTTCACGGACATCGTCGGCTCGACCGAGCGCGCTGCGGAGTTGGGCGACGGCGCCTGGCGCACGTTGCTGGAACGCCACGACATCTTGGTGCGCGAGGAGGTTGAACGCCATCGAGGACGCTTCGTGAAGTCACTCGGGGACGGTGTGCTCGCGACCTTCGACGGCCCGAGCCGCGCCATCAGCTGCGCGATCGCCATCCGCGAGGGTGTCCGCACGCTGGGCCTGGACATTCGTGCCGGTCTGCACACCGGTGAGTGCGAGCTGCTCGCCAACAACGACATCGGCGGACTCGCCGTCCACATCGCCGCGCGCATCAACAGCCTCGCCGAGCCCGGAGGCGTCCTCGTCAGCAGCACCGTCCGAGACCTCATCGTCGGCTCCGGCTGGACCCTCGCCGACCGCGGCGACCACGACCTCAGAGGCGTCCCCGGACCCTGGCGCGTCTTCGCAGTCGAGACATACCTCGTCGGATGAGTCCGGCGCCCCCTGCCACCGGCAGCAGAGTGGCTGTCGTCACCGGCGCCTCGCAGGGGATCGGCGCCGGTGTGACGGACGCGTTCCGTCGTGCCGGGTACGCCGTCGTCGCCACCTCACGCTCGATCAACCCCTCCGACGAGCCGGACCTCCTGACCGTGCGGGGTGACATCGCAGATCCCGAGACCGCCCGGAGCGTCGTGGACCAGGCGCTCGCCCGGTTCGGACGGATCGACACGCTGATCAACAATGCGGGGCTGTTCATCGGCAAGCCGTTCACCGACTACACGCTCGACGACTATGCCGCGGTCACCGCCGTCAACCTCGCCGGGTTCTTCCACATCACCCAACGCGCCATCGAGCAGATGGCGATGCAGGGCAGCGGCCACATCGTCAGCATCACCACGAGCCTCGTCGACCATGCCAACAGCGCCAGACCGTCCGCGCTGACCTCCCTCACCAAGGGCGGGGTGGCCGCGGCGACCCGCGCGCTGGCCACCGAGTACGCGTCGCGCGGCGTGCGGGTCAACGCGATCGCCCCCGGAGTCATCCAGACCCCGAGCACGACCCCGCGTCCTACGACGGCATGGCCGCCCTTCACCCCATCCGCCGGCTGGGCGCGATCGGAGACATCGTCGACGGGATCCTCTATCTCGAGCAGGCGACGTTCGTCACCGGGGAGACGCTGCACATCGACGGCGGCCAAGCTGCCGGGCACTGACTCGGCGTGCCCCCAACGACACGACGACGATGAGCCTGGCGCCACGTCGCCGCTCTCCCGCCGCCCGGACCGCGGCGGTGGACTGCGCCCCGACCGCGTGAGAGAGTGGAGCAATGGTCCGGCGTCGCGTGTCGTCGCTGTTGGTCCTCGCGCTTGGTTTCGGCTTCGTGCACAGCGCCACGGCGCTCGCGATCGAGAGTGTCACGGTGACGCCGCCGGCCGTCGCGATCGCAGGCAATCCGTTCACGCTGAGCGTCTCGACGACTCAGGACTCGGCTTCGACCACCACACCTGCGCGTGTTCGCACGGCAGGATGACGGCAGTCCCTGCCAGGCGAGCGCCGGCGCCGTGAAGGCCGCGCTGCCCACGCCGGTCGAGCTGTTCAATGAGCACCGCCGCGCGACGCCCGTCACGGTGGACGTGCCCGCGCAGTCGTTCGTCGGAGGGCTGCGCGTCTGCGCATTCGTCGAGCTCGTTCCGGCGCCTCAGACCACGCTCTCGATGCAGGACCTGGTCATACCCGTGCGCGCGCCCGTCGGGACGCTCCAGATGCAGGCCGCAACGGCTTCGCCGTTCTTCGGCCAGACCTTCGCCGTACATCTGCAGGGGACCACCGAGGCGGTGAGCGGGACGGTCGTCGTGCTTGCTCAGCAGGGGCCGTGCGCCCCGTTGTCCGCGAGCGCGGTGGACGCTCTCGGCGGGACGACGGTTGCCGCCGGCGCCTATGACACGAGTGTGGACGTCACGATCGACGGGGACGTCAAGGTCGTTCCCGACCGCGTCTGCGCGTGGCTCTACGCGAGCGGGGGCATGCTGCTCGCGAGCGCCGAGCGCCCTGTCACCCTGTCCTACGACGGCTCGCTCGTCGTGAGCCGTGAAGCACTTCGTCACGCGCAAGAGGCATGGCCGGGTCGTCGCCTGGTTCTTCCACGTCGCCGGCCACACGACCGGGAAGGTCAGCGCGATCAACCCCACGCTCATCAGCGGCGGTCACTGCATCGCGGGCTTCTCACGGCGCAAGGGCAACACCTTCGTCTTTGGCTGCACGCTCATGGCCCGGCCCCGCCGGCCGTTCGTCTTCGAACTCAAGTACGTGACGGGTCTGGGGGTCGGGCGCTCCACCGGGAAGGTGAAGGTCGCGGTGCCCAAGGCGCCGCGACGGCACCGGTGAGTCCTCACACCTCGCAGACGGCGATCGCCGGTGCGTCGCGGAGCGTCTTCTCGGAGCCCTAGTCCAGGTCGCGGGCGAAGGCGGTTTCCAGGCGCGGGTGCTGCCATTCCCCGCTGACGACTGCTTCGACCAGCACGCGCGAGCGATCGCCTTCGAGGCTCAGCGTGGCGATCTGGTTGGCGTAGGCGGGGCGCTCGACGACGCGCCAGCCGAAGCGCAGCGGCGGCACCCGAGCGGCTCGGGCCAGCCGCCTGGCGAGCCGCGCGGCCAGGGCCGAATGGCCGAACGCGATGGCAGCCCGCTCGTGCGGGGCGAGCTCCTTGCGAAAGCCGGAGCAGACCGCCTGCCACACCGGGCTGTGGGCACCGCTCCCGGCGGGGAAGCCGATCCGCGCGAGGTAGCAGTGGTGGACATCGCCGGACAGCATCACGATCGACGCCGGAGCGGCGCCCTCGCGGCCGTGGGCGGCGTCGTCGACGAGCTCGGTGAAGCGCCGGTAGGTCCGCTGGAACGATGCCCAGTGGTCCATCACCGTGGCACGCCGCACGCGCTCGCCCAGCCACGCTCGCCAGCGGCCCCCACGCGCCGTCGGTCAGGGCCTCATCCCACGTCTGGACGTGATGCAGACCCGGGGCGAGCAGGAACGGGACGGAGCTGGCCAGCAGCAGGTGCCGCGCCGGCCGGCGGGCCTGTTCGCGGATCCACTCCCACTCCTCGTCCTGAACCAGCTCGCGGCGCCCCGGCGTCACGTCGCGTCCCGCACGCGAGTCGATCACCACGAGGCGCGAATCGCCGATGTCGCGGGCGAAGCTCCAGCGGCTGTGCCCCACCTGCCGGCCCTCGGTGTCCATCCGCGAGGCCAGCAGCGCACCCGCGTCGCGTTCGGCCCGGACGGCGTCGTAGAGCTCGCCCTCAGCGAGCGCGTCCGGCGACAGGTTGCCGATGTGCTGGAAGACCCAGTAGGCCATCAGCCCGGCGCGAATGTGTCCGTCGAACCAGGGCTCGGCGTTCATCTCGTCGACCCAGCCCTGCGAGATGCGCCACTCGGCGTGAATCTCGTGGTCGTCGAAGACCATCGTGCTGGGGACGGTCGACAGCAGCCAGCGGATCGCGGGCTCGCGCCACGCCTCGTGGTAGGCGAGGGCGTACTCCGGGAAGTCCGCGACCTCGTCGTCGGGGATGTCCGCGGGACGGTCCTCCCTATCCGCAACCGCATCTTTGAGATCAGGCGACGGCTGGTCGGCGTAGATCTGGTCGCCGAGCATCAGCAGCATGTCGGGCAAGGTCTCACCGCCGCCCGCGTCGGCGGCCCGCAGCGCATAGGCGCGCAGCGCGTCGATGCCCTGCCCTGAGGGGTGCTCGTGGCTGCGCAGTGTGTAGGGCGGCTCGTGCGGCAGCGTGATCCGGCAGGACCCGAACGCGATGTCCAGCGGGCGGCGAGCGCTCAGCAGCCGCACCGTGCTCGGCGGGAACGGTGTGCCGGGCTGGGGCCACACGACATCGCGGTCGAGGCGGACCTCGTACGGGTGGTCCGTGCCGCTCGTCAGCCCCTCCAGGGTCAGCAGCGCGAAGTGCAGGCCCTCGACGCACCACGTCCGCTCGCGGCTCCCGAGGATCGAGACCTCGGCCGGCGCGTCGGTCTGCACCCAGACCGTGGCGACGCGTTCATCGACGAACCGCAGGATCGGTCCAAGGACCAGGCTGGGCACCGTCCGACCCTACAGCCGGCGATAGCGCGCGTCGGCCACCGAATACACGCCGAAGCAGACGAGCCCGGTCGCCGACGATGCCGAGCAGGTACGGCCCGTAGGAGTCGCGCTGCAGGCGCGCGAGTGCGCCGTCCAGGCCGACCGCCTGGCTCGGGGCGTAGTCGATGGCCGCCTTGAGCAGGAAATAGCCCACGAGGCCGAAGACGACCATGCGCGCCAGGTGGCCGACGACGCCGAAGGCCGTGAACGCCTTGCGGCCACGGCGCGACATCTGCTCGGTCTTCGAGTCGTCGAGGAACTTCTCGCTGAGGCCCTTGTACCCCTGGTAGAGCGCGACGCCGATCAGGATCGCTCCGGCGCCGCCCACCAGCCACGTTCCGCCGGGCCAGCCCAGGACGCCGGCGGCCGGCTTCTGCGGGTGCCCCGATCCCGCGGTCTGCCCGCCGCTGAGAATCTTGACGGCGGTGACGCAGAGAATCGCGTAGACGACACCGCTGGCCACGCCGGCAACGCGATCAAAGCCGCTGTCGCTCGCCTCGGGCCCGTGACCGATCGCCGCACGCAGCAGCCGCCACAGCGCATACCCGCCGAGGCCCACGGCGACGACGGTGAGCAGCGTGCGCCCGAACGGCTGATGAGCGATCGTGCGCAGCGCGCCCTGCTGGTTCGTCGCCTTCCCGCCGTCCCCGAGTGCCAGCTTGACCGCGAGCACGCCGATGATCCCGTAGATCAGCCCGCGCGCGAGGAAGCCCGACCGCGCCAGCCACGCGAAGCCGCGGCTGCGGCTGACCCGGTCGCCCCGGGCCTGCGCTTCGCGGACGGGGCGTGGCGTGGCGCTCATGACTGCTCCTTTGGCTGATCGGGGACGCAGACGCTGAGCGAGGCGGGTTCGACCCGCGCCTTGAACGACTTCACCCTGCTGCGGTCGCCGCCGTCGAGCTCGTAGAGGACCTTGCGGTCGAGCTTGGCCTTCACCGAGCGTGCCTTCGTCGTGCGCACGAACGGTGAGCGCTGCGCGTCGCCGACGGCGGTGCGCGCGATCGTTCGCGCCCATTGGGCGACGCTCTGGGCGGTCACGACGCCGAGCTCCAGCTCGCCGTCGTCCGGGAGTGCGTCGGGGAACACCTCGACGCCGCCGAACAGCTCGCCGATGTTGCCCACCAGCACGCAGCTCGCCCGTCCGTCGTACCAGCTGACGCCGTCCACCTTGATCTTCGCCTCGAAGCCCTCACCGCCGAGATTCTTCGAGCCGCTCCACACGTAGGCGGCACGTCCGAGGCGGTCCTTCAGGCCGCCGGCGTCGCGGATCATCGCGGCATCGAACCCCGCGCCCGCCATCACGGCGAAACGCTCGCCGTTGAAGCGCCCGACGTCGAGCCTGCGGCGCTCGCCGTGCAGGCCGATCCGGACGGCCTGCTCGATGTCGCGCGGGATCGCGAGGCTCGAGGCGAACAGGTTCGCGGTCCCGGCGGGGACGATCGCAAGGCTCGCGTCAGTGCCCGCGAGCACGTCGACACAGCGCTGCACCATCCCGTCACCGCCCCAGGCGAAGACGAGGTCGGCGCCGCCCGCGATCGCCCGCCGCACCTGGTCGGGAGCCTTGCGGCTCTTGGGCACCTCGGCCCAGAAGGGCTCATCCACGCCGTGGGCCCGCAGCACGCGGCGCAGCTCGGGCAGGCCCCCGCCGAGCGTCTTCCCGGCATGGCCGACGACCGCGACGTTCATGCTCCGGCCCTGCGCTCCCGGGCATCCGCGGCGACGCCGGCGGCGCGGCAGGCGAAGACGAGGATCACGAGCGCGGCCATGCCGAGCAGCGCGCCGGCCGCCGCGTCGATCGGATGATGCATGCCGCGGTACAGCCGCGAGCCCGCGACGAACAGCGTCACGAGCACCGCAGCGCTCCAGGCGAGGACGCGCGAGCGGCCACTGGTGAGGTTCGAGGTCAGGAGCAGCGCCAGGCCCGAGTAGACCGCGACGGACGCCGCCGTATGGCCCGAGGGGTAGCTCGCGTTCACGGGCAGGTTCTCGAGTCGCGGGACGTTCGGCCGATGGCGATGGATCGCGAGCGTCGTCACGCGGTAGAGCGCCGACTCGACCATCAGGCCGAACACGACGAACGTGGCGATCCGCCAGCGGCGCAGCGTGGCCAAGACCAGCGCGATCACGGCGACGAGGATCGGCAGCAGCGGCGCCCCGCCGATCGTCGACCCGACCGAGGACGCATCGGTCAGCCCGGAGCTGCGCCGTGCCGCCAGCCACACGTTCACCGATTCGTCCCAGGAGCCGACCCCCGCGGTGGGCAGCAGCGCGTGCTTGACGCCGTACCCGATGGCGATCGAGAGCAGCCCGACCACGAGGAAGCCGCACAGCAGGGCCGAGAGGAACACGATCGCCGGGTGGCGCCCCGCGAGCATCGCCGCCCAGCGCTCCGCAAGGCCGCCGGGCCGCGCCTGCAGGACGGGCACGCTGAACGTCCCTGAGTCCGCCAGGCGATCGGTTTGGGCCGGAGAGTCGCGGGTAGAAGCGATCATCGTCAGACGGTGTTCCCGGATCGCGCGAAGATGAACCGGAAACCGTCACACGCGCTTCAACAACATGCCCCTGGTCGTTCTCCTCATCCTTGCGTTCACGACCGGCACCGCGGCGCAGTTCGTCGCGCGCCGTCTGCAACGGCACGGCGCGACACCCGTCGTCCCGCGTGCATCGGATGAGGTGCGCCGCCATCCGCGCCTGAGTGCGGCACTCGACGCGCGGCTCGATCCGGCGGCCATGACGGGCCTCGCCCTGTCGCTCGCGATCGTGGTGCTGCTCATCGGAGGGCTGGTCGTCGGCGTTCTCGCGCTCTCGCTGCACACGAACCCCACGTTTCTCAGCCTTGACGCGCGGATCTCGTCGTGGGCGCACGACCACGCCACGACGCTCTCCACCGACGGGCTGAAGGCCGTGACGCAGCTCGGAGCGACCATCACGGTGATCGTCCTCGCGATCGCGCTGGCGATCGTCGAGACACGCCGGACGCGCAGCCGCTGGGTCGTGCCCTTCCTCCTGCTCGTGCTCGCGGGAGAGCATCTCCTGAGCACGCTGATCAAGGAGCTCGTCGACCGCGCGCGACCGACCCTGAACCCCGTGGCGAGCACGCTCGGACCCTCATTCCCCAGCGGTCACACGACCGCCGCGGCGGCGTTCTACGCAGCGGCAGCGCTGCTGCTGAGCCGCGGCCGTCCGCCGCGCACCCGCGCCGTCCTGGCCGGCGCGGCCGTCGGCATCGCGGTGGGCGTCGCAGCCAGCCGGGTGCTGCTCGACGTCCACTGGGTCACCGACGTGATCGGCGGCCTCGCGCTCGGCTGGTCATGGTTCGCGGTCTGTGCGATCGCGTTCGGCGGGCGCCTGCTGCGCTTCGGCGTGACCGCCGAGGCGGTGCAGGAAGACGTCAGTCGCCCGCGTCGCCCAGACGATGCGCCGGTGCCGCTTCGCGTGGAGTGATGGCGGCAGCGTCGTGATGCCGCCGGCTCTCAGCCGCCGTCATCCGTCGACCACGAGCGCCTGCAGCGGGCCCAACAGACGCTCGGCCCGGCGCGAGCGGACACGCAGCTCGAGCAGGCGGTGGGTCGCCGGCTCGCCGCGCTCCATGCGCAGGCGCTGCTCGGCGGCCAGCGGACGCCACAGCTCGTCGAACACGGTCGTCGGATCGCCCGCCGCGACCGCGGCCGAGCGCTCCAGGTGCGATTCCCACAGGCGCACGCGCGTCGCGCGAGCGAGATCGGGGTCACAGACGACGATGTTCATCTCGGTGTCGTTGAAGAACGAGTGCGCGTTCAGGTTCGCCGACCCGAGCGTCAGCCAGTGGTCGTCCACGATCGCGACCTTCGCGTGCACGTAGATCCTGTCCGCGGTGCGGCCGGTGCGCGCGCGGATGGTGGTGGCGAGGAAGCGCCCCCCGCCGCCCTTGCGGTCCGCGTCGGCGAGCACGGCGACCTGGCCGCGCGTGTCGTCCTGCCCGTTGTTCGCGCGACCCGGGAGCATCACCAGCAAACGGAAGTCGTCCGTGGGCGGACGGCGCAGCTTGTCGGCGAGGATCGCGACGACCTCGGGCGACCAGAGGAACTGATTCTCGAGGTAGATGAGCTTGCGCGCCGAGCGCAGCGCTCGGCGGTAGGCCTCGATGATGCGGAAGTCGCCGCGCGGCGCGAAGTCGTAGAGGCTCTCGGGCACGGTGCGGACGATCTGCACCTCGAGCTCGCCGGCCGCGGGCGGCGCGGGCACGGAGATCAGGGGCTCGCCGGTGACAGCGCTCCAGCGGGCGGCCAGATGGGCGGCGACGTCACCGACGGCGGGACCGCGCAGGCGCGACGCGACGTCGTGCCACCCCAGGCGGCCGCGTGCCGGATGGGCGGGTGTGTCCCAGCGATCGCCTCCGGAGCTCGTCAAGTCGATCCCACCGACGAACGCCACCTCACCATCGACCACGATCAGCTTCTCGTGATGGCAGTGCATCGGTCGCTCGCGGGCGTCGAGCGCGGCCTTGATCCGCGTTCCCTTGACCAGCGCGTCACGCGCCTCACGCACCGACGAGCGGCTCGGCGGGAACACGGGCGCCGGTGACCCGGCCCACAGCAGGACGCGCACGTCCAGGCGCTCGGCGGCGTCGGCGAGCAGTTCGCGCAGCAGCAGCGGCGGCTCGCCGCGGACGAGCGCGAACTCCGGCGTCAGGCACCACCCCGCGATGTGCACGCTGTGCTGCGCATTTTGGATCGCGTCGGCGACAGCAGGAAAGTACGCCGCTCCCTCGATCAGGACGTCGACCGCGTTGCCCGCCCGAGGCGGCGGGTCGCCGGCGGCCCACAACTCACCGTCATCGGGCGGGCGCCGCTGATCGTCGCGGCCCAGGCGCCGCAGCCGCCGCGCGTGATGGCGTTCCATCGCGCGCTCGACGGCGTCGCCGAGGTGGCGATCGAGGGCTCCGAGCGGATCCATGACATCCGTCGTTCTACCCGGTTCGCCCGAATGCCATCCCTCGGCGTCTCGTCGCCGGCCTGGCTCAGCAGCCCTTCAGCTTCGCCTTCGCGAGCGTCTTCTTGGCGTTCAGGTACTTGCCGTGCGCCTGCTTGGCGAGCTTCTTGTACCGGGTGCGCGCGCTGCCGTGGGCCTTCTTCCCCTTGCGCGTGTAGGACTTGTAGGACGCCAGGTCCTTTGCGAGCGCCTTCTGCGCCTTCTGCACCGCCGGGCACGTGCTCGTGGCGGAGCCGCCGCCGGCGGCCGAAACCTGGATGACGGCCTTCGCGCTCGCGATCGGCGTCGGACTGGACGCGTCCTTCTGCAGGTAGGCGCAGAACACGTACGAGCCGACCGGGCGGCCCTGGTCGTTCGTCGAGCCCACCGTCCACTGGACGGTCACCGTGCTCGAGCCGAGCACGGTGCCGCCGGAGTTCCCGAGGCTTGAGCCCTTGAGGCTGTCCTGGCCGTAGTTGGCGGCGCACGTGGTGCCGGGCTTGACGGTCACGTATTCGTAGCGCCTCAGCTCGGTGGTCACCGTGGCGGGGAACGAGATCTCCTTGCCCAGAACGGCCGTCGGCGGCGGCGAGATGACGATCGACCCGGTGTCCGGGCGCAGCGTGACGGTCTTGTCGGCCGTCGCGAGCACCGCGCCGTAGAGCCCGTCCTGCAGGTACGCGCAGATCGTGAACGTGCCCGGGGTCGCGTTTGCCGACGCGCCGCGTGTGCCCGACAGCGAGCCGGACTGGGGCAGGGCGCCGGCGGGCTCGATCAGCTTGTCGCCCGTGTCAGCGGTCGCGCTCGCGCCGCAGCCGCTGGCGGTCTTGATCGTCGCGAAGACGTACGGGCTCGCCACGGACGCAGTCCAGTTCAGCGTGACCGGCAGGTCGGTCTCGATCAGCTGCGTGTCCGGCGCCGTGATGCTGATGCTGTCCGCATGGGCGACGCCGGCAAAGCCGAGGAGGACCGCGAGCGTCACGAGGGTCAGGCGAACGAGGCGAAACATCGCGCCAGCCTACCGTCCGGCTTTCGGTAGAACCCAATATGACGTTCCTCTCAACGGGCTTCATGCCTGGTTCAGAAGACTCGGTCAAACCCGGGACGCTCGTGCTTGATGCGTTGTTCCTACGCGTTCCTCGAAGCCGCTTGACAGCGCATTGGGCGCTTTGTAGATCTGTCCGGGATATCTGACGTCGGACGACGTCAGCCCGCAACGAAGGGCAGAGGAGAACCAACGTGGCGACAGTCAGTCATCGCCTGGTGCAGGCGAACGGCATCCGATTGCACATCGCCGAGGCCGGGCCCGAGGCCGGGCCGTGCGTGATCCTCTGTCACGGCTTCCCCGAGTTCTGGTACTCGTGGCGACACCAGCTGCAGGCGCTCGGTGACGCCGGGTACCACGTCGTCGCGCCGGACATGCGCGGAATGGGCAGGTCCTCACGCCCGATGGCCCCGGATCAATACACACAACCGAAGCTCGTCGGCGACATGGTGGGACTGCTCGCCACGCTCCCCCACGAGACCGCCGTCATCGCCGGCCACGACTGGGGAGCGCCTGTCGCGTGGAACGCGGCGCTCATGCGCCCCGACCTGTTCACCGCCGTGATCGGCTTGAGCGTGCCGTACTACGGAGCGCGAACGACGTTCACGTATGACCACACCGTGCCGCCGAGCATCTCGATGGATCGCGAGACCGGTGCCGGCTTCCACTACCAGCTGTACTTCAACGAGGTGGGCCGCGCAGAGGCCGACCTCGAGCGTGACGTCCGACATTGGCTGGCCGGGTTCTACTTCAGCATCTCTGGCGATGCCCCGCCCGAGGAGGTCACCCTCGGCGACCTGGTTCGCGGAGACAACCTCGAGGACGCGCTCACCTGGCCCAAGGGTCCGGTGCCGTGGTTCACGGAAGAGGACCTTGACGCCTACGCCGCAGAATACGAGCGGACCGGCTTCGGCTCCGCCCTCAACTACTACCGTGCCGCCGACTACACGTGGCACGAGATGGCCGCGTTCCGCGGTGCCAAGATCACCGTGCCCGCATGCTTCATCGCGGGCGCCAACGATGTCGTGATCGTCGCGAACCCTGACATCTACGAGAACATGCCGAACGAGGTCCCGGACCTGCGCGCGAACGTCCTCATCCCTGACATCGGTCACTGGACACAGCAAGAGGCTCCGGATAAGACCAACGAGGTGATGCTCGCGTTCCTCGCCGACCTCTGATTCCATCGCTCGACTTGGAGACGGCACGGCGAGCGCAGACGGCACACCTCCGAGGCTAGGACCCGGCGCCGCCCGCGAACTCGAACCCCTCGAAGCCGCGGTCCGCGACGTCGTTGATCAGGCCGAAGTAGCTCTCACACCCGCCCATGTAGTACAGCGGCCGCACCTCGCTGCCGACGTTCGTCCCGATCATCCACGAGTGGACGCCGTCCCCGACGCCGACGCTCGTGAGCACCGTCTCCTCCAGGACATCCATCGCCTCCTGGTACCACGCGTCGGACGCCGCCCGAGTGGCCTCGATCCGCGTGTGGCCGTGCTCGTCCATGTGGCGCAGGGCGCGGCCGATCCACTTGACCACCTCGTCCGCCACGACCGGCACGTTGCCGGCGGTCGTGCCCGGTCCGAGGACCATGAACAGGTTGGGGAAGCCCTCGACGCAGATGCCGAGGTTGTTGGCGGGCCCGTCGGCCCACTGCTCGTCGATCGTCCGGCCGTCCCGGCCGCGCACGTCCATGTGCGTCAGCGCGCCGACCACCCCGTCGAACCCGAGCGCGAGCACGATCACGTCGAACTCGTACTCACCCTTCGTCGTCCGGATGCCCTTGGTGGTGATCTCCTCGATCGCCTCGGCCTTGACGTCGACGAGGTCGACGTTGTCGCGGTTGAAGGCCTCGTAGTAGAAGTGCCCCAGCGGCGGTCGCTTCGCTCCGAGCGGGTAGTCCGGGCACAGCAGCTCGGCCTTCACCGGGTCCTTGACGATCGCCCGGATCTTCCTGCGAACGAACTCGGTCGCGTAGCCGTTGCACTCGTCGCTGACCATCAGGTCGTCGAACGTCTCGAAGATGAAGCGGAAGCCACCGGCCTCCCACCCGGCTTCCAGCACGCGCTCGATCTCGTCGGCGTTCACGTCGTCGATGGTGCGGCCGGCGGGATCCATCGGCAGCGCGAACGGCTGGCGACGGGTCTGGTCCCAGATCTGCTCGTAGCCGGCCTTGATCTCGGCGGTCTGCTCGTCGGTGAGCGGGTGGTTGCGCGACGGGATCACGTAGTTCGGGGTGCGCTGGAACAGCGTGACGCGTGCGGCGGTGTGCGCGGCCATCGGCATCACCTGCACCGCGCTGGCGCCGGCGCCCACCACGGCCACCCGCTTGCCGGTGAAGTCCACGCCCTCCTTGGGCCAGCGCGCGGTGTCGTAGCACTCACCCTGGAAGCTGTCCCGGCCCGGGAACGACGGCTCCAGCATGACCGAGAGCACGCCGACGGCGCTGACGAAGAACCGCGACGTGACCGTCTCACCCCTGTCGGTGGTGAACGTCCAGCGCGTCGCCGCGTCGTCGAAATGGGCGCTGACGATCTTCGTGTCGAACGTGATGTCCTTGCGCAGGTCGAACCGGTCGGCGACGTGCTGCAGGTACGCCTCGACCTCCGGCTGGGTGGGGAAGCGCTCCTTCCACGTCCACTCAGCGCTGAGCTCGTCGCTGAAGCTGTAGGCGTAGACCCAGCTCTCGCTGTCGGTCCTGGCCCCCGGATAGCGATTCCAGTACCACGTGCCACCGACGTCGCTCGCGTCGTCGAACGCGTGGACGCTGAGCCCCAGCTGTCGGCACTCGTGCAGCGTCCGCAGGCCGGAGAAGCCCGCCCCGACCACGATCACCTCGTAGTCGACCTGGCTCTCGGGCTCTGCCCGGACGGTTGCTTCGCTTGCTAGAGACACTGGCTCTGACTCCTTCGCGAGGACGCTGACGGTGGTGCACGTCTTGACTCCGTGTCGTGCGATGAGTACCACGCGCTCCTTTCAGCCACGCGCGATCACGAGCAGCGGTTCGTCGGTCCTCCAAGGTCTCGCGCCGACACCGGCGCGCCTCGTTCGATCGCGCGGTAGATCGCCGTGGTCGACAGCCCGGTCAGAGCTGCCGCCTCGGCGGGCCGTAGGAACTCCGCTTCTCGCTGATCGGACGTGATCGTCCCCGAGGAGAGACGAGTGGCCACGTTGGCCCCTTCGGCGTCCGCCCGCGGGCTGATGACGTGACCGTGGCTCACCTCGGCGGGCTTGTACCCGTCTGGTACCTCTCTCCAGGTCGCTCCGAGTGCACGGGAGACAAAACCCCTGGAAATTCCAGAAGCCCTCCATCGGACTCGAACCGATGACCCCTTCCTTACCATGGAAGTGCTCTACCAACTGAGCTAGGAGGGCAGGATTCAGCAGAGTAGCCGAGTCCGCCGTGGACGGTAGCCTGCGCGGCGTGCCTGCGGACCGGTCGCTGAACCCGCAGCTTGCCGAGTCGCGGTTCTGCCCGCGGTGCGGTGGCAAGGCGACGGTCGACTTCCCCCGTTCGCTCGCGTGCGAGGCCTGCGGCTACCTCTCCTATTCGAACCCCAAGCCGGTCGCCTGCGTCGTTCCGCGTGAGGCGGACGGGCGGATCTGGCTGATCCGGCGCGGCTTCAACCCCGGCGCCGGGCTGTGGACGTTCCCGGGTGGCTTCGTCGACCTGGGCGAGTCGGTCGAGGCGGCCGCGACGCGCGAGGTCCGCGAGGAGCTGGAGGTGGACGTGGAGCTCACCGGCCTGCTCGGCGTCTACTCGCGCGCGGAGGACCGCATCGTGCTGATCGTCTTCGAGGGGCGCCTGCTCGGCGCGCCCTCGACGACGCCCGAGGCGACGGAGGTGCGTGCGTTCGAGCCGGCAGACCTGCCGTGGGGCGAGTTCGCATTCTGGAGCACCGAACAGGCCCTGCGCGAGCTGCTGGCCGGGTAGCATCGCCGTCATGTCCGATGCGAGCGTCGTCGCCATCCATCTCGCCGCGCAGGAGAGCGCCCCGGTCTTCGCGGTCGACCGTGTGCGGGCGGTCGCCGGCGCCGGGCTGGAGGGCGACCGCTACTTCGCCGAAGGGGCCGAGCCCGAGCATCAGCTGACCCTGATCGAGGCCGAGGAGATCGAGCGGCTCGCCGCGCAGGACGGCATCGAGCTCTCCCCCGGCGAGTCGCGGCGCCAGCTCACGACCCGCGGAGTGCGGCTCAACCCGCTCGTCGGGCGCCGTTTCCGCGTCGGTGACGTCGAGTGCCGCGGGATCGAGCTCTGTGAGCCGTGCAACCACCTCCAGACGATGGTCGGTGAGCCCCGGCTGATGCGCGCGATGGTGCACCGCGCGGGCCTGAACGCCGAGATCCTCAGCGACGGCGAGATCGTCGTCGGCGCACCGATCGTCGTCCTCGACGACTGACCCCGAGCCGCGCCGGGCGCACGCCGGGCTTCAGCCGCGGTCGGCGGTGTCCGATACCGTTGCTGAGCGTTCATGCCGGTATTCCCCGCCCGCACGATGCTTTCGGCATTCACTGCAGCACTAGCGCTGGCCGCGCTGTCGTCGCCGTCCCCGGCGGCGGCGAAGAGCGGCCCGCTGAAGTCGCTGACGTGGCTGTCGAAGGTGACGATCACCGAGTACTACCCCGCCCCCGAGGCGTGGTTCGTCGGCGCGCCCGTGACGGCGCCGGGCCTCGATCGCAAGAGCCGCGTCGACTGGCTGTACTCGGCGCGCGGCGTGTCGATGGAGGGCGAGGGGATCGGCCTGGACGGCAAGAAGTACCACATCGACTCGGTCGGCTCGAGCGGCTGGATCTCCAAGACCGGCGGCCGCGTGAAGTTCGGCTCGAGCGACTCGATCTTCGCGCCGTTCTGGCGCGCAGCCGCCTACTGGCGCAACAAGCAGGGCGACGTGACGTTCCCACTCGCGGCGGGCGGCTGGTTCAACGGCGTCGGCAAGCGCCACGTCGGCGTGGGTGACATCACGTTCGCCGCGGGCGAGGCGCGCCCGCTGCGCTACTACCGCAGCGTCGCGGTGGACCCGAAGCTGATCCCGCTCGGCAGCCTCGTCTACGTCCCCGCCTACAAGCCGCTGAACAAGGACGGCTGGTTCCGCGCGGACGACACGGGCGGCGCCATCATCGGCCGCCACATCGACGTCTACCGCCGCCCGCCGGAGAGCTCGTCCGACCAGGGGCGCTACTTGAAGGCGCGCCGCATCTTCGTCGTCCCGAAGGACAAGATCACCGCCTACGTCAACGGCACCGGCGGCGCGAAGTCCGCCGCGGCGGGCGCACCGGGCGCTCCGCCCAAGGCGCTGCTTCAGGGCCGCAGCGTCACGCGCTCGCGGTAGCCGAGCAGCGTCGTCACTGTGACGAAGCGGTAGCCGCGCGCGCGCAGCTCGCTGACGATCTGCGGCAGCGCCGCAAGTGTCTGGCCTCGCGGCCCGCCGCCGTCGTGCTCGATGATGATGGCGCCCGGCCCGGTGTGGCTGACGACGCGCTGCACGATCGCGCCGGCGCCGGGCGAGGCGTAGTCCGACGGATCCACCGACCAGAGCACCGACGTCATGCCCAGCGCCCGCGAGCGTGCGACGAGGTCCGCACCGGTCGCGCCGATAGGGCGGGCGGAACAGGCACGGCGTGAAGCCGCTGGCGCGGCGGATCGCGTTCTGCGTGCTGACGAGCTGCGCGGTCGCGCCCGGGCCTCCGCCGGCGAGGTTCGCGTGGCTCCACGTGTGGTTGCCGACCATGTCGCCGTCAGCCAGCATCCGGCGGACCAGCCCGGCGTTGGCGGCGACCTGGCGGCCGATCATGAAGAACGTCGCGGGGACGCCGAGGCGCTCCAGCTCGTCGAGGAAGTGCGCCGTGAAGGACGAGGGCCCGTCGTCGTAGGTCAGCGCGATCCGCTTCCCCGGAGGGCCGCTGAGGACCTCGGCCGGACCGGTCGCCGTGCAGCCGGTGACCGCCGCGTGCCAGACGCGACCGGGGTAGGACCCGCTGTCCGGGGCGCGATCCCGCACATGGCGTCGCCGCCGCAGGCGCGCGGGCTCTGCGGTGTCGCCATCCGGAGTCGCGCCGCCGGTCGAGGCTCCCGTCGCGGGAGAGCAACCCGCGGCGCGCGCGAACACGCGCCAGCGCAGCGGCCCGGGCTGCAGGCCGACGACGCCGGGGTCGATGCGAATCACCAGCGTGCCGGCCGACGGGTGAGCGACCGAGCCGGTCACGGTCGCGGGCCCGACCGCCAGGCGCCACGCGCCGCCGGAGCGCGTCACGCAGAGCCGGCGCGCCGCACCCGACACCGGTTCGAACGTCGTGCACAGCTCTCCCCCGCCGGCGGCGGACAGCTGGTCGGGATCGATGCGGGCGTGCGTGCGGACCGTCAGCACGAGGTCGCGCTCGTGCTGACCGAGCGACGCGCCGGCCAGATCCAGCGCCGCGCCCTCCGCCGCGTCAGCGTGCAGGCCGCCGACCTTGGTCGTCGCGGCGCGCGCGGGCGTCGCGAACACCGCCAGGACCATCCCGGCGACGAGCAGCAGCCTGAGCGCAGGACGGAAGGTCACGAGAGCGCACGGTAGGTGCGCGGCCGGTCGGCCCCGCACCATCCCGTTGCGGCTACTTCTTGGCCGGCGTGACCTTCAGCAGGTCGACGTCGAAGACGAGTGCGGCGTTCGCCGGGATCGTCGGCGGCTGCCCGGTCGCGCCGTAGGCCTGGTCGGCCGGGATGATGAGCCGGCGGCGGCCGCCCACCTTCATGCCGACGACGCCGTTGTCCCAGCCGGCGATGACCTGCCCGCCGCCGAGCGCGAAGTCGAACGGCTGCTTGCGCTTCCAGGAGCTGTCGAACTCCTTGCCGCCCTTGCGCAGCACGCCGACGTACTGGACGCTGACGGTGTCGCCGGTCTTGGCCTCCGCGCCGGTGCCGACGATCAGGTCCTGGGCGATGAGCACCGTCGGATCGGCACCCGTCTGCGCGGGGATCACGGGCTTCTTCTTGATGTCGCCCTCACCCGGGCCGGGCGTGACCTTGACGACCTTGACGGTCGGCGTCGTCACGTCCGCGATCACCGGCGGGTTCTTGAGCTCCTCCTGGGCCTGCTTGGCGGCCTTGTCGGCCTGGCTCGTCTGCGTGCTGCCCCCGCAGCCGGTGGCGACGACAGCCGTCAGAGCGGCGACGAGAAGGAGTGATGAGGGAAGGATGCGCTTGTTCATGAGCCGCGGTTGATAGCACGTCACGTACGGTCGGCGCGCCACGCCGGAGGTTCGCCGGTCAGTCGATGACGCGCGAGAGCGAGATGCGCGTCACGCGCCTGGCGGTGGACAGCGAGAAGTCCGTCACCACCTGCCCAGCCTTCTGGATCCCCACGAAACAGTGGCGGTAGCCGTACTCCTTCAGGCACTTCACACCGGGGACGCGCTGGCGCACCACACTCTCCATCGAGCCGACCCCGACCCCGTTGGCGGTGCGCTCGCGACGGCTCGACGTCGTCATCGTGACCGCCGCGGACGTCGCCTTGACGCCATCGAACACGATCCGCAGCAGGCCGAACCGCAGGATCCGCGTCTTGCCGAGGATCGGATGCTTGCGCTGAAGCGACTCGTCGGGCTTGCCGAGCTTCGCGATGACCTGGTCCGGCGTCATGCCGAGCATCACGCCGTGGATCGACACCTGAGGCACGAGGTTCAGCGTGCGCGGCGTCGGTGGCGCGGCCGTCGCAGCAAGCGCTGCGGCCGGGATCGTGGTGAGCGCTGCGAGAAGCAGGGCGAACTGGAGGGCGGCGCGGCGCACTGGCTGCATGATGCTGGGTCGAGAGGCGCGGTGCGCCGCCCCGGCGAGCCATCCCGGCAGCGCGGTGCGAACTACGGCCCCGAATCGGTTCGGAACCCGGATCCACGGCGGCGATGGCGGGATTACGCTCAAGCCCAGGTCAATCGCAGGCTCGAAGGGGGTTGGGATGTTCAGGCATCCGTTCGTCTCCATCACCGCGCCGACGCCAGCGCTCCGGACGACTCGCCGCTTGGCGGCGGTCCTCGTCCTATGCGCCGCCGGGAGCCTGGCCCTGGCATCCACCTGCGGGGCGGTGAACAGCACCCAGCAGTTCTCGTTCTCGACCTCGACCGGACCATCGTCCTCCCCGGCGACGGTGAGTGCCCAGATCGGCGATGGGGTCGCGATCTTCGTCACGCTCGGCCTGGTCGAGAACCTCTCGGTCAAGGCGTTCAACACCCCAGCGGGGATCGGCCTGCTGATCACCGGCTCGTCTCCACTCGTCATCCGCAGCGTGCTCCCCGGGACCCTCACACCGCTACCCGGCGACCCGCAGTACGGCTCCAAGCTCTCGTTCGCCTTTCCCCAGACACTGCAACAGCCCGCCCCCGGCGCGATCTCAACATTCACGGACATGAAGGTGACGCTTCCGCTGCAGTACGCCGCCAGCGGCGCGCAGCCCGTCCCCTTGGTGGCGACCACGGGCTGCGCGAGCGGCGGCTGGGACGCGAAGTACGTCGCCGTCTACACCGATGCGAGCCAGCAGACCACGACGAGCCGGCAGACCTGCACCCAGGCCGATGTCGGCCCGTCCTCCCTGGCATTCCGATCGTTCTTCGGCGACGTCAGCGCGGACGCCGGCGCCCCATTCGCCGTCGTCACCGCGGAGATCTACCTCCCGAAGGAGCTCACGCTGAACCTCAAGTCGTTCCCGACCTGCGCGACGGCGACCATCCTGGCCGGCGAGGCCAGCTGCCCCGCGAGCCCCGATAGCGACACCGACGGCGTCCCCAACGGCACCGATGCGTGCCCGGGCGTCGCCGGCCTCACCGCCACCGGATGCCCGCCCGGAACCGCCGATGCGGACAAGGACGGCGTGATCAACACGAGCGACCATTGCCCCGCGCTAGCGGGCCCGCCCCCGTCGGGCTGCCCCGCAAGCGCGCTCCGGGCGAGTCTGCGACTGAGCTCGAGCACTCTCCGGGTGAGCACGACAGGTGCGGTGCAGGTGACGGTGGGCTGCCCGGCGCAGGCCCCGAGTGTCTGCCGCGGGACGCTGATCCTGAAGACCAGGCCGGGCCGCTCCACGATCGCCCAGGCGCGCTACCGCGTAGGTCCCGCGAAGACGGCAAAGGTTCGGATGAACCTCTCCTATGGGGCGGCGCACACAGTGCTGCAGCGCAGGCGCAAACTCAGCGCCACGCTGCAGCTTCGGGACGGCACGGGGCGCCAGATCGGGAAGCGATCGCTGGTGCTGAGTCGCGGACGCTGACCGCGTGACTTCCCGCCGCCCCCGGACGTAAGCGTCGATGGGTCGTCAGTTTCCCGTCGTGAAAGCGATGACCCGCTCGACGGTCCTCCGGTGGACGACGATGCGGGAGCGACAGACGTGCCGACCCGAACCGCTCTTGTAGCGGTGCACGAGCCGGCAGCGCCAACCGTGCAGTCGCGACGCCACGCCGTGCGCCGCGATCAGCTTCGCCCTTGCGGCCCTGCATGAGATCGAGCGTGCCGTGATGTCGAACAATCCGTTGCCGCTGTTGCGCCTGAACACGACCTTCGCGCAGCGGGACGCCTTCCCGGTGAGCGGGCTCGTGCGGGCGGGCGCCCGCGGGACGGCGGCCGCCACAGTGGGAGGCGGAGCGGTGACCACGACCGGCGGCGACGTGACCACCGGCGGGACCGTGAGGTCCGGCGGAGGTGCGACGGGCAGCGACTGCCAATCCGGGGACTCCTCCTTGGCGGGCAGCGTCGTGAGCGGTTGCTGATCGGTCCCATCGGCGGCCATCGTCCAGATGTCGCTGCTTCCCGAACGCGTGCTCGTGAACGCGATGCGCGACCCGCCCGGCGACCAGGACGGGCCCTCGTCGAGCCCGGGCGTCGTCGTCAGCTGGTGCTGATCGGTGCCGTCCGCGGCCATCGACCAGACGTCGTTGCCAGGGTCATCGCCGGCCGGGCCGCGCTCGAAGGCGATGCGCCGGCCGTCAGGCGACCATGAGGGAGACGAGTCGAACACGACGTTGTCGGTGATCGCGAACGCCCCACCACCCGCGACGTCGGCGACGGCGATCTCGACGTCATCAGGCGCGGTCGGGTGGGTGGTGAACACGAGGCGCGTGCCGTCGGGCGAGAGCGACGGGTAGCGCTCGTCGCCCGGCAGCGCGAGGAGTGAATGGGGTGAGGAGCCATCAGCGCCCATGACCCAGATGTCACCGCTCAGGTTGTCCCCCGGGACGCTGCGGCGGAACACGATCTGGCGGCCGTCCGGAGACCAGGCCGGCTGCGAGTTGTGGTGATCGCCGCTCGTCAGGACCGTGCGGTCGGTGCCGTCGGCGTTCATCACCGCGACCTGCAACACGTCGCTCGTGCCGGCGGTTCCGACCCGAAAGGCGACGCGCGAACCGTCGGGCGACCAGGACGCCTGAGCCTCTTCGACGCCGGGCGTCGTGGTCAGCGCCTGGGTCGCCGACCCGTCCGGCAGGACGGTGTGCAGGTCGCCTCCGCTGGAGAAGACCACGCGCCCGTCAGTGCCCGGGAACGACGCGGCCGCAGGCGCCGCCGCCACCAGACCGAGAACCACGATCGCGGAGGCCGGCACGCAACGCATGATCCGCAAGCTAGTCGTCGTTCTCAGCGGCCTCATGCTTGGTGGCGGACGGGGTTGCGCCGCCTGACAGCGGACCTTCATGGATCGCTGTCGGATCGCCCGCGACCCCGCCGAGCAGATTCCCGGGAGGCCGCTGTTCGTCGCGCTCGACCTGCTCGATCTGCTCGCCGAGCTCGTCGAGGCGCCGCTTCATATCCGCCGCGACGTCGTCCGCCGCCCGCTTGGCCGACTTGTGCGCGTCCTGATCCTGGGTCATAGGCCCAAGGTAGTCCGCCGGCTCCCTCTCCGCCAGCGGGGAAACACCGGAGTTGCGACGGCATCGCGCAGCGGGGTACGGTGCGAATGCATGGGCGCGCGATGCGTGGCGCGCCGGATCTCGAGACGAGAGGATCGTCAATGGCGCACGAAGAGGTGGCGCTGACCGACGGTGGCATCGAGACCGTCCTGCTGTTCAAGGACGGCTTCGATCTACCGTGCTTCGCCTCGTTCCCGCTGCTCGGCGACGAACGAGGCCGCGCAGCGATCCGGCGGTACTTCGAGCCGTTCCTCGACACGGCGCAGCAGCTTGGGCTGCCGTTCGTCCTCGACACGGCGACCTGGCGCGCGAACCCCGACTGGGGTGAGCAGCTCGGCTACGACCCGGGCGCGCTGGCGGACGCCAACCGCGGCGCGGTCGGCTTCGCCCAGGAGCTCGCCGAGGGGCGCCCACAGGTGACGATCAACGGGATGCTCGGCCCGCGCGGTGACGGCTATGTCGTCGGTGAGCGGATGACCGGGGAGCAGGCGACCGAGTACCACGCGTGGCAGGTCGGCGTTCTGCGCGATGCGGGCGTCGAGCGCATCACCGCGCTGACGCTGTCCTACCCCGAGGAGGCCATCGGCGTCGTCCAGGCCGCGGCGACCGCGGGCGTGCCGGTCGTCGCCGGCTTCACGGTCGAGACCGACGGGCGCCTGCCGAGCGGCATGTCGATCGCGGAGGCCATCGAGCAGGTCGACGGGGAGACCGACGGAGCCGCCGACTTCTTCATGATCAACTGCGCGTACCCGACGCACATCGCCGCCGGGCTCGACGACGCCCCCGCGCTCGACCGGATCGGCGGCCTGCGCGTGAACGCGTCGGCGCTGAGCCACGCCGAGCTCGACGAGGCCGAGGAGCTCGACGAGGGCGACCCCGAGACGCTCGGCCGTGACAACGCCGCCCTCCGCGACAGGCTGCCCTCGATCCGGCTGCTCGGCGGCTGCTGCGGCACCGATCACCGGCACGTGGCCGAGATCATCGCCGGCTGGAACACAGCGTGAGCCGACGGCGGCCCTCAAGGCTGCTGCAGATCGGGGGGCGCCTGGGCGTCGCGGGGCCGGCGAGGCGCGAGTGTCGTTCGCGACAACGTCGGGTAGGTCGCTCGGTAGCCGCGGCGCCGAGCGATCGGCGCCAGCGCACCGAACAGGACACGCTGAACTGCGGCCGGCGGCTTGCGAAAGACGGCGATGTCGGAGAACTCGGTCGCGAAGAGCGCCAACTGCAGGGGGTTCGGCATACCGTGCTTGTTCACGTGCCCTTCGCGCGCGAGCCCGAACAACGTTTCGATCATGTGGCCGAATCGCTCACC
Source organism: uncultured Solirubrobacteraceae bacterium (assembly GCA_963781935.1). GTDB lineage: Bacteria > Actinomycetota > Thermoleophilia > Solirubrobacterales > Solirubrobacteraceae > F1-60-MAGs163. The sequence goes on from CAWAHX010000005.1 coordinate 1,961,963, forward strand.
GGGCGTGATCTCCACGTGCACGATCGCGTCCACGTCGCCCTCGTTCCACCAGTCATGCCAGACGCCCGGCTCGATGTCGGCCCGCTCACCGGCTCGCACCACCGACCGCTGACCGTCGCGCAGCACCGTCAGCTCTCCCTCCCGGACGGTGAAGCGCTCATGCAGCGCAGGATGCAGGTGCTCACCGACGACGCGCGCGCCGGGCAGCGCCGTCAGATCGACGGCCACACGGGCCTCATCGTTCAACCACGGCAACTCGACGATGACCGCACGCTCCAGCGTCACCGGGTTCTCCCAGACCTCGCCGGGCTCGATCGGCCGGAGATCGGGACCAGCAGCCGGGTCCGGATGCGACATTCGCCGACCCTACACCCGCACTACCCGGTGCCGGAGCCGGCCGCTGCCGGCTCGCGCCACATCGTGGCGACCGTCCGCTCGCCGTCGGGCGTCGTGAAGTCGCCGGTCCAGCGAAAGCCCATGCGTTCGTAGCGCGGGTTGTTGGCGGGGTTGCTCGACTCCAGGTGCGCGGCGGTCCCCTCCTCGTCTATTCGCCGGAGGTTGTCGGCCAGGAGCGCCATGCCGATCCCCTGCCCACGGTGACGGTCGGCGGTTCCGAGCAGGCTGAGGTAGTAGTGCGGCTCCTCCCGCGGGTGTGAGGCCTCGAACCGCTCCAGGAGCTCAACGACCTGCGGTGTGCGCTCCCCGACGAGCCCGCGCAGCAGCGGTTCGACGCGCCGTTCCTCGTCGTCGGTGAGCTCGACGCCTCCGGGCGGAATCCAAACCGAGGCGGCCGCGAAGTCCCCAGCCACCCAGACCCACGGGTAGCGCAGCGCACTGCCGGCGAAGAACCGCCACCACGCCGTCAGGCCGTCCTCGTCGGGAAACGCCCAGCGCCAGAGCGGATCGCCTCGGAACGCCTCGGCCAGCAGGGCGGTGAGTCCGTCGAGGTCGGCAGGACCCGCCGTACGGACCGCCATTCCGGCAGCTGTCATGACACACACCTGCGCACCGCGCCAGCTTCTCGCAGAGGCGCACCCGGCGGCAACCACGGAGTGGGAGCCTTGCCCTGCACATTGCGGAGTGAGATCGTTGCTCCACCAACGTCTAAGGCTGGGAGCGTGCAGATGCCCAAGTTCCTGTTCGAAGCCTCCTACACGACGGAGGGCGCCAAGGGCGTCCAGAGCGCCGGTGGAAGCAGCCGCCGTGACGCGGTGGCCACGGTCGCCGAGAGCGTCGGCGGAAAGCTCGACAGCTTCTACTTCGCGTTCGGCGAGAACGATGCGTACGTGACCGTCGACCTACCCGACAACGAGAGCGCCGCTGCAGTCGCGATCGCCGTCAACACCGGTGGCGGAGCGACCGTGAAGACCGTCGTGCTCCTGACGCCGGAAGAGATCGACGCGGCCGCCAAGCGCTCGGTCGACTACCGCCCGCCAGGCAGCTGAGTCGAGCGGGTCCTCGCCTGCGCCGGGACCCGTCGAGGGTCCCGGCGCGGCGTGGCGTGGCCCTAGAACGTCGGGGTGACGACGAGCGTGCCGAGCAGTGTGCCGGCTGGCAGGGTGGTGCCGAACGTGGTGTTGGTGGCGGCGATGGCCGCCGGGGTCAGCGTCGCTGTCGCGCTGATGCTCTTGCTGGTGGCGTCGACGACGACGTTGGAGAGGGTCGCGAGCTTGAGCTTCCCGTCCCCGAGCTTGACGTCGATGCGTCCGGTCTTGCCGGCCGAGAAGTTGATCCGCACGTCTGAGATCGTGACGGCGGTCGTGGCCTTGGTGAGCGTCAGGCCTGAGCCGGCGTGCAGGACGCTGCCGGCGAGCACCTTCTTCTTGGAGCCCTTGCCCTTGCCGTGCTTGGCCTTCTTGTAGACCACGCTGCCACCGGTGATCGGGAAGGTGAACGCAGGGCTCGCCGCGGTGGCCGTCCCGAACGGCGTGACGACGACGGTGGCGGTCGTCAGCGCCGCGAGCGTCGCGGCGTCGACCGTGAGGACGGTGCTGCCGGCCTTCGGCTTGGAGACACCGGTGTGGATGCCGGCCTGTGGCTGGTGGTCGTGCCCCTTACCGGGGTTCGGCTTCTTGGGCGCCGCGAACGCGGAGCCGGCGAGCATCGCGGCCAGCGCGATCAACGCGAGTGCGGCGAGCAGGATGCGGGGGGTGCGGTGCTGCATGATGGTCGGAGACCTCCGTTGTGAACAGATGCGAGAACGCCGGGATGGCTTGTCGCTCGCTGCTACAACGAGCCGCGCGGGTGAGCGTTAGGTGCGATGTCCGGGCCTGTGGACGTTTGTCCGCCCGACTCCTCGACGGGGGCGGCTGGGCTCGCGACCTTCGGCGGTTGCTTGGACTTGGGGGACGCAGGCACGTGTGACTTCGGTTCCGTCGCCGGAGTCGACGGCCGAGAGGGATGTGGTGTTGCGCCGTGCGGAACGGCGTGAACAGGGTTGGTCTTCTTGGCGTGTGGGGCAGCGTGGCCGGGTTTGGCGTGCTTGGCGTGCGGCGTAGCCCCTGCGGCAGGATTGGCGGTCTTACGATGATCAGGCCTTGCCGGAACGCCGGGTGAACCACCACGCCGCGTCGTGACATGCTGACCCTTGCCCGTCGCATGCTCCGACGACTTCGGCATCCGTGAAGGTGCCGACGGGGACTGGTCGAGAGCAGCTGTCCCCGACATCGTGCCGCGGGAGACGGTCGTCGCGCCGGGCTTGCCGATCCGAACGCTCGGGAGCGGCTGGATCCGCGGCCCTGCCTGCCTGGCGGGCGCGATGCGGGCAGGCGGGGCGGGGGTCGCGACGTGCTGGTGATGAGCCACCTCTGCGGCTGTTCCGACGGCGCCGGCGGCGACCACGATGACGGCGAATTTTGCGCCCAGGGCTCCCGAGCCCGCGATGATCGACCCTCCGGCCGCGCCGGCGCCAGCGGACGCGGCCACGCCAGAGGCGCTGATTCCGAGCTTGCCACCGGAGACCAGGTGCGCGAGGAGCGCACCGCTGAGGGCCACCGGCAGCGGCGGCGCGAGTGCCGCCAGCTCGGCGGGACGGTGGCGCAGGCCGGCCTCGAAGTCCCGGCAACCGGCACAGTCGCGCAGGTGGGCCTGGACACGTCGCGCGCGCCGGCCGCGCCCGTCGCCGTCCGACAGCGCACGGCAGATCTGGTCACATTCCATGGCCCGCCCCTGCTTGCACTCCTGAAGTGCCGTGCGTGCCTCGAAGATCGCCTGCTTGACCGCGCCGACCGAGAGCGTCAGCGCGACGGCGATCTCCTCGTGCGACAGACCGCTCAGCTCGCGCATCACCAGCGCGCCACGCTGGCGGTCGGTCAGTGTGCCGATGTCCGCCTGCAGCAGCGCCAGGTCGTGGCGGTCGTCGACACGCTGATGCAACGCATCGGTCGCGATCTCCGGCACACCGTCCACCGTCTGCACCGAGCGCCGCTGGCGCAGCAGCGAGATCGCCTCGTTGTGCGCGATGCGAAACAGCCAGGGACGCAACTCGAAGTCCCGCTCCTCGACCGTCAGCGCCGCAAATGCCCGCGTCATCGCGCTCTGCAGCGCGTCGCGTGCGTCCTCCTCGCTGCCCAGGATCGACCGGCAGTACCGGTACAGCGCCTGATGATGCGCGCGGTAGACCTGCTCGAACGACGCCGGATCCGCCCGCACACCGCCCGAACGCGCAACAACCGCGGGCCCGCGGCCGCGCAGCCGGAACGGCTGAGCGCTGATCGAATCCATCGTCCACATATCGGCAACGTCACACAATGCCAAGAGTCAGGGCCAACCGCGACGACAAGCGCCGTACTCGACGACCGTCGGGTGACGCAATGGACGTTCGGGCAGCCGCCGGCGGCCGTCGACCGATCCGTTTCAACCACTCGGCGCGCTGCGCGGACGACCGTTCGGGTCGCTGCTCGCGTGCTCTGATCGACGGTCGATAGAGGATCGAGTCCACGACCGTTCCAGAAGGAGGAATGGATGACCAGAGACACGATTCACCCGGCCAGAGGCATGGTCGCGATCCTGGCGCTGCTGGCGGTCGCCGGCATGGCCTTCTTCGCTCTCGCCGGCGTCGCAGCCGCGAAGAAGCCGAGCGTCAAGCACCGCGCCCACGCGCACATGCACGTCTCCAAGAACAAGCGCACCGCGATGCGCTCGTTCCTTCACACCGCCTCGCTGCCCGCAGGCATCACCGTCTGCAACGAAGCCCAAAGCTCCCCACGCGGCACCTGGGACGCGACCGCATCGACCGACCCGCTCCCACCGGCACGCCACAAGAGCACGGCGATGCCCGTCGGCCACGGAGGCGGCCTGATGAACGCCGCAGCCAACTCCCCGGCGCTCGCCGTCTGCACGCCGACCGTCCCCGACGACGGTGGCGGCGGCACGACCTGAACGCCGTCAAAGGTCCGGCCCTTCCCCCCGAGGGCCGGACCACGCCGGGTGTGCCAGCGGCCCCGTCCGAGGCCTTCCCCCCGGGGCCCCGGGGGGCCCTTCGCGGAACCGCCGGCACAGGCACAACGCCGCCGGCGCGCAAGAGTCAGGGCCGACCTGGAGGAGGGAGCAGGATTCGAACGTGCGTAGGCGTCCGCCGGCTCTGAAATGCTGCACCGATGCTGCTAATCGCTGCCGACTACCCGTTCATGAACATCCTGTGGTCGATGCTGATCTTCATGGGGTTCCTGTTGTGGATCTGGATCGCGATCATGATCTTCGCGGACATCTTCCGCCGCCGTGACATTGGCGGGTTCGCGAAGGCTGTGTGGATCATCTTCATCATCTTCATCCCGCTGTTCGGGGCGCTCGTCTATCTGATCGCCTTCCACAACGGGATCGCTGAGCGCAACGTCAAGGGCGCCGAGGCCGCACAGGCGCAGTTCGATCAGCAGGTTCGCCAGGCCGCCGCCACTTCGGGGCCGGCGAGCGAGATCGAGACCGCGCAGAAGCTGCTCGCCGCGGGGACGATCACGCAGGCCGAGTTCGACACGATGAAGGCCAAGGCGCTCGCAGGCTGAGCGGAAGACGTGTCGGCCCAGCCTCCGGACGAGCCGCAAGACCCAGCGCGCGACGTCGCGCCGCCGGGGTATCAGGAACCGTCCGGCAACCAGTCACCACCCGCCCAGCAGCACGGACACCTCGGTCCCTGGATCCTGGCGGCGGCTGTCGTGCTCGTGCTCGGAGTGCTTGGCGCCGTGTTGATCCACAACGCTGATACCAGCGACACGCAGACCGTCATCACCCGTTCCCCAACTGTCAACACGACGACGGTGCAGCGCAGTGCCCCGACGGTCACTCAGGCCACGACCACGGTCAACCCCTCGACCACGATCACCGCGCCAACCGAGACATCGACCGTCACGCAGCCGTCAACGACCGTGACCGTGACCAAGCCAAAGACGACCACGGCGCCTGCGGGGACGCCCTGAGGGCGCGAGTAAGGCATCGGCGACTCGGCGCACCAGGCCTGGTCTCGACCGCAAGCCGAAGGCGGGCAGCCATGCAGCGGCCCCTTCGAGACGCTGGACCACGACCACCTCTACACCACACTCGACGCCGCCGTCGCAGTGATCCAGAAAAGACGGGCACCGTGGCCCGCAATCCAGACGAGCGCCGGGTGTCGTTCAGCTCGCGGCGGCGGCGACGCCCTCCACGATCAGGCTGACGCCGACGGCGCCCACGAGCCAGCCCATGACCCGCAGGCCGTTGGCATTGAGCCAGGTCGCGAAGCTCGCAACGCGCTTGGCGGTCTCTTCGGGTCGCAGCATGTACCCGACAAGCGGCACCTCGACCAGCATGAACATGATCGCGTTGAACAGCACGATCAGGAGGAGCTGCTCGGCGCTGCTGTAGCCGCCGCTCGACATGTCGCCGAGTGCGAGTAGATAGAACGGTCCCGGCAGGTTGATTGCAGCGCCGACGACGAACGCGACACGCGCGTTGGCACGGTCGAGGTGGCGCTCGGCCCACGAAGGCCCCGGTTCCTGCTCACGTCGGCGCGGGTGACGGCTGCGCCAGCGATCGAGCAGCGCCGCGCCGCGCTGTGACGCCATCAGCCAGGAGAGCAGCAGCGAGGCCAGGCCCGCCGTGATCGAGGTGACGGGGTTGGGGCTCGAGGCGCTGTTGCTGAGCACCGAGTGGCCATCGTTGAAGGCGGCCAGGACGACGATGCCCGAGGTGACGCTCACGATGAGCCCACCCACGTAGAACGCCAGGAGCAGCCGTCGGGGTGAAGGTCGCGAGATCATGATCGCGACGCACGCGATCAGCGTCGGGAACACCGCCGCCGCGAACGCAAGAAGAACGATGTGACCCATCAGCGCACATCCTCACCGACGCACCGGCCGCGACCTCGCTCAGGTGAATGATGATGTTCAGCCGGGCGGGTTTCTGGTCGTCGATCTGGGCGATGAGCCAGTGCGCGCAGTCGGTGTCGGTAGCGGCGAGCATGGCGTCGCGGGCGCGGGCGAGCGAATCGGGGCGACGGTTCGCTCAACGTCGGTCACGTCCGCCCGCGGCATGCGCCGCCGGCGGATCCACTTGCTCGTCTCGATGGTCAGGGGTAGGAGCACTGCCAGCCCTAGGCAGGCGAACCACTGCCGCCCGGTAAGCGACTGTGTGAGCAGGCCGCGCTGCAGGCCCGGGAGCTCGGTCGCGAGCATGATCATGCCGAGCGGGACCAGTGAGATGGCCATGGCTTTGAGGATCGGCGCGTCGAGACCGCTCGCGGGGTCCCGGCGGTTGGCAAGCGCATTGAACACCGTGCCAAAGCCCATGACGGCGAAAGTCATAGTCATCGAGACACTGGCGGCATCGGGGCTCGGCTCGTCCGGACCGGCGACGAGCGGCACAAGCGCGGCGAGGAAGAGCACCACGGCGTAGAGCACCCACAGGACGACGGCGCCACGGTTGGTGATCGGCACCTTCGGGTCTCTCGGGGGCCTGCTCATGACATCCGGGTCGCCGGGGTCGACCGCGATCACGACGACGCCGGCCGCTGTCACGAAGAGGAGCAGGAAGAGCACCATCAGCGGCGTCAGCGCGACGCCGTCGTTGATATCGAACGCCGTGGCGACGACGAAGAGCATGACCAGGGCCAGCAGCTGGGTCATCTGGTAGCGGACGTAGGACACGATCTTCGCGTAGACCCGGCGTCCGAGCTCGACGGCGTGGACGAGGGTGCCGAAGTTGTCGTCGATGAGGATCATTCGCGCGGCCTGTTTGGTGACCTCGCTGCCGCTGCCCATCGCCACGCCGATGTCGGCCTGCTTGAGCGCTGCGGCGTCGTTGACCGCGTCCCCGGTCGCAGCCACGACCAGACCCTCCCGCTGCATCAGCCGGGCCAGCCGCAGCTTGTCCTCCGGGGACACCCGGCCGAAGACGTGCAGCCCGGGCAGGCGGCGGGTGACCTCCTCATCAGGCAGGGCCTGGAACTCACTGCCGCTGATCGAGCCCGGACCGAGTCCGAGCGTCTCGCCGATCGCGTGGGCGGTGATCGCGTTGTCGCCGGTGATCATCCGCACGTCGATCCCGGCAATCAGAGCTGTGGCCACGGCAGCCTTGGCCTCGGCGCGCAGCGGATCGATCATCCCGACCATCCCGACGAACCCGAGATCCTGCGTGAGCGACATCGGATCCTCCGACATCGCCTGAAACTCGTCGTCCGAGATCAGCCGGGTTGCGAAGGCGAGGACCCGCAGCCCCTTCTCGCCCATGCGCTCGTTGGCGGCATCGATGTCCGCGCGCGCTTCGGCGATCGGCACCTGGGACCCGCTGAGCGGGCCACCGGCCTGCGTGCAACGAGTGAGAACCACGTCAGGCCCGCCCTTGACGAGCTCGATCACGTGCTCGACCCCGTCGACGGGAACCCGATGGAACGTGGCCATGAACTTGTAGTCGGAGTCGAACGGCACCTCGGCGAGCCGCGGGTAGGCGCGGCGCGTCTCCTCCGCGCTGACACCGAGCTTGGCCGCCAAGACCACGAGCGCCGCCTCGGTCGGGTCGCCTACGACGGTGCCGTCGTCATTGACGGCGGCGTCGCTGTCCAGGACGAGTCCGTAGGCGAGCCTCGTGAAGTCTGGGACCGGGACGCCCGCGACCGACTCGATCGCGCCTGTCTTGCGATAGCCCTCACCGGCGACGGTGAACCAGTGACCATCGGCGTAGATGGTCGAGACCATCATCTCGTTCATCGTCAGCGTGCCGGTCTTGTCGGTGTTGATCGCGCTCGTCGCGCCGAGCGTCTCGACGTCCGTGAGGTTCTTCACCACGGCCTTGGCTTCGGCCAGCTGCTTGGCTCCGAGCGACAGCAACCCGGAGACGAAGGCCGGCATCCCCGTCGGGATGGCGGAGATCGCCACCGCGGTGCCAAGCAGCAGCAGCTCGTCGAGATTCATGCCGCGCAGCAGCCCGACGACGACGATGAACGCAACGGCGGTCCAAGCGATGATCCCCAGGACCTTCGTCAGGGAATCGAGCTCCTGCTGCAGCGGCGACCGCGTCCGAGTCACCGAGGTCAGCATCGTCGCGATCTGACCCATCTGGGTGTCCATGCCCGTCGCGGTCGCGACCATCGACCCGGTCCCTCTCGTCACCGAGGTGTTCTGGAACAACATGTTCGTACGGTCGCCGAGCGCCACGTCGCCCGCCGTGAGGGTCGACGCGTCCTTGCCGACCGGCGCGCTCTCCCCCGTCAGCGCCGCCTCCTGCGTCTCGAGCGTGGCTGAACGGATGATCCGGCCATCTGCCGGCACGATGTCGCCCGCCTCGACCTGCACGATGTCCCCGGGCACCACGTCGTCCGCAGGGACCTGCACCAGCTGGCCGGTACGCAGGACGCGGGTCTGCGGCACCTGCATCTTGGAGAGCGCGTCGACACTCGCTCTGGCCTTGAGCTCCTGCCGCGAGCCGAGGACGACGTTGAAGAGGATCAGGAGCGCGACGATGATCCCTGTCGATACCTGGCCGATCACAAAGCTCGCCGCCGTGACGGCGATGAGCATGATGTTCATCGGGTCACGCACCTGCTCGAGCGCGACCGCCCAGATCGACGGCGGCTTCTCGCCGATGATCTGATTGGGCCCGTACCTCGCCAGCCGCTTCGCCGCCTCAGCCTGACTCAGCCCACGCTCGCCATCACTCCCCAGAGCTGAAACGACCGCCACAGCGTCGTGCGCGAACCACTGCGCTCGGTCCTGGGCTTCGCCGGAAGGGCGCGACTCAATCGCGGTCAGCGTCTGCAGTCATCGATCCTCATCCTCCCGTGGCATTCGTGAATCGGCCTGGATCGCAGCGATGGCGGCGTCGAGCGTGGGGTAGAAGTGGTCGTGGTCGAGCGTCTCGAAGAGGCCGTAGCGCAGCGTCATGTCCTGAAGGCGAGCGCGCATCTCGGCGAACGCCATGTGAGTCCCGGCGGCGTTGAGTTCGTTGTCGAGGTGTTCGAGCATCTCGGCGGCGGTCACGTCGACGTCGGTGATGGCCTCGCACTGCAGCACGATCCACTGCGGGCTCGCGTTCGCGGACGAGGTGGCGGATCTGCTGGCGGAACGTGCCGGCGTTCGCGAAGAACAGCGGTGCCTCCCAGCGGTAGACGACGACCCCGGGGAGCTGCCGGGCGTCGGGCTGCTCGCGGACGCTGTGCCAGCCCTTCGAGCCCCTCGACCGTGCCCAGGACGGCGCCGTGAGGCCACCAGTTGCGCCGGAAGAACAGCAGGATCGCCAGCGCCACGGCGACGAGGATCCCCTGCAGGACGCCGAGCAGCATCACGCCGAGCGTGGCGACGATCGAGATCGCGAACGCGCTTCTTCGCACCTGCAGGTAGCGGCTCAGGGCGGCGAGATCCATGAGCGAGAGCGCGGCGACGATCACGACCGCCGCGAGCGCCGTCTGCGGGAGGTCGGCCAGCAGCGAGTTCAGGAACAGCAGCAGGACCGCGACCAGACCGGCGCCGACCAGGCCGGTGGCCTGGCTCTTGGCGCCCGACTGCTCGGCCACGGCCGTTCGTGAGCCGCTGGTCGAGACGGCGAAGCCCTGGAAGAGGCCGGCGGCGACGTTCGCGACGCCCATGCCGACCATCTCCTGGTCGGGCTCGACCTCGTCACCGCGCCGCGCCGCAAAGCTCGTCGCCGTGGCGATCGTGTCGGTCAGCGAGACCAGTGTGATCCCCATCGCCGCGATCAGCAGCGGGACGACGTCACTCGCGCTCGTCCACGGGATGGTCGGCGTCGGCACCCCCTGAGGCAGTGCCCCGACCGTGGCCACGCCCTCGTCAGCGAGTCCGAGCACCGCGGAGGCGACGGTCGCGCCGACCACGGCGACGAGGATCGCCGGCAGCCGGGTCGTGATCTTCGGGAGCACGAGCAGCACGGCGAGCACCGCGACGCCCACGAGCAGCGTCGTGGTGTCGGTCTGGTCGAGGTTCTCGGCGAACTGCTTGAGCTCGTCCAGGAAGTTGTCGGCATCGGTGGAGAAGCCGAAGAGCTTCGGGAGCTGGCCGACGATGATCGTGATGCCCAGGCCGTTCATGTACCCGACCTGGACCTCCTTGGAGAGCAGGTCGGCGACGAATCCGAGCTTCCCCAGTCCGAGCCCGATCTCGAGCAAGCCCACGAACACCGCGAGCATCCCGGCGAGCGCGATCGCCGTCCCGGGGTCGCCGCCGGCCACGAGCAGCGGGGTGATCGCGGCCAGGATCAGTGGCGAGATGGACGAGTCGGGCCCGAGCACGAGCACCCGCGAGGGGCCGAACAGCGCGTACCCGACCAGGCAGGCGATCGTCGTGTAGAGCCCCGTGACCGCCGGGAGCCCGGCGAGCTCCGCGTACGCCATCCCCTGCGGCACCAGGATCGCAGCGAGCACGACACCCGCAACCAGATCGGGCCGCAGCCACGACCGCTCGTAGGTGCGAGCGACGCGCACGCCCGGCACCCATCGCTCAACCCGGGCCGACCGCTCCTGACTCATGAGGCACCATTCGCGCGTGATGACGCTGCCCACGCGGCCGCCAGACCGGAATCCGTCGACTCCAGGGACCGCTGGGTCTGGTGACGTGGCGTACCGCCGGCGCGCACTTGGTTCCCCATCCTGTCCGGCATTTAACCGGCTCGTGCCGAACGCCGCCGCGAGCGGCGGTCGCACACCTCGGCGTCTGACCCGCGTGGGTGGAGTAGGTTCGCGTCAGAAGTGGCCGCGCGGCGTCCGGCGATACCGCGAACAACGCGCGATCGGTTCATCAAGGACAAGCTGACTGGCCGGGCTGTCTCGAGCATGACCTGGGCTCTCGCCGCGATCGCGGTCCTCCTGATCCTCTACGCAGCGCTCTCTCGGCGGCTGCAGCTGATGAACGTCTCCGGCGCGATGTTCTTCACGACGACGGGGCTGCTCGTCGGCCCGGTCCTCGGGCTCCTGGACGTCCATGTCGGGAGCGAGCAGGTGAAGCTCCTGGCAGAGATCACGCTGACACTGGTGCTGTTCGCGGACGCGTCTCGGATTTCGGTGCCGGTGTTGCGTCGGGAGTTCGGGTTGCCGTTGCGGCTGCTGGGCGTCGGTCTGCCGCTGACGATCGTCGCGGGCGCGCTGGCCGGAGCGCTGATCGTTCCCGGGATCAGCGTCGCGGAGGCCGCGGTGCTCGCCGTGGTTCTTGCGTGCACCGACGCCGCGCTCGGCCAGGCGGTCGTCACCGACGAGCGGATCCCTTCGCGCGTGCGCCAGGGGCTGAACGTGGAGAGCGGCCTCAACGACGGACTGTGCGTCCCGATCTTCTTCATCGCGACCGCTGTCGCCGAGGCTGACGCGGGCACGACGAGCGATCACGCTGCCGTGACGCTCGTCCTCGAGCAGATCGGCTACGGCATCATCGGGGGAGTCGTCGCCGGCGTCGCGGGCGCGCTCCTGCTCCGCTTCGGCTGGAGTCGCAAGCTCATGGAGCCGCACTGGCGGCAGATCCTCGTCCGTCGCCTCGGCGCTGCTGGCGGCCGGCGATCGCCACCGCGCTCGGCGGCAGCATCTTCATCGCGGCCTTCATCGCCGGGCTGCTGTTCGGCGCGCTGCGCCGCGACGCCGGCCACGAGGTGAGCCAGCTGATCGACGAGGGCGGTGAGCTGTTCAACGCCGTGACATTCATCGTGTTCGGGGCGCTCGTCCTTGGCCCCGTGCTCGACGAGCTGTCCTGGCAGGTCGTCCTCTACGCCGTCCTGAGCCTGACAGTCGTGCGGATGGCCCCGGTCGCCCTCGCGCTGCTGGGGACCCGTGCCCGCGTGCAGACGGTGGCGTTCCTCGGATGGTTCGGGCCGCGCGGCCTGGCGTCGATCGTCTTCGCTGTGATCCTGCTCGACGACACCGAGCTTCCACATGTGCACACCCTGATCGTCGTGATCACCGCGACGATCGCCCTCTCGGTCTACGTTCACGGCCTCACGGCCAGGCCGTTGACTGAGCGCTACGTTCGCTGGTGGCAGTCGCTTCCGCGTGAGGCGCTCCCCGAGATGGAGAGCGTCTCAGCGCCCGAGCGCCGCTGGCGCATCCCGATCCTTCACAGCCGCGTGCGCTGACCAATGCGTATCGCGTGGAGCTGCGCCTCGACCGCCTCGTCGACGTTGCCGTGAACGTGGTCTTCGCCGATCTGGTCGAGGACACCGTCGCCGGCGAGCATCGCGCGGACCTGCGACTTCAGGCGCGCGACGCGCAGCTCGGCGTCGGATGCTGCGGCGAGCCGGTGGATCTCCCTGAGCTTCTCGGAGCCCTGGGAGTCGATGAAGTCCACGCCCGCGAAGTCCAGGATGACCGCGCGCGGGTGCGGCTCGGCGTCGATCAGCTCGATGACGCGCTCCTCAAGCGCCTCGGCCGTGGCGAACGTCAGGCCGAAGTCCAGGCGCAGGATGATCAGGCCGTCGAACGCCTCGCCGTCCGGGTGCTCGCCCGCGTCACGGAAGACCTGCGTGCCCGGCTGACGGCTGAGCAGCGGGATCTTCGGCGAGGTGGCGACGTAGATCAGCCACACCAGCGAGAGCACCACTCCGATCACGACGCCCGCGAGAACGCCGGCCGAGAGGACTCCCACGATCGCAGCGACCGCGATCCAGAAGTCGACCCTGGCGACGCGGTGCAGGCGACGCAGCTCGGGGACGTCGATCATGCCGAAGACGACCGCGTCGATGATCAGCGCAGCGAGCACCGGCTTGGGCAGGTCGAGAGAACACCGGCGCCAGGAAGAGCAGCGTGAGCAGCACCATCGCCCCGGTCGTGAGCGAGGCCAGCGGGGTGCGGGCACCGGAGGACTCGTTCAGCGAGCTGGCGGACAGGCTCGTGGAGACGGGCATTCCCTGGAAGATGCCCGCACCGGCGTTCGCCATGCCCTGCGCGATGGTCTCCTGATCGACGTCGATGCGGTAGCGGTGACGGGCCGCGAACGCGCGCGCGTCCCCGGCCGTCTGGGAGAAGCCGATCAGCAGCAGCGCGGCCGCCGCGATCCCGATCGTCGCGGCGATGGGCGGTGAACACGTCGGCGTCCGGGATCGCCGGCGACGGCAGACCGCTCGGGACGTCGCCGACGAGCGCGACGCCGTGAGCGCCGAGGTCGAGCAGTGACGAGGCGAGCAGACCGCCGACGACCAGCACCAGCGCCCCCGGCACCTTCGGCGCGGCGAAGCGCAGGCCGAGGATCAGCGCGAGCGATGCGAGCCCGACCAGCAGCGTCGTGCCGTCGATGTCGCCGAGCGAGCCGATCCACGAGCTGAGTTCCCGCCACGCGTTGTCGCCGTCGGCTGAGGTGCCGGTCAGCTTCGGCAGCTCGCCGATGACGACGTCGACCGCGGCCCCGGCCAGGAAGCCGGTGATCACCGCCTTGGAGAGGAACCGCGCGATCCACCCCAGGCGCAGCAGCGCCATCAGCAGGAACAGCGCACCCGTCACCAGCGTGATCGCCGCGACCAGCTCGGCGGCCTGCTGCGCCGCCGACGCCGGTGAACAGCACCGCGCCTCCCGCGACGGCGGCCAGCGACGAGCTCGGCCCCGTGGAGATCTGCCGCGACGTGCAGAACAGCGGGTAGATCAGCGCACCGGCCGCGGCCGCGTAGAGGCCGTTCTGCAGCGGGATCCCAGCGATGCCCGCGTACCCGAGGTTCTTCGGGACGATCAGCGCCGTCACCGCCACGCCGGCGATGAGATCTCCGCGCAGCGTCTCGCGCGAGTAGCGAGGCAGCCAGCCGAGGATCGGCAGCCGCCTGGTCAGCGATCGCGGAGTGCGACGCTCGCTCCGCGCCACGGCCATCGCTCTCAGCCCTCGACTCGCAGCTCGGCTAGTGCCTGCGGACACGCATCCACGCCAACACCAGCAGCGGCAGGATGACGACGACGGTGATCACGACCGGCCACATGCCTGGACCCTAGATCACAGGCGCAGCTGTCGCTACGACGAAGGGCTACGCGTGTCGCCGTCGCATGGGAAGCTGGAAGCGACACTGAGGAGCTGACGATGACGCGACCCGCCCACCGGAATGCCGTGCCCACCCGTTGGGCGACACGGCTCATCGCTGCCGCCGCGATCGTCTCCGCGGCTCTGCTGCTGGCCGCCTGTGGCGGTGGCGCAGGCAGCGCAAGCGTCGCCCTGCCGACCGCGCCGGCGACGACCCGGACCGGCGGCGCAACGGTGCCGACAGCGCCGGCGGCCACCACCACGACCGAGACCACCCCCGCGCAGACCCCCACGACGCAGACCACGACCGCCACCGCCACCACCACCGCGGAGCCCGCCAAGACTCAGACGGCGACCGCCCCGACCACCACGACCAAAGCGCAAACGACGACCACCGCCACGACGACGCAGGCCACCACCACGCAGCCGGCCACGACGACGAAGACCACGACGGTGACCCAACCGACCACGCAGACGCAGACGACAACGGTCACCCAACCGTCATCCACCACCTCTGCGACCGTCAACAAGCGCGCGGCGGCAGTAGCTGTTGTCGGCAGCACCGACGACAGCGCGGACAGCTCGGGCATGCCCAATTGGGGATGGGTGCTGATCGCCGTAGGCGCTCTGACCCTGCTGATCGGTGGTATCGCCACCTGGCGCCGCCAACGACGCGCCACTGCGCCGCCGTCCGATGCAGCTCCGGCTCCGCCCGGGAAGAGCATCCCCCCGCCACCCGATTCGAACCTCCCCCCAAGCGGCCCGTCACCACCACCCGGTGGCAGCACGTGAAGCACGGCCCGGCGCAGCCGGTAGCTTGCCTGGCACAGTTGACCGCCGTCCGACCGCATACGGTTAGACCTGATGAGGGTTGTGGCACCGACAGCGCGTTCTTGATGCGGAGGTACCTGTGACCGAAGTCCCTTGTTCAGGCCCCGGACGAGAACGTTGATCCTTCGGAGATCGAACACCTCCGGTTTGCCGAGGCGAACCTTCTGGAGCGGTATGCCGCGGCGTCGCGCTGACATCGCAGCGCGACGGCCTCCCGCGTGGGCGCGATTGGTGCCGTGGCTCGTGGCGCTGAGCGCTGTCGCGCTCGTCGTGGCGGGCTGTGGTTCCGGCGAGAAGGCGAGCAGCGTTGCCAGCAGCCTGAGTCAGACGCTCACGGGCGCGACGTCCAAGCCGCCCGCGAGCACCTCGGGCAGCGATACCAGCTCGACACCGGACAAGACCGGGAGCGAGACCTCAACGGACGCCGCGACGCCGACCACCTCAACGAAGACCGTCACGAAGACGGACACCGTCACGCAGACGAAGACGAAGACGGAGACCGCTCCGACAACGACCAAGACCGTCACGCAGACGAAGACCGTCACTGCCCCCGCAGCAACGACCACGGCCGAGGACTCCAACGCCGCGCCCGCAGCCGCAGGGGCGGTGGTGGGTGCCGCAGTCGGTGGGAGCACGGAGACGAACACCGCCGTGAAGACCGAGACCGTCACCGTGTCGAAGGGCGCGTCCGAGCCTTCCGAGGACGAAGGCGTGCCCGCGTGGGCGGCCGCGCTGCTCGGCGCCGCGGTGGGCGTTGCAGCCGTCGGGACAGTCGTCGGGATTCGCCGTCGCAGAAAGGCCGGCCGGGACGGTCGAGAAGGACCTACTGCCGGTAAAGGCCCCGCGCAGTAGTCACGTCCTGGGCGCACCCTGCCAGGATCCAGGGCGGAGCCCGCGTGCGGTGCAGGTCAGAACGGTGTGGGGATGTGTCGCAGCGGAAGATTCGCCTCCGCGTAGTCGCCGACGTCCTGGCGCTGCGGCAGCACCACGTCGCGAGGGGCGAGCGGCTCGTAGGGAACCTGGCTCAGCAGGTGGCTGATGATGTTCAGCCGGGCGCGCTTCTTGTCGTCGGTCTGGGCGATGTACCAGGGCGCCCAGTCGGTGTCGGTGGCGGCGAGCATGGCGTCGCGGGCGCGCGAGTAGTCGTACCAGCGGCTGTAGGACTTCAGATCCATGTCCGAGAGCTTCCAGATCTTGCGCGGGTCGTTCATGCGACTCTCGAGCCGCCGCGTCTGCTCGTCGGGACCGACCTCCAGCCAGTACTTGAGGAGCACGATCCCCGAGTCGGCCATCGCCTTCTCGACCATCGGCGCCAGCTGCAGGAAGCGCTCGGTCTCCTGCGGTGTGCAGAACCCCATCACCGGCTCGACGCCCGCTCGGTTGTACCAGCTGCGATCGAAGATGACGACCTCGCCGGCTGCCGGAAAATGCTTCATGTACCGCTGCACGTACATCTGCGACTTCTCGCGCTCGGTCGGCGTCGGGAGCGCGACGACGCGGAACACGCGCGGGCTGACCCGCTCGGTGATCCGCTTGATCGTCCCACCCTTGCCGGCCGTGTCGCGGCCTTCGAAGACGATGCAGATCTTGGCGCCCGACGCCTTGACCCATTCCTGCAGCGCCACCAGCTCACCCTGCAATCGCCGCAGCTCGTGCTCGTAGGCCTTGCGCTTGATCTTCGGCAGCGCGACGTCCCCGCTCACGGCTTTCGCCTTCGCCTTCTTCTTCGCGCTCATGGCCGGACTCCTGCGACGCGCGCCCGGCGGTGCCTCGTCGCGGTCACGAATCGACGGCTTTCGACACGCGCTTGTCGGCGTCCTCGAGCTCCTGCTGGAGCTTGTCGACGTCGCCGGAGTCGACGGCCTTGCTGATCTTCTTGCTCGACTTCGCGAGCGCCTTGTCGACCCGATCCAGGTACCTGTCGTCGACGACCACGATCACCGCCGAGGAGCCCGCCGGCAGGTACTCGTCGACGTCGACGCCCATCTCCTTCTCCTCGTGGCGCTTCTTGAGCGCGCCGATCCCGGCACCGATCCCCGCGCCGATCGCGGTCGCCAGCAACAGCGGCGGCGCGAACAAGCCCACGACAAGCCCACCGGCCGCACCCAGTGTCGCGGCGCCACCGACCGGCGACGCAACCCCGTGCTCGTCAACGGTGACCTCACCGGCATCGTCGCGGCTGGCGACGACCGCGCCGACCACCGCGAAATCCCCCGCGACCTGTGCGTCCTTCAGCGACTGGAAGTCCGCAGCCGCAGCCCCGGCATCGTCATAGGAAGCGACGTAGAGGATCAGGTTCTGAGTGGCCATCTGCGGTCTCCATTCGGAAGTCGGAGGTCCGGAGGCCGCTGCATGCGGCGCCCGCGATCGATTCGGACACAACACTACGCCCTGTGAGGCGGCGTGCTAGGGCACGGGCCAGGCAGGGCTTGAGACCGCGCCGGGCATCGCCTTCTCCCACAGCTCGGCGAGGCGGCCGACGTCCCGCTCGCCCAGACGATCGAGAAGCAGGTCCCGCACGATCCGATGGTGCGTGACCTGCGCGGCGCGAAGACGGGCCAGACCCCGATCGGTCAGTCCGACCAGCTGGCTGCGTCCGTCGTCCGGGTTGGCGCGGCGCTCGACGAGCCCGGTCTTTGTGAGCCGGTCGACTGACCTGGAGACCCCGCTCGCGGTGAGGTTGCGCTGCTCGCCGAGTTCCCCGATCGGCAGCGCGCCGCCCGGCGAGCCGACGAGCGTGATGAGCACGCCGTAGGCATCGACGCCGAACCCGTGGTCGGCCTGGAGGGCGCGGTCGAGCTCCCGCATGATCCTCGTGTGGACTCGCAGCAGGCCCCGCCATGCACCGAACTCGTCCGGCGTGAACGGGTCGGGCTCGGGCGGTCCGCTGACGTCGGGAGAGCGCCGGGGCGTCGCGTCAGGCTTATTTGACATCCGCAAGTACTCTCCGATAGTGTTTGCGCATCGCAAATACCCTAGCGCCTGCGTGCAGGTGCTCGACAAGGAGACGGCGCATGACCACAAGCATGGCGAACACCACGGCCAGGCCGGTCCTGGCGGCGGGCGAGGGCCTACACCTGGGATCGGGCCCGGGCCGGGAGCTGATCTTCAAGGTCACCGGCGACGACACCGGCGGCGCCTTCGACTACTTCACCGTCGCGGTCGCGCCCAATGACGGGCCGCCGCTCCACGTGCACCACAACCAGGCGGAGACGATCCACGTCCTCAAGGGACGGTTCACCGTCCGGCTCGGGGACGAGCTCTTCCAGGTCGGCGAGGGCGGGTTCGCGTTCCTTCCGGCGGGCGTTCCGCACGCCTTCGTGAACCTCACCGACGAGCCCGGCGAACTCGTGATCGTGTTCGCCCCCGGCGGCGGGCACCGCTTCTTCGAGGAGTTCGGGCCCCTCGCCCGCAGCGGCGAGCGCGACATGGCAGCCATCGCCGCGATCTTCGAGAAGCACGACATGCAACTCCTCGGGCCGCCGCTCAGCGCCGACTGAACCGGAGCGATGGCTCACGTCATGGAGGGAGCAGGATTCGAACCTGCGTAGGCAGAGCCAACGGGTTTACAGCCCGTCTCCTTTAACCACTCGGACATCCCTCCGGATGCCGCGGACGGAGCGTCCCGGCGGGCGTGGATGGTAGCTGAACACAGCGGAGGCCGGCTCCCCAGCCGGCCTCCGCACCCTCTCCTTCGACCCTGAGACGCTTCGTTCTCAGCAGGCGTCGCGCAGCCGCTGCGCCTCGGGCAGCGACTCGAGCTTCTTCAGCGTGTGGTTCTCGATCTGGCGGATGCGCTCGCGCGTGACGTTGAACGCGCGACCGACCTCCTCCAGCGTGCGCGGACGCCCGCCGGTGAGGCCGAAGCGCATCTCGATCACCTCGCGCTCGCGCAGCGGGAGCGCCTCCAGCGCGCGGTGCACGTTCTCCTTGCGCAGGTTCTCCGAGGCGAGCTCGAACGGCGACTCCGCGGTCTGGTCCTCGACGAAGTCGCCCAGCTCGGACTCCTCCTCCTCGCCGATCGGCTTCTCCAGCGAGATCGGCTGCTGGCTCATCCGCAGGATGTCGCGCACCTCGCGCGACGTGCAGTCGAGCTCCGTGGCGATCTCCTCGGGCGAGGGCTCGCGGCCGAGCGACTGCACGAGCTGGCGCTCGACGTGCACGACCTTGTTGAGCTTCTCGACCATGTGGACCGGGATGCGGATCGTGCGCCCCTTGTCGGCGATCGCGCGGGTGACCGCCTGGCGGATCCACCAGGTCGCGTACGTCGAGAACTTGTAGCCGCGGCGGTAGTCGAACTTCTCGACCGCGCGGATCAGCCCGAGCGAGCCCTCCTGGATCAGGTCCAGGAACGTCAGGCCGCGGCCGAGGTAGCCCTTGGCGATCGAGACGACGAGGCGCAGGTTGGCCTCGACCATCTGCTGCTTGGCGACCATGTCGCCGCGCTCGATGCGCTTGGCCAGCTCGACCTCCTGCGCGGCGGTGAGCAGCGAGACGCGGCCGATCGAGCGCAGGTACAGCCGCAGCGAGTCGAGGCTCGGCTCGACCGTCAGGTCGATCTCGGGGCGCTTGCGCTGGTCCGCCGGCTTGCTCAGCCTCGCGGCGGGCCCTCGGTGGCTGGGCGGCGAGCCGGTGCCGCCAGGCCGCCCCCGTCCTTCTGCATGACGATCGATGCCGAGCTCCTCGAGGTGCGCGTGCAGTTCGCGCACCTGCTCCTTGGTGACCTCGACCTCCTCGAGGCAGGTCGCGATCTGCTCGATGGTCAGGTACCCGCGCTCCTGCCCGTCGGCGATGAGCGTGGCGGAGCTCGTCGAGCTCCCAGATCGGCGCCTCGTCGGCGAGCAGCCCCTCACTCTTGGTGGTGGTCAATCCCCCGGCCCTTCGCGACGTCCTCTCAGGACGATCCATCGCGAACCGCCCCCTCCCTTGCTGCACTCCGCAACTGCCTCCGCTCTCCCTCCGGCACCTGCTCCGCGATCCCTCGTCGCGTACCCGGCTGAACCATGGTGTCCTCCCGCTCGTAGAGCAGAGGGGATCAGTCGAAGTTCGTGATTGATAGCACAAGCTCGCTCCCGCGCCCAGATACCCTTCTACCCGTCGTCCGAGCAAGGCATCTCATGGAACCCTCCGCCCTCAGCACCTCCCCCGACGTCCAGAACCGCGCGCCGGCGCTCCACGTCTCGCTCTCGCGCGTCGGCGTCACCGGCGTCGAGAAGGTCATCCGGATCGGCAAGCCCGGCGCCGAGCAGCTCTTCCACGCGCAAGCTCGAGTGCTTCGTCGACCTCGGCCCGCAGCAGAAGGGCGCGCACATGTCGCGCTTCGAGGAGGTCGTCAACGAGGCGATCGGCGAGGCGATCCTCGGCGAGGCCGCGCTTCAAGGCCGAGACGCTCGCGCAGCACATCGCCGAGGACGTGCGCGAGCGCCAGGACGCGCTGCGCGCCGAGGTGACGATCGCGGCGCGCTACCCGGAGCACAAGCCGGCGCCCGTCTCCGGCATCCCGACGCAGGAGATCTACACGCTGCTCGGCGTCGGCCGTCGCCTCCGCGAGCGGGCACGCGCCGGCTGGTCGGCGTCGCCGCGCAGGGCATGACCGCGTGCCCGTGCGCGCAGGAGCTCGTCACCGGCCGCCGCGCGCGAGCGCCTGCGGCGACGACGGCTTCACCGAGGACGAGATCGAGCGGATCTTCGAGGCCGTGCCCGTCGCGACGCACAACCAGCGCGGCCTCGGCA
The DNA here is from genome assembly GCA_963781935.1 of uncultured Solirubrobacteraceae bacterium. Taxonomy (GTDB): domain Bacteria; phylum Actinomycetota; class Thermoleophilia; order Solirubrobacterales; family Solirubrobacteraceae; genus F1-60-MAGs163. The sequence continues at coordinate 1,982,920 of CAWAHX010000005.1, forward strand.
CGCTGCACATCGGCTGCGCCGAGGGCGCGCGACGTCGACATCGACGCGCGCACGCTGCTGGAGATCGTCGAGGGCTCGATGTCGACCGAGATCTACGAGCTGATGAAGCGCACCGACGAGGCGGCCGTCGTCGAGAAGGCCCACCGCCGCCCGCGCTTCGTCGAGGACTGCGTGCGCGAGATGATCGGCGGCGTCGTCGAGCGCTTCGGCGGGCTCGGCGGACGACACGTTCGTCTCCGCCCGCCAGGAGAACCTCGAGACGATCCACCAGCACAACGTCGTCGCCGAGCGCTTCGGGCTGCTCGGCGAGCTGCGCCGCGAGATCGTCACGGGCGAGCACATCCCGCATCACACGTCGATGCGCGAGTGGCTCGACGCGGCCGGCCGCTGAGGGCCGCGGGCGCTAGCTCACGGAGCGCTGGGCGCAGGCGGCGAGCCGACCGCGCGCCGGAAGCTCGACGGCCACCAGCGGGAACGAGCCGGGGGTGTCGTAGGCGCGGCGCCCGACGTCACCGCGCAGCGACGGTGCGTCGGGGTTCGACAGCACGAGCAGGTCGTATGCGCCGCTCTTCGGGCGCAGGAGCACCGCGTCCGTGCGACCGAAGTCCCAGCGGCGCGCGACGCGCAGGCCGCCGACGGCGGCGTCCGCGCGCACGAGCCCCAGCGCGGAGCTGCTTCGGGCGATCGTCAGGTCGGCCTTCCTCACGCAGGCGCTGATGTCGTTCGGCACCGGGTCGCGGTTGTCCAGGACGACGTACACGGCGACTCCGACGGCGGCCACCCCGATGAGCCCGACGAGGGCGATCAGCCACTTCATCGCGCGCGGCTCTCGCGTGCCGTCATGCGGCGCGCCTCGGCCTCGCGCAGCAGCCGCCGCATGCCGAAGAAGTAGTCGATGCCGCTGATCACCGTGATCGCGACCATCAGGTAGACGAGCCCGTCGACCCACGCCGGCGACGGGTCGATCAGGATCAGCAGGAAGATCGTCAGGACCTGCACCGCCGTCTTGACCTTGCCCCACCAGTTGGCGGGGATCACCACGCCCTCGCCGCGGGCCGCCATCCGCGCGACCGTGACCGCGAACTCGCGCGCGATGATGACCATCGCGACCCAGGCGGGCAGCCGCCCGAGCGAGACGAGCGACAGCAGCGCCGCGATGATCAGCAGCTTGTCGGCGACCGGATCCATGAGCTTGCCGAAGTTCGTGATCGCGTCGCGCGAGCGCGCGAGGTAGCCGTCGATCGCGTCGGTGAACGAGGCGACCGCGAAGACGACGGCGGCCAGCACGTCGCGTGGTCTCACCGCCGCTGCCGAGCAGCGCGACGACGAGCACCGGCACCAGGAGGATGCGCAGCAGCGTCAGGGTGTTGGGGAGGTTCAGGGAGAACACGCCGGGCCAGTCTGACGCAACCGGCCGCGTGGCCGAGCCGCGCCGCGGCGCGTGCGGTCAGCCGACGAGCTGCAGGTCGCGCTGCGGCGGTGGGGCCACGACGCGGTCGCGCCCGGCCTTCTTGGCCTCGTAGAGGCGGGCGTCGGCCTCCTCGAACAGCCGCTCGTAGACGAGCTCCCCGCCGGAGCCGGTGCTGACGCCGCCGGAGATCGTGACGTTCAGGCCGCCGGGCTGCAGCGCGCGGACCTCGTCGAGGACGTTGTCGGCGATCACGGCGGCGGCCGTTGCGTCGAGCCCGGGCAGGATCACCAGGAACTCCTCGCCGCCGAGCCGGTAGGCGAGCTCGAACGAGCGCAGCACCTTGCGCAGCTCGTAGGCGACGTCGCGCAGCACCATGTCGCCGCGCTCGTGGCCGTGGTCGTCGTTGATCTTCTTGAAGTGGTCGAGGTCGAGCGCGACGAGCGAGATCGGCGCACCGGTCAGCGCGGCCTGCTGGCGCAGCTCCTCGAAGCGCGGGGCGAGCGTCGTGCGGTTGAGCAGCCCGGTCAGCGGGTCGAGCACGGACTCGCCGCGATGATGGACCTCGGCCCGCATCAGGCCGTTCACGTAGAGCCCGACGGAGACGATGAGGACGATCGTGGCGACGACGTACTGCGGCGCATCCATGAGGCCGGCGGGGTCGACGAGCGCCGTGCTGAGGATCGCGGTGAGCACCGCGGCGCCGACGGCGACGGCGATGCCGCGCGTCGTGAACACCGCGGTCGCGGCGACGACGGGTACGACGAGCAATGGCAGCGCCGGGCTGCGTGCGCCGCCCGTCAGCGCGACGCCGGCCCCGATGGCAGCGGTGCAGCCGAGCACCATCAGCATGAGCCAGTACTCGGGCCGATCACCGCCCGCGACGCGGCGGTCGATCAGCGGCACCATCGCGATGACGGCCACGAACAATGCCGCGACCTCCCAACCCCAGTGCCGCGCCAGCACGAGGACCCCGAGCCCGATGACCGCGAAGACGGCGTTGCGCACCGGGCGCATGCGCCGCTCCATGTCGACGAACCGCACGCGATCGGCGGGCTTGGGACACAGCCAGGTGCCGTCGGCCAACATGGGCTGGTTCTCGACCCGACTCCATGGGGGCTTGAGTTCTAGGCGTCCAGACTGGACTCCACGCCGACCGCCGCCGCCGTCGCGCGTGACGCCGATGCTCGCGGCGACGACGAGCGCGACGGCCACGGCGTCGCGCACGCTGAGATGCTGCCCGAGGACCACGAGCCCGGCGAGCGCCGCGAGGGCCGGCTCGAGCGACATCAGCAGGCCGAAGACCCGCGCCGGCATCCGCCGCAGCGCCTCGGTCTCCAGCGAGTACGGGATCACCGAGCTCAGCAGTGCCACCCCCAGGCCGGCCGCCAGCAGCGCCGGATCGAGCAGGTCGCTGCCCGCCTCGAGCACTCCGGGCACGAGCGGCACCAGCGCGCCCACGACCATCGCGAGCGCGAGCCCCTCGCCGCCCTGGAAGACGCGTCCGGCGCGCTGCGCCAGGACGATGTAGAGCGCCCAGAGCACCGCGGCGGTGCCGGCGAACACGAGCCCGATCGGCGTCGAGCGAGCCCGCGGCCGACCACGGCGCCGCGAGCAGCAGGATCCCCGACGCGGCGAGCGCGATCCAGACGAAGTCGATCAGCCGGCGCGACAGCAGGCTGGCGAGCGCGATCGGCCCGATGAACTCGATCGTGACGACCGGGCCGAGCGGGATGCGGTCGAGTGCCTCGTAGAAGCACAGGTTCATCCCGCCGAGCGCGAGCCCGAAGACCCCGGCCAGCACCAGGTCGCGCCGCGAGTGCCCGGAGATCCGCGGGCGCCAGGCGATCATCAGGATGATCGCCGCCAGGCCGAGCCGCAGCAGCGACGTGCCCGCCGGTCCGAGGTCGTCGAACAGCGTCACGGCGATCCCCGCGCCGAACTGGATCGACGTCGCGCCGAACAGCACGAGCATCACGGGCGGCACGGGATCGAGGATCCGCATGCCGCGCTCGGCACCTGCGTCGCGGGCGGCCCGCTGAGGTTCGGCCCCCTGCATGCGGGGGTACGGTACGCCCATGACGAATCGCACACTCGGCGCCAACGGCCCCACCGTCTCCGCCCTCGGCCTGGGCTGCATGGGGATGAGCGAGTTCTACGGCCCGACCGACGAGGCCGAGGGGATCGCTGTGATCCATCGCGCGCTCGATCTCGGGCATCAACTTCCTGGACACCGCCGACATGTACGGCCCGCACACGAACGAGCGGCTCGTCGGCAAGGCGATCGCCGGCCGGCGCGACGAGGTCGTTCCTCGCGACGAAGTTCGGCATCAAGCGCGACCCGGAGAACCCGGCATGAACCGCGGGATCGACGGCTCGCCCGCCTACGTGCGCAGCGCGTGCGAGGCGTCGCTTCAGCGCCTGGGCGTCGACCACATCGACCTCTACTACCAGCACCGCGTGGACCCGCAGACGCCGATCGAGGAGACCGTCGGCGCGATGGCCGAGCTGGTCGCCGAGGGCAAGGTGCGCCACCTCGGCCTCAGCGAGGCGGCGCCCGAGACGATGCGCCGCGCGCATGCGGTTCACCCGATCACCGCGCTGCAGACCGAGTGGTCGCTGTGGACGCGCGACGTCGAGTCCGACGGCGTCCTGGCGACGACGCGCGAGCTGGGCATCGGCTTCGTCCCCTACTCCCCGCTCGGCCGCGGCTTCCTGACCGGCGCGATCCGCACGCTCGACGATCTCGACCCCGCCGACTTCCGCCGCCACTCGCCGCGGTTCGCCGAGGACCAGCTGCGCCGCAACCTGGCGATCGTCGACGCCGTCGAGGCGACTCGCCGCCGAGAAGGGCTGCACGCCCGCGCAGCTCGCGCTCGCCTGGCTGCTGGCCCAGGGCGACGACGTCGTCCCGATCCCCGGCACGAAGAAGCTCTCGCGCCTGGAGGAGAACGCGGCCGCCGTCGACGTCACGCTCACCTCCGAGGACCTGCGCCGGATCTCCGACGACGTCCCGCAGGCGGCCGGCGATCGCTACGACGCGACCGGCATGCGCACCGTGCGCGGGTAGGTCGCTCGAGCACGACCCTCGCTAGGGTCTGTGCATGCCTCTGATCCCCACCGTCATCGAGCAGACCGCGAGAGGCGAGCGCGAGTACGACATCTTCTCGCGGATGCTGAACGAGAGGATCATCTTCCTCGGGCAGCAGGTGGACGATCAGATCGCGAACCTCGTCGTGGCACAGCTCCTGCACCTGGAGTCCCAGGATCCCGACAAGGACATCTCGATCTACATCAACTCGCCGGGCGGGTCGATCTACGCCGGCATGGCGATCTACGACACGATGCAGTTCATCAAGCCGGACGTGTCGACGATCTGCTGCGGGATCGCGATGTCGATGGGCTCGCTGCTGCTGACGGCCGGCGCGCCCGGGAAGCGCATGGCGCTGCCGAACAGCCGGATCCTCATCCACCAGCCCTCGGCCGGCTTCGAGGGCCAGTCCACGGACATCGAGATCCACGCTCGCGAGATCCTCAAGACGCGCGACACCATCGAGCGGATCTACGCCCACCACACGGGCAAGACGATCGAGGAGGCGCACGCGGACATGGAGCGCGACCGCTTCTTCACCGCCGAGCAGGCCGTCGAGTACGGGCTGATCGACTCGGTGCTCACCCAGCACTGAGCAACCGCGCGGGGTAGGCTCGGCGCGAGGCGCCGAGCATGATCGTCGAGTTCAATTCCGAGTGGGTCAGCGAGCTCAAGGCTCGCGAGGACGCAGCGTTCCTGGTGAGCCACCCCCGCTCGCTGGAGCTGCGTGAGCGCGCCCGGGCGTCGATGCCGTTCGGCGTGCCGATGACCTGGATGGCGACGCTGTACGACCATGCGCCGTTGTACGTCGATTCGGGTGATGGCGCGACGTTCACCGACGTGGACGGTCATCGCTACATCGACTTCAGCCTGGGCATCACCGTCGCGTCGTGCGGGCACACGCCAGAGCCCGTGATCCGGGCGGTCGAGGATCGGATCGCGCGCGGCACGCAGTTTCAGCTGCCGACGCGAGGACGCGATCTTCCTGTCCGAGGAGCTCGCCCGGCGCTGGGGCCTCCCCAAGTGGCAGTACGCGCTGAGCTCGACGCAGGCCGTCACCGACGTGATCCGGCTCGCGCGGATCCTGACCGGCCGCGAGCAGCTGCTCGTCTTCGAGGGCAAGTACCACGGGAACGTCGACGAGACGCTCGCGATGCGTCGACGGCGACGGGATCGCGCCCGAGTACCACGGGATCACGTACCCCGACATCGCGCGCACCGTCATCGCGGACTGGAACGACCTGGCGGCGGTCGAGCGCGCACTCGCCGGCCGCGAGGTCGCCGTGCTGCTCGTCGAGCCGCTGCTGACGAACTCGGGGATCGTCTTCCCGGCGGAGGGGTTCCACGAGGGCCTGCGGCGGCTGACGCGGGAGACCGGGACGGTGCTCGCGATCGATGAGACGCAGACCCTGCCGATGGCGTTCGGCGGCCTGATCCGCCAGTGGGGTCTGGAGCCCGACATGGTCGTGCTCGGGAAGTCGCTCGGAGGCGGCGTCCCGGTCTCCGCGTACGGGATGACCGACGAGATCGCGGCCCTGATCGACCGGGAGTTCACCCCGTATGAGGTGTCGGGCGAGGCCGTCGATGAGCCGGCGATCGGCGGGACGATGTTCGCCAACGCGCTGTCGATCGCCGCCGCTCGCGCCGCCATCGAGCACGTCTGGACCCCCGAGACCTACGCGCGCACGAACGCGCTCGCGCGGGTCCTCGCCGACGGCCTGCGCGCGACGATCAGCCGCCACGGGTACGACTGGGACGTCTACCACGTCGGCAACCGCGCCGGCTACCGCTTCTCCCCGGACCGGCCGGTCAACAACACGGAGGCCGGCGAACGGGACATCCCGGCGATCCGCAACCTCCAGCGCGTCTACTTCCTCAACCGCGGCATCTGGGACTTCGGCTGGTGGGCGCCGCCCGCGATCTCCGCGCAGTCCACCGAGGAGCACGTCGAGGCATACCTCGACCTGTTCGCCACCTTCATCGCCGAACTCTCGGCACGCTGATACGTTCGCCGCGTGAGCGGCTCGCTCGTCCTTGATGCGCTCGACGGGCAGTGGTCGGTGATTCGCATGCCCGCGGACGCCGCGGTTCCCGACTGGGCGTGGTCATCGGTTCTGGTCTCGGTGACGCGCACCGGGCAGGAGCTCTCGATCGTCGCTCCGAGCGCCCAGGTCCCCGCGGGCGTCACGCGTGAGGACGCGTTTCGCGCGCTGGTGGTGCGCGGCCCGCTCGCGTTCAGCATGACCGGCGTGCTCGCGGAGCTCTCGGGAGCCTTGGCCGACGCCGCGGTGCCGATCTTCGTCGTGTCGACCTATGACACCGACGTGATCCTCGTGCGCGAGAGCGACCTGAGCGTCGCCCGCTCGGCGCTCCAGGCCCGCGGTCACCGCGTCGTGTGACGGACGGCCGCCGGCTCACACGGCGGCGGCCGGCGTGCAAACATGCCCGCGATGGCCGACGGAGCATCGGAGCGCGTCCCGATCGAGGCGCAGAGCGTGCTGGCCCCGCTGTCGCGCTCGGCGATCTTCCTCGTGATGACGGTCGGCGAAGGCGACGAGCACCTCGCGCGCGTGCGCGAGGTGCTGGCGGCGATGCCCGACCTCGTGAAGAACGTCGGGTTTCGTGACCTCGGCGGCCGGCTGTCATGCGTCGTCGGCATCGGGAGCGCGCTCTGGGATCGTCTGTCGCCGGGTCGCCGCCCCTCGGATCTGCGCCCGTTCACACCGATCAAGGGGCCCGTCCACACCGCGCCGTCCACTCCCGGCGACCTCCTGTTCCACATCCGCGCCGAGCGCGAGGACATGACCTTCGAGCTGGAGCGCCAGCTGCTGGACGTGCTGGGCGAGGCGGCCGAGGTCGCCGACGAGACCAGCGGCTTTCGGTACTTCGACGCCCGCGATCTGCTGGGCTTCGTCGACGGCACGGCCAACCCGGTGGGGGCCGAGCTGCCCGACGCCGCGCTGATCGGCGAGGACGCCGACCCGGACTTCGCGGGCGGCAGCTACGTCGTCGTTCAGAAGTACCTGCACGACATGGCCTCCTGGGGCGCCCTGTCGACGGAGCAGCAGGAGGCGATCGTGGGTCGCACCAAGATCGACAACATCGAGATCGATGACGACGACGAGCCGCGCAAGTCCCACAAGTCGCTGGCGACGATCGAGGACGGCGAGGGCGGCGAACTGGCGATCCTGCGCGACAACATGCCGTTCGGTCGCCCCGGCGCGGGCGAGTTCGGGACGTACTTCATCGGATACGCCGGCCGGGTCTGGGTGATCGAGCAGATGCTCAAGCGGATGTTCGTCGGCGTGCCGCCCGGCTCCTATGACCGGCTGCTGGACTTCTCGAGCGCCAAGACCGGGACGACGTTCTTCGTCCCGACCGCGACGATGCTCGACGAGCTCGGCGCCTGATCCCTCATCCGGATCAGACAGCGGCCGCGGCAGTCGGCGCGCGGTAGCCCGGTCGCTCGCCCGTTGACGGGGTGAGGCGCTTGGCGGCGAGCTGTTCGAGGAGCAACTTCGTCATCTGCTCCTGCAGCGCCCTGGACGCGTCGTCGGCGTTCGAGGGGTGCGCGAGGTTGCGCTGCTCGTAGGGATCGACGGTCAGGTCGTAGAGCTCGTACTCGTCCGGTTCGGGCTCGGTGACCGTGAGCGTCCTGCGCCCGCGCAGACGTTCGTCGCGTTCGGCGGGAACGGTCCAGAACTGCTGGTTGTCGTGGTAGCGCGAGAGCTTCACGAGGTGCTGCTCGCCGCCGACGCCGACATGCGCGATGACGGTCTCGATGTGGTTGGGCTGCTCGACGGTCGCGAGCACCTTCAGGCGGCGGGCCACCCCCGCGATCGGGCTTGCGCCCTTCTCGCTGCCTTCGCTGATCTCGTCGTCGGTCATGAAGAACACCGGCTCGGACGTCACCGCGGGCTCGGCTGCGCGGATCGCCTCTGAGAGGTCGCGCCCGACGAGCGGCTGTGCGTCCGTGTGGTCGGTCTGCAAGCGGGACAGCGCCTCGCCCCGGTCGATGCCGGTGAGCCCCAGCAGCGTCGGGATCAGGTCCGCGTGATTGGTCGGGACGTCGAGCTCGCGCGCGCCGCCGGGAAGCAGCGGGCTGGACACCACGAACGGCACGCGCAGCGACTCCTCATAGGCGTTGTGCCACTTCTCGTGGAAGCCTCCGTGAGCCCCCTGCATGTCACCGTGATCGGAGCTGAAGACGACGATCGTGTTCTCGTACTCCCCGCTGGCCTGCAGGGCGTCCAGCACCCGCGTGATCTGCTCGTCGACGGTGGCCTGCACCTGGTAGTAGTACTTGAGGTGGGTCTCGATCCAGGGCTGGGGCGCAGCGATCCTGCTCCACAGATCGACGATGCTCTGCTGGCAACGCGGCTTCGTCGAGAGGTCCTCGTCGCGGGTCGGTGCCTGAGCGACGTGCGGCACCTCGGAGGGGTGATAGCGCAATCCCTGCTTCAGCCCGACGACGCCGAAGAACGAGTCGTCGTGGGGGTTCAGGAACGAGCAGACCGTCAGCCACGGCTCGTCCCCAGGCTCGTCGTCGAGCCGCTCGAGCAATGCGATCGTCTCGTCGGCGGTGAACGGATCCTTGACCGTGCCGGTGTTGTGCTTGCCCAGCCCGTGGGGCTCCGGCCCGACCCACTCCGAGAAGCCGAAGTCGTCGAGCAGATCGGCCTCGATGTACTTCGCGATGTTCTCCGGCTGCGGGGTGCCCTCGTCGTCGATCGACAGCAGGAACCCGTCACCGTCCGGAGCGTCCAGGTGCGCGTGCGAGGCATGCCACTTGCCCTTGAAGTAGGTCCGGTAGCCGCCGGCGCGGAACCAGTCACCGAGCGTCGGCACCGTGTCCGGCGCGAGCCAGAACATGTCATCGCTCTCGGCGTTCTTCGCGAGCCCGTCGGTCTGCGTCACGCCGTGCAGCGAGGGGTAGTGCCCGGTGAGCAGCGACGCGCGGCTCGGAGCGCATGCCGAAGCCATCGGATAGTGGTGCGTGAACGAGATGCCGTTCGCCCGCAGGCGCTCCTGCCCGGGGGAGTGCTCGCGCCGCCACGCGGCGAGGTCCTCGGACTCGTAGCCGGGCGGCCGGCGCAGCTGATCGGTCAGGATGAGGAGGACGTTCGGGCGGCTCATCGCGCCACCCTATTCCAGACGAAGACGGGGTCAGGGCCGTATCGGCGCCGTCGTCTGAATCTTCAGCGGGGTGATGGCGGTCCCGTCGCTCCAGCGCCCCATCGAGCGGTGGGCGGGGGTGCTCCCGAGCGCGTATCGGCAGTCGGTGCCCGTGATGGCGCAGCTGCGCAGGGCGTCCCAGACCTTCCAGCAGAAGTTCCAGTCGTACGCGTTGGGTCGCGACTCCGCCACCAGCCCGTCGGGCTCAGGGCCGCCGGCGCACACGCCGTGCTTGGAAGACAGGGTCGGCCGGCCGTGGGCGTCGGTGTGCGTGAGGACGAGGCTCTTGTTGCGCGCCGGAACCTGCTTCAGCTTGGGGAAGACCGCGTTGCACGAGGAGTCGGCCTTCCCCGTCTCGGAGATGACGCCGTCGGTGCCGGAGTGGCACTCGAACTTCACGCTCGCGGGTATGCCGGCAAGCGAGTGGTCCAGCACCGGTTCGCCGAAGCCGTTGAGACCGCCGTCGTGCGGATCGTCGAGGAAGATCGCTCGCGGCTTGGGCAGGTGGAGCTTGCGGTAGCGGTTCGTGAGGTTCGCGGTGAGGATCCCGCCGAAGGAGAACCCGAAGTAGCTGGCTTTGCCCACATCGGGCTGCACGCGGCTTTGGCCTGAGCGCAGGTAGGCGAGCGCGCCGTGGATCGCGTTCGTCGCCGAGGTGACGCAGGGCTCGATGTTGAACGGGCCGGGACACGGCGCGGCGATGTCGGTCTGCCAGCGCGGATAGATCACGATGCTGCCCCCGCGCACGGTGTGGCGGATGAAGCCGGCCATCTGCTTGTAGCCGGCGTACTCGTAGTAGCCGTGCATGACCACGGTGACCGGCGCGCTCTTGGGCCGCGGCTTCACAGGCTCGAAGACGTACCAGGCGTCCGCTCCAGTGCCTCCCGGGGTGACGCGCCAGTCGGCGTGGGTGTAGGCGCTGCCGCCCGGCCCGGACTTCGGCTGGACCGGCGGTGTCACGGCGGCGCGTGCCGTCGAGGCCGCGAGCAGCACGAGCGCCACTGCGAGCGGGGTCGCTCGCCGGATCACAGCGTGAAGCTCCGCAGCTGGGTGCCGGGCGTGCGACCGAGACGCAGGATCATCTCGGTGAACGCCATGGCCTGGGTGCGCACGCGCCTGGCGTCGACCTTGTCTGTGGTCGTGATGCCCCAGTTGAGCAGGTAGGTCGGCCCGGCGATGAAGTTGGCGTCGGGCATCCCATCCTGGGCGAACCGCTATTGGCCCTCGCCGGAACTCGGCCTCGGTGAGGACGCCGGACGCCCTGAGTTCACCGAGCTGGGTGAGCTGAGCGAGCGTGTCGCCGGCGGGCGCGGACGGCACCGGCGCTGGAGTCGAAGGCATCCCGGGCGCTTGGCCGCGTGCGGCCCAGTGCTCCTCCTGGCGTTGCAGGATCCGCTCGTGGACCACGTCGGCGGTCTTGACGAACACCGCGGCCTTCAAGCCGGTCTTGATCAGTCCCACCTCGTGCCTGCCTTTCGCGTTCTACCCCGGCTCACTTGCGTCCAGCGCGCTGATCAGGTCGTCCGGGAGGATGCTGCCCTGGCCGACCAGGTGCGCCTCACTTCGGTCCAGGGTGGTCATCATCGGGACTGCCCAGACGTTCTCGTAGACCAGGATGCCGGCCAGGCTGCCGGGCTGGATCACGGACGCGACCTCATCGACGTCGGCCTGGTCGAGCAGGCCCGAGGACGCGCCCTGCCAGATCGTCACGTCGACCCGTCCGCCGTGCTCGATGTCGGCGAGGGCGACCCTGCTGACCGTCCCGTCGGCGGCCTTGGCGAGAAACGCCAGATCCAGGACGCGCAGGATGCCGCGGTCGACCAGGTCCAGTACGTGCTCAAATCTTCGCCCGTGATGTGCCCGCCGGGGAACTCGACGGCGATGTAGTTGATCGGACCAAGGATCTCGTCACTCACCGGACACGCCTCCCTGTCGAACAGCCATGCGCCAACGCTACAGCGCCCACAGACCCATCGCGAGGCGCTGCCGCTTCCCATGCGAAGCGGGGGGTGCGGCTTGTCGGGGCATGAAACTGTCGCTCGGAGGCTGTGTCCGGGTTCGGGGCTACGGTCGCGGGACTGGGACAGGGGCCTCTTGGGAGAACGCAGATTGCGCAGGCCGACACCCCCGCCGCAGCTATCAGCGCCTACCTGGGCTACTCCGAGAGCGACGCGCCCGCGTGGGCGATCGAGTTGTCCGAAGACTTCGAGCGAGACCTTCGAGATGCCCCGCGGTACCCATGTCCGTGCTGCGGGCACAAAACGCTCTTGAACACGGGCTCCCATGAGATATGCGATGTCTGTCGGTGGGAGGATGAACCACGCAAGTCAGAGGACCAGCACAGCGGAGCGAACGGCAGCAGTCTCCGAAAGCACGCGCGAACTTCGCTGCCTTCGGGGCAGCAACAAGAGTGAAGGAACCACGCGCGAGGAGACCCCGGCCCAGCGAATAGCGCGCGGGCTCCTGCTGTTCGTCTCTACGAAAGAGGACGGGTTGTCAATGGTGGTTGGTGGAGGTGGCCGCGCTGCTTGCCCAGCCGGCGCTTGGTGCGCTGGTAGCGCTCGGCATAGACCGGGTGGCGCAGGGCGTGCATCGTGGCCTCCAGCATCGCCCAGCGCAGGTACTTCGGTCCCTGTTTGGTCAACGGGCCTCGACGGTCCTTCTCCCCGGACTGGATCACGCGCGGACACAGGCCGGTGTAGCCGACGAGCTTTGCCGCTGATGCGAAGCGGTTGATCTCGCCGATCTCCGCGGCGATGGTGAACGCGAGCACCCAACCGATTCCCGGTGCTGTCATGAGGAGCGGGACGTAACGGTGATCAGCGCCGCCGACTTTCAGTTCACGGTTGATCAGTGCGATCTGCGCCTCGAGGTCGTCGATCAGCAGCACGCTCGCATCGAGCGTTCCGCGCCAGGGCTGCGGAATGTCCAGCCCGGCGAGCATGTTGCGACCGGCGACGCCGAACAGATCGGTGACCGTGCACGGACGCCCGAAGCTCATCAACGTGGAATGCACGCGCGCTTTGAGCATCGACTTGTGCTTGACCAGATGCAGCCGAGAGCGCGCCCGCTCACGCTCCTGACGCACCCGCGGATCGGGCAGCCAGATCTCCGGAACCAGGTCACGCTGCGAGAGCACCGCAAGAACACGCGCGTCGATCCGGTCGGTCTTGCACGCCAGCGGCGCCAAGCCCTTGACCTTGGCTGCGTCCGCGATCAGCACCTCCCACCCCGGCTGCTCAAGCGTGTCATGCACAAACCGCGCACCGGTCATCGACTCGATCACCGCCCGCACGGCACACCCAGGCCCATCACCCGCCGATTCAAGCCGCGCAGGCCGTCCGCATCAGCCGGCACCGCCAACTCGCCACACACTCACCCTGATCGCTCAACAAGCACACATCGATCTTCTTGCGACTGAGATCCAGCCCAGCGTGCATCATGAGTACGGGCCTCCTCGAGCTCGTTTCCCGGTGTCACGCGAAGCGTCCCACCGAGGAGGTCCACCTTTCATCGCAGTCCAAAGCGACAGTGAACCGCCGCAAACCGTCTGCTCGTTTGTACGTGTGGGTCTCCGGGTGGCACGCGGTCGCAGGGTCGCCGGTACCGGCGTACCGTTGGAGCATGAGGCGTTTCGGGTACGCGGTGCTGGTCACCGCGATGCTGCTGGTGTTCCCGTCTTGGGCGGCTGCGGGCTGGTCGGTGCCGCAGACGGTGAGGGCTCCGTCGGCGTCGACCACAATCGTGGGCGCGGCGACCGTCAACGCACGTGGTGAGGCAGCCGTCGCTGTGCAGTCGGCCGCCAACCACGTCAGAAGTGCGATCAACGTCACCGTGCGAACCGCTGGTGGTCGCCTGAGCACGCACCGCGTCTGGTCGAGCGCCCGTGAGAGCGTCGCGGGGCGCGTTTCGGTCGCGATGGATGATTTCGGTGCGGTTACCGTCGCGTGGGTCACCGATGGGCCAAGCCTGCGACCGCTCCCGCAAACGGTCCACGCCGCCTGGCGCTCACCGGCCGGCCGGTGGAACCGCGCGCGGATCGTGGGTCACGCTGGTATCCAGGAGCCGCTCCCGGTGGGTCGCGGCCCTCACCTGGCGGTCGCTCCAGCCGGGGACGTACTGCTCGTTTGGGACGACGACTTCGCCCGCCGGGCGACGCTGCAGGTCGCATGGCGCGCTCCCGGCCACCGATTCGGCGCCGCTCGTGTCATCGGCCGCGCGCCGAACACGCCGCTCGGGGCGGTCCCGTCGTTCGACGCTTCCGGGCGCGCCTATCTCGCGAGCGCGTGCTCGGGCCTTGTCTTCAGCGCTGCGCCCCACCACCACGACTTCGGCGCTCCCATCGTCGTCGCGAAGGGCAGCGCCGATCATGCCGCGCTGCACTTCTCGCTGTCGCTCTCCGGCGCCCGGCAGGGCTTGGCGAGCTGGAGCAACGGCTCCTGCACGAGCGACGAGGCCGCCGGCGATACGACCGGGCCGATCTTCGCGAGCGTCCTTCGTCAGGGCCGTTTCGGCGCCCCCGTCCTGCTCAGCGGACCTCAGGACCAAGCTCAGGGCAGCGTCGCCGTCGCAAGCGCGAACGGGGGCGGCGTCGTGAGCTGGACAACCGCCGGGCCGGTCGCGGTGTTCACTCGCGCGATCGATCCTGTCGGCGTTCCGGGCGCGACCGAGCCGGCATCGGGGGCGATTGTCCCGGTTCTCGCCGATGGCGGTGGAGATCGCCTGCTCTCCGCGGCGACGTACTTCCTGACCGGCGTCCCATCGGTCCAGGGGGGAGTCATCGCGCGACCAATCACAGGCCCCGACCAGCCGGCACCGAGCGACGAGGGCACACTCGCGGTCGCCGCCCCCACCGGGCGCGCCTCTGTGCTCGTCTGGACGACGCGGCTGGGCGCCAGATTCTCGGTCTGGCGCCCCTGAAGCAACACGCCACCTGTGCACCCGCGCGTGTCGCTTTCCATGCGAAGTGGGCGTGCGGCTTTTCCTCCAAAGCGACAGCGATGCAGGTCCGGTGAAAGGGAGTCATCGGTCCGCCGCCCGTCGCGGGACTCCGGGCGGACGACGATGTCAGATGCTCGCCTCGTCGTAGATGAACGGGAGCATCCGGCGGGCGAGCGCCAGCTGGTCCGTAAACGATGTGCCGTCCGCGTAGAACGCGGTGAGCAGACCGTGCAGGGCCGGATCGAGGTCGGCGATCCGTCCCGTCCGGCGCTTCGTCGGAGGGGTCCACTCGCCGCGCACATCGAAGAACGTCGCCGTCAGGTCGATGACCCGTTCGTGCAGGACCATTCGCGCGGCCGCCGGGTCGTCCTCGGCGAGCCCGGCCGCCGCGTCGAGCCGGTCCTCCGAGGCCCAGCGCGACCACGCGCGCCGCGCCTCATCCATGGGCGGCTTGCCCTCGGCCAACATCACCGCCGCATGGTCGCGCACACGCGCCGCAGCGCCGTCCGGGTCGTGCAGGATCTCGGCCACCTGCCAGAAGTCCGCTGCGTTGTCAGGGTTGTCCGTCGCGTAGCGGATGGCGACCGCCTCGCTCCAACGGAGCAGCTCGAACTTCTGCCCGTCGCGCTCGGCGAACCCCATCTCGAACTGATCGCGCTCGACGAGGATCACCAAGTCCGCGTCGCTGTCGGGTCGCGCATTGCCGCGGGCATGAGAGCCGAACAGGATGACCCCCCGCACCGCGGGGTCCGTCGCAAGTTCATCGACGAACCGCTGGATCGCCTCGTTCATCCGGCGACCCTACCTCCGGTGATGGCTTCGGAGTCTCACCATTGGTCGGGCTCTGACGCGCGCGGCTGTGCTGCAGCGTAGGCTCCGGGCGGATGGCGACCAGCTCGCGTGGGCGGAGGATCTCACTGGGAGGACGGTGGTGTCCTCCCCTGGGAGCTGTCTGCGTTCTGACGGTGGTTTTCGCCACACTCATCACCGCTGACGCACGCGCCGCCTCGTGCGATGATCCGGCCGCGCAACGAGCGTTCTCGGTTGTGGTCGGTCCGGCCGATCCCGCCGGGAAACCGCCGTCGGTTGCCGTAGGGCGCAAGGCCTATCTGTCGGTCGAGGCCGCGACCGCCGGTCAGACAGGTTGGCAGCGCGAAGCACGCGAGACGGTCGCGGTGCGACTCGACGATCCGGCCGCCGGGCGGATACTTCCCGGGCAGGAGGAGACCGACGCCTTCGTCGTGCCCGCGCGAGCCGGAGACACCGGCGCAACGGTGACCTGGACACAGGTTTCGACAACGGATACCAACGCCGACGGGACGGCCGTGAGCTGCAAGCGCAGCGAGCACACCGTCGTGCACGCGGTCGTCGGGAAGGCGCCTCCCGCGACCATCCTCGGCGACCGGACCGGTGACTACGAGCTCAACACCCTCACCGCAGGTATGCGCCCGTCCGACTGCCTGCTCGCGGGCTTTAGCTATCGCATCGTGCCCGCGCGCTGGGTGCTGCATTGGACGACCACCGGAAGTCGCCCGTCACGCGACTCGCCGACGCTCAGCTGGACGAACAAGGACCCCTGCCCCGACCTCGGCGAGCGCTCCCTGCTGTCCGGCCCGCGGCGCGTTGGCAACCGGTTCTTCGTCGCAAACCGGACGGCGGGCACCGTGGAGCTGCTGCCGGCCTTTCCCGCGCGCAGCCTGCGCGGATGGTGGGAGGTTCGTGTCGGCGACCGCATCGTCAAGAGCGTTCGGTTCCGGTGGGTGCACGGCACCGGCTACCGAACATTCCCAGGCGGCCGGGCGAAAATCACCGGCGTGACGCTCCAGCACGACACAGGCCCATGTCCAGGCGTCGAAGGCGGCTGCACAAGCTGGGTTCCGCGTCCGACCCGCAAACGCTGATCCGCGAAGCGGCAGCTCGCGTGCGCTCGTGGCTCAGCGCGTTACCTCCAGGTGAGCTTGCGCATGACGATCCCGAGCCGCGAGCTGTTGCATCCTGGTACTCCGAGCAGGACGGCGTCGGCTTGTTCGAGGAGCGCGCTGTCCAGGCCGGCGTCCATCACCTTCTGGGAGGGCTGAACGTCGGAACCGAGTGCATTGATCTGGTCGGCGACGGTGTCGTTGCGCATCACATCGCGGCGATAGCGACGGAACCTGTAGCTGTCACGGATCGATGGATGCAGACCGGTAAGCCCGAACTCGAGCGTCCGGTCGGCAGCGTCGACTTCGTCAACCAGCGCACGAAAGTTCGGCGCGATGCCCGGAGCGTCCAGTTGACGCAGCAACGGCCTGGTCGTTGCCGACCGCTGGGCGCACAACCGGGCGACGCGCGCAAGCAGTTGCCGGTGGGTCAGCTCGGGCGTTCGGCGTGGCCGCATGCACCGTGCGCGCCACCGGCTGGCTCGCCGGCGGCTGGTTCGCTGGCCGCATGGTGCTGTCCGAGTGCGACGATGCGCCGCAGCCGACGAGAACGACACCGGCCACTCCGATGACAACGGCGCCGCGCAACGAACTCCGAACGCCAGAACACATCTCGCCCTCCCGCTGGAAGCCATCACTCTAGTTCTCAGGGGGGCTAGGAAACAACCTGTGACAAACACGCGCGGGGAACCCACCTCCTCGACGGGTACGACGCGCGCTCGTGCTTCGCCTTGGTCTAGACGGTGCGTAGAGCTTCGGTCGGCGAGAGTCGTGATGCGCGAACGGAGGGGTAGAGGCCAGCGATCGCACCGATCAGCAGCGCCGCCATCATGCCGCCGACGATCGCGAGGATCGGCACGACGGTCGGCTGCCCCTGCGCGGTCGAGTAGATCGCGGTGACGATCGCTCCGAGCACGGCGCCCACGGCTCCGCCGATCGCTGCCAGCAGCAGCGACTCCGTCAGGAACTGGGCTGAGATATGGCGCCTGGTGGCGCCGAGTGCCCGGCGCAGGCCGATCTCCGACCTGCGCTCCAGCACCGAGATGACCATGACGTTGGCGATGCCGACGCCGCCGACGAGCAGCGCGACGGCGCCGAGCCCGAGCAGCAGTGAGGTGAACGCGCCCTTGGCGGCGGCCTTGGCCTCGAGCGCGTCTGAGGGGCGGCTGACCTGCGCCTCCTCGGGATGCTCGGGGTTGACGGTTCCGGGTATCAGCTCGCGCACAGACGTGAGGTCGCCGTCGGCGGTCCGTACGTACTGGCTGGAGGGGTGGGCCTCGGTGCCGAAGGCAGTGCGTGCCTGCGGCAGGCCGATCAGCGCGGCACGATCGATCGAGGTGGCCAGCGTGACCGACTTGAGGATTCCGACGACGGTGTAGTACTGCCCGCCGATGTAGATCGCGGGGCTGCTCTTGACGGACGTGACGCCCAGGCGCTGCGCGGCGACGGAGCCCAGCACGACGGTCGGATATCGCGCCTCGGCGCTTGTCAGGAAGTGCCCACTCGCCAGCTCGGCGCTCAGCGTGACCGGAAGGTTGAGATCGGTCGCGTCGACGCTGAGACCGCTCGTGTCGCCCTCGTCGACGAGGGCGTTTCGGCGCGCGGTCGCCCCGGTGACCGTGTAGACCGCGGAGGTGTCGTCAACGCCGCGCATCGACGCGATCTTGACCCCCGTCGTCTTGGGCAGCTCGACGTTGCTGCCGAGGAACGACTGGCCGGCCTGGACGGTCAGCAGGTTCGTGCCGAGCTTGTCGATCGTGCTCAGCAGATCGGCCTGCGAGGAAGCCGAGATACCGAGCACGGCGACCATTGAAGCGATGCCGATCGCCACGCCGACGGCCGAGAGCGCCGCGCGGAGCTTGCGAGTACGCAGGCCGACCGACCCGACGGCGAACAGGTCGGAGCCCAGCAGCCGACTCGGGAGGAGCACGGGCGGGCTCATGCCGCGACCGGATCGTGGACGGCGCTGTCGTCGACGATCTCGCCATCGCGGAGCTGCACCTGGCGGGGGAGGGCATCGGCCAGGTCACGATCGTGGGTGATGATCACCAGCGTCGCGCCGTCGCCGTTGAGCTCACGCAGCAGCTCGATGATCTCGCGACCGGTCTTGCTGTCGAGCGCACCGGTCGGCTCGTCTGCGAAGACGATGGCCGGGTTGCCGACGATCGCACGCGCGATCGCCGTGCGCTGTTTCTCGCCGCCGGAGAGCTGATTGGGCTCGTGGTCGAGGCGGTGGCCCAGGCCGACGCGCACGAGTGCTTCGCGTGCGCGCTCGCGCCGCTCGCCGATGTGAACGCCGTTGTACAGCAGGCCGCCGGCGACGTTGTCGACCGCGCTCATGCCGTCCAGCAGGTAGAACTGCTGGAAGACGAAGCCCATGCGATGCGCGCGAAGCGCAGACAGCTCGTTGTCCGTGGCCGTGGAGGCGTCGTAGCCGTCGACCATCACGTCGCCCTCGGTGGGGCGGTCCAGGGTGCCCATGATCTGCAGCATCGTGGTCTTGCCCGAGCCCGAGGGCCCGACGATGGCGGCCAGGCCGCCACGCTTGATCGCGAGGTCGACCCCCTTGAGCGCGTCGACACCGCCGGGGTAGCGCTTGCTGACGCCGCGCAGCTCGAGCGCGTGACCATCGTCGGTATGGAACATCACTGCACCGCGGCGTTCGTCACGGTCATTCCGGGCTCGAGGCCCTCGCCGTTGATCTCGACGTAGCCGCTCGTGTAACTCCCCGGCGTGACCTTCACAAGCCGGTGCTTGCCGTTCTCGATGACCTCGACGGCAAACGTGCCGCCCGGCTGCGCGAGCAACGCCGTGACGGGGATCGCGAGCACGTCCTTGGCGCGGCTCTGCTCGAACGTGACGACCACCGGTGCCTGGTCGAGCGCGGTCCCGCGGGAGAACAAGCTGATCGTCACCGGGATCGTCGCCTTCGTGCTCGTCGACGAACTGTCGGTCGACGAGGAGCTCTCCTTCGTAGCGACCTTCCCGACGTCGGTGATCCGCCCGTGAACGCTCTTGCCGCCCGGAAGCTCAACGCTCACGCGTGCGCCGACCTTTGCCAGGGTCGACTTCGTGGTCTCG
>CAWAHX010000006.1:0-82179 GCA_963781935.1 uncultured Solirubrobacteraceae bacterium
GCGCGCGGCGGGTGGGGGTGGCGTCAGCCGCCCCCACCCGCGCTACGCTGCACCGCTCACACATGACCGAACGTCTCGTTCCGAATACGCGGGTAGTGCTCCTCACCGGCCTTCCCAGCGCCGGAAAGACGACGATCGGACGTGCCCTCGTTGACCACCTCGGGCAGCTGGGCCAGGCATGCCAGCTGATCGACGGGGATGAGCTGCGCGAGCGGCTCCCCCCGCATCTGGGCTTCTCATCGCAGGATCGGCACCACCAGGGCGAGCGGGCCCGCTACATCGCGGAGCTGCTCGTCGCGCACGACGTCCTGGTGGTGCTGGCATTCATCGCCCCGCTTCGCGTGACACGCGAGGAACTGCGGCAGACATTCGGCGACAGGTACCTCGAGGTACACGTGCGCGCGAGCCTTCAGGTACGCGAGTCGCGCGACACCAATGGCGTGTACGCCAAGAGCCGCTCGGCCAGGTCGGCTCGTATGCCGACATCGACGCGGTCTATGAGGCACCGACGAATCCGGACATCGGGATTGACACCGGGGACCAGACGGTCCAGCAGTCGGTGCAGGCGATCCTGGCGAGAGTGACGGGTCGCGGGTAGGGCCTCTTCGCATGCCCCGCAAGCACGCGCTGGTCACCGGCGCGGCCGGATTCATCGGCTCCCACCTGGTTCGGCGACTGCGGGCCGACGGCCATCCGGTCGTGGGCGTCGATGCCTTCCGCGGCGTGACCACGCCGGCGATCGCGGCGCTCCGGCTCGCAGAGCTGAGAGATGACCCGGGGTTCGACCTGGTGGAGCTCGATCTCACCGGCGACGACCTGCATCGGCTGGTCGCACAGGTCCGGCCTCAGGTGATCTTCCACCTCGCCGCCCGGCCCGGGGCCCGGGACGCCGACGCAGACGCTCTGCACCGCGACAACGTGCAGGCCACCGCCTGCGTGGTTGCAGCGGCTGACGCCGACGCCGTCCCGGATCTCGTGTTCACGTCGTCCTCGTCGGTCTACGGCGAAGCGGGCGTGCGCGGGCCCTGTCACGAGGGGGACAGCGTTGAGCCGCTGTCCCCGTACGGCGAGGCCAAACGCGCGGCGGAACTGCTCTGTCTGGAGGCGACAGCGCGGACCACGATCCTGCGGCTCTTCACGGTCTACGGGCCCGGGCAACGACCTGACATGGCCTTCGCGCGTTTCATCACGTCCTCACTGAGCGGGCTCTCGGCGCCGCTCTACCAGCGTTGCCATGTGAGTCGAGACTTTACGTACGTCGCGGACGCCGTCGAGGGCATCATGCTTGGCCTGGAGGCACGGACGGGCGCCGATCTACAACCTCTCCGGGGGCGACGTCGTGGAGCTCGCTCTCGCGTGCCGGATCATCGAGGAGCTCACCGGCGCCGCGCTCACAACGCATGCGGCAGACTCGCCCCGGCAGCCATCGACGACGAGGGCGGACCTGTCGCTCGCACTGTCGCATCTCGGATATCGACCGCGTGTGGGATTGCTTGCCGGACTGACTGAGCAGGTCGCTGCGGTGGCCGCCGGTGCTGCAGTGGCCGGCTAGCGCCGGCCGGCACTCAACCCGCGCCGCGGGGGCCGAAGAGGCGCGCCCGGAAACGCCACCAGCGTGCGACGAGGCGCCACGACCGCGTCGCGCGGAGCTGCTCGAGCTGGAGCGTGATGCGGTCGCGCTCGGCGTCCGCGGCGTGGCGTGCCTGCTCTGCGTCTCGCGCCTGCTGCTTCGGCGCGCTCGGGCGTGTTCCTCGGCGTCTCGAGCGCGCTGCTCGGCATCGGCGGCCT
This sequence comes from uncultured Solirubrobacteraceae bacterium, assembly GCA_963781935.1. Lineage (GTDB taxonomy): Bacteria > Actinomycetota > Thermoleophilia > Solirubrobacterales > Solirubrobacteraceae > F1-60-MAGs163. Next base: position 1,789 of record CAWAHX010000006.1, read on the forward strand.
CCCGCTCCGCCTCGAACACCCGACGGGCAGCAAGTGCCGGGTGCGCCTCGAGCACACGGCGCCGCGCGTCCGCATCGTCGCCCGCAGCGCGTGACAGCTCGAGCGCCCCCTCGACCCTCGCCGTCCGCACGCCCTGCGCGGCACACGCGACGGTGAACGACCACGCCTCGTAGCCCGACGGTGCCTGCACGGCAGCGAAGCCGCGGTGGCCAGCCAGGCCTCGCGTCGCAGGACGACCCCGGCGCCGGCATCGACGCCGCTCAACGGGTCGTGCTCACTCGGCGACTGCGGCGCGTCCCCGGCCGCGAGCAGCACGGCTCCGATTTCCGGGTCTTCCTGCAGTGTCGTCACGGCAGCGGTGAGCGCCTCCGGACGCAGTCGGCCTTCGAAAAGAACGGCCACCAGATCGTCCGCGAGCTGGCCGACGCCGGCGTCGGCCAGCTCCCCAGGCGCGCGTCCGCCGGCCGTACGCGCCACCGAGGTGGTCTGCTCCAGGCCGTCGGGCTCGGCTCCGACAAGCACGGCGGCAACCGGAAGCGTTCCCGGAGTGGTCTCGATGCTGACCGGGGGGGCACCGCGGCTCGGCGCCGAATCCAGGGCGGCGATGTCGGCAGCAGCCTCGAGCCGGTCGTAGATCGCCATCGCCTCAGGGTGGTCGGCGGCGAGCAGCTCCGCGAGCGCCGACGTGGCGTCGGTCCGCTTCAGGAGCCCGCCGACAAAGGCATCTCGCGCCGACGCGGGATCAAGCTCTGCCGGGGCAAGCGCCCGGAGCTGCGCCTGTGCGAGTCCGATCACGGCGTCCGGTCGCTCGGCAACTGCGTCGACGTGCACCAGCACGGTGCGCTCCGGGTGCCGTTCACGGAACTCGAGAAGCTGTGCGTTGTAGACCATCCACGCGTGTACGGCGACGTCCGCGCGCCCATGCAACAGCCGCTGCTGCGTGTTCATCAAGGACGCCAGCACCTCCCACGGCGCGCGGTACACGAACAGGTACCTGGCTTCGGGGACGATGTCGTCGTAGAAGTCGAGCAGAACGGTGGTCCGCGGATCCTTGAAGCCCCACGCTCGCCCTCGTGCTCCACGACCGGCGAGCAGCTCGACGGCACGTGGCCGCAGCGGCTCGAGGCGGCTGGGCACGATCCGGTCGGCGAACGCCCAGTCGGGGCTATATCGCGGATCGTCACCCACGCCCGCGGCGACCAGCGCCAGGTTGAGGTCGTAGAACTCCACGTCCTCGTAGTAACCGAGAGTGTTGTCGAGGCTCGGGTACAGCAACCGGCCGCCGACGTCGAGGCCGGACTGTTCCAGCAGGCGCGCGGTGGCGGACGTGCCGGAGCGGTGCATGCCGGCGATGATCAACGGCGGAACGTTCACCCACCCGATCGTATAGTCCCGAGCGCGGTTGTTAGCCTCAGCGCCGTGACGGGCGCCGGCGCAGCGGAGAGGCCCGACGTCGAGTTCGCGCTGATCGTCGAGTCCGGCCCGCTCGAGGCACAGGCCCTGCTGCTCGCCGAGAGCCTGCGGAGGTATGGAGGAGGCCACGCGAGGGCGGCCCTGACCGCCGTCTCCCCACGACCGTCGCGGCGCCCGGCGCGCGCCACGGTCCGCGCGTTGCGGAAGGCTCGGGCGGAGTACGTGACCCTCGACGTCGTCGGCGCCTGCCCCTCGTACCCCACCTCGTGGCGCGTGCACACGCTGGCCGAGCTCGAGCGCCGTCCGGGCCCGGCGGTGCTCGCCCAGCTCGACACCGACACCCTCTTTCTCGGAGACGTCGGCCCACTGTGCACCGACGCGCCCGCAAGCGCTCGGCCGGTCGACGTGAAGGGGATGGGAACCACCGGACCCGGCGATCGCTACGAGCGCTACTGGGAGTCCCTCGTGCAGCCTCGCCGGCGTCGAGCTCGGGGCCCTTCCGTTCGTGCGGGCGACCGTCGACGGCGCGCGGGTCCGAGCGACGCACAACGGTGGCTTCGTCGCGGCGCACCGCAGCCGTGGGCTCTTCACGTGCGCGGACGACCTCTTCCGGCGCAGCGTCGCAGCCGACCTGCGACCCCACGTCGGCAGCGGGCTGAACGTCGTCGCCGGTGCCGGTGAGGTGGGGGTCGCCGGGAGCGAGTGGTGGGGCTCGGCCCAGGCGGTCGTGTCGGTCGCCGCGGCGAGCCTCGGGTTCGAGATCGGCCCACTGCCGACGGGCGTCAACGTCCCGATGCATTGCTGGGACATGCTGCGGCCCAAGCCCGAGACCGTGCTTCATGCGCATTACCACTGGCTGTTGGGCGACCCGCTTCCCGACCCGAACCCGATGCTCGGGGCCGGCCTCGCGTGCTCCGACGAGGCGGTGGCATGGCTGCAGCGACCGCGTCCCGCTCGGGAATGGATCGAGGCCGCGGCGAGATCGCCGCGCACCGTTCCGGCGCTGATCAGGCGCTGCGCGCCAGCCGGTCCCACGTCGCTGCGTCGAACAGCTCGGGGCGCTGGGGCAGCGCGGCGAGGGCGGCCGTCCAGCGCCGCGTGAACCGCCGGCGCCCGTCGTTCGAGGCGTCGACGCCCGGGGGTGTGGGTCCGACCGCGACGCTCTGCGGCTGATAGACGACCCGGAGGCCCGCTGCCTGCACGCGCAGGCAGTAGTCGATGTCCGCATAGCGCTCGCCGAAGCGGTGATCGACCCCGCCCAGGCGGCGCAACAACCCGCGGCGGGTGGCCAGCAGGCCCGCCGAGACGTAGGGAACGTCGCGCACGTACCCCAGCACCGGTGCGCGTGGGTCTGGCGAGCCCTGGCCGAAGCCGGTGATGCTGCCGTCGGCGAAGAGCACCCCGCCGGCCTCCTCGACCGCCCCGTCGGCGGTGAGCAGCATTCCGCCCACGACGCCGGCGTCCGGCGTGTCGCGGAGCGTGCGGACGAGCGGCCTCAGCCAGCCGCGCAGCAGGCGCGTCCTGTCGTCGACGATGACGAGCAGCTCACCGCGTGCGGCCTCGGCACCGCGGGTGATCGCGCCGATCGCGCCCGTGGCGGCATCCGCCCGGATGTGCGTCAGCCTGAGGTGCTCCGACCAGGCGCCGGCGACTGCGGCGGCCGCGTCCGTCGTTCCCGCGTCGGCGATGACGATCTCGATCGCATCGGCGACGGGCGTCGTCTCCGCGATGGAATCGCAGGCAGCCGTCGAGCTGCTGCTCGCGTCGTCGGCCGTGGGGACGACCACGGAGACCTCCGGGTCTCGTGAGAGGCGCGAGCCCGCAACCACTCGACCGTCACCGCGCCGTTCCTCGCCCAGGTCACGACGGCGTCGCGGGCGACCCTGCGGGCCTCGGTCAAGGTCGCGACCGAGGGGTTCTCGTCGAGGACGACGACGTGAACGCCGCGGTCGGGGTGCGACAGACGCTCGCCGGCGGGCCCGAAGATGACGGTGTTGCGCGCAGGCGCGTCAGGGCGCTCGTCACGGACCGGAGCGTCTGTGATCCGGGGCCTCACCCGCATCGTTCCGGTCCAGTCGAGCAGCGACGGATCCTCGATCCCGAAGCGCCAGCGGTAGAGCTCGAGGAGGTCGTCGAAGGCCTGCTCGTGCACGGTCGGAGCCTCTCACAGGCGGGATACACTCGCGAGAATGTCGGGGTCCGAGCTCCTCAGCGTCGTCACCCCGGTCTCGCGTCCCGCGCTTCTGCCCCTCATCGCACCCTCGGTCCCGGTCGGCGCCGAATGGATCCTCGTCACCGACGGGCCCCACGAGATCCCGCCCGGTCTGCTGGGCCGACGCGGATGTTCGGCTGATCGAGGGTCCCGCCACGCGGCGCTGGGGTGACGTCCAGCGTCAGATCGGCCTCGAGGCCGCCGGCCGTCCGTTCGTCACCTTCCTCGACGACGACAACGTGATGCTGCCCATGCTCGCGGAGCTCGTGATCCCGGCTCTCGACGCCTCGGGTCAGCGCCGGCGCCCTCTTCGGTCTGCTGCTCCGTCACCCGGGCGGGTTCTACATCTGGCCGCCACCTTCCAGGATCGAGCGCTCGCAGGTGGACACCGCCATGTTCCTCGGGCGGACCGACGCCGCCCGCCGTGTCGGCTGGCCCGATCTGAGCGGCGGCGAATGGCCGGGGCTCGACGACCAGCGCTGCGGCGACTTCGTCTTCATCCGGGCATTCGACGAGCAGGAAGGCCTGCTGCGGATGCCGGCCATCTACGGCTTTCACGACGGCCTGGCGGTGATCCGGGAGTTCGCGCCCGACATCCATGCCGGGCTGGAGTGCGGCGAGCCCGTCGGCGATCGCCTGCTCGCGATGCTGCACGGCCACATGTCCCAGGCGGACGCGCCACCATGGTGGAAGGGCCGCGAAGCCGAGCCGGAGCACGTCGGGACGCCGGGTTCCGTGAGTCAGGAGCTCCTGGAGCTCGCCGGATCGTCACGTGAGGGGAGCTCGGTGCCCGCGCAGCGAGCACACTTCCAGGCGTGCGTCCGTCGTCTTGCCACGGACCGGCCCGGCCAGCCCGTCCACGTGCTGGAGATCGGGTTCAACGCAGGTCTCGGGTCGGCGGCCTTCCTCGAGGCGACGCCGCAGGCGCATGTCGTGAGCTTCGACCTCGCCGAGGAGCCGTACGTCGCCGCCTGCGCGGCGCACCTTCGTGCGCGGTATCCGGACCGGTTGCACCTCGTGATGGGCGACTCCCGTGTGACCTTGCCGCAGTTCGCCGCGGAGGCGGGCGCGGGCGTCGACCTCGTTCTGATCGACGGCGGGCACGACGAGGCGACCTGCCGGGCGGACGTGCTCAACGCCCGCGCGGTCGCGGCGCCCGGCGCACTGGTGATCGTCGACGATCTGATGCCCCACAAGGCGTACGGCGCCGGCGTCACGAGAGCATGGGAGGCGCTGCTCGCACGATCAGGTGCTCGCCAGCCCCGAGATCTGGTGCTCGAGGCCGGGAGCGACGACGGCGGAGGCGGACACGGGGGAGCCCCCGGAGGGGTGTGAGCGGCGCTGGGGCCTGGCGCGGTATGGGGCGCTCTGAGCCCGCCCGAGCCGCCGCTAGCCTCGAGGCACATGAACGTCGGAGCACAGATCGCCGCGCCGCGGGGCAGCGTCTACGAGTTCGCGACGGAAGTCGCGCGCCTGTCGGGCGCCACGAGGATCCTCGACGTCAAGGAGGGCCTCGCACACCGCCGGCTCGAGCTTCCTCGCGCTGTCGTCGCGGACTCCGTGGTCGTCGCCGACGGCGTTCTGGGCCGACGCGTCGATGCGAACGGGTTGCTGGACGGTCATCGCGCAGCTCGCAGACGACGCCCCGGCCGTGGTGGTGTCCGTGCCCGGCAATGGTCGCGCGCTCGACGACCTCGTCGCAGTGCTCGAGCGGGCGGGGATGCCACCGACGTTCGCCGGATACACCGTGGACGATTCGCGTGGCCGGCGGGAGCCGACCACGCTGGCGGTGATCGAGCCACCGGCCGACCGGGTGGCGACAACGCCCCCGAGCGACTTTCGCGTGACCGCGGTGCTGCCGGTGTTCAACGAAGCCGACATCGTCGAGGCGGCGATCACCAAGCTCGTCGACGGGGGCGTCGACGTCGTCCTCGTCGACAACTGGTCGACCGACGACACGGTCGCCCGCGCGCAGGCCCTGGGCCTGGGCGAGCGCCTGACGCTGGAACGGTTCCCGCCCAGCGGGCCGACCGGGACCTTCGACTGGCAGGACCTGCTGCACAACAGCGAGGCGATCGCCGAGCGCCGCGGTGGCTGGATCACGCACCAGGACGTCGACGAGGTCCGCCAGCGGTCCTTGGCCGGGGCTCGGGCTGCGCGACGCCCTCTGGCAGGTGCACCGCCGCGGGATACAACGCGGTGAAGTTCACGTCTCTGGTGTTCCAGCCCGTGGACGACGGGTTTCAGCCCGGGGACGACTTCGAGCGGTACTTCCGCCACTTCGAGTTCGGCGATCGCCCGATGCACTTCGTGCAGGTGCGGGCCTGGAACGCCGACGCCGGTCGCGCGGACCTCGCTGGCGGGCGGGCACGACGCGCGTTTCCCGGGCCGGCGCGTCTTCCCGTACAAGTTCCTGCTGAAGCACTACCCGATTCGCTCTCAGGCACACGGCGAACGGAAGGTGTTCCGCGAGCGTCAGGCACGCTGGAACGCGGAGGAGCGGGCGCGTGGCTGGCACGTGCACTACGACGGGTTCGAGCCGGAGACGACCTCGTTTCTTCGCGACCCGGCCGGCCTGCTGGTCATGGACGAAGCGTTCGAGCGCCGCTACCTGACGGAGCGTCTCGCCGGCGTGGGCATTCCGCGTGAGGCGCCGGTCACGCCGCGGACGACGCAGGAGAGCGCGTCGTAGCGGCGGGGCGGGGCGCCGGCTCGGCGGCGGGCGTGCCTGCTGCGCTCCACACCCAGAGCAGGGCGACCCAGCTGCAGGTCGCCATCACGACGTGCACCCACACGAGCCCGGTCGGGAGCTTCAGGGAGTACTGGATGATCCCCAGAAGGCCCTGCAGCGCGAGCAGCACGCCGACGGTGGCGATCGGGATCAGCAGGCGGCCGGAGGCGTTGCGGAAGTAGGCGATCGCGAATGCAGCGATCGTCATCAGGCCGAGGATCACGGCGACCGTGCTGTGATTGCCCACCGCCCAGTCGAGCGTGTCCGAGCCCTTGACGTAGAGCCGCTTGATCAGGTCGTGCGTGCCCTTGCCGCCGCCGTGAGGGCCCGCCGCCGAGGCGGCGGTGCCGGCAATGACGACGACCGCGCCGACCGGGAGCAGCGCCCGCGCCGCCCACATCGTCAGGCGATCTTCGGCGCCGGCCGCGATGGCCCCGTCCTCCCACCCCGGCTTGGAGCGCCAGTACAGGGCCCAGGCGGCCACGATGATGAGCAGCGACAGGCTGTAGTGCCCCATGACGAAGCCGGGGCGCAGCTCGTACAGCACCGTCAGGCCGCCGAGCACCGCCTGCGCGACGACGCCGAGCGGCAACAGGACCGCGAGGACACACAGATCGCGCCGCCGCGGCACGCGGAAGAAGCTGAAGAACGCGGCCGCGAACGCCGCCAGGCTGACGGGGAACGTGAAGAGCCGGTTGCCGAACTCGATGAATCCGTGCAGGCCCGACGGGTTGTAGAGGCCCGTCTGCGAGCACTTCGGCCATTTCGGGCACCCCAGGCCCGAGCCCGTCACGCGCACGGCGGCGCCCGTGAAGACGATCACGACGAGCAGGACGAGCGCCGCCGTGGCGATCTGGTGGTACCGCTCGGGGCTGGTCTGGAGGCGTTGCGCGCATCGCCGTGCATGATGGCGGATCGCGGTCGCGAAGGGCTCAGGCGGGGCAGGTTCGAACGCGCTGCTGCGCAGCGACGTACAGATGCCAGTCCACACCGGGGGCCTTGTCGCGCACGGTGCGGACGATGGCGCTGCCGGGGGCCGCAATCGGCGTGGGAGTGACGGTGAACCGCTCGGCGAACCGACGCAGCTGCACGCCGACCGGAGAGCCACGGCCCGTCGTCACGGACACCGAGTCTCCGGGGTGGATACGCACCACGAAGGACGGCGCTCCGGAGCCCGACGGTGTGAACGTGATGCAACGCCCGGCTTGCGCGAGGGCACCGCCCGTCGGCTCCTCCACCGTCAGGACGGCGCCAGCGGCTGCCGCGTTCTGGGGCCCGTTTGCCGGGGCGAGCGGCACGATGCCCTCTGCACGGGCGACAGCCGCGTCCGCCGCTTGCCGACGACTCTCCGGCGCCTTGCCGGCGAGCCAACCGAGGCCGCCTGAGGCGCTCCCGAAGCGGCGCGTGGCCGCCAGGTAGGACCCGATCCGAAGGATCTCCGTCGCGCGCGGGTCGACGAGGAGATCCGCGCGCGACGCTGCGCCCCCGACCTCGATTCCGGCCAGCTCGCCTCGCAGCGGCTCCCAGATCCCGCGCAGGAATCGCGTTGAGTCCCGCAGATGGAAGAGGTTCCCGAACGTCAGACCGACTACCACGACCACTGCCGTGGCGGTCATCCACGGTGTCCACCGCTGAGGCGCGGGCAACATCTCGGCCGCAACCAGCATCAGCACAATCGCTCCGAACGAGATGTAGCGGGGCGCACCAGGCTCGTGGAACTGTGCCCTGGTCACGGCCGTCAGCGTCCAGAAGCCGAGCCCGGCGACAAGCAGTGCCGCCAGCCTCGGCGACGGAAGTGGCGCACGGGCGTCGCCACGACGCAGGATGGCGACTGCGCCGATCCCTCCGGCGAGGATCACAGGTCCGTAACCGGCGGCCAACCCGGTGATCCCGGCCGCGGCCGCCGACGCCGCGTCGACGACATACTGAACCGCGTACTGAACGTTGCTCCCGATCGCGTCGCTCCCGTCGCTGTATCCAGCCCTCCAGAGCAGGTACAGCCCGAGCGGAACGGCGAAGATCCACCAACGCCTCCGGCGACCCGGTTCGAGGAGCACCTCAACCGCCACTCCGAGCAGGATCGGAATGCCCATTCCCGCCGTCGCCAGCGACGCAGTAATGAGAATGCAGGCCCAGATGTCGCGGCGTTTGGATGGCTGGTCGAGCAGCACGAACGCTCCCAGCCCGAACGCGAGCGCGCCGACCTGGCTGAGCTGGAAGGGGAGCAGAATGTTCTCTGCGCTCGCTGACATGAACAGCAGCAGGAACGCAGGGATCAGCGCCGCCCAGCCACCGAGCCGGCGACGGACGAGCACGTAGACGAGCACCACGCAGGCAAGGTGGGTGATGAGCACGGAGAGCCGATACGGCCAGTAGTGCCCGAGGCCGACGGTCGACCAGAGCGTCTTGTAAACCAGCACGGGGATCAACGAGAGGTGACCGTTGTGTGGTCGCAGGTAGGTATCCAACCCGCCCCCTTGGCGCACCGACAGGAACGTCCACTCGTCCCCGTAGAAACCGAGTGGACGGCCGAGCCAGAGGATCCCGATACCGCCGACCACGACGGCCGCCACGAGGATCGCAGTCTGGATACTGATCCGCCCTGCGATCAGGCGCGTCGGGGCCGCCGCCCGGCCGGTTGTCTCTGGGGAAGCGGCCTCAGCGGACATCACGCTCAGGCTACCTCAGCAACTCAATGCCGTCCTCGCGGGCGCGCAGGACCGCCGATAGGGTCCGGGAGATGCCCCCCGCCGCGCTCTACGCCGAACCGATCACCGTCGACGACATATCGGAGTGCTTCTTCTACCACGTCATGGACGTACCCGGCGGCGGTGTCGTGGGCTACAACGAGGTCAAGGCGTCCTTCGATCTTCGGGGCCATGAGGCCGAGTATCTCGGCCACGTGGCGTTTGACGGGCGGCGAGTCCTGGAGATCGGCCCAGCCAGCGGGTTTCTGACTTTTGCGATGGAGTCGATGGGCGCCGAGGTGGTCGCGGTAGAGCTCGGCGAAGACAACGAGTGGGATGTCGTGCCACACGCCGAGCTCGACCTCGCCGCCATCCAGAACGGACGCCAGGACATGTTGCGGCGGCTGCGCAACGGCTTCTGGTGGGCGCACGCCCGCACGGACAGCAGAGCGAAGGTGCACTACGGCGACGTCTACGCGCTCCCCGGCGAGCTCGGCCGCTTCGACGTGGCGGTCCTTGCGGCAGTCCTCCTTCATACCCGCGAGCCGCTGCGCATCATCGAGGGCTGCGCGGGGCTGAGCGACCGAATCGTGATCACGGAGATGTCATACCCGGAGCTGGGCAGCACGGCGGTGACCCGCTTTCACCCGCAGGCCGGGTCAACCAAGTGGGACACGTGGTGGGACTTCACACCCGAGTACCTCGTCCGGTTCCTCGAAGTCCTGGGCTTCCGCCGTTTCGCCGTCACGCACCACACGCAGCGTCTCGTCGTCCCTGGCGGGGAACACGAGATCCGGATGTTCACCGTGGTGGCTGATCACGGATCGGTCAGCTGACGCGATTGATCTCGACCAACTCCGGGTTGCACCGGTAGTACTCGAAGAACGCCTCCACCGCGGCCGGGGGTGCCAGGTCGACCCCGCGGATGCGAAACGGGCGTCCCCCGCCGGCGACGACCTGAGGGCCGAATCGCAGATCGAGCGCCTGCACGTGGTTGGCGTGCAGTGGGTAGAACGTCGAGGAGAGGAACTCGTCGACGCCCGGCGCCCTCGGCGCCCTTCCAGTCGGCAGCCCCAGCAACGCCAGCGCCTCGTCGGCCATGTAGCCGAGCAGGACGTCGGTCGGGTGATTCATCGTGAAGAACAGCAGCTCTTCGCGGAAGCGCTCCTCGATGTAGGACGTGACCTGGACGTCGCAGCCCTCCCCTCGAAGGGCCAGCTCAGCGGTCGCAGCATTCGCCCACGCGACGGCATCCGACGGGCGCGCGGGGTCGGCCAGCCGCGCGCATGTCTCCTCGACGCCTGCGCCGTCGACGAAGGCCTGCAGGATCACGCGGTCGTGGTAGTCGAACGGGCCGTCGACAACGGGGCGCCCCTCCGCGTCACGCAGGTAGAACATGTCCGGCACGTAGCCCGCCCAGAACGTGCTGGGCCAGCGAACGACGGTCGCCGATCCCGCGATTGCCGCCAGCTGCGCCGTGCCCAAGCCGATGCCGTCGCGATACCCGTCGTCGACCTTCTGCAGGAGCGCCACGGAGGCGCCTTCCACGGCGCGGTGGAGCTCGGGGATCTGCTCGTCGGGAATCTCGTGCACCGCCGGAAAGGACACGAGCTCGAACCGTTCGGCGAACGCCTCGTTCATCGAGAGAAGCGTCTCCAAGCCGATCGCCTGGCAGTTGCCGACGACGATGGCACGCTCTCGGACGCGGCGCCCGACGGGAGGAGTGTCGGGTGCCGACGAGCCCACCAGCCGCTCGAGCGCCGCTCGCTGCGCCTCAGGCGAGCACTCGCGCCGCACGATCTCCTGACCCTCTTCGGAGAGGCGCGCCCACAGATCGGCGTCTCGGTGCAGCTTCACGATGCGCGACGCGAATCCCGCCGCGTCGTCGCCGATCAGCAGGCCTTCACCGTCCGTGGCGCCGAGGCCTTCGGCTCCGAGTGTCGTCGTGACGACCGGGAGGCCGGCGGCGAGCGCCTGCGTGACCTTGCCCTTGACGCCCGCGCCGTAGCGCACCGGGGCCGCGGAGACGAGCGCACCGCGCAGCAGAGGGTCGAGATCCGCCACCCACCCCGCGACCACGACGTTCGGCGACTCCAGCTCGGTGACCGCGACCGGCGGATTGGAGCCGGCGATCGTCAGGGCGACGTCCGGCAGCTCCTGCCACACCAGGGGCATGACCTCCTGCGCCAGATAGCGCACCGCGTCGATGTTCGGCTCGTGCTCGAACCCGCCGACGAACAGCACGCCATGACGTGACCCGCGGCCGGGGACCGTCGGCCACACCTCGTTGGCGAGCGGAACGACCGCCGCCGCGGCACCGGTCATCGACTCGACGAGCTCCTGCTCCTCACGGCTGACGACGAGTGTCACGTCCGTCGCTCTGGCCAGGCCCAGCTCCACGTGACGGAACGCGTCGGACACCCGGCTTGCGACATCGCCCGCGTGCTCGCTGCGGCGCCGCTCGCGGAGGAAGTGCAGATCGACCGTGTCGTAGGCGAGGATCGCATCAGGCGCGTGACGGCGGACCAGATGCAGGTAGCGCGGGGCCACCTCCGGGCGACTCAGGATCACGAGCCGCAGGCGGGGCGAGAGATCCTCGAGGAGCCGGCGGATGTCGGTCGCGCCGACGAGGACCTCGATGCCCATCCCCTGGAGCTCGCCCATGTACGGCTCGGCAGGTTCGAGGTTGTCGGGGAGGAACGTGACGCGGTAGCCCATCTCCACGAAGTTCTTCAGGAGATGGAACATCCGCAGTGAACCCGCATCGTGATCGGCGCGCGGAATCCGGTAGTCGACGACGAGGACGCTCGAGCCGCGGCGCCGGTCGGCCGCGAACGCGGCCAGCTCCTGCGACGGGCCGGCGACCTGCTCGGCCAGCTCGGCCCGCCACTTCTCCGCGAACTTGGGCTGGTTGAGCACCTGGTGGCGCTTGCCGCCGGCGGACTCGTCGGTGCCCATTGATCCGCCCTCGAGATGGATGACGAGCGACCGCGGCTCGTACATCACCTCGAAGCCGCGGGCGCGCGCTGCGAAGCAGAGGTCGACGTCCTCCCAGTAGCCCGGGGAGAAGCGCTCGTCGAATCCACCGATCTCTCGCCAGAGATCGGCGCGGATCAGCAGCGCCGCCGCCGAGCCGTAGTCCACCGGGCGGGCGAAGTTGTAGACCGGCGCTCCCATGTCGCCCCCGCGACCGTAGTTCCACGCCGTGCCGTCCTGCCAGACGATCGAGCCCGCCTCCTGCAGCGTTCCGTCGGCGTACACGAGCTTCGCGACGGCGACCCCGACCGTCGGAGCGGACTCGACCCGATCGATCAGTGCCTGCAGCCAGCCGAGCTGGGGCTGGGTGTCGTTGTTGAGCAGGACGATGTACCGCCCGCGGGCCTCCGCGGCCCCCCGGTTGACGCTGTGCAGGAAGTTCAGGTTCGCCTTGTTGACGATCACGCGGATGCCTTCGACGCGCGCGAGCAGGGCCTTCGTCTCGGCATCGGCGGCGTCATCCACCACGATCACCTCGTAGGCCACGTCGCCTGACGCGTGCAGGATGCTGCTCAGGCACTTCTCGGTGATCGCGGCGTCCGAGTGGACGGGCACGACGATCGAGACGTCGGGCCGGTCGAACAGCGGCAGCGTCAGCAGCGGCTCGAGGGGTTGCGGCGCCGCAGGCGCGACCGGCTCCGGGGAACGGGCGGCGCGCAGCCTGGCACCCGCGCGCCCGAGGGATCGCAGCCCGGCACTGAGCGCCCGGGACGGTGCCGAGCGGTCGCCGCCCATGAGCCCGTAGACCTTCATGCGGATCGTCATGAAGATCCGCCACATGACGGATTCCTCGACCCGGGCGAGCGCGCGCCGAGTCTCCGCCATCTCGGCCTCGCGACGACTCAGCTCAGCAGCCGTCTCGTCGATCAGGCGCTCGTTGCGCCGCCGCGTCTCGTCAGCCAGCCGTGCCATCCGGGTGGCCTGGGCGACCGCATCTTCACGACGGGACCGAGCCTCCTCAAGCTCAGCCGCGATGACCCGCCGCGCCTCACTGCGTTCGTCGTCGTCGTCGCGCTGCTGCTCGCGAAGGAGCCCGAGCCCGACGTCCGACAGCGTCGACTCGGACGGCACGTCGGGCAGCGCTTCACGCGCCGCGATCATCAGGACGTACAACACCGGCGGCGCCCCAGCGACCCGCCAACCGTCTCCGTCGCGCTCGATCCGGAACGAGCGCGCGTCGCCACGCTCGCCCTCAAGCGCTTCGATCCGAGAGCCCTCGATCGTGTGCTGCGAGAAGATCCGCCGGTGCGTGAAGCGCGCTCCGACGAGGGCTTCGAATTCCGGCCGCGAGAGCTCGCGCGCGTGGAATGGATTGGGAGGGACCCCACGCTCGGCGTAGGCGTCGCGGTCCGGCGTCGAGATGATCAGGAGGCCGCCGGGCGCGAGCACACGATCGAGCTCGGCGAGGACCCGCTCCTGGTCGTCGATGTGCTCGATCACCTCGAGGGCGACGACGGCGTCGATCGAATCGTCGGCGACGGACGAGAGGTCCAGCGCCGAGGCCACGCGAAACTCCAGATTGCCGGCCGCATAGTTCGCGCGCGCGTGGTCGATGGCATCGGACGCGATGTCGATCCCCACCACCGAGGCGGCCTCCTCCGCCAGCAGCGCCGCGCCGAAGCCCTCGCCGCTGCCGACGTCCAGGACGCGACGGCCCGCCACCAGCGCCTGCGCCCAGAGATAGCGGTGGTAATGCTCGTAGACGACGGCGATATCCGGCGCCCAGGGCACGCAGCGCTCGCCCGTCCACTCGATGAGGCGGGGCGCTCCCGCGGGACCTTCCGGCATCAGTCGTTTCATAGCAGGATCGGCCCGCGTCGGAGGACCGCATCGTCGGAGCACCCAGTACGTTGGAGTACTCATGAGCGCCGTGCAAGAGGCCTACAGCGCACGCCAGGACGACCTCGCCGGCGCCGGCGTGGCGGTCAGCGTCGACAACCTCACCAAGACCTTCCGCCTGCCGCGTCAGCAGGTCAACACGCTCAAGGAGCGTGTCATCCATCCTTTGCGCTCGCGTGAGTACGACGAGTTCGCGGCGCTGAAGGACATCACGGTGGACATCGCCCGGGGAGAGTTCTTCGGGATCGTCGGTCGCAACGGCTCGGGAAAGAGCACGCTGCTCAAGTGCCTCGCCGGCATCTACCAGCCCAACCACGGCTCGGTGCAGGTGAACGGCGGCCTCTCCCCGTTCATCGAGCTCGGCGTCGGGTTCAACCCTGACCTCGCGGCCCTGGACAACGTCATCATCAACGCCGTGATGATGGGCATGTCCCGATCGGACGCTCGGGAGCGATTCGACGAGGTGATCGCCTTCGCCGAGCTCGAGGAGTTCGTCGACCTCAAGCTCAAGAACTACTCCTCGGGGATGGCGGTCCGCCTGGGGTTCGCCACCGCGATCCAGGCCGAGGCGGAGGTGCTGCTCGTCGACGAGGTCCTCGCCGTGGGAGACGCCGCCTTCCAGCAGAAGTGCTTCGAGGAGTTCAAGCGTCTGAAGGACGAGGGACGGACGATCGTCTTCGTGACGCATGACATGGGCGCCGTGCAGAGGTTCTGCGACCGTGCACTCCTGATCGAGCGCGGCGAGATGCGGGCCCTCGGCGATCCGCGCGACATCGCCCGCGAGTACAACGAGCTCAACTTCGGGCGGCTCGTGCACGACAGCGTCGAGGAGAGCGGCCGCTACGGCGACCATGCCGCCGCCGAGATCGTCCAGTCGTGGGTCGAGAACGACAAGCGCGAGCGCGTGAACGACATCGCCCAAGGTCAGCGGCTGACGCTGGCCCTCGCGATGAACTTCCACGAGCAGATCGACGAGCCGATCTTCGGCTTCGCGCTGCGCAACGCCATGGGCCACACCGTCTTCGCCACGACGAGCGAATGGCAGGACGACTCCGTCGGGACGTTCTACGGCGGGCAGGGCGTCATCGTGCGCGTCAGCTTCGACGTGTGGCTCGCGCCCGGGCTCTACAACCTCACGCCGTCCGTGGCCCGGCCGGGCTCGGGCGCCAACGCGCTCGATCTGCGCGAGGACCTCGTCCAGTTCTACATACACGCGGTTCGCCAGACCGGCGGCGTCGTCGACCTCCCCCACACGTACGAGGTCGAGATCCTGTGACCGACGTCCTCGAGAAGCCGAAGCCCGGGAAGAAGCCTCGGAGATCGCCGGCCGTTTCCCTCCCCGACATGGGCCAGCTGGGCCGCAGCGCCGAACTGCGCCGGATCGGCACGCTCACGTGGACCCTGGCCATCACCGACTGGCGGCTGCGGTTCTACGGCTCGGTACTCGGGATCCTGTGGACGCTCGTCAAGCCGTTCGCGTTCTTCGGCGTGATCTACGTCGTCTTCACCCAGATCGCCAGCCTCGACACGAACGTCGAGTACTACGCCCCGTACATCCTCTTCGCGATGGTGCTGTTCAACTTCTTCGGCGAAGTCACCGGCATGTCGGTGCAGGCCTTCCCCTTCCGCGAGAACCTGCTGCGCAAGATGCATTTCCCGCCGCTCGTGATCCCGCTGTCGATCGCCGTCACCGCGCTGCTGAATCTCGGCATGACGCTCGTGGCGGTCGTGATCTTCGCGCTGATCAGCGGCGTGACGCCGACCTGGACATGGCTCGAGTTTCCGTTCCTGATCATCCTGCTGACGACGCTCGCGCTGGGGATCGGCATGTCGCTGAGCACGCTGTACGTGCGTTTTCGTGACATCCAGCCGATATGGGACGTCGTCGGGCAGATCCTCTTCTACATGTCAGCCGTGCTGTACGTCGCCACCTCGGTGCCCGGGAAGTACTTCCAGGCATTCCTGTGCAACCCGCTGGCGGCGATCAACACGGAGATGCGCCACGTGCTGCTGGACCATTCGGCACCGTCGATCTTCGAGGCCATGCCGAACGGCAAGTGGCTCATACCCTCGGGGTGATCATCTTCTTCTTCGTCAGCGGGGCATGGATCTTCGCCCGCGAGAGCCCTCGCGTCGCCGAGAACCTCTGAGAAGCAGACCCGCGCCGCCCTACTCAGCTCTTCGGGACCAGGAGCTGCCAGGGCCCGACCTGCGCGGCAGGTGTGAACTCGTTGAACAGATATCGCAGCGCAGGCCCGTTCGGTACCGGGCGCCCCTGCAGCCAGAACTGAGCCTGCTGATCGTTACGGAAAGCGCACGGTCGGGGCGAAGCCCTGAGCTGCTTGACGACTCTGCGTTGGGTGGCGTCATCGAGCTGGACGTACCACGAACCGGGAAGGGTGGGGATCGGATCGTCGATGTGCGCCCAGAGATAGAGGCTGTCCAAGCCGGGGTAGCTGATCAGCGTGGTGCATCCGTTGTCCCGTAGCGCCTTCACCAAGCCCGTGTATGTGTCGCGCTCTGCCACCGAGAGCCTGAGCCGCGATGCCTCGGGGAATGGGAGGGGTTTGCGGTCTCCGTAGCTGATGCCGGAGGCGATCACCGGACGGAGGACCAACGACCACAGAGCCAGCACGACAAGAGCCCCCAGCAACACCCTGGCGACGTAGGACGACCGGTCAGCGGCCACGCCGCGCTCGAGCAACCCTGCCCTCAGCGCGTGCCAGCCGTCGGCGATGCACAGCGCGCCGACGGGGCCGAACATGATCGTGGCGGCCGCCACCTGCGTCCCGGCGACGGGATACACCTGCAGGACCTCCGCAACCGCGAGCGCCGGGAACAGCACGCGGATCAGGCGCCCTCGCGGCGTGAGCGTGATGCCACTGGGCGGCACCGCCGCCACCCATGCAAGCGCCATCGGGATCATAAGCGGCGGGCCGCTGGCCGAGGCCCATACGGGGCCGAACTTCGCCGCCGCGAGCCAGATCGACACGCCGGCGCCGATCCGCAGCACCCCTGCCACCATGGCTGACCCGGGGCCGAGACGAACCGTGAGCAGGGCGCCGCTGAGCCCGGCCACCGCGCACAGGACCGACGACGACGGGAGGGCGAACGGGATGCTGAAGACATCCGCCTGTTCGAGAGCACGACCGATGATGCCGTTGTAAGCGTCGCCCAACGACGCGCCGGTGACCAAGAGTACGGCGAGCGTCGCGATGACCAAGGCGACGAAGCCGACGATGGTCCCGAGCACCCATCGGCTGAGAGCGCCGTCGTCCTCTCCGCTGGGTGGACGGAGGGATCTCGCGGCAACCACGACCGCAGCGAACCCGAGCGTCGCCCAGACGATGAGGTCACGGATGTAATCGTGTCGCGCGTGGCTGTAGGTGAGGAGCAACGGGAGCGCGATGAAGAACCCGAGCACGAGCCGACGCAGGCCGGCCCGCCGGTGGAGCCCGCTACAGGTGCAGACCGCAGCGGCCGCGACGGCCGCGACGGCGAACAGCCCGAGGTTGACCTTCGTCAGGACCAGAGCCCCGAGGAGCGCACCGGTCAGGATGCCGAGCAGCAGCCCGCGGTGCTCCGGAACAGTTACCAGTACCAGCGCGAGCGCGGACAGCAGCAGCACGCACAGACCAACCGGATGCATCGGCTCGTTGACCAGCGCGTAGAGCTCGTTGAACGCCACGGCGGCGGCGACGAGGCCGAGGCTCAGGCGCCCCGTCAGGCGCATCGCGGTCACGCCGAGCATCACGCTGGCCGTGACCCAGATGACCGCCACGATCGAGCGGCTGGCATCGTTGGTGATCGACCTGCCGGTCAGCGCGAAGAGCCCGCCGAACACCTCGTAGTAGAACGGCCCGTACTGTGAGAAGACGTCCCGGTAGAGCGTGTGGCCGTCGACAAAACTCTTGAGTGTGACCAGGAGCGTGCCCTCGTCATCCCAAGGTGCGAAGAACGTGAAGACCGCCCAATACGCGCCGACCGCCGCAACGACGGCGAAGGCGCTGAACGCACTGAAGGTGACGGCACGTGGGTGCCCCCGCAGTGCGGAGCCGACCTTCGACAAACGATCTGTCGCCGCGGCGCCCATTACTCGTTCGACTCCGCGTATCGCGCGCCCGCGGACGGGCTTCCGCGCAGCCACTCTGCCAGCCTGCGCAGGCCCTCGGGCAACAGCGTCGATGCACTCCACCCCAACTCGCGTCCGGCCCGCGTCGGATCGGCGACCCACGTCGTCGTGTCCCAGCCGCGCGCGTCCATCGTCCCCCAAGCCGGTGTCGCGACGACACCGAAGACATCCTGCACGGTACCCACCAGGTCCTCGAGGGACGTCTGCGTCCCCGTACCGATGTTGAACACCCCCCCAGGCTCGACGTCGTCGGCCGTCGCCGCGCGAACGAACGCATCGCAGACATCGCCCACCCAGACATAGTCGCGCGCGATCGTCCTGTCGACCAGGGGAGGCCAGCGCCCCTCGAGCGCGCGCGCCACCAGCCTCGGCATCAGGCGACCGGGCTCCTCCCAGGGTCCGTACACCGAGTACAGGCGAAGCGTCACGGCGCGCTGGGCGTGTTCGGCGGCGGCAAGCCGGCAAAGATGCGTTGCGGCGGCCTTGGCCACCGCATAGTGGGAGTTCGGCTCGACGCGCTCGTCCTCCCTCGGGGCGTGGTCCACGTACCCGTACTCGGACGACGAGCCCGCGTTGACGACCACCGCGCCGATGTCGCGCGCGGCGACCAGGAGCGCCTCGGTGGCCGCGACATTGATTGCGAGGATCTGTCTGAAGTCCGTCTGCCACGAGTAGGCGCCATGGGCGGCGAGGTGAAACACCCAGTCAGGATGCTCATCGACCAGGATTCGGCGCACCTCTCCGGCATCCTCGACGTCGACCGCGGCGAGGCGCACCTCGCGTGGGCGGCTCCCGTCCAGCCGCCACGGCTCCCTGCCGGGCCGGTGGGTGGCGACGACATCGTGGTCCAGTGCTGCCAGGTGCCGAACCAGGTTCGCCCCGATGAACCCGTCCCCGCCGGTCACCAGTGCGCGCGCCATCAGGTGCACGCTCCGGTGCAGGCGCCGAGGCTTGTCGATCGGCCTGTCACCGCGGCGACGAGAAGGCCCCGAGCCGGCCGGACTCGAGGAAGGTCTCATAGCCGAAGACCTCGAGGTACTGCCACGCACGGGTACCGATCTCCCGCTGCTCCTCGTCCGAGAGCTCCGCCGCCGTCGCAACGTTCGCCTGCGGCGTGGCAGCCCGGATGGTGCCCCAGGGGTAGACCTCGTCCAGCACCTTGGCGTTCCAGCTCGGGCCGGCGAGGCTGTCAGCCGCTCGCAGGCCGAGTTCGGCGAGCAGCGCCCCAAGGGTTCCGGCCGGATCGGCCATGACGTCCTCGATGCGGACGATGTGAACACGCCCGGGATGGCGTTCGCGCTCGAGAAGCGCATAGTGCTGATTGATGTTCCAGCGCAGGATGTATCCCTCGAGGCTCAGCGGGACGGGCCGCTTCTTCGTGTCGGCGTACGCCGACCAGGGATTGCGAACGACGTGCAGGACGTGCGCCTCCGGAAGGTCCGCGACGATCTGCGCGGCGTCGACGTGATGATCGGGCTGTAGCCGACGTATACCTGCTCCGTCGCCCCGTGACGCTCGCGTCCTTCCATGCTTCGAACGTCGCGCGGAAGAACGCGGCGACGTTGTCTGCTCGTGACCGGCCGCTCTGCTCCGATGATGCGCGCGATAGATCTCGCAGCGCTCGTCGTCGTCCATGTCGAACGGCTCGTGACGGAACTTGCAGACGTTGGGCGTTCTCGATCGGACCTTGCCCTCCTCGTCGATGATCGCCTCGATAGTCCTGCTCAGGCGTCGCATCCAGCAGCGAACACCGGCCATCGGTACTTCGACCGGGAACATCGCACTGAAGCCGTCGGTGACGTGCCGCGTGCCGATCTGCGACTCGAACGGGTAGACGTAGCAGCTGCGGGTGGCCGTCGAGGAAGCGGTGCGTGGTGTTCCCGCCGTTCTCGTACATCGCGCCGATCATCAGGAGGCGGAATCGGATTCATGAGTTTCGGTCTTCTCCCAGCTCGTATTCGAACGCGTACGAACAGCTGCTCCGCAACACCGCAGGACGCCCGCGTTGCCGACCTCTTGGGGAAGCCGCCAGGTGAACGAGGCATCCACGCTTCGACCGCGAAGACCTGGTTGCCCTCGGGCCAGACGAGACTCCCGAGCAGCACGCCACTCCTCGCATCGACCGCGTGGACGCCGCACACGCTGCCGTCGACGTCGAGACCGGGCGCATAACTGCGGAAGCGAGGTATGACCCGCGACGTGCCGACGAACATCAGATCGCCGTGCGAAGCACAGACCCGCGTGTCCAACCCGGCAAGCCGCGCCACCGGCCGGAAACGACCGTCCTCGACCAGCCCGACCTCGCCGTAGCCGCTGTTGTCCACCCACAGCTGGCTCCCGTGGAGCCGGGCCGAGTGCGGGCGCGTCAGCCCGGTCGCGACGGGCTCCCGCGTCGCGCCGGAGAAGATCACCCCGCGTCCGTCGACCGGGAAGTTGCGGTGCCCCGGCCGTCGCGGACCGATCGTGGCGGCCGAGGCCGAGAAGTACGACGCGCCGAGGTCGCGACCCGCGGCGATCGAGTTGAGCTGGAGATGGTTGCGCGAGAACACCGGCCCGCATCCGTCTCGATCGCCCGCGGCCACCAGACGCGCTCGACACGTCCGTCTCCGGGCAGGGCGACGACCGCGTTCTCGCCGACGGCGTTGGCGTGCAGGACGCCGTCGATCAGCGCGAGATCGTGCAGGTACAGAGCGCCCGGGCAGGAACTGCGAGCGAGACGCGGCACCAGCGGCCTGCCGTCGGGCACGCGACCCGGCCGATCCAGTCGCTCGCGAAGGGCGCACGCGGGAACGAAGGTGTAGACCTGGTTCGGGTTGCGCGTGCTGGCGATGTACACGCGGCCGCGGGCTGCGGTCGACCGCGAGTCCGGACGGATGCGGCATCGAGAGGTACGTCATGAGCGGCCGGCCCCTGGGCGCGACAGCGCCAGGACGAGGTGCTCGTACTCGCGCGTGACGAGCAGCGTGAGCCGACCGCTCGGCCAGGAGATCCCAGAACCTCCCCTCTGCGCGGCTTCGCAGGAGCACGGGGTCCACCGGCCCTGCAGGCTCCCACTGCGCGACGATCTGCGCGGGGTCGCGGAGCGCGCGACCGTGTCCCTCCCAGCGTCGTTCGCGCGGCGTTGGGCCGCCCGCGCTTCACCGTGCGAGCCCTCGCCGGACCCTGAACGCGCCGCGGTACATCCGGACCGCCGACCAGTACCCGGTCGTCGACCGGCCCCCCAGCCGCTCGGTGCTCAGGATCGGCACCTCGAGAACGGGATACCCCGCCTGTTGGCACACGACGCTGAACTCGAGATCGATCAGGTCGTCGTCGTGCTGCAGCGCGAGAAGGCGATCGAACGAGCGTGGAAAGACCTTCGGAGTCCCGTTGATGTCCCACCACGCGAGATCGAAGAGCGCGCGCGCCTGCAGGTTGTAGAGCAGCGACCCGAGCCGGCGACGACGGCTGTCGCGGATCTTCCGATTGGCCTTCAGCACGACCTGCGGATACGCCCGCGCGTAGGCGACGTGAAGCGCGAGAACCTCCGTGGAGGTGCGAGCCGAGTTCGTGTAACAGAGCAGGTCGCCGGCGGCCTGGCGAAGCCCGAAGCGCACGGCACGGCCCCAACCGCCGGCGGGCAGGTCGAATGCGCGGACACCGCTGTGCTCGGCGGCGAGCCGCTGTGCGACCGCGGGCGTCGCATCCCGGCAGCCGTTGCTCACGAGCAGGATCTCGTACGGCCACCCGAGCCGCTCGAGCATCTCACGATGCCCCAGCACGACCCTTTCAAGGTGTTCCGCCTGGTCGTGCACGGGCAGGACCAGCGAGAACATGCTCTCGCTCGACGTCATCCGGTCGACGTGCCGCTGAGACTGAGCGCGCTCGCGACCCTCGCGGCCAACCGCCCGGGGCTGAGGCCGAAACGGTCCTCGAGAAACGCCTGCGAGCCCGCCTGGGCGACCGGCATGGCGTCGACGGCGGCCCGGTGCAGTCGCGCCCGCAGTCCGCGCTCCGCGATCAGCTCGGCGACCGCGGATCCGAGCCCTCCGTTACGGTAGTGCGACTCCACGGTCAGGGCCACCGGGATGTCGGCGAGCAAATCGGCGAGGTCGTCGGCGGGCTCCGGGTTCAGCGAGGACACGACGGCGACGGTCGTGGCTATCCCCTGCTCGGTCAGCAGCTCGCGGGCAGCGACAGCCGCGTGCCCGATCGACCCGATCGCGATGATCGCCGCATCCTTGCCGTCGCCGATGAGCTCGGCTCGCCCGTGCCGGAACCGCTCGCCGAGCCCCGGCAACGGCGCCCCCACCTTGCTGATGCGGAAGTAGAGCGGGCCGGCGTGGTCGGCGGTCGCGTCGATCGCCGCTCGCGCCTGGGGGCCGTCGGCCGGCGCGATGACGCCGATCCCGGGCTGCGTCCGCATCACGGCGTAGTCCTCGAGCGCAAAGTGCGTGATCCCGTTGTGGCCATAGTCGAATCCGCCCCCGACGCCCACGATCCGCACCGGCAGGCGGTGGAGCGCCGCACCATTGCGGATGAACTCGTATGGCCGCAGGCTTGCGAAGGTGGCGATTGAATATGTGAAAGGGACCATCCCCGCCTCCGCCAGCCCCGTGGCGACCCCGGTCATGTTCTGTTCTGCGACGCCGCAATTGACGAACCTGTCGGGAAAGCGCTCGGCGAACGGCTCGAGGACCGAGAACCCGAGATCGCCGGTGAGGAGCATGACGCGCTCATCGCGGGCGGCGAGCGCCACGAGCGCGTCCAGGAACGCCCCTCTCACGCCACCGTCTCGGCTGTCGCGGTGGCGAGCTCCGAGAGCGCCTGACGATATTGGTCCTGGTCGAGCGGGAGATAGTGCCACTCGATTCGCGACTCCATGAATGACACCCCCTTCCCGAATGTGGTCTGGGCCATGATCGCGTGGGGCTTGCCGTCGCGAGCCGATGCCCTCTTCAGCGCCTCGGCGAGCAACTCGTGATCGTGACCGTCGACGACCTGGACGTCCCATCCGAAGACAGAGAAGCAGTCCTCTGCGGCTCCGAGATCGATCACGTCCTTCGTGTATCCGAGCGCCTGCTGCCCGTTGATGTCGAAGATCGCGACGAGGCTGTCGAGGTGATGGTGGGCGGCGAACATCGCGGCCTCCCAGACCGATCCCTCGTTGAGCTCGCCATCGCTCGCCAGCACGTAGGTGCGCCGCTCGGACCGCTGCACGCGGGCGGCGAGCGCCGCGCCGGCGCCGATCGACAGACCGTGGCCGAGTGAACCGGTGCAGAAGTCGACACCCTCGAGCTCGCTCTCCGGGTGGACGCCCAGGAGGGTGCCGTCGGCGCAGAACTCGTCTAGGTCAGCCTCCGGGATGCGGCCGGTGCCGGCGAGCGCGGCGTACAGCGCCAGAGCGGCATGTCCCTTGGAGAGCACGAAGCGATCGCGGTCCGGGCCGTCGGCCAGCAACGGACCCGCGTAGAGCGCGCCGATCAGATCCGCCACTGAAAGTGCTGAGCCGATGTGGCCGACGTTCGCCCGGCGTGACTGCTCGATCACCGCACGCCTGATGTAGTCGGAGAGACCAGCGGGGTCGGGGTTGTGCACTGCGATGGCAGGATACAGTCTCAGGACCGCGTCGAGGACGCCCACCGGTAGAAACCCGCAGACTGCTACGACACCGATGTGGTCGGGTCGGAAACCGGCGGTATAGAGGGCTATCGACGGCCCGACGCTCCTGCGATGGGACCGCCTTGATGTTCTTCCGGCGGCCAGCCGCGAGGAGAACCGCGCGCCTCATGGATGAAGGCGCGATCTCACCCCATACGGCAGTCCGGGCTTCCTCGTCGTGCCACGAAGGCGGAACCGGCAGAGGCGTGCGTCGTTCATGTTCCCTACGGTCCTCCCGCTTCGGGGGGACGGTCTGCGGGCGCGCTCTTCGGAGTGCCTGCCCGCCAGCCGCCGCGCTCGACGTCAGCACGCCGGTAGTCACCGCGGCTCATGTGGTGTTCCATCCAGACCATCAGCACGATGTACAGGTAGCGGCTACCCATCTCCTGCAAATGAAGCTTGCTCTCGCCGCTGGTCCTGTTCGTCCAGGAGATGGGGACCACCGCGTACGAGTTACCTCGCACGACGGCCTTCAGCGGCAGTTCCACGGTCAAATTGAAGTGGTTGGAGACCAGCGGCTGTACGGAGTCGATGACCTCGCGCCGGTAGGCCTTGAAGGCGTTCGTCGTGTCGTTGTACCCGTGACCGAACAGCAGTCGGATGAACACGTTCACTCCCCGGTTCATGAGCAGCTTGAACCGCGGGTAGTCGGTGACGCGTGAGCCGGTCATGAACCTCGATCCGAATGCGCAGTCATAGCCCTCCCGGAGCACGTTGTAATAGGCCACCAGGTCCTCCGGGGCATCGGAGAGGTCAGCCATCGACGATCGCCACGGCGTCGCCGGTGTAGGCCGCGAGTCCGGCGCGCACGGCAAAGCCAAAGCCGTTCGGCCCGTTGTTGCGTACGCAGCGAACCCCGGAGTCGGAGTCCGCGAGCCGCCCCACGATCGCACCGGTCGCATCGGTCGATCCGTCATCGATGACGAGGATCTCGTAGTCGATCCGCTCCTGTGCAAGCCGCTCGGCGAACGCCGTCACGGTGGCCTCGATCGAGCCCTCCTCGTTGTGCGCAGGTATGACGACCGACAGGCGCAGCGACTCTCGCTGGGTCAGCGCGCCGTGGTCAGCCACTGATCGACGTTGTGATCGTGGATCTGCTGCAGCACGTCCTCGATACCGAACGTAATGTCCCACCCCGGGTGATCGCGCTTGAACGCTGCGAGGTCGCTGATCCACCAGCGGTGATCGCCGACCCGCGCCTCTTCGGACAGCGTGTAGTCGAGCTCGCGACCGGCGATCCGCTGGCAGATCTCGATCGCCTCGAGCATCGACACGTTGCTCCGGCGCCCGCCTCCGAGGTTGTAGACCGCTGCGGGCTTGGGATTGGCATGGAACGCCTCGAAGGCGCGCACTACGTCGCCGGCGTGAATGTTGTCGCGAACCTGCTTGCCGCCGTAGCCGAAGATCGTGTAAGGGGCGCCGGTCACGGTGCAGCGCATCAGATACGCCAGGAAGCCGTGGAGCTCTGCACCGGCGTGCTGGGGACCGGTGAGGCAGCCGCCCCGGAAGCAGACGGTCGGCATGTCGAAATATCGGCCGTACTCCTGGACCAGCAGATCCGCGGCGACCTTGGAGACGCCGAACAGTGAATGCGTGCAGGTGTCGATCGACATCTCGAGGTCAACGCCGCCATACCAACGGTGGTCTTCGGGCAGCTCGAGCCGTGTCGCGTGGTCCTCGAGCGGCAGGAAGTTCGGGCGGTCGCCGTAGACCTTGTTCGTCGAGGTGAAGATGAACGTCGCGTCGGGGGTGTGCTCGCGCGCGGCCTGGAGCAGGTTCAGCGTCCCGTTCGCATTGACGGTGAAGTCCGTCTGCGGGTCGGACGCGGCCCAGTCGTGCGAGGGCTGCGCTGCGGTGTGGACGATCAGCTCGATGTCCTTGGCGTGCTCGGCGAAGATCGCCGCGACGGCATCGGTGTCGCGAATGTCGATGTCCGTGGCACGGAACGTCTCGAGGTCCGCCTGCAGCGCCGCCGTGACGTGCCGAGTGGACGCCTCCGGTCCGAAGAAGGCGGACCGCATGTCGTTGTCGATCCCGACGACGTCGAACCCCAGTTGGGTGAAATGCCGCACGGCCTCGGATCCGATCAGGCCACCGGATCCGGTGATGATGGCGATGGGCATGACCACGATCAGGTTAGAGACTCCCAGCCCTGCAGCGCTCCTAGACTGACGTCTCCGTGGCCCAGCACACCCAGGAGCGTCGACGGATCCGGCGATTGGCCGGGCTCGCGATCTCCCTCGTCTCGCTCGCCGGCGTCGTCTGGTGGGCTCTGCGGCAGCCGACGCCGAAGTTTCCGAGCGACGCCGGCGGCTGGGCGATCGTCGCCGCAGCCGTCGTCCTCTACGGCGTAGCGACGGTCGCACGCGGGTGGCGCTGGCATGTGATCCTGCGCCATGCCGGGATCGGGCACAAGACCGTCGACGCGATGGGGATCACCACAATCGGCTATATGGGGAACACCGTCCTCCCAGCTCGCGGCGGCGAGGTCCTGCGCATCATCGTGATGGGCGAGCACTCCACCGGGCGGCGGCGGGAGGTCCTCGGCTCGATCGTTCCCGAGCGCATCCTCGATGCAGCGGCACTGGCGGTGCTGTTCGCGATCCTGACCTTGATCGAAGCGGACAGGTCGCCGACAGGCCCGGCCACGGGCGTGATCGCGGCCGCGGCTACGGTGGCCGGAGCCGTCGCGCTCTTCGTCTACCACCGCCTGCGTGTGGCCGGGCATTTCGAGCGGTTCGCCACCCGGGTCAGGCCCGTGGCCGGCGCCTCACGGCTGCTGATCACTCCTTGGGGCTTTGCGCTGTTCGTGCTCACGGCGGTCGTCTGGCTGCTGGAAGGCACCATCTTTGTGCTGTGCGCGCGCTCGTTGGACGTACACCTGAGCCTCATCGAGGGCTTTCTGTCGGTCGTGCTCGCGAGCTTCTTCTCTCTGATCCCGGCGGCGCCGGGCTACGTCGGCACCTACGACGCCGCAGTGCTCTTCGCGCTGAAGGCGGCCGGCGTGACCGGATCGGCCGCGCTCGGCGTGACACTGCTCTTCCGCTTCGTCATCTTCGTGCCGATCACCGCCGTCGGCTTGGTCCTGCTGCTCACCCGCTACGGCGGCATCGCGATGCTGCGTTCAGCCGAGCGCGGAGAGAACGACGGCTTCGTTGTCCCGGATCCAACGGACGATGTCCTCGAGGATGACGCGGGGACTGCGGCGCGGGCGCCAAGCGGTGTGGGCGAACAGCGCTGAGCAGTCCGACAGGTACACAGGTACGTCGCCGGGACGGGTCTCGGCGACGCTGTCGATCTCCATGTCGATGCCGGTCAGCTCGCGGCAGATCGCTGTCGTCTCCAGCAGCGAGAGGCTGCCTTCGCGTCCGCCGCCGACGTTGAACGTCGTCCCATCCCAGTGCTCGGCGCGCTGTACCTGGTCCTCGATCAGGTCGACCAGGTCGTCGACGTGGATCAGGTCGCGCACCTGCTTTCCGGTGCCGCCGTAGCCGATGTACGAGAGCGGCCGGCCGAGGACGAAGCTCAGCATCCAGTGTGTGAAGACACCCTGGTCCACCTTCCCCATCTGCCAGGGCCCGGCGACGACGCCGCAGCGATTCGTCACCGTCCGAATGCCGTGCGCGGCGGCGCACTCGGTCACGAGCAACTCGGCGGACAGCTTTGTCGCGCCGTAGAGCGTCCGCGCACCGGCAAGTGGGAAGTCCTCAGCGATGCCGCGCGACGACACGCCGGTGAACGGCTGTTCGTCGAGCAACTCGAAGCGGGTCTCCGCTTCCCGCAACGCCAGAGCCTCCTGCGCAGCGACGGGATACACCCGGCTCGTCGAGAGGAAGACCACCTGGGCGCCGTGGCGCGCAGCGAGCTCCAGGCAGTGATGTGCGCCGACGAGGTTCGTCTGGACGAGGTAATCGCTGCCGCCGTCGACTGAGGCCATCACGGATGGCTCGGCGGAGCACTCGATCAACACGTCCATTGCGCCGATGGCGGCCAGCTCCCCTGGATGTCGCACATCGGCGTGAACGAAGGAGACACCAGCCGCCCGCAACCGCGGGAGGTTCAGCTCGGACCCGCGCCGGTAGAGGTTGTCGGCCGCGACGATGTCCCACTCGGGATGACGCGCGGCGAACGCCAGCGCGATCGATGAGCCGATGAAGCCGGCTCCCCCGGTGATGAGAATCCGCACGTGCGGGAGCCTAGCCCGCGAGCTAGAACGGAAGCTGAGGCGCGAACTCCGCCAGGGTCGGAGCGTCGGCGTCGCGCTCGGAGAAGATCAGCTCGGCATCCGGAAGTGGCCACTGCACGCCAATGCCGGGGTCGCGGAAGGAGATCCCGCGCTCGACGTCGGGGCTGTAGTACGGCGCTCTGCTTGTAGAGCACGTCGGCGACCTCGCTCGTCACGCAGAAGCCGTGCGCGAAGCCGATCGGCGCGTACAGCACGCGCATGCTGTCGTCGCTCAGCTCGAACGCCTCCCACTCGCCGTAGGTCGGCGAGGCGCGCCGCAGGTCGACGAGGACGTCGATGATCGTGCCGCGCCCGCAGCGCACGAGCTTCGCCGCGCCCGCGCCGATCTGGAAGTGCAGTCCGCGGACCGTGCCGTAGCGCGAGCGGGAATGGTTGTCCTGGATGAACTCGTCGGCGATTCCCAGTTCGGCCAGCGCATCCTGGCGGTAGGTCTCGGCGAAGAAGCCGCGATCGTCCCCGAACACGGCGGGGACCAGCAGCAGCGGGCCCTGGAGCCGCGTCGGAACGATCTCGAAGCCCATCGGGCAATCCTCCCAGATGACACCGCAGCCCGACGTGCACCTCACCTGAATCGCTACGCTTGACCGACATGACGGACGACCCGCGCGACGCCGAGATCGCCCGCCTGAACGCCCGTGTCGAGCAGCTTCACGGAGAGCTGCTCGAACAGCAGCGCCGGACGAACGCCGTCGTGGCCGACGCCCAGGAGCAGCTCTACTGGCTCGAGCGCTGGCACATCGACCTGAACGACCTGATGGCCCGGCGCGGAGCGAACACGTTCCGCGAGATCGTCAGGTTGGCCCGCGGCGTGTTTCGCCGGATTCGCAGCTGGAAGCGACGGCTGACCGGCTGATGACTCGCAGCGTCTCCGTCGTCGTCCCGGTCAAGAACGGCGAGCGCTACCTGCAGGAGCTCCTCACGGCGGTCAGCGGCCAGGCCGCCGACGCCGAGAGCCTCCAGATCCTCGTCATCGACTCCGGGTCGACCGACTCCAGCGTGACGATCGCACGCGCCGCCGGCGCCGACGTCGTGGAGATCGACGCGGAGACGTTCTCGCACGGCAGCACGCGCAACCTGGGGGCCGAGCAGACCACCGGGGAGATCATCTGCTTTCTGACGCAGGACGCGACGCCCGTTCCGGGGTGGCTGCAAGCCGTGCAGGACAGCTTCGATCTCGATGATCGCGTCGGCGCGGTCTACGGCCCGCATCTCGTGCGCCCCGACACGTCGCCGATGATCGCGCGCGAGCTCACGGAGTTCTTCGCCGGCCACGCGCGCAACGGTGGCGCGACCGTGCAGCGCGCCGGCGACGAGCCGTTCCTGTCCAATGTCAACGCGGCGTACCTGCGCAGGTGCTGGGAGGAGATCCGCTTCGACGACGTCCCGTACGCGGAGGATCAGGCCTTCGGCAGGGCGATGCTCGCGCGCGGATGGGCGAAGGTCTTCAACCCTCAGGCGGCGGTCCTGCACGCGCACGACTATCCACCACTGGAGTTCATGCGGCGCTACTTCGACGAGTACCGCGGGCTGCGCGAGACGACCGGGCACGTCGAGGCGTTCGGCCTGCGGTCCGGCGCCGGGCACGTTCGCTCCCTCGTCGCCCAGGACCGCCAGTGGATGCGTGCTCAGGGGTTCGGCGATCGCGAGGTCGCCCGGTGGACGGCCCGGTCGGCGATCCACCACGCCGGACGGCGCGTGTTCTCGGCCGCGGGCTCGCGTGCGGAGCGCCTGCCCTCGCCGGTTCAGCGCCGGCTCTCGCTCGAGGGCCGCGGAGCCGCCACCGGAGCCACCACGACCGCGGCAGGCGGCCCGCCGACCACCGAGCAGCGCCCGGCGATGATCGACCGCCCGGTCTACGCCGACATCGTCGACTACCTGCGCAACGGGTCCGCACCGCTGCTCGATCCCGTGCCGGGGATGGCGGAGAGCGAGGCCCTCCATCTCGCCTTCGTGATTCCGGAGTTCCGTCGCGGGAGCGGCGGGCACAACTCGATCTTCCAGCAGATCCTCGAGCTCGAGCGGATGGGCCACACGTGCTCGATCTGGGTGCACGACTCCGTCGGCCTGCACAAGCACGAATGGGACGCCGTCCTGCGCCACGACATCCGTGAATGGTTCGCGCCCGTTCAGGCCCCGGTGCGCAAGGGCTTCGAGCACTGGATCGGCGCGGACGTCGTACTCGCGACCGGCTGGCAGACCGTGTACCCGATGCTCCAGCTGCCCGGGTGCCGTGCGCGTGCGTACCTCGTCCACGATCACGAGAACGAGTTCTACGCGACGTCGGTCGAATCGCGATGGGCGCAGGACACCTACCGGTTCGGTCTCTACTGCATCGCCGGGAGCCCGTGGCTGAGCGACCTGATGACCGGCCTCTACGGCGCACAGGCCAACGTGTTCCCATTCGGGGTCGATCACGAGGTGTACTTCCCACGCCCGATCGAGCGTGAACCGGAGACGGTCGTGTTCTACGGCCGCGGCGTCACCCAGCGCCGGGCGGTCGCGCTGGGGATGCTGGCGCTGGACGAGCTGAAGCGCCGGCGCCCTGGCCTGCGCGTCGTGATCTTCGGCGACCCCGACCCGCCGCACACGAGCTTCCCTTACGAGCACGCGGGTGTGGCGACCCCCGAGGAGCTGGCGTTCCTGTACTCGCAGGGCACCGTCGGGCTCGTTCTGTCGCTGACGAACTACTCGCTGATCCCGCAGGAGATGCTCGCCTGCGGAATGCCCTGCGTCGACCTCGCCGGCTACAGCAGCGAATCCGTCTTCGGATCCGATGGCCCGGTCGAGCTTGCGGAGTTCGATCCTGGTGACCTCGCCGCGGCAATCGAGCGGCTGCTCGACGATCCTGAGCGCTGGGAGCGGGACTCGGCGCGCGGCATCGAGTTCGTCCGTGACCGGACGTGGAGAGCCGCGGCGGAGGCGGTCGACGCCGGCGTGCGCAAGGCGCTCTCGCTGCGCGAGCAGGATCCGGCCGCGTCGTGAGGCCTCGTCTGGGCCTGGGGCTCGGCCGGCCGGTGATCAGGCTCCGTCAGGCATTTCGCGCCCGCATCGTCGGCTCGTCGCCGATCCCGGACACGGTTCGGCGCGACGTGGCGCTGCGCTATCTGCGCGGCTCGGGAATCGAGATCGGGGCGCTGAACCGCCCGATGCGCGTCCCCTCCTCGGTCGGCGTCCGCTACGTCGACCACGAGCGGCGCGACAGCCTGATAGCGCGCTATCCGGAGTTCGCGGGCCAGCCGATCGTGGAGCCCGACATCCTCGACGACGGCGCCACCCTTGTGACCCTGCCGGACGGCTCCGAGGACTTCGTGATCGCGAACCACGTCATCGAGCACCTCGAGAACCCTGTCGGCGCGTTGCGCGCATGGCTGCGCGTCCTGCGACCCGGTGGCGTGATCTTCATGTGCGTCCCCGAGAAGCGCCGGACGTTCGACGCGGAGCGCCCCTCGACGCAGGTCGAGCACCTCCTGCGCGACGACGCTGACGGCCCGCAGTGGTCGCGCCGCAGCCACTACGAGGAGTGGGCGCGACTTGCCGAGCATGTCCCTGAGGCGGACGTGCCCGAGCGCGTCGCGCAGCTCGAGGGCCAGAGCCGTGACGTGCACTTCCACGTATGGGCGTTCGAGGACATCGCCGCCACTCTGGTGGCGCTCCGGGACGGCCCGAACGGGTTGCCGTTCGACATCGAGCTGCTGCAGGCCAACTGGAACGAGACGATCTGCGTGCTGCGCCGCGTGGCCTGAGCGGTCAGCTGGGGCGGACGACCTCGAGCCAGTCGAGCGGCCGGTCACAGAGCGAACGCCACTGCGCCACGGGCACCGTCGTCAGCTGCGAGCCCTCGCCCTGAGTCAGCACGATGCGATCCAGCCACGCCGGCGCACCGTTGCCGGGCTCGAGCCCGCCGCCAAGGCGGACCAGCTCGATGACGTGGCGCCCAGGGGAGAGCCTGACGTCGAGTGGCGTTGCGTAGTTCCCCTCCCCGCCCGTCTGCTGCGCGACCGAGCCGATCTGGCGGCCGTCGACGCTGACGTGCACCGCACGCGTGATCTGACCCTTCAGCCAGACCCGCCAGAGCCCCGCGCGCGGGACGTTGACGCGAGCCGTGAGGCGCCCGGGGCCAAGCAGCGACACCGCCCCACCCTGAAGTTCCCCCCACGCGGGGCTTCTCGGCTGACGGCTTGGCCTGATGACGACCGGCTGCGGGCGAACGGCGGCGAGCAGCCCCCCGCCGGCCCTGCGCGCGAGAGCCGCCGCCGACGCCACCTCGGAGCAGCGCGCGATCCCCGTCGCAGAGGCATCCGACTGCAACCCGACATGGCGCAGGATCATGTGAGCCCGAGCCGGATCGCGCTCCCAGACGTCGTAGTAGGTGCCGCGGCGCACGAGGCGGTAGTTACTCGGCGGCCGGCTGGCCTCCGCGGAGCGCCGCACGACGATCAGCCGCTGGTTGCGCAGGCTCGCGGCCGGAACCTGGTCCAGATCGACCGATTGCCCGTATCCGGCGCCGCCGCCACCGACGAGCTCCTTGAAGTTCCCCGGCCCGAAAGCGAACCCCGGGCCGGTCGCGCTGGAGTCCTTCAGCGCGTAGAACGCGAACTCGTCGAAGTCCGGAAGGTACGTGGCACCGCGGTGGGCGAACTGCTTGCCGATCGAGATGAGCTCGTTGTAGCGCGCGGTGGGCGCGCGATTCGTGTCGTGGTACAGGAGCGCGTCGGACCACAGCACCCCGGTCGCCAGCACGACCGTCAGGACGACGGCCTCCAGCCGGCGTCGCGTGGTGACCAGGGACGCGACCCCGGACCAGGCGAACACGGCGAGGACCGGGGAGGTCAGCATCACGAGCTTCGCGTCGGTCCACGTCGTGCCGCGATCGGTGAGCACCTTCCAGATCAGGAGCAGCCCCACGAGCCACGCGAGCATCACCCAGGCGTTGCGACGGACGAGCTGCACCCCGCCGAGCGCCACGGCGATGAGCACGGCGCCGATCAGCGCGAATGTCATCCACAGGTGCTTGGGCGGATCGACGCGGTACTGGCCGTGCAGCCAGACGCCCAGCGCCTGCACCGCATGGAGCGGCTGCAGCAGATTGCCGGGATCGCTGGCGAACGCGGTGTTGTCCTGTGACAGGCCGCTGGCGAGCCGGTACATCGATGTTGCGTCCAGCACGGTAGGGAGCGCCGCGAGGGCGGCCGCCGCCGCCGTCGCGACAACAAGCCAGGCGACGTTGGCCACGGTGATCCGGCCGGCGCGGACGGCACCCACGAGCAGCACGGCGAGGATGGCGAGGGCGACGGCGATCCACGCGGCGAACGCGATGCCGATCGCCGCCAGCCCCGCCGCCGCGACGACCGCGAAGGGGATGCCCGTGCGCCACCCGCGTAGGAGCCACAGCCGGTGCTCGACCAGGAGCGCGCCCAGCAGGCAGATCAGCGGAAGCGCCGTGATCTCCTTGATCGACCCCTGCAGCGTGTAGGCGTACACGAGCGCCGGCGTTGCGCACAACACCGCCGCCACGGCACCCCACGACGCGCCGAGCCCGGCTCGGCGGACCAGCACGTACAGCGACGGGACGCTGAGTGCCACGAGGGTGGCGAGCAGCGGCTGATAGAGCCAGATGAGCGACTCGGAGAACAGGCCGCCGAGGCCGCCGAGCAGCGTGTGCCCGCCGGACGGATAGCCCAGGCCGAAGTACCCGTGGAGATACTGCGCGTAGGACGAGTCGTTGCCGAGCGACCCGAGGCCGCGACCGTACTCGACGATCCGCTCAGCGCCCGCGAGGTGCGTTCCCGTCGTCGTGTCGAGGAGATACCCGGGGACGGTCACGCGACCGCCGAAGAGCACCGGCGCGATCACCAGGACGTATGCGCCCACAGTGCCGATCGCCACCGCGCGCGCACGGTGCACCCCATGCCAGAGCTCGACGACGCGTCCCCGGCGAAGCAGATACCCGGCGATGCCCGCGACAGCCAGGACGAACGGCGTCAGCGGAGCGGAGAACCCCCATCGCGTCGTGATCTGGCTGAGGCAGATCAGCCCGCCGATGCCCACCAGCGCCAGCAGGATCCCCCGGATCCGCCAGCCCCCTGCGGCCTCGAGCAGCAAGCCCACACCGAGGGCCAGCCCGACGACGACCGCCGGGAAGACGACCGTGGCGACGATGAGGCTCAACGGTCGCGGCGCAGGCCGATGATGCTCAGCAGGAACGACGAGAAGAAGATCTGGATCCCGCAGATGATCAGCGTCGCGGCGGCGAGCGCCAGGCGCTCCTCAGAGAGCTCACCGAAGCCGCGGCTGATCCATTGCACGACGATCACGGTCGAGCAGATGAGGCCGATGAGCGTGATGACGCCACCGAGCATGAGGCCGTGCTCGAGCCGGAAGCGCGCACGCATGCGATCGAACCACGGGTCCTGCTCACCGAGGAAGTACGTGCCGTA
The DNA here is from genome assembly GCA_963781935.1 of uncultured Solirubrobacteraceae bacterium. GTDB lineage: Bacteria > Actinomycetota > Thermoleophilia > Solirubrobacterales > Solirubrobacteraceae > F1-60-MAGs163. Next base: position 36,162 of record CAWAHX010000006.1, read on the forward strand.
GGCGTGTGCGCACAGCCCGAGCGAGACGACCTGCGTGCCGACGATCACGAACAACGCGCCGGCGATCTCCGCGTGGATGCCCCACGGTCGCCCGATGAAGTTCACCTGCACGAGCGAGGTGAGCATCACGAGCGCGCCGAACACGGTCATCACGAGCCCGGGGATCAGGAACAGGTGGTTCGGGCTGTGGACCAGCAGGAACCGCAGGTGGCGCCAGCCGTCGCGGAAGGTCGAGAGCTTCGACTCGCCGCCGCGCGGGTGGTACTCGATCGGGAACTGGCGGATGTCGAGCCCGCGCTTGCGCCGCCCGGATCACCATCTCGGAGGCGAACTCCATGCCCGGGCGTGCGCAGGTCGAGGACCTCGAGCTTCGAGCGGCGCACCGCGCGCATGCCGCAGTGGACGTCGCGCACGCCGGTCTTGTAGAGCAGGTTGAGGAAGCCCGACAGGATCGGGTTGCCGACGTACCGGTGCAGCCACGGCATCGCGCCCGGGCTGGATGTTGTCCATCCGGTCGCCCATCACGAGGTCGGCGCCGTCGTCGAGCTCGCGCGACGAAGTTCGGGATCTCGGCGAAGTCGTAGGTGAGGTCGGCGTCGCCCATCACGATGTACGTCCCGCGCGCCGCGGCGAACCCGGCGAGGTACGCGCTGCCGTAGCCGCGGCGCGGCTCGGTGACGACGCGCGCACCGGCCGCCGTGGCGAGCGCGGCGCTGTCGTCCGTCGGAGCCGTTGTCGGCCACGACGACCTCGCCCGAGATGCCCGCGTCGGCGAGCGCCTCGAGCGCCGCGTGGACGCACTCCTCGATGTTCTCGGCCTCGTTGAGGCACGGGATCACGACACTCACGAGGAACGCGTCCTCGTGGTGGCAACGGGCGCGGCGGGACGTGTCGTCTGCTCGAGGGTGCTCATGCCGAGTGAGGCCGTTGCGGTGCGGCCCGAGAGCTACAACGCGCGGCCCGGGCGAAAGTTACGCCCGGTGGGGGACGTCGAGGATAGCCCGCGAGCGCCGCGCGGCGAGCGCGCGCGGCGTTGTCAGGAGACTGATCGCCGTGCGCGTCTGCCTGGCCTACGACTGCCTCTACCCGTGGACGGTGGGCGGCGCCGAGCGCTGGTATCGCAGCCTCGCCGAGCGGCTCGTGCGGGAGGGCCACGAGGTCACGTACCTCACGCGCCGCCAATGGGACGCGGGCGACGAGCCGCAGATCCCCGGGGTGCGGGTGGTCGTGGTGTCGCGCTCCGACGAGCTCTACGGGCCGGACGGCAACCGCCGCGTCGGCCCGCCGGTGCGGTTCGGATGGGGCGTCCTGCGTCACCTGCTGCGCCACGGCCGCCGCTACGACGCGGTGCATCTGTGCTCGTTCCCGTACTTCTCGGTCCTCGCCGCCGCCGCCGCGCGGCCGCTCGGGCGCTACCGGCTGGTGGTCGACTGGTTCGAGGTCTGGAGCGCCGGCTACTGGCGGGAGTACCTGGGCCCGGTCGGCGGCCGCATCGGCCGTGCCGTCCAGCTTCTGTGCGCCCGCGTTCCCCAGCAGGCCATCTGCTTCTCACGCCTGTTCGCGGCCCGGCTTCAGGCGGAGGGTCTGCGGCGGCCGCCGCAGATCGTCGGCGGGTTGTACGGCGGCGACCTGACCGCGCCCGAGCCGCATGCCGCTGAGCCGCTCGTCCTCTTCGCCGGCCGCCAGATCGCGGAGAAGCGCGCGCCGGCCGTGGTGGCCGCGATCGCTCGCGCGCGAGCCCGTGGCCTCGATGTCCGTGGGCTGATCCTCGGCGACGGCCCCGAGCACGCGCTCGTCAAGGCGGAGATCGCCGCTCACGACCTCGAGGGGGTCGTCAGCGCCCCCGGGTTCGTCGACCACGACAAGCTCGAGCAGGCGATGCGCGATGCGCTGTGCCTGTTGCATCCGTCGACCCGCGAGGGCTACGGCCTCGTCGTGATCGAGGCCACGGCGCACGGGACGCCGGTCATCGTGGTCGCCGGTGAGGACAACGCGGCGGTCGAGCTCATCGAGCCTGGCGTGAACGGCCTGGTCTGCGCGTCGGCGGACCCGGACGACCTCGCCGACGCCCTCCTGGCTGTCCACCGTGCGGGCCCGGCGCTGCGCGAGAGCACGTGCCGGTGGTTTGCGGCCAACGCCCCGTCGCCTGTCGATCGAGACGTCGCTCGACCTGGTCGCCGCAACCTATGCGGGCGACCCGCCGACCGCGCGCACGTAGCTCGCCGCCGTCAGCTCGGCCGTCCGCTCCCAGGTGAACGCGCGCGGCCTGCCGGACGCCTGCCGCTCCGAGCCGCTGCGCGAGCTGCGGGTCCCCCAGGACGCGCTCGAGCGCATCACGCAGTCCGGGCGCATCATCCGGATCGACCAGCAGCGCGGCGTCGCCGGCGACCTCCGGAAGCGATGACCGGTTCGACGTCACGACCGGGACGCCGCGCGCCATCGCCTCCAGCACCGGAAGGCCGAAGCCCTCGTAGCGGGAGGGCAGCGCGACCACGTCGGCGAGCGCGTAGAGGCCCTCGAGGTCGGCCGCGTCGAGCCACGCAGGGAAGCACACGCGATCGTGGAGGCCCAGCGCGTCGGCACGGCCACGCAGCTCCTCGTCGTACGCCGTCCGGTATCCGGGGACCACGAGCGCCGGCCGCTGCTCGGCCGGCATCAGGGCGAGCGCCTCGAGCACGGCCGTGAGGTTCTTGTGGGGTCGCCGCGCCCCGGGGCTGAGCACCACCCGTCCGGCCGGGATGCCGAGCCGCCTGCGCAGCTCGGCGGCGTCCGTGGCGATCTCGGGCCGCGGCGGCGCGGCGGCCAGCGGGACCACGTCGATGCGCTCGCGCGGCACGCCCAGCTCGCCCACCAGGTCGTCCGCGGTGGACGCGGCGTCGACGATCACGCGCCGCGAGCGGCGGGCCGCCGCCGGCACGAGCACGCGCATCCCGAGCGCACGCAGGCCGAAGTGCGCCTCGGGCACCTTGCAGGTAGTTGAGGTCGTGGATCGTCGTCACGCGCACCTGCCTGCCCGCGCAGCGGCGCCGTGCTCGCGAGGCTGTGGATCACGTCCGCGCCGACCCGCGTCGCGATCCGCGGGACGTACTGCTGCTCCCCGCGCACCCATTCGATGCGGTTGCGCGCGCGGACAGGGACGACCTCCATCGGACAGACCTCTCCCCAGGGTCCGTCGCCGGCCTCGGCCGCCTCCCGGTTCACGAGGCAGGTGATGCGCAGATCGTCGCGCGCCGCCAGGCGCGGCACGAGCTCGCGAGCGTAGACCTCCATGCCTCCGACCTCGCCGGGAACGAGGTAGACGAGGTTCAGGGCGACGTGCATAGGAAGGTGTGGCGAGGGGGCGACCGGCACGCCTAACCTACTACCCGCGTGCCGGCCTCCGACCTCGTCTCAATCGGGATACCGACCTACGGCCGAGCGGACCGCCTCGAGCGCGCTGTGCGCTCGGTCCTGGCCCAGGACCATCGCGAGCTCGAGCTGATCGTCGCCGACGACGCGTCGACGGACGACACGCCGCAGACGTGCGCACGCCTCGCGGCCGAGGACTCGCGCGTGCGCGTCGTGCGGCACGAGCGCAACCTCGGCCACGCTCGCAACTTCCGCTGTGTGTTCGAGCTCGCGACCGGGCCATGGTTCATGTGGCTCTCCGACGACGACTGGATCGATCCGCGCTACGTCTCGCGCTGCCTCGGCGTCCTGCAGACCGACCCGGGGGCCGTGCTCGTCGGGGGCCGCGCGCGCTACTACGACGGTGAGCGCTTCGTCGCCCAGGAGCGCGCGACGAACCTGCGCAGCCCGCGCGCCGCCGCGCGCGTCGCGCGCTACTTCGCCCGGGTCGACCTCAACGGCCCGCTCTACGGCATCGCGCGGCACGAGACGCTGCGGCGCGCGCCGTTCGAGGCGGTGATCGGCGGCGACTGGCTCGTCGTCGGGCAGCTCGCCGCGCTCGGCACCGTGCAGACGCTCGAGGACGTCCACGTGAACCGCTCGGCGACCGGCCTGTCCTCGGATTCGCACGCGCTCACGAGCGGCGAGTTCGGCCTCACCGGCTTCGATGCGCGTCAGCACCACGTGCTGATCGCGCGCACCGTCGCCGGGCGGATCGTGCGCGGCGAAGGCACGTTCGGCGCCATCGGCCGGGCGCCGCTGCGCGCGCTCGTGGCGCTCGTCTCCGCGGGCGCGATCCTCGCCCGCTTCTCGCTGCTGGGGATCGTCCGCCGCGGGCTCGATCGCTTCGGTCTGCTGCCCGCCGCGCGCCGGCTGATCGCTCCGCTGCGGGCCGCCCGCCACCGCTGAGCGCCGGCTTCAGGCGCGGCGCAGGACGAACGTCATCGCCTCGCCGCGCCCGAGCGCCGCACTGATCGGCGACTGCACCTTGTAGACGACGTCCTTGACGCTCGCGGGCCGGCCGATGACGTAGTTCGTCGTCTCGAAGTCGAGCAGCTCGAGGCCGAGCGGCTCGATCGCGTGCAGGAACGACTCGCGGGTGAACTGCCAGTAGTGCTCGTGCGGATGCAGCGAGACCCAGTGCTCGCGCCGCAGCCGCGCCATCCAGGAGCCGAAGTTCGGCACGCCGACGACGAGCAGCCCGCCCGGCCTCAGCCGCTCGGCGCCGTAGCGCAGGTCGCCGACCGGATCGAGCAGGTGCTCGACGACGTGGTTGAACACGACGACGTCGTACTGCGCGGTCGCGGGAACGGCGAAGACGTCTCCGGCCAGCACGTCGAGCCCGAACTCGTCGCGTGCGTGACGCGCCGCGTCCGGCGAGATCTCGACGCCGGCGACGGTCCACCCGCGCTGCTCGGCGGCGGTGAGCAGCAGTCCGCTGCCGGTCCCGACGTCGAGCAGACGGCCCGGCGGCGTGTGGCGCTCGATCAGGTCGAGCAGGTCGTTGAAGACCGCGAGGAACTCGTCACGCCGCTCGTAGTAGCTCTGCGTCGCCGTGAAGTAGTCGAAGGAGTACTCCGGGGGCTCAGCGATCTCGATGCGGACCTGCCCGCACGGGCAGCGGACGACCGGGGCCCCGGCCGCCGTGAAGAGCACGTCGGCCTGCTCGCTCCCGCAGATGCACTTCACCTTCCGGCTCCGCTGCCGGGTCGCTCGAGCTCGGCCTCGAGCTCCGCGTAGCGCTCGCGCACGGCATCGCCCTGCTGAAGCTCCCACAGCATCGCCTGCGCGGAGAACAGCGCGAACGGCTGGAAGATCGCCTCGATGATCCCGGGCATCCCGTCGCGGAACCCGGTGCGCCGGACCATCCGCCGGCCGAAGTCGAGCGCCATGACCTTCGTGAACGTCCATGCGGTCACCGGCGGCGCCCCGGCGGCGTGGAGGGCGGCGGCCTGGAGCTGCCCATAGCGGATCGCCTTGACGAGGTTCTCCTGCATCGAGCGGTGCGAGAAATGCCAGCGCTCGGCCCGCAGCTCGGCGATCCGGTCCGCCGGAACGTCGAGCTGCTCGTGGACGCTGCCGTGGTAGCGGGCGTGGTCGCGGCGGACGATCTTGACGTGGGTCTCGACCCACCCGCCGTGCTCCATCCGCACGCCCCAGAAGAAGTTCACGGTCGGTGAGCGGTACGCGAGGATCCGGCCCTCGTCGCGGGCGAGCGCCTGCTGGAGCTCGGCGGCGAGCGCCGGCGTCACACGCTCGTCGCCGTCGCAGTAGACGATCCAGTCGCCGGTCGCCGCATCGACGCCCGCATTCTTCAGCTGCGCGTAGTCCTCGAACGGCACCACGAGCACTTTGTCGGTGTACCGCCGCGCGACCTCGGCGGTCCCATCCTCGGTGCGGTCGTCGACCACGACGACGATCTCGTCGCAGAACGCCAGCAGGCGCAGCGCACCGTCGAGCATCGCCGCCTCGTCGCGCACCGCCAGCACCGCCGAGATCGTCGAGCGCCGTGGCTCGGAGGGAGTCTCAGACACCGGCCGGAGTCTAGGCGCGCCGACGGGCGAGCATGCCGCCGAGCCGGCTGCGGACGGCGTGCGTCATCTCCGGCGGCACGAGCCGCAAGGCGAGCACCAGGCCGATGTAGACGGCGGCGGCCAGGACCGCGAGGACGATGTCCGGCACCCCCGGAACAGCTGCGACAGCCGCGGCCGGGACCGCCGCGAGCGCCGTCAGCCCGAGTTGGCGGAACGGCAGGTCGCGCCCGGGGCCGGCCCTCCAGAGGGCGACGAACGCGGCGAGCGCGTACGCGAGGTCTCCGGCGACGGCGGCGAACGCGGCGCCCTTCGCCTGATGCAGCGGGATCAGGATCAGGCCCGCGACGAGCAGGGTCAGGAGCCCGGTGCCGACGGCGATCGCCAGGTCCCGCGCGCGACCGAGGCCGATCAACGTCGGGATCCAGGCGGCGACGAGGAAGATCGTCACCGCCGCGAGGCACTGGATCTGCAGCACCGGCACGGCCGGCTCGTACTCCGGGCCGCCGAGCACGAGCACGATCGGCTTGGCCGCGATCGCCAGCGTGAGCGCGAGCAGCACACCACCGATGGCCATCACCTCCGTCGTGCGCCCGGTCATGTACCGCAGGCGCTCCAGGTCGTCGCGGGCGGCGACGCTGAGCACCGGGAGGACGACGGAGATCAGCAGGAACGGCAGACCGGCGAGGATCTCCACGACACGCGTCGACGTCACGAAGTAGCCGACCTGGTCGGCGTTCCCGGAGACGACGGACATCAGGATCACCAGCAGGCGGATGTAGAGGATCCCGAGGACGCTCGCCAGCGCCACCGGCAGGCCGACCGTGGCGAGCGCCCGCAGGCGCTCGCGCCCCCAGCGGGGCGCCACGAAGTGGTGACGGGCGAGCAGCAGCGGCGTCACCGCGATCAGCACGACACCCACGAGCACCGAGGCGCCGAAGAACGGCAGCAGCCCCGCGCCGGCCACGGCGAGCACCACGAACGCGAGGAACAGCACGGCCTGCCGCAGGACCTCGTTGGCCGCGATCGTCCCGTTGCGCAGCTCGACGCTCAGCGGCAGCAGCATGGCCGCCTGGACGCTGGCGAGGAAGATCCCGATGCCCGCGATCAGCGTTCCCAGCACGAGCTGATGGTCGTATCCCGCGACGACGGCGAAGACGACCGCGACGACGACCCCGATCCCCGTGAGCACGATCCTCAGCCCCAGGATGTGCGAGAGCAGCTCGCGCCGCGCCGCGGCGTCGTCGAGCAGGGCGAGCTCCCGCGACCCGGTCAGGCTCAGCCCGGCATCGCTGATCCCGTACACGATGCTGACCAGCGCGAGAACCGTGCCGTAGCGGCCGAAGTTCGCGACGCCGAGGTAGCGCAGCAGGATGATCGCGCCGGCCGCGGTGAGCACGTTCGCGATGACGAAGCCGGCGACGCGCTGGGCGCCGCCGCGGACCACGCGCCCGCCGACCTGGTCGTCGGCGAGGACATCAGGTGGGCGGAGCCCAGCGTCAGCTCCTGCGTCGGCCACGGCCTGAGCGTACCCCCGACGCAGGAGCGCCGGGCGCTACGTGCCCGACCCGACGGTGACGGCGTAGTTCCCGCTGCCCTTCGGCTCGAGCAGGCGCTGGGGCCCGAGACCGCCGAGGAACGCATCGGGGTCGACGCCCTGCCGACGCAGCTCGGGCTCGTGGACCTCGAGCACGAGCGTCCGGACGCGCCGCGCGACGTCGCTGCCCCCCAGCGCCGCGGCCTCGCCACCCTCGATGTCCACCTTCATGACGTTCGGCTCGAAGCCGAGCCGCTCGCAGACCCCGTCGAGCGTCGCCATCTCGACCTCCACCTCGCCGTCGCTGGCGATGTGCCCCACGGAATCGCCGCTGGCGGCGAAGCGCACGGTGCCCTCATGGTCGCCCAGGGCGATGGGGAGCACGGTGACGTTCGTGGCCCCGTTGGCCTCGATGTTGCGCTGCAGCAGGCTCCGGGCCCGCGCGTCGGGCTCGAAGGCGACGACCCGCCCGTCCGGCCCGACCCGGCGGGACGCGAGGAGGGTGTAGGGCCCGACGAAGGCACCGACGTCGAAGAACACGTCACCCGGCCGAAGCGCCCCGGTGAGCTCCTCGACCATCGGCCGCTCCCACGTCCCGCGGTGTGCCGCGTGCGCCCACCAGACCAGCTCGGGCCGGTCGGCCTCGGCGAAGACGAACGTCTCCGGCCCGATGGGCAGCGAGGCACTGCCCCTGAGCTTCCAGAGCGGCCAGGGCCACCGGTGAAGGTGCGCCCAGCCGACTGCGAACTGCAGCCCGCGGCGTACGCGATGCCCCCTGGACTCTGCGGGTGAGTTCACGGCGGAGCACTCTAACGAGCGCTAGCCTGTCGCCGCGATGCCCAAGACCGCACTCATCACCGGGATCACCGGCCAGGACGGCTCATACCTCGCCGAGCTGCTGCTCGAACAGGGGTACGACGTCCATGGCATGGTCCGCCGCTCGTCGACCGAGAAGTTCGACCGGGTCGAGCACATCCGCGACCGCATCACGCTGCACCAGGGCGACCTGCTCGACCAGCGCTCGCTGGTCGACACACTGCGTGCCAGCAAGCCGGACGAGATCTACAACCTCGCCGCGATGAGCTACGTCGCCGCGTCATGGGTCCAGCCGACGCTGACCGCGGAGTTCACCGGCGTGGGCGTCACGCGGATCCTCGAGGCGATGCGCGAGGTCTGCCCCGAGGCCCGCTTCTACCAGGCGTCCTCGAGCGAGATGTTCGGCAAGGTGCTCGAGATCCCGCAGACCGAGAACACGCCGTTCTACCCCCGCTCGCCGTACGGCGTCGCCAAGGCCTACGGGCATTTCATCACGGTGAATTACCGTGAGTCATACAATTTGCACGCGACGTCCGGAATTTTGTTCAATCACGAGTGCGTGCGTTCCACGACGCCCCTGCTGGTGCGCGAGCGCGGGACGGTCTCCGTCAGGACCGCCGCGGACCTTGCGCCGTACAGGCCCAAGGGCCCCAGCACCCAGTCGTTCGAGCTGCCGAACCTGACCGAGGTCTGGGACGGCGCAGACTGGACGCCGATCACGGCGGTCACGGCCACCCGCCGTCGCAGCACGGACCCAGACCACCGCCTGCTCGCGGTGGAGACCCGGGCGGGCGTCGTCGAGGTCACGTCGCATCACCACATGCTCGATGCCGACCACGAGCAGGTCGTCGCCGGCGACGTCGCGGAAGGTGACCGGCTCGCCATCTGGGGTGAGGGCCCGTTCCTCGAGGACGCGACCCCTGACATCGCGCCGTGGACCGCAGTCACCCCACAGCTCGCGGAGCTGCTCGGGTTGCTCGCGGCCGATGGGCACGTCGGGACCGACGGACGCCACGTCCAGTTCACGAACAACGACGAGACGCTGCGACTGCGGGTATCCGAGCTGTGGTCCCGCTGCTTCCTGGGCAGCTCACGTGGCTGGAGCGGCCAGTCGGGGTTCAGTGACGCGGCGGTCGGCCAGCTTGGCCTGACCGGAGCGCCGGGGGCCGCGCCGTGGCTGCGAGACCAGCTCTACACGAAGCGCAGCCTGAAACAGGTTCCGCCGATCGTGCTCAATGCGGACCCGGTGGCCCACGAGGCGTTCCTCGCCGGCTATTACGCGGGCGATGGCCTCAAGCGGGGGAAGGGAGCGTCGATCAAGACCAACAGCCCCGTCCTGGCGCTCGGCCTCACGTGGCTCTATGCGCTGCGTGGCCAACAGGCCACCGTGTACGCCGAGCATCGCGACAACCGGACGTACTACCAGCTGAACCTCGCATCCTTGGATCGGGTCGGCGCAAAGGGTCAGCACCTGCGCAAGGATCCCGCCGAGGTGCGCCGCATCATCGAGCTCGAGGCCACCGTTGACGACGACTTCGTGTTCGACATCGCGACGGAGAGCGGCGTGTTCGCGGCCGGTGTCGGGCGCGTGATCGTCCACAACTCGCCCCGCCGCGGGCTGGAATTCGTGACACGCAAGATCACCTGGCACGCCGCGGCGATCAAGCTCGGCAAGCGCGAGCGAGCTCGGGCTGGGCAACCTCGACGCCGAGCGCGACTGGGGCTACGCGAAGGACTACGTCGAGGCGATGTGGCTGATGCTCCAGCAGGACGCGGCCGAGGACTACGTGATCGCCACGAACAACACGAACTCCGTGCGCGAGTGCGTCGAGATCGCGTTCGACGAGGCGGGGCTCGGGAGCTGGGAGCCCTACGTGGACCTCGACCCGAGCATGGTCAGGCCGGCCGAGGTCGACCAGCTGATCGGGGACTACTCCAAGGCGAAGGCCGACCTCGGGTGGGAGCCGAAGACCACCTTCGAGGAGCTCATCCGCCTGATGACGCGGGCGGACCTCGAACTGCTCTCACGATGAACGAGCGCGCGTGGACGAATGAGGCGGCCGACGTCGCCGGAGGCAATCAGGGCCGCATCCACGGCAGCGACATCAACCTGCGCTCGCGCCCGCAGATGGCCGAGTACGAGGCGGCCGCCGACCGCATCGCCCGCGCCGGGCACCGCAAGGTGCTCGACTGGGGTTGCGGCTACGGGCAGCTGACGCGGATGCTGCGCGATCGCGGCGTGGACGTGACGTCGATCGACTGGGACCCGGAGGTCGACGGCGTCGTCACGCGGCCGCTGCCGGCCTTCCCCGGGCTCGATGCACTGGCCACGAGCGACCCGGTGCTGCTGCCGTTCGAGGACGCGAGCTTCGACGCGGTGCTCTCGATGGGCGTGCTCGAGCACGTGCACGACCCGGGCGCGAGCCTCGACGAGCTGCGACGCGTCCTCGTGCCCGGTGGGACGGTCTACTGCTACAAGCTGCCGAACGAGCACTCCTACCTCGAGGCGATCGCCCGCCGCAGCGGCATGTACCACCACGGGCAGCTCGAGAACGACCGGCTCTACACGGTGGCGAGCGCCCGGGAGCTCTTCGAGCGTCACGGCTTCGAGGTTCTCGACGTGCGCCGAGCGAACATGCTGCCGCTGACGCTGCCGGGCCGCGCGGCGACCGCCGCCGCACCGCTGATCTGGGGCGCGAACCGCGCGCTCGCCGCCGTCCCCGGCCTCAACGGGGTCGCCACGAACGTGCAGATCGTCGCCCGCACGCGCTGACCCGGGCCATCGCCCTCAGTGGGCGAGGAAGTTCCAGATCGGCTCGCTGAACACCGCCTCGAACTGCGTGCGCGTGTACGGACCGACGCCGGCCAGGTCGAAGATCCGCAGCGCACAGTCGCCCACGAGCAGGTCGTGGAGCTCGCCGGGGGTGCCCCCGTAGTGCTCGATGCCACCCTGCCCGTGCTCGAAGACCACGAGCGGGCGGTGCCGGGCGAGCGTCTCGCGGGCGCCGCGGAAGACCTCGAGCTCGGCGCCTTCGACGTCCACCTTCACGAACGCCGGAGCCAGCCCGGCCGGCAGGGCGTCGTCAAGGCGCTCGGTGCGCACGCCGATCTCTCGCACCTCCTCCTCGCCGGGCAGGTCGCGCAGGCGCAGGCCGCTGTAGCCGGGGGACGACACCACGTGCTGGAAGGTCGTCTCGCCCGCCTCGTTCGCGAGCGCCGCACACCGCAGCTCCACGCCGCCGATCCCTCCGAACTCACGCTCCAGCCCTGCGAACAGGTCTGGAAGCGGCTCGTAGGCGAGGTGGCGACCGCCGGGCGAGAGACGCACGATCTCGCGCAGGAGCTCACCGGTGTGCGCCCCGACCTCCACGGTGTCGGAGTCGGGACGCAGCCGTGCGGCCACGAGCAGCTTCATCGCCGCGTGATCGCGCAGGTCACGGCGCAACCCCGCGTCGGTGAGCGCGTGAAGACGCTTGACGTGCTCCTCCACGCCGAAGCGCTCGGCGGTGGTCATGATGGCGCGGCGCGCGCGGGCGGTGGACGGCATCCCCGCAGCCTAGATGCGCAGCCAGCGTTCGAGGCTGGCGTGCATCACCCGGGCCATGGCGGACCAGTCGTACCGGGCCAGCACCCGCTCGCGGCCACTGGCCGCGAGGCGCTCCGCCAGCTCGCGATCCTCCAGGAGCCGCACCACCGCTCGGGCGAACTCGTCCGGGTCGCCGGCGACGAGCAGGTCCGTCCCCGGGCGAACGTCGATCCCGGCGGCCGCCAGCGGGGTCGCGACGAGCGGACGGCCGGCGGCGAGCGCCTCGACGACCTTGAGGTTCGTGCCGCTGCCCGAGCGGATCGGGGCGATCGACACGGCCGTCCCGGAAAGCCGCGGTCGCAGGTCGTCGACCCAGCCGAGGACCTCGATGGCGGGGTCCTCGGCCAGACGCGCGACGGCCGGCGGGGCGCCGCGACCGACGACCGAGAGGCGGACGTCCGGGCGGCGAGCGCACACCAGCGGCAGCACCTCGCGCACGAACCAGCTCACCGCCTCGGCGTTCGGGGGGTAGGACATCGTCCCGGTGAACAGCAGGGTGTCCGGCTCGCCGCCGGCGATCGGCAGATCGCCGAAGTGTGCGCCGTCCACACCGTTCGGCACGACGTCGACCGGGAGCCCGGGCAGCATCGCGGCGATCTCGTCGCGCTCGGGGTCGGACATCGCCCAGCCGTGCGAGTAGCGCGGGGCGTGCCGGTGCACCAGGCGCTGGAAGCGGCGCTCCTCGGCCGCCAGGCGAGCGGCGGTGAGGCCGCGCGCCCCGGCCCGGCGGTTGCGGTAGTAGGTCCACTGGGTGTTCTGGAACACGAGCCCGGCCGGAAGCCGGGGCGGGAGCCGCCCGGCCCAGGCCATCGCGAAGTCGTGCTCGACGATCACGCCGTCCAGGCCCCCGCGGTCGAGCACGTCGGCGACCGTTCCGGCGATCTCCCCCCAGAACACCTCGGCCTGCCAGCTGAGCCATGGAAGCCGTGCGGCGGCCAGCGTCAGCCCGGGGCGCCGCAGGACCGCACGCGCCGCCTCGCTGACGTGACCGTCGGGCCGGCGCACGAGCCGCAGCGTGACGCCGTCGTCAAGCAGGCCGGCGGCGCGCTGCGCCTGATCGTCGTGGGCGGGCGCGACCACGGTGAGCTCGACCCCCAGCCGGGCCAGACCCGCCACCTGCTGATGAAGACGCATGCCACCGCCCGTCCCACCCGGATCGGGCGCCTCAGGCGTCAGCCAGAGCAGTCTCATCCGCCGGGCACGTCGGGCACCGGCCGCACTCTAGATCGAAGTCGCGCCACGTGGCGGGCTAGCCTCTGCCGCGCATGCCCGTCCCGCTCTTCGACACGCGCACGCCGCTGCTCCCACTGCGCGCCGAGCTCGACGCCGCCATCGCCCGCGTCATCGACTCGGGCATGTTCATCCTCGGCCCCGAGGTCGCGGCCTTCGAGCAGGAGTTCGCCGCCTACTGCGGCGTCCCACACGCCGTCGGCGTGGCGAACGGCACCGAGGCGCTGACGATCGCGCTGCGCGCGCTCGGGGTCGGGCCCGGCGACGAGGTGATCGTCCCGTCGTTCACGTTCTACGCGACCGCCGAGGCGGTGCCGCCGACCGGCGCGCGCCCGGTGTTCTGCGACGTCGATCCCGACACGATGTGCGTGACCGCCGACACCGTGCGCGCAGCGCTGACGCCGCGCACGAAGGCGGTCGTCGCGGTCCACCTGTTCGGGAACATCGCTCCGATCGCGCGAGATCGCGGCGCTCGGCCTGCCCGTGATCGAGGATGCGGCTCAAGGCGCGGGCAGCACCAGCACGGCCGGCCGCCCCGGGCTCGCTGGGGACGATCGCCACCTTCAGCTTCTTCCCGTCGAAGAACCTCGGCGCGTTCGGCGACGGCGGGGCGATCACCACGAGCGACGGCGACCTCGCCGACCGCGTGCGGATGCTGCGCTTCCACGGCTCGTGGGACAAGGTCACCTACGAGCACGTGGGCTACAACTCGCGCCTGGACGAGCTGCAGGCGGCGATCCTGCGCGTCCAGCTCCCCCACCTCGACGCATGGGCGGACGGACGCCGTGCCGCCGGCCGTCACTACGAGCAGGCGGGCCTCGGCGACCTGGTCGACCTCCCCGTGCCGGCGCCCGGCTCGCAGCCCGCCTGGCATCTCTACGTCGTGCGCAGCCGGCGCGCCGACGCGCTCGCCGACGCGCCTCAAAGCCGCCGGGCACGGCGCGAAGGCCTACTACCGCACGCCGGTGCACCGCCAGCCCGCGATGCTCGAGTACGCCGCCGGGGCGGAGCTGCCCGTCACCGACGAGCTCGCCCGCACGCACCTGGCGATTCCGATGAGCCCCGTGCTCAGCGCGCAGATGGCCGGCGAGGTCGTCGCCGCCGCCCGCACCGCCGGGTAGCACGAAGGGGCGGTTGCCCGCCCTTTCCACCTCCAATGTATATCCGACAGGGGGGCTTGAAACAAGCCCCGGGTCGTGCCGCATAATCGCCCGCCGCATCCCAGAACCCACGGAAAAGGCAGGAGCGACATGACGACCGAGCATGCGGTGGTGATCGCCGGAGGCGGTCCGGCGGGGATGATGCTGGCGGCTGAGCTGGCGTTGGCGAAGGTCGACGTCGCGGTCGTCGAGCGGCGTCCCGATCACGTGCTCGTCGGCTCACGCGCCGGCGGCTTTCACTCGCGCACGATCGAGGTGCTCGATCAGCGTGGGGTCGCTGATCGGTTCCTCGCAGAGGGTCAGGTGGCTCAGGTCGCGACGTTCGCCACCACCGCGCTGGACATGAGCGATTTCCCGACACGTCATCCGTATTCGCTCGGGATCTGGCAGAACCAGATCGAGCGGATCATGGCCGCCTGGATCGCCGAGCTGCCGGTGCAGATCCGTTACGGGACCGAGGTGACGGGCTTCGCGCAGGACGACAGCGGCGTCGACGTCCACCTGTCAGACGGTCGCTCGCTGCGGACGCACTACCTCGTCGGATGCGACGGAGGACGCAGCGCCATCCGCAAGGCCGCCGGCATCGAGTTCCCCGGGTGGGATCCGACGACCAGCAACCTGATCGCCGAGGTCGAGATGACCGAGGAGCCGGAGCTGGGCATCCGCCGCGATGACAAGGGCATACACGGACTCGGCAGACTGGGATACGAGATCCGCGACGGCGAGGTGGTCTACATGGACGGCGGGCCTGTGCGGGTCATGGTCACCGAACGGCACCTCGGACCTGCCGGCGAGCCCACCCTGCGCGATCTGAGCGAGGCACTCATCGACGTGTACGGCACCGACTTCGGAGTCCACGATCCGACGTGGATCTCGAGGTTCACCGACATGACCCGTCAGGCGGCCACCTACCGCGCGGGACGAGTCCTGCTCGCCGGCGACTCGGCGCACGTGCAGTACCCGGCGGGTGGACAGGGCCTCGGCCTCGGTGTGCAGGATGCGGTGAATCTGGGATGGAAACTGGCCCAGGTGGTCAACAGCGACCTCCCCGGCGAGCCTTCTGGACACCTACCAGGACGAGCGCCACCCGGTTACCGCCCGCGCGCTGCGGCACACCATGGCTCAGGCCGTGCTCCAGCGCCCCGACGAGCGCATCCAGGCGCTGGCCGCTGTCATTTCGGAGCTGGCGATCATGGACGAGCCTCGCAAAAGGCTCGCCGGGATCATCTCCGGGCTGGACATTCGGTACGACCTCGGCGAGGGACATCCGCTGCTCGGACGCCGGATGCCCGATCTGGACCTCGTGACCGCCGACGGCCCGCTGCGGGTGTTCACCCTGCTGCACGATGCCCGGCCGGTGCTGCTGAACTTCGGTGAGCCCGGCGGCTTCGACATCGCGCCGTGGGCGGACCGGGTTCCGTTGATCGATGCCGACTACGCCGGTGAGTGGGAGCTCCCGGTACTTGGCGCGGTCACCGCTCCCACCGCCGTGCTGGTCCGGCCCGACGGATACGTCGCGTGGGTGGGAGACCTGGGCGACGAGGTGCTGCCCGTCGCGCTCACCACCTGGTTCGGACAGCCCTCTGCGGCGTAGGCGTAGCGTGCCGCTGACATGGAGCGCGCCTTCCCCAGACCCGCCGCCGCCGACGCGGCGGGAGTGACCGAGCTCGTCGCGGCACTCGAGTCCCTGCTCTACGGACAGAGCACGTTTTCGCAGGCCGATCTGGAGGACGAGTGGTCGGACCTCGACCTCGAGCAGAACGCAGTCGTCGTCCGCGACGGCGACCGGATCGTCGCCTACGGCGCGGTGCGCGAGGCAGGCGAGCTGTGTCAGGCCGAGGGGTATGTCCACCCCGACGCACACGGGCAAGGAATCGGGAGGCTGATCGCGACCGGGCTCGAGGAGGACGCGGTCCGCCGCGGCGCGCGCAGGGTCCACAACCGCGTCTACGAGACCGACACCGCCGCCCGCAGGCTGCTCGCATCGCTCGGCTATGGCGCCGTGCGCGTCTTCCGCGAGATGCGCATCGAGCTCGAGGCGCCGCCGCCCGCACCCGCGTGGCCGGACGGGCTGCGCGTCGTCCCCTTCGACCCGCAGCATGATGCGCTCGAGTTCCACGCCGCGCACCAGGAGGCGTTCGCGGACCACTGGGAGTACGCGCCACGCGACTTCGAGTCGTGGTCGAACTGGTACCTGGGGAGCGAGCGCTTCGACCGGACGCTCTGGTGTGTCGTCCGCGCCGGGGACGAGATCGTCGCCGGGACGATCTGTACGGGCGACACATACGGCGGCGGTTTCGTCCACGTGCTCTTCACGCGCCGCCCGTGGCGCAACCAGGGTGTCGGCGCGGCGCTCCTCGGCGACTCGTTCGGGCGCTTCTGGGAGCGCGGCGAGCACAGCGTCGGGCTCGGCGTCGACGCGGCGAGCGACACCCCCGCCTAGCGCCAGCGCTCGAGCAGCTCGTCGTCGCGGACGTCGCGGACCTTGCGCGCCGGCGTGCCGACCATGAAGGCGCGCGGCTGGACGTCCTTCGTCACGATCGCGCCGGCGGCGATGAACGCCTCCTCGCCGATCTCGACGCCCGGCGTCAGCACCGCGCCGCCGCCGACCCTGCACGCGCGCCGCAGCGTCGCACCGCGCATCTCGTAATCCGGCCCGCAGCGCGCCATCGTGTCGTCGTTCGTGGTCATCGCTCCGGGCCCGACGAAGACGTCGTCCTCGACGACCGAGTGGCCGGTCACGTAGACGTTGGTCTGCAGCTTGACGCGCGCGCCGATGACGACCTCGTTGTCCACCATCGTGCCGCGGCCGACCACCGTGCCCGCACCGATGCTGCTGCGCTCGCGCACGGTCGACTGGTCGCCGACGATCGCCTCGTCCCCGATCGTGGTGCCCGCGTAGATCACGGCTCCGGTGCACACCGTCACGCGCGCGCCGATCCGCAGCGGCTCCAGCGCGTCACGAGAAGCCGTCGACGAGCGCGCCAGGCGCGGCGTCTTCCCGAGCACCGCGCCCGGCTCGATCACGCAGCCCTCACCGATCACGGTGCCGTCGAAGACCACGACGTTCGGCCCGAACAGCGTCCCCTCGCCGATCGTGACGCCCACGCCGAGCGTCAGGTTCACCGCGTCGCCGACGCCGAGCAGCATCGTTCAGGTCCCCTCTGTCGCGGCCAGCTCGGCCAGGTCGAGCTGCACCATCTCGCCGATCATCGCCTCGAAGGAGATCGCGGCGTCCCACCCGAGCACGCGCCGCGCCAGCGACGGGTCGCCGACGAGCGGCACCGGCTCGCGCGGCCGCACGAACTCCGGATCGACGCGCACGTGCCGCTCGACGCCGCCCGTCACGCCGGCGGCGGCGAATGCCGTCTCGACGAGGTCGCGGACCGTGTGGCCGATGCCGCTGGCCAGCACGTAGTCGCCGGGCGCGTCGGCCTGCAGCGCGAGGTGCGCGCCGGCGACGATGTCGCGCGCGTCGGACCAGTCGCGCACCGCGTCGAGATCGCCGAGGACGAGCTCGTCCTGGAGCCCGAGGGCGATCGCGGCCGCGCCGCGCGTGACCTTGCGGGGCAGGAAGTGCGGCGGACGGCGAGGCGACTCGTGGTTGAACGTGATGCCCGAGCAGGCGAACAGGCCGTGGCGCTCGCGCAGCGTCCGCACGAGGCCGTGGGCGGCGAGCTTCGCGACGCCGTACGGCGTGCGCGGGCGCATCGGCGATCCCTCGTTCTGCGGACTCGTGACGGCGTCCCCGAACAGCTCGCTCGACGTCGACACCCAGACGCGCGGACGCTCGTCCAGCGCCAGCGCGGCGGCGAGCACGGTCGCTGTGCCGCCCGCGATCGCGGCGACCGTCTCGGTCGGGTCATCCCATGAGTCCGGCACGAACGTCGGCGCGGCCAGGTGATAGAGCTCGTCCGGGCGGGCGTCGGCGATGCTGCCGCGCAGCGAGTCGGGCTCGCGCAGGTCCACGGCGACGAACGCCACCTGGTCCCGGATCGCCGCGATGTTCGGCGCCTGATCGGTCCCGGCACGGTCGAGCCCCGTCACCTCATAGCCCGCGGCAAGCAGGCGCTCCGCGAGATATGACCCGTCCTGCCCCGCGATTCCGGTGATGAGCGCGCGTCGTGGCATCGGCGCCGGAGCCTACCCGGGCCCACCCTCACGACCGCGACTTCTTCGGTTCTCCTGCGTTTCTGCTGCCATAGTTCGTAGGACCTCCCCGTGACCGCCCACCCTCAGACTCCGGGCCCCGCCCCGCGCGCCGATCGCGCCAAGCCGACGCTCCCCGCCAGCGTCGAGCTGCTGGGCGTGCCGCTGGCGCTGATCGATTACGACGGCGTGCTCGACTGGATGGACGCCTCGATCGACGCCGGCGCCCGCGAGTACGTGTGCGTCGCGGCCACGCACACCGTCATGGCGTGCGACGAGGACCCGCAGCTGCGGGAAGCCGTGCGCGGGGCGAGCATGACGGTCCCCGACGGGCAGCCGCTCGTGTGGGCGCTCCGGGCGCTCGGCCGCGGCGACGGGCTCGACGGCCGGGTGTACGGCCCCGAGCTGATGGCGCGAGCGTGTGAGCGCGCCGCCCGGACGGGAACGAAGATGTTCCTCTACGGCGGGCGCAACGAGGGGACGCTCGTGCAGCTCACGCTGAACCTGCGCCGCCGCTATCCGGGCCTCCAGATCGTCGGCGGCCACGTTCCGCCGTTCCGGCCGCTGACCGATGACGGAGGAGGTCGCGGTCATCCGTGAGATCGACCGCTCCGGCGCCGACATCGTCTGGGTCGGGATCGGCGTTCCCAAGCAGGAGAAGTGGATGGCGCGGATGCGACCGCGCCTGCAGGCGCCGGTGCTCGTGGGCGTGGGCGCCGCGTTCGACTTCCACGCCGGCCTGGTGCCCCAGGCACCCAGGTGGATCCAGTCCGCCGGCCTGGAATGGGCCTACCGGCTGGCCCGTGAGCCGCGCCGGCTCTGGCGGCGCTACCTGCGCTACAACCCGCGGTTCGTCATCGGTTTCATGCGTGAATACGTGCGCTACCGGCGGGGCACGCACTAGCCTGAGACCCGTATGGACTACGACGTAGCGATCATCGGCTGCGGGCGGGTCGGGCTGCCGCTCGCGCTCTCGTTCGCCGACCACGGCCTGCGCACGCTCGGCATCGACAACGACGCCGCCCGCCTCGACGCCGTCCGTGAGGGCCGGATGCCGTTCGACGAGCCCGGCGCACCCGAGGTGCTGGCGCGTGTCGGGCAGGCCGGGACGATCGCCTGGTCGGACCGCGTGGCCGACGCCGCCCGTGCGCGCAGCATCGTGATCACGCTCGGCACCCCGTCGCACTCGCACATCGAGATCGACCTGAGCCACATCCGCTCGGTGCTCGACGACCTGATGGGGGTGCTGGGGGAGGGTCAACTGCTGGTGCTGCGGTCCACCATCGCGCCCGGGACGACCGCATTCGTCGCCGGGTACATCGAGAAGCACCGCGGCCTGGTCGCCGGGCGCGACATCAGCGTCGCCCACGTCCCCGAGCGGATCGCCGCCGGAAAGTTCTTCGCCGAGATCGACACGCTGCCGTGCATCGTCGGCGGCATCGGGGAGCGTTCCGGTGAGGCCGCGGCGGCGCTGTTCGAGACACTCGGCGCGCCGATCGTGCAGACGACGCCGATCGACGCCGAGCTCGCGAAGATCTGGACGAACATCCTGCGCTACGCGACCTTCGCGCTCCCGAATCGCCTGATGGTCGAGTGCGAGCAGTACGGGGCGAACGTCTACGACGTGATCGACCTGATCAACCGCGACTACCCGCGCGGCGGGATCGCACTGCCCGGCATGACCGCGGGAACCTGCCTGCGCAAGGACTTCGCCTTCAGCGAGGAGCGCTCGAACGCCCCCGGCATGCTGCTCGCGGTCTCGCGCGTCAACGAGTCGGTCCCGCTGTTCCTCGTCGACGGCCTCAAGCGCCGACTCGGGTCGCTGAACGGCCGCAAGGTCGCCGTGCTGGGCCTCGCCTTCAAGGCGGACACCGACGACGAGCGCGACTCGCTGTCGCACAAGCTGATCCGGCTGCTCGAGCGTGAGCTGGCCGACGTCGCCGTCCACGACCCGCTCGTCGCGACGCCGACACAGTCGTTCGAGGAGGCGATCCTCGACGCGGACGCAGTCGTCGTCGCAACGAACCACTCATGCTTCCGCGGCCCCGGCACCCTGCGAGCGATCGCCGACAGCGCGCACACCGGCGCCGTCATCGCCGACCCGTGGAACACGTTCGACCAGGGTGAGATCTTCGGCGAGGCCGGCGCCCTGGTCGCATCGTCGGCCACGGGCCGCCCGGCCTAGCAGGTCTTGCCCGGCGCTACCCTCCGCAGCGCCATGTCACGCGTCCTCGTCACCGGCGGTGCCGGCACCATCGGTCAGGCCGTGGTGCGCCGTCTTCTTCGCGATCCGGACTTCGAGGTCCGCGTCTCCGATCAGCGCGAGGCACCAGGATGGATGCGCGAGGGCTGCGAGGTCCACACCGGCGACCTGCGCGACCGCGCCGAGGCCGGGAAGGCCACGGCGGGCTGCTCCCACGTGATCCACCTGGCGGCGATCGTCGGTGGGATCGCGAACTTCCACAAGCTTCCCTACACGCTGACGGACGTGAACTCGTCGCTCTACAACGGCGTGGTCGGTGCCGCGATCGAGCACCACGTCGAGCGCTTCGTCTACGTGTCGTCCTCGATGGTGTTCGAGAACGCCACGCAGTTCCCGACGCCGGAGAGCCACGTGCGGGAATGCCCGGTGCCCCGATCGGCCTACGGCTTCAGCAAGCTCGCCGGCGAGTTCTGGGTGCGCGCCGCGCACGACGAGCACGGCCTGCCGTACACGATCTGCCGCCCGTTCAACGCGTACGGCCCGGGCGAGATGCCCGAGGACGAGCCGGGCATCGCGCACGCCGTCCCCGACCTGATCAAGAAGTGCCTCGCGCTGCCCGAGGGCGCGCCGCTGCCGATCTTCGGTGACGGGACCCACACCCGCACGCTGACCCACGTCGACGACATCGCCGACGGCATCGTCACCGCGACCGGCGCGCAGGCGGCACTGAACGAGGACTTCAACGTCTCCGCCTCCGACGAGCTGACCGTCGCAGAGATCGCCCGCGTCATCTGGGAAGCCTGCGGCCGCGACCCCCAGGCATTCGCGCTCGAGCACCTCCCGAGCTTCGAGGTCGACGTCGTGCGGCGCTGGCCGGACGTGTCAAAGGCCCGAGAGGTGCTCGGGTGGGAGGCGCAGATCGATGTGCGGGATGGGGTGGCGGCGACGGTGGAGTGGCTGCGCGGGGTTGCGCCCCCCGGCGGGGCGGGCTGAGGGACGGTTTGTGGAGGGACGTCCTGTGGTGGGCGCTGAGACTGATCAGAACGCGCCTGCGGCGCGTTCTGTCCTGCCAGGGGGCGTTACAGAGTGACTCGGTGCACCCCTTCGGGGCGCCCCGAGGACATCCTTGGCTGGCCTGGGTCGTCCCACCAGCGGCCGGCCCGCAGCACCCGGCGGCTCGAGAGGCGGCCTGGTCGTCCCGCCGGCGGCCACGCCCGCAGCACCCGGCGGCTCGAGAGGACTGCCCGCAGGGCAGTCCTCTTCAGTCCGTGGTAACGCCCCCTGGCAGGACAGGAATGCCCGCAGGGCATTCCTGATCAGTCTCACGAGCCCTCCACAGGCCGTCCCTCCACAGGCCGTCCCCCAACGTCGTCCCACCACCAGCCAGGCCCGCAGCACCCGGCGGCTCGAGAGGACTGCCCGCAGGGCAGTCCTCTTCAGTCCGTGGTAACGCCCCCTGGCAGGACAGGAATGCCCGCAGGGCATTCCTGATCAGTCTCCGACGTCCCGCCACCCCTCAGGAGCCGGCGGCGGCCTTGAGGTGCTCCAGCACCGCCCGCATCCCATCCTCCAGCCGCGTGTCCGCCGTGAACGCGAGCTCGGCCCTCGCGCGCGAGACGTCGAGTGAGCTGCGCTGGAGCTCGCCGAGGCGCTCGGGCTCGAAGTCTGCGGAGAAGGTCGCTTCGTCGACGCCGGCGGCCTCGCGCAGCGCGTCGATGACGTCGAGCACGGAGGACTCGACCCCGGTGCCGATGTTGTAGGCACCGTGCGCCTGTGGGTGGGCGGCGGCGGCGAGGTTCGCCTGCACGACGTCGCCGACGTAGGTGTAGTCGCGCAGCGCGCGGCCGTCCCCGTAGACGATCGGGCGCTCCGACTTCAGCAGGCGACCGGCGAAGATCGCGATCACGCCCGCCTCGCCCGCCGGGTCCTGCCGCGGCCCGTAGACGTTCCCGTAGCGCAGCGTGACGGTCGACAGGCCGTACAGGCGCGAGTACCAGGCGCAGTAGAGCTCGGCGCACTGCTTGCTCTGGCCGTAGGCCGCCATCGGGAACGGCGTCTCGGTCTCCGGGGTCGGCATCACGTCGGTCTCGCCGTAGATCGCGCCGCCGGTCGACGTGTTCACGAGCCGGCGCACGTCGTGCGCGCGCGCGGCCTCGAGCACGTTGATCGTTCCGACGACGTTGATGCCGGCATCCCACGCGGGATCCTCGATCGACTTGCGCACGTCGATCTGGGCGGCCATGTGAAAGACGGCGTCGGGGCGCTGTGCGGCGAACACCTCGCCGACCGTCTGCGCGTCGCGGATGTCGACCTCGTGCAGTGAGGCCCCGCGCGTCAGCGCCTGGGAGAGGTTCTCCCGCCGGCCGCTCGACAGGTCGTCGATGACCGCGACCTCGTCCCCGCGGTCGAGGAGGGCATCCACGAGGTTCGAGCCGATGAAGCCGGCACCGCCGGTGACGAGAGCGCGCATAGGGTCGTGATGCTAAGGGTCAGCCGTCGTAGACGGCTCGCAGCGCCCGGGCGACGGCCGGCGGCGACGCCAGCGCCCTCGATCCGGGCGGCGTTGGCCGCACCGGCGGCCGCGTCGCCGTAGCGGCGCGCCGCGAGCTCCGCCAGGCCCTGGACGTCGCCGGGCGCGGCGAGGTCCTCGTCGCCCAGCAGGTCGGTCAGCGCTCCGACGCGCATGCCCACGACCGGCAGGCCGGCGGCCATCGCCTCGGCTGCCGACAGGCCGAACGTCTCCGCGAACCGCGACGGCACGATCGCCAGCGCGGCGCCGGCGCGCAGCGCGGCCAGCTCGGCCTCCGGAACGCGGCCGGCGAACCGCACGTCGGCACCCAGACGGGTCGCGAGCGCCCGCAGCGCGGTCTCGTCGGGGCCGTGACCGGTGACCACGAGTGGCAGTCCTGCGCAGCGCGCAGGCCTCGATGGCGAGGTCGACGCCCTTGTCGGGCGCCAGGCGCGCGGAGACGATGGCGTATGCGCCGGCCGCGGGCTGTGCGCGCACGGCGGCCGCGGGCACGGGGTTGGCGATGACCGTGACCTCACGGCCCTCGAGCGGCGCCCCCATCGCCCGCAGACGGTCGACGGTGAACGAGCTCGGCGTCACCAGCGCGTCCGCCTGCTCGACCAGCCGGCGCGACCACAGCGGCAGCGCGGCGCCGTAGACGGCCGCCTCCGCGAGCGACCCGCGGCAGCGCAGCCGCACACCCGGCCGCGTGTCGCGCCCGTGGCAGCGCGTGCAGTCCTGCCCCGGCGGGATCCAGGCACGTGCCGACCGCGCACACGAGGCGGTACTGGTGGAGGTGCAGGACCGTGCGCGCCCCGGCGTCGCGCGCGGCGGCGAGCGAGCGCCACCCGAGCGCCGGGTTCACGTTGTGTGCGTGGACGACGCGCGCGCCGGTCCGCCGCACCGCCGCGGTGATCTCGCCCGGGTCCAGGCCGCCGCGCAGCAGACCCGCCGCGGCGCTCCCGCGCGACAGCGCCGCGCTGTCGCGCTCGAGCAGCTCGACGTCCTCCCCGAGCTCGCCCGGGAGCAGCCTGAGCAGCTCGTCGACGACGCGTTCCTCGCCCCCGAGCGTGCGGTAGCGGTTGTGCAGGAGCAGGATCACGGGGCCCGGCCAAGGTACCGTGAACCGCCGATGCCGCTGGCCACCGCCGTCATCGTCCCGACGCGGGACCGTCCGCAGTACCTCGATGTCGCGCTCGCGTCGATCATGCCCCAGGCGGCGGAGCTGGGCGCCGAGGTGCTCGTCATCGACGACGGCCCGTCGGCGCCGACGCGCGAGACGGCCGAGCGCCACGGCGCCCGCTACGTCGCGCACGAGGCCCCGCGGGGACTCAACGCGGCGCGCAACACGGCGATCGCGCAGACCACCGCCGACCTGCTCGTGTTCGTCGACGACGACGTCGCCGCGGCGCCCGGGCTGGCTGGCGGCGCTGGTGGACGCCGCCGGGCGCCTGCCCGAGGAGGCCGGCGTCCTGACGGGCCCGATCGTGCCGCGCATCGAGGACCATCGGTTCCGCGCCTGCGGGCGGGAGGGCGGCCCGGTGACCGGGCAGGACTTCGGGCCCGCCGAGACCGACTGCCCGCACGCCTGGGGCGCGAACATGACGATCCGCCGCTCCGCGATCGAGCGCGCCGGGATGTTCGATGCCGCGCGCGAGCTGTACGGCGACGAGCAGGAGTGGCAGGCGCGCTGGAAGGCGCTGGGCGGCCGCATCCGATTCATCCCGGCGGCCGCGGTGGACCATCGCCGGGCCGGCGACGATGCACGGCTGCGCTCGCTCTGCCGTGCCGCCCGAATGCGAGGCCGGGCGAGCCGGCGGTTCGACGAGTTCAAGGGGACGGCTCCGAGCCTGCGCGCCGAGCTGCGCACGCTCGCCGGCTGCGCGCTGCATGGGCCGCGACGCCGCTGCGCGATGGGTCCGGTGATGACGTGGCACAGCATCGGGCGCCTCGAAGCGCTCTTCGCGCCGCCTGTGAGCCCGGCGCTGCGCGAGGGCGACGACCCGTTCACCTCGGGCGCCGGCGGCACCGTCGCGGGGGTTCGGGGCCTGGTGCTGCGAGGTCGTGATGGGGCGCTGGATCTGCGCGAGACGCTGTCGGGGCGCCGGCGCCGGCTCGACCGCGCGGCGCGCGAGACGCCGCCCCGGCGCCGTGTCCTCGTGCTCGCCGTCGAGCGTCTCGACGTCCCCTCGCTGCTCGCCGGCGCGCGCGCCGAGCTGGCTCGTTCACGCCACGACGTGCGCATCCTGACGCGCGAGCCGGGCGACCTGGGCAAGTTCGAGAACCTCAACGCGCTGCTCGCGGGTGAGGACCTGGCCGGTGAGGACTGGGTCCTCGTGCTGGACGACGACGTGACGCTTCCGCGCGGCTTCCTGGACCGCTTCCTGCACGTCGCCGAGCACGCGGACCTCGCGCTCGCGCAGCCCGCCCACCGCCTGCACTCACACGCCGCGTGGGACGTCACCTACCGCGTGCCCGGTGCGATCTGGCATGAGACGACGTTCGTCGAGATCGGCCCCGTCACCGCATTCCGGCGCGACACGTTCGCGGCGCTGCTGCCGTTCCCGGACCTGCGCATGGGCTGGGGACTCGACAGCCACTGGGCCGCGCTGGCGCGCGAGCACGGCTGGCGCGTCGGCGTCGTCGACGCGACGCCCGTCGGCCACACCCTGCGCCCCCCGGCGGCGACCTATCCGCGCGAGGCGGCGCTGGCCGAGGCACGAGCGTTTCTGCAGGACCGCCCATACGTGCGGCGCGACGAGGTCCGCACGCTGGCGGTGCATCGGTGAAGGTCGCCGTCGTCGCCGAGTTCTACCCGCGTGCCGGCGACCCCGTCCTCGGGATCTGGGCGCACGAGCAGGCACGGGCGGCGCGGGCGGCCGGCGCGGACGTGCGCGTCATCGTCCTGCACCGCATCGTCCCGCCCGCCGCGACTGCGCGGCGCGACCTGGCGGGCGCCGCCGTGCGCCTCGCGCGCCAGCCGCGCCGCGCCGTCCTGGACGGCGTCCCCGTCGAGTACGTCCGCTACGTCTCCCCGCCGAAGGGTCGTTCGTACGCCTCCTGGGGCTCATGGGCCGCGCCGGCGCTCACGCTTGCGCTGCGCCGGCTGCGGCGGCACTTCGCGTTCGAGGTCGTCCACGCGCACAACGCGGTTCCCGCCGCCGACGCGGTCCTGCGCGCACGCGCCGGCGCACCGCTGGTGATCTCCGAACACGGTGCCGACGTCTTCCACACCGCGATTCGGCACCCCACGGGCCGGCGCGCGATCGAACGGGCATTCGGCGAGGCGCGCCTCGTGCTGGCCAACAGCGGAGGGATCGAGCGCGCCGCGCGGGAGCTGGGCGCCCGCAACACGCGCATCGTGCATCTCGGCACCGACCTGCCGGCGGCGCCGCTGCACCATCCGCTGCACGCCACGCTGGTCACCGTCGCCCACCTGGTCCCGCGCAAGCGTCATGCCGACGTCATCCGCGCGCTCTGGGTGCTGCGCGAGCGCCACCCGGATCTGCGCTACGTCGTGATCGGCGACGGTCCGCAGCGCGAGCCGCTGGAGCACCTCGCGGCGACGCTCGGGCTGCAGGACCGCGTGACCTTCACCGGCCAGCTGCCGCATGCCGAGGCGCTCGAGCAGGCCCGCGCCTGCTCGCTGTTCGTCATGCCGAGCGTGGACGAGGCGTTCGGCGTCGCGTACGTCGAGGCGATGGCCGGATGCCTGCCGGCGATCGGCGCTCTCGGCGAGCCGGGCCCGGCCGAGATCACGCGCCTGGGGGACGGTCTGCGCCTCGTGCCGCCGGGCGACGTCGGCATGCTCGCCGAGGCGATCGACGTGCTCACCGCCGACCCGCGCTTCCTCGACGAGCTCGGACGGCGCGCACGGGCGACCGTCGAGCGCTCGTTCACCTGGGAGGCGTGCGGGCGGGCGACGGTCGCCGCCTACGAGGAGGCGCTGCGGCGGTGAGCGACCGGCCCGTCCTGTTCGTCACGAACCACGTCCCGCCGGACCGCGTCGGCGCATTCCAGGCGCTGCACGAGGCCGAGGGCATCGAGCTCGCGCTGTTCGGCGGACGCCTGCATCACGCGACCGCGGGCGTGCGGGACCCCGGCGTGCCCCACTCGCCACATCACGCCAGCGCGAAGCCCATTCGCTGGCGGCGAGCGGCCGGCACCGGGCGGTGATCGCCTCGAGCGCGGGGCGCGTCGCGCTGCCGGCGACGTACGCGGGCGCGCGCCGCGCACACGTGCCGTTCGTCTACTGGACCGGCATCTGGGCGCAGATCCGCACACCCGCGCACATCGCCGCGATCCCGATGGTGCGCACGATCGAGCGTCGCGCCGACGCCGTCGTCACCTACGGCACGCACGTCAGCGACTACGTGACGAGCCATGGCGCCCGCAACGTGCACGTCGCGCCGCAGGCGGTCGACAACGACTTCTGGAGTGCACCGGCCGACGCGCTCGCCGCGCGTGAGGCGTGTCGTACCGACGGCTTCCTGGCGCTCTACGCGGGGCGCCCGGAGCCCGCCGGCAAGGGGCTCGCGGTGCTGCTCGAGGCGTGGCGGCACGAGCGACCTCGCCGCCGCCGGCGGCCGTCTCGCCCTGGCGGGCGTGCCGCCCGGTGCGTGCACCGCGCAGCCGGGCGTCATCGCCCTCGGGAGCCTCGACCCCCCACAACTGCGCAACTTGTACGCCGCCGCCGACGTTCTCGTGGTGCCGTCGATACCGACGGCCGACTTCCGCGAGCCGTGGGGACTCGTCGTCAACGAGGCCATGAACCAGCGCACACCGATCATCGCCACCGACGCCGTCGGCGCCGCCGCCGGCGGCCTGGTGCGCGACCGCGTCACCGGACTGGTCGTGCCCGCCGGCGACGTTCCGGCGCTGGCGACGGCCCTGTGCGAGCTGCACGCGGACTCCGGCGCTGGCCTCGCGCCTGGGCGATGCCGGCGCTCACGCGGTCGCGCCGCGCGACCTATGCGGCCTGGGCGCAGGGCTTTTCGCGAGCGCTGGCAACCGTCTCGGCAAGCCGGGGCTCCTGCTAGCGTGCCGCGAGTGCCGACAGCCCTGCTGCGCCGCGCACTCGTGGCCACGGCGATGCTGCTGTTCCTGCTCGTCCCCGCCGCTGCGCACGCGAACTACAAAGATCTCCTCAAGGACGCCTGCCGTGACCAGAAGGTCAACGGCACGTACAGCCAGAAGGACTATCGCGACGCGCTGGACAACCTGCCGGCGGACGCGGACCAGTACACGGACTGCCGCGCGGTCCTGCGTGCGGCGCAGCTGGCGGCCGCCGGCGCGCAGGGATCGTCCGGTGGTGGCGGTGGTGGCGGCGGCGGGTCCAGCCAGCCGAGCTCCGTGCCCGCCGCCGGCGGCGATCCGCTCGCGACCGCGACGCCGGCCGAGAAGGCCGCGGTCGCGACGGCCACCAAGCAGGCCGCGCAGACCAGCCACGGCCCCGTCGAGGTCGGCGGCGTGCGGATCGAGCCGAGCGCGCTCGGAGCCGGGCGACCCGTGGCGGCATCGATCTCCGATCTCCCCGCCCCGCTGCTCGCCGCGCTCGGCCTGCTCGCGCTCGCCGTGCTCGCCGCCATCGCCCTCGTCGTGATACCGCGTGTCCGCGCCCGTCGCGATACCTGATCTGGCGCCGGCCGGCGCCTTCCACGGCGGCGATGTCGCGGGGCCCGCGCCCCGCGGCTCGCGCCTGGCGCTGGTCACCGGGCCGCTGCTGACGCTCGCCTTCGCCGGCGCGCTCATCGCCGTCGCGCTCAGCGCGGGCGGCGGCCTGCAGCTGCAGCCGCTGACGAGGACGATGATCGCGATCGACCTCGCGGCCGGCGCGCTGTGCGTGGCAGCGATCCTCGTGGGGCGACCGGTACGCAAGGCGTGGGGCTCCGGGACGCTGACACTGTTCGCGGCGTTCGCGGTGCTCACCGGCCTGTCGATCACCTGGGCGATCCAGCCCTCGGGCGCCTGGGTGGAGGCGAACCGCACGCTCTCGGCGTTCGCCGCGATGGCCGGCGGTGTCGCGCTCGTGCGCCTCGCACCGGGCCGCTGGCGATCGCTGATCGGCGGCGTCCTGATCGCCACGGTCGTGATCAGCGCCTACGCGCTGCTGACCAAGGTCTTCCCCAAGGAGCTCGCCCCGGACGAGACGTACGCCCGCCTGCGCGAGCCGTTCGGATACTGGAACACGGTCGGCCTGATCGCCGCGCTCGGCGTTCCTCCGGCGATCTGGCTGGGCGCGCGCCGCGACGGCCATGCCGGCCTGGCGGCGCTCGCCTACCCGGCGCTCGGGGTGCTGATCACCGCCATCCTGCTCGCGTACTCGCGCGGCTCGCTGCTCGCCGCCGGCCTCGGAATGGCGGTCTGGTTCGCCGTCGTGCCCCTGCGCCTGCGCGGCGCGACCGTCCTGATCCCGAGTCTCCTGCTGTCGCTGATCGGGGGCTACTGGGCGTTCCACCAGGACGGGCTGAGCAAGGATCAGGCCGCCATCGCGCTGCGCGTGAACGCCGGGCAGGAGCTCGGCGTCCTGCTGGTCGTCCTGATCGTCGTGCTGGCGATCGTCGGCCTGCTCGCAAGCTTCCTGCGCGACCGGCGCGTCTGGCCCGAGCGCACGCGCCGCGCCTGGGGCATCGCGTTGATCGTCGCACTCGCGCTGTGCCCCGTCATCCTCGCCGGCGCGCTCGCCACGACCGACCGCGGCCTGAGCGGGAGCGTCTCGCACGCCTGGACGTCGCTGACGGACCCGAATGCCAACACACCCGCGAACGACCCGAGCAGACTCACGGCGATCGGCAGCGTCCGCTCGCGCTACTGGCGCGACGCGATCGCGGTGTTCAAGGCGCGTCCGGTGGTCGGTGTCGGCGCGGGCGGCTACGCCACCGCGCGCCTGCGCTTCCGCAAGGACGACCTCGATGTCCTGCATGCGCACGGCTACCTCGTGCAGACCGCGGCCGACCTCGGCATCGCCGGACTCGCGCTGACGCTCGCCCTGCTCGCCGCGTTCCTCGCGGCCGCGATCCGCACCACCGGGCCGTGGCGCGGCCCGCAGGCGCGGCCGCCGACGGCGGAACGGGCCGGGCTGCTGACGCTCCTGTGCGTGGTCGTCGTCTTCGGCATCCACTCGCTGGTCGACTGGACGTGGTTCGTACCCGGGCCGCTGACACTGGCCCTGCTGTGCGCCGGCTGGCTCGCCGGACGCGGACCGTCGCTGGAAGTTCCGTCGCCTGATGGCGGCGCACGAGCGCGGCTGCACGAGCGCGTGCGGTCGCCTGCCCGCGTCATCACCTGCGTCCTGGTGGTCGCCGTCGCGATCACCGCGGCGTACTCGGCGATGGGGCCCCAGCGGGCGGTCGACCAGATCGACGAGGCGCTCGTCGCGCTCGCAGACGGCAACACGGCCAAGGCGCGCACGCTCGCCCAGGAGGCGCGCGACACGAACCCGCTCTCCATCGATCCACTCTTCACGCTCGCGACGATCGAGAACGCCGCCGGCCGCAACCCCGCGGCGCTCACGGCGATCCAGAGCGCCGTCAAGCTGCAGCCGGCGAACGCGGACACGTGGGTCCGGCTGGCACAGCTGGAGCTCGGCCCGGAGAACGACCCGCAGGCCGCGCTGCGCGACATCGGCCCGGCGCTGTTCCTGGACCCGCGCTCGTTGACGGCGCAGGCGACGTTCCTCGCCGCCTACCGCCAGCAGGCCGCGGTGCAGGCCAAGAGGGCGAAGACCAAGGCGAAGGCCAAGAGCTCGAAGTAGCTGGCCGCCTCAGCGCGCGACGGCCTGCAGCGCCCGGCGAGCCGGCGGCAGGCCCCCGGCCGCGCGCACGACGACGTCCGCGAACCCGGCGTCGGTCAGAACGCCGCGCAGGGTGCGCGCGGTGAAGAAGCGCAGGTGGTCGCCGCGCGGATCGAGCCGACGCTCCAGCGGCGCGCCCCTGAGCGCCTCGGCGGCGAGCGTCAGGCGTGCCTGGTTGGGCGTCGTCACGAGCGCCGTGCCGCCCCACCGCAGGACGCGCCGGATCTCCGCCAGCAGCCCCACCACGTCGGCGACGTGCTCCAGCGTCTCGCCCGCCCAGACGACGTCGAAGGCATCCTCCTCGAACGGCAGGGGCGCACCTTCGACGAGCTTCTGGATGCGAGCCTCCGGGGCGCGCGCCGCCGCCCGGCGACACGCCTCGGCGGCGACGTCCGCCGCTACGACGTCTGCGCCCGCGGCGGTCAGGGCGGCGGCGAACGCTCCGTCGCCGCAACCCAGGTCCAGGACGCGGTCGCCGGCGGAGACATGGCCGAGCAGGAAGTCCCGGCGCTCGGCGAAGCGCTCGGGCCGGGCGTCGTCCGGGACGCCGGCCCAGACCGCCTCGCGCCAGTCGTCCACCGGCGCGCGGCTAGAAGGCGCCGCGGCCTCGCAGGACCGCGGGGATCGTCTTCACGAGGATCGAGAGGTCGAGCGAGACCGACCAGTGCTCGAGGTACAGGAAGTCCAGGCGCACCAGATCGTCGAAGTCGAGCTCCGAGCGGCCGGAGACCTGCCACAGGCCCGTGATCCCGGGCAGCACGAGGTAGCGCTTGCGGTGCCAGTCCTCGAGCTGCTCGTAGTCGCGCTGGGGCAGCGGCCGCGGTCCGACGAGCGACATGTCGCCGCGCAGGACGTTCCACAGCTGCGGCAGCTCGTCGAGCGAGAACCGGCGCAGCAGACGGCCCACCGCCGTCACGCGCGGATCGTCGCGGATCTTGAACAGCGCGCCGTCGGCCTCGTTGAGGATCTCCAGCTCGTCCTGGCGCTCGTCGGCGTCGGTGAACATCGTGCGGAACTTCATGCACGGGAACGGCTCCCCGCCGATCCCGGGCCGCCACGAGCGATAGATCAGCCCCCCGCGCGAGGTGGTCGCGACGGCGATCGCGCAGGCGGCCAGCAGCGGGCTCAGCACCAGCAGGAGCAGCCCGGAGCCCAGCACGTCGAACGTCCGCTTGACGGCGAAGTCCAGGCCCTCGAACTGCGGTGAGCGAAGCTCGAAGAGCGGCACGGCCTCGCCGGGAACGAAGTCGGCGCGATGGATCAGGACCTCCATCGTCGACGGGGCGACGCGCACCCGAACGCCACGCTGATGACAGGTGTCGACGAGATCGACGGCCTGGCGCTGGGGGAAGGCGGGGTCGGCGATGATGACCTCGTCGATGCCCTCGCGCTCGATGACCTCGGGCAGATCGTCCAGTGACCCGAGCGATCGGAGCCCGTTGTCCGGGCGCGGCGTGAGCGAGATGAACCCGACGACCGCGATCGGCGAGGAGCCGCCCGTTGCGAGCGCGTGCGCGACGGCCTCGATGTGCTGACCGCTGCCGACGAGCACGGCGCGGCGGTGGTAGCCGGCGGCGCGCAGGATCGCGCCGCTGATCCTGTCGTAGCCCCAGCGCAGCGCGCTGACGATGACCACGGCGAAGATCAGCGACCCCCAGAAGATGTAGTAGCTCTGGAAGTCGTTCCCGCTGACCACGGCGTACACCAGCGCGACGACGGCGACCTGGAACAGGGACGAGACGATCGCGCGCAGGCCCGGCCGCGACGAGCGGTCCGCGTACAGGCCGGCGCGGGCGAAGAGCAGTGCCGTGATGAGGAATGCGAAGGTCGCGAAGTGCCACGCCTGGGAGGCCGTCTCCGACAGCCCCGGACGGCCTCGGACCTGCGCCTTCAGCTCGAGCGCCCCGAAGATCGCCAGGTAGATGCCGACGGCGTCGAGCGCGACGAGCGACACGACGCGCGCGAACTTGCGCAGCGTCTCCATCCGCAGCAGGAACGACAGCGCCGGGGGCCGCTTGCGCCGGACGTCGTGTTCCAGCTCGCTGAGCTCCAGGCCGGGGAGCGGCTCCAGCAGCCCGCCCGGCTGCTCGCCCGAGGTGGTCTCGGGCCGGGGCGGATCGCTCAGCTCGCGCGCGCTCGCCATGAGTCCTCTAACGCGTGCGCACCCCGAAAGGTGCGGATCAGCTCCCCGCCCCGAGCAGGGCCGCGGCGCCGGACTGCTCGATCGTGCGCTGGAGCCCTTCGCGCAACGACATCTGCGGCTCCCATCCGAGCAGCTCCCGAGCGCGCGTGATGTCGGGCTTGCGCTGCTGGGGATCGTCCGTCGGGAGCGCCTCGTGGACGAGCTGCGAGCTCGAGCCCGTCACCTCGATCACCATCTCGGCGAGCTCGAGCAGCGTGAACTCGTCCGGGTTGCCGATGTTGACCGGCATGTGCTCGCCGGACTCCGACAGGGCGATCAGCCCGCGGATCAGATCGTCGACGTAACAGAAGGAGCGCGTCTGGCTCCCGTCCCCGAACACGGTGATCGGCCGGTCGGCGAGCGCCTGGCGCAGGAACGTCGGGATCGCGCGCCCGTCGTGCGCGCGCATCCGCGCGCCGTAGGTGTTGAAGATCCGGACGATCGCCGTGTCGACGCCCTGCTGGCGGTGGTAGGCCATCGTCAGCGCCTCGGCGTAGCGCTTGGCCTCGTCGTACACGCCGCGCGGGCCGATCGGGTTGACGTGCCCCCAGTAGTCCTCGGTCTGCGGGTGGACCTTGGGGTCGCCGTAGACCTCGCTGGTCGAGGCGATCAGGAATCGCGCGCGGTGCTCCTTCGCGAGACCGAGCGTGTGGTGCGTCCCGTAGGACCCGGTCTTCATCGTCTTCAGCGGGAGCCGCAGGTAGTCGATCGGCGACGCCGGGGACGCGAGGTGAAAAATCGAGTCGATCTGCTCGTCGAGGAAGTACGGTTCGGTGATGTCCACCTGGACGAAGGTGAATTCGGGAACGCGGATGTGCTCGATGTTGCTGAGTGAGCCGGTCTCGAGGTTGTCGACGCAGAGGACGCGATTTCCGCGGCGCAGGAGCTCGTCGCACAGATGCGAGCCGAGGAAACCCGCGCCACCGGTGACAAGACAGGTGGCCATGACCCTCAAGCCTAGGACTTCGCGGCGCCGGATGGCGGCCGGATCGATGCAGGGCCGCGCCGCGGTGCTGCCGATGGAGGCGACATGGCAGGCCCGATGACCATG
Source organism: uncultured Solirubrobacteraceae bacterium (assembly GCA_963781935.1). Lineage (GTDB taxonomy): Bacteria > Actinomycetota > Thermoleophilia > Solirubrobacterales > Solirubrobacteraceae > F1-60-MAGs163. Next base: position 70,295 of record CAWAHX010000006.1, read on the forward strand.
CCTGGCGCTCGCCCGCGGCGCCGTCTGCGGCGCCTGCATCGCGGCCGCGCTGGCCGCCGGCGTCCCCGCCGCACACGCCTGGACGAGCCCGGAGGCGATCTCGGTGAACGCCGACGCGAAGGCGTTCGCGGTCGCCGGCGACCCGGCCGGCAACGCGTTCGCCGTCGTCGCCGGCGGCACGCTCGACGAGCCGCTGGTCCTGGTGGAGCGCACCGCCGTGACGCAGTTCACGCCGAAGTCGACCTTCACCTGGGGGGCGCCGCGACCGTTCCCCGGAGGCGCGCCGAAGTGGACGGTCCCCGGCGCGCAGGTGGGCGCCGCCGGCGCCGCCGCAGCGGGCGTCGGGGCCGGCGTGATCGCGGTCCGCGAGGACAGGAGGGGCGGCTCGCTCACACGTGCGCTGGTGCGCGACCCCGGCGGTTCGTTCACCGATCCGGTCACGATCTCGGCGCTCGTACAGCCCGATGACCCGCCCGGCGCTCGACGTCGCGGACGGCGGGCTGGCCGTGGTCGCCGTCGGCGCCAGCGGCCCGCGCCGCGCCCACCGGGTGGCGATCGTCACGCGCATGCCGGGCGGGGCATTCCGCCGGCCCCGTCTGTTCGCGACGCGAGCTCGGGACGCCGTCGGTGTCCGCCGGCACGGGACCGGCGCCCCGATCGTCGCCTGGGTCAGCGGCAACCGGGCGCTCGCCTCACGCATCGACGAGGACGGGAACGTCGGGCGCCCGCAGTTCCTCGGCGCCGCCCGGCGCGGCGCGCCGATCGCCGCCGCCGTCGGGCCGCGTCGGCCACGGCGTCGTCGCCTGGGAGGACGCGGACGGACGCATCCGCGTCGCGCGCCGCCCAGGGCGCGGCCGGCTGTCGCCGTCGGTCGGGATCGGCACGGCGTCCGCGGATCGCACGCGGGACATCGCGGCCGCGATCGACGGCTTCGGCCGCGCGTTCGCGGTGTGGCGCGCCGGCACCGGCGCAGGGCACCGCATCGTCGTCGCGCAGGGCCGCGGTCGGCGTGACCTTCGGGCTCACGACGCTGGCCGAGGGCGCCGGGATCGGCGCCCCGGTCGATCACGGCGCGACCGGACGGCGGCGCCGCGATCGCGTGGGCGGCGCCCAAGGGCTGGCAGGCCGCGAAGGCCGCCGAAGGACGGCGTCTTCGCGCCGGCGGCGACCGTCTCGGCGCCGCTGAAGGCGGGCGACGTTCCGCTCGGCCCCGGCGCGGCGCTCGCCGGCCCCGGCACCGGCGTCGACCTGATCTGGCGCCAGCACGGCGACGCGGCGCCGGTCGACGGCATCGACCTGCTGCAGAGCCAGGACGACCAGCCGTGACCCGCCGCCCGGCGCTCATCTAGGATGGGCGGCATGCCCGCACAGCCCTTCGTCGACAAGCTCAACGAGCAGATCGCGCACGAGTACGCCGCCCACCAGCAGTACGTGGCGCTCGCCGTCTACTACGACGCGCAGACCCTGCCGCGCCTGGCCGAGTTCTTCTACGCGCAGGCGCTCGAGGAGCGCAACCACGCGATGATGATGGTCGAGTACCTGCTCGATCAGGACGTCGACTCCGATCATCCCCGGGCATCGACGCGCCGCAGAACGCGTTCGCCGACATCGTCGAGCCGGTCGCAGATCGCGCTCGAGCAGGAGAAGCGCGTCACCGACGCAGATCAACGCGCTCGCCGCGATCGCACGCGCAGGACGGCGACTACGCCAGCGAGCAGTTCATGCAGTGGTTCATCAAGGAGCAGGTCGAGGAGGTCTCCTCGATGTCCGACCTGCTGAGCATCGTCGAGCGCTGCCGCGACGAGCCGCTGCGCGCCGAGGACTGGCTCGCGCGCGAGAACGCCGGCGGCCGAGACGCGCCGACCCGACGGCGCCCGCACCCGCCGGCGGCGCGGTCTGAGCACCTGGCCGACGCCGCTGAACGCCGATGCTCGAGGGCCGCGTCGTGCGCCTCGAGCCGCTCGCCCCCGAGCACGAGGAGCCGCTGCTCGCCGCCGCCGGCCGCGCCGGAGATCTGGACGTGGCTGCAGGCGCCGCCGCCGGCCGCCGGCCGCGAGTCCTGGAGCGCGTGGTTCGCCGACGCGCTCGCGCAGGCCGCCGCGGGCACGCAGGCGCCGTTCGCCACGATCGACGCGCGCAGCGGGCGTCGCGATCGGCTCGACGCGCTTCATGACGCTGCGACCCGACCAGCGCGGGCTGGAGATCGGCTGGACCTGGCTGACGCCGTCCGCCTGGCACTCGGGCGCGAACGTCGAGGCCAAGCTGCTGCAGCTGACGCTACGCGTTCGAGACGCTCGGCTGCCAGCGCGTCGAGCTGAAGACCCATGAGCTGAACGCGCGCTCGCGCGGCGGCGATGGAGCGGATGGGCGCGACGCTTCGAAGGCGTCCTGCGCAAGTACCAGGTGACGCCGGGCATCGGCCCGGGGTGGCGCAACAGCGCGTTCTACAGCGTCATCGACGACGACTGGCCCGCGGTGAAGGCCGGGCTGCAGGCGCGCCTGGCGCGCTACTCCTGAGTCGGCGGGTCGGCGGCACGGTGCCCGTCGACCCAGCGCCGCTCGCCGCCCTCGACCTCGAGCTTCCAGATCGGCGCGGCGGCCTTGATCGCGTCGATGATCTCGCGCGCCCCGGCGAACGCCTCGCCGCGGTGCGGCGCGCTGACGGCGACGATCACGCTCGGCTCGCTCAGAGCGGCACGACGCCGACGCGGTGCTCGGCCGCGGCGGCGCAGAGGCCGTGGCGCTCGATCGCGGCCTCGACGATCTCGCGCATCGCCTCGAGCGCCATCTCGGTGTAGGCCTCGTAGTGGAGCTGCGTCGACCGTCGCGGGTGACGCCCTCGAAGGTGACGACGGCGCCCGGCGCGCGGGTCGCGCACGCGCTCGGCGAGCGGCGTCGAGCGACAGCGCGTCCTCGACGGATCGCGACGTGCGCGGGCCGGCGCCGCCGGAGACCGGCGGGATCAGCGCCAGCTCGTCCCCGGCGCAGCAGCATCTGCTCCGGCGGCGCGTACTCGCGGTTGACGGCGAGCACGCAGTGCAGCTCGGCGGCGACCCGCGCGACCGCGGGATCGGCGAGCGCGTCGGCGACGCTCGCGCCCTCGGGCAGCTCGAGCTCCAGCGTCGCCTCGCCCGGCGCGCTCGCGGAGCATGGCGAAGAGGCGCACGCGGACGGTCATCGCGCGAACGGTACCCGCGCGCCGCGGAAGGCGTACCGTTCCGTGCATGGCCACGCAAGCCCCGGACGAGCGCCTGACGATCGCACCGATCGTCGGCCCGGACGACCCGCGGAAGTTCACGGACTCGGGCATCGAGATCAAGGAGCTGTACACCGAGGCGGATCTCCCGGACGATCTGCGCCTCGGCGAGCCCGGCGACTTCCCGTACACGCGCGGCGTGCACCGCGAGATGTACCGCAAGCAGCAGTGGACGATGCGCCAGTACGCGGGCTACGCGAGCGCCAAGGAGTCCAACGAGCGCTACCGCTACCTGCTCTCGCGCGGGGGCACCGGGCTGTCGATGGCGTTCGACCTGCCGACGCAGCTCGGCCTGGACTCCGACGACCCGCTCTGCAACGGGCGAGGTCGGGCGCACCGGCGTCGCGATCGACACGATCGACGACATGCGCACCGCGTTCGACGGCATCCCGCTCGACCAGGTCTCGACGTCGATGACGATCAACGCGCCCGCCGCGGTGCTGCTGATGCTCTACGACCTCGTCGGCGAGGAGCAGGGCGTCCCGAGCGACAAGCTGCGCGGCACGACGCAGAACGACGTGCTGAAGGAGTACATCGCCCGCGGCAACTACATCTACCCGCCCGAGCCGACGATGCGGCTGACGACCGACATCTTCGAGTACTGCAACGAGCACATCCCGCGCTGGAACACGATCTCGATCTCCGGCTACCACTTCCGCGAGAAGGGCTGCTCGGCGGTGCAGGAGGTCGCGTTCACGCTCTCGCAGCGGCATCGCGTACGTGCAGGGCGCGGTCGACCGCGGGCCTCGACGTGAACGAGTTCGCCCCGCGCCTGGCGTTCTTCTTCAACGGCCACAACAACGTCTTCCAGGAGGTCGCGAAGTTCCGCGCCGCGCGGCGGATGTGGGCGACGATCATGAGCGAGCGCTTCGGGGCGACGAACCCCAAGGCGCTGATGCTGCGCTTCCACACGCAGACGGGCGGCGTCACGCTGACCGCCCAGCAGCCGGAGAACAACATCGTGCGCGTCGCGCTGCAGGGCTTCGCCGCGGTCTGCGGCGGCACGCAGTCGCTGCACACGAACGGCTTCGACGAGGCGCTCGCGCTGCCGACCGAGCGCGCCGCGAAGATCGCGCTGCGCACGCAGCAGATCATCGCCGCCGAGTCGGGGGCGACGGAGACCGTCGACCCGTTCGCGGGCTCCTACTACGTCGAGTCGCTGACCGACGAGATCGAGTCGCGCGCGCTGGAGCTGATCGGCAAGGTCGACGAGCTCGGCGGGTCGGTCAACGCGATCGAGTTCATCACCAACGAGATCGACGAGAGCGCCTGGGGCTACCAGGAGCGCTACCGGATCCGCCAGGACGTGGTCGTCGGCGTCAACGAGTACGTCGAGGACGAGCTCGAGGTCCCGGACCTGATGCGCGTCGACCCCGAGTCCGAGCGCGAGCAGCTCGATCGCCTGAAGGCGTTCAAGGCCGATCGCGACCAGGCGCTGGTCGCCGAGCGCCTCGAGGAGCTGCGCGAGGCCGCACGCGGCACCGAGAACCTCGTTCCCGTGATCCGCCGCGCGCTGAAGGACAGCTGCTCGATGGGCGAGGTGTGCGGTGCGATGCGGGACGTCTTCGGGAAGTACGCAGCCGACGTTCTGAACCCATCTAGGGTGGCCCGATGCCGCTCGCGATCCAGTTCTTCGACGTCGTCGTCGCCGTCCACGTCATGTGCGTGGTCGCGGCCTTCGGCGTGACCTTCGCCTATCCGATCGTGATCCCGTGGCTGCGCGCGACGCACCCGTCCGCGATGCCGACCGTCCACGCGTCGCAGGCGCGGATCGGCCGGCGCCTGATCGGGCCGGTCTCGACGCTCGTGCTGCTCACCGGGATCTACCTGGCGACGGACCGCAACCTGTGGGACCAGGCGTGGGTGACCGTGCCCTTCGTGATCATCATCATCCTGTTCGGCCTCGCGCGGCGCGTTCTTCACACCGCGCGACCGCCGCCTCGCCGAGCTCGCGGAGCGCGACCTGGGCGCCGACCGCGACGGGACGCTCGGCGGTGAGTACGACGCACTGCTGCGGCAGACCGCGATCGTCGGGCTCCTCTACCCGCTGCTCGTCCTGATCGCGATCTTCTTCATGGTCGCCAAGCCGTTCGCGGGGTAGCGGCCTCAGGCGCCGAGTGCGCCCTTCAGCGCGCTGATCACCTCGTCCGGCCGGCGCGTCGCCTGACGCCACGTGAACCGCAGCACGCGGTAGCCGTGGGCGGCGAGGACGGCGTCGCGCCGGCGGTCGCGCTCCACCTGGGCGCGCGATCCGTGAAAGCCGTGCCCGTCTCCTTCGGCGACCACCCGCTCCACGACGTGCAGGGACGGCTCGGCAAGCGGCTGATCACGCCGTTCGCGACCCTGCTGCTGCTCAGCGGGATCTACCTGGCGTCCGACCGCGACCTGTGGGACCAGACCTGGGTCACCGTGCCGCTCGTGATCCTGATCGTGATTCTGGGCCTCGGCGGAGCGTTCTTCTCGCCACGCGAGCGGCGGCTGGCGAGGCTCGCCGAGCGCGACCTCGGCCCCCAGCGCGACGGCGCGCTCAGCGACGAGTGACGGCGCGCTGCTGAAGTCGACGCTCGTCGTGAACGTCGTCGCATCGCTGCTCGTGCTCGTCGCGATCTTCTTCATGGTCGCCAAGCCGTTCGCGGGCTGAGCAGGGCGGCGGCGCTCAGCGCCTCGGTCACCTCCCGCGGGCGACGCGTGACCTGGCGCCAGGTGAACCGCAGCACGCGGTAGCCGTTGGCCGCGAGGACGGCGTCACGCCGGCGGTCGAGCTCGACCTGTGCGCGCGAGCCATGGAACGCATGGCCGTCGGCCTCGGCGACCACGCGGTGCGCGCGCCAGAGCAGATCGACCTCGAAGCCGAGCAGTCGCGCGTTGACCTCCGGCCGCTCGAGCCCCGCCTCGGTGACGACCGCGAGCAGGCGCTCCTCGAGTTCGCTGCGGGTGAACGGCGGATCCCAGTCGGCGAGGAGCGTGCTCACGACCTTCGCGCCGGGGCGGCGGTGAGAAGCCTTCAGAAGGGCCGGAACATCGACGATCGCGAGCGCCTCAGCGCGCGCGAGGGCACGTTCGACCTGTGGGGCCGGGAGCACCGCGGCGATGTCGGCGATCGTGCGCTCGACCGAGGTCACCGGGATCCCTCGCCGGTTCGCGACGACGCCGTCGGCCAGGCGGCGGGTCTGATGCACAGCGATCGCCGGGGTCGGACGACGCCCGCGGGTGGCGGTCGTCACGTCGATGCGACCGCCCGCCCACGGCAGCAGCTCCCAGAGTGCGGTGGTTCTCGCGGTTGTAGATGGACCTGCTCGGCGTCACGCCGAAGGTGATGGCGACACGGGCGCCTGTCGGAGTCAGGCCGCCCACAGCCCCCGCAGTATCCCGGTCCGCGCCGCTCGCCGTTGCAGTCCAGACCGGGACCGAGCAGATGGAACCCGCGGCCGCGGTGCCCAGGTTGATCGCCAGTTCCACCGTCCCGGTTGCGGCGGGACTGGGCTTGCTGAGGGTGATCCTCGAAAACCCCTGCGAAAAAGCGCTGATCGAGACGTGGCTCGCGCCGAGGTTGGTGCTGGTCAACGCCCCGGTGTAGTTCCCCAGCGCGATGTTCGGTGCCGTTGCGTCGGGGCATCCGTCGAGGGTGTTGCGCTGCCAGAAGCTGCTGTTCCAGTACTGGGCCTCGACCGGTATGTTCAGATCGAGAGTCTGGGGTCCATACGTATTCGGCACGAACAGCCGGCCGAAACGAATCTTGCTGCTGCCGACGAAAATACGATCGTTGGTGTTGGCGGGAACGTCGGTGTCCAGGTTGAGAGCGGCGGGAAGCAGCGTCACGCCATCGGTATCCAGCGGGAGCGCGCCCAGCTGGAACGACTCGTACGGCCCTTCCAGAACAGCGGTCCGGGTCACGGCCAGATCCGCGCTAAAGCTCCCGGCGCCCGCCGCCCAGGTCCCTGCTCGAGGTTCCGGTGAGTCTGGCGGTGGGGAGCGCGGTGGCCACCGAGGCGGGGTCGCGTCCGCGAGATCCACCGCCCCGAAGCCGAAACTCGCGATGGCGGTGCCGTCCAGTTTGGCGAAGCTGTTGGCCGTAACGTAGTTCTGGGTGACCGTGGGCGTTGCGAGCGCGTTGAACGCGGTCAGCGTAAAGGTCGTGCGCAGCGGCTCGCCCATGTAGGTGAACCCCGGGTCCGACGCGCACGCGCCGGGTCGATTCCGCAGCGAGACGGCCGACACCGTGAAATGGTTCGGAATGAAACGCCCGACATTGCCGCTGGCCGTGCCCGTGGTATCGCCTGCGCCGAGGTAGTCGGCATCGCCCACGCTGGGCGTGAGGGTGATGATGCCCACTTCGCTCCAGTTGAATGTCGTGCCGGTCGCCACGCCGTTAGTGAACGCACCAAACGTTCCGCTCAGGATGCCCGCCGCCCCTCCTGCGGGCGCGACCAGCGCGGACACGACCTTGACGGTCTCGGGCGAAATCTCCTTGCCGTAGTTCAAAGTCGTCGTCGCACCCGAGGCCGGCGTCGTGGTCGCAGTGACGGTCATCGTGAAATTCTCGCCCGCCTTGACGAATTTCGGGCCGCCGGCATTCGCAATCCCTGGATCGGCCAATTGCGGCGCCGCTGTCTGCGCGATATTGGAGATCACGAAACCGCCCGGCTTGACCGCGAAGGCATTGGAATTTCCCGTGAGCGTGAGCGCGCCCAGGGTCTTGCTGGCCCAGAGCGTCACGCTCCCCGCGTCGCTGTAAGTGAAGGTAAATGACGCGTTGCCGTTGACGTTGAAGCTCATGTTGACCGAGGAATAACTGGATACGCTGCCGTTGTTGTTGCGCGCAATGGTCGTCGCGGCCCCCCCGTTCACGCTCATCAGGTTCGGCAGCCGGAGCACGCCGTCGGGTTGTTGCACTCATAGGCCAGATTGACCGTATTCGCCCCCGCCAATGCCGCGTCGCATGCCTTGGTGGTGGTGCTCGTCTTCACGGCCCGCAGCCAGAAGGTGCCAGAAGGAGTGCCCGCCACCTGGGAGGGAATGGTGGCCACTGCGCCATTGGCCGCAGCCGCAAAAATGAAACCCGACTGCGCGAAGTTGAGATCCGCGTCGCAGGTCGATCCAAAGGTGTAGTCCTGCGCCACGCAGGCCGCCGCCTGGCCGGAGCGTTCGGTGACTGTGCCGGAAACGAGGTTGATGTTCAGCGCTTCGACAAAGGTATTCGACAGCCCGAGAATGATGCTCGCTTCATTGCTGAAGGTGTAATTGCCGTTGCCGCCGCCCGGTGCTGTTGACCGGATTGATGGTGGACACGCTGGACCAGGTTCCGTGGCCGGTGCTGGTGGACATCTGCATGGTGGTGCCGGCGAGCGAGATCAGTCCATGCGTCGGGTCGTGGGCCTCGACCGTGATGCTCGCGACGGCGTTGCCGCAATTGACCAGCTCGCCGCTGTGCACGATGTGAAAGTGGTCGACCGTGCCGCAAACCGGACGGGTGAGCGCCATGTGAGCCGCCGCCTGGGTGGCGCCGATGTCGATCGCATAAATGTAAACCTCGCTCATGGTGCCGTTGGCGCCATTGGGCGAGCCGCTGCTGGGTGTGATGCCTGAAGTGCGGTTGTCGCCGAAATACAGCGTGCTGAGCGCCGCGATGGTTCCGCTGGTGGTGCTGCGAAAAGGCGTCGTCGTATTGGTGGTGACCAGCACACCGTCCAGGAATATCTGCTGCACCGTCTGGTTGGTGCCCGGCTTGATGTTCCAGCTCACCCCGACGTGATGCCAGGTGTTGGCGGCAAAGGTATAGCCGGTGGAAGTTTCCGCGGTGCGCACGGTGCCCGCGCTGTCCGTAATGACGAATCGCAGCGACCCGCTGTTGCGCTTCATCAGGAAAAATGGGCGGTTCGCAACGGTAGTCGCATCGAACAGCATGGCGTCCGTCGTGTTCCAGGCATTGTTGGATTTGAACCAGAAATCCACCGAACCCACGCTGGCCGGCACGATGGGGGTCGCCACGGCATCAATAGTGGCGTTTGAAGTATTGTTGGTAAAACTCCCGCCGCGACAGAGTTTTCCTGCCGCGATGTTCGCCGCCGCGCCTACCCGCGAGGCGTTCTGGTTGCTGCCGGAGGTGTCTCTTACTTCCCCTGCGGTGCCCACCCAGTTGCCCTCGTCGAAGCGGTATTCGGCCCCCTTGGCGATCAGCTGGTTCGCCGGATACCAGAGGATGGCGGTGCCGTTGGTCGTATCGATGAACTGCTGGTTGAACGAATACTGGGTGTAGTCAGTCGCGCTCAGCTGCACGCCCACCGTCGCATTGCTGCCGTCACTCGAACCGGTGGTGTACTGGTAGCGGAAATTGCCGTTGGCGCCGGCCGTGCTTTCGTACAGGGCAATCTGGAAACTGTAGCGCGCAGTCTGGTTATAGAGCTTCACGTTGTCCCAGGAAATGACGAAGCGCCGGCCGGGCGCCGCGCCCAGCAGCTCGTATTTCACGGCGGCGCCGGTGGTGGCGTTCGCGGTGCCGGCGACGATATCGATCCAGTAGGCCAGCATGACCCTGACCGGCGCGGCGTTGACGCAACCGGCAAGGGTCGTACCCGCGGGCGCAGGCAAGGCCTGCGGTGTGTAGTCGCGATGAAAACCGGAAACGTCCGTCCCGAAGGCCAGAATGCCGTTGGAGTAAACGCGCACGGCGGAATAGTTCACTCCGCCAAAAGTGAACGTGAACCCGGCGGGAAACGCGACGTTGGCCCAGTCGTCATCGCCGAGCGGGAAACCGGTACACGCCGGCGCCGCGCCGGTAGCGTGCCAGGCCACGGTGGTGGCGGCACCCGAGGGTGATCGGTAAGCCAACACATCGCCGCGGTAGGCGTAGGTTTGGGCAAACGCAGAAGTCGCGGTCACCAGGCACATCACCGCCCCCAGTTGCATGGCAGACCAGGCGCGCCAGCGGTTGAGGTTCGACGTTTCACGATTCCAGTCCTCTTGTAAGACTATTGCTCGCGCTGATCAATCACGCGTCCACGTTTCTGCACCGACTCGCCGGCGGGTTTTGATCCGGCGCCTTCGGATCGGCCCGGGCGCGCCGGCTGGTCCGCCGTCGACGGCGCCACCGACGGCGACGCAAATGCCGGCACCGGGTCTCCCTGCCCCTTACCTGGACCGTAGTCCGCAGTCCACCACAGCGCGCTGGCCGCCCCCGCCACCAACGCGCCGACGAGCGACCACCAGGCGAGCTTCGCGTGGCCGCGCAGGCGCGGCCGCCCCGGCAATCGCTGCTGGATCGCCGCCAGGCGCGGCGCATCGGGCGCAGGCAGGCGCTCGAACGCCGTCGCGATCATGTCCGTCATTGCACGCTCAGTCGGCACGCGGTGTTTCATCCTCGCTCCAGCGATCACGCAGTCTGGCGATGAGTTCGGCGCAATGGCGCGCACCGTGCCTTCCGGCAACCCCAGGGCCTGCGCCGCCTCCTTGTGCGACAGTCCTATCCAATAACGTATGAGCAGGAGGTTTTGTTCGCTTTCGGGCAGGTTTTTTACCAGGGCGCGCAGGTGGCGGCAGTCCTCCGGCTCCTCGGGCGCGGGGACTTGCAATCCTTTCCAGATCGTCGACCGCGTCGGTGGCGGCTGATCCTTTGCGCCGGTAGGCGTCGACGCGCAGATTCAGCGCGATGCGATAGAGCAGCGCAACCGGGGCGTGCGGGTCTCGGCAGACATTGTCGACAAGGCGCAGGAACGCCTCGGCCAGGAGGTGGTAGGCCGTCTCGCGGTCGCGTCCCCGGGCAACCAGGAATCTCCAGAGCCTGCCGAATTGTTCGCGATAGAAGCTGCGAAAGCATGCTGATCGCCGTCGCGGCACCAATCCAGGATCTGCTGTCTTGGATCGCTCATGGGCACGGCACCCAACGCCAGGATGGCACCCGCGGGCTATGGCAAGTGGTCCGGCGACCTTCAGCCGCTGCACCGTATCGCCGGCGAGGTGGCTCCAGATGAAGGCATCGCGCGCGAGCTTGTCGGCATGCGCATCCATCGCGCATCCTGCCCGCCGCGGGGACCATGTAGAGCTCGGTCACTTCCTGGACGACGTCGGTCGAAGAAGTTCGTCGCCCGGCCTTCGTTGGGCGAGTGGATCCTGCGGTCGTGTTCCCAGGCGATGCGCACGACGAACGAGCGCAAGGCCTCGGTCACCATGTGCATCCGGTTCAACTTGAGCTGGACGAGCTGCTGCTCGAAGAGAATTTTTCCTCCCTGCTTTGCGGTGCGCGCATGCCGCAAGGCGACCTCGCAGGCATCGTCGCAGATTCCCAGAGCGTTGGCGGCAAGCTCCAGGTCGCCGAAGAGGTCGCCTCCCGTGGTGTCACCGCCCGCACCGCCCGACCTGCGCACTGCACCGTTCACTTCGCCGACGACGTTGGCGTGCGGCACGCGCGCGTTCTCGAAAATCATCTCGCCGTTCTGGTAGAAGCGCCAGCCGCTCTTGTTGTACACCTTGCCAGTGCGGAAGCCCGGCGTGTCGCGCGGCACGAGGAACATCGTCGTGCCCTGCTTGAGCGGAGCGTCAGGGTCGGTGCGCGCGTCGATGAAGAAAAGCTTGCCGATGTTGCCGTTGGCTATGAACGCCTTCTCGCCGTTGAGGATCCACTCGTCACCGCGGC
>CAWAHX010000007.1:0-13859 GCA_963781935.1 uncultured Solirubrobacteraceae bacterium
GCCACACGCGCGGGAAGCTCGTGCTCGAGATCTCACCGGCGCTCGCCGCCACTCGCTGAGCCTCGCGGGGGCTCCGGTAGGGTCGCGCTCATCGTGCCGACCGTCCTTCGCCGCCCGCTCCTCGCGCTGCTGACCTGCACCGCGGCGCTCGCCGCGCTGCCGCAGGTCGCCGGTGCGCAGCAGGCGGTGCTGGCGACGAACGGCAGCACGCTGCAGCCGGCGCCGAACCTCGTGCTCCCGGGCGGCGCCAACCAGTGCGCGGCGCGGCCCTACATCGGCCTGAACCCGGGCAACATCACGTTCCTGAACACGGGCCAGTCGACCTGCATGTGGTGGTCCTCGGAGTACGGCGCGGACGGCTCGGTGATCGCCAACACCTATGTCCCGCGCGGCGCGGGGGCGGTGACGCGCGTCCGGGTGCGCAGCGGCGCGGCGCCCGCCCCGCTGCAGTTCGCGATCCTGGGCTCGGGCAGCGGCCTGTGCTGCACGACGAAGCAGATCTCCGCGCCGGTGCAGCCGGTCGCCGGCCAGATCAGCGAGTTCGCGGTGAACCTGCCGGCGGGCTCGGGCGTCGGGGACACACCCGGCTCGCAGTTCAACGACATCCTCGTCGTCGTCGCGGCCGGGCCCGGCTCGCTTCCGGTCAACGACCGCGGTGCGCACGGCTTCCTGTTCGGCTCGCCGGCGAACCAGGCACAGGCGAGCTTCCTGCACCCTGCGCTGGCGCTCGGCGCCTCGAACACGGACGTCGGGCTGATGGACGGCTACGAGGTGCTGCTCCAGTACGACTGGTGCGGCGTGCCGATGACCGGCTCGAACCTGCGGCCGGTGGCGCCCGCCGACCCCACGACGGCGTGTGCCGGACAGGGGCCCGGGACGGCGCCGGTCGGCACCGCTCCGACGACGCCGACACCGGCGGCCGCTGCTCCGTCACCGCTGCGCGCGCTCGCGACGCTCGCCGCGGTGCGCAGGAACGTCGCCGCCGCTGCGGCTGCGCTGCCTGCTGACGACGACCTGCGCCGGGACGCTGCTGCTGCGCCCGAGGACCGCCGCCGGCGCGCGCGCCGCCGCCGCGGCGCCCAAGACCTACGGCAGCGCGCGATTCCGCATCGCGGCCGGTCGCTCGGCCACGTTGCGCGTGACGCTGTCGAAGGCCGGGCGCAGCGCGCTGAAGCGCAAGCGGCGCGTCTCCGTCGAGGCGCTCGTCAGCGCGGGCGGGGCGAGCTGGACGCTCAAGCTCACGCTGAAGCGCTGACGCAGGCGCAGCGGCGCAGCGGTTGACGCGGTCCAGCCGAAAGCGCGAAGCTGGAACGGATGAACCCACATCCCAACACCGCGATCATCGGCGCCGGGCTCTCCGGCATCACCGCCGCGAAGGCGCTGAAGCAGGCCGGCGTCCCGTTCACGACGTTCGAGGCGAGCGACGACGTCGGCGGCAACTGGTACTTCAAGAACCCCAACGAGCGCTCGTCGGCCTACCGCTCGCTGCACATCGACACGTCCAAGAAGGCGCTGTCGTTCAGTGACTTCCCGATGCCGGACTCCTACCCGGACTTTCCGCATCACGCGCAGGTCCTCGAGTATCTGCGCAGCTACGCGGACCACTTCGGGATCCGTGAGCACATCCGCTTCAACACGCGGGTCGCGCGGGCCGAGCGACTGCCCGGGGGCGGGTGGGAGATCACGCCCGAAGGTGGCGACCCTGAGCGCTTCGACGCGCTCGTCGTCTGCAACGGGCACCACTGGGACGCGAGCTTCCCCGACCCGCCGTTCCCCGGCCACTTCGACGGGGACGTGATCCATTCCCACGACTACATCGATCCGGCCGATCCGCTCGACCTCGTCGGCAAGCGGGTGCTGGTCGTCGGCATCGGGAACAGCGCCGTCGACATCGTCAGCGAGCTGTCGCGCAAGGGCGTCGCGGCGAAGACCGTCATCTCGACCCGCAGCGGTGCGTGGGTGATCCCGAAGTACATCTTCGGGCGCCCCGTCGACCAGATGGTCAAGACGAACCCGCACATCCCGGCGTGGCTGCAGCGGCTGATCGCGCGGCCGTTCCCGTACCTGGTGTCCGGCCGCATGCAGGACTTCGGGCTGCCGAAGCCCGACCACAAGTTCATGACCGCGCATCCCACGGTCTCGAGCGAGCTGCTGCTGCGCCTCGGCTCCGGCGACGCGGTCGCCAGGCCGAACATCGCGGAGCTGATGGGCGAGCGCGTCCGGTTCGAGGACGGCAGCGTCGAGGCGTTCGACGCGATCATCTACGCGACCGGCTACCGGATCAGCTTCCCGTTCTTCGACCCATCGTTCCTCAGCGCCCCGGGGAACGTGTTCCCGCTCTGGAAGCGGCTGCTGCGCCCGGGGGTCGATGACCTCGCCTTCGTCGGGTTCGCCCAGGCGATCCCGACCCTCTTCCCGTTCTCCGAGGTGCAGTCCGACCTCGTCGCGCGCTGGCTCTCCGGCACCTGGGCCCCGCCGCCGGAGAGCCGGATGTGGCAGGAGATCGCGGCCGACGAGCGTCGCGACGTGAAGCCGTTCGCCAAGCGCGCGCGTCACACGATGCAGGTCGACTACGTCCGCTACGCGTACGAGGTGGAGCGCCGGATCCTTCCTGAGGGGCAGGAGCGGGCGCGCGCACTCGGCGCACCCGCTCCCGCCGTTCGCTAGCCCGCCGCCCGCAGCGCGGCCGCCTTGCCGCTGCAGTCGTACAGCGTGCTCGCGCTGGTCGACGACGTCGTCGTCGCGGTCGCCGAGCTCGACGACAGCGTCACCGGGGTGCAGACCTGCGACACCGTGCTGACGACGCTGCGTGCTCCGACACGGCTGTCCATCGGCATGCCGCCGCCGGAAGAGTCCCCGAGGACCCAGCGGATCTTCCCCGCCTGCACGGCGTCGGCGAGCCAGGCGACGCTGACCTCGCTCTCGCGGCCGGAGAATCCGCCGATGCCGGCGACCGGCGCGCCCGAGCGGATCAGCTGGGACGCGGCGCCCGACTGGCTCGACACCGCGATCGTCCCGCCGCCGTGCGCCCTGGCGTACGCCACGGCCTGGGTCAGCGACGCGGAGTCCCCACCGAACATGCCGCGCCTCCGCCTCCGCCGGGTGGCCTCCCCATCATCACCCCTGCCGGCGGCGCGGCGCCGGGCATGCCCGGGCGCCCGGAGGGGCCCGCGCCGCCCGGACCGCCCGGGCCACCGCCGCCCATGCCGAAGCCGGCCGAGGCCGGTCCACCCGCCGGGAACGTGCTGCTGGTGGCGTGCCCGAGCGTCTGGACGGCCCACGAGGCGGGAGCGATCATCAGCACCGCGAGCGCCGTGCCGACGGCGATGCCACGCAGGCGCGCGTCGCCGGTCCAGGCGAGCAGCGTCGCGGCGCCCGCGCCGGCGATGACGAGGAGCGGGACCACCCATCCGGCGCCGCCCGAGCCGTTGCTCAGGACGACGAGCTCGGTCGCGATGCCGGCGACGATCGCCAGCGGGCCGAAGATCCGCATCGAGAGGCCGCGGCCGGCGACCTGCGCGGCGCCGCCGCCCACGAGGGCCGCCGTGAACGGCGCGAGCGCGGACGTGTAGTAGGGATGGAAGATGCCCTGGGCCTGGCTGAACGCCACCGCGGTGACCAGGAACGCCCCGCCGACGGCGATGATCCAGCCGGTGCGCGGGTCGCCGCGCCGCAATCGCGAGCGCAGCATGATCGCCGCCCCGCCGATGACGGCGAAGCCCAGCAGCCAGCCGGCCTGTCCGCCGAGGCTCGAGTTCAGCAGGCGCAGGGCGCCCGGGGTGCCGCCGAACGGCCCGCCGCCGCCGGCTCCACCCGGCCCGCCGGCGCCGCCGCCGGGTCCGCCGCTCTGACCGAGCAGCCGGCCGAGCCCGTTGTAGCCGAGGATCAGCGACCAGACGCTGTTGTCGCTCGTGCCCGAGATCCACGGACGGCTGCCCGCGGGCGTCAGCCACATGAGGACCGGCCAGGCGAGCCCGACGACGAGCATGGCGACCCCGCCCAGCGCGAGCTGGCGCAGCGCCGCCAGGCGTCCGCGAGGAGCGACCCACAGCCATGCGGCGACGATGCCGGGGACGACGAGCAGCGCCGCCGCCATCTTCGCCTCGAAGCCCAGGCCGATCGCCACGCCGGCGAGGACGAGCCAGCGCGTGCGCCCGTCGTCGAGCGCGCGGATCAGGCACCACACGGCCGCGGTGCAGCACAGCACGAGCAGCGCGTCGGGATTGTTGTGACGGGAGATCGCCACGGCGATCGGCGTCAGCACGAGGACGAGCCCCGCGGCGAAGCCGGCGATCCGGCCGAAGCGCCGCAGCGTCAGGTCGTAGACGAGCCCGACGGTCGCGACGCCCATCAGCGCCTGCGGCACGAGGATGCTCCAGGAGCTGAAGCCGAACGCGCGCACCGAGAGCGCCTGGATCCACAGGGCCAGAGGCGGCTTGTCGACGGTCATGACGCCGGCGGAGTCGAACGATCCGTAGAGGAACGCGTGCCAGTTCGTGCTCATCGAGCGCACGGCGGCGCTGTAGTAGTCGTTGGCGAAGCCGTTGCGGTTCAGCGCCCACAGGTCGAGCACGAGGGCGAGCACGAGCAGCGCGGCGAGCTCGGGCCGCGGCCACGAGATCGCGCGCGCGCGCACGCGCAGGCCGCTCGGGGCGGCCGGGAGGGAGACGGTGGGAGTCGACACGGTGTGGTCCTTGGGTCGGGGTGGGAAGGTCAGGAGACGGGTGCGTCGATCGCCGGCGCCGCCGCTGCGGGCTGCAGTGCGGCGCCGGCGGCGGGCGAGCGGTGGGCGAAGATCCAGGTGCGCAGAGCCACGTAGCGCGTGACGGTCGCGCAGGTGCTCGCGGCGACGAGCACGGCGATCTCGAGCGCTCGCGAGGGGTCGGGGTCGAGTCCGCGCATCACGGCCAGCGCGCCGGTCGCCAGCGCGACGGTCAGGGCATAGACCAGCGCGCCCATCGCGAGCTGGCGCGGCAGGCCCGCGCGCCCGCGCACCCCGAAGGAGAAGGAGCGGTTGGCGAGCGTGTTGGCGACCGCGGTGACGGCGAGCGCCGTCGCGTTCGCCGCGACGGGACCCAGAGGCCCGCGCAGCAGGACGTAGAGCACTGCGAACGCGGCCGTCGAGCACACGCCGACGGCGAGGAACCGGGGCAGGCTGGCCGCGGCCATCAGGCGTGCGATGCCGCGCAGGTCGCCGAGCGCCGTCGCCACGATGTCGACGCGCGAGTCGGGGTCGTCGATCCAGTCGACCGGCACCTCGTGGATCCGCAGGCCCTCACGCTGGGCGAGGATCAGCAGCTCGGTGTCGAAGAACCAGGCCTCGTCCTTGACGGCGGGCACCAGGCGGCGCGCGACGTCACCGCGCAGCGCCTTGAAGCCGCACTGGGCGTCGCTGAAGTGCGCGCGCAGCGCGAGGTGCAGCAGCCGGTTGTAGGTCCGCGAGATGAGCTCGCGCTTGCCGCCGCGCACGACGCGCGCGCCGCGCGCGAGGCGCGTGCCGATCGCGACGTCGCTGTGCCCGGAGACGAGCGGTGCGAGCAGCGGCAGGAGCGCTCGCAGGTCGGTCGACAGGTCGACGTCCATGTAGCAGACGACGTCCGCGTCGCTGCCCAGCCAGGCGGCGCGCAGGGCGCGGCCGCGCCCTTTCTGTTCGAGCCGCAGGACCGCGACGTCGGGGAGCTCGCGGGCGAGGCCGGCGGCGACCTGCGCCGTCGCGTCGGTGCTCGCGTTGTCCGCGATGATGATGCGCCAGCCGAACGGGAGCTGGGCTCCCAGATGGGCGTGCAGGCGACGGATCGACGCGTCGAGGACGTGCTCCTCGTTGTGGACGGGGACGACGATGTCGACGACGGCGCCGCGGGGCCGACGGCGGCGCGAGCGGCGTGATGAGCGCTTCTGATGCCATTCACGGAGCTTCACGAGCCCCCTTGTGCGCAGCCCCAGAAGATCCTGTGAGATCCCTGGGAATGCGGCCCGCGCTCAGGACGTGCTGGTCGTGACCGGTGCCGCGGGGGTCTGCGTCGCGGGCGTGCTCGTGCCGGTGCTCTGGGTCGTGGACGACCCGGACCCGGACCCGGACGAGGTGCTGGTGCCGGACGACGTCGTCGAGCCCGAGGACGTCGACTGGGCGGCGCTGGTGCTCGCCGCCTGCGCGGCACTCGCAGCGGCGGCCGCAGCCGCCGCTGCGGCCGCGGCCTTGCGCGCAGAGGCGCGCCGGCGCGCTCGCAGCGCTGCGGCGGCAAGTTCCGCGCGCCGGCGACGCAGCAGTGCCGCCCGCTCGTCGGCGAGCGCGCTGCGCTGCACCACGAGCGCGTGCGTCGTGGCCGTGGTCGCAAGCAGCCGCGGCTGCTTGGGAGTCTTCACCGCAGGGTCGTTCCCGGACGCCATCTGGACCGACAGCCCGGCGAATGCGGCGACGAACGCGATGACGGTGACCGCGGCGATCAGGCGGCGCAGGCGACGGGTGTGGGGGGGGGGGGAGGCGCGGCGGGGCTGGGCGGCCATGGGGACGGGCTCCTGGGTCGGAATGATCTGGAGGACCGGAGCCGGGCACGCTGGCAGGCGCGTCTCACAGGAAGGTGAGCGGACCCTGATAGGACGCTGAGCGCCGGCCGCCCGGCAGGCGCGTCAGGAACCGAAGACGGAGGCGATGGGCGCAGGCCGCGCGATCGCGAAGCCCTGGGCGAAGTCGACGCCGAGGTCGCGCAGGATGGGCAGCGTGCGCTCGTCCTCGACCCCCTCGGCGATCGTCTGCTGGCCGAAGCCGCGGGCGAGGCTGACGACCGCGCGCACGACCTCCTGGCTGGCGGCGTTGTCCGGCAGGTCGCTCACGAACTCGGCATCGATCTTGAGGAAGTCGAACGGCAGCCGCTTGAGGTACGTGAACCCCCCGTACCCCGTGCCGAAGTCGTCGAGCGCGAGCTTGCACCCGCCCTCGCGGATATGGCGGATCAGAAGCTCGGCGGCCGCGCCGCCCTCCAGCAGCGCCGTCTCGGTCAGCTCGACCACGATCAGGGACGGGTCGGCCCCGCTGTGGCGCAGCGCGGCGTGGAACTCCTGGATGAGGCCCGGAGCGCCGACCGAATGGGCCGACAGGTTGACCTGCACCGGGTGGCCGCTGGCCGCCAGATCGACGGCCTGGCCGAGCATCCAGCGATCGATGTCCACGATCAGCCCGTACTGCTCGGCCGCCGGGAGGAAGCGCCCGGGCAGGATCACCCGGTCGCCGCTGTCGAGCATCCGGATCAGCAGCTCGTGCTGGACCACCGCCCGGTCGGCGAGGTCGATGATCGGCTGTGCATAGACGACGAAGCGCTTGTCGTTGAGCGCGTCGCGCACGCGCCCGACCCACGAGACGGTCTCCGCCTCGCGCCGCATGCGCAGCTCGGTCTGCTTGCGCTCGGTGATGTCGGTGAAGACCACGACCGAGCCGCGGGCGCCCTCGGCGACCTCGACGGGGGCGGAGGTCATCTGCACCGCGAGCTCGGTGCCGTCCCTGCGGATCAGGATGTCGTCGTCGATGCGGACCGATTCGCCGCAGTTGCGGGGTCGCTGCATCGGGCACTCGTCCGCCGGCGAGGGCGAGCCGTCGGGGTGCCGGAAGTGGACGACGTCGTGCATGACACGGCCCAGCAGCTCCTCGGATCCCCAGCCGAGCATCTCCTGCGCCGCGGGGTTGATGTAGGTCAGGCGTCCGTCCGGGTCGAGGGTGTACAGGCCTTCACCCATGCTGTCGGTGATCGCGCGCTGGTAGTCGTGCGCTGCGCGCAGGTCGCGTGTGGTCTCGGTGATGTCGGTGATGTCCGCGGAGACGCCGACGATTCCGGCCGGCCGGCCGTGCCGATCGTG
This sequence comes from uncultured Solirubrobacteraceae bacterium, assembly GCA_963781935.1. Lineage (GTDB taxonomy): Bacteria > Actinomycetota > Thermoleophilia > Solirubrobacterales > Solirubrobacteraceae > F1-60-MAGs163. Next base: position 7,849 of record CAWAHX010000007.1, read on the forward strand.
GAACACCGTGCTGCGGGTGCCGACGCGGAAGTGCGAGCCGTCCTTGTGACGCAGCTCGATCTCGCCTTCCGACTGGCCGCTCGCGACGATCGTGTCGAGCAGCGCCTGGCCGGTGACGGCCTCCTCGGGGTTCGCGAGTCAGCGAGACGACCCTGCGCCCGACCGTCTCCTCGCGCGTGAGCTCGTAGAGGCGCTCGGCGCCGCGGTTCCAGTGGGTGACCGTGCCCTCGAGGTCGAGTGCGATCACGGCGACGTCGACCGCGTCGAGGAGGTGCGCCTGCAGGCGGATCTCGCGCTCGCGGCGCCGCCGGTCGGTGATGTCCTGCATGGTCCCGCGCACGCCGTGGCAGGCACCCGCCGGCCCGAGCGCCTCGATCCGCGTCTCGGCCGATCGCAGCTCGCCGCGGCGCTCGTAGTGGTGCTTGAGGTCGCGCGGATTTCCGTCCGCGATCGTCGCGGCGGTGATCCGGCGCAGGGCTGCGAGGTCGTCGTCCGGGATCAGCGCCGCGAAGTCCGCGACGTCGTCACCGAACGTGTCCGCATCGACCCCGAACAGCTCGTAGAGCTCGGCGGACCCGGTCAGCCTGCCCGAGACGTGGTCCAGCTCGAAGCTGCCGGTCTCCGCCATGCGCTGAGCCTGGCGCAGGCGCTCCTTGCTCTCCTCGCCCGCGAGCTCGGCAAGCTTGCGCGCGGTGATGTCCTGACTCGTGCCGCAGACGCGGACGATCGTCCCGTCGCCGTCGCGGCCGGCGCGCATGCGCGTCTCGATCCAGCGGATCTCGGGCAGCGCCGGCGCCCATCCGAGATCGGGCTGGGTGCGGGCGAGCTCGCTCTCGAGCATCACGTCACCCTCGCCCGCGGCGACCCGGATCAGCGCCTCGCGCAGCGGCTGCTGGTGCGCGGCGGTGAACAGGGCGAGCGCACCGTCGAGCGTCGTCGTCTTGGCCAGGTGCACCCCGCCCACGCCGCTGAGCCACTGGGACAGCGAGACCGCGCCCGAGCACGGGTCGTACTCCCAGCTGACCAGGCGCGCGACCCGATGCGCCTCGCGCAGGCGCTCGTGCTCGCGATGCTCCCGCGTCACCTCACGCAGGACGCAGACGAAGCCCTCCGAGCCGCCGCCGTCCTGCGCGACCGGAGCCACCGTGACCGTGACGGGGAATCGCTCTCCATTGCGGCGGCGGTAGACGAGCTCGAAGTCCCGGCGGGTCCCCGCGAGCGCCGACGTGAGCGCCTGCGCGAGCCGCGGTTCGTGCTCCTCGGGCCAGAACGGGCGGGGCGTGGAGGTCCCGATCAGCTCGTCCCGCGCGAAGCCGGTCATCGTGCAGAACGGCTCGTTGACGTCCGCGATCAGTCCTTCGCCGTCGAGAACGCAGATGCCGTCGCGCACAGCCTTGACGAGCGCTCCGGCCAGCCGGTCGGAGCGATCGGGCGCGATTCCTCGCGCCAGGAACTGGGCTGCGGACGCGAGCGCCATTTCAGTCGGTTTCGGCGCGTTCGCGCTCTGACGAGATACCGCGCCTGCGGTATTGCCAACGGCCGGCCGATCTGCTCAGACGTCCTCGGGCACCATCTCGATCGCGCCGCACGGGCACTCGGCGACACAGATCCCGCAGCCCTTGCAGTAGTCCAGGTCGAACGCGTAGCCATCGGCCTCGTCGACCTTCAGCACCGCGTTGTCGGGGCAGACGCCGTAGCAGTTGTCACATCCGAAGCAGTTGCCGCACGACAGGCAGCGGCGCGCCTCGAACAGCGCGTTGCCCTCGTCGAGGCCGAGCTGGACCTCATCGAATGTCGAGGCCCGCCGGATCAGGTCGAGCTGAGGCGCGACGGTCCTCGCGGCATCGGCGTAGTACCACGGGTTGAGCTTGTCGAAGGTGGCGAGCTCGGGCCGTGGCGGATGCTCGAAGCGCTCACCGCGAAGCCACGCGTCGATGTTGCGCGCGGCCTGCTTGCCGTGTCCGATCCCGACCGTGACCGTGCGCTCGGCGGGGACCATGTCGCCGCCGGCGAAGATCCCGGGGTGCCCGGTCATCATGTCGGGGCCGACCTGCACGACGCCGTCCTCCACGACGAGGCCGGGGACGCCGTCGAGCAGCGACAGGTCCGCCTCCTGCCCGAGTGCCAGGACGACGCAGTCGGCCTCGAGCTCCTCGGTCTCCCCGGTCGGCTGCGGGAAGCCCGTCTCGTCGAGCTCCATCCGCTCCAGGACGAGCCGGCCCTCGTCGGCCTGCTTGATCGTGGAGAGCCACTTCATCAGGACGCCCTCCTGCTCGGCCTCCTCGACCTCGAAGTCGTGGGCGGGCATCCGGTCGCGGGTGCGCCGGTAGACGATGATCGCCTCCTGCGCGCCGAGGCGCTTCGCGGTGCGCGCCGCGTCGATCGCCGTGTTGCCGCCGCCGTAGACGACGACCCGCCGGCCGAGCAGCGGGGGCTCCTCGCCCTCCATGCTGCGCAGCATGCTGACGGCGTCGAGGATGTGCGCGGCCTCGCCGGCGGGGATGTACGCGCGCTTGCCGATATGCGCTCCGACCGCCAGGAAGGCGGCGTCGAACCCGCCGGCGCGCATGCTGTCCAGGACGTTCTCGACCTTCGTGTCGAGGTGCAGATCCACCCCCAGATCGAGGATCCGCTGGATCTCGGCGTCGAGGATCTCGCGCGGCAGCCGGTAGCGCGGGATGCCGAAACGCATCATGCCGCCGGTCATCGGGCCGGCCTCGTGGATCGTCACCGCGTGCCCGCGATGCGCCAGGTGATGGGCGGCCGAGAGCCCGGACGGTCCGGCGCCGACGATCAGCACGCGCTTGCCGGTCGGCTCGGCGGAGACCTGCGGGCGCCAGCCGTGCTTGATCGCCTCGTCGCCGAGGAACCGCTCGACCGCGTTGATGCCGACGGTCTCGTCGAGCTGCGCGCGGTTGCAGGCCGTCTCGCACGGGTGGTAGCACACGCGTCCCATGACGGCCGGCATCGGGTTGTCCCGCACGAGCGTGCGCCACGCGGCCTCGTAGTCGCCCGACTCGGCGTGGTAGAGCCAGCCCTGGATGTCCTCGCCCGCGGGGCAGGCGTTGTTGCACGGGGGAAGCCGGTGCACGTACACAGGGCGCTCGTCGCGCCACGAGCCGGTCTTGTTCGCCAGCGACGAGCCGACGTCCAGGGTGATCGCAAACGGCTTCTCCATCACGTCTCCTCGTCCAGCAGCCCGAAGCGCCTGATGTTCCTGTCGGCGCCCGCCTGGATGCGCGCCACGACGTCGGGGCGACCCGGATCGCCGAACAGGTGCGCGAAGCGCCGCTGGCGCTTCAGGTAGTCCTCGACCGGGAGCCGGCGGCGGATCTTCGAGACGCCGGTGACCTCACCGTCACGTGCCTCGAAGACCGGGAACAGGCCCGTCTCCTTGGCCAGGCGCGCGAGCAGGATCGTGTCCTTCGACGCGCTTCCCCATCCCAGCGGACACGGGACGAAGACGTGCAGGTAGCGCGCGCCGTGCATGCTCATCGCGGTCTCGACCTTCGCCTCGAGGTCGCGCAGCTCGGCGACCGTCGCCGTCGCCACGTACGGGATCTCATGGGCCATCGCGATCAGCGGCGCGCTCTTCCCCTGGCCGAACACGTTCCCCGGCTCCGGGCCCACGGCCTGCGTCGTCGCCGTCCGCGCGGCCGGCGGGGTGGCGCCCGAGCGCTGCACGCCGGTGTTCATGTACCCCTCGTTGTCGTAGCAGATGTAGAGCACGTCGTCGTTGCGCTCGAACATCCCCGACAGGCAGGCGAAGCCGATGTCGACGGTCCCGCCGTCGCCGCCCTGGCCGACGACGCGCACGTCGTCGCGGCCCTTCGCCTTCAGCGCGGCGGCGATGCCGGTGGCGACCGCCGGGGCGTTGCCGAACAGCGAGTGCAGCCACGGGATCTGCCAGGACGTCTCGGGGTAGGGCGTCGAGAAGACCTCCAGGCAGCCGGTCGCGTTGGCCGCGATCAGCCGCCCCTGGGAGGCGCGCACCGCGGCGTCGATCGCGTAGCGCGCGCCGAGCGCCTCGCCGCACCCCTGGCAGGCGCGGTGCCCGCAGGTGATCGCGTTGGTGCGCTCGCCCTCGGCCTGGACGGAGCGCTGGTCCGGATCGAGCAGCCGGCCGCCGACCGCGAAGCTGCCCGTCTGGTAGAAGCGGATGCGGGTCTTGTCGGGCGTGGTCATCAGACCGCCTTGTGGGCGACGGCGCCCACGTCGCGCAGGATGTTCTCGGCGTGCGGGCCCGAGCGCCTCATGTCGCGCATCCGCTGGAGCTCGCGCTCGACGAGCTCCCAGTCGGCGTCGAGGAAGCTCAGCGATTCGAGGCGGTCCGCATGGGCGTCGCGGAAGAGCGTGCGCAGCGAGGCCTGCGTGATCGCGCGCCCGCCCAGGCCGGCGATCACCGTCGACCCGTGCAGCTTGAGGCCCGAGAGCGCCATCCGCACGTCGGCGGTCACGATGCCCCCGATCCCCACGGCGAGCGCCTTCTCGAGCACCACGACGCGTTTCGCGTCCTGGAGCGCCGCCCGCACCGCGTCGAGCGGGAACGGGCGGAACGAGGTGATCGCGAGCGCGCCGATCGGCATCCCGTCCTCACGCAGCTCGTCGACCGTCTCCTCGATCGTGCCGAGCACCGAGCCGAGCGCGACGATGATCGTCTCGGCGTCCTCGGTGCGGTAGGGCCGCACCAGCCCGCCCGAGCGCCGGCCGAACGCCTGCTCGAAGTCGCCGGCGATCTCCGGGATGCGGTCGAGCGCGACCATCTGCTTGTAGTGCTGGAGGATCTTCACCTCCATGAACGCCTCGGGGCCGACCATCGCGCCGATCGACACGGGGTCGTCGGGGTCGAGCACCTGGCGCGGCTCGAACGCGGGCAGGAAGGCGTCGACCTGCTCCTGCGCCGGCATCTCGACCTCCTCGTACGCGTGCGTGAGGATGAAGCCGTCCATGCAGACCATGACCGGCGTCGACAGCTCCTCCGCGAGCCGGAACGCCTGGATGTGCAGGTCGAGCGCCTCCTGGTTGGTCTCCGCGTAGAGCTGGATCCAGCCCGAGTCGCGCTGCGACATGGAGTCGCTGTGATCGTTCCAGATGTTGATGGGGGCGCCGATCGCGCGGTTGGCCACGGTCATCACGATCGGCAGGCCGAGTCCCGCGGCGTTGTAGACCGCCTCGGTCATGTACAGCAGGCCCTGGCTCGCGGTGGCGGTGTAGGCGCGCGCGCCGGCGGCCGATGCGCCGATCGCCACCGACATCGCCGCGAACTCCGACTCGACGTTGACGAACTCGCAGGGCGCGAGCTCGCCGGTCTTCACCAGCTGTGAGAGGCCTTCGACGATGTGCGTCTGGGGGGAGATCGGGTAGGCGCAGATGACCTCGGGCCGGCACAGCGCGATCGCCTCGGCGACGGCGCGCGAGCCCTCAATCTGCCGTCGCATGCGCGAGCTCCCTCATCTGGGCGCTGACCTGGGCGTGCGCGTCGCGTGCGGCGAGCACGTTGCCCTCGGCGACCCGCGCGGGCAGCTTCTCGCGGATCGCAGCCTCGACCGATGCGAGCGAGATCAGCCCGCTGAGGGCGGCGAACCCGGCCAGCAGCGCGGCGTTGGCGATCGGACGGCCCGTGTGCTCGCGCGCGAGGTCGCTCGCGGGAACCGTGACCAGCCGGTCATTGCGGAAGTCCTTCACGAAGTCCCCGAGCCCGAGCTCGCCGAAGCTGCGCGCCGTGTTGATCAGCATGTAGCCCTCGCGCCGCAGACCGGCGAACACGTCGACCTGGTGCAGCAGCGTCGGGTCCTGGATCAGCAGCGCGTCGGGCTCGGCCACGGGTTCGCGCAGCCGGATCTCACGGTCGTCGATGCGGCAGAACGACACGACCGGCGCGCCGTTGCGCTCCGAGCCGAAGCTCGGGAACGCCTGCGCGTGCCGGCCTTCGGCGAACGCGGCGAGCGACAGCATCTCCGCCGCTGTGACGACGCCCTGCCCTCCACGGCCGTGGATGCGAACCTGGAACA
>CAWAHX010000008.1:0-58195 GCA_963781935.1 uncultured Solirubrobacteraceae bacterium
GCCCAGCCGCGCGACGAGCGCCAGCCGGCGCATCGGATCAGTAGGCGATGCGACGCACGCCACCGCGAGCGCATCCGGATGGTCGTGCACGGCTTCGGACGGCCCGAGGACGGGCACGCCGTGGATCTCGGAGCCGTGCCGGTCGGGGTCGTCGTCGAGAACGCCCACGACGTCGAAGGCCGGTGCGACCCCGTTGACGGCGCGGATCAGCTCCAGCGTCTCACGGGCGAACCCGCCGGCCCCCACCAGCAGGAGGGGCGTGGGCATCACGCGGCGAGCGCGACCACGTGCGTCGCGAGGCGGTCGATCACGTAGTCCTGCTGCTCGTCGGTGAGGCCCGGGAACAGCGGCAGCATGATCGACCTCGCGCGGCGGCCGCCTCGGTGTGCGGCAAGCGAGCCGCGCGGGCTGCCGGCGTAGGCGGCCTCGAGGTGGATCGCCATGACCCCGCGCCGGGTGGCGATGCCGTCGCGCGAGCAGCCGGCGCATCAGCTCCGTGCGGCTCGATCGGCGACGCGCGGCGTCGACCCGGACGCAGTAGGACTGCCACGTGCGCTCCGCGTACGGCGGGCTCGTACGGCGCCTCGAGGTCCGGGATGCGCGTCGAGCGCCGCGGTGTAGCGCTCGGCCAGGCGACGCCGCTCGGCGAGGATCTCGTCGAGCACCTCGAGCTGGCAGAGGCCGAGCGCGGCCTGCATGTCGGTCATGCGGCAGTTCCAGCCGCGCTCGGGGTAGCGCTCGATGACGACGTCGCGGGCGCCGTGGCGCGCGAGGTCCGACGACGTCCATCGCGTGCTGGCGCAGCCGCCGCAGCCGCTCGGCGACCGCCGGGTCGTGGACGGCGATCATGCCGCCCTCGCCGGTGGTGATCACCTTGCGCGGGTGCAGCGAGAAGCAGGCCAGCGGGCCCAGCGAGCCGATCGGCCGCCCCTTGTAGCGCGCGCCGATCGCGCACGCCGCGTCCTCGACGATCGCGACGCCGTGGCGCTCGGCGAGCTCGAGGAAGCGGGTCCATGTCGGCGGGCAGGCCGACCTGGTGGACCGGCATGATCGCCTTCGTGCGCGGCGTGATCGCGCGCTCGACCGCGGCCGGGTCGAGGTTGTAGGTGCAGCGGATCGATGTCGGCGAAGACCGGCGTCGCGCCGCACTGCCAGACCGCGTTGGCGGTCGCGATGAACGACAGCGACGGGACGATCACCTCGTCGCCCGGGCCCGACGCCCGGACACGTAGAGCGCGAGCTGCAGCGCGGTCGTGCAGCTCGTCGTCGCGACCGCCTCGGCGGCGCCGACGCGGCCGGCGAACGCCGCCTCGAACTCGCGCACCCGCGGGCCCTGCGAGACCCAGCCGGAGGCGATCGACCTCGGCGACCGCCTCGCCCTCGTCGCCGCGCGAGGTACGGGCGTGCGAACGGGACCTCCATCACGACGCCTCGCGAGCCAGCGACCGGCTCGGCTCGGCGCGCCGTCGCGCTCGGCGCGCCACCACTCGACGAGCCGGGTGAGGCCCTCCTCGAGGTCGACCTCGGCCTCGAAGCCGAGCGCGCTCGCGCGCCGCGGCTGGTGTCGGCGAGCCGCCGCGAGACCTCGTTGACCGCGCGCTCGGGCCCGTACTCGACCGACAGGTCGGAGCCCATCACGTCGAGCAGCATCTGGGCGAGCTCGAGCGAGGCTGGTCTCGACGCCGCTGGCGACGTTGAAGACCTCGTCGGTGACGTCGGCGGTCGCGGCGAGCATGTTCGCGCGCGCGATGTCGTCGACGTAGACGAAGTCCATCGTCTGCGACGCCGTCGCCGAGGATCAGCGGCGGCTTGCCCGCCGGCGATCCGCTCCATCCAGCGGACCAGCACCTCGGTGTAGACGCCGTGGACGTCCATCCGCGGGCCGTAGACGTTGAAGTAGCGCAGCGCGACGTAGTCGAGGCCGGTCATCGCGTGGATAGCTGCGCAGCAGCCCCTCGTTGAAGGTCTTGGCCGCGCCGTAGAGCGTGTCGTTCGCGTACGGGTGGTGCGTTCTCCGTCGTCGGGAACTCGTCGGCGAGCCCGTAGACCGACGCCGACGAGGCGGCGACGAGCTTGCGGACGCCGGCCTCGCGCGGCGGCCTCGACGACGTTGAAGGTGCCGTCGACGAGCACCTCGAGCGCGAGGCGCGGCTCCTCGGCGCACTGGGTGATGCGGATCGCCGCCTGGTGGAAGACGACGTCGATGCCCGCGCATCAGCTCGCGCGACGAGCGCGCGGTCGCGGATGTCGCCCTCGACGACGCGCGACCGGGCCCGTTGGCGAGCGCCCACGCGAGGTTCTCGCGCCGGCCGCGGACGAAGTTGTCGAGCACGACGATCTCCTCGGCGCCGGCGAGCACGAGCTCGTCGGCGATGTTCGAGCCGATGGCGCCGCCACCGCCGGTGACCAGCACCTTCCCCAAGTCGGTCACGGTCGCTCCTCGTTTCCTTTCCATGTCGTGAACACAACGGCTGCGGGCACCGCGATCTTGCGAGCCGCGGCGTCAGCCGTCGAGGGCGGGCGTCTCCCGTAGCGTCCGCATCGCGCGTGAGACGAGCGGGCCGAGGAGGAGGCACGCGCACCAGAGCCCGAACAGGACCACGGCGATCACCAGCATCTTCTTGCGCCCGGACCCCCCGGCGATCTCGCGCACGTGCAGCGGTCCCGTCTGCCGGACGGTCATGCCCTGGAGCTCAGCCGTGTCCTGCGGTGAAGCGCCGGCCTGCAGGGCATGCACCGTGGCCTGCGCCAGGCGCGCGGCCGCGGCGCTTCCCGGCGCGCTGGTCTCGATCGAGACGATCGGCAGCACGTCGTCGGTGTACACGCGGACGACGTACGGCTCGGTCGGCGCGGCGGCGGCCTGGGACGCCGAGACGGGCAGCGATGCCGGCACGACCGGAGCCGTCAGCTCGAGGTCGGTCACCGCCAGACGGTCGGCCGGGATCCCCATCTCGCTCGCGATCCGCGTGCGCACCGGGTCCGTCGCGATGAGCGCCGTGAGCATCTGGGCGCGCCATGGCAGGGTCCCCGCACCGGAGGGGTCATCGGTGACGAGCTGCGACCGCGGCGTGTCAAGCACCACGCGCGTCTTCGCCAGGCCACTCGACGCGACCGGGCTGCCGCCGATCAGCAGCGCGGCCGCCACCGCCAGGATCAGCCCCGCGGCGACGAACACCCGGCGGGCCCACAGCTGCCGCAGGACCCCTACTAGCTCCATGCCGCGGCGCGCCTCACGTCGTCGCCTCGCGGTCCGCGCGCGCGGCCACGCGCCATCCACGCAGAACGCGAGAGATGAAGATCGCGCTCGCGCACGCCAGCGCGAATGTCAGCACGAACGCCAGGAGGCCCACCTGCCAGTCGATCCCCTTGTTGATGATCTTGCCGCGCGCCTGGCCGAGCTGTAGGAGGCGGATCTGGTCCGCCGGCGGGATCCGCTGGGTCGCCGCCAGCCCTGCCAGGTACTCGCGCAGCGCGCTGACCGAGGCGTTGGCCAGAACGGCTGCGCTCGCGGCGTTCGGCGCCTGCGAGTAGATGTCGAGCACCGGGACGGTGGGGTTGGCCGTGATGCTCAGCCGGTACTGGTCGGTCGTCTTGAACATGTCGCTCGCGTGCTTGGCAGCGACCGAGCCCGCCTGCGCGCGCGGCTGGCGCGGGGTGAGCGGGGCCGCGACCTGCAGCTGGTCGACGGGGACGTTGGCGCGCGCGGCGATCGCCTCGCGCACCCGGCCGTTGGCCATCACGTTGCCGAGCAGGACGGCGCGCTGTGTCAGCGCCTCGAAGCTGTAGGTGTTCTGTCGCAGGTCGAGGACCGACGACCGTGGCGTGTCGACCACAACGTGGGTCGTTGCGGTGGCCATCTCGAGAGCGCGCGGCGTCAGGCGCAGCGGGATGAGGCTGATGTTCGCAACGCTCCAGACGGCTGCGAGCAGGCTCACCACCACCGCGACGGCGACGAACGGCCGCAGCCGCCAGAGGGTCCAGAGGCGGCTCCCGAGCTTCACGGCAGATCAACGCACCGGGACGGCCGGGGCTTGCGCGGCGACCGCGGGCACGGGCTCCGGTGGCTCCAGCGGGATGTACGGGACGGCGGGGATCGGCGGCGGCTGCGGCCGTGGCCGCTCCTCACGCAGGAGCACGGTCACGAGCCCGATCATGTACAGGAAGATGTAGACCGGGTGGGGAAACGAGAGCTCGTCGAACAGCGTGGCGAGCACGATGAACGCGACCGCGATCGACGCGCCGATCAGCGCCACGGGCGCTGCCGTCGGGTCGCGTGAGGCGATCGTCCGGCGACAGACCGCGACCACGGTGATGCCCACCAGCAGGAATGCCGCGAGCCCGATCAGGCCGGTCTCGATCGTGCGGCTCAGGATCTCGGAGTCGAGAATGCGGTAGCTGTCATGGCTGTAGCTGCCCTAGCCGCGACCGAGGATGAGGTGGCTCCAGACGTCGGGGCGGACGGCGTCGTAGTCGGACGCGCGGTCGCTCACCGTGGGCACCGCCGTCGCGTCAGAGCGGGTGAACTGGCTGATCGTCGAGCCGATCGCCGCCGGTGAGACGACGCTGACGAGCGCCAGAAGAACCATGCCGAGCGGCGCCAGCTTCAGGAGCTCCCGGCGGCGGAAGTACGCCAGCGTGAGGATGACCGAGACGGGGGCGATGAGCGCGCTCTTGCGGTACGTGGCGAACGTGGCCGCCATGATCACGCCCAGCGCGAGCGCGTAGAGGAGGCGCTCGCGCCAGCGGCGTGAGTACAGGATCCGCACGACGGCGATCGGGAGCGCCATCGTCAGCATCGCGATCGCCTCGAGCGGCACCTCCGCGGGACCGCGAATCACCCGACGGCCGATGTGATCGACACCCAGCCCGTTCAGTCCGCCGTTGACGCTGAAGAAGCTGGGCAGCAACTTGTCCGACCAGTCCCAGAACAGGTTCTGCTTCATGCGGTACTCCCAGATCATCCCCAGCGCACAGACGACCGCGAGCAGCAACGTGTAAGTCATGAAGGACCGCACCTCGCTGCGCCGCACCGAGCTCGCGGCGATGACGAACAGCGATACGTAGGCGACCAGCAGCGGGAGCTTCTTCAGCGAGAGATCCAGCTCGAGCGAGTGGTTGAGATAGCGAGCGTCCGTGACGATGCTGAGAAACGCACACGCGAGGAGCCCGCCGACCGCGATGTGGATCCACGTCACCCGAAGCCGTGGTGCGACGCGGCCGCCCGCCGCCAGCGCCAGCACCCAGGCGATCACGAGGAACGGCAGCACGAGCCGGTCCAGTCGCAGCTCGATCGGGAACGAGACGTTCAGCTCGATGTTGTTGAAGGGCGTCAGCCACAGCAACGCGATGAAGCCGGCGAGCATCCACGGCAGGAGCCGGGTCGTGTGCGGCCAGCTGTCGGGCGGCGCGGAAGCCGCGGGAAAGGGCTCGGGCGCCGGCGCCGGCTTGGCCTCCGGCTCGTTCGCCCCGGCGATCCGTGTGGCCCGTCGCCGGGTGCGCAGGACGTCCAGCCCGACGAGCACCGAGAACAGGACCGCGAAGACCGTCAGGAACGTCAGAATCGCGATCAGCGGCGTCGCGCCGCCGTTGACGACGCTGCCCCGCGCCGGGCCCAGCGGTGAGAGCTGCATCACGGGATCCGGCGAGTGCTGGGCGGCGGCCAAGGCTTGCAGGTAGCCGGTCAGGGCACCGGGCACCGCGTCCGCCAGGCAGGTTGCGCCCGCGACGGACGATGCCTGGGCGTAGACGTCGACGATCGGCATCGTCGGGCGGCTCTGGACCTCGATGCGGGAGGGAGTGTTGGAGGCCTGGATGTCGCTCGCGCGACGCTCACTGTCCGGTTCGGTCAGTGCGCTGGGCACGTTGGCCGTCGTACGCGCGAGCCCGGACAGGTCGCCCGCGGGCATCCCGCAACGCGCCGCGATCCGCTCGAGGACGGGCGGGCTGACCGTGATCCTCCCCAGGAGCTCAGCGCGCTTGACCAGTGTCTGCAGGTCCTCCGGGGGGTCGGCGCGCCGGAACGCGAGCGCCGGCGTACCCGGGAGATCGGCATACACGTGGGAGGTCGCGGTGGCGACCTGGAGGTTGTGCAGCTTCAGCTTGGGCGGAAAGACCCCGATGACGCCGCTGTTGGCGATGGCGCAGACGACCGCCACGAGGGCGCTCACGCCCATCAGGGCCAGCAGGCGTCGCCTGCGTGCGAGTCCGTCGGTCGCCATCCTCGAGACCAACGCGCCTCGCGCGCCCAGACTTCCTCCGGCGCACGACATCGCAACGCAAAGGGCTTGGCGCAAGCCTGGGGCGAGTCGCCGCGTTCTTGTCGCATGGAAAGCGCGACTGTCCTCCATGCGACACCGGCCCGGCCGCTCCCGGTGGTGGTGGCCGCCGTCCTTGGCGGAGACGCTGCTGCTCGTCTGCGGACGGCGCGCCTGCTGGCCGATGCCGGCTTCAGCGTCCACGAGCACCGGCCACCCGTCGCTCCGGCGTTCATCCTTCTCCTCCTCAGCGACGCGACCGACGCCGAGCGCGTCGCGGAGCTTCGGATGGTCGGCGAGCGACAGCCCGACGCCGCCGTCCTCGCCGTGATGCCCGCCGGCTCGCCGAACGCGTCACTGCGCCGCGTGCTGCTCGCCGGCGCCACCGGGATCGTGCTCGACGACGACCTCGAGGTGACGCTCGTGCCCACGGCGCGGGCCGCACTCGCGGGCCAGCTCACCGTGCCGGCCGCCCTCGGCCGCCAGATCGCGCCTCGACCGCTCTCGCACCGCGAGAAGGAGGTGCTCGCGCACGTCACGCTCGGCCGCACCAACCGGGAGATCGCCGATGCGCTGTTCCTCGCCGAGAGCACGGTGAAGACCCACCTCTCATCGGCGTTCCGCAAGCTCGACGCACGTTCGCGATCCGAAGCCGTCAACCGCATCCTGGATCCGGAGAACGGCTACAGCACGACGATCCGCGAGATCGCCAATGCGTCCTTTGCCTCTGCTCACTGACCAGGGGGCGGGCGCGCTCGCGATCGGCACCCCCGACCTGAGCATCGTGATCGTGACCCACAACGGGCGCGATCTGGCGCTCGAGACGCTCGAGTCGGCGATGGCGAAGCTCGACGACGTCGCATTCGAGTGGGTCATCGTCGACAGCGGCTCGACCGATGGAACGCCGGACGCGATCGAGGAGCGGTGGCCTGAGATCGAGGTGCTGCGCCTGCCGAACGTCGGCTTCGCCGCAGGCAACAATGCGGGCTTTGCGATCGCGCGCGGCCGCCACCTGCTCGCGCTCAACCCGGACACGGTCGTGCGCTGGGGTCGCTTCCGCGCACTCGTCGACGCCATGGACGCACGCCCTGAGGTCGGGGCCGCAAGCGTCATCCAGGAGGAGTCCGACGGCAGCCTCCAGAGCATCCGTCGTGACCCGTCGGTCGGCCGGGCGCTGTCCGAGGCGCTGCTGCTGCGCAAGCTGCCGGGCTGCCGTCATCTGCAGGAGCGTGAGCTCGATCAGCTCGCCTATGCCGAGGAGCGCCCCGCCGACTGGCTCGTCGGCGCGGTCCTCGTCCTGCGACGCGAGGCCGTCGCCGACGTGGGCGGCTTCGACGAGCGATTCTTCATGTACTCCGAAGAGGCCGACCTCTGCCGCCGGATCCGCGAGGCCGGCTGGGAGGTCCGCCATCTCCCGGTGATGCGGATCCTGCACTTCGGCGGTGCGCCGAACCCGCGCCTTGCCGCCCAGGCGTCGTTCTCACGGCTGGAGTACGCCTCGAAGCACTTCGGGCGCGTGGAGGCGGCGGCTTACCGGGCCGTTCTGGCCCTCCATCACGGCGTGCGCCTCGCCGGCATGGCGCTGCGGCGCAGCGCCCATGAGCGGCGCGCGGGCGAGCGCCGCGCGCTGCAGGTCGTGCTCGGCCTGGCCGACCCGCCGTTCGGCCGGCCGCCGGGCGCGCGCTAACCGATCGCGGCCGGCGCCGGGGCCCCGACTGGCACCGGCTCGCCGTTCGAGCGCAGCGACCGCTCGGCGGCCTCCACGGCGGCGACGATCTCGTACCCGAGCTGTGCGTGCGAGCGCGGCCGGGTGCCGGTGGCGACCGACCGTGCGAAGTCCTCCAGCTCGAGGCTGAGCGGCTCGGCGGCCTCGACGCGAGGCACCACGATGTCGCCGCTGCGGTAGGCGAGCTGATGCTCGCCGAAGTTGGTCGGCGTGCGGAAGTCCATGCCCCGGTCGTAGACGCGTACGGCCTCGTCGGCCGCGGTGTCGTCGTACTGGACCATGCGGCTGCTTCCGACGATCACCATCTCGCGAACCTTGCGCGGCGCGAGCCAGGAGATCTGGACGTTCGCCGTGGCGCCCGAGACGAACGTCAGCGTCAGGAAGGCGACCTCGGGGACGCCATCCTGGAACACGCTGCGCGCCGAGGCGCTGACCTGAACGAGCGGCTCGTCGAGCAGGTAGAGCAGGATCGAGATGTCATGCGGCGCGAGGTCGCAGATGACGCCGTCGGACTGGTACTTGCCGAGGTTCATCCGCGAGGACGTGACGAAGTAGATCTCGCCCAGCGCACCCTCGTCGATCAGCTGCTTGATCTTGTTGACCGCAGGGCTGTAGAGGAACGTGTGGCCGGGCATCAGCACGAGGTCGCGGGCCGCTGCCATGTCGACGAGGTCGCGGGCCTCGGCGGAGGTGCGCGCGAGCGGCTTCTCGACCAGGACGTGCTTCCCGGCCTCCAGGGCACCCGATACGAGCGCGTGATGCGTGGCTGGCGGCGTCGCGACGATCACGGCGTCGATGTCGTCATCGGCGAGGACGTCGGCGTACTCCGTGATCACCGGGACGTCGCGCACGCGCTGGCGGAACGCCGCCGCGCGGTCGGCGTCGCGCTCGCACAGGCAGGCGAGCTCGAGGTCGGGACGCTCCATGACGTTGCGGGCGAGATTGGGGCCCCAGTAGCCGTATCCAACGACGGCCGCACGCAGCGGAGCAGGCACGGATTCAGTGGTCATGCGGTCAGACTCCAGGCTCGAAGGACTCCACGGCGGCGATGACCTGTGCGACCTGGTCATCGGACATCGCGGGGAACAAGGGAAGCGTGCAGATCTCGCCGGCGAGGCGTTCGGCCACGGCCAGGCGGTCCTCGCACTCGGGCGCGAACGCCTCGGTGCGGTGGATCGGGAAGGGGTAGTGGACGGCGCTTCCCACGCCGCAGCGGTCCAGGTGCGCGCGCAGCTGCTCACGCTCCGGGGTCCGGACGATGAACAGGTGGTACACGTGGTCGGCGCCGTCGAAGGCGGGCGCGGGAATCTGGACCGCGGTGCCGGCCAGGCCGGCGGAGAGCGCTCCCCCGATCCGGCGCCGGTCGTCGTTGCGGGCATCGAGGCTGCGCAGCTTCACCCGCAGCAGCGCGGCCTGGAGCGCGTCGAGGCGCGCCGTGGTCCCCACGATCCGATGGTGGTAGCGGGGTGACTCGCCGTGCGAGCGCAGCAGGCGCACGCGCTGTGCGAGCTCCTCGTCGTCGGTGACGACCGCGCCGCCGTCCCCCCAGGCCCCGAGGTTCTTGGTCGGGTAGAAGGAGAAGCACCCGAGGTCGCCGATGCTGCCCACGCGCCGACCGCGGTGGAGCGCGCCGTGCGCCTGCGCCGTGTCCTCGATGACCCGCAGCCCGGCGCCTCGGGCCACGGCGACGATGGGGTCCAGGTCGACCGTCGAACCCATCAGGTGCACGGGGATCACGCAGCGCGTCCGTGCGTTGATGGCCGCCGCGACGTGCTCGGCCGTGAGGAGATGGCTGTGCGGGTCGACGTCGACGAGCCGTGGCGTGGCACCCACCCAGCGCACGGCCTCCGCCGTCGCGATGAACGAGTTCGCCGGGACGATCACCTCGTCGCCTGGGCCGATGTCCAGCGCGCGAAGCGCGAGCGAGATGGCCTCGGTGCCGGACGAGACGCCGACGGCATGGCGCGAGCCGCAGTACGCGGCGAACTCATCCTCGAAGGCGTCGAGCTCGGCACCCATCGTGAACGCGCCGGCCTCAGCGACACGACGCACGACCTCGAGGAGCTCCTCGAGGAGAACGGGATCAGCGTTGTCGAGTCGCGTGACCGGGATCGGCTCGGTCAGCGCCTGGGTGAGCGTCACGATGCCACCGCGGCGATCGTCGGGGCGCAGCCCATCTCGGTCAGCGCAGTGCGCAGGGCCCCGCGACCGCGATGGTGGAGGCCGTGGATCGAAGGCTCCGTGCGCCCCAGACGGCCCGCGATCTCACCGGGGGTGAGGCCGACGAGGTGGCGCATGACGAGCACCTCGCGCTGATCCTCGGGGAGCGTCGCGAGCGCGTCACGCAGACCGAGGGAGCGATGCCGAGTGGTCGTCTCGTCGTCGTCCTGCACCTCCATCTCGCGCACCTCCTCGCACGGGATCGAGCGGCGGTGGCGCATGTGGTCGACCGCGGCATTGCGGGCGACGCGCAGGATCCAGGCCGAGAACGGCACCTCGCGCGCCTCGTACTTCGGCAACGCCGTCATCAGCTTGGCGAAGACGTGCTGTGTGACGTCCTCCGCCTCGTACTCGTCACGCACGATGCTGGCCACATAGCCGTAGATGTGGTCCGCGTATCGGATGTAGAGGAAGCGGATCGCGTCCTGGTCACCCTGCTTGGCGCGGGCGACGGCCTGTGAGACGGCCCGGCGGCCGGCGTCGTCCTCGTTCAACCTGGGAGCGCGCCGGAAGCATCCGTTGAGAACGCCTGCCTGCGGGGGCTCGGTTTGCCTGGGAGTTGCGGTGCTTGACATCGTGTCGTTGTCCCTCGTCGCTGTCTTCCATCCGTGGTCGCAATGACCCCTCTGCGTTGACAGCGAGTCTGAAGTTCGGGGGAGGTCGCCGGAAGGTGAACCTGCTCTGGAAGGCGGTCCTTCACCTCCCCCGCGGACGGGGGAGGTTGCTCCCCCTCCGGCGTCGGAAACTGCCCCTCCCGAGGCGTGGATCAGCGCAGCGGCGGTCGTCGCCGCCCAGAGGGGCGGCGACGGCTCACTTCAGCCGGCTGCGAGCCTCAATCAGGCGTGATCTGCGACGGCCGCGCTGCCCGCCGCGTCGCCCACACGCATCCTGCGGGCCGCGGCAACAGCGTCCTTGCGCGAGTTCACGCCGAGCTTGCGCAGCACGCTCTTGATGTGCGAGCGGACGGTCTCCGGAGAGAGCACGAACTCCTGCGCGATCGCCTCCGTCGAACGGCCTTCGCACATCAGGTCGAGCACCTCCCATTCGCGGGAGGTCAGGTCGCTGCGGACCGGGCGCATGCCGCCCCCGTCGGCCCGCACGGAGCGCACGGACTCGACCAGCCGCATCGTCATCCGCCGCGAGACGACCGCTTCGCCGCGATGTGCGGAGTCGAGCACCCGCGGGAGCGCCCCGAGGTCGATGTCCTTGGACACCAGCCCCACGGCACCCGCGCGCAGTCCGGCGAACGCGACGTCCTCGTCGACGGACGACGTGAGCATCACGACCTTGATCGACGGATCCCCCGCGACGATCCGCCGCGTCGCCTCGAGCCCGTCCATCCCCGGCATCGCGACGTCCATGACGACGACATCGGGGTGGTAGTAGAGGCTCAGCTCCACACCCTCACGCCCGGACGCCGCCTCGGCGATGACGATGTACCCATCATCCTGAAGCACGTCACGCACGACACGACGCGCCATCGGGTCATCGTCCACCAGCACCACCCGAGCGCGCTGCTCGTCGGTCTGCTGCTCGCTCGGCTCGCACACTTCTGCGCGCACCGGCGAGTCGGTCCTCTGTCCTGACTCCATTTTACCGGTCCCCCCGGGTCAGTCTGCTCCTGTGGTCCAGGAGCCGTCGTCCGACATCCTCCCGCATCAGGGCGCTCACGTCCAGCGTTCGACGGATGTTCTAAATCGCTGAACGGCGCGAGAGTGACGACGAACGGTGTTCTGGCGCGGGCTGACTGGGGCAGCCCCGTCAAATCCCCCGCAAATGAGCGAAAAGTGATTTGAGGGGCCGATCACGATCCCAGTTCCTGAAGATGTTGCGCGGGTGTTTCCTTACCGCTCGAAGGTGCATCGGTGAGGGCCCTGTGGGTCGGAAATTTCACCTCGTGCGCGCCGGCGCGACTAGTCTGTGCGGTGGTTGTCAGGACAGGCCATCACGCGATGGCTGCGGAAATCGGGCCGAGATATCGGGGGGAACCGAATGCAGGATGGAGTTGTGGAAGGGCCGGGCGCTCGCGACCGGCGAGTCGCCGAAGTCGCGCACGACCTGCGGATGCCGTTGGCGCTGATCCTCGCCCATTGCGAGCGGCTGGCGTCGACGCTGATCGACCACGACCAGCTCGTGGAGATCGACGCGATCAGGGAAGCGGCGAGCCGGATGGGGCAGCACGTCGACGGCCTCGTCGAAGACGAGCCGGCGGCACGCGCGCCCGTCGACGTGGCCGCCCTCGCCGAAGACGTGGTCGCGAGGTTCCGGCCACTCGCGCACGCACGCGCCATCGGCATCACGTTCGACTGCTCCGGGCCGGCGACGGTGCTGGGCAGCGAGGCGGGCCTCGAGCTGGCGCTTCAGAACGTGCTCGACAACGCGCTGCGCCACGCCCGCGCCGCGTCAGTCCGCGTCAGTGTTCGCGCCGAGGCGCCGCACGCGATCGTCGAGGTTGCTGACGACGGCCCCGGAATCCCGGTCTCGCGAGCGGCAGTCGGTGCTGCTTCCGCGCACGCGTGGCGTGAGCGCGAATCACAAGCCGGGCGCCGGCCTCGGGCTGAACATCGCCGGCAACGTGATCAGCGCACACGGAGGCCGCGTGCACATCGGCGACGCGCCCGAGGGTGGCGCGCTGGTCACGCTCGAACTGCCCGTCCTGGGCGCGTACCCCCTGCACAGCGTCCCGGGCGGGGAACTCGCGGCCTAGTGCTAGGACTTCGTCGTCTCCTCGAGCTCCGGCTGCGCCGCGTCCTCGAGCTCGGCCGTCGTCGAGTGCGAGGCGCGCAGCTCGTAGGCCTTGCGCGCGTTCGGATCGGCGTTGGAGAGCACCTTGTCAGCCTTGACGGCGCGGGCGATCGCCTCGCGGCCGCGGCGCGGCAGTGCCGCGGAGAGCTGGTTCAGCGGACCGACCGACCGCGGCACGTAGACGTCGAAGCGCGGGACCTTCAGCGCCGAGACGATCTCGTTGGCCACGTCCTCGGGCAGCACGTGCTTGACGCCGCGCGTCGACGGGAGGCCCGAGCCGAGCTCGGTCTGGACGACGACCGGCATCACGCACGAGACCTCGACGCCGGTTCCGCGGGTCTCCCAGCGCAGGCCCTCGCTCATGCCGACGACGTAGTGCTTCGTTCCGCAGTAGGTGACGCCGCCGGGGTAGCCGGCCTTGCCGGCGGATGAGGCGACGTTGACGAGGTGGCCGCGGCCGCGCTGCAGCATCTTCGGCAGGATCAGCATCGCGCCGTAGTGCACGCCGTAGATGTTGATGTCGATCATCCGCCTGGTCGTCGCGAGATCCTCGTCGACGAACTGGCCGAGCTGCATGATCCCCGCGTTGTTGATCAGCACGTCGATCGGCCCGAGCTGCTCCTCGGTCGCCTCGATGAACGCCTCGAACGACTCGGGGTCCGTGACGTCGAGCGGCAGGCCGATGGCGCCCGCGCCGATCTCCTCGGCGGCCTGCCTGGCCAGCTCGGCGTCGAGATCGCCGATCGAGACCTTCAGACCTTCGCGAGCCAGCGCACGGGCCGTGGCCTTGCCGATTCCGCGACCACCGCCGGTGATGGCGACGACCTGACCGACGAGGATGCGGGGCTGCTTGGCCATTCGGGAACTCCTCCTGCTCGACGCTTGCGGAACGTGACCGGGTGTCAACGGTAGCGCGAACGTGACGCAGGCGTCATGATGGCGCGGCTGCCGGCCGGGTCAGCCGACCTTGACGCTCGTCGCCGAGCTGACGGGCGTCGCGCCGGGCGCGGTGAGCCGCAGCGTCAGCGTGGCGGCGACGCGCCCCTTGCCCTTCAGCACCTTGCGCTTCACGGAGCTGCCGAGCTTGAGCTTGACGGTCGCACCACCGGCGGCCTTGCACGCGCCGCTCCCGGTGGCGATCACGAGCGACTTCGCGCCGCGCTTGAGCTTGAGCTTGAGCTTCTTCGCGACCTTGGCGGACAGGCTGAGACTGAGGCCGGCCGTGGAGTCGCGCGAGCACGTGACCTTGACGCCCAGGCCCTTGCCGAGGCCGACGCGCTTCAGGAGCGCGCCGGACTTGAGCCCGGCTGCTCCGGCCAGCGGCTTCGCCGCCGGGGGCAGCGCGCCCGGGCGGCTGGCCGCTCGCGGGCGGGTCGGGATCACGCCGCCGGGGCAGCCGTTGGCCGCGCCCTGACCGTCAACCGTGGGGCAGAGGTCGGCTGCACCGTAGATCCCGTCCTTGTCGGGGTCAGCCACCGGGGTCGGCAGGCACCCGTTGGAGAGCGTGCCCTTCACGGCTGGGCACGGCGTCCGAGACGTCCGGAACACCGTCGCCGTCGCTGTCCGGGCCCGGCAGAGTGTTGGAAGTCCGCGGACGCCGAGACCGGACGGACCCATCCCCGCGATGGCGTGAACGTCCACGTGATACGCATCGGAACGTCCACTCGCTCGCCTTGTCGAAGTAGAACGGCGATGTAGCCGCCGTTCGGATCCGGCATCTTCGGCGGGACGTTCGGATCGTTCGACTTGGCGACCACCTGGACGAGGCTGCCGTCGTCGAATCAATGGCTGGATCCCAGCCAAACGATGTGAAGTACGGACAATGCAGCGATCCCGTCGTTCGGGGGCGACCGATCGGGTCGCGTGATCGTTGGGACAGAAAGTCCCGTCCTTTCCTGCCGTGTAGAGGTTCGCGAACAGCTCGACGCGATTCTCCTGATCAGGCGGCGTCGACTGAACTTCCAGAACGGGCATGGCCGCCTCGCGCTGCGAAGTAGACGAACGGCGACGCCGCTGTTCGCGGCGGGGAACACATTCGCCCACACCGTGCTCAAGCCCGGATTCGCATACACCCCGGTCGCATTCGTCAGCCACCGGAAGCCATCGGCCGGCGACGTGCCCGCCCCGACGAGCTGCTGCGTCGATTTCACCGGGACGAAGATCTGGAACAGCTGGCCGCTGGCGAGCGGCCGGTAGCCGAACGAGAGCGCGCCCTGGTTGTAGACCGCGGGGCCCGGCGCGGACGGGCAGTAGGGGCCGCTCCCGCCGAAGGCGCTCCAGCTCCCGCCCGTCAGCTCCACGAACGTGTTCGAGTTGCGCGGCTCCCCGAAGCAGCGGATCGGTGCCGACGAGTCGACCGAAGTTCCCGGGGGAAGCACGAGCTCGGTCTGCACGAGCGATGAGCCCGAACCGCACGGGTTGCCGGGGATCGAGATCAGGAACGACGTCCAGTAGCGCTGCCCGACCGCCGGGACCCCGCCGCCGGGCGCGCCGCCGTACGCGGCGATGCCCGAGACCATGATCTCCGTGTAGGACTCGCCGAGGATCGCCGTCGAGCAGTTGAGCCCCGGCTGCTGGAGCAGCGAGCCGGAGAACCACTTGGCCGACGCCCCCGCGACCTCGGTCTCCGGAACGACCGCGGAGGCCACCGGCGCAGCGATCGTGAGCGATGCCAGCGCGATCAGCGCGAACGTCAGAAGGGTCCTGCGTGTGCCTCCGTGCATCAGCCGTTCCACTGTTCGGGAAAGTGGACCGTACCGCTGCATCCGGCACGAGGCAACGCATAGACTGACGCCCGAAATCGACACCCTGTCAGCGGGTGTCTCGGGTCGTCATCACGAGGAGAGCTCAGCATGGCCGTCACCGTCACCCTGTCCGAGGTCCAGCGGGCCGCGCTCGCCGCGCTGTGCGACACCTACTGCGCGCGCGTCGAACGCGACGAGGACCCGACAGGGTTCTGGGCGCGGACGGCCTCCGACCTCGGGATCCCCGAGGTCATCGAGCAGCAGCTGGCCGGCGGTCTCGTCCCCGAGGAGGGCCTCGAGGGCCTGCGCCAGCTGCTCGACGCACTCGCCGAGAACGGCATCGTCGAGGCGCCGCCGCAGGCGCGCGAGGCGATCGTCAAGGGCTTCATGGCGTCGGGGCCCGAGGCGCTCGCCGGGCTCGGCGCGCTGAAGGGCCTGACCCACCTCCTGTTCTACGCGCTGCCCGACGAGCAGGGCCGCAACCCGAACTGGGAGGCGATCGGCTACCCCGGCCCGCGCGCCGTGCCGCCGTCCGCCGAGCAGGCGCCGAAGACGATCGCCGTCACGCGCCCCGACTCGGACACGCTCACGCTGACCGCCGACGTCGTGGTCATCGGGTCCGGCTCCGGAGGCGGCGTCGTCGCGGGGCACCTCGCGACGCACGGGAAGGACGTCGTCGTCCTCGAGGCCGGCGGGTACTACAACGAGGCCGACTTCAACCAGCTCGAGCTGTGGGCCTACGAGAACCTCTACCGCGCGGGCGGCATGTCCGGCACGCAGGACGGGCGCATCGCCCTGATGACGGGCTCCGCGCTGGGCGGCGGCTCGACCGTCAACTGGACGAACTGCCTGCGCACCTACCCGTGGGTGCGCGAGCAGTGGGAGGACGAGTTCGGTCTCGAGGGCCTCGCGGGCGCGGACTACGACCGCATCCTCGACACGGTCAGCGCACGGATCAACGTCACCGACGCATGCTCGGACTGGAACCCGAACACGGAGACGCTGAAGGCCGCCTGCGAGGCGCGCGGCCACGGCTTCCAGCGGATCACGCGCAACGCCGACGAGGCCGACCTACGACGCCGACCTGGCCGGGCTGATGGGCTTCGGCGACGTCACCGGAGCGAAGCTCGGCACGATGAAGACGTGGCTGCAGGACGCCGCCGACGCCGGTGCGCGCTTCGTCGTGAACTGCCGCGTGGAACGCGTGCTCGTCGAGGACGGCCGCGCCGCGGGTGTCGAGGGAACCTACGTCGACGGCGACGGGCGCACGGCGCGCGTCGTCGTGCGCGCGCCCACGGTGGTCGTCGCCGCCGGCGCGCTCGACACCCCCGCGGTGCTGCTGCGCAGCGGGATCGGCGGGCCGGCCGTCGGCGACTACCTGCGGCTGCACCCGGCCACCGCGGTGGTGGGCTTCTACGACACGCCGCAGAAGGGATGGTGGGGCGCGCCGCAGACCGGGCTGTCGATGGCATTCGCGAACGTCGAGGACGGCTACGGCTACCTGATCGAGACGTCGCACTCCTCACCGGGCGTGAGCGGCGCGGCGCTCCCGTGGCACGGCGGCGAGGCCCACAAGCAGATCATGGCCAACGGGGCGATCACCGCGGCCTTCGTGCTGCTGATCCGCGACCACGGGCACGGGCGCGTCACGATCGACGCGGCCGGCAACCCCGTGCACGACTACCCGTTCGACGACGAGCTCGACCAGCGGATCTTCCGCGGCGGCGTGGAGGAGCTCGTGCGCCTGCACGAGGCGGGCGGTGCGCACGGGATCGCGACGTTCCACCGCGAGATCGAGCCGTGGGCGCGCGACTCCGGCGAGTCGATCGACGACTTCGCCGCGCGCGTCCACGACGCCTCGCTGGAGCCCTACGACCACGCCACCTTCTCGCTGCATCACATGGGGTCGGCGCGCATGGGGAAGGATCCCGCGACGAGCGTGGCGAACACCTGGGGTGAGCTGCACGACACGCCCGGCGTGTGGATCGGCGACGCGAGCGGATTCCCGACGGCGTCCGGAACGAACCCGATGCTCACGACGATGGCGCTCGCGCTGCGCACCGCCGAGGCGATCGCGGCGGGCCGCGGAGCTTGAGCACCGGCGCGCAGACGCCGACATAGAGGCAAGGCATGGCGATTCCCCAGACCCACCACTTCGAGTACGACGGCCACCGGCTGGCGTACGTCGAACGCGGGGAGGGCGACCGCGTCGTCGTCCTGCTGCACGGCCTGCTGCTCAGCAAGAAGATGCACCGCAACCTGTCGCGGACGCTGGCCGAGCGGGGCTACCGGGTCGTCTCGCTCGACTTCCTCGGGCACGGCGAGTCCGACCGCGTTGAGGAGATGACGGAGCACTCGATGCAGCGCTACGCCCTGCAGGCGCTCGCGCTGCTCGACCACCTCGGCGTCGAGCAGGCCGCGTTCCTGGGGACGTCGCTCGGCGCCAACACGGCGCTCGAGATCGCCGACGTGGCACCCGAGCGCGTGCAGGCGATGGTGATCGAGATGCCCGTGCTGGACAACGCGATCGTGGCGGCCGGGGTCGCGTTCCTGCCCGTGATGCTCGCCATGCGCCTCGTCCCTGGCGTCTTCACCGCGATGAACGCGGTCGCCCGGCGCGTCCCGACGACGGGCCTGGGCATGATCGACACCGTCTGGGACTGGCCGATGAACCCGCCGCGCTCGTCGCTGGCGGTGCTCCAGGGGCTGTTCTTCGGCCGCATCGCCCCGCCGAAGGCCGTGCGCCGCACGCTGACGCCGCCGGCGCTCGTGATCGGGCATCAGAGCGACCCCGTTCATCCGTTCGCCGACTCCGACGAACTGGTGCAGGAGCTTCCGAACGCGCGCCTGCTGGAGGCCGAGTCGATCATGGAGCTGCGCACGCAGCCCGAGCGGATCACCGGCGAGATCGCGCAGTTCCTCGACGGCTGCTTCGCGGCGAAGAAGCCCCGGCGCAAGGCCGCGGCGCGCAAGCCGGCCGCGCGCAAGCGGACCGCGGCGGCCTAGCGCCCGCGTCGGGCCCGCGCCACGCGGGGCCCTCGCCGCGGTAGAGCCCGTCGCCGCCGAACACGATGCGGACGGTCCGCCAGAGGATCTGCGCGTCGAGCGCGAGCGAGCGGTGCTCGATGTACCAGAGGTCGAGCTCGATCCGCTCGTCCCACGGCAGCGAGGCGCGGCCGTTGACCTGCGCCCAGCCGGTGATGCCGGGCTTGACCGCGAGCCGGCCGCGCTGGCGCTCGGTGTACTGCTCGACCTGCACGGGCACCGTCGGCCGCGGGCCGACGATCGCCATCTCGCCCCGCAGCACGTTGACGAGGTTGGGCAGCTCGTCGATCGACGTGCGGCGCAGGATGCGCCCGACGCGGGTGATCCGCGCGTCGCCGTCGTCGACCGCGAGCCCGGCGCCCATCGCCTCGGCGCCGCTGACCATCGTGCGCAGCTTGATGACGTCGAACGCGTGGCCGTCCTTGCCGACGCGGCGCTGGCGGTAGATCGGCGAGCCGCGCGACTCCAGCCGGATCGCGATCAGCGCGGCGAGCAGGAACGGCGACGGCGAGCGCGAGCGCGCCGGCCGCGACGACGACGTCGAACAGCGCGCCGCATCAGCGCGTCCCCTCCGGCGGCGCCCAGCCCGCCGGGGTCCCGTGGCGCAGGTGGTCGTAGAGGCCGGCGGCGACCGACGCGTTCGTCAGCACGTAGTAGCGCGCGACGAGCAGCGGCGCGAGCGGACACGCGCGCCGAGCGCCGCGGCGGCGAGCACGCCGGCCTGGACGGCGAGCGCGACGGCGTAGACGGGGCCCTCCCCGAGCAGCGCGACGTTCGTCGACCAGCGCGACGACGTGCAGCACGGGCGCCGCGTAGCGCAGCACGCGGTGCGAGACGATCATCAGCGCGTAGAGCGGCGGATAGCCGCGCGGGGAGAGCATCCCGCCGCGCAGGACGATCGGCCAGGCGTGGCTCATCATGCGCCGCTTGCGCGCGAACTCGCCCTCGATCGACGGCACCATCTTCTCGGTCGCGCGTGCGGCCGGCGCGTAGACCGCGCGGCGCCCGCGCTTGACGAAGTTGAACGGGAACGAGAGGTCGTGGCCCATGACCGGGTCGACGTCGAGGTAGGCCTCGCGGCGCACCGCGTAGATCGCGCCGTTGCCGCCGGTGACGCTCGCCAGGCGCGACTCGCGCGACGCGCAGCCACATCTCGTAGCGCCAGTACAGGCCCTCCTGGTTGGTGCCGCCTGCGCGTTGACGAACCGCACCTGGCCGCAGACGTAGCCGACGTCCTCGTCGTCGCAGCGCCGCGACCAGCGCGCGCAGCGCGTCCGGCTCCCAGAGGAGTTGGCGTCGGAGAACGCGATCACGTGCTGCGCGGATCGGCCGCCTGCGACCGCCGCGTCCTGCGCGCGCACCTTGCCGCCCCGCGGCAGCTCGAGCACCAGGTCGGCGCCGGCCTCGCGCGCGCGCTGCGGCGTGTCGTCCGGCGAGCCGTCGCAGGCGACGATCACCTCGAGCCGGTCGCGCGGGCCAGTCGAGCGCGCGGGCGTTGGCGACCTTGTCGGCGATCACCGCGCCCTCGCGGTGGGCGGCGATCACCAGCGTGACGTGCGGGTCCTGTTCGGCTGCGGCCCGGCGGCCACCGGCGCGGCGCGACGCGAGCGCACGCGGTCGACCGCGGCGAGGACCAGCGGGTACCCGACCTGCGTGTAGACGAGCAGCCCGGCGGAGACCCAGAATGCGGTCTTCAGTGCGCTCATCGACTCGGCGAGTCTCGCAAGATCATCCGGCGATGCGCTCGTACAGCCGCAGGTGCGCCTGCGCGATCGCGGCCCAGCCGAAGTGCTCGCGGGCCGCGCAGCGCGGCGCGCTCGCCGAGCTGCCGCCCGGGCCTCGGGGTCGGCCAGCAACGCGACGAGCTCCGTGCGCAGCGCACCCGGGTCGCCGGCGGGGACGAGGCGCGCGGCGCCGGTGGCGGCGACCTCCGGGAAGCCGCCGACGTCGCTCAGCACGAGCGGCTTGCCGAACGCGAGCGCGGTGAAGAGCACGCCCGACTGGTCGATCTCGCGGTAGGGCAGCACGACGACGTCGGCGCGCCGCATCAGCGCCGGGATCTCGCGATCGGTGACGAACCGCTCGACGAAGCGCACCCCGGGCGGCGCGCCGGCCTTCAGCGCCGTGGTGTCCATCCGCGGCATGCCGACGATCCACAGCTCGGCGTCGTCGATCCCGCGCCACGCATCGATCGCGACGTCGATGCCCTTGTACGGGCGCATCAGCCCGAACAGCAGGACGACCGGCTTGTCGACGGCCGCCAGCTCGGCGGGCAGCGCCGCGGCATCGGGAACGTCGAGGAGATGGGTGAACGCGCCGTGCGGGATCACCGTGACGCGCGCGGGATCGACACCCGCCTCCTCGCACCAGCCGGCCGCGGCCGTGCTCGGAGTGCACGACGACCGCGTCGAAGCGGGCGTAGAGCCGGCGCTGGGCCGCCGAGCTGCCCGCGCCGCGGCTCGCGCGGCAGCACGTCGTGCGCGGTCAGGACGAGCGGGCGCCCTCGCGGCAGCAGGTGCGCGTCGAGCTGCTGCACCGACAGCCACTGGAAGTGCACGACGTCCGCGCGCGAGCGCCCTGCGCCGGTAGCGCAGCATGTCGGGGACGTGGCGCGCGAGCCGCGCGAGCGTGCGGGCGCGGCCCGATGCGGGCACGCCGCGGTAGAACGCAGCGTCGACGGCGTACCCGTCGGCGGCGGGCACCGGCCCGTAGGCGAAGTCGCTCGTGAGCAGGGTGACGTCGGCGCCCGCACGGGCGAGCGCGGCGCACAGCGCATGGTCGTACGGCGGGGTGTACGCCGGGGGGTCGACGACGTGAACCTTCACGGGCGTTCACAATAGGCGGCGGTGACCGACGCGACCCCTGAGCCGAATCCCGTCGAACTCAGCTTCTGCGTCGTCAACACCCAGCAGCGCGAGCTGCTCGAACGGGGGCTCGAGGCGATCGCCTACGAGCGCGCGGCCGTCCCGTTCACGACCGAGGTCATCGTGCTGGACAACGCGTCGACCGACGGTTCGGTCGGCGTCGCGCGCAACCACCCGACGGTCGACCTGCTGATCACGCGCGACCAGCGCCGGGGCAAGGCGCAGAACGACACGACGCTGCTGCGGCGCGCGCGCGGGCGCTACGTCCTGCTGCTGAACGAGGACTCCGAGCTGCTCCCCGGCGCCACGCTCGCCCTGCACGACGC
Organism: uncultured Solirubrobacteraceae bacterium; assembly: GCA_963781935.1. Classification (GTDB taxonomy): domain Bacteria; phylum Actinomycetota; class Thermoleophilia; order Solirubrobacterales; family Solirubrobacteraceae; genus F1-60-MAGs163. The sequence goes on from CAWAHX010000008.1 coordinate 21,925, forward strand.
GATGGAGCGCAACCTGCGCGCCGGCGCCGCCGGTGCGAAGCTGCTGCGTCCCAGCGGACGGGCCCAGCCGAGTGCGTGGCGCTTCCCGTCCCCGTCGACGGCGCTGGCGGCCGCGCTGTTCATCCACCGCTGGACGACGGTGCAGAGCCGCGGCGACGTCCCGCGGCGCGTCGACTGGGCGCAGAGCGCGGCGCTGCTCGTGCGCCGGCAGGCGGCGCGCGAGATCGGCTGGTTCGACCCGCAGTTCTTCGTCTACTCCGACGAGGTCGACTTCTGCAAGCGCCTCGCCGATGCCGGCTGGCACACCGTCTACGTCCCGTCGGCCGTCGCGATCCACGACGAGCAGCTGTCGACCGACGAGGTGCCCGAGCGGCGGATCGTCGAGCTCTCGCGCAACCGCGACCGCTACATGCACAAGCACCACAGCGCGCTGTCCGCCGCGCTCGTCCGCTGGCTGACCGCCTGGACCTACGCCGTGCGCGCGCTCGCCGCGACCGTGCTCCCGGGCCACGACCCCAAGCGCTACTGGTTCCACGTGAAGGCGACGCTCCACCCCGAGCGCGGCGAGGGCCTGCGCGAGGCGGCGATGGACTACAACCGCGGCGGCCCGCGGCTGTGATGCCGGCGTCGGCGAGCGACCCGGAGCTGTCGCTCGCCGCACGCGCATTCCGCGCCTTCCACGGCCTGATCACCGCCGCGTTCCTGCTCGCGATCCTCGAGGTGTGGTGGTGCGCGCTGACCGGGCGGCGCGACCGGTGGCTGCGCGTCGCCGTCGCGTCGCTCGTGACCGAGGGCGTCGTCGTCGCCGCCAACCACGGCGACTGCCCGCTCGGCGGGCTCCAGGATCGGCTCGGCGACCCCACGCCGCTGTTCGAGCTCGCACTCTCCCCGCGGGCCGCGCGCCGTGCGGTGCCCGGTCCTCGGAGCCGTCGCCGGGGCCGGGATGCTCGCTGCTCGCCCGCCGCGCGCCCGCCCGGCGCTGACCCCGAGACGATGGTGCGGTTTTCCCGCACCGGCAAGCGGCCTCGTACCGATGCACCGGAACCCGGAGAGGGGCAGGATCGAGCGATGACCCAAAGACCCGCTCTGCTCATCCTCGCGATCGCCAGTGCCGCGGCACTCACCGCGACGGGCTGCGGGGGCAGTACGAAGACCGTCACCACGACGGTCAGCACGCCGGCGGCCGCGGCGACGGACACGACCGCGACCACCGCACCCGCCTCGACGACGGCCGTCAAGAGCGTCGACATGATCATGACCGACTTCAAGTTCGCTCCGGACAACGTGACGGTCGCCGCCGGCAAGGTGCCGATCACCCAGAAGAACGCGGGCGGCGTCGAGCACGAGTTCGTGCTCCTCAAGACGGATCAGCCGGCGGACTCGTTCCCGCTCGAGGGCTCCCAGATCAACGAGGACAAGGCCGGCACGCCGGTCGGCGAGATCGAGGACGTCGCTCCGGGCAAGTCGAAGTCCAAGACGTTCAACCTCAAGCCCGGCAAGTACGTGTTCGTCTGCAACCTCCCCGGCCACTACTCCGGTGGCATGTTCGGCTCGATGACCGTGCAGTAGGCCGCGCGTGCGCGTCCGCGGCCGCCTCAAGCGGTCCGCGGACGCGTACGCCACGCGCGCTGCAGCGTGCGCAGCTCGTCCATCCGGACGACGCCCACCGCCAGCAGCGCGGCAGGGATGAGCAGCGCGACGGCCACCCGCGAGACGAGGCCGCCCAGGCCGGCCGTCGGCAGCAGCAGGTCGCCGGCCAGCGACAGGCCTCCGGCCACGAGCACCAGCCCGGCGATGCGGCCCCACTCGAACGGGACGTGGAACAGCCTGCGCGTCAGGAGGTGCAGCACGACCAGCATCGCCACGTAGGCCGCGCAGAGCGCGATCGCCGCGCCCGTGATGCCGAGCGGCGGCACGAGCCAGACGAGCACCACCACGTTCACGGCCACGCCGACGAGCGCCGAGGGGAGCGTCCTGATCGTCGCCCTCTGGCGGCCCGCGATCGAGGCGAGGACGAGGTACAGCCCGTACAGCGCCCAGCCCAGCGCGACCCACGGGAGCGCCTTGTGCGCATCGAAGAACGAGGGCGCCGCGAGCAGCCGCACGACCCAGCGCCCCAGCAGCACGAACCCGGCGACGATCAGCCCGGTGAACACGATGTAGGTGGTCGTCACGCGTGCGTAGATCCGGCTGGCCTCGGCGTCGTCCTCGACCGAGAAGACCAGCGGCGGCCAGGCGAGCTGGAAGCCGCGGACCAGGACGATCACGACCGTCGCCAGCTTGATCGCGACGGAGTAGAGCCCCGCGGCCGCCGGGCTGTCGGCGCGCAGCAGGTAGGCGCGGTCGACGACGTTCAGCAGGAAGACGGCCGCGTCGGCGGGGACGGTCGGAGCGCCGTAGCGCAGCAGCGGACCGAACGCGCACGCGCACACGCGGGATGCCGACGTGCTCGCGCACGACGAACGCCCACAACCCGGCGAGCACGACCGCGGAGGCCGCGTAGTTCCCGAGCACGTAGCCGCGCGCGCCGTCGTCGAGGACGACGACGAGCACGACGGTCAGGATCACGGTCAGGATCACGTTGACCGACGAGGCGATCAGGTACGCGCGCCGGCGCTCCTCCACGCGCAGCAGCGCGTAGGCGATCTCGAGGTTCGTGAAGGCCCAGATGCCGAAGACGCCGTAGGCCATCAGCGTCTCGTTGCGCGTCCCCAGGATCAGCCGTGACAGCGGGCCGGCGAGCAGGACTCCCGCGACGAGCGCGATCGTCGTGGAGACGAGGACGAACGTCGTGGTCGTGCGGGCCAGATGCCGGCGACGGTCGGGGTGCTCGTCGTCGAACCACGTGCGCACGAACGCCTCGCCCATGCCGAAGCGCAGCAGGATGCTCGTGAGGATCACCAGGGTCAGCAGCGTCTCGGCGTAGCCGAAGTCGGCGCGCGAGAGGTGCCGCGTGTACAGCGGGAGCGTGAACAGCGCGAGGAAGCCCGAGAGCAGGCTCGCGGACTGGTAGGCGAGCCCGGAGGCCGCGAGGCGCTTGAGGTAGCCCTCCACTGCGCAAGACCGTATCCACCGCCCCGGAGCCGCTGACACGAATAGTGTCCGGGCGCGATGCCCCCGCCCGCCGACCGGCGCCCACCGATCGCCGTCCTGCTGCTCCCGCGTGAGCTCGAGCGCTTCATCCTGCGTGAGCAGGCCGAGGACCTGCTGCGCGCGCCCCACGTCGTGGCCGTCGATCCCCCGCGGCTCCCCTACGGGGCCTACGGGCGGATGCCGGAGGGCGTCGGCGTCGCGCTCGCCGCGCGCCAGGCGAAACGGCTCGTGCGCACGCTGCGGCGCGACCGCGGCGAGCCGAAGGTCGTCGTGATCTTCCACCCGCTGCAGTACCCCCTGGCGCGCGCCGTCCTCGCGCTGTGCCCCGCCGCCGAGCTCTGGTACGGGCGCTGGGACCGCTACGAGCGCGCGTACGACGCGGGCCCGGATCTGCGCGAGCGCCTCGACGCGCTGCACGCGCTCGCGGCCGAGCGGTCCGCGCTGACGTTCGTCGCGTCCGACGAGCTGGCGCGGCTCGAGCAGGAGGCCGGGCGGCCGTCGACGCTCGTCGGCCTGTCCGCCGGAGGCTTCCCCGCCCCCGATCCGAACGGGACCGTCGTCGCCGTGTCGCTCGGGCACCTCGGCTGGCGCACCGATTGGGCACTGCTGCGCGCCGTCGCCGACGAGCTGGGCGAGCGGCTCGTGCTGCTGCTGATCGGCGCCTGGCACGAGGACGAGTGCGCGCAGGACCCCGACTTCGCGCTCTGCCGTGCGCATCCGAGCCTCGTCTGGCTCGGCGAGCGCACCGACACGGAGGCCTCGCGGCTGATCCTGACGGCGGACGTCGGAATCGTGCCGTTCAAGGTCGAGCCGTTCAACGACGCGGGCCTGCCCTACCGGATCCTGAAGTACGCACGGCTCGGCCGGCACACCGTGACGCCCGACCTCGCCGGGGTGCGCACGTGGGACCGCGCGGTCCGCACGGCGGCGGATGCACCGGCCTTCGCGCAGGCGCTGAGCGACTACGCGGGTGCCCGCGCGACGCCCGACCCGGAGCTGCGCGAGTGGGCGCTGATGCAGAGCGCACAGCGCCAGAACGGGCCGCTCTGGGCACGGCTCGAGAAGCTGGGCATCGCGCGCGACTCGTAGCTACGGGCAGCTCGCGTAGGCCGCGAACCGCCCATGGCGCGCGACGGGCGCGTAGCCCGCGTCCGGCACGTTGGTCCGCGGGCTCGCGCCGTCGGCGAAGCCGAAGCGCACAAGCGTCTTGCGGTCCGTGAAGAACATCGCGACGCCGTGCGCACGACGCCGTGCCGACCGGGCGCCGACGTCCGAGCGCGACGCGTCGAGGATCCAGCGCGCGTCGGGCACCAGCCGGTAGTTCGGGAAGGTCAGCGGGCCGCAGCGAAGGTCGCGGCGGACCACGGGGTCGTGCAGCGTGGCCACGAGGTCGTCGTGGACGCCGGTGATGAACCGCAGCTCCGCGGTGAAGCGGCTGAACACGTCGGCCTTGCCGACGGCGAACACGAGCCCGAGGACGACGAGCACGGCGACCCCCGCGCCCCAGACCCGCCGCATGCGGTCCCCGGATGCCAGCACCGTCCATCCGGCGATCGTCTCGCCCGCGAACAGCGTCAGCGCGATCGCCGGGACGGTCAGGTATCGCGGCAGGATCGACAGCCCGGCGACGCCGGTGATCGTGAACGCGAGGATCCCCGACCCCAGCAGGGCGAGCGGGACGTGCAGCGCGCGGCCCTCACGGCGCACCGCGACGAGGACGAGCCCCGCCAGCGAGGCGAGGAACACGGGCGGGCGCAGCGCATCGCTGAGGAACGAGACGAAGGCGCCGGGAACGTGCCCGACGCCGCGCTCGCGATGCAGCTCGTCGGCCAGGCTGCTCGTCGCGTGCAGTGACCACAGCGGATCGCCCGTCACGACCAGGTCGACGAGCGCCCAGAGCAGCGGCGCGCTGACCGCGAGCGCGAGCAGCCCGAGCTGGGGCGAGCGGCGGCCATCGGGGCCGACGGGCCACGCGCACCAGAGCCAGTAGGCGCCCGCCAGGAGCCACGCCTCGGGTCGCAGCAGCCCGGCGACCGCGAGCAGGGCCATGACGAGGACGCCGCGGCGTGGGCGCTCGGCCTCGAGCGCCGCCGCCCACAGCACGAGCGCGAGAAACGGCACGTCGACGTAGGCACGCGCCGCGAGCAGCAGGATCGCGAAGCTCGACGCGGTCAGCAGCGCGGCGACGACACCCTGCCAGACGCCGAACACGGAGCGGCCCGTGCGGAAGACCGCCCAGACCAGCGCGACGAGCGAGAGCGCACACAGCAGCACGACGGCGCGGTCGGCGTGCTCGCCCACCACTCCGGCGAGCACCGCGCAGATCGCGAGGAACAGCGGGTGCTGGGTCGGCGCCTTGTAGGCGTCGAACGTGGGTGCGTGGCCGTCGAGCAGCTCGCGGCCCCAGACCAGGTGGTAGTAGGTGTCGTAGTTGGGATACGTCCGCACCAGCGCCCAGATGACGATCGCCAGCAGCGCGAGCGCGGCGAACACCGCCACCTCGCGGCGGCGAGCGCTCATGTCGCCTCCGGCGGCGCCTCGGCCGGCCGCGCGCCCCTGGGCCGCGGCCAGCGCCGTGCCGACCCCCAGCAGCGCCCAGGTGAGCGGGTCCTCCAGGAAGGCCGCGTACATCAGCGTGTGCGCGAGCAGCGCGGTGAAGGCCGCGGCGACCCCGGCGCGCAGCACGATGTCGGCGGACCCGCGGACGCGGCGGAACAGGCGCCGGAAGGCGAACCACAGCAGCGCGAGGTAGACCGCGAGGCCGATGAGCCCCTGCTCGGCCGCGATCGTGATCGGGATCGTGTGCGACGCCGACGTCGCGCGCTCGGCCGAGACGTCCTCGGCGCGCCGGTACTCGCGCGGGAACGAGCCCGACCCCTGGCCCTGCGCCGGCGCGTCGGTGAACAGGCGCACGCCTCCCTTGATCAGGTCGGAGCGCCCGCTCGTCGCCTCGTTCGTGGAGGAGCCGCTGGTGCTGATCGCCACGACGGCGATCGACGCCGATCGCGACGACCGCCGCGGCGACGAGCGACCAGCGCACGCTCCAGCGCAGCGCGGCCAGCACCGCGAGGCCGACGAGCAGGGCCGCGAAGCTCGACTGCGACAGCGTCAGCACGAGCCCGCCGAAGATGAACGCCACGACGAGTGACGCCCACGCGACCCGGCGGGCGCTGCGCTCCCAGAGCATCCAGGCGGCGATCAGGACGAGCACGATCGCCAGGAACCGGCCGTAGATGTTCGGGTCGAAGAACAGCGAGTTGACCCGGAAGTAGTCCTCGAGCTGGTTGGACGCGATGACCTTCGGGTTGAGGAACAGGTGGCGGGTGACGAACTCGACGTAGCCGATCGCCGCCAGCGCGCAGGCCAGGCCGGTCAGCACCGCGACGCAGCGCCCCGCAAGGCGGCGTGGTCCAGTCCAGGCGCGCCATCAGCGCGAACAGCACGGCGAACGGGATGTAGAAGAACACGACGTTCTCCAGCGCCCGGCCGGTGTCGGCCGAGTACTCGGCCTGGGCCGCGTACAGGACGAGCGTCGCGGCCAGTGCCCACTCCAGGCCGCCGGCCCGCTCGGGCGGATCCTCGACGCGCCCCGTGATCCGCGGAAGCGCCCACGCGAGCGCGCCGGCCGCGACGACGAGATACAGCGGCAGCAGCAGGTTCGCCGAGGTGCCGCCGACGGCGATGGGCACGCGGAAGGGGACCGAGGCGACCGCGGCGATCGGGAACGCCCACGACACGCGCGCGAAGACGAAGGCCAGCGCCGCGATCGCGACCAGCCCGGCCAGCGCCGCCGCCGCGGCGAGCGACGGGCGATCCCGCAGCGAGACGACCTGATCGGCGTCCCACACGTGGACGATCAGGATCGCCGGTGCCACGACGAGCGCACCGAGCAGCAGCCACGCCCGCGCGCGGCCTCCGCGGACGACGAGCGCCGCGGCGGCGAGGACGGAGCAGAGCGTCAGCGGGAGAGCAGTTCCCATGAGCGCCCCATCAGGCCCTGCGCGTCGGTGTCGGTGGACAGGCGCCCCGGCAGCTCCGGAAGGCCGAAGCGGATCACGAGCCCCTTGCCGACGCGCAGCGCGACGATCACCGCGCGGCCATCGGGCGTGAGCGCCGAGGCCACGAGCTTCGCCGACCCTGCCGACGTCGTCTCCTCGGCGACCGTGTACCCGTTGAACACGCCCTCGGTGCCCTGGAACAGGCCGATCGCGTCCTTGGCGTTCGTCAGGTCGAACGTGCCGCGGCGCGGCGCCTGGAGCCTGCTGCCGAACAGGTCCGTGGTCGCCGGGGGCGTCGGGTCGACGAGCCGCACGCGCTTCGTCAGCCGCGCCTGGCGCTGGAATGAGCCGACCCCGGTCGACACGAGCGTCCCGCCCGCCACGACGAACCGCCGCAGACGCGTCTGCAGGTCACGCGGAAGCCAGACGGCGTCCCCGGCGACCAGGACGCCGGAGTGCCCGGCGAGCTTCGGCCCGACGCCGAGGGCGAGCGCGACGTCGGTCGTCACGTCGTAGTCGCGGCCCTCCCGCGTCAGCCATCCGAACAGCGGGGCCTGCTGCGTCGTGAAGCCGGCGGGCAGGCTCGTGCCGAGCACGCGCCGCGCGACCTTCACCCCCTGGCCGGTCGCGAGCAGGTTCGGCGCGCCGTCACCGTCGTCGTCCACCGGGTTGCGGCCCTGCCAGGTCATCACCGGGATGACGACGAGCACCTTGTGGCGGGCGGCATCGTCGACGGCGAACGGAGCACCGGCGCTGCGACCCGCGCGGCGCGCCGTGAACAGGAACAGGCCCGAGCGCTTCGCAGGCGTCTTGACGCTGATGACCGAACGGGTCGCCGAGCCACGGCGCAGGACCTCGGGGCTCCCGACGCGGCGGATCACCCATGTGTACGGCCTGCGCCGCGCGTCGACGCCGATGACCGCGCGCCCGCCCGCCCTGACCGGCAGGAGCGGCGGCTGGACGACCAGCCGGCGGACGGTGATCCCGCCATGGCCGGGGAAGCGCGCGCCGTACCCCGCCCGCGGGAGCCCCCGCGAGTCGAGCGGGACGGAGGTGCCGACGTTGCCCGCCACGTCGCGGCCCTCGGCCACCGCGACATAGGTCCCGGGCGCGACCGATCGCCCGGCGTCGTCACGGCCGTCCCAGTTGACCGTCGTGGCCCCCGGGGGGATCGGGCGCGTCGCGGCGAGGGCGATCGGGGCCGGCGCCGTGCGGAAGACGAGCAGGCGGCCCTGGCGCAGCGGGGCGTTCAGCCGGATCCGGGCCGGCTTGCCGCCACGCCCGGGCAACAGCTCCGGGCCGGGTGCGGACTTGGGCCCGACCGACAGGACGCGCACCGTCGGCGGGGTGCGATCGACCTTGAACGCGTCCTGCAGGATCACGTTGCGTCCCTGGTCGCGGAGCGTGATGCGCACGCGATACGTCCCGTCGGGGACGGCATCGCCGCTGGCGTCCGTCCCGTCCCAGGTGAAGCTCGGGTTGGGGTAGCGGTAGGCCTGCAGGTCGTATCCGGAGGCGATCTCCTTCACCTCGTCGCCGTTGTCGTCGACGATCGCGACGTCGACCGTGTCCGCCTCCTTCAGGCGAAAGCGAATGCGCTGGGCGTCGTTGCGACCGTCCCGGTTGGGGGAGATCACCGGCCAGCGGAGCGTGAACCCCTGGATCACCGACGGCTGGGACTTCAGCTTCTGCGCGACGAAGAACGCCCCGAACGCCGCGAGGACGAGCGCCGCGAACACGACCTGCGCGGGACGCGTCACAGTGCCACGAGGCTCCCGTTGTCCGGGCGATCCGGCACCGATCGCCCGGCGGCGCGCAGTGCCAGGCGGATGACGTTGCCATGGCAGACGATCACCACGTCCTCGTCACCGGCTCGCCCACGCCAGTCGCCGAGCCCGTCCTGCACGCGCGCGGCCTGCTGGGCGAACGACTCGCCGCCGGGGAAGCCCCAGCCGGGCTCGAGCGCCAGGAAGCTCGCGAAGCCCTCGGGGTCCTCGGCGAGGACCTCCTCGAACGTGCGATCGGTCCATTCGCCGGTCTCGGTCTCGGCGAAGCGCGCGTCGACCACCGGCTCCAGGCCGACGTGCGCGGCGACGATCGCCGCGGTCTCCTGAGCGCGGGCGATGTCGCTGCAGACCAGCGTCGCGGGCGCCACCTCGGCGACCGTCCGGGCCAGTGCGAGGGCCTGCTCGCGGCCGGTCGCGTCGAGCGGGACGGGCGACCACCCCTGGAAGCGGCCCTCGGCGTTGTAGGCCGTCTGCCCGTGGCGGGCGAGGTAGATCACGGGCTACTGGGCCTGGTCGGCGCCGACGATGACCACCACGGGCGCATTCTGGCCCAGCGTGCGAGCATTGGCGTCCATCGGCTGCAGCGCGGAGCGGGAGATCCCGATCAGCTTGGCGACGTCCAGCGCCTCCGCTCGCGCACCGGTGTCGTAGAAGACGACGGTCGTGGGGCGGGCCTGATTCGTCGTGTCCGTGGTGACCGGGCTCGGCGGCTTGTAGCCACCGGCCTCGATCTTGTCGGCCGCGCCGCGCGCCAGCCCGGAGATCGTCGTCCCGTTCAGGACCGCGACCTGGGTGCCCGCGCGATCGACCTTGGTGGGCTTCGTCGTCGAGCCGCCTGAGGTCGTCGTGGTCGATCCGACGGTGTTCGGCTTCGCCGGCTTCGGCGTGGAACCACTGTCGCCGTTGAAGACCTGCGTGATCAGCAGGAAGGCGATGACGATGATCGCCAGGCCGCCGGCGATGACGCCCAGCAGGGCGCGGCGCGAGCCCCCGTCCCCCTCGCCGTTGCGCCCGGCCGCGGCACGTGCGGGAATCGCGGTCTCGCTCGTCGTCGCGCGCACGGGAGCGGCCGGCGGGCGTGGCCGCGTGCGAGCGGCGCTCGTCGCCGCGGCCGCTGCCACGGCGGGGGCCGCCGGTGATGGCTCGGCCGCCGCGGGGACCGCGGGCGGCGCGGAAGCGGAGGCGGAAGCGGGAGCCGGGGGCTGGGTCGCCGGCGTCTGGGTGGCCGGAGCGGGCGAGGCGGAGGGCGTGGGTGCGGCGACGGCCTTCGCCGCGGCCGTCGAGGTCGCCGGCGAACCGGGGGGCGCCTGCGTGGTCTCGGCCGGCTTGGCGACCGGGGCACCTGCGGGAGGGGCGGCGGCCGGCGACTTGGCGGGGGCGCCCGGGGTTCCCGCCGCGGCGGCCTGCTGGGCGGCGACCGCCGCGGTGTGGGCCGCGGCGGTGGTCGCTGCCGGAACCGGAGCACCTGCGGGCGCGGGCGCGCCCGGGGCCGGCGGCGCACCCGAAGCCGCTGCTGCCGCTGCTGCCGCTGCTGCTGCTGCCGGTGTCGCCGCGGCCGGGCGCACCGCGCCGGCGGGCGCAGGCGCGGCTGCGGGCGCCGCGGGCCGGGGCTGCTGGGGGGCGAGCCGTGACGGCCCGGCGGTGCGCTGCTGGGCCTGGGCGACGACGCGCTGCTGGAGCTCCTGATCGCGCTCCGGGGCGCGCCCGGCCCATTCGCGCAGGCGCTTCACTTCGCGCGCTTGCGCGAAGTAGAGCAGCGAGAGCACGCCGATGCCGACGATCGCGGCGAGGCCCGCGACGGCACCGTAGTGATCCAGCTTGCCCGAGATCGAAAGACCTGCGAGGACAGCCGTCATGAGGGGGTCATGCTAGTTGGTGGCTTCGCCGGAAGCGGCGTGTGCTCCGTCGCGCGCGGGCCCCGCCAGCTCTGCGACCTTCGCCGCCAGCGCCGATGCGTCGCCTTCCAGCGCAAGCAGCGCGATCTCGTCGAACCAGCCGGCAACCTCGCCCGGCTCGCGCGGGCGCCGACCCGCGAGCAGGATCTTCTCGGCGGGCGTCGGCTGCGGGCGCTCGTAGGGGTTGAACAGCTCCTCGTGCAGCTTCTCGCCGGCGCGCCGGCCGACCACCTCGATCGCGATGTCCGTCTCCGGCCGCAGCCCGGAGAGCTCGATCATGTCGCGCGCGAGCTGCAGGATCGACACCGGGTCGCCCATCTCGAGGACGAAGATCTCACCGCTCGTGCCCAGCGATCCGGACCGGATGATCAGCTGCACGGCCTCCGGGATCGTCATGAAGTAGCGCGTCATACGCTCGTCGGTGACCGTCACGGGACCGCCGAGCGCGATCTGGCGGCGGAAGATCGGGACGACGGACCCCGAGGAGCCGAGCACGTTCCCGAAGCGCACGGTCGCAAACCGCGTCTTGGGGAAGCGCGCGGTCATCTCCTCGACGGCGTACTCCGCGAGCGCCTTGGAGGCGCCCATCACGGTCGCCGGCGACACCGCCTTGTCGGTCGACACCAGGACGAAGGCCTTCACGCCGAGCTCTCCGGCGAGCCGCGCCATCAGCCGCGTGGCGATCGCGTTGTTGCGCACCGCCTCGATCGGGTTCGTCTCCATCAGGCCGACGTGCTTGTAGGCGGCGGCGTGGAAGATCACGGTCGGCCGGTGCTGGTCGAGCACCTCGCGCATCCGCTCGCCCTCCTTGCAGTCCGCCAGCACGGCGGCCAGCGCGGAGGGATGGACGTGGCGATCGTCCTCGAGCTCACGCTGGATCCTGAAGAGGTTGTCCTCGGCGTGGTCGATCAGGATCAGGCGCCGCGGGGCGACGCGCGCGATCTGCCGGCACAGCTCCGAGCCGATCGAGCCGCCGGCGCCGGTGACCATCACGACCTCGCCGGAGAGGTAGCTCCCGACCCGGTCGAGCTCCATCCGCACGGGCTCGCGCCCGAGGATGTCCTCCACCTGCACCTCGCGCACCTGACGCACGACGTGGCCGGCGCCGGCCTGCAGCAGCTCGAACACCGTCGGCAGCGTGCGGACCGGGATCCCGCGCTCGCGGCCGGCGCGCACGACGCGCGCGCGCAGGGTGCCGGGCGCCGAGGGGATCGCGATCAGGATCTCGTCGGGCTCGGTCTCGTCGAGGATCCGGCCCAGCTGCTCGGTCCCGCCGAGGACCTTGACGCCGTCGATCCGCAGCCCGGCCTTCAGCGGGTCGTCGTCGACGAAGCCGACCGGGTTCAGGCCGAGCGTCTCGTTGCGCAGGATCTCGCGCAGCGTCAGGCGCCCGCCGTCGCCCGCGCCGATGATGATCACGCGCCGCGCGTCCTTGTTGGCGCGGAAGCCGCGGATCGGCCGTTCGTAGACGGCGCGGGCGAGGAAGCGCACACCGCCGACGAAGGCGAGCGAGAGCAGGAAGAAGAGCGCCAGGACGCCGGTGGGGATCGACACGTTCACGTCGCCGGGGAGGCGCGTGTCGCTGACCGGCTTGACGAGGGCGACGAACCCGACGACGGCGAGCGTCAGCAGGATCACCGACTGGACCACGCCGCTGTAGTCGCGCTGGGTGACGTAGCGCCACTGCTTCTGCTCGATCCGCAGCAGCGTGAAGATGATCAGGGCGAGGACGACGACCCAGATGACCGTGCTCTCGAACAGGCGCTGGAAGCGGTCGGGAACCCCGACGGCCTGGTCGAACCGCAGCCGGTAGGCGAGGTAGTACGCCAGGGCGACGAGCCCTCCGTCGGCCGCCAGCTGAAACAGGGAATGGCGGTGCAGCGGCAGGGCCGTCGTGCGGAATCGACGGCGCATCAGGACCGGATTCTAGCTCTGCGGGGCGCTCGCGAGCGGACTGCAGAGCAGGTCGACCAGCAGCTGTGGGTCGCGCCGCGTGCGTGCGGCCATCGCCGCGCGCTCCTCGCCCGCTCCGCGCTTGCGCAGCGTGACGTCCTGCGGGCGCTCCAGGCGCAGCATCCGGCCCTCTGCGATCAGGCGCTCGTCGACGCCCCCCAGCCGACCCTCGAACGTCGTCCAGACGGGCGTCCCGAGCGCGACGGCCTCACGGTTCATCGTTCCGCCGGCGCTGACGACGACGTCGGCGAAGGCCACCAGCGAGGGCGCGTCGACGGCGTGCTCGGGGACGATGAACCCGCCGGCGCGGGCGAGCTCCTCGCGCTGCTCGGCGACGCGCGGCAGCACGACGACCTGGCCCTGCTCGCGCAGCCGGTCGAGCACGCCGGCGAAGACGTCGTTCTCGAAGCGGTGGTAGAGCGAGACCACCGGCGGCGTGCGGACGACCGCGAGCGGCTGCGCCGCGTCGATGCCGAGCTCCGCGAGGACCGCCGGGTCGGGCGTGAAGTCGGCCAGGTAGTACTCCTCCTTCAGGCCCGGGTAGCGGCGCAGCTTCCTGCGCGCGCCGTAGCGGTCGAGCCGCTCGGGCGGGATCGCCTCGGGCACGACGACGGCACGCGCCAGGCGGCAGTTCACCGTGTGCTGGACCGTCGCGAACTCGTAGTCGAACATCGTCGAGGACGGGATGCGCAGCAGCTTGGCGGCGATCGTGACGTCGTTCGACCCGTGGCCGAGCGCGAGGTCGAAGCGGCGCCCGCGGGCCCATCGCAGCAGCGCGGTCGAGCGGTCCGCCAGCCCGACCGCCTTGGCCGCCAGGCGCCCTCCGCGATGGCGTCCGATGACGGTCGCGTCGATGCCGTGGCGCTCGCACAGCTCGACCGTCTGGGCGAAGTCGCGGGCGGTGACCTGCACCTCGGCGCCCGCCGCCCGCAGGCGCTCGATCACGGGTCGCAGCACCAGGACGTGCGGCGAGTTCGTGAGGTCGACCCAGACGCGCATCCGGGCCCCAACGCTACCCTTTTCGCGCGATGCCGCTCTCCGCGCTCCTCGTTCTCGCCTCGGTCACCGACAAGCTCGCCAACTGGGCGACGACCGTCGTCGGCGACCTCGGCCTGGCGGGGATCTTCGTGCTGATGACGCTCGAGAGCATGGGCATCCCGATCCCGTCGGAGCCGACGATGCTGTTCGCCGGCTTCAACGTCGACAAGGGCACCTACTCGCTGATCGCGGTCGTCACGGTCGCGGTCGCGGCCAACGTGCTCGGCTCGTGCATCGCCTATGCGATCGGCTACTACGGCCGGCTCGAAGCCCTCGAGCGCCACCACTGGCTCCACATCTCGCAAGCGCACCTCGACCGGGGGGACCGCTGGTTCGAGAAGTACGGCGCCCCGGCGGTGTTCTTCGGCCGGATGCTGCCGATCGTCCGCACCTTCATCTCGTTCCCCGCCGGTGCCGCGCGGATGCCGTTCGGCCGGTTCGTGCTGTTCACGACGCTCGGCTGCATCCCCTGGATGCTGGGGCTGACGCTGATCGGCAAGAGCGCGGCGGGCAGCTGGGAGGACTGGAAGGGCTACCTGCACTACGTCGACTACGTGGTGCTCGCCATCCTGATCGTCGCCGCCGTCTACCTGTTCGTGCGCTGGCGCCGCGGCCGCAGCGGCCCGGCCGCCGATGTCCCCGCCGCCTGACCCCGCGGCGGTGCTCCCGCGGCGCCATGCGCTGGCGCTCGGGCTCCTGCACGGGCCCGCGGAGCTGCTGCCGGTGTCGTCCTCGGGCCACGTGACGCTCGTCCCCTGGCTGCTCGGCTGGCCCTACCCGGAGCTCGATCCGGATCTGCGCAAGGCCTTCGAGGTCGCGCTGCACGCCGGCACCGCGCTGGGCCTGCTGATCGCGCTGCGCCATGAGGTCGGCGAGGCGGCACACGACCTCGACCGCCGGCGCCTGACGCTGATCGCCGGGTCGTTCGTGCCGCCGGCGATCGTCGGCCTGACGCTCGAGGGCCCGATCGAGCGGCGCCTCGGGACGCCGGGCTCGATCGCGCTGGGCCTGCTGATCGGCTCCGTCGCGATGACCCTCGCGGACACCCGCTGCGCCCAGGAGCGCACGCGCGAGGACGCGACCGCGACCGACGCGCTGCTGCTCGGGCTCGCCCAGGCGAGCGCGCTGATGCCCGGGACCTCGCGCGGCGGCATGACGCTCGCCGCGATGCGGGCGCGGCGCTTCACCCGCACGGAGGCGAGCGCCCTGTCGCGCCACGTCGCGCTGCCGGTGATCGCCGGCGCCAGCCTGCTGAAGGGCGTGCGCCTGTGCCCAGCGCGGCCTCCCGCCCGGGATGACCGGCCGCTTCGCGCTGGGAATGGGGGCCTCGATGGTCTCGACGCTCGCCGCCGCGCGGATCGTCCCCGTCGAGCGCGTCGGGGCACTGTGGCCGTACGCGGCCTATCGCGTGGCGCTGGCGGCCGTCACGCTGCGGCGTCTGCGAGGATCGGCGCGATGAGCGACGCGTACGCCGCCGCCGGCGTCGACACGAACCAGTCCGACCGTGCCGTGAGCGCGATCGTCGGCGTGCTGCGGACGATCGAGACGGGCGCTCCCTCGCGCGTCGTGGACCTCCCGGGCCACTACGCGAGCGTGCTGCGGGTCAGCGACGCCCTCGGCATCGCGATCGCCACCGACGGCGTCGGCTCGAAGCTCGTGCTCGCCGAGCAGACCGGGCGCCTGGACAGCGTCGGGATCGACTGCATCGCGATGAACGTCAACGACCTCGTCTGCGTCGGCGCCGAGCCGATCGCGATGGTCGACTACCTCGCCGTCGAGCAGGCCGATCCCGCGGCCACCGAGGCGATCGCCCGCGGCCTGGCGATCGGCGCCGCCGACGCCGGCATCGAGATCCCGGGCGGCGAGCTCGCCGTGCTGCCCGAGCTGATCCGCGGCCATCCCTCGCCCAGCGGCTTCGACCTGTGCGGCACGGCGATCGGCACCGTCGCGCTCGACGCGATCATCACCGGCGACGCGCATCGCACCGGGTGACGCGCTGATCGGCGTCCCGTCGAGCGGGCTGCACTCCAACGGCTACACGCTCGCCCGCCGCGTGCTGCTCGACGACGGCCCCGGCCTGTTCGCCACGCCCGACGAGCTCGGAGGGGCGACCGTCGCCGACGCGCTGCTCGCGCCCACGGTCATCTACGTGCGCGCCGCGCTGGACCTGCTGCGCTCCGGCGTCGCCGTCCACGGCCTGGCCCACATCACCGGCGGCGGGCTGAAGAACCTGCTGCGGCTGGGCACGGGCGTCGGCTACGCGATCGAGGAGCCGCTCGCCGTCCCGCCGATCTGCGCGCTCGTCGCCCGCCTGGGCGCGATCCCGGAGGCCGAGATGTGGGAGGTCTTCAACATGGGCTGCGGCTTCGTCGCCACCGTGCCGGAAACCGCGTGCGGACGAAGCGGCGGCGATCCTCGCGGCGCGGCATCCGGGCGCCCGGCGGATCGGCACCGTCACGGACGAAACCGGCGTCGCGACGGCGCCCGGCGGCCTGAAGCTCGCCTGATCAGCGTCGCCGCGCCGACTGTTTGACACCGGTCGTGCAAGACCCCCCATGATGTAGGTGATGCACGCGTCGTCGGCGAACTCCACCAGCAGCGTCACGTACGCGACATGCACACCGCCGACCCGTCCACAATACGTTCCATGAGCTCATCGTCCCCAGCGCTGCTGAATGGGCGCTATCGCGTCGATGAGCCGATCGGGCACGGGGGGATGTCGACGGTCTACCTCGCGTTCGACACGACGCTGGAGCGCCCGGTCGCGATCAAGATGATGCACCGCGACGTCGCCCGCGACGCGGATCAGCTCGAGCGCTTCCGCCGTGAGGCGAAGGCGATCGCCAAGCTCCAGTCGCCGTACGTCGTCGGCGTGATCGACGCCGGCGAGGAGGACCACGCGCCCTACATCGTCCTCGAGTACGTCGAGGGCGAGACGCTGAAGGAGCGCATCAAGCGGCTCGAGCGGCTCGCCGTGCCCGAGGCCGTCGCCTACGCGATCGAGGTCGCCCGCGGCCTGCAGTCGGCCCATGACCGCCACATCGTGCACCGCGACGTCAAGCCGCAGAACGTGCTGCTCGACGAGGACGGCGCCGCGCGCGTGACGGACTTCGGCATCGCCCGGTCGCTGACCGAGGAGGGCCTGACCGCCGACGGCCGCGTGCTGGGGACGACGGACTACGTCAGCCCCGAGCAGGCGCTCGGCCACGCCGTGACGCCGCAGTCCGACCTGTACTCGCTCGGCGTCGTGCTGTTCGAGATGCTCACCGGGGACGTCCCGTTCCACGGCGAGAACCAGGTCGCGATCGCGATGCACCACGTGCGCGACGAGCTGCCCGACGTGCAGTCCCGGCGCCCCGAGGTCTCGAGCGCGCTGGCGGCGATCGTCGACCGGGCGACGGAGAAGGACCTCGAGCTGCCGCTACCAGAACGCCGGCGAGCTGATCGCCGACCTCGAGGACGCGCTGGCGATCGAGACGGCGCGCACGGGGCAGCTCACCGGCGAGGCGACGACGGTGTTCCGCTCGCTGCCGGCCGGCAAGCGCCGGCGGGTTCCCGACCGCATCCTGCATCCGTGGCGCTGGATCGCCGCGATCGCGATCGTCGCCGTGATCGTCGTCACCGGCTTCGCGCTGCTGGCCAAGCGGGCCGAGCGCGGCACCGGGACGCCGACCGCCAAGCCCGCCGCCGGCTTCGAGCCGTTCTCACTCGAGCCAGAACGGCGCCAAGGACTACGACCCGTTCGGCGGCGACGGGGAGCACCCGCTCGAGGCCTCTGCGGCGCTCGACGGCGACAAGCTCACGACCTGGTCGACCGAGACCTACCAGAACGGGAACCTGGCGCCCAAGCCGGGCGTCGGGCTCGCGGTCGACGCCAAGCCGAAGGTCGCGGCGCGCCGTCTCGACATCCTGACGCCGACCCCCGGCTGGTCGGGAGCCGTCTACGCCGCCGGTCCGGGCGGCCTGCCCGCGACGTTCACCGACCCGCGCTGGAAGCAGGTCGGGACGATCGCCGGACGCCACCCGCAGGACGCGCGTCGACCTCGACACCGCCGGGACGAAGTTCCGCTGGTACCTCGTCTGGATCACGACCTTCGCTCCGGGGCAGGAGAAGGTGAAGATCGCGGAGATCAGCTGTACAAGTAACTCGCCCCTGCGAGGTCACCGCAGGTACTTCCGCTCCATCTCGAACCGCTCCACCGCGATGCGCACCAGCCGGTCGCACAGGTCCGCGTACGGCATCCCCGAGGCCGCCCAGAGCTTCCCGTAGACGCTCGTCTGCGTGAAGCCCGGCATCGTGTTGAGCTCGTTGAGCAGGACCTCGTCGCCGTCGACGAAGAAGTCGGCGCGCGCCAGCCCGCTGCAGCCGGAGTCGCGGAATGCGAGCACCGCCAGCTCCTGAACCCTGGCCCGTGCCGCCGGCGGAGATCCGCGCCGGGACGACGAGCTCCATCCCGCCGTCGGTGTACTTCGCCTCGTAGTCGTACCAGCCGCCCGGCGAGGCGCTGCGCAGCACGACGATCTCCCCCGGCTCGCTGGCGGCCGCGTCGGTCGTGTGGCCGAGCACCGAGCACTCGACCTCCAGTCCCGCGGCCGCCGCTTCGACGATCGCGCGCGGGTCGTGGTGGAACGCCTGTTCCAGCGCCGCCGCCAGCTCATCAGCGCGCGCGACGCGCACGATGCCCGACCGACGAGCCCAGGCGCGCCGGCTTGACGAACACCGGCAGGCCGAGCTCCGCGACCTGCGTCTCGACGACGCGCGCGCTCGTCGCGCCAGCGCGCGTCGTCGACCGCGACGTAGCGCACCTGCGGCAGGCCGGCGCGGGCCATCAGCTCCTTGAAGACGACCTTGTCCATGCACGCCGCCGAGGCCAGGACGCCCGCGCCGACGTACGGCACGTCGAGCAGCTCGAGCAGGCCCTGAACGGTGCCGTCCTCACCGAACGGCCCGTGCAGCACCGGGAAGACGGCGTCGGCGTCGAGCAGGCCGCGGCCCGGATGCAGGGCGACCTCCCCGCCGTCGTGCCGCCATGCCCCGTCGCGCTCGAGCTCGACCCAGAGCACCTCGTGGCCGGCCTGAGCGCAGGCCTTCCTGAACGGCGGCGGCGCTCTTCAGCGAGACCTCGTGCTCGGACGATCGCCCGCCGGCGAGGACCGCGACCTTCACGGCGTGCCCCCGGTCGTGGTGGGCGTCGTCGGCGGCGAGAACGTCCCGATCCCCACGGTGACGGTCGAGCCGGGCTTGGCCTTGCCGCTCTTGGGATCCTGCGTGACGACCGTGCCGTCCTGCTGCTCGTCGGTCACCGGCACCGAGGTCTGCAGCACCTTGAACCCGGCGCCCGAGAGCGTCTCGATCGCCGTCGCCTCGTCGTCGCCGATCGTGTTCGGCACGTCGATCTGCGCAGGCTTCTTGGCGACGGTCAGCGCCACGGCGGAGCCCTTGTCCGCCTTCGCGTTCGCGGCCGGGCTCTGCGCCAGCACCGTCCCGGGGTCGTTCTTGGAGTCCTCCTGCTGCGTCACGGTGACGGTGAATCCCGCGGCGGTCGAGCGTGGCGCGGGCATCCTCGATCGTCTGGTTGACGACGTTCGGGACGACGACCTTCGCGCGGCCGGACGAGACGTTGAGCGTGACGGTCTGCCCACGCTCGAACGGCGTCCCCTCGGCGGGCTGCGTGTCGATCGCATCGCCGACGGCGCACCGTGTCGGACGCTCTTCTGGCGCACGCGCACCTTGAAGCCCGCGCTCTCCAGGCGGCGCTTGGCCTGCGCGGCCGTCAGCCCGTCGACTCCGGGGATCGACGCCGTTCCGGGGCCGTCGGAGATCGTCAGCTTCACGACGGAGCCCTTGTCGGCCTTCTGCCCGGGATCGGGGCTCTGACCGAGCACCTGGCCCTTGGTCACCGTGGACGTCTTGACGACGGTGTCGGTCGCGAAGCCCTCGCGCTGCAGGACGGACTCGGCCGTCGCCTGATCGGATCCGACGACGTTCGGGACGACGACCTGCTTCGTGCGCAGCAGCAGCAGCGCCGCGATCACGATCCCGACGACGACGAGCGCGACCAGCGCGAAGATCCACCAGCGACGTCCCGGGCCCTCGTCCCCGCCGTTCTGATCCCAGGACTCGGGCGGCGGGTGGCCGTAGCTGGGCGGGATCGTCTCCTGCGGGTAGACGCTCGGCCCCACGGGGGCGACCGCGCCGACGGCGGCCACGCCCACCATCGTCACGTCGGTGGCCGGGCCGGCGGGCGTGCCGGCCTGAATGGCCTCGAGCGCGGCGATGAAGCTGTCGGCATCGGCGAACCGCCGCGCGGGGTCCTTCTCCAGCGCGCGCAGCGTCGCCGCCTGCAGCGCCGGCGAGACGGCCGGGTTGTAGGCGATCGGCGGGACGGGCGCCTCGCCGACCTGCTTCAGCGCGATCGCGACGGCGCTCTCGCCGTCGAACGGCACCCGGCCCGTCAGCATCTCGTAGAGGATGATCCCGATCGAGTAGAGGTCCGACTGCGCGCTGACCGCGTGGCCCTGGGCCTGCTCGGGGGACAGGTACTGCGCGGTCCCCATGATCGATCCGGTCTGCGTCATGTCCGACGCGCCGGCGCGCGCGATGCCGAAGTCGGTGACGGTGGCGCGGTCGTCGTCGTCGACGATCACGTTGTGCGGCTTGAGGTCGCGGTGGATCACGCCGCGGCGGTGGGCGAAGCGCGCCGCCCGCAGGATCTGGATCGTCAGGTCGATCGCGCGCGCCGGATCGAGCGGCGCCTCCTGGTGGATCACGGCCTTCAGCGAGCGGCCCTCGAGGTAGGCCATGGCGATGTAGTACGTGCCGTCCCACTCGCCGCGGTCGTAGACGGACACGACGTGCTGGTGCTGCAGGCCCGCCGCCGAGGACGCCTCGCGGCGGAAGCGCTCGACGAACTCCGCGTCCTGGGCGAAGCGGCGGTAGAGCACCTTCAGCGCGACGCGCCGGCCGAGCTGGCGATCGGTCGCGAGGTACACGTCGGCCATGCCGCCGGAGCCCAGCCGCGATTCGATCTCGTAGCGGCCGTCCACGATCGTGCCGGCGTCAAGGCGTTCGGTCATTGCAGGAGGGACTCCATCACGGCTTTGGCGATCGGTGCGGCATCGACGCCGCCGAACCCGCCGACGACCTTCTCGATCGTCACGGCGACGGCGATCCGCGGGTTGGCGGCTGGGGCGAAGGCGATGAACCAGGGCTGCGTGATGTTGCGCGCCACGTCGCGCTCGGCGGTGCCCGTCTTGCCGGCGACGTCGATGCCCTGCAGCGCCGCCGCGGTGCCCGTGCCCTCCTGGACGACCTTCTGCATCATCGCCGTGATCTTGTCGGCGGTGCCGGGCGTCATCACGTGCGAGAGCACTGTCGGCTGGTTCTCGAGCGTCGTCCGGCCGTCGGGATCGAGGGCCCGCGTGGCGATGAAGGGCGTCATCAGCGTCCCGCGATTGGCCACCGCGGAGGCGACCATCGCCATCTGCAGCGGCGTCACGAGCAGCTTGCTCTGGCCGATCGCGACGCGCCCGATGTCGACGCAGCCCTCCGTCGGCGCGACCAGGCGCAGGCGCCCGTTGCGCTCGCAGTAGGTGCCGCTGGCCAGTCGCTGGTCGAGCGGCAGGTCGACCTGCGCCGGCTGCTCGAACCCGAGGCGCTTCATGTAGCGCTGCATGCGTCCCTTGCCGACCTTCTCGCCGACCTGCGCGAAGACGGTGTTGATCGAGTGCGTCAGCGCGAACGTCAGGTCGACGTCGCCGAAGTCCTCGCCGCCGTCGTTGTTCAGCGGCACGCCGGAGATCTTGATGCCGTTCTTGCCGTTGACCGTCGACGTCGGCTGGTAGAGGCCCGAGTCGATCGCCGCGATCGACGTGACGACCTTCATCGTCGAGCCCGGCGGGTAGAGGCCCTGGGTCGTGCGGTTCAGGAGCGGTGCCCCGGGCGCCCGGTTCAGCGCGTTCAGCCCCTTCTGCGTGCGCGTCGCGGCCGGGTTGTAGCTCGGCACCGACGCCATCACCTTCACGCGGCCGGTGCGCGGGTCCATCGCGACGACGGCCCCGGCGCGGCCGTTGAGGCCGGCGATGGCGACCTGCTGCGCGCGCGGGTCGAGCGCCGTGCGCAGGTCGTTGCCCTGGCCGCCCTTGCCCTGCAGGTTGCGCAGCGTGCGCTCCAGGCCGCTGCTGCGGCCGGTCAGCTGGCCGTTGTAGAAGCGCTCGAGCCCGGAGGTTCCCGGGAGCAGATACGCGAACCCGACGGACTGGGAGAACAGGCTGCCCTGCGGGTAGCGGCGCGTGTACGTGCCGTCCACGCCGCGCGTCGAGCTCGCCAGCGTGCTCCCGTCGGCGGCGACGATCGAGCCGCGCGCGATCTTCTCCTGCGCCAGCAGGGCGCGCTTGTTCTGCGGGTTGTCCTGCAGCTCGGTGCGGTCGACGACCGTCCAGCGCGAGGTGAACGCGACGAGCAGCGCGAACAGCACGAGCACGACGCCGAAGACGCGGATGATCGGCTTGTTCACGTCCGCGCCTCGCGACGTGCGCGGTCGGAGATCAGGAGCAGCAGCGCGACGATCATGAAGTTCGCGACGATCGACGACCCGCCGTAGGAGACGAACGGGAGCGTCACGCCCGTCAGCGGGATGACCTTCGTCACGCCCCCGACGATCACGAACACCTGCAGCGCGACGACCGTCGTCAGGCCCGTGGCGAGCAGCTTGGAGAACGAGTCGCGCGCCAGGACGGCGATGCGGAAGCCGCGCTCGACGAACAGCAGGTAGACGAGCAGCAGCGCGATCGCCCCGATCAGGCCCAGCTCGTTGACGATCACCGCGTAGATCAGGTCGGTCTTCGCCGCCGGCAGGATCGCGCCGTCCCCGGCGCCGACGAGCGCCTGCCCGAACCCCTGGCCCCAGATGCCGCCGTCGGCCTGCGCGAACAGCGATTGGGCGAGCTGGTAGCTGCCGCCGATCTGCCCGTAGAGGTGAGGATCGAACGGGTGCTTCCAGGCCTCGACGCGGCTCTCGACGTGCCCGACGGTGTTCGCGAAGAACACGGCGCCGGCGGCGAACAGCCCGAAGCCGACGACGGGGAAGACGAGCCGGTTCGTCGCGACGTAGAGCATCGCCAGGAAGCCGCCGAAGAACATCAGCGACGACCCGAGGTCGCGGATGAAGACGAGCAGCACCATCGCCAGGCCCCAGACCAGCAGCAGCGGCGCGAGGTGCTTCAGCGGCGGCACGGTGATCCCGCCGACCTTGCGCGAGACGAGCAGCTGACGCGTGTCGCGCAGGTAGCTCGCCAGGAAGATGATGATCCCGATCTTCGCGAACTCGGCCGGCTGGAAGGTGATCGACCCGACGCTGATCCCGAGGTATGCACCGTTCGCCTGCGAACCGATCCCCGGGATGCGCGGAAGGAGCAGCAGCAGCAGGCTTCCGGCGGCGATCACGTAGCGGTAGCGCTCGAGCACGCGGTAGTCGCGCAGCAGCACGATCGTCGCGGAGAACACGATCAGCCCCAGGACGAACCACTGCGCCTGATCGCGTGCGAACGTGTCGTCCAGGCGGTAGATGACGACCAGGCCGACGCTCGCCAGCACCGCGACGATCGGGAACAGGTACGGGTCGGCGTCGGGCAGGCGCATGCGGATCACCAGGTGCGCCGCGAGGCACAGGCCCAGGAAGATGGCGCCGTAGGTCAGCGAGGCGTCGGCGACGACCGAGCGCTCCTGGACGAACACCGCGCCGAACCCCGCGATCACCAGCAGCGACGCGGGGATCAGGCCCAGCAGCTCGCGGTTGCGCGCAGTCACCGGCTACCGAGCCGCCCGAGCTCGAGCTGGCGAACCAGGTCGTCGACGTCGTCGCGCGAGCGCAGGCGGTGCTCGGCGATCGTCTTGCGCTGCTGGGGCGTCAGCTGCTCGGCGCTGACGCCCGAGACGTAGTCGCGGTGGTACAGGCTCAGCCCGGCCGGGAGCTGGTAGGGCACGCCGCGGTAGATCGACACGAAGCCGTCCGCGTCGGCCCCGACGAAGTAGACCGACTGCGAGGCGAGGTAGGCGCCCGTGGCGAGCAGGCCGAGAAAGCACGCGGCGACGATCAGGCCGACGCCGGGACCGGCGCATGCGCCGCCGGCGCTTCGGCGCGGCGCGCCGCCGGCCGGCGGGCGCGATCGGCGTCCGCTGCGCGCGCGGGCGCGACCTGCGCCTCCGACGTCCCGGCCTCGTCGAGCGCGCGGCGCACGTCCTCCGTGCGCAGTGCCGCCTCACCCACGCGGGTCGCGCCCGGGTCCAGCGCCCTCGGCGACCTCCTCGAGCCGGAACAGGATGCACGGTGATGTTGTCGCGCCCGCCGGCGTCGTTGGCGGCGTCGACGAGCGCCGCGGCCGCCTCGTCGAGCGAGGTCGCCGTGCCCAGGACCTCCGCCACGACGGCCTCGCCGACCATCGACGTCAGGCCGTCGCTGCACAGCAGGAAGACGTCGCCGGCGCGCGCGGGGAAGGTGTGCGTGTCGGGCTGGACGACGGCCTCGGGCCCGAGCGCGCGCGTGATGATCGAGCGCTGCGGATGCTCCTCGGCCTCCTCGGGCTTCAGCCGGCCCTGGCGCACCAGCTCCTCGACGAGCGAGTGATCGGTCGTCAGGCGCTCGAGCTCGCCGTCGCGCCAGCGGTAGCAGCGGCTGTCGCCGACGTGGGCGATCGTCACGTCGTGCTCGCCGACGTGGGCAGCGGTCAGCGTCGTGCCCATCCCGGCGCGCGCGTCGTCGGCCACCGACAGCGCGTGGATGCGCTCGTTGGCCTCCTGCACGGCGACGCCGAGGCGCTGCTCGACGCTGCCGTCGCCCGCGGGCAGCCCGCGCTCGAGGACCTCGACCGCGGTCCGCGAGGCGACCTCCCCCGCCTGCGCGCCGCCCATGCCGTCGGCCACCGCGAACAGCGGCGAGCGCGCGATGTACGCGTCCTCGTTGGCGCGGCGCTGGCGGCCGGTGTCGGTGCGCTCGACGTGCTCGGCGACGCGCAGCATCAGCTCACCGGTCCACGTACGTGAACTCGCTGTCGCCGATCCGCACGCGGTCGCCCTGGTGCAGCGGCTGCGGACCGGTGACGAGCTCCTCGTTCAGGTAGGTGCCGTTCGTCGAGCCGAGGTCCTCGAGGACGATCACCGGGCCCTGGCGAACGAGCCGCGCGTGCCGGCTGGAGGCGAACGGATCGTCCAGGCGGATCTCGGCGAGCTCGCCGCGACCGAGCACCGCGCCGTCGCCGATCTCGTACTCCATGCCGGGCGTGTGCCCGGGTGCGCGCTCGACGATCAGGCGCGGCTCGACGCGCCACCCCGCCGGTCCGCCCGGTGGCGCTGTGGAGGCCGGTGGCGTCCGGCGGCGGCGGAGCGACGACGCCGCCGCCCATCGCTGCGGCGCGCATCTCGTCGGGACGGCGCAGGTCGCGCAGCGCGCTGCGGGCGACCCAGACGATGAACAGGAACAGGACGGCGAGGAACGCCGCCTGCAGGGCGACGGCGGCGGGCTCGAGCATCACTCCACCTCGAAGCGGCCGGAGACGGTGCCGACGTCGAGCCGGTCACCGGAGCTGCAGCGGCTGCACGCCGGTGACCGGCGTGCCGTTGACCCGCACGCCGTTGGTCGACCCCAGGTCCTCGATCGTCCAGCCCGCGGCGTCGTCGAACCGGATCTGGGCGTGACGGCGGGAGACGTTCGAATCGCCCAGGACGACGTCGCACTCGCGGCTGCGACCGATGACCGCGCCCGCCGGGCCGATCGCGAACCGCTTGCCCTCGGCCGCGAGGATCGCCCGCCCGCGACGGACCGACTGCGCCTCGTCGAGGCGCTCCTGCACGCGCTCGGAGGAGGAGAACACCATCGTCTGGCCGCGCGGCTCGACCGGTCGCGGGCGCGCCGGGCCCGCGGCGCGGAGGCGGCCGGTGGCGCCTCCGGCTCGACGTGCACGAGGCGCGTCTCGATGCCGAACTCGCCGAGGCCGAGCGACTCGTCGGTCTCGAACTCGACGACCGGCCGCGAGACGAGCGCCAGGCGCTCCGCGCGCGCGTGCTCGAGCAGGAACGCGCAGAGCTCGTCCTGGACCTCGTGCTCGACGGCGGCGTAGCGCTCACGATCCTGCGGCGAGAGCCAGACGACGTACTCGTTGGGCGCGTAGTTGCGCGACAGCGAGACGGTCACGTGCTCGTCCATCTCACGCGTCAGCCGGCGCGCGAGCTCGACGGGGCGCACCTCGGTGCGAAAGACGCGACCGAACGTCCCCTCGACGAGGCCTGCCAGCTTGCTCTCGAGGTTCCTGAGGACGCTCATGATCGGCGTGCAGGACCCGCCACAGACGGGCCATGCATCAACCCATGCTAGATGGGTTGTTCCGCGGCTGCGGCGGACAGGAGGGCACCCGACGCCGGCGACGACCGCGGCGATCACGAGTCCGCGGACCGACGGCGCGGGGCCCGGCCAGGGCAACGCGGCGGCGACCGCGGCGGTTCCGGCGGCCAGCCCCGCCGCCCAGGCGCACACGGCGACGACGTCCAGCGCGAAGCGACGGCCCCGGACGATCAGCGGGAGAACCCAGGACGCCGCCGCCCAGACCAGCGCGATCAGCGGCACGCCGTGCGAGAGCAGCGGCCCGAGCACGTCGCTCGACGGCGTGGACCGCGGAGCCCTCCCAGACGTGCGGGGCGGGCGTTCCCGGCACCTCTCCGAGCAGCAGCCGCGGCCCGGCGATCGCCTCGGCCAGGACGAGCCACCACAGCCCGAGCGCGCCGAGCGCCGCGCGCGTCAGGCCCCCGGCGGCGCGGCCGGCGAAGGCGGGCCAGGCCAGGCCCAGGCCGAAGACGCCGAGCAGCGGCGCACCGGCCGGCGCCGACCACAGGACGCCGCGCGAGGGCAGCAGCAGCATCGTCGGAAGCGCGGCGGCGGCCAGCAGCACCGTCACGCCGGGCAGTCCGGCCCAGGCCAGCCAGGCACCGAGCGCGCAGACGCTCAGCAGCCAGCCGGCGCGGGGGAGCATCAGGACCGCGAAGGCCGCCGCGGCCGCTCCGAACGCGGGCGCGGCGGCCGCCGGGGCCGCGGACGCGGGCAGCGAGCTGAGCACCGCCCCGCACAGCGCGCCGGCGGCGCTGGCGGCGAACAGGCGCTGCGCGACGCCGCGGCCCAGCGGCCGGTCGGCTTCATCCTCGGCCGCGGGCCAGGCGAGCGCGGCGTGCTCCCCGGTGGCGAACTCCTCGAGCGACGACGCGGCCACAGGGCCGACGGTGCGATCCGCGGCGTCGAGGGCACCGTCGAGCGCGTCGCGCAGATCCTCGAGCGTGCCGCGATCCTCGGGACGGGGCAGCACGGCCCGGTCGATCGCCGCCGCCACCGCGTCGCGGCACGTCGCGGCGCAGGCGCTGGAGCGGGCGGCATCCGCGTGCCGACGCGGCGCGCCGTGGCCGCGCGCTCCGTGGGCGCGGACCGGGTTGACGCCGGTCAGGCGCCTCGTACAGCACGAGCGCCAGCGCGTAGAGGTCCGCCGCGCCGGTCACCTCGCGCCCCTCCGCCTGCTCGGGCGCCATGTAGGCCAGCGTCCCGACGACGTCGCCGGTGCGCGTCAGCGCGTCGTCGCCGGCGATCAGCGCGACGCCGAAGTCGGTCAGCTTCGCGAGGCCCGCCTCGCCGTGCGGGCGCTCGGGGACGATCACGTTCGCCGGCTTCACGTCGCGGTGGACGACGCCGCGGGCGTGCGCGTGGCGCGAGCGCGTCGCAGAGCGCGGCGCCGATCCGCAGCGACGTCGCGATCGGACAGCGCGCCGGCCTCGCAGAGGTCGGCCAGCGTCTGCGCCGCGCACGAGCTCGGAGACGAGGTAGACGGCGTCGTCGTCGCGCCCGGCCTCGTACAGCGCGACGATCGCCGGGGTGCGACAGGCGCGCCGCGGCCTGGCCCTCGCGCAGCGCGCGGGCGGCGACGTGCTCGTCGTGCACCTCGATCCGCTTGACCGCCACGACGCGATCGAGATGCTCGTCATGGGCGAGCCAGACCACCCCGAACGCCGCCGCCGCCGAGCCGGCGGACCAGCCGGTAGCGGTCCAGCACGACGTCGCCGCCGGGCCGGACGCGCGCGCGGAGACGGTGGTCGCGGAGGTCGTGTCGGCGGTCTGCACCGCCTCCTGCCTTCGCCGCCGAGTGCCTCGCATCCTGCCTGGTGAAGCAGGAGACCTACCGTTGACGGCAAACTTGCAGGTTGGCGGCACAGCCACGTCGGCCGTGCATACTGCGCCAATCCGCCGCAAGGCGGCCGGAGCCTTCATGTCCTTCTTTGACGACGACGACGACCAGCCCACGCGGGTGCGATCCGCGTCCGGCCGCCAGGCCAAGCCGCCGCTCCCGGCGCCCACCCGCCGCCGGCCGGCGGCGGGCCGACCGACCACCAGACCGTCCGCACGCGCCAGGCGATCGCGCTCGGCGTCGGCATCCTCGTCCTGATCCTGCTCGTCTTCGGCGTCAACAGCTGCCTCGACAGCCGCAAGGAACGCGCGCTGAAGGACTACAACCGCAACGTCGCGGCGATCATCTCCGACTCGGACAACCAGGTCGCCAAGCCGTTCTTCGACGCTGCTCGGCGGCGGCAACGCGAGCGGGAAGGACCTGCAGGTGCAGGTCAACCAGGTGCGCCTGACGGCCGAGGAGGACGCCAAGCGCGCCAAGGCGCTCGACGTCCCCGACGACGATGCGCTCCGCCCAGCAGAACCTGATGCTCGTGCTGAACCTGCGCGCGCAGGCGCTGACCCGGATCGCCGAGAAGCTCGGCGACCGCCCAGGGCCGCGGCGCAGCCAGGCCGAGGCGGCGACCGCCGAGATCGCCGGGCAGATGCAGATGTTCCTGACCTCCGACGTCGTCTACTCGCAGCGCACCGCGCCGCTGATCAAGCAGGCGCTCGACGAGGCGTCGATCACCGGGCAGACGATCCCCGCCAGCCGCTCACTCCCCGGCTACACGTGGCTCGCGCCCGAGACCGTCGCCAACGCGATCGGCGGCCAGACGGTGTCCGGCTCGGCCGGCGGCGACGATCGCGCCCGGCTCGCACGGCCACGGCCTGATCAGCACGACGATCGGCACGGTCACGCTGCAGCCCGACGGCGCGCACGAACAAGGTGCCGGCCAAGCCGCCGCCGACGGTCACCGTGAAGTTCCAGAACCAGGGCGAGAACGACGAGAAGAACGTCGTCGTGACCGCTGCGCCTGACGGCGCCCGGCGCGAAGATCATCACCGCCAAGCAGACGGTCAACCAGACCGCCGGCGGGCGCGGAGTCCACCGTGTCGATCAAGCTGCCGACCGTCGCCGGCCGCCGGAACCGCCGCGACGCTCGCCGTCCAGGTCAACCCGGTCCCGGGCGAGAAGAACACCGACAACAACAAGGCGTCCTACACGATCCTGTTCACGGGCTGACGCGCGGCCGCGCGCCGGCGCCTATCCTCCACGGACCGTGGCGGACCTGACGAGCACCACCGGGATCGTCGCGCTCGCCGCAGCCGCGGTGGCGCTCGCCGCCGCTGATCCTCGGCGTCGTGCTGCTGCGCACGGTGCGCTCGCTGCGCGCCGACCAGCGCGTGCGTCCTGGGCGAGGGCGAGCGCGACCTCGTCGCCCACGCCGCCGAGATGGAGCGCCAGTTCGAGGCGCTGCACGCAGTACGTCGGCGACGTCGCGGCGCGCCTCGACGGGCGGCTGAGCACCGCGGAGGAGCGCCTGGACCGCGCGATCATCTACCGCGCGATCGTGCGCTACGACGCCTACAACGAGATGTCGGGCCGGCAGTCGACCTCGATCGCGCTGCTCGACGAGCACCGCTCCGGGATCGTGCTGTCGTCGATCCACCACCGCGACCAGGCGCGGCATGTACGTCAAGCAGGTCGTCGGCGGCGTCGCCGCCGAGCCCGCTGTCGCCCGAGGAGGAGGAGGCGGTCCGCGCGGCGCTCGCGCGCGAGGTCCCGACGCGCTGCCGCTGCCCGAGCCGGAGCCGGAGCCGGGGACCAGTGACGCGGATCGCCTACCTGGGCCCGGCGGGGACGTTCAGCAACGAGGCGGCGCTCGGCTCGCTCGGCCTGGCGGGCACCGATCGCGGCGACCGCGCAGCTGCTCCCGCAGCCGACGATCCACGCGCGTGGTGATGGCCGTCGAGAGCGGCGCGGCCGATCGCGGGCTCGTGCCGATCGAGAACTCGCTCGAGGGCGCCGGTCAACGAGACCGCTCGACGCGCTCGTGCACGACGCGCCGAGCGTGCGCATCGTCGGCGAGACGGTGCTGGCGATCCACTACGTGCTCGCCGGGCGCGACGGCCTCGCGCTCGACGACGTCGACGACGTGCATCTCGCACCCGCAGGCGCTCGGCCAGTGCGCGCGAGTCGCTGCGCGACCGCTGCCCGAGCCGCGCGGTGCACGCCGCGACGTCGACGGCCGAGGCGGTGCGCCACGTCGCGCGAGCTCGACGAGCCCGCGGCCGCGCTCGGCCCGCGCCTCGCCGCCGAGCTCTACGGGCTGAGCGTCCTGCGCGAGGGCGATCGAGGACGAGCGACGGGAACGCGACGCGCTTCGTCTGGCTCGCGCCCGCCGGCGACGCCGCCCCGGCCGCCGAGGCGCCGGCGCGTGGAAGAGCTCGATCACGTTCGTCGGCGACGGGCGACGGCGACCCCGGCTGGCTCGTGCGCTGCCTGTCCGAGTTCGCCGTTTCGCGGCGTGAACCTCACGCGCATCGAGTCGCGGCCCGCCAAGCGCCGGCTCGGCCACTACGTCTTCCTCCTCGACTTCGACGGCCGCGCCGACGTCCCGGGCCCGCGCGGCCGACGCGATCGAGCGCGCTGGCGGCGCTCTGCGAGGACGTGCGGCTGCTCGGCACCTACCCGGCCGCGACCTGACCGCTCAGTACACTTCCGCGCCAGAGCACCGATGGGAACGGTCACACCACCAGCACCCAGCGGGTCCGCGCCGGTTCGCGAGCACCGGCGGCGCGGACGTGATGCTGGGCGGGTGCTCGTGCTCAACGCGACCTACGAGCCGATCAACGTCTGCACGGTTCGGCGCGCCGCGGTCCTGCTGCTGAAGGAGAAGGCCGAGCTCGTCGAGCGCGCCGCATGGGAGCTGCGCTCCGAGCACACGCACGATGCCGCGGCCGGTCGTGATCCGGCTGATGACGTACGTCAACGTGCCGCGCGACACCGCAGCGCCGCAAGATCACGCGCCGCGCCGTGTTCGCCCGCGACGGCTGGGCCTGCCAGTACTGCGGCACGCGCTCGAACCTCACCGTCGACCACGTGATCCCGCGCTCGAAGGGCGGCGGGTCGAACTGGGAGAACATCGTCGCCTCGTGCGCGCCGTGCAACCGCCGCAAGGGCGACCGCCTGCCGGCCCAGGCCAACATGCGCCCGCGCTGCACCCCGAAGGCGCCGAACCCGCACGTGTTCCTCGCCGTCGCGACGCCCCGGATTCCCGCCGCCTGGAAGGTCTGGCTGCCGCAGGCCGAAGCGGCCTGAGCGACGCCTGCCAGACATCGGTTGCTCCGCCCGCAGCGTCGGGTAGTTTGCGGGAGTCCCGGATGCCAGCATCCCCCCACAGAAGAGGATCCATGCGCAGCCTTCTCGTCGGTCTCGGTGCCGCGTCGTCCTGCTCGCGTCGAGCGCCACGGCCGTCCGCCGGCATCTGGACGCCCGGTCGCGTCCAACACGACCCAGGACATCACCGCCGTCGACTACCGCGGCCCCGGCGACCTCTACTACGCGACCGCCAACGGGCAGATCTTCAAGAACGGCGCCCTGCAGCTCAGCGTCCCGGGCGTGAGCTTCACCGGGATCGAGCTCAACCCCTCGGGCACCGCCGGCCTGGCGACGGCGAACAACGGGAAGCTCTACCGGTACAACGGCACGACGTGGGGCGCTCGTCAGCCTGGCGAACTCCACGTTCAACCACACCTGCCCCGGCAGCGGCGGACCCTTCCCCGGACCTTCACGCCGACCGGCAACCTGACCGGCGTCTCGTGGAAGGACGACACGACCGCCTACGTCTCGAGTGCGGACCGGGGCGTCGTGCTGAAGACGACCAACGGCGGGACCACGTGGATCGACGTCAGCCGGCAGAGCGACGGCACGTGCTTCGCCGACGAGGGTTCGAGCGTGCTCTTCACCGACGTCGCGACCGTCAAGGGCACCGACCTCGTCTACGTCCTCGGTGACAGCTTCGGCCACCGGCAGTTCAGCGCCGACGGCTTCGCCGGCCCCGCATCGCTGCGCGACAACAGCTCGGTGAACTGCTTCAACGTCCCGGTCAAGATCGCGCTCGACCAGGACAACCCGAACCGCAGCTTCGCGGTCGCCAAGTGCGGGGGCAGCCTGTCGATGGAGTTCAGCTCCGACGGGGCGGTGACCTACGAGGGCCTCTCCTACCCGATCGGCAGCGGCAACAACATCAGCACGCTCTACGACGTCGCGATCGCCGGAGGCAACGCGATCGCCGTCGGCGACGGCGGCGTCATCGTCACCTCCCCCGACGGGCTCAAGGGCTACTTCCAGCCGGCCGACGGCTCCGAGGCGACGACGGGCTGGCGCGCGGTCGACAAGTTCGATGCCAACAACGCCGCCGTCGGCGGCCTCGGCGGCAAGCTCGTCATCAGCACGGCGGCGGGCACGATCCCGGACCTGATCCCGCCCGGCCGGCACCATCAGCGGGCCGGTCAACGCGACCGTCGGGCACGCCGATCACGTACACCGCGAACGTCACCGACAACCCCGGCGGCTCGGGCATCAACCCCGCGTCGTTCCAGTGGACCGCGGACGGGGTGCCGACGGTCTCGACGAACCCCGCCAGGATCACGTTCCCCAGCGCCGGCTTCTACACGCTGAAGGTCACGTTCAAGGACAACGCCGGGAACGCGGCAGAGGCGACGCTGTCGGTGCAGGTCAAGGCCGCGAGCCCCGGCAGCACGACGGTCACGAAGACCCGTCCAGGTGCCGGGCGGAACGATCTCACTGAGCGGTCCCAAGGCCTGCGTCGCCGCCGGCGGCTCGTTCACCGCCACGCTGTCCTTCAAGAAGTCCAAGAAGAAGGGGACCAAGAAGGTCAAGGTCACGACGGTCGACTTCTACATCGACAAGAAGAAGGTCAAGACCGACAAGAAGGCGCCGTTCCGCCAGACGCTGACGGTGCGCAACCTGAAGGCGGGCTCCAAGCACACGCTCAAGGGGCGGGCGACGATCAAGGTGAGGCACGGGAAGTCGCCGAAGAAGTCGGTGAGCACGACGTTCTCGGTTTGTGGGTGATGCGGTAGGGCTCGGGCGTTGGTGGTAGAGCTGGGTGGGACATCCGCCCGGTTCTACGCCCGCCGGGCCAGGGTGGCGGGCTCTCCTTGCCTCAGTCGGGCAACGGCCACCGGAGCGGACGTCCCACCCAGCTTTCCCGAAGGCCGTGGGACCGACCGCCCCGCCACCGCGAACGCCCGTGCCGGTGTCGCGCAAACGGCGTTGACCGCGGACGCTGAGGAGGGCGGGGTGGGGACGTGCGATCCGGTGGCCGTTGCCGGACGCACGCGCGGAGAGCCCTACGGCGGGCTCGGCCGGCGTAGAACCGGTCGCATGTCCCCGCCCCGCCCAACCACAAGCGCAAGCGTCCACAACAAACGAGGAAGGGCGCCAACGACATGGCGCCCTTCCCGTACAACTCGACTGGCATTGAATCGACAGACCCCATCAGCCGGAGGGACCACTCCCGGCAGGTCGGTCGACGGTGTCCCGGATTGGATTCCGCTGAGCGGGTCCAGCCAACCGCGGTCTAGCGGCCGGTCACCTCCAGGGTCCCGCAAGAACTCGAACTAATACGGACCACCTCCTTCCTCTGGTACGGGAAATGTACCAAGCCCCCGGACGGACTCCGAACGGCCGGGGGGAGGCTGGCGCGGCGGCCGCTACTCCTCGTCCGGAGCGTCTCCCTGGGCCTCCGCCTCGGCGGCTGCCTCGGCCGCCTCGTTGGCGGCCATCACGTCGGGATCGCCGTCGCGGTACTCGAGCCCGCCGGGCGTCACGACGGCATCCTCGCCGTCGGCGCCGGCGTCGCCGCCGGCACCTTCGGCGGCGATCGCGACCGCGCTGACGACGTCGTCCTCGCGGATGTTCATGACCTTCACGCCCTGGGCGCCGCGCCCGTAGCGGTTGATCCCCTCGACCGCCGTGCGCTGGACCATGCCCTCGCGCGAGATGAAGATCAGGTCCTCGTGCTCGCGCACGACGAGCGCGCCGGCGAGCTGGCCCTTGGCCTCGGTCAGCGCGATCGTCTTGACGCCCTTGGCCCCGCGGTGGGTCTTGCGGTACTCGCGGATCAGGGTGCGCTTCCCGAACCCGTTCTCGGTGACGACGAGCAGGTCCATGTCGTCGCGCGCGACGTCCATCGCGATCACCTCGCCCTTGGCGCCGACGTCCATCCCGCGCACGCCGGTCGTGTCGCGGCCCATCGAGCGTGCGTCGGACTCGGCGAAGCGCACCGTCAGGCCGGCACGGCTGATCATGATGACCTCGTCGTCCGGGTCGACGGCGCGCACGGACAGCAGCTCGTCGTCATCGCGGATGTTGATCGCGATGATCCCGTCCGCCTTGATCGGCGTGTTGTACGCGAGGAACTCGGTCTTCTTGACGGTGCCCGTCTTCGTCGCGAACACGAGGTACTTCGTCTCGGTGAAGTCGCGCGTCGCCAGCACCGCCTGGATCCGCTCGCCCTCGCGCAGCGGCAGGACGTTCACGAGCGCGCGGCCCTTCGCCGTCCGCGACGCCTCGGGCAGCTGGTAGACCTTCGATCGGTAGACCTTGCCGCGGTTGGAGAAGAACAGCAGGTAGTCGTGCGATGAGCACACGAAGAGGTGCTCGATGTAGTCGCCGTCCTTCATGTCCATCCCGGTGACGCCGCGACCGCCGCGCTGCTGCTGGCGGTAGGTCGCCAGCGGGAGCGACTTGATGTAGCCGGTGTGCGTGATCGTGATGACCATCTGCTGGTCGGCGATCAGGTCCTCGATGTCGATCTCGTCCTCGCTGTCGGAGATCAGCGTGCGCCGCTCGTCGGCGAACCGCTCGGAGATCTCGGTCAGCTCCTCGCGGATCAGCGCAAGCACTGCGGCCTCGTCGCCGAGCAGCTCGCGCAGCTCGCGGATCCGCTCGGTCACGTCGGCGTGCTCGCTCTTGATCGCGTCGGACTCCAGCGCGGTGAGCTGCGCCAGGCGCAGGTCGAGGATCGCGCTGGCCTGGATCACGCTCAGGCCGAAGCGCGCGACGAGTTGCCCGCGCGCGTCATCACGATCGGAGGAGGCCCGGATCAGCTCGATGATGGCGTCGAGGTTGTCGAGCGCGATCAGCAGGCCTTCGAGCACATGCGCCCGCGCCTCCTTCAGGCCGAGCTCGTGCTTGGCACGGCGGACGACGACGTCGCGCTGGTGGTTGACGTATGCGCTGATGACGTCGCGCAGCGACAGCGTCTTCGGAACGCCGTCGACGAGCGCGACCGTGTTCACGCCGAACGTCGCCTGCATGTTCGTGTGCTTGTAGAGCTGGTTCAGCACGACGTTCGGGATGACGTCGCGCTTGAGCTCGATCACGAGCCGCATGCCGTTGCGGTCGGACTCGTCGCGCAGGTCGGTGATGTCCGGGATCTTCTTCTCGTGGACGAGGTCGGCGATCTTCTGGATCAGCCCGCCCTCGCCGCCCTTCTTGACCGCGTAGGGCAGCTCGGTGACCACGATGGCCTCCTTGCCCTGGGTCAGCGGCTCGATGTGCGCCCGCGCGCGAACGCGGACACGGCCGCGGCCGGTCTCGTACGCGTCGCGGATGCCCTGCCGGCCGAGGATCGTGCCGCCGGTCGGGAAGTCCGGGCCCTTGATGTGCTTCATCAGGCCCTCGACGGTGATCTGGCGGGATCCTCGATGTAGGCGATCGTCCCGTCGATGACCTCCTTGAGGTTGTGCGGCGGGATGTTCGTCGCCATGCCGACGGCGATGCCGGTCGAGCCGTTGACGAGCAGGTTCGGGAAGCGCGAGGGCAGGACGAGCGGCTCCTGCGTGCGGCCGTCGTAGTTCGGCCCGAAGTCGACGGTGTCCATGTCGAGATCGCGGAGCATCTCGACGGCCAGTCGCGTGAGCCGCGCCTCGGTGTAGCGCATGGCGGCCGCCGGGTCGTCGTCGACCGACCCGAAGTTGCCCTGGCCGTCGACGAGCATGTAGCGCATCGAGAAGTCCTGGGCCATCCGCACGAGCGCGTCGTAGATCGCGGAGTCTCCGTGCGGGTGGTAGTTGCCCATCACCTCGCCGACGATGCGCGCGCACTTGGCGTAGCCGCGCGTCGGGCCGAGGCCGAGCTCCGACATCCCGTAGAGCACCCGCCGGTGGACGGGCTTGAGACCGTCGCGCACGTCGGGCAGGGCGCGGCCGACGATCACGGACATGGCGTAGTCCAGGTACGCCGTCTTCATCTCGTCCTCGAGCGCGCGCGGCTCGAA
>CAWAHX010000009.1:0-15393 GCA_963781935.1 uncultured Solirubrobacteraceae bacterium
AGCGATGCCTCTCCGCGGTCAGTCCTGGTCGAGCCCCGCCATGATCTTCAGGACGCTCGACTTGCCGGCGCCGTTGTAGCCCAGCACCCCGATCTTCGCGCCGGGGTAGAAGGCGAGCGTCACGTCGCTGAGCACGGTCTTGTCCGGCGGGTAGACCTTGGTCAGGCGATGCATGGTGAAGATGTACTGAGGGGCCACGTGGATCTCCGGTCGGTGAGGCTCCTGAGACTAGCCCGCATCCTCGCCCGGGCAGGCACGCAGAGCCCGGCGGCTCTACCCTCCCGGCCGTGTCCCTGCGCCCCGACCAGGTCAGCGATCAACGCATCGCCGGCATCCAGACGCTGCGCCCGCCCGACGAGGTGCGCGCGGAGCTGCCGCTCGGCGATGCGGCGCAGACCGTCGTGCTGGAGAGCCGGCGGGCGGTCACCCGCGTCCTCGACGCCTCCGACGACCGGCTGCTCGTGATCGTCGGGCCGTGCTCGATCCACGACCCGGTCGCCGGACTCGACTACGCGCGCCGGCTGGCCGCCCTGGCCGCGCAGCTGCGCGGTGAGCTGTGCATCGTCATGCGCGTCTACTTCGAGAAGCCGCGCACCACCGTCGGCTGGAAGGGGCTCATCAACGACCCCGGGCTCGACGGGCGCTTCGACGTCAACCGCGGGCTGCACTCGGCGCGCAAGCTGCTGCTCGACATCCTCGAGCTGGGGCTCCCCGTCGGGTGCGAGTTCCTCGATCCGATCACGCGCGCAGTACATCACCGACACCGTCAGCTGGGGCTCGATCGGCGCGCGCACCGCGGAGAGCCAGATCCACCGGCAGCTGTGCAGCGGCCTGTCGATGCCGATCGGCATCAAGAACTCGACGGGCGGCGACGTGCAGGCGGCGGTCGACGCGGTCGGCGCCGCGTCGCACAGCCACGTCTTCCCCGGCATCGGCGCCGACGGGCTCGCGGCGATCTTCGAGACGACCGGAAACGCCGACTGCCACGTGATCCTGCGCGGCAGCGCGGCCGGCCCGAACTACGACCCGGCGAGCGTCGCGGCGACGCTCGAGCGACTCGACCGCGCGGGCCTTCCCGGGCGCGTGATCGTCGACGCCAGCCACGGCAACAGCGGCAAGGACCACCTGCGCCAGCCGGTCGTCGCGGGCGACGTCGCCGACCGGATCGCGGGCGGCGAGCGCGGGGTGGTCGGGCTGATGCTCGAGAGCTTCCTCGTGGCCGGCCGCCAGACGCTCGTGCTCGGCGAGACGGACGACCTCGTCTACGGCGAGAGCGTCACCGACGCGTGCATGGACTGGGAGACGTCGGCCTCCGTCCTGCGCCGGCTGGCCGCGGCCGTGGCGGCGCGCCGGGATTGACCGGCCCGCGCGGCGGGGCTGCGATGCTGTCGAGCGTGCCCGTCGCTGCCCCCGCCATCAGCCTGCGCGGCGTCGTCAAACGCTACGGATCGATCACCGCGGTCGACGGCCTCGATCTCGAAGTGCCCGACGGCACAGTGCGTCGGGCTGCTCGGCCCCAACGGCGCCGGCAAGTCGACGACGATGCGCATGCTCACCGCGCAGGCGATCGCCGACGAGGGGGAGATCACCGTGCGCGGCTATCCGCTGCCCGGAGCGCTCGAAGCCGGCCCGCGCCGAGATGGGCGTCGTCCCGCAGCTCGACAACCTCGACACGACGCTGACGGTCGAGCAGAACCTGATCGTGTTCTCGCACCTCTACCGCGTCGCGAAGGCTCGAGCGCCAGTCGGCGATCGAGCGCGTGCTCGCGATCGCGAACCTCACGGAGCGCCGCGACGCGAAGGTCGACGAGCTGTCCGGCGGCATGCGCCGCCGGCTGCTGATCGGCCGCGCGCTGATCCACGAGCCCCGGCTCGTGCTGCTCGACGAGCCGACGGTCGGCCTCGATCCGCAGGTGCGCCAGGAGCTGTGGGCGCTGATCGACCGGCTGCGCACCGAGGGCGTCTCGATCCTGATGTCGACGCACTACATCGAGGAGGCCGCGCGCCTGTGCGACAGCGTCACGATCATGTCGCACGGCAAGGCGGTCGCGGTCGGCGCGCCGACCGAGCTCGTCGCGAAGTACGCCGGGCGCGAGGCGGTCGAGATCTACGGCTCGCCCGCGCGCCTGGAGGAGGCGGCCGCCGAGATGGCGGCGCAGGGGTTCCCGACCCGTCGCACGGGGACGTCGATCGCGGTGCTCGGCCTCGACGACGCGGATGGCCGCGCACCGGCCGGCGAGCGGCGGCCCGGCGAACCTCGAGGACGTCTTCGTGCTGCTGACCGGAGAGGACATCGGATGACCACCGAAGCTGTTCGCGCACCCGCGCCGCGTCGCCTCGATCGCGCGGCGATCGGCGGCGTGCTGGTGCGCGAGATCATCAACTTCAGCTCCTACTGGCGCTCGACGACGTTCTCGTCGACCGTCGAGCCGACGATCTACCTGCTCGCCTTCGGCTTCGGCTTCGGCTCACTGCTCTCGACGGTCAACGGCTACCGCTACGTCGAGTTCGTCGGTACCGGCACGGTCGCGACCGCCGTGCTGTTCTCGAGCATCTTCCCGGCGATGTTCGGGACGTTCGTGAAGTACAAGTTCCAGCGCACGTACGACGCGATCCTGGCCGCTCCCGTCGACACCGAGGAGCTCGTCAGCGGTGAGGCCCTGTGGCTCGCGATACGTGCCTCCGTGTACGGCTGCACGCCGATGCTCGTCGCGATGATCTTCGGGCTCAGCGCGAGCTGGGGGATGCTCACCGTGCCGTTCATCAACTTCGTCGCGGGGTTCGGCTGGGCCTGCGCGGGGATCACGATCGCCGGGCGACTGAACGGCGATCGAGAACTTCAACTACGTGACGAGCGCCGTCATCACGCCGCTGTTCCTCCTGGCGGGCACGTTCTTCCCGCTGACCGGGCTGCCGCAGTGGGTCCAGACGCTCGCCCAGCTGAACCCGCTCTACCACTGCGTCCAGCTCGTCCGCCACGCGGTCTTCGGCCTCTGGGGGTGGGTCGACCTCTGGAACTTCGGCTTCCTCGTCGTCTTCGGAGTCGTGATGTGGCGCATGGGCGTCTGGGCGATGCAGCGCAAGCTGATCGACTAGCTAACGTCGCCCTCGAAAGGGCGGATCCGGGCGAAGCCCGGTCCGAGAGATTCTCATCTCGTCTACCGCGCGGCGCGCGCTGCCATCAGCACCCGTCGTCAGCGCCACCAGCACTGCCTCGGGCTCGGCCTGGAGGCGGCGCCAGGTGATCCGCAGGACGCGGTGACCGGCCGCTTGGAGGTCGGCATCTCGCCGGCGGTCGCGCTCGAACGCGCCGCGGCCTGAGTGGAAGGCGAAGCCATCGACCTCGACGACGACGTGCGCGGCCGGCCAGAGCATGTCGACCTCGTGGCCGGCGACCTTCACGTTCGTCTCCGGGCGCGGGAGGCCGCCGGCCTTGACGAGCGCGAGCAGCCGTCGCTCCGCGGCGGACCGGGTCATCGTGGGCTGTTCTTCGATGATCCGCTGCAGCGTTCCTGAACCGCGGCGACGAGGGGTGCGGTCGATTGCCCGGTGCAGGTCGACCGGTCGTACGAGCCTGGTGGCGCCTGGCGCGCTCGTAGGCGTCGGCGAGCTCGCCGGGCGTGAGCACGGACGCGAGGTCGAGAAGTGTGCGGGCGGGCGAGGTCAGGGTCAGGCGGTGGCGGTGGCGCACGTCGGCCGCGTTCAAGGCCGCGTACGCGGTGGATGTTCACGCCCGCGCGCGTCGAGGGCCCACTGCGCGGGACGGTGACGTCGACGTTGCTCCTCGTCGCCGCGACGATCCTCCACAGCGCCGCGGCCGAGTGGTGGCTCAGCACGCGCCCGCGCCACACGCCAGAAGCGCAGCGGTCTCACGCGCCAGCGGTGGCGCGACCTCGTGCCCGACCAGGTAGACGCCGCGGAGCAGCCGGTGCAGGCGCCCGCACGCAATCCGGTGCTCCACTGCGCGTCGGCTCAGCCCGGCGCGCCAGCAGTCTGCTCGAACGTCACCACCCCACGCTGGCGCGCGGCGATCCGGGCGATCCGGGCATCAGGGCGCACAACAGGGCTCGGTCGCGCCGACGGGCCCACCGATCCCGATTGCCCACACCCGGAACGGCGCAATCGGGTTCGGTCGCAGGTTGGGATGGACCGAGCCCAGTTGTGCACCGCGTGATCGCATGGGCGGCATCTTCCGGCGCCCGCGAACCACCCGTGCGAACCGCGTGAGCGCTGCGACGGAGTCGGCGCACATCCGCGCAATTCGCTTTGGGCGCACCGGCGCCCACGGTACTCTCGCGGGTTGTGGCGAATGTGCTGGACATCGAGCAGGCGATCCTCCTTCTGGAGCTCGAACCGCCCTTCGACAAGCGCGACGTGCAGCTTGCGCGGCGCCGGCAGGCGAAGGTCTGGCACCCGGACCTGGCGCCGCCCGGCAAGCAGCCCGCGCACGAGCGGCACCTGAAGGCGATCAACGAGGCGGCCGACCAGCTCGAGCGGATCGCCGAGGGCTCGCGGGGCGGGAAGGTCAGCCGCAACGCCGTGAAGGTCAGCGCGGCCGCGGCCCGCGAGGCTCGTGCCGAGGCCGGCCGCCGCGCCTACGAGGAGGAGCAGCGACAGCGCGCCGCCGACCAGGATCGCGCCACCCACGATCCGTTCGGCTCGCGCGTGCCCGACCACTCGGTGGTCCACCGCTACGCGCGCTGCCTGAGCTACCCGGAGTGGGGCGTCGGGACCGTCAGCGGCATCTACTTCACCGGTGACGGCGACGACGTGATGCAGTGGGCACGCGTGCGCTTCCAGCCCGGGGTGCGCACGGTCCCCGCCGGCAGCCTGCAGTTCGTCGACTTCTCCAAGCCCGACCCCGGCGCGGAGCGGGTCGAGCGCTTCGTCACGGCCGCCCGGCACGCGATGGCCGAGTCGGACTTCGAACTGGCCGCCCGGCGCCTGGTCTACGCGCGCGACGCCGATCCGCGGAACGCGGCCGTGCTGCGCCTGATGACGCTGGCCTTCTGGCAGGCGGGCGACCTTCCTGCGGCCGGGCGTGCGGTGCGCGACTGGGCGCGCGTCGAGGGGGAACGGCCGGCTCCGCACCGCTTCGCCGCGCGGATCTACGAGGACATGGGGGCGCTCGACCTTGCGGAGGAGGCCGCCCAGCGCGTCGTCGACCGGGCATCCCAGGACGCGGATGCCTGGGAACGGCTCGGCCGTCTGCGGCTGCGCCTGATGGACCGCGCCGGCGCGATCGAGGCACTCGAGCAGGCGCGCCGGCTCGGCCCGAGCGTGGACGGCCTCCTGGATCTGGCGCTCGCCCAGCATCTGGCGGGCGACCTCGGCGCGGAGGTCACCGCCTGCGAGCAGGCGACGCTGCTCGATGCCGAGTCCCCGGCCGCGTGGGCCCGCCTGGCCCACGCGCTGGCGCGCACCGACCGGGTCAGCGATGCGATCGCGGCCGCCGAGCGGGCGCTGCGCCTGCAGGACGACGACGAGCTCGTGGACCTGCTGGAGCGCCTGCGCGCCGCCCAGCCGCGGGTGCTCCCCGCCGCCTGACGCGGCCAGGCCGCCTCAAGATCCCGCTCACGGCGCCGACAACACAAGGGTGGGGACATCCCGTTCGATCCGGTGCTGCCTGCGCGCAGCGGTGCCTGTGGCGCTTGTCGCCCTGCTCGTCCTTCCCGCGACCGGGGCTCGCGCCGCGGATGTCGGCGTCAACGTCGACGGCCTGACGGCGCAGCAGGCGGTCGATCAGACGACCGCCGTCGGCGGAACGTGGATGCGCACCTTCGTGCGCTGGGACGAGATCGAGGCCAACGGCCCCGGCCGCTGGAGCGCCGCGCCCGTGCAGACGCTCGACGCGCTCGTCGCCGCCGCGCAGGCTCACGGGCTGAAGATCGTCGCCACCGTGGTCGGCAGCCCGCCGTGGGCGAACGGCTCGACCGACCAGTACGTGCCGCCGCGCGACCCGCAGGACCTCGCACGGTTCATGGGGCCGTTCGCCGCCCGCTACCGGGGGCGCATCACCGCCTGGGAGGTCTGGAACGAGCCCGATGGCGTCGACTTCTGGCACGGTGTGCCCCCGAGCGCAGCGGCCTACACGCCGCTGCTCACCGCGATGTCCTCCGCGGTCAGGGCCGCCGATCCCGGCGCCCGCGTGTACGCGGGACCGCTGAGCGGTAACGACTACGACTTCCTGCAGGGCATCTACAACGCCGGCGGCGGCGGGTCCTTCGACGCCGTCGCCGTCCACACCGACAACGCCTGCGGGATCACGCCGCCCGACAGCTACTACCGCGACAACGGGCGCGTCGGGCGCTTCAGCTTCCTCGGCTTCCGTGAGGTACACGCGACGATGGAGGCCAATGGCGACGGCGCCAAGCCGATCGTGATGTCCGAGCTGGGCTGGTCGGCGACGGGCACGCGCTGTGCGCGCGGCGCGTTCGCGGGCAAGAAGGCGGCGGGCGTGACGGAGGCCGAGCAGGCCGCGAACCTGCGGCTCGCCTACCACTGCCTCGCCGGCTACCCATATGTCAGCGCGGGCCTGTGGTTCTCGATGCGCGACTACGGTGCGTCCGACACGGAGCTCAACCGCTATGGACTGCTGCGCTTCGACCTCTCCCGGCGGCCGGCATTCGCCGCACTGTCCGACATCGGTCACTACGGGGATCGCGTGACGACGCCGTGTGGTGACTTCACCCCTCCGAGCATCCGCGTGATGTCCCCGGGAGCGAACGGGATGTACGACCGCACGTTGCTGATCAGCACGTCGGCGAACGACGGGCAGAGCCGGCTCGGGCGGATCACGTACTACGCGAACGGCGCGAAGATCCGCAGC
This sequence comes from uncultured Solirubrobacteraceae bacterium, assembly GCA_963781935.1. Lineage (GTDB taxonomy): Bacteria > Actinomycetota > Thermoleophilia > Solirubrobacterales > Solirubrobacteraceae > F1-60-MAGs163. The sequence continues at coordinate 6,830 of CAWAHX010000009.1, forward strand.
TTCACCACCGACCTGAAGAACGACCGCGCGGTCGACATCGACTGGCAGGGCGCCCGCATGCTGCCCTATGGCCCGGTGACGATCCGCGTCGACGCACTGGACGAGTTCGGCAACACGTCCTCACGCGAGATCCACGTCACGCGCGTCGACCCGCGGACACTCGGGCCGCAGGTGACTCAGGTGAAGCTGCGGCTGTCCGGCAAGGGCCTCAGGCGGATGGTCCGGGGCCAGGTCCAGGCGCCCGGGACGTCGTTCCCGGTGACGGGGAAGGTGCGCGTGCTGTGGCAGTTCGCGCGCAAGGGCAGGTGGGTGACCCTGCACAAGGCCTCACGCAACGCGAACCGCCCGTTCACCTACAAGCAGCGCATGCGCAAGGCCGGGCGCTGGCGCGTCGTCGCGACCTACGCCGCCGACAGGCCGTTCCGCGCCTCGCACTCGCGCCGCCTCGCCTTCCGCGCCCGCTGAGCTGCCTCGGCCCGTCAGCCGGTGTCAGCGCGCGTCTGGCCGCCGTAGCCGTACTTCGCCACGACGCGCGTGGCCAGATAGGCGAACAGTGCCACGGCGACCGCCGACGGAATGCGCGTCGCGGTCGAGCCCCCGCCACTCGTCGTTGACGCGAACACCATGTCCGGGCCGAAGATCGCGTCGAACAGCACCGCAAGCCACATCACGGTGATCGCCAGCGACGCCCACATCTCGGGCACAAGCACCCGGTGAAGCCACCCCCGGCTTTCGGGTGGGGCCCCCGAAGGTTGCTGCGGGCCAGTGGCCATGATGCAAGCCTTGCGCAGCCGATGCCGCGGCGCATCCGTGGCAACCCGCGCGAGCAGTTCGCGGATGAACGGCCGTCAGCCGCGCGAAGTACGGTGCACTGCGTGCGCTTGATCGTCGCTCGCTGCGAAGTCACCTACACCGGCCGCCTCACCGCCATCCTGCCCGAGGCGCTGCGGCTGCTGATGATCAAGTCCGACGGTTCGGTGATGGTGCACGCCGACACCGGAGGGTTCAAGCCGCAGAACTGGATGACGCCTCCGACCGTCATCGAGGAGCACGACGAGCACATCGTCGTGCGCAAGCGCGCCGGCGCGACGGAGGACCGCCTCGACATCCGGATCGTCGAAGTCCTCTCCGACGTCACGCACGACATGGGCGAGGCGGCGCAGCTGGAGAAGGACGGAGTCGAGAAGCACCTGCAGGAGGCGCTCGCCGACGCGCCGCAGTTCTGCGGCGACGGGTTTCGCCTCGTGCGGCGCGAGTGGCCGACGGACATCGGCCCGGTCGACCTGATGTGCCGCGACGAAGCCGACTCGTGGATCGCCGTCGAGATCAAGCGCGTGGCGACGATCGATGCCGTCGAGCAGCTCACCCGCTACCTGGATCGCATCCGCCTGGACCCGGCGATGAGCGACACGCGCGGTGTGCTCGCCGCCCAGCAGATCAAGCCGCAGGCGCGCACGCTCGCCGAGGCGCGCGGGATCGCGTGCGTCGAGGTCGACCTCGCCGTGCTGCGCGGCGAGCGCGAGCCGGACCTGACCCTGTTCGCGTGAGCACCGTCGCGCTGCGCGCCGACGAGGCACGGCGGATCGCACTGCGCGCGCAGGGGCTGCTCGGTGCTCCTGACCGCCGCGGCGGTGTGCCGGCGCTGCTGCGCCGCCTGGGCGCGGTCCAGCTCGACACGATCTCGGTCCTCGCGCGCTCGCACGAGCTGGTCCCGTATGCGCGGCTCGGGCCGATCGGCCGCGAGCGCATCGAGGCCGCCTACTGGGCCCATCCGCCGGGCGCCGCGCGCGCCTTCGAGTACTGGTCGCACGCGGCGTGCATCCTGCCCGCCGAGGACTGGCCGGCCTTCGCCTTTCGCCGGCGCGCGTTCCGCGCCCGCGGGCAGCGCTGGCACAAGGTCTCGCGCAAGGCCTGCGACGCGGTGCTCGGGCGCCTCGAGCACGAGGGGCCGATGACGACCGGCGACCTCGGCGGCGCCGGGCGGGGCGGCGAGTGGTGGGACTGGTCGGAGGGCAAGGTCGCGGTCGAATGGCTGCTCGACATCGGCGAGGTCGTCGTGACCGAGCGCCGCGGATGGCGGCGCGTCTACGACCTGCCCCACCGCGCGCTCGCCCCGGAGCTCGTCGCCCGCGAGCTGGATGACCATGAGTGCCTCGTGCGGCTGGTCACCCACGCCGGAACCGCGCTGGGGGTCGCGACCGCCGCCGACCTCGCCGACCAGCACCGCCTGCGGCGCGATCAGGTGCTCGCCGTGCTGCCCGACACGCCGCTCGTGCCGGTCGAGGTCCACGGCTGGGGAGCGCCCGCATGGGCGGATCCCGCCGCGCTGGCCAGGCCCGCGCGCGGGCGCCACCGGACCACCCTGCTGACGCCGTTCGACCCGCTCGTCTGGGACCGGGCGCGAACCGAGCGCGTCTTCGATTTCACGCACCGCCTGGAGGCCTACGTCCCCAAGCCCAAGCGCGTCCACGGGTACTTCGCGATGCCGCTGCTCGCCGGCGGTCGCCTTGCGGGGCGTGTCGATCCGGCGCGCGAGGGCGCCACGCTCGTCGCGCGGCAGGTCTCGGTCGATCCGCACGCCCTCGACGCGATGGCGACGGCGCTGAAGGAGGCGGCCGCGTGGGTGGGCTGCGACGCGGTCGCTCTGCGAGCGCGTGCTGCCCGCCGAGGCGGCCGCTCCGCTGCGCGCCGCGCTCAGCCGGTGAGCGCCGGGTTCGTCGCCAGCCGCTCGCGCGTCTCGACGACGACGAGCGCGATCAGGATCGTCACGACGCCGGCGGCGACCGCGAGCCCGCTGAAGCTCTGCGCGGCGATGCCCCACAGGAGGATCACCGCGATCGCGACCCAGCGCTTGTGGCTCGTGTTGGAGATCATGCTGTAGCGGAACGCCTGGTGGCCGATCAGGTAGATCGCGGCGCCGCCGACCACGCAGCACTGGCCCGCGGTGCTGAGCGTCTCGTGCGGGTGGGCGACGACGAGGTCGTCGCCGACGGCCGTGAGGATGATCCCGGCGACGATCGGCAGGTGCAGGTAGGTGAACGAGTTGCGTCCCAGCCGGCCGCTGTCGTCGTGGTTGGCCAGGTAGCGCCGCGAGCGGAACGCGGTCTCGTCGAAGTACAGCCACCAGAGCGCGGCGCTCCCGAGGAACGCGACGATCACGCGCGACGACGGTCAGGCCCGAGAAGTCGAGCCCGGAGGCCGTCGCACCGGTCACGACGATGCTCTCGCCCAGGGCGATGATGATGAACAGCTGGAAGCGCTCGGCGAAGTGGCCGCCGTCGATCGGCCAGTCGGCGGTCGTCGCGCGCCCCATGCGGGGGATCGCGTACATCGTCAGCGGGGCGACGTAGTCGATCGCCAGGGCGATGAGCCACAGCGCCCAGCGCGCGTCGCCGTCGGCCAGCCCGCCGGCGATCCAGAAGACCCCCGAGAAGACGCTCCACACCACGAGGCGCAGGTACATGTGGCGCTGGCGCGTCCCACGCGGAAGCGACAGCCACCCGAACGTGTTGCGCCCCACCTGGAGCGCCACGTACGCGCCGGCGAACAGCAGCCCGCGGTCCTCGAACGCCTGCGGAAGCGCGATCGCCATCAGCAGGCTCGCGAGCATCCCGCCGATCAGCACGACGCGCACGGACACGGCGTTCGGGTCGAACCAGTTGGTCATCCACGTCGTGTAGATCCACGCCCACCAGACGACGAGCAGCAGGAACGCCGTCTGCGCCGCGCCCTTCCACGTCAGGTCGCCGAGCAGCAGGTGCGAGAGCTGGGTGACCGCGAAGACGTAGACGAGGTCGAAGAACAGCTCGAGGTTCGTCGCGCGCTGCTCTTCGCCGCGCGTCCGCAGGTGGCCGAGTTCGGGCAGCTCCCCGGGCATGTCGTCCGAGCTCAGGCGGGGAGGCCGGCGACCAGCGCCCGCATCGCGGCCGGGTCGCGCAGCGGTGGCCCGTGGCCGAACAGCGCGAGTGCCGGTTCCAGCTCGGCCAGGCGGCGCTCGCTGTCCTGGTTGCTGCCGGGTGTTGAAGTTGAACAGCGTCGGCGGCTGGCGCAGGCCGGGCGCGGTGGTGAGGATGTTCATGTCGAAGAACACGTCACCGCAGACGAGCGTGCGGTCGCTCTCGCGCCAGAACGAGATGTGGCCCTTGCTGTGCCCGGGCGTGTCGAGCACGACGAAGCCGCCGACCTCGTCGCCTTCGTGCAGCTCCCGCGCAGGCTCGACCTTCGGCGACCCACCGTAGACGGCCATCAGCGATCCGCCGCGCCGGCCGGGCGCGATGTCGGCCCTGCCGCGGCGCAGCGCGCCGGCGTCGTCCGCGCCGACCCAGACCGGGATCCCGAGCGTCTCGGACACGCGCTTGGAGCCGCCGGCGTGGTCGTTGTGGACGTGCGTCAGCGCGTGGGCGGAGATGGCGCGCCCCTGGAGCTCGCCGAGGATCTTCTTCGCATGGATCGGCAGCCCCGCGTCGATCAGCACATCGCCGATCACGTACGCGTTGACGCCCTGGCGCGGGACGAGCGGGATCTGCCAGACGTCGTCGGCGAGTTGCTGCATGGGGCGCACCCTACACGCGGCGTCGTCGCGGCCCGGCAGGCGTGGCGCACGCGTCATAGAGTGCCGCGCATGACCGATCAGAACGCCGAGCCGCCGGTCCTGACCGAGCGCCGCGACAACGTCCTCCTCATCACCCTCAACCGCCCGCAGGCCCGCAACGCCGTCAACCGGGCACTGGCCGACGGCGTCGCCGCCGCACTCGACGAGCTCGACGCGGACGACGGCCTCACGATCGGCGTCCTGACGGGCGCCGGGAACGGCTTCAGCGCCGGGATGGACCTGAAGGCGTTCGTCGCGGGCGAGAGCGCGTGGCATGAGCGGCGCGGGTTCGCCGGCATCGTCAAGGAGCCCTCGCGCAAGCCGCTGATCGCCGCCGTCGAGGGGTTCGCGCTCGCCGGCGGGCTCGAGATCGCGCTCGCCTGCGACCTGCTCGTCGCGTCCGAGGGCGCACGGCTCGGCGTCCCCGAGGTCAAGCGCTCGCTCGTCGCCGCGGGCGGCGCACTGCTGCGCCTGCCGCGCAAGGTCCCGTACGGCGTCGCGATGGAGCTCGCGCTGACCGGTGAGCCGATCACCGCCGAGCGCGGCTTCGAGCTCGGACTCGTCAACCGCGTGGCGCAGCCGGGTGAGGCCGCCGCGGTCGCGCTCGAGCTGGCCGGCGTGATCGCGAAGAACGCGCCGCTCGCCGTCGCCGCGACGAAGCAGATCCTCGAGGAGCAGTGGGACTGGACCGTCGAGGACTTCTGGAGCAAACAGGGCGTGATCTCCGGGCCGGTGTTCACCTCGCAGGACGCGCAGGAGGGATCGATCGCGTTCGCGGAGAAGCGCGAGCCGGTCTGGAAGGGGAAGTAGGACGGCGCGGGACGATGAGGAGCGACGCAAAGACCGTCGACGCCTACCTCGCGCAGGCCCCCCAGGAGCGCCGCGAGCAGCTCGAGACGATCAGGGGCCTGTGCCTGCGCCACCTGCCCGAGCACGAGGAGGCGATCGACTGGGGCATGCCCGTCTACCGCCGCGATGGGAAGGCCGAGTTCGCCTGGGCCAGCCAGGTCCGCCACATCTCGCTGTACGTCATGAAGGACGGGGTCGTCGCGGCGAACGCCGAGCGGCTGGCCGGGCTGGACATGGGGAAGGGCTGCATACGGCTGAAGCCCCGCGCGGAGGTCGACGTCGACCTGATCCGCGCGCTGCTCGTGACGACGGCGGGCTGAGGCGCCGGCGACTCAGGGGTCGCCGTGCAGGGTGGCCAGCAGCGAGCGCGCGCCGCCGCGATCGCGGTGCTCGCACAGGTAGATCCCCTGCCACGTCCCGAGCGCGAGCCGGCCGTCGCCGGATGGGAAGCGTGAGCTCGGGGCCGGTCAGCGCGGATTTGATGTGCGCCGGCATGTCGTCGTCGCCCTCCAGCGTGTGCGTCCACGCGAACTGCTCCGGGACGGCCGCGTCGAACCACGTGCGAAAATCGCGCCGCACGTCGGGTGAGGCGTTCTCGTTCAGCGTCAGCGACGCCGAGGTGTGGCGCAGCAGCAGGTGGCAGAGCCCGGCGCGCAACTCAGCGACCTCCGGCAGCGCGCGCAGCACCTCGCCGGTGATCAGGTGAAAGCCGCGGGGCTGGGGCTGGAGCGTCAGCTCACGTTGGATCCACATCGCCTGCCCATCGTGCCACGCGCATGTCGACGCGCTCGCCGCGAAACGGCACGCCCTCCGCCTCGAGCAGCCGCCGCTGGCGCTCACCCTTGGCCAGCGAGCCGTCCGCGCGCACGACGCGATGCCACGGGACGCCGGGGTCGTCGCAGTCGAAGAGGACCGTCCCGGCGAACCGCGGCGCGCCCGGTGACACGTCGCCGTAGGCGGCGACGAAGCCCTCGGGGATGGAGCGCACGCGCGCAAGCACCGCGTCGGTCCTGCTCGGCATGGTCGGTAGATTCGCAGCCATGCGCCACGGCACCTACTCCATCGTCGCCCGCGACCCCGACAGCGGGGATCTCGGCGTCGCGGTCCAGTCGCACTGGTTCGCGGTCGGGCAGATCGTCAGCTGGGCGCGTCCCGGCATCGGCGCCGTCGCGACGCAGTCGATCGCCGAGCCCGCCTACGGGCCGCGGCTGCTCGACCTCCTCGAGCAGGGGCACGCGGCGCCCGACGCGCTCGCCCGGCTGCTCGGCGCCGATGACGCCTCGGCGTACCGCCAGGTCGCGGTGGTCGACGCCCACGGACGCGTCGGCGTGCACACGGGCGGGCGCTGCATCGCGTTCGCCGGCGACGAGGGCGGCGTGCAGTTCAGCGCGCAGGCGAACATGATGGCCTCCCCGGCGTCTGGCCGGCGATGGCGCGCGCATTCGACGCCGCGGCCGGTCCGCTCGCACGCCGGATGACCGCGGCGCTGCACGCCGCCGAGGCCCACGGCGGTGATGTCCGCGGGCGCCAGTCGGCGGCGCTGCTGGTCGTCCCGGCGGTCGGCGACGCGTGGAGCTTCAGGACCGATCTGCGGGTCGACGACAGCCCGGAGCCGCTCGCCGAGCTCGACCGCCTGCTCGATCTGCAGGACGCCTACGACCTGGCCAACGACGGGGATGAGCTCGCCGGAGCCGGGCGCCACGACGAGGCGGGGGACCGGTACACGCGCGCCAGCGCACTGGCTCCGGACAATCATGAGCTGCTCTTCTGGGCCGGCCTGGCGGCAGCCCAGGCGGGCGACATGCCGACCGCGCTGGCCCGCGTCGGCCGCGCGATCGAACTGCGACCGGCGTGGCGCGAACTGCTTGATCGCCTGGAGCCGGACATCGCGCCGGCGGCCCAGTCCGTGCGCGCCGCGCTGGGCTGACCGCGGAGACAGTTGCACGCGCAACCATCTGTGCTAGATTGCTTGTACAAGCAATCACATCCTCTAATGGGAGCAGAGCACATGAGCGCCACCGACACCGCAACCTGGACCCTGGACACCGTCCACTCGACCGCTGATTTCACGGTCAAGCACATGGTCGTCGCCACATTCCGCGGCACCTTCGATGATCTCAGCGCTACGCTCGAGTTCGACGGCGACACGCCGAAGATCATGGGTTCCGTGCCGGTCGCGAGCGTCGTCGTCAAGGACGAGAACCTCTATGGCCACCTCCAGGGCCCGGACTTCTTCGACGCCGAGCGCACACCGCAGATCACGTTCGTCTCGACGGCCGTCCGTCGGATCGGCGACGGCCCTGCGGTCGAGGTCGACGGTGACCTGACGATCAAGGGCACGACGAACAGCGTCACGGCCACCGGCTACATCACCGAGCCGACCGAGGACATCGCCGGCAACCAGAAGGTCGGCGTCGAGCTCGTCACCACGATCGACCGCACCGCGTTCGGCCTGAACTGGAACGCGCCGCTGCCCAAGGGCGGCTTCGCCGTCGAGAACGACGTCACGCTGACGATCAACCTCGAGTTCGCCGCGGCGCAGGCGTAGAGCGATGATCGTCCTCGGCATCTCCGGCAGCCTGCGACGCGAGTCGCACAACACGCGGCTCCTGCGCACGGCGGCATCGATGCTGCCGGCAGGTGCCGAGCTGACGATCCTCGACCCGGAGCTGCTCCGGCAGGTGCCCGCCTACGACGAGGACGTCCAGTCGTCGGGGCAGGCGCCCGCGTCCGTCGTCGCGCTGCGCGAGGCGGTCGAGCGGGCCGACGCGATCCTGTTCGCGACTCCGGAGTACAACCACTCGATCCCGGGCTTCCTGAAGAACGCCCTGGACTGGCTCTCACGCCCCTTGGCCGCGAGCTCCGTGAAGGGCAAGGACGTCGCCGTCGTCGGCGCCAGCACCGGCATGTTCGGAGCGGTCTGGGCACAGGCCGAGCTGCGCAAGGTGCTGGCGGCGATGGGCGCGCGCGTCGTCGACCGCGAGCTGCCCGTCATGCTCGCCGCCGAGGCGTTCGCCGGCGACGACGCACTCGCCGACGCCGATCAGCACCGCCAGCTGGCCGAGCACGTCGCCGCGCTCGTGCAGGCGACGCAGATCACGCTGCAGCCTGCGCGGCAGGCCGC
>CAWAHX010000010.1:0-340146 GCA_963781935.1 uncultured Solirubrobacteraceae bacterium
GACGCGCTCGGCCGCGTCGTCACCCGTTACGGCCTGACCGACCCCACGCAGGGCAAGGCCGCTGGGCAGTTCGACAACCAGGCCCTGCAGCAGCTCTACAACGAGCTGACGCGAAGGGCAGCGCCTCGCCCGCAGCGGCGGTCGAAGTCGGACGGAGCATCGAGAAGCTCGACATCGCCGACCTGAACAGCCGCGAGGCGACCTCGAAGCACACCGACGTGCGCTGGATCTTCCAGCAGCTCGAACGCGGCTCGAACATGCACCTGCGCGCGTTCGACATGCAGACCGGCTGAAAGCGGGAGCCGCGTTCGCTCGGCCGAGGTTCGGGCCGGGATAGTCGCCCGGCCCGAACCGCTGCACCGCTTTCAGCGCCGTCGGCCGATCGCCGACCGGCGGCGGAGCGCAGCTGCCAGGTGCCGCCGCGCGACTATCCCAATCACTATCCCAACGAGCCCCCGAACACCCGTAGAATCCAGTATCCATCGAGGATCCGCCGCATCCGGTGGCGGGCTCGAAAACCGTTGTAGGGGTAACCCCTCTACCGAGAGTTCGAATCTCTCCCCCTCCGCTGAGCGTCTTGAGAGGCCCGCCCCGAGCGGGCCTCTCACTTTAGGAACCCGGACTCGAGCCGGGGAACTCCGTGCTGCGGACGCGGCTGCCGGGGTTGAGTTCTATTTCGGTCGGAGCGTCACGTTGAACGAGCGCGTCAGGATCCCGCCGCTGCCACGCCACCTGATCGAGTCCAACTGCTCCACATTGCCCGAAGCATCACCGAAGTCCAGCTCCAGCCGCGACGTCGGCCAAGAAGCCTCACAAGGCCAAGACCAAGAATTCGGGCAACCGCGGGCGCGGCGTCTTGGACCTGCCGAAGGCCGTCGAGGAGGAGCGGATGGCGGAGGGTCGCGCCGAGCGCGAGACGGTGCCGCTGGAGGCCCATGGCGAGTGGGATGCGCCCGGCGAGCGCCCGGACCCGGTGGGGACCCTCGAGGAGCAGAACGCCGTGCGCGTCCGGAGCTCGTGCCGATCCGCCACGGGCGAATGATCGTCTCGCCGTTCACGTTCTATCGCGGCGGCGCGGGGATGATGGCCTGCGACCTCTCGCGCACGCCGACGACGGGCCTGCGCGTGCAGTGCTGCGGCGGCGCGCTCGCCCGCGCCCACGCACGCACCGGCGACGCAGCAAAGATCAGCGGCTACCTCGGCGACGAGGACACCTTCGACCGCGCGCTGGAGCGGTTCGCCGTCGCCTACGCCGACCAGAACGACGCCGACTGCGCGCAGTTCACCAAGGCGGCCGACGAGCAGCGGATCGCGGTCGAACGCGGCGTCTGACTGGGCCAACTCCGTCACCTCGATCACACCGAACGGCACGGTGTCGATGATCAACGCAGCCAGCACCGGGTTGGGGAAACCGGAGAACACCGGCGCCAGGAGACAATGGGACTGACGGTGTGCTTCACCGTCGTCGTGGTGCTGGGCCCACCGTTGAACGTGAACGCGATGATCAGTCATCAGTCCAGAGGTGACGGTCACCAACATGGCACCCAGCAGCTACCAAAGCAGCAGGCGTTGAGGTTTCGCCGACAGCAACATGCAGCGGGGGGTACGCTCGGCGGCGATGAGCCTCGAGTCGTGGGTCACGCTGGTCGCGGTCGTCGTGATGATCGGCGCGCTCGTGCGCGAGGTCGTGCCGCCGTTTGCCGCGATCCTCGCGACGGTGATCGTGCTGATGTTGATGCAGATCATCACGTTCGAGCAGGCCTTCCAGGGATTCTCGAGCACAGCTGCGATCGCCGTCGCAGCGTTCTATGTCATCGCCGCAGCGGTCGAGAAGACGGGCGCCATGCGCGGGCCGATGCGCCATGTCCTCGACGATGGGACGAGTCTGCGTCGTTCGCTGGCGCGGCTCACCGCACCGGTTGCGCTGTTCTCGGCGTTCGTGAGCAACACGCCGATCGTCGCGATGCTCATCTCCCCGGTTCGCACGTGGTCGCGGCGCACCGGGCGGCCCGCGTCGAAGGTGCTGATCCCGCTGTCGTATGCGTCGATCCTCGGCGGCACGCTGACGCTCATCGGCACGTCCACGAACCTCGTGGTCAACAGCCTCGTCACCGGTCAGGGACAGGAGCCGCTCGGGATGTTCTCGTTCGCGGTGATCGGCGGACCGGTCGCGCTCACCGGCCTGCTGGTCATGGTGCTGCTGGGACCACGACTGCTCCCCGAACGCGGCGACGCGCTGCGCGAGGATGAACGAGACCTGCGCGAGCACCTCGTCACGATGAGCGTCGTTCCGGGCGGGCCCCTGGACGGGCGCAGCGTCGGCGAGGCGAACCTCGACCACCTCGTCATCACGCGCCTGGACCGCGAGGGCCGGCAACAGGAAGGCGCCGACAGCGACACCGTGTTGCGCGGCGCCGACCAGGTCACGTTCCGCGCGCTGCCCGAGGATGTCGTGCATCTGCAGCAGAAGCCCGGCATGGAGAACGTCTCGAGCCAGGCGATGCAGTCGGTCAGCGGCATGCGCGCCACGTACTACGAAGCGGTCATCGGCCAGGCCTCGCCGCTGGCGGGATCGACCGTCGGTGAGATGGCGGGTCGCTACGACGCGGCGGTCGTGGCGATGCGCCGCTCCGGAGAGGACTTCCAGGTCAAGGACTCACGGCGGATCGAGGGCGGCGACACGCTGCTCGTGCTCGCCCGGCGCGGGTTCGAGGACCGCTGGCGCAACCGCACGGACTTCCTGCTGGTCAGCGAGATCGGTGGGCCGCCGCCGACCGCCACGCGGCAGGCGCCGATCGCGCTGCTCGTGGTCGCGGTGATCGTGCTCCTGGCAGCGTTCGACGTGCTCCCGATCGCCGAGGCCGCGCTGGGGGGTGTGCTCGCTCTCGTCGCGCTGCGGATTCTCACCCCCGGGGAGGCCCTGCGGTCCGTGGACTACGGCGTCGTGTTCCTGATCGCCGCGGCCTTCGGGCTTGGAGCCGCCGTCAAGGAGTCTGGCCTTGCCGACGAGATCGCCACAACGCTCACGAGCGCACTGGACCCGTTCCCGAACTTCATCGCGATCGCGGGGCTGCTGGCGCTGACGATGTTCCTCACTGAGCTGGTGTCGAACACCGCCGCGGCGATCCTCGCCTTCCCGCTGGCGATCGCGGCCGCCACCGACCTGGGCCTCGACACCCGCGTCATGGCGATCGCCGTCGCCGTCGCGGCGTCCTGCTCGTTCATCACGCCAGTCGGCTACCAGACCAACACGATGGTCTACGGCCCCGGGAACTACAGGTTCACCGACTACTCCCGCCTCGGGCTGCCTATGGCCGCCGCGGTCCTTGTCGTGGCGACCGTGATGGTGCTCGTACTCGGCTGACCTGGCCGACCACCCACAGTCCGCTCAGTCGCTCAGATCGACCATCGATGGAGGTGACCTTGGCAACTGCGTTGAACCATCCGGGTTCATCCAGTTCCAAAGCGCCATTCAGCAGGTCGGCGTCCCGGTCAACCCTGCGGACATGTGGTCCAGTCGCGACGGCGCACAGTGGAAGAAGCTGCACGACGCTCCGTGGAACGCGACGTCACCGGACCAGGTGAAGTACGACTTCGACGCGCTCGCGGTGCGTGCCGGCGGCCGTCGATCCTGACGTTCGGCGGGGACCGGGAGACGTTCGACTTCACCGACCCGACGAACTGGCTGCGCGTTGACGGTGAGGTCTGGCGGTACGGGCCGAAGTGGCGCTGGCCGTGACCTGGTGTCGGTTGCGGGGGCGCCAAGGTCGCCGCCGCGCCGGGCACCGGGACCGGTGATGGATTGAGCCATCCAGACCCGCAACCGGTGAAGCTCCCGACCTCGCAGCTACCCGCGCGGTGGGGGGACTGCCAGTACGCGCTCGGAAACACTCGGGGTCAGATAACCGCCAAAGACTGCCGCGACACCCGGGCCCGTTGCTGCGTCGGCTCCCGAGGCCGCCTCTCGTCGACCGATCCCGGTCCTTGGCCGCCCGCTGGCCTCGTCGCGTCGATGTACACCTACGTGTACATGTTTGTGCTACGCTCTCGGCATGACCCGCAAGCCCCACGACGTGCTCGCAACCCGCGAGGCACGCGCTCAGCTGCCGGCGCTCCTGGAGCACTTCCGTGAGACCGGAGCGGACGCCGAGCCGGTCGTGATCGGCGCTCGCCGGCGCCCGGAGGCCGTTGTGCTCTCCTACGAGCGCTACCTGCAGCTGGCCGGCGGCCGCGAACGCGTCGCCGCCGCCCTGGAGCGCCAGACACGCGAAGCGGGCGAAGCGATCGACGCCGACCAGGCGCTCAAGGTCGCCGACCAGGAGCTGCACGCCCTGCGGCGCCAGCGGCGCGCCAACCCTCGATAGCCCCGCGTGCGGGTCGTCCTTGACCCCAACGTGCTCGTCTCGGCCGCGATCTCGACGGCCGGGCCGCCGCGCGAGATCGTCATGGCCTGGATCGACAGGCGCTTTGAACTCGTCGCAAGCCCCGCGCTGATCGGCGAGCTGCGCGGCGTGCTCGCTCGACCACGGTTCCGCCGCTGGGTCAGCGAAGCAACCGCGACGGAGTTCGTCGATGGCGTCGCCGACGACGCAGTGATCATCGACGATCCGCCCCCGCTCGCCGGGCTCTCGCCCGACCCCGACGACGACTACCTGATCGCGCTCGCCCGGTCCGCCGACGCGGACTACCTGGTCTCCGGCGACCGCCACCTGCTCGACCTCACCGACCAGCTGCCACCGGTGCTCACACCACGCCAGTTCTTCGACCTGATCGGCGCGTGACCACATCGCCGGCGGCGATCGCAGTCAGCCCACGGTCAGGGCACGCGCGGCCCGACTATCCCGATCACTATCCCAACGAGCCCTCCAGCACGTGTAATCTCCAGTATTCATCGAGGATCCGCCGCATCCGGTGACGGGCTCGAAAACCGTTGTACGGGTAACCCCTCTACCGAGAGTTCGAATCTCTCCCCCTCCGCTTGGAGGCCGAAGGCGCCCGCGTATGCGGGCGCCTTCGTCATCGTCACGTGCGGGCCTTCGCGTTCGCGGTCCCGTGGACCTCAGGCCGGCCACGGAAGCAGGAAGCTGAGCAGCGGCGACGGCTTGACCCCGCCGTCGGCGCGGAAGCGCACGCGTGACGTGCCCGCGGGCGGCGCCGGGAGCGTCGTGGTCATCGACAGGTCGTTCGCCGCGCCCGCGAGCGCGCTGAACGTCCGGTTCGCCCCCGGCAGCGGGCAGCCCACGAAGTCGCCGCAGGCGCCGATCCCGGCCACGACCTCGAACGCGCTCGGCGTGCGAACGGTCGCCTTGGCCGTGACCGCCGCCCCGCCGCCGGCGAGGGGGTCGGCGCGGAACGACACGGCGTCGACGAGCACCGTCTTCGACTCGCGCACGAACAGCCCGGGCTGGAACCCCTTCACCGTCCAGGCGGCCGCGGGCAGCGACAGCGTCATGGTGCCGGCCGACGCCTTCGCACCGGCGCGGGCGAGGCGGAACTTCAGGCGCGTGATGGTCGTCGCGCGTCGCAGGGGCGGGGTCCAGCCGATGAGCGTCTGCGGGCGGCGGACGAAGCGCACGCGCCGCGAGCGCTCGACTCGGCAGGTCGGCGACCCGGCCCGGCAGACGGCGACCGACAGCACGAGCGTGCGCGGCGCGCCGGTGGCGCGCCCGACGACCAGGAGATCGGGCCGCAGGCGCCCGTCCTTCGTCGTCGAGGAGAAGCTGACGTCGGACAGCCGCACGCCCTCGCGGATGCTCCACGTCCCGCCGCCGCCTGCCGCCTGCGCCGCGGACGGCGCGAAGCTCAGGAGGCCGAGGAACGCGAGGGCGATGGGAGCGCTGCGCCGCTGGAGCATGCCCGGACGCTAGCGGGCCTGCGCCGCAACCGTCAGCGTCCCTGCCGCGTCGCGGCCTTGCCTCCCGGATCGGGGAGGGTCGGCGGTGAAGGTCGTCTTCACGCCCGACGACATGGCGGCCGGTCCACCGGTGGCGCGGACCGCCTCGACGGACGCGGCAGGCGCCTGGCAGGCCGAGGTCGGCCCTCCGGCGCTCGGCACGTGGAAGGTCGCCGCCTCGTTCGCCGGCGACGCCGGCCGGACCGCCGCGACGGCACCCTCCTGCTCCATCGCCGCCAGCCCTAGAGCTACGGCGGAGCGCTCAGAGCAGGACGCGCCGAAGATCCCCGAGCACCGCCGCGAGATCGGCGCAGAAGCGGGCGGCGAGCGCGCCGTCGATGACGCGGTGGTCGTAGCTCAGCGACAGGGGCAGCACGAGACGCGGCACGAATGCGCTGCCGTCCCAGACGGGCCGGGTCGCCGACCGCACGACGCCGAGGATCGCGACCTGCGGCGGGTTGACGATCGGGGTGAACCCGGTGCCGCCGATCCCTCCCAGCGAGGAGATCGTGAAGACGGCCCCCGTCATCTCGGTCGGGGAGAGCTTCCCGGCGCGGGCCTTGCCGGACAGCTCGGTCAGTTCGCCGGCGATCTCGAGCAGGCCCTTGCGATCGACGTCGCGGATGACCGGCACGACGAGACCGCGGGGCGTGTCGGCGGCGAAGCCCAGATGGCGCTCGGCCCGCAGGACGAGCTCGTCGCCCTCGAGCGATGAGGCGAAGCGCGGATAGGCGTCAAGGACCGCCGCGCACGCCTTCAGGAGCAGGGCGACCATCGTGACCTTCACATCTGACTGCTCGGCGTTGAGCTGCTTGCGGAACGCCTCGAGGTCCGTGATGTCGGCGTCCTCGTGGTGTGTCACATGGGGGATCGTCTGCCAGGCGGTCGTGAGGTTCGCGGCGGCCTTCAGCTGGATGCGGCGTCAGCGCGACCCGCTCGGCCGGGCGTGCCCGCTCGACGGGAGCGGGACGGAACCGGGCTCGGCGTTGGCCAGGACGTCGTCCTTGGTGACGCGCCCGCGGGGCCCGCTGCCCTCGACGGAGGCGATGTCGACGCCCAGGTCGCGGGCCATCCGGCGCGCGACCGGACTGGCGTGCACCGTGTCCGACGTGCTGGTGGCGGCCGCGGTGGCGCCACCGCCGGCGTCGTCCTGCGCCGGGGGTGCCTCGACCGCCGGCTCCCGTGGCTCCGGGACGGCATCGTCGTCGGCTTCGAGCGTGAGGATCACGGCACCCTCGGCGATCCGGTCCTCGAGCTTGACCCTGATCTCCTTCACGACGCCGCCGAACGGGGCGGGGATCTCCATCGTGGCCTTGTCGGACTCGAGCGTGATCATCGGGTCGTCCTTGGCGATCGCGTCACCGACGGCGACCAGGATCTCCACGACGGGAACGTCCTCGAAGTCGCCGATGTCCGGCACGAGGACCTCGGTCAGCGCTGCCATGGTGGTGCTCCCTCGGTGTCGATCTTGTAGCGCGCGATCGCCTTCTCGGCTGCGGCATCCTCGCCGAGCGCACGCAACGCGGCGAGCGCGACGTGGTGGCGATCCACCTCGAAGAAGCTGCGCAGCACGGCGCGCCTGTCGCTGCGGCCGAACCCGTCGGTCCCCAGCGAGGTGAAGGATCGGTCGCCGATGAACGGGCGGATCTGATCGGGGAAGGCGCGCATGTAGTCGGTCGCGGCGACGATCGGCCCGGCGCGCCCCTCCATGAGGCCGGTGACATACGGCGTGCGCGCCGCCTCGCCCGGGTGCAGGCGGTTCCATCGCTCGGTCTGCATCCCGTCGCGGCGCAGCTCGGTGAACGAGGTCGCGCTCCACACGTCGGCGGCGATCCCGAAGTCGGCCTCGAGCAGGTCGGCGCCGGCCTCGACCTCACGCAGGATGGTGCCCGACCCCATCAGCTGCACTCGCGCGTCCTCACGCCCGCGGAGCAGGTAGGCGCCCCGCAGGATCCCGTCCTCGACGCCGTCGGGCATCGCGGGGTGCCGGTAGTTCTCGTTCATCAGCGTGAGGTAGAAGAAGACGTCCTCCTGCTCGGTGTGCATCCGCCGCATGCCCTCGCGAAGGATCACGGCGACCTCATAGGCGTAGGTCGGGTCGTAGGCGACGCAGTTGGGAATCAGTGCAGCCTGCAGGTGGGAGTGGCCGTCCTCGTGCTGGAGGCCTTCGCCGTTCAGCGTGGTGCGGCCCGCCGTCCCGCCGAGCAGGAAGCCGCGCGCCCGCGAGTCGCCGGCGGCCCAGGCGAGATCCCCGATCCGCTGGAAGCCGAACATCGAGTAGTAGATGTAGAACGGAACCATCTGGATCCCGTGGTTCGAGTACGCGGTCGCCGCTGCGATCCATGACGAGAACGCCCCGGGCTCGTTGATGCCCTCCTGGAGGATCTGCCCGGCCTTGTCCTCGCGGTAGAACATCAGCGAGTCGGCGTCCTCGGGCTGATAGAGCTGACCGACCTGGCTGAAGATGCCGAGCTGACGGAACATCCCCTCCATCCCGAAGGTCCGGGACTCGTCGGGCACGATCGGGACGACGCGCGGCCCGATCTGCTTGTCGCGCAGCAGCGCGGCGAGGATCCGCACGAACGCCATCGTGGTCGAGATCTCGCGCTCCCCCGTTCCGTCGAGCTGGCCCTTGAACATCTCCAGCGGCGGCGTCGGCAGCGGCTCGGCCCTGGTGCGCCGGGACGGCAGCGATCCACCGAGAGCGGCGCGGCGCTCGCGCAGCAGCACCATCTCCGGAGCGTCGTCGGGCGGCTTGAAGTACGACCCCTCGCGCACCTCGTCGTCGCTGAGCGGCAGGTCGAAGCGGTCGCGGAACTTCAGGAGCGCCTCCTGATCCATCTTCTTCTGCTGATGGGTGATGTTCTGGCCCTCGCCGGCCTCCCCCATCCCGTAGCCCTTGATCGTCTTGGCGAGGATCACGGTGGGCTGACCCCTGTGGCGCATCGCCGCCGCGTAGGCGGCGTACACCTTGCGCTCGTCGTGCCCGCCGCGGTTGAGCGCCCAGACCTCGTCGTCGGTCATGTGAGCGACGCGCTCGGCGAGCTCCGGGTACGGGTGGGCGAAGAAGTGCTCGCGGACGTAGGCGCCCGAGCGGGACTTGTAGGTCTGGTAGTCGCCGTCGACGGCTTCCAGCATGCGCCGGCGCAGCAGACCGTCGTCGTCGGCCGCGAGGAGCTCGTCCCAGCGGGAGCCCCAGATCACCTTGATGACGTTCCATCCGGCGCCGCGGAAGTCCATCTCCAGCTCCTGGATGATCTTGCCGTTCCCGCGCACCGGCCCGTCGAGGCGCTGCAGGTTGCAGTTGACGACGAACACCAGGTTGTCGAGGCGCTCGCGACCCGCCAGGGCCGTCGCGCCCAGCGACTCGGGCTCGTCCATCTCGCCGTCGCCCATGAACGCCCAGACCTTGCGGCCCGCCGTGTCGAGCAGATTGCGGCCCTGCAGGTACTTCATGAAGCGCGCCTGATAGATCGCCATCATCGGCCCGAGCCCCATCGAGACCGTCGGGAACTGCCAGAACTCCGGCATCAGCCACGGGTGCGGGTAGGAGCTCAGGCCACCGGGGCTCGAGACCTCGCGGCGGAAGCCGTCGAGCTGATCCGCGCTGATCCGGCCCTCCAGGAACGCGCGCGCGTAGACGCCGGTCGACGAGTGGCCCTGCAGGTAGACCAGATCGCCGCCGTGATCCTCGGACGGCGCCCGCCAGAAGTGGTTGAAGCCTGTCTCGTACAGGGTGGCGATGGACTGGTAGCTGGCGATGTGCCCCCCGAGCTCGGAGGAGTCCTTGTTGGCCCTGCAGCACCATCGCGATCGCGTTCCAGCGCAGGATCGAGCGCAGCCGGCGCTCCACTGCCGCGTCCCCCGGGAGCGGCTCCTGGCGGTCGACGCTGATCGTGTTGACGTACGGCGTCGAGAGCCCGGCCTCGACGGGCGCCCCCAGCTCGAGAGCGCGATCGACGACCGCGTTGACGAGCTGCTGCGCTCGCTCGGGACCCTCCTCGCGCACGACGGCGTCGAGGGCCTCCAGCCACTCGCCGGTCTCCAGCGGATCGAGGTCCTCGGGCGTCAAGGTGTCGTCAGTCGCAGCTCATGTGGGGGTGCCGGGCAGGTGGTCGCGTGGGCGAACACTGCACATTGTGACCGTCCCGCGCAACAACGTCTTGAGGCGGGTTTACTGTCAATCCGTCCTGCGTCTGAGTGAAGGGGTCGAGATGACGACAGTGGAAGCTGAAGAGCTGCGCCCGGTGACGTCGCTGTGGTGGCTGTTCGTGCTGGTCGGCGTCGCTGCGCTCGGGGTGGGCATCTTCTTCGTCGCCTCGCCGCACGAGACGCTCAGCACGTTCACCGTGATCGCCGGGATCTTCCTGCTCGTCGACGGCGCGCTCGCGATCATCGCGTCGATCTTCGGTCACGGCGAGGGCCGCGGCCTGCTCGCGGTGATCGGCGTGCTCAGCGCGATCGCCGGCCTGATCCTGATCAAGCACCCGTTCGACACGCTCGTCGTCTTCACCATGATCGTCGGCGTGTGGTTCGTCGTCGCGGGGATCGTGCGCTTCGTCACCGCGTTCTCCCTGCCCGAGGGGCGCGGCGCGAGCATCGCGATCGCGCTGCTCGACCTCGTCGCCGGCGCCGTGATCCTCGCCTGGCCCGACCTCGGCCTCTCGACGCTCGCGGTGATCATCGGGATCGTGCTCATCATCCGCGGCATCCTGTTCATCGCCGCCGGATGGGAGCTGCGCAAGCTCAACAGCGCGCTGTAAGGCGTCCTACCCGGAGATCGCGCTCAAAAGCTGAGGCCGCGCCGAAGCGAGGTCACCCTCTTGTAGCCCGCGACAAGCGGCCGCCTCAGAGCCGCCCCGGCACACCTGCCGATCGCGTCTAATCGCCGGATGACCTCTCTCTGGACGACCGAACGGGACGGCGGCATCGTCGTCGCCACCTATGACAACGCACCGATGAACTACTTCTGCGCCGAGGGCGCGGGGGAGCTCGCGGGGCTGATCGAGGAGTGGCGCGACCCGTCGGTGCGCGCGGTCGTGCTCGGCGGCGGCGGAGACCGCGGGGCGTTCCTGACGCACTACAGCGTCGAGGAGCTGCTCGCGGCGGCGAGCGACCGTGAGGCGATGCGCATCAGCGGGACGTCGCTCACGCGCGGCTACCACGCGCTGCTCCTCTCCCTGCGCGACCTGCCCAAGCCGATCGTCGTGGCGATGAACGGCAACACGATGGGCGGCGGGCTGGAACTGTCGCTGGCCTGCGACATCCGCGTCGGCCAGCATGGTGACTTCCGCTACGGCTTCCCGGAGGTCCGGCTCGGGATCATTCCCGGCGGCAGCGGCACCCAGCGGCTCTCGCGGCTCATCGGCGCCGGCCGCGCCGTCGAGTTCATCATGCGCTCACGGGTCGTGGAGCCCGCCGTCGCGCTCGAGCTGGGCATCGTGCACGAGCTCGCCGACGACGCCCTCGCCCGCGCGCGCGTGATCGCCGGCGAGCTCGCCGAGCTCCCGCCGCGCGCGATCGCCGCGGTCAAGCTGTCGGTCTACGGCGGCAGCGACACGCACCTGCAGGCCGGCCTCGAGATCGAGAGCGCCTGCTTCCTGGACACGATGCTCTCCGACGACGGCCTCGTCGCCATGCAGCAGTACGTCGACCTCCCGTACGAGCAGCGCCGCGACTGGCTCGAACGCCGCGAGCCGGACGTACTCTGGAACCTGAGCGATGACCACACGTCCCGCGATCACCAGCCTGCTGCTCTCGCGCCGCGACCTGCAGTTCCTGCTGTACGAGTGGCTCGAGATCGAGCAGCTCAGCGAGCGCCCGCGCTACGCAGGCCAGTCGCGCGAGATCTACGACGACGTGCTCGAGCTCGCCGAGCGGCTCGCCACCGACATGTTCGCGCCGCACAACCGCGAGTCCGACGTGGACGAGCCCCACCTCGAGGACGGCCGCGTCGTGCTCACCCCCGGCGTCGGGGAGGCGCTCGCCGCGTTCGCGAGGCGGGGCTCACCGGCACGCGGCCTGGACGAGTCGGTCGGGGGCATGCAGCTCCCGCTCGTGCTGTCGAGTGCCGTGTTCGCGTGGTTCCATGCCGCGAACACGGGCACCACGGGCTACGCGATGCTGACCACCGCGGCCGCGAACATGCTCGTCGCGAACGCCGCACCCGACCAGGTCGAGCGCTGGGTGCCGCCGATGGTCGAGGGCCGCTTCTTCGGCACGATGTGCCTCTCCGAGCCGCAGGCGGGAAGCTCGCTCGCGGACATCACGACGCGCGCGGTGCCCCAGGCGGACGGGACCTACCGCCTCTTCGGCACGAAGATGTGGATCAGCGGCGGCGAGCACGAGCTCGCCGAGAACATCGTCCACCTCGTGCTGGCGAAGACGCCGGACGGCCCGCCCGGCGTGAAGGGCATCAGCCTCTTCATCGTGCCGCGCTTCCTGCTCGACGAGGACGGCCGCGCCGGCGAGCCGAACGACGTGGTCCTCGCCGGCCTGAACCACAAGATGGGCTACCGCGGGACGGTCAACACGGTGCTCGGGTTCGGCGAAGGCAGCACACACCCGGGCGGCGAGCGCGGGGCGGTGGGCTACCTCGTCGGCGAGCCGCACCGCGGCCTCGCCTACATGTTCCGGATGATGAACGAGGCCCGGATCGGAGTCGGGCTCGGCGCCACCGCGCTCGGCTACACGGGCTATCTCAAGTCGCTGCAGTACGCGCGCGAGCGCCCGCAGGGCAGGTCCGGGCGAGCGTCGCGACCCCGCCGCCCCGCAGGTCCCGATCATCGAGCACGTCGACGTGCGGCGCATGCTGCTCGCCCAGAAGAGCTACGTCGAGGGCGCGATGGCGCTCGTGCTCTACTGCGGCCGCCTGCACGACGACGTCGAGAGCCTGCGAGGACGACGAAGGCGCGTCAGCGAGCGCTGCTCCTGCTCGACATCCTCACGCCGATCGCCAAGAGCTGGCCGTCGCAGTGGTGCCTGGAGGCGAACTCGCTCGCGATCCAGATCCACGGCGGCTACGGCTACTCGCGCGAGTACGACGTCGAGCAGCACTACCGCGACAACCGCCTCAACCCGATCCACGAGGGCACGCACGGCATCCAGGCC
The DNA here is from genome assembly GCA_963781935.1 of uncultured Solirubrobacteraceae bacterium. Lineage (GTDB taxonomy): Bacteria > Actinomycetota > Thermoleophilia > Solirubrobacterales > Solirubrobacteraceae > F1-60-MAGs163. The sequence continues at coordinate 13,004 of CAWAHX010000010.1, forward strand.
CTCGACCTGCTCGGGCGCAAGGTCACGATGCAGGACGGCGCGGCGTTCCGGGAGCTGACCGAGGCGATCCGCGCCGGCGTCGAGAAGGGTCGCGGACGCGGCGGCGAGGCGGCCGAGCTGGCCGGCCTGCTCGACGTGACGCTCGCGCGCCTCGAGGTCGTCACGGGCGAGATCTGGGGCTCGGGCGATGTCGCCGGGACGCTCGCCAACGCCACGGCGTACCTGGAGGCGACCGGCCACATCGTCGTCGCCTGGATGTGGCTCGAGCAGTTCCTCGCCGCGCGGCGACGCGCACGACGCGTTCTACGAGGGCAAGCGCCAGGCCGCGCGATTCTTCTTCCGCTGCGAGCTCCCGCGCACCGGCCCGCTGCTCGACCTCGTCGGCGGAGCTGCGATCGCACCGCGCTGGAGATGCAGGACGACTGGTACTGACAGGCCCGCCACAGGTCCCGGTAACGCCACAGGCCCCTGCGACCAAGTACAGGTATGAGACCCGACGAGCTTCCGCGGATCGCTCACGACCCGGCGGTCTTCGAGGCGTTCTACCGCGAGCATGTCGAGGCGGTGCAGCGCTTCATCGCGCGGCGCGTTGCCGATCCCCATCTGGCGGCAGACCTCACCGCGGACGTGTTCCTTGCCGCCATCGATGCGGCGCCGTCCTACCGGACCGGGCGCGGGGCACCCGGCGCGTGGCTGCTGGGCATCGCGCGCAACGTGGTCCGGGCCGAGTACCGCCGCGCGGGCCGCGAGCGGAGCGCGCGTGCGCGGATCGACGCCGGCCGGCTGCTCGATGCCGACGACGTCGCGCGCATGCAGGACCGCATCGACGCGGCGGCTCGTGCCCGCGAGATGTACGAAGCGCTCGCCGGGCTTCCTGAGGGCGAGCGCGCGGTCATCGAGCTGATCGCGCTCGACGACCTCACGCCCACGGAGGCCGCCGCGGTCCTCGGCATCCGCCCGATCACGGCGCGCGTGCGCCTGCACCGCGCGCGGGCGACGCTCCGCGGCCGGCTCTTCGACGACGACTCGCACACGCTGATCCAACCGATGGAGGCCTGACATGACCACAACCGAGCGCTTCGAAGACCGGCTGCTCGCGCAGCTGCGGACCGGCGTCATCGACGCCGGCCCGCCGATGCCCGAGCTCGTCACGAGCCGCCGGCCGCGGGCGGCCCGCCTGGCGCTCGCCGGCGCCGGCGTCGCCGCGGCGACGGCGGCCGTCGCGATCGTCGCGGCCAGCAACGACGCCACGCCCAGCGCGTACGCCGTGCAGTCGCGCGCCGACGGCGCGGTCACGGTGTCGATCCACAGCCTCAGCGACGCGGACGGCCTGCAGCGCAAGCTGCGCGCCGCGGGTGTTCCCGCCGTGGTCGACTACGTTCCCGGCGGCCAGAACGGCGGCTGCGCCGGGCCCGGCCTCCCGGCGCCCGGCGCCGCGGGGAACGGCGCGACGCTGCACACCGAGATCCGCGGCAAGGACGACGGGCCGACCTTCTCGCAGGAGGGACAGGCGGGAGGCCCCGCGCCCGGGGGCGACGGGATCCGCGGGGGGATGAGCCAGGTGATGGTCGGCAGCGACGGCGCGCGGTTCACGATCGACCCGGGCGCCATCCACGCCGGTGACAAGGTCTACATCACCACCTCGAGCGGCGCGGTCAGCTCGATCGCGATGGCGATCGGGAAGACCAGGCCGGCCACCCCGTGCCCACCGGCTCCGCCGGCCCAGTAGTCGCCGCCGGCGCCGTCTATTCTGGCGGGCGCCGTGAAGCCCAACCGCTCCGTCCCGGCCGCCACCGTCATCCCCGTCCTGATCTACCCGGACGTGCGGGAGGCGGTGGCGTGGCTCGGGACGGCGTTCGGATTCACCGAGCGGGTGAGGATCGGCGAGAACCACCGCGCGCAGCTGAGCGTCGGCGACGGGGCCGTCATCATCGGCGACGTGCGGGGCACGCGGCGGCCACCGCGCCCCGGCGAGGTCACCCATTCGGTGATGGTGCGCGTCGAGGACGCCGCCGCGCACTGCGAGCATGCGCGTCGCCACGGCGCGCGGATCCTCATGGAGCCGACCGACTTCGAGTACGGCGAGCGCCAGTACAGCGCCGCCGATCCGGCCGGGCACGAGTGGACGTTCTCCGAGACGCTGGCCGACGTCGCCCCGGAGGAGTGGGGTGGAGCGTCGGTCGGCGCGAGCTGACCTTCGTCAGTTGCAATCATGGAGGGCGTGCCGACCGAGACTGCAACTGACCGCCGCCGCTGGCTCGCCCTCTACGTCCTGTGCACGGGCGTGCTGATGATCGTCCTCGACGTGACCGTCGTGAACGTCGCTCTGCCCTCGATCCAGGACGATCTGGGCTTCTCCCAGTCGAGCCTGGCCTGGGTCGTCAACGGGTACCTGATCGCGTTCGGCGGGCTGCTGCTGCTCGCCGGGCGCCTGGGCGACATCATCGGGCGCCGGACGATGTTCCTGTCGGGTCTCGCCGTCTTCACGACCGCCTCGCTGGTCTGCGGCGCCGCCCAGAGCCAGGAGATGCTCGTCGCCGCGCGCTTCATCCAGGGCATCGGCGGGGCGATGACCTCGGCGGTGACCCTGGGCATGATCGTCACGATGTTCCCCACGCCGCGCGAACAGGCGAAGGCGATCGGCGTCTACGCGTTCGTCGCCTCGGCCGGCGGCTCGATCGGCCTGCTGGCGGGCGGCGTGCTGACCCAGGCGATCAACTGGCACTGGATCTTCTTCGTGAACATCCCGATCGGCATCGCGACGATCGTCATGGCGCGGCGGCTGCTCGCGCGAGACGAGGGGATCGGCTTCGGCGACGGCGCCGACGTGCCGGGCGCCGTCCTGATCACGAGCTCGCTGATGCTCGGCGTCTACACGATCGTCAAGCCGGCGGCCGACCACGGCTGGGGCTCGGCGGCCGCGCTCGAGCTGGGCGCCGCCTCGCTGGCGCTGCTCGCCGCGTTCTTCATCCGCGAGGCGCGCGCCCGCAATCCCCTGATCCCGCTGCGGATCTTCCGCTCGCGCAACGTCGTCGGCGCGAACCTCGTGCAGATGCTGTCGGTGCCCGGGATGTTCGGCGTGTTCTTCCTCGGCGCGCTCTACCTGGAGCGGGTCCTCGGCTACGACGCGCTGCAGATCGGCCTCGCCTTCCTGCCCACGACGATCGTCATGGGAACGATGTCGCTGCGCTACTCCGAGCGACTCGTCACGCGGTTCGGCGCCCGCAGGACGCTGCTCCCGGGCCTCGCGATCATCGGGGTGTCGCTGCTCGTCTTCAGCCTGGCGCCGGTCGACGGCAGCTACACGACCAACGTGCTGCCCGTGATGCTCCTGCTCGGCCTCGGCGCGGGCCTGGCATTCCCGGCCCTGATGAACCTGGCGATGTCGGGAGCGACGAACGAGGACGCGGGACTCGCCTCCGGGCTCGTCAACACGTCGGCGCAGATCGGCGGCGCGCTGGGGCTGGCGCTGCTCGCGACGACGTCGGCGACGCGCAGCAAGAACCTGATCGCCGACGGCGTCAGCGAAGCGTCGGCGCTGACGAGCGGCTACCACCTGGCGTTCCTGATCGGCGCCGCGCTGATTCTGGTGGCGCTGACCGTCGCGGTCACGGTGCTCCAGCCCGCCCCGCATCCCGCGCATCAGCACGCGCCGAGCGGCGCGCCGCTGGCCGAGACCGCCGGTGGCGACTGAGGCACCGTGGCGTTCGTCCCGCCCGCCCGCCATCTCCTGCGTGCCAAGGACCTGGCGGACGCGCGCTACTCCGAGCCGCTGCGTTGTCGACGACCTGGCACGCGCCGCGGGCCTGTCACGCGCGCACTTCAGCCGTGAGTTCCGCAGCGCGTTCGGCGAGTCACCGCACGGCTACCTGCTGACGCGCCGCCTCGAGCGGGCCGCCGCGCTGCTGCGCAACACCGACCGCTCCGTCGCCGACGTCTGCTTCTCGGTCGGCCTGCAGAGCGTCGGCTCGTTCACCACGAGCTTCACGCGCACCTACGGGGTCTCGCCGACCGCCTACCGCACGAGGCATCCGCCGGCGGCGCAGCAGGCCCGCGTCCCGGCCTGCGTCCTGCGCCTCTACGGCCGTCCGCAACGCAGCACGTTTCGAGAAGACAGCGCCGCGGCGGCGGATTAGTGTCGTCGGAAAGGTTCAACTCCCGAGGAGGACGACATGATCACGCATCGCCACTGCACAGCTCTGGGTCCACGACCAGGATGAGGCCCTCGCCTTCTACACCGAGAAGGTCGGCATGGAGGTGCGCTCCGACGTCACGCTCGCCGAGATGGGCGACTTCCGCTGGCTGACGGTCGGCCCGGCCGGGCAGCCCGACGTCGCGATCGTCCTGATGGCGATTCCCGGCCCGCCGGTGATCGATGACGAGACGGCAGAGCAGATCCGCACCCTGATGGCGAAGGGCTTCGCGGGCACGGTCTTCCTGACGACGGACGACTGCCAGGCGTCCTACGAGGAGCTCAAGGCCCGCGGCGTGGAGTTCACCGAGGAGCCCGAGGAGCGCCCGTACGGCATCGACTCGGGGTTCCGCGACCCGTCGGGCAACGCGCTGCGCCTCACCCAGGTCCGTGACCTGGCCACGCTCTAGGGATCAGCTGCCGGTCGCGGCGCCCGGCTCCGGCCAGGCGCCGTGGTCGCGCACCCAGTCGCGCCGCTTGTCGAACGGCTGTGCGACGTAGTCGCGCATGAGGGCCAGCGCCTCGTCGGTGGTGATGGTCTTCAGCCACTCCTCCGCCTCGACGCGCAGGCCCTCCTGCATCGGGAGGTTCGCGCCGCGCACGACCGCCCGCTTCGCCGCGGTCAGCGCGACCGCGGACTGGCGCTTCAGGCGCTCGGCCACCTCGAGCGCGCGCGCACGGGCGTCGTCGGCAAGCTCGTTGACGATGCCCAGCTCGAGCGCGCCCTCGGGCGTCACGTAGCTGCTGCGCAGCAGGAAGTCGAGCGCGCGGCTGCGGCCGATGGCGCGCGCGAGCAGCTGCGAGCCGGTGCCGGTGAGGATGCCGAGGCTCGCCTCCGGGAAGCCGATCAGGTAGTCGCCGCGCTGCATGATGCGGATGTCGCAGTTCAGCGACAGCTCGAGGCCGCCGCCGCCGGTGTCGCCCGTCATCGCGGCGATCACCGGCTTGTCGAGGTAGGACAGCGACTGCAGCAGCCCGTGCCAGCCGTAGATCAGGTCGTAGGAGCGGCGGATCAGCTCCTCGCGGTCCTCGGCCAGGTCGACGAGCTCCTCGACGCTGTAGTGGGTGATGTACCGGTCGGGGATCGCCCCGGTGATGATCACCACGCGGACATCCGGCTCGCGCCAGCGGGGCAGCATCTCGGCGAGCCCGGCCGCGCTCTCGCCGATGAAGTAGTTCATCGGAGGGTTGTTGTGTGCCGCGACGATGATCCCGTCGTGGTCCTCGACATCCCAGACGCTCATGGGCCGATGCTAGGAGGGCTCGCGGGCCGCTGCCGGCGGGAGGCGAGCGCGGCCTTGTGACTCCCCCAGAACGCGTGATCATCGCCGGCGAACCGGGCTCCGAACCGTCATGTCCGATTCCCGCCGGAAAACCGGCGCCGGGTGTGCGACCGTGTGCCTGTGCTGATCGACGCCGATCGACTCTGGGACGCGGTCGCGGCCGGGGATTCGCGCTTTGACGGCTGGGTCGTCGTCGGCGTCACGTCGACCGGGATCTACTGCCGGCCGAGCTGCCCCGCCCGCACTCCGAAGCGTGAGAACGTGCGGTTCTTCGCGACGGTCGCGGCCGCGCAGGCGGCCGGGCTGCGCGCGTGCAAGCGCTGCCGCCCGGACGCGTCGCCGGGCTCGCCCGAGTGGGACCATCGCGCCGACCTCGTCGGCCGCGCGATGCGCCTGATCGCCGACGGCGTGGTGGACCGCGAGGGCGTCGCCGGGCTCGCGCGGCGGCTGGGCTACACCGACCCGGCACGTGCAGCGCCAGCTCACGGCGGTCGTCGGCGCCGGGCCGCTGGCCCTCGCGCGCGCCCAGCGCGCGCAGACGGCGCGCATCCTGCTCGAGACGACGGAGCTGACCATCATCGAGGTGGCGTTCGCGGCCGGGTTCCAGAGCGTGCGCCAGTTCAACGCCACGGTGCGCGAGGTGTTCGCGATGACCCCGCGCGAGCTGCGCGTGCGCCGGCGCCCCGCGGAGCCGCCGCGCCGGCGACGGCGCGATCGCGTTGCGCCTGCCCTACCGCAGCCCGCTCGACGCGGACGCGCTGCTCGGGTTCCTCGTCGCGCGCGCGGTCCCGGGCGTCGAGAGCGGCGGGGCGGGCGTCTACCGGCGCAGCCTGCGCCTGCCGCACGGCGCCGGGACCGTGGAGCTGCGAGCCGCCGACTCCCGCGTCAACGCCCGGCTGGCACTCGAGGATCTGCGCGATCTGTCGGCGGCCGTCCAGCGCTGCCGAGCGCTGCTCGACCTCGACGCCGATCCCGGCGCGGTCGACGCGGCGCTCGGCGGCGACGAGCTGCTCGGCCCGCTCGTGCGGGCCGCCCCGGGCCGGCGGGTGCCGGGCCACGTCGACGGGGCGGAGCTCGCCGTGCGCGCGGTCCTCGGCCAGCAGGTGTCCGTCGCGGGCGCCCGCGACGCTGGCGGGGCGCCTCGTCGCCGAGCACGGCGAGCCGCTCGCGCGGCCGCTCGACGGCGTCACCCACACGTTCCCGTCACCCGCCGCGCTCGTCGAGGCCGACCCGGAGACCTGGGCGATGACGCGCGCGCGACGCCGGGCGCTCGGCGGCCTCGTCGCCGCGCTCGCCTGCGGTGACCTCGCACTCGACCCGGGCGCGGATCGCGAGGAGGCGCGCGAGCGGCTGCTGGCCCTGCCCGGGATCGGCCCGTGGACGGCGGGCTACGTCGCGATGCGCGCCCTGCGCGACCCCGACGTGTTCCTCGCCACGGACCTCGGCGTCCGGCGCGCCCTGGAAGCGCTCGGCCGTGACGGGCGCCCGGCCGCCGCCGCGCAGCTCGGCCGCCGCTGGAGCCCGTACGGGTCGACGGCGCGTCCAGCATCTGTGGGCGAGCCTGGCGAGCGCCACACCGGCCGCGGAGAGGCGGCGCGCGGCATGAGCACCGTCCACACGATCGTCGAGAGCCCGATCGGCGACCTGCTGCTCACCGGCGACCGCGAGGCGCTGACGGGTCTGTGGATGCAGGGCGGGCCGGGCGGCCCGCGGACTCCCGCAGGGCGCCGCGACGACGCGGCCTTCACCACGGCGCGGGTGCAGCTGGCCGAGTACTTCGCGGGCGAGCGCACGGCGTTCGACCTGCCGCTGCGCCCGAGTGGCACGGAGTTCCAGCTGCGCGTCTGGGGTGCGCTGCGCGAGATCCCGTACGGCGAGACCGAGGCCTACGGGCAGCTCGCGACGCGCATCGGCCACGACGGCGCCGCTCGCGCCGTCGGCGTGGCCAACGGGCAGAACCCGATCGCCGTGATCGTGCCGTGCCACCGCGTGATCGGGGCCGACGGCACGCTGACCGGGTTCGGCGGCGGCCTCGAGCGCAAGCGGCTGCTGCTCGATCTCGAGGCCGGCGCGCTGCGCCTCGCGCTCTGAGGTTGCCGCCCGTCGGCCCGCGTGAGATGGTCGTCGCTCGCCGTCGAAGCAGGAGGGGAACATCATGGCTGAGGGACTGGTCCTCGAGTTCGCGGGCATCGGGCGTGAGACCTACGACGCGGTGAACGCGCGGCTCGGCATCGACGCCGTAGCGGGCACCGGCGACTGGCCGCCCGGTCTCCTGTTCCACTCCGGAGGCGAGACGGACGACGGCATCGTCGTCGTCGAGGTGTGGGAGTCGCGTGAGGCACAGGCCGCGTTCATGGAGTCGCGCCTGGGGCGGGCGCTCCAGGAGTCCGGCGTGACGGGCCCGCCCTCGCGGGTTCTCTGGGCCAGCCTGTTCGCGGTCCAGAACCTTTCCAGCTGAGGGAAAACCTGGCTCAGACCCGCTCGGCGCCGAGCTCGCGCTGGCGCGCGGCGATCTTGCCGCGGCGCTCGCGCAGCTCGGCGTCGAGCTGGTCGAGCTGCGCACGGCGGCGGGCGACGAGCTCGAGCTGGCGGTCGCACGATCGCGTCGAGCTCGGCGAGGATCCTGCGGCGCCGCGCCGCGACGTGCGCTCGCGTGCGGAACTCCTCGCGCAGCGTGCGGCGCGCCTCCTGGGCCGCGACGAGCTCGCGCAGCTCGTCGAGGCTCACGCCGAGCAGGTCGCTTCAGGCGCAGCACCTCGCGCAGCTGCTCGACGTCGTCCTCGGTGTAGGTCGCGGTGCGCCCCGGCCTCGCGGCCGCTCGGCGCCGGGCATCAGCCCGATCTCCTCGTAGTAGCGGATCGTGCGCGGCGTCGTGCCGACCGCGGCGGCGACCTCACCGATGCGCATCGGCCGTCGCCACCTCGGCGTGCGCGATCGCGGCTCGCTGCGCGGGCGCATGAGCGACACGATCGCACCGAGCAGGGACGTCGCGGCGAGCACCCACATCGCGACGTGCAGGTTGTGGATGAACGGGTCGAGCGCCGCCGCCGAGAGCCCCGTCGTCAGGCCGGAGAAGATCGAGAGCAGCGTCGACCGCGGCACGGCGCTCGTCACGATCGCGAGCAGGATCGCGATCGAGAGCACCGAGCCGGTGTTCTGCAGCATCATCCGCGTGCCGGCGGCGATGCCGCGGCGGTGGATCGGGACCGCGCCCATCATCGCGGCGGTGTTCGGGCGAGTTGAACATGCCCAGCCCAGCCCGGCGACGAGCAGCCAGGACGGCGGTGACCGCGTAGGGCGTCGTCGTGCCGATCATCGTCATCCCGGCGATGCCGACCGCGGAGACGACGAGCCCGAGCGCCGCCAGCCCGCGCGCGCCGTGGCGGTCGGCGTAGCGCCCGGCGAGCGGCGAGCTGATCGAGCACGCCGAGCGCCAGCGGCGCGAGCTTGACGCCCGCGACGATCGGGTCGTCGCCGAGCGCGCCCTGGAAGTACAGGACGAAGACGAACGTCAGCGAGAAGCGCGAGAGGCCCGCCGAGGAACGCGGCGCCCGTCGCGGCCGAGAAGCCGCGGTCCTCGAACAGGTGCGAGGTCGAGCATCGGCGCAGCGCGACGCGGCGCTCGACCAGGATGAACGGGGCAGCAGCACGGCCGCGACGATCAGCGAGCCGATCGTCAGCGGGTCGTTCCAGCCGACGAGGCCTCCGCGCGAGATGCCGAGCGTGAGGCCCGGTGAGGCCCGACCGACGAACGTGACCGTGCCCCACCAGTCGAAGTGGTCCTCGACCTCGGGGACGACCAGCTCCCGCAGGATCACCGCGGCCCAGGCGGTGCCGAGCAGGCCGAGCGGGACGTTGAACCAGAAGACCCAGTGCCAGGAGAGCTCGACCAGCGCGCCGCCGAGCACCGGCCCGATCACGAGACCGACGGCCGCGACCATCACGTTCGTGCCCATCGCCAGCGCCGAGCTGCTCCCGCGGGAAGGCGTCGGTGACGAGCGCGGCGGCGTTGGCGAAGATCAGCGCGGCACCGACGCCCTGCACGATGCGCCAGAGGATCAGGTCCGTGCCGCCGCTCGCGAAGCCGGCCCCGAGCGAGGCGAGCGAGAAGACGAGCAAGCCCCGCCACGTACGCGCGCTGGCGGCCGAAGACGTCGGACATGCGCCCGAACGTCAGCACGAGCACCGTCGAGGCGATCATGTACGCGAGGATCACCCAGACGAGCGTCAGCAGGCTCGACGCCCGAGCGCCCGCTCGAGGTCCGGCAGGGCGATGATCAGCGTGCCCGGAGTTGACCGTCGCGAGCAGCATCCCGAGGCTCGTGCAGGACAGGGCCCACCACTTGTAGTGCTCGTGATCGGCGCTCACGCCGAGCCGCCGTCCGCCCACGGCCGCCTCCCGGAAACTGTTTCTTACGTGAACGTCAGATTACCACTGGTGGAGCGCTCCTGCGAGAACTACGGTCAGGCCTCCGTGGCGGGCCGTCGATGCACCGGGTACAGGACGGAGCAGGTGCGCGGCATGCATGCGATACCGCAGAAGACTCTGCGATGGCATCAGTCGCACCGCCCTGCGAGAGGAGCAGGGCATGCAGAACTTCACGAAGCACCGCAAGCTGATCGTGATCGCCGGCGTCATCGCCGCACTCGCGGTCGCCGGAGGCGCGTTCGCCTACTGGACCGGCGGCGGCTCAGGCTCGGGTACCGGCACCGTCGGGACCAGCGGAACCGTCACCGTGACCGGAACGGTCGCGACCGGGATCGCCCCCGGGCTCACCCGCGCAGTCGCCTTCACCGCGGCGAACGCCGCAGACTCGGCGATTCGCGTCTCGAACGTGCATCTCGTCAGCGTCGCGGCCGATGCGGAGCACGCCTCGTGCGCGGCCGCCGACTTCACGATGGCGGACGTGGCCCAGACCCATGAGATTCCCGCCGGTGCGACGGTCGAGGCGCTGCCGAACGACGGCTCGCTCGTCTACGCGAACACCGCGGTGAGCCAGGACGCCTGCAAGGGCGCCACGCTCACGCTCACGCTCACGAGCTCGTAACGGGCGCGGCGACCTCACCCTGCGGGACGGTCATCGACCGTCCCGCAGCCGCCCATGCCAGCGACGACCTGAGAGCGACCCGATGCGCCGGAACCGAACGCACAGAAGGGTGATACCGCTGCTGCTGGCGGCGGTCGCGCTCACGTGGGGCCTCGGCGGCGCGGTCTACGCATTCGTGATCGCACCGCTGCACACCGCCCGCGGTGCCCCGCGCCTGTCGATCCGCTCGCAGACCCCGCGCCAGTCGGTCTCACCCGGCTGGTCGGTCACCTACCGCGTGCGCATCCGGCGCAGCCCGGCCTCACGAATCTGGCTCAGCGTGCAGGGGCCGCTGCCGGCCAACTTCAGCGCGAGGTTCCGACCGCAGGGCACGCGCTCGTCGATGACGATCCTCACGCTGCAGGCGAACTCGCGTGCGCACCCCGGCACCCACCGCGTGACGCTCCGTGCCCGCGCGTGCTTCGGGCGGCGATGCCACGCGCGCTACGTGCGCACGGTCGTCACCGTGAGCACGATCCAGCCGCCCCACCGCAGCTTCGCCATCCGCGGGACCCCCGCGCTGATCCTGGCGCCCGGCGTTCCTGCCGCGGTCGACCTGCGACTCACGAACCCCCACAGATACGTGCTGTCCGTCGGCTATCTGGCGGTGCGCGTCGAAAGCATCCGTGCGCCGCGGGCCGACGCCGGCCATCCGTGCACGCTGTCCGACTTCAGCGTCCAGCAGTACTCCGGCCCGTACGGCATCCGGCTGCCGGCAGCTCGCACGCGCAGCCTCAGCGCGCTGCGCGTCCCGCCCGGCCGGTGGCCGCAGATCACGCTCCTGAACCGGCCCGTCAATCAGGACGGCTGCAAGGACGCGACCTACACGCTGCGCTTCACCGGGACCGCCATCAGAGGCCACGAGGCATCATGAGGCGGCTGACGAAGGGCGCATTCGCAAAGCTCGTCACGGCGATCCTCGTCGCCGTCATGGCCGGCAGCGCCATCGCCTACTGGAGCGGCGCCGGGGCCGGCAGCGCCCAGACGCGGCTCGGCGACCCGCTGCCCCTCATGCTCACGGCGGGCACGCCGACCGCACAGCTGTATCCGGGCGGCCACGCCAGCGTCGCCGTCATCGCCGGCAACCCGAATCCGTACTCCGTTCAGATCGGCTCGCTGGCGCTCGACACGGGCACAGGGACGGACGGCTACGACGTCGACCCTGCGCACAGCGGCTGCGATCTCTCGTCGCTCGGCTTCGCCACGCAGGACAACGGCGCAGCGGGCTGGTCGGTGCCGCCGAAGACCGGCGACACGAACGGCTCGTTGCCGATCGGCATGCCGGGCTCGCTGAGCATGAGCACGGGCGCGGCGAATGCCTGCCAGGGCGCGATCATCACGGTCCATCTCGCGGTGGACGCCTGATGCCCGCGCGCAACGCATCCCGGTCACCGCGACGCCTGCGGTTCTGGCGGCTCGCGGCGCTGCTGATCCTCGCGACCGTCCTAGGCGGGGCGGCGACGACCTCCTGGGCCTATTGGACCGGCATCGACGACCTGGTCCGGGGCCCGGGTGCCGCCGGGGCCGCGAGCGTCGACGGCGGCGCGGCGCCGACCGTGAGCTCCGTCGGGGCGGCGAGCATCGTCGTCAGCTGGGGCGCCACCACGCTGTCGAACGGCACCGCGGTCGGCGGCTACGTCGTCAAGCGCTACCTCGTCGGCACGACCGATCTGCAGACGATGGGTGCGGGGTGCACAGGCACGATCGTCACGCGGAGCTGCACCGAGTCGGGCGTGCCCACCGGGGAGTGGCAGTACACCGTGACACCGGTCGTCGGCGGAAACTGGCGCGGCGCCGAGAGCTCGACCAGCGGCGAGATCACCACCGGGCCGGCCACCCTGAAGCTCGACCAGAGCCTGTTCGGCCCGCCGCTGCCCGCCGTCATCACCGGCACGGTGTCCGGGCTCCAGGCGAATGAGGACATCACCTACCTGCTCGACGACGGCAGCGGCGTCGTCGGCTCCCCGACGAAGGTCGGTGCCGATGGGAAGGCGACGATCACGTCGCTGACGATCGCCACCGCGGCCGACGGCCCGCACACGATCGACGTCGTCGGCGCGTCGTCAGGCAAGTTCGCGAGCGCGCCGATCCTGATCGACACCACCCCGGCCAAGATGACCGCTGTCGTGACACCTCCACCGAACGCCGCCGGCTGGAACCGGACGCCCGTCGAGGTCAGCGGCGTCGCCGACGACGGCAACGGGTCGGGGCTGAGCTTCGTCAAGGTGACACTCGACGGCAGCGACCCGCGGACGTCTCCGACCGCATTCTTCTACTACGGCGATCCCGTGACCCACGACGAGTCGGTGACGATCAAGTTCTACGGTGTCGACTTCGCCGGCAACGTGACTCCCGTCCAGACGCTCCAGCTGAAGATCGACATGGATGCTCCGATGCTGACCGCGGAGGTGACCGATGTGACCGGCGGGGCGTATCTGCCCTGGCCCGGAACAGCGGTGTACTACCGGGGCGTGGACGCGGGATCGTTCCGCTTCGGCGGAACCGTGATCGATGACGAGGAGGAGGACTTCACCGAAGGTGTGTCGGTCGGCACGTCGGAGCTGACCTCCGTGACGGTGGGCTTCACGCACGTCCCCTCGATCACGACAGGTCTGGAGGGTGAGTACCTCGTCACCAATCCGTTCACCTGGGTGGCGGGCACCACGAGCACGCCGACGGGCAGGGTCACGATCACCGACGAGGCGGGCAACACCACGGTCTTCGCCGGGGCGATCCACAACGACTCGACAGCTCCCGCAGGCGGCTCGGTCGACGCGCTCGGGCTCGACGGAACCGGCGGCCGCTATTCGAACTCGACCACGCTGAACCTCGCGCTCAGCCGCGGCGGCGATGCAGGATCCGGTCTGGCGGACAGCGGGGCACATCTTCTGCGCGCCTCGGCGCCGCTGGACTCGAGCGACGGCGTCCTCAGCGGGGTGTGCGGGGCCTGGGGCGCGGCGACGCCTGTCGCCGACGATCCCAGCACGGCGTTCAACGACACGGTGCCGGCCGATGGCCGCTGCTACCGGTACACCTACACGGTTCCGGACCACGTCGGGAACCTCGCGACCTTCACGAGCCCGGACATCAAGGTCCAGACTGCCGCCCACCCGGAGCTGCGCCCGAGCGCCGCGAACATCGTGCCGCTGACCGGGGTCGGCGCGCAGTACGTCTCCGGCTCGACCGTGTACTACAAGCCCTCGCAGACCGGGAGCTTCTGGGTCGCCACCTCGGTCCGCGACTTCACGTCGGGCGTCGTGTCGGTCGACTTCCCCGCGCTCGCGGGCTTCTCCGGCGGCGCGACGAAGGTCGAGGGCGACGGGACGTTCACCACGACCTACACCTGGTCGAACAACACTGCGAGCCCCTCACCCGGGTCGCAGGTGATCAGCGCGACCGACAATGCCGGCCTGTCCCTGTCGCGGGCCGAGGCGTTCATGGTCGTCAGGGACGCGGCCGCCCCCGTGCACTCGCTGGAGCTCAGCGGCGCCTCGGGCGCATACCTCAATGGCGCATCGCTGTTCTACAAGCCGAACGCCTCCGGCGCGTTCAAGCTCGTCGACACGGTCACCGACGACGGGTCGGGCGCAGCGTCGGTCACGTACCCGGCGATCAACCTCTCAGGCTGGACGCACGGCGCCGAGACGGTCTGGACGCCGTTCGGCGGGCCGTTCACGTCCAGCACGTTCTCGTGGTCGTCGTATCCCTCGAGCCCCTCGACCTACAAGGTCACCGGGCAGGACAGCCTGGGCACGACGAGCACGACGCAGTTCACGTTCGTCGCCGACCAGTCGCCCCCGTCGGGCGGCAGCATCGTCTACGCCAACGGCATCCGCAAGACGCCGTCCGTGCCGATCACCACGGCCGACGGCACCGACTCGGCCTCCGGAATCGATGCCGCCGCCGGCGCGATCAAGCGGGACGTCGCGTCGCTGAACACCGCGACCGACGCGTGCGGGTCGTTCCCCGGCACCTACCCGACGACGGTCACCCTCGTCGACGGGGCCGACACATCGGTCTCCAACGCCCACTGCTACCAGTACCGCTACATCGCCTCGGACAACGTGGGCAACACGCGCACGTACACGGCGGGCAGCAACGTCGTCAAGCTGGACACCGCGCCGAAGGTCAAGCTCATCACCTCGAAGCAGTCCGGCGGCGGAGCCGGTGATGGGCGCCTGCAGGTCGGCGACCAGCTCATCCTGAGCTTCGACGAGGACCTCGCCCCCGCCTCGGTTCCGACGACCTTCTCCGGAGCGAAGGAGGCCCGAGCCTCCAGCGGGACGGTGAAGCTGACGATCGCGGGCATCACCGCGGGCGCCGTCGACACCGGCAGCTCGGCCTACCTCGCCGGCAGCGGCGTCGCCACCGCGACGTTCGCCGGAAGCGCCGTCCTGGCCAACAACGGGGCGGCCACGACCCTCACGCTGACCGTGACGAGCCTGACCGGCAGCACGACGGCGTCGGCCATCGGCACGCTGAGCTTCGTGACCGCCACGACGATCACCGGCGCGGATGGGACCGCCGCGATCGGCACCTACACGGTGAACAATTTCAAGCTGTTCTGAGCGAGACGGGTCCCTCGTTCACGAGACGGTCAGCGGGCCGGTCCCGTCGGCCGGCGCGTTGACGGACTGCAGCGCGACCAGGTTCCCGGTGTACGTGCCCACGCTCGCCGTGCACGCTCCGAGGTCGTCGAGTGTGTAGAGCTGGACGGCCGACTGCGGCTCGACCGTCGTGGTCAACTTCCACGCCCGGACCGGGCCGAACGATGGGTTCGTGACGCGGTAGGTGAACCGCGTGGGACCGCCGGCGAACCCGAGCAGCAGACTGACGGGGAAGCCGGTGGACGGCTTGATGTAGGCCGTGGCCGGTGCACGCGCTGTCCTTGAACGTCACGCTGTTCAGGGACAGCACCTGGCCGGAGCCGTAGTAGTAGAAGAAGCCCGCCCTCGTGCAGCACGGTGAAGATGGGGACGCCTTCGGGCAAGACGCCCATGAACTGCCCCAGGACGGCGCCCGTCGCGTCCCGGACGTATTGCAGCGGCCCCGCCGGGCCCTGCTGGCCGGTCGCGCCGGGAGCACCGGGCGCTCCCGCCTTGCCGGGCGCTCCCGCGGGGGCGGTTCCGGGAGCCGTGCTCCAGCGCACCTTCGTCGAGCCCTTCGGGCACCTCTTCCTGGCCTTCTTGCCCAGCAGGACCGTGACGGCCCCCGTCCGCTTCTTCACGCATGCGGTCACCGTGCTGCCGGCGGCCTGTGATGTGCCGGCGCCCGCCAGCGCGACACAGGCGGCCAGGGCCAGCACCGCGGTGGCAGGACGTGTTGTCTTGGCCGGCATGAGCGACTCCTCACCTCAGGGTTTCGGCGCGCGGTCGCGCGTCAGCCGACCATACGCCTGATAGCGTCGGCGCTGCAGGTTTCTGAGAACGCTCTCACACCAACGCGAGGCTGCCCGATGAGTGATGTCCGTGCCCTTCTGACCGAGCTGGTGCGCTCGGACTCGACGAACCCGGAGCTCGTCCCGGGCGGCGCCGGCGAGGGCGGCGTCGCGCTGATCGTCGCCCGCGTCCTGGAGGCCGCGGGGTTCGACGTGGAGATCGACGAGGTCCGCCCCGGTCGCCCCAACGTCATCGGCCGCCTGCGCGGCAGCGGTGGCGGCCGCTCGCTGATGTTCTGCTCGCACATGGACGTCGTCGGCGCGCCCGCGGCGATGTTCGAGCCGGTCATCAGCGACGGGCGGATGGTGGCCCGCGGCGCGTCGGACATGAAGAGCGGCCTCGCGGCGAGCCTCGTGGCCGCCGAGCGGATCGCGGCCGGCCCGCCGCTGGCGGGAGACCTGCTCGTCAGCGGCGTGATCGACGAGGAGTGGGAGAGCCTCGGGGCGCTCGCCATCGCGCGCAGCCATCCGGTCGACGCGGTGATCCTGCCCGAGCAGACGAACCTCGACATCGTCGACGAGCACGGGGGGTTCGGGTGGTACGACGTCGAGGTGCGCGGCGTCGAGGTCGCCGGCATCGAGGCCGACCGCGGGATCGACACGATCGCGCTCCTCGCACCCGTGCTGCAGGGCATCAGCGACTACGACGCGGAGCTGACCGCTGCGCCGCGCCCGCCGTACGGGCGCCCCAGCATCCACGCATCGACGATCGCCGGGGGCACCCAGTTCCCCGCGTACCCCGCGCTGACGACCCTCGGGATCGAGCGCTGCACCGTCCCGGGCGAGCTGATCGCCGACACGCGCGCGCGGCTCGAGCGGCTGCTCACGGCGGCCCACGCCGCCGACGAGCGCTTCGACGCGGCGCTGCGCACCGTGGTGGAGCGCGACGCGCTGGCCCTCGATCCCGGCGGCGCGATCGCCGGGGTGCTGCGCGCGGCCGCCGCAGGTGTGCTCGGCGCGGAGCCCGCCACACGTGGGGACATGGGCTGGATGGACTCCGGCGTGCTGGTCGAGGCGGGGATCCCGTGCGTCATCTTCGGGCCCACGGGCGGCGGTGAGCACAGCCCGCAGGAATGGGTCGACCTGGAGTCGGTCCAGGCGTGCTCCGACGTCCTGGCCGCGACTGCGCGGGCGTTCTGCGGGGAGGGCGCACCGGCATGAGCATGGCGCTCAGCCCGGTGCTCCCGGCCACCGCCGCCGCGGCGGGCGACGGTCGCCTGACGATCGGCGGCTGCGTGGTCGCGGACGTCGTCGCGCAGGTCGGCACGCCGGCGCTGCTCGTCGACGAGGAGGGGCTGCGCACGACGGCCCGCGCGCACCTCGCCGCGCTGCGCTCGCGCCACCCGCGCAGCGACGTGTACTTCGCGAGCAAGGCGTTCCCGTGCCCGGCGATCGCCGGGCTGTTCGCCGAGGAGGGCCTGGGCTGCGACGTCGTCTCGGCCGGTGAGCTGATGCTGGCGCTGGCGGGCGGCGTCCCGCCGCAGCGCATCCTCATGCACGGCAACGCCAAGACGGACGCCGACCTGCGCGCCGCGCTCGACGCGGGCATCGGCCTGATCGTGGTGGACGGGTTCGACGAGATCGACCGCCTGGAGCGCCTCGCGCAGCGCCCGCAGCGCGTCCTCCTGCGCGTGAACCCCGGCGTCTTCGCGCCGACCCACGCAGCGATGGCGACCGGCCATGACGGCTCGAAGTTCGGCATCGTGGCGGACGACGTCCCCGCCGCGATCGAGCGCATCGCACGCCTGGAGATGGTGGAGCTCGAAGGGCTGCACGCGCACATCGGCTCGCAGATCCTCGAGCTCGAGCCGTTCGCCCGCTGCGCGGAGGCGCTGGCGGGGTTCGGCGAGTTCGCGACCTACGACGTCGGCGGCGGGCTCGGCGTGCGCTACACGCCCGAGGACCCGCCCGCGCCGGCGGTCGAGGAGTACGCGGACGTGCTCGTCGGAGCCGTCCACGAGCACCTGGGGAGCGACTGCCGGATCATCGTCGAGCCGGGCCGCTCGCTCGTCGCACCGTCCGGGGTGACGGCGTACACCACGGTCACGGTGAAGCGCGGTGCGCACACCTTCGTGGCCGTCGACGGCGGGATGGGCGACAACCTCGAGCCGATGCTCTACGGCCAGCGCTTCGCGCCGCTGGTCCTCGATCCCCCTCCCGGCCGCGAGCTCGAGACGTGCGCCGTCGTGGGGCCGCACTGCGAGACCGGCGACCGGCTCGCCGGGACGAGCGACCTCGCGCGGCCCGCCGTCGGCGACGTGGTGCTGCTGCCGGTCACCGGCGCCTACTGCTACACGCTGGCGAACAACTACAACGGCGCCCGACGGCCGCCGGTGGTGCTGCTGCGCGACGGCGACGCGCGCACGATCGTCCGCCGCGAGAGCGCCGAGGACCTGCTCGCACGGCAGGTCCTCGGCTGATCTCCCGCGCCGCTACTTCTGCAGGTACATCGAGGGGAACAGCTCGAAGTACGTGTTGTGGAACACGCGGCCCGCCGAGCTTCGCCGAGGAGAACTTCGGGAACTGGCGGTTCAGGAACGGGATCAGCGGCGCGTGATCCTTCATGTACGTCGCGTCGAGCTGTGCCCACTGGGCGTCGCGGGCCGCGCCGACCGGCATCTGCAGCGCCGCCGAGCTCTTCGCGTTCAGCGCCGGGACGTCGATGTTCGAGCCGTTGTTGTTGCCGACGTTCGTGATCCGGTCCCCGTTGAGCAGCAGGTCGATCCAGTCCGAGGCCTCGGGGTAGTCCTGGTTCCAGTCGTTGTAGGAGATCTGCGGGTCGGACTTCTGCGCCGCGACGGTGTCGTAGTAGACGCCCTCGTCGAGCGTCTTGACGGTCGCCTTGTAGCCCAGCGAGTCCAGCACGCTCGCCATGTACTGCGCCGCCTTGGGCTGCGGGTCGGTGTTCGAGGACCAGACCTGGATCGACTGCCCCTTGGTCCCCGACGCGTCCACGAGCGCCTTCGCCTTCGCCAGGTCGTAGGGGTAGAAGTCGTGCTTGACGTACGACGCGCCGAGGCCGGGCGGGACGACGTTCTCGGTCGCTGCGCCCTGCCCGCCGAAGATCTTCACGAGCGCCGAGCGATCGACCGCGTAGTTCAGCGCCTGGCGGACCTTGACGTTGTCCATCGGCGGCTTGCGCGTGTTGAGCGTGAAGAACGTGATGTTGTTGCGCGTGTAGTTGTCGACCTGCTTGGGGTAGCGGGCCTTGATCTCCGTCAGGCGGTCCGGGGCCACCTGCTGGAAGTACCAGTCGAGCTGGTCGTTGGCGACCTCGTTGACCGCCTGCTCGGGCGTCACGCCGATCTTCACGTCGATCTTGTCGAGGTTCCCGGCCGGCGTGTCCGCCGTCCAGCTCTTGAAGGACGGATTGCGCGAGATCGTCAGGTGGTCCTTGGGGACGTACGAGGAGACGCTGTACGGGCCGGTCGCCACGCGCCACTTCGCGTCGGTCGAGATGTCCTTGCTCGGGGTGCCCTTCGGGACCACGAACGCAAACGGCATCGCCATGTACTCCAGGAAGGTGCCGTCCTTCTTGCTGAGCTTGAAGGTGATCGTGTTCTTCTGGTCGTCGGCGACGATCCCGGAGATCCCGCCCTTGCGGGTCTTCGCGTACTGCTCCGCGCCCGCGATCCCGGTGTAGAAGCCGACGCCGCCCGAGTCGACGCGGAACAGCCGCTCGATCGAGTACTTGAAGTCCGACGGCTTCACGACGCGCGAGACCGGCGCGCCGAACCTCACGCCGTCACGCAGCTTGAACGTGTACGTCTTGCCGTCCGCGGAGACCTTCGGCAGGGCGGCGGCGATGTCGGGGACGATCACGTTCCCGGGAGCACCCGCCGCCTTCTTGAAGGTCAGGAGGCCGTTGTTGGTCGCCTCGAGGATCTCCCAGCCCTCGTTCGTGTACGAGAGCGCGGGGTCGAGGTGATCGGGGTTGTCGACCATCCCGGCGCGCAGGGTCCCGCCCTGGACCGCGGCGCTCGCCGGCGTTCCAGTGGCACCGGTCGACGATGTCGAGGTGGACGACGACGAGCCTCCACAGCCGGCGGCGACGAGCGTCGCGGCGAGCGCAAGGACGAAGGCGAGCAGCAGAGCGGCACGGCGGGCAGCGGTCACGGAATGCTCCTGGGTTCGGTGGTGCGGTCGTAGAGTCAAGCGCGCGGGGCCGGCGCGTGCGCCGGGTCGGGGTGGGCGGCCTCGCGCTCGTCGCACCCGCAGGAGCGGCGCAGCGTGAGGGTCGTGTTCAGTCGCACGCGGCGCGGGCGGCCGCCCGTGCCGTCCATGCGCAGCAGGATCCGGTGGCCGGCCTCGCGGCCGATCTCGATCGCCGGCTGGGCGACGACGCGTCAGCGGAGGGTCGACGAGCGTCGTCCACTCGAGGTCGTCGAAGCCGACGAGCGCGACGTCGCCCGGCAGGTGCAGGCCCAGGTCGCGCAGCGCGCGCATCGCGCCCGAGCGTCATGAAGTTGTTGGCGGTGAACAGCGCCGTCGGGCGGCTGGGGCGCTCGAGCAGCGCGAGCGCCGCGCTCGTAGCCGCCCTCGCGCGTCGGCCCGCCGATCGAGACCAGCCGCTCGTCGGCGGCGATGCCCGCGTCGCGCAGCGCCGTCGCGGTAGCCCGCGGATGCGCTCGGCGGACGACGAGATCTCCGGCCCGTCGGAGACGAGTGCCGATGCGCCGGTGGCCGTGGGCGATCAGGTGCTCGGTGGCCGCGCGGGCGCCGGCGATGTTGTCGACCGTCACGGCGTCGACCCCGAGGCCGCGCACGGCGCGGTCGAGCAGCACGAGCGGGCGCGGCCTGCGCGCGCGGCCTCGCAGGTGCGGCGCAGGCGTCGCGCTGCTCGGGACGACGACGAGGCCGTCGACGCGACGCGCGCGCAGCGCCTCGACGGCCGCGCGCTCGCGCCCCAGGTCCTCGTCGGAGCTCGCCAGCAGCACGGTCCGGCCGCTGCTCCTCGACGACGTCGGACAGCCCGCGCGCGGCCGCCGCGAAGAACGGGTTCTCGATGTCGCTCGACGACGAGGCCGATCGTCGCCGTCACGCCCGATGCGAGCGCACGGGCGACGGAGTTCGGGACGTAGCCGAGCCGCTCGGCGACCGCGAGCACGCGCCGCCGCGACGTGGCGCTGACGTACCCGTAGTCGCCCAGCGCACGCGCGGCGGTGGCCTGCGAGACCTTCGCCGCCTCGGCGACGTCGCGGATCGTCACGGTCATGCGCGGCACATCCTAGACCAGCCGGGCACGCGCTCTGATAGCGTTCTCACAGATCACTCGTGATAGCGTTCTCACACTGTCCCTGACCCTGAGGAGCCGCATGACCGATGGGCTCGACGCGCTCGTGGAGCAGGCGACCCGGTCCGAGCTGTTCACCTCGCCGCGGCTCGCGCCGATCTGCGCCGCTTCCTCGATGAGCACCGCCCCGCGGCGCTCGCGCTCGCCGCCGAGGCCCGCGAGCGCGGGATCGACGACGCGTCTTCTTCACCGGCAGCGGCGGCTCGTGGTCGGCGATGTACTCGGGCAAGTACCTCGCCGACCGCTTCACGACGCTGACGACCGACGCGGCGCTCTCCTACGAGCTGATCTGGCGCAACCCCAAGCGCCTGGGCCCGGCTCGCTGGTCTTCGCCGCCTCGTACTCGGGTGAGACCGAGGACACCGTCGCGGCGCTGCGCCACGCGCAAGGCCGCGGGCGCCTGGACGGTCGGCATCGCTCAGCAAGGCGGACTCGACGCATCGCCGGCGAGACCGACAGCGCGCATCGCCTACGAGTCGAGCGCGCTCTACGCGCTGCCGATGGCCGTCGTCTCGCTGTTCGCGCTCGAGGTGGCGCCGCCTGGAGGGCGATCCGCAGGCCGCCGAGGTGCTCGAGGCGTTCGACGTCCTGCCCGAGCATCATCGCCGCCGCCTACGAGTCGCGAGCGCGCGACGAGCCTCGACCTCGCGCGCATGCTTCCTGCCCGCGCAGGAGCTCTACTGCGTCGGCGCGGGCCCGCTCTACGGCCTGGCGTACAAGTTCGCGCTGACGGTCTTCATGGAGAACATCCGCACGCACGGGTCGGTCGTCGAGAGCGCGGAGTTCCGCCACGGCCCCGCCGAGATGCTCGAGCGCCAGCGGCCGAACATGGTCTTCCTGCTGGGCACCGACGAGTCGCGCGACATGACGCAGCGCTCGCTCGACAGGTCGCCGTCGACAACGGCGCCCAGGTGATCGTCTACGACGCTGCCGACCACGGCGGCCTGCATCCGCTGCTCGCCGCCGTTCGTGATGAAGGTCGCCGCTGCAGTGGTTCGTCGTGCACTCGCGCGCTGCTGCGCGGCATCCTCGACCTCGACGATCGCGTGTTCATGGGTCGCAACGTCCTGGCTCGCGCGGCGGTGCGCGTTGGCCCTAGGCGGCGCCGACATCGCCTGCATCGGGGACAATTGCGTCGACGTGTACGTCGACGCAGACCCCGCTGGAGCGCGCCGGCGGAAACGCACTGAACGTCGCGCTCGAGATGGCACAGGCGGGCTACGGGGCCGCCTACTTCGGCGCGGTCGGCGACGATGCGCGCGGGCGGCTGATCCTCAGCGCGCGCACGCGGCCGCCGGCGTCGACGTCGACGGCGCCGAGATTCGCTCCGGGGCGACCGGCGTCACGGTCGTCGCCCACGACGCGGGCGGCGAGCGGCGCTTCGTCGAGGAGGACTACGGCGTGGCGGCCGAGTACCGCATCGACACCCCGGCCGCGAGCAGCGTCCGCCGCCCACCGCTGGATCCACCTGGCCCGACAGCCGGACGCCGAGCTCTGGGCGGGGCGGCTCGCCGCCGAGGGCGCGCGACTCTCGGCCGACTTCGGCGAGCACGCCGCAGACGCCCGGCCCGACCCGCTGTGCGCCCACGTCAGCGTCGCGTTCTTCTCCCTCCCCTCGCTCGACGAGGACGGCGGGCGAGCGGCTCGCCGCGGCCGCCGTCGCCGCCGGCGCCGCGATCGCCGTCGTGACGCTCGGCTCCGCCGGCAGCATCGCCCGCAGCGGGGAGCGCGCCTGGCGACAGCAGGCGCTGCCCGTCGAGGTCGTCGACACGCTCGGCGCCGGTGACGCGTTCATCGCCGGCTTCGTCGGCGCGCTGCTCGACGACGAGGACATTCCTGCCGCGCTGCGCCGCGGCGCACAGGCCGGCGCCGACGCGTGCACGCGCGTCGGGCTCGGCGGTTCGACGTTCTCCGAGGAGGTACAGGCATGACCGGGATCGGTTCGCAGCGCAGCACCACGCGTTCGGCAGAGCTGTTCGAGCGCGCCCAGGGGCACCTCGCGGGCGGCGTGGGATCGGGCACGCGCTCGCCGAAGTCGGGCTGGCTGCCCGCAGCCGATCTTCGTGCGGCAGGGCGCGCGGCTCGCACCTGACCGACGTCGACGGCAACGAGTACCTCGACTACGCGATGGGCCTCGGGCCGCTGCTGCTCGGGCACCGCCCGCCCGAGGTGATCGAGGCCGTGACCGCCGTCATCAACGAGCGCGGCTCGCTGTTCTCGCTGGCCCACGACCTCGAGGAGACGGCCGCGGCCGCGGTCAGCGAGCGCGTCCCGTCGATGGAGCTGCTGCGCTTCGGCAACTCCGGGACCGAGTGCGTCTCCTACGCGCTGCGCTTCGCCCGCGCCTTCACCGGCCGCGACCTGATCGTGCGCTTCGAGGGCCACTACCACGGCTGGGCCGACACGATCCACTGGTCGGCGCACCCGGCGCTCGCCGACGCCGGCCCCGCCGACCGCCCCGCGCTGCTGCCCGCCTCCACCGGGATCCCGGCCGAGTACGGAGCGTCGCTGCGCGTGCTGCCGTGGAACGACGAGGCGGCCGTCGACCGCCTGTTCGCCGAGGAGGGCGAGCGCATCGCGGCCGTGATCATGGAGCCGATCATGGGCAACAGCGGCGGGCTGCTTCCCGCCGGCGGCTACCTCGAGCACGTCCGCGAGGTGACGCGCAGCGCACGGCACCGTCCTGATCTTCGACGAGGTGCTGACCGGGCTGCGGGTCGGGCCGTCGGGCGCCCAGGGCCTGCTCGGCGTGACGCCCGACCTGACGATCCTCGCCAAGGCGCTGGGAGCGGGCTTCCCGGTCGCCGCGGTCGGTGGCCGGCGCGACATCATGGAGCTCGTCGCCCAGGGCCGGGTGCAGCACGGCGGCACGTACAACTCGAGCCCGATGGTCTGCGCCGCGGCGATCGCCGCACTGGAGGTGATGGGCCGGCCCGGCTTCTACGAGGAGCTGCTGGCCCGTGGCGAGCGACTCGCCCGCGGGCTGGTCGCGATCGCGTCCGACGCCGGGATCCCGGCCTGCTGGACCGGGGTCGGCTCGCTCTTCCAGCCATGGCTGGGGACGGCCGAGCCACCGACCGAGTACCGGTCGGCCCAGCGCGTCGTGGCCCAGAGCCCCTTCCCCACGTTCCAGGCGGCGATGCTCGAGCGGTCGATCATCATCCAGCCGCCGCAGGAGGGCCTCTTCCTGATGTCCGCCGCGCACTCCGACGTCGACGTCGATCACACCCTCGACGTGGCGGCGGAGGTCATGCCGCAGGTGGCGCGGGCCGCTGCGGAGGGCCATGTGGGCCCCGTGGGAGGCGTGCGCTGATGCTCCGGGCCGCGGCCACCGCCGGAATCCTCGCGAGCATCGTCCTCGCGGGCTGCGGCGGGTCCTCCGGCGGGTCGTCGACCGCGACCTCGGGGACGCCGGCCGCCGGCACGCCCGTCAACGGCGGGACGCTGCGCGCCGCGATCTCGGACAACCCCGACCACCTCGACTCCGGCCTCTCGTACGCGACCGAGGGCTGGGAGCTGCTCGAGGCGACCGGCGACGGACTGCTCGCGTTCAAGCGCGCGGAGGGCGCCGCGGGCGCCAAGATCGTCCCGGACCTCGCGACGGCGATGCCGAAGGTCTCCGAGCGACGGGAAGACCTACACGTTCACGATGCGCAAGGGCGTGAAGTTCGCGCCGCCCGCCGGCCGCGAGGTCCTGCCGTCCGACGTGAAGTTCGCCATCGAGCGCCTCTACCGCGTCGACTCCGGGCGGCGTCGGGTTCTTCAGCGGCGTCGTCGGCGCCGATCGCTACGCGAAGACCCGCAAGGGCGGCATCTCCGGGATCGTCGCCGACGACGCGAAGCGCACGATCACCTTCCACCTGACCGAGCCCGACGGCACGTTCGTGGACTACATCGCAACGCCGTTCGCAGACGCCGTTCCGAAGGGCACGCCCGACCACGACATCTCGACGTCCGCGAAGTGGCGCAGCGCGACGGGGCCCTACATGGTCAGCGAGTACGTCCCCAAGGACCACATCACGCTGATCCGCAACCCGAACTTCCACCAGTGGACGGGCGAGCGTCCCGACGGCCACCTGGACAAGGTCGTCATCAAGATCGGCGTGGCGCCGGAGCAGGCCGTCAACGAGACCTCCAGCGGTGGACTGGACTGGTACTTCGGGCCGATCGCCAGCGACCGCCTCGGGGAGATCAAGGCACGCTACCCCGACCAGGTCCACACGTTCGCCCGCAACAACATCACGTACTTCGCGCTGAACACGCGCAAGCCGCCGCTCGACAACCTGAAGGTGCGCCAGGCGCTGAACTACGCGGTCGACCGCGGGGCGCTGGTGAAGCTCTTCGGCGGGCAGGGGACGCCGACCGAGAACATCGTGCCGGCGTCGCTCGGTGCCGCCTACCAGAAGCACACGTTCTACCCGCACGACATGGCCAAGGCGCAGGCGCTCGTCGACGCCTCCGGGACCAAGGGCCAGAGCGTCGCGGTCTGGAGCCACAACACCGACCCCGCGCCCAAGGCCGCCCAGTACCTGGCGAGCGTGCTCGACCAGCTCGGCTACAAGGCGACCGTCAAGAACATCGACGAGTCGGTCTACTGGGACACGATCTCGACGCAGAAGGGCGACCCCCAGATCCCGTTCGTCCAGTTCGACCAGGACTACCCCGAGGGTCAGGACTTCGTCGACGTCCAGCTCAACGGAAAGCAGATCACGAACGTCGGCAACCAGGTCCACTCGAACATCGACGTCCCGGCGCTGAACGCGAAGATCGACGCCGCTCGCAAGATGCCGCTCGGCGCCGCGCGCGACGCGCAGTGGGCGCGATCGACGCGGCCATGATGAAGGACGCACGCACCGTGGATCCCGTTCATGAACCGCAACCTGCCGAAGTTCGTCTCGCCCAAGCTGCACGGGATCGTCTTCAACGGCACCTACTACGAGATGTTCCCGCAGATGTGGCTGAGCCGATGACCGGCGACGGACGGCGGCGGAGGACGCGGCGTGGCGGTCCAGGTACCTGAGCAGATCGGCGAGGCGTTCGCCGTCGACGGCATCCAGTCGGGTGCCGGCAACGCGCGCCTCACGCTGCGCCGGCTGCGGCGCAACCGGCCCGCGATGATCGCGGGCGCACTGTTCGTCGCTGATCGTGCTCGCCTGCTTCCCCGGTGCGACGTTATGGGCGCACGTCGTCGCCCACCGCGGCCCCAGCGACCAGAACCTCCAGGGCACGATCCATCAGGGGTCCAGGCAGGTCCCGGTCGTGCGCGCCGACGGCACGCCGATCGGGCCCGGGCTGCGCGGCGAATACCTGCTGGGCGCCGACGCGAACGGCCGCGACCTGATGGTCCGCATCCTCTACGGCGGGCGGACGTCGCTGATCGTGGGGATCACCTCGGCGCTGCTGTGCACCCTGCTCGCACTGCTGCTCGCGCTCCCCGGCGGCTACTTCGGCGGGCGCACGGATGCGTGGATCTCGCGCATGCTCGACCTGATCTGGTCGTTCCCGGTGTACCTGCTGGCCGTCGCGCTGTCCGCGACGCTCGTCGTCGGCGGCCTGGACATGGGGCCGATCCACATCAGCTCGACCTCGCTGCTGATCCCGATCGTGGTGATCGCCGTCGTCTTCGTGCCGTACATGGCGCGCCCGATCCGGTCGGAGGTGCTCGCGCTGCGCGACCGCGAGTTCGTCGAGGCGGCGGCCGCCCACGGCGCCGGGGCGATCGCGGATCATGGCGCGCGAGATCCTGCCGAACGTCGTCGCCGACGACGCTCGTCCTGTTCACGCTGATCGTCGCGAACAACATCCTCGTCGAGGCGGCGCTGTCGTTCCTCGGCGTCGGCGTCCCGGTCCTGACGCCCTCCTGGGGCAACATCATCCAGCAGGGCTACACGACGATCGTGACCGCGCCGTGGCAGACGATCGCGCCCGGGCTCGCGATCATGCTGACCGCGATCACGCTGAACGTCTTCGGCGACGGCCTGCGCGACGCGCTCGATCCGTACGCCGAGCTGCGGGGGGTCGCGAAGTGACCTGGCGCTTCTGGCTGCGGCGGCTGTGGCGGCCTCGTCGCGGTGCTGTTCGCGATCTCGGTCCTCGTGTTCGTGATCTTCAACGTGATCCCGGGCGGCGACCCCGCGCTGCGCCTGGCCGGGCGGCACCCGACGCCCGAGAACATCGCAGCAGATCCGCCAGGACTGGGGCTTCGACCAGCCGCTGCTGGACGCAGTACGCGGACATGATGAACCGGCTGTTCATCAAGCGCGACCTGATCTCCTACCAGGACCAGACGCAGGTCCTGCCGACGATCGACCCGCGGCATCCCCAAGACGCTCTCGCTGGCGCTGGGCTCCGCCGTGATCTGGCTCTTCTTCGGCGTTCTGCTTCGGCGTGATCTCGGGCCTGCGCCGCGGGCGCTGGCAGGACAGCGGGCTGACGGTCGTCGCGATGGCGGGCATCTCGACGCCGATCTTCTGGCTCGGCGCGGTGCTGCTCTACCTGCTGACCTACAAGTGGCACTCGTTCCCGCTGTTCTCGCTGGATCCCGAGCGGCGGGTACGTCGGGCTCAGCGACCCCGTCGGCTGGGCGAAGCACCTGTTCCTGCCGTGGATCTGCCTGTCGGTCGTGTCGATCGGCTTCTACTCGCGCGTCGTGCGCAGCTCGCTGATCGCGACCGAGTCCGCCGACTACGTGCGCACGGCGCGCGCGATGGGCCTGTCCGCGCACGCGCGTGCTGCTGGCACCACACGCTGCGCACCTCGCTGCTGCCGGTCGCTGTCGCTGTTCGCGCTCGACCTGGGCGCGGCGATCGCCGGCACGGTGATCCTCGTCGAGCCGGTGTTCGGCATCAACGGCGTCGGCGCCTACGCCCAGCAGTCGGTCTCCCACCTGGACCTGCCGCCGCTGATGGCGCTGACGCTCTACGGCGGCTTCCTGATCGTCATCGTGAACGCCGTCGCCGACGTCGCCTACATGCTCCTGGACCCGCGGATCCGCCTTGACTGAGCCCGCCCTCAGCGTCCGCGACCTGCGCGTCTCGTTCCGCACCGAGGTCGGGCCTCGTGCGGGCGGTGCGCGGCGTCGACTTCGACCTCGCCCCCGGCGAGATCCTCGGGATCGTCGGCGAGTCCGGCAGCGGGAAGTCGGCCGCCGCGATGGCGCTGACCGGGCTCAACCGCTCCGGCAACTCGTCGCTGCAGGGCAGCGTCACGTTCCGCGGGCGCGACCTGATGGCACTCGGCGAGGACGAGCTGCGACCGGTGCGCGGCGCGCAGATCGCGATGATCTTCCAGGACCCGATGACGTCGCTGACGCCCGTGCACCGCGTCGGCGCGCCTGATCGCCGAGGTCGCTGCGCGCCCACGAGCCGCTCGTCCAGGCGCGAGGCCCGCGAGCGCGCGATCGCGCTGCTCGCCGACGTCGGCATCCCCGAGCCGGAGCACCGCGTCGACGACTACCCGCACGAGTTCTCCGGCGGCATGCGCCAGCGCGTCATGATCGCGATGGCGCTCGCGTGCCGGCCGGCCGTGCTGATCGCCGACGAGCCGACGACGGCGCTCGACGTGACGATCCAGGCCCAGATCCTGCGGCTGATCCGGCGGATGCGCGCCGAGCTGCAGACGGCCGTCGTGCTGATCACCCACGACCTCGGCGTCGTCGCCGAGGTCGCCGACCGCGTGGCCGTGATGTACGCCGGGCGCTGGGTCGAGGAGGGCGCGACGCGCGACGTCTTCGCCGCGCCGCAGCACCCGTACACGATCGGCCTGCTGGGCTCGGTGCCGCGGACCGACCGCCCGCGAACCACGCTGCTGAGCGCGATCCCCGGGCAGCCGCCGGCGATGACGCTCGCCGACGAGGGCTGCGCCTTCCGCGCGCGCTGCCGCGTCGGCGATCGACGCCTGCGCCGTGCGGCCCGAGCTCGAGGCGCGCGGCGGCGCCGACGGCCACCGCGACGCCTGCTGGCTCGACGCACCGCGGCGCACCGCGCTGCGCGAGGAGGTGACCCGTGGCGCTGCTTGAGCTCGACGGCGTCGGGAAGGAGTTCCCGCTGCGCGGCGGGAAGCGCACGCTGAAGGCCGTCGACGACGTCACGCTCGCCGTCGAGCCGGGCGCGACGCTCGGGATCGTCGGCGAGTCGGGCTGCGGGAAGTCGACGCTGGCGCGCTGCATCGTCGGGCTGCACAAGCCGACGAGCGGCACGGTGCGCTTCGACGGCATCGACCTCGGCAGCGTGCGCGGCAGTGCCGAGCGCCAGGCGCGGCGCGACCTGACGATGGTCTTCCAGGACCCGTACGCCTCGCTCAACCCGCGCCGGCGGGTGGCGCGACATCGTCGGCGCGCCGCTCGACATCCACGGTCTGGCGCGCGGCGCCGAGCGCCGCCGGCGGATCGACGAGATGCTCGACCTCGTCGGGCTCGAGCCGCGCCACGCGGACGCGCTACCCGCACGAGTTCTCCGGTGGCCAGCGCCAGCGGATCGGCATCGCGCGCGCGCTGATCACGAAGCCGCGGCTCGTGATCTGCGACGAGCCCGTCTCCGCGCTCGACGTCTCGATCCAGGCGCAGATCCTCAACCTGCTCGTCGCGCTGCGCGACGAGCTCGACCTGACGCTCGTCTTCATCGCGCACGACCTCGGCGTCGTGCGCCACATCTCGCAGCAGGTCGCGGTGATGTACCTCGGGCGCGTCGTCGAGCTGGCCGGAACCGACGATCTGTTCGCCCGGCCGACCCACCCGTACACGGCGGCGCTGCTCGCCGCCGTGCCGGTGCCCGACCCCACCCGTCACCTCAGCGACGAGCAGGTCCTCGCCGGCGACGTGCCGCCGGCCGCGGCAGCGCCGGGCGGCTGCGCCTTCCATCCACGCTGCCCGATCGCCGTCCCGCGCTGCCGCGACGAGCGGCCCGACCTCGACCTGACCGGCGGCAAGACGCACCCGGCGGCGTGCTTTCGGCCGCTCGGACCGGAAGGCACTCCGCGGGCGGTCGCGGCCGTCGGCGAAGATGTCACGCAGTGACCTACGAGCTGCGCTCCGACACGTTCACCCGGCCGACCGACGAGGTCCGCGCCGTCATGGCACAGGCGGTCGTCGGCGACGACGTCTGGGGTGAGGATCCGACCGTCATCGCACTCGAGGAGCGCGTCGCCGCGCTGACCGGCAAGGACGCCGCGCTGTTCGTCCCGTCGGGGACGATGGGCAACGCGATCGCGCTGCGCCTGCACGCCGGCCAGGGCGACCGGATCTTCGTGCACGAGCACGCGCACATCGTCGAGCACGAGGGCGGCGGCCCCGCCGCGCTCTGGGGCATCGACGCGCATCGGCTGCCGGGACCGGACGGCCGCCTGGAGCCCGAGACGATCGCCGCACTGCTGCCCCAGGACACCGGCGACGTGCACCTGTCCACCCCGCGGCTCGTCTGCGTGGAGAACACGCACATGTATTCCGGCGGTCGCGTCTGGCCGCTCGCCGATCTGGAGGCACTGGCGACGTGGTCGCGGGCTCACGGGCTGGGCGTGCACATGGATGGCGCGCGGCTCTTCAACGCCGCGGTCGCCCTCGGCGTCGCCGGTCGACCAGATCACCCGCCATGTCGACACCGTCCAGTTCTGCCTGTCCAAGGGCCTCGGCGCCCCGGTCGGCTCGATGCTCGCCGGCCCGGAGCACCTGATGCGCGGGGCGCGGCGGGTGCGCAAGCTGCTCGGCGGGGGAATGCGCCAGGCCGGCGTGCTCGCGGCCGCGGGGATCCACGTGCTCGACCACCACGTCGAGCGGCTCGCCGACGACCATGCGAACGCGCGGGCGCTCGCCGATGGGATCGCCGCGACCGGCGGGCGGCTGTCGATCGACCCCGCGCTCGTCGAGACGAACATCGTCTGCTCCGCGGTCACGGACGCCGGGGACTCCGCGAGAGCCGTGGTGTCGGACCTGGCCGCCGTGGGCGTGATGGCCGACGCGCTCGACCACCGCATCGTCCGGTTCGTGACGTCGATGGAGATCGATGCCGCGGGCATCGACGGAGCGCTCGCCGCGGCGGCGCCGGTGCTCAGCCGGCGGTGACCGCGACCCGCGCGATCGTCGTCAGCGACTGGTAGTAGACGTCGCGCTCGAAGCCCGGCGCGGGGAACAGGAAGGCCTGGCTCGGGGAGGGCACGTCGACGCGGGCCTTGTCCGCGCCGCTGTCGAGGTCGAGGACGACGAGCTGGTCGCTGCCGGTCCGCAGGGAGGCGCGGCGCGCGCGCGCCGACTGCGCGAGGAGCTGGAGCGCCGGCCTCAGAGCGCGGCGCACGCAGCGGCCGCCGCAGCGTCTCGGCTGTCCCGCCAGTCCTGGGCGACGAGCTCGCGCGTGTCCGGGTAGAGGATCAGGTGCCCGGCGTGGGCGAAGCCGTCGCGGCGCCAGAGCGGCTCGAGCTCGTCGCCGGCCAGGCGCCAGGCGCGCAGCACGGCGTTGCCCGCGTCGTAGGCGACGACCACCCCGCCCTCCGGGTCCCACGCCGGCGGGTTGGACTCGGTCCCGAACGGCAGCCCGCTGATCTCGACCGACCGCAGCGCCCGATCGTCGTCGCGCCGCGCCCACCACAGGCGCACCGGGTCCGGCGACTCGCCGGCGCCGCGCATCGTGCGGTCGGTGTGGTTGCGCCCGTTGTCCATCCAGAGGACGTGCTCGTCGGTGATCACCGGGTCCCAGCCGTAGCTGCGACCGGGCGCCGGGCCGTAGCGCGGCTGCCACTGCTCGTCGATCACGAGCCGGCCGGCGTCGCGGTCGAGCCGCAGCCGGAAGACCACCGTCGTCCCGACGGCGATCACGCTCTCCCCGTCCGACGACAGCCGCGCGATCGACGGCTCGGGCAGGCGCAGCGCCGGGGACCACGGGCAGCAGCGTCTCGGGGTCGAGCACCGAGACGGTCGAAGGCTCGCGGCCCGCCGGGGCATCGCAGTCCTTCAGCACGAGCTCGCCGCCGTCGAGGATCGACGAACGAGTTGTGCGGGCCGCGCGACCGGCAGGCGGTGGGAGGCCAGCACGTCGAGGCCGGGGCTCAGGCGGTGGGCCCAGCGCCCGAAGATCATGTGGAGGTCGCCGTTCGCGTGCGCGGCGAGCCCGCCGGGCCAGTACCGGCCCCCGGGGAGCCGCGGGGTCGTCGCGACGACCTCGAGCGTCTCCGGGTCGAGCCGCTCGACCCAGCCCTCGACCGGCCGCGACTGCTCGCCGCCGAGCGGGATGCCGTGGCGCAGCGCGTAGAGCTCGCCCGGGTCGCGTCGCAGCAGGACGTCGGTCGCGAAGGCGTCGCGGACGGCCGTCGACCTCGAGCCGCTCGCCCGGCTGGATGCCGAGGCCGGGCACGCCGTCGGCGCAGCAGCGGCGCTCGCGGTCCGCCGTCCTCGCCGGTCCACGGCTGGGGCCAGTACGCGCCGGCCATCGCTCAGAGCCCGGCTTCGCGCAGCACGATCTCGAGGTCCTCGATGCGGTCCTGCCCCCAGAACAGCTCACCCGCGAAGACGAACACCGGGACGCCCCAGTGGCCGAGGTCCGCCAGCGCCTCGGTGTTCGCGTCGACCCGCGACGCGCAGCGTGGGGTCCTCCAGCGCCGCGACGCATTCCGGCCATCCCAGGCCGGCGCGCTCGCAGACCTCGCGCAGGCCGGCGTCGCTCGCGACGTCGATCGCTCGCGCCCAGATGCCGGCGCTCGCCTCGAGCACGAACTCCCGCTCGCGGCCGGCGTCGATCGCATGCTCGCCGACGAGCAGGCAGCGGATCGCGCCGTCGCCGATCGGATCGTGGATCCGGCCGAACGGCATCCCGAGCCGATTCGCCTCGCGCTTCACGTCGCGCAGGGTGTGCAGACCCTTCTCGCGCGGAACCGACTGCCCGCGCATCGCCATCGGGATGACGCCGCGGTAGACCACGTCGACGTCGAACCGCTCGGGCAGCGCGAACGCACGCGGAGCGGCGATGTACGAGTACGGGCTGCGGTAGGAGAAGAAGAAGTCCACGCTCGCGCCCGTCATGCCGCCGCCGTCCATCCGAGGTCGTCGAGCCGCTCGCCGATCTGCACGAGCCGGTCGTGCGCGAAGAACCACTGCCCGTGCACCCACGCGGCCGGCGTGTCGTAGGGCCCGCGTCGCTGCATCAGCCGCTCGTTGCGACGCACGTCGCCGGGGTCGGGCGCAGCCAGGGGCGCCGTGCCGAAGTGCTCCTGCCACAGCGTCGCGTAGGCGTCCCGGTCCACCGGGCCGTCGGTCTCGAACCACAGTCGCCGAAGCGCGTCCACGCAGAAGCGGATCAGCGCCGGGCCCTGCGGCGCCGCGGCCGCCCACTGCGCCAGGAAGGCGGTCGTCGTCCGCGGTCAGCGGCTCGGTCCGCGCGAGGACGAGCCCGGTGCGCCGGCCCAGGCGGCGCGCGTCGTCGATCGCGTAGCGCCGCTTGAGGTCGACCGCCGGGTCGTCCGGGATGCCGCGGCGGACGACCGGCACGAGCACGAGCTGCGACGTCGCGCCCCGCCGTGCGGGCGGCGAGGTCGATCACCGCGATCGCGCTGCACGGGTCGTCGAAGGCGAAGAACAGCTCCACGCGGCCGCGACGCCCCAGGCGCCGGCGCGCTCGGGCGCCGAGCCGCGACGGCCAGCTGACCTGCGACAGGGAGACCACGACACGCGGGCCGACCCGCCGCGTCAGGAGATCCGTCGCCGAGGACATCTAGCTCCCGAACGCGGCGAGCATCGCGTCCACGATCTGGGGGCCGCGATCCTCCTGCAGGAAGTGCGCTCCGCCCTCGATCCGCACCTGCTCGCCGGCGGTCGGGATCAGCTCGGTGAACACCTCGCCGGACCTCGGGAACGGGAACACCGGGTCGCTGTCCGAGAACGCGACGAGCGCCGGCTTGTCCCAGCGGCTCAGCGCATCCTGGACCGCGAGCATCTCCGCGACGCCGGGCTCGTCCTCGGTCAGCGGCACGAGCAGCGGGAACATCTGGGCGCCCGCCTTGCTCTCCAGGTTCGGGAACGGCGCCTCGTACGCGGCGACCACCTCGGGCGTCAGGTCGGTCGTCGTCGCGCCCTGGATGATCATGCCGATCGGGAGGTCCGGGGTGCGCTCGGCGAAGTCGCGCCACGCCATGAAGCCCTTGCTCACCCGGCCGGTGAACAGGCCGGTGTTCATGATCACGAGGCGCGCGACCTGGTCGGCGTGCTCGACCGCCCAGCGCAGGCCGATCGACCCGCCCCAGTCCTGGACGACGACGGTGACGTCCGTCGAGCTCGACCTGGTCCAGGTGCGCGGTGACCGTCCGGCAGTGACGCTCGTACGTGTACCAGGACGGGTCGGTCGGCTTGTCGGACCTGCCGAAGCCGACGAGGTCGGGGCAGACGACGCGGTGCCCGGTCGCGACGAGGCCGTCGAGCATGTGGCGGTAGAGATAGCTCCAGCTCGGCTCGCCGTGGAAGCACAGGACGTCGGCGCCGGACCCCTCGTCCAGATGGTGCAGGCGCAGCCCGTCGACCTCCACGTAGTTGGGCGTGTAGTCGTATCCGGGCAGATCGGCGAAGCGCTCGTCGGGGGTGCGGAAGACGTCCATCGGGCTGGTCCTCTCTTCAGGGGCGGATGACCGCGCGCCAAAGCTCGGCGAGCGTCTCGGACGGCGACCTGCGCGGCTGACGCGCGGCTCGCGGCCGAAGGCATCGAGCAGGTAGCTCTCGTTCATGAGGTTCAGGGCGTGCGCCGCCTGCGCGACGTCGGCCGGTGGCGCGCCCGCAGCGGTGCGGGCCGCCCGCAGCCACTGCTCGGCGAGGTCGTCGAAGCGGCGGCGCAACTCGGCGTGCCCGCGGGCGATCTGATCATCCCCGGCGGCGGCCTCGGCGACGCCGCGCAGCAGCGGCCCGTGGCGCTCGTAGACGTCGACCGCGAGCTCGAGGGCCCCGTCGATCGCGTCCGGCGCTCCGCTCGAGTGCTCGGCGCCGAGCATGCGCTGGGCCTCGTAGAGCGCATCGATCGCCTCGCGGCTCGCGCGCACGATCAGGTCGGAGAGATCGTCGAAATGGCGGTAGAAGATCGTGCGGCCCTGCCCGGCCTCGTGCATCACCTCGTCGACGGTCAGCTCGGCGAACGACCGCCGTCGCAGCAGCAGCGCGGCCGCGGTGATGATCCGCGCGCGGGTCGCCTCCCGCGACTGGCGAACCTGGTCACGGCGTGCGGCGGCGGTGCTCACGCGGCGAGCATACCTGCTGTGACACGGTGTGACACGTAACGTTCCGCCCGCTGGTAGGTTGTTGCCCACGATGCCCCGGTCCCGCCGCGCCCTCCCCGCCCTCCTGCTGATCGCGACGTTCGCCGCGCTCGCGTGTGCCGGCCCCGCCGCGGCCCGCGATCGCATCGTCACGGCGAAGCACATGTACGGGGACCGCTATTGCGAGTACCTCGTGCTCAAGGGGACCTACCCCAAGCTCACCGGGACCGTCTGGAACACCTACGGCCTCAACGACTGCCCGCAGGCGCAGTGGCAGGCGACCGACGTCCCCGCGCTGAAGAGCGAGCTCGGCGCCCTGGCCGTCGTGATGAACGGTCCGCGCTACTGGCTGATCGAGCAGGCGACGATCTTCAACCCCGGCGTGGTCCGCTCGTTCCACGGCCTGCGGATGCGCAAGCTGACGACGGTCGACATCCCGCTCGTGAATGGCGTGCCCGCCCAGCCCCCGTACAACGAGGTCACCGTGAACCGCCGGACGACGTTCACGTGGAGGCACGGGCGTGCGGTGCACGAGCTGTTCGCCCCGAACGGCCGCGTCTACGTGATGCAGGCCTACGCGCAGATCGTCGACCCCAAGCTGACGCGCCCACAGCTCGCCGGCCTCGGCACACGCCTGAAGCTGCCCGCCGGCTGGCACTACCGCACGCGCACGCTGAAGCACGACCTCGCCCTGACGACCTACGGCCGCACGACGGTCATCCAGGACGAGCTGCAGAACACGTATCAGCGCGAGCGCTGAACCGGATCGACCTCAGGAGCAGCGGACCGGTGCTGCCGCACGACAGCCCCGGGTTCCGGATGCAGAAGTGTCGCCTGAGGCGACGGAATTGCATCCCCAACGCAATCGGTGATCTTCCACGCCTCAGTCAAGTCGCGGAAGAACGTCCTCGCCGAAGAGTCGTACCTGCTCGACGAGACTCGGTAGGCCCGGGACTTCGAGTCCGGCCCACGCCTTGAGCGTGTAGGGGTCGGTGAAAGACAAGAGCGCGTGGTTGAGGCCGGCCGGCGCGTAGACCCCGTTGAGCCATGCGGCCCAGTCGTCGGGGGTCCCCGCGATCATGATTCGATCCGCGACGTCCGGCGGAGTCAGGCGCAGCGCCCGATCGATGTCGCCTGCGGCGAACGCCTCGTTGATCGGCGCCACCTCCTCGGGCGTGATGCCGTGCCGCGCGAGCAGGCTGGGTGGCATCGACGGGATGTAGAACGAGGCAAGAATCCGGCCCGCCCGCCGTGCGACGTCGCCGTCGGCCGCGATCGCCCCCAGCAGGGAGTCGCCCAGGTCGAGGTGCGTGACGTCACGTCCAGCACGATCGGCACCAGCGGTGCAGTGATTCACGGCGTACCGCAGCGCTTCGGACGAGTACGCGCAGGCAGCGTGCAGGCCGTCGGCGATCTCTCCTGCCAGTTCCATGGACTTGGGGCCGCCCATGGCGCCCAGCATCAGGGGAACGTGCTCCTGCATGGGCCGCGCCGCGGTCGTGACGCCCGCATAGCGAAAGACGTCGCCCTGGAAGTCGATCGAGCCGTGGTCGAGCAGGGTGCGGATCACCGCATGGGCTTCGCGCAGGCGCGCGATCGGACGTGTCCCCTGCCACTGGATCGCATACTGGTCAAGCGTGGCGAGGTTCCCGATGCCAAGCACGACCTCGGCGCGACCGGCGCTCAGCTCATCGAGCGTGGCAGCAAGCTGCGCGACCTGCGTCGGATCTCGCAGGTAGATCGGCGAGACACATGGACCGAGACGTATCCGGTCGGTTCGGGCCGCCGCGGCGCCGAGCACAAGCCAGGCGTCCTTGTGGTAGATCTCGTCCGCGCTGTAACACGCGTAGTAGCCGAGATCGTCCGCCGTCTGCGCCGCCTCGACGAGCTGCGCCAACGGCTGCTCCGGTATCAGCTGCAGGCTGACCTTCATCCTGCGAGCGACCCTATCGAGGCGAGCCGCGCCCCGGGCGCTCCTCCGGCGCCACGAACCGCGGCGGCGCCGAGCGGTACTCCGGCGGGGTCTCCGACAGCCCGATCGGGTTGCGCGTGAGGTCGACCGACGTGCCGTCCTCGCGCGGGATGCTGACGATCGGATCGAGCCCGAGCGCGCTCGGCGAGCGCGAAGGCGGCGCCGATGTCGTTGACGACGCCCGCCGGGACGCGCGCGGCGGTCAGCTCCGCCGCCCAGTCCGCCGCGGCGCCGCGACGCCAGGAGGCGCTCGAGCTCGGCTCGCAGCGCGCTCGCGATGCTCGACGCGCGCGGCGTTCGTCGCGAAGCGCTCGTCGGCGGCCAGCGCCGGGTGCGCCGAGCACGTCGCAGAGCGCGGCGAACTGGCGGTCGTTGCCGACCGCGAGCACGAGCTCACCGTCGGCGGCGGCGAAGAGCTCGTACGGGGCGATGCTCGGGTGCGCGTTGCCCATCCGCCGCGGGACGACCCCGCCGGAGGTGTACGCGGAGCCCTGGTTGACGAGCGCGGCGAGCAGCGAGGAGAGCAGGTCGACCTCGACGCGCTGGCCCTCGCCGGTCGCGCTCGCGGTGGCTGCAGCGCGGCGAGGATGCCGACGGTCGCGAACAGGCCGGCGAGCACGTCGACGAGCGCGACGCCGACCTTCTGCGGCTCGCCGCCGGGCGGGCCGGTGATGCTCATCAGCCCGCCGAGCGCCTGGACCAGGAGGTCGTAGCCCGGCAGCTCCGCGCCCGCGCCGCGCGCCGAAGCCGGTGATCGAGCAGTAGATCGAGGCCGGGGTTCTGCGCCGCGCAGCGTCGTCGTAGCCGAGGCCGAAGCCGTCCATCACGCCGGGGCGGAAGTTCTCGACGACGACGTCGGCCTCGAGCGCCAGGCGCGCGAGCCCGCGCGAGGTCGCCGGGGTCGGCGAGGTCGAGGACGAGGCTCTCCTTGTTGCGGTTGACCGACTGGAAGTAGGTCGCCTCGCCGGCGTCGTCGTAGGGCGGGCCCCACGCGCGCGTGTCGTCGCCGTGACCGCCGGGGCCGCCGCGCTCGACCTTCGTCGACGGTCGCGCCGAGGTCGGCGAGCAGCATCGTCGCGAACGGGCCGGCGAGGACGCGCGAGAAGTCGAGGATGCCGCAGGTTGTCAAGCGCGGGGGCCATGTGGTTCAATGATATTAGATTTTCGAAACTCTAGGGTCAAGGAGCCCGCATGTCCGCCGCCACCGCCGCCCCCGACGCGATCCGCCCCACGGACTTCCTCGGCATCGACCACCTGCTCTCCGACGAGGAGCGCGACATCCGCGACACCGTGCGCGCGTTCGTCGCGCGACCGGGTCGTCCCGAACGTCGGCGACTGGTTCGAGGAGGCGACGATCCCGCGCGAGCTGGCGCCGGAGCTCGGCAAGCTCGGCGTGCTCGGCATGCACCTCGAGGGCTACGGCTGCGCCGGCGCCAGCGCGACCGCCTACGGCCTCGCGTGCCTGGAGCTCGAGGCCGGCGACAGCGGCGTCCGCAGCCTCGTCTCGGTGCAGGGCTCGCTGGCGATGTTCGCGATCCACCGCTGGGGCTCGGAGGAGCAGAAGCAGGAGTGGCTGCCGCGGATGGCCGCCGGCGAGGCGATCGGCTGCTTCGGCCTGACCGAGCCCGACGCCGGCTCGGACCCCGGCGCGATGCGCACCCGCGCGCGCCGCGACGGCGACGACTGGATCCTGCACGGCCAGAAGATGTGGATCACCAACGGCTCGATCGCCGACGTCGCGGTCGTCTGGGCGCAGACCGACGAGGGCGTGCGCGGCTTCCTCGTCCCGAAGGGCACGCACGGGCTTCACGACCCAGGACATCCACAGAAGCTGTCGCTGCGCGCGTCGATCACCTCCGAGCTGCTGCTCGACGACGTGCGCCTGCCCGGCGAGCGCGCTGCTGCCCGAGGCGACGTCGCTGCGCGGCCCGCTGTCGTGCCTGAACGAGGCGCGCTACGGGATCGTCTGGGGCGCCGCCGGCGCCGCCCGCGCCTGCTTCGAGGCCGCGCTCGAGTACAGCAAGGAGCGCATCGCCGTTCGGCAAGCCGATCGCGTCGTTCCAGATCCAGCAGCAGAAGCTCGCCACGATGGCGCTCGAGGTCAACCGCGCGACGCTGCTCGCGCTGCACCTCGGCCGCATGAAGGACGCAGGGCACGCTGCGGCCCGAGCACGTGAGCATGGGCAAGCTCGGCAACGTCAACGCCGCGCTCGACGTCGCCCGCACCGCGCGCCAGGTGCTGGGCGCCAACGGCGTCACGCTCGAGTACCCGGTCATCCGCCACATGAACAACCTCGAGTCGGTCGTCACCTACGAGGGCACGGCCGACGTCCACGCGCTCGTCATCGGCGGCGCGCTGACCGGCATCCAGGCGTTCCGATGAGCGCGCTCATCGACGGGTCGGCATCGTCGGCGGCGGGATCATGGGCACCGGCATCGCCGAGGTCTGCGCCCGCTCGGGGCTCGACGTGGTCCTGGTCGAGGTCAGCGACGCGGCGGCCGAGGTCGCGCGAACGCGGATCGAGCACTCGCTCGGCGCGCGGTCGTCGAGCGCGGCAAGCTCGAGGCGAGGCGGACGCCGACGCCGCGCTCGACGCGGCTGGCTGCGTCGATGAGCTCGACGCGCTCGCCGACCGCGAGATCGTGATCGAGGCCGTGATCGAGAACCGCGAGGCGAAGCTCGACATCTTCACGCCGGCTCCCCGCGATCGTCGAGCGAGCCGGAGGCGATCCTCGCCTCGAACACCTCGTCGATCCCGATCGTCGAGCTCGCGGTCGCGACCGGCGACGCGCTCCGGCCAGGTGCTCGGCCTGCACTTCTTCAACCCGGTGCCGGTCCTCTCGCTCGTCGAGATCATCCCGTCGCTGCTGACCGACGAGGCCGTGACCGCCCGCGCGCGGACGTTCGCCGCGGAGCAGCTCGGCAAGGACCCGATCGTCGCGCCCGACCGCGCCGGGTTCACCGTCAACGCGCTGCTCGTCCCCTACCTGCTCTCGGCGATCCGCATGTTCGAGCAGGGGCTCGCCAGCGCCGAGGACATCGACAAGGGCATGGTCAAGGGCTGCGCCCACCCGATGGGCCCGCTCGCGCTGGCCGACCTGATCGGCCTGGACACCGTGATGGGCGTCGCCGAGACCCTCTACGCGCGAGCACCGCGAGCAGCTGTTCGCGCCGCCGCCGCTGCTGCAGCGGCTGGTCGCCGCCAACCTGCTCGGGCGCAAGAGCGGCCGCGGGCCTCTACAGCTACGAATGACCGACGCGTCCGCCGCGCGGCCCGCCGGGACGACCCCGCAGCACGCGCTCGACGGGCTGCGGCGCGCGATCGTCGCCGGTGAGCTGCGTCCCGGCCAGCGGGTCGCTGCAGGAGGACATCGCGGAGCAGCCTGGGCGTCAGCGTCGCGCCGGTGCGCGAGGCGCTGCGCCGTGCTCGAGCAGGAGGGCCAGGTCACCTACCGCCCGCGGCGCGGCTACTTCGTCACCGAGCTGCGGGTCGCGGACCTGAGGAGATCTACGAGCTGCGCGCGCGTGCTCGAGGAGCGCGCGGTGCGGCGCGCGCTGCCGGCGCTCGACGACGGACGCGCTGCGAGCGCATCGCGCTGGCCGCGCAGGACTGCGTCGACGCCGCCGAGGAGGGCGACGTCGCGGCCGAGCTCGAGGCCAACCGGCGCTTCCACTTCGCGCTGTTCGAGATCGCCCGAGCAGGTGCACGCGATGCGCCTGATCCGCCTGCTCTGGGATTCGACCGAGGCCTACCGCGCGATGTACTACAACTCGCCGGCGGAGCGCCGGCGCGTCGGTGGAGGCGCACGAGCGGATCCTCGCGGCGCTGCGCGCGCGGCGACGCCGACGCGCTCGTCGCCGAGCTCGACGCGCACCGCGAGCGGGCGCTGGAGGTCCTCACGCCGATCCTCAAGCAGGACTGACGGGCCGCGCCGCACGCTCGCGCAGGGCAGGCAGCACGTCCTGCGAGAACTGCTCGAGGAACCGCAGCTGGTCGGCGCCCGGCGCGTGGATCACGAGGTCCTCGAACCCGAGGTCGAGGTAGGCGCCGATGCGGTCGACCACGTCCTGCGGGATCGTCGGAGACGATGAAGCGCGTGTGCGCGTTCTCGAGCGTTCGCGTCGGCGAGGCGCTCCATCTCGATCGCGTCCTCGACGCCCTCCTTCTGCTCGGGCGCCAGCGCGAGCGCCGCCCACCAGTGGCACGCCTTGTAGGCGTAGTCGAGGTCGCGGTCGTAGGAGACCTTGACCTCGATCTGACGGCGGATCGCCGACGGGGTCGCGGCCCGCGGCCTGCGGCGCCCTCCTCCACCTTGCCGAGCAGCGTGCGGTACAGCTCGGGGTCCTTGCCGCTCGTGCAGATGAACCCGTCGCCGACGCGGCCGGCGAGCTTGGCGGCGAGCGGCCCGGACGCGGCGACGAAGATCGGGACGGGCTCGCTCGGGCCGGTCGTAGATCGTCGCGCGCGAGACCTCGTAGTAGTCGCCCTCGAAGTCGACGCGCTCCTGCGGTCCACAGCAGCCGGATCAGCGTGATCGCCTCGGCGAGGCGCATCCGCCGCTCCTTGCGGCCGGGGAACTCCTCGCCGGTCGCCGGCGTCTCGTTCAGCGCCTCCCCGGAGCCGACGCCGAGGTAGATCCGCCCGGGGCTCAGCACGCCGAGCGTCGCGAACGCCTGGGCGATCATCGACGGGTGGTAGCGCAGCGTCGGCGTCAGGACGCTCGTGCCCAGCACGATGTCGCTCGTCGCCTGGCCGGCGGCGCCGAGCCACGTCAGCGCCGACGGCGAGTGCCCGCCGTGATGGCGCCACGGCTGAAAGTGATCGGAGACCGCGGCGATGTCGAGCCCGCGCCGCTCCGCCTCGACGGTGAAGTCCAGCAGCTCGCGCGGGCCGAACTGCTCGGCCGACGCCTTGTATCCGATCCTCACGCTCATGTGCCCGCCCCCGTGCTCGTGGTCGCCGTGACCGCCGCCTGCACCAACGTGAACTCGCCGGGATCGAGCACGGCCGTGCGCTCCTCGTATTCGCGCATGTAGCCCGGCCAGTTGGCGACGATCCTGCCGGCCTGGTCGCGGTACCACGAGTCGCAGCGCGTCCACGCCGTCCCGGCGAAGCGCTCCTGGACCGCGCGGTCGCTCGCGGCCTCGACCTCGGGCCGCACGTCGATCGCCGCCGCGCCGCTGTCGCGGACGAGCGCGAGCGCCTGGCGGATGTAGGCCGCCTGCGCCTCGAGGTAGACGATGATCGAGCCGCCCGAGGTGTTCGTGTTCGGGCCGTACATGATGAACAGCGACGGGTAGCCCGGGCACCGTCATGCCCAGGTGGGCGTGGGGCCCCTGCGCCCAGGTCTCGCGCAGCGATCGGCCGCCGGCGCCGGTGATCTCCATGCCGAACAGGAAGTCGTTCGCGCGAAAGCCGGTGCCGTAGATGACGCAGTCGACCTCGTGCAGCGCGCCGTCGGCGGTCTGCGGACCGGCCGGGGTCATGCGCTCGATCGGCTCGGTGACGAGCGACGACGTTCGGGCGCTGCAGCGCCGGGAGGAACGGCGAGCTGAACAGCACGCGCTTGCAGCCGAAGGTGTAGTCCGGCCAGACCTTGCGACGCAGCTCGGGGTCGCGCAGCTGCCAGCGCATGAACGCCGTCGAGCGCGCGCGCCCGAGCAGGCCGAACGTGCGCGGGTGGCGGATCATCAGCGTCAGCGACTCGCCGTACTGGTAGATGAAGCGGCGCCGGAACGCCTGCACGCCCGGGACGTGACGGATCGCCCACGC
The DNA here is from genome assembly GCA_963781935.1 of uncultured Solirubrobacteraceae bacterium. Taxonomy (GTDB): domain Bacteria; phylum Actinomycetota; class Thermoleophilia; order Solirubrobacterales; family Solirubrobacteraceae; genus F1-60-MAGs163. The sequence goes on from CAWAHX010000010.1 coordinate 56,256, forward strand.
CACGAGCGGCGGGTAGGCGCGGTTGCGGCGCGGCATGAACCAGTTGCCCGTCCGCTGGAAGACGGTCAGGTGCCCCACGTCGCGCGCGATCTCGGGCACGAACTGGACGGCGCTCGCGCCGGTTCCGATCACTGCGACGCGCTTGCCGCGCAGGTCGTAGTCGTGGTCCCACTGCGCCGAGTGGAAGCTGTGGCCGGCGAACTCGTCGAGGCCCTCGATCCGCGGGTACGCGGGACGGTCGAGCTGACCGGTCGCGAGGATCAGGGCCTCGGCCTCCCACTGCTCGCCCGCGGCGCTGCTGACCGTCCACGTCCGCGTCCTCGTCATCCCAGGCGCACGCGTCGATCTCGACGCCGAAGCGCATCCGGCGATCGATGCCGAGGTCGTGGGCCACCGCCTTCAGGTACGCGAGGATGTCCTCCTGCGGCGAGCACAGCCGCGACCAGTCGCGCCGCTGGGCGAACGAGAACGAGTACAGGTGGCTCGGCACGTCGCACGCCGCGCCCGGGTAGCTGTTGTGGAACCACGTGCCGCCGAGCTCGGGCGCCCGGTCGAGGATCGTGATGTCGGTGAAGCCGTGCGCCTGCAGCTCGGCGGCGGCCGCGATGCCGCCGAACCCGGCCCCGACGATGACGACTCGCAACCCGCGCTCTGACACCGCGTCAACCTAGCGCAGCATCGAGGCGCCGGGTCCGCAGCAGGGAGGCGATCACGCCCGCCGCGAGGATCGCCGCGATCACCGGCAGCGAGATCTCCGGCCCGATCTTCCCGACGATCTCCGCGGCCGCGAGCTTGGCCCCGATGAAGACGAGCAGTGCCGCGAGCGCGGTCTTCAGGTAGTAGAGGCGCTCGACGAGCTCGGCGACGAGGAAGAACAGCGGGCGCAGGCCGAGCAGCGCGAACGCGTTGGCCGCGAAGACGATGAACGCCTCGGGCGTGATCGCGAGGATCGCCGGAACGGAGTCGACGGCGAAGATCAGATCGACGACCGCGATCCCGGCCAGCGCGGCGCCGCTGGTGGTCAGGACGCGTCGCCCACCCTCCCGCCGGACCAGCTTCCCGCCGGCGGGCTCGGTCGAGATCGGGAGCCGGCGCGACAGGCGCTCGACGAGCTGCTGCTCGCCCTCATGGTCGTGGCGGTGGTTCCACATGCGCCAGCCCGTCCAGATCAGGATCGCCGCGAACACGAAGCTCAGCCATCCGAACGCGCTGAGCGCCGCGGCGCCGGCCACGATGAAGACGGCTCGCAGCGCGAGCGCGGCGACGATGCCGTACGTGAGGAGCCGGTGGCGCTCGGCGACCGGGACGGCGAACGCCGAGAACACGAGCAGGAAGACGAAGACGTTGTCGAGCGAGAGCGACTTCTCGACGAGGTACCCGGCCAGGAACGCCCTGGCCGAGGTGGGGTCGCCGAGCACGAGCAGGACGGCGAAGAACGCCAGCGCGGCGGCGACCCAGCACACGCTGGCGAGCGCCGCGACGCGCAGGCTCATGGTGCCGCCGCGTCCACGGACGACGGCGAGGTCGACCAGCAGGAGCACGCCGACGACGGCGATCAGGGCGAGCCAGGAGACGACGGAGAAATCGGGCACGGTGCAGATCCTTCGCGGTTGCGTTGAGCGGTCCGCGAAGGTTTCTCCGCCCCTTGCCGGGGGCCGCGAGCACCGGGTGGGCGCTCAGGCCGACCGGATTGACGATGCTCGCCGTCGGGATACTTCCCTTCGACCCGGCGCAGGCTAGCCGCGGCCGTTCAGGACGGGATAAAGCGCGTCCAGCCCTCACAGGCGAACGGGCGCGCCGTCGGCGCCAGCGCCGGGATGATCGCCTCGGCGGCCGCGGCGAAGTCCTCCATCACGCGGCGTACGAGGTCGCGCGCGCTCGCCTGCGCCCCGAACGCGGCGGCGGCGGCCTGGTCGAGCAGTTGCTCCTGGGTGAGCTCCGGCGCCGTGCGGCCGCCCGCCGGCACCGCCGCCATCGCCACCGGCTCGCCGTCCACGCCGTGCACGCCCCAGCGCGAGACGAAGCAGTAGACGCTCTTCGATCGGCGGCGCACCAGGGACGTCGGGGTGGAAGCGGACGCCGTCGAGCCGGCCCAGGAAGTACGAGATCTCGCTCCAGGCCAGCGCCGTGAACTGTGCGTCGGAGACCCACAGGACGGACGCGCGAACCGTCGTCCCCGGGCTCGGGAAGAGCGTCGCGGGCAGCGATCCGTAGAAGGTCGGCGCCGGCGCGGCGCCGATGTCGAAGTCGTGCAGATCCCCCGCGACGACGAGCAGGCGCTGCTCCTGGGCCGGCAGGCTGTCGAACTTCAGCGCGAGGGCCTCCGGTGAGCCGTTCGACCCGATCGCCAGCAGCGGATGGCGCCCGGCGACCGGCGGAGCGGTCTCGGTGAGCGGCTCCACGTGCTCGCCGTCGAGGACGAAGGACTGCGCGGGCCGCGCCCAGGGGTAGCCCAGCGCGCGCTCGTAGATCTCCTGCGTGAATTCGCGCGCCGGGACCGACTGCGTGAACGTCGTGACGAGGCCGAGGAACTCGTCGTGCGACAGCGCGAGGCGCGCGCGCAGCTCGGGCGCGTCGATCGCCGGCCAGCTCACTGCGGCCCGGGCCGCTGGCCCTGCTCCTCCTGGGCGACCTCGACGATCGCCTCCTGACGCGCCATCCGCCGCCGGTCGCTCGCGGTGTACACCGGCGCCTCGATCACGACGGTGCGCGCCACGCGATCCTGGAAGGTGCGGGACTTGTCGTCGAGCAGCGCGATCCATTCGCCCAGGCCGAGCGCCATCACGCCCGCGGTCAGCGACACGAGCCGCAGCGCGGCCCGGCGCACCGGGATCGAGCCACCGTGACCCGCGTCCACGACGCGGATCTGCGCCAGCCGGTTGCCCGGCGTCTGCCCGGTCGAGGACCAGAAGACCACGAAGTACCCGAGGATCCACGCGATGTACAGGACGCCCATGATCGCGATGACGACGTCCTTCAGCGAGGACGAGAAATGCAGCGTGTCCATCGTCAGGCCGACCGCCACGCCCACGATTGCGGCGACGAGGTTGATGACCGCCAGGTCGATGACGAAGGCGACCGCGCGCGTCGCCATCCCGACGTACTGCGTGGGAGCGGGTTCGACCGCCGATGCCCCCCGCGCCCGCCGCGCCGCCGCTGCCTGCGCGCGTGCCTCCCTACGGGCGAAGTCGTCCGGAGCCGCCGCGTCCACCGGGCGGTCGCTCACGGCTCGGCGTCCCCGGACGGCAGTGCCGGGACGTCCGGCTTGGACTCGCGCCGGCGCACGATCCGCCGTGCGGTCCGCTCGAGCCAGGCATCGGCGTTCTTGGTGCGCCCGCGCACCTGATCCCCGACCTGGTCGGCGAACCCGAGGCTCTGCTGGGTGATCGCCTCGCTGACGGCCGGGCTCTGGGCGATCTCCTCGACGAGCAGCCACAGCTCCTCGCTCTGCAGCAGGCGCGAGATCGTCTCGTCCAGGATGCGGCTCTCCATGACCCGCTGGATCAGCCGCTCGGTCCCCGGGCCGTCGACGGCGGCCGCCACGAGGCGCTCCATCCCCGGGCTGTCGACGGCCCCGGCGAGGATCCGCTCGATCCCCGGGCTGTCGACGGCACGCGCCACGAGTTGCTCGGCGCCGGGGCTGTCGATGGCGCGGGCGACTGCGGCCTGGACGCTTTCGCTGTCGACCGCCAGGTCGACCAGGCGCTCGAGCTCGGGCCCCTCGAGCAGGCGCTCCGCGATCTGCTCGGCGACGCCGTCGGCGAGCACGCGGTCGGTGACGCGCTCCGGGACGCCGGCCGCCTGGACGCGATCGATCGCGCGCTCGAGCACGTCGCTCTCGAGCAGCGGATCGAGCGCCCCGGCGTCGAGCAGGCCGGCGGCGACGCGATCGATCACGGCGTAGCGCGCGACGTCGCGGACGAGCGCGTCGACCAGCGGGCCGCTGAGCGCCGTGCCGACCGCGCGCTCGACGACCGGGCTGGCGAGCACACGCTGCACGACCTCGTCGGCCAATCCCGAGGCCAGCAGCGCATCGACCGTCGCGAGCGTGGCCTGTGCGGTGGCCTCGCTGATCGCCGCGCGCGTGCGCCGCTCGAAGCCGCGCCCGACCTCGGCGGTGGCCGCGGCGACGTCGGCCGCCGGCCGCAGGGCGGCCTCGCCGACGCGCAGCCCCAGCCCCGCAAGATCACCCAGCGCGCTCACAGCAAGTCAACCTATCCGACGGCGGCAGGGAACCGTCGGTCCGGAGCCCTGACCGACCGGGTCCTCAGCGCACGGTCGCCAGCGCGGCCGTGCGCGACGGCTCCTCGGCGACGGGGCGCACGTCGACCGCGACGACCTTGTACTCCGGGCACGACGTGTTGACGTCCGCCGAGGCGCCGATCAGCAGGTTCGTGCGCACCTCGGGGAAGTGGAAGGCGGTGAAGACGTGGCCGGGCTCGATCCGCTCGGTCAGCCGCGCCGGCAGCTCGATGCGGCCGACGCGGCTGCGGACCGAGACGAGGTCGCCTTCGGAGATCCACAGCGCCGCGGCGTCGTCCGGATGGATCTCGAGCCAGTCGGCGGGCAGGAGGCTGAGGTTCTCGGTGCGGCGGGTCATGGTGCCCGCGTTGTAGTGCTGCAGGCGACGGCCGGTCACGAGCACGAGCGGGAACTCGGCGTCCGCGGCGTCGCCGGGCTCCTTGTAGGGCAGCGCCGCGAACCGGCCGCGCCCGTCGGGCTGGACGAAGCGCTCCGCGTACAGGATCGGGGCGTCGGTGCCGTCGGCGTCGACCGGCCACTGCAGCCCGCGGCGGCCGAGGCGCTCGTAGGTCACGCCGGCGAACTCGGGCGTCAGCGCCGCGATCTCCGCCATCGCCGCCTCGGGATCCGCGAGGCCCATGTCGTGGCCGAGCGCGGCCGAGATGGCGGTCAGGATGTCGAAGTCGGTGCGCGCCTCTCCGGGCGGGTCGATCGCCGCCTGCACGAGCTGGATGCGGCGCTCGGCGTTCGTGAACGTGCCCGTCTTCTCCAGGAACGACGACGCCGGGAGGACGACGTCGGCGTACTTCGTCGTCTCGGTCTCGAAGATGTCCTGGCAGACGAGGAAGTCGAGCGCCTCGAGCGCGGCGACGACGTGCGTCGTGTTGGGATCGGTCTGGGCGACGTCCTCGCCGAAGATGAACATCGCCTTCAGCTCGCCGGCGACCGCGGCGTCGAACATCTGCGGGATCTTCAGCCCGCGCTCGCGTGAGAGCGCGACGCCCCAGCGGGCCTCGAACGCACGCGCGACGGCCTCGTCGCCGACGGGCCGGTAGCCGGAGTACGTGTCGGGCAGCGCGCCCATGTCCGACGAGCCCTGCACGTTGTTCTGGCCGCGCAGCGGCAGCAGCGCGGACCCGGGGCGGCCGACCTTGCCGGTCATCAGCGCGAGGTTGCAGATCAGCTGGACGACCTCGGAGCCGTACTTGTGCTCGGTGACGCCCAGGCCCCACAGGATCGACGCCTCGGCCGCCTCGCCGTAGACGTGCGCGGCCGCCTCGATGTCCGCGGCGGGCACGCCCGTGATCTGGGAGACGGCGTCCGGGTCGTAGGCCGGCAGCAGCTCCAGGAGCGCGTCGGCGCCCTCGGTGCGCGCGTCGACGAACGCCTGGTCGACGAAGCCGTCGCGCGCCAGGACGTGGGCCAACCCGAGCATCAGCGCCGCGTTGGTCCCCGGCCGCGGCGACAGGTGCAGCACGCCGTAGTCGGCGAGCTCGATCCGCCGCGGGTCGATCGTCACGAGCCGCAGCCCGTTGATCGCCGCCTGCTTGATCCGCGCGCCCACGACGGGATGGCCCTCGGTCGGGTTGGCGCCGATCAGGATCGCCGCGTCGGCGGCCTCGATGTCGTCGAAGGAGCCGGTCGCGCCCGAGAGGCCCAGCGCGCGCCGCATCGCGTACGAGGTCGGCGAGTGGCAGACGCGCGAGCAGTTGTCGATGTTGTTCGTGCCGATCGCGGCGCGCATCATGCGCTGCATCGCCCAGCAGTCCTCGTTGGTCGCGCGCGAGGAGGCCAGGCCGGCGATCGCGTCCGGGCCGTGGGCCGCCTTGATCCGCCCGAGCTCGTGCGTGATGCGCCCGATCGCCTCGTCCCACGATGCTGCGCGGAAGCCGTCGCCCTCGCGGATCAGCGGGGTGCTGCAGCCGCTCGCGCGAGCGCGAGAACTGGTGCGCGAAGCGGCCCTTCAGGCAGGTGTGACCCTTGTTCGCCGGCCCGTCGAGCGCCGGCGTGATCGACATGACGCGGCCGCCGGAGGCGTGCGCCTCGAGCCGGCAGCCGACGCCGCAGTAGCCGCAGGTGGTGGTGACGTTCGTGTCGAAGCGCTCGGGCATGGCCTACCTCAGATCGTGGCTGATTCGGCGAGGTTCAGCAACGATAGCTCGGTGATCGCGTCGGTCGGACAGGTGTCGGCGCAGGCGCCGCACGAGACGCATGTCGACGCGCGAAAGCCCGCGTCGATCCCCGCGGTGACGTTCGCCTCGAAGCCGCGGCCGGTCGCCGTCAGCGCGAACGCCCCCTGCACCTCGTCGCACGCGCGCACGCAGCGCCCGCAGGAGATGCACAGCTCATGCTGCAGCGCGAGGTACGGGTGGCGCGTGTCGTGGTCGACCGGGTGGACCGCGCCGGTCCAGCGCGGCGCGCCGACCTGGAGCTCGCGCGCGACCGCGGCCAGCTCGGTGTGCGCCGCGGGCGCGGCGGGCAGCTCGGAGAGCACGAGCTCGACGACCGCGCCCGCGACCCGCCGCGCGACCGGGTCGCGCGTGTCGATCACCATGCCCTCGCGGCAGGGCGTGGTGCACGCCGGGATCGGCCCCGGCGCGCCCTGCGCCCCGACGAGGCAGACGCGGCAGGCGCCGAACGGCGCCAGGCGCTCGTCGAAGCAGAGCGTCGGGATCGCGCGGCCCGCGGCGCGCGCCGCCTCGAGGACCGTCGTGCCCTCGGCGACCTCGACCTCGGTGCCGTCGATGCTCAGGCGCATCAGCGCAGCCCCAGCTCGTCGGGGAAGTGCGTGATCAGGCTGCGGATCGGCGCGGGCATCCCGCCGCCGTGCGCACACAGGCTGCCGAGCTCCAGCGCCTCGAGCAGTGCCTCGAGGCGCACGCGGTCGACCGGCTCGGGGCGCTCGAACAGCTCGTGTGCGCGGTGCAGGCCGACGCGACACGGGAAGCACTTCCCGCAGCTCTCGTCCGCGCCGAACCGCAGCAGGTGACGCGCGACGTCGCGCATGTCGGTCGTCTCGTCGAACGCGACGATGCTGCCGTGGCCGACCATGCAGCCCTGTGCGGCGAGCGCGTCGAAGTCGAACGCGGTGTCGAGCAGCGACGCGGGCAGGATCCCGGCGAGCGGCCCGCCGATCTGCAGCGCCTTGATCGAGTGACCGTCGACGAGCCCGCCGGCGACCTCCTCGCACAGCTCGCGCATCGTCAGCCCGAACGGCACCTCGACCACGCCGGGGCGGACGAAGCGCTCGTTGAAGCAGACGAGCTTGGAGCCGGCGCTCGCACCCGGGCTGAGCGCGCGGTAGGCGTCGGCGCCGCGGGCCGCGATGAACCCGGCGTTGCACAGCGTCTCGACGTTGTTGACGACCGTCGGCATCCCGAACACGCCCTCCTGCGCCGGGAACGGCGGGCGCGCCGAGACCGCGCCGCGCAGGCCCTGCAGGCAGGCGAGCAGCGAGGTCTCCTCCCCCACGACGTAGGAGCCGGCGCCCTCGACGATCGTGACGTCGAACGCGAAGCCGCTGCCGAGGATGTCCTCGCCGAGGAGGCCATCCCGGCGCGCGCCCGCGCGACGGCCGCCTGCAGCGCGGGCTTGGAGCGCGGGTACTCCGAGCGCACGAGCACGAAGCCGTGCGCGGCGCCGACCGCGTAGCCGGCGAGCGCCATGCCCTCCAGCAGCAGCGTCGGGCGCGCGCTCCATCAGGTGCTTGTCGATGTAGGAGCCCGGGTCGCCCTCGTCGCCGTTGGCCACGATGAACTTCTCCGGCGCCTCAACACCGCGCGCGAACTCCCATTTCGTCCCGGCCGGGAACGCCGCCCCGCCGCGCCCGCGCAGGTCGGCCGCCTTCACCTCCTCGAGCAGCTCGCCGGGGCTCAGCTCGGCGAGCGCGCGCCGCAGGCCGGCCCAGTCGCCCGCGCCCGTCAGCACGGGCTCGTCCAGCAGGCTGCGCGCCGCCGGCTCCTGCGCCTCGCGGGCGGCACCTGCCAGCACGCGCTCCACGACGCCCTCGCCGGCGTCGATCAGCGCGCCGTCGCGAACGGCGGGGGAGCTGTGGCAGAAGCCCAGGCAGACCGTCTCGCCGAGCGACAGCTCACCGTCGGCCGACCGCTCGCCGAGCTCCAGCCCCAGTCCCGCCCGCAGCTCGTCGACGTGCGCGCCACCGGTCGCCGCGAAGCACGCCGTGCCCGTGCAGACGCGCACGTGCCGGCGCCCGCGCGCGATGACGAGGTCGTCGTAGAACGTCGAGACGCCGTGGACCGTCGCCTCCGGCACGCCGGTGCGCGCCGCGACGTCGCGAATGTCCGCGTCGGTCAGCTCGCCGTTGCGGTCGATCGCCGCGCTCAGCAGCTCGATGACCGTCGGCGCATCGACGTCGTGATGGCGACGGATGAGTTGGACGAGGTTGGTGGGCACGACGTGCGGCTCAGACGGTTCCCGGCGGCTTGCGCGCGGCGGTGCTCCCGGCCGCCTGGCGCATGAAGCCGGCGACGACGATGCCGATGCAGGCCAGCAGCGCGATCCACCAGCCGATGTCCAGCGAGATGTCCACGTTCGGCTTGGGCTTGCCGAAGATCACGCCGTTGCCGAAGACGAGCACGACGCCCGTCATGCCGGCGATCATCGTCACCTCGCCCGGGCGCCAGCCGAGCTTGTGCCCGCGCGCCACGATCCAGGACAGGATGAACGGCGCGAGGCCGAGCAGGAGGAGCAGCCACTGCAGGCTCGAGAACGTCTCCCACGCGTTCGCGCTCTCACCGGGCCCGATGCCCGCCGAGGTGATCTTCGAGTTCGGGTTGCTCGAGCTGGTGCTGTACCACGGCAACCACAGCGACAGGATCAGGATGACCCCGGAGACCATCCCGATGATCTCCGGGCGCTCCACACGCGAGCGATCGAGATAGACGTCGTCCGGTTCGGCGGCGTTCTCAGGAGCGGGCTGGGCGTTCATCGGCCAACCGTACCGCCGCAGCCGATCCGCCGCAGCAGCCGGTCAGCGGGCGATGAGCTGGCGCAGGGTGGTCGTCAGGCTGCGGCCGCCCGGCGACGCGGTGCTGCGCATCTGCGACTTCAGGACGACGCTGCGGCCCGCTCCGATGCGGGCCTTGCCCACGGCCTTCGGATCGGGGTAGAGCGTCAGCTCGACGATCCCGGTGCGAGCGGGCAGGCCGGTGACGACGAGCTTGCCCGCGACGAGCTGGACGGTCGGGCGCCCGGCGCCCCGCAGGAGCATGACGCCGCCGCTCACGAGGCTGCTCTTCGCGCCCGAGGCGGCGGACAGCTGCATGACCTGCCGGCGGCCGCCGGAGAGCACGATCCGCAGGCGGCCGAGGCCTGCGCGCGGGTGCAGCGCGGCGGACGGGACGAGCGTCGCGGGAACCGGGAAGACGACCTTCGTCAGCGGGCTGCGGCTGTCGACGCGCAGGCGCAGGCCGGTGCCCTTCGCGGTACGCCACTGACCCGCCGTGAAGCGCGAGCTGCAGGCGACGGTGCGCATGGTCTCGGTGAGCTTGCGCACCTTGCCCTTGCGCGGCTGCGCCAGGACGGTCAGCGTGTGGCGGGCGGAGCTCGACAGGGCCTTCGGGGTCAGCGAGATCTTCCACGGGCCGCGGCCGGTGGACTTGACCTGGTGGCCGTCGAGGCGGAATCCGACCGAGATCAGTCGGCCGGGCTGCGCCTCGACCTGAGCGGTCAGCGGCGACTCCGGCACGACGACGCCGTCGGCGCGGATCCGCAGCCGCACGGGGCCGACCCCGGGGATGTTCAGGCGGCGGTAGCCGACGCCGCTCGTCAGGACCTGGCAGACGGCCGGGGAGACGAGGCTCTCCGGGATCGTGCTGAGGTCGACCGGGCCGCTGGTGTTCACCGTCGTGGTCGTCGTGGTCGTCGGCTTGGGCTTCGTGACCGGCGGCGTCTGCGTGGTCTGGAGCACGTAGGTGAACGGCGCCGAGACCTGGCTCGCCGAGCCGGACGCGTTCGTCGCGGTGACCTTGACGAGGAACACGTGGTCGCTGTCGCCGGCCGTGGGCTTGTAGCCCGAGTTCGTCGCGCCCGGGATGTCGGCGCAGCCGCTGCCGTCGAGCTCGCAGCGCTGCCACTGGTAGCTGTACGTGAACGGTCCGTCGCCGCCGAACTGGCCGTTGGTCGTCGTCAGGAAGCTCGGGACCTGCGAGATGCTCGGGGGCGTCTTCGCGGTCGGGGCCGCGGCCGTCACCGGGCCGACCGCCGCGGTGGTCAGCGACGCTGAGCCGCCGAAGTTCGTCGCGGTCACCACGAAGCGCATCTGGTGGCCGACGTCGTCGCCGCCGAGCACGAAGGTGTCGCCCGTCGCACCCGGGATGTTCACGCAGGCCGAGCCCGATGCGTTGCAGCGCTGCCACTGGCCGGTCTCCGTGATCTGGCCGTTGCCGACCCAGAAGCCGTGGTTGCCGGTCAGCGTCTCGCCGCTCGACGGGGTGCCCGAGATGCTCGGGAGCACGGCGTTCGCCGGCACCGCCGCGATGACGGGGCCCTGGTGGTTCGAGGTCGTCGAGACGCTGCCCAGGCCGTTGGTCGCGGTGATGCGCACCCGGATGCTGAGCGCGACGTCGACGTCACGCAGGACGTAGCTCTGCGCGGTCGCCCCGAAGATGTTCGTGCAGGACGACCCGTCCTGGGAGCAGCGCAGCCACTGGTAGGCGTACGTGATCGTCGCCGTCCCGCTCCAGATGCCGTGATCGGCGAACAGCTGGCGGTTCTCGCGCAGCTCGCCGGTGAACGTCGGGAGCGTGATGTTGACGGGCGGCGAGCCCGGGACGGTGATCGTCTGCGATGAGGTGGCGCTCGCGTTGCCGGCGGCGTTCGTGCCGGTGACGACGACGCGCAGCGTGGAGCCCGAGTCGGAGCCGGTCACGTTGTGCGAGGCGTTCGTGGCGCCGGTGATGTTCGAGCAGTTGCCGCCCGAGACGTCGCAGCGGCGCCACTGGTAGGTGTAGGTGATCGTCGGCGTCCCGGTCCACGTCCCGGACGCGGCGCTGACCGAGCTGCCGGGGGCGACGGTGCCGGTGATCGACGGCGCGACGGTGTTGACGGGCGGCGTCGCGGTGACCGGGCCGGCCGCGGAGCTCGTCGCGGAGTTCGACCCGGCCGGGCCGGTCGCCGTGACGACGACGCGGATCGCATGACCGACGTCGGCGGGGATCAGGTCGTAGGTCGCGCCCGTCGCGCCGGCGATGTCCACGCAGTTCGTGCCGTCCGCGTCGCAGCGCCGCCACTGGTGGGCGTAGGTGATCGGGCCGGTGCCGGTCCAGGCGCCGTCGCCCGCGGTGAGCGTGCTGCCGTCGACGGTGGTGCCGGTGATCGAGGGCTGGGTCGTGACCGCCGGGGGCGAGGGATCGACGGAGGACGTCGCGGCCGAGGTCGCCGGCACGGTGCCGCCGGCGTTCGAGCCGCTCACGACGACGCGGATCGCGTGGCCGATGTCGGCCGAGACGATGGCGTACGTCGCGCCGACCTCGCCGGCGATGTCCGCGCAGTTCGTCCCGTCCGCGTCGCAGCGCCGCCACTGGTAGCCGAAGGTGATCGTCGGGGTGCCGGTCCACGTGCCGTCCATCGCCGTCAGCGTGCCGCCGTCGATCGGCGAGCCGGCGACCGTCGGGGCGCTCGTGTTGACCGGAGGCGCGGGATCGACGGCGGACGTCGCGGCGGACGTGGCCGAGCCGGACCCGGCGACGTTCGTCGCGGTCACGACGACGCGCAGGGCGTGGCCGACGTCGGCGGGCGCGAGGTCATGCGTCGCGTTCGTCGCCCCCGCGATGTCGGCGCAGGCGCTGCCCGAGGCGTCGCAGCGACGCCACTGGTAGCTGTAGGTGATCGCCGGCGTCCCGGTCCACGAGCCGTTGGAGGCGGTCACGGTCGCGCCGTCGATGACGGATCCGGAGATCGACGGGAGCGCCGTGTTGACGGGCGGCGCCGGGTCGATCGCGGACGTCGCGGCGGAGGTCGCGGATGCCGAGCCGCCGCCGTTCGTCGCGGTCACGACGACGCGCAGCGCGTGGCCGACGTCGGCCGGCGTCAGGTCGTACGTCGCCGCGGTCGCGCCGGTGATGTCCGCGCAGTTCGTGCCGTCGGCGTCGCAGCGGCGCCACTGACGCGTCTCGGCGATCGTCGGGGTCCCGCTCCAGGTGCCGTCGTCGGCGCTGAGCGTCGCGCCGTCGGTCGTGGTGCCGGAGATCGACGGGAGCAGCGTGTTCACCGGCGGGCGGGCGGCGATGACCGCGCTCTGAGCGCTCGTCGCGGAGCCGGAGCCGCCGGCGTTCGTCGCGGTGACGACGACGCGGATCGTCGCGCCGACGTCGGCCGGGACGAGGTCGTAGGTGCTGCCCGTGGCACCGGCGATGTCGGCGCACGCGCCGCCCGACGCGTTGCAGCGGCGCCACTGGAAGGCGTAGGTGATCGTCGGCGTCCCCGTCCACGTGCCGTTCGCGGCGCTCAGCGTCGACGCCTCGGTCGTCGTTCCGCTGATCGTGGGGAGAGCGGTGTTCGCCGGCGGGAGGGCGCTGACCGCGGCGGTCGCGGCGGAGGTCGCGGACGCGCTGCCGGCGCCGTTGGTCGCGGTCACGATGACGCGCAGTGCATGGCCGACGTCGCCGGGCGTCAGCGCGTAGGTGGAGGCGGTCTCGCCCGCGATGTCCGCGCAGCTCGCGCCGGCCGCGTTGCAGCGCCGCCACTGGTAGGCGTAGGTGATCGTCGGCGTCCCCGTCCAGGTGCCGGTCGTGGCGCTCAGCGTCGAGCCGTCGACGGTCGTTCCGCTGATCGCCGGAAGCACGGTGTTCAGCGGCGCGTCCGGGGCGACGACGGCGCTCTGCGACGAGGTCGCAGAGGCGCTCCCTCCGCCGTTGGCGGCGGTGACGACCACGCGGATCGTGCCGCCGACGTCGGCGATGACCTGCAGGTAGGTGGAGGCCGTCGCTCCCGCGATGTCGGCGCAGGCGCTGCCCGAGGCGTCGCAGCGGCGCCACTGGTAGCTGTAGCTGATCACCGGCGTGCCGGTCCACGTCCCGTTGGCCGCGGTGAGCGTGCTGCCGTCGCGCGCGGTGCCGGAGATCGACGGCAGGACCGTGTTCACCGGAGGCGCGGGGACGACGACGACCGTGGCGCTCGACGTCGCGCTGGCGTTGCCGCCCGCGTTCGTGCCGGTCACGACGACGCGGATCGTGCCGCCGACGTCCGCCGGAACCTGCGTGTAGCTGCCGCCCGTCGCGCCCGCGATGTCGGCGCACGCGGCGCCCGCGGCGTTGCAGCGCCGCCACTGGTAGCTGTAGGTGATCGACGGAGTGCCGGTCCAGGTCCCGTTCGAGGTGACCAGCGTCTGCCCGTCACGCGCCGTGCCGGAGATGACGGGGAGCACCGTGTTGACTGGCGGGGCGGCGGCGACGACGACGGTCTGGGCGCTCGTCGCGCTCGCGCTGCCGCCGGCGTTCGTCCCCGTCACGACGACGCGGATCGTCGATCCGATGTCGGCAGCAATCTGCGTGTAGGTCGAGGCGGTCGCGCCCGCGATGTCGGCGCACGCGCCGCCCAAGGCGTCGCAGCGGCGCCACTGGAAGGTGTAGGTGATCGGCGACGTACCGGTCCAGGAGCCGGTCGCGGCGGTCAGGGTGCTGCCGTCGCGTGCGGTGCCGGAGATCGACGGGAGCACGGTGTTGACCGGCGGCGCCGCGGCGACGACGGCGCTCTGGGCGCTGGTCGCGGAGACCGATCCGGCGCCGTTCGCGGCGGTCACGACGACGCGGATCGTCGAGCCGACGTCAGCACCGGTCTCGGGGTACGTGGTGCCCGTCGCTCCGGCGACGTCGGCGCAGGCGCGCCCGCGGCGTCGCAGCGGCGCCACTGGTAGGTGTAGGTGATCACCGGCGTGCCGGTCCACGTGCCCTTGGCCGCGGTGAGCGTGCTGCCGTCGCGCGCGGTGCCGGAGATCGACGGCAGGACCGTGTTCACCGGAGGCGCGGGGACGACGACGCGGTGGCGTTCGACGTGGCGCTCGGCGCTGCCGCCCGCGTTCGTGCCGGTCACGACGACGCGGATCGTTCCGCCGACGTCCGCCGGAACCTGCGTGTAGCTGCCGCCGGTCGCGCCCGCGATGTCGGCGCACGCCGCGCCGGAGGCGTCGCAGCGACGCCACTGGTAGGAGTAGGTGATCGCCGGCGTGCCCGGTCCACGTCCCGTTCGAGGTGACCAGCGTCTGCCCGTCACGCGCCGTGCCCGAGATCACCGGCAGCACCGTGTTGACGGGCGGAGCGGCCGCGACGACGGCCGTCTGCACGCTCGTCGCGCTCGCCGTGCCGGCGACGTTCGTCGCGGTGACGACCACGCGGATCGTCGAGCCGACGTCCGCCGGGAACCTGCGTGTAGGTCGAGGCCGTCGCACCGGCGATGTCGGCGCACGCCGCGCCCGCCGCGTTGCAGCGCCGCCACTGGAAGGTGTAGGTGATCGTCGGCGTGCCCGTCCACGGACCGGTCGTGGCGCTCAGCACCTGACCGTCGCGCGCGGTGCCCGAGATCACCGGGAGCGCCGTGTTGACCGGCGGGTCGGGAACGATCGGCACCGTCTGCGGCGACGTGGCCGCCGCGCTCCCCGCTGCGTTCGCGGCGGTGACGACGACGCGGATCGTGTTGCCGACGTCGGCCGTCACGGCGACGTACGTCGCGCCCGTCGCGCCGGCGATGTCGGCGCAGGCGTTGCCCGAGGCGTCGCAGCGGCGCCACTGGTAGCGCGTAGGTGATCGTCGGCGTCCCGGTCCAGGAGCCGTTCGCGGCCGTCAGGATGCTGCCGTCGCGAGGCGTGCCGGAGATCGACGGAAGGACGGTGTTGACCGGCGGATCGGGGGAGACCACGGCGCTCTGCGCGCTCGTCGCGCTCGCGCTGCCGCCGGCGTTCGTGCCGGTCACGACGACGCGGATCGTGCCGCCGACGTCCGCCGGGATCTGGGTGTAGCTGCCGCCGGTCGCGCCGGCGATGTCGGCGCAGGCCGCGCCCGCGGCGTTGCAGCGCCGCCACTGGTAGCTGTAGCTGATCGCCGGTGTCCCGGTCCAGGTGCCGTTCGAGGTGACGAGCGTCTGGCCGTCACGCGCCGTGCCGGAGATCACCGGCAGCGCGGTGTTCACCGGCGGGGCGGCGGCGACGACGGCGCTCTGGGCGCTCGTCGCGCTCGCGCTGCCGCCGGCGTTCGTGCCGGTCACGACGACGCGGATCGTTCCTGCGACGTCCGCCGGGACCTGCGTGTAGGTCGAGGCGGTCGCGCCCGCGATGTCGGCGCAGGCGCCGCCCGAGGCGTCGCAGCGGCGCCACTGGAAGGAGTACGTGATCGCCGGCGTGCCGGTCCACGAGCCGGTCGCGGCGGTCAGCGTGCTGCCGTCGCGCGCGGTGCCCGGAGATCGACGGGAGCACGGTGTTGACCGGCGGCGCCGCCGCGACGACGGCGCTCTGGGCGCTCGTCGCGGCCACGGAGCCGGCCGCATTCGTGGCGGTCACGACGACGCGGATCGTCGAGCCGACGTCGGCGCTCGTCTGCGGATAGGTCGAGCCCGTCGCCCCGGCCACGTCGGCGCAGGCGTTCCCGGCGGCGTTGCAGCGACGCCACTGGTAGGCGTAGGTGATGGTGGGCGTCCCGGTCCACGTCCCGTTGGCGGCCGTCAGCGTGTTGCCGTCCCGTGCGGTGCCCGAGATCGACGGCAGGACGGTGTTCGCCGGCGGGTCGGGGGCGACCACGGCGGTCTGCACGCTCGTGGCCGCGGCGCTGCCACCGACGTTCGTGCCCGTGACGACGACCCGCAGGGTCGATGCGACGTCGGCGGGAACCTGGGCGTAGGTGGAGCTCGTCGCGCCGGCGATGTCGGCACATGAGGCACCGGCGGCGTTGCAGCGACGCCACTGGTAGGAGTAGGCGATCGCCGGCGTCCCGGTCCAGGTGCCCGTGCTCGCGCTGAGGATCTGGCCGTCGCGGGCCGTCCCGGAGATCACCGGGAGCACGACGTTGACCGGCGGCGCGGCGGTGACGACGGCGGTCTGGGCGCTCGTCGCGCTCGCGCTGCCGGCGACGTTCGTCGCGGTCACGGCGACGCGGATCGTCGAGCCGACGTCGGCGACGCCCTGCAGGTAGGTCGGCGCGTTCGCGCCGGCGATGTCGGCGCAGGCCGCGCCGGCCGCGTTGCAGCGCCGCCACTGGTAGCTGAAGCCGATCGGCGGCGTGCCGCTCCACGTGCCGGGGCTCGCGTTGAGGATCTGCCCCTCGACGGTGCTGCCCGAGATCGTGGGCAGCACGGTGTTCGCCGGCGGGCGCCGCGGCGACGACCGCCGTCTGGGCGCTCGTCGCCGAGGCCGAGCCGGCGCCGTTCGCCGCGGTGATCACGACGCGGATCGTGCTGCCGATGTCGCCGCCGACCTGGGCGTAGGACACCGTGGTCGCGCCCGCGATGTCGGCGCAGGTGTTGCCCGCGGCGTCGCAGCGGCGCCACTGATAGCTGAAGCCGATCATCGGCGTGCCGTTCCACGTGCCGGTCGCCGCGGTCAGCGTGCTGCCGTCGCGCGCGAGCCCGGCGATCGACGGCGCCACGACGTTGACGGGCGGCGTCGGGACGACGATCGCGGTGGCGTTCGACGTCGCGCCCGCGCTGCCGCCCGCGTTCGTGCCGGTGACGACGACGCGGATCGTGCCGCCGACGTCCGCCGGCACCTGCGTGTAGCTGCCGCCGGTCGCGCCCGCGATGTCGGCGCAGGCCCCGCCGGAGGCATCGCAGCGACGCCACTGGTAGGAGTAGGTGATCGCCGGAGTGCCGGTCCACGTGCCGTTCGAGGTGACCAGCGTCTGCCCGTCACGCGCCGTGCCCAGAGATGACCGGCAGCACCGTGTTGACCGGCGGCGCGGGGGCCACGACACCGGTCGCGCCCGATGTCGCCGGCACGCTGCCGCCGGCGTTGGTCGCGGTCACGACGACGCGGATCGTGCCGCCGACGTCCGCGCTGACCTGCGCGTAGGTCGACGCGGTCGCGCCGGCGATGTCGGCGCACGCCGCGCCCGCGGCGTTGCAGCGCCGCCACTGGAAGGCGTAGGTGATCGCCGGCGTCCCCGTCCACGTGCCCGTGCTCGCCGTCAGCGTCAGCCCGTCGCGCGCGGTGCCCGAGATCGACGGGAGCGACCGTGTTGACCGGCGGGGCCGGTGCGATCAGCGCCGTCGCCGCGGAGTTCACGTTCGCGCTTCCGGCGACGTTCGTCCCCGTCACGTTCACGCGCAGCTTCGAGCCGACGTCGGCGGGGGTCAGGGCGTACGTCGCAGCGGTGGCGCCGCCGATCGAGACGCAGCTCGAGCCGGTCGCGTCGCAGCGAAGCCACTGGTAGGTGTAGGTGATCGGAGCGCTGCCGCTCCAGCTGCCGTTCGCCGCCGTGAGCGTGGCGCCGTCGACAGTGCTGCCGGAGACGGTCGGCAGGGCGGTGTTCGCGGGTGCGGCCGGGTTGCCGGTGGTGGCGGCCGAGACGGCGGTCGCCGAGCCGCCGGCGTTGGAGGCGGTCACGCTGATGCGCAGCGTGTTGCCGACGTCGGCCGCGACGAGCGTGTACGTCGTCGCGGTCTGCCCCGCGATGTCGGCGCACGCGTTGCCGGCGGCGTTGCAGCGCCGCCACTGGTAGGCGTAGGTGATGACCGGCGTCCCGCTCCAGGTGCCGGGCCCGGCGGTGACCGTCGAGCCCTCCTGGGCGGTGCCGGTGATCGACGGGAGGATCGTGTTGACCGGCGGCGCGGCGGCGACCACCGGCGTGGCGAGCGACGTCGCAGCGGCCGAGCCGGCGGCGTTCGCCGCGGTGACGACGACGCGCAGCGTGCCGCCGACGTCAGCCGGGATCTGCGTGTACGTCGCGTTGGTCGCGCCGGCGATGTCGGCGCAGGCCGCGCCCGCCGCGTCGCAACGGCGCCACTGGTAGGTGAAGGTGATCACCGGCGTGCCGGTCCACGAGCCGCTCGAAGCGCTCAGCGTCTGTCCGTCACGAGCTGTGCCGCTGAGCACCGGGAGGGCCGTGTTGACGGGCGGCGCGGGAGCGACGACGGAGGTCTGTGCGGTCGTGGCGGAGGCGCTGCCGCCGGCGTTCGCTGCGGTCACGACGACGCGGATCGTGCCGCCGACGTCCGCGCTGACCTGCGCGTAGGTCGACGCGGTCGCGCCGGCGATGTCGGCGCAGGCCGCGCCCGCGGCGTTGCAGCGCCGCCACTGGAAGGCGTAGGTGATCGCCGGCGTCCCCGTCCACGTGCCCGTGCTCGCCGTCAGCGTCAGCCCGTCGCGCGCGGTGCCCGAGATCGCCGGCGCCGCGGTGTTGACCGGCGGCGCCGCGGTGACGACGGCGGTCTGCACCGTGGCCGCGCCGGTCGAGCCGCCCGCGTTCGTCGCGGTGACGACCGCGCGGATCGTCGAGCCGACGTCGGCCGGGACGGCGGTGTAGGTCGCGCCGGTGGCGCCCGCGATGTCGGCGCAGTTGGCTCCCGCCGCGTCGCAGCGCCGCCACTGCTGGGCGTACGTCAGCGCCGGCGTGCCGTCCCACGAGCCCTGGTTCAGCGTCAGCGCGAGGCCGTCCTGTGCGGTTCCGGAGATCGAGGGCGCCGTCAGGTTGAAGGGGCTCAGCGGCTGGACCACGGCGCTCTGAGCGGAGGTCGCGCTGGCCGGGGCGATGACGTTCGTCGCGGTCACGACGACGCGCACGGTGCCGCCGACGTCGGCGGGCACCAGCGTGTAGGTCGAAGCGGTCGCGCCGGCGATGTCGGCGCAGGCCGCGCCCGAGGCGTCACAGCGCCGCCACTGGTAGGTGTAGGTCGGCACCGGCGTCCCGGTCCACGTCCCGGTGCTCGCGCTCATCACCTGGCGGTCGATCGTCGTTCCGGAGACCGCGGGCGTCACGGTGTTGGCCGGTGCGGCGGTGAACTCGTCGCTGACCATGAACGCGGCGCCGGGGAGGAACGTGTCCTGCGAGGTCGCCAGATGCAGGATCGTGCTGGTCGCGTTGTTCGGCAGGAAGCCGTTCGCGCCCATCTCGTCGACGTCGATGCCGAGCTGGTTGGAGTAGTTCGGCGTCTTCGTCGTGACTGCGACGCCCTGCTTGGTGATCGACGAGTTGTAGAGGTTGTTCGCCGGGTTGAGCGCGTTGATCAGGGCGGTCCCCTGCAGCGTCGCCGTCTCGCTGACGATGTCGCGGTCGCCCTCCCAGGAGAGGAAGCCGACCTTCGCGGCGACGACGCCCGTCGGCGGAGTGAGGAAGCTCGTGAGGTTCAGGTCGACGGACGGCCGCGATCCGGAGACGAGCGAGGTGAAGCCGTCCCACGCGATCAGCCGCTTGACCTGGACCTGGGCGGGGTCGCGATAGGCGACCATCAGAGCCCAGCCGGCGTAGCGGTCCTGACCCGTGCCGGCCTGGACGTTCCCGACCGTGTACTGGCCCGCGCCCGCGGCCTGCACGGCGGCGGTCACGTCGGCGAAGCCCTGATAGCGCGTCACGCGCAGCGAGTCGGTGTCGACGGTGCCGGTGACGCTCTGGTACGTGCCCAGGGGCGGCACCCCGAACTTGACGGTGGCGTTCGCGGCAGGGGTCGGCGCCGCCGCGCCGGCCGTTCCGGCGGTCGTGTCGGCGCCCCAGTACAGGCCGGCCCACAGGACCACCGAGCCCGCCGGCATCGCGAGCGTCGCGCGGCTCGAGTTGAACGTCGTCGCGTCGGCGTCGACGTCGACGTTCGACATCGTGAAGCTGTTGTTCCCGAGCGTCGTGTTCGCGCCGCTCTGGACGTTCGCGCAGTTCGCGGCCGCCGCGGGGCAGGTCAGCAGCGTGTTCGCGACGCTGACGATGTCGCCGCGCTCGGTCGTCTGGAACCGCGGTCCGAACGTGCGATCGGCGAACGCCGCCGGCGCGCATGCGAGCAGCGCGAGGAGACAGGCGAGCGCGGTCAGCGCTGAGCGGTGGAGAGCGGTCAATTGGGGCTTGGTCACGGTCAGCCGGGGACGGCGAGAGCTCGTTACCTCGTTTGAGGTAGTCATCCCGTATCGACCGTTTGTCCAGAGGCTTGAGCCTGGAGGGGGTTGATGCGGACGTCTCGGCAGGGGCCTCAGACGACGAAGCGCCCGCTCAGGGCGGGCGCTTCTCGAGCGCTGCGGCGGTTATCCGGGACTTGAGCCCAGCGGTCGTCTCAGGCGTTGAACGGCGCCCGCACCGCAGGCTCGGCGGACACGAGCGGCCCGGCCTGGATCGAGGCGAGGGCGACCGCGTAGCCGGCGGCGATCTTCGCCTTCGTCGTCGCGACGTTCAGCCCCGGGACGTACGGCGAGGAGCAGACGCCCTTCGGCAGCCGCGAGGCCTTTGCCGCGCCCTTGTGCGCGATCGCGTCGAGCAGCACGGCATAGGAGACCGAGTCGTACGCCATGCCGATGTGGTCGGTCTGGCGCCCGGGACACACGTCCTGGACCACGAGGTTGCTCGCGCCCTTCAGCGCCGAGGTCGGCGCGGGCCCGCTGACGGGCTGGACGATCGCGTCGGCGAGCGAGCGGACCGTGGTCCACGAGGTCGGGCCGGGTGACTCGCTCCCGTGGGCGTTCAGCGCGCTCAGGATGTTCGAGCCCGTTCCCTGCTGGAAGACCGACGGCGCGCAGCCCTTCGAGCAGTCGCCGAGCGACACGGACGTCCCGTGCTGCGTGCCGGCGAGCGCGACCACGTCGGTCACGAGCTTGCGCGTGGAGGGCCAGAACGTCAGGGCCAGGCGCGGCAGCAGGCCGCCCTGGCTGATGCCGTAGATCGCGAGCGGGCGCTTCGCGCGCTTGTACATGGCGCGGACACCGGCGACGACGTACTCGGCGGCGTTCTGGACGTCGCCCGTCGTGTTCGCCGGGAAGGTGATGTAACAGCTCGCGTGGCCGCTCTTCAGCAACGCCTTCTGGAAGGCACCGGACCACGCGGCGCTGCCGGGGACGCCCGTGCCGGTGACGAGCAGGACGGGCGTGGACGACGCCCGCGTCACCTCCTTCTGGCAGGTGAGCGACGCGCGCAGCTTCTTCGGCGACACCGTCAGCGGCGGGTCGGCCGCCTGCGCGACGGGCGCGACGATCAGGACGGCGAGAACCGCGAGCAGCAGGGGCGTGAGGCGCATGAGCAGAACCTATCCGCCCCGGTCGGCGTGCGCGCCACTCTCGGCTACCCGAGCGACGGCTCGATCCGGAAGCCGTTCACCTGGGTCGTGCCGCGCGTGAACGAGCCGGTCTGCGAGCGCAGCTTCCACGGTTTGGGGAGCACGCCGTCGCGCTGGGCGAGGAACACCTGCAGCGCCTTCACCGCCGCCGCGCAGTCGACGCTGCCGAACACGGTGATCGCGTAGTGACCCTTGCGCACGAGGAACGTCCTGCCGATCGGATCGTCATTCCTCACGAGGAAGTCGCCCGAGCAGCGCGACTCGGTCTCTGACGGGTAGGTGCCGCCGCCGAGGACGTTCGCGTAGGCGCGGGACACGTTGAAGCCGGTCCCGGTCACGACGCTGTCACGGAACGTGCCGGCGTTCTTGCGGGTGGCCTGAAGCGTCCACGGCGGTTGCACGCCCTCGGGCTCGTACAGGAACGAGTAGAACTGGCGAGCGGCCTCGGCGCACGTGATGCGACGGTTCAGCAGCCCCACGCGGTAGCGGCCGGCCTGCAGCGCGAGCGTCCCGATCCGGTCGTTGTGCACGACGGTGAAGTAGGGGCACGCTCCGCCGGGCGGCGCCGGCGGCTTCGAGGCGCTGACCGTGAAGCTCTGCGGGCCCTTGGGCCCCTGGATGAACTCCCGCCTGGCTGCGACGAGGCGCCAGCGCAGCGGCAGCTTCCCGTCCCAGTCGGCGAGGAACGTGCCGAGCAGCCGCGCCGCCTCACCGCAGACGAGCGTCCCGCCGGTCGTGATGTCGTAGCTCCCGGCCGGGAGCGCCAGCTCACCGACCTTGTCGTCGTGCAGGACCTGGAACGTGCCGGGACAGCGGGTGGCCGACGCCGCGTCCGCGGGGACGGCGGCGACGGCGGTCGCCAGCACGGCGAGGATCAGGGTCTGGACCACACGCGACATGGCCCGAAGGAGCATCGCACGATCCATCCGCCCGGGAGCCGGGCGGATGGCATTGCAACGGTTCTGTCAGCGGCGGCTCAGCCCGCCGCGACGGCGGGGTCGACCCCGGCGCCCACCGGGCACGAGACGCCCGTGCCACCCAGGCCGCAGTAGCCGTGCGGGACCTTGTGCAGGTACTGCTGGTGGCCGTCCTCGGCGTAGTAGAACGGGCCGGCCGCGGCGATCTCGGTCGTGATCTCGCCGTGTCGCGCCGCGTTCAGCGCCTGCTGGTAGGCCTCGCGCGATGCGAGCGCCGCGTCGCGCTGGTCGTCGCCGTCCCAGTAGATCGCCGAGCGGTACTGCGTCCCGACGTCGTTGCCCTGCCGCATGCCCTGCGTCGGATCGTGGCTCTCCCAGAAGACGCGCAGCAGCTCCTCGTAGGACACCTTCGCCGGGTCGTACGCGACGAGCACGGCCTCCGTGTGACCGGTGCGGCCCGAGCACGTCTCCTCGTAGGTCGGATTGGGAGTGACGCCGCCCGCGTAGCCGACCGCGGTCGAGACGACGCCGGGGGTCTCCCAGAACTTCTTCTCGGCTCCCCAGAAGCAGCCCAGGCCGAACACGGCCGTGCGGACGCCATCGCCGAACGGGGGCTTCAGCGGAGCGTCGAGCACCGCGTGGCGCGGCGCGACCGGCATCTCGGCCGTGCGGCCGGGGAGCGCTTCGTCGATGGTGGGCAGGGAGAGCTTGGAAGCCATGCGATTCAGGAACATGCTGATCAGTCTCCGATCGGCGGCGATCGTTACGCCGGCCTGTGGCTCAGCGGCTGTTGCCGAAGATCCGCAGGAAGAACAGGAAGATGTTGAAGACGTCCAGGAAGATCCCCGCCGCGAGCGGGATCACCTCGCCCTGGCCGGCGCGCCGCAGCCGGTTGAAGTCGAGCACGACGTACAGGCCGAAGATCGCCAGCCCGAGGATCGCGTAGATCAGGCTGCCGCCGGGGATGTTCACGAAGATCATCACGATCCCGAAGACGATCAGCCCGAGCAGCAGGAAGAACGCGAGGCGGTAGAGGGCGGAGAGGTCGCGGCGCGTGGCGTACCCGCCGGCGCCGAGCGCCCCGACGAACAGCGCCGTCGCGGCCGTCGCCTGGTAGAGCGCGGTGGGGTCGTTGGTCGCGTAGTAGGCGAGCGTCGTGCCGACGGAGATGCCGAGCAGCAGCCCGAACGCGAACAGCAGCACGAGCGCCAGCTGGCGGTTGCCCTTGGCGTTCGCGACGTTCAGCCCGATGATGCACCCGATCGCGACGATCCAGGGCAGCAGGACCCACAGCCCGGTGAGGTCCTTCCCGATGTACGCGCCGAGCGCGGCGAAGCCGCAGGTGACGGCGACCAGGCCCATGACCTGACCGAAGATGGAGTGCGCGTGATCGCGCGTCGTGGCCCCTGGCAGGGCGTATCCGGGTGCTGACATGACGCAGATGATGGCGCATCGCACCCTGCGCGCACGCGCCCGGTGGCGATTCCCTTAGGCTGGGCCGCCATGACCGGTTCCGGCTTCGACCCTCAGACCCTCGAACGCTTCGCCGATCTGCTCGTCGGATTCGGCGCGAACGTTCAGCCGGGCCAGATCGTCGCGATCGGAGCGGAGATCGGCAAGGAGGAGGTCGCGCGCGCGCTGGCCGCCAGCGCCTACCGTCACGGCGCGAAGTTCGCCGATGTGACGTACTTCGACCTGCACGTCAAGCGCGAGCGCCTGCTGCACGCCGCCGAGGACACGCTCGACTTCGTCCCGTCGTGGTTCGGCGACCGCATCATCGCGCTCGGCGATCAGCACTGCGCGCGCATCGGGCTGAGCGGACCGATCGCCCCCGGCCTGCTGGAGGACATCGACCCCGCGCGCGCCGGCCGCGATCAGCTGCCGTTCGTCCGCGAGGCCGGAAAGGTCGTCAACGACGCGACCACGAACTGGACCATCGGGCCCGTGCCCGAGCCTCCCGTGGGCCAGGCTCGTGCACCCCGACCTCGACGACGACGCGGCGCTCGCCAGACTGGCCGAGCAGCTCGTCCACGTCTGCCGCCTGGACGAGGAGGATCCGGCCGACCGCGTGGCGCACGCGCGCCGACGCGCTGGTGGCCGCCGCCGAGCGCGTCACCGCGCGGCGCCTCGACGCGCTGCACTTCGAGGGCCCGGGAACCGACCTGACGGTCGGGCTGCTGCCCAGCAGCCGCTTCATGGCCGCGCGCTTCGAGACGGTCGACGGGGTCGTGCACATGCCGAACATCCCCTCCGAGGAGGTGTTCACCACGCCGGATCCGCTGCGTACCGAAGGGGTCGTGCGGTCGACGAAGCCGCTCGTCATCGGCGGCTCGATCATCCGCGGCCTGGAGGTCGAGTTCCGCGGCGGGCGCGCCGTGCGCATCGACGCCGACGAGAACGCCGACGTCCTGCGCGGCTACACCGAGAAGGATCCGGGCGCCGCGCAGCTGGGCGAGGTGGCGCTCGTCGACCGCGAGGGACGCATCGGGAAGAGCGGGACGGTGTTCTTCGACACGCTGCTCGACGAGAACGCCGCCAGCCACGTCGCGCTCGGCTCGGCCTACGCGATGTGCCTCGATGACGTCGCCGACCACGAGCGGATGAACTCGAGCCAGATCCACGTGGACTTCATGATCGGCTCCGACGACGTCTCGGTGACGGGGCTGACGGCAGCCGGCGAAGCGGTCCCCGTCCTGCGCGGCGGCGATTGGGCGTTGTAGGCGACGATCCTCCGCGGCCGCGCGCCGCTACCCTTCGCAGCCCGCAGCAGCGGCCAGGAGAGGTGCCGGAGTGGTTGAACGGGCGCGACTGGAAATCGCGTAACGGGCGTAAGTTCGTTCGGGGGTTCGAATCCCCCCCTCTCCGCTGCTGACGAGCTGAGCATCCGGCCGCACGGCTACGCCGCGCGGACCTCGAACTCGGTCAGCGTCACCGGGCCGAACGACGTGAGCAGCGCCACGTCGACGGCGTCGCGGCCGCGCCCGACGACGACGCGGCCGACGCGGCGGCGGTTGTTGCGGGCGTCGAACGTGTACCAGGCGCCGTCGAGGTAGACCTCGAACCACGCGGCGAAGTCCATCGGCTCGGCGGGCAGCGGGACGTCGATCTCCGGGATGTAGCCGAAGACGTAGCGCGCGGGGATGTTCAGCGCGCGGCAGAACGTGATCGCGAGGTGCGCGAAGTCGCGGCAGACGCCCTGGCCGGCGCGGTAGGCGTCGACCGCAGTCGTCCACGGGTTCGAGGCGCCCGCGACCCACTCGAGATGGCCATGGACGAAGTCGACGATCGCCTGCACGCGCTCCCAGCCGGGGTCGAGCGCGCCGAAGCGCTGCCAGGCCTCGTGACCGAGCTCGTCCGGCAGGCAGAAGCGGCTCGGCATGACGTAGCCGAGGTGCTCGTCCGGCAGCGCCATGATCGGCGTCTCCGGCGTGCCCGCCGCGATCCGGTCGCCCGGCGAGGAGAGCACGACCTCCGCCTCGTAGACGATCCGCGACGCGCCCGCGGCGACCGTGAACCGCTCGCAGCGGTTGCCGTACAGGTCGAGATACCCGTGGTGCTGGGCATCCGTCTCCCAGCGCTCGGCGCGCAACTCGTGGTCACGGCCCGACGGGGCCACCTGGAGGACCGCCGAGACCGGCTGCGGCGTCTCGAAGCCGAAGGTGCATCCAACGGTCAGAGCGAGTGGTGTCGGAGCGGCGACGGGAACGCCCGTCACGATACCGGCGGCTTGAGGACGAACAGCTCGATCTCCATGTCGGGGCCGACGTGATGGTTGGAGATGAACGCGAGCACGTCACGCCCTGACAGGCTGCTCGATGACGTCGATGAACTTGCGCTGCATCGCGTTCTGGAACGCGCTGCGGGTCTCCTGGACGATCGTCGTGCGCTGCAGCTCGATCATCGTCTTCTCGACGTCGGTGTAGACGCCGCCCAGGACGCAGGCGAGCAGGTCGTCGCCCGAGCAGCACGGTCTTCGCGGTGACCGGCACGCGGTGGTGGTAGCGCTTGTGCAGCGCGACCATCTCGTCGGTCACGGCTGAAAGCAGTGCATCGCCGCTGAGCGGAGGTTCGGTGGCCGGCATTGCGGCCTTCTCTCTCGTCCTCCGGCTGGGGTTCGCGTACGCGAGGTGAAGGGCGAGAACCCGACGCGCGATCTCCTGCACATCCTAGCGCGGCAGGCGTACAATCGATGCAAGCGCGAATATGAGCCGCTCGGTCCTCGTCGTGAACCCACCAGACGCCCAGAGCACTCCCCGAACCCACGGCGACGTCCTCACCGCGATCTCCGATGGTCTCGTGGCGCTGCTGAAGGAGTTCTACGGGCGCGGGCCGAGCCGCGCGAAGTCCTACTACGAGGACGACCTCGTGGTCTGCCTGCTGCGCGGCGGCTTCTCCCGCGTCGAGCAGACGCTGCTCGAAGGTGGCCGCGGAGCCTCGGTGATCCAGCAGCGGTTCGACTTCCAGGAGGTCATGCGCGACCGGTTCGCGGCCGTCATCGAGCACGCCACGGGCCGGCACGTGATCGGCTTCATGAGCGGCAACCAGCAGGACCCGGACATCATGTGCGAGGTGTTCATCCTCGCACCCACCGACCTCGTAGAAGACCACGAATTGCCGCCGCAGGCCTTGACTGGCGCGCTAACTTAGTTTCCGGAGGGCATTCATCGTGAGGTCGGCCGCAGCGCCGGCAGCACGATCTGACTTTCAGGTTTACGTCAACCTCGGAGGTCTCCGGTGCCCCAATCGCAGTACCTGATCGCAGCCGGTCCCGCTGTGACGCAGTGCGAGGTAGCGAGCGCAACGACCGGCTCTTTGGAGCTGCGCGCTATCTCGCCGTGCATCATGGCGACCGCGCAGGCGGCCGGCCCATTCCCCCCGATAAGCCGGCCAGCCCGCCAAGATCCATGAGCGCCGCGGGGCGGCCGGCCTTTCCCTCCGACGAGCCGGCCGCCCCGCACCTTTCCCCTCCCGGGGAAACCCACAGCATCGCGCTGCACGTTTCCCGCCTGCTGAGCGCGTGGTTTGTGCGCTTCCGCGCGCCACTCGCGAGGGTCATCGTGGTGGTCATGCAGCCCACGACTCCACAGGGCGCGGACTGGTCCCTCGCGGCGATGGCGATTGTCATGACCGCCGGGATCGTCTTCCTCGTCTCCCAGTTCGTCTAGGACCCGTTCAGGCGCCCGCGGCGCTCTGCAGCACCGGCGCGCCCTCGCTCTCGGGAATCACCAGCACGATGTGCCGGCGGGAGATCGCGATGACCGGATGGTGGGTGCCCTGGCCCTCGTGGCCGATCAGCTCGACGGTGCAGTCGGTCAGCGGGACGAAGTCGCGCTCCGCGGCGTTGAGGACGTCGGTGACGCGGCTGCGGTAGCCGTCGCGTGCGAGCGTGATCGAGCCCGAGATGCGGTGACGCTCGGTTTCGACGTAGACGCGCTCGAGTCGTTGCTCCATCGCCATCACCCTACGCGCTCACGGGAGCGCTTGGACGAGTTCCTGATCGTGCGGGTAGCTCAGCAGGCGCAGCGCCTCGTCGACCGGCAGCCAGCGCAGCTCGTCGACCTCGTCGTTGGGCGCGAAGTCCCCGGAGACCACGGTCATCCGCCAGTAGCGGACGGTCTTGGCGCGCCCCCTGCCGTCCGTGTAGCGCACCGGCTCGAGCTCGCTCCCGAGCTCGCACACCAGGCCGGTCTCCTCCTCCACCTCGCGCAGCGCGGCGGCCTCCCAGCCCTCCCCCGGGTCGAGCTTGCCCTTCGGGAGCGACCAGTCGTCGTACCGCGGGCGGTGCACGACGGCGATCAGCCCGTCGCGCTCCACGACGCCGCCCGCAGCGTGGATCTGCCGCGCGACGCCGCTCACGGCCGGGTCACGCTCCGCCGATCGCACGCAGCTCGCGTGGACGCAGCAGCACGATCAGCTCGCCGCGGCTCCCGTCGAGCCGGACCCCGGCGACACCGCCCTTCTTCATGTCGATGCGCGCGCCGGTCAGGTCGTGGATGACCTGGCTGAAGTCCGGCTCATGGCCGACGACGAGCACCCGGCCGTCGCCCTCCTCGTCGCCCATCGCCAGCACCAGCGCCTCATCGACGTCGAAGTCCTCGGTCAGCGGCGCGTGGGGGACCGGCACCAGGCCGAGTGGCTCGCAGGCGAACGTCGCCGTGTCCAGCGCGCGGACCTTCGGGCTCGTGTAGACGATCTCGGGCGTGATCCCCATCGCGCGCAGAGCCACGCCCGCCGACCGCGCCTGCTGGATGCCGCGCTCGGTCAGCCGGCGCTCGGCGTCGGGACGCGAGCCGTGGGGCTCCGCCTCGCCGTGCCGTAGAAACCAGAGCTGCCGTGCCATCGGCGCGGAGCGTAGCGAAGGCGGTCCGCGGTGCGGGCCTGTGGATTCAGCAACGACCGCCTCCGCCGCGACCCAATGGGGCGCTGAAGGGCCGATAGGTTTGCAGGCCATGAGCAGCACGCACGAGATCGCCCACGACGACGTCGTCCGCACGCACGAGGATGCCGCCGCGAACGAGCGCCCGCCGCTGCTCGTGCTGGACCCGCTGCTCGCGTTCCTCGACGCCGCCGGCCTGGGCCAGGGCGAGCCGAAGATCGCGGTCGTCGGCGACGGGCACTCGAACGTCACCTACGCCGTGAGCCGCGGCGACGCCGAGTTCGTGCTGCGCCGCCCGCCGCGTCCGCCGCTGCCTCCCAGCGCCCATGACGTGCTGCGTGAGGCCCGCGTGATCAGCGCCCTCGAGGGCCGCGCGCGGGTGCCGAAGGTCTACGCCGTCTGCGACGACGAGCGGGTGATCGGCGCACCGTTCTACGTCATGGAGAAGGTCGACGGCCTCGTCGTCACGGACAACATCCCCGATGCCCTCGACACGCTCGACGACCGCCGGCGGATCAGCGAGGAGATGGTCGACGCGCTCGTCGAGCTGCACGGGGTCGACTGGCAGGCCGCCGGCCTGGAAGGCTTCGGCAAGCCGACCGGCTATCTCGAGCGCCAGGTCCGGCGGTTCCTGGGCCTCTGGGACGTCAACAAGACGCGCGAGATCGACGCGGTCGAGACGGTGGCGAACTGGCTGACGGCGAACATGCCGCAGTCGGCGCCCGCGACGATCGTCCACGGCGACTACCGCCTGGGGAACACGATGCTGGCGCCGCAGACTCCGGCGCGGATCGTGGCGATCCTCGACTGGGAGATGGCGACGATCGGCGACCCGCTCGCGGACCTGGGCTACCTCTGCACCCTGTGGACTGACAGCGACGACCCGCCGCTCGGGATGTTCGAGCTGACCGGCGTCACGCGCGAGCCCGGCTTCCTGTCGCGCGCCGAGCTCGTCGCGCGCTACGAGGAGCGCTCGGGGCGGGCGATGACGAACATCCGCTGGTACCAGACGCTTGCGCTGTGGAAGTCGATCGTGTTCATGGAGGGCAACTACAAGCGCTCTCTGGCCGGTGCGACGGACGACCCGTTCCTCAAGCGGTTCGGCGACGGCGTGATCGAGCTCGCCGAGCGCGCCGAGGCGCTCACGCATGACGGGTGAGCCGGCACTGCGCGGTCTGCTCATCGACTGGGGCGGCGTCCTCACGACGGACATCTTCACCTCCTTCAAGCACTTCTGCCGCAACGAGGGCCTCGACGAGACGCTCGTGCGCGACATGTTCCGCCATGACCCCGAGGGGCGCGGGGCGCTGTTCGGGCTGGAGACCGGGGCGCTGACCGAGCCCGAGTTCGAGGAGCGCTTCGCCGCGATCCTCGGCTTGGCGCCCGAGCGTGCCCCCGGACTGATCGACCGCCTGTTCGGCGGGATGAAGGAGGACATCGCGATGTTCGA
Organism: uncultured Solirubrobacteraceae bacterium; assembly: GCA_963781935.1. Classification (GTDB taxonomy): domain Bacteria; phylum Actinomycetota; class Thermoleophilia; order Solirubrobacterales; family Solirubrobacteraceae; genus F1-60-MAGs163. The sequence continues at coordinate 86,428 of CAWAHX010000010.1, forward strand.
TGCGCTGCGCGCGGCCAAGGCCGCCGGCGTTCGCACCGGGCTGCTGTCCAACTCATGGGGCGTCGACCGCTACGACCGAACGCACTTCGGCCGGCTGTTCGACGCGGTGGTGATCTCCGGCGAGGAGGGCGTGCGCAAGCCCGACCGCCAGATCTACGACATCGCCCTCGAGCGCATGGCGCTGCCCGCGGCGCAGATCGTCTTCGTCGACGACCTGCCGGGGAACCTCAAGCCGGCGCGGGCACTGGGCATGACCACGCTGCTGCACGTCAGCGCGCAGGAGACGGTCCCTCAGCTGGAGGAGCTGTTCGCGCTGCGGCTGCTCTGAGCGGCGATGTCGCTGACGCGCTCGCGCAGCTCGTCGCCCCGCCCGGCCGCGACCGCCCGCGCCGCGCGCGCGTCGCTGAGCGCGACGCCGCTGCTCGCGGCGAACTCGACGAGATCCTGGCGCTCCTCCGTCTGGCTCGCCGTGCGCAGGAACAGCCACGCGAGCAGGCAGATCGTGAGGATCGACCCCTCCACCATCATCACCCCGCCGGCGGCGGCCTGGTCGGACGCGGGCGACACGTTCCAGTAGGCCTCGCCCTTGGCGTAGACCGGGTAGAAGACGCCGCCGCCGAACACGAGCACGTTCCCCAGCACCGCCCCGGTCAGGCGCACGGCCACGATGTAGCCGAGCTTCCAGGCGTTCGTGAACCACGCCGGCTTGGGCAGCGGCCCGAGCAGCGCCATCCACATGTTCGCTCCGAAGGCGATGAAGCACGCGTGCTGGAGAGCGTGGACCGCCTCGTGGCGGACCGCGCCCTGATGCAGCAGCGGAAGGTGCCAGAGGTAGAGGTTGATGGCCCACAGCGCGAACGCGAGCACCGGATGAGCGAGCACGCGCAGGATCCCCATACCGGGCAGCCGCAGGACCGGCGCGATCAGCGGGCCGGTCAGCCCGAGCACGATCAGCAGCGTCGCGACGTCGCCCAGGATCAGGTGCTCGGCCATGTGGACGGCGAACAGCTCGTCGGCGACGTGGCCCGCGGGCGAGGCGAGCGTCAGGACGATCAGGCCCAGGCCGCCGAGCTCGCACGCCTGGCGCCATCCGGGCACCGCGCGCGGCGTCCCCTGCAGATGCCGGACGCGCACGGCGTAGAGCACCGCCACGATGATCGGCGGGAGGAGCTGCAGCGGAGCGAAGGTCCCTCCGCCGAGATGCGCTCCGATGAACGTCACGGCCACAGGAGTCAGGGTACGCCGCGGACACTCAGCCCGCGGCGATCAGCGCAACGCCGGCGAACGCGACGATCACTCCGGCGGCCTGCAGCTTGTGCAGCCGCTCGTGGAGCACCGCGCGTGCGAGCAGCACCGTCGCGACGGGGTAGAGCGATCCGACGACCGAGACGATGCTGAGCGCACCCTTCGTCGTGGCCACGCCGTAGAGCGCCGTCGCGGCGACGTCGAACGTCCCGGCGAGGACGAGGCTCCCGCGGACCCGGCCGCCCTCCGGCAGGGGCAGGCGCCGGAAGAGCACGACGCCGGCCACGAGCGGGAGCATCGCGCACCGCGCGAGCAGCAGGAGCCAGAGCACGCTCTCGTCCGCGGCGCCGTCGGCGAGGACGAAGTACGAGCCGAATCCCGCGGCGGCCACGAGCGCCAGCAGGACGCCCTGGCGATTCGCGCGGCGTTCCTGCGCGCTCTCCTCCGTGACTTCGAGCGACGCGAGGATGATGCCGGTGAAGGCGCACGCGAGGCCCGCCGCGACGACCGTCGACAGGGTGTCGCCGGTCGCCAGGCCGACGATCACCGGCAGCGCCACCCCGCAGGCCGAGATCGGGGCGACGACGCTCATCGTGCCGACCGCGAGCGCGCGGTACAGCGAGCCCAGGCCGAGCATGCCGGCGATGCCGGCCGCCATCGAGAGCACGACCGCATGCGTCGAGGGGAACGGCTCGCCGGTGATCAGCAGCAGGCCGACGACCCAGAACGTGCCCGTCCCTTCGACGAACAGGAGCACGACCGGCACGGCGAGGCGCTTGCTCGCAATGCCGCCGATGAAGTCCGCACCACCCCAGGAGGCGGCGGCGAGCAGGGAGAGCGTGATCGCGAACACGGATCGATCCAGACGAGTGAGCGGCGCGCCGAACGCAAACGGGGCGGGCTCGATGCCCGCCCCGTGAGACGCCCCGCGAACGGCTGACGTCTAGTCGCGCTTCCCGCGCCCGTAGAGCACGCCGAACAGCTTGCCGATGCGCTTCGTGCCCTTCTCGGTGTACGGGTACATGTGCACGTCGCGCTTGGGGTGGAGCCTCGAGACGAGGATCGCCTGCTGCTGGGTGAACTTGCGGATGCCGCCCGCGCCGTGGCGCGAGCCGATGCCGGAGGTCTTCGCGCCGCCCATCGGCAGCTCGAGCGCGGTGTAGTTGATCATCGCGTCGTTGACGCAGACCGCGCCGGCGTCGATCCGGCGCGCGACCTGCTCGCCGCGCTCGACGTTCTTGGAGAACACCGACGCGCCGAGGCCGTACGGGCTGTCGTTCGCCAGCCGGATCGCCTCCTCGGCGTCCGCCACCTTCATGATCGGCAGCGTCGGCCCGAACGTCTCCTCGGTCATCGCGTCCATCGTGTGATCGACGTCGACGATCACCGTCGGCTCGAAGAAGATGCCCTCGCCCTCACGACGCTTGCCGCCGACGAGGACCTTCGCGCCCTTGGCGACGGCGTCCGTGACGTGCCGCTCGACGATGTCGAGCTGCGGCGGGAAGGTCATCGAGCCGACCTCCTGCGTGCCCGGGCCGGTCGAGCGGCCCTGGCGCAGCGCGTTGACCTTCTGGGTGACCTTCGCGACGAACTCGTCGTAGACCGGCGCCTCGACGTAGACGCGCTCGGTGGAGATGCACGTCTGCCCGGAGTTCTGCATCGAGTAGAAGACCGCGGCGTTCGCGGCGCGCTCGAGGTCGGCGTCGCGCAGCACGAGCATCGGATCCTTGCCGCCCAGCTCGAGCGAGCACGGGATCAGGCGCTCGGCCGCCGCGACGGCCACCTTGCGCCCGGTGCGCGTCGAGCCGGTGAACATGATCATGTCCACCTCGTCGATCAGCGCGCGCCCGGTCTCGCCCAGCCCGGTGGCGACCTGGTAGACGCCCTCCGGGATGCCGCACTCCTCCAGGCACTCGGCCATCAGGAGCGACGTCAGCGGGGTGATCTCGCTCGGCTTGAGGATCACCGAGTTCCCGGCGGCGAGCGCGGGGATGCAGTCGCCGAAGGAGTTCGTCAGCGGGTAGTTCCACGGACCGATGACGCCGATCAGCCCGAGCGGCCGGTGACGGACCAGCAGCTTCTTGCCCTTGACGAGCATGTTCGAGGACTTGACCTTCTCGTCCTCGAGGAAGCGCGGAGCGTTCTTCGCCCAGAAGCCGAAGGCGGCGGCACCGTAGGAGATCTCCGCGAGCTGGGCGTCCTCGTAGGTCTTGCCCGTCTCGGAGACGATCGTGTCGATCACGCGCTCCTTGTTGTCGATGATCCACTTCTGCGCGCGCAGCAGGACCCGGCCGCGGCCCTCGAAGCCGAGCGCCTCCCACGCCGGCTGGGCCGCACGGCCCTTGAGCGCCAGCTCGTGCACCTCTTCGGCGCTGCGGTTCGGAACGGTCGCGATCACCTGTCCCGTGGCCGGGTTCTCGACGGCGATGCCCCCGGAACCGTTGGTGCTGGCGCCGGTCTCCCCGGCGCCGGTCTTGTCGACGATCGCCATCTTCCCTCTCCTGCTCGACCTAGTGGACGTGACGCTGTGTCGAGAGGCTACCGGACCTCGTCAGTCGAGTTCGAGGACCGTGATGCCGACCGGCTCGATCGGCGCGTCGCGGCCGTCGGTGGCGACCTGCTCGATGCGGTCGACGACGTCCATGCCGTCGGTGACGCGGCCGAAGACCGTGTGCTTGCCGTCGAGCCACGGGCACGCCGCGGCCGTGACGATGAAGAACTGCGAGCCGTTCGTGTTCGGCCCCGCGTTCGCCATCGCGAGCGCGCCGCGGACGACCTTGTTGTCGTTGAACTCGTCCTCGAACGTGTATCCGGGACCGCCGGTGCCGGTGCCCTGCGGGCAGCCGCCCTGAATCATGAAGTCGGGGATCACGCGGTGGAAGTTGAGCCCGTCGTAGAACCCGTCCTTGCCGAGCTTCACGAAGTTCTCGACGGTCTTCGGCGCATCGGCGTCGAAGAGCTCGATCGTGATGTCGCCTTCGCTGGTCTTCATCGTCGCCACGGACATGCCGCAGGCTCCTCTCGTTCGGTTGTGGCGGCGCCCGGGTCGGGCGCCGCAAAGATCGTGGATCTCCTGGACCACTAGGGCGCAGGCGTGTGGAGCTTGATCTGGACGAGCCGCACGGTCGGGCCGGCGGTCGGCGGGATCGTGAACCACAGCAGGACCTGCTGGTACTTCTTGCCGTTCGTGTCGAGGCTCAGCTTCAGTGCGCCGTCGCCCGCCTTGTCGCCCTTGGCGACCGGGATCGGAAGCGGCTGACCGACCGCCGGCGTCGCGTCGACCGAGCCCGCGGCGCCGATGATCTTCCAGGCCGCGTCGTCCGGGTTCTGCGGCGGGTCGGCGCCGGCGGCAGCTCGCACCTGGACGCTGAAGCCGGGAGTCTTCGTGACGAGCTCGAGCGTCTTCAGCTCCATCGGCTCGCCCAGGTCCAGGAGGTAGCCGACCTTCATGTCGCCGTCGGCCGGCGTCGTGACGAACCATGAGGTGCCGGGGTCGCCGTCGATCGCGCGCTGCGGGTCGCCCGACGCGGTGGCGCGTGCCAGCGGGTCGTAGAGCGACCCGGCCCCGGCGGCGAGCACGACGGTGGTGTCGACCGGCTTCGTGGTGGTCGTCGTGGGGGTGGTGGTCGTCGTGGGGGTGGTGGTCGTCGTCGGCGTGACGGGGGTGACGGGCGTGACGGGCTGCACCGGCGTCACCGGCTGCACGGGCGTCGTGTCGACCGGCGTGGTGTCGACCGGCGTGGTGTCGACCGGTGTCGTCTCGACGGGAACCACCGGCGCCGCGGTGGCGACGGTCTTGACCTCGACCTGGGGCGCCGGCGTCTGATCGGTCAGCGCCGCGTAGCTGGCGGCGACGGCGCCTCCGGCGAGCACCAGCGTCAGCGCGCCGGCGAGGCCCACCGCGCGCAGGCCCGGGAGGCGGCGCGGCGGGATGACCGCGGTTCCGCACTCCAGGCACCAGTCCTGGCCCGGGACGAGTGCGGTCCCGCACGCGCGACAGGTGGGCCCGGTGTCCTGCGGGACGTCGCCGGCGACCGGTGCGAGGATGCCGTCGGCGGGCAGCGCCTCGCCGCCCGCCTGCTGCTCCTCGACCGTCACCTGCGGATCAGACTCGTCCTGCGTCATTCACACAACCCTGACATACGCGCAGGCGGGGCACAAAGGGGAACCGTCACGCGCCGACGGTCTGCAGCTGCAGGGTCGCGCCGTTGACCTGCTCGCCGTTGACCGAGTCGATCACGCGCTGGACCTCAGCCTCGGGGACGGAGACGAACGCGAAGCGCTCGAGCACCTTGATGTCGCGCACGGCCTCGCCGTCCAGGCCGGTCGCCGACGTGATCGCGTGCACGAGATCGGCGGGCTCGAGGTCGTCGGCACGGCCCGCGGCGACGATCAGCTTGACGTAGGCCTCCTCCGCCGGACGGCTCACGTGGGGCTTCTCGTGGCGCTTGGGGCGCTCCTCGATCTTCGCCGGTTTCGTCGTCGCGCCGGGCTCCCACGGGGTGATCGTCGTGCCGATGTGGTGCTCGATCGCCTCGAGCTCACGCTGCTGGCGCGGCTCGACGAACGTGATCGCCCGCCCCGAGCGCCCGACGCGGCCGGTGCGCCCGATGCGATGCACGTAGATGTCGGGTGAGACGGGGACGTCGAAGTTCACGACGTGCGTGACCGTCGAGATGTCGAGGCCGCGCGCGGCGACGTCGGTCGCGACGAGGATCGGCACGCGGCCGCCCTTGAAGGACAGCATCACGCCGTCGCGCTGGCCCTGCGACATGTCGCCGTGCAGCGCGCGCACGTTCATGCCACCGTCGCGCAGCGTGCGATAGAGCTGGTCGCAGCGGATCTTCGTGCGCGCGAAGACGATCGCCTGGGTCGGGCGCTCGGCGCTCAGCACGTCGACGAGCTTCTCGGCCTTGTCCTTCTGGGCGACCTCGACGCGGAACTGCTCCACGGTGTCGACGGTGAGGTTCTTGGACTCGACCTTCACCGTCACCGGGTCGTAGAGGTAGCGGTCGGCGAGCTTGCGGATCGGCGGAGGCATCGTGGCGGAGAACAGGGCCGTCTGACGCCCGCTCGGCGTCAGCGAGAGGATCCGCTCGACGTCCTCCAGGAACCCGAGGTCGAGCATCTCGTCGGCCTCGTCCAGGACGACGAAGCGGCAGTCGTGCAGGATCAGCGACGCGCGCGAGATGAGGTCCATGACGCGGCCGACGGTGCCGACCACGATGTGACCGCCCGCGCGCAGCTGCGCCTGCTGGGTGCGGATCGGCGCGCCGCCGAAGACGGCGACGACGTCGACGCCCTTGGGCTCCCCGTACGTGCGGATCGCCTGGGTCACCTGGATGCAGAGCTCACGCGTCGGCGTCAGCACCAGCGCCTGCACCTCGCGGATCTCCGGATCGACGTACTCGATGATCGGGATCCCGAACGCCGCCGTCTTGCCGGAGCCCGTCTGCGCCTGGCCGATGATGTCGTGCCCCTGCAGCAGCGGCGGGATGCCCTGCTCCTGGATCGGGCTCGGCGCTTCGTACCCGACATTCTTCAGCGCTTGGAGGACGGGGGCGGAAAGGCCGAGGTCGGCGAAAGAACTCACGCGAAGGAGACTAGGGCCTGGCAGGCGTCACGTGACATCGAGCAGCAGCTTTCCGGTGGTACGCCGCTCCACGAGGTCGATCTGCGCCTGCGCGGCCTGCGCCAGCGGATAGGTGGCCCCGATCACGACGCGCAGCTCGCCGCGGCTCGCGCGCGAGAACAGGTCGGCCAGCGGGGCCTCGAGCAGCTCGGCCGGGCGATCCAGGCAGTGGCGAAACCAGAATCCCGTCACGGTGCGGCTTGCGCGCATCAGCTTGCGGGTGTTGACGGTGTTCGTCGCGCCCCCGGAGACGCCGTAGGTGACGAGGCGGCCGAACGGCGCCAGCGCCTCCAGCGACGCGTCGAACACCTCCCCGCCGATCGCGTCGAGCACGACGTCGACCGGTGCGCCGCCGTTGGCCTCGATCAGCCGCTCGGTGAGCCCGCCGGCATCGGAGGACACCGCGGCGTCGGCGCCCAGCTGCAGCGCCAGCGCGCGCTTCTCGGCGGTCGAGGCCGTCGCGATCACGCGCCCGGCGCCCAGCGGCCGGCCGAGCTGGACGGCCAGCGAGCCGGTGCCGCCCGCGGCGGCATGCACGACGACGCTCTCCCCTGCGGCCACCCGTCCCGCCGTGCGGTGCAGGTGCCAGGCCGTGAGACCCTGCAGGAGCAGCGCGAGCGCCACGGCGTCGTCCACACCCTGCGGAACGGCGACGGTGTGCGCGGCGGGCGCGAGCGCGAACTGCGCGTACCCGCCGCGGCCGCCGGTCAGCGCCACGACGCGCTCGCCGGTGTCCACGCGCGTGCCGACGACCTCCGAGCCGGGAACCAGCGGCAGCTCGGCGGCGGCGAGGTACTCGTTGCGCCGCTGGTGGGTGTCGGCGAAGTTCACGCCCGCGAGCGAGACCTCGATCAGCACCTCCCCGTCCCCGGGCCGGGGCACGGGGATCTCGACGAGCTCGAGCACCTCCGGCCCCCCGAACGTCTGCTGCTGCACGGCCTTCATATCGCGCGTCAGGCTACCCTCCCTCGCCGCATGAGCCTCACTGTCGTCGGATCCATCGCCTATGACGCCGTCTCGACCCCGTTCGGGGCGCGTGAGCGGATGCTCGGCGGCGCCGCCACGCACTTCGCGCTGGCCGCGTCGTACTTCGACGAGGTCCGCGTGATCGGGCCGGTCGGCGACGACTTCGACCAGGCGTCGTGGGATGCGCTGCGCACACGCGGCACGATCACCGACGACGTCGAGCAGATCCCCGGCGGCAAGACCTTCTTCTGGAAGGGCGAGTACCACGACAACCTCAACAGCCGCGAGACCCACATCACCGAGCTGAACGTCTTCGAGACGTTCGAGCCGAAGCTGTCCGCGCCGGCCCAGGCGTGCGACGTCCTGTTCCTGGCGAACATCCAGCCCGACCTGCAGCGGGCCGTCCGCGAGCAGTGCGATGACGCCCGCTTCGTCGCGATGGACTCGATGGACCTGTGGATCACGATCGCGCGCGACTCGCTCGTGCAGACCATCGCCGGAGTCGACTGCCTGCTGCTCAACGACGAGGAGCTCGAGCTGCTCGCCGAGAAGCCGAACTTCGTGAGCGCCGCCCGCGAGATCCTGAAGTGGGGGCCGTCCGCGGTGATCGCCAAGCAGGGCAAGTACGGCGCCGCCCTGTTCACGCAGGAGGGCTACTTCGCGCTGCCGGCCTACCCGCTGGAGGACGTCGTCGACCCGACGGGCGCAGGCGACACGTTCGCCGGCGGATTCGTCGGCTACGTCGCGGCCCACCCGGAGCTCGCCGTCGATCACGACCTGCTGGTTCGCGCGATGGTCTACGGCACCGCGCTGGCGTCCTTCAACGTCGAGGCATTCGGGACCGAGCGGATGCTCGACCTGGCCCCGGAGGCCATCACGCAGCGGGTCGCCGAGCTCCAGCGGATGACGACGTTCACGCACGATCCGATCGTCCTGCGCGGCTGAGTAGTTCCCCTGAACGCCAGGTCAGTGGTTCTCCGCAGGTCCAAGGGGTAGCATCGCGACTGTGAGTACCTGGACGTTCATCTTCATGATGGTCGTGCTGAAGGTGCCGATCGCCGCGCTGCTGTACATCGTCTGGTGGGCGGTGCACCAGACGCCGGACGAGGAGCCTCAGCCCGAGCCCGGTGACGGCGGTTCGCGCCGGCACGTGCATCCCCGCGGCCCGCTTCCGCGCGCGCCGCGCCGTGGCCCTCATGGTGCTCCGGCCCCGCCGCCCCCGGCGCGGACCCGCACGCTCGTCGCCCGCGCGCGCCATCACGCGTAGTGCTGCGACCCGTACGACCAGCATCCCTGCCAGACTGAGCGCATGCCCGCGACCTCGGTCCTCTCCGACGGGACGATCCGCCGCCTGGTGGCCGACGGCCACATCCGGATAGACCCCTGGGACGAGACGATGGTGCAGCCGGCCAGCGTCGACCTGCGCCTGGGCCGTTCGTTCCGCGTGTTCCACAACCACCGGGTCACCGCGATCGACCTGCGCAACCCGCCGCGCGACCTGACCGAGCAGGTGGTCTGCGAGGACGACGAGCCGTTCGTCATCCACCCCGGCGAGTTCTGCCTGGGCCGCACCGAGGAGTGGGTCGAGCTGCCCGACGACATCGTCGCCCGCATCGAGGGCAAGTCGTCGCTCGGCCGCCTGGGCCTGATCGTCCATGCGACGGCGGGGTTCTGCGACCCGGGCTGGAAGGGCACGCTGACGCTCGAGCTCAACAACCTGACGCGCGTGCCGATCAAGCTGTGGCCCGGCCTGCCGATCGCCCAGCTGTCGTTCATGACGCTCGACCTGCCCGCCGAGCGCCCCTACGGCCATCCCGACCTGGGCAGCCACTACCACGGCCAGATCGAGGCGACCGAGAGCCGGTTCGACCCCACCCACGGCGGCGCCACGTTGCCGTCCGGCGACGCGGCCGTGTAGGTTCCGCGCCCATGGTCAACGCACTCCTGATCCTCGCCGCCGATGGGGCCGAGAAGAGCGAGACCCCGTTCTTCATCGTCGGCTGCCTGTTCGGCCTCTGGGCCATCGTGATCGGCGTCCTCGGAACGCGCTCGCCGAGCTTCGTCACCACACGTGGCGGCGGGGACGGCGGTCATCGGCATCTCGGTCCTGCTCGCGGTCGCCGCGGGCGGCCTGATCATCTACGTCCTTCACTGATGGACGACGGCTACGCCGTCTCCTACCAGGTGCTCGCGGCCGGCACTCCGGTCGTGGCATCGGACGGGCAGCAGGTCGGGACCGTGCTCGACGTCCTGGAGAACGAGCGCGAGCGGATCTTCGACGGCCTGGTGATCGACACGCCGGGCGGCCGGCGCTTCGTCGACGCCCCGGAGGTCGCACGGATCGCCGAGCGCGCCGTGACGCTCACGATCGACGCGGCGGCGGTCGCGCAGCTGCCCGAGCGTGACAGCGCCGGCGGCCCGGTCTTCCACGCGAACCCCAAGGCAGGGCGCTTCCGCCGCCTGTGGCGCAAGCGGTAGAGCGGGTTACCGCGCCACGGCCGTAGGATGCGTGAAGCGCGAGCGTCGATCAACCAGGAGAGCGGATGAGCACCGAGACCGAGACCCTCACGGTCACTGACAACCGGACGGGCCGCACCTACGAGCTGCCGATCACCGACGGCACGATTCGCGGGATCGACCTGCGGTCGATCAAGGTCGACGACGACGACTTCGGACTGATGTCGTACGACCCGGCTTTCATGAACACCGCGTCGTGCCGCTCGTCGGTCACGTACATCGACGGCGACAAGGGCATCCTCGAGTACCGCGGGTACCCGATCGAGCAGCTCGCAGAGCAGTCGACCTACCTCGAGGTCGCGTACCTCCTCGTCCACGGCGAGCTGCCGACGCAGGCGCAGCTCGACGAGTGGACCCACCAGATCACGATCCACACGTTCGTCCACGAGAACGTCAAGAGCTTCATGCAGGGCTTCCGCCACGACGCGCACCCGATGGGGATGCTGCTCGGATCGGTCGGCGCCCTGTCGACGTTCTACCCGGACGCCAACGAGATCTCCGACCCCGTCAACCGCATGGAGCAGGCGATCCGCCTGATCGCGAAGATGCCGACGCTCGCCGCGTTCGCCTACCGCCACTCCAACGGCCAGCCGTACGTCTACCCCGACAACGACCTGGACTACGCCGGGAACTTCCTCGGGATGATGTACAAGATGACCGAGCTGAAGTACCAGCCGGACCCGCGGCTGGAGCGTGCGCTCGACATCCTCTTCATCCTGCACGCCGACCACGAGCAGAACTGCTCGACGAGCGCGGTGCGCAGCGTCGGCTCCTCGCAGGTCGACCCGTACTCGGCGATCGCCGCCGGCATCAGCGCGCTCTACGGGCCGCTCCACGGCGGTGCGAACGAGGCGGTGCTGCGCATGCTGCGGCGCATCGAGAAGGTCGAGAACATCCCGGGCTTCATCGAGGGCGTCAAGGCCGGGAACGAGCGGCTGATGGGCTTCGGCCACCGCGTCTACAAGAACTACGACCCGCGCGCCAAGATCATCAAGAAGGCCTGCGACGACGTCTTCGAGGTGACCGGCAAGAGCCCGCTCCTGGAGATCGCCACCGAGCTCGAGCGGATCGCCCTCGAGGACGAGTACTTCGTCTCGCGCAAGCTCTACCCGAACGTCGACTTCTACTCCGGCCTGATCTACGAGGCGATGGGCCTGCCCGCGCCGATGTTCCCGGTCATGTTCGCCATCGGCCGCACCAGCGGCTGGATCGCCCAGTGGCTCGAGCTCGTCGCCGACAAGGAGCAGAAGATCGCCCGCCCGCGCCAGATCTACACCGGCGGGCACCAGCTGGACTACGTGGCGATCGGGGACCGCTAGCGGCTGACGTCGCCCTCGAAAGGTCGGAGGTGCGCAAGCACCTCCGAGATCGTCCCGTAGGGACACACTGTCCGCCGCCGCGTACGACGGACGGCTGCCCGGAGTCGTCGACCGAGGGCAGCGGGACCCTACAGCAGTCGTCCCGGCGACTGGGAGACGGTCGTGCTGACCGCGAGCGCTTCCGCGCGGACCCTGGGGTGTATGGTCGTGCACGAGTCCCAGGCCGGCGCCGGGTGTGAAGGTTGCGTTGCGGTGTGACCGCACACACACATCTTTGGCAGATCGGCCCTACCGTCGATGGCGATGGAATTTCGCCTCGACAACGGCCTCGCCGTGCATCTGCGCCGGATCCGGCCGGATGACAAGCCCCTGCTGGCCGCCGCGATGAAGCGGCTCTCGGACGAGACCACCCGGCAGCGCTTCCTGGCGCCCAAGCCGGCGCTCAACGGAACCGAGCTGCGCTACCTGACCGAGGTCGATTTCCAGGACCATTACGCCGTCGTCGCGGTCCTGCGCGAGAGCCCGGACGCGATCGTCGGTGTGGCGCGCTGGATCCGCGACCCCGACGTCGCGGAGCAGGCCGAGGTCGCCGTCGTCGTCGGCGACGCATTCCAGGGCCATGGGCTGGGCCGCGCTCTGGGCATCGCGATCGCCGACGCGGCCCGGGCGCGCGGCGTGCAGCGCTTCACCGCGACGATGCTGTCCGACAACGTCGCCGCCGAGCGGCTGCTCGCCGCGATCACCGAGCGGCTCGTCGTGACGCAGGACGGCGCGGTCGAGCAGGCCGTCGGACAGCTCGCCGCCTAGTACGGGCGGCGGTAGGCTGCGCGCGTGCCCGGCGCCTACACGCTCACGGTTCGGCGTGAGGGCGCCACCGAGAAGCAACACTTCGACGACCTTGCGAGCGCGCTCGATGCGCTGGAGACCGAGCTCCGCGCGCTCTCCCAGACCGAGCGTCGCGGCGCGGTCAATGCCGTGATCCGCGACTACGAGCCGGTGCAGCTCGTCGCCGTGCGCGGCGAGGTCGCCGGTCGTGGCGTCCGCGGCGGGATCGACGTCCGCGGCGATGGGTCGGCGGAGGCCTTCACGGGCCGGTTGCACCGCCACCTCGTCGCCCAGCTGGACGGCGAGAACGCGTACGACGCGCTGCGGCGGGTGCTCAGCGGCGCGGCTGCGCCGACAGATCCTGCTGAGTGAGCTGCGACTCGTAGGGCCCGCGGCCCGTCAGGCAGTACGCACCGCACAGCGCGCCGACGTGGACCGCGGCCGCGCGCCGGCATCCGCGCTCCGAGCGCGTACGTCAGTCCCGCCGCGAACGAATCGCCGCAGCCGTACGCGTCGACGGCCGGGCCGGGCAGCGGTGCCGCACGCCACTGCACCGGCGTCGCCTTCGCGGGTCGACCACACGCCGCCGTCCGCACCGCGCGTGTGGACGACGAGGCGCGGGGACGGATCGAGCGCCCAGGCGTCGACCCGCTCGCCGGGATCCGTCGCGCTCGACACGAGGACGTCGAGCTCGACGCCCGCCTCGCGGATCACGTCGAACGCACGCGGCGTCGCGACGAGCACGCGGGCGTCGCGAGCACGGCGCAGCGCGGCCGCGTCCCCGCCGGTGAAGTAGACGGCATCGACGTCGCGGAGCCGCTCCCAGCCGAGCGGATCCGCGCCGTGCGGGACGATGCGCGGGTCGAGCACGGTGATCGTGCGCTCGTGATCGTCGGTGAGGTGGACGAATCCGCGTCGCGTTCGCTCATCGCCGGACCGGATCGCGACGTCCAGATCCACACCGCGCGACGCCAGGTCGCTGCGCGCTCGCGCGCCGAGATCGTCGTCACCGAGCGCCGTGAGGAAGCAGCGCCCGCCCGGCGAGCTTCGCCAGCTGGACCGCGGCGACGGCGCCACCGCCGGCCGCGAGCTCGAACGTCGCGCGGGCCGGGATGATCTCGCCGGGCTCCGGGACGCGCTCGGTCACCGCGAACTGGATCCACTCGATGTGGCCGACGACCCCGACGCGCGGCGCCGAGCTCACAGGTGGAGCGCCGCCCCGTTGTCGCGCAGCCAGCGTCGCGGAACGCGATAGCCGGGGACATGCTGCTCGAGCAGGTCCCAGAAGCGCCGCGAGTGGTCGAACACCACGAGGTGGCAGGCCTCGTGCCAGACGACGTAGTCGAGCACCTCCTCGGGGCCGAGCAGCAGGCGCCAGTTGAACGCCAGCGCGCCGGCCTTCGAGCACGAACCCCAGCGCGTGCGCTGATCCCTGATCGTGATGCGCTCGTACGTCGTCTCGAGCGCACGGACCGCGTCGTCCAGGCGCGGGGTGATCTCGGCGCGAGCCGCGCGCCGGTACCAGCGCTCGAGCGCCGGCCCGGTGCCCTCGCCCGCTGGGACGAGCAGCGTCTGACCGCGGCGATGCGCCGCGGGTGCGGACCGGCTCCTCGCGCAGCGCGAGCGAGGCGCCGAGGTAGGGCACGGTTCCCGCCGGGCGCTCGATCGCCCCGCGCGCGACCTGCACCTCGGCGCGCCGGCGGTCGATCCACGGCCGCAGCTCGCGCACCGCCGCCTCGGCCTCGCAGGCGCGTGAGCGCTGTGGGAGCGTGACCGTGATCGCGCCGTCGGGCTGGACGGAGACGCGCACGCGGCGGGCGCGGCTCGAGCGACGCACGGTGTAGTCGAGGTCGTCGGCGGCCACGCGCACAGGGTACGAACCGCGACGGCGTGCCGACCTGTGATCATCAGGGCGTGCCGAAGTCCGTCGTCCCGCTCCCCGCCGAGGTCCGCTCCCCGTTCGTGGTCTACCTCAACGGCGTGCGCCAGGAGCCGGGCAACGACTACCAGGTCGAGGACGGCGCGCTCGTCTTCCCGGCGGAGCTGAAGAAGGACAAGATCAGCGGGAGGCGCTGGTTCCTCGGCGCCTGGGGCGTCGGGACCTACCGCCAGGACGACTCCGTCGACGTCAGCTGGACCCGGCCCGACGGGACGCCGGCTGTGGCCGAGCGACTCGAGATCCGGTAACGCCCCTGTAACGCCCCCTGGCAGGACGGGTCGCCGCTTGCGGCGACCCGATGACTCACAGAGGCAGGACGGGTCGCCGCTTGCGGCGACCCGATGACTCACAGAGGCAGGACGGGTCGCCGCTTGCGGCGACCCGATGACTCACAGACGTCCCACTCCCGCGCCCCGGGCCGCCCACGGCCTCGCGAGCTTCAGCGCACCCAGGATCGCGCGCGTCGCCGGCGATCGGTTCAGCGTGTAGAAGTGGATTCCCGGGGCGCCGCCGGCGAGCAGCTCGCTGCACTGGAGCGTCGCGTAGGCCACGCCGAACTCGGTCACGGCCTCCGGATCCTCCGCGCGCAGGCTCAGCTCGTGACGCAGCGGATCCGGGATCACCGCACCGCACATCGAGGTGATCCGCTCGAGCTGGGCGATGTTCGTGATCGGCAGGATGCCCGGGATGATCGGCACGTCGATCCCGATCGCCCGCGCGCGCTCGACGAAGTCGAAGTAGGCGCTCGTTGTCGAAGAACAGCTGCGTGATCAGGAAGTCGGCGCCGGCGTCGACCTTCGCCTTGAGGTGGCGCAGATCGTCCTCCGGGCTCGTCGCGTGGATGTGCGTCTCCGGGAACGCGGCCGCGCCGATCGAGAACGGGTAGTCGGCGCGGATCAGCTCGACGAGCTCACGCGAGTACTCCAGGCCGCCCTCGGTCTGCGTCCACTGCGCCTGGCCCGCCGGCGGATCGCCGCGCAGCGCGAGCACGTTGTCGAAGCCCAGGCGCGCCATCTCGTCGAGCGTCGCGCGCAGCTGATCGGTCGTCGCGCTGACGCAGGTGAAGTGCGCCATCGCCTCGATGCCCAGCTCGTCGCGGATCCGCGAGACGATCTCGATCGTCTTCTCGGTCGATGAACCGCCGGCACCGTAGGTCACCGAGACGTAGGCCGGCTCCAGCTCCCGCAGCCGCTCGACGGCCTCGTAGAGGTTGCGCTCGCCCTCGGGCGTCTTGGGCGGGAAGAACTCGAAGGAGAAGACGGGCTCGTCGCTCGCGCTGAGAATCTCGTCGATGCGCATGACCACAGACTACGAAGCGATGCTCCAGCGCTCCGGCTCGCCCGGCTCCCCGGGGAGCCGGTGTCGCGCGGCCGGTGACCTCGAGGTGCTGCAGGTAGCAGAGCGTCTCCGAGAGCCACCAGTTCGCGTTCGCCGGAGTGATCGCGTCCCCGTAGATGATCGGGATGGCGGCGAAGGCGGTGATCGGACCCTGGTGCGTCGAGCACCGTCAGGCACGCTTCGAGGCGCTCGGCGACGAGCAGCCGGTTCGCGTTGATGTGGGCCTGCACGTCGGTGAAGGTGCGGCCGTGCCCGGAGAGGCAGAGCCGCATGTCGAGGTCCTCGACGATGCCGAGCGAGTGGAGGAACTCGCCGGCCGGGTCGGGCGTCCAGCCGTGGTCGAAGTACAGCGAGACGCGGCCGAGCAGGTGGTCGCCGGAGAGCAGGATCCGGCGCTCCTCCTGGTAGAGGCAGACGTGCGAGGGTGCGTGGCCCGGCGTCTCGACGACCTTCCAGGAGCCCAGGTCGGTCGTGACCTCGACCCCGGGCAGCAGGTCGCGGGCCGGCTCGACGATCCCGGCGATCCCGAACCCCTGACCCTTGCGCGACTCCTGGTAGGCGCGCAGCGGCGCCTCGGGGACGCCGCTCTGCCGCGCGACCTCGATCCGGCGCTCGAGCGCGGCGTCCGGATCCTGGGCGGCGAGCGTCATGTGCTCGTGGTTGGGATGCATCCACAGCTCGCAGCCGGTCTTCTCGATGACGGTCGCGGCCTGCCCGTAGTGATCGGCGTGGGCGTGCGTGCAGACGAGCAGCTTCACGTTCTCGATCCGCAGGTTCACCTGGCGCGAGCGCGCGCTCGAGGTGCGCGAACGATCCGGGCTCGTGCATCCCGCAGTCGACGAGCACGATGCCGTCGCCGGCGGCCAGCGCCCAGGCATTGCAGTGGGGCACTCCGGGCCACGGGAGGGGCAGGCGCAGCCGCCACACCCCGGGCAGCACCCGCTCGCCGCGGCCGAGCTCGCGTTTGCGTGTCGGCTCGGACATTCGCAGACAACCTACGCGACCCGGACGCCGCGGCGGCGGTAGCCTGCGCCGCAGGAGCGAACGCGAACCGAGGAGCCGCCGAGATGGCCGACGTCCAGGAGACCGCAGGGACCCACGAGGGCACCGTCGACGCCGACCGGACGGCGCGTGTCGCAGAGCAGTACTTCAGCGCGATCAACGCGCGCGACCTCGACGCCGCCGTCGCCCTCTGGAAGCCGGGCGGCCGCGAGAACGTCCGCGGACAGGTGGACACGACCGCGCCCGACGGCGTGGTCGCCTTCCTGGGCGGCATCTTCAGCGCGTTCCCGGACTTCGCGTTCAACGTCCTCGAGACGACGGTCCAGGACGACCGCGCCGCCGTCCGCTGGGACGCCCGCGCGACCTTCACCGGCGAGACCGTTCCAGGGCATCGCCGCGACCGGCGCGCCGATCCACCTCGAAGGCGTCGACGTCCTGATCGTGCGCGACGGGCTGATCGTGGAGAACAACGCCTACGCCGACGGGATGACGCTCGCACGGCAGCTCGGCCTCGTGCCCCCGGACGGCTCGAAGGCCGATGCGGCGATGAAGCGCGCGTTCAACGCGAAGACGAAGCTCGTCTCGAGCGAGGCGGAGCCGATCGCCGACGGCGTCTGGGTCGTGCGCGGCGGGTTCCCGGGCAAGACGATGAACGTCTACCTCGTGCGCGACGGGGACGGCGTCATGCTGTTCGACGCCGGCGTGAAGTCGATGACGAACGCCGTCGCCGCCGCCGGCGCCAAGCTCGGCGGCATCACGCGCGTCGTCCTGGGCCACAGCCACGCCGATCACCGCGGCGTCGCCCCGGCCCTCGGGGTTCCCGTGCTCTGCCACGTCGACGAGAAGGCCGACGCCGAGAGCGACGGCGGCGATCACTACTTCCACATCGAGAAGCTCAACCCGCTGGGCAGGCTGCTGCTCCCCAGGATGCTCGCCATGTGGGACGGCGGCCCGGTCACGATCAGCGAGACGCTGCAGGAGGGCGACGAGATCGCCGGGTTCAAGGTCATCCACCTGCCGGGGCACGCGCCCGGGCTGATCGGCCTGTGGCGCGAGTCCGACCGGCTCGCGCTCGTCAGCGACTGCTTCTACACGCTCGACCCGCAGACGGGCCTGAAGGGCAAGCCGCGCGTGCCCCACAGCGCCTTCAACGAGAACACCGAGCAGGCGCGCCAGTCGATCCTCAAGCTGGCTGCGATGGAGCCGGCCTCGGCCTGGCCCGGGCACGTCGACGGGCTCACGGGCGACGTGCGCCGCCAGCTCGAGACGGCGGCCGCAACGACCTGATGGGGCGCCGCAGCCGCCGCCGTGAGCAGACGCCGATGCCCGAGGCGCCGACCGTCGCCCGGCCGTCGGCGGACGGCTCCGCGGTGCTCGAGCTGCGCACGGTGCTGACGCCCAAGACCCGCACCCAGTACGCGGCCGTGCTGCACGGGAACACGCTCAGCCAGGAGGACGCGTGGAACCGCGCGGTCGAGTTCCTGTTCGAGCGCCTGGTCGTGACGTGGACGATCAACGGCGTGCCGACGACGGGGCACAAGGACCTGCTGCTGCGACTGCGCGCGGCGACAACCGCCGAGCGGACGTTCGTCCGCAACGCCCTGCGCGCACACTGCGCCGAGTGGTTCCCCGACGTCGAGGCACCGTGAGATGACGCACCCGATCGACGATCCCGCCGCCGTCAACGCCGAGTTCCTCGACCCGGCGCCGTTCGCCGACCTCCTGATCGGCTACTGCCTCGAGGTCGAGGCAGGGGCCGGCGTCCTGATCCGGTCCTCGACGCTCGCGACCCCGCTGCTGCTCGAGCTGCAGCGGGCGGTCCTGGAGCGCAGCGCGTGGCCGACGTTCGACGTGGAGCTGCCCGGCCAGACACGGACGTTCTACGAGAACGCGCGCGCCGCCCAGCTCGACGACTTCGACGACGTCGCGATGGCACAGGCGAGGAAGGTCGATGCGGTGATCGCGATCCAGGCCCCCTACGAGCGCGGGGAGCTGGCGGGCGTGGATCCGGCGAAGATCGCCCGGGTCGCCCGCGCGCGCCGCCCGATCCGCGAGCGCACGCTGACGAAGCGCTGGTGCTCGACGCTCTGGCCGACCGCCGCCGGCGCCGAGCAGGCGGGCATGACGCTGCAGGACTTCGCGGCCTTCACACGCAAGGCGACGTTCCTCGACCAGGACGACCCGGTGCGGGCCTGGCGCGGCCTCAGCGCCTTTCAGCACCGGCTGATCAAGCGCCTGCAGGACGTGCGCGAGCTGCGCATCGAGGCGCCGGGCACCGATCTGCGCCTGAAGGTCAAGGGCCGCAGCTGGGTCAACTCCGACGGCAAGCGCAACATGCCCAGCGGCGAGGTCTTCACGGGTCCGCACGAGACGAGTGCGAACGGGACGGTCCGCTTCACGATCCGCTCGGCGCCCTCCGGCATCGACGTCGACGGCGTCGAGCTGACCTTCCGCGACGGCGAGGTGGTCCAGGCGACGGCCGAGCGCGGCGAGGACTACCTGCGCCACGCGCTCGCGACGGACGACGGCGCCCGCTTCCTCGGCGAGCTCGGCATCGGCACGAACTTCGGCATCCAGCGGCCGGTCGGGACGATCCTCTTCGACGAGAAGATCGGCGGCACGGTGCACCTGGCCCTCGGACGCTCCTACCCGGAGACCGGCGGGCGCAACGAGAGCGCGCTGCACTGGGACCTGATCTGCGACCTGCGCGAGGGCGGGCGCCTGACGGCGGACGGCGAGGACCTGATGGTCGACGGCCGCTTCATCGGGCTTGACGCCGGCTGAGATGCCTGGAAGCGTGCCGGGCATGCCCCACCCCTTCCGTCTGGCCGTCGAGGCGCGTGACCCGGAGGCGATGACCGCGCTGATGGCGCCGGACGTCCGCTTCTACAGCCCCGTCGCGTTCAAGCCCTTCGCCGGCCGCGAGGCGGTCTCCGAGCTGTTCTGGAACCTGTTCGAGGTCTTCGAGGACTTCGAGTACACGGACGAGCTGGAGGGCGCCGAGACGCACGCGCTGATCTTCAAGGCGAACGTCAACGGCAAGTCGATCGAGGGGCTCGATCACCTGGTCTTCGACGACGACGGGCTCGTGCGCGAGTTCACCGTGATGATCCGCCCGCTCTCCGGGCTGGCGGCGATGGGCGAGGCGATGGGCCCGCGCGTCGGCCACCTGCCGAAGGCCGACCCCGCGAAGACCGGTAGGGTCTAACCGCCGACGACGTCGGCGGTGCGCACGACCTGCGCGAACTCGCCGTCGAGCGTGATCGCGGTGAAGCGCGCGATCTCGTCCGCGGTGGCCGTGTCGCCGCCCGGGCCCTCGTCGTCGAACGTGTGCGTCGCGTCGATGACGAACCGCACGTCGTAGCCCAGGTCGCAGCCGACCCGCGCGGTCGTCTCGCAGCAGAAGTTCGTCATGATCCCGCAGACGGCGATCGCCCCGATCCCGCGCTCGTCGAGCCAGGCCTGCAGGTTCGGCTCGCCGTGGAAGGCGGAGTGGACCTGCTTGGAGATCAGCAGGTCCGGCTCCCCGCTGACGACGTCCTTGAAGTCGTTCCCGGGCGTCCCGACGGCCAGGGGCGAGCCCTCCTCGTGGGAGTCGTGACGCACGAACACCACAGGCTCGCCGCGGGCGCGCCAGTCCGCGATCAGGGCGGCGACGTTCCCTTCGGCGTCCGGGGTTGTTGCGCGGACCCATCACCGGATCCTCGAACCCCTTCTGGACGTCGACGACGATCAGGGCCTCTGGTGCACCGGCGGCTGTCATGGCGTGAACGATACGCCTGCACCGCCGACCGGGGCCGGCGTCGACCTCGCGCGCAACATCGGTCCCGCGGCGATGCACTACCGTCAGGGCCGCTGATGGAACGACGCACGAAAATCGTGGCCACGATCGGGCCCGCCTCGCTCGACCCCGAGGTCCTCGTCCGGATGGTCGCGGCGGGGATGGACGTCGCCAGGCTGAACTTCAGCCACGGCGACCACGCCTCGCACGAGCAGACGGCGAGCCTCGTGCGTGAGGCCGCGAGCCGGGCGGGACGACCGGTCGCGCTCCTGCAGGACCTCCCGGGCCCGAAGATCCGCATCGGCCCGCTCGAGGGCGACAAGGCGATCCTGCGCAGCGGTGACGCGGTCACCTTCCGCTGCGGCGCCGGCGAGAGCACCGGCACCGCCTCCGTGATGACCGTCGGCTGGCCCGGCCTGGCCTCGGCCGTCGACATCGGCGAGGCCGTCTACCTCGCCGACGGATCGGTGCGCCTGCGCGTGAAGGCGATCCGCGAGGGCGACGCCGAGTTCGACTGCGAGGTCGAGCTGGGCGGCATGATCGCCTCGCGCCAGGGCCTCAACATCCCCGGGCCGGCGGATCAGCTTCCCTCGGTCCCCGAAGCCGACCTCGTCCACCTGCAGGCCGGGATCAAGATCGGCGTCGACATGGTCGCCCTGAGCTTCGTGCGGCGCCCCGAGGACGTGCTCGGCGTGCGCGAGCACACGCGCGCGCCGCTGATCGCCAAGATCGAGAAGCCACAGGCCGTCGCGCGCGCCGAGGACATCGTGCGCGTGAGTGACGGGATCATGGTCGCGCGCGGCGACCTCGGGATCGAGCTGCCGATCCAGGAGGTGCCGATGGCGCAGAAGCGCCTGCTGCGCCTGGCCGGCGAGCGTGCGCGGATCTCGATCACCGCGACGCAGATGCTCGATTCGATGGTCCGCTCGGCGCGCCCGACGCGTGCCGAGGTCACGGATGTCGCGAACGCGATCCTCGACGGCACCGACGCGGTGATGCTCTCGCAGGAGACCGCGATCGGCGCCTACCCGGTCGAGGCGATCGAGATGATGGACTCCGTCGCGCGGACGACCGAGCGCGAGGCGCCGTACAAGCGCTGGATGGACACGCGCGTGCGGCGCGACGGCCGCGATCCCGGATACACCGTGGCGCACAGCGCCGTCGCCGCCGCCCGCGAGCTGGAGCTCGACGCGATCATCGTGCCGACCCTGTCCGGGCGCTCCGCGCGACTGGTCTCCGCGCACCGCCCGACGGTGCCGATCCTCGCGCTGTCCCCCGGCCGCGAGACGGTGCGCCGCTGCGGGCTGATGTGGGGCGTGACGGCCGGGCTGATGCGCAAGCACGACACCACCGAGGAGCTGATCGCCGACGCGGCGCAGCGCGTCATCGAGCTCGGCTGGTGCACGGCCGGGCAGCGCGTCGGCATCACCGCCGGCCTGCCGAGCGGGCATCCGGGGACGACGAGCCTCTTCCAGATCCAGCGCCTCGACGAGCTGCAGCCCGGCCGCCCGCCCTTCACTCCCTGAGTGACCCGCCGCCCTCCCGGGCGCGCCGCTCGCGCCGCAGGTCGCGGCGCGCGATGAGGAACCCGGCGACCGCCATGCCGACGAGGATCGCCACGGCGATGATCGTCGACGGCGAGCCGAAGTTCCCGAACGATCCGCCGAGCGCCACGTAGGCGAACGTCCGCGGCGCGGTGCCGATCGCGGTGGCGGCCGCGAACTCGAGCAGCGCGATCGCCGTCAGCCCGCAGGCGTAGTTGATGACGTTGTAGGGCATCCCCGGAGCGATCCGCGCGTAGAGGACCGACACGAACCCGCGGCGGCTGACCCATGCCTCGAGCGACTTCATGCGTGGGCCGCCGAGCTCCTCGACGGCGTCGCCCGCGACGAAGCGCCCGACGAGGAACGCCAGCGACGCGCCGAGCGTCGCGGAGACGATCGCCACAGGGGTTCCGAGTGCCGTGCCGAACAGGAGGCCGGCGGCGCCCGCGAGCAGCGGCCCGGGGAACATCACCACGGTCAGCAGCGACGAGGTGACGATGAAGACGATCGGGCCGGCGGCACCCATTCCGTCGAGCGAGCTTCGGACCTTGTCGACCGACAGCGAGCCGGAGAGCGCCAGGATGATGAACGAGGAAGCGATCCCGACGCCGAGCATCACGAGCCGCAGTCGTGGCCCGGGGCCCCTCACGAGCGGCTCGCGTAGTACGCGGCCTCCTGGCGCCCGAGCTCGGTGACGGGCGCGTCATCGTAGAGCCACTCGCGGGCGATCCGGTACCAGTTCCCGCTCGGGCGCAGCTGACTCATGACCGCGAGCGTCATCATCTCCAGGCGCCGTCCGAAGACGTGCTCGGCCGGCAGCCGCTCGTGCCGGATCTGGTGGAACTGGCTCTGCAGCGGATCGCTGAAGTCGAGCACGATCTTCGTCGCCAGGCTGGGGTCGAGCTCCAGGACGGCGTCGGTCGTGAACCACCACGCATAGCCGCGGAACTGCTCCAGGACGCCTTCCGGCGTCGCCCGCGTCGCGTCCGGCAGCATCCCGGCGAGCACCATCTGCTCGATCATCTCCGGCCCTCGGCCCTCGCATCCGAGGCGCTGGATCCGCAGCTCGCGCTCCGCGGCCGCCGGGCTGATCCGCTTGAAGAGGCCGAAGTCCAGGAACGCCATGCGCCCGTCCTCGAGCAGCAGCGAGTTGCCCGGATGCGGGTCACCGGAGAACTGGTTGTGGCGGTACATGCAGCCGAAGTAGAAGCGGAAGATCATCTCCGCCGCACGGTCGCGCTCGGCCTGGGGCAGTGCGCGGATCTCCTCGTAGCCGCGGCCGCGCACGAACTCCATGACGATGACCTTCTCGCGGCACAGCTCGCCGATGACCTCGGGGACGACCATGAACGGGTGGCCGCGATGGGCCCGCGCGACCGCCCGCTGGTTGGCGGCCTCGAGCTCGTAGTCGAGCTCCTCCTGCATGCGCTCGCGGATCTCATCGGCCATGTCGTCGACGTCGAGGCCGGGGATGATCTGCTTGGCGATCCGCAGCATCGGGCCGAGGTTCTGCAGGTCCGCGCGCACCGCGGCCGCGATGCCGGGGTACTGGACCTTCACGGCGACCTCGCGCCCGTCGTGGAGGGTCGCCCGGTACACCTGACCGATCGACGCCGCCGCCACGGCGCTCTCGTCGAAGGATCGGAACGTCTGGCCCAGCGGCTCGCCGTACTCCTTCTCCAGGACGCGGCGCATCTCCTTGAAGCCCACGGTCGGCGCCGCGTCGCGCAGCTCGTCGAGCGACGCCTGGACCTCGGCGCGGTAGGCCTGCGGGACGGCGCTGAGGTCGGCGACCGAGAGCATCTGCCCGACCTTCATCGCCAGCCCCTTCATCGAGCCGAGTACGCGCACCATCTGGCGCGCGGCGTCCACCTGCCGGCGGCCGAGCGCATCCTCGGCGTGCTCGGGGGAGCGCGTGAGGTTGGCGGCGTAGGTGCCGGCGTACTTCGCGGCCTCGGTCGCGGCGAGGCGCCCGAGCAGCGCGCTGCGCTTCAGCCGCGTGCCGAGGATCTCATCCTCGGCGCCGCCCTCGGAATCGTCCGGATCGGGGGGCTCGGTGGCGTCGCGATCCATCGCGGAGGACCACTAGTTCCGCTCGACCTGTGAGCCGGGGACGATGTCATCGCGGCCGTCGGGCCAGCGCACCCACGCCTTGTGCCCGCCGTCGTAGTCGTCGCCGAGCAGGACCAGCGTCGCCGGCTCGCCCAGCGCGGTGCACGGATCGGAGCCCTCGGGGTCCAGCCCGCGCCAGATCCGGATGAAGCCGTTGTGCTCCCACTCGTCGCCGATCGTGCTGTCGTCGCTGTGGCCGGGGCGCACGATCGTCTCGGGAGGCAGCGCCATCAGCGTGTCCATGATCGACGACTTCAGATCCGCGTAGCTCGTGCTGCCCGGCGCGCGCACGCCACCGACCGAGTTCTTGAACAGGGTGTCGCCGGTGAACACCTGCCCGTCGACCAGCAGCGCCAGCATCCCGGCGGTGTGACCCGGCGTGTGCAGCGCGGTGACGTCCAGGCCACCGATCGACAGCGTCTCGCCCGGCTCGAGGTCGCCCGTCGCTCGCGGGACGTCGCTGCGCTCGGCGGGATGGATCAGGACCTCCATGCCGGGCCAGCGCTCGAGCAGCTCGTCGAGCGCGCAGACGTGGTCGTAGTGGTGGTGGGTCAGCAGCACGTGCGTGGGCGTCATGCCCTCGCGCTCCGCGACCTCGATCAGCGGCGCCACCGGGCCACCGGCGTCGACGAAGAACGCCGTCCCGCCGGGCTCCCCGACGAGGAACGTGTTGGTCAGGAAGTTGGGCAGCAGCGAGCGTTCGACGAGCATGTCCGGCAGGCTACGCTACGCCGCATGCCCGAGCTCATCCACACCTGTTATCGCATCGGCGACATCGACCGCTCGGTCGCCTTCTACCAGGCGCTGGGCTTCGAGGAGGTCGGCCGGATGCCGATCCGCGACGAGGCGATCAACGTCTTCATGGGCCTGCCGGGCGACGGCCCGCGGCTCGAGCTGACGTACAACCACGGCGTGGACTCGTACGAGATGGGGACCGGCTACAACCACATCGCGATCACCTGCGAGGACCTCGACGCGACCCTGGTGGCGCTCGCCGAGCAGGGGATCACGGCGGAGAAGCCGCCCTACACCGTGAGCGAGAACGGGCCGCGCCTGTGCTTCGTGCGCGACCCCGACCAGTACCGGATCGAGCTCATCGAGCGTGCCGGCTGACGAGGACTCGCGGCTCGCGGTCGTCGATCTCGGCTCGAACTCCTTCCGGCTCGTCGTCTTCAGCGTCCACGGGGCCAAGGCCGATGCGCTCGGCGGCTGGTGGAAGCGCACGGACGAGATCTACGAGCCGGTGCGCATCGGCGAGGGCGTGGACGCCTCGGGCGCGCTCGGCGACGAGGGCATGGCGCGCGCGATCGCCGCGATCGAGGTGTTCGCCCACTTCTCGCAGGCCGCCGGGCTGAGCGGCGGTGAGATCGACGCGGTCGCGACCAGCGCGATCCGTGAGGCGACGAACTCCGAGGCATTCCTCGACCGTGCGCGCGCCGCCTCGGGCCTGGGGATCCGCGTGCTCTCCCGCGAGGAGGAGGGCCGCTACGGCTACCTCGCGGCGATCAACTCGACCGACCTGAGCGACGGCGCCGTGCTCGACCTGGGCGGCGGCTCGATGCAGCTCGTCCACGTCGCCGGGCGCGATGCGCTGACCACCGACTCGTGGCGGCTCGGGGCGATCCGCATGACGGAGCGCTTCCTGCACGGCGACGAGCCCAAGAGCGCCAAGCAGCTCGACAGGCTCCGCGAGCATGTCGCGCGCAAGCTCGAGCGCGCCGCGTGGCTCGCGAGCTGCGGGGGGCGCCTCGTCGGCCTGGGCGGGACGGTCCGCAACCTCGCCGCGGCGGTCCAGCGCGCCGGCACGGTGCCCGAGTTCGGCGTCCAGGGGTTCGTGATCGAGCGGGCCGCGCTGGACGAGCTCGTCGAGCGCCTCGCCGGCATGCCGGTGGCCGAGCGCCGACGGGTGCCGGGGATCAAGCCGGTGCGCGGCGACATCATCCTGGCGGGTGCCGTCGTCATCCAGTCGGTGCTCGAGGCGGGCGGCTTCGCCGGGCTCGAGGCGACCGAGGCCGGCCTGCGCGAGGGTGTGTTCTTCGAGCGGGCGCTCGGCGATCGCCCGCGCCCACTGCTCGACGACGTGCGGCGTGCGAGCGTCCTGAACCTCGCCGCGCAGTACGACCCGAACGCGGCCCACACGCGGCACGTCGCGGGCCTGGCGCTGGGCCTGTTCGACCAGCTGGCGGACGCGGGGCTTCACGCCGGCGACCCGATCGAGCGCGAGCTCCTCTGGGCCGCGAGCCTGCTGCACGACGTCGGCGTCGTGGTCGACTACGACGACCACCACAAGCATTCCCGATATCTGATCCTCAACGCCGGCCTGCCCGGCTTCTCGCCGCGAGAGGCCGCGCTCGTCGCCCAGATCGTCCGCTACCACCGCAAGGGCATGCCGGAGCTCGGTCCGTTCGCGGCGCTGATGCGTGATGGCGATGAAGGGCTTCTGGACCGCTGCGCGGTGCTGCTGCGCCTGGGAGAGGACCTCGAACGCAGCCGCGATCAGCTCGTGCGCGAGGTGCGTGCGACGTGCTCCGATGAGGTCGTCACCCTCGAGCTCGTCTCCGACGGCGACGCCCCGGTCGCGCGCTGGGCGGCCTCGCGTGAGGTCGAGCTGTTCGCGCGGGCGTTCGGGGCGGGGCTGGTGGTGGTGTGAGGCTCGTCGTCCGCCTGCCTCCGTCGCGAGCTCTGCACGACTGTCATGCACAGCTCGCGGAGGACGTGTGCGGCAAGCGTCCTACGCGCGTCGTGCACGACTGTCGTGCATGAGTCAACGAGGACGGCTCCCGGCGCCGACTCCTGGCTGACCCCCTCCCAGCCGGCCGCAGTTCGGGAACCGCTAACGCCCGGACCCAGGCACCTAGAACGGCGGGCTGTCCGGATCCCAGTCGTCGTCGTCCCAGGGCAGTTCGTCCTCGCCGGGCCCGACGGGGATCACCACCGGGAGCTCGGCCGGCGCCTCGCGTGAAACCGCGTCGGCGACCTCGTCCTCGATGCCGAACGCGGAGCCGTCGCACTGGATCCGCACGCGCTTGGTCGGGACGCGCTCGTCGGCCAGCACCGGCAGGCCCCACAGCTCGTCCCAGCCCATCAGCTCGTGATCGACCGGGTTCAGCAGGATCGCGTTGCCGGGCACCGGGCAGTCCGCGTTGTGCTGGTCGAGTGCCGCCCGGATGGCGGCGAGGTTCTTGGACTCGAAACCGCTCACGAGCCGGAGGGTAGCGACCCTCCGGCTCGTCGTCAGCCGGCGGGGCGGTTCAGGCGGTGACGTGCGCCTGGGCCCCATGTCCGCTGCCCCGCCGCACGCGGCGCGCGGCGCGCTCGCCCGGCACCAGCAGCGCCGCGAGCGCGCCGAGCGCCAGGACCGCCGCGCCGATCGGCAGGGCCGCCGTCATCCCGTCGACGTAGTCCTGCGGGCGAGAGGTATCCGCCGGCGCTGCTGAACACCGTCGCCAGCACGGCGATGCCCATCACGCCGCCGAGCTCGCGGATCGTGTTCGTCGCGCCCGAGGCCTGGCCGACCTCCTGCGGGCGCACCGAGTTCAGCACCGCGTTCGCCGATGGCGCGAACACCATGCCCATGCCGAAGCCGCCGAGCGCCAGACCCGGCACAAGCGTCGTGTAGGCGGTGTCGACGCCGGACACGGCGGCGAGCCAGGCGATCGCGACCGCCTGCAGCGCCAGCCCGGTCGCCATCAGCGGCCGCGCGCCGATGCGGTCCGACAGGATCCCGGCGATCGGCGCCACGAGCATCGGCATCGCGGTCCACGGCAGCGTCCGCAGCCCGGCCTCCAGCGGCGAGTATCCCTGCGCGGTCTGGAAGTACTGCGACAGGAAGAAGATCGAGCCGAAGACGCCGAAGAACATCGCGAACGACACGACGTTCGTCGCCGAGAACGCCCGGCTGCGGAAGAACCGCAGCGGCAGCATCGGCTGCGGCGCGCGGCTCTCCCAGACCAGGAAGGCCGCCAGCAGCACGACGCCGACGCTGATGCTGGCGACGATCGGCGCGCTCGTCCAGCCGAGCGACTCGGCCGCGGACGATGCCGAAGACGAGCGCCAGCAGACCGGCGCCCGCGAGGCCGACGCCGCGCAGGTCGAGCTGCGAGTTGGGGCCGTGGCTCTCCACGAGGCGAGTGCGGGCGAGCGGGAGCAGGACGAGCCCGATCGGCACGTTGACCCAGAAGATCCAGTGCCACGAGATGCCGGTGACGATCGCGCCGCCGATCACCGGGCCCAGCGCGACGCCCAGGCCGCTGACGCCGGACCACAGCCCGATCGCCAGGCCGCGGCTGCCGGGGGCGACGGCGTCGGACAGCATCGTGAGCGTCAGCGGCGTGATCAGCGCGGCGCCGAGGCCCTGCAGGGCGCGCGCGGTGATGAGCGCCTCGGTCCTCGGGGCGAGCGCGGCGAGCGCGGAGGCGCCGGTGAAGAGCGCCGATCCCGATCACGAACATGCGCCGCCGGCCGAAGCGGTCGCCGAGCGCGGCGCCGGTCAGCAGGAACACGGCGTAGGCGAGCGTGTAGGCGTTGACCGTCCACTGGAGCGACTCGAGCGAGGCGCCGAGATCGACGCGGATCGACGGCAGCGCCGTCGAGACGACGAGGTTGTCGAGCGTGACCATGAACAGCGCGACGGAGACGATCACGAAGGTCGCCAGCGGGAACTTGGTGTGTGAGCGATCACTCACAGGTGTCGCGTCGGAATGCATCATGGTGTCCTTTCATTCCATCGAGGGTTCAGCAGTTGGGGTCGGCGGCGATGCCGGCCAGCAGGCTCTGGGCCCAGCCCGCGTCGAGCTCGTGCGCGCCCATCGCGGCGATCACGGTCAGGAGCATCCCGGTCGCGAAGAACCCGCTGACGCGCTCGTCGTCGGCGCCGGTGGTGTCGCGGACCATGTCGACCAGCAGGCCGTAGTGCCGGCTGACCGCCTCACGGATCGCCGGCTCCTCGCACGCGGCGTAGGACTGCAGCTGCGCGAGCAGCATGTCGCGGTCCTGCAGCAGCTGCTCGTAGGTGTCGCCCATCGCCTGGAACATCGCGTCGACGTCGCCTGCGTGGGGCGCGGCCGCGCGCCGGAACGACTCTCGGACGTTGTCCATGCAGCGGTCGCGCACGCGATGAACAGCTCCTGCTTCGTCGGGTAGAGCCGGAACAGGTACGCCTGGGAGATGCCCGCCGACTTCGCGATCTCGGTCGTCGGCGTGCCGTAGTACCCCTTGCGCGCGAAGTGCGGCATGGCCGCCGCGAGGACGTCCTCGCGGCGATCCTCGGCGGTCTGCAGCTTGCGGGTGGGTGCGGTGACCGGGTTCATCTGACAAGTGTGAGTATGCACTCACTCACTGATGCTGTCAAGCCGGACGTCGTCGATCAGGACGCCGGGGTTGAGCATCCCGGCCGGATCGACGGCCGCCTTGGCTCCGGCCAGCGCGGCGGCGAACGCGTCCGGGCGCTGGAGGTCGTACCACGGGCGGTGATCGCGCCCCACCGCGTGGTGGTGGGTGATCGTCCCGCCGCCGGCGATGATCGCGTCCCCCGCGGCACGCTTCATCTCGTGCCACTGCGCGATCTCGTCGCCGCGCCGGGCCGGTGCCATCACCGTGATGTACGGCGCCGGGCCGTCCGGGTAGACGTGGGTGAACCGGCAGCTCACGCGGCACGGCTCGCCGAGCGCCTCGCGCACCGCCCCCATCACCGACGCGTGGAACGCCGGGAAGCGGTCCCACGTGATCGCCGTCTCGAACGTGTCGGCGAGGATGCCCAGGCGCATGAGCATGTCGCGCAGGTACGGCATGCGGATGAAGGCCTCGCGCCAGGCACCGACCGAGTCGCCCGCCGGCGGGCCGACGGCTCGTCCCAGACCCCGCCGTGCTCGCGCGCGATCGCCAGCGCACGCGCCATGTCGTGCTCGACCGGGTTCTCGGTCGACTCGAAGCCCAGGACGAGCACCGCGTGGCGTCCCGTCGCCGGCGCCGGTCTGCGCGGCCTCGAGCTCGTCGAGCAGGCGGCAGTTCGCCGGCGTGAGGCCCGACTGGACGATCGCGCGGACCGCATCGGCGCCGCGCAGCACGTCCGGCAGGCGGACCGCGCGCGCGGCGCGATGCTCGGGGCGCGGCTGCACGCGCACCCACGCCTCGGTGATCACGCCGAGCGTCCCCTCGGAGCCCAGCAGCATCCGGTCCGGGCTCGGGCCGGCGCCCGAGCCGGGCAGGCGACGCGAGGCCCACGCGCCGCTCGGCGTGATCGCCCGGACGCTCTCCACGAGGTCGTCGATGTGCGTCGGGCCCGTCGCGAAGTGGCCGCCCGCGCGCGTGGCGATCCAGCCGCCGAGTGTCGACAGCTCGAACGACTGCGGGTAGAAGCGCATCGTCAGGCCGTGCGCGCCGAGCTGCTCCTCCAGCCGGGGCCCGCTCGCGCCCGCACCGATCCGCGCCGCGCGTGAGACCGGTCGACCTCGTGCAGCACGTCGAGCGCACCGAGGTCGAGCGTGAGCGTGCCGTCGAAGCGCGCGGGCACGCGCGCCTCGACCCCGCCGACGACGCTCGTGCCGCCGCCGTAGGGGATCACCGCCGCGTTCGACCCCCACGGCCCATTCGAGCAGCGCCTCGATCTCGTGCTCGTCGCGCGGGCGGGCGACGACGTCCGGCGCGCAGTCGTACACGCCCCGGAACGCGCGGATCGTGTCGAGGTAGCTCTTGCCGTAGGCATGCTGCGCGCGCGTCGCGTCGTCGTGGGCGCAGATCGCCGCCAGCGCACCGGACGGCGGTTCCAGCCGGCGCGCGGGCAGGGACGCCTGCTCGAGCGCGACGGGCGCCTCGGGCTCGCGCGCGTCGAAGCCGAGCATCCCGCGCACGTGCGGCGCCGCGGCAGCCGCCTCATCGGCGCCGATGACGGCGTCCTCGAAGCCCCATCCCCATCGATTGCGCCTGCGCTCCGCCATGCTCGACAACGTACCCTGGGAGATGATGAGCGTCTCGCCCGGCCTCCTCGCGCGCGGACCCTGGTCGATCGACCAGGTGACCGCCCGCTGGTCCGACGAGGAGTTCAGCCCGTCGCCGGAGAGCACGCAGGCGGCCGACGCGGCCGTCGCGGCGCTCGCCGAGCGCGGATCGCCGAGCCACGACGGCTGGGCCGCGCGGCTCGTCTCGCACGAGACCCACGACGACGGGCGCCTCGAGATGCAGCTGCAGCCCGCGCGCTGGGCGCTGCGACTCGTCGACGGGGACGCGTCGTCCTCGATGGCGGCGCTCTGCGCCGTGCGCGACGCACAGGGCCGCTGGCTCGCCGGACGCCGCGCGGCGTGGCTCGCCTCATGGCCCGGCCGCTGGGCGCTCGGCGCGGGCGGCGCGGTCGACCTCGGAGAGAGCCCGTTCGACACGCTCGTGCGCGAGCTCGACGAGGAATGGTCGGTGGTCCCCGAGCGCGTCCAGGGCGAGGCGCTCGTGCTGCTCCCCCACCAGCTCGTCATGTTCATCGGCCAGGCGTGGCTCGCGGACGGCGCGCAGGTCACGCCCGACCACGAGCACGACGAGTACGCGTGGTGGCCGGCGGACATCGCGCAGTGGCCGGACGAGGCCGACGCGCCGCTGCGCACGATGGCCACGATGCTGGACGGCGCGCGGCCATGAGCCTGTCGTTCGGAGCCCTGAAGCGCCTGTCGTTCGCCCACTCGTCGATCTACCTCTGCCTGCTGATCGTCTGGCTCGTCCCCGGACTGGCGACCGGGGAGATGATCTTCGGGTTCGCGCACGGCATCGGCTGGATCGTGATGGTGCTGCTGATCTTCGCCGCGCTGCGCGCGCGCGTGGTGCCGCTGCGGACCGCGGTCGCGGTGAGCGTCCTGGGCGGCATCGCGCCGTTCTTCGGCTCGTACGAGTTCGTCCGCGAGACGCGGCGCCGCGAGGGCGCGGGCGAACCGCCGGAGCCTTCTGTGGAAAGACCAACTGCGAGCGTCACTGCAGCGTCCGCGCCTGCGCGCCAAGCACGCTAGTGTTGGGGGAGAGGCCGAAGATTGGTCAAGCGAGGCCGGATGCCGAGCTCGATCCCAGGGCGAGGCTGGAGGCCTCTCCGAGAACCTGAAACGTACGGCGGTCTCACAACATGGCGGTCTCCACCACAGTCCAGGTCACGCTTCCCGCGATGGGAGAGTCGGTGACCGAGGGCACGGTCCTCGAGTGGCACAAGGCCGAGGGCGAACGGATCGAGGCCGACGAGACGCTCGTCGAGATCTCGACCGACAAGGTGGACGCCGAGGTCCCCGCGCCGGTCTCCGGCACCGTCGTGAAGATCCACTTCGCCGACGGCGACACGGTCGCGGTCGGCGCCGTCCTGGCGGAGATCCAGCCAGATGACGGCTCCGCGCCCGCGGGCGCCGCCAACGGCGCGTCGCCGAACGGCGCGGCGACGGCGCCCCCGGCCGAGGATGCCGCCGGCGAGATCGTCGACATCGTCACCCCCGGAGCCGGCGAGTCGGTCACCGAGGGCACGCTGCTCGAGTGGCACGTCGAGGTCGGCGGCGCGGTCGCCGACGGCGACACGATCGTCGAGATCTCCACCGACAAGGTCGACGTCGAGCTCCCCGCTCCCGCCGCCGGCGTCATCACCGAGCTGCTGGCCGCCGAGGGCGAGACCGTCACCGTCGGCCAGGTGATCGCGCGCATGCGCCTGGGCTCCGGTGCCGCCGCGCCGGCCCCGGCGAGCGACGCCCGCGCCGTCCGCGGCCGCGAGCCCGAGCGCCCCGCCGAGCGGCGACGGCGCCGCCGTGCCGGACGGCCTGAAGGTCTCGCCGGTCGCCGCGCGCGTCGCGGCCGCGCAGGGCGTCAGCCTCCAGGCGGTCACCCCCACCGGCCCGCGCGGCCGCGTGACGAAGGCCGATGTGCTGGCCGCCAAGGACTCCCCGGCACCCGCCGCGCCGCGGCCGTCGCCGCCGGCGCACAGCCGATCCGCGGCGCCGCCGCGATGCTCGCGAAGTACATGGACGAGAGCCGCTCGATCCCGACGGCGACCTCGTTCCGGACGATCACCGTCACGCAGATGGACGGTCGGCGCAAGCAGCTCAAGGAGGCGGGCCAGAAGGTCTCCTTCACGCATCTGATCGCCTACGCCATCGCCAAGGCGGGGACCGACGTCATGCCCGTCATGGCGCACCACTTCGCCGAGGCCGACGGGAAGCCCCAGCGCGATCGACGACGGCGCCGTGAACCTCGGCATCGCCGTCGACGTCGAGAAGAAGGACGGCTCCCGCACGCTGATGGTGCCCGTGATCCGTGACGCGGGCCGCATGACCTTCGTCGAGTTCAAGGCCGCCTTCGACGCGCTGATCGACAAGGCGCGCACGAACACGCTGTCCGCCGACGACCTGCAGGGCGCGAACATCTCGCTGACCAACCCCGGCGGCATCGGCACGGTCGCCTCCGTTCCGCGCCTGATGGTCGGCCAGGGAACGATCGTCGCGACGGGATCGATCGCCTATCCGGTCGGGATGGCGAACGTCGGCGCCCTGCTCGGCGCCGAGAAGGTCATGACGATGACCTCGACGTACGACCACCGCATCATCCAGGGGGCCGAGTCCGGGCGCTTCCTGCAGACGATCGAGGCCTACCTGCAGGGCGAGCACGGCTTCTACGAGGACGTCTTCGGCGCGCTCGGCGCACAGCTCGGCCCCGCGCCGGCTCCGCCCGAGCCGCAGCTCTCCGCGGCTCCCGCGCCGGCCACCGGCGCCGTCGCCGGCGGCGACGACCTCGTGATCATGCAGGCCGTCCAGGCCGCCACGTCGCTGATCAAGGCGTTCCGGACCAACGGGCACCTCGCGGCGAACCTGGATCCGCTCGGCTCCACCCCGGTCGGCGACCCCGCGCTGGATCCCGACACCGTCCACCTGACGCCGGATCTGATGCGCCGGATCCCGACGAAGATCCTGCGCACCTACGTCGAGGGCGAGACGCTGGAGGAGGCGCTCCCGCGCCTGCGCGAGACGTACACCGGCACGATCGCCTACGAGATCGAGCACATCTCCAACCACCGCCAGCGCGTCTGGCTGCGCGAGCACATCGAGAGCGGCACGTTCCGCAAGGCGCTCGGCTCCGACCAGCAGCGCTGGCTGCTGCGCCGCCTGATCGCCGTCGACGGGCTCGAGCGGTTCCTGCACAAGGCCTACCTCGGGCAGAAGCAGTTCTCGATCGAGGGCCTCGACATGACGGTCCCGATGATCGACGAGGCGATCGAGCTGTCGGCGGCCGACGGCGCTCGCGAGGTCGTCATCGGCATGGCGCACCGCGGCCGCCTCAACGTGCTCGCGCACAACCTCGGGCGCCCGTACGAGACGATCTTCGGCGAGTTCGAGGGGACCTCGACGCTCGAGGTCGTCAAGGCCGTCACCGAGATCCCCCAGGGCGGGACAGGCGATGTGAAGTACCACCACGGCTTCACGCAGGAGTACCGCCTGCGCGGCGACGGGACGGTGCTCGTCAACCTCGAGTCGAACCCGAGCCACCTGGAGTTCGTGAACCCCGTCGTGCTGGGTGCCACGCGCGCCGCGCAGACCGACCGTGTCGGCGCGACCGCCGATCGCGACCCGCACTCCGCGGTCCCGATCGTCCTGCACGGCGACGCCGCGTTCCCCGGCCAGGGCATCGTCGCCGAGTCGCTCAACCTGCAGGGGCTCGACGGCTACCAGGTCGGCGGCACACTGCACCTGGTCCAGAACAACCAGATCGGCTTCACCACCGACTTCGAGGACTCGCGCTCGACCCAGTGGGCATCCGACCTGGCGAAGGGCTTCGACGTCCCGATCATCCACGTCAACGCCGACGACGTGGAGGCCTGCATCTCGGCCGTCCACTTCGCGATGGCGTTCCGGGCGCAGTTCGGCCACGACGTCCTGATCGACCTGATCGGCTACCGCCGCTTCGGGCACAACGAGGCCGATGAGCCGGCCTACACGCAGCCGGAGATGTACGCCGACATCAAGCGCCATGAGCGCGTCGCCAACCTCTATGCCACGAGCCTGATCGAGCGCGGCGTGGTGACGAAGGTCGAGGTCGACGTCTGGCAGCAGGAGATCTGGGACGACCTCACGCGTCGCCACCAGGACCTCAAGGGCGCGATCAAGGCGGCCCAGGAGGCGGGCACGGTCGAGCAGCCGACGGGCGAGTACCAGCTCGATCGCACGGCCAGCCCGGTGGTCCAGACCGCGGTCCCGGCCGATGTCGTGCGCACCCTCAACGAGGAGCTGCTGCGCGCCCCCGAGGGCTTCACGATCCACCCCAAGCTCGTCAAGCAGCTCGAGCGCAAGCGCGAGGCGATCGGCCCCGAGGGCGGCATCGACTGGTCGCAGGCCGAGGCGCTCGCCTTCGCCTCGCTGCTGACGGAGGGCGTGCCGATCCGCCTGACCGGCCAGGACGCCGAGCGCGGGACCTTCAGCCAGCGCCACATGGTGCTGCACGACGCCAAGACCGGCCAGACGTTCGCGCCGATCCAGCATCTCAAGGAGGCCAAGGCCCCGATCGAGCTGCACAACAGCCCGCTGTCGGAGGCGGCCTGCCTGGGCTTCGAGTACGGCTACTCCCAGGAGGCACCGGAGACGCTCGTGCTGTGGGAGGCCCAGTTCGGCGACTTCGGCAACGGCGCTCAGGTCATCATCGACCAGTTCATCGTCAGCGGCCTGGCGAAGTGGGGGCAGACCTCGCGCCTGACGCTGCTGCTGCCGCACGGCTACGAGGGCTCGGGCCCCGAGCACTCCTCCGCGCGCCTCGAGCGCTTCCTGCAGCTCGCCGCCGAGGGCAACATCCGCGTCGCGAACCTCACGACGCCGGCCCAGTACTTCCACCTGCTGCGCCGCCAGGCGCTGATCGGCAAGCAGCGCCCGCTCGTGATCATGACGCCGAAGTCGCTGCTGCGCCTGCCGCAGGCGACGAACCGCATCGAGCACCTCTCCGACACGCAGTTCTACCCCGTGCTCGGCGAGCCGCGGGTGCCGGCGGAGAAGGTCACGCGCCTCGTGCTCTGCACCGGCAAGATCTACTACGACCTCGTCGGGCACAAGCTGCGCGAGGGCAACGACTCGGTGGCCATCGGGCGCGTCGAGCTGCTCTACCCGTTCCCCGAGATCGACATCCGCGAGCTGATCGCGACCTACCCGAACCTGCGCGAGGTGCTGTGGGTCCAGGAGGAGCCGCGCAACATGGGCGCACGCGCGCACATGTTCCCGCGCCTGATGCAGATCATGCCCGACAACCTGGACTTCGGCTTCGTCGGGCGACCGGAGCGCGCCTCACCGGGCGAGGGCTACCCGGCCGCGCACAACGCCGAGCAGAACCGCATCCTTGCGACCGCGCTCGACCCGGCGATCCCCGTCAGCGCCTACCCGAAGAAGCTGCCGGGCGAGCGCTAGGTGTAGTTCCTAGGCGGCCTGTCGCTCAGGCTGCAGGCGCGGCTGCGCGGCGCAGTGATCTGCGTCGCCTCCACCAGCGCGGCGACGTGCTCGGCCAGCTGGCGGTGCTGATCGGCGTCGGCGAGCGCGTCGTCGCCGGCGAACGCCTCGGCGGCGAGCATGACGGGCAGCTCGCGATCGACGACCCGCGCGCCCATCGCCGTCAGAACCTTGCGCAGCTCGGCCTGTGCCCAGACCGCGCCGAACATGCCGGTGCTGGCGCCGACGACGGCGACGTCCTTGCCCTTCACGGAGCTGGCGGCCAGCGGGCGCGAGAGCCAGTCGAGGGCGTTCTTGAGGAAGCCCGGGATCGAGTGGTTGTACTCGGGTGTGGCGAACAGGATCGCGTCGGCCTGCTCGACCGCCTCGCGCAGTGCGACGACGGCCTGGGGCGCCTGCCCCGACGACTGGACGTCGTCGTCGTAGGCGGGCACCGCCCGGAGGAGCTCCGGGTCGAGGATCGTCAGCTCGGCACCTGCCGGCAGCATCGATGCCGCCGTGCGCAGGAGCCGCGTGTTGTGCGACTCGCGTCGCAGGCTGCCGGAGATGCCGAGGACGATCATCGCTCTACGCCTGCGCCGCGGCGAACTCGAGGTTGATCGTCAGCGTGACGTCGTTCTCCACGGCGAAGCCGCCCTTGGGCAGCGGCGCGTTCCAGTTCAGGCCGAACGCGGTGCGGTCGATCGTGGTGGCGAGCTCGACGCCGACCTTCTGATTGCCGGCGATGTCCTCGGTCGGCTCGGTGATGTAGCCGGTGGCCGTGACGCTGTTCGTCGTGCCCTTGATCGTCAGGTCGCCGTCGACCTCGACCGCCGGCCCGTCGCCGATCTGGCGGACGGCCGTCGAGACGAACGTGATCTGCGGCGTGCGCTCGGCGTCGAAGAAGTCCGGGCCCTGAAGGTGGCCGTAGAGGTTCTCGTCCTTGACGACGACGCTCGCGACCGGCACGGAGCCCGTGATCTTCGGCGTGTCGCCGTCGAACTCGAGCGTGGCGCTGAGATCGTCGAAGGTGCCGCGGAACGTGGCGACGACCATGTGCTTGACCGTGAAATCAGCGGTCGAGTGGACGGTGTCGAGGGTCCAGGTTGCGGTGTCGGTGGCGCTCATGTGCTGTGCTCCCATTAGAGAATGTGATTGCTTGTACAAGCAATCTAGCACAGGTGGTTGCGCGTGCAACTGTCTCGGCGGTCAGCCGAGCGCGGCCCGCACGGACTCGGCCGCCGGCGCGATGTCCGGCTCGAGGCGATCGAGCAGCTCGCGCCACGCGGGTCGCAGCTCGATCGCGCGGCGCACGCGGGCCAGCGCGGTCGGCATGTCGCCCGCCTGGGCCGCCGCCAGGCCGGCCCAGAACAGGAGCTCGTGGTTGTCCGGGGCCAGTGCGCTGGCGCGCGTGTAGCGATCCCCCGCCTCGTCGTGGCGCCCGGCGCCGGCGAGCTCGTCCCCGTCGTTGGCCAGGTCGTAGGCGTCCTGCAGATCGAGCAGGCGGTCGAGCTCGGCGAGCGGCTCAGGGCTGTCGTCGACCCGCAGATCGGTCCTGATGCTCCACGCGTCGCCGGCCGCCGGGACGACCAGGAGCGCCGCCGACTGGCGCCCGCGGACATCACCGCCGTGGGCCTCGGCAGCGTGCAGCGCCGCGGTCATCCGGCGTGCGAGCGGACCGGCCGCCGCGTCGAATGCGCGCGCCATCGCCGGCCAGACACCCGGGGAGGCCATCATGTTCGCCTGCGCGCTGAACTGCACGCCGCCCTCGTCGCCGGCGAACGCGATGCAGCGCCCGCCCGTGTGCACGCCGACGCGTCCGTGGGCGTCGACCACCGCGACCTGGCGGTACGCCGAGGCGTCATCGGCGCCGAGCAGCCGGGCGAGCGCGTCGGGCGCCGCGTGCCCCTGCTCGAGGAGGTCGAGCAGCCGCGGCCCGTAGGCGGGCTCGGCGATCGACTGCGTCGCGACGGCGCCGATGCCGGGACGCGCCCAGCTGACGATCTGCCCGACCGCGAACCAGTGCGACTGGACCGCGACGCCGAGGTCCCCGCTGTCGGGGTCGCGGGCGACGATGGAGTAGGTGCCGTGGCGCATGGCTGCGAATCTACCGACCATGCCGAGCAGGACCGACGCGGTGCTTGCGCGCGTGCGCTCCATCCCCGAGGGCTTCGTCGCCGCCTACGGCGACGTGTCACCGGGCGCGCCGCGGTTCGCCGGGACGGTCCTCTTCGACTGCGACGACCCCGGCGTCCCGTGGCATCGCGTCGTGCGCGCGGACGGCTCGCTGGCCAAGGGTGAGCGCCAGCGGCGGCTGCTCGAGGCGGAGGGCGTGCCGTTTCGCGGCGAGCGCGTCGACATGCGCATGGCACGATGGGCAGGCGATGTGGATCCAACGTGAGCTGACGCTCCAGCCCCAGCCCCGCGGCTTTCACCTGATCACCGGCGAGGTGCTGCGCGCGCTGCCGGAGGTCGCTGAGTTGCGCGCCGGGCTCTGCCACCTGCTGCTGCGCCACACCTCGGCGTCGCTGACGCTGAACGAGAACGCCTCACCCGACGTGCGGCGCGATTTTCGCACGTGGTTCGACGCGGCCGTCCCGGAGCAGTTCGCGTGGACGCACACACTGGAGGGCGACGACGACATGCCGGCGCACATCAAGGCAGCGCTGACCGGCCCGGAGATGACCTTGCCGGTGCGGGACGGGCGGCTCGCACTGGGGACGTGGCAGGGGATCTACCTGTGCGAGCACCGCGACCGCGGCGGCGCGCGCTCGCTGCTGGCGACCCTGCACGGCGAGCGCTGAGCCCCCGGCGCGTCAGCCCGCGGTGCTCACGAGCAGCGCGCGGATCAGATCGACGTCGACCTCCGCGCGGGGCTTCAGCCGTATGCAGCCCTTCCCCATGTCCAGCCCCGCCAGCCGCTCGGCGTTCGCCGCGACGACGCCGTCCTTCATGACGTACAGCGAGATGTGGCGGGCCTGGCTTGCCCAGGCGAACTCGGCCTTCCCGTCGCGGCGGTAGACCGGCATGCCCCAGTCGATCGCCTCCTCGTGCTCGGGCAGGTATCGCCGGCAGAGGCCCCTGATCGTCTCCAGGTGCTCGCGGCGCTCCGCGGGCACCTGCGCGAGGTAGGCGTCGACGGTCGTCGCGTCGCTTCTCATCGGTCCGTGCTCGTCCTACTTCCCCTTCCAGACCGGCTCGCGCTTCTCCGCGAATGCGATCGATCCCTCCTGCGCGTCCTGCGAGGTGAACACCGGCCCGGAGATCACGCCCTGCTTGGTCCAGAAGTCCTCGACCGTCCAGTCCCACTGCTCCTCGAGGATCTGCTTCGTCGCGGCGACGGCGAGCGGCGCGTTCTTCGCGATCACGCCGGCCAGCTCGAGCGCGACCGCGGCGGCCTCACCCGGCGGCGCCACGCGGTTGACGAGGCCGAGCTCGAAGCCGCGCTCGGCGGTGATCGGCTCACCCGTGAGCGCGAGCTCCATCGCGACGCCGTACGGGACCTTGCGCGGCAGGCGCAGCAGCGCGCCGCCCGCGGCGACGAGCGAGCGCTTGACCTCGGGGACGCCCAGCCGTGCCCCCTCGGACGCGACCAGCAGGTCGCAGGCAAGCGCGATCTCGAGCCCGCCGGCGAGCGCGAACCCCTCGACGGCGGCGATCAGCGGCTTGCGCGAGGGCTCCTTGACGATGCCGGCGAACCCGCGCCGCTCATGCCACGCGCTCTCCCCGGCGACGAACGCCTTCAGGTCCATCCCGGCGCTGAAACCGTTTCCGGCGCCCGTCAGGACGCCGATCGTGAGGCCGTCGTCCGCGTCGAGCTCGTCGAGTGCGGCGGCGACGCCGTCGGACAGTGCCCGGTTGACGGCGTTGCGGGCCTGAGGGCGGTTGAGGGTGATGAGGAGGACGTTGTCGCGGCGCTCGGTCAGGACCGGCTGCTCGGCGTTCTGATCGGTCATGCGCGGCACTCTATGACGCGTGCGCCACGCCTGCCGGGCCACCGCGACGCCCGTGTAGGGTGCGCCCCATGCAGCAGCTCGCCGACGACGTCTGGCAGATCCCGCTCGTCCCGCGCCAGGGCGTCAACGCGTACGTGATCGGCGATGTGCTGATCGACGCGGGGCTGCCGATCCATGCGAAGAAGATCCTCGGCGAGCTCCAGGGGCGTGCGATCTCCGCGCACGCACTGACGCACGTGCACAACGACCACGCCGGCGGCTCCAAGCGCGTGTCCGAGACGCTCGGGATCCCGGTCTGGGTCGGCGCGGACGACGCCGGCGCGCTGCGCCGCGGCAGGGCCGACGTCGCCCCCGGCCGGCGCGGCGGATCGCTGATGGCGCGTCTACGGTGGGTCGCCGAAGGTGGAGCCTGCGCGGGAGCTGCGCGAGGGCGACGAGGTCGGCGGCTTCGTCGTGCTCGACACGCCCGGCCACAGCCCGGGCACATCTCGTTCTGGCGCGAGAGCGACCGCACGCTCGTGTGCGGTGACGTGTTCTTCAACATGAACGTCTTCACGACGGCGCCGGGCCTGCGCCAGCCGTCGACCTGTTCACGTTCGACATCCCGCCGAACCAGGACGAGCGAGCGGCGGCTCGCCGAGCTGGAACCGGCGCT
Source organism: uncultured Solirubrobacteraceae bacterium (assembly GCA_963781935.1). Taxonomy (GTDB): domain Bacteria; phylum Actinomycetota; class Thermoleophilia; order Solirubrobacterales; family Solirubrobacteraceae; genus F1-60-MAGs163. The sequence goes on from CAWAHX010000010.1 coordinate 127,663, forward strand.
GACGCTGTTCGGCCACGGACCACCGCTGCGCGACCCGTCGCGATGCGCACGCTGGTCGCGGGCCTCCCCGCCTGAGCGCGAACCCGATGCCCGGCGACCTCCCCGAGCTCGGCCATCTGCGGACCGCGTGCGGGTGAGCAGCGCGCCACGAACCTCGAGCTGTTCTTCGACCTCGTCTATGTCTTCGCGGTCACCCAGCTCTCCCATCTGCTGCTCGGAGAGCTGACGTGGAAGGGCGCCGCGCAGACCGCGTTCCTGCTGCTCGTCGTCTGGTGGGCGTGGATCTACACGACGTGGATGACCAACTGGTTCGACCCCAACGCGGTCACGGTCCGGCGTCGTCCTGATCGGCGGGATGCTCGCCAGCCTGCTGATGGCGATCGCGATCCCGCAGGCCTTCGGGGACCGCGGGCTGCTGTTCGCCGGCGCGTACGTCGCGCTGCAGGTGGGGCGCAACGCCTTCGGCTACATGTCGCTCCCGCGCGGCACGCGCCAGCGGAACCTGTTCCTGCGCCTGGTGATCTGGAGCCTCTTCTCGGGCGTCTTCTGGATCGCCGGCGGCATCGCCGACGGCGACGCGCGCTGGATCCTCTGGCTGATCGCGCTGGCGCTCGACTACGGCGCGCCGATGACGATGTACGTCATCCCGGGCATGGGACGCGTGCTGACGACGGACTGGCAGATCGACGGCGGGCACTTCGCGGAGCGCTTCCAGCTGTTCATCATCATTGCGCTGGGCGAGAGCATCGTCGTGACCGGGGCGACGGCGTCGGACCTGGACTTCTCGGGCCTGACCGTGGTCGCCGTGATCGTCGCCTTCCTGGGCAGCGCGGCGCTCTGGTGGCTGTACTTCGACGAGACGGCGTTCCGCTCGCAGCGCTTCCTGCGCAACCACGAGGACGCGGGGCGCCTGGGGCGCAACTCGTTCACCTACCTGCACCTGCCGATCGTCGCCGGGATCATCCTGACCGCGGTCGGCGACGACCTCGTGGTCGCCCACCCGCACGAGACGCTCAGCACCGCCGGGCAGTGCTGCGTGGCCGGCGGGGCGGCGATCTACCTGATCGGCCACCAGGCGTTCCGCTACAGCATGATCTCGAGCACGAGCACCAAGCGGCACATCGCGATCGGGGCGATCCTCGTGTGGGGCGTGGCGTCGCAGAGCCTCAGCGGGCTCGCCGTGGCCGCCGGCGTCGTGGCGATCCTGATCGCGCTCGTCGTCTCCGAGACGCGTCAGCGCCTGGCGACGAACCCGACGCTCACCGGCTGAGCGCCGCGCGCAGCGGCGCGGCCGCGGTGTCGGGAAGGACCCGCTCGACGGCGACGTCCTCGCAGCCGACCCATGTGGCCGCCTCACGCAGCGCGGTCGCCATCGCGTCGATCGCCTTGGGCTCGACGGAGACCTGGCGCGCGACGAGCGTCGTCCCGTCGCGCGCGGGGTCGACGCGCCCGGCCAGCCGCCCGCCGGCCAGCAGCGGCATCGCGAAGTACCCGTGGACGCGCTTGGGCTTGGGGACGTAGGCCTCGAGGCGGTGCGTGAAGCCGAAGATCCGCTCCGTCCGCGCGCGGTCCCAGACGAGCGGGTCGAACGGCGTCAGGAGCGTGGTGCGGTGGCGCCCGCGCGCGCCGGCGCCGCCAGCGCGGCCGGGTCGGCCCAGGCCGGGGTCGCCCCAGCCGTCGACCGCGACCGGCACGAGCGGCGTGTCGGGCAGCGCGGCGAGCACCTGGTCGTGGCGCAGGCGGTGCTGGTCGGCGAGGTCGGCGGCGGTCGCGACGCCGAGCGCGCGCCCGCGTGCGTGACGAGCCGCACGAGGCACTCGCGGTCGTCGAGGTCCTGCGCGACGAGCTCGGGCGGCGAGTGCGCGGCGCGGGCAGGTCGTAGACGCGCCGCCATCCGCGGCGCTCGGTCACGACGACGTCGCCGATGTCGAGCAGCCACTCGACGGCGACCTTGGCCTCCGACCAGTCCCACCACTCGCCGCCGGCGCCGGCGCCGCCCAGGTCGGTCGTCGTCATCGGGCCCTCCTGCCTCGAGGCGCCCGAGGACGGCGTCGCACGCCGCTGGTCGAGACCTGTGCCAGCGCTGGCCGCGGGCGCGGAACGCACGCCGGCGAAAGGCGAACGCCGGCCAGTCCTCCGCGGGGAGGATGCACGCCGCGTGCGACCAGTACTCGAAGGCGCGCGCCGTCGCCGGGCGGGTGGCTCCAGTAGGCGTCTTCGATGCGCTCGCGGCCGATCGCGCCCAAGCGCGCGTAGGGGACGAGCTCGTGCGAGCGGGCCAGCACCGAGATCGTGTCGAGCTGCACCGCGCCCAGGCGCCGCAGCAGCGCCGGGACACCGCCGCGGCGGTCGGGCGCGCCGAGCAGGCCCTGCGCGCGCAATGCGATCCGCCGCGCCTCGTCGGCACGCAGTGCGAGACCGGTCACGCGAACAGCGTCAGGTCCGGCTCACGCTCGCCGCGGACGACGGCGAGGTCGACCTCGACGCACGCGATCCCGCGCGCCTCGGCGAGTGTGCGCGCCTGCGGCTTGATCTGCTGCGCGGCCAGCACCCCGCGGGTGTCGCTCATGGCCGGGTCCAGCCGGATGCGCTCGAGATAGCGGGTCAGCTGCTCGACCGCGTCGATCGTCGCGACGCGCTTGATCTCGACGGCGATCCAGCCGTCGTCCTCGTCGCGGCACATCAGGTCGACCGGCCCGATGTCCGTCGGCCACTCGCGGCGCACGAGGCGGAACCCCTCGCCGCAGAACTGCGGCGCGTCGGCGAGCGCCTCCTGCAGGTGCTTCTCCACGCCGTCCTTCTCGAGCAGCGCCGCCTCGCCCATGTCGTGGGTCACGTCGGAAAGCACTTCGACGATGCGGATGTCGAGACGGTCCTCGCGTCGCGCCGGCGCGCTTGCGGACGACGATGTGGTCGTCCTGTTCCTCGATCACGGTCGGCGGCGTCATCCAGTTCTGCGGCTTGAACCCGCCGGTGTCGGCGTGCACCATGACCGAGCCGTCGGACTTCAGCATCAGCAGCCGCAGCGCCTCGGGCAGGACGGCGGTGAGGCGGCCGGTGTAGGTGACCTCACAGCGGGCAACGATCAGGCGCACGCCTGGAACCGTACTTCGCCCGGACACAGAAAAGGCGGCGGCATCATGCCGCCGCCTTCCTGGTGGTCCCCCCTGAGACGTTCAGCTGAAGCTGGGCTTGCCCTGATGCGAGCGGGGGCGAGGCGCGGTCGAGCGTCCGTGCAGCGCGGCGATCCCGGCGACGGCCAGTGCTGCCGCGAGCAGCCCCAGGCCGATGGTGGCCGAGGACAGGTCGGAGCCCGACGTGTCGTGCGTCGTCGTCGTGGCGGCGGCGAAGACCTTCGGGTTCGTGCTCGGGCTGCTGATGGCGTTGCCGCCTGCGGACGGCGAGCCTCCGGGCTGGGCCATGCTGTCGTGGAACGCGACGACCGTGCTCGTGCCCGCCTTCGGCGCGATGCTGTCGTGATAGGTCGCCACGGGGCTCGTGCTCGTCGCGATGCTGTCGTGGTACACCGCGACAGGGGTCGTGGCGGGCGCGACGCTGTCGTGGTCGGCGGGTCGCGCGCCGGCCGGGCCGGCGAGGAGGGCGGCGCCGAGCGCGGCGGCGACGACGGCCTGTGCGGTGTTGCGGAATGTGATGCGATGAACAAACATGACGCCTCCGATTCAGATGGAGATCCGGTGTGCGTTCACCGTCCCATCCACGAGTCGCGGGCACGACGTCATCCGGCGCGGCGCCAGCGTGAATCCGTCACATTCGTTTGTCGCTAGCGGGCGCTGAACGACAGGCGGCGCGAGCTGGAGGCGCGGAACGGCTTGTCGCCGGTGTAAGTGGCGACGACCCGCCAGCGCCCGGCCTTGCGCATCTTCTGCGAGTAGCTGAACGGGCGGTTCGCGTTGCGTGAGGACTTGTGCAGCGTGACCCAGTGCCCCTTGCGCGCGAACTGCCACATGACGCGCACCTTGCCGGTGACGGGGAAGCTCGTGCCGGGGGCGAGAACCGTCCCGCGGACCTTGCGGCGCAGGCCCTTGCCCGACAGCTTCAGGCTGACGCGCGTCGTCTGGGGCCCGAGCGTGCGCGGGTCGACGCGCGTGACCTGAATCTCGCGTGTGGACGTGTTGCCGAACTCGTCGAGCGCCTCGATCCGGATCGTGACCGGGCCGTAGGGAAGCTCATGCGCGCCCTGCCAGTCGATCTCGACGGCCTTGTCGTTCTTCAGCGCGGTGGTGAAGCTGCGGATCTTCGTGCCGTTGGCGTAATACGTGATCCGCCCGAGCTTGCTCTGCCGGTCGCTGGCCGACGCGCTGATCAGCAGCGTGCGGTCGTACATGCCGCTCCCGGTCGGGGACAGGACGCGGATGCTCGGCGGGTCGAAGTCACCGCACGGCGCCGTCATGCGATCGCCGAGGTGCCCGACGTCGGACAGCGCGCTGAACGCCGGGCGACGCGAGAGGTCGAAGCGCAGCAGGCCGTAGCGGTTGAGCTCCGTGTCGGGCGCGCCGTAGTCGCGCATCGAGAACCACAGGCCCGCGCTGACGTAGGGGTAGCCGGCGAGGCAGTGGTAGGCCATGCGCAGGTTCGCCGCCTGCTCGGCCTCGGTCACGCCCGCCGCCTTCTTGCCGGCGAAGGAGCCGCGGGCGCAGCGCGTGCTCGTCGCCGACCACCCCAGCTCGGACATGACGATCGGCTTGTCGCCGTCGCCGTTGGCCTCCATCGTCGCGTGAACCTCGCGGAAGCCCAGGAAGCTGAAGCGCCCGACGCGCCCGTTCTCGCGGTAGTAGCTGTCGGGCGGGGTGATGCCGCAGGCATTGTCGGTGTGGACGGCGACGGCGTCGAACGAGCCGCGTCCACCGGCCTCGTAGATGCCCTGCAGGAAGTCGTAGTCGTTGCCGCTCAGCGGGCCGGCGTAGACGCGTGCGGCGGGGTCGGAGCCGCGGATCGCCGCCGACACGGCGGTCAGCATCGGCGTGTACGCGGCGGCACTCGGCGGTGCGCCGTGCCAGAAGTCGGTGCCGTCCGGCTCGTTCCAGACCTCCCAGGCGGCGATGCGGCCCTTGTACCGGGCGGCGAACGGCGCCATGAAGCGGGCGAAGTCCTGCGGGTCACGCGGCGGGATGTAGTGGTCGGTCGACCCGTTCGCCCACTGCGGGCTGCCGATCACGGTGGCGACGACCTTCAGGCCGTGGAGCTGCGCAGCGCTGACGAGGTCGTCGAGGACCTGCACCGGCGCGGTGTTCCAGCGTCCGGGAGCGCTGGTCTCGATCTCGTCCCAGCGCACGAACGTGCGCATCCAGGTGGCGCCGACGGCCGTGGTCTGGTCGACCGCCTGCTGGGCGGTCAGGCCGTCGACGTTGACGCCGACATCCGCGGCGCGTGCGCCGGCGGCGGGGATCAGGGCAAGCGCGAGCAGCGCGAGCGGCAGCGCTGCGCAGAGGTGTCGCCTGGCCGATCTGATCGTGCCCACCAGCATGTTTTCGGCGCGCGGGGGCGGAGCTTGAGCGGGGCTGGCCGCTCTAGGCGGCGGGAAGCACGCGCGGCTGGGCGTCGCGCAGGCGCGTGAGCAGGTCGCGCAGCTCCTCGTCGTCCTGCAGGCGCAGCGCACGCTCGGCGGCCGCGATCGCGTCGCTGATGCGGTCGGTGCGGGCCAGCGCGTGCGCCGTAGCGCGCCCACGCGGCCGGGCCGACTCGCCGTCGAGCAGGGTCGCCTGCTCGCAGGCGGTCGACCTCGGCGCCGACGTCGCCCGCGAGGTGCTGCGCGAGCGCCAGGTCGAGCAGGCCGTCGACCGCCGGGCCCAGGCGGCGAGCCTGCTCGAGCGCCGCGATCGCACCGGCGCGGTCCATCAGGCGCAGGCGCAGGCGGCCGACGCCGCTCCCAGGCGTCCGGCGTCCTGCGGGCGCGCTCGGTGACGCGCTGCGCGCCGCCTCGGCGGCGAGGTCGAGCGCGCCCATGTCCTCGTAGATGCGCGAGGCGAAGCGGTGCGGCGCGGGGCGCTCGCCCTCGACCGCGCGCCCAGTCGCGGACCGCGCGCCCGGCCGCGGAAGGTCGCCCGCCTGCCAGAAGGCGAGCGTCATCAGGCGCAGCACGGAGGCGTTGCGGGGGTCGGCATCGCGGGCGTAGATCAGCCGCTGCGCGGCGAGCGCGAAGTTCGACCTCGGCCATCGCGTGACGGGCGGCGGTCATGAAGCGCTCGACGCGCTCGGCCCCGGGATCGGGCTTGGAGAAGTCGACGAACTGCAGGCTGCCCGCGGGCACGGTCCGCACGCCGGGCTGGAAGCGCACGCGCGCCCACTGCTGCATGTCGTCGCCGTCGCCGGTGAAGTAGATCGCCGGCTGACGGTGCCCACGCCCCACTCCGGGTAGGACAGGCAGCGCGCGTAGCGGTGGACGACGGAGTGGTCGGGAACGCGCGAGCCGAACGGGTCGTTCGTCGCGCGGTCCTGGTCGGCGGCGCGCTGGCGCTGCTCCTCCTCGTAGGCGCGGCGCCCGGCCTCGGCGCGGGCCTCGCGGGCCGCGGCGGCGCTGACCTTGACGGCGTTGCGGCTGACCTTTCCGCCGCGCGAGCCCTCGGCGATGCGCTCGAGCTGGTCGGCCGCCTCGTTGATCGCCTTCAGGTGCCGCTCGTGCTCGGGCTGCTTGCCGGGCGGTGCCAGGTCGGGGTGCCAGACCTTGGCCTGCCGACGCCGCGCGAGCTGCACGTCGCGCTTGTCGAACGGCGGGTCGAGCTCCAGAAGCAGCATCGCCTGCTCGATGTCCAGCACGTTCGCCACAGCCAGCGAGAGTACCGCGGGCGCCGGTGCGCCCAAAGCGATTGGCCGGATGTCGCACGGTTCGCAATGGGTGCGCGGAGGGTTCGCAGCGGGCGGCGCGCGGAGCGTCGGCGCGCCACCGGATGCACCCGAAGATGGCGCGATGCGCACACGCGGGCGACAGGGTGCACAACGGGGATCGGTGGTCCCCCAACCACGTCCGAACCCGATTGCGCCACCCCTGGTGTGGACGTCCGGGATCGGTGTCTGTGCAGGACGACGGAGCCCGGTTGTGCACCCTGACGTGCGGATCGCCGCGATCGCCGCACGCCAGCGTGGCGTGGTGACGCGCCGGCGGGTGCTGGCGGCGGGCCTGAGCCGCCGGGCGCTCGAGCACCGGCTCGCGCGCGGGCGCCTGCATCGGGTCTTCCGTGGCGCGTATCTCGTGGGGCATGCGGTGCCGCCGCCGCTGGCCCGGGAGACGGCCGCGCTGCTGGTGTGCGGCGCCGACGCCGTGGCTGAGCCATCGCTCGGCCGGGGCGCTCTGGGGCGTCGCGGCGACAGGCGAGAACGACCTCGTCGACGTCACCGTCCCGCGGCACGGCTCCTCGCAGCGGGCCGGGCTGAGGATCCACCGCATGACCGCCCTCGGCGCCGCCGAGATCCGCAGGCGCCACGGCCTGCGCGTCACGTCCCCCGCGCGCACCCTCCTCGACCTCGCATGCGGTGCTCGAGGCCGGCGGGCTCGCCGACGCCTACGAGACGCGCTCGCACCACCCGGCTCGTCAGACCCATCGACCTGCACCAGGCACTCGAACGCACTCCTCGTCGCCGCGGTTCAGGCGCACTCAGACGCGTCATGGAAGACCAGCCCACGCTGACCCGCTCCGCGGCCGAGCGACGTCTCCTCGACCTGGTCCGGGCCGGCGGACTCCCGCGGCCGGAGACCAACGCCCGAAGGTCGCCGGCCACGAGGTCGACATGCTCTGGCGGGCCGAGCGGGTCGTCGTCGAGGTCGACGGCTTACGCCCACCACCACGATCGCGGCGCGTTCGAGCGCGACCGCACGCCGCGACGCGGACCTCCAGGCCGCCGGGCACCGCGTCCTGCGGATCACCTGGCGCCGCCTGCAGGCCGAGCCCGAGGCGGTGCTGGTGGCGCTGGCGCAGGTGCTGAACGTCATGCTGCGGCCGGCGGACGCCGCTAGTCGATCAAGCTTGTCTCTGCATCGCCCAGACGCCCAGGCGCCACATCACGAGGCCGAAGACGACGAGGACGCCGAGGTGTCCGACAGGTCGACCCAGCCCCACGAGGCCGAAGACCGCGTCGCGCGACGAGCTGGACGCAGTGGTAGAGCGGGTTGAACTGGGCGAGCGATCTGGACCCACTGCGGCAGCCGCGTCGATCGGGAAGAACGTGCCCGCGAGAGGAACAGCGGCGTGATGCAGCGCGACGTCACGTAGCTGAAGTTGTCGATCGACTTCAGACGTCGCGGCGATCGTGATCCCGCAGCACGCCCAGCCGAAGCCGGCGCAGAAGGCGATGAACGGCACGGTCAGCATCCCCCACGCTCGGGTCGAGCCCGAAGATCATCGCGACGAGCATCGGCATGCAGCCGTAGACGCCGGCGCGCGTCGCGATCCACAGCGCCTCGGCGGTGACGATCTCCTCGGTGTCGACCGGCGCGGCCAGGATCGCGTCGTACGTGCGCTGGAACTTGTACTTGACGAACGTCCCGAACATCGCCGGGAAGACGCTACGAGAACAGCACCGCGGTCGCGACCGTGCCGGTGCCGACGAACTCGACGTAGCGGTAGCCGTCGACCGTCGAGACGCAGCGAGCCGAAGCCGAAGCCGAAGGCGAGCAGGTAGATCGTCGGCTCGACGGTCGACGAGAAGGTCGTCGAGCGCCAGAACGAGCTGAAGTTGATGACCTCGCGCACGAGCACGCCGCCGATCGCGGCGCGATCGAGGCGGCGCGGCGCGGGTGCGCGAACGGCTTCGGTGGTCATGCGATCTCCTCTCCGGTCAGCAGCACGAAGACGTCCTCGAGGTTCGCCGGGCGCCGCTCGCCCGCCGGTGCGCGCCGTCCGCGTCGTCGAGGCCGAGCACCGCGATCGACGTGCCGGTGCGGCGCGTCGGGAAGCCCTGCGCCGCCATCTCGGCGGCCGCCTCGACCTCGCAGGCGCGCGGGCGAGCCCGTAGACCTCGACCGCCTCGCGCCCGGCGTACTTCGGCCACGAGGTCGTTCGGCGCGCCGACCGCGACGGCCTTGCCGTGCGACATGATCGTGACGGTGTCGCAGAGGCGCGCGGCCTCCTCGATGTAGTGCGTCGACATCAGGATCGAGGTGCCCTCGGTGCGCAGCCGGTCGATCAGCGCCCACAGCTCCTGGCGCACCTGCGGATCGAGGCCGACGGTCGGCTCGTCGAGCAGCACGAGCCGGGGCTCGTGGACCAGCGCGCGCCCGATCAGCAGCCGGCGGCGCATGCCGCCGGACAGCTCGTCGACCTGCGCGTCGCGGCGCTCGGTGAGGTTGGCGATCGCGAGCGCGCGCTCGATCGCCGCCTGGCGCTCGAGCCTTCGCGACGCGGTAGAGGTGCGCGAAGACGAGCAGGTTCTGCTCGACCGTCAGCGTGGTGTCGAGGTTGTCGAGCTGCGGGACGACGCCCATCTCGGCGCGCGCCGGCTTCGAGTCGCTCCGGCAGCGGATAGCCGAGCACGTCGATCTCGCCCTCGTCGGCGATCGCCTGCGCGGTGAGCATGCCGCATCGTCGTCGACTTGCCGGCGCCGTTGGGGCCGAGCAGCCCGACGCACTGTCCGTCGGGCACTTCGAGGTCGAGGCCGTCGACCGCGGTGATCGATCCGTAGCGCTTGACGACGCCGCGCAGGCTGATGGCGGGGGCAGCGACGGGCACGCTCGACAGCATCGCAGCCCCGCCGCGCGGGCCGGTCAATCCCGGCGCGCCGCCACGGCCGCGGCCAGACGGCGCAGGACGGAGGCCGACGTCTCCCAGTCCATGCACGCGTCGGTGACGCTCTCGCCGTAGACGAGGTCGTCGGTCTCGCCGAGCACGAGCGTCTGACGGCCGGCCACGAGGAAGCTCTCGAGCATCAGCCCGACGACGCCGCGCTCGCCGCCCGCGATCCGGTCGGCGACGTCGCCCGCGACGACCGGCTGGCGCAGGTGGTCCTTGCCGCTGTTGCCGTGGCTGGCGTCGACGATCACGCGCCCGGGCAGCCCGGCGCGATCGAGGCGCTCGAGCGTCGCCGCGACGCTCGCCGGGTCGTAGTTGGGACCGGCCGCGCTGCCGCGCAGGATCACGTGGCAGTCGGCGTTGCCGGTCGTCTCGAAGATCGCCGCGAGCCCGTCGGCGCCGATGCCGGGGAAGACGTGGCTGTGCGACGCCGCGCCGACCGCGTCGACCGCCGCCTGCACGTCGCCGCCCGTCGAGTTCTTGATGCCGATCGGCATCGACAGGCCGCTGCACAGCTGCCGGTGGATCTGGCTCTCCGCGGTGCGCGCGCCGATCGAGCCCCAGCTGACGGTGTCGGTGATGTACTGCGCGGTGATCGGATCGAGGAACTCGCAGCCGACGGGAGCCCCAGCTCGAGGATGTCGAGCAGCAGCTTGCGCGCCGAGTGCAGCCCGCGGTTGACGTCGAAGCGCCCGTCGAGCCCGGGGTCGTTGATGAGCCCCTTCCAGCCGACGGTGGTGCGCGGCTTCTCGAAGTAGACGCGCATGACGATGCACAGCTCACCGCGCAGCTGCGCGGCCAGGGCGGCCAGCCGGCGCGCGTAGTCGAGCCCGGCGACGGGGTCGTGGATCGAGCACGGCCCGACGATCACGAGCAGCCGGTCGTCGGAGGCGTCGAGCACGCGGGTGACCGCGCGCCGGCTCTCCAGCACGACCGTCTGCGCCGCGTCGCCGAGCGGCAGCTCCGCGCGCACCTCGTCGGGCGGGCGCAGCGTCTGGATGCCGGCGATGCGTTGATCGCTGACCTGATCGGGGCGCAGGGACACGGCCGGGAGGGTAGAGCCGCCGGGCTCCGCGTGCCTGCCCGGGCTAGTCTCAGGAGCCTCACCGACCGGAGATCCACGTGGCCCCTCAGTACATCTTCACCATGCATCGCCTGACCAAGGTCTACCCGCCGGACAAGACCGTGCTCAGCGACGTGACGCTCGCGTTCTACCCCGGCGCGAAGATCGGGGTGCTGGGCTACAACGGCGCCGGCAAGTCGAGCGTCCTGAAGATCATGGCCGGCCTCGATCAGGACTACCGCGGCGAGGCATCGCTCGCTCCGAATGCGACCGTCGGCCTGCTCGAGCAGGAGCCGCACCTCGACGAGACGAAGGACGTCAAGGGCAACGTCGAGGACGGCGTCGCCGAGACGAAGGCGCTGATCGACCGCTTCAACGAGCTCGCGGCGAACTACTCCGACGAGATCGTCGAGGAGTTCGGCGCGTTGCAGGCGAAGATCGACGCGGCCGACGCCTGGAACCTCGACACGCAGCTCGAATACGCGATGGACGCGCTGCGCCTGCCGCCCGGCGACGCCGACGTGACGACGCTCTCCGGTGGCGAGCGCCGCCGCGTCGCGCTCTGCCGGCTGCTGCTGCGCAACCCCGACCTGCTGCTGCTCGACGAGCCGACGAACCACCTCGACGCCGAGTCGGTCGGCTGGCTCGAGCGTCACCTCGCCGAGTACAAGGGCGCGGTCGTCGCGGTCACCCACGATCGCTACTTCCTCGACAACGTCGCCGGCTGGATCCTCGAGCTGGACCGCGGCCGCGGCCTCCCGTACGAGGGCAACTACTCGAGCTGGCTCGAGCAGAAGGGCGCGCGCCTGGCGCTGGAGGAGAAGCAGGAGGTCGCCCGCCAGAAGACGATCGCCTCCGAGCTCGAATGGGTGCGCGAGAACCCCAAGGGCCGGCGCAAGAAGGCGAAGGCGCGCCTGGCCAACTACGACGCGCTGCTGGCCCAGGAGTCGAGCGTGAAGCTCGACCAGGTCCAGATCCACATCCCCGCCGGCCCGCGCCTGGGCGACCTCGTCGTCGAGGCGAAGGACCTGCGCAAGGGCTTCGGCGACCGCCTGCTGATCGAGGACCTCTCGTTCAACCTCCCGCGCGGCGGCATCGTCGGCGTGATCGGCCCGAACGGCGCCGGCAAGACGACGCTGTTCAAGATGATCACCGGGCAGGAGCAGCCCGACGCCGGGACGCTGCGCATCGGCGACACCGTCGAGCTCGCGTACGTCGACCAGAGCCGCGACGCGCTCGATCCCGACAAGAACGTCTGGGAGGAGATCTCCGGCGGCGAGGACCAGATCAAGATCGGCGAGCAGTGGATGAACTCGCGCCAGTACACGTCGTCCTACAACTTCAAGGGCTCCGACCAGCAGAAGAAGGTCGGCAAGCTCTCCGGCGGTGAGCGCAACCGGCTCCACCTGGCCAAGCTCCTGCGCAGCGGCGGCAACGTGCTGCTGCTGGACGAGCCGACGAACGATCTCGACGTCGACACGCTGCGCGCGCTCGAGGAGGCCGTGCTCGGCTTCGCGGGCTGCGCGGTGATCATCTCCCACGATCGCTGGTTCCTGGACCGTGTCGCGACGCACGTGCTCGCCTTCGAGGGCGATTCGCAGGTGACGTGGTTCGAGGGCAACTTCGAGGCCTACGAGGAGCATCGCCACGAGCTGCTCGGCGCCGAGGCCGACCGGCCGCACCGCATCACGTACAAACGGCTGACGCGCAGCTGAGCATGCCCCCGCCGACGGTCGCCGTGCTGCACCTGCCGGCGAGCGGGCACATCAACCCGACACTGCCGCTGCTCGAGGAGCTCCACGATCGCGGCGCAGATGTCGTCAGCTGGACGACGCCGGAGTTCGCGCCGAAGCTCGCGGCGACCGGTTCGCGTGTGCGCGACTACGGCGACCTCGGCCGGCAGGTGGAGACGCCGCCCCCGAACGTCGCGCACGTCGCGCTGATGCTGGGACAGATCACCGAGCGGATCCTGCCGCGCCTGCTTGCAGAGCTGGAGGCAGCCGATCCGGCGGTCATCGTCCACGACTCGATGTCGCCCTGGGGGCGCGTCGCGGCACGCGCGCTGGGGCGCCGGTCGGTCTGCCTCAGCTCGACGTTCGCGGTCCACGCGAGAGTGCCAGTGGCACTGCGCGACGCCGTCCCCATGACGGGTCAGCTGATCCGCGGAATCCCGGCAGCCGCGCGTCTGGCGGCCTGCTCGCGCCGCGTCGCGCGCACCTACGGCACGCCGCTCGGCGGGCCGCTCGCCGTGCTGTCGAACCGCCACGGCTCGCAGACCATCGTCTTCACCGCACGCGAGTTCCAGCCGAACCCCGCGGCGATCCGTGAGGACGTGCACTACGCCGGCCCACTGCTGGCGGTCGGGACCCCAGGCAGCGAACCGGCGATCGCGGGCATCGCTGCGACGGACGAGCTCGTCTACGTCTCGCTCGGCACGCTGTTCGAAGACGCCCCCGGCTTCTTCCGCACGGCGGCGCAGGGCCTGGCTCGCCCTGGGCGACGCGTGCTGATGTCGATCGGCCGCACCGACCCGGCCGCCCTCGGCCCGCTGCCGGACGGCGTCACCGTCCGCGAGCGCGTCGACCAGCTCGCCGTCCTGCGGCGGGCCGACCTCTTCGTGACGCACGGCGGCATGAACAGCGTCCAGGAGTCGCTCGTCGCGGGCGTCCCGATGCTCGTCCACCCACAGGCCGCCGATCAGCCGATCGTCGCGACGCAGGTGGCCAGGGCGGGCGCCGGCCGCACCGTGCGCCGAGTCAGCGCCTCGACCCTGCGAACAGAGGCGGCGATCGTGCTGGCCGACCCGGCCTACCGCGCCGCGGCCCAGCGCGCCGGCGCTGGGCTGCGTGCGGCTGTCGACCTCCATGGAGCGGCCGACCTGATCCTCGAGCGCTGCGAACCGCGCCGCTGACACCGTCGCCGGAGGTTCCGGCCACGCGTACTACCGTGTCACCGATGCCCGGCGTCTGCATCCGCGAGTACACCGACCCGGGCTGCCCGTTCGCGTACTCGGCCGAGCCGTTCCGGCGCCGCCTGAACTGGCTCTACGGCGCGGATCTGCAGTGGACGACGGTGATGGTCGGCCTCGCGCGGACGCCGCAGGAGTACGCCGACAAGGGCCACACGCCCGAGAAGGTCGCCGCGAGCCAGAAGAAGCTTGCCGAGCAGCACGGGATGCCGATGGACACGCGCGTCAAGCCGTACGTCGCCGCGACCGTCCCCGCCTGCCGCGCGGTGATCGCGGCGCGCCTGCACGCACCCGACCGCGAGCGGCTCCTCCTGCGGCGCCTGCGGGTGCGCCACTTCTCCGGGGAGCTGCTCGACGCGCCCGAGACGCTCGCCGCCGCCGCGACGGACGCCGGCCTCGATCCGGCGCGGCTGGCCGAATGGGCCGCAGGCGACGACGTCGGGGCCGCGCTCGAGCACGACATGGAGAGTGCCCGCGAGCCGATGCCCGCCGCGCGCGTGCTCGACGAGAAGCTGGCGAACTGGTCCGGCGGCCGGCGCTACACCTGCCCGTCCTACGAGATCGTGCGCCAGCAGGACGGCGTGCGGATCGCGGTCCCGGGATTCCAGCCGTTCCCCGTCTACGACGTGATCCTCGCCAACCTCGTCCCCGGGCTCGAGCGACGCGAGCCGCCGCAGGCCGTGGCGGAGGTTCTGGAGTGGACCGAAACGCCGCTGGCGACACGCGAGGTGGCGGTCGTCTGCGACATCTCCCATGCCGAGGCGCGCGAGCGCCTCGGCCGCGTCGCCGTCGAGCAGCACGTCGGCTCCGACGGGTTCTGGACGCTGTCGTAGCGAGGGGGCTGCGCCACTCCTACACCTCGCAGACGGCGATGGCCGGGGCGTCGCGGCGGGCCTTCTCGGTGGCGGTGTCGAGCTCGGCGAGCGACCGGTAGGTGATGCGGTCGGGGTCGAGGCCGAGCGCGGCGGCGTCGCCGGGGTCCAGGCGTTCCATCAGGGCCTTCGACGCGAGTGCCCGTCCGCCGGTGGCGCACGCCTCGATGCGCGCGGCCTCGTTGACCTCGTCGCCGAGCGCGGTGACCTCCGAGCGCCCTCCGGTGGTGATGCTGCCGACGTAGAGCGTCGAACCCCAGTGCAGGCCGAAGCGCAGGACGACGTCGTCCGGCTGCAGCTCGCTGCGCGCCGCCACGTCGCTCAGCGCGCCGCGCAGCGCACGCGCGGCGGTGATGCAGGCGCCGGCGGCCGCGGACTCCGATCCGCTGACCTCGGTGAGGAAGAACGCGACCACGCCGTCGCCCACGTGCCGGCCCGGGAGCCCGCCCGCGTCGATGATGCACCGGTCGGCCGCGCGGACCAGGCGGCGGCCGAACGCGAAGTAGCTCGCGGTCGAGAGGCGCCGCGCGAGCGGGGAGGAGGCCTCGAGGTCGGCGAACAGGATCGCCGCCGGCCGCCGGCCGGCCTTCGCGACCTGCAGCATCCGCTGGAGGTGGCGCGGCGTCCCCCATCGAGGTCATGGCCCCGAGGACGGCCATGCCCGCCGCCGGCTTGGAGATCATCGCGGTGCCGGCGAGCCGCCCGTCGCGGTCGCGAATCCGGATCCCGAGCAGCGGCACGCCGACGGTGTCATCCAGGCCCATGCCCTCCCCGGCAAACCACAGGGCGGCCGTCTCCGCGGGCTCCAGGTCGTCGATCATGTCCTGCAGCGAGGGGTCGACGCGCCTGCGCAGCTCCTCGAGCCCACCCGGGGTGTCGGCGAGCACCCAGCCGCCGACTGCGGCGAAGTTGGAGCGAAACAGCGCCGCGGTGGTGGTTCCGAAGCGCCAATGCTGCGTCGCGGCCAGGAACTCCGGGCCGAAGAAGCGCTCGCCGATCGGCCAGTGCGCGAGCTCCGTGTTGCCACCGAACGTCAGGCGCAGCTCGTCGGTGACGAAGACGATGCGCCACTCGTCGTCGAGCACCCAGCCCCAGTGCCCCGACCCCTGGAGGGCCGCCGCGACGTCAGCGAGCGCAGGATCCTGCGGCAGCGGATATGACGCGTTCCCGTCGATGCCGCGACTGTATCCGCGCCGGGGAGTCGCGGGCTACGGCAGCGCCTCGAGCGCCGCGGGGAGGGCGCTCAGGTCCGCCAGCACAACGTCCGCCGCGCGCAGATCCTCAGCGGGAAACGGCCCGGTCGCCACCGCGACGACGTGCACGCCGTCGGCGCGCGCGCAGGCGATGTCGCGCGGCGTGTCGCCCACGATCACGGTGCGCTCGGCGGGCCACGGCTCGCCGCCGTTCCAGAGCGCCCCGGCACGGGCACGCGCGATCGGCGGGAGGTCGGCGCGGATGGCGCTGTCGGAGCCGAAGCCGCCCTGGCCGGCCGGGAAGCGCGCGCCGATCCCGGCGCTCGCGAGCTTCAGCCGCGCGACCGGCTCGAGGTTGCCGGTGACGAGCGAGAGCCGACCCGTTCCCAGGCGCTCGATGTGGTCCAGCGCCGCAAGCGCGTGCGGCGCGACATGGGCCGAGAGGTCGTCGGGCACGAGCGCCTCGTAGTGGCGCACGACGGCGGCGGGAAACGCCTCGAAGCGCTCGTCGACGCGGGCCTGGTCCACGCCGCCCGCGGCCAGGATCGAGCGGGCGATCTCGGGGTCGGTGCGCCCACCCGTCTCGACGTGCACGCCGGACAGGTCGACGCCCCAGACCTCGGCGATCGCCGCGTGCAGCGCATCGCGGTGCGCCGCGGCGGCGCCGATCAGCAGCGTCCCGTCGATGTCGAACAGGACGAGCACGAACGGCGATCAGCGCTGGAAGCTCATCCCGGCCGAGAGGCGCTGGGCGAACGCGGCCAGCAGCCTGGCCGTGTTGTGCACGTCGTCGAGCTGCACCATCTCCACCGGCGAGTGCATGTAGCGCAGCGGGACGGAGACGAGCCCGGTCGGCACGCCGCCGCGCGAGACGTGGACCGCGTCGGCGTCGGTGCCGGTGCTGCGCGCGGACGCCGCGACGGTGTGCGGGATGCCCTCGGCCTCGGCGGTCTCCAGCAGCAGCTCGGCGACGACGGGGTGCAGGTTCGACCCGCGCTCGATCACGGGCCCCGAGCCGAAGTGATGCTTGCCGATCTCGGACTCGTCGATGCCGGGCGCGTCGGTCGCGTGCGTCACGTCGACGACGACGGCGAGGTCCGGGCGCAGCGAGTGCGCGGTCGTGGCCGAGCCGCCGAAGGACGTCTCCTCCTGCACGGCCGCCACGGCGATGACGTCGCCGGGGGCGCCGCCCGCCTGCGCCGTGAGGCGCGCCGTCTCGTGCGCGACGAAGCAGCCCAGCCGGTTGTCCATCGACCGCGCGAAGACGCGATCGTTGACGATCTCCACCGGGTCGCCGGCGATCACGGCGACATCGCCGATGCGGACCATCGTGCGCGCCTCGTCGCCGTCCGCGGCGCCGATGTCGATGTGCAGCTCCTTGAGCTCGGGGACCTTCTTGCGGTCGTCCGGCTTGAGCAGGTGGATCGGCTTCTTGCCGAGCACACCGGGGATCTCCCCCGCCTTCGTCGCGATCGCGACGCGCTGCCCGATCAGGATCTGGGGATCCCAGCCGCCGACGCCGCTGAAGCGCAGGAACCCGGAGTCCTCGATGTGCGTGACGATCAGGCCGATCTCGTCGATGTGCCCGACGATCGCCAGCGACGGCCCGCCCGCGGTCCCGGCGACGCGGGCGGTCGAGCTGCCCATCACGTCGCCGTGGACGTCATCGGTGAACGCCCGGGCGGCCTCGCGGAAGACCGCGGCCGGGGTCGCCTCGTAGCCGGAGGGGCCGTGAGCGGTCAGCAGGGCGTGCAGAACTGGCGGGATCGACATGAGGCCGGACCCTAACGCGCGGGACGATCCGGCTGATTCACTCTTTCTCCGGTCGGGATTGGGTATTTTAGGTCGACCGTCCCGTCCCAAGGAGCCTCAGATCCACATGAGCGAGCAGCAGCCGCATCCCGAGACCATCGCCCTCCACGGCGGCCAGGAGCCGGATCCGTCGACGAACGCGCGCGCCGTCCCGATCTACCAGACCACGTCGTACGTCTTCGACGACACCCAGCACGCGGCCGACCTGTTCGCCCTGAAGGTGCCGGGCAACATCTACACGCGCATCATGAATCCGACGTGGGGCGTGCTGGAGCAGCGTCTCGCGGACCTCGAGGGCGGCATCGCGTCGGTCGTGACCGCCTCCGGCCAGGCGGCCGTGAGCTACTCGGTGCTGAACGTCGCCCGCGCCGGCGACAACATCATCTCCGTCAGCCAGCTCTACGGCGGCACGTACAACCTGTTCGCGCACACGCTGCCCCAGTACGGCATCGAGGTGCGCTGGGCGGACGCCGACGATCCGGGCGCCGTCGCCCGCCTGGCCGACGACAAGACCCGGCTCGTCTTCGGCGAGACGATCGGCAACCCGCGACTGAACGTGATCGACATCCCGGCCTGGGCCGACGCCGCCCACGCCGCCGGCCTGCCGCTGATCCTCGACAACACGGTTCCCACGCCGATCGGCACGCGCGCCTTCGAGCTCGGCGCCGACATCGTCGTGCACTCGCTGACGAAGTACCTCGGCGGCCACGGCAACTCGATCGGCGGCGTCGTGATCGACTCCGGGAAGTTCGACTGGGTCGCCAACGGCGAGCGCTTCCCGGGACTGACCACGCCCGACCCGAGCTACCACGGCGTCGTCTGGAGCGACGCCCTCGGGCCGGCCGCCTACATCGGCCGGGTGCGCACCGTGCTGCTGCGCAACCTCGGCGCGGCGCTGTCGCCGTTCAACGCGTTCCTGATCCTGCAGGGCGTCGAGACGCTGCACGCTGCGCATGGAGCGCCACAACGCGAACGCGCTCGCGGTCGCCTCATGGCTGGAGGCCCGCGACGACGTCGAGTGGGTCTCCTACCCGGGCCTGGAGTCGAGCGAGTACAAGGCGGTGGCCGACCGCATCCTCACCGGCGGCTACGGCGCGCTGGTGACCTTCGGCATCAAGGGCGGCGCCGAGGCCGGCAAGCGCTTCATCGAGAACCTGAAGCTGTTCAGCCACCTCGCGAACATCGGCGACGCGAAGTCGCTGGCGATCCACAACGCCTCGACGACGCACTCGCAGCTCAACGAGGAGGAGCTCGCCGCCGCCGGCGTGACGCAGGAGACGGTGCGCCTGTCGGTCGGCATCGAGCACATCGACGACATCCTCGCCGACCTCGATCAGGCGCTGGCGGCCGCCACCGCATGACCGGCGGCGGCCTCGGAGCCGTCGAGACGCAGCGGGTCGTCCTCTTCACCGAGGACGACCCGCTCGTCCTGGAGTCCGGTGCGACGCTCGCGCCGGTCGAGGTCGCCTACGAGACCTACGGCGCGCTGGACGCCGGCGCGCGCCAACGCCGTCTTCGTCTGCCACGCGCTGACCGGCGACGCCCACGCGGCCGGCCATCACGGCGACCCGGCGCGGCGCGGCTGGTGGGACCGCCTGATCGGCCCCGGGCGCCCGATCGACACCGATCGCTTCTTCGTCATCTCGCCCAACCTGCTGGGTGGCTGCAGCGGCACCACCGGGCCCGTCGTCGGTGAACCCGGCGACCGGCGCGCGCTACGGGCATGGAGTTCCCGATGTTCAGCGTGCGCGACCTCGTGACGGTGCATCGCCGGCTGCTGGCGCACCTCGGGGTCGGGCGGCTGCGCGCGGCGATCGGCGGCTCGCTCGGCGGGATGCAGGCGCTGCAGTGGGCGATCGACGACCCGCAGGCGATGGAGCTCTGCGTCCCCATCTGCGCCAGCGGCGAGCTGACCGCGATGAACATCGCGTTCTCGGCGGTCGCGCGCGAGGCGATCATGCGCGACCCGGGCTTCGAGGGCGGGCACTACCACGACGCCGGCGCGCGCCGGCCCGACCATCGGGCTGGCGATCGCGCGGATGATGGCCCACATCACCTACCTCTCCGAGGAGTCGCTGCGCGAGAAGTTCGGCCGGATGCGGCGCGACGAGGATGCTCCCCCGGGCCTGGGGCCCGACTTCGAGGTCGAGCACTACCTGCATCACCAGGGGGCGACGTTCCTCGAGCGCTTCGACGCGCTCAGCTACCTGTTCACCACCCGGACGATGGACTACTTCGTCCCGTTCGAGGAGGCCGGCGTCGACGAGCGGCTGCGCGGCAACCCGACGCGGTTCCTGGCCGTGTCGTTCACCAGCGACTGGCGCTTCGACAGCGGGCATTCCGAGCGCATCGTGCGCGAGCTGGCTGCGCGCGGCGTCGACGGCACGGCACGTCGACATCGAGTCACCGCTGGGGGCACGACTCGTTCCTGCTCGACGTCCCGGAGTACCACCGGGTCGTCAAGGCCTTCCTCGCGGACGGGGCGGTCGCGTGAGGGTCAGAACGTCAGGACGGTCCTGATGCCGTCCTGGTGGTGCATCAGGTCGAACGCGTCGTTGACCTGCTCCAGCGGCAGGTGGTGGGAGATGAACTTGTCGAGCGGGAGGCGGCCGTCGAGGTAGAGCTGGGCGAGCTCGGGCACGTTGTCGCGCCCGCGCGCGCCGCCGAACGAGGCGCCGGTCGACGTGGCGGCCGGTGATCAGGTAGCGCGGGATGATGTCGAGCGTCTCGCCGCGACCTGCGACGCCGGCGACGACGCACTGGCCCCAGCCCATGCGCGCCGCCTCGACGGCCTGGCGCATCACCGCCACGAGACCGGTCGCCTCGAAGGTGTAGTCCGAGCCGAAGCCGCCGGTCAGTTCGAGGATCTCCTCGACGACGCCCTCACCACCGGCGAGCTCGTCGGTCGCGCCCAGCTCGCGCGCCTCGCGGCGGCGCTCCTCGCTGGGGTCGACGATGATGATCCGCCCGGCGTCCGCCAGCTTGGCCCCCGCCACGGCGCCGAGCCCGACGAGGCCGGCACCGAACACGACGACCGTCGCGCCGGCCTCGACCTTCGCGATGTACAGCGCCGCGCCGATGCCGGTCGTCGCGCCGCAGGCGAGCGTGCACACGACGTCGAGCGGCGCCTCGGATGGCACCTTGGCCAGCGCGATCTCCGGCATGACGGTCGCCTCGGCGAACGTGCTGGTCCCCATGAAGTGGCGGATGCGCTCGTCGCCGCGATGCAGGCGCGTCGTCCCGTCGGGCAGGTAGCCGAGGCCCTGCTGCTCGCGGATCGCAAGGCAGATGTTCGTCTTGCCGGACGTGCAGTGGAGGCACTCGCGGCACTGCGGCGAGAAGAGCGTGACGACGTGGTCGCCGACCGCGAGTGACGTCACGCCCTCGCCGATCGCCTCGACGACGCCGGCGCCCTCGTGGCCCAGGACGGTCGGCGCATAGCCCGACGGGTCGACGCCGCTGGCGGTGTACATGTCGGTGTGACAGACGCCGCAGGCGGTCACCCGGACGAGGACCTCGCCGGCCTTGGGCCCGTCGAGCCCGACGTCCTGGACGACGAGCGGCTTTCCGAATTCCTCGAGGACGGCGGCGCGGATCTGCATGGGCCGGACGCTATCGGGCGGGCGCCGGCGGCGCCTCGAACGCGGCGAGCCGGGCGTCGGCGAGCGCACGGGCGAACGCGATCGTCGTGCGGTCCTCCAGGTAGGGCCCGATGATCTGGACGCCCACCGGCAGGCCCTCGTCCGTTCGGCCGATCGGTGCGACGGTCGCGGGCAGCAGGCACGCCGTCGCCGGAGCGATCCAGGAGAACAGGTCCAGGTAGGTGCGCTCGGCCCCGTCGACCTCGATCATGCGCGCCGGCATCGGGTCGCTGTGGTCGTGCGGGATCGCCGGCACCGGCACGACCGGGGCGAGCAGCACGTCGAATCCCGTGAAGAAGGCCCGCCAGGCCGCGCGCTGCTGGTTGCGCCACTCGCCGAACGCCATGATGTCGCGCGCTGAGCCCGTCATGACGCGGGCGAAGCGCGCGACGGGGCTCTCGTCGCCCTCGTCGAACGACGCGGCGAGCCCGCGCAGGCCGTCGTAGACCTCGGGCGGGAAGCCGGAGCCGATGATCCCGCCCAGCAGCGGCAGGTAGGCGCCGACGGAGTCCTCGAGTGTCAGCGCGGGCCGCGCGTCGGTGTCGACCGCCGCGCCGGCCGCCCGCAGGCCGTCGACGAGCAGCTCCAGGCGCTCGCGCACCGCGCCGCCCACGGGGCATGCCGGATCGTCGATCCACGCCGCGATGCGCACGTCCGCGAGCGCCTTGGCGCGCGGCGCCGGGAGTTCGAGCGACCACGCCGCGGCGTCCCAGTCGCCGGGGCCGGCCAGGACGTCGAGGGCCAGGGCGAGATCCGCCGGGTCGCGTGCGAGCGGGCCTCCCACGCCGAGGTCGGGCACGGTCAGCGAGCCCGGGCGGGCCGGGGATGTGCCCGCGCATCGGAACGACGCCCCAGCTCGCCTTGTGACCGAAGACGCCGCACCACGACGAGGGCGTGCGGATCGAGCCGCCGATGTCGCTGCCGAGCTCCAGCGGCGTCATCCCGGTCGCCACGGCGACCGCTGCGCCGCCGCTGGACCCACCGCTTGAGCGCTCGACATCCCAGGGGTTGTTCGTCGTGCCGTAGACCGCGTTGTAGGTCTGGACGTCGCCCGCCATCAGCGGTGCGTTCGTCTTGCCGAAGATCACGGCTCCCGCGCCGCGCAGCCGGGCCACCGCGTCGGCGTCCGTCGCCGGGATGTGGGAGGCGAGATCGGGCACACCACACGTGGTCACGAGCCCCTGCGTCTCGTAGGAGTCCTTGATCGTCATCGGGACGCCGTGCAGCGGCCCGACCTGCGCGCCCGCGGCGAGCGCCTCGTCGGCGGCGACGGCAGCTGCGCGCGCACCGTCCTCATCCAGGGCGACGACGGCGTTGAGCGGATCGTTGCACGCTGCGACACGCGCGAGCTGCGCGTCGAGGGCTTCGACGGCGCTGATACTGCGCCCGCGGATTGCGACGGCCAGCGCGGACGCCGAGCTGAAGGGATCCATCGGGCGACCGTAACCCATAATCTCGGACGCATGACCGGGTCCGCAGCGGCGATCGAGGTCCACGGACTGCGGGTCCGGCGCGGAGGCCGCGATGTCCTCCCGGGCATCGACGTCGACGTCCCGGCCGGGCGGATCACCGGCCTCGTCGGGCCCAGCGGCGGCGGCAAGTCGACCCTGATCCGCGCGATCGTCGGCGTGCAGGTCGTCGCGGGCGGAACGGTGACCGTGCTCGGCGAGCCCGCGGGCGCGCCGTCGCTGCGCTCGCGTGTCGCCTACGTCACCCAGTCGGGCTCGGTCTACCAGGACCTGACCGTGCGCCAGAACGTCGACTACACCGCGCGCATCCTCGGCGCACGGCGACGCCCAGGTGGCCGAGGTGATCGAGACCGTCGACCTCACGTCGGTCACCGGGGCCTGGGGAACCTGTCCGGCGGCCAGCAGCACCGCGTCTCGCTCGCCTGCGCACTCCTCGGCGCACCCGAGCTGCTCGTCCTCGACGAGCCGACGGTCGGCCTCGACCCGTTGCTGCGGCGCGACCTGTGGGAGCTGTTCTCCCGCCTGCGCGACGAGGGGCGAACGCTGCTGATCTCCACGCACGTGCTCGACGAGGCGGCCAACTGCGACAAGGTGCTGCTGCTGCGCGACGGCCGGCTGCTGGCCGCCGAGTCGCCGGCCGCGCTGCGCCGCGAGGCGGGAACCGACGATCTCGACGAGGCGTTCCTGCGGCTGATCGAGCGCCGCGGCGGGGGCGCCTCGTGAGCAGGCGGGCGACGTCGCGACCGCGCGCCGGATCCTCGCGCAGCTGCGCGGCGACCCGCGCACGATCGCGCTGATCATGATCGTGCCGCTCGTCCTGCTGGGCCTCCTGAAGCTGCTGCTGGCGGACAACGAGACGCAGTTCCAGCGCGTGGGCGCACCGCTGCTCGGCATCTTCCCGCTCGTCGTGATGTTCCTCGTGACGTCGGTGACGATGCTGCGCGAGCGCACGAGCGGGACGCTCGAGCGACTGATGACGCTCCCGCTGAGCCGGGCCGACATCGTCGCCGGCTACGCACTCGCGTTCGCCGCCGTCGCCGCGGTGCAGGCGATCGTCGCCAGCGCGTTCGCGCTGCTCGTCCTCGGGCTCGAGGTGCAGGGATCGACCGCGGCGCTGATCGCCATCGCGATCCTCAATGCGGAGCTCGGGATGGCGTTCGGGCTCGGGCTCAGCTCGTTCGCCACGAGCGAGTTCCAGGCGGTGCAGTTCATGCCCGCGTTCATCCTGCCCCAGTTCCTGCTCTGCGGCCTGCTCGTCCCGCGCGACGACATGAGCCCGGCGCTCGATGCCCTCGCCGGGATCCTGCCGATGACGTACGCCTACGAGGCGCTCGCCGACGTGACCGCCGGCGATGCCTCGGGCGCGGCGAGCGCCGCGGCGATCACGTTCGGCTTCTGCCTGCTCGCGCTGGCGCTCGGAACGCTCACGCTGCGGCGGCGCACGCCTGTAGCGACGCAGTTCCAGATCGCGTGAACGCCGTCGTAGTCGGCGAACGCGCTGTCGGCCGTGACCAGCGAAAGCCCTTCGGCCATCGCCTGGGCGACGAGCATCCGGTCGAACGGATCGTTGTGGTGCCGTGGCAGCTCCCGCACACGCCAGGCGTGATCGGCCGATACCGGGAGGAGCCGGAATGAGCCCGCGGCAAGCTGCTCCGGAAGATCCTGGTCCGCCCGCAGCTTCCCCAGCCCGACCTTGATCGCGATCTCCCAGATCGTCGCGGCGCTGATGTAGACGTCGAGCCCGGAGTCTTCGACGGCCGAGCGGGTCGCTTCGGGGAACCTGGAATCGCCGCTGAGCCACCAGAGCACGGCGTGCGTGTCGACCAGGATGCCGGGCCTCACAGGTACTCCTCGAACTCCGGTGGTGGATCGTTGAAGTCCTCGGCCATCCAGATGCGGCCGTGCAGCGACCCGAATCCCGTGAGCTTCGGCGCGCTCATACGCCACAAGCCTCGCGACGGGCGTGGGGCCGCGTCGGATCACGACCTCCTCGCCGGCCTCGACCTGCCGTATGAGCTTCGAGAACTGGGTCTTCGCCTCGTGGATCGAGTAGGTGGTGGGCACGACGTCTGCTGGCCATGCCCCCACGCTACCGGACCTGGTCCGCTTAGTCCACTACCCCTCAGCCACCAGCTGGCGCAGCACGTACGGCAGGATCCCGCCGTGGCGGAAGTAGTCGGCCTCCTTCGGCGTGTCGATCCGGACGCAGCGCGCTGAACTCGACGTCGCCGGCGTTGACCGTCACGTGGCGCGGCAGCTCCCCGGCGTTCAGCGGCCCTGCGAGCCCCGTGATCGCGAAGACCTCGAGGCCGCTCAGCCCGAGCGACTTCGCGGACGAGCCCTCGGGGTACTGCAGCGGCAGCACGCCCATGCCGATCAGGTTCGAGCGGTGGATGCGCTCGAAGCTCTCGGCGATCACGGCGCGCACGCCGAGCAGCGCGGTGCCCTTCGCCGCCCAGTCGCGCGAGGACCCGGAGCCGTACTCCTTGCCGGCGAGGACGACCAGCGGCGTGCCCTCGCGCTCGTAGCGCGCCGCAGCGTCGAAGATCGACATCTCCTCGCCGCTCGGGCAGGTGACGCGTCACGCCGCCCTCGGTCCCCGGCGCGAGCTGGTTGCGCAGGCGGATGTTCGCGAACGTGCCGCGCACCATCACCTCGTGGTTGCCGCGCCGCGAGCCGTAGGAGTTGAAGTCCTTGGGCTCGACGCCGTGCGCGTCGCGCATCATCGACGCCGCGCCGCCGCCTCGGCCTCGGCCGCCGGCGGCCGTGTCGCCGCCGCCGCTGATGCCGAAGTTCATCAGGTAGTGCCCGGCGGGCGAGTCCTTCTTGATCGCTCCGGCCGGTGAGATGTGGTCGGTCGTGACGCTGTCGCCGAGGCGCGCCAGGACGCGCGCCCCGAGGATGTCCGTGCACCGGCAGCGGCTCGGCGGGCATCCCGTCGAAGTACGGCGGGCGGCGCACGTAGGTCGAGTCGTCGCTCCAGGCGTAGCGGTCGCCGGTCGGCACCTCGAGCGCGTCGCCAGTGGTCGTCGCCGTCGAAGACCTGGGCGTAGCTCTTGCGGAACATGTCCGACTGCACGGCGTGCTCGACCGTCCGCGCGATCTCGTCCGTCGAGCGGCCAGATGTCGCGCAGGTAGACGTCCTGGCCGTCCGGCTCCCTGGCCGAGCGGCTCGTTCTGCGAGGTCGATGTCCATCGTGCCCGGCCAGCGCGTAGGCGACGACGAGCGGCGGCGACGCGAGGTAGTTCATCTGCACGTCGGGGTTGATGCGGCCCTCGAAGTTGCGGTTGCCCGACAGGACCGAGCAGACCGTCAGGTCGCCCTCGTTGATCGCCGCCGACGACCTCCGCCGGGAGCGGGCCGGAGTTGCCGATGCAGGTCGTGCAGCCGTAGCCGACGAGGTTGAAGCCGAGCGCGTCGAGGTCGTCCTGCAGGCCGGCGCGCAGCAGGTAGTCGGTGACGACCTTCGAGCCCGGCGCGAGCGAGGTCTTGACCCACGGCTTCGTCGTCAGGCCCTTGGCGACGGCGTTGCGGGCGAGCAGCCCGGCGGCGAGCATCACCGACGGGTTCGACGTGTTCGTGCAGCTCGTGATCGCCGCGATCACGACGTGGCCGTGCTCGAGCGACGTCTGCGTCCCGTCGGCCATCGTCAGCGCGACGCGCGGGCGCGTGGTGACGGCGCCGACCGCCGCGTGGCCCGCGGGCGAGCCCGCGTGCTCGGTCGGCGCCGGGCTCCATCGCGGCCGGCGGGTCGCTGGCGGGGAACGACTCGGCGACGCCCTCGTCGACGAAGTCGCAGTCGGGCGCGTAGCCCTTGAGCTCCTCGCGGAACGCGGCCTTGCTGCCGGTGAGCGGCACGCGGTCCTGCGGGCGGCGCGGACCGGCGATCGACGGCACGACGCTGCCGAGATCGAGCACGACCGTCTCGGTGAACGTCGGCTCCTCGCTCTGCTCGTCGTGCCAGAGGCCCTGCTCCTTGGCGTAGGCCTCGACGAGCGCGACGTGCTCGGCCGGGCGACCGGTGAACTCGCAGGTAGCGCAGCGTCTCGGCGTCGATCGGGAAGATCGCGCAGGTCGAGCCGTACTCCGGGCTCATGTTGCCGATCGTCGCGCGATCGGCGAGCGGCAGGCGCGCGACGCCGGGCCCGTAGAACTCGACGAACTTGCCGACGACGCCCTTCTCGCGCAGCATCTCGGTGACCGTCAGCACGAGGTCGGTCGCGGTCGCGCCCTCCGGCAGCTCGCCGTCGAGGCGCACGCCGACGACCTGCGGGATCAGCATCGACATCGGCTGGCCGAGCATCGCGGCCTCCGCCTCGATGCCGCCGACGCCCCAGCCGAGCACCCCGAGGCCGTTGACCATCGTCGTGTGCGAGTCGGTGCCGACGAGCGTGTCGGGGTAGGCCTGGTTCGTGCGGTCGTTGACGAAGACGACGCGCGCGAGGTACTCGAGGTTGACCTGGTGGACGATCCCGGTGTCCGGCGGCACGACCTTGAACGTGTCGAACGCCTGCTGGCCCCACTTCAGGAACTGGTAGCGCTCGTGGTTGCGCTCGAACTCGCGCGCGGTGTTGATCGCGAACGCGTCGGTCGTCCCGAAGGCGTCGACCTGGACCGAGTGGTCGATGACGAGCTCGGCCGGGACGAGCGGCTCGATCTTCGCGGGGTCGCCGCCGAGCTGCGCCATCGCGTCGCGCATCGCGGCCAGGTCGACGACGGCCGGCACGCCGGTGAAGTCCTGCATCAGGACGCGCGCGGGCGTGAAGGCGATCTCGAGGCTCGGGGCGGCCTTCGCGTCCCACGTGGCGAGCGCGACGATGTCCTCGGCGGTCACCGATCCGTTCCCCTCGGTGCGCAGCAGGTTCTCGAGCAGGATCTTCAGGGAGAACGGCAGGCGTGCGACGTCGTACTTCGCCTGCAGCGCATCGAGCCGGAAGATCTCCAGCTCGCGGCCTCCGACGCTCAGCGTGCCCTTGGCGTCAAAGCTGTTCGTGGACATGGTCGGTACTCCTCGGGTGGTCGTTAGCTGATGCTCTCACGGCCGCGTCGGCCGGAAGCAGGATGAAGGGGGTGCCCGCGGCGCTCATCAGCGCGCGGAAGTGGGCGTGGTCGGTGGTTGCGATGCGATCCGTGCCGAGCCGGTGGGCGAGCGCGACGAGCGAGGCGTCGGTCAGCCCGAGGCCGGGCCGCGAACGGGCGACGACGATCGTCTCGGCCAGCGCGTCGGCCCACCAGCGCACGGTGTAGGCGCGCCGGTCGAGGTCGGCCCAGAGCGGCTCGCGGGCGACCTGGAGACCCGCGAAGTCATCCATCTCGGCGACGGCGAGCGGCGTCGTCACGAGGTCGTCGTCGAGGTCGGCGAGCCAGGCCGCGACCGCTGCGTGGTGCTCGTCGTCGCGGTCCATCAGCGCGACGACGACGCTGGTGTCCAGGACGATGCTCACGCGGCGCGGCCGCTCCGGCTGGCGACGACGCCGATCGCCAGCGGCTTCACGCGCGGCGGCCGGCCGGCGGCGCCCTTCAGCGCGCGGCGGATGAATTCGGCCTTCGTGACGCCCTCCTCGGCGGCGCGCAGGGCCAGGGCCTGATCGAGCTCATCCTCGAGATAGATGCTCGTCTTCTTCACGTAACGTAGGGTATCACCCTACGTTGGCTCGACGCAAGGTTCTCAGGCCACGACCGCAGGCGGAACGCCGTCCTCGTCGTCGTCCAACCCCACCGACATCGTCGGCGACGCGAGCAGTCGCCAGACCGTGACGATCGCCAGCAGCGTGAGCAGGATCGCGCTCATCACGCACCACTGGCAGATCGCCTCGATCGAGAAGATCTCGCGGTACGTGAGATACGCGCTGTAGAGGAATCCGAAGACGCTCAGCGCCGCGCTCACGCCGCGCGCCGACGTCACCGGGGAGGAACAGCAGCGAGCCGAGGATCGAGACGTAGCCGATCAGCCCGATCAGGGCGATCGGGATGCCGTGGAACTCCGACCACTCGCTCGTCTGCACCTTGATGCAGCCGTGGGCGATGCTGCAGACCGGGATCGATCCCCGCGTAGTGGATGTACGTCAGGTACCCGCCGACTCCGATCCCCAGGACCGCGAGGACGATCGCGGTGATCTTGAGCCGGCGGTCCAGCATGCAGGGACTACTTCTTGGACAGCGCGTCGATCGCGGCCGTGAAGCCGTCGAGACTCGCGATGTCGACCTCGATCTTCTGGTAGGGGCCGCCAGTCTTGCCCAGGACGAAGGACGGCGTGCTGACGACGCCGTACTTCTCGGCGCCCGCCTGCGCGGACTCCAGCGGCGCCTTCGACTGCTCGCTGCGGCGGTAGAGGTTGGCCTTCGCCTTGTCGACGCCGGCCGCGTCGTAGATCTTGTCGATGAAGCCGTCGGTGGCGTAGCCGGAGTTCTCCTGGCCCTGGTTGAAGTACCAGAGGTTCGAGAAGTTCGCCTCCTTGTTCTGCACGCCGGCGGCGGCCGCGGCGCGGGCGGCCTTCTCGGAGTCCGGCCCGATGAAGGTCAGCGTGTCGAACTGGTAGAGGAGCTTGCCGGTCCGCACGTACTTGTTGACGATCTCGGGGTACACCGAGAGCGCGAACTGCTTGCAGAACGGGCACTGCAGGTCGGCGTACTCGATCATCGTCAGAGGCGCCTTGGGGTTCCCGAGCGTGTTGCCGCTCTGCGGGATGCCCTCGAGCAGCGCCGTCGTCTCAGAGGTGCCGGCCAGCGAGCCGGACGACGAGGCGGTCTTCGAGTCGCTGCCGCCCGAGCCGGCGATGATCACGATCGCGGCGGCGACCACGGCGACGGCGACGACGCTGGCGATGATGATGTTGCGGCGCTTCTTCGCGGCCGCGGCGGCCTCGGCCTTGCTGACCTTGGCGGGCTTGTTCTTGGCGGATTTCGAGCTCATTGTGCGGTTCATTCTGGCAGGGGGGGCAGAGTCCTCGCGCCGTCCCTGCGGCGGGTGAGATCCACCAGCGACCGTCCGCGACGCGGGCTCGGCCGTACATCCGGCATGGAGAACGTCTGGGAGTACCCGCGCCCGCCGCGGCTCGAGGCGTGCACGCGCCGCGTGCGGATCGAGCTCGGCGGCGTCGTGATCGCCGACAGCACGCAGCGCGCTGCGCGTCCTGGAGACGAGCCACCCGCCGGCCATCTACGTGCCGGCGCAGGACATCGCCGACGGGGTGTTGCGCAGATCCGCGCACCGCTCGACGTTCTGCGAGTGGAAGGGCTTCGCCCAGTACTTCGACGTCGTCGCCGGGGACGTCCGTCGCCGCCGGCGCGAGCTGGGCCTATCCGGATCCGGATCCACGCTACGCGGCGCTGCGCGACCACGTGTCGTTCTATCCGGGACGCATGGACGCCTGCTACCTCGACGACGAGCTGGTGCAGGCCCAGGAGGGCGACTTCTACGGCGGCTGGATCACGACAGGACATCGCCGGGCCGTTCAAGGGCGCGTCAGGCACCGCGGGCTGGTAGGTCCCCGGCCCGGCGATCGAGCGCGAGCAGGGTCCCGTGGGCGATGCGCGCGCAACGCTCCACCGACGACCAGTCGACGTGCTCGGGGAGGTCCGTCGGGTGGTGATAGTGGGGGTAGTAGCCGGGACCGATCGACAGCAGCGAGATCGCCGGGATGCCGCGGTTCAGCGCGAGCAGCGGGTCGGTCCACGCCCCGATCCGCCAGCGCTCGGCCGCCGGCTCGCCGGCGAGCGCCGCGCCCTCGTCGGCGAGCGCGAGATCGGCGTCGCGGTAGCGGTGGGTCGCGATCGCTCCCTCGCCCCACGCGATGATCGGCGTGCCGCACCCGAGCGTGTCGAGGCCGAGGACGAAGCTGCTCGCCCGCTCGAGCGTGGCCTCGCGCGCGCTCAGGAACGCATGGAAGCCGCCCATCCCGGACTCCTCGCTGCCGACCAGGGCGAAGAGCACGTCGACGTGCTCGAGCGGCGCCTGTGCGAGCGCACGGGCGAGGTCGAGCGTGGCGGCGACGCCCGTGGCGTTGTCGTTCGCGCCCGGCACCGTCGGCGAGCGTGCGATGTCGAGGTTCAGCAGGACGGCGAGCCCGTTGATCACGACGGCCGTGGCTGCGAGCACGCGACCTGCGAGCGAGCGCGGCGCGGCGAGCGCCGCTCCCGCGGCCGCCAGCAGCCCCGCACGCTGCAGCGCCATGACGGGCTCGACGCGCCGCGTGCGCAGGTGCCGCGCCGCGCCGCTGTGCACGACGCGCGGATGCCAGGCCAGCCCGGTCCGGGCCGCATCCACGTGCGCGACGACGACGGCGGTCACGCGGCGCTCGCCGCGGCATGCGACGCGCCCCACCGCATTCGCGCCGCGCCCACCGCCGGCGACACGCCGGCGCCAGGGCGCGCGGCCGCTCGCGTCGCGCTCGAGCGAGACGGCCGCCGCGAGGGCGAGCGCGGCGCCGCGCACGCCGCGCAGCCGGAGCGCGATCAGGCCACAGGCGCCGTGCGCGGCGAAGCTCCAGCTGTTCGTCGCGCGCGCCCGGTAGGGCTCGAGCGCGGCGCCCGTGGCCCCGGCCGCGATCAGCCGCTCGAGCGCCCACTGCGCCGCCGCGCGCTCCCCCGCTCCCGCCGAGTCGCGCGTCATCCCCGCGAGCGCCTCGACGTCGGCGCGGATCGCGCGCGCATCGGGCTCGTAGCTCATGCGAGCTGGGCGGCCACGGCACGCGCGGCGCGTTCGCCGGAGCGCACGGCGCCGTCCATGTAGCCGGCCCAGACGGTCGCGGTCTCCGCGCCGGCCCAGTGGACGCGTCCGATCGGCCTCGAGAGCCAGCGACCGTGCGCGGTCCAGGCCCCGGGCGGCAGGTAGCAGCCGTAGCAGCCGCGCGTCCACTCCTCCTCGGCCCAGCGCTGCTCGATGTAGTCGACCGGCGCGGCCGCCTCGGGGCCGAAGACCCGCGCGAAGCAGTCGAGCACGGCGCGCCGGCGCGCCGGCGCCTCCCACTCGCCCAGGTCACGGGCGGTGCGTCCTTCGAGGAAGCCGAGCAGCACGCCGCAGCTCGCGTCCGGAGGCGAGTTGTCGAACAGGATGCGCGTCGGCCCCTGCAGGCTCAGCGCCTGTCCGCTGAGGCCCTGCTCGCGCCAGAACGGGCGCTCGTAGACCGCCATGCACTTCGCCACCGTCCCCTGCGGCATCCGCTGGACGAGCTGATCGCGCTGGGACGGCATCGCCGGGCGCCAGTCGATCCGCGCGGTCAGCGTCGGCGGAAGCGCGACGACGACCGCCTTCGCGGACACCTCGTGACCGTCGGCGAAGACCTGCACGCCGCGTGCGTCCTGATCGATCCGGCGCACCGGCGCCTCGTGCACGACCGGGCCCGCGATGCGCTCGGCGAGCCGCAGGGCGACGAGCTGCGAGCCGCCCACGAAGCGGTCCTGCTGGGCGCCGCCCTCGGTGCCGATCAGGTTCTCGAACGAGCCTGCGGCGCTCGTGTAGAACAGGATGTGGAGCAGCGAGACGTCGGCCGGCTCGGCGGCCCAGACGGCCTCGGTCGCGATCTCCAGCAGCGCGGCCGCGCCCTTGGTGACGGTGTTGCGCGCGATCCACGTCGCGAAGGTCTGCGCGTCCCAGCCCGCCGCCTTCGGCGTCTGCCACGGCGCCCGCGGGTCGACCGCCCGCGCCATCCGCTCCAGCCGTGCCTGGGCCTGGGCGACGTCGGCGAGCACCGCCGGGTTGATCCGCGGGATCGTGCCGCGGTAGCGGATCAGCCGGCCCTCCCACTCGACGAGGTTCTCGCCGGCGGCGTGCGTGGGGTGCGTCGCGACCCCGAGCTCGCGGGCGAGCGCGATGATCCGGTCCTGCGTCGGGCCGACCCACTGGCCGCCGACCTCGACGACGTGCTCGGAGCCCGGGCAGCGGATGGTTCAGCAGCCTGCCGCCGACGCGGTCGCGCGCCTCGAGCACGACGACCGAATGGCCGAGCGCCTCGAGGTCGCGTGCGGCCGTCAGGCCCGCGAGCCCGGCGCCGACGACCGCGACGTCACAGGAGTGCGCACTCATCGCCGGGACGCTATCCGACGCCCCGAGGGGGGTGGCCCGTCTCGCCGACGTATGCGGTAGGCGAGACGGGCCACCCCCCTGCGCGGCGGGCTGCGCGCCAGACCTCGGAGCGCAGCGCCCAGCGCTCGTGGTCGCGCCAGCGTCCTCCGACCTTGAGGTAGCGCTCGGAGAACCCCTCGAGCGTGAACCCGGCACGCCGGACGAGCGCCGCGGACGCGGTGTTCGCGGGCTGGATGTTGGCCTCGACGCGGTGCAGCCGGTGCGTGGTGAACGCGCGGCGCAGGAGCAGCTCCATGCCCTCGCTCAGGAGCCCCTGGCGCGCGTGCCCGGCGACCGCGCCGTAGCTGAGGAACGCACTCTGCAGGTGCCCGCGCACGATCTCGCTGAGGTTGAGGAAGCCCACCAGCGACCCGGACTCGCGCAGGCGCAGCAGGTACAGCTCGTTGGCGGCGTCGTCGTTGCGCCGGACGTAGGCCGCGTACGCAGCCGCGGACGAGGGCATCGAGATCCACGGGTGGTGCAGCGCCCGGCTCGCGCGCATCGCGTCCAGGAACTCGTCCTGGTCGGCGGCGCCGGGCCGGGTCAGCACCACCCGCGGCCTGCTCAATGCGCCTCGGTCCCGACGCGGGTCGCGACGATCCGCACGTCGCCGACCTTGGTGCCCAGCGTCGCCGATTCGCTGCACGAGAGCGTCACCGTCCCGGTCGCCGCGAACGTGTGCGTGAGCAGGAAGCCGAGGTCGTCGCGGGACGTCGCGCCGGAGGCCGTCGGCCCGATCGATGCGCCCGCCTTGTCGCTGTCGGCCTCGGCGGCGAGCGTGCAATCGACGTCGACGTTGGCGCTTGGCGTCGCCCGCTCGGTGAACTGCGACCTTCGCGTTGATCACGTACGCCCCGGCCGGCAGGTCGCTCAGCGTCGCGACCACGGCGGGAGTGGATCCGTTGAGGTCCGGCGCGCTGGCGACCGCCACCGCGTACGCGTTCGACGGTCCGATCGCACCCGGCGCACCCGGCGCACCCGGCGCACCCGGCGCGGCCCGGCCGGGCCTGCCTTCCCGCTCGCACCCGCCGGACCGACCGGCCCGGCATGCCCGGGCAGGCCGGCGGGTCCGCGCTGGCCGCGCGGCCCGCGCTTGACGGTCTGCTTCTTCTTCGCGCTCCCGGCGACCGGACCGACCTGCGTGGCGGCGTATCCGGTGCCCCCGAGCGCAACGAACAACGCGGTGACGGCGATGGCCGTGGCGGGGGACGGCAAAGACATTGTGAACCTCCGTGTTCGCGGGTGGGCGAGAAACCTAACGCCCCTGGAAGCTGCGCGCGAGCCGTGGGAGGATCGCGGCATGGCGTTCATCTCGCGTGGTTTCCACGGCCGCCCGCGACGTGACGTCGATCCGTCGCGCGTCCCGCCCGGCCAGTACGTCGTCGACGACTTCCCGGTGCTGTCCGCCGGCCCGACGCCGCGGACGGCGCTCGACGAGTGGAGCTTCACGATCCAGGGCGCCGTCGGCGAGCCCGTGTCGTGGCCGTGGGAGGAGTTCCTGCGGCTGTCGCCCGAGACGTTCACCGTCGACATCCACTGCGTCACGAAGTGGTCGAAGCTCGGCACGACGTGGACGGGTGTGTCCGTCGACACGCTGCTCGGCGGCGTCGAGACGGAGGCCGACTACGTCACCGCCTGGTGCGACGGCGGCTACACGACCAACCTCGCCCTCGAGGACGTCACCGACGGGAAGGCGTGGGTCGTCCACACCTTCGAGGGCGAGCCGCTCGCGCCCGAGCACGGCGGGCCGGCGCGCCTGCTCGTCCCGCACCTGTACCTCTGGAAGAGCGCGAAATGGGTGCGCGGCCTGACGTTGACCGTCGAGGACGAGCCGGGCTTCTGGGAGGCGGCCGGCTACCACAACCACGGCGACCCGTGGCAGGAGCAGCGCTACTGGGGCGACTGAGCGTGGCGATCGCCTGGCGCCTCGCGGCCGTGCAGCAGGTGGTGGCGGAGACCCCGTCCGCGCGAACGATCGAGTTCGACGTCCCGGACTGGCCCGGCCACGTCGCCGGCCAGCACGTGGACGTGCGGCTCACGGCCGAGGACGGCTACCAGGCCGAGCGCTCGTACTCGATCGCCTCGGCACCCGAGAACGGCCGGCTCGCGCTGACGGTGGAGCGGCTCGACGACGGCGAGGTCTCGCCCTACCTCGCCGGGGAGCTGCGCGCCGGCGACGAGCTCGAGCTGCGCGGGCCGATCGGCGGGCACTTCACCTGGCGGGTCGAGCAGGGCGGGCCGCTGCTGCTGGTGGCGGGCGGCTCGGGTCTCGTGCCGCTGATGGCGATGCTGCGCCATCGCGCCGCGCAGGGCAGCACCGTCGACGCGCGGCTGCTCGTGTCCGCGCGCGCGTGGGAGGACGTGCTGTACCGCGACGAGCTGGCGCGGCTGGGCGCCGGCGACGGCCTCGCCGTCCATCAGACGCTGACGCGCAGCCGGCCCACCGGCTGGACCGGCTGGGACCGCCGCGTCGACGCCGAGATGCTCGCCGCAGGTCGGCCCGCCTGCGGGAAGCGCGCCGCACAGTCTTCGTCTGCGGCCCGACCGCGTTCGTCGAGCGCGTCGCGGACCTGCTCGTCGCCGCCGGCCACGACCCTGCCCAGATCCACGCCGAGCGCTTCGGCCCGACGGGAGGTTGAGATGACCGCGCAAGCCCTGTGGCTCGACGGCAACGCCCTCGCCGGCCTCCTGCAGGAGGTGCTGGGAGCCGAGGCCACCGCGCAGCCGCGCCGCTGCCAGTCGTGCGGCGCCACGAACGCCGTCGGCGCGCATCGCCTCTACCGCGGCGCCGGCCTCGTCCTGCGCTGCCCCGCGTGCGGCGACGTCGCGCTGGTGATCACCAGGCTGCCCGATCGTCACGTGCTCCGGTTCTCGGGCACGTGGCGGCTCGAGGTGCCGCGTCAGGCAGCGCGCCCGCCAACCGAGCCTTGACGCCGGAGATACTCTCGTCCTGAGGGCATTCTTCGCGACGTCGTTCCCCCAGCGGGCGGGCGGCGCGACCTGACTTCCGAGAGCGCAACGCCCGGACGTCGCCATGCCCGAGAAGCTCAGGTACATCCCCCTCCCGTTCGCAACTCCCTCAGGATGATCCCCCCGGCCGTCCTGACCCCCGACCACGGAACCGCGCTCGGCGAGGCTCCCGACATGCAGCCGCCGTCGGTCGCCGTGCTGGTCGTCAACGATCGTGTCGAGCAGCGGGCGGCGATCCGCGCGCTGCTGCGGCCGCTGCACCTCGCCGTCGTCGAGGCGGAGTCCGGGCGCGCCGCCCTGCGCGCCATCGCCCGGCAGAAGTTCGCCGCGATCGTCATGGACGTGCGCATGCCGACGCTGGACGGCGTCGCGACGGCGAAGCTCTTCCGCGAGCGCGCCGAGTCACAGCGCACGCCGATCGTCTTCGTGCCGATCCGGCCCGAGGCGCTGCGGGGGAAGATCTCGGCGTTCGTCGACCTCTTCATGCAGGCCGAGCAGCTGCAGCGCTCACTCGAGTCGATCATGAACCTCAACGCCGAACTGGGCGAGAGCGAGGAGCGCCACCGGGCGATCCTGCAGAACGTCGCCAACGGGATCGTGACCGTCAGCGAGGAGGGGCTGATCGAGTCGTTCAACCGCCATGCCGAGCAGATCTTCGGCTACACCGAGGAGGAGGTCGTTGGGCGGCCGCTGGAGCTGCTCATCGCGACCACCCACCTCGAGGCCTTCGCCGGCGCGATGCGCGCCACGCGGAGCTCCGCGGCCCGGGCCACCGGATCGCTGCCGCCGGCCGTCACGGCCGGGCGCCGCAAGAACGGCTCGCCGTTCGCCATGGAGATGGGCATGAGCCGGATCCAGATCGGTGAGCGGACGTTCCTCACCTGCTGCCCCCGGGACGTCTCGGAGCGCGAGGAACGGGCCGCGCGAGAGCACCGCCGCGGCCAGGCGCTGCGACGCGAGGCCCAGCGCCACCGGGCGGCGTTCGACGAGGCGCCGATCGGCAGCATGATCACGGGGTCCGATGGCCAGATCCAGCGCGTCAACCAGGCGGTCTGCCGCATGACCGGCTACTCGGCGGCCGAGCTCGTCGGCACGCCGGCGCTGAAGCTGACCCATCCCGAGGATCGCGACACCAGCGCGACCATGGCGGCTGTCGTGTTGGCGGGCGACGCCGTCACGCAGCACTTCGAGCGGCGATTTCTGCACCGCGGCGGGCGTGTGCTCGAGGTCCGGGTCGCGGTCACCGCGATCCGTGACGACGAGCACGAGATCGCGCAGCTCTACTACCAGATCGAGGACATCACCCAGGCCCGCGCGAGCGCCCGCGAGCTCAAGGACGCGCAGTTCGAGATGCTCGCGCGCCTCGCCGCCGCCGCCGAGCTGCGCGATGACGACACCGGCCAGCACACGCGGCGCGTCGGCGAGCTGTCGGTCGCAATCGCCGAGGGCCTCGGCCTCTCGGGCGACCGGGTCAACCTGCTGCGCCTCGCTGCGCCGCTGCACGACATCGGCAAGATCGCGATCCCCGATGCCGTGCTGTCCAAGCCCGGGAAGCTGACCAGCGGCGAGTTCGAGCAGGTCAAGTCCCACACGACCGCCGGGGCGAAGATGCTGACCGGCAGCGCCCACGCGCTGCTCGTCATGGCGGAGCAGATCGCGCTGACCCATCACGAGCGCTGGGACGGCAGCGGCTACCCGAACGGGCTGGCCGGCACCGCGATCCCCCTCGCGGGACGCATCGTCGCCGTCGCCGACGTCTTCGACGCCCTCACCCACGAGCGCCCATACAAGGTCGCGTGGACCGAGGAGCGCGCGATC
Source organism: uncultured Solirubrobacteraceae bacterium (assembly GCA_963781935.1). Taxonomy (GTDB): domain Bacteria; phylum Actinomycetota; class Thermoleophilia; order Solirubrobacterales; family Solirubrobacteraceae; genus F1-60-MAGs163. Next base: position 165,274 of record CAWAHX010000010.1, read on the forward strand.
GTGGAGATGCGCGACCAGAGCGGGCGCCACTTCGACCCGCGGGTGCTCGACGCGTTTCTGGCCGCCCGGTGACCGTCCGGCCGACTATGCGGGCCCGGGCTGCGTCATGCTCCAGCGCGCCTGCAGCACGCGCAGCGCGTTGGCACTGCAGACGCGCTGCGCACGCTCGGCGCCGTAGTGCTGCGTGAGCGCCGCCTGCAGATCACGCATGTGGCCCATGTGCTCGAGACCGGTCAGCGCCGGCTTGATGTAGCCGTCCAGGTCGGATCCGATCGCAGCGTGATCGAACGATCCCGTGACGTCCCGGATGCGGTCGATGTGCCTGCAGATGAGCCCGACGGACTCCTCGAAGGACCGGCCGCCGCGCCGCGAGACGAGCCCGTCGGAGATGTAATGCCGGCAGTCGATCACGCCGAGGACGCCCCCGCGCTCGGCGACCCGCGCGATCGTCTCGTCGGTGAGGTTGTACCCCAGGCGCCCGAAGCGGCAGGCCATGTGCGTGGCGATCACCGGCAGCCTGCGTTCCGGGTCCTCGCGGTCGAGAAGCTCGAACGTGTCGGCGAGCGATGCCTCGCTCATGTGGGTGATGTCGATCAGCACGCGGCTGCGCACCATCGCCTCGGCGGCGGCCCGGCCGATCGCGCTGAGACCTTCACCACGGGGCTGGGGGAAGATCAGGCGATAGAGCCAGTCGGGCATGAACGGCAGCGCCGGCGCGTTGGTGGCGACGCCGCGCCAGAACAGGTGCGCGAGCGTGACGTAGGCGACGCCGCGGCGGGCGAGCTCGGCGACGTTCTCGCGGACGTCGCTCTCGGGCGCCCAGGTGGAAGCCGCCCTCGACGGCGTGGATGAACGCGATGCGCTCGTCTCGCAGGCAGTCATCCAGCTCGGAGGCCGAGCGCACGAACCGCGCATGGTCGCCCTGCCGGCTCACGTCGTGTTCGACGACGTCCATCGCGTCGAGCAGCCGGCCGAAGTACGCGGCGTCGGGCGGCGCGCCGTAGCGACGCTCGAGGTCCATCTCGTCGAACGGCGAGTAGAGCACCGACAGCACGACGCCGACGTCGCCCCGGCGCATCAGGTCGACGGTCACGCCGGGCTCGCCGGACGGGCCCTCGTAGTTGGCGATCCGCGAGATCACGTCGACGATCCGCGCCCGCAGGCGCTCGGCGCGCCAGCGGGTCAGGTGCGCGTGCGTGCCTTCCTCGGGCGGGATGAGGTGCATCGGGTAGTGGGCATGGAGATCGGCGAGCAACGCTCAGTCGATCCTCGTCGCGGTGGGCCGGGCCGAGGCGACGTAGGTGCCGTGCGTCACGGCGAAGCGCCGCGCCGGCCGACGGGTCGTTGATCGGGGTCGCGACGAGGTTGCGGTCCAGCGCGTCGGCGACCAGCCCGATCATCGCCGTCGTGGCCAGCACGATGAAGCCGCCGATCTCGATCTTGTAGCCGGAGAAGTCGCGCAGCGGCGTGTCCGTGAGCGCGACGGCCCAGGCGGTGAACGCCACGGACGAGACCACCATCTCGAACACGGGCCAGCGGAAGGGCTCGCGGGTCCGCCGCACCTTGGCGATGTGCACGAGCAGAACGATCACCACGGTCAGCGCGAGGAACATCGCCGAGCGTCACCCAGCGCCCGGTGAAGTTCGCGTCGGACACGCGCCCATCCGCACGGGTGGGGACCGGGTCGAGCACGCCGAGGAAGGCGACGTAGAGGGTGAGGCTCTCGGTCGGGATCCAGCGCACGAGCTGGCCGAGCACCGTGGGCGGGATCTTGGGCGGCAGCGGCGTCGCGGTGCGGGCGCTCTGCGGGCGCTGGACGAGGGTCTGCAGGCCGATCGCCTTCTCGAACGAGTTGGCCGAGCGCTGTGCCGGCTGCTCGTTCATCAGCTTGGCATCGCACATCGCGGTGATGCTCATCTGCATCTCCTGACGGGACGGACCTTCGAAGCGGCGTGAGCCCCTATTCGACGGAGCGGATCGTCCAGAGGTCGCCCGAGAGCGTCCCCTGGAGCAGGTACGGGTAGGGCATCGTGAAATACCCGTCCATCCCCCAGCCCTCACCCCACGAGTTGCGCACGATGAAGCGCTGCTGGGTCTCGTCGTAGCCGACGGCGAGCACCGCGTGGCCACCGAGCTGCTGCTCGTCCGGCCGTGGGCATCGGGACCTTGCCGGTCTTGGCGACCTGCGGGCTCTCGAAGCTCTCGTAGACCGCGAAGCCGAACACGAACGGAAAGCCCGACGCGAGGCAGCCCTTGAGCTGGTTCAGCGTCTGCGTCAGGCGCTGGTAGCGGACCGCCTGGTGCTCCTTCGCCTCCGTGTAGACCGGCTTGCGGCGGCTTGTCGCGGAACTTGTCGATCTCGTACGGCCAGTCGTCCTCGGGCGGGGCGCCCTCCTTGTTGACCGTCTTGATCCCGTCGCGGATCATCGCGCCGGAGTCGGATTCGATCGTGCCCTCGATGCGCCGCTCGTTGTAGTAGATGAACAGCCTCGACGGGGTGAACGGCGCAGCCTGCTGCTGCTCCATCTGGTCGAACTCGAGCGCCCCGCCGATCGCGTTGGCGGTGCAGCTGCCGAGCTGGCCCTGGTCGTAGACCGCCGGGCATCGCTGGCGCAGGTCGACCTTGGCGGGCAGCTTGTCGAGGACCGCGATCGGGGCGGCGTACATCATGTCGCGCCCGTCCGGAAGGTCGCGATTCCATCCGTAGCGCTTGATCTTCCGATCCATGATGCACGCCTCCTCGCTGATGGGAGTCCGGGATGGGTGGTTCGCGTCGAGGCGTAACGCCCGTGGGTCGCGCTGGCAAGCCGAGCGGTAGATATCGCGCACATCAGGCACCGCAGAGCGAACAAACCCTCCCGCGCCGGCGAGTGGGACCGCGGTCCGAGGTTCGATAGCGGCTCGACCACCACCCAGGCTTCGACGCGCGTGCCCCTTCCGGCTACAGCACCGATCGATCCTCCCGACGCCCCGAAGACCGCGCTGCGCGGCCGGGTGGTGACGATGGACGACGGCGGCACGGTGCTCGCGGACGGCGTGGTGTACCTCGACCGCGGCGAGATCGCGGCGGTGGGCGAGGCCGCGGCAGCACCGCCGGCCGGCTTCGACCAGGTCGCCGTGCTCGCCACCGGCGGGACGATCTACCCCGGGCTCATCGAGCTCCACAACCACCTGCCCTACGACGTCCTGCAGCTCTGGCAGGTGCCGAGGCGCTACACCAACCGTGACCAGTGGGGCGGCACCCCGGAGTACCGGCGGCTGATCAGCGGGCCGATGACCGTGCTCGGCCGGACGCCCGGGCTGATGGGGGCGGTGGTGCGCTACGTCGAGTGCAAGGCGCTGCTCGGCGGGGTGACCACCACGCAGGGCATCGAGCTGTTCTCCAACCACGGCGCGCGCCGCTTCTACCGAGGCCTCGTGCGCAACGTCGAAGCCGCCGGCGACCCGGCGCTCCCGAACGCCGCCACCAAGGTCGCCGACGTCGAGGCGACGGATGCGCAGCGCTTCCTGGCCCGGCTCCAGCAGCAGTCCTGCTTCCTGCTGCACCTCTCCGAGGGCACGGACGCGCGGGCGCGCGAGCACTTCCTGGCGCTCCATTTCGCACCGCGCCGCTGGGCGATCACGCGGGCGCTGGCGGGGATCCACTGCGCCGCGCTCGAGCCCCAGGACTTCAAGGTGCTCGCGCGGCGCGGCGCGGCGATGATCTGGTCGCCGCTGAGCAACCTGCTGCTCTACGGGCAGACCGCCGACGTCGTCGCCGCGCGGGCCGCCGGCGTGCTCGTCGGCATCGGCTCGGACTGGTCGCCCTCCGGCAGCAAGAACCTGTTCGGCGAGCTCAAGGCGGCCCACCTGGCGGCCGGAGCCCATCCGGACGGACCGACGCCTCGCGACATCGTCGCGATGGCCACCTGCGACGCCGCGAGGATCCTCGAGTGGGACGACGAGCTCGGCAGCCTGGAGCAGGGGAAGCGCGCCGACCTGATCGTGGTCGGCGACACCACGGGGGATCCGTACGAGCACCTGCTGCACGGCGACGAGCGCGCGCTGCGGCTCGTGATGGTCAGCGGTGTCCCGCGCTGCGGCGAGCCGGCACTGATGCACGCCCTGACCGACGGGGTGGAGACCGTCGCCGTCGGAGCCGAGCAGCGCGCGGTCGCGCTCACCGACGCCTCGGCCGACCCCGAGATCGAGGCGCTGACGCTCTCCGCGGCGACCAGCCGGCTGAAGGACGCGATGGCGCACCTGCCGGAGCTCGCGCTGGAGCTCGAACAGGCGCCGCCGAGGCTTGCCGCCAACCCGGGCGAGCCGTCGCAGTGGTACCTCGCGCTCGACGAGCTGTCCGACACCGGCGTCTCCCTGCGACCGCATCTTCCCGGCCCCGACAGCGGCGTCCCGACCGGCCCGACGCCCCCGCTCGCCGCTGCGAAGCCGCTCTCGCAGATCCTCGGCCCTCTCGAGCTCGACGCGATCACCGTGGCCGGCGACAGCACGCTGTTCGACCGCCTGGACCGCCAGCCGAACCTTCCCGCCGGCTTCGCCGGCGGCCTTCGCGAGCTGTACCGATGAGCACCGACGACGAACTCCTCGTGCGCTACCGGCCGCTCATGCAGTTCGACTCGCAGGAGAGCTTCCCCGCCGACGCCGCGGCGATCCTCAGCGACCGGCCCGGCAACGCGCTGAAGCGCGCCGGCGGGGGCGTGCTCGCGGGCAAGGGCAGCAACGTCCTGCTCGACATCGACACGCTGGACGGGACGACGTACCCGTCCGGCGTGCCTGCTCGCGCGAACGACTACCTCGACGCCACGGGCCAGGACTACGTCGCCCAGGCCCGGGCGATGCACCGCGAGCCGTACGCCGACCGCATCCACGGGCACGCCGTCCGCGACGCCGGCGGCCGGCTGTGGCTGCAGTACTGGTTCTTCCATTACTACAACGACAAGGCGTTCCTCGGCGTCGGGCTGCACGAGGGCGACTGGGAGATGATCCAGCTGCGCCTCGGGGCGGACGAGCAGCCCCAGCAGGCCACCTACGCCCAGCATCAGGGCGGGGAGCGCTGCGCGTGGGACGCTCTCGAGCACGCCGCGACGCCCGACGGCCCGGCCCCGGTCGTCTACAGCGCGCGCGGCTCCCACGCCTCGTACTTCACGCGCGGCAGCTACCCCGAGGCACCGATCGTTCCCGACCATTGCGACGGCAAGGGCCCCCGCCTTCGCCCCGACCTGATCGTCATCTCCGACACGGTGCCCGCCTGGGCCGCGTGGCGCGGACGCTGGGGCAGCACGCGGGCGCGGGCGGCGTGGGAGTCGGACAGCCCTTCGGGCCCCCACGAGCACGCCCAGTGGCGCGACCCCGCCGCATTCCACGAGGCCGCCCACCCCCGGCCGCTGCGGGTCGCGCGCCCCGGCGGCCTCGGCGCGCCCCCCGCGCCCAAGATCACGGCGCGCCGCGAGGGCGCCCACGCGGTCATCGGCTACCGCGTGCGGCCCGACGCGGACGGCCGTCTGCCCACGAGGATCGTGCTGAGCATCGACGGGCGCGGCGACGGCCTGCCCCCGGCGACCGAGGCACATCCGATCGACGGGCCGCACGGCAGCGTCGAGCACAGCCTCGCGCTCGAATCGGGCCGGCCGTACGACGTGCGCGCGAGCGTCGTCTCGCAGGACGAACCTGACGAGCGAGACGACCGAGGTCTCGATCCCATGAGCGCCGCCGAATTCGACCGCGGGCCGCCGGTGCGACTGGCCCGGCTGCTGGATCGCGTTCCGGACCCGCCCGTCGCGGAGGACTTCTGGCGCGACTGGGGGCCGGTGTTCTACCGCGGCCGGCTCGACGGCTCGGCGCGCGTGCTGTGCATCGCATCGGACCCGGGCCCCACGGAGCGGATCGCCGGGCGCTGCCTGGTGGGCAATGCCGGTCAGCGCGTGCAGGGCCTGCTCGCCAAGCTCGGGCTGACCCGGTCCTACGTGTGCGTCAACGCCTGGGCCTACGCGCTGCACCCCGCCCGCGCGCAGGCCGAGCGAGCACGACTGGGGGACGCCGCCCAGCTGCAGTGGCGCAACGCGCTCTATGACGCGGTCAAGGGCACGCAGCTGCAGGCGATCATCGCCTTCGGTGCGATGGCCCAGGATGCCGCGGCGCTGTGGCCGGGCCGCCCGGCCGTCACCCTGAGTGCGATCCCACACCCGTCCAGCCGTGACGAGCAGGAACTGCTGGACCGGTGGCGCGAGGCCGTCGCACAGCTGCGCGCGATCGTGACCCCGGACCCCGACGGCGACGCGACCGGAGCGACCTACGGCGCGACGTTCACCGAGGCCGACTACGCCGCGATCCCGCGCCGCGACCTGCCGTTCGGCGCGCCCTGGTTCCTCGGTGACGATGCCCTCGTGCGAGCGAGGCCCGGCGCACGCAACTCGGTCGAGCGGCCCTCGCCCGATGACGCCCACACGCTGATCTGGCACGCACCGCAGCCGGTCTGAGCGCGCCGCGCCGGCTACGCGAGTGCCCGCTCCGGATAGGGGAACGACCCGCGCGCGAGCGAGGTCGTCACCCAGCGGCGCACGGCGACGTCGCAGGCCGCGTACCCCCAGTTGATCAGGCGCTCCTGCAGCGGGTCGTCGAGCGCCGCGAGCCGCGTGGGCACCTGCGCCAGCGCCATCGTCTGCTCGTGCGGGCACGGCAGGGCGTCCGGCAGCCCGTAGTCGGCGACGTCCGAGCGGATGCCCCAGTAGGTCCCGGCGCGCTGCCCGCCGACGAAGCCGGCGATCGCCTGGCGCTTGCGCAGGTCGCGCACCTGGTTGTCGATCACGTGCATCACGCGGATCGACTGGCGCGGCCAGTCGTGCGGCGGCCGCGCCTCCTGCGCCATGTGGCCGCCCGCGTCGGAGACGAGCACGGTGGCACAGCGCTTCCAGACCGTCTCGAGGCCGAGGTTGTCGTAGACGCCGCCGTCGGCGAGGGTCAGCTCGCCGCGGAATGCGGCGCTCGACAGGTCGTTCCCGGGCTCGGTGCGCCACGCGGCGCGCGAGAGGTCGAGCGGGAAGGGCGAGAGGAACGGCGGGAACGCCGACGACGCCGCGACGGCGTCGGCGAGCGCGATGGCGGGCGCGTCGACGCGACCGACCCGCCAGTCGGCGGCGTCGCGTCGCGAGAAGCGGAACAGGGCCCCGGACGCGAGGTTCGTCGCGTTGATGATGAAGCGCGGGGTCTCGGGCAGGTCCTGCAGGGTGGACCCGGCGAACAGGTGGCGGCGATAGGCGGCCGCCAGGTGCTCGCCGATCGTGCCGGGAGCGACGAGCCCGCCCGCGATCGCCGCCTCGTCGATCGTGTGACGGGCGATCGACCGCACCGGCTGCACGACGCGCTCCTCGTAGCCGTGCAGCACGCCGTGCTCGTCGGCGTCGAGCTCGTTCCAGTGCAGCGCGAGGGTGGCCGCGACGATCGAGCCTCCGGAGACGCTCGAGACGCGGTCGGCGCCGTGCAGCAGCGCGGCCTCGTTGAGCCGCCACAGCGCGCCGAGGTGGAAGAGCATCGCCCGGTAGCCACCGCCGGAGAGGCACAGCCCCAGGCCCTCGTCCGGAGTCTGGTCGCGGTCGTCGACCGGCAGCCAGCGGACCGGCTCGGCGGCCATCGCGAGCCTCGCGTCACCGGGGACGGAGGCCATCAGCCGGGCCTCCCTCGCGCTCCGCGGCCGGCGAGCGAGAGCAGGCCTCCGGCGATGACCACGCAGGCGCCGGCCAGCGCCGCGTAGCGACCCGTGCTCCAGTCGACGTCGCGCAGTGGGATGGATCGGCCGGCCTTGAGGTCGTAGCCGGCGACGACCCGCCCGGCGAGGACGATCCCGAGCAGGACGAGCACCGCGGCCGTGGCTCCCGATCCGCCGAGGCGGCGCCCGGCCGCGAGCCGGGTCGGGCCGACCAGGACGGCGACGCCCGCAAGCAGCGCCAGCGCGATGTCGGTCAGCGCGAACGACTTCCATCCGTTCGCACCCGACCAGCTCAGCCAGAGCGAGCCGATGACCACCAGCCCGCCGGCCGTCGCGAGCAGCTCCCCGCGCGGAGGACGTCCGGGCCCGGCGCGGCCGGCGTCGGCGGCGAGCGCGAGCCAGCCTCCGTACGCGATCCCGCCGGCGGCCGCGATCGCCAGCGAGCGCCCGGCGGCGGCGCCCGGGCCGACGAGCACCATGCGGTCCGCCACGACCAGCCCGGCGACGGCGATCCCGAGGCCGGCCGCGGTCGCCCACCGCTTCGCGCCGCCCGTGGCGCGCCAGAGTGCCAGCGCCAGGACCAGCACCACCGCGGCGACGATGAGCCACGGGTACCGCGCGGCACTCCAGCCACTCTGGGCAGCCGCGCCAGGCGTCGCCGCGACCCAGGTCAGGGCCATCGAGACGAGCAGCACGAGCGCGCTGACGCCCGCGACCACCTCGCCGGCGATCGGCCGGGCGCGGACGTCCGGCCCGGGGACCGGCAGGACCGGCAGGACCGGCAGGGTCGGTGGCGGCGGTGGAGGCGGCTCGCGGACGTCGACGTGACCCGTCGCCTGGGCGGTGACCCGTTCACCGTGCGCGCTGCGCGCACCGGCGGTGACGACCTGATCGAGGGCTGCCCGGGGCCGCGAGCTCCACGTCAGCGCGCGCTCCGCGTGGCCCTCCAGATCGAACGGCGCCTCCAGCGGCCGGCCCTCGCCGTCGAGCACACCGATGTCCAAGAGGGGCGCGGCGCCCTCGTTGCGCGCCTCCAGGCGCCAGGTCACGGACTCGCCGGCGATGCACTGCGGCGGGTCGGCGGACAGGGACAGCGCGAGCCGGGGAGCAGCAACGACCGGGACGTCCGTGGTCGTGACGTCGAAGATGCGCCCGTCGGAGACGCGCATGAACAGCACGGGCGTGCCCCACTCGATGTCGTTGTTGCCGGCGAAGATCGCCTTGCGCGCCTCGGCGAGCGCCGCGTCCACGGGGAAGCCCGCCGCGACCGCCTCGTAGAAGCCCTCGGCGAAGACGATCGCGGCGTCATCGGTGATCTCGAACTGCATCGCGATCACCGCCGGGATGTCGCGCTGGACGAGGCTCGCGGCGACCCCGGCGAACGGGTCGTCGCGCGCGGTGCGCGCTCCCTCGCAGGCGTTCAGCACCGCGAGGCGCAGCGTCGTGCAGTCGTGGAGGATCGTCCCGAGCTGGCTGCCGCTGACGGCGCGCCCGCGCTCCTCCTCGTCCTCGAGCAGCAGCAGTCCGTCGTCCGCCCCCGCGTCGTACGCGCCGTGGCCGATGTAGTGGAAGATGTGGTACTCCTCGCGCCGGAGCTCGCGCAGCAGGGCGCTCAGCGTGGCCTGCTCGAGCCAGTGGAGCTCGATCGCCCCGGCCCGCACGAGCGGCTCCAGCGCCTGCTCGAGGTTCGCCTTCTCGCGCTCGACATCGAGCGCGACCGCATCGGCGGGGCTGCTGACCATCGCCAGCACGCGCAACGGGGACTCCACCTCCAGCGGGCGCCGCGGCCGCGGAAGGTCGAGGTAGCGCACGACGGGCGTCCAGGCGGAGATCGCAAGGAAGTTCGGGTCGTCGTAGAGGTACTCCCACGGCAGGTGCATCAGCTCGGGCACGTCCGTGAGGTAGAGCGTGATCCGCAGCCCGCGCCCCTCGCGGTCCGCCGCGGCGAAGGCCGAGTGGTACAGGTCGCGGACGCGCTGCTGGAACAGGGACTCGAAGAGCCGGCCGCCGAAGCGCTTGGCCTCGTGCATCTCCGAGGACTCCATGCGCCGGCGCCCGCGCGGCGCGCGGCTGACCCGCAGGATGAAGTTCTCCAGCTCGAGGTCGCTGAACGGGAGGGCGAAGCGGCCCGAGGTCTCTCCGTTGGAGGAGCTCGCAAGGACGCGGAAGTCACCGCCGTCCCCGCGCTCGAGCCGGAGCTTCAGCTCGTCGTACTCATGCGCCTGGACAGGCATGCCCGCCCACCGTTCACCGGTCGGCCCACGTGAGCACGACGCGGAAGTTGGCCTCGCCGCCGGTGCGCGCGACGACGACGCCCGCGTCGGCGCTGACCTTGATCCCGAACTCGATCGTGATCTCGCTCGGGTCGGCGGCGGCGCGGAGCCTCGAGACGATCGCCCGCGACGCGGGGCCGACCCCGCCGAGCGCCTCCTCGAGGGTGTCGGTCGCCATCGACGCCATCTCGCGCGGCTGCATCGACCGGGTCACGGGGCCGCCGTCGCGACCGCCGGCCGCGTCGTCCACCTCGACCCTGACGGAGCCGCCCTCCTGGAGCGGAAGCTCGACCAGGTGCGTCACGGTTACCTCCCCCTTGATGCCGCCTGTTCGGCGCGTTGTACTCCGTTTCAGGGGTGGTGTCGAGAACCCGCCGCTCGGCGCGCGGAGCCTGCCGCTCACGGCTGCCAGCGAGACGACGTTCGCCGGGTCCGGCTTGCCCTCGCGCGGGCCCTGCGAGTAGTCGCCGAACGGCGCGTCGCGCGCATCATCGAGTCCATGACCGAGCCCAGCAGCTGCGTCGACTGCAGGCCCATGTTCTCGTAGGCCTGGTTGACGACGAGCTTCATGCAGGCCAGCTGGGACGCGGGCCGCGAGGGTGGGAGCGGGAGCGACGGGACTCGAACCCGCGACCTCCGGCGTGACAGGCCGGCGCTCTAACCAACTGAGCTACGCCCCCTCGCTTCCGCCCCCAGTATTGCAATGTGCGTTCGCGACTGCGGCGCGGCGCAACTCCGCGCAGGTGACCGTGTTTCGGCGGCTGGAACTGCTTCGCACAGCTACGCAGGGAGGCAGAGAGGTCACATGCGCATCACACGTTTCAGCATCTCGATCGTCGCGATCGTCGCGGCGTTCACGTTCAGCACGGCCGTCGCGCTCGCCGCGACCGTCACCGGCACGCCGGGCAACGATCGCCTGATCGGAACCCCGTCGGCCGACACGATCGACGCTCTCGCGGGCAACGATCGCATCCGCGCGCTCGCCGGCGACGACACCATCACCGCCGGTGACGGCTTCGACTTCGTCCGCGCGGGTCAGGGCAACGACACCGTCGACGGCGGCGCGGATGCCGACCTGATCGACGGCGGCCAGGGCGACGACTCGCTCGACGGCGCGGCCGGCAACGACCGCATCTGGGGCGGCGCCGGGAACGACACGATCCTCGGCCACGCCGGCGACGACCGCATCCACGGTGGGTCCGGCGACGACAAGCTCACCGGGGACACCCCCGGCGTCGGCGACCTGTTCTCCAACGACCGCATCTACGGCGGCTCCGGGAACGACACGATCTCCGGCGGCGACGCCCGCGACCGCCTCTCCGGCGGCGACGGCAACGACACCATCAACGGCGACGACGGCAACGACCGCATGAGCGGCGGCCCCGGCGACGACACCCAGAACGGCGGCGCGGGCAACGACCGCATCTACGCCAACCTCGGCGTCGACGTCACCAACGGCGGCGACGGCAACGACGACCTGTGGGCGCTCGCCCGCGGCGACGTGACACCCGGGCCCGAACGGCGAGGTCGACCAGGTCGGCGACACGCTCGACGGCGGCGCCGGCGACGACCGGTTCCACACGCGCGACGGCGAGGTCGACAAGATCACCTGCGGCGAGGGCAACGACATCGCCCTGCTCGACACGGTCGACGTCATCACCGACGCGACGGCCGCGAACCCGAACGGCTCGTGCGAGCGCGTGCAGCGCAAGGCGCCCCGCACGCGCGATCACGACAGCCGCAGCGAGGACCAGGCCCAGACCGAGGCCAAGCACGAGGACACGAACATCCCGCGCTGACAGCACTGACGCGCGCATCGCGCACGGCAGGACGTGAGGCCCCGCATGGATGCGGGGCCTCACGTGTTTCACCCGTCCAGACAAACCTGACTCCTGCGTCAGTTTCGTCTATTCTCGGCCGATGATCCAAGGTCCAGCGCCCGGAACGACCAATCCGATGCGTGTGATCTGGGACGACATCCAGGCGGATCGCGCAGCGACGGTCCCCTTCCCGCCCGGCGATCTCAGCTTCAGCCTGCGCCCGCACGCGCCGCTACGCCGAGCAGCCGCTCGAGCTGCTGCTCGAGAACTACGAGCGCTACGGCCCGATCTTCACGATGAAGATCTTCCACCACAACGTGGTGGCGATGCTGGGGCCGGCGGCCAACCACCACATCCTCGTCTCGAACGCGAAGAACTTCTCCTGGCGCGACGGGCACTTCCGCGACCTGATCCCGATGATGGGCGACGGGCTGCTGACGATCGACGGGGCGTTCCACCGCACGCAGCGCAAGATGATGCTCCCGGCCTTCCACAAGGCGACGCATCCGCGCATCGTTCGGGGTGATCGAGGAGGAGGTCGATCGCGCCGCCGGCGCGTTCGTGCCCGGCGCGGTCGTCGACCTCTACGACTGGACGCGACACGTGGCGCTGCGCGTCGCGATGCGCGCGCTGTTCGGGCTCGACCCCGACGCCGCGCGCGCCGGCGGCCTCGACGCCGCCGGCGAGTTCGAGACGGCGCTGTCGTTCTTCGGCCGCGACTTCATGCTCCAGATCGCGCGCGGGCCGTTCACGCCGTTCGCCAGGCTGCAGCAGTCGCGCGCCCGGCTCGACGAGCTGATCTACGGCGAGATCGCGCGCCGCCGCGCCTCGGGCGAGCGCGGGCAGGACATCCTCTCGATGCTGCTCGACGCCACCGACGAGGACGGCGACGGCCTCGCCGACCGGTACATCCGCGACGAGGTGATGACGCTCCTGTTCGCCGGGCACGACACGACGACGTCGACCGTGAGCTTCCTGTTCTACGAGCTCGCCCGCAACCCGGACGTGCTCGACGACCGGCGCGTGACGATGGACATGCTCATCGACGAGACGCTGCGCATGTATCCGGCCGCCTTCCTCGGCCCGCGCCGCTCGATCGAGGCGTTCGAGTTCGGCGGCCACACGGTCCCGGCGCGCGCCCACGTGCACTACTGCTCATGGGCGAGCCACCACCTGCCCGACGTCTGGCCCGACCCCGAGCGCTTCGACCCGATGCGCTTCACCGAGGAGAACGAAGGCGAAGCTCGAGAAGGGCGCCTACGTCCCGTTCGGCGGCGGCTCGCGCACGTGCATCGGGATGCGGTTCGGGCTGGCGGAGGTCGCGATCATCGCCCGCACGATCCTCGCCCGCCACCGCCTGGAGCTGATCCCGGGCTACGAGATGGACGTCCGCCACATGCCGACGATCTCACCGCGGGGCGGGTTGCCCGTGACGGTCCGCCGCGCCGCGAGCGCGAGCCCCGTGCTGGAGCCCGCGCTCGACGTCGCGGCGTAGCGCTACTTCCCGACCTTCACCGTCAGCGGCGTGGTGCCGCGGCCGGCGCTCTGGAAGTTGCCGGACCACTGGGCGACGAACGTCGTCGTCCCCTTGGCCAGGCGCCAGCTCGTGGTGAACGAGCCGTTCGAGCTCACCGGCACGGTCTGCGAGCGCCACAGGGTCGACCCCGGGGCCAGCGAGCTGACCGTCACCTGATCGGTGCGTCCGCAGCGTCGGCTTCAGCGTGCCGGTGACCGTGATGCTGCCCTTCGGCGGCGACTTGTACTTCGTCTGCTTCGTCTTGATCGACAGCGTCGACGGCGTCCCGGCGAGCCCGCCGGTCGTCGTGAACAGCAGGCTGGACGTGCCGCCGAGCAGGTAGTCGGTGCCGCCGGTGCCGGCCGCCACACCGGCGTTGGCGATCCGCGAGGCGACGACGAACTCCGGCGCCCACGTCTTGCCCGCGTCGCTCGTGCGCAGCAGGTACCCGCTTCCGGGCTGGCTGCCGAACCGGTCGATGACGACGTAGCCCTTGCTCGAGTCGCTGAACGCGATCGCGTACCCGCGGTTGGTGGCCACACCGGACAGCGTCGACCATTTCGAGCCGCCGTCCGCGGTCCGGTACAGGAAGCCGTTGCGGTCCAGGAAGTACCCGGTCTTGCCGGTCACGAAGTCGATGTCCTGAACGGGCTTCGTGTTGACCTTCTTGCCGTTGCGGTTCTTCTTGTAGGTGCCGGGCTTGCGCACGACCGTCCAGGTCTTGCCCTTGTCGGTCGAGCGGTACACGTCCTGGATGCCGTCGGCGAAGACGGCGCCCTTGGCCGCGTCGAGGTCGCTGATCTGCGAGTTGTTGATCGCACCCTTCACGGCGGCGAACGAATCCCCGCCGTCCGTCGAGCGGCGCAGCCCGCGCGGGCCGCCGACGATCACGATGCTCGCGCTGAGCGCCTCGACCGCCTGCGGGCCGGGCGGTGCTGCCCGTGTCCAGCGCCGTCCACGTCGCGCCACCGTCGGCGGTCTTGAAGAGGCCGCCCGCCTGATCGAGGGCATAGCCGTCGTTGACCGTCGGGAACGAGACGTCGATGACCGTCTCGGAGGTCGAGACGTTGCCACGCGTCCACGTCTTGCCGCCGTCGACGGTCTTCGCCAGCGAGCCGTTCGAGCCGGGCGCGAACGCGACGCCCGAGGGCCCCGCGATCATCGCGCCGTAGGTGCCGGACAGCCGTCCCCCGATCGGCGCGAACGTCGCGCCCGCGTCATCGGAGATGGCCGTCGAGCCGGTCCCGCCGAGCGCCACGAGCCGTGTCGCCGAGGCGAACCCGACGCCGGAGACGGGATCCTGCGACGGCGCGACGAGCGTCGCCGTGTCACCACTGTCGGTCGTGCGAACGATCTGGTTGGACCCCGACGCCATGACGCAGGTCGTCTTGGAGGCACACGTCACGTGGGAGAGGTTCTGCGACGGGATGCCGGCCAGCGCCTTCGGCTTCCACGTCAGCCCGCCGTCGTCGGTGGCCAGGAAGAGCGAGCCGTCGCCGACGGCGATGCCGTTGGCCGCGTCGAACATCAGGAAGCGCCGCACCTGGCGCTGGGTGTCGTTGACCGCGGTCCAGGAGTTCGCCCCGTCGGCGGTCCGGTAGATCTTGCCGTCGGAGGTCGCCGCGAAGCCGATGCTCGCGTCGATGAAGCGGATGTCGTTGACCTTGACGCCGCCACCGGTCGCGCCGCTGCCGGGGACTGCGGTCTTCTGGGCGAACGAGTCGCCGTTGTTGTCGGTGCGCAGCACGGTGCCGTCGGCGACGACGATGTAGCCGGTCTGCGGAGTGACGAACCACGCGGCGGCCAGCGGCTGCGGGCAGCTCGTCTCGACGGGGGTGAACTTCACCCGCGTGAAGGTCTTGCCGCCGTCGTCCGAGCGCCGGGCGACGCAGCCGCCGCCGGCGAACAGCGAGGTGGCGCTGATCGCCTGGACGTCGGACAGGTCGGTGAACGTGCCGGACGAGAGGCCGGTCCAGGTCGTGCCGCCGTCGGCGGTGGACAGGATCGTCCCGAATGCGCCGACCGCATAACCCTGCGTTCCCGAGAACGCGATGTCATTGATCGTGTTGCCCTGCGGCAGCGGGTTCCCCCACTGCCATCCGGATGACCCGACGCGGACGTTCGCCGAAGCGGAACCCGCGACGAGCAGGACCATCGCCAGCACGGCGAGCATCCCTGAGACAACCTTGCGTTCCATCATGCCCCTCCAACGGTCGAGCGTTTATGCGCCTCTTACCATTGAAACGCACGCAGGCGCGGAAAGGTGTCGGTAACTCCTACTGAGCCGATGGGGGCGGGGTACTGGGCGGCGGGATGCTGCCGCCGGGCCGCGGGCCCGAAGGGGGCGACGGAGGCTCGAAACCGCCCGGCACCTGCGACGGCGGCTCGGGCGCGGCGACGGGATTGCCGAAGGCGTCGGTCGCGTCTTCACCCTCCGCGGGCGGCACGGGCGCGAGCGGTTGCGGCTGCGCCGGCGCGTCGCCGGGCGTCGGCGCCACCGGCGGCTCCATCCCGCCGACGGTCGCCGGGCGCCCCTCCCCGTGCGAGGCGAGCAGCGCGAAGTAGATGATCGATGCCGCCAGCGCGGAGACCGGGGCGATCAGCACGTTGAGCACGAGCTGGACGATGAACCGGAGCACCGCGGAGTCGCCGATCGCCCCGATCGCCCCGATGATGATCGCGAGGACGATCGTGATCGCGAAGATCGCAACGATCACGCCGAAGACCTGCCAGCCGTTTCCGCGCACGAGCGCGCGGCTGCGTCCCAGCGACTCGAACACGCCGGTCCGCTCGAGCACGAGCGCGGGCGCCGCCACCGACCAGATGGTGATCAGGATCAGGCCCGGGACGATCAGCAGCACGAACCCGATCCCGATCCCGATGCCGGCGACGATACCCAGCAGGATCAGCGGGAAGAGCACCGGCGTGACCGAGTTGAAGAGCTCGCCGAGCGAGGCGTCCAGGCGGCCGTCCTGGACGTCCTGGACGAGCTTCACGACGACGCCCGTGAACCAGAAGCTGGCGACGATCGAGACGATGCTGACGAGCAGGCTGCCCGCGCCGCTGTTGGAGAAGATCGCCGCCAGCACCGCCACCGGCAGGAAGACGATCAGTGCGGCCGAGACCAGGACGCCGAGGTATTTCTGGTAGGTCTCGACGACCTGCGAGAGCACAGCCCCGATGTCGATCGCGCTGCCGGTACCTGAGGAGGAGGACATGCGCGCAGTGTGTCAGAGCACCGGGACGCCGCCCGGCAGACGTTCGATCGCCTCGTCCATCTCCCGCTGGGAGAACTCCGGATCCTCGAGCGTCCCACCGAGGTAGGCGTCGTAGGCCGACAGGTCGAAGTGGCCGTGGCCGCAGAGCCCGAACAGGATCACGCGCTCCTCCCCGGCCTCCTTCGCCGCCTGCGCCTCGTCGATCACGGCGCGGATCGCGTGCGTCGGCTCCGGCGCGGGGATGATGCCCTCGCTGCGCGCGAAGCGCACTCCGGCCTCGAAGGTCTCGCTCTGGCGGTAGGCGACGGCCTCGATCAGCCCCTCGTGGACCAGTGCGCTGAGCAGCGGCGAGTCGCCGTGGTAGCGCAGGCCGCCGGCGTGCACGGGCGGCGGGACGAAGTCATGGCCGAGCGTGTACATCGGCATCAGCGGCGTCAGGCCGGCGGTGTCGCCGAAGTCGTACGCGTAGATCCCCTTGGTCAGCGTCGGGCAGGCGGCCGGCTCGGCGGCGAGGAAGCGCGTCGTCTCACCGTCGCGCAGGTTGCGCCGCAGCCACGGGAACACGAGGCCGCCGAAGTTCGATCCGCCGCCGACGCAGCCGATCACGACGTCGGGCTTCTCGCCGGCCATCTCCATCTGGGCGATCGACTCCTGGCCGATCACCGTCTGGTGCAGCAGCACGTGGTTGAGCACCGACCCGAGCGCGTAGTTCGTGTCCTCGCTCTTGGCGGCGACCTCGGCCGCCTCGGAGATCGCGATGCCGAGCGAGCCGGTGATGTGCCGCCCGTTCGCGATACCGGAGTCGGTGAGCTGCGACGGCGAGCGGTGCACGGTCGCGCCGAACGTCTCCATCATCGAGCGCCGGTAGGGCTTCTGGTCGTACGAGGAGCCGACCATGAACACCTCGCACTCCAGGCCGAACAGGCTGCACGCGAAGGCCAGCGACGAGCCCCACTGGCCGGCGCCCGTCTCGGTCGAGAGCTTGCGGATCCCCGCGCGGGCGTTCTCGTAGGCCTGCGGGACGGCGGTGTTCGGCTTGTGCGAGCCCGACGGCGACCCGCCCTCGTACTTGTAGTAGATGTGGGCCGGCGTATCGAGCGTCTTCTCCAGGCGGCGAGCGCGGTAGAGCGGTGTCGGGCGCCAGAGCTTGTAGGCCTCGCGGACCTCCTCGGGGATCTCGATGTCGGGCTCGGCGGACATCTCCTGCTCGAGCAGCGCCGGCGGGAAGATCGCCAGCAGCAGCTCCGGACCCGCCGGCTCCTTGGTCTGCGGGTTCAGCGGGGGCAGCGGCTCGCCCGGCAGATCGGCCATGAGGTTCACCCAGTGCGTCGGGATGCGATCCTCGGTCAGCAGGTACTTGGTCGTCGCGTTCGACATGGGCGCGATCCTATACGTGGCGCGAAGCGGTTCCCTGAGTAGCCTGCGGGCATGCGAGCGGCGGTCATCGGAGCAGGGATCGCGGGGCTCGCATGTGCGCGCGACCTGCGCGCGAGCGGTGCGGACGTCGTCGTGTTCGACAAGGCCCGCGGGCCCGGCGGCCGCCTGTCGACGCGCCGCGCCGACGAGCTGCGCTTCGATCACGGCTGCCCGGCGCTGGCGGGTGGGCCATGGCTCGACGAGCTGCCCCGCGAGGCGGTGAGCTTCGGCGACTTCGCCGGGCGGGTCGTGCCGATCCCGGCGATGAGCGCGCTGTGCCGGTCGCTCGCGGCATCGCTTCCCGTGCACTGCGGCGTGCGGGTCGAACGGGTCGAGCGCGGCGCCGGCGGCTTCGCGCTGAGCGCCGGCGACGGCACCGCCCTCGGCGCGTTCGACCGCGTCGCGATCACGGCGCCGGCCCCGCAGGCCGCCGAGCTGCTGGCCGACGCGGCCCCCATGCTGGCCGAGGTCGCCGCGGGCGCCGCGTATTCCCCGTGCTGGGCCGTGATGGCCGCGTGGGACGAGCCGCTGGACATCGGCCGGGACTGGCACCGCGACCCGAAGCCCGGCACGCCGGTCGCCTGGGCGGCCCGTGAGAGCGCGAAGCCCGGCCGCGGCGCAGGCGAGCGCTGGACGATCCAGGCGGGCCCGGCCTGGAGCGCCGAGCACCTGGAGGCCGCGCCCGAGCGCGTCGCGATGGACCTGGTCGCGGCCCTCGGCGTGACGATGCTCGCCGGTCCCCTCCCGCCGCCGGCGTTCATGACGGCCCACCGCTGGCTCTATGCGCGGGTCAGCACCCCGCTGCCCCATCCCTGCCTGATCGATGCGCCCGCCGGCATCGGCGCGGGCGGAGACTGGTGTGCGCCGATGCTCGAGCCCCGCGAGCTGGAGGCGCGCCAGGAGGGCTCCGGCGTCCCGCAGGCGCTCGCCAGCGGGCGCGCGCTGGCCGCGGCGCTGGCTCAGCCGTTCAGCGCGTTCGCCAACCGCACGACGACGTAGACCAGCGCCCCGATCCCGACGACGTGCCGGAACCAGTTGACGCCGCGCAGCGCCTCCTCGTAGGCCCAGACGGTGAGGCCCATGGAGGACACGGCGGACGCGTAGGCGTGCGCCCGCCCGTGCGTCATCCAGCCCACGACCGACGCGGCCAGCGCGATCAGCAGCGGGGCGTTCGGGAACTGGGCGAGCGGGAAGCTGCGCGGCCAGCCTTCCTGGCCGCGGCGCCAGGCGGCGCCGAGGGTCGAGCCGGTCATCGTTCGAGGATCCCTAGCGTTGATGGCATGTCGAGGCGCACGTGAACCCGGTGGTCCTGCTCGCCCCTTCTGAGAGTAAGGCGCCGGGCGGGCGGCGGCGCGCCATGGAGGAGAGCGACGCGCAGTCGTGGGTCCGCGAGCGGCTCGTGGCACTCGCGCGCGAGGAGCGTCCCGAGGCCTGGGCGAAGGCGTTCGGGGTGTCGGGCGAGCACCTCGACCAGGCGCGCGACGAGGCGCTGGCGCTCGACGACGAGGTCGTGCCGATGCTTCCCGCTCTGCGCCGCTACCGGGGCGTCGCCTTCGAGGCGCTCGACGCGGCGAGCCTGCCGCGCACCGCGTGGAAGCGCGTGTTCGTGCTGTCGAACCTGCGCGGCCTGGTTCGCGGCGACGACGGGGTGCCGCCGTACAAGCTGAGGCCGTCGGGCCTGCCCGGGCTGAAGGCGCACTGGACGGCGGCGCTGCCGGATGAGCTGCGGCGCGTCCGCGGCCGCGGGCCGGTGTGGGAGTTGCTGCCGCGCGAGCATTCGGACCTGATCCGCCATTGGGAGCGACCGCGACACACGCTCGACGTCGTCGACGAGCACGGCCGCGCGATCAGCCACTTCTCGAAGCTCTACCGTGGCCGCGCGGCGCGGCTGATCCTGACCGGAGGCGGCGACCCGGACGACCTGCTGGCGACGCCGATGGAGGGCGGTCACTGGGACGGCGCACGGGCGAACGAGCTCGGCGGCCGGCTGCTGCGCTTCGTCGTGCGGTAGTCGCGCCGCCGTGCGGTCCGTCCGTCACGGCGTGTCATTCAAAGCGACTCGTGGCGTCACGATTGCCCTCGTATCGTCGCGTGAGCGGGAACGGCGGCAACCAGGACTCGCGACGGACGATCCAGCTTTCGTAGGTGGGCATCAGCTGGTCCGGGGCATCCAGGGATCCCAGGTTCACTTCGACTTCGTCTGCGCTGCGTCCGAAGACCGAGGAGCCGCAGCGCGGACAGAAGAACCGCCCGAGGTAGTCGCGCGTCTCGCCATCGATCGTCACCGCATCCTGCGGGAACACCGCGGAAGCGTGAAACAGGGCCCCATGATGCTTGCGGCAGTCGAGGCAGTGACACAGGCCGACCCGGTAGGGGAGTCCCGATGCCGCGATTCGGACGTTGCCGCACAGGCAGCCGCCGGTGAATCGGTCCACGCTAGTCAGCCCACCAGTCGCGCCGGCCCTCGACGTCGTCGCGCGGATTCTCGCCGAGGCTGGGCGCGCCGATGACGAGGATCTCGAGGCCCTCCGGCCCGGCCTCGTAGCCTCGCCACGTACCGGGCGGGACGCGCACCGCGTCCCATTCGCCGAGGTCGACGATCTCGTCGTCGAGCTTCATCCGGCCGCTCCCGCGCACGACCACGTACACCTCCTCCTGCTCCTTGTGCGTGTGGCCGTACGGAAAGCGATAGCCGGGCGGGACGCGCTGGTAGCACAGGCCGGAACTCTCGAGCTCGAGCGCCTCGGTCGCCGAGCGGAACTCCAGGTCCGGCGCGCCGTCGAAGTTGGACCCGAGGTCCTCCAGGTCCTCCTTGAGGTTCCTCAGCGTGAAGGGCACGGCGCAATCCTATGACACCCCTGGCCGGGGCTTTCCGATCTCATGCGTCCTCCCATGCGGTGGTCCCACACGCACGAGCCGGCCGGTAGACGGTCGGCCGCGAGGCATGAGAAGGCGCGGCGTCGTCATCGGCCGGCGCTCGCTCGAGGCTCAGACTCAGCCACTCACGGCCCTCATCGCACGAGCGGGGATGGAGAGCGCGAGCATCACGACCAGCTCCCGCTGCTCCTGAACCTCCGGGAGCCCTACGGGGTGGCAGGCGCCTCGACGACCACGACGTGATTGCCGTCCGGGTCGCGGAGCATGAACATGAGCGGGGCGCCCGGCGGGCGCATCGGCTCGGCGTCGAGGTCGATGCCGCCGAGAGCGCTCAGGCGCGCGTGCTCACCGAGGACGTCGGTCGTCTCGACGCCGATCGAGCCGCCGCCGGGCTCGCCGCCCATCGGCGGGTTGAGCGCGAGGCGGGCGCGGGAGCCCGGCGGGGCCACCTCAAGCCAGCGCATCTGGCCGTCCTCGCCGAAGGGTGTGTCGCTGCGCACCTCGAAGCCGAGCTTCTCGGTGTAGAAGGCGAGTGCCGCATCCTGGTCGGCGACCGCGAACATCACGACGCCGATGTTCGAGATGCTCGTGGGGGGCTGCGTGCTGTCGCTCATCAGACCGCGCACTCCCCTTCGCCACGGATGACCTCGAACGGGCCCGAGCGGTTCCAGTCGATGAACATGTTCATCGTGTCGAGGCCGAAGTCGACCGGCATCGCGAGGTCGCGGGCCAGGTCCTCGAACGCGATGGCACCGACGCGGTCGGCGTAGTCGTTGAACGGCTCGTCGCCCTCGCGGTTCTCCAGGTAGGCGCCGATCCAGCGCTCGACCGCGTCGGGAACGCGCTTGGCGGGCAGGCGGATCTTCAGCCGCGTTCCCATCGCGATCTCGCCGCCCTCGTAGCGGCCGCCGATGTGCGCGACGTAGGCGGGAATCGTGTGCTCGCCGACCTTGATCGACGCACCGTAGAACCCGATGTTCGCGATGTGGTGCTGGCTGCAGCCGTTGGGGCAGCCGCTCATCTTGATGTGGATCCGGCGCGCGACGGGATCGTCGATCGCCAGCGACTCGACCCGCTCCTGGACGGCCTTGTTGAGCCCCATCGAGCTCGTGATGCCGAGCTTGCAGCTGTCCGTGCCGGGGCAGCTGACCACGTCGACCAGCTCGTCCGCCCCGGCGCTGCCGAGGTCGAGCGCGAGCAGCCGCTGCCAGAGGTCGTAGAGCGCCTCGTCGCGCACCCAGCGCAGCACGAGGTTCTGCTGCACCGTCGTGCGCGCGTAGCCGCCGGTGAAGTCGCGCATGATCTGCCCCAGGCCGCGGTACTGCTCCGGCGTGAGGTCGCCGCGCACGATGCGCACCGTGACGGCCGAGAAGCCGGCCTGCCTCTGGGGGACGACGTTCGCCTCGACGAAGCGGTCGAACGCGCTGGTGTCCCCGTTCGGGCTGGCGGCGCCCGTGTAGGGCCCCGGCGCGCCGGCCTCCTCGTCGTGCAGGAAGAGGTCGGGCGTGTAGTCGGTGGTGCTGGCCCAGTCGCCCGTGAGCTCCTCCTCGACCATCGCGCGGACCTCGTCGATGCCGACCTTGTCGACCAGCACCTTGATGCGCGCGCGGGCGCGGTTCACGCGCAGCCAGTCCTGCGCGTCGAAGATCCGGAAGCAGGCCTCGGCGACCTTCAGGTACTCGCCGTCGTCGGCCGTGACGAACTCGTAGAGCGTCGGCGCGACGCGCGGCATGATCGACGTTCCGCCGCCGAGGCGGACCTCGAAGCCACGGACACCGTCGCGCTCGCGCGCGAGGAAGGCGATGTCGTGGATCCCGGTGATCGCGCGGTCCTCGCCCGTCCCGTCGAACGCGGTCTTGACCTTGCGCGGCATCAGCTGCGTCGTGGGGTGGCGCACGAAGTAGCGCACGTAGGCGCCGACGTACGGCGTCGGGTCGAAGACCTCGCCCTCGCAGACGCCGGCCAGCGGGTCGGCGGTCACGTTGCGGACGGTGTTGCCGCAGCCCTCGCGGGAGGACAGGCCGACGGCCGAGATCTCGCGGATCAGCTGCGTCATCTGATCGAGTGGGACGTGGTGGATCTGGATGTTCTGACGCGTCGTGATGTGCGACTTGTTCAGCGGCGCGTAGCGCTCGGTCACGTCCGCGAACGCATCCATCTGCTCGGGGTTGATCCCCCCGAACGGCAGCTTCACGCGAACCATCTGGACGTTCGCCTGGCGCTGGCCGTAGACGCCCTGCTTCAGGCGGAATCCGATGAACTGGTCCTCCGGCGTATCGCCCGCGAGATACTTCGCGGCCTCGCTGTCGAAGTCGTCGAACTCGCGCGTGAGGATCGGGATGATGTGCCCGGGGACGTCCTCGACGACTTCAGGGTTGCTCAGCGAGCCCTTGCGTGAGGTCGGCGGATCGGTGCGTGGCCCGGCGGCGGAAGGTTCCATGGTGACTGCGAAATATACAAAACCCGGTCGGAAATCAGGCATAGCCGCCGGATGACCCTGCTCGAGGCGCTCGCCGTCCTGCTGGCCGGGGTCGGCGCGGGCGCGATCAACACCGTCGTCGGCAGCGGCACGCTGATCACCTTCCCCCTCCTGCTGGCGATCGGCTACCCGCCGGTCGTCGCCAACGTCTCGAACAACATCGGCCTGGTCCCCGGCGCGATCTCGGGGGCCGTCGGCTACCGCCGGCAGCTCGCCGGCCAGCGCCGGCGCGCGCGGCGACTGGGCCCCGCCTCGGTGCTGGGCGGGGCGCTGGGCGCCGCGCTGCTGCTGACCCTGCCCGCGGCGTGGTTCAGGACGATCGTGCCGGTGTTCATCGCGCTCGCGCTCGTGCTGATCGTCGCCCAGCCGCGGCTCACGAAGCTGATCGCGGCGCGGCGCCCCGCCCATCCCGAGCACGGCGGGGCGTGGGCGACCGCCGGCGTCTTCACCACCGGGATCTACGGCGGCTACTTCGGCGCCGCGCAGGGCATCATGCTGCTGGCCGTCCTGGGCCTCACCGTCCCGGACGACCTGCATCGCACGAACGCGCTGAAGATCGTGCTGGCGACGCTCGTGAACCTCACCGCCGGGATCATCTTCGTCTTCGCCGCCGACGTCGCGTGGGGGCCGGCGGCGCTGATCGCGGCGGGGTCGGTGGTCGGCGGCCAGCTCGGCGCGCACTACGGGCAGCGGCTGCACCCGGACGCGCTGCGGGCGCTGATCGTCGTCGTCGGACTCGTCGCGATCGCACGCCTCGTGACCGGCTGACGTAGGATCGCCCGCGTCAGCCGGTCACGACCAAGCAACGGAGACGAACATGAGTGAGCGCATCGGGATTCGATTCGGTGAGGCGATGGGCGAGGGCAGCGAAGAGCCCATGTGGACGGAGCCCGAGATCGCCATCGGCGAGCTCGATGGTCCCGTCGGTCAGGCGATGGCGAGCATGATGGGTCAGAGCGCGGGCTTCTCGCGCTTCTTCTGTCTCGTCGACGGCGACAAGATGGTCAAGCCGGCCACGCTGATGGTGCCCAAGGTGCAGCTCAAGAAGATGGTCGACGTGGAGATCTTCGGCGGGCCGGTGCAGGCCGGGATCGCCGACGGCGTGCTCGACGCCGTCGAGTCCGGCCTGATCGACCGCACGCAGGCGGAGAACATCGGGATCATCGCGCTCGTCTGGATCGACCCGACGCTCTCCAAGGACACCGACAACACCGACTTCAACGAGATCTACCGCAACAACCGCTCGGCGATGACGGCGGCGATCGACAAGGCGCTGAACGGCAGGCCCTCGATCGACGACCTGCTCGCGGAGGACCGCAGCAAGCCGCGCCACATGTCCTACGACGCCGAGAACGACAAGTGGCTGTTCATGTAGCCACGCCCTGACTCAGGCGAGCCGGATCCGGCCGGCGCCGTCGACCCGCAGGTGGTCGAGCGCCGTGCCGCTCGCCTCGCGCAGGCGCAGGCATTCCACGACGCCGGCGTGGCGCCCGCCTGCCAGCCCGTCGGCGAGCAGCGCGGCGCCGCGCGCGGCCGTCGCCTGACCGGGAGCGGCGCGCACCGGCGCGA
Source organism: uncultured Solirubrobacteraceae bacterium (assembly GCA_963781935.1). Lineage (GTDB taxonomy): Bacteria > Actinomycetota > Thermoleophilia > Solirubrobacterales > Solirubrobacteraceae > F1-60-MAGs163. The sequence continues at coordinate 190,144 of CAWAHX010000010.1, forward strand.
CGCCCTTGAGCGCGCCCGCCGAGCGCCTCGACGAGGCCGGGCGCCGCGGCGAGCCGTCCGCTCACGAGCACCTCGTGCGGGCTCCCGGCGGACGCGGTCAGGGCCAGGACGGCCTTCACCGCGCCCTCCTCGAGTGCCGTCCAGCCGTCCGCCGCGGCCGGGTCGGCGCGCAGCGCGTCGAGCGCCCCGGGAGTCGCCAGGTCGAGCTCGCCTCGGGGATCCAGCGCACCGCCGCTGAACAGCGTGCGCTTGGAGAGCTCGGGCCCCAGGAGCTGCGCCAGCTCGCCGTCCAGCGCCCCGGGGGCGCGCACGCCGATCGGCCCGGACGACCCGCCCAGCCCGTCGACGATCTGACCGTCCCGCACCGCGACGGCCGCGCTGAACGCCCCGCCGAGCTCGAGCATCACCAGCGACGTGCGCTCGCACGGCACCCCGCGGCGCACCATCTGGTCGGCGATGCACGCCGCGGCGCTCGCGACCTTGTCGGCGGTGCCCAGATCGATCCGGTTCCACTTGCGGTGCGCGGGAACCGTCGGCAGGTGGACGACGCCCGGCCCGAACACCACCGGCAGGCGCGCGTCGATCAGCGCTCGGACCAGCCTGCCCATCCCGCCGATCCCGCCACCCGGCGCTGCGCCTGAGCGCACGAGCAGCATCAGCGACAGCTCGCGGGGGCCGACGTCGCGGGCGCGGGCGAGCGGGAGCCCGTAGCCGGCCGGCCCGAGGATCAGCTCGAACGGGCCGTGGCGCTGCAGCGCCTCGACGAGCGTGGCGGGGTCGCGGGCGACGTCCGCGCTGCGCAGCGACTGCCGCTCCACCGCCTCGCCGTCCTCCATGACGCACAGGTCGAAGGAGACCGTTCCCGGATCGATGCCGGCGACGCGCATCCGCGGACCGGCTCAGGCGAGCCCGGTCGCCACGGCGTAGACGCCCTCGGCGTCGAGCACGAGGTCACCCTGCTCGAAGAGGCGCCGCACGCAGGCGCGGTGGACCTTCATCTTCGCCCCGCCGATCGCGAGCGCGCCCAGGACGCGCCGACCTTCGCGCTCGGCCAGGTCGTCCGTCGCCTCGACGCCCTCGACGCCGAGCGGCTCGGCGGCGCTGAAGTCCGCGACGACCTCGATCGAGTCGACGGCGGCCCACACGTCCTGCGGAAGGATCTGCATGCCCGCCGGCCCGGCGGCCAGGACGCACGCGGCCCCGTCGAGCGCCTCGCGCAGCGCGTCGCGGTCCGCGGGCTCGGCGATCTGGAGTTCGAGGCGCTCGGCGACGGTGAGCCCGCGGGCGCGGCGGTACTCCCGGCCTTCGAAGAGGTCCGCCGGCAGCCCGCAGACGAGGACGTCGCAGCCCGCCTCGCGCAGCAGCGTCGCCGCGCGCAGGCCGACGGGGCCGACACCGACGATCGCGACGCGGCGCCCGGCCAGGTCGGCGGCGCCGAGCAGGCGCGCCACCGCGGCCGCCGCCGTCGTGTTGCAGCCGTCGCAGTCGAGCATCGCCGACACGCGGAACGGACCGAAGAACGTCGCCGTCACCTCGGCGAGCAGCTGCTCGCCGAGCGTCACGTCCGAGCCACCGACCCAGATCGCCGTGTTCGTCAGGTCACCGGGGCCGCGCGTGAACATCGCGCCGTGGACCAGGTCGCGGACCGACTCGACGGTCACCCCGCCGAAGCTCAGGACCGCGTCGACGCCCGCGTCGTAGGCGACGATCGTGTCGAACGGGCTGGGGTGCGGATCGGTGTCGAGCTGGATCAGCAGCTTCTTCATGGTGTCTCCGGGGGTCTGGTCCTCTGCCGGACGTGCGGGCGCCGCGGCTCGTCGAACGTCAGGTAGCCCCAGTCCAGCGGAGACTCCTGGCGGTAGTTCTTGCGCAGCTCTCGGGCGATCATCGCCTTCATCAGCTCCTTGCCGAGGTAGAACGCGTGCGTGGCCTCGTCGACGCCGAGCTGGGCGAAGATCTCGCTGATGTCGGTGCCCTGGACGAAGCGCTCGGCGTTGAAGACGGTGATCGTCTCGGCGTCGGCGAAGATGCGGAAGTTCGGGTCCGTCACGCGCGCCTGGAGGTCACGCAGCTCGGCCTCCTCGTACGCGCGCAGCTCCTCGTCCTTCGTCGTCACGAGCCGCCCGTCGACGTGCTTGGGCGGCGTCCCCTGCGACTGGGCGAAGTGCATGAGCTGCGCGGCGAGCACGGCCTCGCGCACGGCGCCGCGCGCCCAGCCGATGACCTCGGTCGTCAGCACGTTGCGGATCCCGACCTCCTGGCAGAACCCGATCAGCAGCGCGGTGACGCCCGTCGTGTCGGCCTCGGTCAGCTCGGTCAGGTTGCCGATGCCCATCAGCATCTCGGCCTCGGGGTGACGGCGGCGGACCTCGAGGTAGCGCCCGAGGCTGGCGGCGAAGCCCGACCCGATCGGCTCGATGATCGGGTCGACGAGGTAGTCCTTGCCGAGCGCCTCGAGGTGCGCGATCGTGGCGTCGAGGCTGTCCAGATCGTCCGGCGTGTCGGGGATCAGGATCGGCGTCGCGCGCAGCCGCCCGGCGAGGTGCCGGTTGTCCGAGTTGAGGCTCAGGACGTAGTCGACGCCGGCCGCGTCGGCCATCAGGATCGCGCCCGGGTCGAGCGTGTCGATGCTGAGGCGCAGGCCGCGCTCGCGCAGGGCGGCGATCACCGCGGGCCCCTCGGCGAGCCAGTCGGCGTCGAGCGAGAGCCCGAGGTCGATGACGTCCGCGCCGGCCTCCTGGAAGGCGCAGCGCCTGCGCCACGATCTGCTCGCGCGAGAGCCGCGGGACGTGGTTGATCTCCGCGAAGACGCGCACGTCGCGCGGGCCGTAGGCCGCCCGCACGTCCTCGCGCCCGAAGAACAGCGGCAGCTCCTTGAGGTCCTTCGGTCCCTTCTCGGCCGGGACGCCGAAGCGGTCGCTCAGCAGCTCGGGATCGCCCTCGCACATGCCGGGGATCATGATCCGCGTCGTCGCGGCCGGCACCTCGAGGAACTTCGCGATCCAGCTCGTCGTCATCAGCGCGGCGACGGTGATCTTCAGCACCGCGATGTCGTACTCGAACGGCAGCTCGGCACGCCGCAGCGTCTCGCGCAGCGCGGGCGCGGCGAGCTTGCCGGTGACGAACAGCAGGCGGTCCGCCATGCGACCGCGGCTACTGGCCCTTGCTGAAGACGAAGCGGTTCGGCGTGCCCTCCAGCGCCGAGCCCTCCGCCGGGCGCCACAGGACGGCGTCCTCGATCTGCCGGGCGAGCTCGAAGTCCTTGTCGGTGATGCCGCCGCTGGAGTGCGTGCAGAGCTTCACCCAGAGCTTGCCCCACGTGACGCTGAGGTCGGCGTGGTGCCAGGCCGCCTCGCACAGGTAGCCGATGGCGTTGACGGCCATCAGCGTGCTCGGCCAGCCGTCGGTGTTGAACTTGCGCCGGATCCAGCCGTCCTCCAGGTACCACGCGTCCAGGCCCGCCTCGGCGAGCTTCGCGTGGACCTCCTCGTCGGTGTACGGGCGTGGCTTGCTGTCGCTGCCGGTCATCTCGGATCTCCGTTCATGTCGTGACGACGCCGCCGTTGACGCTCAGCGCCTGGCCGGTGATGAACGCCGCCGCCGGCGAGGCGAGGTAGAGCGCGGCCGCGGCGACGTCCTGCGGGGTGCCCCAGCGCTCGAGCGGCGTCGACGCGGCGACCCGCTCGTGGAAGTCGCGGTCGACCTGCTCGCCGAAGCGCGTCTCGATCCAGCCCGGGCACAGCGACGTTGACGCGGACCTTCGGGCGCGAGGCTGCGCGAGAGGCTGCGGCTGTAGGCCAGCACCGCGCCCTTGACCGCGCTGAACAGCTCGGGGTTCTCGCCGGCCATCCCCGTCAGCGCGTGATCCCAGCTCATGTTGATGATCGTCCCACCACCGGGGCGGCCGCCCATCAGCGCGCCCGCCGCCTTCGAGCAGGCGATCGTGCCCTTGAGATCGACCGCGAGCAGCAGGTCGAGCTTGCGCTCCCAGTCCCAGCCCGCCGCCTCGCCGGTCAGCACGTCGGCGCCGGCGTTGTTGACCCAGACGTCGAAGCCGCCGAGCACGCGATCGGCGTCCCGCGACGAGCCGCTCGGCGCCGGCGCGCGTGCCGACGTCGGCCTGCAGGACGTGCGCGGCGGCCGCCGCGCTCGCGGATGCCGGCGGCGACCTCGTCGGCGGCTCGGCGCGGAGTCGCGGTGGGTGAGCAGCACGACCGCGCCCGCCGCGGCGTACGCCTCGGCGATCGCGCGACCGATGCCGCTCGCGGACCCGGTGACGACTGCACGCAGGCCCGCGAGCGGCTCGGCGCCCCCCTGTGGTGTCGTGCCCGTGACCGTCAGCCCTCGACGCCGGAGGCGAACGGGTGCCGCGCGTCGGCCTCTTCGTCGAGCACCGTGTCGATCGTCGGCTCGCCGCTGAACGCGCGCTCGATCGACTCCTTCGTGGCCGCGTAGTTCCAGTCGAAGATCTTCTGGTCGTCCTCGGCGTCCCAGTGGATGAAGACGCTGACGATGATCACGAGGTCGTCGACCTCGTCGCGCGGGATCGTGCCCTCGCGGACCGCGTCGGTGACCGCGCGCGCGACGGCCGCCTGCGCCGGGCCGAACATCTGCACGACCTGCTTGGCGCCCTTCAGCGTGACCTTGTTCGAGATGATCGTCTCGGGCTTCACGCGCAGGTTCGGCGTGACGACGGCGAGCAGGTTCGTGTGCCCTTCGCGCTCGTTCACGAGCGATGCCGCGAAGGCCTGCCCGACCGGGCCGTCCTTCGATCCGACCAGCAGGTCGATGTGCGCGACCTCGTTGCCCTCTCCGACCAGCGATTCACCGACCAACAGCGTGCGGGACATGAAAGCTGTCTCCTGTATCGACGTTGACGCCTACAGCGGAGAACCTATCGCCCCCGGATAGGGTGTCGAGCGAATCGTGGGCCGAACATCGATGACCGCTTCGCGTGACCGGCCGGCCTGGAGTGCCGACGCCGTCGCGGCCGCCGTGGAGTCGGCCTGCCTGCTCGAGGTCGGGGCGCGCAAGCCGGGCAACATCACGCCGCTCCACGACTTCGCGGACACGACCTACGAGGACATGCGCCGCAGCGCGGTCGCGATCGCTCCGGTGATGACGCAGGCGCTGACGCGCGGGGTCGGCGGGACCGTGCTGGCCGCCGTGCGGGCGACGCGGTCCGTCGCCGCCTCCAACACGAACCTGGGGATCGTGCTGCTGCTGGCGCCGCTGGCGCGCGCGGCGCTGCTGGGGCCGCCGGCGGGCGGCGATCTGCGCGCCGGCCTGCGCCGCGTGCTCGCACAGCTCAACACGGCCGACGCGCGCGAGGCGTACGCCGCGATCCGACTGGCGCAGGCCGGCGGCCTGGGCCACGAGGACGGTCAGGACGTGCAGGACGAGCCGACGGTCACGCTGCTGGAGGCGATGGTCGCCGCCCAGGCGCGCGACCGCATCGCCGCCGAGTACGCGAGCGACTTCGCGGTCACGTTCGAGACGGCGCTGCCCGCGCTGCGCCGCGCGCTGGCGCGACGGGCTCGCCCCGCCCGAGGCGATCGTGCGCCTGCACCTGGAGCTGCTCGCGGCGCTGCCCGACACGCTGATCGCGCGCAAGCTCGGCTCGCGGCGTCGCGCAGGCCGTGTCCGCGGACGCCGCGCGCGACGCTCGCCGCGGGCGAGCCCGGGACGCCGGAGGGCGAGCGGGCGATCGCCGGCTTCGACGCGCGCCTGCGCCGGCCGGACAACGCGCTGAACCCGGGGACCACCGCGGACCTCGTCGCCGGCACGCTGTTCGTCGCGCTGCTCGAGGGCGCTGCTGTGAGCCGCGGACCGATCCTGGTGGTGTCCGTCAGCGCGCGGATGCTCGCCGAGCTGGCGACCGGCGCCGGGCACGAGGTGACCGCGGCCTGCGGCTTCGGCGACCTGGACCTGCGCCGCCTGTGCCCGGTGCGCACGCCCGCGCCCGGCGCGGGTGAGCCGGGCGCGCTCGCGCCGCTGGCCGCAGGTCGCGTGCGAGGTCGACGCGGCGGGCGTCGTCTACGGCGCGGGCTTCGAGAACCGTCCCGATCTCGTCGCGGCGATGGCAGCGGGCCGCGAGCTGCTGGGCAACGCGCCGGACACGCTGCAGGCCGTCCGCGATCCGGCGCGGCTCGGCGCCTGCCTGCGCGAGGCGGGCCTGAGCCGGCCGCGGACGATCGCCGCCGCCGACGTCGGCCCGCGCGGGCCCGGCGACGGCCGCTGGCTGCGCAAGCCGCTGCGCGGCGGCGGCGGCCACGGCGTGCGCGACTGGCGCGGCGGGCGCCTGCGCGGCGACGTGCTGCTGCAACGCCGCGTTCGCGGCCTCGACTGCTCGATCGCCGCGGTCGGCGACGGCCGCGCGCGCGACGGTGCTGGGAGTGACCGAGCAGCTGATCGGGCGCCGCGCCTTCGGCGTGCGCGGCTACCGCTGGTGCGGCAACGTCAGCCCGCCGGGCCTGCCGGCGGACGAGCGCAGACGCCTGCTCGAGCAGGCGCGCGCGATCTGCACGTGCCTGGCCGAGGGGTTCGGGCTGCGCGGGCTGTTCGGCGTCGACGTGATCTGGGACGGGCGCCGCGCCTGGGTGCTCGAGGTCAACCCGCGGCCCGGGGCATCGCTCGAGGTGCTCGAGCGCCAGGCCGGGATCCGCGTGTTCGACGCCCACCTGGACGCGTTCTCCGGTCGCCTGCCGCACGTCGACGTCGAACGCGGGTGGAGCGGCGAGGCGGCCGGGAAGGCGATCGTCTTCGCCACGCACGATGGGGTGGCGCGAGCGACCGAGGGCTGGCCCGCGCGCGGGATCCGCGACGTCCCGAACCCCGGCGACGAGATCCACGCCGGGCATCCGGTCTGCACGCTGCTCGCCGCCGCCCCCGCGCCGCAGCAGGTGATCGCCGCGCTGGAGCAGCGCACCGCCGAGCTGCGCGCGGAGATCAGCGGCTGGGCGGTGACGCATGCCTGAGGCGACGTGCGCGCGGATGCGGCTGCGCGTGCGACGACCTGGTCGTCGCGCGTCGCCGGAGAGCGCCTCGAGCTGCTCGCCGGTGCCTGCCCGCGCGCCGAGACGTGGTTTGCGGCGCGCGCCCCCGCACCGGCGCCGCTCGCGCGCATCGACGGCGCCGAGGCGCCGCTCGAGGCCGCCCTCGACGCGGCCGCCGCGATCCTGGAGGGCGCGCGGATGCCGCTGATCTTCGGTCTCGGCGGGACGAGCTGCGAGGCCCAGCGCGAGGCCGTCGCGCTCGCCGACGCGCTCGGCGCCTCCATCGACACCGCCGGCGCGCTGCTCGACGGGGCCTCGCGCACGACGTTCCCGCTGCTGGGCGCGAGCACGGCGACGCTCGGTGACGTGCGCGACCGCGCGCAGGTCGTCGTCATCTGGCGCGCGGACCCCGCGAGCAGCCACCCGCGGCTGCTGGAGCGCCTGCGGGTGGACGCGCCGGGGCGCACGCTGATCGTGGTCGACGCACAGCGCGACCGCCACCGCCGAGCTCGCCGACGTGTTCGTCGAGCTCCCCGCGGCCGGCGACTTCGACGCGCTGTGGGCACTGCGCGCGCTGGCGCGCGACCTCCCGCTCGACGAGTCGCTCGCCGCCGCCCTGCCGCTCGACGCCCTTCGCGACGTTGCCCGGCGGCTGCTCGCCTGCGAGAACGGCGCGATCCTGCACGGCGGCGGCCTGAGTGGCGGCGCCGGCGGGCGAGCGCACCGCCTTCGCACTCAGCGCGCTCGTCCGCGACCTCAGCCGGCGGACGCACGTCGTGACGCTGGCGCTGCGCACCGAGGGCAACGCGGCCGGCGCGCAGGACGTGCTCGCCTGGCAGACGGGCTACCCGTCCGCCATCGGCCTGCAGGCCGGCCACCCGCGCAGCGAGCCGGGGCGGCTGAGCGCGTCCACGCTGCTCGCTCGCGGCGACGCCGACGCGGCGCTGGTGGTCGCCTGCGATGCGCTCGGCGTGCTGCCCGCGCCGGCCGCCGCCCACCTGGGCCGCATCCCGCTGATCACGATCGATGCAGCGGACACGTCGGCGGCACGTGCGGCGCGGGTCGCCTTCACGCCGTCATGCGCCGGCATCCACCGCGCCGGGACGCTGCACCGGATGGACGGCGTCCCGCTGCCGCTGCGCGCGCTCGCTGCCGTCGGATCGCCCGGGCGACGACGAGCTGCTCGCCGCGCTGCGGGCGCGCGTCGCGGAGGGCGTGCGCGCATGATCCGGATCACCGGCGGCCGCGTCCACGACCCGGCGAACGTCGCGGGCGGCGAGGTCCGCGACGTGTGCCTCGACGGCGGGCGCATCGTCGCCGACGTCGCCCGCGCACGCCCGGCAGATCGACGCGCGCGGCATGGTGGTCATGCCCGGCGGCGTGGACATCCACGCGCACATCGCGGGGCCGGCGGTGAACGCCGCGCGACGGCTGTCCCCCGACGAGCATCGCGACGACGCGGTCGACCGCACGGCGATCATGCGCTCGGGCACCGGCGGCACCGTCCCGTCGACGTCGGTCACCGGCTACCGCTACTCGCTGCTGGGCTACACGACGGTGGTCGAGGCGGCGACGCCGCCGCTGGCCGCCCGGCACACGCTCGCCGAGCTGCGCGACACCCCGCTGATCGACGCCGCCTTCCTCGTGCTGATCGGCAACAACCGGGTCCTGTTCGACCTGATGCGCCGCGAGCCGCGCGTCGACACCCCGCGCGTGCGCGACGCCGTCGCCTGGTGGCTCGAGGCGACCGGCGGCTACGGCGTGAAGATCGTCAACCCCGGCGGCGTGGAGCGCTGGAAGCGCTCGAACGGCAACGTCGCGACGCTCGACGACGAGGTCGACGGGCCGGACGTGACGCCGCGCCGGATCCTCGAGACGCTCGCGACGGCGGTCCACGACCTCGGCCTGCCCGCACCCCGTCCACGTCCACTGCAACGACCTCGGCGTCGCCGGCAACTGGCGCACCACGCTCGACACCCTGCACACGCTCGAGGGCCGTCGCGCGCACATCGCCCACCTGCAGTTCCACGCCTACGGCGGCCGCCGCGGCGGCCGGCCGCGCTCGAAGGCGCCGGAGCTGGCCGAGTACCTCGGCGCGCATCCGGAGTTCAGCGCCGACGTCGGCCAGGTGATGTTCGGCCCTGCGATGACGATGACCGCCGACGCCCCGGTCTCCGCGCTCCTGCGCGACGTGACGGGCGGCGCGTGGGTCAACGCGGACACCGAGGTGGAGACCGGCTGCGGGATCGTGCCGTTCGCCTACCGCGAGAAGAACTACGTCCACGCGCTGCAGTGGGGCATCGGGCTCGAGCTGTTCCTGCTCAGCCGCGACCCGTGGCGGATGGTGCTGTCGACCGACCACCCCAACGGCGGCTCGTTCCTCAGCTACCCGAAGCTGATCCGCCTGCTGATGGACCGCGACTTCCGCAACGAGCAGCTCGCCCAGGCCAACCAGCGGGCGATCCGCAGCACCGTCCTGCTCGACGACCTCGACCGCGAGTACACCCTCGACGAGATCGCGATCATCACGCGCGCCGGACCGGCGAGACTGCTGGGCATGGCGCAACAAGGGTCACCTCGGCGCGGGCGCCGACGCCGACGTGACGATCTACGACGACCGCGCCGACCGCGAGGCGATGTTCGCGATGCCGCGCTACGTGATCAAGGGCGGTCGCGTCGTCGTCGAGCAGGGTGAGCTGCGCGACGTCCTGCCGGGCTCGCTGATGCGCTCGGCCGCGGCGTTCGACCCCGACATCGAGCCGCGTGCTGCGCGAGCGCTTCGACGACCGCTACAGCGTGCGCTTCGACAGCTACCCGGTGCGCGAGCCCTGGCTGCTGGAGCCGGCCCGGCGCGTCCGGGAGGACGGGCGTCATGAGTGAGCCACTGCGGCTGCACGACGCCGAGATCGTCGACACGTTCGCCGAGGCGTTCGGGATGTGGGGCGCGCGGATCGTGATCACCGCGGCGACGCCCGGCTGGGCGCACGAGTCGGCGCGCTCGATGACCGGCTTCGCCACGTCGGTGATCGGCTGCAAGTGCGAGGCCGGCATCGAACGCGAGATCGCGCCCGGCGAGACGCCCGGACGGACGCCCGGGCGTCAGCGTGCTGCTGTTCGCCACCGACCGCGAGGGCCTGGGCAAGCGGCTCGTCGAGCGGGTCGGGCAGAGCGTCCTGACCTGCCCGACGACCGCGTGCTTCAACGGGCTCCAGAGCGAGCACACGACCGACGTCGGCGGGCAGCTGCGGTTCTTCGGCGACGGCTACCAGGCGAGCAAGGTGATCGGCGGGCAGCGCTTCTGGCGGATCCCGGTGATGGAGGGCGAGTTCCTGGTCGAGGAGCGCTTCGGGATCGTGAAGGGCGTCGGCGGCGGAAACCTGATCGTGCTCGGGCCCGACGAGGAGACGACGCTCGCCGCGACGCAGGCCGCGGCCGACGCGATGCGCGACGTGCGCGACGTGATCCTCCCGTTCCCGGGCGGCATCGTCCGCAGCGGGAGCAAGGTCGGCTCGCGCTACGCGGGACTGATCGCCTCGACGAACGACGCGCTGTGCCCCACCCTGCGCGTCCAGGCGCCCGACAGCCAGGTCCCGGACGGCGTCGGCAGCGTGCTCGAGATCGTCATCGACGGGCTGACGCTGGGCGCGGTGGAAGCCGCGATGGCCGCGGGCCTGCACGCGGCCGCGGGGGCGGGCGCGAGCCACGTGACGGCCGGGAACTACGGCGGCAACCTGGGCCCGCATCACATCCACCTGCGCGGGCTGCTGCCATGAGCCTGACCCTGACGCTGCGCGAGCCACCCGGCGCCCCGCTCGAGGCGCCCGACCTGCGGCCCGACGTGCTCGCCACGCTGACGCGCGCGCAGATCGAGACGCTCGGCGTGCTGCACGGCAACCGCCGCGAGCTGGTCGGCGACCACTTCACGGTCTCTGGGGCGGGATCCGGCGACGTGCGGATCGAGGGCGACCTGCGCCGGGTCCACCACCTGGGCGCCGGCATGCGGGCCGGCCGCCTGACCATTGTCGGGAAGCGTCGGGGACTGCGCGGGAGCCGCGATGCGCGGCGGCGAGCTGGTCGTCGAGGGCGACGCGGGCGATCGCGCGGGGGTCGCGCTGCAGGGCGGCCGGCTCGACGTGCGCGGCAGCGCCGGCGACCACCTCGGCGGGCCGCTGTGGGGCGACCGCGCCGGCATGAGCGGCGGCGAGATCGTCGTCCACGGCGACGCCGGCGCTCATGCCGGCGAGGCGCTGCGCCGCGGCCTGATCGCCGTCGGCGGCGACACGGGACCCGGCGCCGGGCTGCGGATGCTCGCCGGGACGCTCGTGAGCCTCGGGATGCTCGGCGCCCACGCGGGCGCCGCGATGCGCCGTGGCACGATCGTCGCGATGACGCCGCCGCCGTTGCTCCCGACGTTCGCGCTCGCATGCGTCCACCGCCCCGCGTTCCTGGGCCTCGTGCTGCGCCGCCTGCGCGTGCTCGGGCTTGCGGTCAGCGGCGAGCAGCTCGCGGCCCGCTACGCCCGCTGGTGCGGCGACGGGCTGGAGCTGCGCCGCGGCGAGATCCTGATCCTGGAGGCCCGGTCGTGACGCTGTCTCTGAACGACCGCGCGCTGGCGCTCGTCGAGCAGCTGGTCGCCGACGCGCAGGCGACGCGCGTCGCGGTGACGACGCTCCCCGGCGGGGCGCGCCTGGTCGACTGCGGCGATCGAGGTTCCCGGCGGGCTGCGAGGCGGGGCGCCTCTTCGCCGAGATCTCGATGGGCGGGCTGGGCGGCGTGAGCATCGCGCCCGTGATGATCGGTGAGCGCTGGATGCCCGGCCTGACGGTGCGCACCGACCATCCGGCCGCCGCCTGCCTGGCGGCGCAGTACGCGGGCTGGAAGCTCGACCGCGACGGGTACTTCGCGATGGCCAGCGGGCCCGGGCGCGCGCTGATCCGCGCCGAGGACCTGTACGACGACCTCGCCTGGGAGGAGCACGCGCAGGTCGCCGTCCTGTGCCTGGAGACGCGCGCCGCGCCGCCGCCCGCGCTGGTCGCGGCGGTGGCCGAGCGGGCCGGCGTCGAGCCGGGATCGCTGACGCTGCTGCTGGCGCCGACCGCGAGCCTCGCCGGGCGGCGTGCAGGTCGCCGCGCGGGTCGTCGAGACCGCGCTGCACAAGCTGCACGAGCTCGGCTTCGACGTGCAGCGCGTCATCAGCGCCGTCGGCAGCTGCCCGCTCCCGCCGGTCGCGCGCGACCGACGTCGAGGCGATCGGGCGCACGAACGACGCGGTGCTCTACGGCGGTCGCGTCGACCTCGTCGTCGAGGCGGATGACGACGAGCTCGCGGAGCTCGTCCCGCGGATGCCCTCCAGTCGCGTCGCCCGACCACGGAGAGCCGTTCGGCGCGATGCTCGAGGCGGCCGGGTTCGACTTCTACGCGATCGACCCGCTGCTGTTCAGCCCGGCCGAGGTGCACCTCACGAACACGGCGAGCGGCCGCAGCTTCCACGCGGGCGCGCCCGGCGCTCGAGGTGCTCGAGCGCTCGTTCGCCGGATGAGCGCCGCGGGCCTGCGCGTCGCCGTCCTGGGCGGCACCGGCGGCTGGCACTCCGGGCGCCTCGAGCGCGCGCTCACGGCCCGCGGCCACGACGTGCGAGACGGCGGCCGTCACCCGTCTGCGCGCGCAGATCGGCGACGGCGTCGCGATCGGCTCCGGCGGCGTCGAGCTGGCGTCGTGCGACGTCGTGATCGTGCGCGGGATCCCGCGCGGGTCGCTCGAGCAGATCGTCTTCCGCGTCGACGCGCTGCACGTCCTCGCAGGCCCGCGGCGTGCGCGTGGTCAACGACGCCGCCTGCGATCGAGCGGACGATCGACAAGTTCCTGACCTCGGCGCTGCTCGTGAACGCCGGGCGTGCCGACCCCGCGGACGATCGTCTGCGAGCGCTCCGACGACGCGCTCGCGGCCTTCGAGGAGCTCGGCGGCGACGTGATCGTCAAGCCGCTGTTCGGCGCGATGGGCGCCGGGATCGCGCGCGTCGAGGACCGCGACGTCGCGCAGCGCGTCTTCCGGGCGCTGGAGCTGGAGCGCGCCGTCTACTACCTGCAGGAGGTCGTCGCGCACGACGGCCGCGACGTGCGCGGGCTGGTCGTCGGCGGCCGCGTCGTCGCCGCGATCGAGCGCGTGGGCGACGGCTGGCGCACGAACCTCGCGCGCGGCGCAGCGGCTCATGCGCTCGACCTCGACGACGAGCGCGCGCAGCTCTGCGTGGAGGCCGCCGCGAGCGTCGGCGCCGACTACGCCGGCGTCGACCTCGTCCGCGACCGCGAGGGTCGCGATCACGTGCTGGAGGTCAACGGGATCCCGGGCTGGCAGGGGCTCGAAGGCGCGACCGGCGTGGACGTCGCCGCCGAACTCGTCGCGCACCTGGAGACGCTGGTCAGCTGACGTCCACGCGCGCGCCGCGGTTCTCGAACGCGACGACCTCGACGCTGCCGGCCCCGCCGAGCTCGCGCGTCATGTGTGCTGCGAGGACCTGCGCCGCCGCGTCGTCGGCGGTGATGCCGTAGACCGTCGGACCCCACGAGCTCTGGCCGGCGCCAGCCGCGCCGTGGGCCAGCAGCGCCGCGACGAGCGGCGCCGCCTGCGGGTGGTAGGGCCCGCCCTGAGCGGCGGCGAACGCCTCGCCGACGAGCCGCTGGATGCGGGTGAGCGCCGCTCCGAACTCCACCACGTCCGCCTCGACGAGGGCGGGGAGAAGCGAGGTCAGGACGAGCTGGGAGACGAGCGCCGCCTGGCCCGTCGCGGGGCGCAGCGCCTGGAACGCCGCGACCTCCGCGGCGCCGGACAGGCCTGGGTCGGCCGACGGGACGACGAGCACGCAGCGCCAGCCGCCGGGCATCGCGTGCCGTGCGAGCAGCGGGCTCGCGGCGCCGCCCTCGCCGCGCACGCCGCCCTCGACGACCAGCCCGCCGAGCGCGAAGGTCCACAGGCCGACCGCCGAGCGCGCGCCGCGCCCGGCGCCGAGCGCCAGGGCCGGCGGGTCGAGCGCGTGCCCGTGCAGCAACGCCAGCGCCTGGCCCACCGCGAGCGCGAGCTTCGTCCCCGATCCCAGGCCGACGTGCCCCGGAATCGCCTGCTCGATCCGCAGGTGCGCCCCGCCGGTCAGGCCGAGTCGCTCGTGACAGCGCCGCGCGAACGTGAGTGCGCGCTCGCTGTCCGGACCCGCGGCCGAGAGCTCAGCGGCCGGCGAGGCCTCCAGCACCACCGCCGGTCGCTCCAGCGCGACGCCGACACCGCCGAAACGACGGGCGCCCCCACCGGCGACATCGAGCATCCCGAGGTGCAGCCGCGCCGGCGCCTCGACGCGGACCCGCGTCACGAATCCACCACGCGCGCAATGTGCGTCCGGACGACCACCATCGCCTCGCGCTCCCGCGGGCCCGCGGTCCGGTCGACGATGTCCTGCAGCGGCTCCAGGCGCCGCTGCAGCTCCGCCTGATCGGTGAAGTGCGCGCGCGACGCGAGGATCGAGGCCTCGAGGACCGCGTGGCTCGCGCGGTTCCAGCCGGCGAACTCGCGACCTCGCCCCCGCGCGAGGACCGTCGCGGTCACGGAGGCCCGCTGCCCCCGCTCGTCCAGCTCGGCGACCTCCACCTCCCACCATGAGCAGGCGTCCTCGATGACGGCGCCGTCGACGTGGGTCGCGGCACGAGTCGGCGGGCTCGGATACTCCAGGGCGGCCTGCGCGAAGAGCAGGACGTCGTCGGTGACGTGGACGACGGCCGCCGGGGTCGCATGGAGATTGACGAGCGTGCGGGTCCCGGCGAACGGCCGGATCAGCACCGAGTCCCGATCGAACACGACCCCCATCGCCGCGCAGTTGATCGTGCCGTCGGGATTGCGGGTCGTCACGACGGTCTCGATCACCGCAGCCTTGGCGCTCACAGCGGCAGGAGTCTAGGCCGTACGATTCGAGGCGGTGCAGAGCCCAAGGCCAAGCGACGTCTCAGCGCTGCGCGTGCGTCTCGCGGGTGGCCCGCCGGTCTGGGACGCCGCCCGCCTCGTGGCCGGCGACGACGCCCCCGTGGTGCTGACCGGCACGTGGGCCGGGGCGCGCGCGATCGTCGCCTCGCAACCGCTTCGCACGGCTTCGGTCGACGAGGACCCGTTCGCGCTGCTCGACGAGCAGCCGCTCATGAGTGACTCCGCCGACCTGATCGTCGGCGGCGGCTGGCTCGGCTACCTGGGCTTCCAGCTCAGCCGGCGCCTGGAGCGGATCGGTGCCCCGCCCCCGGACGCCGAGGCGCTCCCGGACGCCGTGCTCGGGTTCTACGACCACGTGCTCGTCCTCGACGCCGACGGTGCATGGTGGTTCGAGGCGCTGCGGACCCCCGAGCGCGCCGACGTGCTGAGCGCCCGGCTCGAGGTCCTGCGCGAGCGCGTCGCCGCGGCCACGGGGCCGCGGACGGCACCGGAGCCGGCGCCCGGCCTCTGGACGGCGCGGCCGTCGACGGCCGGCCACGGCGCCGTCGTCGATGCGTGCCGCGAGCGCATCGCCGCCGGCGACCTGTTCCAGGCGAACCTCGCGATGCGCCTCTCGACGGAGCAGCCGGGATCACCGGCCGAGATCTTCAGCGCCGGCGTCCGCGCACTGGGCCCGGACCGCGCCGCGTACCTGAGCGGCCCGTGGGGTGCGGTGGCGAGCCTCTCGCCCGAGCTGTTCCTGGAGCGCCACGGGCGTGGTGTGCGCAGCGCGCCGATCAAGGGCACCCGGCCGCGGCCCGGCGACCCTGCGCGGGCGCGCCGACAGCGCGAGGAGCTCGAGCGCTCGGCGAAGGACCGCGCCGAGAACGTCATGATCGTCGACCTCGTGCGCAACGACCTCGGGCGCGTCTGCCGGCCGGGCTCGATCGAGGTCCCGGAGCTCGCCCGGGCGCAGGCGCACACGGGTGTCTGGCATCTCGTCTCGCAGGTCACCGGCGAGCTGCGCGACGGCGTCGGCGACGCCGACCTCGTCCGCGCCGCCTTCCCCCCGGGTTCGGTCACGGGTGCGCCGAAGATCGCCGCCATCGAGGTGATCCACGAGCTCGAGAGCGTCGCCCGTCAGGTCTACACGGGCGCGATCGGCTTCGCGTCACCCGTGGCGGGGCTCGAGCTGAGCGTCGCGATCAGGACGTTCGAGTTCGCCGGCGGGACCGCCGCGCTGCAGGTCGGCGGCGGGATCGTGATGGACTCGATCGCCGCGGACGAGGCGCGCGAGTGCCTGGCCAAGGCCGAGCCGCTGCTGCGAGCGATCGGAGGGCGCGTGCGAGAGCTGCCCGCCGGCGCCGCGCACGCGCCGGCGCGCCGTGCGCCGCGCCCGGACCCGCGACCCGACCCACGCGCCGGGCTGCTCGAGACGATCGCGATCCAGCGGGGCGAGCCGCTGCACCTGGAGGCCCACCTCGGCCGGCTGGCCGCCGGCGCGCGGGAGCTGTACGGCATCGCGCCACCGACCGAGCTCGCGACCCGGGCGCGAGCCGAGGCGGCCGCTCAGAGCGCGGCCCGCCTGCGGATCGTCCTCCTGCCCGGCGGCGAGGCGACGCTCGAGGTCGCGGCGCTTCCACAGGCGGGCGACCTGGCGCTCGCCTCGGTCGTCGTCCCCGGCGGGCTCGGCGCCCACAAATGGGCCGACCGGCGCCTGCTCGACGCGCTCTCGGCGGCCGTCGCCCCCGCGATCGCGCTGCTGACCGACGTCGACGGGTTCGTGCTCGAGGCCGCGATGGCGAACGTGTTCGCGCTGCTCGACGAGACGCTCGTGACGCCGCCGTGCGACGGGCGGATCCTGCCCGGCACGATGCGAGCGCAGCGTCCTCGCGGCGGCCGAGTCGCTCGGCCTCGCGACGGTCGAGCGGCCGCTGACGCAGGCGCAGCTCGGCGGCGCGAGCGCCGTCTTCCTCACCAGCGCCCTGCGCGGCATCGCGATGGTGCGCGCGCTCGACGGCGCGCCGCTTCCCCCGCCGCCCGAGAGCGTGCAGCGCCTCGCCGCCACCGTCGCGCCCGGGCCCCGCGCGCTGCTCGCGCCGGCCTGATCCTCTGCTCCTCAGCCTCCGAGGCCGCCCAGGACCGCGAAGCGATGGGTCGCCTTCCAGGCCTCGGCGGCGGTCCCCTCGACGGTGACCTTCGCGTCGCCGGGGAGCCGGGCGCGCAGGCGCTCGGCCAGGGCCTGGGCCTCGTCATCGGTCGCGGCGGAGACGAACACGTGCGTCCAGCGCCGCAGCGGCTCGAGCCCGTCGACCTTCAGGTGCTGGGCGACCTCGATCGCCTCACCGCGCGAGCCGAGGTCGATGCGGACCTCCCACTGCGGGCCCTCCGCGCCGCTGCTCTCCTGCGCCTCGCGTGCCTCCAGGCGGGCGTGCTCGGCCGCACGCTCCTCGGGCGTCTGCGGAAGCGGGACGTCCTCCGGCTGCCACTCCTCGGCATCGGGGTGCCAGCGCGCGATCGACACGTCACCCAGCAGCCCGGACTTCTCGATGACCTCGCGCACGGTGTCCGCGGCACGCACGGCCTGGCCGTGGTCGGCGGCGTAGACGAACACGCTGGCCCCGTTCGAGCTGACCGGGAGGCGCTCGGGCAGGCCGGACTCGATGTCGTCGTCCAGGCCCCAGTCCTTCATGCCGCGCAGCACCGTCGGCGCTCCGTCGGGGTCGTGGAGATCGGCGCGCACGCGCCAGTCGTCGCTCATGACGCAAGCGTATCCGCCCGGCCCCGCGACCGGCGAACAGCGGGTGCGGGGCACCCCGCCGCGGCGTGGGTGACAATCGCCGGATGAGCGACGATCCGCAGGCCGAGGAGCAGCTCGAATCGCGCATCGAGGCGACGTTCGCCGTCGGGCTCGTGATCGCGCTGCAGGTGACGCTCGCGGTGACCAGCCTCGCGAACGGCTGGACCCTCGCCGGGCTGCCCGGCTGGGTCTGGCTGATCCCAGTCGTGCCGGAGGCGCTGCTCGTCGTCTCGCTCGCGTGGTCGGCGCCGCGCGAGCGGCTCGAGCAGCTCGGACATCGCCGCACGGCGGCGCTGACGCTCGTCGGCGTGATCACGGTGGCCAACGCGCTCGCGCTCGTCGTGCTGATCGTCTCGCTCCTGCAGGCCCAGGAGAAGAGCGGCGGCGAGCTGCTGCTGAAGGGCGCCACGATCTGGGGAACGAACGTCCTGACGTTCGGGCTGCTGTTCTGGGAGGTCGATCGCGGCGGTCCGGCCCGCCGGCGCGAGCCCGATCCACCGCCGCGCGACTTCCAGTTTCCCCAGGACGAGAACCCGCAGCTCGCCGAGCCGGGCTGGCACCCGCGGCTGCTGGACTACGTCTACCTGTCGTTCACGAACGCGATCGCGTTCAGCCCGACGGACGTGATGCCGCTGAGGCGCAGGGTGAAGTGGATGATGCTCGCCGAGTCGGGCGTCTCGGCCGTCACCGTGCTGCTCGTCGCCGCCCGAGCCGTGAACATCCTGCGCTGATGCGATCACCGATCCAGGACTACCTCGAGGGCCTGCTCGCGCGCTGCGCGACCGACCGCTCCGGCGACGTCGCCGACTACATCCCGCAGCTCGCCGTCGCCGACCCCGCCTGGTTCGGGATCTGCCTCTCCACGATCGACGGCCACGTCTACGAGGCGGGCGACACGCGCCAGCCGTTCACGATCCAGTCGATGTCGAAGCCGTTCGTCTACGGCCTGGCGCTCGAGGACGCCGGGCCCGACGCGGTGGCCGCGAAGATCGGCGTCGAGCCCTCCGGCGACGCGTTCAACGCGATCAGCCTCGACCCGGTCACCGGGCGGCCGCTGAACCCGATGATCAACGCGGGCGCGATCACCGCGACCTCGCTGGTCGCCGGCGACGGGCCGGGCGGCGCGGTTCGAGCGGATCCGCGCCGGGCTCTCGCGCTTCGCCGGCCGCGAGCTCGTGCTCGACGAGGCGGTCTACGCCTCCGAGCGCGACACCGGCCACCGCAACCGCGCGATCGGCAACATGCTGCGCTCGTTCGACGTGCTCGCCGGCGATCCGGACGACGCCCTCGACGTCTACTTCCGCCAGTGCTCGGTCAGCCTCGACTGCCGCGACCTGGCGCTGATGGCGGCGACGCTCGCCAACGGCGGCGTCCATCCGCTGACCGGCGAGCGGGCGCTGCAGCGCGGGCTCGTGCAGCAGGTGCTCAGCGTCATGACGACCTGCGGGATGTACGACTAGGCCGGCAACTGGATGGTCACCGTCGGGCTGCCGGCCAAGAGCGGCGTGACGGGCGGGATCCTCGCGCTGCTTCCCGGGCAGCTCGGCATCGCCGTCTTCTCGCCGCCGCTCGACGCGCGCGGCAACAGCGTGCGCGGCGTGCAGGCCTGCCGCGAGCTCTCACGCGACCTCGAGCTGCACTTCCTGCGCGCCGCGCGGCCGGCGCACGTCGCGATCGGCGCGCGGCACCCGATCGACCGCTGCGCCGTCGCATCGCCGCCGTCCGGCCGCCGAGCGCGCGCTGCTGGAGCGGTGTCGGCGCGCGAGCGGTCGTCTTCGACCTCCAGGGCGACCTCCTGTTCGCCGGCGCCGAGCGCGTGGTCCGCGACGTGATGGCCGA
This sequence comes from uncultured Solirubrobacteraceae bacterium, assembly GCA_963781935.1. Lineage (GTDB taxonomy): Bacteria > Actinomycetota > Thermoleophilia > Solirubrobacterales > Solirubrobacteraceae > F1-60-MAGs163. Next base: position 209,723 of record CAWAHX010000010.1, read on the forward strand.
AGGCGTCGACGTCGCCGTGATCGACCTGCGCGACGCGGAGTACGTCGACCTGCCGTCGGTTCGCCTGCTGCGCGCCGCGTCAGTGCGGATGCGCGAGGACGGGCGCGAGCTCGCGTTCATCGAGCGCCCGGGACGCCCCCACCTCGACGCCGGCGACCCCGACGGCGTCGGCCCCGTGCGCGTGTTCGACGACCGCGACCACGCGAGCGAGTGGTGCGAGCAGGAGCTGCTCGCACGTCACGCGGGCCGCGAGCTCGCGCCCGTCGCGGTCACGCTGGCCGAGCATCGGTTCACGCGCGGCCTCGACGAGGCGGCGCTCGAGCATCTCGCCGGGCTGCTCGAGACGCGCACGTTCACCGCCGGCGATCAGCTCGGCAGCGCCGGCGACGCCGGCGACGAGATCTTCCTGGTGATGAACGGCGAGCTGAGCACGTCGATCCCGCTCGACGACGGCAGGCGCCGGCGCGTCGCGACGCTGACGCCCGGCTGGGCCGTGGGGGAGCTGGCGGCGCTCGGCGAGCTCCCGCGCCCGGTCGACGTCCGGGCCGACACCGACGGCACGATGCTGGTGCTGGGGGCGCTCGCGTTCCGCGAGCTCGCCGAGACGCGCCCCACGCTCTACGCGGCACTCCTGCGCAACATGCTGCGCAGCGCGTCGGAGCTCGCCTCGCAGCTGGCGCGCGAGCTGGGGTCCTCGGACGTGCTCGGGTAGCGCGGCGAGCGCGCCGGTACGCTGCACCGATGGAGTCGACAACCGCAGGGGATCTCGTGAAGGTGGCCGGCGGCGGCCCGGAGCTCGACGGCATCGTGTTCGACGTGCCGAGCAGGTCGAAGGTCGTCGTCGCCGTCGTCGACCCGACCCGCGGCCCGGCGTTTCGCACCGTGCATCCCCGGACGCTGAGCGAGCGTGCCGACGAGCGGGCCGGACGATCAGGCGCTGCGCCTGCTCATGCGCCGGACGCCGCTTCCGGTGCGCGGCGGCGGCGCGCGGCGGGACGGGCTCAGGCCGCGAGCAGGCCGGTCACACGCGCGCGGCGATGCACCGCACGACCGGCAAGTAGCCGGCCTCACTACTCGCAGACCGGGACCGCGGGGATCCCGAGCAGCGTGACGACCGACCCCGTGCTGAAGCCCCCGATCACCTGGCGCCCGTGGCGCCTGACGTTGACGAACGTCGCCTGGAAGACGTTGTCGAAGCCCGCCGAGACGCCGAATCCGGCGCGCCGGTAGCGGGCCGCCATGCGCGCCGTGGTCGTCCGCCCGACCCGCACGCCGGTGGTCGTCCGCACGCCGCGCGTGAAGGACATGACGCCCAGCTTGCCGCGGTCGAACTCGACCACCCCGCGGATTCCGGCGGGCGCCCGCCGGCCCGTCAGGCGGTAGGTCACCGGGCGGTGCGGCCCGGCCAGCTCGCATCCGAGTGCGCGGTCGGCGAGCCATCCGGTCCGGCGCCCGGCCGTCGCCGACATCCCGAGCTTCAGCGGACCGACGCCGTCGAGGCGCAGGATGTTGGTCGCGCCCGCCTCGCCGGGGCCGGCGGCGGCGGACAGCGCGACGCGCCGCGATGGCCGGCCACGGCTGCTGATCGGCGACGGGTCATGACGCTCCCTTCATCGCAGGACGAGTCTGTAGGTCCGCTGGCCGACGGAGGTCTGGCCGCCGCCGAGGCCGATCCGCACGCCGACCTCGACCCGCGCCCCGCGGCGTCCGCCGCGGCGGACCGTCCGCAGCGCCGAACGGCCAAGGTGCACCCGCACGCTCGTGCGCCCGGCGCGCGCGAAGCGCCCCTTCGCCTTGCCGGCACGCGGGATGCGTGAGCTTCGGCCGACCGGCGATGCGCGCGCGCTTCCCGGACAGCGGCAGCCCGGCGACGATGTCGAACGGCGCGGCGACGCTCGTCGCGACGCTCACGGTCAGCGTCCCGTCCGGGCTGAGCCTGGCGCTCCCGAGGTCGACCGTCGGCGCCGCCGCGGGCTGAGCCGGAGGGGCCGGCTGCGACGCGCCCGCCGTCGCGTAGGTGAACGTCGCCGCGTCGGTCGGCGGCGAGGTGGCTCCGCGCGCGCTGACGCGGAGCGGCGCGGCGCCCGCCCCGGCCGGGATCGTGACGTCGAGGCCGCGCGGCGGTGACCTTGAAGGCGGCCTTCAGGCCGCCGACGGTCACGGCGCTCGCGCCACCCAGGCCGGTTCCCGTGACGGCCACCGTCGCGCCCGCGGCCGCGAAGGCGGGGATCAGCGACGTGACCGACGGGCCGCTTGCGGGAGCGACGCCGTCGAGCCGGCCGATGCGGCTGCCGGCGAGGTCGCCGAACCAGATGGCGCCGTCCGCGCCCGTGGTGATCGAGCTGACCTGGGAGCTGAACAACAGCGGCGTGACGGTCCACGCGCCGCTCGTCGTCATCCGCATGATCCCCTGGTCCTTGCCCAGCCCGATCCAGAGCGCACCGTCGGGGCCGGTGGTGATCGACGCGGGAGCGGCACCCGAAGGCAGGTCGAACAGCGTCACCGCGCCGGTCGTGGTGATCCGCCCGACGCGGTCCGTGCCGTACATCGTGAACCAGACCGCTCCGTCGGGGCCGACCGCGATCGCCTCGGGATCGTTGCCGGGCACCGGATACGAGGTGACGATGCCCGCGGTGGTGATCGCGGCGATCGACCTGGGCCGGGCGACCCAGAGCCGGCCGTCAGGCCCGGAGCAGATCGCGAGCGAGCTCACGAACGTGCCCGCCGGCTTGGGCGGAAGCGGGATGTGGGTGAAGGCTCCGCCGAGGGCCAGTCGCCCGACCGAGTCGGTCTTCGCCTCCGCGGTCCAGAGTGCGCCGTCCGGCCCCAGCGCCGCGTCGCGCGGCTGCGTGTCGGCGGGACCGCCGTCGGAGTAGCTGAAGACCGGGGGACCCGTGGCGCTTCCTCGCCAGAGGCCGCTGAGCCCGAATTGGGGGAACCAGAATGCGCCGTCGGGGCCGAGGGCCAGCCCGCCGAGCAGCCCGCCGCCGCCCGCCGGGGTGAGCACCGGCACGTCGTACTGGCTGACCCCTCCCGCGGTGGTCACGCGGCCGAGGTTCGCGCGCGCGGTCGTGAACCAGACGGCGCCGTCCGGGCCCGGCAGGACGGACTGCGGGAACGCACCCTTGGCGCAGAGCGCATAGTCGCCGCCCGGGGGCGAGGAACAGGTCGGCCAGAGCGTCAGGCTCGCCCCGGCGGGCGCCGTGCCGAGCGCAGCCCCGGCGGCCGCGGCCACCGTGAGCGCAACGAGGACCGACGGTGCACGGCGCATGCCTCGATACTGGCCCCTCCGCCCGCGCGGCGCAACCGCCACGAAGCGAGGCCCGCAGGCAGGCTCGTCAGCGACAGCCCGGCGAGCACGACCAGGCACCCGGCCAGCTCACCGCCGGTCGGGCGCTCGGCGAGCAGCGCCCACGCGCTCGCGATGCCCACGACGGGCACCAGCAGCGTGAACGGCGCGACACGCGAGGCCGGGTGGCGGCGCAGGAGCCACGCCCACGTGCCGAAACCGAACGCCGTCGACGCGACGACGACGTAGAGCAGTGCCGCGACGCCCCCCGGCGCGACGGAGCCGAACGCGGCTCCGATGCGCGACGGGCCCTCGAGCGCAAACGACAGCGCGAGCAGCGGCAGCGGGGGACGAGGCTCGTCCACACGAGCAGCGACACCGCATCCGGGGCCTGCGCACGGCGCACGAGAACGTTGCCCGTCCCCCAGGATGCGGCCGCCCCGACGCACAGCGCGAGCGCCGCGAGCGGGACGCCGTGCGCACGCCCGCCGGCGATGACGCCGATCCCGGCGAGCGCGACCGCGGCGCCGATCAGCCGCCGCGTGCCCGGGCGCTCGCCGAGGAAGGCCATCGCCAGGCCGATCGTGAAGACGGCCTGCAACTGGAGCACGAGCGACGCCAGCCCCGCCGGGAGGCCGCGGTTCATCGCGATGAACAGCAGCGCGAACTGTCCCGCGCTGAGCGTGAGCCCGATCGCCACGACCGTCCGCGCACCGATGCGCGGAGGCCGGACGAACAGCACCGCGGGGAAGGCCACGAGCGTGAACCGCAGTGCCGCGAACAGCAGCGGAGGCCAGGAGTCCAGCCCGACGTGGATGACGACGAAGTTCACGCCCCAGACGACCGCGACGGCGACGGCGAGCAGGACGTGGCGGATCGGCATGAGCGGGAGGATGGCGGTCGCAATCCATCAGATCGACTCGCGTGTCTGGCCGGTACCCGTAAGCTTTGCTGCATGATCCATCTCGGTCGCCTGCGCACGCTGCGCGAGGTCGCCGTCCGCGGGACGATCGCCGCGGCCGCCGACGCGCTGCACCTGACGCCCTCCGCCGTCTCACAGCAGCTCGCCGCGCTCGAGCGCGAGGTGGGCGAGCCGCTGCTCGAGCCCGACGGCCGGTCCGTCCGGCTCACCGCCGTCGGTCGATTGCTCGTCCGGCGCGCCGACGCGATCCTCGCGGAGGTCGAGCGCCTGAGGGCCGACGTCGACGCTCACGCCCGCGGCGCCGCCGGCGAGGTTCGCATCGGGAGCTTCGGCACGGCCATGGCCGCGCTCGTCGCCCCGGTCGCCGGGCGCCTGCATGCCGAGGGGGGCGAGGTCGTCGTGCGCGCAGACGAGGTCGAGGCCGACGAGGGGTTCCAGCGGCTCGCGAGCCACGAGCTCGACCTCGTCATCTCGATGGAGGCGCCGGGCGCCCCGGGCCACGACGACCCGCAGATCCACCGCGTCGACCTGCTCGCCGACCGCCTCGACGCGCTGCTCCCCGCCGCCCACCCGCTCGCCGGCCGCCGCCAGATCGCACTCACCGACCTCGCGAGCGAGGAGTGGATCCTGCACCCCACCGGGTTCACCTGCGAGGCGGTCGTCGTCGGCGGGTGCCGCGCCGCGGGCTTCAGCCCGCGCGTCGCGCACCGCAGCGCGAACTTCGACGCGATGGTCGCCCTCTGCGGAGCAGGGCTCGGCGTCGCGCTCGTGCCGAGGCTCGCCCATGCGGCCCCGAGGCCGCAGGACGGCGCCGTGCTGATCCCGCTCGCGGGCGCCGCTCCGGCGCGGCACCTGTTCGCGGCGTGCCGGCGCGGAGCGCAGGGCGCGCCCGTCCTCGAGCGCGTGCTGGGCGAGCTGCAGGCCCAGGCCCGGCACGAGGAGCTGCGCAGCGTGCCCGCGGTGCAGGCCGCCTGAGCCTCAGACGGGCGGCGGCTGCGTGGCCGGCGCCTCAGCCGGCATTCCGCCCACGGGAACCTCGAGCATCAGCGGCTGGCCGCACTTCCAGCAGTACGTCGCGCCGCGACTGTGCGGCGAGCCGCACGACCGGCATGCACCGCCGACGCCCTCCGCCGCCGCCGCGACGAGCCGCTCGACCTCGCCGAGCTCGGCGTCCGCCTCCTGAAGCTCGGCCGCGCGGCGGACGAGGACGTCGAGCCGGAAGTGGTCGCGGATCGCCATCTCGTAGGTCAGGCCGCCGAGGTCCCAGGTCAGCTCGGCGACCCGCTCGGCGAGGTCGTCACGACGCGCGCGCAGCTCGGCGTGCGGGTCGGGCTGGTCGGGCGCTGCGGCGGTGGCGCCGCCGGGAAGCCGGCGCATGCGGTCGAGCATCGTGGTCATCCGATCGTCTGGAAGTCGCCGCCGCCGGCGGCCGGCTTGTTGTCCTTCGGGGGCGGCGCGCCACCCGTCCCGACGACCTTCGGGAGCTTGCGCGACTGCTTCTGGTACTGCTGCGGGGTGAGGTTGTCCAGCGACTTCAGCTTCGTGTTCGTCGCCTTCGTCCCGCTCGCCGAGCCGCCGGACTTCGTGGAGCCCGACGTCTTCGCGGCGCTCTTCGAGGTCTTGGCCGCAGCGCCCCCCGCGGCGGCCCCCGCGGCGGCGCCCGCGGTGTCGGCGGGGGTCGTCGTCGCTCCCCCGACGTTGATCACCTGCGGAGTCGTGTCCGCCGGTGCGCCGCCCTGACCGGCGTGGCCGATCAGCACGCCCATCCCCAGCGCGAGCAGGACGACGCCGAGGCCGGCGAGTGCCGCAAGCGTCCCCCCGCGCGACGGATCCGCGCGCGGCTTCGCGGAGGCCGGACCCTCGGCCGTGACCGCGCTCTGCGGCTCGGCGAGGATGTCGCGGAAGGGCAGCCGCGTGCCGGCCCGCCGCATGCCGCAGCTCAGGCAGTAGCGCTGGTCGGCGGCGAGCGGAGCGCCGCACGACGCGCAGGGCTCCCCGTGCAGCCCCAGTACCGGCTGCGGATCGACCGGGGCGAGCGGCTCGGTCGGCTGGTGCGTGCTCATGACGAACTCCCTGCTGTGAGGACGGTCGGCGGGGCGACGCAGCTCACCGTGCCGCCCTTCGGATCGCCGATGAAGTAGACGCGGAACGTCACCGGCTTGGGTGTCGGGGCCGGCTGAAGGCGGTCGACGATCGCGCGACCGGCGGCGACGATCCTCGACCCACGGCGGCTCACGCAGGACACCACCAGGCGTACCTGCGGGAGCTTGGAGCGGTTGGTGACGACGCCGCGCGCGAACACGCCGGAGACGTCGCTGCCGTAGCGGAGCTTGGAGATCTCGAGCTTCGGGATCGTCCTCGGCACCGGCGCGTCGGTGACGCCCACGCGCGCGGCGACCGCATGCGGCGCCACCGCCGTCGGGATCTGGTTGTTCACCCAGAAGGTGCGCTCGCCACGCTCGATCACGGGCAGCGAGGTCAGCGACGGATCGAGGCCCGGAATCGAGTTCGAGTAGAGCGAGCGGCCCTTCGCGTCCGTGACGGCGATCAGGACGGGGACCCTCGCCTGGGCCGGGCCCGCGTTGCGCACCGAGACGACGGCGGCGACGCCGTTGGCGTCGCGCAGCACCGTCTCGGACAGCACCTTCACGTCCGCGTTCTCGCGCGTGATCCTCACGCCCTTGACGTGCAGCAGCGTGCCCGCGTCCTTCGACAGCCGCGTGCTCGTCTGCTGCGTCGTCTCGCACGCCGACAGGCCGCCCGCGATGCCGGCGACGCTGAGCACGAGCGACGGCCCGCCGGCGCATCACCCGAACGCGCCCCGCACGTACTCGCGCGTGCGCTCGGCGCGCGGCGCACCGAACACCTGCTCGGCCTCCCCGTACTCGACGAGGTCCCCGAGGTACATGAACGCGACCTGATCGCCGACGCGGTGGGCCTGCTGGAGGTTGTGGGTCACGATGACGATCGCGAGGCTCTCCCGCAGCTCGAGGATCAGCTCCTCGATGACGGCGGTCGACTTCGGATCCAGCGCCGAGCACGGCTCGTCCATCAGCAGCACCTCGGGGCCGGCCGCGAGCGCCCGCGCGATGCACAGGCGCTGCTGCTGGCCGCCGGAGAGGCGCAGCGCCGGATGGTCCAGGTCGTGGGAGACCTCGTCGTACAGGCCCGCGCGATGGAGGGCCTCGGTGACGTAGGGCTCGAGCACCTTCCTGCTCGGCCGCCGGGCTCCCTGCTCGCGCAGCGCGTAGGCGACGTTGTCGAAGATCGACATCGGGAAGGGGTTCGGCTGCTGGAAGACCATCGACACCCGGCGGCGCAGCGCCGTGACCTCGATCTCGTCGATGTCGGTCCCGTCGAGCGCGATGCGGCCCTCGCGCCGGGCGCTCGGCGGTCAGCTCGGTCAGGCGGTTCAGCGTCCGCAGGAGCGTCGTCTTGCCGCAGCCGGACGGGCCGATGAGCGCCAGCACCTCCCCCTGGCGGATCGGGACGGAGACGTGCTTGACCGCCTGCTTGTCCGCGTAGAAGACGCTGAGGCCGTCGACCGTCATGCGCTCAGGTCCGGCGGGCCGGCGCGCCGGCCGGGCCGCCGCGCTCGACGCGAGCGCGCCGTCGTGCGGCTCGCCGTGGGCGACGCGCGGGGCCCGGTCGACGCGGATCCGCCGGATCGGGGGCGGCGGAGTCTGCGCCGGGCGCGGCGGGTCTCCGTCCACGGTCAGCTCGTGGTCGTCGGTGATCATCAGCGGGCTCCCAGCCTCGAGGTCTCAAGACCCGTGCGCGCGCCGCGCCTGGCGATCAGGTCGACGGCGAAGTTCAGTGCGATCACGATCAGGAGCAGCACGAATGCCGCCGCGTAGGCCTTCTGCGCGGCGTTGCCCTCACCGGCCGGCGAGTTGTTGTAGACGTAGCTCGTCAGCGTCCCCCCGGTCCCGGTCAGCGTTCGCAGCCCCGGGATCGAGCCCTCGGGATCGAGCTGCAGGCTCGCCCCCAGGAGCACGACGACGATCGCCGTGTCGCCGGCGATCCGTCCCATGCCGAGCGCCGCGCCGGTCGAGATGTTCGGCCGCACCGAGGGCAGCAGGACGCGCCGGATGGTCGCCGCCCGCGTCTTGCCGAGCGCGTAGGAGGCCTCGCGAACGTGCTGCGGGATCGCCTGGAGCCCCTCGCGGGTCGCGGTGAACACCATCGGCAGCGCGAGCAGCGCCATCATGGCGCCGGCCGTCAGGAAGGAGCGCCCGAACACGGCGCCGTCCTGCGCGGTGAACGACATCCAGCCGAAGATGCCCTGCTGGAAGAGCACGAGGCCGAAGAGCGCGATCACGATGTCGGGTGTGCCGGCGATGATCTCGATGCCGGAGTCGACCACCCGGGCGAGCCACGTCGGCCGCCCGTATTCGACGATCCACGTGGCCGCGGCGACGGCCAGCGGCGTCGCGATCGTGATTCCGATGAGCGTGAGGATCACGGTCCCCAGCAACGGATCCAGGAAGCCACCGGACTTCGACTGGTCGAGGTCCGCCTGCGGATGGCTGAAGATCAGCGACGGGCGCACGTACTGCAGGCCGCGGAAGGCCATGTAGCCGACGATCCCCACGCCGATCGCCACGACGAGCAGGCCGGCGATCCACATCAGCACGTAGCCGACGCGATCGCTCCAGCGCCAGGTCGCGATCGACTCGTTCCTGGGGCGCCTGCTTCCTCGCCGGCCCCCCGGAGCCGGACGGTGGGCGCAGTGGCGGCAGCGGCGGGCGGGCGGTCGTCGCCATCTACATCCGCGTCCCGTACTTCTTCAGCGGCTGCTTGGCGATCCAGCTGCCGATCGACAGGAAGAACGCACCGGCGAGCAGCAGCAGCGCCATCGCGTAGAGGCTCGACTGCATCGCGGGGGCGTTGATCGACTCGGAGTCCTCGACGATCGTCGCGGCGAGTGTGCGCAGCGGCTCGAAGATGAACGTGAGGCCGTCCGCCGGGTTCGGGGCGAAGCCCTTCGAGCCCGAGACCATCGAGATCATGATCGCCTCGCCGATGGCACGCGTGGTGGCGAGCACCGCGCCCGCGATGATCGCGGGGCGCGCGGCACGAACCGTCACGGTCCACATCGCACGCCAGCGATTCACGCCGAGGGCGAGGGCGCCCTCCTTCCACGCCCGCGGGATCGCGTAGAGGCCGTCGACCGTGATCGCGACCATGATCGGCGTGATCATCACGGTCAGGATCGCCGCCGCGACGAGCAGGCTCGTCCCCGAGAGCTGGATCACGAACTGCACGGATTCCTTGCGCCCCGGGGAGATGAGGTGGTTGCCCACGAACGGCGCGAGCACGAGGATCCCGATCAGGCCGTAGACGACGGACGGGACCGCCGCGAGCAGCCGCACGATCGGGACGATCAGCCGGCGGATCCACTCGGGCGCGAACTCGACGATGAAGATCGCCGAGAGGACGGCGAACGCCAGGCCGACGACCGTCGCGATCGCGGTCGTCAGCAGCGTCGCGTAGATCAGCGGCCACGCCCCGAGCTGGTAGTCGGCGGGCGAGGGGTTCGCCCCCGAGTTCACCATCGCGTTGAGCTGCCGGTCGACGTTCCCCTTGGCGGAGAACCACGACAGCCCGTTGGCGTGGAACGACGGCCACGCACGGATCGCCACGAAGACGACCATGAATGCGATGACGGCCAGCACGGTGCAGGCCAGCGCGCCGAGGGTGACCTCGGCGCGCCGGTCCGACCACGGCCTGCGGATGCGTTCGAGCATCCGTTACTTCAGCGGAACCCAGTGCTGACCGACGATCGCCTGCGCGCGGGCCGAGTTCTGCACCCAGGTGATGAACTTCTGGATCGGGTTGCCGACGACCGGCCGCCCGCGCGTGACCATCCAGAAGTTGCGCACGCCGCCGTACTCGCCGGACTTCGCGTTGCGCAGGTTGCAGGCGGTGCCGTTGTAGGGGATCGGCGTCACCCCGCTCACGAAGTCGAGCGAGACGTAGCCGATCGCCCTCGGGTCCGTGTGGACGGCCTGCTGCACGAGGCCGTTCGAGGCCTTCGCCCCGGCTGCGCCGAGCACCGACGCGGAGCCCATGAAGATCTTCTGGAAGGCGTCCTGCGTGCCCGAGGCCGCGGTGCGCGTGACCACGTCGATCGTTCCGGTGGCGGACGCCCCCGCGACCTGGCCCCAGTCACGCACCTTGCCGGAGAAGATCGCCTGGATCTGGGCCTGCGTCAGGTTCGCGATCGGATTGCCGGGCGCGGTCACGACGCAGATCGCGTCGCGCGCGATCTTGTTGAAGAAAAGGCCCCCCGGATCGCTCGCCTTCGGATCGCGCGAGGAGTTGCCGATCGAGACGCGACCGGCGGCCACGTCGGCCACCCCGACGTCCGACCCGCCCTGGGCCAGCTTGAACTTCACCCGGCCCGGGTACTGCTTGAGGTAGGCGCGGGCCAGCGGCGACGCGAGCGGGGCGACGGACGTCGAACCGCTCATCGTGATCACCGGCGTCGCGGAGGCGATCGCCGGCACGGCGGTGACGGCCACCGCGGCCAGCCCGGCGCTCACCCCGAGAAGGCGGGTGCGAGACATAGAGAGAACTCCTTTCGTGGTCATGGGCGCCAGTCTGCGTCGTTGCCCGGGCCCAGATGTGAAGGCCCCGTGCCTGCGTTGTGAAGATCCGGAGAAGGTCGCCCGCGCGCGCGGGGCCCGTCACGAGGCGTTCACATCGCGCGCGCCCGCATGGACGACGATCGCCCCCGATGACGACTTCGGATGACCGCACAGGCCCGCTGTTGCGCGCGTCCGGCACGCCGTGTGCGACGTGCGCCGCGCCGCTCGCGAGCGATCAGCGCTACTGCCTGGAGTGCGGGACGTGCCAGGGCCCCAGGCGGCTCGAGCCGGTTCCTCTCGCGCGCGGCGGGACCGTCGACTGCGCCGCCTCACCGCCATCGCCGGCGGACACGCCCGCCTGGGCCGCGCTGCCACCCGCCGCGCTGGCGCTCGGCCGCCCGCGGGTCGCCGCGGTGGCGGCGGCCGGCGTCCTCGCGTTCGGCGCGCTGCTCGGGGGGTCCCTGGCGGGGGCGCCGCCGAGCGCCTCGGCGGGGCGCCTGTACGTCGCCCGTGCGGCTCCGGCGCCCGCGCCGGCGGTTCCGGCGACCACCCCGTCGAAGCAGGCCGCGACTCCGGACGGCGCGACGAGCGCCGCGACGAGCGCCGACACCCCCGCCCCCGACCCCGCCGCGAGCGACGTCCCGGCGCAGGCTCCAGTGACGACGGCCCCGGCACCGAAGCAGAAGGCCGGCTCCGGCGACACGGCCAAGCCCCCGGACAAGACTCCGGCGACGCCGGTCGCCCCCGCGCCGGTCAAGCACGTGTGGGTCATCACCTTGGACGGCGTCGACGTCGCCGCGGCAGCGGCGCCGGCAGCGACCCCGACGGCCGCTGCCGCGCAGGCACAGGCGCCCGCGGGCGACACGTTCCCGCAGCTCGTGAGCGCCGGCACGCTGCTCACGTCGTACTCATCGGTCACGAAGGGCGCACTGGCGAACTCCGTCGTGCTCGTCAGCGGCCTCGAGCCCACCGCGGCCCAGCAGGCGGGGTGCCCCGTCTACAGCGCCGTCTCACCCGGCAAGGTCTCGGCGAAGACCGGCCTCGTGACGGGCGACGGATGCGTGGAGCCGGCGCAGGCGGTGACGCTCGCCGACCGCCTGACCGGCGCCGGGCTCGTCTGGCGTGCCTATGCCGAGGACATCGGCGCCGGGGCCCCGGATCAGACGAGCTGCCGCCACCCGGACCTCGACACCGCAGATCCCTTCACGCTGCCGCGCACCGGCGACGCCTACCTGACCTCGCACAATCCGTTCGTCTACTTCCGGTCGATCACCGAGAGCGCGGACTGCGGGACGGGCGTGGTCGGGCTCGACCGCCTGACCGCGGACCTCGTGAGTGCGGCAGGCGCCCCTGCCCTCTCGTACGTCATCCCCAACGCGTGTCACGACGGTGAGACGACTCCCTGCGCGGAGGGGGCGCCGGCCGGCCCGGACGCTGGGCTGGCGTGGCTCGGGTCCGTCGTCCCGCAGATCCAGGCGTCGCCCGCCTACGCCGACGGCGGGCTGATCGTCGTGACGTCGGCGGACGGCCCGCGGCCCGACCCTGCGGTGACCGGCGGCGTCCCGGTGGGCGCCCTGCTGCTCTCGCCGTACGTCGCGGCGGGGGCGACCGTCTCCACGCCCTACGACCATCTGAGCCTGCTGCGGACCCTGTCGGTGATCTTCGGCGTGCCGGCTCCGGCGCGCTCCGGGGATGCGGCGGTGAAGAGCTTCGGCGCCAAGGTCTTCGCGAACGCCCCCGCCGCGGGGAGCGATTGAGCGCAAGGTCACAGGACGTTCACGGCCCGACAACGCGACGGTAACCGGTGAGCGGATCGTGAACAGGAGACTGCTGGCGTCTCGGTCGCGCATCGGCGTGACTGCTTTCCACCGATGGAGGACCCCTTGAACATTCCCGCCACGTCTCGGCGAACCGCTGTGCTGCTCGCGACGGCCGCCGCGCTGCTGCTCGCCGCCGTCGCCTTCACGCTCGCCGGCGGCCGCCCCGGCGTCGCCAGCGCGGACCTGAACCTGAATCAGAACTCCTGCAAGGGCAGCATCGCCGCCGGAGACAAGACCGCGGACGATCCGACACTGACCGGGGTGAAGTACCGGATCGCCTGTGCGATGCCGATCACCGGCTACTCGCTGTTCTTCGACGGGCATCCGGTCCAGTCGATCGAGACCGAGGTGTTCGGCGTCGACCCGGCGACGAAGTCCGTCGTGCCCACCGACGCATTCTCGTGCAACGGCGAGCTCCCCGGCTACGGAGAGAACTGCGTCGGCACGTATGGCGGGAAGTGGAGCGTGCTGGAAGGACAGTTCACGATCGAGACACCGCTCTGCCAGGAGCCTCGCCTGAACCCGATCCTGACGGTCATGACGGCGACGGTCGCCTCGGGCAAGCCGGTCCAGGCGATCGCCGGGCCGTTCGACCTCGGCCGCCCGCACGGGTGCAAGGCCACGAGCCTCAGCGGGAAGACGAAGATCCCCAAGCAGACCGAAGACGTGCCGGTCACGCAGTAGGCGACGCGAGACGACTGTCGGACGCGGGCGCCCCTGTGGGCGCCCGCGTTGCGCGCGTTGGCTTGTGCGTGGCCTGGCCTGGTGGGATTGTGGACCGATGCGACGCTCGGTCACGCAATCACGTTCGCGCTCGGCCGGCGGCTGGTTACGCAGCCCGCGCCCAGGGGCCCTCACCGGCCTCGGACTGAGCGCGGGTGTTGTCGGCGTCGCCGTCGCACTCCTCTCCTGGGTCGCCTCGGCGCGTGCGGCCGACCGGATCTACTGGGCGAACTACACGGGCAACACGATCTCGTACGCCAGGCTCGACGGGACCGGTGGGGGCGGTGACCTCAACACCTTGGGCGGGGACGTGAGTTTTCCGACAGGCGTCACGATCGACGCGGCCGCGGGGCGCATCTACTGGGACAACTTCGGTGGGACGGCCCAACTCTCGTTCGCACGCTTGGACGGCTTCGGGGGAGGGAACCTGTTCAGCACGACCGTCGCGACGAACGGCGTTGCGCTCGACAAGGCCGCGGGACACTTCTTCCTGGTCAACCCGAATGGCGGCGGGCAGATCCTGCGCTTCAACCTGGACGGGAGCGGCCCGCTCGGGCTCAGCAATGCCGGCGCGACGATGAACGGCCCGGAGGGATTGACGATCGACGTCGCATCCGGGCTCGTGTTCTGGGCCAACCGGGCCGGCAACAAGATCTCGTACACCCGACTTGACGGGACCGGTGGCGGCGGCGACCTGAACACCACCGGGGCGACCGTCAGCGGCCCGTCCGGGGTCGCGCTCGACCCGGCGTCCGGGCGGATCTACTGGGCGAACTACACAGGCAACAAGATCTCCTCTGCCAAGCTCGACGGAACCGGTGGCGGCGGCGACCTGAACACGACCGGGGCGACCGTCAGCGGCCCGTCCGGGGTCGCGCTCGACCCCGCGTCCGGACGGATCTACTGGGCGAACTACACGGGCAACAAGATCTCGTACACCCGACTTGACGGGACCGGTGGCGGCGGCGACCTGAACACCGCCGGGGCGACCGTGAACACTCCGCGGTTCGCCGCCCTGCTGGGCGCCCCCACGGCCAACGGCGCCGCAGCCATCACCGGGACCTCCACACCGGGCTCCGTGCTCTCCTGCTCCGACGGCGGCTGGGCGCCCGACCTCGTCGGGACCTTCCTCTCGCGCGCCCCGCAGACGGTGACCCATGCCTGGAGCCTCGGCGGCACGGACATCGCTGGAGCGACGTCCGACACCTACACCGCGTTCGCTCCTGGCGACTACCGCTGCACGATCACCGCCTCGAACGCAGCCGGATCAGCGGCACAGCAGAGCGCCCCGCATGCCATCGCGGCGCCCGTCCCGCCGCCCGACACGGTCGCCCCGACGATCGCGCCGAGCACCGTCCGTCCCGCGCGCTGGAGGCTCGGCTCGCGACTCCCGCGCATCGCGCGGCGGACGTCCGCCGCGCCCGTGGGAACCACCATCACGGTCGGGCTGGACGAGCCGGCCAGGGTCACGCTCACATTCGATGCCGTGACCGTCGGACGACGCGTGGGCAACCGCTGCGCCGCACGAACACGCGCCAACCGCCGGCGAGCACTCTGCATCCGCTACGCGCCCCGAGGCTCGCTGACGAGGCGTCTCGGGGTTGGGATTCACCACATCGCGTTCCAGGGACGGATCAACGCCCGCACCCGCCTACAGCTGGGCCGCTACCGCCTGCGACTGGACGCGATCGACGCAGCCGGCAACCGCGCGCGCACCCGAACCGTGTCATTCACGATCGTCAGCCGCTGACCACGCGCCCCAGTACCGGACGGCGGACCGCCTGGAGTCGTCCGACGCCCCGGACCACTCGATAGGGTCGGCCTCATGCACGTCGTCGTGAACCACCTGCACCTCCGCGACCCGCTGTCGGAGGCGACCGTGCAGGCAGCCCAGGATGCTGTGCAGCTCGTGGTCGATGCGGGCGGGCTCGCCGCCCAGGTCGCCAAGGTCACCGACACGCACCTCATCCTCATCCTCACGTTCGCCGGCCCTGAAGACGCAGACCGCGTCGCGCGCGAGGTCGGGGGACCGTGGATGCGCGAGAACATCGTGCCGCTCCTCGCACGCGACACGGAGCGCAGCGTCGGGGACGTCATCGCCGTCGCCCAGGCCTGAGCCCGGAGGCTCAGTCCGGAGGTAGCGGGCCGCGGCCGATGGGCGGTCCCGGGCTCGAACCGGGGACCTCCTGCTTGTAAGGCAGGCGCTCTGACCAGCTGAGCTAACCGCCCGCCCACGGATCGTAGGGATCGCCGCCATCGCAGGCACCCGCCCGCAGGGGGTGGCCCGTCTCGGCCACCGCATACGTCGTCGAGACGGGCCACCCCCCGCGCGGGCTAGGCTCTGCGCCACATGCTGCGCTCCATCGACACGAACGTCGCGCTGCGGGCCGCGATCGTCCAGGCCCTCGCCGTCGCCGTCCTCGCGGTCATCCTCGGCGTCACGCTCTCCCACAGCTTCTTCGAGGACTACGGCTTCATCGCGGGTCCGGCGGCCTGGTTCGCCTGCGCGGCGATCACCGCGGCCGTCCTGCGCCTTCCTATGGCGCTGACGCTCGCGGGCGCCGCGGTCGCCGGGATCCCCAGCGGGATCGCCACGGTGCTCGGCGTCCACTGGGCGGGAGCGGCGCTCGCCGTCATCGTGTTCGCTCTCTGGTGCGGCGGCCTCGCCGAGCGTCGCCGTCGCCCGCTGAAGGCGGAGGTCGCCTGATGGATCTCGGGATCGAAGGACGCGTCGCGCTCGTGACCGGGGCCTCCAAGGGCCTGGGCTACGGCATCGCCCGGGCGCTCGCGGCCGAGGGTGCCGTGGTCGCGATCGCCTCACGCGACCGCGAGCGCATCGACGCGGCAGCGGCGACGTTCGGCGGCCACGGGTTCGTGCACGACAACGCCGACCACGCCGCCGTGCCGGCGCTCGTCGAGGCGATCGAGGAACAGCTCGGGCCGATCGCGATTCTCGTCACGAACACCGGCGGGCCGCCCTCGAACGCCAACGCGCTCGAGTTCACCGACGAGCAGTGGCGCAAGGCCTACGACGACCTCGTGCTCTCACCGCTCGCGTTCGTGCGCGCCGTCCTCCCCGGGATGCGCTCGCGCTACTGGGGGCGGATCGTGAACGTCGGCTCAACCTCTGTCCGTGAGCCGATCCCAAACCTGATGCTGAGCAACGCGAACCGCTCCGCGACGCTCGCCGCCTTCAAGACGATCGCCACCCAGGTCGCCAAGGACGGGGTCACGCTCAACAGCGTGCTCCCCGGCCGGATCGCAACCGACCGCCTCTACGAGCTCTACGGGTCGCGCGCGGCGGCCGACGAGGTCGCGCAGCGTGAGATCCCCGCCCGGCGTCTGGGCAGCGCCGACGAGTTCGGGGCGACCGCGGCATTCCTCTGCTCCACGCAGGCGAGCTACATCACCGGCAGCACCGTCGTCGTCGACGGCGGCATGATGCGCGCCGTCTGAACTCCCCTAGATCTCCGCCGTGAACCGGTACTTCCTGTAACAGCGCTTCTCGTCGACCTTGCGCGCGGTCTTCTTCAGGCACGACAGCTTCGCGCGGCGCCCGTCGAAGCGGGCCGAGATCGTCCCGTCGTCGTTCAGCGCCTGCCGGACGCTGCCGTTGTAGGTGTAGCGCTTGCCGTCGGTCCAGCGGGTCGTGCAGAAGACGACGAGGATGCTGCCACTCCCGCGGCGGGTGCAGCGCCCGGAGATCCGGCGTCCCGTGCGACGCGTCCCCTTGGTGATGACGCTCGGCAGCGCGGACTTCGCCTGGGCGAGCGTGAGGATCTCCGAGTTGTCGTCGACGGTGGTCGGCGAGACGTCGCCGCTCGCGGACGTCGGTGCGCTGACGATGATCGCCACCACGGGTGACACGAGCGGCGCCGTCGGCCCTGAGGAGTCGCTGCAGTTCGCGACCGAGGACGCCTGCCAGAAGTACGTTCCGGGCGCTTGCAGCCACGCGGCGCGCGCGGTCGCCTCGTACACGCCGGTCGCCTGGCCGGTCTCCGACAGCTGGAAGCCGTCGACCTGCACGGACGCGGCCAGCCGTCCCTCACCGTCGCGGATGTCCTGGTTGGCGACCGTGACGCTCACGAGCTGCCCGGCGCAGGGCGACGTCACGCGAAACAGCGGCGTGGACCCGGGCGCGAGGTTCGTGCTCTGGGCCGGCGCCATCTGCGTCACCGGAAATTCCCCGGCGGCCGATGCGAAGGCCGGGAGGATCAGCGCCGCCAGGACGCAGCTGAGGAGAAGGACGCGAGTCACGGCTGGCCGACCGTACCGGTGCGCGCGGCTCGCAGGCAACCCGGATGGTCACTCGAAGCTTTTCCCGCAACGCCCGCCGCGCGGGTTATGGTCGATCGCGGTCGGGGCGGCGAGGGCCGCCCCAAGTGTTTCAGGAGGAGACGTGCCCAATCACGCAACGGCACGCCGCACTTTGCGGCGGCGCGCCGGCATGGCGACGATCCTTGTCGCCCTCGCAGCCTCGGCGCTCGGCGCCGGCCCCACTCCCGCTCTCGCGGACGGTCCAGGGGTGGGCACTCCCACGATCGCCAGTCTCGGCGACTCGTACATCTCAGGTGAAGCCGGCCGCTGGGCCGGCAACACGAACCAGAGCTCGTCGAAGACCGACGCGCTCGGGTCGACCGCCTATTACGACAATGCATCGAACACGGGAGAGACGATCACCCGCTGTCACCGCTCGAAGTCGGCCGAGGTCGGCATCGGCGGGGGTGTGGTCGGGGCGAACCTCGCGTGCTCCGGTGCGCAGACCTCGACGTTCACGGACTCCTCCGGGAACTTCAAGCCGGGGCTGGACTTCTACAACGGGTCCGCCGGCCAGGGCCAGGCGCTCGCGCTGCAGAACTACGCCGCCGCGCACAACGTGAAGATGGTCGACGTCTCGATCGGAGGCAACAACTTCGGTTTCGCCTCGATCATCCAGAGCTGCCTCACCGACTGGCTGACCTCGCCGACGTGGTGGAAGAACTACTGCAACGACGACTCATCGGTGACGGCGAACTTCACCAGTGCGAACGTCGCGGCGCAGACGACGAACATCAAGAACGCGATCCTCAACGTCCGCACGGCGATGGTGAACGCGGGCTACTCCGCGTCGCAGTACACGATCGTCGTCCAGGACTACGAGTCGCCGCTGCCGACGAGCTCGGGCTTCCGCTATGGCGAGGGCGGCTACACCCGCCAGGACACCGGCGGATGCGGCATCTGGAACGCCGACGCCAACTGGGCCAACAACACCGCCCTTCCGACGATCAACAACGCGGTCAAGAACGCCGCGGCGCAGACCGGCCTGACGAACGTGAAGATCCTCGAGCTCCAGGGCACGTTCAACGGGCGGCGCCTATGTGAGAACACCGTCGGGCTGCTCGAGGAGAAGGGCATCTCCACCTGGCAGAGCGCCGGGGCCGTCGACAACACCGAGTGGATCGAGCAGATCCGCACCGTGTCGACGATCTTCGGCGACTACTTCGTCCAGGAGTCGCTGCATCCCAACTACTGGGGACAGCTCGCGCTGCGCAACTGCGTGCGCCAGGCCTACAACGGTGGCGCCCCGCGCGGCGGCACGTGCACCCGGACGGCCAACGGGCTGAGCGGCTCCGGCGAGCCGAACATGACGCTGCAGTAGCGCCGCGAGGGCGTGCCGGGCCGTCGCTGACTAGTCGGCGGCCCGGCGCCGCGCCTCCGCGGCGAGGCGCTCGGCGACTCCGGGGATGATCCGCCCGATGAACGCCGACATCCCCGGCACTCCGGACTCGAACTCCGAGCGCCAGTGGATCTCGGTCTCGGCGCCCTGCGGCGTGAGGCGGACCTCGGCACGGTAGTCGCGCACGGGAAGCCCGGACAGCAGGCGGTAGCCGAGGAGCGACGGCGGCTCGAAGGCCACCACCTCCTCGCGCGAGGTGATCGGCCGGCGTGTGAAGACACGGATCGCGCCGACACCGTCGGGGACGGGATGCCCCTCGCGTTCCAGCTCGGCGCGGTCCCAGGGACCCCACGTGTTCCATGTCCGCGCATCGGCGAGGATGTCCCAGACCGTGTCCCGGGGGGCCGGGGTGATGACGCGTGCTTCGACGACATGCTGCTTCATGGGAGTACCCCCAGGGGGAATCGAACCCCCGCTACCAGCGTGAAAGGCTGGCGTGCTAACCGCTACACCATGAGGGCTGGCGCGTCTTGATTCTAGAGGCGGCCCTTGGGTGGTGTCCGGTGGCCGGGGCGGCGGCCGACGATCGGCCGGACCATGCGAAACTCGCGGGCGCCTCTAACTCAACAGGTTAGAGTTCCGGTCTTTTAAACCGGCGGTCTGGGTTCGAGTCCCAGGGGGCATCGCATCGTCCGAGACGGCGTGCGAACATACGTTCGTGTGCCGAACCCCGCCACCCGCGACCGCACCGTTCCAGCACACGGCCAGCTCGGGACGGCCGCGTCAGCCGATCGACCGCGCTGTCGCCGGCACGGAGTGCCGGCATCACGGCCTCGTCGACCACGGGCACTACGGGAGCCGTCTATCGCTGCAAGCGGTGCGTCGCGGAAGCGGTGACGCGGCGCCACCAGAAGGTTCGAGCGATCCTGGTCGCCGAGGCCGGAGGACGTTGCGCGCTGTGCGGCTACGACGCGGTCGTGTGAGCCTCCACTTCCACCACGTGGATCCGGCGACCAAGTGCTTCAGCATGCACACGGGGCTGGCAAGGCCCTCGACACCTACCGCCTCGAAGCGGCGAAATGCGTGCTCGTATGCGCCAACTGCCACGGCGAGATCGAGGCGGGCCTGCTGGCCTCGCCGCCGGCCGGATCGACCTACGACAGTCTGAGGGAAGGTCCGCCAGTCGTGCGTCACGGCGAGCCCCCGATCGAAATGGCCGGAACCTGATCGGGTTTTGATACTTTCCCAGGGTGGCCGACGCATCCGTCATCGCGCTGGACCCGGCCCGCCCGCCGGACCTCGAGGACGCGGACGCGGCGGAGGTCATCGCCTGGGCTCTCGACCGCTTCCATCCGCAGATCGCGCTGGCCTGCTCGTTCCAGCAGGAGGAGACGGTCCTGCTGGACCTTCTCTTCGGCGTCCGGCGCGACGCGCGCGTCTTCGCGCTGGACACCGGCGTGCTGTTCTCGGAGACCTACGAGCTGTGGAAGCAGGTCGAACAGCGCTACGGCACGACCGTCGAGCGCGCGGCCGGCCCGACGCTCGAGGAGCAGGCGGCCAGCCACGGCGACGAGCTGTGGAAGCGCGACCCGGCCGCCTGTTGCGGGCTGCGCAAGGTCGAGCCGCTCCGCGCGAAGCTCGCGGGCCTCGACGCCTGGATCACCGGGATCCGCCGCGAGCAGTCGCCGACCCGGGCCGGTGCCCGCAAGGTCGAGTGGGACGAGCGCCACGGGCTGTGGAAGATCAACCCGCTCGCGGACTGGTCCGACAAGGACGTCTGGAAGCGGATCCACGAACGCGACCTGCCCTACCACCCGCTGCACGACCAGGGCTACGCGTCGATCGGGTGCGTCCCGTGCACGAACCCCGGGACCGGCCGCGAGGGACGCTGGGCCGGAAGCGACAAGACCGAATGCGGGCTCCACGGATGACCCTGGCCCCTGCGCTCCCCCGCGCGACCACGCCGCTGAGCGATCTGGACGCGCTCGAGGCCGAGGCGATCCACATCATGCGCGAGCTCGCCGCCGAACGCGAGCGACCCGTGCTGCTGTTCTCCGGCGGCAAGGACTCGATCGTCCTGCTGCGGCTCGCCGAGAAGGCGTTCCGCCCCGCGGCGTTCCCCTTCCCGGTGATGCACGTCGACACCGGGCACAACTTCCCGGAGGTCGTCGCCTACCGCGACCGGCGCATCGCCGAGCTCGGTGAGCGCCTGATCGTCGCATCCGTCCAGGCCTCGATCGACGCAGGACGGATCGCCGACGTCAGCGGCCCGCGCTCCTCGCGCAACCAGCTCCAGACGGTCACGCTGCTCGACGCGATCGCCGAGCACCGCTTCGACGCCTGTTTCGGCGGGGCCCGCCGTGACGAGGAGCGCTCGCGCGCCAAGGAGCGCATCTTCAGCCTGCGTGACGCGTTCGGCGGCTGGGACCCGCGCGCACAACGCCCGGAGATCTGGGATCTCTACAACGCGCGTGTGCGTCCCGGCGAGAACCTGCGCGTCTTCCCGATCTCCAACTGGACCGAGCTCGACGTGTGGCGCTACGTCCAGCGCGAAGGGCTCGAGCTCCCGTCGATCTACTTCGCCCACACGCGATCGGTGTTCGCCCGCGACGGCATGCTCTACGCCGACGACCCGGTCATCCCGCGGCTCCCCGGCGAGGAGCCCTTCCAGGCGAGCGTGCGCTACCGCACCGTCGGAGACATGACGTGCACCGGCGCCGTGCGCAGCGATGCCGCGACGATCGACGAGGTGGTCGGCGAGATCGCCGCCACGCGCGTCACCGAGCGCGGCGAGACGCGAGCGGACGACCGCGCGAGCGAAGCGGCCATGGAAGACCGCAAGCGCGATGGCTACTTCTAGCCGGGACGCGGTCACAGCCGCCGCGTCGACCCCGGTCCACGGCCTGCTGCGCGTCGCGACCTGCGGATCGGTCGACGATGGCAAGAGCACGCTGCTCGGGCGCCTGCTGCACGACACGCGCCAGATCGCGGACGATCAGCTCGATCACGTCCGCGACGTCTCCGAGCGCCGCGGCACGCCGCTCGACCTCGCCCTCCTCACGGACGGCCTGCGCGCCGAGCGCGAGCAGGGCATCACGATCGACGTCGCCTACCGGTCCTTCGAGACGCCGCGCCGGCGCTTCATCCTGGCCGACTGCCCTGGGCACGAGCAGTACACGCGCAACATGGTCACCGGCGCGTCCACGGCCGACGCCGCCGTGCTGCTCGTCGACGCCCGCCACGGCGTCGTCGCGCAGACGCGCCGGCACCTGGCCATCGCCGCGCTGCTGCGCGTCCCGCACGTGCTCGTCGCCGTGAACAAGATGGATCTCGTCGGCTGGGACGAGGCGCGCTTCGATGAGATCGCCGCCGACATCCGCGCGCTCGCCTCGACGCTCGGCGTCGACGACGTCGCCTGCGTCCCGGTCAGCGCGCTCGAAGGCGACAACGTCGTCGAGCCGTCCGTCAGCGCGCCGTGGTACGAGGGCCCGCCGCTCGTGACGATGCTCGAGGATCTTCCGCTCGAGAACGAGGACCCCGACGCCCCGCTGCGCTTTCCGGTGCAGCTCGTCCTGCGCCCGGTCGGCGAGGCCGGCGGCGGGCGGCGCTACGCCGGGCGCGTGGAGCGCGGGACGGTCCGTCCTGGTGACGTCATCGCCGCGCTCCCCTCCGGCGCCGAGGCGACCGTCACGGCCGTCGAGCTGCTCGACGAGGAACTGCTCGCCGCGTCGGCGCCGCGCTCGGTCTCGATCGTGCTGGATCGCGAGATCGACATCTCGCGCGGGGACGTGATCGTCCGCGCCGGTGAGGCGCCGGCACCCGCGCGCGAGCTCGACGCGACCCTGTGCTGGATGAGCGACCGCACGCTGAACGCCGGCGCCCGCCTGCTGCTCAAGCACGGCTCACGCACCACCCGCGCGATCGTCGAGACGATCAGCGAGCGGCTCGACCTGGAGACGCTGCTCGGCGCGCCCGCACCGGACGGCCTCGCGCTGAACGACCTCGGGCGTGTGCAGATCCGCGTCGCCGAGCCGCTGCCGGCCGACTCCTACGCGGACAACCGCGCCACCGGGGCGTTCGTCCTGATCGACGACGCGACGAACGACACGGTCGCCGCGGGCATGATCACCGCGACGAGCAACTGATCAGCGCCGCGTCAGGGCCCGCAGCAGCAGCTCGCACGAGCGGTCCAGCTGATCGAGCGTCGCGTCATCGACGCGGCGCACGCCCGTCTCGCGGTTGAGCCAGCCGTTGATCTCCGCGTGGCTCTGGCGGTCGCGCCGCGCGAGCTCGGAGACGAGGCGATGGCGCTTGTCACGCAGGATCGCGCGGCGCTCGAACACCGGCAGGCCTGCGGGATCCGGCGCCTGGGGGACCGCGGACGGGAACGACACGGATGGCGGTGCGCTCACGGGCGCCTCGCCCGGCGCCGGCCCGAAGAGGGCCATCTGCGGCGCGACGTCCGCGGCCACGGGGACGAAGTCGAGCACCTCGCCGCGCTCGCTCACGCGGCGGACGTCGAGCGTGTCGAAGGCCTCCGGGTCCTCCTCACCGGGTGGGCGCAGGACGTGCCGCAGCTCGCTCTCGACCTCCGCTGCATGTGCGCGCAGCAGCGGATCGCCCGGGAGGTAGACCCAGCTGGGCTCCGCGGGACGACCGGCGATCGTGCGCACGAACCGCCCGACGATCTGGCGGAAGATCAGCGGCGTCTTCGCGGCCGTCGCATACACGCCGACCCGCAGCCGCGGGATGTCGACGCCCTCGCTGACCATGTTCACCGCGACGATCCAGCGCTCCCGCGAGGCCGTGAAGTCGCTGAGCTTCTGCGACGCGCGGGCATCGGTGTGCACGACGACGACCGGCGCCCTGCCGGTCACCTCGTGCAGGATCTTCGCGATCGCGCGGGCGTGCTCGCCGTCGGCGGCGACCACGAGCCCGCCGGCATCCTTGTGCACGCCGGCTCGCAGACCCTCGAGGCGCTCGTGCGCCTGCGCGAGGATGCGCGGCAGCCCGTCCGGCAGCTCGACGGAGATCGCCGTCCGGTAGCGCCGGCTCGCCTCGCGGCCGACGAGCACGTCACCGAACGACGCCTCGACGACGTCCTCGCCGCTGCGCCACTGGAGCAGACCGTCGTAGGGGATGAAGGTGACGGGGCGGCAGATCCCCTCGCGCACCGCGTCCTCGTACGTGAACGAGACGTCCGGCACGGCGACGCCTTCGTCGTCGTAGCGCACACCCGGGATCGCGGCCTGGTCGGAGCGAAAGGGCGTGCCCGAGAGCAGGAGCCAGCGATCGCGCACGCTGCCGAAGGCGGCGGCGAAGCCCTCGCCCCACGCGAGCTCATCGCCCAGGTGGTGGGCCTCGTCGGCGATGACGAGCGTGTCCGGGCCCACGTGGGGCGCCCAGCGCAGGCCCGCCTGCGAGACGCGCGCGTACGTGACGGCGATCCCGTGGAAGTCGCCGGGGGGCCGCGGGTCCTCGGCGTCCGGCTGCAGGTGGACGCCGAGCTTCGCCGCGGCCTGTGCCCACTGGCGCGTCAGCGGGCCCGTCGGACAGACCACGACGACGCGGCGCACGCGACCCGCGGCGAGCTGCTCGCGGGCGTATTCGAGCGCCGGACGCGTCTTTCCGGCCCCGGGCGCCGCCGCCATCAGGAAGGGACCCGACACCCCGTCGCCCCACGTGCGCATCGCCACGAGTGCCTCGCTCTGCCACCGCCTGAGGGTCGGGGTGGGCTGGCGGGGCGGGGTCGGCACGAACGCGGCATCCTGCCCGCCGGACCGGACGGACCTTCCCGGCCGAGCGCGGGCGTCAGGCCGTCGCCGGGACGTGCGCCTCGGCTTCGAGCTCGACGAGCATGCGCGGGTCGATCAGCGCCGCCACCTGCACCATCGTCGTGACGGGCGGAGCCGCCCCGAAGGCCTCCCCGTGGGCGCGGGCGATCTCCTCCCAGCGGGTGATGTCCGTCACGAACATGCGCGTGCGCACGACGTCGGCGAGGCCGGCGCCGACCCGCGCCAGTGCGCTCTCGACGTTCGCGATCGCCTGGCGCATCTGCGCTCCAGGGTCGCCGATCCCGGCGATCTCGCCGTCGGGCAGGGTCGCCGTGGTGCCCGCCACCAGCACGCGGTCGCCCGCCACGACGACGCGCGAGTAGCCGGCCACCGACTCCCACGGCGCACCGGAGCCGAGCCGTTCGATCGCGCCCATCAGTGGCGGAAGTGGCGGCGCCCGGTGAACACCATCGCCCCGCCGCGCTCGTCGACCGCGGCGATCACCTCGTCGTCGCGGATCGAGCCGCCGGGCTGGATGATCGCCTCGATGCCGCCGTCCATCGCCGCCTGCGGCCCGTCGGCGAACGGGAAGAACGCGTCCGAGGCCAGCACGAGCCCGCTGCGATCGGTGATCCACTCGCGCCCCAGGGCGATCTTCACCGAGTCGACGCGGCTCATCTGGCCGGCGCCGATCCCGAGCGTCGCCTCGCCGCGTGCGACGACGATCGCGTTGGACTTCACGTGGCGGCAGATCCGCCAGCTGAACAGCAGGTCGCGCCACTCCTGCTCGGTCGGCTGCCGTGCCGAGGCGACCTGCATCTGGGCGCGATCGGCGACCACGAGGTCGCGATCCTGGACGAGCAGCCCGCCGTCGACCTGACGCACGTCAGGCTCGGCGCTCGGCTCGCGGCGGCGCTCCTCGTCCTCCAGGACGCGGATGTTCGGCTTGCGCGTGAGGATCTCGAAGGCGTCCGGCGCGTATCCGGGCGCGAACAGGACCTCGATGAACTGCTGCGACAGCGCCTCGGCGGTCGCGCGGTCGATCCGGCGGTTCAGGCACGATGATGCCGCCGAACGCGCTGACGGGGTCGCCGGCGAACGCGGCCCGGTAGGCGCTGAGCAGGTCGTCGGCGACGGCGACGCCGCACGGGTTGTTGTGCTTGACGATGACGCACGACGGGCGCTCGTCGCCCAGTTCGGCCGACACCGCCCGGGCCCCGTCGAGGTCGAGGATGTTGTTGAACGAGAGCTGCTTGCCGTGCAGCTGGCGCACGCGGCTGAGCACGCCCCTGCGCGCCCCGACCTGCGTGTAGAACGAGGCCCGCTGGTGCGGGTTCTCGCCGTAGGGCAGGTCCATCGCCTTCTCGTACGCGCGGACGAACAGGTCGGGGAAGTCGTCGCGGCGCTCGGCGAACCAGCGGGCGATCGCCGTGTCGTAGCGGGCCGTGTACGAGAACGCCTCGGCCGCGAGCGACTCGCGCGTCGGGAGCGAGAGCGTCCCGCCGGCCGTCCCCAGCTCGTCGAGGATCGCGTCGTAGGATGCCGGGCTCGTGACGACCGCGGCGAATGCGAAGTTCTTCGCCGCGGCGCGGATCATCGTCGGGCCGCCGATGTCGATGTTCTCGATCACCTCGCCGTCCGGCACCCCGGCCCGCGCGACGGTGCTCTCGAACGGATAGAGGTTCACGCACACGAGATCGACGAACTCGATGTCGTGCTCGGCGGCCTGCGCCATGTGCTCCGGACTGTCGCGCAGCGCGAGCAGGCCGGCGTACAGCCGCGGGTTCAGCGTCTTGACGCGGCCGTCCATGATCTCCGGGAAGCCCGTCAGATCGTCGATCGCGCGCACCTCGAGCCCCGCCTCGCGCAGCGCGCCGGCGGTTCCCCCGGTCGAGACGAGCTCGACGCCCAGGTCGGCGAGGCCGCGCGCGAAATCGACGACGCCCGGTCTTGTCGGACACCGACAGCAGCGCGCGGCGGATGCGAACTGCGCCGGGCTCGGTCAGCGGCTGTTGGGATGCGGGCGCGTTCTCGGAGATGGCGCGAGGCTACACAAGCGACCCGAGGGATCCGCTGACGCGCGACCCGGCGACTACCCGACGAGCAGCCTGTGCCGGTTGGCGGGATCGCGCTGGACCTCGCCGCGGGCGAACCGGCGGACGGCTTCGGGCAGCAGCACATGCTCGATGTCCTGCAGGTGCTGGTGCACCTCCGTGGGGTCGCTCGCCGGGCCGAGCTCGATGCCCCGCTGGAGCACGATCGCGCCGGTGTCGATGCCCTCGTCGACGAGGTGGACGGTGACGCCGAACACCTGAACCCCGTACTCGACCGCCTGCTCGACGGCGCGAACGCCCGGGAAGGCCGGCAGCAGCGAGGGATGGACGTTCACGATCCGGTCCGGGAACCGCGAGACGAACACGCGGTCCAGCAGCGCCATGTAGCCGGCGAGGACGACGAGCTCCACACCGCGCGAGGTGAACCAGTCCGCCATCGCGAGGTCACGGGCGGTGCGATCCGCGAACTCGTCGACCCCGAAGATGCGGACGGGGACGCCCGCCGCGCGGGCGCGCCGCAGGGCCGGCGCCTGCGGCTTGTCGCTGCCGACCGCGACGACGGTCACCTCCTGGCCGTGAACGGTGTCCAGCAGCGCCTGGAGGTTCGTCCCGCGGCCGGAGACGAGGACGCCGACGTTCATGCCGAGCCCAGCGGTTGCGTGGTCATCACGGTGAGCTTCGGGAACCGCCCGCCGGTCGAGGCCAGCCGGCCCTCGTCGATCAGCTCGTCGACGCGGCCGAGGACCTCGTCCGCGCGCAGGGCGCCGAACGTCCCGTAGCCGGGCAGCTCGTCGTAGCCGTGCTGGGCGATCACCTTCGAGCGCCCGCCGCGGAGGATCTCGACCGTCCGCGTGCGCCCCACCTGCGGCTGCGCCTCGGCGACGACGTGCAGGATCGCTCCGTCCAGGTCGGCGTCCGGGGGCAGCGGCGTGGAGGGCCGCCGGGCTGCCCGCGCAGCGCGCGAGGCGCCGCCCGCGTGCACCTGCACTGCGGTGACGTCGGCGATGCACTCGGGCGCGCACACGTCGCAGCAGGCGACGGTGGCGCGCGGAGCCTCGGCGTCGCCGAAATGGCGCAGCACCGCTTCGCGGCGGCAGGCGGCGTCCTCGACGAACGCCCACACCGAGCGGTACTGCTTCCAGCGTGCGCGCGTGGCGTCGGCCGCGGAGGAGCGACAGGTCGCGCGCGCACGCCCGTCGAACGGCGCCTCGATGCGGCCCTTGACGCGGTCGATCGGGGACGGCGAGGGCCGCAGCACGCCGGCGCGCACGAGGTGGCCGACGATCGAGCGCACGCGCTCGGGCTCGTCGTCCAGCGCGCCGACCGCGACGTCGACGCGGCCCGTCCACCGCGGAGCCGACGAGCCGCGCGGCGATCCGCTCGACGTCCTCGTCCTTGACCTCGGAGCGCTCGATGAAGAACACGTGCAGGCCCTTGTCCTTGGCCTGCGCCAGCAGCAGCGCGCGCGCGGGGAGCCCGTCGCGGCCGGCGCGACCGGCCTCCTGGTACCAGGCCTCGACCGACGGCGGGACGCTGACGTGGGCGACGGTCCGCACGTCCGCCTTGTCGACGCCCATGCCGAACGCGTTCGTCGCGACGACGACCTGTGCGTCACCGTCCATGAAGCGGCGCTGGATCGATGCGCGCGTCTCGCGGGCGAGGCCCGCGTGGTAGGCGACGACCTCGATCCCGAGGTCCCGCGCGAGGTCGGTGGCGACCTGCTCGGTCTGCGCGCGCGTGCCCGCGTAGACGATCGCCGGCCGCGCGCCCGGATCGCCCAGGGCCGCGGCGAGCTTCGCCCGCGAGTCGGCCGCCGAGCGTGCGCGAGCGACGGCGAAGGTCAGGTTCGGCCGGTCGAACCCGGTCGCCACCCGGACCGGATCCTGCAGCGCGAGCCGCCGCTCGATGTCCGCCGCGACCTGCGGCGTCGCCGTGGCCGTCGAGGCGACGATCGACGCGGCGCCGAGCCAGCGCGCGGCGTCGCCCAGGCGGAAGTAGTCCGGCCGGAAGTCGTGGCCCCACTGCGAGACGCAGTGGGCCTCGTCGACGACGAACAGGCCGATCGGCACCTCGCGCAGCGCCTCAAGGAAGCCGGGCGACGAGAAGCGCTCAGGAGCGACGTACAGAAGGCGCAGCGACCCGTCGCGGGCGCGGTCGAGCACCGCGCGGTTGTCGGCCGCGTCCTGCTGGGCGTTGATCAGCGCGACGCTGCCGGGCACCCGCCGCTGCAGGCCCTCGACCTGGTCCTGCATCAGCGAGACGAGCGGGGAGACGACGATCGACAGGTCCTCGCGCAGCAGCGCCGGAAGCTGGTAGCAGAGCGACTTGCCCGCGCCCGTCGGCATCACCACGAGCACGTCGTGCCCGGCGAGCGCGCCATCGACCGCCTCCGCCTGGCCAGGGCGGAAGTCGTCGAATCCGAAGACGTCGCGGAGGGCCGCGCGGGGGTCGGGCATCAGGGCGATCTACGGTAGCGACGCGTTCGGCGGTCAGCCCGCGGATCCGGGCCTTTGGACGCATCCACGGCACGAGAGCCAGACGTGCGCATGACGGACTCAGACAGGCGTCTTGACGAGCGGGAGGGCGTCCTCGAAGGCGAACTTGCCGAGCGACTCCTCGGTCCCCGCCAGCGGGTAGTCGCCGGAGAAGCACGCGTCGCAGTGGTCGCCGCGCTCGCCGCGAACCGCCTCGTACACGCCGGGGAGCGAGAGGTAGGCGAGCGAGTCCGCGCCGAGATGGGTCGCGACCTCCTCGACCGTGCGCCCGTGCGCGACCATCTCCTCGCGCGTGTGCATGTCGACGCCGTAGTGGCACGGGTTGCGGATCGGCGGCGCCGAGATCCGCAGGTGCACCTCGAGCGCGCCCGCGTCGCGCAGCATCTGGATGATCTGGCGCGTCGTGTTGCCGCGCACGATCGAATCGTCGACGACCACGAGCTTCTTGCCGCCGACGATCTCCGGCAGCGGGTTGAACTTCAGCCGCAGGCCGTGCTTGCGCAGTTCCTGGCCGGGCTGGATGAACGTGCGCGCGACGTAGCGGTTCTTCACGAACCCGTCGTCCTGCGGCAGGCCGCTCTCACGCGCGAAGCCGCGCGCCGCCGCGTTGCCGGAGTCCGGGACGGCGATCACGAGGTCGGCGCCGGGCGCCGGCGACTCGCGCGCGAGCACCTCGCCCATCCGCCCGCGCGAGACCTGCAGCACGGTGCCGCCCATCTTCGAGTCGGGGCGCGCGAAGTAGATGTGCTCGAAGACGCAGAACGCCTTGCGGGCGCCCTCGACGACCTGGCGCGAGCGGATCCCGTCCTCGCCCAGCGAGAGCAGCTCACCCGGCTGCACGTCGCGCAGGTAGGTGGCGCCGATGATGTCGAGCGCGCAGGACTCGCTGGCGACGCAGTAGCGGTCGCCGATCTGGCCCAGGACCATCGGCCGCACGCCGGCCGGGTCGCGGAACGCCAGCACGCGGTCCTTCGTCATCACGACGGTCGAGAACGCGCCGTGCAGGCGCGGCAGCACGTCGGCGATCGCATCCTCGATCGTCGCCGCGGGATGCGTCGAGAGCATCGCGGCGATGATCTCCGAATCCGACGTCGAGGAGAACGAGACGCCGCGCTCGCGCAGCTCGGCGTGAAGCTCGACCGCGTTGATGAGGTTGCCGTTGTGGGCCAGGGCGAGCTCGCGCTGATTGCCGCCCGAGCCGGCTGAGCGGTGCACCGGCTGCGAGTTCTCCCACTCGTTCGAGCCGGTCGTCGAGTAGCGCGTGTGGCCGATCGCCAGCTCGCCGTCGAGGGCGCGCAGGTCGTGCTCCTTGAAGACCTGGCTGACGAGACCCAGCGCGCGCTGGGTGATGATGTACCCGCCGCGGTCGGCGCTGGCGATGCCGGCCGATTCCTGGCCACGATGCTGCAGCGCATAGAGGGCGAAGTACGCGAGCCTGGCGACCTCGTGGCCGGGTGCGTAGATCCCAAAAACGCCGCACTCGTCGCGCGGGCCGTCGCGGTCGTCAGACAGTGGAGATCCCGTCATGAGAGGCCCGGAGTCCGGGCCGGAGGCCCAGGATGCCGGACGGCTTGAGCGTAGCAGCGGCCACGGTCACGGGCGGGGGTGAAGTTCGAGGTCTAGGCGAAGAAGGCCGCGAGCGCGCCATGAGCCTCACGCAGCTCCGCCAGGGTGACGTCGACGGCCTCACCGGCGACGACGATGTGCAGTCGCTCTGCGCCGACCGTGCCGACGACGTCGAGCGGCATCCGCTCGGCGAGCTGCGCGAGCGCCGTCGGATGGCCGGAGACGACGAACCCGCCCGGCCCCTCGCCGAACAGCTGGTTCCACGGATCGCCGCCGTCCCCGAGGTCCACGGTCGCACCCACGCCGCCGGCCAGGCAGCACTCGGCCAGCGCGGTCGCGAAGCCGCCCTCGGCGATGTCGTGGGCCGACGCGATCAGCCCTTCGCGGACCGCGTCGCGGATCGCCTCCTGCGCCGCCCGGACGCCCGCGATGTCGACGGGCGGCAGCTCACCGGGCAGCGCCTCGCCCCAGAGCTTGTGCAGCTCACTCGCCGCCGGCGACGGCGCGAACCGGCCGGCGATGGCGATCGCGTCACCCTCCTGGACGAAGCCGAGGCGCCCGGCGCGCCCGGCGTCGGGCAGGCGCCCGACCATGCCGATGACGGGCGTCGGGTAGATCGGGCCCGCGCTCGCGCCCTCGTTGTAGAGCGAGACGTTCCCGCCGACGATCGGCGCCTCCAGCGCACGGCAGGCGTCGCCGATCGCCCGGACGGCCTCGGTCAGCTGCCAGGCGATGTGCGGCTTCTCCGGGTTGCCGAAGTTCAGGTTGTTCGTCGTCCCGAGCGGCTCGGCACCGACGCATGCGAGGTTCGAGGCGCACTCGAGCACGACGCCGACCGTTCCCCAGTACGGGTCCGCGGCCACGCGCCTCCCGTTGCCGTCGATGCTGACGCCGAGCGCGCCACCGTCGGGCAGCAGCAGGACCGCGGCGTCGGCCTCCTCCGGGCGCCGGACCGTGCGCGACTGGACGATCGAGTCGTACTGCTCGAACAGCGGCCGGCGGGAGGCGATGTTCGGCGAGGCGATCAGCGCCAGCAGCGCGTCGCGCAGCGACCCGCCCGGAGCGAGCGTTCCGACGGGCGCGGGGTAGACCGGCTCCGCGGGCCTCGCGGGCGCCAGGTCGTAGAGCGGGCAGTCGTCCACGAGCGCGACGACGGGCATGTCCCCGACGAGCTCGCCGTCGTCGAAGACGCGCATGTGCCGGGTGGCGGTCACCTCGCCGATCGCCGTGCCGTTGACCTCCCACTTCTCGCACAGCGCGAGCACCTCGGCGACCTTGTCCGGCTCGACCACGCAGAGCATCCGCTCCTGGGACTCGGAGACCATCACCTCGAAGGGCTCCATCCCCTGTTCGCGCAGCGGCACCCGCGCGACGTCCAGGTCGATCCCGACCTCGCCCTTGGACGCCATCTCCGAGGCCGACGACGTGAGCCCGGCGGCGCCGAGATCCTGGAGCGAGACGATCAGCCCCCGGTCGAGCAGCTCCAGCGAGCACTCGAGCAGCTTCTTCTCCTCGAACGGGTCGCCGACCTGCACGGTCGGGCGCTTGTCCTCGTCGGCGTCCCCGAGCTCGGCCGAGGCGAGCACGGACGCACCGCCGATGCCGTCACGCCCGGTCGAGGCGCCGTACAGCACGAGCACGTTGCCGACCCCGGCGGCCGCGCTGCGCACGAGCTTCTCGCTCTCGCCGAGCCCGAGCGCCATCGCGTTCACGAGGCAGTTCTGCTCGTAGGGGCCTTCGAAGTAGACCTCGCCGCCGATCGTCGGCACGCCGATCGAGTTGCCGTAGTGACCGATCCCGCCGACGGCATGCTCGAGCAGGTAGCGCGAGCGCTCGCTCGTCGCGACCTCGCCGAAGCGCAGCGAGTCGAGCACGGCGATCGGCCGCGCGCCGATCGCGAAGATGTCGCGCAGGATGCCGCCGACGCCCGTGGCCGCGCCCTGGAACGGCTCGACGGCGCTGGGGTGGTTGTGCGACTCGACCTTGAACGCGCAGGCCAGCCCGCCGCCGACGTCCACGGCGCCCGCGTTCTCGCCGGGCCCCATCACCACGTGGCGGCCCTCGGTGGGGAGCGTGACGAGCAGCTTCTTCGAGTGCTTGTAGGCGCAGTGCTCGCTCCACAGCAGCGAGTACATCGCCAGCTCGACCTGGTTCGGCGCGCCGCCCTGCTTCTCGCAGACCAGCGCGTACTCGTCGCGGGTCAGGCCCAGGGCGACCGCGTCGTCGACGGTCGGCAACGCCGCCACGTCAGACACGCGCGCCCTCCACGGTCAGCCGCATCGACTCGAAGATCCGCAGCCCGTCGGTGGAGCCGGTCAGCGCGTCGACCGCGTGCTCCGGGTGGGGCATCAGCCCGAAGACGTTGCCGGCCTCGTTGCGCACGCCGGCGATGTCGCGCAGCGAGCCGTTGAAGTTCTGCCCCGTCGCCGTAGCGCAGGACGACCTGGCCGGCGGCCTCGAGCGCGTCGAGCGTCTTCTCGTCGGCGTAGTAGCGCCCGGACTGGTGCTTGGCGGGGATGCTCAGTCGCTCGCCCGGCTCGCAGGAGCACGTGAACGCCGTGTCGGTGTCGACGACGTCCAGATCGACCTGGCGGAAGGTGAAGCGCCGGTTCGCGTTCGGCAGCAGGGCGCCCGGGAGCAGGTGCGCCTCGCAGAGGACCTGGAAGCCGTTGCAGATCCCCAGCACGAGGCCGCCGTCGCGCGCGAACGCGATCACGGACTCCATCACCGGCGAGAAGCGCGCGATCGCGCCGGCGCGCAGGTAGTCGCCGTACGAGAATCCACCGGGGACGACGACGGCGTCGACCCCCTGCAGGTCGCGGTCACCGTGCCACAGCAGGATCGCGTCGCCGACCTTCGCGGCGGCCTGCTGCGCGTCGACCTCGTCGCAGGAACCGGGAAACCGCAGGACGCCGAACAGCACGTCAGGCAGCGCTCGCGGAGTCGAGGATCTCGATCTCGAAGTCCTCGATCAGGGGGTTGGCGAGCAGCCGGCGGGACATCTCCTCGAGCTGGGCCGGATCCTCGACGTCGAGCTCGATCAGCCGCCCCACGTGGACGTTGTGCACGCCCTCGAAGCCGAGCGCCGGGAGCGCCCGTTCCACTGCGACGCCCTGGGGGTCCAGGATCCCCTCCTTCGGGCGGACCAGCACGCGGGCTCTCATGAGGCGCTTCCTCCGGTTCGGTCCAGCCAGGCCTGGAAGGGCTCGCCGGTGATGCGCTCGTAGGCCTCGACGTAGCGGGCGCGCGTCCCGGCGACG
This sequence comes from uncultured Solirubrobacteraceae bacterium, assembly GCA_963781935.1. Lineage (GTDB taxonomy): Bacteria > Actinomycetota > Thermoleophilia > Solirubrobacterales > Solirubrobacteraceae > F1-60-MAGs163. The sequence continues at coordinate 243,875 of CAWAHX010000010.1, forward strand.
ACGTCGTCGGGGATCGCCGGCGCGGGCGGCGCCTTGTCCCACCCGCTCTGCGACGCCCAGTCGCGCACGTACTGCTTGTCGAAGCTCGGCTGGCCCTGGCCGACGACGTACGCGTCGGCGGGCCAGTAGCGCGAGGAGTCGGGCGTCAGCACCTCGTCGCCGACGACCAGGGCTCCGTCCGGGTCGAGCCCGAACTCGAACTTCGTGTCCGCGAGGATCACGCCGTTCTCGCGCGCGTGGGCCGACGCGTAGGCGTACAGGTCGAGCGACGCCTCGCGCACGCGCTCCATCAGCGCGCGGTCGCCGACGAGCTCGGCGGCGCGATCGAAGTCGATCGCCTCGTCGTGACCGACGTCGGCCTTCGTGCTGGGCGTGAAGATCGGCTGCGGAAGCTGCTCGGACTCGCGCAGCCCCGCCGGCAGGGCGATCCCGGAGACCGCACCGGTCGCCTGGTAGTCGGTCCACCCCGAGCCGGTGATGTAGCCGCGCACGACGCACTCGACCGGCAGCATCTCCAGGCGGCGCACGAGCAGCGCGCGGCCGAGCACCTCCTCGGGCACGCCGTCGACGGCCGAGATCAGGTGGTTGGGCACGATGTGCGAGGTCTTGGCGAACCAGAAGACCGAGAGGCCGGTCAGCACCTTGCCCTTGTCGGGGATCGGTGTCGGGTGCACCACGTCGTACGTCGAGATCCGGTCCGAGGCGACCATCAGCAGGCCGTCGCCTGCGTCGTACATCTCACGAACCTTCCCGCTGGCGATGAGGGGCAGGTCGGCGAGTGCGCTCACCCGTTCGATGCTACCAACGGCGTCACCCGGCACCGGTCCAGGCGTACGGGGACGACCCGCCCCTCTTGATCGAGGACGGCGGGTCGGTCGCGTACATCGCCCTGAGGCCCGCGATCAGCAGCTTCTTGTCCTTGCTCGACAGCCGCGCGCTGGCGTGGTTGGGCATGATCGTGTACTTCAGCGGGGGCATCTCGCCGCTCTGGATCTGGCGGACCACGCGGTCGACGGCCGGCTGGGGCTTGTCCCACTCGGAGACGTTCATGTGCTCGCGCCCGCCGTTGACGTCGGACATGACGAGCCACGACGCCGGGGCGACGTTCGTGTACCAGGGCCACTTCGTCTTGTTGCTGTGGCAGTCGCCGCAGGAGTCGGCGAAGATCTGCTCGACCCGGGCGCTGGGGAACGTGGCGGCCTGCGTGACCGGCGGGTTCTTGTGATCGCGGCCGTAGGGGACGAGCTGTGCGAGCAGCAGCAGTGCTCCGCCTCCGAGCACCCCCCACATCACGATCTGCTTCAGCGGGGGACGGCGGCGCGGCGGTGAACTCATCGGGACCACGTTACGCCCCGATCTGCAAAGAAACAGGAAGGCGGCACCGTTCCGGCGCGTCTACGCGATCGCGTCGAGGCGACCGACGATCTCGGCGGCGTGCTTCGTGTAGTGCTCGAGGTCGAAGACGGTGTCGAGGTCGAGGCCCAGATCGCGCGCGGCGAGCAGGTCGCGCAGCGGCGTGCCGCGTGTCCCACGCGCGCTGGGCGTCCTCCTGGACGATCCGGTAGGCGTCGTCGCGGATCATGCCCCCCGATATCAGCGCGAGCAGCGCGCGCTGCGAGAACAGCGCCCCGTGGGTCAGCTCCAGGTTCGCCCGCATCCGGTCCTCGTGCACGACGAGCCCGGAGACGACGCGCACCGCGAGATGCTGCATGTAGTCGAGCAGGATCGTGGAGTCCGGCAGGATCACGCGCTCGGCGCCCGAGTGGCTGATGTCGCGCTCGTGCCAGAGCGCGACGTTCTCGACGGCGGCCTGCGCGTTGCCGCGCAGCACGCGCGCGAGCCCGGTGATCCGCTCGGTGGTGATCGGGTTGCGCTTGTGCGGCATCGCGCTGGAGCCCTTCTGGGCGCCGGTGCGGAACGGCTCCTCGGCCTCGCGGACCTCGGTGCGCTGGAGGTGGCGGATCTCGGTGGCCAGCCGCTCGAGCCCCGCGCCGGCGAGCGCGATCGTCTGCATGAGGTCGGCCAGGCGGTCGCGCGGCACGACCTGGGTCGAGACGTCCTCGGCCTGCAGGCCCAGGCGGGCCAGCACACGGCGCTCGTACTCGGGCGACGTCGAGGCGTAGGTGCCGACCGCGCCGCTGAGGGCGCCGACACTCGCCTGGTCGAAGGCGCGGCGCAGGCGCTCGAGGTTGCGGTGCGCCTCGAACGCGAACCCCGCGAGCTTGATCCCGAACGTCGTCGGCTCGGCGTGGACGCCGTGGGTGCGCCCCACGCAGACCGTGCCGGCATGCGCCCGCGCCTGCGTGGCGAGCGCCGCGACGACCTCCTGTGCGCCGCGCACCACGATCTCGCCCGCGTCGCGGATCTGGACGGCGAGCGCGGTGTCGAGCACGTCGGAGGACGTCAGGCCGTAGTGGATCCAGCGCCCGGCCTGGCCGCCCGCGCTCTCGGCCAGCACGTCGACGAACGAGGCGACGTCATGGTCCAGGACCTTCTCGCGCTCCTTCACCGCCTCGACGGTGAAGGTCGCCGCGCGGATCGCCTCGAGGTCCTGCGCCGTGGGCCCGTCCATCTCCTCGCAGGCGGCGACCTCGACGCGCCGCCAGGCCTCCATGCGCGCCTCGTCGGTCCAGATCGCGCCGATCTCCGGGCGGGTGTAGCGCTCGATCACGAGTTGAGGATCCGCAGCGCGAGGTGCCCGGCGTTCTTCGCGTTGTCGAGGCCGACGGACGCGACCGGCACGCCCGGCGGCATCTGGACCACCGACAGGATCGCGTCGAGGCCGCCGGCGGCGCTCAGGCGACTGGACAGCGGAACGCCGATCACCGGCAGGTCGGTGTGCGCCGCGGCGACGCCGGGAAGCGCGGCGGAGAGGCCGGCGCCCGCGATGATCACGCGCAGGCCGCGCATCCGCGCGTTGCGGCAGTAGTCGGCGACCGTCTCCGGGTCGCGGTGGGCGGACATGACGCGCATCTCGAAGACGACGCCCTGCTCGCTCAGGACGACCCCGGCCTTCTCCATCTCCGGCATGTCGCTCTTGGAGCCCATGATGATCCCGACGCGCGGGGCCGCGACCTCGAGCCCGTCGAAGGCCGTCTCGGGCTGTACTTCGGTGATCTCGCTCGGCTGGTCGGTCATGTGGTGCGCTCCACGGCCCGCAGTGCGATGTCGCGTCGCAGCTGCCGACCCTCGAAATGGATCAGGTCAGCCGCAGCATAGGCCGCCTCGCGCGCCTGCGCGGGTGTCGCTCCGAGCGCGGTCACGTTGAGCACGCGTCCGCCCGCGGTGACCAGCACGTCGCCCTCGAGCCGCGTGCCGGCGTGCGTGACCTCGACGCCCTCGGGGACGGAGGTCGAGCCCTGTGATCGGATCCCCGCTGCGCGGCGACTCGGGGTATCCGTCGCTGGCGAGCACGAGCGTGACCGCCCAGCGATCGTCCCATTCGAGCTCGCGGCCGTTCAGCCCGCCCGGCTGCGCCGCCGCCAGCGGCGAGCTCGACGAGGTCCGAGCGCAGCCGCGGGAGCACGGCCTGGGTCTCGGGGTCGCCGAAGCGCGCGTTGAACTCGATGACCTTCGGGCCGGCGGAGGTCAGCATCAGCCCGGCGTAGAGGACTCCGTGGAACGGCACGCCGCGGCGTGCGAGCTCGTCGACGACCGGCTGATGGACGGTCGCGACGATCTCACGGGCGCGCTCGAGACCGACCCCGACGACCGGCGAGTACGAGCCCATCCCGCCGGTGTTCGGGCCCTCGTCGCCGTCGAAGATGCGCTTGTAGTCCTGGGCCGGCGTCATCGGGATCGCGCGGACGCCGTCACAGAACGCGAACAGCGACACCTCCTCGCCATCGAGGAACTCCTCGATCACGACGTCGCCGGCGCCGTAGCGGCGTTCGACGAGGAACGCCTCGAGTGCCGCGCGCGCCTGCGGCGGATCGGCGGCGATCACGACCCCCTTGCCCGCGGCGAGCCCGTCGAACTTGATCGCCACCGGGTAGGACGTGATCGCCTCGAGGCCCGCGGCGACCCCGGAGACCGTGGTCCAGGCCGCGGTCGGAACCGCGGCCGCCTCCATGATCTCCTTTGCGAACGCCTTCGAGCCCTCGAGCCGCGCCGCCGCCCGTGTGGGGCCGAACGTGACGACGCCCTCGTTCGTGAGCGCGTCGACGACCCCGGCCATCAGCGCGACCTCGGGCCCGACGATGACGAGGTCGACCCGCTCCGCGCGCGCGGCGGCGACGAGCGCGGGCACATCGTCGGCGCGGACGTCGACCAGGCGGGCGTCGCTGGCGATGCCCGGGTTTCCGGGGGCGCAGAGCACCTCCGGATCAAGTGGCGAACGGCGCAGCGCTCGCACGATCGCGTGCTCGCGCCCGCCCCCGCCGATGACGAGGACCTTCACCGGACCGCAACCCCCTCGTTCAGAGTGCGGCGATGAAGTCGTCGATCGGGATCGCCGCCAGCGTCTCGAACTTCGCCGTGCCGCGCGACCCGAGCTCCAGCGAGACCCGCGCCATCGTCAGCTCGTCCGGCGCCTCGACGATGTTGACGAAGTCGTACTGGCCGAGCGTCGACCACTGTGCCTTGACGCTGGCACCCAGCTGCTCGAGCTCCTTGTTGACCTCACGAATGCGCTGCGGATTGTTCTTGACCGTCGCCACACCTTCGGGCGTCAGCTTCGAGAGCATGATGTACGTCGGCATCTCGCCTCCATGATCGGTTACTCCGGTTGTACCCGATCCGGCGACCCGGTGTCTGTCGCACGGCCGCCCGCGATCCGTCATCCTGCCGTTCGATGCGCACCGCAACGGCACGGATCGCCATGGCGACGACGACGCTGGCCCTCGCCCTGGCGGCTCCCGCGGCCGCCGGCGCGGCGACCGTCAGCGTCGACCGAGCCTGCTACCCGGCGAACGGCAACCAGCTCGTGACCGTCACCGGCGAGGGCTTCACGCCGGGAGGGCAGTACACGGTGCTCGTGCAGGGTGGGGTGGTCGCGGTCGGCAACGCCGCGGCCGACGGCACGGTGACGAAGGCGTTCGCGGTCCCGATCCCGCCGGAGTCCGGCCGCGGCGCACACGAGGCGGGCTACACCGTCTCCGTCGCCCAGGGCGCACTGTCGGCGGGCACGACGTTCCGCTCCGCCCAGACCTTCGGCGACTTCAACCCGGGCGACGGCGACCCGCGCCGGCTGCGGGTGCGCTTCACCGCCTTCGGCTTCGGCGTCGCGACGGCGGCCGGGCAGCCGATGCCCGAGGTGTTCGTGCACTACGTCGACCCGCGGCGCAAGGTCAGGCGCACGATCTCCCTCGGGCGCGGCAGCGCGCCGTGCGGGACGATCAGGCGCACCGCCCTGCGCCGGCTGTTCCCGTTCACTCCGCGCTCAGGCACCTGGGGCCTGCAGTTCGACACCCAGCGCACCTACCACCGCGGCACCGACACCAGCCGCTTCCTGTTCGACCGCCCGACGCTGACGGTCAGCGCGGCGGGCTGATCTTCGGCGGCTCCGGCGGTTCCGGAGGTCGCGGAAGGCCCCCATCTCGCGCGCGGTCGCGGCCATCGACGCCGAGGCCCTTCGCGAGCGCGGCGATGCCGACGCCGAGGAACACCCAGATCGGCCAGAACGGGGCGTGTGCCCCGGTCGCCAGCCAGATCAGGGTGCAGACCAATGGCGGGAACAGGAGCGGTCCGAGCCACCGGGCGGGCGGGCGGGCCGGGCGCGGGGCGCTGTCGTCCCTGATCCCCGTGGCCGGCAGATCGCGCGTCAGCTCGGCGAGCTCACCGGCGGTGCGCGCCGCGTAGGCGCGGGTCAGGCGCTCGTCGAGCTCCTCGGGATCCAGCCGGCCCTCGCCGGCATGACGGCGCAGCAGATCCGCGGTGCGCTCGCGGTCGGCGTCGGAGACGCGCAGATCGGGGCTCTCGGCCATCCGTCGCGAGCTTACCCCGCGACGGTGATCGTCACCTCGGGCGAGCGGCCGCTGAGCGCGGTGGCGTTGCCCTGCAGGAACGGCAGTACGGCGGTGTAGACGCCGGACTGGGTGAGCGCCGCGGTCGCGGTGTACGCCGCGCCGCCGGGCACGGTCGTGGCCGTCGTGATCGTCTCCCACTCGTCCATGCAGAGCTGCTGCCCGCTGGTCGAGGTCTGGCACGTGTGCTTCGTGCGCCGCTGGATCTTGATGTCGCTGCGCCCCGGCTGCGGGGGAGAGACCGTGCCGGCGAAGGCGACCTGGCCGCCGCTCGGGACGGTGGTCGCGGACGGCGTGATCGTCAGCGTCGCCTGCGCGTCGACGAGGACCTGCGGCGAATACGTCGGCGGGTCGCTCCCGCGCGTGACGGCGCCGTAGGTGATCGACGCGGGCTGTGGGGGCGGGATCGTCAGCACCGCGGCGCCGTCGGCGCCGGTCGTCCCGCTGAGGCCGGTGCTCGAGTAGGGGCCGTCCGGGCCCTCCACCGCCGCCCTGAGGAGCTCCACCGGCTCGCCGGCGACCGGCTCGGTCTTCACGATCGAGCTGCCGGCGACGACGGTGCGCGTGAGGGTGGCGGTCAGCGCGAACGGGGACGCCGCGGGGACGTATCCCGGGTTCGATGGGCTCAGCACGAGCGCCGGCGGCAACGTGCGCTGTGCCTGGCCGAACGGGCTCGTCGGGGAGCGCACGACCCGGCACTGGGCCGTGGCGGAGCAGGACGACCCGCCGAAGCCGCCCATCACCTGGACGTAGGAGATCGTCTGCCCGTCGATGGCGATGGTCCCGGCCAGCGCGAGGTGCGCCGGCACCTCCTGCCTGGCCAGCCCGGAGCGCTTGATGCGCACGAACGACTGCGTCGGGTGGACGCCGTACCGCGCGGCGTAGACGTAGGTGGCGTCGAGCGCCGGGCCGCCGAGGTAGTTGGACTCCTCGCCGTAGCTGCTCGAGGTCGCGACGCGCTGCGGGCCACCGTTCGTCGACAGCAGGCGAACCTGTGACTCGTTGCGCGCGATGGTCGTCTGGCCCACGACGGTTCCGCGGATCGCGAGCCCGTTCATCGCGGCGCAGTGCCCGCGGTCCATGCGGCTGCTCGTCGACCCGGTCACCGCGCGCCGGTAGGGCACGTCGCAGCGCAGCGCCGATGTGCCCGAGCCGGACAGGACCTTGCGGCCGAAGACGAACTGCCCGCGCCATTGGGCCGGCCATTCCTCGTCGTAGCTCGGTGACGAGAATCCGAGCTTGGCCTGCGACCCGCTGGAGGTCTGGTAGCGGTAGGCGTCGCAGCCGTTGGCGACGTCGTTCTCGTTCTTCGGAGCGCTCGTGCAGCGCACGTAGAGCGCGACGACTCGGCCGTTGGAATCCGGGCCGAGCGACACCTCGAGCGGCGCAGGCGACGTGGCCGCGCGGATCACCTTCGGGGCCGCGCCGCCGGACTGCACGACGAGCGTGTACTGCTTGGCGGACGGGTCGTACTGCGCCCAGGCGAGGAAGCCGCCGTAGGAGGCGACGTTCGTCTCGCCGGGCGTCACGGCGACGGGCGTGTCCGCGTGAGCGGCGACCGGCGTGAGCGCGAGCAGCGTGAGCAGGGTCAGGGGCAGAAGTCGGCGCATGCGTTCCTTATACCCGTGAACCGGCCCGGGCTACCGAAGGTTACGCGCGGCCTGCTCAGCCGGCCACGGCCTGCCGCTCGGCGACGGCGAGCTGCAGCTCGCCGTCCTGCGCCTCGACGACGATGCGATCGCCCTCGCCGAAGCGGCCGTCGAGGATGCCGATCGCCAGCGGATCGACGAGCCGCTTCTGGATCACGCGCTTCAGCGGGCGGGCGCCGTAGGTCGGGTCGTAGCCGAGGTTGCCGATCAGCGTGCGCGCGTCGTCCGTGAGCTCGACCTGGATGCCGCGATCGTTGACGCGGGCGATCAGCCGCGCGACCTGCAGGTCGACGATCTCGCCGATCTGCTCGCGATCGAGGCGGTCGAACGTGACGATGTCGTCGAGCCGGTTGATGAACTCCGGCTTGAAGACCTCGCGGATCGCCTGCTCGTAGTCGCCGGTCTGCGAGCCGACGTTCGAGGTCATGATCAGGACGCAGTTCTTGAAGTCGACGGTGCGGCCCTGGCCGTCCGTGAGGCGCCCGTCGTCGAGCACCTGCAGGAGGATGTTGAAGACGTCCTGGTGGGCCTTCTCGAGCTCGTCGAGCAGGATCACCGAGTAGGGCCTGCGGCGCACGGCCTCGGTCAGCTGTCCGCCCTCCTCGTAGCCGACGTACCCGGGGGGCGCGCCGACCAGGCGACTGACGGAGTGCTTCTCGCCGTACTCGCTCATGTCGATCCGGACCATCGCGTCCTGGCTGTCGAACATGAACTCGGCGAGGGCGCGGGCCAGCTCGGTCTTGCCGACGCCGGTCGGGCCGGCGAACAGGAACGAGCCGATCGGGCGGTCCGGGTCCTGGAGGCCGGCACGCGAGCGGCGCAGTGCGTTGGCCACGGCCTCGACGGCCTCGACCTGCCCGATGACGCGGCGGTGCAGGCGCTCCTCCATGTGGACGAGCTTGGCGGTCTCCGACTCCTCGATGCGGCTGACGGGAATGCCGGTCCAGCGCGCGACGATCTCGGCGATGTCGTCGGCGTCGACGACCTCCTTGAAGAACCGGCCGCCGCCGTTCACGCTGCCCTGCTCCTCGACGGCCTTGGCGCCCTCGAGGCGCGCCTCGAGCTCGGGGATCTCGCCGTGGCGCAGCTCGGCGGCGCGGCCGAGGTCGCCCTCGCGTGACGCGCGCTCCAGCTCGCGCTCGGCCTCCGCCAGACGCTCGCGCAGCTCACCGACGCCCTTGATCTTGTCCATCTCGGCCTGCCACTCGGCTCGCATGCCGGCGGCGCGCTCCTGCAGCTCGGCGAGCTCGCGGTCGAGCGCCTCCAGGCGCGTGGCCGTCGCCTTGTCGTCCTTCTCGCGCTCGAGCGACGTCTTCTCGATCTCCAGCTGGAGGATGCGGCGCTCGACCTCGTCGATCTCCTCGGGGACCGAGTCCATCTCGATCTTCACGCGCGAGGCGGACTCGTCGATCAGGTCGATCGCCTTGTCCGGGAGGAAGCGGTCGGCGATGTAGCGGTCGCTGAGCGTCGCCGCGGCGATCAGCGCGGAGTCCTGGATCGTGACGTTGTGATGCTCCTCGTACTTCTTGCGCAGGCCGCGCAGGATGGCGATCGTGTCCTCCACGGTCGGCTCGCTGACCTGCACCGGCTGGAAGCGGCGCTCGAGGGCGGCGTCCTTCTCGATGTGCTTGCGGTACTCGTCGAGCGTCGTCGCGCCGACGGCGCGCAGCTCGCCGCGCGCGAGCATCGGCTTGAGCAGGTTCGCGGCGTCGACGGCGCCCTCGGCGGCACCCGCGCCGACGATCGTGTGCAGCTCGTCGATGAAGAGGATGATCTCGCCGTTCGCCTCGGAGATCTCCTTCAGGACGGCCTTCAGGCGGTCCTCGAACTCGCCGCGGTACTTCGCGCCGGCGATCATCGAGCCGATGTCCAGCGAGATCACGCGGCGGTCGCGGAGCGACTCGGGGACGTCCCCGGAGACGATCCGCTGGGCGAGGCCTTCGACGATCGCCGTCTTGCCGACGCCGGGCTCCCCGATCAGGACCGGGTTGTTCTTCGTGCGGCGGCTCAGCACCTGGATCACGCGGCGGATCTCGTCGTCGCGGCCGATGACCGGATCGAGCTTGCCCTCGTCGGCGCGCTCGGTCAGGTCGATGCCGTACTTCTGCAGCGCCTCGAAGCGCTCCTCGGCGTTCTGGTCGGTCACGCCGTGCGGGCCGACGGCCTCGGCGACGGCCTGCTTCAGCGCGTCGGGGGTGGCGCCCGCGTCGCGCAGTGCGTCGGACGCGGCGGTGCCCTTCTGCTCGGCCAGTGCGAGCAGCACGTGGTGGACGGAGACGTACTGGTGGCCCATGTCCCGCATCACGCCCTCGGCGCGCTGGAGCGCCTGGACCAGCTCACTGGAGGCGCCCGAGGCCTCGCCGCCCTCGCCCATCGTGGGCTGCGCGGCGACGGCGCGGGCCGCGGCGGTCCGGATCGCATCGGGATCGGCGCCGACCTTGCGCAGCACCGGGAGCACCGCGCCGTTCTCCTGATCCAGCAGCGCGAGCAGCAGATGCTCCGCGGTGGCCTGGGGATTGCGGTGGCGCGCGGCCAGCGCCACGGCGGCCTGGACGGCCTCCTGGGTCTTGATGGTGAAACGATCGACGTTCATGTAGATCTAAGTCTACTCGACTCAGATATTTGGCACAAGGGCGAGCGCTGCCGCGACGCGCGCGACAACCGCTGTCGGCTGGTCGGTGAGCTGGCGCCAGGTGATGCGCAGGACCCGGTAGCCGCTGGCGACGAGGTCCGCGTCGCGCGCACGATCGCGCTCGAACGCGGCGCGCGTGCCGTGGAATGCGAAGCCGTCGACCTCGGCGATCAGGCGCGCGGAGCGCCAGAGCGTGTCGACCTCGTAGCCGGCGAGCCGCGCGTTGGTCTCGGGGCGGGGCAGGCCGGCGGTGCGGATCAGCGCGAGCAGGCGGCGCTCGGCTTCGGAGCGCGTCATCTGGGGACCTTCCGTTGTTGCGAGCAGGGCTCGGAGCGTGGCGACACCTGGAGCGCTGCCTGCACGCTCGAGCGCGTCGGGCAGCGTCTTCGGCGACGAGGGGAAGAGGACCTGGAGCTCGTTGAGCGCGCGTGCGAGCTCGTGGTCGGTGAGCGTGGCCGCAAGGTCGACGAGCGTGCGGGAGGGGGAGGTCGCCGGGAGGCCGTGGCGGCGGCCGAGGTCCTCGGCGTGGAGCGGCATCCGGGTGCGGTGGACGCGGATGCCGGCGCGCGGCCGGGCCTGTCGCGCCGGTGTCATCACGTCGACAACCGCCGGGAAGGTCGCGCGAAGGCCCCACAGCGCCGCCGCGGAGCGACGACTCAGCAGCGCCCCGCGCCCGCACGCCAGCAGCGCCGCCAATTCGTGCGCACGCGGGTGCGGCGCGCGATGACCGACAAGGAACACCCCACGATGAACCCGGTGCAGCCGCCCATTCGCGACGCGATGCGCAATCGCACCATCCCGCAGACCGGCCTCGCGGAGCTGCGCCCGCGTCACCAGGCCAAACTGCCGGGCCGCGACACGAGCCACCAGTTCGTCACTCCCGAGCAACCGACGACCATCGAAGTGACGTTCCGGCGCCAGGCCGGGCACTTCGTCACACGATGCGGGTGGGGGCTCGATCGGCACGCCCGACACCCTGTCCCCTGGTGCCGCTGTTCGCCCCGAACGGGCGAGAGCGGAGACGAAGACGCGCTAGATCCGGCGCACATCCGACGCGCGGACGACCGCCGTCGAGGTCCGGCGCACCGGCACGAGGTCCGCGCGCAGCGAGCGCCGCACGGCCTCCATCTCCGCCTGCATCTCGGCGCGCATCTGCGCGCTGCGCTGCTCGAGCAGCTCCAGCCGGCGCTGCGCGCGCTCGAGCTGCAGCTCGAGCTCCAGCACGCGCTCGACGCCCGCGAGGTTGAGGCCCAGCTCGGTGGTCATCTCCTGGATGCGGCGCAGCCGTTCGACGTCCGCCTGCGAGTACAGACGCGTGCCCTTCGGCGAGCGCTGCGGCTCGATCAGCCCGCGCTGCTCGTACATGCGCAGCGTCTGGGGATGCATCTCCGCCAGCTCGGCCGCCACGGAGATCATGAAGACGCCGCGCTCGGCGTCCACGGTGATGCGGGTCGTCGTGCGCCGCTGCATCGTCACGCCGCCGCGTCCGTGGTCGCACCGGCCCCGGCGCCCGAGGGCGACGGGGCGAACAGCGACGCACGTGGGTCCGTGCCGTTCATCGTGGCCGACAGCTTGTCGATCAGCTCGGACTGCTCCTCGCTGAGCTCCGCGGGGATGTCGATCAGGAAGCGGTAGTGGATGTCGCCGTGGGACGGCTTGGCGTTCTTGCCCAGCCGCGGCGGTCCCTCGCCGCGCAGGCGCTGGACCGTGCCGTGCTTCGTCCCCGCGGGCACGCGCAGCGTCTTGCGCCCGCGCAGCGTCGGGACGTCGACCTCGGCGCCCTGCAGCGCCTCGGGGATCGTCAGCGGCACCTCGATCTCGACGTGATCGCCCTTGCGATGGAAGACCGGCGAGGACGCGACGCGGGTGATCACGTAGAGGTCCCCGTTCGGGCCGCCGTTGCGTCCCGGCTCGCCCTTGCCGGCGATCCGCACGCGCGAGCCCTCCTTGACCCCGGCGGGAACGTTGACGCGCAGCTTCTTCGCCCGGCGGACCTGTCCCGCGCCGCCGCACGTGGCGCACGGATCCTCGATCACGGTCCCGGTCCCGTGGCAGCGCGAGCACGGCTGCGAGATCGAGAACAGGCCCTGGCCCTGGGACTCGACGCCGCGACCCTGGCAGCGCGGGCAGACCTTCGGCGTGGTGCCCGGCTTGGCCCCGGTGCCGTGGCAGGTCTCGCACGGACCGGCCATCGTCAGCGTCAGGGGCACCTGGATGCCGGTCAGCGACTGGTCGAAGCTCAGGCGGACCTCGGCCTCCAGGTCGCCGCCGCGCTCGGGCCGCGGACGGCCGCGGGCGCCCGTGCGGGTCCCGCCCTCGCCGCCGAAGAGGTTGCTGAAGATGTCGCCGAACGACGACGGATCGAAGCCCTGGCCGGCGCCGCCGCCCGCTCCGCCACCCCCGCCGCCGAACGCCCCGAGCAGGCCGTTGCGGTCGTACTGCTTGCGCTTCTCGGGATCGCTGAGGATGTCGTAGGCCGCGGAGATCTGCTTGAAGCGCTCCTCCGCCTTCTCGTCCCCCGCGTTCGTGTCCGGATGGAACTCGCGCGCGAGCTTGCGGTAGGCCTTCTTGATCTCCTCCGGCGTCGCCTTCTTGTCGACTCCGAGGACCTTGTAGAGATCAGGCTGCGCCATGAGGACTCGCTCCGCTCACTAGGCGGCGACGACGACCTTGGCCGCCCGCAGGACGTCATCGCCCAGGCGGTACCCGGGCGAGTAGACCTCGACGATCGTGCCCGCGTCGACCCCGTCCACCGGCGCCTGCGCGACGGCCTCGTGCACGTGCGGATCGAACACCTCGCCCAGCGGCGAGTCCTGCACGATCCCCGCACGGCCGAGCGCCGCGAGCATGTCCTGCTGCACGAGGCGGATGCCGTCGGTCAGGTGGTGGTCGGCGTTCTCCGGCTGGGCCTCGGCCGCGGCGAGCGCCCGCTCGAGGTTGTCGAGCGACGGGAGCAGCTCACGCGCCAGGCGCCCGGCGCCGCGGCTCTCGGCGAAGGCGACATCGCGGCGCGCGCGCTTGCGCACGTTGTCGAGCTCGGCGGCCGTGCGCAGGAACTGGTCCTTGTAGTCCGGCTCGGCGGCGAGGACGACCTCGGCGTCGACGGCGGGGTCGACCGCCGGCTGCGCCTCGTCGCCGGGAGCGGGGTCGAGGCCGTCCTCGCGGATGGCCTCATCCCGCACCTCGTCGACGCCCTCCTGGGTCTCGCGCGCGTCCGTCATGTCACTTGCCCTCGTCCACGACCTCGGCGTCGACGACCTCGTCCTCGGCCTCCGCGGAGCCCTCGGCGGCATGCCCGTTGGCGGACGCCGCCTGCTCCTGCTGGGCGCGCTCGTACATCGCCTCGGAGACCTTGTGGAAGGCCACCTGCAGCGCCTCGGCCTTGGCGTTGATCGCGTTCGAGTCCTCGCTCTCGAGGGACTCGCGGATGTCCTTGATGGCCGCCTCGATCTCCGTCTTGGAGCTCTCGTCGACCTGCTCGCCGAGCTCCTTCAGCTGGCGCTCGGCCTGGTAGGCCGCGTTCTCGGCGTTGTTGCGCGCCTCGGCGAGCTCGCGGGCGGCCTTGTCGTCCTCGGCGTGCGCCTCGGCGTCCTGGACCATCCGCTTGATCTCGTCGTCGGCCAGGCCGGAGCCCGCCTTGATCTCGATCTTCTGCTCCTTGCCGGTGCCCAGGTCCTTGGCGGACACGGCGAGGATGCCGTTCGCGTCGATGTCGAACGTCACCTCGACCTGCGGGATCCCGCGCGGGGCCGGCGGGATGCCGGTCAGCTGGAACTTGCCCAGCGACTTGTTGTTCTGCGCCATGTCGCGCTCACCCTGGAGCACGTGGATCTCGACCGAGGGCTGGTTGTCCTCCGCCGTGGAGAACACCTCGGACTTGCGCGTCGGGATCGTCGTGTTGCGCTCGATCAGCCGCGTCATGACGCCGCCCTTGGTCTCGATCCCCAGCGTCAGCGGGGTCACGTCGAGCAGCAGCACGTCCTTGACGTCGCCGGCGAGCACGCCGGCCTGGATCGCGGCGCCGACGGCGACGACCTCGTCCGGGTTGACGCCGCGGTGGGGCTCCTTGCCGGTCAGCTCCTTGACCTTCTCCTGCACGGCGGGCATGCGCGTCATGCCGCCGACGAGGACGACGTGGTCGATCGCCGCGGCACCCTTGTCCTTGGCGTCGTCGAGCGCCTGGCGGACCGGGGCGACCACGCGGTCGATCAGGTCGGCCGTCAGCTCGCTGAGCTTCGAGCGCGTCAGGCGCGTGTCGAGGTGCTTGGGGCCGGCGGCGTCGGCGGTGATGAACGGCAGGTTGATCTGCGTCTCCTGCGCGCTCGACAGCTCGATCTTCGCCTTCTCGGCGGCCTCGTACAGGCGCTGGAGCGCCATCGGGTCGGCGGTCAGGTCGATCGCCTGGTCCTTGCGGAACTCGCCGGCCAGCCAGTCGACGATCGCCTTGTCGAAGTTGTCGCCGCCGAGGTGGTTGTCGCCGGCGGTCGCCTTGACCTCGAACACGCCGTCGCCGATCTCGAGCACGGACACGTCGAACGTGCCGCCGCCGAGGTCGAACACGAGGATCGTCTGATCCTCGTCCTTGTCCAGGCCGTAGGCGAGCGACGCCGCGGTCGGCTCGTTGATGATGCGCTTGACGTCGAGCCCGGCGACCTTGCCGGCGTCGGTGGTCGCCTGGCGCTGGTCGTCGTTGAAGTAGGCGGGCACGGTGATGACGGCGCCGTCCACCGGCTCGCCGAGGTAGGCCTCGGCGTCGGCCTTGAGCTTGCCGAGGATCATCGCGCTGATCTCCGGCGGGCTGTACTCCTTGCCGCCGGCCTCGACGCGCGCGTCGCCGTTGGAGCCCGCGACGACCTTGTACGGGACGATCGACTCCTCCTCGCGCACCTCGGCCTCCTTGCGGCCCATGAAGCGCTTGATGGAGAAGACGGTGTTCGTCGGGTTCGTCACGGCCTGGCGCTTGGCGACGGTGCCGACCAGGCGCTCACCCGACTGGGTGAAGGCGACGACGGACGGCGTCGTGCGGCCGCCCTCGGAGTTCTCGATGACGGTGGGCTCGCCGCCCTCCAGCACTGCCATGCAGGAGTTCGTGGTGCCCAGGTCGATGCCGATGATCTTGCCCATTGGGGGTGGTGCTCCTTCTCGGGGTGCAGCGGGTCGGTACGAAAAATCTTAGTGTGAGTGTAGTAGATCTTCGTTCGTCCCGCTAACACTGCCCGGCGATCGCCGCCGCGAAGCGTTCCGCGGCCCCGGGCGCCGTGCCGAGGAACAGCGAGGGCTCCGCCAGCTCGCATTCGAGGACCACCGGCGCGCCGCCCGGGCCCGGCACGACGTCGATGCGCGCGTAGGGGAGCCGGCCGAACCGCTCGCCGAGCCAGGCGATCACGCGGTCGCCCGTCTCGCGCTCCGCGGGCGACGGATCGCGCGCGGCGATGTTCTCCGGCTGGAACAGCCCGTACGGGCGCACGATGCCCGACGCAGGGAGCATCGGCCCCTTGTGGATCGCGTGCGAGAACTCGCCGGCGAGGTAGATCAGCGCCGTCTCGCCGCGCTCCTCGATCGCCGGCAGGAACGGCTGCACGAGCGCATCGCGACCGTCGCCGTGGAGCTGCGCGACGTGCGCGGCCGCGGAGCCCTCGTCGCCGTGGCGGCCCGCATCGACCGACCCGACGCCGACCGCCGGCTTCACCACCACCGCGGCGCCGTCCCACTCGAGCGGCTGGCCCGGCCGCAGGACGGTGGTCGCGACGACCGGCAGCCCGGCGCCCTGAAGCTCCACCAGGTAGTGCTTGTCGGTCGTCCAGGCGAGCACGTCGGGGGCGTTGACGATCCGCCCGGCCCGGCCGGCCCACGCGAGGAACTCGTCCAGGCGCGCCGGGTAGTCCCAGGTGTTGCGCACGACGGTCAGGTCGCAGGACGCCCCAGTCGGCACGCGGGTCGTCCCAGGCGAGCACGACGCAGTCGATCCCGAGCGCGGCGAGCGCCGGCAGCAGCAGGCGATCGTCCGGGTCGAGGTCGGGGAGGCCGGCGCAGGTCGCCAGCGCGACGGTCGTCATTCCAGGCGCCCCGGGCACATCCGCCGCAACGCGCACGCCCGGCACGCGGGGCGCTGGGCGTGGCACGTCCGGCGGCCGTGGCGCAGGAGGTTGACGTGCAGCTCGAGCTCGGCGCCCGGCGGCGTCATCCGCAGGATCTCGTCGTGCAGCTCCTCGAACGGGGCGCCCGGGCGCAGCAGCCCGAGGCGCGTCCCGACGCGCGAGACGTGCGTGTCGACCGGGATGTCGCGCAGGCCGTAGGCGAACAGCAGGACGCAGGCCGCCGTCTTGCGCCCGACGCCCGGCAGCGCACAGAGGTACGTCGCGCGACTGCGCGACCGGCGCATCGCGCATCCACGACAGATCGAGGTCGTCGCCGATCGCCTCGAGGATCGCCTTGATGCGCGGCGGACTTCACCTTGCGAGATGCCGCCCGGGCGGATCGCCTCCTCGATCTCGCAGACCGGGGCGTCGCGCACCGCCTCCCACGTCTCCAGGCGCTCGCGCAGACGCAGATAGGCCACGTCGCGGTTGCGATCGTTCGTCGACTGCGAGAGCACCGTCAGCACGAGCTCGGCCAGCGGGTCGCCGTGGGGCTCCATCACGGGCACGCCGTAGATCGCCCGCAGGCGCTCGCGAATCGCGCGCAGCCGCCGCGCGGACGGGCGCTTCCACTGCTCTCGCGGCACGGTGGGAACGCGGGCGCTCACGCGGCCGGACGGTATCGTGCGCCCGCCCATGGCGCTGATCACCGAGCACACCGAGGAGGCCGACGGGCAGCCGGTCTTCTGGCGCTCGGCCCCAGCCGACGGCGCGCCCGTGCTCTACGTCCACGGCGTTCCGACGAGCAGCGACATCTGGGTCGCCGTTCCTCGAGCGGACCGGCGGCCTCGCCCCCGACCTGCCCGGCTTCGGGCGCAGCGGAAAGCGCGGCGACCTGGACTTCACGATGGCGGGCTACGACCGCTTTCTCGAGCGCTTCCTGGACCGCGAGGAGGTCGACCGGGTCCGCCTCGTCGTCCAGGACTGGGGGGCCGTCGGGCTGCTCTGGGCGATGCGCCACCCCGAGCGGGTGCGAGCGGCTCGTGATCATCGACGCCGTGCCGTTCCTGCCGGGCTACCGCTGGCACCGCATCGCCCGCGCCTGGCGGCGGCGCGGCGTCGGCGAGCTGCTGATGGGGTCGGTGAACCGCTTCACCCTGCGGCACCTCACCAGGAACGCGACCACGCGCGCCCGGAGGCGCTTCCCGCGCCGTTCATCGAGAGCATCGTCGAGCACTTCGACCAGGGCACGCAGCGGGCGATCCTGCAGCCTCTACCGCTCCAGCCCGGAGCACAAGCTCGCCGGCGCGGGCATCGGCCTGGGCGCGCTGACGCTGCCCGGCGCTCGTCGTCTGGGGCGACCAGGACCCGTACATCCCGGCGCACTTCGCCGACGACTACGCCGCCGCGCTGGGCGAGCACGCGCAGGTGCGTCCACCTGCCCGACGCGGGGCACTGGCCGTGGATCGACCGGCCCGACCTGATCGGCGTGATCGCGGACTTCCTCGGCGGCCCGCCGACGTGAGACGGCCGCGGGCCTTCCCCACCTGGGTCCTGACCGCCGTCGCCGCGGCCGCCTGGGTGATCGTCAACCCGCCGACCCCCGACCTGGCGGCGCACGAGTACCGCGCCGAGCTCGTCCGCCACGTCGGCCTCGGCATCTGGGAGCAGGGCTGGTACGGCGGTCATCACGTCCCCGCCTACAGCGTGCTGATGCCGCCGCTCGCGGCGCTGCTGTCGCCGCAGATCGTGGCGGCGATCTGGCCGCGGTGATCTCGGCCGCCTGCTTCGAGCGCCTCGCCCGCGCGCACTGGAGCCCGCACGGCCGCGACCGCCGCGTCGGTGTGGTTCGCGCTCGGCGTCGTGTCGACGCTGCTGGGCGGCCAGCTCGCGTTCGTCGCCGGCCTCGCGCCGGCGCTTGGGCGCACTGCTCGCCGCGCGGCGCGACCACCGCTGGCTCGCGGCGTGGCTGGGCGCCGCGACGACGCTGACGAGCCCCGTCGCCGCGGCGTTCCTCGTGCTCGCCGCCGCCGCATGGTGGCTCGACTCGCGCACGCGCATGGCGTTGTGGGTCACCGGCGGCGCCGTCGTCCCCGGGCTGATGATCGCGCTCGCGTTCCCGCAGGGCGGGATGCAGCCGTTCAGCTTCTCGTCGTTCGGGTGGTCGTTCGTGGCGGCGGCCACGCTGCTCATCGTGCTGCCGCGCGACGAGCGCGCGCTGCGCTGGGGAGCGATCCTCTACGGGGCCGCGCTGCTGGCGGCGGTGGCGGTCGACACGCCGCTCGGCGGCAACCTCGTGCGCATGGCGGCGCTGTTCGGCGGCCCGCTCGCCGCCGGCGCGCTGTGGGACCGGCGCATGCTGACGCTCGCCGTGATCGCGCTCCCGCTGCTCTACTGGCAGTGGCTCGCGCCCGTGCGGTCGGTGATCCGCGGCGCCGGCGACCGCTCGAGCCAGCTTCGCCTACCACGCGCCGCTGATCAAGGAGCTCGACCGCCGGCAGGCGATCGAGGGGCCCGAGCGCATCGAGATCCCGTTCACGGCGAACCACTGGGAGACGCGCTTCGTCCCGCCGCGCCACGAGCTCGCCCGCGGCTGGGAGCGCCAGCTCGACGTGAAGCTCAACCCGCTGTTCTACGACCACACCGTGTTCTCGCCGGCGCGCTACCGCCGCTGGCTGGACGACATGGCCGTCGGCTACGTCGCCCTCCCGGACGTCGAGCTCGACCCGGCCGGAGCCCGCGAGGGGCACCTGGTCCGCGAGGGACGGTGCCGGGCCTGCGCGAGGTCTGGCACTCGAGGCACTGGCGGCTCTACCGCGTGGAAGGGTCGCGTCCGCTCGCGTCGCCGCCGGTCCGCGTCCGGTCGATCGGCAGTGCGAGCGTGACGCTGACCACGCCGCGGCCGGCGACCACGACGGTGCGCGTGCGCTTCACGCCGTACTGGGCGCTGAAGCAGGGCTCCGGATGCGTCGGTCCCGCTCCGGCGGCTGGACGCGCGTGCAGCTCGACCGCGCCGGCGTCGCGAAGCTGGGAATCCGCTTCTCCCTGCGCAGGATCCGCGCCACGAGCCCTCGCTGCACGCGCTGAAATCCGCCATCGGAGCGAGGTTGTGGTGGTGGCCCCCGTTTACGCCGACTCCGCGCCCGAGTAGGATCATCAGCTTCGATGGTGTCGTCGGTGCGTTCACTCTACGCCCGCGTCGACCGCTTCTTCCCGCGCGGCTTCCCCGACGTCGTGCTGCAGGTCGCGTTGTTCGAACTCGGGTACATGCTCTACCGCGCCGTGCGCGGATGGATCGATGGACCCCAGGGCGCGGCGATCGCGTTCGAGCACGGCCGCAACATCATCGACCTCGAGCGCTCACTCGGCCTGTTCATCGAACCGAAGGTCCAGGACCTGTTCGGCGCCACCGGCCTGATCGGCGACGCGTCGTCGTGGCTGTACCTCAATGCGCAGGTCACGATCACGCTCGGCGCGCTGATCTACATCTACCTGCGCCACAACGGCAGCTTCTACTTCGTGCGCAACATGTTCATGGTGTCCTGGACGATCGCGCTGATCGGCTACATCGTGTACCCGACCGCACCGCCGCGCTTCTTCCCCGAGTGGGGCTTCATCGACAGCGTCGTCGGACTTCACCGGCGTCGATCCGACGAGCGCCACCGCGAACGCGCTCTTCAACCCGTACGCCGCCGTGCCGTCGATGCACGTGGCGTTCGCGCTGATGATCGGCGTGTCGCTGTCGCTGCTGGTGCAGGCGCCGCGCCGTGCGCTGGTTCTGGACCGTGTACCCGGCGCTCGTGACGTTCGTGATCGTGATGACCGGCAACCACTTCCTCACCGACGCGGTGCTCGGCGCCGCGACCGCCGGGACGGCGTGCCTCGTCGCCCTCCAGATGGCCCGGGCGCGCCCGCTCTGGGCCTTCGGGGCGCTCCGAACCTGGCCGCCGACGGCGAGCCGATCCGCGTCACCGCCTGATGGCTCTGCAGCAGGGTCAATCGGGCGGGCCCGCGGGCCCGCGGCAACCCGGCGAGCGCCGCGAAGCGGTGCGCAACGCGCTGATCGAGTCGCGGCTGACGCCGAACGCGATCTCGATGACCGGGTTCGCGCTGTGCATCGTCTCGGCCGTGCTGGTCTGGAACGAGCTCTGGATCCTCGGCGGCGTCGCCTACATCGTCGGCTCGGTCTGCGACACGCTCGATGGGCGCTACTCGCGGATGTCGGGCAAGGGCTCGCCGTTCGGCGCGTTCCTGGACTCGACGCTCGACCGCATGGAGGAGGGCATCGTCCTCACCGCGGTCGCCTACACCTTCGCCAAGGACGGCAAGGACGTGGAGGCGGCGATCACCGCGATCGCCGTCCTCGCGTCGCTGATGGTCAGCTACACCCGGGCGCGCGCGGAGGCGCTCGGCGTCGAGTGCAAGGTCGGCATCGGCAGCCGCGGCGATCCGCGTCGTCGTGCTGTCGATCGGCCTGCTGTTCGCCCGCGGCCTGGGCCTGGGCGACTTCTCGCTGCTCGCGCCCGCCGTCTACGTGCTGGCCGCGATGGGCATCATCACCACCATCCAGCGAATCGTCCACGTCCGTCGGCAGCTGCTCGCCGCCGCCGACCTGTAACCGCATACTGCGACCGGGGTCTTTCCCCGTGAACTCTTGAGAAGGGAAACCCTGTGAGCACGAACGGCAAGGCTGCGGCGCGCACCAACGGCGCCGCCGCGACGAACGGCAAGGCCCGCTACCAGAACGACAAGGTCCGGGTGGCGATCATCGGCGTCGGCAACTGCGCGAGCGCATTTGTGCAGGGCGTCGAGTACTACAAGAACGCCGACGCCAGCCAGGCCGTCCCCGGCCTGATGCACGTCGACCTCGGCGGCTACCACGTGAACGACATCGAGTTCACCTGCGCCTTCGACGTCAACCGCACGAAGGTCGGCAAGGATCTGGGCAAGGCCATCTGGGCCGACCCGAACAACACGATGAAGTTCGCCAAGGTCCCCGGGACCATCGGCGCGCCCGTCTACCGCGGCATGACGCTGGACGGCATCGGCAAGTACGCCAAGGAGAAGATCACCAAGGCTCCCGGCGAGACGGCCGACATCACCACGATTCTTCGCGAGACGAACACCGACGTCGTCGTCTCCTACCTGCCGGTCGGCTCCGAGGACGCGACCCGCTGGTACGTCGAGCAGGTCATCGAGGCCGGCTGCGGCTTCGTCAACTGCATCCCCGTGTTCATCGCCAGCTCGGACTACTGGGACAAGAAGTTCAAGAAGGCCGGGCTGCCGATCGTCGGCGACGACATCAAGTCGCAGGTCGGCGCGACGATCGTGCACCGCACGCTCGCCCGCCTGTTCCACGACCGCGGCGTGAAGATGCTGCGCACCTCGCAGCTGAACGTCGGCGGCAACATGGACTTCTACAACATGCTCGAGCGCGAGCGCCTGGAGTCCAAGAAGATCTCCAAGACGCAGGCCGTCACGTCGATCATGGGCCACACGCTGCCCAAGGACGACGTCTACATCGGCCCGTCGGACTACGTGCCGTGGCTCACCGACCGCAAGTGGGCGCACATCCGCCTCGAGGGTCAGGCCTTCGGCGACGTCCCGCTGAACGTCGAGATGAAGCTCGAGGTCTGGGACTCCCCGAACTCGGCCGGCATCGTCATCGACGCGGTGCGCCTGTGCAAGCTCGCACTGAACCACGGCATCGGCGGGCAGCTCGACGGCCCGAGCTCGTACCTCATGAAGTCCCCGCACAACCAGCGGCCCGACGACGAGGCACGCGAGTGGACCGACGCCTTCATCGCCAAGTACGGCGGCAAGGGCGGCCCGTCCTCGCGCCCGGCCGGCCGCAAGGCACCGGCGAAGGCGAAGGCCAAGGCGCCGCGCAAGGCACCTGCCGCGAAGGCCGCCGCCAAGGCGTAGCCCGCCTGCCGCATCAGCTCTGCCGACGGCCCGCGCTCGCGCGGGCCGTCGTCGTTTCGCGGCTATCCTCGCCACAGTGTCCGGCCGCTTCTCGATCGCGCAGTTCACGCCCTACTCGTGGGAGGAGCCGCACGAGGTGAACGAGGTGGTCCGGCGCATCAGCGGCGAGCTGTCCGCCCGCGGGCACCGGGTGCTCGTCGTCGCCCCCTCGTCGTCGGTCGCGCGGGTGCGCGACGGCCGCCGCCTGATCCGCAGCAGCGGTGAGTCGCTGCTCGAGCACGCCTCGGACGAGCCGCTCGTGCTCGCGGTCGGCGAGGCACTGCCGGCGCTGCCGGGACGCAGCCGCGCCGCGCTCCCGATGGACGTGACGCGCACGCTCGGCGATCTCCTCGACCGCGTCGCGCTCGACATCTGCCATGTGCACGAGCCGTTCGCGCCGAGCGTCGCCAGCGCGGCGCTGCGCGCCTCGCGCGCCCTGAACGTCGGGTCGTTCCACGCGCCGGCCGAGCCGCTCGTGGCGACCCAGGTCGCGCGCAAGGTCGTCGAGCTCGTGTTCGGCCGGCTCGACGCGCGCACCGCGAGCTACGAGGCGACGGCCGCGGTGATGAACCGCCACTTCCCCGCGACCTACCGCCTGCTGCGCGACGGGAGCCCGGCCGGCGGCCCCTCGACGCGCTCCCAGGACGGGCCGCTGCGGATCGCCTTCGTCGACCACGGCGAGCGCCCGGCCCTGCGCCTGCTGCTGCGCGCGCCTGCGGCACGTCACGCTGCGACGCGCCGTGGGAGGTCGTGGTGCTGAGCGCGAGCGGGCCGGCGTCCACGCCGCTGCGCGCGGATCTGCGCGAGCGCGTGCGGTACGTCGAGCCCGGCCCGGGCGCCGAGGACGAGCTGCTGCGCAGCGCGGACGTCTTCGTCGCCGCGTCCGCGGGGACCGAGCCCCGGCCGGGCCTCATCGCGCGGGCGAGCTGCGCGGGAGCGGTGCCGCTCGCCTCCGGGTTGCCGATCTACGAGGAGGTCGTCGGCGAGGGCGAGCGCGGCCTGCTGTTCGAGCCGCGCAACGCCCCGGCGCTCGCCGCGCAGCTGACGCGGCTGCTGGGCGACGAGCACCTGCGCGAGCGGCTGCGCCGCGCCGCCGTCCCGCGCGAGTGGGCGACCGTCGCCGACGAGGTCGAGGCGCTCTACTCCGAGGTCGCGGCACGGCGCAAGGATCCACGCGGGAACCCCGCGATCCGCAAGCGCGTCGTGCGCCGGCCGATCATCGACGTCGACCTGCACATGCACACCGACCACAGCCACGACTGCGCCACGCCGGTCGAGGTGCTGATGGCCACCGCGCGCGAGCGCGGGCTCGGCGCGATCGCCGTCACCGAGCACAACGAGATCTCGGGGGCGGTCGCGGCCGCCGCGCTGTCCGCCGAGTACGGGGTGAAGGTGATCCTCGCCGAGGAGGTCAAGACGGCCAGCCAGGGCGAGGTGATCGGCCTCTTCATCGAGGAGAAGATCCCGCGCGGCCTGACGCTCGAGGAGACCGTCGCGGAGATCAAGCGCCAGGGCGGCCTGGTCTACGTGCCCCACCCGTTCGACCGGATGCACGCCGTGCCGGACTACGAGCACCTGCTGAAGATCATCGAGGACATCGACGTGATCGAGGTGTTCAACCCGCGCGTGGCGATCGGCTCGTTCAACGAGGAGGCCGAGCGCTTCGCGCGCAAGTACCGCATCCCGGCCGGTGCGGGGTCCGACGCCCACGTCGCGCCAGGGCCTCGGCACGGCGCGCGTGCGGATGCACGATTTCGACGGGCCGCAGGAGTTCCTCGAGTCGATCCGCCACGCCGAGATCCTCACCACCCCGACGAACTACGTGTACGTCCAGGCGCTGAAGTTCCTGCAGACGAAGGCGACCCCTTCGGGGGCCCGCAAGGGCGTCAAGGAGCGCCGTGTGCGCCGGGCGGCACGCAAGGCGTGATGCAGGGCGAGGGAGACGCGGTCCCGCCGTCGAATCCCGTTGGACCCGTGCCCGCCACTGATGACGAGATCCGCGAGAAGTACCTCGAGCGCGCCATTCGCGAGATGAATGCGCTGACGCACGACGTGCAGGGGTGCCGGCACTGTCCGCGCGGCAACCTCATGCCCGTGCTCGGCTCCGGCCACCCGCAGGCGGACGTCTTCCTCCTGAAGTACGCGCCGGTCGTCTCCGAGATCGAGGAGGGCGTCGCCTTCTACGGCCGCGCCGGAACCGCGCTGCGCAAGTCCTTGCGGCGCCTGGACATCGATCCGCTGGCGGTCTACGGCACGCTCTGCGTGAAGTGCCCGGTCGGCGACCCGGCGCTCGCGGACCCCGCGTGCATGGCGCGTGTCGCGGAGGAGATCGCGATCGTCCAGCCGCGCATCATCGTCGTGATGGGCGAGGACGCCGTCGGAGCGCTGAACGAGCTCGAGCTGCCGCTGGCCAAGCCGGTCGAGTGGGAGCCCGGCGTGATCCGCCAACTGACTCCGTCGATCGAGGTGCTCGTCACCCACAACATCGATGAGTCGCTCGACGAGGACGCCGCCAAGCGCGCGTTCTGGTCGGACTTCCGTGCGCTCGGGACCTGGTGGTCCGAGCTGCCGCCGTACTGAGTGAGCTTCAGACGAGGTCGAGGACGCTGGTGCTGTCGCGCGGCAGCCAGATCTCGCGCAGCATCTCGATGCGACCCTCGCGCAGGTCGTAGAACCCGGCGCACTCGAACTTCGCGTTCGGCCGGGTGACGCTCGCCAGCACGGCGATCTGCAGCCCGCGGCCGGTCACGGTGCGATGCACCTTGGTGGTGGCGTCGTGGTGCATCAGCCGCAGGAACGTGAGGAACTCCTCGCGGCTCATCTCGGCCTCCCCGTGCACCATCTGGATCGTCACTCCCGGGCGCAGCTGCGCGGCGAGCAGATCCCAGTCGCCGAACTGGCGCGCCTGCCAGAAGCGGTTGACGGCGTTGCCGGCCATCAGCTCACGCCATCTCCAGGACGATCTTGCCGAGCTTGCCGCCGGCGGCGAACCGCTCGTAGGCATCCGCGACCGCGTCGAGCGGATAGGTCGCGGCGACCGGCACGCGCACGGCCCCGCGGTCGATCAGCCCGAGGACATGGCGCTCCATCGCCCGTGCCGTCGCCGCCTTCTCCTCGAGCGGCCGCGCGCGCAGCGTCGATGCGCGGATGCTCGCGCGCCTGCCCATCAGCGCGAGCAGGTTCAGCTCCGACTTGAAGCCGCCGCCTCCCACGCCGATCACCACGACGCGTGCGCCGGTTGCGAGGGCCGGGAAGTTCGCGTCGAGGTTCGACGCGCCGACGAGCTCGAGGAGGACGTCGATAGGGCCCCGCCTGCGAGGTGTCCTGCGGATCCAGGACGACGTGTGCGCCGAGCCGCGCGACGCCGTCTCGCAGGTCCTCGTTGCGCACGGACGCGGTCACGTGGGCGCCGGCCGCGGCCGCGAGCTGGACGGCGGCCGTGCCGACGCCGCCCGCCGCGCCGCTGATCAGGACGCGTTCGCCCATCCCCAGGCCCGCCTGGGTGAACAGCGCGTCGTGCGCGGTCGTGAAGACCTCGGGCATGCCGCCGGCCTGTGCCCAGTCGAGCGCCTCGGGGACGGGCATCAGCTGGCGCTCGTGGACGACGCACAGCTCGCCCTGGCCACCGCCGCCGACGATCGCCATCACGCGGTCGTCCTGCGCGAAGCGCGTCGCGCCGGGCCCGAGCGCGGCGACCTCGCCGGCGAGCTCCAGGCCGGGAATGTCGGCGGGCGAGCCGGCGGGGGCGGGGTAGGCGCCGCGGCGCTGCAGCATGTCGGCGCCGTTGAGACCGGCCGCGCGGACGCGGACGAGCACCTCGCCTGCACCGGCCACGGGATCGGGATGCTCGTCGACGAGGACCTCGCCGTCGCGGATGGTCGCGGCACGCATCGCGCAGAAGCTACCCGTCGGGGACCGGACGCGCCGCCTCGATCTCCGCCTGCGGGCCGTCGCGCTCGACGATGCCGGCGACGGCCGCCGCGCGCGCCTGCGTCCCCACGTCGGCCGCGTCGCGGATCTCGCCGCGGGCCTCGTCGACGCTCATGCCGGTCGCGCGCAGGAAGTCGTGCGCGGTCATGCGCGCCTGGCCCACGACGATGCTGACCGACAGGTTGCGCGTGCGGTCCAGTCCGGCGGTCGTCGCGATCGCCGCGTGGAGCGCCGCCTCGCGCACCTCGTCGCGCTCGTCCGGGTCGGCGAACGCCCCGGAGAGATGGCGCGCCGCCTGCGCGAGGTCGCGCAGGCCGGCGATCACGTCGGGCGGCATCACGTCGCCCACGCGGAGCGCACGGTCCGCTCCACGCGCCAGGCCCGCGACGTCCCGCTGCGCGCGGGCGACCTGGTCGAGGGCTCGCGTGTAGCGGTCCACCGTCTCGCGCTGCCCGCGGCGGATCAGGGCGAGGCGCGCCGTCTCGCCGCTCGTCGCGATCGCCGCGCGCATCGACTCGATGTGGTCCTCCAGGTCGCGCGCGCGGGCCAGCGCCGCCGAGGCGGCGGCGGGGTCGCGCTCCTCGAGCGCGTCGGCGACCGCGTCGAGAACGCCTGCCAGGCGCTCGACGGCCGGGTCGAGCGCGCTCGCCGCGAGCTTCACCGGATTGACCGGGAACAGCACGAGGTTGAACAGCAGCGCCGTCGCCGCGCCGATCATCGAGTCGGTGAATCGCTGCATCCCGAACGCGTCGCCGGGGTTGGCGAGCACCGCGATCAGGACGCCGGCGTTGGCGGCCTGGATGACGCCCATCTGGTCGCCGCCCGCGAACACGGCGAGACTCATGCCGGCGAACACGATCACGCCGAGCTGCCAGGTGCCGTTGCCGATGAGCTTCACGACGAGGTCGGCCACGAGGATGCCCATCGCGACGCCGAAGGCGAGCTGCAACGCGCGCCGGTTGCCCTGCCCGAGCGTGATGCCGAGCACGACGACGGTCGCGATCGGGGCGAAGAACGGCCGTGGATGGCCGACGATGTCATGGGCGATGAAGTAGGCGACCATCGCCGCGACGGAGACCATCGCGATGCGGGGCACCGTCCGGCGAACGCGCAGGACCCGTTCGTGGATCGAGATCCGCTCGACCGCGGTGTCGATCAGATCGCTGCCCAGACGGGCGACGGGCCCGCGATCATGGTCTGAGGATTCGGGCATCGGCGCACCAGAGAGCTTAGGCTCCTGTGCCGTGGACCTCACGACACCGGAGCAGCGCGTCCTGGGCTGCCTGCTGGAGAAGCAGCGCACGACGCCGGACGCGTACCCGCTGACGCTCAACGCCCTGCGGCTGGCCTGCAACCAGTCGACGAACCGCGACCCCGTCGTCGACTACGACGACGCGATCATCCGCGACGCACTCGAGCGCCTGGGCCGCCGGCGCTGGACGCGCTACGCGAGCAGCAGCGGCAGCCGCGCATCGAAGTACCGCCACCTGATGAACGAGGCGCTCGAGATCAAGCCGGACGAGCAGGCGGTCATCGCCGTGCTGCTGCTGCGCGGCCCGCAGACGCCGGGCGAGCTCAAGTCGCGCGGCGAGCGCCTGCACCACTTCGAGGATCTCGTCGTGCTGCAGGAGACGCTCAACCGGCTCGAGGCGCGCGGGCTCGTGCGCTCGATCGGCCGGCGCCCGGGCCAGAAGGAGGAGCGCTGGCAGCACATGCTCGGCGAGAGCGAGCCGATCGACCTGCCGGCCGCGGCGCCCTACCAGGAGGACAGCCCGCCGGCGTCACGTGCGGCGCTCGCGGCGGCGGCGGACGACGAGGTCGGGCGCGCGGGCACCGGCGCGGCGCGGATCGCCGCGCTGGAGGCCGAGGTGCGTGTCCTGCGCGATGAGGTCGACGCGCTGCGCCGCGACCTGGACGGCCGACCGGGCGCGAGCGGGTAGACGCTCAGTCGGGGAAGCTGCGCGGGTTGAAGACCGCGACGGCGAGCACGGTGTTGTGGTCCGTCGTCGTGTCGAAGCCCCAGGTCGTGCGACCGCCGCTCGCGTCGGGCACGTTGCAACTGGCCCACGCGGCGTTCTGCGGGTCGTTGGAGTTCGGCTCGCGCTCGCAGTACTGCGCTCCGACGGCGGCGACGACGTCGCTCGCCTCGCTCCCCGGCCCGAGCCCGCCGGCGGTCGTGAACGCGTCGCTGAACGTCTGGATCGAGCCGACCTGGTCGGGCGTCGACTGCGGGAACTGCGCGCGGCACGCGCCGCGGGCGCCCGCCGGGATCGTCGGGCTGCTGCACAGCCCGAAGTGGATCTGCAGGAAGATCTTCCCCGCGACCGCCGGACCGAGCTTCAGCAGGCCGTTTGCGTCGGCGGCGCTGAAGCCGCTCTCGATCGGGCCGAGCCCCGAGATCGCCTTCAGCAACGACCGGCGCGTCTGGCCGAGGTAGGCATCGCCGATCGAGCGGCCGGGGACGATCAGGCCGAGCTTGACACCGCAGTACTCCTCGCGCGTGACGCCCTCGATGCTGCCCGACAGGCCGCCCTCGACACCGCTGAGCGCGAGCACCGTCCCTCCGCCGGGATCCACGCGCTGTGGCAGCGGGTCGCTCGCGCGGGTGCTTCCGTGGGGGCAGCGGCAGTCGCTCTGCCGGTCCACACAGAACCAGCGGTCACCGAGCCCGGCGACGTCGGCGGCCGGGCTCAGGCTGCTGATGCGCAGCTTGCCGTCCGGGACCTGGACGTGCACGAGGTCCGTGTCCGCCTGCAGCCGCAGCAGCCGTGCGCCGAACGCCGGCGCCTTCAGCGTCAGCTTCTGCCCATCGGCGACGAAGACGTCGTGGGAGGGCGGCGGGTTGGGCTCCGGCAGGCACGGCGGCGTGCCCGGTCCCCAGCCCGGCCCGCGTGCGGGCTCCTGCAGGGCACTCGCGGCCCAGTCGTCACGGATGGTGTCGCCCTGGTCACCCACCGCCGCCGTGTATGCCGCGGCGGTGTTCGCGCTCTTCATGATCTGCGGCCAGCGCGGCCAGACGTCGATCCCGTTCACGCTCAGCAGCTGGAAGAAGCCGACTCCGTCGTAGGCGCGCTTGGAGAGGGCGACCCACGGCGTCCCCAGCCACTCGCTGAACGCGGGCTCCGCGACCGGATCCGGCACCGCCTGGCATGCGGCCCAGTCCGCACCGCCCTCGACGAGCCAGACCGTTCCGCGCGCGACCCGCTGCGTCATCCCGGCCAGGTCGCCGGCCATCTGCGCCTGGAAGCAGTGGAACATCTCGTGGGTGAGGATCTCGGTGCGAAACACGCCCGTGGTCTTCGCGCCGTCGTCGTACACGGTGATGAAGCACCGGACCGGGACGCCCGCCTCGGGCCCCGACACCGACTCGGGCTGGGTGACGGCCAGGATCCCGGGGCCCGCCTTCGCGGTCGTCGTCCCGACGACGAGCGCGAGCGACAGGTTGAAGTGCAGCCTGGCCGCCAGCAACTGCCCCGCAGCCTGCGCCTCGGCCTGCAGGGCGGGCGACTGCGTCCAGACCGGGGTCGTCTTCGCCGCGCGCGCCGCCTGGCCGGTGGTGGCGGTCGCGGCGGGGCCGAGGCTCGCCGCGACGCGGCGAACGACCGCCTGTTGCGGGCCGGACATCTCGCGCAGTCGCCCGAGCGCCGTCCACAACGTCGCGGTGGCGTCGCCGACGCTCCCCACGCGCCCGCGCGGGACCGTCACGCCCGGGACCCGGACCCCGAAGGCGATGGCGAAGGCCTGGAGCGCGCGCGTTGTCTGGTTGCCCTGGCCGCCGGGGCTGCTGACCTGCTGCCAGACGGTCTGGGCCCGCAACGCGCGCAGCCGCGTCGCGATCGCCGTCGCCGCGCTGCGTGCAGCGGTCCGCGCGAGCGCGGGCCGCACGCCGGCGACAGCGACGCGGCCGACGACGGGACCGGAGCTGAAGACCGTCCCGGCCTCACCACGGAAGAGCGCGAGGCGCGCTCGCGCGGCGGCCGCATCCACCCGCGCCCACCGCTTTGCCGGACGCCGGCGCAGCGTGGCGGCAAGCCGGCGGGCGTCGGCGGCCGACGCGGTGAGGACCGAGCGCGAGACGAGCGTGAGGGTGCCCCCTCCCGCCGCGCGCAGCACACCGGTCGCGGCGCTCCCGCGCCCGGGCGCGGGCAACGTCGCCGCCCATCGCGCGGCGGCGACCCGAGACGCTGCTACGGCGTTCAGGCCGCCGATGTCCTCAATGGTCGCCAGCCCGTCCCGTGCGACGGGCGCCGTCGCCCACGCCGTCCCGGAGGGTGCGAGCGCCGCGAGCGCTCCGATGACCACAACCCAACGGGTGAGTGAGCGCAGACTCGCAATCGGCGCAGTCTAACCGGGGCCGGGGGATAGGATGCGCGCTCTTGCGCCCCCGGGTCCAGCACGTTCTCCTCATCGCGCTCGCCGTGCTCCTGTCCGGAGCGGGCGCCGCGCAGGCACAGGTCAACCCCTGCGTGCAGGCGCACTTCCGCGGGCTGCTCTGCCCCGACCTCGTGATGTCGCACCCCACGAGCGTCCAGGTGGACCGCAGCTACTACGGACGCGTGCGCCTGCGCAGCACGTCGTCGATCAACAGCGTGGGGGCCGGGCCGATCGAGATCACCGGGCGCAGGTACGAGGCCGGGCGGATGCACGTCGGGCAGCGGATCCACCGTCGCGGCGGGGGCACGATCCTGGTCGACACCCCGGCGCAGCTGGTGTTCAAGATGATCCCGGGCCAGGGCGGCTTCTGGAAGCTGCACGACGCCGCGCGCCTCGAGGTCTGGAGCGTCAACGCCGCGGGTGTGCAGCTGAAGCGCGTGAGGGTCAGTCGCAAGTTCGACTACTGCCTGCGCGACCTCAGCCGCACGCGTCCCACCCTCCCCGGCTCGCCGTCGCAGGCCGTCTTCCCCTCGTGCAACCAGGACCCGTCGATCACCAGCGTCCGTCTGGGTACCTCCGTCGGCTGGTCGGACATCTACCCGGCCGACTACTACGAGCAGTTCGTCGACGTCACGGGCCTGCGCGGACGCTTCGCCCTCGTCCACGTCGCCGATCCGGACGACCTGCTGTTCGAGAGCAACGAGACCGACAACGCCTCCCGAGTCCTCGTCCGGCTGCCCTCCGGGACGGTGCTGGCGAAGGGCCGCTGACCGTCATGGAATCGCGCGCTCAGCCGCCGCGCGCTGTACGGTTGCTCAATGGTCCAGCTTGTAGTCGGGTTCGCTCCGAGTGGAGCGCGCTCGCTGCGTTTCCTCTGTTTGGCTGCTCTCGTGCTGGGTGGGCTCGTGCCTGCGCACGCGGCAGCGGCGACGCCGATCCCCAAGCTGGCAGACCAGCTGACCAGCGGCAACCCGCGCCAGAGCGTCCCTGCCGTTCGTGATGCGCTCACGCGCGGCGGGATCACCGTCCGAGACGGCCGGACGCTTGTTCGCCGAGCCGTGTCGCCGGCGGCGTGGACGTATCCCGCGTCGTCAGCGGACGTCCTCAACTACGCGGCCGAGCTGCGCAGCGGGAGCCCGGGGCGCGTCAGCGTTGCGGAGCTGGGGTCCGCA
Organism: uncultured Solirubrobacteraceae bacterium; assembly: GCA_963781935.1. Classification (GTDB taxonomy): domain Bacteria; phylum Actinomycetota; class Thermoleophilia; order Solirubrobacterales; family Solirubrobacteraceae; genus F1-60-MAGs163. The sequence continues at coordinate 275,636 of CAWAHX010000010.1, forward strand.
TGGGCACGGGCCGGTGTCTTCCCGCTCCGGGGACGGCCATCCAGCGCCGTGATGCAGTCGTTCCTCGCGGGGTGGGTGCGGGATGCGTTGAGCAAGCCGAAGCAGCCCGAGGCATTCGTGCCGCTGCTGCTCGACACCCTGGCTTCCGCCCGCGGAGTGGATCTGAAGAGCTCTGCCTATGACCCGGCGAGCTATCGCTTCAGCCCGCTCGAGGTCGAACTCCTGTCCGCGGCATTCAGGCGGATCCCCCGGAGCCTGGTGCGACTGTCGCGGCCGCGGGCCCGCCGGGCCGTCAGCTCGCCATCCGCTCACGCATCTGCATCCCGGACCTGCACAGAGGTGCTCGACGACTACCTCAAGCGCGCCGCCGAGTCGCTCACCGGCTCCAAAGAGGTTCAGGACACCATCAAGGAAGCCGGGAAGCAGCAGATCGAGAAGCTCGGCGAGAAGGTCGGTCCGTACGCCGCGGCGCTCACGTCGACGTTCGGGCTGACGTTCGTCAGCGGCGTGAAGGAAGGCGCCAAGGCGCTCAAGGAGGTCGCGGAGGCATACGAGAAGGCGTTCAACGTGATGGACGTCTTCATGCGCGCCCAGAAGCTCGCCGCGTTCTACAACGCCGTGCTGATCTACATCGATCCCAACACGACCACCGTCGAGAAGCCCGTCGGCACCGAACGGTTCGTCGGCCTTCAGGCGCACGCGACGATCAAACCCGACGACCAGCAGCGCTACGAAGAGGCCCTCAAGCGCGATCCCCAGACCTCGGCTGCGCGCAAGCAGATCTTCGACTGCGCCAAGCTGCTCGGAATTCCCACCCCCTCCTTCGCCAGCGACCTCGGGAGTGAGCTGGACTCGTTCCGCGTGCGCTGGAGCATGATCGGGTTCCCCAACGACTGGGCCTACGAGACGCACAAGACGAAGTACATCTCTGGAACTTTGCATTCAGGAGCGCTGACGCGGGTCGACCCGACGCTCGCGATCCACGACTTCTACGTCGAGATCAAGCGTCAGAACCCCTTCGATCCGAATACCGACGTGAAGTACGAGCGGCCCGCATACGCAACGGTCAAGTTGCTGATGGCCAAGCCGCCCGATCCCAAGCTCATCAAGAGCGTGATCCTCAGCGGCGGCAGCCCCGTCGCCGTCGGGCAGGCGGCACTGGACAGCATCATCGGGCTGATCCAGTCGTTCGTCACGCCGCAGGACACCGCCACGATCAACATTCAGTTCTGGGGGCCACCGTGCCAGAGCGCGAGCGCGAGCACCGCCGGCGCCGCACACGCCGCCTCCTACACACCCTCATCCTGCGGGCCCCTGTACGCCAGCGTCAGCGCCAACATCACCGACCGCGTCACCGGCCTGAACTGTCCGGACGTCTTCGGGAGCGCAACCGTCAGCGGGTCAGCCAACACACTCCCGACCGACACCCCCGACACCAGCTCCACCTTCGGGGACGCGGGCGCCACCGGCACGCTGGCCTGGATCCAGAATCCCTGGGACTCACCCATCGACCCCTGCGCTGCCGGCTCACAGGCCTTCTCGGGCGTTCCCTCCCGGGTGTACGTCGGCAAGATCGACGGAACACACGCGACGATCAGCTGGGGAGTGAAGCCCGAGCTCGACGTCACCGACCCGGCGATCTCCGCGGCACTTCAGGAGACCGCGATCGACGGGTTCGTCATCCCGATCACCGACGGCACCTACGAGTTCGACTCCAGCACGATCGGAGTGCACGGCTCGGATTACCGCCACATCTCCGTTCAGGTCGCTTTCCGCGACACACCCTGACCCCGGCTTTGGATACCTCGAGCCTCTTCCGCGTCGCGCTCGTCCTACCGATCCTGTTCGGAGGGCTGCTCGTCACCCCCAGCCAGGGACAGACCCCGCCGCCCGCGTGTCCGCAGTCCGGCGTCACGACGACGTTCAACGTGAGGGACACCGACGAACAGACGGCCAAGCCGCCATGGATCGCCACTCACGCCCTGGAGATCGACGCGACGGCCGTCACTGCGATCACGTCTCCGTGGGACATCAACATGGACGACGTGTCCGTCTCGCCCGGCGAGATGACCGGCGTCCACGACGACTACACACCCATGCTGCCAGGTCCTCAGCTGTTCACGATCCACTGGGTCCAAACCCGTCCGACCGGCACCTACGACGACAACGGAGAACCGATCCTCGAGCGCTGCCAGGGCACCGAGCCGCACACGCTGCAGATCCACCCCGCACACTCGGCGAGCGTCGGGAAGCCGCATCGCTTCGCGCCCCGCAGCACGTGGATCGTCGGGCGCAGCGAGCTGTTCGAGATGCCGTTCCACACCGATCGGAGCGCGCCGGACAACACTCCGGTCATCGTCACGCTGCGCGCAAGACGCGGGACCAAGATCCCGACCAGCGGGCCGAGCTCGCAGATGCAGTTCACCTTCCACAACGAGTCGAGTGGCGGCACCCATGGGCAGGCGTCGATGAACGGCGTTCGCGTCACGTTCGCCTTCGGGGTGCTCCAAGTCGTGACGTGGAAGAACCCTGGCCCCGCCAACGGCGTGTCCATCGACATCACCCAAGGCCGCCGGCACCTGCGCACGGTTGGACTGAAGCTCTACTGCTCGAACAGGATCGCGGCCGTCTACGCCTGCGTCTTCTCCCTGAGCAAGCCGTAGAGCACGCGAACCGCTACGCCCGCTCGAGCAGCGCCACGCACTCGATGTGCGGCGTTGCCCCCGTTCTTGGCGCTCCGCCGCGCTAGGCGGCGATAGGTTTGCGCCCACATGACCGGTGCAACAGACGACGCGGCTCGCGCATGACGACGGCGCAGGCGACACATCCGATCGAGTTCGAGGGCCTCGTCAAGCGGTATGGCGAGCGCACCGTCATCAACGAGCTCAGCTTCACGGTGCCCCAGGGCTCCGTTGTCGGCCTGCTCGGGCCCAACGGCGCCGGCAAGTCCACCGCGATGCGCGTGCTGCTTGGCCTGCAGAAGCCGTCGGCGGGCCACGCCAGGATCCTCGGCCATGAAGCCGGCGCTCCCGGCTTTCGCGACGCTGTGCGCAAGGTCGGCTCGATCATCGAGTCGCCGCCGCTGTACAAAGGTGCAACCGCGCTGCAGAACCTGGAGATCCGCGTCGGCGCATACGGCATGTCGACCCAGGACGCGGACGTGCGCGGGATCCTGAACCAGGTCGGGCTGGCCGAGCGCGTCGACGACAGGGTGGGCGACTTCTCGCTGGGCATGCGCCAGCGGATGGGCATCGCGCTGGCGCTCGTCGGCGATCCCAGCATCGTCGTGCTGGACGAGCCGACCAACGGCCTGGACCCCCAGGGCACGGTCGAGATCCGCGACCTGGTCCGCTCGCTGCCCGCGCGCGGCGCCACCACGCTGCTGTGCACGCACCGTCTGGCGGAGGTCGAGGCCACATGCGATTACGTCGTCGTCCTGCGGCAGGGGCACCTGCTTGCGCAGGGCCCGCTCGAGGAGGTCGTCGCGGGCGCGACGTCCGCGGGGCACCGCATCGAGGTGGCGCCCGCAGAGATCGAGGCGGCTGTGCGGATCCTGCGCACGCTCGACCTGGGGACGGTCTCGGTGGAGGGCGCAGCGATCCGCACGACGCAGCACAGCGAGGATCCTTCGCAGATCTCGCGGGCGCTCGCCGGCGAAGACATCTACGTCCGCGAACTGCACTCCGAGCGGGCGACGCTGGAAGAGGCCTTCCTCAAGATCATCGCGGATGCCGACGCAACGGCGGAGGTGCAGCCATGAGCGGCGAGATCGCCAAGCTGCGCTACCTCGCGCTGCCACGCTGGACCGCAGGGGCCGTCATCGCCATCGCCTTGCTCGTCGGCGCCGGATTGCTCGCCTTCCCGCCCGGCAAGGTCGACAACTACGCCGGGATCCCCGCGTTCGCCGTCGGCACGACCTTTGGGATTGCCGCGATCGTGTTCGCCGTCTGGGTGGCGTCGGTCGAGTTCAGTTCGGGAACCCTTCAGCGGACGCTGACCGCCGAGCCGATCCGCAGCCGCGTCCTGACCGCAAAGCTCATCTGCGCGCTCGTCGGCACCGCCATCATCGGGCTTGCCGCCGCCGCGGCCAGCGCCGGCATGAGTGAGATCGCGGCGTCGAACGCCGGCGTGCATCTGGACCAGGGCGACCTCGCCGCGCAGGTGTTCAGCCAGGTGCCGAGCGGCCTTGCCTTCGCGGGCGTCGGCTTCGGATTCGGCCTGCTCACACGGTCGATGGGTGGCGGCATCACGCTCGCCCTCGCGCTCGCGTTCATCCTCGACGGCATCATCAGCTTCATCCCGGGTTTCGAGAACGTCGGGTTCGGTCGCCTGACCCATGACCTGACGGTCGGGCTGTCCGGCCACGGCGATGCGAAGAACGGGCTGGCCGCAGCGATCATCGGCACCATCATCTGGGTCGCTCTCATCCTGCTTCCGGGATGGCTGCGATTCGTGCGCGGCGACCTGAAGTAACTTCCGCGCACCATGCGCAGGGCCGACGTCGCTCCCCTTGACTCGCTGTCCGCCAGTGAGCGCTCGCGCTCCTGGCGGGTGCGCTTCCGCGTGGGCGAGTGGCTGTCACGGAGCCTGATCGTCGTCCCGGCGCTGTACATCGTCGCCGCGCTTCTGCTGGCGGAGCTCGTGCCGAGGCTCGAAGGTCACGGCGACGTCCTGCACCTGCGTATGGACGCCGACACGGCGCGCACGATCCTTTCGGCGGTCGCCGGCGGGATGATCGCGTTCACCGGGCTCGTCGTCTCGATCGCCGTCGTGGTCGTGCAGTTCGGAGCCAGCCAGTACACGCCGCGGCTCGTCTCGCGGTTTCGTCGCGACGCGGTGGTCAAGCACTCGCTGGGCATCTTCATCGCGCCGGCGATCTACGCACTCGTGTCGATGCGACTGATCGGGCGCGGCGGATCGAAGGTCGTCCCGAGCGTGACGGTGACGCTGACGCTCCTGCTGCTGATCGCGGCGGTGCTCGTGTTCTTCCTGCTCGTCGGGCGCATGCTCGACCTCCTGCGCCCGCGCCGCGTGTACGCGCAGATCGTCGAGCAGGGGCTCGATGCGATCGCGGAGGTCTATCCATTCCAGCTCGGCCGCACGCCGTCGGTGGACGTCGTCGCCGACGAACCGGTCAGCAGCGTCGTGCATCACGACGGCCGACCGGCGGTCCTCGCCGCGCTCGATCGCGCGCGCCTGGTCCGCGCGGCGGCGGCGGGCGATGTCGTCGTGGAGGTCGCTGTCGGCGTCGGGGAGTACCTGCCGCCGGGTTGCCCGCTGTTCCTGATCCACGGCAGTGCTGACGCGCTCGACGTCGCCGACGTGCGGCGCTCGGCGATCCTGGAGGAGGAGCGCACGATCGCGCAGGATCCGGCGTTCGCGATCCGCGCCATCGTCGACACCGCCCTGCGTGCGCTGTCCCCGGCGGTCAACGACCCGACGACCGCGGTCCAGGCGATCGACGCCCTCGAGACCCTGCTCACCGCGCTGGCCGGCCGGGACCTCCGGCGCGGGCGACTCGCGGATGCCGACGGGCGGTTGCGACTCATCTACCCGACGCCGACATGGGTGGAGCTCCTGGAGCTGTCGCTGACCGAGATCCGCCACTACGGCGCCGACACCCCGCAGATCGCACGTCGCCTGCGCTCACTGCTGCTCACCCTCAGGGCCGGCTGCCGGGAAGCGCGCAGCGCTGCCCTGGACGACCAGCTCGCCCGCCTGGACGCCGCGGTCCTTGCCGCCTACCCGGACCCTGTTGCGCGTGCTCACGCACAGATCCCGGACCACCTGGGCCTGGGCGGCTCGCGGGCCTAGGCGCCGCGTTCCAGCAGCGCCACGCACTCGATGTGCAGGCCGAACCGTTGCACCCACGGTGCTGCCTACCTCGTCCAAGTGCTCCGTGCGGTTCCGTTGCGCTCGTATTTCGGCAGTTCGGTACCCGAAGCGGTACCCGGCGGTTCCAACATAGGTTCCAGCAGGGGGGCCGCGGCCATTCGATCAGTCACGGGGCCAAACCGGCTGGCGCTTGTGACGCAGAGCGAAATCGAGAGTTCCCACCTTGCGGACTGGATGGGGAGCACGAGCATGTGCCACGCGGTCTGTTTCGTCGCTAGCCGAGATCGGCGCTCCACGGGCGGTTGCTGGAGCCGGTACTGAGAGAGTACTTTCGGGGGCGTACCCGACCTTGGAGGGCTGGATCGTGGGCGTGTACGGCGAGCAGGTTCTGCCGCGGATCATTGACGTGGCGTGCAACCTGAAGGAGACCAAACCGCAGCGGCGCAGGGTCTGCGACGGACTCGCGGGTGATGTAGTCGAGATCGGCTTTGGCTCGGGCCTGAACGTCCCGTTCTACCCGGCACCCGTCACGACCGTCGCCGCTGTCGAGCCGGCTGATCTTGGCTGGAAGCTCGCCGCCAAGCGCCTCAGCCAATCGTCCGTACAAGTCGAGCGCTCTGGCCTGGACGGCCAGGCATTGCCATTCCCGGACGACCGCTTCGACGCCGCGCTTTCCACCTGGACGATGTGCACGATCCCCGACATCAACACGGCGTTGCGGGAGTTGCGGCGCGTCCTGAAGCCCGGCGGCACGCTGCATTTCGTCGAGCATGGGCTCGCGCCGGACGAGGGCGTGCGCCGCTGGCAGCACAACTTTGAGCCGGCACAGAAGCGACTGTTCGGCGGGTGCCACCTGACCCGGCCGATCGTCAACCTGCTGAGCGGCGCAGGGTTCACGATCACCGAACTCGACGTCTACTACGAGAAGGGCGCGCCAAAGATGTTCGGCGCCAACTCGCTCGGCGTCGCCCAATCCCCCTAACCGCGCTCTTTCGAATCCCCGCGGTCTGGTCTGCGTCCAGAGCCGCCGCTCGAGCTTGACCTCGCACATGTCGACCGAGGCCCGCGTGCCCGGAGTCTCGGACGCGTCCATCGCGGCGAACGCCCGATCGCCCGCCGCCATGTCCTCGGCCGTCTCGAACGACTGAAGGACGACGGCCGTGCCCTGACCGGCATCGAACAGGATCTGAAGGCCCGTCGCGGGAACCTCCGGCGGCGGACCGTCTGACGCCTCGATCCTGGCGAGCGTTGCATTCACCCGCTCAGCCGTCACATCGGTGAACCGGACGGTGCGAACGAACACAGCAACGCTCCTCTCGTTTGAATCGCCACGAGCGTACCGGCAGGCGCTCCTCGAGATCAACGCCTGAGCCTGAGCGCAGGGCCGTCTCGAGCGCTCCTGCTTTTTTTTCATGGGAAGCAGGAGCCGGGTCAGTGCCAGATCGTTGTGATTGGCGCGGCCGCCCGGGCGTGGGCGAGTGGCGGTAGTCCCAGGCCGGTTGCGAGCGTGCGTTCGAGTCCGTAGTGGTCGTGGCGTGTCTGGTCGATGGCGCCGGCTCGTACGCGTGGTCCGAGGATCGCGGTCAGGATGTGGCCTGGGCGGTAGGGCGGGTCGGAGCCCTCGTCCCAGGTGATGAAGATGACACTGTCCGGTCCGAACGCGGGTGAGGCCTTGATCTTCGGAATCTCGCTGGCCAGGAAGTCGTCGAACTGGCGCACGCGGTCACCGGTGCCGCAGACGTCGTGACCGTCGGCGCAGTCGTTCGGGACGACGACGTTCAGGCTGCCGACGTTGCCCGACGCGAGGTCACGGTCAAGGAACGAGGTGTCGTTCGGGGCGGTCGTCCCCATCGGCACGTCGAAGTTGCGGCACGGCGCTGCCGGGCGTGATCGCCTCGTCGACCCGTCCGCCCTGGATCTGCGTGAAGTACAGCGCGGGGTTGTGATGGGCGGAGTAGATGTTGCGCGCCCACGCCGCCCCGCCGTCAACGGGGTTGCAGGCGTTTGGCATCGACTGCTCGTAGTCGCGCCAGCTGCGCCCGCTCGCCGCGAGCTGGGAGAAAAGGTTGGGGACGCGCTGATGGCAGTGGTCGGGCAGGTCGTTGTTGGCCTCGCACGCGGTGTACTGCCCGGAGACCATCGCGATGTACTGGCCGAGCGAGCTCGACTTGACGAAGGAATGCGTGTTCGTGAGCCAGGCGCCCTGCGGCTTTGACGGTCCCGGTCAGGAACGGGGCGTGCGCGGGCGTGATCTGCTCGTAGCTCGTGTTCTCCCCGACGATCAGGAACGCATGACCGAACCGGGGAATCGCAGCCGAGGCACCGGAGGCCAGCAGCCCTGAGCAGCCGCTCGCAACGACGACCGTCCAGAGGATCATCGAGCAGTAACCCGAACGAAGCATGCGTCAGCGCCAAATGCCGGTGAAGGCGTGTGCGCGCGCGGCGTGCGCGAGATGCTTGGGAATGCCGAAGCCGTCTTCGAGCGTGCGCAGCAGGCTGTAGTGGTTCAGGCTCGCGGCGCTCGTCGTCCCAGGCTTGACCTGCGGGCCGAGAAGCGCACCACCCACGTGGAACGGGTCGGCATCGGACCCCTCGTCCCACACCATGACGATCAGGCCGTCCGATCCGAACGCGGGCGACGCCTGGATCTTCGGGATCTCGCGGGCGACGAAGTCGTCGAACTGACGAACGGCGTTGTGCGTCCCGCAGCGGTCGTGGCCGTTCTCGCAGTCGTTCGGGATGATCATGTTGAACCGCGCGACCGAGCCGGCGGTGAGCGCGCGCGTCGAACGACGCTCATGTCGTTCGGGCCGGTCGTCCCGGTGGCGAGCACCTTCTGGCGACACTCCGGTGAGGGGATCACGTCCTCGGAGGAGTGGTTGGCCTGGATGTCGTCGAAGTACAGCGCTGGGCTGTGATGCGAGACGTACAGGTTGTGCGCCCAGGTCGAGCCGTGGTCGAACATGTCGCACGAGTTCGTCGCCGACTCGGTCCACTCCTGCCACGGGATACCGCGACCGTCGAGCTGGTGGAAGAGGTTGTTCACCGACTGGTGGCAGGCGACCTGCCCGGGCACGTCGCCGTTGGTGAACGAGAAGTCGTTGTTGCTCTCGCAGCGCACGAACTGCCCGGAGACCATCGCCGCGTAGTCGCCCAGCGACCCGTCGGTCAGCCCGTGGTAGTTCGTAAGCCACGCACCCTGCGGGATCACCGTCCCCGTCAGGTACGGCGCGTTGCGCGGCGTGACTTGACCAAAGCTCGTGTTCTCCCCGACGATCAGGAACACATGCCCGAACGCCGGAACTCCATCCACGCCAGCGGCGGGAGCCGGCGTCGCGGAGGCCATCGCGATGGCGAGCAGCGTGGCCAGGATCAGGACGCTGCGTGTGAGCATCCGACCAGGCTACGCCTGCGAACCTGACGGGTTCCTGAACGCGCAATGACGACTTCAACGTTGCTGCTGCAACGGACGAAGAGCACCGGTCATCGACTCGATCACCGCCCGCACAGGCACACCCAGGCCCATCACCCGCCGATTCAAGCCGCGCAGGCCGTCCGCATCAGCCGGCACCGCCAACTCGCCACACACCTCACCCTGATCGCTCAACAAGCACACATCAATCTTCTTGCGACTGAGATCCAGCCCAGCGTGCATCATGGGTACGGGCCTCCTCGAGCTCGTTTCCCGGTGTCACGCGAAGCGTCCCACCGAGGAGGTCCAACTTTCATCGCAGTCCAAAGCGGGAGTGCGGCTCGCAAAGGTCCAGCAGGCAGAAGACGCGCGGCTCGTACAGTTTCTTTGGCGGTGAGACTGTGTTGGTCGAGGACGTCTGACCCGGCGGCGCGGGCGATCGCGTCGCCGCCGCGACCGCACAGGACGAACGCGCAGCCGACCGCGATCGTCGCTCCCACGATCGGTCCGACGACGTACACCCAGTAGTTCGCCGAACCCGAGCCCGAGCGCTAGTGGCGGGCGCTTCCCGTTGCGGTCCTCCAGTTGCGCCATCACGGCGTCCAGGTTGAACGAGGCCGGCTTCTGGCGCGGCGGGAACTTGACGAACTCCTCGATCTGCCCCGCCACGATCGCCTGCATCTCGTAGAGCAGGAAGGCGTGGGACATCATCCAGTCGTAGTAGGTGTTCGAGTTCTCGAGGGCCCGCTCGAACGGGTCGCGCCGCAGGTGGAAGATGTGCGGGATGCGCAGCGGCACGAACGGCTCGATCCAGGCGGCCAGCTGCTTGGCGCGCTGCTCCATCAGCGTCATCTTCCAGTCCCCGAAGCGGATCGCGATGACGTCTCCGTCGTCGCTGAAGTAGAAGAAGAACGGGCGCGGGCTCTCCTCGACCTCACCCGTGAAGTACGGGAGCATGTTCCACCCGTCGAGGTGGACCTTGAAGGTCTTGTCGCCCAGCTCGTAGCCCTGCGAGCAGCTTCTCCTTGATGTCCGGCACCCCCGCGGCGGCCAGCAGCGTCTCCGCCCAGTCCTGGTGGGTGACGACGCCGTTGAGCACCGTGCCCGCCTTGAACTTCCCGGGCCAGCGCACGAACGCCGGCACGCGCCAGGCACCTTCCCAGTTGGTGTCCTTCTCGCGCGCGAACGGGGTGATGCCGGCATCCGGCCAGCTGTTGTAGTGCGGGCCCGTTGTCGGTCGAGTAGATGACGATGGTGTCTTCGGCGATGCCCAGCTCGTCGAGCTTGTCGAGCATCTTGCCGATGTTCTCGTCGTGCTCGACCATCCGGTCGGCGTAGTCCCCCTGGCCGCCGCTCTTGCCGCGCGTCTTTTCCGCGATGTGCGTGCGGAAATGCATGGCGGTCGTGTTGTACCAGAGGAAGAAGGGCTTGCCCTCCTCGTGGGTCTTGTCGATCCAGCCGAGGGCGCCTTCGGTGATCTCGTCGTCGATCGTTCCCATGCGCTCGATCGTCAGCGGACCGGTGTTCTCGATCTTCTGCTTGCCGACCTTGCCCCAGCGCGGGTCGTCGGTCGGGTCCTCGGTGTCGGTCGCCCAGCTGTGCATGACGCCGCGCGGTCCGAAGCGCTCCTTGAAGGCCGGGTCGGTCGGATAGTCGGGGAGCTCGGGCTCCTCTTCGGCGTTGAGGTGGTACAGGTTGCCGAAGAACTCGTCGAAACCGTGCGCGGTCGGCAGGTACGGGTTCTTGTCGCCCAGGTGGTTCTTCCCGAACTGCGCGGTCGCGTAGCCCGAGCGGCTTGAGCATCTCGGCGATCGTCGGGTCCTCCGCGTGCAGGCCGACGTCGGCGCCGGGCATCCCCACCTTCGTCAGGCCCGTGCGGATCGGGTTCTGCCCGGTGATGAAGGCGGCGCGTCCCGCCGTGCAGCTCTGCTGCCCGTAGTAGTCGGTGAACGCGATGCCCTCGTTGGCGATGCGGTCGATGTTCGGCGTGCGGTAGCCCATCTGGCCGCGACTGTTGTAGCTGATGTTCCACCAGCCGATGTCGTCGCCCCAGAGCACCAGGATGTTCGGTCGCTTCTCAGGCATGCTGCCCTCCGTTCGAAGTTGAACTGCCGAACAGGCGAGGCTGTCGCCGACTCTAGTCGCCGATGATCAGCAGCGCGCGACGCAGCCACATCGAGATCACAACCGAGTGAGGCGGCTCGGCGAGCAGCCCGGGGTGTGATCAGCTGCCATGGGCTGAAGGGCGTCGGACGCACCGGAAGCCGATGTGGCTCATCCCGGTGTCGATCATCTGCGGGCGGCGGGCGGCGGGCCTGTAGCGCCGGCAGTAGCTGTCGGCGCAGAGGAACGAGCCGCCCTTGATGACTTTGCGCGGAATGTGGAACTGGGGTTGTGCTGGGTCGAGGCTTTCCTCCTCGCGTCCGCCTCGCGGGTTGCGCGGCACACAGCACGGGGTGTCGGGCAGCCTCGGGATGACGCGCGGAGTACCAGTCCGTTGTCCACTCCCAGACGTTTCCGGCCATGTCGTGCAGTCCATAGCCGTTCGGCGGGAAGGAGCCGACCGGCTGTGTGCTGCCGTAACCAGGGCCGGGGCGCCACGGGAAGTCCCCGTGCCAGAAGTTGGCTAGCGCTGCGCGGGGCGCCTCAGGCTCGTCGCCCCACGTGTAGGCGGCACCGTCGAGCCCGCCGCGCGCAGCACGTTCCCACTCCGCCTCTGTGGGTATGTCCTTTCCGGCCCAGGCGGCAAAGGCCGCGGCGTCCTCGAAGGCCACGTGGACGACGGGATGGTCGTCAAGTCCGTCGAGCGATGAGCGCGGCCCCTGCGGGTGCCGCCAGCAGGCGCCCGGCGTCCACGTCCACCACTGGCTCACGTGGCGCAGGTCGACCGGGCCGGGCGTGCGCGTGAACACGAGCGAGCCGGGGACGAGGTTCTCCGGGCGGCGCGCCCGGAAACTCGGACGGATCGAGCGGACGCTCCGCGACGGTGACGTAGCCGGTCGCTTCGACGAAGGCGGCGTAGTCGGCGTTTGTGACCTCGCGGCGATCGATCCAGACCGGATCCACGAACACCTCGTGAACGGGTGCCTCCTCTGGATAGTGGCGGTCGGAGCCCATCCGAAAGCTGCCGCCGGGAACGAGCACCTGATCTTCGGCGATGATCACGCGCCTGATTGTTTCGGAAGGACCGCCGCGGCGCGCGATGCCAGGCTGGCACGCGAGTCCCGGCACGGTCCTCGCTTCCAAAGACCTCATCGAAGGCCTCGACGCTGCCAGGCGCGCATGCGACCGGCCTCGAGCCCGACGCGATCGCCTAGATCCCACTCGGCGAACTCGACGGCGCGAGCGACAAGGCGATCGCGACGCCGGGATGATCCCCGTCGCAGCGCTCTGAAGGGCCGGGCGCTCTTGCTTTCCATGCAACGCAGGAGACTCACGCCGGCTCCTGCCTTTCGTCCAAAGCAGGAGCGGCACGGACCCTGGCTGGGAGAGGAAGCGACGCCCCAAGAGCGAACGTCGAGGGATGTCGTCCGAGCGCCCGAGCGTCGCCAGATTCCTGGATCGAAGGGAACGCCATGGCGGGCTCCGCCCCCGAGACGCGGCGTACCTCGTCGTCGCGCTGTGGCTGGTCGCGGTCATCGTCTGGGGAACCCTCGAGCACTTGATCGACCCGGACAGCTTCCCGACGGTCTGGCTCGGGATGTGGTGGGCGCTGCAGACCGTGACGACGGTCGGCTACGGCGACTTCGTCCCAGCGACCACTGCCGGTCGCGCTACGGCCCCGGTGCTGCTGCTCGGCGGGCTCGCATTCATCTCGGTCGTGACCGCAACCATCACCAGCAGCTTCGTGAGCCGCGCGCAGCAACAGCGAGCCGACGCCGGTAATGACCCAGTACTCCAGCAACTCGCGGCACTGGACGAGCGACTCACCGCCATCGACGACCGATTCGCCCACGTCGAGGACCGCCTCGAACGCCTGCTCACGCGGGCCGGCGAACGACCGGACAGCTGAGCCCCGCCTCGGTGCGGTGCCTCTACCGTCGTGATCCGTCGTCGCCGCGCCCGCGACGCCTAACCTGTTTGCTGGGTCTCGCCTGGGACGGACAGGGCCCCGAGGGTGGTTGCAGTGAGGCCGGTTGCTGCCATCAACCCTGCTGCTGGTCCTGGGACGGCACCGCGACGCCATTCCGTTGCGATTGCCAGGGAGTCGAGCGTGTCCACAGCGACCTGGAGCCGCCACCACTGGGCACGGTTGGTGCCAGTGGCTGCGTACATCCCGGCTGCGAGTGCCAGGTTGCGGATGCCCCACATGCGGGCCATCACGGGCAACTGTGGGTTGTCATCAGGGTTCAGGAAGAACGCCTTGGCCGCGAGCCGCGGCGCGAGCAGCGTGGAAACGCCGAGGGCGATTCGCAGGCCGAGTAGCGCGCGGCCCGTCGGGGTCGTAGGAAGGGGCATCGGCGAAGTCTGTCGCATGGTGGCCGCTCAGCAGTTCTGGAAGGTGGCTTTGCCGGGACCGGCGTTCAGCAGGCTCTCGACGCCGTTCTGCAGGTCCGTGCTCGCGATGACGCGAGCACCTGCGGGGATCGTGAGCGCGTCGGCGACGGCGACGCCGTCCGAGCGCCAGGAGCGGACGATCTCCTTGGTCGCGGCGTGGGCGAGCGTCGGGCCGTCCGCGAGGCGTTGCGCAAACGCGCGCGCCTTGACCAGCAGGTCGGGTGCCGCGACGACGCGATTCAACACGCCCCAGTCGAGCAGCCGTTCCGCGGGGTAGAAGCCGCCGGTGTAGACGATTTCAAGTGCGCGCGCGGATCCAGCTCGTGCGGCGAGCCGCTGCGCTCCGCCCGCGAACGGGATCGCGCCGATCGTCGCCTCCGGCTGGCCGAGCATCGTTCCCTCAGCGGCCCAGATCAGATCACATGCGAGCGCGACTTCGAGCCCGCCGGCAAGACACAGCCCCTGGACGGCTGCCAGCGTCGGAACGGGCAGTGACTCGATCGCATCGATCATTCCGAAGACGCCGGTGAGGAACTCCTGCCCGTCCGCCTCACTCTGGCCGAGGAACATGTTGACGTCGGCTCCAGCCGAGAAGTTGTCGCCCTCGGCGCGGACGAGGATCGCGCGCGCGGAACTCGATTTCGCCTCTGAGACGACCTCACGCAGCTCCTCGATCAAGGCAACCCCCAACAGGTTGAGGGGCGGATCAGAGAGGACGATCTCGCCGAGGTTGCCCTGCTGCTCGAAGACGACTTTGGACACGTTCAGGCTCCTTGGGTTCGGAAAGCGGACGCAGAACATACTGAGTTCGACTTCCGGACGCAACTGGGTATGCTGCACCCCATGCGCGTAAGCGAGATCGCCAACGAACGCTGCTCGATCGCCAAGCCCGTCTCGCTGCTCGGAGATCGCTGGACGCTCATGGTCTTGCGCCAGGCGTTCCTCGGCCATTGCCGCTTCGAGGACTTCCATGCCTCGCTCGGCTGTTCGCGATCGGTACTCGCCGACCGCCTGCGCCTACTCACCGAGGAGGGGATCTTCGAGAAGGTCAGCTACAAGGACACCGTTCGCACGCGCGCCGAGTACCGCCTGACCGAAAAGGGACTCGACCTCTACCCGGTTCTCATGGCACTGCGAACCTGGGGCGATCAGTACATGGCGCCCGAGGGCCCGCCGGTCGGCTACCGGCACCGCGGCTGCGGCGGCGCTGCCGTCGTAACGCATCACTGCGAACGCTGCCACGAGCCCCTCTCCGCGCGCGACGTCGAGGTACGGCGACTACGCCCACGCTCGGCAACCGCCTCCGCCTGAACCGAGCAAGCGGGCGCCTGGCCGACGCGACTCCTGCCTTCCATGGAGGCTGTTGCATAAACGGGGGTGTGTCCGGGGTGCTCGGGACGATTCCCGGATGGCGCAGAACTTCATCGCGTGTGATCGGGATCAGGAGTTGTTGTTGCCGCCGAGTGTGCGGGACTGGCTGCCGGAGGAT
This sequence comes from uncultured Solirubrobacteraceae bacterium, assembly GCA_963781935.1. GTDB lineage: Bacteria > Actinomycetota > Thermoleophilia > Solirubrobacterales > Solirubrobacteraceae > F1-60-MAGs163. Next base: position 290,869 of record CAWAHX010000010.1, read on the forward strand.
CACTTTGCGTGGTTCGTGCTGGCGGCCGTCGAGCAGCTCGACCTGGCCTCGTTCTACGGCGCTTATCGCGTCGATGGGCACGGTCGGCCGGCGCATGATCCGGGGATGATGGTCGCGCTGCTGCTCTACGCCTATGCGCGTGGGCAGCGCTCCTCGCGCGGGATCGAGCGCGGCTGCATCGAGGATGTCGCCTACCGCGTGATCGCGGCCAACCAGGTGCCCGATCACACCACGATCGCGCGCTTCCGTCAGCGCCATCAGGACGCGTTGGCCGGCCTGTTCGGCGAGGTCCTCGGGCTCTGTGCTCGCGCCGGCCTTGTTCACAGCGAGGTGCTCGCGGTCGACGGCACGAAGATCCACGCCAGCGCCTCTGAGCACGCCAACCGCGACTACGAGCAGCTCGCCCGCGAGATCCTCGAGCAGGCCGACGAAGTCGACCGCCTGGAGGACGAGCAGTTCGGTGAGCGCCGCGGCGACGAGCTGCCGCCGGAGCTCTCAACGCCGCAGGGGCGCCGCGGGTGGCTGCGCGAAGCCAAGCGCCAGCTCGAAGCCGAGCGCGCGAAAGAGGCGCGGCCGATCCCGGCTTCGCGACCGGCGCGCGCTTCGGAGGCCAAGCGGCGCTTGGAGGAAGAACTGTTCACCGAGGTCCGCGCGAACATCGCCTATGAGGCTTACCGCGCGCGCGGAGTGATGCGCAATGGCCACCGCTTCGGCGGCCCGCCCAAGCCCTACACGCCGCCGCAGGTGCCCGCCGGGAAGGTGAACCTGACCGACCCTGATTCCAGGAATCTGAAAACGCCGCGCGGATACCTGCAGGGCTACAACGCCCAGGCCGTCGTGACCGCAGATCAGATCGTCGTTGCCGCGGAGGTCAACAACGTCTCATCGGACTTCGGGCAGCTCGGGCCGATGATCACCAGCGCCCTGGAAGAGCTCGAGCGGGCCGCAGTCACGCAGCTGCCGAAGGTCGCGCTCGCCGATGCCGGCTACTGGCACCACCAGCAGATCGACGCGATCGTCGAGCACGGGATCCAGGTGCTGATCCCGCCGGACTCAGGCAAACGCAAAGGCGCACGTCCCGGTTGGGAGGGCGGGCGCTACGCGTTCATGCGCCGCGTCCTGGCAAGCGAGCAGGGCGGCGCGCTCTACGCCCAGCGCAAAGCGATGATCGAGCCGGTGTTCGCCGACACCAAGTTCAACCGCCGCATCGATCGCTTCCAACGCCGCGGCAGAGCCGCCTGCAGATCAGAGTGGCGGCTCATCACCGCCACGCACAACCTCCTGAAGCTTCACCGCCACCACAACGCCCCGAACCCGGCCTGAGGAACCCATTCAGCGGGCAGCCGAGGTCTGAACGCTCACGGACAAGATCGCCCAGCGTCTCGGCGACCAGCGCGCCGCTGGCGGCTTTACGCAACAGCCTCCATGCAAAGCAGCAGCACGGCTCGTGCCCGCGCTCGCGCGTGGGTCCCGCCACCGACCTAACGTGTTGCGGCGACCGCGGCTTGGTGACGTCGGCGGGTGATGGGCGTGGGTGTTCGGGGTTCTTGAGGAGGGTGCGGGCGAGTTGTTCGGCGTGCGGTGAGACGGCTTGGCGGAGTTGCGAGCTGAGGCGGGCGAGATCGTCGGCGAGCGGTGGTCCAATACGGCAGACGCCTTCGCGGGTTTCGATCATGTCGCCGCGGCGCAGCTCGTGGGACTCCAGGAGGTCGACCAAAGCAAAGCGAACGACATGATCTGGTACCCATTTGGTACCCGCGCCGCCCAAACCCCAGCGTTTATGCGGCTCTTTCCAGCAGCGCCACGCACTCGATGTGCGGCGTCTGGGGGAACATGTCGACCGGGCGCACCTTGACGAGGCGGTAGCCGGCCTCGACGAGCTGCGCCGCGTTCGGCGCGAGGGTCGTCGGGTTGCAGGAGACGTAGACGATGCGCTTCGGGGAGGCCTCGGCGATCCGCTCGACGACCTTCTTCGAGAGGCCCGCGCGCGGCGGGTCGACGACGATCAGGTCCGGGCGCGGACCGCTGTCCTCGGCGAGGTCCTTCAGCACGACGCGCACGTCGCCGGCGATGAAGCGGGCGTTGCTGATCTCGTTGGCGCGCGCGTTGGCGTGCGCGTCGGTGACGGCCTGCTCGACGATCTCCACGCCGATCACCTCGGAGGCGCGTGGGGCAAGCGTCAGCCCGATCGTCCCGATGCCGCAGCACAGGTCGTAGACGCGCTCCCAGCCCTTCAGGGCGGCGAACTCGGAGACGACGCCGTAGAGCCGCTCGGCCATCTCGGTGTTGGTCTGGAAGAACGCCTCGGCGCTGAGCGCGAAGCGCATGCCGCTGAGCTCCTCCTCGATGCGCTCGCTGCCGGCGAGCAGCGTGTCGAGCCCGCCCTCGGTGGTCTCGGCGACGCCGGCGGCCTGCGTCCAGATCAGGCTGTCGATCCCGAGCGGCTCGAGCGCCGCGGCGAAGGCGTCGTCCTCCTCCCAGTCGGCGGCGGAGGTGACGAGCCGCACCTGGACCTGGCCGGTGCGCCGGCCCTCGCGAACGACGAGGTTGCGCAGGAAGCCCTGGTGCGTGCGCCGGTCGTAGGCGCCCAGGCCCATCTCGCGAACGACGTCCAGCACCGCGCGCCGGATCTCGTTGCCGCGCTCGGAGGCCAGCAGGCAGTCCTCGACGTGCAGGATCCGCGACCACGAGCCGGGGGCGTGGAAGCCGCAGACGAGCGTGCCGGCCTCGTCGAGCCCGAACGAGTACTCGAGCTTGTTGCGGTAGCGCCACTGCTGCTCGGCGGTGACGATCGGCTCGAGCTCGAACCCGTCGAGCTTTCCGAGGCGCCGCAGCGCGTCGTCGACCTGCGTCTGCTTGATCGCGACCTGCGTGTCGTAGGCGAGCACCTGCCACGGCGCGCCCGGGTGGTCGGCGACGGCGTCGATCCGGTCCGGGCCCGGCTCGAGCACCTCGATCGTGCGCGCCTCCGCATAGTCGCGCTTGCGCTTGGTCACGACGGCGCGGACGAGGTCGCCGGGAACGGCTCCGCGGACGAAGACGACGTAGCGGCGATCGTCGAGCTGCAGGCGGGCGACGCCGTTGCCGCCGAAGGCGAGCGACTCGATGCGCAGCTCGAGCTCGTCGCGGACGTTGGGGCGACGCGCCCCCGTCTCGACGGTGGTGGGGGCGATGGACGGGTCGGTGCTCACGCCCTGCAGGATCGCAGGGTCGCGATCAGAGGCGGCTGCGCAGCCGCCGGTCGGCCTCGCTGAGCAGATCCTCGACCTGCTTGCGGCCGGCGATCGAGAGGCGCAGCGCGATGTCCGCGGCGTCGTCGGGAAGCATGCGGCCGCGGCGCACCGCGTCGTCGAGCGTCTCCTGCAGCCGGTCCTTGGTGAGCACGAGGTGCTCGGCCAGCAGGTCGCCCAGCCCGGCGAGGTTGTCGAACAGCGCGACGTCGCGGGCGGCCTCGGACGACGACCGGGCCGCCGAGGTGCGCTTGCTGCGCCGCTGCGCGGGCTTCGGCGTCACCCGCGGCTTGCGGGGCGGCCTTCGGCCGCCGGCGGGCCTTCGCGGCCGCCGGCTTCTTGCGCGGCCGGCTTCTTCGCGGCGGCGGGCTTCTTCGGAGGGCTCTTGCGCTCGGCCATGGCGGTCGATTGTGTCAGCGATCCGCGGCGAGCAGCCACTCGAGCAGCGCCTTCTGGGCGTGCCGGCGGTTCTCCGCCTGATCCCAGATCCGCTGGCGCTCGCCGTAGAGGACCTCGGCGGTGATCTCCTCGCCCGGGTGTGCGGGCAGGCAGTGCAGCGCGATCGCGCCGGGCGCCGCCTGCGCCAGCAGCGCGTCGTCGATCCGGTAGGGCGCGAGGTCGCGGCGGCGCAGGTCGGCTGTCTCCTCGTCGCCCATCGACACCCAGACGTCGGTGTAGACGGCGTTCGCGCCGGCGACGGCCTCCGCGGGATCGTTCGTGCGCGTGCCGCCGGCCTCGGCCTCCAGCTCGTAGCCCGGGGGCGAGGCGACCGCGACCTCGACGCCCGCGATCGCGCCCATCAGCGCCAGCGACCGCGCGACGTTGTTGCCGTCGCCGACGTACGCGAGCTTCAGCCCCTCGAGCTCACCGAAGGTCTCGCGCAGCGTCAGCAGGTCGGCGAGCGCCTGCGAAGGATGGTGCCCGACCGTGAGCATGTTGAAGACGGGGATCGAGCCTTCGGCGGCCAGCTCCTCGAGCAGCTCGTCCGGGCCGGTGCGGACGCCGACCGCCTGCACGTTGCGCGACAGGATCCGCGCCGTGTCCTTGATCGACTCGCCGCGCGCGAGCTGCATCTCCTCACCGTGCAGGATCAGCGGATGACCGCCGAGCTCGACGACGCCCGCCTCGTAGGAGAGCCGCGTGCGCGTGCTCGGCCGCTGGAACAGCAGGGCGACGATGGCGCCCTCGAGGGCGCGTGAGCTGCGCGGCGCCGCCTTCAGCTCGATCGCCCGCGTGAGCAGCGCGTCGAGCTGCGCGGCGCTGAGCTCGGAGCCGGTGAGGAAGTGCGCGGGCAAGCGCGAGAAGATACCGCTGTGGTCCGCATCCTCACCTGGAACCTGTTTCACGGACGCGCCGTCCCGGCGTGCCGGACGGCCGCTGCTGGACGAGTTCGCCGAGATGCTGGCCGGCTGGGACTGGGATGCCGCGCTGCTGCAGGAGGTGCCGCCGTGGTTCCCTGACGAGCTCGCGCGTCGCGCGGACGCGCTGGCGTTCACCGCGCTGACGTCGCGCAACCAGCTCCTGGCGCTGCGGCGCGCGGTCGGGCGGCGCTGGCCCGATCTGGCGAAGTCCTCCGGCGGCGCCAACGCGATCCTCGTTCGCGGCCATGGCGTCACCGCACACCACCGCCGCCGCGTGCGACTGCGTCCCGAGCGGCGGGTCTTCCACGCGGTGCGCCGCGATGACGGGCTGTGGCTGGGCAACCTCCACGCGACGGCATGGAACGTCGAGCGCGCGCAGAGCGACCTGAACGAGGCGGCCGACGCGATGCTGCGCTGGGCCGGCGACGAGCCGGCGGTGATCGGCGCGGACTGCAACACGAAGACGCCGAGCTTCCCCGGGTTCGCCCACTGCGGCGGGCACGTGCTCGACCACGTCTTCGCCCGCGGCCTGGAGGTCGCCGAGCCGGCGCGGACACTGCCGCGTCACTGCGCGGCGATCGGGGCGAACCTGTCCGACCACAAGCCGGTGCTCGTGGGGCTGGACGCGCTCACTCCCCGCGCTTGAAGCCGAAGCCCCGGACGAGCATCAGCGCCCGCGCCCCGAGCGTCCCGCGCCTGGGCATCACGCCGACCTGGACCGCCGCGTCGTAGCTGTCGAAGAACGCACGGACCCGCCAGAGCTGCTCGCCGGGCGGGTCGAGCTCGCAGTACAGGACGGCGTGCACGACGACGTACTTGCCGGTCGGCGGGATCCCCTCGATCGCGCCCAGGTGCGTCCCGCTGATGCGCACCGGCGCCGCGATGAAGCGCCCGTCCGTGAGCCGCTCGCCGGCCGGCTCGACCTTCGCGTCCGGGAACGCCTCCCACAGCCGGGCGGCGTGATCGGCGAGCGCCTCGGGGCCGTAGAGCGGCTCGTCGCAGAACGGGTCCTCCCAGTGCAGGTCGGGCGCGCACATGTCGCGAAAGGCGCCGCGTCGCCGGCCCACCCACGCCTGCTGGAACGCGTCGAGGACCTCGTTCACAGCTCCGCGATTCCCTCGAACGAGGACGACGCCTCCGCGTAGAGGCGCCGCGGGATGCGGCCCGCCAGGCGGGCCAGGCGACCACCTTCGACCCCCGCGCGGATCGCTCGCGCCATCGCGACCGGATCCTGCGCGCGCGAGATCGCCGACGCGCAGAGCACCGCGTCGCAGCCGAGCTCCATCGCGAGCGCGGCGTCCGACGCCGTCCCGACGCCGGCGTCAAGGATCACGGGCACGCCGGCCTGCTCGACGATGAGCTGGATGTTGTAGCTGTTGCGGATGCCCATCCCCGAGCCGATCGGCGAGCCGAGCGGCATCACGACGGCGCAGCCGACGCTCTCCAGCCGGCGCGCGAGCACCGGGTCGTCGGTCGTGTAGGGCAGGACGACGAAGCCGTCGGCGACGAGACGCTCGGCGGCCGCGAGCAGCTCGGGCGCGTCGGGGAGCAGCGTGCGCTCGTCGCCGATCACCTCGAGCTTGACCCAGTCGGTCCCGAACGCCTCACGCGCGAGCTGCGCGGTCAGGACGGCGTCACGCGCGGTGAAGCAGCCGGCGGTGTTCGGCAGCACCTGCACGCCGCAGCCGTCCAGCACGTCGGCGAGCGAGTGGCGTGAGTGCAGGGTCGATGCGCCGCATGGCGACGGTCACCATCTCCGTCCCGCTGGCATGGATCGCATCGGCGAGCGTCTCCATGCGCGGGAACCCGCCGGTGCCGAGGATCAGGCGCGAGGTCAGCTCGCGGCCGGCGATGGTGAACGGATCGGCGATGGCGCTCATCCTCCCTGCATCGCGGTCAGCGCCTCCACCCGCGCGCCGCGCAGGGATCGGACGGGTCGGCCATTCGGCGCGCGGGACGACCTCCCCGTCGACCGCGACCGCCACCCCGCGCGCCTCGGGATCGACGCCGAGGCCGCTCAGCAGGTCGGCGACGGTGGCGCCGTCGGCGGCATCGACCTCATCGGCCGTTGAGCCAGATCACGCCGCCACCTGCGCGAAGCGATCGGGAGCGAAGGCCGGGTCGGCCGCCGCCTCGCCGGCGAGCTCGGCGGCGATGACGTCTCCGGTGACCGGAGCGAGCAGGATGCCGTTGCGGTGGTGGCCGGTCGCCCACAGGAGCCCGTCGACGACGGCGCTGCGACCCAGCGCCGGCGCGTTGTCGGGCGTCCCCGGACGCAGACCGGCGAGCATCTCCTCCACCTCCAGCTCGAGCACGCCGGGCACGAGCTCCTGTGCGTCGCGCAGCAGCTCCCACAGCCCGAGCGCGGTGACGGCCGTGTCGAAGCCGCGCTCCTCGACCGTCGCGCCGAGCACGTAGCGCCCGTCGCCGCGCGGGACGAGGTAGCCGCCCTCGAAGCGGATCACGCGCTGCAGCAGCGGCGCGTCCGCGACGTGGCCGGGGTCGCGCAGCCGCATGATCTGCCCCTTGACCGGCCGCACGGGCACCCGCGCCTGCGGCGGGATGCCGTCGATCTGCGCGCTCCACGGCCCGGCGGCGATGACGACCTGCTCGGCATCGATGCGCCCGGCGTCGCCCAGCGACAGTCCGCCGACACGGCCACCTTCGATCAGCACGCGCTCGACCGTCGTGTCCGGCCGCAGCACCGCGCCGGCCTGGTCGGCCGCGGCGGCGAGCGCCGCGCACAGGGCACGCGGATCGGCCGCATGGTCCTGTGGGACGTCGAGCGCGAGTCGCAGCGCGGGCGCCAGCGCGGGCTCCAGGGCACGCGCCTGCGAGCCGAGCAGGCGCGCGACGGGCAGGCCGAGCCGCTCGCGCAGCGCGAGCTCGCGCTCCAGCCCCTCGGCCTCGTCGCGATCGCGGGCGACGACGAGCGTGCCGCACGCCCGGTAGCCGACGGGTTGCCCGGTGACGTCCTCGAGCTCGGCGGCGAAGGCGGGCCAGCGTCGCGCCGCCTCCAGGCCGAGGGTCGTCAGCGCGCGCTCCCCGGCGTCGGCCTCGCTCACCGGAGCCAGCATCCCGGCGGCCACGCGCGAGGTGCCGCCGCCGAGCGGGCCGCTGTCGAGCACGCAGACGGTCAGCCCGCGCGCACGCGCGCGCCACGCGACGGCCAGGCCGCAGGCGCCGCCGCCGACGATGGCGACGTCGTAGCTCGTGTGCTGCGTATGTGACAGAACCGCGCTCCTCGCTTCGCCGGCATGACCCGGATCAGCTGCTGACGGTCGGCGCCGGCCGGCACCCTCTCAGCCCCGGTGCCCGGGACTCCCGCTCTACACCGTTCATGCTACCCCGAGTATGGGCGGGGCACGTCAGCCGGCGGGCACCATCACCAGCGGTTTCGACACCGAGGGCACGACGCCGGCACGACGGACCGGGTACTGCGCGGAAGCCGCGCCGCTGGACGTGTTGCAGCCGGACGCCGTGAAGAGGGAGTGGTAGGTGAAGTTGATCGGCGCCGCAGCCTGCGCGACGTAGATCTTCGACCCCGCCGTCGGCGTGCTCTCGACCGTGATCGCGGCCTGGAAGGGATATGCCGGGCTCGGCGTCGCATACGCCTGCCCGGTGCAGCCGTCGCCCTGGTAGAGGAGCGTCATGTTCGTGTTGATCATCGTCGGGTAGTTGCTGAAGCTGCTCTGGTCGAACGTGAGGATCGCGCCTTCGGGGGTGTAGAACGTCTCGTAGCCCCCGCTGAGGAACCCGAGGTGCTGGCCGACCACCTTGCCGTCGGCGTCGGCGACGTCGAAAGCCGACGCGATGCCGGTGGCGCCGCCCGCACCGGGCGCACCCGCGGCCCCGGTCGCGCCCGTCGCACCGGTGGCGCCCGTCGCACCGCTCGCGCCCTTGGGCCCGGCGCCCGCCTTCAGCGACTTGCGCAGGCTCGCGGACAGCTTCGCCGACGTCACCGCCCCATCGGCGAGCGCCTTGGAACTGACCGCCCCCGGAGCGATCTGGTTCTTCGTGATCAGCTTCCCGGCCAGCGCCGGACCACCGGCCGCCATGAAGCACACGACACCCACACCCACCAACGCTGCGAGGACTCTGGTTCGGGACATCACGTCAGCCCGCCGGCACCACGGAGAGCGGCTTCGTGATCGATGGCACGACCCCGGCCTGCTTGACCGTGTAGGCGCCCGAGACCCCCTGCGGCCCTGCATTGCAGCCGGTGGAGTTCTTGTAGCTCAAGGCGGAGAAGCTCTCCGGCGTCCCGGGCAGGGCGACGTAGATCTTCGACCCCGGACTCGGCGGCCCCTCGAGCACGAACGCCGTCTGGAACGGATAGCTCGAATTGGGCTGGGCGTACGCCTGGCCGGCGCAGGCGGCCGCCTTGTAGAAGAGCGTCGATCCGTTGGTGACCGATGGGTACCCGGTGCTGATGTTCGTGTCGTAGCCGAGGATCGCGCCCTCCGGCGTGTAGACCCCCTCGTAGCTCCCGTTGAGGAAGCCGGCGTGCTGACCGATGACCTTCCCGGTCGCGTCCACCACGTTGAACGTGCCCGCCGGGCCGCGCGCGCCGGGCGCACCCGTGGCCCCGGTCCCGCCCGTCGCCCCGGTGGCGCCCGCCGCACCCGCTCGCGCCCTTGGCCCCGCCGACCGCCTTGAGCGACTTGCGCAGGCTCGCGGACAGCTTCGCCGACGTCACCGCCCCATCGGCCAGCGCCTTGGAACTGACCGCCCCCGGAGCGATCTGGTTCTTCGTGATCAGCTTCCCGGCCAGCGCCGGACCACCGGCCGCCATGAAGCAGACGACACCCACACCCACCAACGCTGCGACCAATCTGCGCCCCGACATCACCGTCTCCTCGATCAACCTCAAGCCGGACCGTCGTGATCGTCCCAGGGGGACCGGCGGCAAAGAGACTGATCAGGAATGCCCTGCGGGCATTCCTGTCCTGCCAGGGGGCGTTACCACGGACTGAATAGGACTGCCCTCGGGCGCCTCTGAGCCGCCGGGTACTGCGGGCCGGCCGCTGGAGGGACGACCCAGGCCGGCCAAGGATGTCCTCGGGGCGCCCCGAAGGGGCGCACCGAGTCACTCTGTAACGCCCCCTGGCAGGACAGAACGCGCCGCAGGCGCGTTCTGATCAGTCTCAGCGCCCACCACAGGACATCCCGCCCAGCAGTGTCACACTCCCCCCATGCACACCGCGGCCGAGCGTCGTGCGCGCCTTGGGCGTGCACGCCTCTACCTCATCTCCGGCGCCGCCCCGGGCGGTCGGCCGCTGGCGGATGTCCTCGGCCCGGCGCTGGCCGGTGGCGTCGACGTCTTCCAGCTGCGTGAGAAGCATGCGGATGATGACGCGGTGCTCGCCGCAGCCGCTGTCGCGCGTGAGCTGTGTGACGCCGCGGGGGCGCTGTTCGTGCTGAACGACCGGCCGGACCTGGCGGGACGCCGCCGGCGCGGACGGTGTGCATGTCGGCCAGGACGACGTTCCGGTCGCGCATGCCCGCGAGCTCGCCGGCGCGGAGGTCCTCGTCGGCCTGTCGACCCACAGCCCGCAGCAGGTCGACGCCGCGCATGCCGCGCAGGCCGACTATCTCGGCGTCGGCCCGGTTCACGCGACCCCGACGAAGCCGGGGCGCCCGCCCGTGGGCCTGGACCTCGTGCACTACGCGGCCGCCAACGCGACCCTCCCGTGGTTCGCGATCGGCGGCATCGACGAGCACACGATCCACTCGGTGCTCGCCGCGGGCGCGACGCGCGTCGCCGTCGTGCGCTGCGTCGCCGAAGCCGCCGACCCGCATGCCGCTGCGCGGACGCTCGGCGCAGACCCTCGACCCGCAGGCGGTGGCCCATGGGGCGTCGTAGCCGCAAGCGCCCCGCGCGGGGCTCCGCCGGGCGCCCGGCCACGGCCCCGGCCGCGCCGGAGCGCCGGCTCCGCGGCGAGGAGCGCAACGAGATGATCCGCGCCGGCCTCGAGCCGCTCGGGCCCGGCGAGCGCCCGCGCCCGCTGGTCGTGGCGGCCATCGTCGCCGCCGTGCTCGCGGCGCTGAACGTCATCTTCTACATCGCCGGCGTCGACGTCCGCGGGAAGGAGCCGAACCTCACGGGCGTGCTGCTGTTCGCCGGCGTGATGCTCGTCGCCGCCGGCGGCATGTGGGCCAAGCGCTACTGGGCGGTGCTCGGGTTCCAGGCGCTGCTCGCCATCTCGCTCGTCGTCGCCGGGCTGTCGCTGATGGTCGCCGGGAACCTGTCGGCCGTCGCGCTGTGCCTGTTCATCCTCATCTTCGGCGGCTGGCTCTTCTGGAGCCTCGTTCGCGTGCTCGCACGTTTGAAAGTCCCCAAACCCGGCGACTGAGGGTCAGAGGCGTTCCACACGCAGTTGCATAGACTCGGGGCATGGCTACCGCGTCCTTTGACTGCATCATCATCGGCTCCGGCCCCGGCGGGTATGTGGCGGCGATTCGCGCCGCGCAGCTCGGGCTGTCGACCGCCTGCATCGAGAAGGGCGACGTCGGCGGGCGCTGTCTGAACGTCGCGTGCATCCCGGCGAAGGCGGTGCTGCGCAGCGCGGACATCGTGCAGGAGGTCCGCGACGCGGGCGAGTTCGGCATCACGGTCGCGGAGCCGGTCGTGGACTTCGCGAAGGTGATGGAGCGTCGCGGTGAGGTCGTCTCGACGCTCACCGGCGGCGTGGCGATGCTGCTGAAGAAGCACAAGGTCGAGTACATCGAGGGCTCGGCGTCGCTGACCAAGGCCGGCACGGTCGCGGTCGGCGATCAGGAGCTCGAGGCGACCAAGGCGATCGTGCTGGCGACCGGGTCGGTCGCGCGTTCGATCCCGGGCACCGAGTTCGGCGGCCGCGTGATCGGGACCGAGGAGGCGTGGGCGCTGAGCGAGCTTCCGGGGAGCCTGGCGGTCGTCGGCGCGGGCGCGTCGGGCAGCGAGATCGCCTCCGCCTACGTGCGCCTGGGCTCCAAGGTCCAGCTGTTCGAAGGCCTCGATCGCGTGCTGCCCGGCTGAGGACGTCGACATCAGCAAGGTCGCCGCGCGCGGCTTCAAGAAGCAGGGCATCGACGTGCACACCAAGACGTTCGTCTCGGACGTGAAGTCCGAGAAGGACAAGGTGACCTTCAAGTACGGCGATGAGCAGGGCGAGGCGGACTGGCTCGTGATCGCGACGGGCCGCGGCCCCGACGTGGAGGGCCTGGGCCTGGAGGCCGCGGGCGTGAAGCTGACCGAGAACGGGCTGATCGAGGTCGACGGGATGCTCCGCACGAGCGCCCCGAAGGTCTACGCGATCGGCGACCTCGTGCACGGCCCGGCGCTCGCGCACAAGGCCTCCGAGGAGGGCGTGATCGCCGTCGAGCACGCCGCCGGCCACGACCCGCACCCGCTCGACTACCCCGACATCCCGCGCGCGACGTTCTGCCTGCCGAACGTCGGGTCGTTCGGGCTGACCGAGGCGCAGGCCAAGGAGGCCGGCCACGACGTCGTCGTCGGCAAGGTCCCCTACGGCGTCGCGGGCGCGACGACCGTCTACGGCGACCGCACCGGCATGGTCAAGATCATCGGCGACAAGACCTACGGCGAGATCCTCGGCGCGCACATCGTCGGCTCCAAGGCGACCGACATGATCCAGGAGCTCGTCAACGCCAAGCTGCTCGAAGGCGGCTACCCCGAGCTCGCCACGATGATCCACGGCCACCCGACGTTCTCCGAAGCGATCCTCGAGGCGGCCCGCGCGACGGACGGCTGGCTGATCCACGGGTGAAGGTCACGCAGCACGCCGCCGAGCAGCACGGCGAGCCGCCGCAGAGCCTCCCCGCGTTCTACTTCGACCTCGCCAGCCCGGAGGCGTACCTCGTCGCCGAGCGCATCCTGCAGGTGATGCCCGTCGCGACGGAGTGGATCCCCGTCCTGGCGCGCGACCTCCCGGATCCCGGTCGCGTCGACGATCCGCGGCGGATCGCCCAGTGGGAGGCGACGGGCGCGGAGCGCGGAATGCAGGCGTTCCGCTGGCCGTCGCCGCTGCCGTTCGACAGCGAGCTGGGCATGCTCGCCGCGACGTATGCGAAGCAGATCGGCCGGATCGTCGCGTTCGCCCTCGCCGCCTTCCGGCAGGCCTACGCGGCGGCGCGCCCGATGTCCGAGGCCGACAACGTCGTGATCGCCGGGTCGGCGTGCGAGATGCATCCGACGGCGCTGCTGAAGGCCACCGCGCTGAAGAGCACGCACACGGCGCTGACCGAGGCGACCGCCCTGGCGGCCGCCCGCGGCGTGCGTGACGTCCCGGCGATCTGGGTGCCCGGCGCAGCCGGCGACCCGGACACCGTGTTCCACGGCGACGGCGATCTGGCGCGCGCCGCCGTCGCCGCGGCGGGGACGGCGAGGGTCTGATGCGCGCGCGCTCGGCCTACCGGCTGATCGTCACGCGCACGGGCCGCACGCCCTCGCGCCTGGCGGCACCCGACCGCGTCGACCACCTCGAGGTGGTCAGCATCGACGACATGGAGGTCGCGCTCTTCTGGGACGTCCCCGCACGCGCCACCGCGCGGCTGGAGGGGCTGCTGCGCGCCGACCTCGACGCACTCGAGCCCGACGAGTTCTACGCGCGCTGGGCGGCGTTCGACGCCGAGACGGATCTGTAGGTCGCAGGCCCCGCTCAGGGCGTGACGATCGCGAAGCGCGGGTCGGGCGCGTCGAGCAGGCCGAGCAGCTCGCCGAGCTTGGCCTGGTCGCCCGTCGACGCTCAGCCGGCCCGGCGGCGATCACGTCCGGCGATCGAGGACGAGCCGCCGAGCACCTCGTTCAGCGCCGACGCGCTCGAGGCTCACGGTCGCGTCGACGCGTCGCCGTCGAGCGCGCCGCCGCGATGGGTCAGGACGCCGTGCTCGAGCGTCAGCTGCCGCTCCTCGCCGGTGTCCGTGAAGCGCCAGTGCAGCGCGATGCGCCGGTCGCCCGCGCGCGGCCCGTCGATCCGGATCGCCAGCGACGTCGAAGAGCTGCTCGCTGGAGAGGTTGCGCACGACGTCCGGCGGCGCGGTCACCGCCGCCGTTCCGCCGACACCGTCGCGCAGCTCGAGCGCGCCCATCAGGAAGAAGTTGCGCCACGTGCCGTTCTCGGCCCCGAAGGCGAGCTGCTCGAGCGCCTGCGCCTGCAGCTCGCGGGCCTCCGCGTTCTCGGGGTCGGCGAAGACGAGGTGGTTGACGACCTCCGCCACCCAGCGGTAGTCGCCGTGCGCGAACGCCTCGCGCGCGTTGGCGAGCAGCGCGCTCGGCGCCGCCGGCCAGCGCGACGTAGCGCTCGCGGCGGCCTCGCGGCGGGTGCGGCCACAGGTGCGCCGGGTTGCCGTCGAACCAGCCCAGGTAGCGCTGGTAGACCGCCTTGACGTTGTGGCTCATCGAGCCGTAGTAGCCGCGGCAGTGCCACTCGCGCTCCAGGCTCGGCGGCAGCTCGAAGCTCTCGGCGATCTCGCTGGCGACGTAGGCCCTTGTTCAGCAGGCGCAGCGTCTGGTCGTGGATGTACCCGTAGAGGTCGCGCTGCTTGGCGAGGAAGTCGACGATCCGCTCGCGTGCCCCAGCGCGGCCAGTGGTGCTGGGCGAACAGCACGTCGCGCCTGCGTCGCCGAACAGCTCGATCGCCTCGTCGAGGTAGGAGGCCCAGACGTGCGGATCGCGCACCAGCGCGCCGCGCAGCGTGAGCACGTTGTGCAGGTTGTGCGTCGCGTTCTCGGCCATGCACAGCGCCCGGTGCTCGGGGAAGAAGAAGTTCATCTCCGCCGGCGCCTCGGTGCCCGGCGTCATCTGGAACACCATGCGGATGCCGTCGACGGTCTCCTCCTGCCCGGTGCGCGCGATGTCGACGGTCGGCGGGATCAGCGTGACGGTTCCCGAGCGAGGTCGTCTGCCCGAGGCCGGCGCCGACCTGGCCGCACGGCCCCTTCGGCAGCAGCGCGCCGTACATGTACGTCGCGCGGCGGGACATCGCGCCGCCGGCGTAGACGTTCTCGCTGACCGCGTGCTCGAGGAAGCCCTCGGGCGCGAAGACCGGGATGCGGCCCGACGCGACGTCCTCCTCGGAGACGACGCCGCGCGCGCCGCCGAAGTGGTCGATGTGGCTGTGCGTGTAGAGCAGGCCGGTCACCGGCCGCTCGCCGCGATGCTCGCGGTAGAGCGCCAGCGCGGCGGCCGCCGTCTCGGCGGAGATCAGCGGGTCGATCACGAGGACGCCCGTGTCGCCCTCGACGATCGTCATGTTCGAGAGGTCGAGGCCGCGCACCTGGTAGATGCCCTCGGTCACCTCGAACAGGCCGTGGATCGCGTTCAGCTGCCCCTGGCGCCAGAGGCTCGGGTTCACCGTCTCCGGGCAGTCCGCGTCGAGGAACCCGTAGGCGTCCGCGTCCCAGACGACGCGCCCGTCGGTCGCCGCGGATCACCGCGTCGCGACAGCGAGCCGATCAGGCCGCGCCGCGCGTCGTCGAAGTCCTCCGTGTCCGCGAACGGGAGCCGCAGGCGCACGGCCGCGTTCGCCTCCGCGATGTGATGCGTCGCCTGCGGCACGTGTCCGTCAGCCATCGGAATCCTCCATCGCCGGCGATCCGCGCCAGCCGCTCGACGAGGCGGCCGAGGACCGGCCCGTACGTGCGCGCCACCGCCGCCTCGAGCGGCCCCGGCGCGCTGATCGTCACGGTCACGCGGCTGCCGCCCGCGACCGGCTCGACGATGTGATCCATGGCGACGAGGCCGACGCGCCACTCCCACGAGTGACCCGGATCGACCTTCGTGATCTTCGCCGGAACCGGCACCGCGACGAACAGGCGGATCGCGCCGATCGAGCCCTCCTTGACCTCCGGCGAGCCGAGATGCCAGCCGCCGCGAACGTGCGGCGCCCACTCCGGCCAGCGCTCGGGGCTGGCCACCAGCGCCCAGGTGGTCTGAGGGTCCGCAGCGCTCTCGGCGGAGTAGCTCAGCATGGACGCAACGCTACGCCGAACGTGGCGTGAGCGCGTTCGCGACGGCGGAGCTCGATCTCCCGCAGATGCGAGCGAGGCCTGCGCTAGTGTGCGGCCCGATGGCCGAACACCCACTTCCTGCGCCTGAGATCGCACGTGAGTGGTTCGCCGCGATGTTGCGCATCAGGCGGTTCGAGGAGCGCGCCGGCGAGCAGTACGCGAGGGCCAAGGTCGGCGGGTTCCTGCACCTGGCGATCGGGGAGGAGGCGTCGATGGTCGGGACGGTCCGCGCGATGCGCGACACCGACTACCTGATCTCGACCTACCGCTCGCACGGGCAGACGCTCGCCCGCGGCAGCGAGCCCGGCCGCGTGATGGCCGAGCTGTTCGGCCGCGTCGACGGGCTCTGTCACGGACGCGGCGGATCGATGCACATGTTCGACCTGCCGCGGCGCTTCATGGGCGGCTACGGCATCGTCGGCGGGAACCTGCCGATCGCCGCGGGCTTCGCGCTCGCGGCCGACCTGACCGGATCGGACGACGCGACGGTCTGCCAGTTCGGCGACGGCGCGTCGAACCAGGGGACGTTCGGCGAGACGATGAACCTCGCGGCGCTGTGGAGCCTGCCGGTCGTCTTCATGGTCACGAACAACCGCTTCGGGATGGGCACGGCGCTCGAGCGTCACTCGGCGGTGACGGACCTGCAGGTCAAGGGCGAGGGCTACGGCGTCCCGGGCATGGAGTGCGACGGCATGGACGTCGTCGACACCCACCACGTGACCACGGAGGCGCTGCGGATCGCCCGCGAGGAGCGCCGGCCGGTGCTCGTCGAGGCGCTGACCTATCGCTTCCGCGGCCACTCGATGGCCGACCCCGAGGAGTACCGCACGAAGGAGGAGGTCGACGAGTGGAAGAAGCAGGACCCGATCCTCACCTTCGGCGACCGCCTCGTGGCCGAGGACGTGATCACCGCGGACGAGCGCGAGCAGATGGACGCCGAGGCCCAGCAGACGGCCGACGACGCGGTGGCCTTCGCCGACGCCTCGCCGGTGCCGGACCCGTCCTCGCTCTACGACGACGTGTACGTGCTCGGCGGCGAGGTGCAGGGCTGGTACTCGGTGGACGAGCGCGGAGCCGGCGTGCGCAAGGGCGAGGACATCTGACGTGGCGACCCAGCGCTACCGCGAAGCCCTCAACGACGCGCTCCGCGAGGAGATGACGCGCGACGAGCGCGTGTTCCTGATGGGCGAGGACATCGGGGTCTTCAACGGCGCCTACAAGGTCACCCAGGGGCTGCTGGAGGAGTTCGGTGAGAAGCGCGTGCGCGACACGCCGATCTCCGAGAACACGATCGTCGGCATGGGCGTCGGCGCCGCGATGCTCGGCATGCGGCCCGTCGTCGAGCTGATGACGATCAACTTCTCGCTGCTCGCGCTCGACCAGATCGTCAACCACGCCTCCCACATCCGCTACATGTTCGGCGGCCAGATCAGCGTCCCGATGGTGATCCGCATGCCGCAGGGCGCGGGTCACCAGCTCGGGCCGACGCACTCCCACTCCTGGGAGGCGCTGTACCTGCACGTGCCCGGCCTGCTGGTCGCGGTGCCGAGCACGGCGGCCGACGCCAAGGGCCTGCTGAAGGCCGCGATCCGCGACGAGAACCCCGTCGTCTTCATCGAGCACGAGTTCCTCTACGGGCAGCGCGGCGAGGTCCCCGACGACCCCGACCACGTCGTCCCGTTCGGCCGGGCGGCGATCCGCCGCGAGGGCGATGACGTGACGATCATCGGGATCTCGCGCATGGCCGTGACCGCCGAGAAGGCCGCCGCGGTGCTCGCCGAGCATCACGAGGTCGAGGCGGAGGTCATCGACCCGCGCACGCTGCGGCCGCTCGACCTCGACACCATCCTGGCGAGCGTGCGCAAGACCAATCGCTGCGTGATCGTCGAGGAGGGCTGGCCGCACGGCGGCGTCGGGGCGAACCTGGCGGCGCTGATCCAGGAGCAGGCGTTCGACGACCTCGACGCCCCGATCGCGCGCGTGACCGGCGCCGATGTGCCGATGCCGTACGCAAAGAACCTCGAGCAGATCGCCTTCCCCCACGAGCCGGAGATCGTCGATGCCGTGCTCGCAACCTTCCGGGACCTGTAGGAGACCGCCTTGACCGAGATCGTCATGCCCAGGCTGTCCGACTCCATGGAGGAGGGCACGATCATCCGCTGGCTGAAGGCCAACGGCGAGGCGGTCGTGCGCGGCGACGAGCTCGTCGAGATCGAGACGGACAAGGCGACGATGACCTACGAGTCCGACGGCGCGGGAACGCTCGAGATCCTCGCGCAGGACGGCGACACGCTGCCCGTCGGCTCGCCGATCGCCCGGCTGGGTGACGGGACGGCGCCCGCACCGGCCGCGGCGGCGCCGCCCGTCGCCGTCGCCCCCGAGACGCAGTCGGCCGCGCCCGAGGTCACCGTCGCCGGACCGGTCTCCGACGCGCCGGCCGGCGAGCGCGTGAAGGCCTCGCCGGTCGCGCGGCGCATCGCCCGCGAGCGTGGCATCGACCTGTCCTCGGTCACCGGCAGCGGCCCCGGCGGGCGGATCGTGAAGAGCGATGTGAAACGTGCCGGCGCGGCCCGCTCAGGCGCCCGCGCCCGCGCCGGCCACGCCCGCCGTGTCGTCCGCGCCGCCGGCCATCGCAGCGGCCTCCGGCAAGGGCGAGGTCACGACGACCGAGCTGACGCGCACGCAGTCGCTGATCGCCCGCCGGATGGCCGAGTCACGCGCGACGGTGCCGACGTTCACGCTGCGCGCGACACTCGACATGACGTCGTGCGTGGAGCTGCGCGAGGAGCTCAAGGCCACGCTGACCGACGAGCAGGGCCCGCTGCCCTCGTACAACGACCTGATCGTCAAGGCGTGCGCGATCGCACTGGCCGAACACCCGCGCGCGAACGGGGCCTACAAGGACGCGACGTTCGAGCGCTACAGCCGCGTGAACGTCGGCGTCGCCGTCGCCGCGCAGGACACGCTCGTGGTCCCGACGATCTTCGACGCGGACATCAAGGGCCTCGCGCAGATCGCCCGTGAGACGCGGACGCTCGCCCAGCGCGTGCGCGAAGGGACGATCACGCCGCCCGAGCTCAGCGGCGCGACGTTCACCGTCAGCAACCTCGGCATGTTCGGGGTGCGGTCCTTCGAGGCGATCATCAACAGCCCCCAGGCGGCGATCCTGTCGGTCGGCGCGCTCGAGCCGCGTCCCGCCGTGCACGCGGGCGAGATCACGATCCGCCGGCAGATGGACGTCGAGCTGGCCTGCGACCATCGCATCCTCTACGGTGCTCAGGCAGCCGAGTTCCTCGCCCGGATCCGCAATGTCCTCGAAGCCCCGCTGAGCCTCGCCCTGTGATGCCACGCTCCGGAGATCGCCTCACCGCCCGCCAGCGCGCTGAGCGCCGCGCGGCCCGCGCGATGTCGAACCTGTCGCCGCGCGCCCAGGTGCGGCTCTCCGGCAAGCCCCAGATCCGTCTCGACGACCAGGCGCTGGACCCGGAGATGCAGCTCACGCTGGCGCTGCTCGAACGCCGCGGCGACCCGCCGATCGAGACGCTCCCGCCGGCTGAGGCGCGCCGCGTGATGCGCGCGCAGGCGACGCTCGGCGGCGGCAAGGGTGTGAAGGTCCGCGCCGTCCGCGACCTGACGATCGATGGCGGCGCAGGCCCACTGCGCGCCCGCCATTACGCACCGGACGAGCCGGGCGGGCCGCATCCGCTGCTCGTCTTCTTCCACGGCGGCGGCTTCGTCATCGGCGACCTGGAGAGCCACGACAGCGTCTGCCGGATGCTGTGCCGGCACGCCGGGGTGCACGTGCTCGCCGTCGACTACCGCCTCGCGCCCGAGCATCCGTTCCCCGCAGCGATCGACGACGGCCGCGCCGCACTGCGCTGGGCGTACGCGAACGCCGCCGCACTCGGTGCCGACGCCGGGCGGGTCGCCGTCGGCGGCGACAGCGCCGGAGGGAACATCTCGGCCGTCGTCGCCCAGCTCGCCTCGCGCGACGAGGGCCCCGCGCCGGTCTTCCAGCTCCTGATCTACCCCGGCACGGGTGGCGCGGAGCCGACCCGCTCGCACGAGTTGTTCGCCGAGGGGTTCCTGCTGACGCGCTCCCAGATCGCCTGGTTCGTCGAGCAGTACCTCGGCGATGCGGACCGCGACGACCCGCTGATGGCGCCGCTGCTGACCGAGGACCTCTCGGGCCTGCCGCCCGCGCTGGTGGTGACCGCCGGCTTCGACCCGTTGCGCGACGAGGGCGAGGCCTACGCCCAGGCGCTGCGCGCCGCGGGGAGCCTGTCGGTCCTGCGCCGCTTCCCCGGCCTGATCCACGGCTTCGCCAACGCCTGCGGCGTGAGCCGCGTGTCACGCGACGCCCTGATCGAGATCGCCGGGGCATCCCGCGCGATGCTCGCGCTCGCGCCGGTGCGCGAGGAAGTGCCCGTCAGCTCCCGCTGAATGCCGATCTTCCAGCGCTACGTCGCGATCGGCGACAGCACCACAGAAGGTCTGGACGACCCGCGGCCCGATGGGGGCTATCGCGGATGGGCGGACCGCCTCGCCGAGCGCCTCTCGGAGCTGAATCCCGCACTGACGTACGCGAACCTCGCGGTGCGCGGCCGCCTGGCGGGCCAGGTTCGCGACACCCAGCTCGAGCCGGCGCTGGCGATGGAGCCCGATCTGGCGACGGTCGTCGCCGGGCTGAACGACGTCCTGCGCCCGCGCTGCGACCTGGATGCGGTCGCCGCGGATCTGGCCGCCATGCAGCGGGCGTTCATCGCGACCGGCGCGACGGTCGTCACGTTCACGATGCCCGACCCGTCCGCCTTCAACCCGATCGCGCGCCTGGCCCGCACGCGGCTGCGCGAGTACAACGAGTCGATGCGCGCGGTCGCCGGCGAGACGGGTGCGCTGCTGCTGGACCTCGGGGCGAGCGCCGCGGCGGGCGACCCGCGCCTGTGGAGCGACGACCGCCTGCACGCGAACGCCGCCGGCCATGCACGGGTGGCCGCCGGCCTCGCGCACGCGCTCGGGTTGCCCGGCGCCGACCCGGGCTGGGCGGATCCGCTGCCGGCACCCGCGCGGCGCACGCGGCGTGACGCGCTCGCCGGCGAACTGCAATGGTCCCGCCTCCACCTCGCGCCGTGGCTGATGCGGCGCGTGCGGGGGCGGTCCTCCGGGGACGGCGTGGTGGCCAAGCGGCCGCTGCCCCAGCCGCTCGGCCCGCAGCCAACGACGACCGATCAGGGAGCATGACCGCCATGGAGCGATCGCTGAAGGGCAAGACGCTGTTCATCTCGGGTGCCAGCCGCGGCATCGGGCTGTCCATCGCGCTGCGCGCCGCGCGGGATGGGGCGAACGTCGCACTGATCGCCAAGACCGCAGAGCCGCACCCCAAGCTCGAGGGCACCGTCTACACCGCGGCGCAGGAGATCGAGGCCGCAGGCGGACAGGCGCTGCCGATCGTCGGCGACATCCGCAACGAGGACCAGGTGATCGCCGCCGTGGCCGCCGCCGTCGAGCGCTTCGGCGGCATCGACGTCTGCGTGAACAACGCCAGCGCGATCAACCTCTCCCCGACCGAGGCGCTCGACATGAAGCGCTACGACCTGATGCAGGACATCAACGTGCGCGGGACGTTCGTCGTCTCCAAGGCCTGCATCCCGCATCTGCGCGAGGCGGAGAACCCGCACATCCTCACGCTCTCGCCGCCGATCAGCCTGGATCCGAAGTGGCTCGGTCCGCACATCGGCTACACGATCGCGAAGTACGGGATGAGCCTCTGCGCGCTGGGCTTCGCCGCCGAGCTGCGCGACGCCGGCGTCGCGTCGAACGCGCTCTGGCCCAAGACGCTCGTCGCGACCGCGGCGGTGCAGAACCTGCTCGGCGGGGACGAGGCGATGGCCCGCTCGCGCAAGCCCGAGATCTACTCGGACTCGGCCTACGCGATCATCACGCGGCCCGAGCCGCGAATGCACCGGCAACACCTACCTCTGCGAGGACGTGCTGACCGAGGAGGGCGTCACGGACTTCAGCGCCTACTCGTACGGCGGCGCCGACGCGGACCTCGCGCCGGACCTGTACGTCGACTAGCCCGGTCTCAGCGCCGGCGGGCGGCCTGGGCCGCCTCCGCCACCGCGGCGGCCTGCGCGCCGTCGCCGGGGGAGATCAGGAACTGCCGCTCGCCGATCTCGAGCACGCCCTCGTGGCCTTCGGGGCCGGGCTGCATCGGAAGCCAGGCGACGAACGACTGGCCGAGCGGCTCCTGGGACCACGCGCCGGAGCGGTCGTCGACCCGGTCGTGATGACGCTTCTTGGCGGTGAAGACGTAGAGCTCCGTCGCGCGTGGCCGCGATGAGGTACGTCCCCTGCGCGTCGCCGCCGCCGATCAGGGCCTCGCGCCCCGTGCCGCCGGCGCCGATCATCTGCGTTCCCTGCGCGGGACCGCGCGGGATGTGGCCCTCTGCGCCGGCCTCGGAGCCCTTGAAGCCGACGGCGTCGATCAGCGAACCGAGCGCCGCGGCCTCCGGCTCCGCGCCGCCGGCGATCAGCCGGTGCTCGCGAATCCCCTCGAGGATCCCCTGCTTCTGCTCCTGCGGGTCATGTGCCATCGACCGCGATCCTATGCGCGATCAGCGATGGGTGCGCGCAATCACCGCATCCGGGCCGGCGAGCGCCGACGTTCGACTCCTGGCTCGGGTCGCGCGTCACGCCCGGAGGCGACTGGCCGGTCGTCACGTAGACGCACAGCTGCCGGTCCGGATCGGGACCCGGGATGCACGTCCGGTAGAGCCCCTCGCCGGCCTTCCACGTCGTCATCCGCCCGACGTTGCGCCGGTAGGGCTGCGGCGCCTGCGCAAGGAAGTAGCGCTGCGCGGCGACCGCTTGCGCGCGCAGGGCGTCCTGTTCGCCCTGGACGGCCGGGCGGTGCAGCGCGCCGCCGATCACGAGCACGGCGCAGAGCCCCGCGAGCGCGGCGACGCCGGCGCGGTCGCGCGCAGCGAACGGCGGCAGGCCCGGGTGCCGCCCGCGAAGCCAGAGCGCCGCGAGCGGGCCGACGACGGCGACGATCAGGAGGTTCATGAACCCGGCGAGGATCACCGTCGCGACCGCGCCCGGACCGCGGTCGCCGGCGAACGGCAGCAGCTGCAGGATCGCCGCGTCGATCAGGGTGAACAGCGAAGAACGCGGGAGCCAGCCACGCTCCGTGCAGGCGCCAGCGCAGACGACGCAGCCAGACGAGCCGATCCTCTTGCACCTCCACGCTTTGAGGGTACGCTCGCGGCGGTACCCTGGATGTCATGGCCGACTCGGCTGAGTTGTGGGTGGTCCACCTGGGCCGTGTGCCCTATCGCGAGGGACTCGCGCTGCAGGAGCGCGTCCGCGACGCGCGCGAGCGCGACCGGGTCCCCGACACGCTGCTGATGCTCGAGCACGATCCCGTCTACACGCGCGGGCGCCGCGCCGCCGAGGGTGAGCTGTCGTTCCCGGCCGCGTGGTACGCCGAGCGCGGCATCGAGATCGTCGACGTCAACCGCGGTGGCCGCGTCACCTACCACGCCCCCGGTCAGCTCGTCGGCTACCCGATCGTCCGCACGGACGACGTCGTCGCCCATGTGCGCGCCATGGAGCGGGCGATGATCGATGCGCTCGCCCAGGAGGGCGTCGCCGCACGCTCGCGCGCCGACGAGGGCAGCGACTTCACCGGGGTGTGGGTCGAGGACCGCAAGATCGGCTCGATCGGGGTCCACGTGCGGCGCGAGGTCACCACGCACGGCTTCGCGCTGAACGTCGACATGGACCTCGACCCGTGGACGTGGATCGTCCCGTGCGGCCTCTCGCGCGACGATGACGTCGCTCGCAGCCGAGACCGGGCGCGACGGTCTGCTCCCGTGCATGCGCCGGCGCGTCGCGTACGCCTGCGCGCGTGAACGCGGGCAGCGCCAGCGGCTCGTCAGCGCCGCGCGCCTCGAACGCGCGATGGCCCAGGATCCGGTCCCTGTAGCCTGAACGTCAGTGAGCACCGAACCCGCAGAGCGCGAGCACAGGACCCGCTCGCGCGCCAACCCCGGCGGCATGGACGTCCTGACGGTCCTCGGGCAGCGACGTCCAGCCGTTCCGCGCGCGCAAGCCGCCGTGGTTCAAGGTGCCCGCGCCCGGCGGCGCGAAGTACCGCGAGCTCTCGGCGCATGATCAAGGACGAGAACCTCCACACCGTCTGCCAGGAGGCCGCCTGCCCGAACATCGGCGAGTGCTGGGAGCGCGGCACCGCGACGTTCATGATCCTCGGCGACACCTGCACGCGCGCGCTGCGGCTTCTGCAACGTCACGACCGGCAAGCCGACCTGGAACGACCCGCTCGAGCCCGCGCGCGTCGCGCGGTCGATCGCGAAGATGGGCCTGCGCCACGCCGTCATCACGAGCGTCGACCGCGACGACCTGCCCGACTACGGCGCCGGCATCTGGGCGGCGACGATCCGCCAGTGCCGCCGCCAGGCGCCCGACTGCAAGGTCGAGGTGCTGACGCCCGACTTCCGCGGCCAGGAGATGCCGCTGGCCAAGGTCATCGCCGAGCGACCCGACGTCTTCAACCACAACGTCGAGGTCGTCCCGCGCCTCTACCCGGTCGCCCGCCGCGGCTCGCGCTGGGAGCGCTCGCTGCGCGTGCTGCGCAACGCCAAGGCGATGGGCGAGGGCCAGGTCGTCACGAAGTCCGGCCTGATGGTCGGCCTCGGCGAGACGCACGAGGAGATGGTCGCCGCGTTCGACCGACCTGCGCGCCGCGGGCGTGCAGGTGCTCACCGTCGGCCAGTACCTGCGCCCGACCGAGCGCCACCTGCCGATCGTGCGCTACTGGCACCCGGACGAGTTCAAGGCACTCGAGGTCGCCGCGTACGAGCTCGGCTTCGACCACATCGCCGCCGGCCCGCTCGTGCGCTCGAGCTACCACGCCGACCAGCACGTCCCGCAGGAGCGGCCCGGAACCGGCCCGCTGCACGAGCGCGCCGTCGCGACGGCCTAGAAGCCCTCTAGAAGCGAATACGTGAGCCGAGCGTCACGACGCGCTCGGCGGGCAGGTTGAAGTACTCGGTCGGGCTGGTCGCGTTGCGCGCCATCGCCACGAAGAGCTTCTTGCGCCACCACACCATCCCGTGCCCGCGCTCGGGCACGATCGTGATCTGGGAGAGGAAGTACGTCACGTGGTGGGGGTTGAAGTCCACGCCGCCGTGGGGCTTGTTGCGCGACTGGGCGAGCGTGGAGGTGACGACGGGCTCATCGAGGTAGCCGAAGCGCAGCGTGATGTGGCTGTAGCCGTCGTGGTCGTACCCCAGGTGGTCGAGGATCGTCCGCTCGGCGGGCGGCACGTGCGGGACGTTCGCCGTCTCGATGGTGATGATCACGACCTCTTCCGGGATGGCGTGGATGCGGTCCACGCCGACGCGCAGTGCCAGCGGAGTGGTGTCCGGGCTGGGGTTCAGGTAGATCGCGGCGCCCGGGATGCGGCGCATCGGAGGCACGCGCGCGTGCATGTGCTCGACGAAGTCCCCGAGCGGCCCCTCGGCCTTGACGCGGGCGGCGGTCACGTCGGCGCGGCCCCGGTCCCACGTGGTCATGACCACGAGGACCATCGCGCCGACGAGCAGCGGGAACCAGCCGCCGTGCAGGATCTTCGTCACGTTCGCGGCGAGGAACAGCAGATCGACGGTCACGAAGCCGAGGATCGCCGGCGAAGACCATCCACAGCGGCTTGCGCCACAGCAGCCGCACCACGAACAGGAACAGCACCGAGTCGACGAGCAGGGTGCCGGTCACCGCGATCCCGTACGCGGTGGCGAGCTTCGCCGACGACCCGAAGCCGATGACCAGCGCGACGACCGCGACGAACAGCCCCCAGTTGACCGCCGGCACGTAGACCTGGCCGATCGCCTCCCCGGAGGTGTGGCGGATCGTCAGGCGCGGCAGGAAGCCGAGCTGGATCGCCTGGCGTGTCACCGAGAACGCACCGGAGATCACCGCCTGCGAGGCGATCAGCGTCGCGATCGTGGCGAGGAAGATCATCGGCACCTGCGCCCACTCGGGCATCAGCAGGTAGAACGGGTTCGAGATCGCGGTCGGGTGCGTCGAGGATCAGCGAGCCCTGGCCCATGTAGTTGATCATCAGCGCCGGGAAGACGATCAGGAACCAGGCACGGCTGATCGGCCGCCGGCCGAAGTGGCCCATGTCGGCGTACAGCGCCTCGGCGCCGGTGACGGTCAGGACCACCGAGCCGAGCGAGATGAACGCGATCGACGGATGCTGGGAGAAGAAGTCGACGGCGTAGGTCGGCGACAGCGCCCGGATGATCTGCGGGTGGTGAACCAGGCGACTCCCGCCCGCCCCCGCAAGGGCCAGGAACCAGATGATCATCACCGGGCCGAACAGCCGGCCGACGACATGGGTGCCGAACCGCTGGATGGCGAAGAGGCCGGTGAGGACGGCGAGCGCGATCGGAAGCACGATGTCGCTCAGGCTGGGGGCGGCGACCTTCACGCCCTCCACCGCGGACAGCACCGAGATCGCGGGCGTGATCATGCCGTCGCCGTAGAACAGCGCGACCCCGGCCAGGCCGATGAAGATCGAGCGTCGGCTTGAGTCTTGGCGTCCGGCAGTGACGATCCGGCGCACGAGCCCCACGAGGGCCATCACGCCTCCCTCGCCGTCGTTGTCCGCGCGCATGATGAAGGTCACGAACTTGATCGAGACGATCAAGCGTCACCGACCACACGACCAGCGAGATGATCCCGTAGACGTCGCCCGTCGTCGGCTTCACCGCGCCGTCGTCCGCCGCGAAGACCGCCTGCAGCGCGTACAGCGGGCTCGTGCCGATGTCACCGAAGACGACGCCCAGCGCACCCAGTGTCAGTGCGCCCATTCCGGCGCTGTGCCGGACTCGCGGCGCGGGCGTTTTGGCCATCGCGCCCGAACCCTAGAGGTCGGCGAGGCCAGAGGTCATACTCGGCGCGGCGAGTACGACCGATTCCGGCGAAGGCGAAGGGCGTGCCCGTGAAGCGGATGCTGGTGGCGTATGACGGATCTGCCGCGGACGACGCGCAGCGGTTCCTCGCCGCGCGCGGAATCGAGGCGGCCACGGCAGACCCCGTCGGCGACGCGGCGACGGAGATCGTCGCCACCGCGAGGCAGATCGGCGCCGACGTGATCGTCGTCGCCCGCAACCGCCGCAAGCTGCCGCACGTCCACGGCTCGATCAGCGCCCGCGTCATCCGCGCGGCGGACTGCGACGTGCTCGTCGTTCACGCCGCCTGCGCTGATTCCTGATGGCGGCGGGACTCTCCTACGCGTCCGGCGCCGTCGGATCCGGCAGCCCGACGAGCGCGAGGCTCTGCTCCCACAGCTCGCGCTGCGCCGCCTGGTCGTAGGACTGCGCGGACGACCGCCGCTCATGATCGATCGTGATGTAGCGACCCGTGACCCCGGCGTACGACGCACCGTCCGCCATCGCGGCGAGGGTCGCGCCCGAGCGCCTCGGGGTGCTGACTCCCGGGAGGACGACCATCGCCCGCATGACGGTGTTCCACAGCGCGCGCTGGACCCCGCCGGCGTCGCGCGCCAGCCCGGTGCCGGGCATCAGCCCCGGATCGAAGGCGTTGACCGTGATGCCGGCCGGCGCAAGGCGCCGCGAGAGCTCGTAGGCCGTCATGCACGTTGCAGAGCTTCGACGTCGTGTAGCGCCGGCGCCCGGCCTTCGCCGGCGGCTCGGTGTCCGGCCCGGGGTGGGCCAGCCGGTCGGCGCTCTCCAGCCGCGCTGAGGGCATCCCGGTCCGCAGCTGCGGATCGTGGGTGCCCGAGGAGACGATCACGATCCGTGCAGGGCCGCGGAGCAGTCCGTCCGCGAGCAGGCGCGCGATCAGGGCGACGTGCCCCAGGTGGTTGATCCCGATCGTCGCCTCGAAGCCATCCTTCGTCGTGGCCGGTGCCGTGAACTGCGCCCCGGCGTTGGCGACGAGCGCGGTCAGCGGCGGGTGGCCGGCGGCTGCGAAGTCGCGCGTGAACGCCGCGATCGAATCCAGCGACCCGAGGTCGAGCTGGGCGCGCCCGGTCGCGACGACGTTCCGTTGCGGATCAGCGGCGAGGATCCGAGACGTCTCGAGGCCGAGACCGGACGTTCCACCGGTGATGAGGATGGTGCGCCGCTCGATGACGGCAGGGTAGCCTCAGCGACCGGTGCTGCCCACGACCGACAACATCGAGCGCACGCGCACGCCCGTGCTGACGCTCGCTCTGTGCGCCGCGGGCTTCGTCGCGGCAGCCGCCGCGCTGCTCGGCGGCGACGGATGGACGGCGCTCTCGCTGCTGCTGTCCGCCGTCTTTCTGTGGGTCTTCGGCGCCTCGATCGAGGAGACGATCGGCGCACCGCTGTTCCTGCTCCTGCTCGTCTGCGGCGCGGGTATGGGGCTCGGCCTGCTGCTGATCGCGGACGGCGGGCGAGGGCTGCAGGCGATCGCCGGGATGGCCGCGGGCGCGACGAGCCTCTGCGCCGTCACGCATCTGCTGCGCTTTCGCGGCGCGCCGATCATGACCCTCGTCCTCGTCCCGTTCTTCGGGGGCCTTGCCGAGATCCCCGCGTGGGTCTGGGCGCTGATCTGGGCGGCCTGCGTCGCGGCCCTCGCCGTGCTCGGCGCGTTCGGGGGGTAGGGCCGGCCGTGCGGACCGTGGTGCTGGCCGTCACGACGGTCTTCCTGCTCGCGTTCTTCGTCGCGACGCTCTGGGCGGCGTTCGACCGCGGGCTGACGATCCTGTCGATTCTCTCGCTGCTGATCATCGCGATGATGGGCATCGGCATCCTCGGCGCGCTCTGGCAGCAGCCGCCGGACGACGACTGACGCCCGTCCGTATCATCAGCGGACTTCCGATCGACTGGTCAGTCAAAGGAGCACACGGTGGACTTGAACGACACCCCGGATCAGGCTGCGTACCGCACGCAGGTCCGGTCCTGGCTGGAGGAGCACAAGGCGCAGGCGCCCGTCCTGGAGGGCGACGGAGCGCTCACCGACCCGGACGAGATCCTCGCGGCGCGCCGCGCCTGGCAGGGCAGGCTCGCCGAGGGCGGGCTCGCCGGGGCGACGTGGCCCAAGGAGTTCGGCGGCCAGGGCGTCGGCCCGATCGAGGGCGTCATCATCAGCCAGGAGATGCGCCGCGCAGGCGTGCCCGGCATCCTCGACGTGATCGGCGTCGGCATGCTCGGGCCGACGATCATCGCCAGCGGCACGGAGGAGCAGAAGGGGCGCTACCTGGGCCCGATGCTCCACGGTGACGAGGTCTGGTGCCAGCTCTTCTCGGAGCCGGCCGCCGGATCGGATCTCGCGGCGGTGCAGACACGCGCCAGGAAGAACGACGACGGCACGTGGACGCTGAACGGGCAGAAGGTGTGGACGACGAACGCGCAGTTCGCCTCGTTCGGCCTGATCCTCGCCCGCACGAACCCCGACGTGCCCAAGCACAAGGGCATGACGATGTTCATCGTCCCGATGGACGCCGAGGGCGTGACCGTCCGCGGCCTGCGCCAGATCTCCGGCGAGGCCGAGTTCAACGAGGTCTTCTTCGACGACGTCGTGATCGACGGCGACTCCGTCGTCGGCCCCGTCGACGGCGGCTGGGGCGTCGGCCTGACCACGCTGATGTTCGAGCGCCTGACGATCGGCCTCGGCGGCGGCTACCGCTCGGACCGCTTCGCCCACGCGATCGCCGAGGACCCGGCGGCCAGCCGCGACTCCGGCGTGCGCCACGACCTCGGCGAGCTGAGCGCCGAGCTGGAGGCGATCCGCTGGACCGGCTACCGCTCGATCAGCGCGCTCCAGGGCGGGCAGATCCCGGGGCCGGAGTTCGGCCTGGCGAAGGTCACGATGGTCAACTGCGCGGTCAAGGCGGGCGACCTGGTCGCCGACGTCTTCGGGCCGGACGCGCTCGACGAGGACGGCGAGTTCACGTACATGATCTCGTTCCTGCCGGGTCTGAAGTCGGCCGGCGGGACCGAGGAGATCCTGCGCAACACGATCGGTGAGCGCGTGCTGGGCCTGCCGCCCGAGCCGCGCCTGGACAAGGGCGTCCCGTTCAGCGAGCTGCGGGCCAAGGAGAAGGAAGGGGCCGCGGCATGAACCTGAACCTGTCCGACGAGCAGGAGTTCCTGCGCGAGGCCGCGCAGAACGCGCTGTCGCGATTCAAGACCCTCGAGGCCGCGCGCGAGGGCCTCGAGGACGACTCGGCGATCCTCGACCTGTGGCCGACGGCCGCGGAGGCGGGCTGGCTGGGACTCCTCGTCAGCGAGGACAACGGCGGCGCGGGCCTGGGCGCGTACGACGCGATCCTCGTGGCGCAGGAGGCCGGGAAGGTCCTGGCCGGGACGCCGCTGATCGGGGCGCTGCCGGCGTCGCTGCTGCTCGACCGCGGCGGCTTCGACCGCATCGCCGACGTCGCCTCCGGCGACCTCAAGGCCGCATGGCTTGCGGCGCGCCCGCCGAGCACGCTGGAGCCCGCATGGACCGTCGACCCCGTCTCGGGGATGACGCGCACGCCCGCTCCGGCGGCGACCGTCGACGGCGATGCCGTCACGCTCGACGGCACCGTCGCGTGGGCCCCGGACGCCGGTGAGGCGGACGTCCTCGTGGTGATCGGCGCCACCGCCGGCGGCGAGGTCGTCGCGGCGGCCGTCGAGGCGGGCGCCGACGGCGTCGCGGTCGAGCGCACGTGGCGCTACGACGCGACACGCCGGCTGGGCACCGTCACGCTGACCGGCGCGACGGGTGTGCGGCTCGACGTCTCCGCCGGCGACGTCGCCGAGGCGTGGTACCTCACGCAGGCGCTGATCGCGGCCGAGTCCGTCGGCGCGGTCGAGACGGCCCTCGCGGTCTCCGTCCAGTACGCGAAGGAGCGCTTCACGTTCGGCCGCGCGATCGGGTCCTACCAGGCGGTCAAGCATGGCCTGGTCGAGATCCTGCGCCGGCTGGAGAACGCGAAGTCGCTGCTGATCTACGCCGGGTTCGCGTTCAGCGACGTGCCCGACGAGCTGCCCTACGCCGCGAGCGCCGCGCGCTCGGTCGCCGGCGGCGCGCTGGACTTCGCCGCGCGCCAGCAGATCGCGACGCACGGCGGGATCGGCGCGACGTGGGAGCACGACGCCCCGCTGACGTTCCGCCGCGCACAGCTGAGCCGCCGCCTCGTCGGCGGCACGCACGACGCGACCGACCGCGTCGCCGAGGAGCTGCTCGCGGGCCGCGGCCCGGCGGCCGAGGCGGCGTAGGCCGGGAACCTAGGACAGGGTTCCGCGTTTGACGATGGGGAGCAGGACGCTGCGCGGTGCGTAGCGTCCTGCCATCGTCAGCGCCTTGTTCGGCGCGCCCGGGACGACGGAGCGCCGGCCGGTCACCATGCCGCGCACGCCCTGGGCGGCGACCTCGGCGGGCGAGACCTTCAGGACCCCGGGAAGGCTGGAGTCGTCGACGCCGGCGACCTCCCCGAACTCCGTGTCCACCGGTCCCGGGCAGAGCGTGGTGACCGACACGCCGGTGCCCGGCCAGCTCGGCGTGCAGCGCCTCGGAGAACGACTGCACGAACGCCTTCGTCGCGGCGTAGGTCGCCATCCCCGGGGTCGGCTGGAACGCGGCGACCGACGCGACGTTGAGGACGGCGCCCGCGCGGCGCCTGACCATCTCGGGCACGACCGCGAGCGTCAGATGGTGCAGCGCCTCGACGTTCAGCTTGATCTCGCCGTCCTCGACGTCCGGGTCGAGCTCCCAGGCGCGCCCACGCGATCCGTAGCCGGCGTTGTTGACCATGCCCGCGATGTGCTTCCCGAGCTCCGCCACCTCTCCGAGCAGGGCCTCGCGCGCTGCGCGGGCGCGCAGGTCGGCGGGATGGACGATCACGTCGACGCCGTGATCGACGCGGATGTCCTCCGCCAGCTCGATCAGGCGGTCCTCGCGCCGCGCGACGATCACCACGCCGTGGCCCAGCGCGGCGAGCTGCTTGGCGATCTCGGCGCCGATGCCGGACGAGGCGCCGGTGACGACGACGACGGAGTCGTTGCTGGGGACGGAGAGGCTCATCGCACGGATCCTGTCATGTGGCCGGTCTCTGCACTCTGTAAGGATCGGGGCATGACCAAGACGCTCTACACAGCACAGGCGACCGTCTCCGGCGGACGCGCGAACGGACACGGCAGAACCAGCGACGGCATTCTCGAAGTCGATCTGCGCCTCCCCGCCGAGATGGGCGGCGCCGGCGACGGGACGAACCCCGAGCAGCTCTTCGCGGTCGGCTACGCGGCCTGCTTCGAGGGTGCGCTGGGCGTCGTCGCCCGGCGCCTGAAGGTCGACGCCGACGATGCGACGATCGAATCCCAGGTCAGCCTGCATCCCACCGAGGAGCGCGGCTTCAAGCTCTCGGTGGAGCTCGACGTGACGCTGCCGTCGATCCAGGACAGCGCGGCCGCGGTCGAGGTCGTCCGTGCCGCACACCAGGTGTGCCCGTACTCGAACGCCACGCGCGGGAACATCGACGTCGTGCTGACCGCGAACGGCGCCGTGGTCGAGTAGGCGGGCGCGTCCGCTAACGCTGGCGTACGCGCATGTACGCCAGCACGAGCAGCGGGATCATGACGACGACGATGATGATGACCGGGAGCATTGCGGGCGAGGCTACCGGCGCTTGGCCTTGCGCGCCGCGTGGAGCACGGTGAACGCGGCGCGGGCCGAGGCCTTCGACCGGTTGCCCGCCGCGTCACGCGCCGCCGCGACGAGGCGGTAGCGGCCGGGGGCGAGCGCCGAGCGCAGCTTTGCGGCGAAGCGCACGCGGTTCGCGCCCGCCGCGAGCGCGAGGCTGACGCTCCCGCCCGCCGGCGTCGCGCGCGTGCAGCGGGCGCGACGGCGGTTCTTCGAGGTCGTGCGGACGCACCGCCCGCCGACCCGCCGGCCCGTCGTCAGGCGCTCGGCGGTGAACGTCACAGTCGCGGCTTCGCTCAGCGTCAGCGAGACGGTCGCACCCTTGACCGCCTTCCGGGTCGCACTGATCCTGGCCGGCGCGCTCGTCCCGGCACGGAAGCTCGACGGGCTGACGCGCAGGCCGGTGATCACCGGCGGCGTGGTGTCGGCGGTGGGTGGCTTACCGGTCGGGACGACAACCGGTGGGGGCTGGGGCAGCGGGACCACCGCGGCGACGACACGGACGTTGGCGGCCGTGCCCTGGGTGAACGCGGTGGCCGCGAACGTCCCGGCGTCGGCCCCGGCCTCCGGCAGGCTGAAGTTCGGCTCCCCGAGGGCCGGGTCCGACAGGGGCACCGGAGCGGCGAGCGTGCCGTCGAGGCCCCTGACGCGGGCCAGGATCTCGTTCTTCGCCGCCCCTCCCGGCGTCGAGAACCAGGTCACCATCCCGGCGCCGCTGTCCGCGAGCGCAGGCGCGGACCTTCCGGTGTTCGTGTTCGGCGTCGGATTGATCGCGGCGCCGGGCGACCAGACGCCGGCGGCGAGCGAGGCCGAGTCGGTGTCGAAGAACAGCTGCCGTGAATTGCTGGACAGGCCCTGGCCCGACGCCGTTGACGGCGATGCGCGGAACCTCGGCCGCCTCGGGCGGCGGTGTCGGCAGCCCGTCGATGACGTTGACCGGACCGAAGGCCGTGCCGTTGAAGGAGCGCGCGAGCGCACGGCCCTTGTCCGAGGCTGCCGTAGGTGAAGTTCTGGCGGTAGACCACCCACGCCAGGTCCGGCACCGTCGACGCCGACGTCGCCCATGTCGTTTGCGCGCGCTCGTCGCCGGCGCGGTGCCCAGCAGCGTGCCGTTGGCGAGCGAGCCGATCGACCGCCGGGCCGATGTCACCGGCCGCCGTGCCGGTGATGCGGCGCGCGACGAACTCGAGGTGCTGGCGACGGAGTCATCGCGACCAGACGACGTTCGCCGCCGCGCCGTCGGCCGTCACGGCGATCCGCGGACCGTGCTGATCGCCGTCGCCGGCCGAGCTCGCCGAGCAGCCGCGTCAAGGGGGTCCAAGGGGAAGGCGCCGCCGACCTTCGTCCACGTCGTCCCCTGCAGGCGGAAGGCGTAGAGATCGGTGTTCGGAGCGTTGGCCAGCGCGGCCAGGTACCCGTTGCCGTTCGCGCCGAGATCCATGTCGGCTACGCCCCACGCGCCAACCCCGTCGATGACGCTCGGCGCCGCAAACGCTCCCCCGCCAGTGGCGATCGCGCCGTACAGCTTCGCCCCATTCGAGAACGCGACGACGACCTTCCCGCCGTTGGCCACCGAGACGGCCGGTCGCAGCGAGGCCGTCGCGAGCGTGCTGTCGACACGCTCCGGCGCCGTCCATCCCGCACCCTGCTTGCGCACGACGAAGACGTGGTCTACCCCTGCGACCTTCTTCAGGTACGCCATCGCCGCCGTCCCGTCGGGTGCGACGTCGACGTCGATGCGCACCCCCGCGGTGATGTCCGCCGACGGGCCGTCGACGCTCGTCGTCACCGCGTGCGCAGCGGCCGGCAGGAACAGCGCCGACGCGATCGCCGCGCAGAGCACGGTCCGAAGCCCCCCGGTGGTCATGCGCGAACTCTACGCCCCAGCACACCGCCCGTGGGGTGCAATCACGTTCACACCTTGGTGGCCCCATCGACGCTCCCGCGACCGGCAGGCTGGAACTCGTTCGCACAGACGATTCCAGGAGGCACTGATGTTCCGCCGTACACGCATCACCGCAGGCATCGCCGTCGCCGTAGCCGCCATCGGCTCCGGCGCAGCGATCGCCGCGCAGTCCGACACCCCGACGCAGGTCACGGTCGGGTCGAAGACGACACTCAACGCCGGCGACCGCTCGCCGTTCGACGCGCCCGGCGTCCGCGCCATCCGCGCCGGCAAGCCGATCCCGTCCGGCTACGTCGTCATCGGCCGCACCGTCAAGGTGGACCGCGGGACGAACGCCGCCGGCGCGGCGATCAACGTGATCTGCCCGGGGACCAAGCGCCTGCGGACGTTTGCGACCGGCGGGCACGCCGGCTTCTACGCCCCGCGCGAGTACGCCAACCACCGCTCGACCGTGATCGTCTCGCTGCCCGACTCGCATCTGGCGACGTCGAGCGGCACCGTCTACGCGATCTGCAGTTGATCCGCAGCTGCCTGCGCCACGCAGAGCGCCCGGGCCAGCCGGCCCGGGCGCCCACGCGTCCTGCTCAGCCGATCACGCGCGGGGAGCTCGAGCTCGAGTACACGTCCTTGCGAACGATCAGCCCGTCCTCGATCGGGAAGACGTCGATCCCGTCCCACTCGATGCGCGTGCCGTCGGGCTTCGTCGCGGTCGCGGTCCATTCGCTGACGGCGAGGTCGTCGCGCGTGTAGAGGCGCCGGCGGCTGAAGCGCAGGTCGGGCCAGTTCGCGAAGATCCGGCCGATGTGCTCGCGGACCGCCGCCGAGCCGTCGACGGCGTCCTCGCCCGCCGTGTGGTTGTGGAACACGATCGCGGGTGCGTGCGCCGCGTCGATCACCGCGATGTCCTGCGCGTTCCACGCGGCGTCGTAGCGGTCGATCAGCTCGCGGACCTCGTCGGCGTCCATGGCGCGACGGTACTGCGACGCGCGGGCGCCGCGCCAGTCGGCCGAGCGTCATGCGCGAAGATCAGCGGATGACGCCCGACCGCAAGGCGCAGTGGCTGGCGCGCTGGGTGGCCCGGGCTTCGGACGAGCAGCTCGCGCGGGCGATGCGCGGCCCGCTGCGCCGCCTGCTGATCTGGCAGATCTTCCGCACCATGCGCCAGCGGTTCGACCCGGACCGCGCCGCGGGCGTCGACGCGGTCGTCGAGTTCCGCGTGCTCGGCGGGCGCCGCGGGAGGACGGATCGTCGCCAGGTCGTGATCGCCGACCGGCGCTGCCTCACGCCGGCGCGCCCCGCATACCCGCCGACGCTCACCCTGGAGCTCGATCCGGTCGCATTCCTGCAGCTCGTCGGCGGCGTCGTCGGTGCCTGGCGGCTCGTGCTCGCCGGCAGGCTGCAGGTCCGCGGAGACCTGATCCTCGCGCTGCGCCTGCCCCGCGTGCTCGGGATCCCGAGCACGTAGGGCCAGGCGGAGCTACGAGCCTTCGACGCGCTGCTTCAGCTCACCCGGGCGAGCGTTGACGAGCATCGAGCGGATCACCGACTCGACGGGGCCGCGGATCAGCATGCCGATCATGCGGCCCGGATCGCTGTCGAGCGTGTACGTCGCGCGGGTGCGTCCGTCGCCGAGATCCTCCAGCTCCCACGCCCCCTCGACCGACTTCAGGTCGCCCTTCTCCTGCGTCCACGCCAGGCGCGCCGGCGGCTCGTAGCCGAAGCGCACCTCGGTCTTCACGTGGCGGACCTTGATGTCGTTCACCGTCTCGACGAGCGTCGCGCGCCCCTCGTCGTCGCGCTCGAGCGCGGACATCGAGACGAGGCCGCCCTGCCACTCCGGCGCCGTCAGCACGTCCTCGACGACGGCCCAGACCTCGTCGAGCGGAGCATCGATCTCCGCGCTCGCCGTTCCACCCATGTGACCCACCGCTGCCGCCTTTCGCTCGTCGCCCTGTCAGCGCGTGACGCTACCTCAGCCGTGTCCTTCCTCATAGAGCCCGGCGAACACGTCGGCGAACTCCTCGTACACGACGTTGCGCTTGAGCTTCAGCGTCGGCGTCAGCTCGCCCGCTTCCTGGGTGAGGTCGCGGTCGAGGATCGCGAAGTCCTTGACCTGCTCGATGCGCGCGAAGTGCGAGTTGGCCTCGTCGACCGCCGCCTGCAGCACCGCCCGGACGCGCTCGTCGCGGGCCATCGCCTCCAGGTCCGGCTCGATGCCGAGCTGCGCGGCCAGCTTCGGCGCCTCGTCGGCGTCGAGCGTCACCAGCGCCACGAGGTAGGGACGCCTGTCGCCGAAGACGATCGCCTCGGAGATCCAGCGGCTCGTCTTCAGCGCGCTCTCGATGTTCGTCGGGCTGATGTTCTTGCCGCTCGACGTGATGATCAGGTCCTTCTTGCGGCCGGTGATCGAGACGTACCCGTCGTCGTCGATCGCCGCGAGGTCACCGGTCGCGAGCCACCCGTCGTGCAGCGTCTCACGGGTCGCCTCGTCGTTCTTGAAGTACCCGCGAAAGACGCTCGGGCCGCGCATCAGCAGCTCGCCGTCCGCCGCGAGGCGCATCTCCACCCCGGGCAGCGGCCTGCCCGACGGAGCCGAACCGCAGCTCGTCGATCGTGTTGATCGCGCCGGCGGCCGCAGTCTCGGTCATGCCCCAGGCCTCGAGCACGAGAACGCCGCAGGCGTCGAAGAACTCGAGCACGTCCGTCGCGATCGGGGCGGCGCCGCTGGCGGCGAGCTGCAGGTCGCCCGCCGAACAGCGCGCGCACCTTCGAGAGCACGAGCTGGTCGGCGACGCGGTGACGCAGCGCCAGGCCGGCGGGACGGTGCCCGCCCTTGCGCTCGATCGCGCGTACGCGCTGACCGGTTCCGATGGCCCAGTCGAACATCATCCGCTTGGCGCGCGGCTGCTCCGCGATGCCGCTGCGCGCCGCGGAGTAGATCTTCTCGAAGACCCGCGGCACCGACGGCAGGTAGGTCGGCCGCGACTCGCGGATGTCGTCGAGCAGGCGCTCGGGCCGGCGCTGCCAGAAGACGAGCGTGCCGCCCATGTCCAGGACGCACACCTCGGTGATGCGCGCGAGCGAATGAGCGAGCGGCAGGAACATGAAGAACACGATCGGCACGCCGTCCCGCCCCAGGTCGAGCCGCTGCTCGTAGGCGCGCGTCGCGTCCAGGAAGTTGCCGTGCGTGAGCACGCAGCCCTTGGGCGGGCCGGTCGTGCCGGAGGTGTAGATCAGCGTTGCGACGTCGTCGGCGGCGACGGACGCCACCCGCTCTTCGACCGCCGCCTCGGGCACGTCGGCACCCAGTGCCCGCAGGTCGTCCAGCGACATCGCACCGGCGCCCGTGCCCTCGATGAGGACCACGTGCTCCAGCCGCGGGCACTCGTCGCGGACGCCGAGGACCTTCGCGAGCTGCTCCGCGTCCTCGCAGAAGACGACCCGCGCGTCCGAATCGCTCAGGACGTACGCGCACTCCTCGGGCGCGTTGGTGTGGTAGATCGGCGCCACGACCGCGCCGGCGCAGAACGCGCCCATGTCGACCAGCGTCCACTCAGGACGCGTGTTGGCGAGCACCGCGACGCGATCGCCCGCCTCGATGCCCATCGCGATCAGGCCCTTGGCGATGTCGCGTGCGGTGCGGGCGAGCTGCGCGTAGGAGATCTCCGTCCACCCGCCGTCGAGCTTGTAGCGCATCGC
Organism: uncultured Solirubrobacteraceae bacterium; assembly: GCA_963781935.1. Taxonomy (GTDB): domain Bacteria; phylum Actinomycetota; class Thermoleophilia; order Solirubrobacterales; family Solirubrobacteraceae; genus F1-60-MAGs163. The sequence continues at coordinate 328,780 of CAWAHX010000010.1, forward strand.
CGGGCCCTCGTACATGGACGCCGCGCGCAGGACCATCGCGCCCAGCGTCGCCGCATCGGTACCGGTCCCTGGGGCACGGCGGTCGGCCGCCTGTGCCGTCGGCCTCTTGACCTTCGTCACCTCTTTGACGCTCATGTCACGTCGCCTCCTCTCCACTGGTGGATGCGGTCACGCACCGCATCCACCAACGCTACGTCGCGCAGAAGGCTCCGGCATCCGCGCGAGCTACGGTCCCTGCAGGATGCGTATCGCGGACGTTGCCGCCGGACCTGCCCCACCCGCCGCCGGGCTCATCGACCTGCACTGCCACCTGCTCCCCGGCGTCGACGACGGCGCGCTGGACGAGGACGACAGCGCCGCGATGGCCCTCCGCGCGCTGGGCGGGGGCATCACCACGATCTGCGCCACGCCGCACATCCGCCACGACCACGACGTGCGCATCGGCGAGATCGCGGGGCGCGTCGCGGCGCTGGGCGAGGAGCTGCAGCGGCGGGAGATCCCGCTGCGCGTGCTCGCCGGCGGCGAGGTCGCGGAGACGATCGTGGACGACCTCGGCGACGACGAGCTGCGGGCGGTGTGCCTCGGGACCGGCGACTGGATCCTGCTCGAGCCGCGGCCGGGACCCCTGTCGGACAGCCTCGAAGCTGCGGTCGAGCGTCTTGATCGCCGCGGCTTCCGCGCGCTTGTCGCTCATCCCGAGCGCCATCTGACGAGCGACCTCTTCGCGCGGCTCGCGCGGCTCACGCAGCGCGGCGCGCTGATCCAGGCGACCGCCGCGTACTTCGAGGGCGGTGCCGTCGCCGACGGAATGCTCGAGCTCGCGCGCCGCGGCCTCATCCATGTGCTCGGCACCGACGCGCACTCCTCCCATGGCGGCCGGCCGGTTGCGCTCGCCGGCGCGCTGGGGGTGCTCAGTCGCGTCGAGCGCGTCGCACCGCACCTGGAGTGGATCGCGCGCGACGCGCCGCTCGCGATCATCAGCGGGAGCGGCGTCTCTCAGCCGCCGTTCGCGGCCGGGTAGGGCGCGATTCGCACGCGCGCGGCGAGCGACTCGATGGTGGCGCGATCGCCGGTGCCCAAACCCGCGTGCAGGAAGTTCGCCGCGCCGGCCGCCGCCCCGAGCACGATCGCCTCCTCGAGCGGGCGCCCCGCGGCGAGCACGGCGGCGATCGCACCCATCATCGTGTCGCCGCAGCCCTCGCGCATTCCGCGCTCGAAGCGTGGCGGGATGACCATCCGTGGCGACGCGCCGGCGTCGAGCCACAGCGCCGGCTCCCCGCCGCGCGTGACGAGCACGGACCGGGCGCCGCGATCGCGAAGACGCGTCGCGGCGGCCAGCAGCAGGTCCGGCGGATCGACCGGGCCGCAGACGTACTCCGCCAGTTCCCAGTCGTTGAGCTTCACGAGGTCGGGACGTGCCGCGAGCACGGCATCGAGGCGCGGCGAGGAGAGATCGACGATCACGGGGCACCCGTTGGCCGCGACGTCACTCGCAAGCGTGCCGTAGGCCTCGACCGGCAGCGCGTCACCCGGGAACGCGTTGCAGATCGCGAGCACCCGGGAGTCGAGCGCCGCGGAGACGGTCGTCGCCACGAGCTCGTCGATCTCGTGGCGCGAGGGCGCCGGCGCCATGGCCTGTGCGACCAGCCGCCGCGTCCCATCGCGGCGATCGACGACGTAACAGCCGCTCGCCCCCGCTGCCGCGACCATCCGCCGCTCGCCGGGGAGTTGCGCGAGCAGGCCGGCGAGCACCCCACCGGTCTCACCACCGAGCAGCCCGCAGAGCACCGGGTCGGCGCCCATCTCCGCGGCCATGCGGCTGAGCCAGACGCCCTGCCCACCAGGGTGCACGTGCACGTCGTCGTGCCCGCCGCGCGTCTCGATCGAGACGGTGAGCAGCGGGCTCGGACCGAAGACGGCGACGCGCGGCATCCCGGCGCACGCTACCTGCGCCGCGGATCTTCCGGGCAGCGGCAGGCCTCAGTGAGGCGCGGCCTCGGCGTGGCAGAGGCTGCGGTCGTAGGTGAGCGTCGAGCCCTTCGCGCGAAGCTCCGCCCGGAAGTAGGTGTCGACGCCGGCGTGCCCTCTGACGGTCAGCCCCTTCTTCGACTTGGCGATGTCGTAGGCGATCGCGGCGGGTGCGGTGCAGGTGACGGCCTTCGTCGTCTTGATCGTCTTGGCGTGGGCGACGTCATCGGTCTTCTTGACCGGCCCCGAACCGCAGGTTCGCGACGGATCCACGAACCGCTTCGCGTCGGCGTACAGCAGGAAGTTCGTCGACGGGTAGCCGGCACCGGGGCTGTAGACCTCGAGGTGCGGCGTCTTGATCTTGGGGAAGCCGACGCGCTTCACCGCTGGATGGCCGTGCGGCCAGAACAGCACCGTCGATGCCGACTGGGAGCAGGTGACGGACTTCGCGGCGTGAGCGGAGGCCGGGGCGACCGCAAGGGCGAGCAGGCCGATGAGCAGGACCGAGCGCGTGCGCATCCGGGCAGCATGGCAGGCCGGATACGATGGCGCCGGATGGGATTCGACCCGGCCGAGCTCCGCCGCCGTGCCCGCGAGCAGCTTCCCTCGGCGCCGGAGCGTGCGGGCGCGCGGGCGCACTTTCGCGCGATCGGCATCGACCCCGCGCGCCTCGCCGCGCCGATCGTCGGCATCGCTTCGACGTGGACCGGGACGATGCCGTGCAACATCAACCAGCGGGAGCTGTCCGACGCACGTCGCGGACGCGGTCACGCGGGCCGGGCGGCGTGCCGCTCGCCTTCAACACGATCGCCGTCTCCGACAACCAGTCGCAGGCGACGCCCGGGATGCGCGCCTCGCTGATCTCGCGCGAGGTGATCGCCGACTCGATCGAGCTGATGGTCCACGCGCACGACTTCGACGCGGTCGTCTGCATCGTCGGCTGCGACAAGACCGTGCCCGCGGCGCTGATGGCGCTCGCGCGCGTCGACAAGCCCGCCGTCGTCCTCTACAGCGGGCCGATGCGCGCCGGCCGCCTGGGTGATCGCGCCGTCACGATCCAGGACGTCTGGGAGGCCGTCGGGACGTTCGAGCGCGGCACGATGACCCGGGCGGAGCTCGACGAGATCGAGCGCGAGTCGTGCCCCGGCGCCGGCACGTGCGCCGGCCACTTCACCGCGAACACGATGGCGATCGCGCTCGACTGCCTCGGCATCACGAGGATCGGCGACGGCCTGATCCCGGCCGCCGACCGGGACGAGAAGGCGCGGCCGCCGAGCGCGCGGGCGCGCTGGCCGTCGCCGTCGCCGGCGGCCCGCGCACGGCGCGCGACTTCCTGGACCGGCGCGCGCTCCTGAACGCGATGGCCGGGATCGCGGCGACCGGCGGATCGACGAACGGGGTGCTGCACCTCCTGGCGATCGCGCGCGAGGCCGGCGTCGCGCTCACGCTCGACGAGCTCACGCAGGTCGCGTCGCGGACACCCGTCATCGCGAGTCTGCTCCCCGGCGGGCGCTGGGTCGCCGAGGACCTGCATCGCGCCGGCGGCAGCGCCGCCGTCATCGCCGAGCTGATCCGGACGGGTCACCTGGACGGCGCCGCACCGGCCGTCGAGGGCGGCACCCTCGGCGACGTCACCGCCGGGGCGGCCGCGCCCGACGAGGTGCGTCGTCTTCAGCGCCGAGCGCCCGTTCAAGCCCAGCGGGGCGCTGTACAGCCTGCGCGGCAACCTGGCCCCGGACGGAAGCCTGCTGAAGCTCGCGGGCACCGAGCGGCTGCAGCAGACCGGACCCGCCCGGGTGTTCGACAGCGAGGAGGAGTGCGCGCAGGCCGTGCGCGCAGGCGCGGTCGAGCCCGGGGACGTGCTCGTGGTCCGCTACGAGGGCCCGGCCGGCGGCCCCGGGATGCGCGAGATGCTCAGCGTCACCGCCTCCGTGGTCGGCGCCGGGCTCGGCGAGTCGGTCGCGCTGGTGACCGACGGGCGCTTCTCCGGGGCGACCCGGGGCCTGATGGTCGGCCACGTCGCGCCCGAGGCCGCGCGCGGCGGCCCGCTCGCGGTGGTCCGCGACGGCGACGTGATCGCCATCGATCTGGCCGCCGGGAGCCTGGAGGTCGAGCTCAGCGACGAGGAGATCGCGGCCAGGATGCAGGCGTGGAGCCCGCCGACATCGCAATATCAATATCGTTAGCTCTCTTCCCGATATGGCTCAAGCCATTGTTCCTAAGCTTCAAAATATTTTAAGAACAGATAGCAGATTTCTTAAAATCACTGCTCTAGAGGCTTTAAGAAAGGTGATTTTGGTAGATCCAACGCTTTGTGCCAAAGTCAGTGCAGACGTTCTACAAGCGCTCAAAGAAAAACATCGCTATATCATATATGAGGCCGTTAAGCGGATGTTTATCACTTTATCCAAGCATTGCTGATATAGCCATTCCTGCTCTTCAGGAACAATGGAAGTTCAAATTGGAATTGAGTTAGATGCTGGAGAAGATATTGCCCATGTCATGGTTGAGTGTTTAAAGATCGTTCCTAAAATGAAGAAGAGGGTGATGGCCTTCTTTTTGAACACGCTATACATCGGAAAATTTGTTTTCCAAAGAGCGGGAGTTGCTAAAGGTTTAGGAGAAATGGCCATTGTTTTCCCTGACACACCTCGGGAAACCTTAAAGCATCTTCTCATAGGTTTAGAGGATAAGGACTCTTTTGTGAAATCTAGTGTCTCTAAAGCAACGGCCCAAGCCATCAAAGTATGTCCAGATGCAGCTGAAGATGTTCTTGATCAACTCCTCACCCAACTCTATGTAACCGATCGGAAAACCCAAGAACGATCCGTAAATATGCTGTCTATTATTTTTAAACAGTCCCCACATCTATACCAGAGAATCATTCCAGGTTTATTAAAAGCTTTAAATGCAGATGACGAAACGATTCGCTATCAAGCTGCTATGCTCTTAGGTGACATGATCGAAAGCGATACAGAATATGGGAGAGAAATTACCCTTTTCATTCACGGGGAACTTCAGAAAATTCAGTGTGATGAAAATCTCGTGATGAAACTGGTTGTTCATACAGCTACTCGAGCGCCTGAATATGCCGCCGGTTTTATCCCAATATTTTTAGCACATGTCCAAAGCCACGATACAGAAATAAGAGCTGAGGCGATTCGCTCCCTTCCAAAGATTGCCAAAACAGTCGATCATAAAAAAATGGCTTTAGGAGCTCTTTTTACATTTTTTCAACAACTTTCAGCTCAATATATTCCACGATATATCTCGCCTGATCAAATGAAACTTCTCGATCAACGCTATCAGGTTTTGACTGCACTAAGTGAACTGGCAACAGACGCAGAAATTGAAAATTCTCTCCACACCCTTTTTACAGGTTCTGCAAAATGAAGACGAATCTCCGTCTATAAAAGAGGTTGTGTTTCCGATTTTTTAGAGGAGCTGTAAAGATTTACAAGCCCATCATTCGAAGCCTTTTGCCTGCTCTTTATTCTCATATGCAAAATGAAAAGAGCCTTGAAGTTATGCTTGCCATCATAAAAGTCTCCCCTGAGGATGCCAACGAGATTGTTCAAAAAAATCCAAGAACAGCCATTAACGGAGAAAATCGTAAGAATATTGATGCAGGTGGACTTATCTGTTGCCCCCTTGACGCCTAAGCTCATTTCACAAATTTTCAAAATTAATCCTCTATTATTCTCTCTAAAAGAAACTTCCATTCTACGTCTCGTCAAGCATATAGACGGCGCAGAAACAAATGCTTATTTATGGACCTTAATCACCAAATGCATTTTGGAAAACGTGCCCCTTTATATGAGAAATGATGAGCTCTGCTTTTATAAAAACGGTTTGCAAAAAATACCCGTTGCCAATCCCGCCAAGTTTGCAAATCTTATCGCTGACTCATCCAAGCAGTTTCCACAAATGCTGGTGTTGCGTTAACTTCAAAGTGCCCGCGATTGAACTTTTTCAAGGGTCAATATTGGAAATATTCACCCTTGTTTTGAAAAACTCGTGATACAAGAACCGGTGTAAATCCAGCAATAATCAAAGGAAACCCCATGCATCCACCAAGCAAAACAGGGCAGCCCTGGGACTTTGACCCTGCCATTTATTCAGCTCTTCTTCAAGAGCGGTCTAAAGGAGAAAAATCCTTTTACTTAGTCCCTGGAGGCCAGAAAGACTGGAAGCGGGTGCAAAAGCTTTACAGTGATAACCCAGCTGTCGATGGCCTTATTGTTGAAAATGTCGAAGTTATTTATAACTTGGCGATGTATAAAGGATTTATCGCGCGACTAAAAGAGTTAGAAGCCCGCGGGGAAAAATCCGTCTTCCAATCAAAATGGCTTAATGCTTATGACAAAAATCAGCGCCACACTGTCAATCAAGCTCTTCTTACACGATCTTGTACACCCGCTTTATATAAACATGTAAAAGTGGTGCCCATGTTCCACGGAACAGTGCGCTCCCTTATCGAGATCCATTTTGTCGACAAATTTTGCGTAATTTACAAGAAAGAGAGTGATCAGGGTTGGTTTGGAAAAGGGTTTTACTTTACTTCAGATGCAAAATATGCGGAGAATTACAACCACGATCGCACCTTGCTCTTTAATTGGGTCTCTTTTTTCTAGCTTACCCAGTGACTGACAAAGATGGACGCCGTTTGGAGGGAAAACCTTGCAAAGTCCCCTACGATGCTCATTATGTCTTAGTCAAGCCTGAAACAGATTCTGAGCGCGATATCAACTGTCATGCCATAAAACCTGGGCAAGAGGCCGTCTTTGATGAATTGGTCGTCTTTGAGTCGCACCAGATTTTGCCTCGTTATGTGGTCACGCTTGGACCAAATGGAACTATGATCAAACAGCTTACAGTGGCACACACCCTTGGTGATCTTATTCAAGCCCTAACGGCCTCAGAAAAATACTTAGGGGTGCCCAGCACGTTGCGAAGCCTCCTTCAGAGGTTGAAAGAGAGCATCCAATCTGCAAGCGCTTCCACACTTCTCACGGATGAACAGAACTGGCTTTTGGCCCATATTTCTTGCTTAAATTTTCAGTGTGAGCAGACATTCAAGAAAAAAGCAATCAATAAGCTTTTAGGCTATTTTCAAGAGGTGGAGCTGCCAGTAGCTTCAACATCTCCAGTTGCGGCATTTTTTTCCCAACTATTTGGCGCTGCGGAGCCCAAGCAGGAGAATCACGATCCGAAAATTATTGCGGCATTGCAGATCTCCTATCGGCAAAGAGATACGATTCCTACGCTGTTTGGAGGAGTCACTTTAATCGAGCAGGGTTACACAGATCTTGTCATTGTAAATCGTGAGGAAAAAAAGATTGAAAAAGAGGAGCCCCAGGAAAAGCCTGAGTCCCTTAAAGAGAAGAAGGAGGTTTATAACGATTCTAGAATCAGCAGTTGGGAAGATATTCAAGCGGCGAAGGAGCCCATTTCCCTTTCCAAGCTCTTTGATAAACGGGATGAAGGGCAGGAGCCAAAGCGTCTCCTCCTAGTCGGAAGAGCGGGAATGGGCAAGAGCACTCTCTGTCAGTACATCGCCTACAGTTGGGCCTCTGGGGAACTCTGGAGCGATAAATTTGAAGCTGTCATCTGGATTCCTCTTCGAAATTTAAGAAATTTTAAAGGCAATGAAACAAGCGCTTTTATTCTTGAACATTGCATTCCCCCGAGTGAGAAGGGAATCTTTCCTGCCGATCTTACGCTGTTTCTCCAGAAAAATAAGCAGAAAATTCTATTCATCCTGGATGGGTATGATGAGGCGCAATTTCCCGCTGGCACTCCTGAGGCCAAAATTTTACAGGAACTCATGGATTATCCCTGCTGGCTCCTCACTTCCCGCCCCTATGCAGTGCATGGCTTAAAGGCGGATCGTGACCCTCGAATGTGTGGGTTTTAACCAGACTCAAGTCCAAACCTATCTTTCAAAGAATCTTCCGGACGATAAAGCCCAGTCGCTTAAAGTTCACCTTCAAGCCAACTCATGGCTCGCAGGGATTTCCCACATTCCGCTGAATTTAGAGCTGATTTGCCATCTCTGGAAGTTGCAACAGAGCACCTCTTTTGAATCGATGACTATGCTTTATAGAAAATTTACACTTGAGTTACAACGCTGGTTTTTACAAAAAAACGGCCGGCCGGAAGCGTCTGTGCTTGAAGAGGGAGACTTTGAAAACATTGACCCCCACTTTGCTAAAGTCGTGCATCTACTTGAAGAGGTTGCTTGGGTGGGTTTGGAGGGGCAAAATCTCCTGATCTCTTTCAATGATCCTAAAATAAATCCCTCTTATATCGCACATCGTCCTTCAGAGCTTTTGCAAAGAGATGCGTTTAATCAGCTCCTAAAGGAGATCGGTTTCCTCCAGTCGACGGGAACTCATGGCACATTCTTGGAGGACTCCTATTATTTTGCCCACCTGACCTTCCAGGAGTTTTTTGCAGCGCACGCTATCTCTGCAGGCTTTCGGCAATAAAATCCAAAAACGGCCGAGACGCTTATTCAGTCCCAGAAAGTTCAATCCTCAATTCCAAGTGGTCTTCTGGTTTGTTGCCGGTTTGCTTAAGGAAGATCCCTCAAGGCTGCGCGCCTATTTTGATCTGCTTGATGCTCCCCCGACGGATTTAGTCGGGTTCTATACATTTCAACTGAAAATGCGCTGCTTGGAAGAGTGCGGCTGGTCCGGCCATCTCCCAAGAAAAGAGCGGTACTTGCAGGAAGCCAAGGTACTGGTGTCAGTGGCTTTTTAGTCTGTTTTTTAGCGACATCGTCACAGATTCATTGGTTGAACTATTGGCAACCCCGTTGCTAAGGCACCAATTAGCTCCCATGCTTCAACAGGAACTGGCAAAAGGGAGTAATAGTGCAGTTTGTACAGCTTCGCTAAGGATTGCAAAAGCTGGGCCTGAAATTGCGAAAGTGGTCGTCCCACAGCTTCTGCTGGCTCTTAAGGATGAGGACGTACGATGTCCGAAGTGCTGCAGCTGAAGCCTTAAGCTTAGAGGCGTGGAGGCAGGGCCTGAGAAGTGCGAAGGAGGTTGTCCCGACTAGCTTCTGCTGGCTCTTAAGGATGATCAGACGGGGTGTCGGAAATGGCTGCAGCTGTAGCCTTAAGAGAGGTAGTAAAGGCAGGGCCAGAAATTGCGAAGGAGGTTGTCCCGCAGCTTCTGCGGGCTCTTAAGGATGAGGACTGGTGTGCCCAAAGTGCTGCAGCTGAAGCCTTAGGAGAGGCAGTGAAGGCAGCACCAGAAATTGCGAAGGAGATTGTCCCTCAGCTTCTGCTGGTCGTTCTCTTAAGGATGAGGAATGGGTTGTTCAAAGGGCTGCAGCTTACGCCTTGGGAGAGGCAGTGAAGGCAGCACCAGAAATTGCGAAGGAGGTTATCCCTGCAGCTTCTGCTGGCTCTTAAGGATGAGAATTTGAATGTCCGAAGGGCTGCAGCCGAAGCCTTAGAGAGAGGTAGTGAAGGCAGGGCCAGAAATTGCGAAGGAGGTTGTCCCACGAGCTTCTGCCGTCTCTTAAGGATAAGGAATGGGATGTTCGAAGGGCTGCAGCTAAAGCCTTAGGAGAGGCAGTGAAGGCAGCGCCAGAAATTGCGAAAGGATGGTTGTCCCTCAGCTTCTGCTGGCTCTTAAGGATAAGGAATGGGATGTCCGATGGGCTGCAGCTGAAGCCTTAGGAGAGGCAGTGAAGGCAGCTCCAGAAAGCCAGCTGATGTCGACCCGTTCGATGTGCACGGCGTTCCAGATCGGCTCGAAGACCCGGTTGAGGAACCGCAGGGTGACGACCCGGCGGACGAGCTCGCTGGACAGGAAGTGGTCGATCCGGAAGATCACCGGCTGTGGCAGCTGGATGCGCAGGATCTGGTTGAGGTGCCGCGCGGAGGTCAGGTCGGTGCCGAAGGGCTTTTCGATCGCGACCGTGTTCGTGGCGCAGCTTGGCGACCGCCAGTGCCGACAGCACCGAGGGGAGCAGGCCCGGGGGCAGCGCGAGGTAGACCAGCGTGTCCGGATGATCGCCGCCGACCGGCTTGCTGACCTCGGCTGGCTGAGTGACGTCGGCGGGCGCGAAGCTGAGCATCTGGACGACGGTGTTCTCCGCGGGTGGCCGGCGCCACGGCGGGGGCGTGTTTGCCCAGGCCGTCGGCGATGTGCTGGCGGAAATCCTCGGTTGACCAGTCGGTGTTGGCCGAGCCCACGACCGTGAACCCTGGTGGCAGCAGCCCGGCCTCGGCCAGCTGCGCGACCGCGGGCATCAGCAGGCGGCTAGTCAGATCACCGCAGGCTCCGAAAACGACCATTCGCTGGATCATGCGGTGCCGCCTTTCCCTGGTGGTGGCTGGGGTTGTGCTCGGGCAAGGGTGCTGGCGGGGGCGGGACGCCGACGTATCGCGGTGAGGGGGGCCCGGTCACCCCGGGGCGGCATCGGAAGATGACCACGCTGGCGAGGGGCTGGGCGTTGCGGCTGTCTGGCTCGCAGTCGAACCATGAGGTGGTGATATACAGGTCGCCGCCGTCGATGCCGCCGAAAGCCACCGCGGTGGGGTTTGTCGTGGGTAGCTCGATCATGCCGTCGAGCGTGCCGTCGGCGCGGTAGCGGTGGACGGCCCCGGCTCGTCCCAGCGCGACCTACAGCATGCCCTCGTCATCGACGGTCATGCCGTCCGGCCAGACCTGCGCCTCGCCGAAGGCGAGGAAAGGCCGGCGGCCGGTGAGGGTGCCGGTTGCGGGGTCCAGATCGAAGACATCGACGATGAAGAGGGCGGTGTCGGCGAGGTACAGGCGGCCTTGCGGCTCATCGAGCGCGGGCCCGTTGCAGATCGTCAGGCCCTCGACCGCGCAGGTCGCCTTGCCGCCGTCGACCCGGTACAGCGCCGCGTTGCGTGGCCGCTTGTCGAAGGCCATCGTGCCGACCCAGACCCTGCCCCGGCCGTCGACCTTGACGTCGTTCGCGCGGTTCTCGGTTCTGTCCTGCTCGATGGGAACGCGAAGATCCATCGTTCCGGTGCCCCGGTCGAGCACCGCCAGGCCCTCGGGGCTCGCCACGACCGGTTCTCCCGCCGCGCCGAGGACCACACCACCCGGCTGCCCGCGGGTGCCCTAGGAGCTGTCGTTGCCCGAGGCCGGGTCGAAGCAGTGCACCCGCTGCCCGGTGATGTCCACCCACCACAGGCGGGCCGTGACGGCGTCCCACAGCGGGCCCTCCGCGTGCTCAGCCCGGATGCTCAGCGCGACCTCAACCGCAGTGTCACCCATGACGCAGGCCCGCGATCGGTTCGCGGCGGGCTGGCGCGTCAGATGCGCTCGAGCGCGCCGGGGCGCTGCGCCAGCTGGTCCTCGGCGTGGGCGACCATCGGCATGCCGCCCGTGCCGACGGCCAGCGGG